>NZ_RFFN01000025.1 GCF_003696315.1 Pseudomonas songnenensis | reverse complement strand
TCGTTGATCGCGCGCCACATCAGGCCCTGGGCGATACCGTTGACCCACATCGAGGCGATGTAGAGCACGGTGCCGATGGTGGCCAGCCAGAAGTGGGTGTTGATCAGTCCGACGCTGTGCATCTGAGCGCGGCCGAAGACCTTCGGAATCAGGTGATACAGCGCACCGATGGACACCATGGCAACCCAGCCGAGGGCGCCGGC
>NZ_RFFN01000024.1 GCF_003696315.1 Pseudomonas songnenensis | reverse complement strand
AAGGTATCGGTTTCAGCCACGCCATCCACGTCGGTGGTCGCACTGGTCAGTTGATACTCATAGGTCGCAACGCCGGTCGCTTCGTCGTAATAGATGATCGTCAAGGTGCCATGGGCACCGACGAAGCTGCTGCCCACCAAACTGCCGATGGCCACCGTAGTGGTGCCGATCGTAACTTCCTGAATATCGTCAAGGCCATCCACATCACCGATGGTAAAGGTGCCGGTGGCAACGTCCCGTCCATCACCGCCAGTTGAGCCAGCCGGCAAACCGGCTTCGTACACACTCGCACCCACCACGCTCAGCGTCGG
>NZ_RFFN01000023.1 GCF_003696315.1 Pseudomonas songnenensis | reverse complement strand
TCCGAGCAGGCCATGGCCGATCAGCGCAGCGAGACCGATCAGGTCGCCACGGCCATCAACGAGATGTCCGCTGCGGCGCATGAAGTGGCGATGAGCGCCCAGCGCGCGGCCGAGGCGGCGCGGGAGACCGACCAGCAGGGCGTTGCCGCCAAGCAGGTGGTGGACCAGAGCATCCGTCAGATCCATGAACTGGTGGGCGAGCTGCGTGGTAGCGGTGAATCGCTGGAAGGCCTGCAGCAGGACGTGAAAGGCATCGTCGGCGTGCTCGACGTGATCCGCGCGATTGCCGAACAGACCAACCTGCTGGCGCTCAA
>NZ_RFFN01000022.1 GCF_003696315.1 Pseudomonas songnenensis | reverse complement strand
CTGCTGCGTGGCACCAAGCGTGATGACGTCGAGCGTGGTCAGGTTCTGGCCAAGCCGGGCACCATCAAGCCGCACACCAAGTTCGAAGCTGAAGTGTACGTTCTGTCCAAGGAAGAAGGTGGCCGTCATACCCCGTTCTTCAAGGGCTACCGTCCGCAGTTCTACTTCCGTACCACTGACGTGACCGGTTCGTGCGAGCTGCCGGAAGGCGTTGAGATGGTGATGCCGGGCGACAACGTGAAAATGGTTGTTACCCTGATCAAGCCGATCGCCATGGAAGACGGCCTGCGCTTCGCGATTCGCGAAGGTGGTCGTACCGTTGGTGCTGGCGTGGTTGCCAAGATCGTCGA
>NZ_RFFN01000021.1 GCF_003696315.1 Pseudomonas songnenensis | reverse complement strand
GTGGAAGAAGCCGGCCAGCACCGAGACGCCCAGTACCGCGGACATGATCGGCTTGGTCACGCCCTTCCACAGCTCCACCGTCGGGCTGATATGCGGGTCCTTCGGCAGGCCGCTGTAGATCTCCGGCTTGTCGGCATGCTGCAGCACGTAGACCACGTGGGTGCCGCCGACGCCGGCAGGATCGTAGATGCCGGCGTTCTCGAAGCCACGCTCCTTGAGCTTCTCGACCCGGTGCGCGCCGTAGTCGAGCATCTGCTCCTTGGTGCCGAACTGGATCGAGCCGGTCGGGCAGCTCTTCACGCAGGCCGGCTCCAGGCCGTGATAGACGCGGTCGGAGCAGAGCGTGCACTTGTAGGCCTT
>NZ_RFFN01000020.1 GCF_003696315.1 Pseudomonas songnenensis | reverse complement strand
CAGCCTGCCCAACGTCCGCGTGCTGAAGATGGCGCAGACCACCGAGGTCAAAGGCGACGGCCAGAAGGTCACCGGCCTGGTCTACAAGGACCGCACCAACGACGAGGTGCACGAGGTCGAGCTGGAAGGCATCTTCGTGCAGATCGGCCTACTGCCCAACAGCGAATGGCTCAAGGGCACCCTGGAGCTGTCGCGTTTCGGCGAGATCATCGTCGACGCCAAGGGCCAGACCAGCATCCCCGGCGTGTTTGCCGCCGGTGACGTGACCACGGTGCCGTACAAGCAGATCGTGATCGCCGTCGGTGAAGGCGCCAAGGCCTCGCTGAGCGCCTTCGATCACCTGATCCGCAGCTCCGCACCAGCCTGATCGGGGCGCAGAAAACGAAAGGGGAGCAGCCGCGAGGCTGCTCCCCTTTTGCTT
>NZ_RFFN01000002.1 GCF_003696315.1 Pseudomonas songnenensis | reverse complement strand
GTTTATTTCAGTTTTGTTCGGGCAGCCGTTAGAGGCTGCGCTTTCGCTAGTGAAAGTCGTGGTTGCCTATATATGTGGCAACGGTCCATCGGCAGTATAGGCGCAGCAGCACTTCCTTCATTCCAGTCGCTTCAACCATTACACTGACAGGCCATCCACTCAGCCACGGCTCCCCGATGCCCCTACAATGCGATGCACCGCTAGACCTGCTGCTGTTTCCTACTTGGCTTGTCCCCGTGGAACCGGCCGGCGTAGTGTTCAAAGGGCACGGTCTTGGCATTCGCGACGGGCGCATCGCGCTGATAGCACCGCGTGCTGAGGCGCTCAAGCACAGCGCCATCGAAACCCAGGAACTGCGAGGAATGCTACTCGCACCGGGGCTGGTCAATGCTCACGGGCATGCCGCCATGACGTTGTTCCGTGGCCTGGCCGATGACTTGCCGTTACAGCGCTGGCTTAAAGAGCACATCTGGCCCGCCGAATCGCGCTGGGTAGATGAAGACTTCGTTCGCTGCGGCACCGAACTGGCGATTGCCGAGCAATTGAAGAGCGGGATCACCTGCTTTTCGGATATGTATTTCCATCCCAACGTGGCGAGCGAACTGGTCCATAAGCATGGTGTAAGGGCGCAGATCACCATCCCGGTTTTCGACTTCGCTATTCCCGGCGCACGGGATGCCGATGAAGCGCTACGCAAGGGCGTCGAGCTGTTCGATGATCTCAAGCACCATCCACGCATCACGGTTGCCTTCGGCCCGCATGCGCCCTATTCAGTGGCGGATGACAAGCTAGAAGATATCCGGATTCTGGTGGCGGAGATGGACGCAGGCATTCACATGCATGTTCACGAGACCGCCCAGGAAGTTCAAGACGCCGTGCAAAGGCATGGAGAGCGCCCGCTGGCGCGGCTGGCGCGACTGCAGCTGCTCGGCCCGCGATTCCAGGCCGTTCATATGACACAGGTAAATGACGACGATCTCGCACTGCTAACCGAGCATAACTGCAGCGTCATCCACTGCCCTGAGTCGAACCTTAAACTCGCCAGTGGTTTCTGCCCGGTTGAACGAATTTGGGAGGCAGGGGTTAATGTGGCTATCGGGACGGACGGCGCCGCGAGCAATAACGACCTGGACCTTTTGGGCGAAACACGCACCGCAGCTTTGTTGGCGAAAGCAGTGGCCGGTTCGGCAACCGCGCTCGACGCGCATCGAGCTTTGCGCATGGCTACGCTCAACGGTGCGCGGGCTCTTGGCATCGAGGAGCACACCGGATCGCTGGAGGTCGGCAAGTTCGCGGACCTCGTCGCTTTCGACCTTTCCGGCCTAGCCCAACAACCGATATACGATCCGGTTTCTCAGTTGATCTATTCCACCAGCAAAGAGTCCGCCCGGCATGTCTGGGTCGGCGGCAAACAGTTGCTAGACAGCGGCCGACTGACTCGGATCGACGAGCAACGCGTTATCGCAAACGCCCGCCAATGGGGCGAAAAAATATCAAGCAGAGAACGAGACCAAGGGTGACTCAATCGAAATTGGGCTGCACCACCGCGACCATATGACATATGAACGAGGGGCCGTATAGGTGCCCCTACTGCATCCTGAGCTGGCAACATTCGCGTTTGCGACTCAAGCTTCTTTTCTCAAGCATTCAAAACGGACCGAACCATGAGCAACGTCGACCACGCTGAAATCGCTAAATTCGAGGCCCTTGCCCATCGCTGGTGGGACCGCGAAAGCGAATTCAAGCCGCTGCACGAGATCAATCCACTTCGCGTGAACTGGATAGACGAGCATGTTTCGCTGGCAGGCAAAAAGGTCATCGACATCGGCTGTGGCGGCGGGATTCTCAGCGAGGCCATGGCTCAGCGGGGCGCGGCGGTTACCGGTATCGATATGGGCGAGGCACCGCTTTCCGTAGCGCGGCTACACCTTCTCGAGTCGGGCCTGGAGATCGATTACCGGCAGATCACCGCCGAAGCGATGGCAGAGGAAGCACCGGAACAGTTCGACATCGTTACCTGCCTTGAAATGCTCGAGCATGTACCGGACCCTGCATCGGTCATCCGCGCCTGCAGTGCACTGGTCAAGCCAGGCGGTCAGGTGTTCTTCTCGACGATCAATCGCAATCCGAAAGCGTATGCGCTTGCCATCATTGGCGCTGAGTATGTGCTTCAGCTGCTCCCGCGTGGCACACACGATTTCAAGAAGTTCATCCGGCCCTCAGAACTCGGCGCCTGGAGCCGCGACTCCGGACTTGCCGTAAAAGACATAATCGGCCTCACCTACAACCCGCTTACCAAGCACTACAAACTGTCTGCCGACGTCGACGTCAACTACATGATCCAGACAGTCAAGGAGGGATGATGCGCCTGCGCGCTGTTCTGTTCGACATGGACGGTACCCTGCTCGATACCGCTCCGGATTTCATTGCCGTCGCACAAGCGATGAGGGTTGCGCGTGGCCTTGCTCCCGTCCCTGCCCAACAGGTCCGTGACGTGGTGTCGGGAGGCGCGAGGGCAATGGTGCTCAGTGCGTTTGACGTCGATCCGCTGTCAGACGAGTTCGAAGAGCTGCGACTCGAGTTCCTGGAGCGCTATCAGGGACACTGCGCCGTACATAGCCATCTCTACGACGGCATGGCCGAGCTGCTGGACGAGATCGAACAATCCAATCTGCTTTGGGGGGTCGTGACCAACAAGCCACTGCGTTTCGCGGAGCCGATCATGCATCAGCTGGGCCTGGCTTCACGTTCCGCCGTACTGGTCTGCCCTGACCACGTTGCCAGAAGCAAACCCGATCCAGAGCCGATGCTACTTGCTTGCAAACAGCTCAACCTCGATCCGTCTGCGGTTCTGTTCGTCGGCGACGACCTTCGCGATATCGAGTCCGGTCGCGCGGCCGGCAGTAGAACCGCCGCGGTGCGCTATGGCTATATCCACCCCGAAGACAACCCCAGCAACTGGGGTGCAGATGTAGTCGTGGACCATCCGCTGGAGCTTCGGGAAGTTCTGGATCGGGCCCTCTGCAGCTGTTAAGCACCAACAGCAACCCACCGCCCAATTGCTCACGAATATGTTGAGCACTTATTACCTGACGATTTATGAGGCATCCGATGTTCGAATACTCCGCCCGCCCGGACCTGCTCAAAGGGCGCATCATTCTGGTAACCGGAGCTGGTCGCGGTATCGGCGAAGCAGCGGCAAAAGCCTACGCCGCTCACGGCGCGACCGTACTACTGCTTGGCAAGAACGAAGACAACCTGAATCGTGTTTATGACGACATCGAGGCGGCCGGCCATCCGCACCCTGCCGTCATCCCGTTCAACCTGGAAACCGCCCTGCCGCACCAGTACGACGAGCTGGCGGCGATGATAGAGCGTGAGTTCGGCCATCTTGACGGACTGCTGCACAACGCAGCGATCGTCGGCCCACGTACGCCACTGGAACAACTGTCCGGCGACAACTTCATGCGCGTGATGCAGGTAAATGTGAACGCGATGTTCATGCTTACCAGTACCCTGCTACCGCTGCTCAAGCTCGCCGAAGATGCCTCGGTGATCTTCACGTCAAGCAGCGTCGGTCGCAAAGGACGTGCTTACTGGGGCGCCTACGCGGTATCAAAATTCGCCACGGAAGGTCTGATGCAGGTACTCGCCGACGAGGTGGATGAAACCGCGCCGGTGCGCGCCAACAGCATCAACCCCGGCGCAACCCGCACCGATATGCGTGCCAAGGCATATCCCGGCGAGAATCCGCAGGTCAATCCGCTGCCCGAAGAGATCATGCCTGTCTATTTGTATCTGATGGGGCCCGACAGCATCGGAGTGAATGGCCAAGCGCTGGATGCGCAGTAGTCAGGCCCTGCAGAAACAAAAACGCTGCGCAATGGCATCACACCATTGCGCAGCGCTGGATACACCAATCAGGTGCGTTTGCTGCGCCCGAAGCCCGGACGCTGCCCATCGCCGGCCGGCCTTTTGCCTGGCCCCGACGGACGCCCTGTCCCATCGTTGCGCTTGCCGCCTTTACGCGCGTCGCCCGGACGCTCGGCGACAGGTGTCCCGCGCGTCTTTTCGCTACGCCCTTCGCTGACACGCGGCTTACGCCCGCCCTGATCGTCCCGCTGCGCCCGCGGCTTGTCCGAACCGGCTACATCAGCTTCATTTGACGAGCGAAGTACACGGGGCCGACGCTCGCCTCGACCAAGCGGCTTTGCCACCTTGCGCTGCATGCGGTCGATCTTTTCCTTGGCCTTCGCTTTCATGCTCGGCAGGGCAACCGGTTTGAGCCCGACCTCCTGGCTGAGGATGTCCACTTCGCTTTGCGACATCTCGCGCCAGCGCCCCATCGGCAGATCCGACGTCATGAATACAGGACCGAAACGAACCCGCTTCAGGCGGCTGACGACCAGTCCCTGGGATTCCCAGAGCCGACGAACCTCGCGGTTGCGTCCTTCCATCACGACACAGTGGTACCAATGGTTGAACCCTTCACCGCCAGGCGCTTCCTGGATGTCGGTAAAGCGCGCAGGACCGTCCTCAAGCATGACGCCGGTCTTCAGTCGCTCGATCATTTCGTCGTCGACCTCCCCGCGCACGCGTACCGCATACTCGCGGTCCATTTCATACGAAGGGTGCATCAGGCGATTGGCCAGCTCTCCGTCGGTGGTGAAGAGCAAAAGACCGGTTGTATTGATGTCCAGACGGCCGATGTTGATCCAACGGCCCTCTTTCGGTCGAGGCAAACGATCGAAAACGGTCGGACGCCCTTCGGGGTCATTGCGGGTGCAAATCTCGCCGTCGGGCTTGTTGTAGATCAGTACGCGCCGTACGACTTCATTCGCCTCTTCCCGCTTGAGCAGGCGGCCATCGACAGCAATGGCGTCATGCGAGTCGACCCGCTGGCCAAGGCTCGCAACAGCACCGTTGACCTTTACGCGGCCTTCAACGATCCATTTTTCGACATCACGACGCGAAGCCATGCCCAGGCGGGCCAGGACCTTCTGCAGCTTTTCGCCATGGGTTACGTGAGTGCTTGTTTCTTCGTGCTCGGTCATCTGGGCACCTCCCGGTGTGGCAATCCGATTGAAAGGGCGCGAATCATACGCGCATAGCGGCTGCTACGCACCAACGACAGCGTAGCAGCGATTCGGAACGAGGCATCTCGGCGCTATGCCAATGCGGCAAGGGCATCGGCAGTACGCTGCTGAATGCTTGGCCAGTCAGCATCACTGAAGCTTTTGCTATCGATCATCCAGGTTCCCCCGACGCACATCACGTTCGGCAGGGCCAGATAACTGGCAGCATTCGCCGCCGTTACCCCACCGGTCGGACAAAAGCGAACGTCGGTGAAAGGGCCGCCCAACGCTTTCAACGCAGCAACACCGCCGCAAACCTCAGCCGGAAAGAGCTTGAAGCGGCGATAGCCGAGCGCATACCCCTCCATCAGATCGGACGCGCTACTGATGCCTGGCAGCAGCGGCACCGAGCAGCTCACCCCCGCCTCCAGAATCTCCCGTGTCGAGCCGGGCGTGACGATGAACTGGGCCCCAGCTGCTTCCACCTCATCCATCATCCGACGGTCAAGCACCGTACCCGCGCCGACACAAAGATCGGGCCGCTCTTCGCGCAGCCGCCGAATCGCCGTCAGACCATGGCTGGAGCGCAATGTGATCTCCAGCGTGCGCAGACCGCCATCGGCAAGCGCATCGGCAAGCGGCAGAATCTGCTCTTCGCTGCCTATCGTGATGACTGGCAGGATGCGCGCATCCATGCAGATTCTTTCAATCAAGGCGTTTTTCTGGTCCATGGTCATGCAAGAGTCCTCGGGCCTCATGGGCACCAGTAAATCTCGAGCGGAGAATGAAGGAACGCACGGATCGGCATTTGCAGCGGATCGGCATGCAATGCGGCGCGCAAGGTTTCGAGTTTGTCGGATCCCTGAATGGCCAGGCACTGCATCCGTGCGCAGGACAGAAGCGGAAAAGTCATTGTCAGACGAGCTTGCGGCTCCACCGGAGCCTGCATTGGCAGACAACGCTCCGGACAGTCTGGACGCAGCGCGTGTGCCAGGTTCGGATTACCCGGGAACAGTGAGGCTGTGTGGCCATCGTCGCCCATGCCGAGCACGAGTACGTCGATGGGCCGCTGAAGCTGCTCCAGCGCACGTTCGGCCAGCGCTGCTGCCTGAGCAAGGGAATCGGCAGGCTGATACAGCCCGATCAGTCGGGCTTCGCTGGCTGCGTTCTGAAGCAAGTGGCGACGCACCAATCCTTCGTTGCTTGCCGGTTCGCCAGTCGGAATCCAGCGCTCGTCGGCAAGGCTGATCTGAACCTTCGTCCAGTTCAGTTCTCGTTTCGAAAGCTCTTCGAAGAACAGGATGGGGCTGCGCCCACCAGACACGACCAGGCTGGCTGTTCCATGGGTTTGCACCGCATAGGCGAGCGCACCTGCAACACAATCAGCCATCAACGCGGCCTGACGCTGCGGGTCAGCCGAACTGTGAGCGATAACGCCGATTGGTAGATCGAGCTCAAAGATCGCCATACCACGCCCTCCCATCACGTGTGATCAATGCAATCGAAGCGACCGGCCCCCAGGAGCCCGCCGGATACAGCTTGAGCTCAGCGCCGAGGCGATTCCAGCCCTCGATAAGCTGATCGCACCATTGCCACGCATATTCGATTTCATCCCTGCGGACGAACAGGTTCTGATTGCCTTGCATGACCTCGAGTAGCAGCCGCTCGTAAGCGTCGGGAATACGGGTGCTCTTGTAGGTTTCGGAGAAGTTCAGCTGCAGCGGCCCACTGCGCAGATGCATACCTTTGTCCAGCCCCTGCTCCTTGGTCATGACTTGCAGCGAGATGCCCTCGTCAGGCTGCAACCGAATGATCAGGCGATTGCTGATCAATGCACGCTGTTCCGGCGCGAAGATGTAGAAAGGCGGCTCTTTGAAATGGATGACGATCTGCGACAACTTCTGTGCCATGCGTTTGCCGGTCCGCAGATAGAACGGCACGCCAGACCAACGCCAGTTACAGATATCGGCGCGCAACGCGACGAAGGTTTCCGTGCTGCTCTGGGCGTTGGAATTTTCCTCGTCGAGATAGCCCGGGACCGAAACGCCCGCAATGTTTCCAGCTGCGTACTGACCACGAACCACTCGCTGATGGATCGACTCCGCCGTGATCGGCGCCAGCGCTTTGAGTACCTTCACCTTCTCATCGCGAATGCTATCGGCGGTGAGGTTGCTCGGCGGATCCATGGCTATCAGGCAGAGTAACTGCAGCAGATGGTTCTGGACCATGTCGCGCAGCTGGCCGGCCTGATCGAAATAGCCCCAGCGTCCTTCGATCCCCACTGTCTCCGCCACGGTGATTTCGACATGGGAGATGTGGTGCTGATCCCACTGCGTTTCGAACAGACTGTTGGCGAACCGCAGCGCGATCAGATTCTGAACCGTTTCCTTGCCCAGATAATGGTCGATGCGATAGATACGGCTCTCTGGAAAATGCTCGGCAACCGCATCGTTGATGACGCGCGAGGAATGCAGGTCGTGCCCTATCGGCTTCTCCAGCACGACTCGCGTCTGCTCGGACAGCCCCACCGAGGCGAGCGACTTGCAAATATCCCCGTATACAGCCGCGGGTGTTGCGAAATAGGCGATCAAGGGCTGGTCGACTGGAACCGATTCGCGCAGTGCCGCGTAATCCTCTGGGCGACGAAAATCCATCGAGACGTAACTCAGGCGAGCGCTGAAGCGCTCCAGCGCACTTTCATCGAGCTCGCTGGCAGGAACTCGCGCACGCAACGCCTGAACGATCCGCGCCTCATGCAGCGCAGACTCACCCCGCTCGCGGGAAAGCGCCAGAATCCGCGTGTCGGGATGCAGAAGACCGGCACGGTCGAGCTGATACAAGGCCGGAAACAGCTTGCGCAGCGCCAGGTCACCCAAGGCGCCAAACAACGAAAAAGTGATGGATTCTACCGTGATGCCTGGCATGGTCCGTCCGCTTGGGTGCTGGGTCAGTGGCATGCAGCGCGCATAACGCTGATCATCCGATCAGACAACTGCCGTTCAGATCATCGCTACATGCAACAGACCTGCTTCACGAGACAAATACTCAGATCCGACCATCTCGCTCGTCCGCTTTCTCCAGCCAGACACCTGTTCGTCGCGCAGGAACAGGCTGTGGTCCGTCAGCTCAATGCTCCTCGAGGCGCGAGCGAAACAGTGCCTGGTGCTTCCGGCACTGCTGCGCGGCCAACAGGAATACCCCATGCCCGCCGCGTGAAAATTCCAGCCAGGTGAAATCCACTTCCGGGTACAGCGCCTGCACATGGATCTGGCTGTTACCGACTTCGACGATCAGAGTACCGTCATCGGTCAGGTGGTCCGCTGCTTCGGCAAGCATTCGACGCACCAGATCGAGACCGTCTTCACCACACGCCAGCCCCAAGGCGGGCTCGTGGTGAAATTCCTCCGGCATATCGCCGAAATCTTCGGCATCGACATATGGCGGGTTAGAAACGATCAGATCGAAACGCTGATTGGGCAAGCCATCGAAACCATCGCTTTGCACGGTGTACACGCGTTCTTCAAGGCCATGTTGCTCGACGTTGCGATTGGCCACCTCGAGCGCATCGAACGATAGATCCGCCAGCACCACCTCTGCTTCGAGAAACTCGTACGCGCAGGCAATGCCGATGCAACCCGAGCCGGCGCACAGATCAAGTATCCGCTTCGGCGTACCAGGCAGCCACGGTTCGAAGCGATGCTCGATAAGCTCGCCAATAGGCGATCGAGGAATCAATACGCGCTCATCGACAATGAATGGCAAGCCACAAAACCAGGCCTGCCCAAGTAGATAAGCGGTCGGCACGCGATCCTCGATGCGCCGGCGTAGCAGGTTCTGCAGGTGCTCGCATTCGTCCTGCTCCAGACGACAGTCCAGGTAGCTGTCGGACATTTCCCACGGCAAATGCAACGCGCCCAGTACCAACTGCCGAGCATCGTCCCAGGCGTTATCGGTGCCATGGCCGAAAAACAATTGTTCTGCCTGGAAACGACTGACAGCCCAACGAATATAGTCACGCAGCGTACGCAAGCGGGAGAGCGAAGCGGTCACGAAGACGTCTCCTGTAGAAAAGGGCGCGAGTGTAGCAGGCATCCAGAAAACTCGGGCCACGCGACGGCCATCGACGGGTATGCTGGCCCTCACAGTTGCCCATTTTGTAAATGCCCAATTGGTTACAAGCATTCATCGGCGGCTGGCATTACCCTTCGGGGCCGCACGAAAAGCCCGCACGCAGACTGCAAAGCGTATTCACGACCGCGCTAAGCAATGAGCACGACGAGCGGCGAAACATGCGCCGGACGGTTCACATCGCCGCGTTCTGGCGCCACAATCAGCCCCCTCACAGCACAAGGAGCCGACAATGACCAAGCCACAGACCATGCTTCAGCTCAGTGGCCGGAGCTATAACCCGGCTACGCTGACGAATGCCACCCTGTTGGTCATCGATGTGCAGGAAGAATATCGCAGCGGTGTTCTGGCCTTGCCTGCGCTGGACCGGGCACTTCCTGAAATCACCCGGCTATTGGCCGCCGCGCGCGAAGCCGGCGCGCCGATCGTACATGTGCATCACCTTGGCATCAGCGGCGGCCTTTTCGATCCACAGGGCTTTCGCGGACAGATCATGCCTGAAGCCGCTCCGCTGCCTGGCGAGGCCGTGGTTGCCAAGCGCCTCCCGAATGCATTCTCCGGCACAGAACTGCATGAACTGCTGCAGAAACTGGGACGTCTTGATCTGATCGTTTGCGGATTCATGACGCACTCGAGTGTCAGTACCACCGTTCGCGCCGCCAAGGATTACGGCTACCGTTGCACCTTGGTCGACAGCGCTTGCGCCACGCGTAATCTTCCGATGGGCGACGGCAGCATCGATGCCGAGCAGGTCCACCGTATCGAGATGACTATCCTCGCGGACAATTTCGCCGTTTGCGTCCAGGATGTAGCGGCGCTTGCTCGCTAGGCCCTATCTGGCTGGCCCATGTACGTCATTCAGTCGTCCTTTGACGACAACAGCTGTCTCGACAGATAAGTGCCTGGACGGAACGCCTATCCGCCAGGCGCAGTGGCTGGGGTAAACTGCCTGCCTGTTTGGAGGCTCCATGCAAGACGACGACTTTTCCCTCTTCCAATCTGCCGTGCGCGGCGTCAAACCGATCAAGCACGACCGTGCCGAGACTGGCAAGGCACGTAGCAATCGTGAACAGATCGCCACCCGCCGCAGCAATGCCACCGTAAGCAATGACACGACTCGCGTCGATGGCCTGTCGGATCAGTTCGTCATCGATGTGGGTGCCGAGGACGAGCTGTACTGGGCTCGCGACGGCGTGCAAGACAGCCAGGTCCGCAAACTCAAAGCCGGTCAGATTCCATTCGAAGGCAGCCTCGATCTGCATGGCATGAGTGTCGAGAAGGCCCGCGAGCTGTTGTGGGACTTCATCGCCGAAGCAACACGGCTCGAAGTACGCTGCGTCCGGGTTACCCATGGAAAGGCCGCACGACTGGACGGCAAGCGGCCGCTGATCAAGAGCCACGTCAACACCTGGCTGCGGCAACATCCTCAGGTGCTCGGCTTCACGTCCTGCCTGCCACGCCATGGCGGAACCGGCGCCATTTACGTGATGCTCAAGCGCACCATGCTCGAAGGCAGGGATGAATGAAACACACCAAGCAGATTACTCGGAATACTTGCCAGCCAAGCGGCCGCCCCCTACCCTTCGCCTTCGCGACCTCATGAAGCCTGACAGGTAGTTCAATGTCCCTGGAACAACACTACACCGCGATCCTTGGCCAACTTGGCGAGGACGTTAGCCGCGAAGGCCTGCTCGACACGCCCAAGCGCGCGGCCAAAGCCATGCAGTACCTGTGCAAGGGCTATCAGCAGACCCTTGAAGAAGTCACCAACGGTGCGCTGTTCAGCTCGGATAACAGCGAAATGGTGTTGGTCAAGAATATCGAGCTGTATTCGCTGTGCGAGCATCACATGCTGCCTTTCATCGGCAAGGCTCATGTTGCTTATTTGCCCAACGGTAAGGTGCTCGGCCTGTCGAAGGTCGCCCGAATCGTAGACATGTATGCGCGCCGCCTGCAGATTCAGGAGAACCTGACCCGCGAAATCGCCGAGGCGATGCAGCAGGTTACTGGTGCATCAGGGGTCGCGGTGGTCATCGAGGCGCAACATATGTGCATGATGATGCGCGGCGTCGAGAAGCAGAATTCATCGATGGTCACATCGGTGATGCTCGGCCAGTTCCGCGAGAATGCGGCAACCCGCAGCGAGTTTCTCGGTCTGGTGAAGTGATGCCTGCCGCACAGTAAAACAGGGCCCTTGCGGCCCTGTTTTTCGTTCAATCGTACATACCGACATGCCGCGGATGGCTGGCGACGCGTTGCAGCCACTGGCGGATCGCGGGATAGCCTTCCAGTTGAAAACCGCCTTCCTCAGCCACGTGTGTATAGGCATATAGCGCAACGTCGGCGATCGAGTAATGCTCCCCGACCAGGTACGGTGTGCGCTGCAGTTGCTGCTCCATCACGTTCAGTGCGTGATAGCCGTCCAGCTGTTTGGCCTCGTACTCTTCGCGTCGGTCCTCCGGCATACCGAGGTAGACCTTGATGTAACGGGCTACTGCCAAGAAGGGCTCGTGGCTGTATTGCTCAAAGAACTGCCACTGCAGCACCTGTGTGCGCAAGCGCGGGTCAGTCGGCAGAAACTCACTGCCCTCGGCCAGATAGTTCAGGATGGCATTCGACTCCCAAAGGCAGGTGCCATCTTCCAGTTCCAGAACCGGAATCTTGCCGTTCGGATTCTTCTTCAGAAACTCCTCGGAACGGGATTCACCCCGCAGGACGTTGATCGGAATCCATTCATAAGGCTTGTCCAGCAGATGAAGCATCAGCTTGATCTTGTAGCAATTACCCGACCTGTAATCGCCATAGACTTTCAACATGGTCTCCCCTCCCGATCGACCCGCGTCGCGGGTCAGCTATAACCTCTCAGGCAGCTTCCCGCGCGCTGGCTTCGCGAATGACCTTCGCCAACCGACACAATCCTTCCCCCATTCGCTCGCCGGCAACATGGCTGAAATTCAGCCGCAGGTAACCGGGGTTCGCGTCCGGATCGACAAAGAACGGCTCGCCGGGCATGAACACGACGTCTTCAGCCAGCGCCTGATTGAGCAGCGTCCGCGTGTCCAGCGGCTGCTTCAGCGTCAACCAGAAAAACAGCCCGCCCTGCGGCAATTCCCAGGTAGCCAGGTCGCTGAAGTGCTCGTCCAACGCCGCCTGCATGGCATCGCGGCGCACTCGGTAGAACTCGCGCAACTGTTCGAGATGCGCCTGGTAATGGTCGCTGCCCAGCCATTGCAGCGCCTGCCATTGTCCGATCCGATTGGTATGCAGATCCGCGGATTGCTTCAGGCGCAGCAGATAAGGAAACAGGTCCGGGGACGCAATCAGGTAGCCCACTCGCAAACCCGGCAGCAGGGTCTTGGATACCGTGCCGGTGTAGATCCAGCTGGCCCGCTGGAGACGCGACACGATGGGCCTGGCACTGCCCTGATCGAACACAAGTTCGCGGTACGGCTCGTCTTCCAGCAGCGTCACACCGAACTCGTCCAGCAACGCAGCGACAGCGTCACGCTTGTGTTCGCTATAGCGCACGGCAGAGGGATTCTGGAAGGTCGGGATCAGATAGGCGAAAGCTGGTGTATGTTGCTCCAGCGTGGCGCGCAAGGCGTCCAGATCCGGACCATCAGCGTGTTGCGGCACCGCCAGACAATGTGCGCCGAACAGCTGGAAGGATTGAAGTGCAGCAAGATAGGTTGGTGCTTCGACCAACACCTCCGTGCCCACGTCGATAAATAGCTTCGAGGCAAGATCCAGTGTTTGCTGCGATCCACTGACGATCAGCACCTGGCTGGCCTCGCAAGGCACGCCCAGCGCTCGCGCCTGGGCGGCAATGGCCTCACGCAGAGCGGGTTCGCCCTCACTCATACCGTACTGCCCCATGCTCGCCGGCAATTCGGCCCAATCGACCGCCGGCAGCATCGCCTCCGCCGGCAGCCCACCGGCAAAGGACATCACTTCCGGGCGCTGGGCTGCGGCAAGAATTTCACGAATGAGAGAACTTTTAAGACGAGTAATGCGTTCGGAGAAGGCCATTTCCATACCAGATGCGAGGCGCTGCAAAATAAGTCAAACTTCTTGACCGAAATTACGCCTCCCACGATAAATACGTCAATATGCCTGACCTAAAAAAAAGCGCAGTGCAGCGCCAGATAATGGAAAGCTTCTTTCTCGGCTATCAGGCTTTCACGGTCAAGCCTGACGAGATGCTCGCCCGCCGCGGCCTATCCCGCGTGCATCACCGCATTCTTTTCTTTATCGCGAGCTATCCGGACCTGAGCATCAAGGAGTTGCTGAGCTATCTCGGTGTCTCCAAGCAGGCACTGAATACACCGCTACGCCAGCTGATCGAAATGCATCTGGTGGAAAGCCTTACCGCTGAGGATGACAAGCGTAAGCGCATGCTGCGCTTTACCGCACAAGGGGCGAAGCTGGAGCAAGCGCTGCGTCGGGAGCAGGTCAGGCTGCTGCAGCGAGCCTTCGATGATGTCGGCGAGCAAGCCGTGGATGGCTGGCTGGCAGTCAACCAGGCACTTGCCATGGAGAAGGCCAGAGGCTAGGCGAGAACTCGGCGACTCGAGCGGACGGCATCATCGTTCACTTTCCCACAGACACAAAAAAGGGCGACCGAAGTCGCCCTTTTTCATGAAGAACCCGAACTTAGTTCTGGTTTTCCATCTGAGCACGGATCAGATCACCAATGGTGGTCGGGCCAGTGCTTTCTACGTCCTGCTTGGTGCGCAGCTCTTTCATCGCATCCTTTTCGTCTTCGACGTCTTTGGACTTGATGGACAGGCTGATCACGCGGGACTTGCGGTCGATGCTGATGATCTTGGCTTCGACTTCGTCGCCTTCCTTCAGCACGTTGCGCGCGTCTTCAACGCGGTCACGGCTGATTTCGGACGCCTTCAGGGTCGCTTCGATATCGTTGCCCAGATCGATGATGGCGCCTTTGGCGTCAACTTCTTTCACAGTACCGCGAACGATGCTGCCCTTGTCATTGACGGCGGCGTAGTTGGAGAACGGATCGTCTTCCAGCTGCTTGATGCCCAGGGAGATACGCTCACGCTCCGGATCGACCGACAGGATGACGGTATCGAGCTCGTCGCCCTTCTTGAAGCGGCGGACGGCTTCTTCGCCCGGCTCGTTCCAGGAGATGTCGGACAGGTGCACCAGACCGTCGATGCCGCCGTCCAGACCAATGAAGATACCGAAATCGGTGATCGACTTGATGGTGCCGGAGATGCGGTCGCCCTTGTTGAACTGGCCAGAGAAGTCTTCCCATGGGTTGGACTTGCACTGCTTGATGCCCAGGGAGATACGACGACGCTCTTCGTCGATGTCCAGAACCATGACTTCCACTTCGTCGCCGACCTGTACGACCTTCGACGGGTGGATGTTCTTGTTGGTCCAATCCATTTCGGAAACGTGTACCAGACCTTCGACGCCTTCTTCCAGCTCAGCAAAGCAGCCGTAGTCGGTGAGGTTGGTGACACGAGCCTGAACGCGGGTGCCTTCCGGGTAACGAGCCTTGATGGCAACCCATGGGTCTTCGCCCAGCTGCTTCAGGCCCAGCGATACACGGTTGCGCTCGCGGTCGAACTTCAGAACCTTGACATCGATCTCGTCGCCAACGTTGACGATCTCCGACGGATGCTTGATACGCTTCCAGGCCATGTCGGTGATGTGCAGCAGACCATCGACGCCGCCTAGGTCAACGAACGCACCGTAGTCGGTGAGGTTCTTGACGATACCCTTGACCTGCTGACCTTCCTGCAGGGATTCCAGCAGAGCTTCGCGCTCGGCGCTGTTCTCGGCTTCCAGCACGCTGCGGCGGGAAACGACAACGTTGTTGCGCTTCTGGTCCAGCTTGATGACCTTGAACTCGAGCTCTTTGCCTTCCAGGTGGGTGGTGTCGCGCACAGGGCGGACATCGACCAGCGAACCCGGCAGGAACGCACGAATACCGTTGACGTCGACGGTGAAGCCACCTTTGACTTTGCCGTTGATGACGCCCTTGACCACTTCTTCTGCAGCGAAAGCCGCTTCCAGAACAATCCAGGATTCCGCGCGCTTGGCCTTTTCACGGGACAGCTTGGTTTCGCCAAAGCCATCTTCAACCGCGTCCAGAGCAACGTGGACCTCGTCACCCACCTTGATGGTCAGCTCGCCCTGCTCGTTGTAGAACTGCTCGACCGGGATGACGCCCTCGGACTTGAGGCCGGCATGCACGGTGACCCAGTCACCGTCGATGTCGACCACGATGCCGGTGATGATGGCGCCCGGCTGCATGTCGAGGGATTTAAGGCTTTCTTCAAAAAGTTCTGCGAAGCTTTCGCTCATGTTGATTCCTGCTGTTTTCAGGCGAGGATCCGCCCAATCTCCACATTCCAGACAATGTGGGTTCATTCATATAAAAAAAGGCCTGTGGGACTGGATCTGGTCTCCCACATGCCTCCTTGTTAACGGCTCCGACACTCACAACTTGGGCTGGGCGTGTCTAGAATCCGTTTGGCCGCCTTTCAGCGTTCCGATCATCCAGCCAAATCGCGGTCGGCGACTTCGCTCAGAATCCTTTGCAGCACTTCTTCGATGGAGAGTGTAGTGGAATCCAGTTGAACGGCATCATCTGCCGGCTTCAGCGGTGCCACCGCACGTTGGGTGTCGCGCTCGTCGCGCTCCCGGATCTCCTCAAGAAGACTCGCGAGATTAACATCATCGCCCCGCGCCTTCAACTGCAAGTACCGCCGACGAGCACGCTCTTCGGCGCTGGCGGTGAGAAATATCTTCAATGGTGCATCGGGGAAAACCACAGTGCCCATGTCGCGTCCGTCGGCAACCAGTCCAGGTGCTTCGCGAAAAGCCTTCTGGCGCTGCAGCAAGGCTGTGCGAACCACCGGCAATGCCGCAACCTGGGATGCACCTGCGCCAACGCTTTCATTGCGAATGGCTTCGGTGACCTCCTCTCCTTCGAGCGTGATGATCATGCCGTGACCGTTACGAGCCGCACCAAACTGGACATCGAGGTGCTCGGCGAGCACTTTCAGCGCCTCTTCGTTGGTCAGATCGACACCGTGGTTACGCGCCGCAAAGGCCAGCAGACGATACAAGGCACCGGAGTCGAGAAAATTCCAGCCAAGCTTGCCCGCAAGCAGAGCAGCAACGGTTCCCTTTCCGGAGCCGCTTGGCCCATCGATGGTGATGACCGGAACGGGCCTGATCATGAATCTCCCTCCGAATGAACCTGCATGCCGGCACGCTGTGCTAACGCCAGGAAGTTGGGGAACGAAGTCGCCACGTTGGCGCAGTCATGGATACGGATCGGACCGCTGGCGCGTAGCGCCGCGACGCTGAAGGACATTGCAATACGATGGTCGCCATGGGCCCAGACTTCGCCGGAGCCTATAGCACCTCCCTCGATGACAATTCCGTCAGGGGTCGGTTCAGCCTTGACACCGAGGGTCTGCAGCCCGTCCGCCATGACCTGGATGCGGTCTGACTCCTTGACCCGCAGCTCCTCGGCACCACGCAGCGTAGTACGACCTTCCGCGCAGGCCGCAGCCACGAAGAGCACCGGGAACTCATCGATAGCCAGAGGCACCAGATCTTCAGGAATATCGATACCCTTGAGCTGCGCTCCACGCACACGGATGTCCGCCACTGGCTCGCCGCCCACCTCGCGTGGATTCTCCAGAGAGATGTCGCCACCCATCAGTTTGAGGATGTCGATCACACCGGTACGGGTCGGATTTACACCAACGTGCTCGAGCACGATTTCCGAGCCCTGAGCGATGCTCGCCGCAACCATGAAAAAAGCCGCCGAAGAGATATCTGCCGGCACCTCAATATGCGTCGCCTGCAGCTTATGCCCGGGCTCGACGAGCGCAGTGCTGCCCTGGACGGACACCGGATAGCCGAAGCCACGCAGCATGCGTTCGGTATGGTCGCGCGTCGGGGCCGGCTCGGTGACCGAAGTCTGGCCGGCGGCATACAGACCAGCCAGCAACAGGCAGGACTTGACCTGGGCACTGGCCATAGGCATCTCGTAATGCATACCTGACAGACGCTGACCACCACGAATGGTCAGCGGAGGCCGCCCTTCCGGAGCCGTCTCGATGACCGCGCCCATCTCGCGCAACGGCTTGGCGACGCGATTCATCGGTCGCTTGGACAGGGACGCATCGCCGGTCAGGGTGGTATCGAACGGCTGCGCCGCGAGCAGACCGGACAGCAGCCGCATGGAGGTCCCGGAGTTGCCCAGGTAGATCGGCCCGGGCGGGGCCTTGAGGCCGTGCAGCCCCACACCATGGACGGTCACGCGCCCCTGATGCGGGCCCTCGATGACGACGCCCATGTCCCGGAACGCCTGAATGGTCGCCAGAGCATCTTCGCCCTCGAGGAAGCCTTCGACTTCCGTCACACCCTCAGCGAGGGAGCCGAGCATGATCGAGCGATGAGAAATGGATTTGTCGCCTGGCACACGCAGATGGCCAGTCAGGCTGCCGCCGGGGTTGGCGAGGAAAACGAGGTCATTGGAATGCATAACGTCCACATAGGCTCGGCGAGCCAGTATTTTACTGAAATGTTCCCGGGCCGCCTTGGCACGTGTAAACACGCCCAACAACCGGTGCCCGTCTCCTTCATCGACCGCGGCGCGCAGTGCGTCGAGATCGGCACGAAAATCGTCCAGGGTGTGCAGCACGGCCTCGCGATTGGCGAGAAAAATGTCGTGCCACATCACCGGGTCGCTACCAGCGATACGGGTGAAATCGCGAAAGCCACCTGCCGCATAACGGAAGATCTCGAGATTCTCATGGCGCTTGGCAAGCGAATCAACCAGACCGAAGGCCAACAGGTGCGGCAGATGACTAGTGGCAGCCAGCACCTCGTCGTGATGGGCGACGTCCATGTGCTCGACGTCTGCACCGAGTGCCGACCAGAGCTTAGTCACCAGCGCGAGCGCTTGTGGATCGGTGTTCTCTACCGGCGTAAGGATGACCTTGTGCCGCCGGAACAGCGTGCTCTTGGCCGCCGTCACGCCACTCAGTTCAGAGCCCGCAATGGGATGGCCAGGGACAAAGCGGGAAGGCATCTCGCCGAACACGTTGCGCGCACAGCGCACCACGTTACCCTTGGCACTGCCGACATCGGTGATCACCGCATCGCCCAGTTCGAGCTTCGCCAGCTCACCGAGCAGCCGCTCCAGCGCAAGGATAGGCGTCGCAAGCTGGATTACGTCAGCCCCGTGACAAGCCTCGGCGAGCGTGTCGGCGCAACGATCCACCACACCCAGTTCGACCGCCAGTTCCCGCGAGCGCGCGTCCAGGTCGAAGCCGATCACTTCGCGACAAAGGCCCGCCTCACGCAAACCTTTGGCGAACGAGCCGCCGATCAGCCCGAGGCCGATCACCACCAGACGATTTACAACAGGCGAAGGCTGCTGGGCGTGACGAACGTGGTTCACTGAGCGAGCACCTGGCGCAGCACATCGAGAAAGCGTGCATTTTCCTGCTCGGTCCCAATTGAGACACGCAGGAACGTTGGCATGCCGTATCCAGCCACAGGCCGCACAATCACGCCCTCGCGCAAGAGGGCCTGATTGATCGGCGCAGCATCACGGGCGAAATCCACCGCGATGAAATTGCCCCGCGACGGAATCCAATCCAGCCCCAACCGGCGAAAGCCAGACTCCAGCTGGACCATTCCGGCGTCATTCACCTTGCGACTGGCGATAAGATAATCAACATCGTCCAGCGCTGCGCAAGCCGCTGCCAGTGCCAGACCATTCACATTGAACGGCTGTCTGACGCGGTTCAGTACGTCGGCGATCACTGGCGAGCTGATGGCGTAGCCGACGCGCAGGGCGGCCAGGCCATAGGCCTTGGAGAAGGTGCGCGAAACCAGCAGGTTCGGATAGTCCGCAAGAAACCTCAGGCCATCCGGCAACTCCTGCCCTTCGGCATATTCGATATAGGCCTCGTCCAGCACCACCAGAACATGCTCCGGGACGCGGGCTAGAAACGAGTCCAGGGCAGCAGCTTCGAACCAGGTTCCTGTCGGATTGTTGGGGTTGGCGACGAAAACCACTCGAGTGTTTTCGTCGATGGCCGCCGCCATTGCATCCAGGTCGTGCCCCCAGTTCTTCGCCGCGACCGCACGACCCTCGGCGCCGACCGCCTGGGTCGCGATCGGATAGACGGCGAAGGCATGTTCGCTGAACACGGCATTCAGCCCCGGTGCCAGGTAGGCGCGAGCGACCAGTTCGAGGATGTCATTGGAACCATTGCCCAACGTCACCTGACCGATGCCGACCGAATAGCGTTCGGCGAGTCGCTTTTTGAGCGCAAAGCCGTTGCCGTCCGGGTAGCGGGTCAGCTCCGAAAGCTCAGCCCTGATAGCGTCGAGCACTTTCGGGCTCGGCCCCAGCGGGTTTTCGTTGCTGGCCAGCTTCACGATTCCAGCAGGGTCCAGATTCAGCTCGCGCGCCAGCTCGTCAACCGGCTTACCCGGCACATAGGGAGACAGCTTCTGCACACCCGGCTGCGCCAGGGCGAGGTAATCACAACTCATAAAAAAGCCTCAGGCCGCAGGCCTCTGGCGGCTGGTACAAGCCGCCCGCCTGTCCCCGCCGCCGCAGCCTGAAGCCGCAATATCAAAGGACTGCTTTGGGATAGGAGCCCAACACTTTCAGCGCCACGGCTTCCTGACCGATCTTCTCCAGCACATCCTTGATCAGCGGATCCTGATGATGACCGAGGAAGTCGATGAAGAACACGTAGGTCCATTTGCCGCTGCGCGACGGCCGCGTCTCGATGCGGGTGAGATCGATGCCGTTGGCGTGGAATGGCACCAGCAGCTCGTGCAGCGCACCCGGCTTGTTGCGCATCGAGACGATGATCGAGGTCTTGTCGTCGCCGGTCGGCGGGACTTCCTGGCTACCGATGATCAGGAACCGCGTGGAGTTATCCGGGCGATCCTCGATCTTCTCGGCCAGCTTGGTCAGACCGTAGAGCTGGGCCGCCATGTCGCCGGCGATGGCCGCCGAGTTCCACTCGCTCTTGACCCGCTTGGCTGCATCTGCATTGCTGGAAACCGCCACCCGCTCGACATTCGGATAATGCGCATCGAGCCACTTGCGGCACTGCGCCAGCGATTGGGCGTGAGAATAGATGCGCGTGATGCGATCGGTCTTGGTGGTCTCACCCACCAGCAGATGGTGATGGATACGCAGCTCCACCTCGCCACAGATGACGATGTCGTGCTCGAGGAAGCTGTCCAGAGTGTGGTTGACTGCACCTTCGGTGGAGTTCTCCACCGGCACCACGCCGAAGTTCACCGCACCGGCGACCACTTCGCGGAACACCTCATCGATGGCTGCCATTGGCGTACTGATGACCGCATGGCCGAAATGCTTGAGCGCCGCAGCCTGGGAAAAGGTACCTTCCGGGCCGAGATAGGCAACCCGAAGCGGCTGCTCCAATGCCAGGCAGGACGACATGATCTCGCGGAACAGGCGGGCCATCTCTTCGTTATCGAGCGGCCCGCGATTGAGTTCCATGATGTGTTTGAGCACCCAGGCTTCGCGCTCCGGACGATAGAACACCGCCGACTCGCCCTCGGCCAGCGCCGCGGTCTTGACCCGGGCCACTTCCTGGGCGCAGCGGGCGCGCTCACTGATCAGGTCAAGAATGCGCTCGTCGAGACTGTCGATTCGAACCCGCAGGGCCTTCAGCTGATCGGCGTCGCTCATCAGCCGCGCTCCTTCTCGAACTCGGCCATGTAGGCCACCAGCGCCTCGACCGCATCCAGGCCGACAGCGTTGTAGATCGAGGCACGCATGCCGCCCACGGAGCGGTGACCTTTCAGGTTCAACAGACCGCGCGCGTCGGCACCGGCCAGGAACGCCTTGTCCAGGCGCTCATCGGCCAGACGGAACGGCACGTTCATCCACGAGCGCGCGTTGACGGCGATCGGGTTGGTGTAGAAATCGCTGGCATCGATGGCGCCGTAAAGCATGTCCTTCTTCGCGCGGTTGCGCTGCTCCATCGCCTCGACGCCGCCCTGCTCCTTGAGCCATTCGAAGACCAGCCCCGAGAGGTACCAGGAAAAGGTTGCCGGCGTGTTGTACATAGAGCCGTTGTCCGCGGCGATCTTGTAGTCGAGCATGGTCGGGCAGGCGGAACGCGCATGGCCGAGCAGGTCTTCACGAACGATGACGACCACCAGCCCGGATGGCCCGATGTTCTTCTGCGCACCGGCGTAAATCAGGCCGAACTTCGAGACATCGATGGTCCGCGAGAGGATATCCGAGGACATGTCGACGACCAGCGGTGTGTCCCCCAGCTCCGGAACCCAGTCGAACTGTAGGCCGCCGATGGTCTCGTTGCTCGCGTAGTGCAGGTACGCTGCGCGCTCGCTCAACTGCCAGTCGTTCTGCCCCGGAATGGCGAAGTAATCGAGCGACTTGGCACTTGCTGCGACGTTGACGTTGCCGAAACGGCGCGCCTCTTCGATCGCCTTGCGCGACCAGATGCCCGTATCGATGTAGTCGGCAACGCCATCTTCCGGCAGCAGGTTCAGCGGAATCTCGGCAAACTGCTGGCTGGCGCCCCCCTGCAGGAACAGCACTTTGTAGTTCGACGGAATCGCCAGCAGGTCGCGCAGATCCTGTTCGGCCTTTTCGGCGATAGCGGTGTACTCGTCGCTACGGTGGCTCATCTCCATGACCGACAGGCCCTTGCCGTGCCAGTCGAGAAGCTCCGCCTGGGCGCGCTGAAGGACGGCTTCGGGAAGCGCAGCCGGACCGGCACAGAAGTTAAAGGCGCGTTTGCTCACTGCTGTTCTCTCGCTCTTGCTCGATGTTGAATCCCGCGGCGCGGCGACCGGTACCTCTACCGGCCGCCGCGCTACCACCTGTTTACGGATTACTTTCGCCGATCAGTCTTCGTCGTCTGTCGGCACCACATCCGGAGATACGTCGCCAGCCCCGCCGAGCAGTTCATCCTCGCTAGGCTCGGTGCTGAGTACAGGCATTTCCTTCTCGAGGGCGTCGTCATCGAGCAGCGCTTCGATGTCTTCCAGCACGTCCTCCTCGGATGGCTCCTGCACGCGCTCCAGGCCTACCAGATGCTCGCCCTTGCTCAGCTTGATGAGGGTGACGCCCTGAGTATTGCGACCCAGCGATGACACCTCATCGACGCGGGTCCGCACGAGCGTGCCCTGATCGGAGATCAGCATGATCTCCTCACCCTCGAGCACCTGCACGGCACCGATCAGCGGGCCGTTACGCTCGTTGGTGACCATGGCGATGACACCCTGACCACCGCGGCCGCGGCGAGGAAACTCTTCCATCGCGGTGCGCTTGCCGTAGCCACGCAAAGAAGCGGTCAGGATTTGCGCGTCCGGTTCCGGAATCAGCATGGAGATGATGCGCTGCCCTTCGGGCAGACGCATACCGCGTACACCGCGGGCATTGCGACCCATGATGCGAACCTTGCTTTCCTTGAAACGAATGACCTTGCCGCCATCGGAGAACATCATCACTTCCTGGGCACCGTCGGTGACGGCCGCAGCGATCAGGGTGTCGCCTTCTTCCAGCTTGAGTGCAATCAGGCCGGATGTACGCGGACGGCTGAACTGCACCAGCGGTGTCTTCTTGACCGTGCCATTGGCGGTAGCCATGAAGATGTAGGAGCCGGTCGGCTCGTCTTTCTCGTCGCTGTCGGCCTCATCACTTTCGACGTCTTCCGCATCATCGTGCTCGATGACCAAGCCTTCGGCTTCGTCCAGGTCTTCTTCACCCTCAGCAGCCTGCTTGCGCAGTGTTTCCAGATCGACCTGAAGCATCGCCGTGATGCGCTCGCCCTCATCGAGCGGCAGCAGGTTGACCAGCGGGCGACCACGGGAAGTACGCGATGCTTCGGGGATCTCGTAGGTTTTCAGCCAGTACACCTTACCCTTGCTGGAGAACAGCAGCAGCGTGGTGTGACTGTTGGCAACCAGCAGATGCTCGACGTAATCCTCTTCCTTCACACCAGTCGCAGCCTTGCCACGGCCACCGCGACGCTGTGCCTGGTAGGCGGCCAGCGGTTGCGACTTGGCATAGCCACCATGAGAGATGGTGACGACGCGCTCTTCTTCGGTGATCAGATCCGCCAGCGTCAGATCCAGACGCGACTCGAGAATCTCGGTGCGCCGTGCATCGCCGAAATCGCGCTTCACGCCTTCCAGCTCTTCGCGGATGACTTCCATCAGGCGAACCGGATTGGTCAGGATGCGAATCAACTCGCCGATCTGGGTGAGGATTTCCTGGTATTCGCTGAGCAGCTTCTCGTGCTCGAGGCCGGTCAGGCGGTGCAGACGCAGATCGAGAATCGCCTGCGCCTGTTCCGGCGACAGGAAATACTTGCCGTCACGCAGGCCAAACTGCGGATCGAGGCCTTCCGGGCGACAGGCATCAGCCCCCGCGCGCTCGACCATGGCTTCAACGGCGCTCGACTCCCAGGCAGTGGAAATCAGCGCGTCCTTGGCTTCGGCCGGCGTCGGCGAGGCCTTGATCAGCGCAATGACCGGATCGATGTTGGACAGCGCTACGGCCTGCCCTTCGAGAATATGTCCACGCTCGCGCGCCTTGCGCAGTTCGTAGACTGTACGGCGGGTGACGACTTCGCGGCGGTGGCGCACGAAGGCTTCCAGCAGCTCTTTCAGGTTCAGCGTGCGCGGTTGGCCATCGATGAGCGCCACCACGTTGATACCGAAGACGCTCTGCAGCTGGGTCTGGGCATAGAGGTTGTTGAGGATCACCTCCGGCACTTCGCCACGGCGCAGCTCGATGACCACGCGCATGCCGTCCTTGTCGGACTCGTCACGCAGCTCGGTGATGCCTTCGATCTTCTTCTCTTTCACCAGCTCGGCGATCTTTTCGATCAGCCGTGCCTTGTTCAGCTGGTAAGGCAGCTCGGTGATGACGATCTGCTGGCGTCCACCGACCTTGTCGATATCTTCGATATCGGCGCGCGCACGGATATAGATGCGGCCACGGCCGGTGCGGTAGGCCTCGATAATGCCAGCACGGCCGTTGATGATACCGGCGGTGGGGAAATCGGGGCCCGGGATGAACTGCATGAGTTCGTCGATGGTGATATCGGCGTTGTCGATCAGCGCCAGACAACCATCGATGACTTCGCCCAGGTTATGCGGCGGGATGTTGGTCGCCATGCCTACCGCAATACCGCTGGAACCGTTCACCAGCAGGTTGGGAACCTTGGTCGGCATGACCGCCGGGATCTGCTCGGTGCCATCGTAGTTGGGCACCCAGTCGACGGTTTCCTTGTCCAGGTCGGCCAGCAGTTCATGGGCCAGCTTGGCCATGCGCACTTCGGTGTAACGCATCGCTGCAGCGCTGTCGCCGTCGACCGAACCGAAGTTGCCCTGACCGTCGACCAGCATGTAGCGCAGCGAGAACGGCTGAGCCATACGCACGATGGTGTCGTATACCGCCGAATCGCCATGCGGGTGGTATTTACCGATCACATCACCGACCACACGGGCGGATTTCTTGTACGGCTTGTTCCAGTCGTTGCCGAGTTCGCTCATGGCGAACAGTACGCGGCGGTGTACCGGTTTCAGGCCATCGCGCGCGTCCGGCAGCGCACGGCCAATGATCACGCTCATGGCGTAATCAAGGTAGGACTGCTTGAGCTCGTCTTCGATATTGACCGGGAGGATTTCTTTGGCCAGTTCGCCCATGGAAGCCTGGTTCCTTATAGTCAGCAGGGTCCTGTAATAAGCGCGGGATGGTAACACAGACGACTGCTATAAACTGAGCCTTGCACGGAGCAAAACCGGCTTGCACACCACGCCCGAGCGCGACCGGCCATTACTCAGTGCAGCCGTTTGCGGCTCATCAGCTCAGCCAACTTCGCGGCGTTCGGGCGCTCGACCACACCTTTCTCGGTGACGATGGCGTCGATGAGATCGGCCGGCGTCACGTCGAACACCGGGTTGAATGCCTCGACATCAGCCGCGAAGCGCTGACCGTTGACCTCAAGCAGCTCGCTGCCGGCGCGCTCCTCGATCTGGATCTCCTCGCCGCTCTCCAACGCCATGTCGATGGTCGAACTCGCCGCCACCACCATGAAACGCACGCCGTGGTGCATCGCCAGGACCGCCAGCTGGTAGGTACCGATCTTGTTCGCCACATCGCCATTGGCGGTGATGCGATCCGCACCGACGATCACCCAGGAGATGCCTCTGGATTTCATCAGATGAGCAGCCGCCGAGTCAGCATTCACCATAGCCGGAACGCCATCACCGAGCAGTTCCCAGGCCGTCAGCCGGGAGCCCTGCAACCACGGCCGGGTCTCATCGACATACACCCGCTCTACCAGCCCCTCAAGATGCGCCGCCCGGATGACTCCGAGCGCCGTACCGAAACCGCCGGTCGCCAGGGCGCCTGTATTGCAATGGGTGAGCAGGTTCTGCGGATTACCCTGATGGCGGCGGATGAGGTCGACGCCAAACTGCGCCATCGCCAGATTTGCCTCGCGATCGCTGTCATGGATGGAAATGGCCTGGGCTTCCAGCGCTGAATACGGGTCTTCACCCGGCTTGAGGCGATCCAGTCGTTCGCGCATCTGGTTCAGCGCCCAGAACAGATTGACCGCAGTGGGACGGGAATCGGCCAGCACCTTGAAGTCCTCCTCCAAGGCCTGCCGCCAATCACCGCCGCCGGCGATACGGGCACGCGCCGCAAGGACCAGGCCATAGGCTGCGCTGATGCCGATTGCCGGCGCGCCGCGCACGACCATATCCCGGATCGCCGCAGCGACCGACGCTGCGGAATCATGGCTGCACCAAACCTCTTCGACGGGAAGCTTGCGCTGATCGAGCAGATTCAGGCGCCCATCCAGCCATTCGATCGACTTAACCTTTTCCGCAGCCAACAAACGCTCGCGCATGGCATTTCCCTCGTTCAGCTTCGTCGATACAGGGTCATCATGCGCCCCGCACAGCAAAGAAAAAGCCCGGATCGCGGACGAACCGGGCTTTCTAATCTCGATATGGCCGGGAAGCCGCAAATATGACCACTGCGGCCTCTTATCCCGGGCGCGAATGCTAATCGACGGATTTTCCCAGCACAAGCAGCAGTGATCAGGGCTTGGCGACGCCGAGTGGCCGAGCAGCTATCAGACTGGCCCCGCCTTCCACGGAGGGAGCATGCGCTCGAACAGATGAAGCGCCGCGCTCACTCATCGCGTCGCGCTTGACCAACTCTCGACCGGCCAAATACTGTATCTATATACAGTTATTTTGGATGCCTCTTCATGACCGCAGTGGTCGCTCTCGATAGCCTGCTGGATACACGTCGCGTCTGGCGTGGCCAGGCCATAACGTCTCGCACGGCTGTCCAGCCGACCGGACACGCCACACTGGATGAGTTCCTGCCCGGTGGCGGCTGGCCGGAGTCGGCCATCAGCGAGCTCCTCGTTGCCGCCACAGGTATCGGCGAGCTGAGCCTGCTGTGGCCGACCCTTGCACGGCTGACCACGGCCGGCGAGCGGGTGGTGCTGATAACGCCCCCTCATCGACCCTACCCCCAGGCCTGGTTGGCCGCGGGTGTAGACTTGCGGTGGCTGACCATTGTCCAGGCAAAGGGGCGCGATGCGCTGTGGGCCGCTGAACAATGCCTGCGCTCCGGCAGTTGTGCGGCCGTGCTGTGCTGGCCGCAACAAGCTGATGACCGCGCCTTGCGGCGCTTGCAGGTTGCCGCTGAAACCGGCCAAACCCTGGGCTTCGTCTATCGGCCGCTGCATGAAGCAAGTAACCCATCACCGGCGGCACTACGCCTGACCATCGAAGCACAGCCGGCACAGTTACGTGTCATCAAGTGCCGCGGCGGCCTGGCTCCGGGGCAGGCGCTCCCGGCCAGCGCCTGGCAGTAGGTGTAACGATGCTCTGGGCCTGCATTCTGCTGCCGCAACTGGCCATGGACGGCATCCTGCGTCACTGCGACGATGCCGCCGCACCACTGGTGCTGCTCGCCGGCCCGCCACAGCGCCGCGTGCTGCAGGCCGTCAACGCGGCCGCCCGCAAGCTCGGCCTCAAGCCAGGACAATCGCTGGTCGCAGCCCAGGCATTGACCCACGACTTCGCCACCGCCGATTACGACCCGCTGATGATCGAACGCTGGCAGCAGTTTCTGGCGGCCTGGGGTTACGGCTACAGCGCCCAGGTCAGCCTACATTATCCGCGCTGTCTGCTGCTGGAGGTGCATTCCAGCCTCGGCCTGTTCGGCCCCTGGCCACGATTCGAGACGCGCCTGCGCGAGGAACTCACAGACCTGGGCTTCCGCCACCGCATCACCCTGGCACCCAACCCGGCGGCCGCGCGCGTCCTCGCCAATGCCCATGACGGGCTGGCCGTGACCGATACGGCCGTGCTGCATCAGGCGCTCGGGGTACTGCCGATCGAGCGCCTCGGCCTGCCCCGCGAAGTCAGCACGTCGCTGGTACGCATGGGCCTGCGCCATCTTCATCAACTGCTCGCCCTGCCGCGCGACAGCCTGGCCAGACGCTTTCCGGCCCAAGTGCTGGCCCAGCTCGACACCCTGCTCGGGCATCGACCGCTGCCTCTGGAGTTCTACCGCCCGCCGGATGTCTTCGACACCCGCATCGAACTGAATTTCGAGGTCGAGTCCCACCAGGCCCTGCTGTTTCCATTGCGCAGACTGACCGCCGACCTGGCCGCCTTTCTCGCCGGGCGGGACAGCGGCGTCCAGCGTTTCAGCCTGTACCTGGAACATCGCACCCTGCCCGACAGCGAGGTGCCGGTCGGCCTGCTCAGTACCGAACGCGAGCCCGCCATGCTGTTCGAACTGACCCGTGGCCGCCTCGAGCACCTGCAACTGCCGGCCCCCGTCCTGGCCGTGCGTCTGCTGGCTCGCGATCTGCCAGCCTTCACGCCGGCCCATCAGGCCTTGTTCGACGAGCGCCCGCAGCAGAATGTGCCCTGGGAGCAGCTGCGCGAACGCCTCCGCGCCCGACTGGGTGACGACGCCGTGGTCTCGCTGAGCGCACGCGCGGACCACCGCCCGGAATGCGCCTGGCGGGAAAGCAGCCTCGCCCACACCGAACCCTTGCCTCAAGTAGGTTTGCGCCCCGGCTGGCTGCTGAGCACCCCGCAGCCCTTGCGCGAAGAGGGTCTGCTCACCCTGGCTGGCCCCGAGCGCATCGAGTCCGGCTGGTGGGATGGTGCCGACGCGCGACGCGACTACTACCGGGTGCAAACCGCTACCGGCCAACAGGGTTGGGCGTTTCGCGCCCTTACCGGCGGGCCGCTGCTGCTGCACGGCTGGTTCGCATGAACGTCGAATATGCCGAGCTGCACTGCCTGTCCAACTTCAGCTTCCAGCGGGGTGTATCCAGCGCGCGCGAACTCTTCGAGCGCGCCAAGCGCCAAGGCTATGACGCTCTGGCGATCACCGACGAATGCAGCCTGGCCGGTATCGTGCGCGCCTGGCAGGCCTCGAAGGACACCGGTCTGCCGCTGATCATTGGCAGCGAGGTGCAGATCGAGGGCGGGCCCAAACTGGTCTTGCTGGTGGAAAACCTGACCGGCTACCAGGCCTTGTGCCAGCTGATCACCCGTGCCCGCCGAAGGGCCGAGAAAGGTCGTTACCAGGCGCTGCGCGAAGACCTGAGCGAGGGGCCGCTAGAGGGAATGCTGGCGATCTGGCTGCCCGGTCACGCCGACACCGACGGTCGATGGCTGCTCGAACGTTTTCGCGAGCGGCTGTGGCTCGGCATCGAACTGCACCGGGGACCGGACGACGCGCTGCAGCTGCGGCAATGCCTGGCCCAGGCTTCACGCCTGGGCATACCCGCCGTGGCCTGTGGCGACGTGCACATGCATGCCCGCGGTCGCCGGGCATTGCAGGACTGCATGACCGCCATCCGCCACCATCTGCCGGTCGCCGAGGCCGGATGCCACCTCTTTCCCAATGGCGAACGCCACCTGCGGTCGCGCGAGGAGCTGGCCCAGCTCTATCCAGCCGACCTGCTCGCCGAAACCCTTCGCATCAGCCAGCGCTGCCATTTCCAGCTCGACCAGCTGAAATATCACTATCCCCACGAACTGGTCCCGCCCGGACATGACACCACCTCATGGTTGCGCAAGCTGGTCGAGGATGGCTCACGCTGGCGCTGGCCGGACGGCATCCCGGAAAAGGCCCGCGCGCAGCTCGAACATGAACTGGAGCTGATCGCCGACCTGCATTACGAAAGCTATTTCCTGACCGTGCATGACATCGTCCGCTTCGCCCGCGAGCGGGGCATTCTCTGCCAGGGTCGGGGCTCGGCGGCCAACTCGAGCGTCTGCTTCGTACTGGGCATCACCGAACTCGACCCGGTGCGCAGCAAACTGTTGTTCGAGCGTTTCCTCTCCCGCGAGCGCAACGAGCCGCCCGATATCGACGTGGATTTCGAGCACGACCGCCGCGAGGAGGTTATCCAGTACGTCTTTCAGCGCTACGGGCGCAATCGCGCCGCCCTCACAGCCGTCGCCAGCAGCTACCGCGCCACCGGCGCCCTGCGGGATGTCGCCAAGGCGCTGGGCCTGCCGCCGGACCAGATCAACGCCCTGGCCGGCTGCTGTGGACGCTGGAGTGAGCACATACCCGACGACTCGCGACTGCGCGAGGCCGGCTTCGACCCGGACAATCCGGTTCTGCGCCGGGTCCTGGTGCTGACCGATGCGCTTATCGGTTTCCCCCGTCACCTGTCCCAGCACCCTGGCGGCTTCGTGATCTCCGAACAGCCGCTCGACACCCTGGTGCCGATCGAGAATGCCAGCATGGCCGACCGCACGGTGATCCAGTGGGACAAGGACGACCTCGATGCGGTCGGTCTGCTCAAGGTCGACGTGCTGGCACTGGGCATGCTCAGCGCGATACGTCGCTGTTTCGACCTGATCGAACACTATCGCGGCACGCGCTGGACCATCGCCACGCTGCCCGCGGAGGACAAGCCCACCTACGAGATGATCAGTCGGGCCGATACGGTCGGCGTGTTCCAGATCGAATCACGTGCACAGATGGCCATGCTGCCACGCCTGCGCCCGAAGACCTTCTACGACCTGGTCATCCAGGTCGCCATCGTCCGCCCCGGGCCGATCCAGGGCGACATGGTGCATCCCTACCTGCGTCGACGTAACAAGGAAGAAGAGGTGGACTATCCGTCCGAAGAACTGAAACCGGTGTTCGAGCGCACCCTTGGCGTGCCCCTTTTTCAGGAACAGGTGATGGAACTGGCGATCGTGGCGGCCGAATACACTCCAGACGAGGCCGACAAGCTGCGCCGCGCCATGGCCGCCTGGAAGCGTCACGGCAGCCTGGAGCCTCACCGCGTGCGACTGACCGAGCGAATGCTCGCCAAAGGCTACCAGCCCGACTTCATCGCGCGGATCTTCGAGCAGATCAAAGGGTTCGGCAGCTACGGTTTTCCAGAATCGCACGCTGCGAGTTTTGCCCTGCTCACCTATGCCAGCTGCTGGCTGAAACGCCACGAGCCGGCTGCATTTGCCTGCGCCCTGATCAACAGCTGGCCGATGGGCTTCTACAACCCTGACCAGATTCTCCAGGACGCCCGTCGCCACCGGCTGGAAATCCGCCCGGTGGACGTTCGCCACAGCGACTGGGATTGCAGTCTCGAGCCAAGCCGCCAGGCACAACCGGCCATCCGCCTGGGGCTACGCATGGTACGCGGCTTTCGGGAAGCCGATGCCCAGCGCATCGAAGCCGCACGCCAACGCCAACCATTCACAGATATCCATGACCTGTGCCTGCGCGCCGAGCTCGAACCGCGTGCGCGCGAGCAGCTCGCCGATGCCGGCGCCCTGCGCGGCCTGGTCGGCCATCGCCATCGAGCGCGCTGGGCCGTCGCCGGAATCGAACCACAGCTGCCGCTGTTCGCCAGCCTGCCCGCACCGGAGGAAACTTTCATCAACCTGCCATTGCCTTCGGTGGGTGAAGACCTTTTCAACGACTACGCGACCCTTGGCACGACGCTGGGGCCGCATCCTTTGCTCCTGCTACGAGATGAGCTCAAGGCCCGGCGCTGCCGCAGTTCTCGGGAACTGAGCACGATCGAGCATGGCCGCCCGGTCAGCGTTGCCGGCCTGGTGATCGGCCGACAACGCCCACAGACCGCCAGCGGTGTCATCTTCGTTACCCTGGAAGACGAGTTCGGCATGGTCAACGTGGTGGTCTGGCGCGACTTGGCCGAGCGCCAGAGGCGACCCTTGATCCAGTCTCAACTGCTTCGTGTGGATGGCCATCTGGAGTCGGCCAGCGGCGTACGACATCTCATCGCCGGCCGCCTGACCGACCTCACGCCCCTGCTCACCGGACTCGATGTGCGTAGCCGCGATTTTCAGTGATCGAGCTGCCCCGCCAGCAAGCGCCGAAGAGAAGGCGCATGGCGAGAACAAGGCAATGCCTATCCGAGGCCTCGAATGAAAGCCCCGCAGTGGATCAAGCCAGAAAGCGGCGGCCGCGATTTACGAGCAGGGCTTCAAGCGAACGGTACCGGCGGGTTTTGCGTCGATCCGCATGCATGAACTCAAGCATACGTTCGGTCGCGGGCTTCGCCGCACGGTGACGGAGGAAGACAGTAAGGTCCTGTCTGGGTCACAAGAACGGCAGCATCACCAGCCCACTACTCGGCGGCGGCGCTGGGAAAACTGATCGATGAGGCCAACAATATTTCGGCGACGGATTCGAGGGCACTGGCGTTGACGATACTGAGGAGGAAAGTAGGATGAGAAGTCCCAAAAGCCCCTGAAACGAAAAAGGCCAGCTCATCTCTGAGCTGACCTAAGTCGTGGAGTTATTTTGGTCGGGACGGAGTGATTCGAACACTCGACCCCTTGCACCCCATGCAAGTGCGCTACCAGGCTGCGCTACGCCCCGACAAATGCTGCCAGCACTGCTGAAAGCGGATCGAACTATACATTAAGCATCTGAAAATGTGAAAGTTTTTTAGCGCCAAGGAAAGTTATTTCCTCAGCACTTGCAGTACTTCCTCCAGCTCCGAAATCATCTGTCGAATCAGCTGTTTGTATTGGGTGGTGTCGTCGCGCGCTTCGTCACCGGACATGCGCTGCCTGGCGCCCCCGATAGTGAACCCTTGATCGTAGAGAAGCGCGCGGATCTGACGGATCATCAGCACGTCTTGCCGCTGATAGTAGCGCCTGTTTCCACGACGCTTCACCGGGCTCAGCTGAGGAAACTCCTGCTCCCAGTAACGCAGCACGTGAGGTTTCACCGCGCACAGTTCGCTGACCTCACCAATGGTGAAATAGCGCTTGCCGGGGATCGACGGAAGCTCGTCGTTATGACTTGGTTCCAGCATAGGCCTCGACTCTCGCTTTGAGTTTCTGACCAGGACGGAACGTCACCACACGACGCGCCGTGATAGGAATTTCCTCACCCGTCTTCGGATTACGACCTGGGCGCTGACGCTTGTCGCGCAGGTCGAAGTTGCCGAAGCCGGACAACTTGACCTGTTCGTTGTGCTCGAGCGCCTGTCGGATCTCCTCGAAAAACAGCTCGACCAGTTCCTTGGCCTCGCGCTTATTCAAGCCCAGCTCTTCATAAAGACGTTCCGCCATTTCAGCTTTCGTCAGAGCCCCCATACGCTATTTCCTTAACGTGGCATTGAACCTTTCTTCCAGGGAGGTGAGGATTTTCTGCATTACGTCGTTCACCTCATCGTCGTTTAGAGTGCGCGATGGGTGCTGCCAGGTCAAGCCGACTGCCACACTTTTGCTAAGAGGATCAATACCTTTCCCTTGATAGACATCAAATAGCTTGAGGTCCGTCAGATTCTCGCCCGCACCGTCGCGAATGCAGTCCAGGATAGCCTGCGCGGCGACGTCACGATTGACGAGGACCGCAAGGTCACGCCGGACCTCAGGGAAGCGCGACAGCTCGGAGAACTGCGGCATGCGGCCCTCGGCGATTTCGGAAAGCTTTAGCTCGAACAGGTATACCGACTGATCGATTCCCAGCGTACCTGCCAATTCGGGATGCAGACTTCCAACAAAGCCAACCAGCCGGCCATCGCACTCGACCCGAGCGGTTTGACCGGGATGCAAGGCGGGATGCTCACCAGGAACGAATCGATAGGCGCCGCCGTTGCCAGCGAATGCGAGCAGCGCTTCAACATCAGCCTTGACGTCGAAGAAATCCACCGCTTCGCGGGCATTCGCCCAGCCTTCAGGCTCGCGGCTACCTGTCACCACACCCGCCAGCATGGCTTCCTGCTCGAGCGTTGGCAGCTGGCCGACAAAGCGCAGCCCTGCTTCGAACAGGCGTACACGCGACTGCTGTCGATTGAGGTTGTATTGCAGTGCCTTCACCAGACCAGGCCAGAGCGAGACGCGCATTGCCGCCATATCAGCGGAAATCGGATTGGCCAGCTCCAGTGGTTTCACGCCCGGGCTGAACAGCTCGAAGAGCTTGGGATCGATGAAACTGTAAGTGATCGCCTCCTGATAACCACGAGCGACCAGCAAACGGCGCAGCAACGGCAGCTCTGCGCGCGCTTCCGGCTTCGCCTCAGGCGCAAGACGAGCCTGCGGGTAACGCACCGGCAAGCGATCATAACCGTACAGGCGGCCCAACTCTTCGATCAGGTCGATTTCAAGGCTGATGTCGAAACGATGACTTGGGACGGAGACTTGCCAGCGCCCTTCACCCTCTTCCACCACGGCAAGTCCCAGTGATGTCAGCAAGCGGACCACTTCGGTACCGTCCAGCTCCAACCCAAGCATCTGGGTAATACGTTCGGCGCGGAGAATTACAGGTGCAATATTTGGAAGATCGCCTTCACTGACCGCCTCGACGATTGGGCCCGCTTCGCCGCCAACGATATCAAGGAGCAAGCTGGTCGCGCGCTCCATCGCCTGACGCGGAAGTTTCGAGTCGACGCCACGCTCGTAGCGATGCGAAGCGTCCGTATGTAGACCGTAGGAGCGTGCCTTGCCGGCCAGCGCAATCGTGTCGAAGAACGCACTCTCGAGAAAGATGCTGCGGGTGCAAGCGCTGACACCGCTATGCTCTCCTCCCATCACTCCGGCGATGGCGAGTGGCCGCTCATGATCCGCAATGATCTGCGTATCGCTGCGCAAGGAGACTTCCTGGCCATCCAACAGAACCAGTTTCTCGCCTTCTTCAGCCATACGAACCCGGATGCCGCCTTTGACTTCATCCAGGTCGAACGCGTGCAGCGGCTGGCCCAGTTCGAGCATCACATAGTTGGTGACATCGACAACCGCATCGATACTGCGAATATCGGAACGGCGCAGGCGCTCCACCATCCAGAGTGGCGTCGGGCGTGACAGATCGACATTGTGGATCACTCTCCCGAGGTAGCGGGGACAAGCCTTCGGCGCCAACACCTCGACCGGGCGTACATCTTCATGGGCGACATTGGCCACGCTGACTTCCACCGGATGCACTTCGGCACCATAGATGGCACCGACTTCCCGAGCCAAACCGGCTAGGGACAGGCAATCGCCACGATTGGGTGTCAGACCGATCTCGATAGACACATCATCAAGACCGAGATACTCGCGCAGATCTGTACCAACCGGCGCATCGGCGGCGAGTTCCATCAGGCCGCTGTCGTCACCTCCGACCTGCAACTCGGTTTCCGAGCACAGCATGCCGTTGGATTCGACGCCACGCAGCTTGGCCTTCTTGATTTTGAAATCGCCCGGCAACTGGGCACCGATCATGGCGAAAGGAATCTTCAGGCCGGGACGCACGTTCGGCGCGCCGCAAACGACCTGGAAAGTCTCCTGCCCATTGCTCACCTGGCAAACCCTGAGCTTGTCGGCATCAGGATGCTGCGCCGTTTCCAACACCTCACCGACGACTACGCCGCTGAAGCTACCGGCAACCGGTGTCACGGCATCCACTTCAAGCCCGACCATGGACAGACGGGCGACCAGCTCCTCACGCGAAACCTGTGGGTTGACCCAGCTCCGCAGCCACTGTTCACTGAATTTCATCCTGCTCTCCTAAATATGCGTTGACGGGCGGCGGCACTAGCGAAATTGCGCGAGAAACCGCAGGTCATTGTCGAAGAACAGGCGCAAGTCATTGACGCCGTAACGCAGCATGGCGAGGCGTTCGACGCCCATGCCGAAGGCGAAACCGGAATATCGCTCCGGATCGATTCCCGACATCCGCAATACATTGGGATGCACCATGCCGCAGCCCATGACCTCCAGCCAACCGGTCTGCTTGCATACGCGGCAGCCCTTGCCGCTGCACATCACGCACTGCATGTCAACTTCCGCAGACGGCTCGGTGAACGGGAAGAAGGAAGGACGAAAGCGCACGCCTAGCGGTTTCTCGAAGAACACCCGAAGGAACTCCTCGATGGTGCCCTTGAGGTCCGCGAAACTGACACCCTCGTCGATCAACAGGCCTTCGACCTGATGGAACATCGGCGAATGAGTGATATCGGAGTCGCAGCGATAGACTCGCCCGGGACAGACGATACGAATCGGCGGCTGCCGCGACTCCATGGTGCGCACCTGCACGGGCGAGGTGTGCGTGCGCAGCAACATGTTGGCATTGAAATAAAACGTGTCATGCATCGCCCGCGCCGGATGATGCCCCGGAATATTCAATGCTTCGAAGTTGTGATAGTCGTCTTCGACCTCAGGGCCTTCCGCGACGCTATAGCCGATATGGCTGAAGAACTGCTCGACCCGTTCCAGGGTGCGGGTCACTGGATGCAGTCCGCCGGACGCCTCACCACGGCCCGGCAGGGTTACGTCGATTCGCTCGGCTGCCAGCTTCGCTCCCAGGGCAGCTTGCTCAAGATCGGCCTTGCGAGCATTGAGCACATCCTGCACTTGATTCTTCGCAGCATTGATCAGCGCGCCGGCCTGCGGGCGCTCTTCCGCAGACAGCTTGCCCAGCGTCTGCATCAACTGAGTCAGCTCGCCCTTCTTGCCCAGGTACTGAACCCGGACCTGCTCAAGAGCACCGATGTCTTCACTTCGTTGCACGGCCTCAAGCGCTTGCGAGACCAGTGCATCCAGATTTTCCATGTACATAACCTCCAGAGGTTCTTGCAGAACCACACTGACTGGTCGGCCCATGCCGGACCGCCGCCAAGCGCACTTTTGCAAAAGCCCCTTCCAGATACGAAATAGGGGAAGAGCACAAGGCTCTTCCCCTATCGATGACTTGCAACGAATCCGAGGATCCGTGATTGCCGGGGCTTAAGCCAGAGAAGCTTTGGCTTTCTCGACAATCGCAGCAAAGGCTGCTTTTTCGTTCACTGCCAGATCGGCCAGAACCTTGCGGTCGATCTCGATGGCCGCCTTCTTCAGACCGGCAATCAGACGGCTGTAGGACAGACCGTTGACACGAGCACCAGCGTTGATACGGGCGATCCACAGAGCGCGGAACTGACGCTTGCGCTGACGGCGGTCACGGTAGGCGTATTGGCCAGCCTTGATTACCGCCTGCTTGGCAACGCGGAATACGCGCGAACGCGCACCGTAGTAGCCTTTGGCGAGTTTCAGAATTTTCTTGTGACGGCGACGGGCAACGACGCCACGCTTAACACGAGCCATGAGTTATTCCTCTGAGTCTTGACCGGATCAACGAACGCGCAGCATGCGCTCCACCTTTGCAACGTCGGACGGATGCACTTGCGAGCAACCGCGCAGCTGACGCTTACGCTTGGTGGTCATCTTGGTCAGGATGTGGCTCTTGAAAGCGTGCTTGTGCTTGAAGCCGTTAGCAGTCTTCTTGAAGCGCTTCGCAGCACCACTTTTAGTCTTCATCTTTGGCATGTTCAGTACTCCACATTGTGGGTGATTACAAATAACCGCAAGGCCTGCCAGTGCCCTGGAGGTTACTTTTTCTTCTTGGGAGCGATGACCATAATCAGCTGGCGTCCTTCCATCTTCGGATGCTGTTCGACCGAGCCATATTCAGCGAGATCGGTTTCGACCCGCTTCAACAACTCCATCCCCAGCTCCTGATGGGCCATCTCACGACCGCGGAATCGCAACGATACCTTGGCCCTGTCCCCGTCACTCAGGAAACGCACCAGATTGCGTAGCTTGACCTGGTAGTCCCCTTCTTCCGTCCCTGGACGAAACTTTACTTCTTTGACCTGAATCTGCTTCTGGTTCTTCTTCGCCGCAGCAACCTGCTTCTTCTTTTCGAACAGGTGCTTGCCGTAATCCATGATCCGGCAGACCGGCGGATTCGCATCGGCGGAAATTTCAACCAGATCCAGCTTGGCTTCTTCTGCTACTTGCAGCGCTTCATCAATCGAGACGATGCCAATCTGCTCGCCGTCAGCACCAATCAAACGGACCTCACGAGCCGAGATATTCTCGTTGATCGGGGCCTTGGGTGCAGCTCGTTTATCCTGTCTCATTTCACGCTTAATAGTCATTACTCCAATTCTTGGCGACCACGCCGGGAAACCGCCTGTGCCAACATCTGCGCGAACTGCTCGAGGGGCATGGAGCCCAGATCGACGCCTTCACGGGTGCGCACAGCAACGGATCGTGTCTCAACCTCCCGATCCCCGATAACCAAGAGATAAGGAGTCTTGAGCAAAGTATGCTCGCGGATTTTAAAGCCGATCTTTTCGTTTCTCAAGTCACACTTGGCACGAAACCCGCTTTGGGTGAGCGTTTTTTCGACTTCAGCAGCAAAAGCGGCCTGCTTGTCAGTGATGTTCATGATCACTGCCTGCGTCGGCGCGAGCCACGCAGGGAAAGCCCCCTCGTAATGCTCGATCAAAATACCGATGAAACGCTCGAAGGACCCAAGGACCGCCCTATGCAGCATGACCGGGTGCTGACGATCATTATTCTCGCTAACGTACTCCGCACCCAGGCGCACGGGCAGATTGAAGTCCAGCTGCAGTGTGCCGCACTGCCATACGCGCCCGAGACAATCACGCAAAGAAAATTCGATTTTGGGACCATAGAAAGCGCCCTCGCCTGGCTGCAAATCGTAAGGCAAGCCAGCACTCTCCAGCGCCGAAGCCAGAGCCGCCTCAGCCCGATCCCAAAGGTCATCCGAACCAACACGCTTCTCGGGACGAGTCGACAATTTCAGCTCGATATCTGAGAAACCGAAATCAGCATATACCGCCTGCGTCAGCTTGATGAACGCCGCGGACTCGGCCTGCATCTGCTCTTCCGTACAGAAGATGTGCGCATCATCCTGAGTAAAGCCACGCACCCGCATGATGCCGTGCAGCGCACCAGATGGCTCGTTACGGTGGCAAGCACCGAACTCCGCCAGTCGCAGTGGCAGCTCGCGATAGCTCTTCAAGCCCTGGTTGTATACCTGCACGTGGCAAGGACAGTTCATCGGCTTGATCGCGTAATCGCGGCTCTCCGATTCAGTCGTGAACATGTTTTCGGCGTAATTGGCCCAATGCCCGGACTTTTCCCAGAGCACGCGATCGACCACCTGCGGCGTTCGGATTTCCAGGTATCCGTTTTCGCGCTGCACCTGACGCATGTACTGCTCGAGCACCTGATAAAGCGTCCAGCCATTCGGATGCCAGAACACCATGCCCGGCGCCTCTTCCTGCGTATGGAACAGATCCAGCCGCTTGCCGATCTTGCGATGGTCGCGCTTTTCAGCTTCCTCGATGCGCTGGATATAGGCTGCCAGCTGCTTCTTGTCCGCCCAGGCAGTACCGTAGATACGCTGCAGCTGCTCGTTCTTAGCGTCGCCGCGCCAGTACGCACCGGACAACTTGGTTAACTTGAACGACTTCAGGAAGCGTGTATTCGGCACGTGCGGACCGCGGCACATGTCGACGTATTCTTCGTGATAGTACAAACCCATCGCCTGCTCGTCGGGCATATCCTCGACCAGGCGCAGCTTGTAGTCCTCACCGCGAGACCTGAACACTTCGATAACTTCGGCACGTGGCGTCATCTTCTTGATGACATCGTAATCACGATCGATCAGCTCACGCATACGCTGCTCGATTGCAGCAACATCATCGGGAGTGAAGGGACGCTCGTAGGCAATATCGTAATAGAAGCCCTCGTCGATCACCGGCCCAATAACCATTCGCGCCGTTGGATAGAGCTGCTTCACTGCGTGCCCAATCAGATGCGCGCAGGAGTGACGAATGATCTCCAGCCCTTCCTCATCCTTCGGGGTGATGATCTGCAACACAGCATCGCTATCAATCAGATCACAGGCATCGACCAACTTGCCATCGACCTTGCCTGCCACAGTCGCTTTGGCAAGACCGGCGCCAATGGACTGAGCCACTTCGGCCACGGTAACGGGATGATCAAACGAACGCTGACTGCCATCGGGAAGAGTAATGGTGGGCATGGCGCCTCCTCTCCTAGTGGTGACCCGTACCAAAGGCCACATGGGTTGGGATGAGCCAGTAAAGCGATTCGGCGAGCCAGCCTGCCGCACAATGGCAGGACCTGTTGAGCTCATTCTCGACCGAACCGAAGTCACTGGAGAAAACAACGGCTGACGATGCTTTCAGAAAGCCGAAGCCCTGACAAGCAAGCCAAAAAAAAGGGCCGCTTGCGCGACCCTTTAATCGAATTGGTAGGCACAATTGGATTCGAACCAACGACCCCCACCATGTCAAGGTGGTGCTCTAACCAACTGAGCTATGTGCCTTCGATGGGGGCGCATTCTAAAGCGACAAAAAAAAGAGTCAAGCGCTTTTTTCTCCTAACTCACTGATATTTGGAAAATTTGAAAATACATGCGCATCAGGCTGGCAGCCTGGCGAGCTGCGACGTTAAACGCTAGCATGCGTAAAATATTCAGAACGGAGCATCCAGTATGCCGAACAAGGGATATCCAGCTTCCTACTATGCAGCCACCGCTAATTCCGCGTCTGCCCGATCCGAACTTCAGGACAACAAGCAGGTGGACGTGTGCGTGATCGGCGCAGGATATACCGGCTTGTCCACCGCTCTTTTCCTGCTCGAAAAAGGGTACAGCGTGGTCGTGCTGGAAGCTGCGAAAGTTGGCTTCGGCGCATCCGGACGGAACGGCGGCCAGATCGTCAATAGTTATAGCCGCGACCTGGATAGCATTGAGCGCACCGCCAGCGCCGCAGCAGCGAAGCTGATCGGTGAAATGGCGTTCGAAGGCGGTCGCATTATCCGCGAACGAGTCGCGCGCTACGGCATTCAATGCGACCTAAAAGACGGGGGCGTATTCGCTGCTTTCAATCAGAAGCAGATGCGTCACCTCGAAACACAGAAAGCCCTCTGGGAACGATACGGCTATCCACATCTGGAGTTGCTGGATGATCAAGGCATACGGCAAGTGGTTGCGTGCGACCGATATATCGGCGGCATGCTCGACAAGCACGGCGGCCATATCCATCCGCTCAATCTTGCGCTCGGCGAAGCCGCTGCCGTCGAATCGCTAGGCGGAGCCATCCACGAGCACTCTCCCGCCATTCGTATCGAGCGAGGCGAAACACCGCTGGTGCATACACCCATGGGAACCGTTCGCGCGAAATTCGTAGTGGTTGCAGGCAACGCCTATCTGGGCAATCTGGTTCCTGAGCTGGCAGCCAAGTCGATGCCCTGCGGCACGCAAGTGATAGCAACCGAACCACTGACCGAAGAGCTTGCGCACAGCCTTCTGCCACAGGACTACTGTGTTGAGGATTGCAATTACCTGCTCGACTATTATCGAATCGGGGCCGATAAGCGCCTGATCTATGGCGGTGGCGTCGTCTATGGCGCACGGGACCCTGCCGATATCGAATCGATCATTCGACCCAAAATGCTGAAAACCTTCCCACAACTGGAAAAGGTGAAGATTGACTATGCCTGGACGGGCAACTTCCTGCTGACGCTCTCGCGGCTGCCCCAGGTCGGACGACTGGGCAGTAACATCTACTACTCGCAGGGTTGCAGCGGTCATGGCGTCACCTACACGCACGTTGCGGGAAAGGTGCTAGCCGAGGCAATAAGCGGTCAGGCAGAGAGGTTCGATGCGTTCGCGAGCCTGCCCCATTACCCATTCCCCGGCGGGCAGCGCTTTCAAGTCCCACTCAGCGCACTCGGTGCGATGTACTACAACCTGCGCGACAGACTCGGCTTCTGAAGTCAGCGCACAGAGCAAGGCGGGCTCGGCAGACATTCAGTCGCTCGCCTTTCTTGTTGCGCTGGCAGCGCAGCCCTGAAACGTTTGTCATCTGGAGCCAGTCGTATCGCGCAATCTCGTGCCTCCTGGGCACCGGAGCCGCAACCCTGCTCAGCTAGAACCTGTGAAAGGTTGAACCAACCGATGGCAAAGCCGGGATCCAATCGCACGCTGGCGCGCAAGGACTCTTCAGCCGCTGACTTTTCGCCTGCAGCGTACTGACTATTCGCTAGAGCGAACCTTGAGAGAGCCGAATCCCAGCGCTTCACGGCCGCCTCGTATGCAATGCGAGCAGCACGGACCTGCCCCACTTCCTCAAGATCGCTTGCACTGCGCAGCCAAACCGTCTCTCGTGCCGTATGCGGCACCTGATCAGCACTCAGCGTCACCACGGCCCAACGCTCGGCCTTCGCCCAGGACCGATCGAACTCTCGGAAGCTACCCACCCAACGCCTAGTAGTGCCGGAGCGCAGCACAATTTGCTGTTGCGAGAGGTCATATCCCACAACCACAGCGAAGTGCCATTGTGGCCAGCGATCAAAAGCAAGGTTTTGCAGTACCAGCACCGGATTACCCGCAGCCACTTCGGCAAGCAGATCCTCCAGACGAGGTTGCAACGGGTACACAAGGAGACCGCTCGAACGAGCCGCGGCGACCATCTCGACCTGCAGGCTGCCTTTGCGCTGGGGAATGTAAACCTGATCCACCAGCGCTTCCGGCGTCGTGGCGACACCCCGCTGCGAAAGCATTGTCGCCAGGGCTGCGGGCCCGCACTGGTAATCGTCCTGAGGGTAGAACGGTACTTCGGTCAGCTCTGCTGTGGCCGGAAGCTGCGCATCGTCGACTAGCGTAACCGTCGACCGAGCGCAGCCACCGAGCAGCCCGATAAGCAGCAGTATGAGTAGCCGCCCGCTCAACGGTTGACGCAGTTGACAAAGTTGAAGATGTTGGTGGCGCAGAGCATGTCAGTGATGATGAAGATCACCAGGAACAATACGATCACGCCCACCACCCCGGCACCAGCCGGCGCCTGGTCGAGCTGCTGATTGAACTGGGCCAATTCGGCGGCCGTCAGACCATTGATTCGCTTCTCGACCTGATCGCGATCAACACCCATGGACACGAGCTTCTTTTGCACATCCTGATCATCGAGCATGGTCAGCAGCTGTTGCCGATCCACCTGCTGCTGATGCTCGGCGACGACCTCCGGCGTACCGATCATCGCGGCCTGAGCAAGGGGGATCTGTGCTACCAGAAGAATGTGCAGTGCAGCCAGTACCGTCGCAACTCGCTTGAGTAGTGGGGAAGTGAACATAGCGGGAAACTCCTTGTTTTCGTCAACTGAGGATTGCAAAGCGCCATCAGACGATAAGACGATCCAACGCCGTTTCGGTTCCCGACGATCTGGCTGCTTTTCTAAACGCACCCCGTCACGCCAACAGCCAACCCTGCCCTATCGACCTGCTCGCAACTTTGATAATAGTTGCGATTGAAAAAAACGATCGAATAAGGAGAAAACGTGCATCTACTCAAACTGTCCATACCTACACTGCTGGCGGCGACGGTACTTTCGGCCGGCTGCCAATCCACAGCCTCCCCGCCGGCAGAGCTTAGCCAGGCACCGACCACTTGCAACGCCGAAGCGGTGCGCAATCTCATAGGCAAAACCGCAACACCCGCGCTGCTGGAAGAAGCCAAGAAACGGTCAGGGGCGAGTACCGGGCGCATACTCGGGCCCGACGATATCGTCACGCTCGAATATGACTCCAGACGCCTGAACATCAATACGGGCGCGGATATGACCATTGAGCGAATCAGCTGCGGCTAGGGTTTTCAAAAAAAGACAGCAACCACGGTTACCGCCCACACTATCCAGTGCTGAGCGGCAACCGGCGAAACCCGCTATGCCATCGCCTTTCGCATCCGCAGATGGGATGCGGAGATCCGCTTGGGTGGCGTGAGCAGAAAATGCAGCTTGAAGCGGTCGATAATGACCTGCGCGAATAGCGGGGCGGCGATACCTATCAACGTTCCGATTATGAGATGCGCGGCAATCGAGTCGATACCAAGGAACTTGCTGAGTATGACGCGCACACCGCTGCCCGCCAGAATGTGCATCAGATAAATCGTCATCGATGAAGCACCGATGAACAGGAACCAGTCGACCCGGAACTGACCCAGCCACATCGACAATGCGATCATGAAGAAAATGGATACCGTGGCAAGCGCCAACACTGGCAGGCCACCATCGACGTAATTCATTCCAAACGTCACGTGGAATAGATACTGCCCTACCACGAACAAGGCACCGAAGAACAAAGTCAACTGGGTGTAGCGCGCCAAGAAGAAGGCTTTTACTTCGTTGAACCAGACGCCTAAGGCGAAGAACACCGTGTTCCCTAGAATGAAGCGCGTCATCTGGTTGACCGTCAGCTCCTGCTGAAACACGAACAGCACCCCGAAAAGCACCACGAACGGCAGAAAATACCGACGATCCGCGCGTGCATAAAGGAAGGTACAGACGACGAAAACCAGAAATAGCGCATAAAGAAACCAGAATTGAGCTCTTGGCATCCATAGCAGCGAGAAGACCTCGGCCAAGGTGACCTGCCCGTTCGTATAGTTGGACATTCCAACCTCGAACAACCCCTGCAGCAGGGACCAGACAATAAATGGATAAACGATTGTGTCGACTTTGTTGACGATCAGCCCGCCACGCCCCCTCTTCTGCAGCGAATCGAAGAAGAACAATCCAGAAAGGAAAAAGAACAGCGGCATGTGAAAGCTATAGATGATGCTGTCTACCAACACGAATTCGGCCTCATCCATTGGCAGCCCCGCATTGAAGACACCTCGTGCGACATGCCCGTAGACAACGAGGATAATCCCGATCGCCTTGGCATAATCAACCCAAACGTTTCTCTCCTGCATGTGCTTGTTCTCCTTTGTCGGCCAATAAGCAGGCGGCATCCGCCTCTTGGAAAAAAGCGGATGGAGGAGATAGACAACAGCTTTTCGGGTTTGTTTACCGGAGGGCTCGGCCTGACACACCACCCCTGCCGCAGCTGCAAATCTGGCAAGCAGGCAATTGCTGCCAGCTGGATGCAGTGCTATACGGACCTTTTTCGGAGCGCTCCAATGATTGCCCCTGCCTTTTCGTCCTGCTCCATTCTGCTTCTGGCCGGCGGTCGCGGGCAGCGCATGGGCGGGCAGGATAAGGGCCTGATCAACTGGCAGGGCCGCCCACTAATCGAATGGCTACACGATGTCGTTCGGCCGTTGACCGACGAGCTGTTGGTGTCGTGCAACCGCAATCAGTCACGCTATGCCATGTATGCAGACCGCCTGATAGCTGACGAGGTTGAAGGATTCCCTGGACCACTCGCAGGGATCTGCGCAGGCCTTGCAGCCGCACACAACCGCTGGATGCTTGTGCTCCCGTGCGACACACCACTGATTGATCGACCTTTGTTGCAATCGTTGTACTCAACTGCAACCGAAACACCGGACAGGCCTCTAATGCTCCGCTGTGGGGACCACTGGGAGCCCCTGTTCAGCATTATCCCAACCAACCTGCGTGGACAGATCGAGGCTTGCTGGCATGGCGGTGAGCGCAGCCCGCAACGCGTTCTGCTTCAGCTCGGAGCGGTCGAGCTCGGAATTCAGCCAGGCGACCCACGCCTCGCCAATCTCAACACGCCGGCACTGCTCGAGATGGCCAAAGCAAGTACGGGAACTTCATGCTAGTGCGCCTCGTCGGATGGGTATCGAAAACCGCAGAAGGAACAGCGTCATGCAGTCATTCAAACTTTCCGCTCTTGTCCTTGCGCTGAGCTTCGGCGTCCTGGCCGGCTGCTCCAATCCGAGCGTGATCACCCTCAACGACGGCCGTGAAATCCAGACACTGGACCGCCCTGATTATGATGATGAGTCGGGCTTCTATGAGTACGAGCAGATCGATGGTAAACCAGGCAAGGTGAACAAGGACCAGGTACGCACCGTTCGAGAACTCTGATCAGAGAGCCGCCGCGCCAAACCGAACCAACGGCTTGCAGCGCGGCGCCCCAACCGCCCCGCCGAACGCTTCCTCTATTAGCGCCCCGCTCCAAAAAAATCCCGCCTAACACCTTGTGCAACAAAACTTTTTCTGTAGAATGCGCGCCATCTTCGGAGCGTAGCGCAGCTTGGTAGCGCGTCTCGTTCGGGACGAGAAGGTCGCTGGTTCGAATCCAGTCGCTCCGACCAAATCCCGCCGCTCAGTTTGAGCGGAACGAAAAAACCGGCTAAATCAGCCGGTTTTTTTATGCCTGCTGTTTTCGCCTAGCTGCCAGGGATCTGAAGAAAGCCCACCACCTGCTCTGGCTCAAACGGCCAATCCAGCTCGGCGCCAGTGTCGATGCGACGGAGTACTGGTATGCGCAGACCGTAATGCTCGACCCACTCGGGGCGTTCAGCGATATCCATTAACTCGACAAGCAGGCCGTGTTCGACCAAAGGCATAAGCACTTCCTCCGCCTGCTCGCAGAGGTGGCAGCCCAAGGTCCCGAAAAGTTGGCATTCTGGCAACATCTGAAATTCTCGCTATGTCGGCTCGATGATTCTAGCAAGGCTCAATTGCAGCGCCGGTATTACTGGCTAACCGTTGCCGCGTGACGCCTGGAAAAGTGTGAATTCCACCCCAGTCGTCAGGCAATTATGCGAGCTTGATTCGACTCCGCCCGAGCAAAACGCTAGGATGCTGCGACCCGCGGCAACACAGATTGTCCGGTACACCCTTTAGTCTTTAATCGCCACCCTCAAGTGATGTTCGATTTAAAGCCGACTGCCAGAACTGGGCGCTCGGCCTGCGACCGTCTAGCACGTTGACTTGGAAGGCTTGGCGACTAAAGTCTAAAGGTTGAAAAACCTCTGTAATGTTTTATTGCATGGCGCCGTAAAGAGCGACTTCAGAGCATCATCCAACGAGGAGAAATAAGAAATGCTCAAGACCCCCATCGCCCGGGGCGTGGCCCTCGCCACACTGGGAGCAACACTGGCTATCCCAACCATGGCCCAAGCCGCCTTCATCGAAGACACCAAGGCTGGTCTGGAACTGCGTAACTTCTATTTCAATCGTGATTTCCGCGAAGTTGCCAGCACCGAAAACAGCAAAGCAGAAGAGTGGGCTCAGGGTTTCCTGCTGCGCGTCGAATCCGGTTATACCGAGGGCACCGTTGGCTTCGGTGTCGATGCACTCGGCCTGCTGGGTGTCAAGCTTGATTCGGGCGGCGGTCGCACCGGCTCTGGACTGCTGCCTGCCGACGGCGACGGATCTGCAGACGATTACTCGATGCTTGGCTTGGCCGCAAAAGCCAAGGTGTCCGAAACCGTGCTGAAAGTCGGCACTCTGCAGCTTAAGAACATGGCAATCTCGTCGAGCGACTCTCGTCTGCTCCCGCAAACCTTCCAAGGGGCGCAGATCGTCTCCAAAGAAATCCAGGGCTTGACGCTGGATGGTGGCTATCTGAACCGCGCTAACCATCGCAACTCGTCCAATAACGAAGCTCTAGCTTATGGCGGCAAAGGTGCAGCGGTAGGCGAAACAGCTATCGATTCTAGCGATGTGGATGATTTCATCTTCGCAGGGGCCAGCTATAAGCTAACTAATGACCTAACAGCGTCTTACTACTACAGCAACTTGGAAGAAGTCTATAAGCAGCACTCGACCAACTTGGTGCATATACTGCCGCTGGGTGACAAGCAATCCCTCAAGACCGATCTGCGCTACGCTCGCTCTTCTGAAGACGGCTCTTCCAACGTCGACAACCGCGCATTAGGTGCCATGCTCACCTACTCGCTTAGCGGCCACAGCTTTGGTCTCGGCTACCAGAAGATGAGTGGTGATACTGGTTTCGCATATGTCGGAGAAGTCACTGATCCGTATTTGGTCAACTATGTCCAGATCAATGATTTCGCGATTGCGGACATGAAATCCTGGCAAGCACGCTACGACTTCAATTTCGCGTCTGTCGGCATTCCTGGCCTGACTTTCATGACCCGCTATGTAACAGGCGATAACGTGGAGCGTGGTGCAGGTCAGTCCGAAGGCAAGATCTGGGAACGCGACATGGACATCGGATACACCTTCCAGGAAGGTACTCTGAAGAACCTGAACGTGAAATGGCGTAACGCGACTGCCCGGGGCAATATTGCCGCCAACAACGACGTCGACGAAAACCGTCTGATCGTCAGCTACACCATTCCGCTGATGTAATTGCGGTAGGTATGGTGCAGTAATAAGAGAACCCGCTTCGGCGGGTTTTCTTTTGCCAGCAGTTTATTAGCGGCCTGTCTGCCGCAGTACGCTTTCTAACTGCGACCCAAGCCCTTTCCGCTGGAGTAACGAAACGGGGAACCTTTACAACGACTCCGCGCTCGAAACCTGAGGCAACGGGACCTTCCGTCCCTGCGAGTTTCAAGAAGGAGCTGCGAATGTCTACCGAATCCACTTTCGGCACCAGCGATAACACCCCAATCCCCGAGGGCCCTGCTGGGAGCACCCGCCCCCTTATCGATACATCGGCCCATCGTCGCAATCTACAGGCAGCACAGAATGCCCTGATCGAGGAGTTCCATACTCTGATTGGCGACACCGAGCGACTACTCAAGCATACCCAGGAAACAGCCGGCGGCCAGACCGAAGAGCTGCGCAGCAAGATCAATGCGAATATCGCGAAGGCCCGGGAAATGCTCAAAGAGCGTGAGGGCTCGATGCGAGATCAAGGGCAGGCCGCCATTCAATGCACGGAAGAGTACGTGCATACGCATCCTTGGCAATCGATCGGCATTGCTGCCGGTGTTGGTTTTCTCCTGGGTCTGATTACACGTCGTTGATGGGAGAGCTACCAATGGAAGCAAAGCCCGGCGCTGAGGCGCCTAAGCCATCGCTGAAGAAGCTGGGCGGCGCGTTTGTCGGTCTGCTGCAAGGGCACCTAGAGCTTGTCGGCATCGAAGTACAGGAAGAGAAAGCGCGGACGTTCCGGCTGTTTCTGCTGGCCGGCGTCAGCCTCATTCTTGGTCTGTTGATTCTGGTTGGTCTTTCAGCAGCGATTGTTATCGCGTTCTGGGATACCCACCGAATCACGGCAATCCTGGCTCTGTGTGCCGTCTATGCGGTTGTAATGGGTGTCTGCATCAGCCGCGCCATCGCGCTTGCAAAGCAATGTGCTGCACCGTTTCAGGCGACCCTCGAAGAATTGGAGCGCAACCGGGAGCGTTTACTGCCATGAGCCGTCCATTGAGCACATCGAATGAGCTGAGCATGCGCAAGGATCTGGTGCGCCTGCGAATGGAGATGCACCGCCAACAGATGCTCTATCATGCGCAGCCCCTTTCTCATCCATTGCATCAGATTAAGAACTTCGTGACTTCGCGGCGCTCATCCAGTAAGCCATCCTCGGGTAAAGGCCCATTGATGGTGGCCGCTACTGTGGTACTGGCCTTGTTCGGCCGTCGGATGGGCAAGGTAGGCAAGTTAGCTCGCGTTGCGTTAACGCTGTATCCGCTGATCAAGGGCCAGCAAAAGCTGCGGGAAAAGCTGCACTAGCACACTGGATCAGTCCCTCCGCAAAACTAGCGCGATTCCTTCTCCGCCTGCGGGCGGAAGCGGGACGCGCGGCGTCGTCCGCTCGGCGCAGATACGTTAGTACCGGTCAGCGCTCGGCAGTTATGGTAGTTTTGCACCAGCCCGCTAATGGCAATATGGAGATGGTCTTTGGACTGGCACACGCTGCTTACTCGCGAACGACTCGGCAAGTCCGCTCATAGTGGTGACGAACTTGGCCGCAGCCCGTTCCATAAGGACCATGATCGCATCATTTTTTCCGGGGCCTTTCGCCGACTCGGGCGCAAAACCCAGGTTCACCCGGTTTCCAGCAACGACCATATCCACACTCGCCTGACGCACTCCCTGGAAGTCAGCTGCGTAGGGCGATCGCTGGGTATGCGTGTCGGTGAAGTACTGCGCGACGACCTGCCTGAATGGTGCAGCCCTGCGGACCTGGGCATGATCGTGCAGTCGGCTTGCCTGGCCCACGACATCGGCAACCCACCCTTCGGCCATTCCGGCGAAGATGCGATCCGCTGTTGGTTTCAACAGGCCGCAGGCCGTGGATGGCTTGATGACATGAGCGGCGCTCAGCGCGCTGACTTCCTCAATTTCGAGGGTAACGCCCAAGGTTTTCGCGTGCTGACACAACTGGAGTATCACCAGTTCGACGGAGGAACGCGGCTGACCTATGCCACCCTCGGCACTTATCTGAAGTATCCATGGACGTCTCGCCACGCTGAGGCGCTGGGATACAAGAAACACAAGTTCGGCTGCTACCAGAACGAGCAACAATTACTGGAGCAGATCGCACAGAAGCTGAATCTGCCGCAAGTTGCCGAGCAGCGCTGGGCGCGCCATCCCCTCGTTTATCTTATGGAAGCAGCAGATGACATTTGCTATGGCCTGATCGATCTCGAAGACGGTCTGGAGATGGAGTTGCTGGAATACTCCGAGGTAGAGGCACTGCTGTTGGCACTGGTAGGAGATGACATTCCAGAAACCTATCGCCAGCTCGGCCCACGGGATTCCAGGCGGCGCAAGTTGGCGATTCTACGTGGCAAGGCAATCGAACACCTGACCAATGCAGCAGCCGGCGCGTTCGTGGAGCAGCAGAGCGCTCTGCTCCGCGGTGAGCTGCATGGAGATCTGGTCGAGCACATGCACGGCCCGGCCAAAGAGTGCGTATTGCAGGCAAAGGCGATGGCCAGGCAAAAAATTTTTCAGGACAAACGCAAGACCCTGCACGAGATCGGCGCCTACACAACTTTGGAAATATTGCTCAACGCGTTTTGCGGTGCAGCGCTGGAGCAGCATCGTGGCGGAACCCCTTCATTCAAGAACCAGCGAATCCTTGACCTGCTGGGCAGAAGCGCACCCTCCCCGGAGCTGCCGCTGTATCAGTCATTTCTGCGCATGATCGACTTCATCGCAGGTATGACTGACAGCTACGCCACGGAAATGGCGGGCGAAATGACCGGCCGCTCCAGCCCGGTCTGATCATCATGAAGCGCCTGTTGCAACAAAGCATCCATTGGCATCCTGGGCGTCCCGCCTGGGGCGCCGCCATGGTCGCCGGCTTCGGTTGTGCCCTGCCCTTGTTGCTCGGGCTCTTCAGTGGCCATCCAGGCTTCCTCTGGGCGACCGTGGGCGCATTTCAGGCAGCCAAAGCCAACCCGCTTCACCGGTTCGGCATGTTGCGCATGCTGTTGCTCATTGCATTGGGCGCCGGTAGTGCCGGACTCGGTTTCTGGTCCGCGACCCACCCACTGATCAGTCTCGGGCTGTTCGCCTTCTACGGTTTGCTGCTGGCCTGGCTGCAGCGCTACGGCAGCGAAGCAGGAAAGCTCGGAATCGGCTTGGCGATCTGCCTGTGTCTGGGCCAGGGCCAATACGGCATCGGGGAGTTCAATAACCCCTACGCGATTGCTGTGCTCTTTGCCCTCGGGGGTCTCTGGGTCACTTTGCTCGCATTCGGCATGCGCGGGATGCATGGGCTGCGCATGTGGCCATACATGCCGCGATTGATGAGCATTCTGCGCGTGCTACGCCGGCATGCGCGGCGCACGCCCATCCGCCAATGGCGAGTGCATGCACTGACCTACATGCTGGCCGGCGCAATCGGTGGGGTGATCGTCAATATGGCATCGCTGCCGAGAGGCTATTGGCTGACGCTGGCCGTGTTCACCACGCTGCAAATGGATCTGGAGCGCAGCCTGGTGCGGGCGCTTCAAGCAAGCCTGGGGATTCTGGCGGCAGCGGCGATTCTTATCTACATCGGTCACGGCCTGGCCGATCCACCGCTGATGGTGATGATTCTGCTGCCACTGGTGGTGCTAGGCAGGGCATTCCAGGCTAATCACTATGGATTGTTCGTGCTGCAGACCACCCTGCTATTCCTGCTGCTGGCGGAAACGCTGGCTCAGGATTGGAATCTGCCGCAGATTCGCCTTATAAACGCCGCTATCGGCGTGGGCGTCGCGCTGCTCATCGCAACGCTGATGCACCTGCTGCAGATGCTGCTGGCCAGGCGTTCACGCAGGAAAGCCCAGCTCGCAGCGCAGCGATCAGGTGAGCAGACTACTTCTCAGCCCTGATCGGATTTTCCGGGTACCACACATCCATCAGCGGGCTGACGCTGTACTCGGCCAGCTCGCTGCGACCCTTGAGCCAGGCATCCACCGTCGCACGCTGCTCTTCGCTGACCGAACCGCGGCGGCCCAGGCACACGAAACCGTAATCTTCACCGCCGATATAGCCGAGTTCGTTTGCTTCCATCGCTTCACTGATGAACGCTTCGAGGAAGTCATCCACGGCCTTGCTTTCGATCCCTTCGCGATAGGTGAGATTGATCTCGAAGCCCAGTTCCTGGAACTCATCGACACAGAGTTTCTTGCGCAGGCGACGCGAACGATTGGTAGCCATTGGAGCGATCCTTTTTCTACTTGATGACGGCGCGCACTCTAACAGAAACCCGCCCCAAGGCGATGACCGCTGATGGACAGTGGCGCTAGAAGCCCCGAGCCACGTATATCTCTTTGCAGTAACCCATATACCGCAGCTACGCTTATCGGATAGAGGCACTGCGCCGCTATAGCGCGGGCATAATGGCCGCACTCCTTCCCTAAGAGCAGTGGGAAACCCATGTCAAATCGAATTGTCAGCAGCTCCCTGTGTTTGCCCAGAGGTGCTCGTACATGAACCGAATCCTCCGCGGCTTCACCTTAGCCATTCTTGCCTTGCCAGTGACCTTGCCATCCGTTGCTGCAGGGGTGAACCAGACTCTGCCCAGCCGGGTCGAGCAGGCGCTGAAAGCGAACAAGATCAACAATGACGCGCTATCGGTTGTCATGCTGCCGCTGACCGGCAATGCAGCACCAACCTTTGTCAATGCCGATGTATCGGTAAACCCCGCCTCGACCATGAAGCTGGTTACCACTTATGCCGCGCTCGAACTACTTGGCCCGAACCACCAATGGAAGACCGAGTTCTATGCAGACGGTCCTCTGGTGGACGGCACCCTCAACGGCAATCTCTACCTCAAGGGCGGTGGCGATCCCAAGCTGAACATGGAGAAGCTCTGGTTGCTGCTGCGAGATCTTCGCGCTAACGGTGTGAACAAAGTGACCGGCGACCTGGTGCTGGACCGCAGTCACTTCGTTCAACCCGAGCTCCCGGTGTTCGATGACGACGGCGGAGACCAGAACAAGCCCTTTCTGGTCGGGCCGGATTCGTTGCTGGTCAACCTGAAGGCGCTGCGCTTCATCGTGCGCAACGATGGCGGCAAGGTGAACATTGCGGTCGAGCCGCCCATTGCCAGCGTGCGCATCGACAACCGCGTGCAGGCGCTGCCTGCAGCCAAGTGCCCGGGCTGGCCGGAGGTACTCTACAACCCGGTTGCAGACGGCGATGGCGTGACGGTGGTGGTCACCGGCAAGCTCGCCGCTGGCTGCAGCGCCCAGACCTATCTGTCCTTGCTGGACCACGAGCGTTATGCCGCAGGTGCTGTACGCGCGATCTGGGGTGAACTCGGCGGCAGCATCCTCGGCCGTGACCGGGTGGCTCAAGTGCCGAGCAGCGCACGGCTGCTGGCAAGGGCTTACTCGCCCGATCTCACCGAGATCATTCGGGACATCAACAAGTACAGCAACAACACCATGGCCAAGCAGCTGTTCCTGAGCCTTGGCGCGACCTTTCGCAACGAAGCCGACGCCGACGACGCCAAGGCGGCGCAGCGGGTCATTCGCCAGTGGCTGGCCAAGAAGGGCCTGATTTCCCCGCATCTGGTGATCGAGAACGGTTCGGGACTTTCCCGCGCCGAGCGCGTCAGCGCCAGAGAATTTGGCAATCTGCTGCAGGCCGCCTGGCGCAGCCCGTACGCTGCCGAATTCATCTCGTCGATGCCGCTGGCTGCCGTAGACGGCACCATGCGCAAGCGGCTACGTAATACGCCGGTCGCAGGCAAGGCACATGTGAAGACCGGAACGCTGAACAATGTGCGCGCCATTGCCGGATACAGTCGCGACGGTGATGGCAACGTCTGGGCGGTCGTGGCCATCCTCAACCATCCGCGTCCCTGGGGTGCCTCGTCGATTCTCGACCAAGTGCTGGTCAGCCTGTACAACCAGCGCAGCGAAAGCACAGCGCAACGCTGAGCACCGTAAGGCAGGCCCAGCGGCCTGCCGTTACGCAGTCACCGCGCCTGCAGTTTCCAGGCGCGGTGGATTCGCGGATTTCGACGGAAGTCTTCATCTAGCGTTGAGGCAGTGATTTCCTCCACCGCGTAACGATCACTCAAGCCTGCGTCGAGCGCGAACTTGCGGAAGTTGTTGGAGAAATACAGGGTGCCGCCCGCCGCCAGCCGCGCCATGGCCAGATCGAGCAACGCCAGATGGTCGCGCTGCACGTCGAACACCCCTTCCATCCGCTTTGAATTGGAGAAGGTCGGCGGGTCGATGAAGATCAAATCGTATTCGCCACGATCCTCCTCCAACCATGCCATTACATCCCCCTGCTCCAGCCGCTGCCGATCCGAAAGTCCGTTGAGCGCAAGGTTACGTCGCGCCCAGTCGAGATAGGTTTTCGACAGGTCGACGCTGGTAGTGCTCCGCGCCCCACCCTTGGCGGCGTGTACCGTTGCGGTAGCGGTATAGCAGAACAGGTTGAGAAAGCGTTTTCCGGCCGCCTCGCGTTGAATACGCAAGCGCAGCGGGCGGTGGTCGAGAAACAACCCGGTATCGAGGTAGTCGGTGAGATTGACCAGCAGCTTGACGCCACCCTCGGCCACCTCGAGAAACTCGCCCTGAGTGGCCTGGCGCTCGTACTGACGCGTGCCGGACTGGCGCTCCCGACGCTTGACCACCACCTTCTCCCGGGGAATACCCAAGGCCTGTGGAATGGCAGCCAACGCATCGAGCAGCCGAGCCTGGGCCTTATCCGGGTCAATTGAACGGGGTGGCGCATATTCCTGCACATGCACCCAATCTCGGTAGAGGTCGATTGCCAGCGCGTATTCCGGCATATCGGCGTCATACAGCCGATAACATTCGATGCCTTCCCGGCGCGCCCATCTGCCAAGCTGACGCAGGTTCTTCTGCAACCGATTGGCAAACATCTGCCCGCCTTCGCTGAGGCGCGCCTGCTCGACCGATGCCTGTTGCTGCGTACTTTCCTCGTTTGCGGTGCTGCGCTGACCGGTAACGAACTGATCCAGCTCGACCTTTATGAGCAACAGCTTGCACGGCAGTGCGCCGTTCCAGAACGCGTACTGTTTGTGGCTGCGAATGCCCATGCGCTTGCCGAGATCTGGCGCCGCGGTGAATACGGCAGCTTCCCAGCCAAGACAGGCCTGGCGCAAACGCTCGCCAAGATTCTGGTAGAGATAGAGCAGGCTCGCCTCGTCACCCAGGCGTTCGCCGTATGGTGGGTTGCAAATGACCAAGCCCTTCTGATTCTGGTCCGGGCGCGGTTCGAAATCGCCGACATCACCCTGATAAACCTTGATCCAGCTGGCCAGACCGGCACGCTCGATGTTGTTGCGCCCTGGCTGAATCAATCGCGGGTCGGCCTCATAGCCGCGAATCCACAGCGGAGGCTTGGCCAACCCGGCCTCCGCGCGCGCCACTGCTTCAGCGTGCAGGCGGGACCAGATCGCTGGTACGTGCCCGAGCCAGGCGCTGAATCCCCAGCGTTCGCGCTTGAGGTTCGGCGCAATGTCCGCCGCCATCATTGCTCCTTCTACGAGGAAGGTACCGACGCCGCACATGGGGTCAGTCAACGCACCGCCGGCAGCAGCGATACGCGGCCAGCCCGCACGGATCAGAATCGCGGCTGCGAGGTTTTCCTTCAACGGCGCAGCGCCCTGCTGCAGGCGATAGCCTCGCTGATGCAGACTGTGCCCGGACAGGTCCAGGGAAAGGACCGCCTGCCCCTTGTCGAGGCGCAGATGCACGCGCAAGTCCGGGTCGAGCTTGTCGATGCTAGGCCGCTCACCCGATGCGGTGCGCAGGCGATCAACAATGGCATCCTTGACCTTGAGTGCGCCGAAATGGGTGTTGTCGATGCCGGAACCGCGACCACTGAACTCCACAGCCAGGCTGCCGGCAGGCTGCAGGTGGTCCGCCCAATCGATGGCATGAACACCCTGGTAGAGCGTCTCGGCATCAACCGTAGGAAAACGGCTGATCACCAGCAACACGCGGTTGGCCAGTCGCGACCACAGGCAGAGCCGATAAGCGACCTCCAGCGCACCGAATCCACGAATGGCAGATGTCTGCTCGCGGGCTTCCTCCAGTCCGAGTGCGGTGGCTTCCTCGAGCAGCAGACCTTCGAGCCCCTTGGGACAGGTCAGGATCAGTTCATGGCGGTCGGTCATGGTGTTTCCACAAAAGGTGCTTCAGACCGTTTCGACCCTTTCGTCGGAACAGGCCCAGCAGAGAAAAGAAAAATCTGTAACGAAAATGATGTCGATAGCCCTGCGGAGCAGCTCCATTCCAACGCTTCGATTACCCCGGAATCCGGGCTTATGGGCAGAACCATAGATTCGTTACCTACTTATGACAAAACGATCATTCCAGCGCCTTCAGCATTGGGTTAGAACTCAACTCAGGCCGGCATCGCAATGGTGTCGGCGAAGTGCGCCACGCCGGCAGCGCGCTTCATAGGCAGTCTACCTGCCAGGTCTCGCCATGAGGCCACAGGAACACCAGTCAACCACTGAGGGCAATACCCAATGAGAAGACTCAAGCGTGATCCGATGGAACGAGCATTTCTGCGCGGTTATCAACATGGCATACATGGCAAATCTCGCGACCTCTGTCCTTTTTCGCATCCCAATGTTCGCCAAGCCTGGATAAACGGCTGGCGGGAGGGTCGCGGCGACAACTGGGATGGTCTGACCGGCACGGCCGGTCTGCATAGACTCAACGAACTTCACGCGGTCGGCTGATTCACCGATCCATCCGACTTGATACAGCACGCCCTATCCGGGCGGCGGGCTAGAAAGCCCAGGGGCTCCAACCGGAGCCCCTTCCGGCATCATCAGCGCGCTTGTGAACGCAACGCCGCGATCGCGTCAACCGCCTCGCGGATCAATGCCGGTCCCTTGTAGATAAAGCCCGAATACAGCTGAACCAGGCTGGCACCCGCCTCGATTTTCTCTGCCGCATGACGACCCTCGGTAATCCCGCCTACCGCAATGATCGGTAGCCGCCCGCCGAGTGTCTGCGCCAGCACTCTGACCGTGTGAGTGCTTTTTTCCCGTACGGGTGCACCCGACAAGCCGCCGGCTTCATCGGCATATGCCAGGCCGGCAACCCCTTCACGACCGAGCGTAGTGTTGGTGGCGATGATCGCATCCATCCCCGCCTGAAAAACCGCCTCGCCTACCAATGCAGTTTCCTCGTCGGTCATGTCCGGAGCGATCTTGATGGCCAGCGGCACACGCTTGCCATGCATGATCTCAAGATCCTCGCGGCGCAGGCGCAGCGCGTCGAGCAGCTTCTTGAGCGAATCGCCAAACTGCAGGCTGCGCAGGCCCGGCGTATTTGGCGAACTGACGTTCACCGTGACATAGCTGGCGTGGTGATAGACCTTATCCAGACAGAGCAGATAATCCTCATCGGCTCGTTCCACGGGAGTATCGAAGTTCTTGCCGATGTTGATACCGAGCACGCCTTTGAATCTGGCGGCCTCAACCCGCGCCAGCAGCGCATCTACACCATGGTTATTGAAACCCATGCGATTGATGATCGCCTCGGCCTCGGGCAGGCGGAATATCCTGGGTTTCGGGTTGCCCGGTTGCGGGCGCGGCGTCACGGTTCCCACCTCGATGAAACCGAAGCCCAACTGCGACATGCCGCGAATGGCCTCGCCATTCTTGTCGAGCCCGGCTGCCAAACCTACTGGGTTCGGAAAATCCAGCCCCATTACCCGCACAGGCAGACTGGCCGGAGATTTGCTCAACATCGCATTGAGCCCGAGACGGCCACCGGCGCCAATCAGCTCGAGGGAAAGTTCATGGGAAGTTTCCGGAGATAACTTGAACAACAGCTGGCGGGCCAGGTTATACATACGCAGCCTAAAGTCTCGGTAAATGTGGACGCGGAGTATAGCAGCCCAAGGCGGGGACAGCGCTGGCCCCAGCTACGAAAGAAGCCGCCTGAGCACCTGCGCCGACGGTGTTATCTCAAGCGCCGCAAGCACAGCAGATGTCCCTGTTCAGCGAATTCCAGCTCAAAGGAACCATATACACCTTCGTGGGTCAGAAACGGGCGCAGATGATGCGCAGGCAGGCTGACGCGCGTGCCGTCGCGGCTTCGGATCAGGACTCGATTCGCATGGCCCTGATATACCGCTTTCATTCGTTCGGCGGATAGCGCGATATCCAGCACCAGATATGGCATGGAGGCTCCTCAATGATCTATTCAGCGATATTGCCACATCAACAGGCGAGGATTGGCCAGGGCTGGTTGCCTGGCTACAGGCATAAGCATCAATGGTGCAAAGCCCGTGCGCAATCGTCACAGGTCTGCCACACTTCGGCCGTAGCCCTGAGAGCTCAAGCATCATGATGAGCCTGCCCGAGCCCATGCCTTTACTGACATCTCAAATCGCCAGACTTGCGCAACGCCTCGGGCTGCGCTCGAAGGCTTCGCTTCCCGTTCAGGCACGCGCCAGCAGCTTGCAACTGCCCTTCTCCCGTTTACCCGAACCCGAGCCCAGCATCTACTGGAATGACGGCCCCTGCCTGCAGCGTCTACTCGAGCTTCCTCGGGGCGCACTTTCCGGTCCGGTCCAGGAAGACAAGGCGCGCGCACACGCTGCGCTTGCTCGGCTGATCAGCAAGGATTGCACCCGGTCCCGGCTCGACCTGCGCCAGATCGACGGCTTTGGTGGACAACGCAAAAGCGGCCCGAGCTACCCAACCTTCGAGGCCTTCGCCACGACCCCCGCCTGCAGGCAGGTGCGGATCATCAGCTACAAGGATTTTCTTCGCGCGCTGAGCAGCGCCCTACCCGGATTCGACGAAGGGGCTCCGATAGAAGTGCGCCAGGCCAGCTGGCTCGGCGAGCGGCTTTACTGGGCAGGTGAGTACCACCTCGAAGCATTCGCCTGCGCCGTGGCCTATGCCCGCTTGCGCGGCCTGGAAGTGATGCTGACCGCGGACGTAACCGACTACCGCCTGGATCGCTCCGGCGTTCATGCGCTGGACGCCGATTATCACGCCGTGACCATGCCAGCCCAGGCCTGGAGCGACCGTGAGTTCATGGCCCTGCTTCTCGATAGCCAGGTGCCCTACGCCCGCTTGACCCTACTACGTGACACCAGCAATTCGGAACTCTTGTTGCTCGAAAAGCGCGACCCGACCGCCAACGCCATCGGCGAAGGCCTGAAGGCAGCTGGCGCGCCAGACCTCATCCGCTACCTGCGTGACCTGCCGCAGATCACCCGCTTCAAGGTGGGTGTACCCGCGCAAGACTGAAGCAGCGCCCACCGCGGTCTTCGCTCGCAAACCCGAACCTGAAAATGAAAACAGCGCACGGCCCTGGAGGCGGTGCGCTGTTTTGCTTCGGATCATGGGCTAGCCGTCCGGGAGCGGGAGCCCCCAGACAGCCAGCTAACCTCAGCCGTGCCGTGCCGATTGCGCCAGGCCTTGCAGCTCTCGACTGGCGACGGCGTATATGGCGTAGTCGTTGCCGCTCGCATTACGCAGCTCCGCCAACATCGAGCGCCACCGTGCCAGTGGCGCCGGCCGTTGCGCGAGCCAGGCATCGACTCGCTCACTGATCGACTCTGAGCCATTCTCCATCTGCAACACCGAAACCGTGATGCTGCGCTGCTGTGAATCCAGGTCATCACGGAAGCCTTCCCGGGCCAGCGCCTGCCAGTCGTTGCCTACTGGCATATTGGTCAACTGATGCAGATACCACGGTAGCTCCAGCGCCCCGCCGACGGCAAAGTACGCCGCGGCAACCTGCGCCGGAACCTGACCGGTCTCGTCGGCTGCTTCGAGGATCGGCAGCAGCGTGTACAGATGGTTAGTCCCGGCCACCATGCGAGCAAGCAGCTCGGGCACTCCGGCTTCGGTGTAGCGCCGATAGCGTTCCTGCCAATGGTCGCGGGTCGAGCCCTGCAGCAGCTCGTCGAGTTTCAACCCAAGGGCGGCGACGCGCGGACCGAAGTGAGCGACGTCACGCGCCGCGTCCAGCTCGCTGCGACGATTGCGCAGGAACCAGCGTGTGGCACGCCGCCCCAGGCGCATCAACTCATCCATCAGGCTCAGTTGCAACTCGGCAGGCACCTTGTGATCAAGCGCCTCGATCTGCCGGAACCAGTGCGGCAGGTGGAAGATATCGCGCACGATCACGTAGGCGCCGGCAACGTTCGCGGCGCTCATGCCGGTTGCCTCGTTCAGCCGCTGAACGAAGGTTATGCCCATGTTGTTGACCAGATCGTTGGCGATCTGCGTGGCGACGATCTCCCGCTTGAGGCGGTGCTGCAGCATCGCGGCGCGGAAATGTTCGGCGAGCTGTTGCGGGAATGCGCTGTCCATCTCCCGAGCGAGGTAATCATCGTCCGGCACGCGGGAGTCCAGCAGCGCTTTCTTGAGCTCGATCTTGCTATAGGAGATCAGTACAGAAAGCTCCGGGCGAGTCAGCCCCTTGCCGATGCTGGCGCGCTCGGCAAGCGCCTCGTCGGTGGGCAGAAACTCGAGTGCACGATCGAGCTGCCCCGTTGCCTCCAGCGCGTTGATCAACCGAACGTACTCGGCGGCCCGTTCGCGTGAGCGGTGTTGCGCCTGCGAAAGCGCCTGGGTCTGCTTGTAGTTGTTATGCAGCACCAGCTCGGCAACTGCATCGGTCATTTCGAACAACAGCTGGTTGCGCTGCTTGGCCGTCATGTCACCGGCACTGACCACCTCGTTGAGCAGGATCTTGATATTCACTTCATGATCCGAGCAATCCACGCCGCCGGCGTTGTCGATGAAGTCGGTATTGCTCGAGCCACCATGCAGCGCGTACTCGACGCGCCCCAGCTGGGTCATGCCGAGATTGCCGCCCTCGCCCACCACCTTGGCGCGCAGATCGGCACCATTGACCCGCACCGCATCGTTGGCCTTGTCGCCGACTTCGGCATGGCTTTCACCACTGCTCTTCACATAGGTACCGATACCGCCGTTCCACAACAGGTCCACCGGCGCCTTGAGCAGCGCGTGAATCAGCTCGGCAGGCGTCAGCTGATCCGCCTCGATGGCGAAGCGCTCTTTCATCTGTGGCGTGATCTGCACCCGTTTTGCCGAGCGCGGGAAGATGCCACCGCCCTCCGAGATCAGCGAGGCGTCGTAATCGGTCCACGACGAGCGCGGCAGATCGAACAGGCGCTTGCGCTCGATGAAGCTGCGCGCAGGGTCGGGGTTGGGGTCGATGAAGATATGCAGATGATTGAACGCAGCCACCAGTTGCAGGGTTTCCGACATCAGCAAACCGTTGCCGAACACATCGCCGGCCATGTCGCCGATACCGATGACGCTGATCACGTCGGTCTGCACATTGATCCCACGCTCGCGGAAATGGCGCTGCACGGAGACCCAGGCGCCGCGCGCGGTAATACCCATCTTCTTGTGGTCGTAGCCCGCCGACCCGCCTGAGGCAAAGGCATCACCGAGCCAGAAGTCGTATTCAGCCGCAATGCCGTTGGCGATATCCGAAAAGCTCGCGGTGCCCTTGTCCGCAGCGACCACCAGGTAGGGATCGTCACCGTCATAGCGCAGCACGTTGGCCGGTGGAGCGACCTGGCCTTCGCGCAGGTTATCGGTGATATCCAACAAGCCACTGATGAATATCCGATAGCAGGCAATCGCTTCGGCCTGAATATCATCCCGCGTGCCGCTGGTAGGCAGACGACGCGGCACGAAACCGCCTTTCGCGCCGCCAGGAACGATCACTGCGTTCTTCACCTGCTGCGCCTTGACCAGGCCAAGCACTTCAGTGCGGTAGTCCTCCTCACGATCGGACCAGCGCAGCCCACCCCGTGCCACCTTGCCACCACGCAGATGCACGCCTTCGACCCGCGGCGAGTAGACGAAGATTTCGAACATCGGCGCCGGTCGCGGCATTTCGGGGATCGAGCGCGGATCGAGCTTGAAGCTGAAATACGGTTTGGGCCGACCATTGGCGTCCGGCTGGTAGAAGTTGGTCCGCAGGGTCGCCTGGATCAAGGCCAGATAGCGCCGCAGAATCCGGTCCTCATTGAGCACTGCGACGTCATCCAGCGCGCTGATGATCGCCTGTTCCAACCGCTGTTGCTTGTCCGCCAGATCCTCGTCACCCAGCTTGCGCGCGAGGTAGAAACGCATCTTGAACAGCCGCACCAGCTCGCGGGCGATATCCGTGTGGTTGAGCAGCGCGCTGGCGATATAGCCGAGATCGAAGCCCATGCGGATCTGCTTGAGGTAGCGCGCATAGGCACGCAGCAGCGCCACTTCTCGCCAGGCCAGCCCAGCGGTAAGCACCAGCCGGTTGAAGGCATCGTTCTCGGCAACGCCGCCATAGATATGGATGAACGCATCCTGCAGCGCCTCGTTGATCTCCAGCAGATCGATTTCCAGCCCTTCTGCATAGGTGAAGGCGAAATCATGGATCCAGCATTCACGGCCGTTGCGGTCGCGCAGCCGGAAGGGAAACTCGCCGAGCACGCGCAGCCCGAGGTTTTCCATGATCGGCAGAATGTCCGACAGCGGCAGCGGCGTGTTCAGGTGATAAAGCTTGCAGTGCAGGCGATTTTCTTCTGCCGTGATCGGCTGGTAGAAACTCATCACCAGCGGTCGTTCTTCACTCAGCTCGAGCACATGCTGCATGTCGACGGTGGCCGATTGCGGCGAAAAACGTTCGCGGTAGCCGGCCGGAAAGCCCTTGGGAAATTCGCTGAGCAGATGGGTGCCCTTGGCTTCACCGAAGCGCTCGACCACCAGACTCTGATAGTCGTCCTGCCAGGTGCGACAGGCCTGCAGCACCTCCTGTTCCAGACGGACCGGATCGACCTGTACCGCTCTGCTGGGGTCCAGGCGCAGGATGAACTGCACCCGTGTCAGCACGGACTCGGAGAAGTAGGTGGAAAACTCGCAATCGCTTGCCTCGAGCCGCTCTTGCAGAACCTGCTGGATCTTGAGCCGCGTTTCGGTCGAGTAACTGTCACGCGGTACGTAGACCAGGCAGTAGCAGAAACGCCGGTAGGGATCGAAACGCAGGAACAGGCGCAGTCGGTTGCGCTCCTGGATCTGCACGATGGCGATGGCATTCTCGAACAGCTCGTCGATCGGGGCCTGGAACAGCTCATCACGCGGCAGCACCTCGAGCACCTGCACCAGCTCCTTGGCCAGGTGGGCGGAGCTGCCGAAATTGGCGCGCTGTACAACCGTCTCGACCTTGCGGCGAATGAACGGAATGCGCCGCACGCTCTGGGTATAGACCGACGAGGTGAACAGGCCGAGGAAGCGGCATTCGCGAACCACCCGCCCCTGGTCATCGAATTCACGCACCGAGACGAAGTCCGGATACGCCGGACGATGCACCCGGCTGGGCATCGCCGCCTTGGCAAACGACAGCAGCAACGGTTCACGCAGATAGCTCACCGATTGCGCGGTCAGTGACTGCTCCTCCTCGGAAAGCCCGGTGCGCATGGTGCGCGACAACCCCAGCAGCGAGCCTTCGTCATAGACGATCCGCCCGCCGTCCGCCTGCTCCTGCACGGAGAACTCTTCATAACCCAGGAAGGTGAAATGATCGTCAGCCAACCAGCGCATGAAATCGCGGATCTCGTCCAGCTCATCGCCATCGATACCCAGGTTGACCCGTTCCAACCGCCCTTGAAGCTCGACCGCCTTGCCCTTCATGGCGGCAAAATCGCCTACCACCTGGCGCACATCAGCGAGTACGCCCAGCAAAGATTGCTCCAGTTCGCGCAACGCAGACGGGCTGGCGCAACGGTCGATTTCGACGAAGATCAGCGATTCAGCGTGACTATCGACAGCGCGTTGGTCCTTGGGCAGAAGTTCGAGCAAGCTGCCGTCGGCGGCGCGGCGAACCTGCAGCACGCTGGTCTGCAGGGTGTGGATGCTGTAGCCGCGGCGCGTCAGCTCCATCCGTACCGAGTCGACCAGAAACGGCATGTCAGGGTGCAGCACCTCGACCACGCTGTGGGTCGACTGCCAGCCATGCTTCTCGAAATCCGGGTTGAACACCTGCACTTCGGGCGTGGCGGGATCGAAGCGCTCGAGCAGGCGCCAGCTGGCCAGCGTCGAACCAACCAGGTCACTCATGCGCCGCTCGGTAAGTTCCGGCAATGCGACGATACCGAAGAACTGTTCGGCGAACAGATTCAGTTGCGGCAGGATTTTGGTGTCTACGTGTTGCGCTAACGCTGTCTGCAATTGCTGCTGAAAGTCGGCCTTGCTGGCCGCTGAAAAGAACGCCATGTATGGCTCCGCTTGGCTTGCTGGGGAAAGGCTCGTCGGTAGTGACTGACGGCACAGGACGAAGGTTCAAGGTTAGTCTAGTTGAGGGTTAATGCAGTAAAGTGGCGCCTCTCCAACAGTCCGCTGCGACTGTCTGTAGCAGTCAATAGCAGCCGGCGGGCTCGCCAGCCACGTCAGCCGATTTGCCGCCCACCCTGGAAGAAGCGAAACGATGGATCACCGTGAATCGATAATCGCGCTGCGACAGTTCCTGTCCACCCAGATCCTGGGTCAGGAACGGCTGATCGAACGACTGCTGATCGCCCTGCTCGCCGACGGCCACATGCTCGTCGAAGGCGCTCCGGGCCTGGCCAAGACCCGTGCCATCAAGGAGCTCGCCGAAGGCCTGGAGGCCGAGTTCCACCGCATCCAGTTCACCCCCGACCTGCTGCCCGCCGACATCACCGGTACCGAGATCTATCGCCCGGAGACCGGCAGCTTCGTCTTCCAGCAGGGGCCGATCTTCCACAACCTGGTGCTTGCGGACGAGATCAACCGTGCGCCGGCCAAGGTGCAGTCGGCACTGCTCGAAGCGATGGCCGAGCGCCAGGTCAGCGTCGGACGCAGTACCTATGATCTGCCGCCGCTGTTCCTGGTGATGGCCACTCAGAACCCCATCGAACAGGAAGGCACCTACCCGCTGCCCGAAGCGCAGCTGGATCGCTTCCTGCTGCACGTGAAGATCGGCTTCCCCGATGCTTCGGTGGAGCGGCGCATCCTGCAGCAGGCCCGTGGCGAAGCCATAAACGGCGAGGCGGCACCGGAGCACCGGGTCAGCCAGCAGGCCATCTTCGCCGCGCGCAAGGACATCCTCGGCCTCTACATGGCCGACGCCGTAGAGGAGTACCTGGTCCAGCTGGTCATGGCCACGCGTACCCCAGCCAAGTTCGACGCCGAGCTGGCCGAATGGATCGCCTATGGCGCAAGCCCGCGTGGCTCCATCTCGCTGGACCGCTGCGCACGAGCCCATGCCTGGCTGGCGGGGCGCGACTTCGTCAGCCCCGAAGACATCCAGGCGATGCTCTTCGACGTGCTGCGTCACCGCCTGATCCTCTCCTTCGAGGCGGAAGCGGCAGGTATCGACCAGGACCGCGTCATCCAGCGGATTCTCGACGTGGTCGCGGTGGCCTGATGCAAGCGCAGGCGTCCGGCAGCGGACAGCCGAGCGAGCAGCACACCGGCATTCAGGTGACCCTGGCCGAGCTGATCGACATGCGCCATCGCGTCCGTGAAGTGCCCATCTTCTCCACGCCCCATCGCCGCAGCCCGCTGGTCGGGTTGCACCATTCCAAGCTGCGCGGGCGTGGTGTGGATTTCGACCAGGTACGTGTCTACCAGGCCGGGGATGATGTGCGCACCATCGACTGGAGGGTCACTGCGCGCACCCAGGAGCCACATACCAAGCTCTTTCATGAAGAACGCGAGCGTCCCATCTATATCGTCGTCGAGCAGAGCCCGCGCCTGTTCTTCGGCAGCGGGCGCCTGTTCAAGTCAGTGCTGGCTGCCCAGGCCGCAGCCCTCATCGGCTGGGCAGCGCTCAGCCACAACGACCGGGTCGGCGGTCTGGTATTCGGCAGCGAGCAGCAGGAAATCAAGCCACGGCGCAGCAAGCAGAGCCTGCTGCAGCTGCTCGATCGCGTCACGCAAGCCAACAACCGACTGCATCCCGAAAGCCCGCTCGATCCGGAGGCGTTCAGCATGGCGTTGCGCAGGACGCGAGAAGTGCTGCGTCCCGGCAGCCTGTCGGTGATTCTCTGCGACGAGCGCACCCTGACCGATGCGGCCGAACAGCAGCTCAGCCTGCTGGCGCGTCATGTCGATCTGCTGTTGCTACCATTGTTCGACCCACTGGATCGCGCACTGCCCGCCGCCGGCTTGCTGCGCTTCAGCGAAGGCAACGCGCGGCTGGAACTGGATACCCACGACGCTGCCCTGCGTCAGCGCTACCGCGAGCTGGGCGAAGCGCGCAGCGCGCGTTGGCAGCGCCTGGCCAACCGGCTGCGAGTGCCACTGATGCCGCTCGACACACAGGATGACCTGGTCGAACAGCTGCGCGAGCACCTGAGCGTCCGGCATCCGAGCGCACGGCCATGAACCCGCTCGACCAACTGGCACCGCTGATCAGTCCGGAGCCCGTTCACTGGTGGCCGCCCGCGCCGGGCTGGTGGCTGCTCGGGCTGATGCTGCTCGGGATGGTCGCTGCGCTCTGGCGGCTTCGCCACCGCCTGGTCACACGCAAACCACGCGCTCAGCCCGAGGCGCCGCTGGACCCGCAGCGTCAGGAGGCGTTGATCGAGCTGTCCCGCCTGAGCAAACCGTACGGCGGCCAGCCGGCCAGCCAGTGGCTGCAGCAGCTCAACGGGCTGCTCAAGCGCCTGTGCCGCATCCGCTATCCAGACGACCATCCGCACACGCTCAGCGGACGCGCCTGGCTGGCCTTTCTCGACAGCCGCTGTCCGGCCGCCGGGCTGACCCGCTGGATGATCCTGGTCGAAGGCGCCTATCGAGCCGAATGCCGTCTCGACGACAAGGCCATCGACGGACTCGAACAATCCGTCGACATCTGGATTCGCAAGCATGTTTGAACTGGCCTGGCCCTGGATCTTCGTGCTGCTGCCCCTGCCCTGGCTGCTGCGCGCACTGCTGCCGCCAGCCGACAGCGGCGAAGCCGCCTTGAAGGTCAGTTTCCTCGATGAGCTGCAACAGCTTGCCGGGCGCCGCGCCCGGGTCGCGCTGCCGGCCTGGCGCCAACAGTTGCCGTACCTCACCATCTGGTTGCTGCTGCTGTTCGCCGCAGCGCGCCCGCAGTGGCTCGGTGAACCGCTGCCCCTGCCCACCAGCGGCCGCGACCTGCTGCTGGCCGTGGATGTCTCCGGCTCGATGGACTACCCCGACATGCTATGGCAGGGCGAGGAGCTGACGCGTCTGGAGCTGGTCAAGGTGCTGCTTGGCGACTTCATTGAGCAGCGCCACGGCGATCGCGTCGGCCTGATCCTCTTCGGTAGCAAGGCCTACCTGCAGGCGCCCCTGACCTTCGACCGCCGCACCGTACGTGTCTGGCTTGACGAGGCACGGGTTGGGATTGCCGGCAGCAACACCGCCATCGGCGATGCCATCGGCCTGGCGGTGAAACGCCTGCGGGAACGACCGGCGAGCAGCCGCGTGCTGGTGCTGATCACCGATGGCGCCAGCAATGGTGGAGAGATCGAGCCGTTGCTGGCCGCCTCTTTGGCTGCCGAGGAAGGCGTACGTATCCATACCATTGGCATCGGTGCCGTTCCGGAAGAAGGGGGGGTGCTCAGCCGCTTCGGTTTCAATCCCGGCCTGGACCTGGACGAGCCCACCCTGCGCGCCATCGCCGATCAGACCGGCGGGGAATACTTTCGCGCGGCCTCCAGCGCTGAGCTCAAGGCTATCGGCGATACCCTGGATCGGCTCGAACCCGCGGCGCAGCAACCCACTCAGGCGCGCCTGGCCGAGGCGCTGTATTTCTGGCCACTGGCCGCGGCACTGCTGATCAGTCTGCTGATGGTCGCCGCCAGTCTGTGGAGCGCCCAGCTGCAGCGCCTGGCATGGCGGCGGGAGCAGCGCCGATGAGCCAACTCTTGCCCCACCTGCTGCGACCCTATTGGCTGCTCATCCTGCCACTGCTCATCTGGCTGCTGTGGCGGCTGTGGCATCGCCAGTTGCAGATCGGCCGCTGGCAGCGTCTGCTCCCCGAAGTCTTTCATGCGGCCCTGCTGACTCGCGGCCGGCTGAGGCATAGTCGACTACCCTGGCTGGTGCTCGGCCTTGCCTGGCTGCTGGCCGTCATCGCATTGCTCGGCCCAAGCTGGCAGCGCTTCGAGCAACCCAGCGTCAAGCGCAGTGACCCGCTGGTAGTCCTGATGGAGCTAACCCCATCGATGCTCGCCGGTGACGTGCCACCCACGCGCCTCCAGCAGGCCAAGCGCAAACTGCTCGACCTGCTGGAAAAACGGCAGGATGTGCAGACCGCCATGGTGGTATTCGCCGGCAGCGCCCATACCGTAGTGCCGCTGTCCGATGATCTGGCGACCACCCGCAACCTGCTGGACGCCCTGCATCCGGCGCTGATGCCCGAGCCAGGCCAACGTGCCGATCTCGCCGTGGCCAAGGGGCTCGCTCTGCTCGAGCAGGCGGGTCTGGGTCGGGGACGAATGCTGTTGATCGGCAGCAGCCTGGACGAACACGAGCGCGGCGCCATCAAAGCTCTGATGCAGGGGCGCGATGAGCGCCTGCTTATCCTCGGCGTTGGCACTGAACAGGGCGCGCCGATTGCCGGAGAGAACGGCAGCTTTCTCAAGGACGATCAGGGCGCCATCCTGATCCCCCGCCTGGACAACGCCAGGCTGCAGCGCCTGGCCACAGAGTTGGGCGGCCGCTACCAACAGGCGCGCCTGGGCGATGACGATCTCGCGGCGCTCGGCCTGCTCGATCAAACGGGAACGCTCCAGCACGACGAAGAACTCACCCGCCTGGAAGCCTGGCTGGACCAGGGCCACTGGCTCCTTGTACCGCTACTGCTGCTTGCTGCGTTGGCCGGCCGGCGCGGCTGGCTGTTCTGCCTGCCGCTATTGCTGCTGCAGCCGCAAGCGGCCAGCGCATTCGAGATGGATGACCTCTGGCTGCGGCGCGATCAGCAGGGGCAACGTCTGCTCGAGGCCCAACAGCCCGCCGAGGCGGCAGAACGCTTCGTCGATCGCCGCTGGCGGGCCACCGCGCGCTACCAGGCCGGCGACTATGCCGGCGCCGCAGAGCTGTTCGCCGAAGGCAATACAGCGGCCGACCACTACAATCGCGGCAATGCCCTGGCGCGCAGCGAAGCACTGGAAGCTGCTATCGAAGCCTACGAACAGGCACTGGAGCTACAGCCTGATCTGCAGGAGGCACAGCGCAACAAGGCCCTGGTGGAGGAACTGCTGCGCCGTCGACAGGAACAGCCCGAGCCCAAGCCCGAGCCGGAACAGCAGCAGGAACAGGCAGAGCCGAACGAGCCGCAGCCCCAGCCGCAGCCGCAACCGCCAGAGTCCGGGTCGGCCAGCGCACCCTCCCCTGACGACGCCGAGGGCGAAGCGGACCGTGCGGCCAGCAGCGCCGTGCAACCTTCTACGAGCGAAACGACAGCACAAGCGCCAGAACAGGATGCCGCCACGGCCCTGGCGCAGCATGAGGCGCTTCCCGATCAGGAGCGGCAACAGGCAATGGAACAATGGCTGCGCCAGATCCCGGATAACCCCGGCGAGCTGCTGCGGCGAAAATTCCTCTACGAGCAACGCAAGCACCAGGAAACCAGTCGATGATGCGCCTGATGGCCTTTCTTCTGCTCAGCATCCTTGCCAGCCAGGCTACTGCGGCCGGTCTATTCGCGCGAGTGGACCGCACCCAGCTGAGCATCGACGAGACCCTCGAACTAAGCCTGGAAAGCCAAGGCGGTGCAGTGTTCGGCAAGCCCGACCTGCAGCCGCTGGACGACCTGTTCGAAGTGTTCGATACCCGCCAGGTCAATCAGCTCTCCAGCAGCAATGGCGAGGCACGGGCAATCACCCGCTGGTTGATCACCCTGCGTCCGAAGCAGACCGGTTACGTGGTCATTCCGCCACTGCAGCTGGGCGACTGGCGCAGCGAGCCGATTACCGTGCTGGTCCAGGAGTCGTTGAAAAGCAGCGACGGCGATCAACTGGCACCAATTTTCATCGACGCCAGCGTCGACCAGGAAAGCGTCTACGTGCAGGCCCAGGTGATACTCACGCTGCGCATCTACCATTCGGTTTCGCTTTACGACGACAGCACTCTGTCGCCGCTGCAGATGCCCGAAGCCCTGGTCGAGCGACTCGGCGAGCCGCGCACCTACGAGAAAACCATCAACGGCATCCGGCATGGCGTCATCGAGGTGCGCTATGCGCTGTTTCCACAGAAATCCGGCGAGCTGACCATTCCCGCCCAGCTCTTTAGCGCCACTACCGTGACCGGCGCCAGCAACTCGCTGTTCGGCTCGCGCTCGGGACGATCAACCCAGGTGCGCTCCCCGAGCATCCCGCTAACGGTCAAGGCCAAGCCGGCGGATTATCCCGCCGATGCGCCCTGGCTGCCGGCGCGCAGCCTGACGCTGGTGGAGGCGTGGAGCCCGGAGCCGGAGCAGGCGCAGGCCGGCGAATCACTTACCCGCAGCCTGCTGCTCAAGGCCGAGGGCCTGACCAGCACGCAGCTACCCGCCATCGGCTCTGCGCAAAGCGCGGAGTTGCGCCGCTATCCGGACCAACCGAGTCTCGCGAACGAAGTCGGCGCCACCGGGCTGATCGGCAGCCGCGAACAACGCGAGGCGCTGATTCCCAGGCGCAGCGGCACGCTGCAATTGCCTGCGCTGGAAGTGGTCTGGTGGAACACATTGGAAGACCGGCTGGAGCGCACGACGCTGGACGAGCGCACCCTGAACGTCGCCGACAATCCGAATCTTGTGCAGCCAACTGCCGAGCAGCCGGCTGCAATCACGACGCCTGTCGAGCAGCAGGTGCTCTGGCCGTGGCAATTGAGCACAGCGTTCTTTGCACTCAGCACGCTCGTCGGCTTCGGCCTGTGGTCACGTGCGCGTCGGCAGCCGGCGGTGTTACGTGCGCTCCAGCCTGGCCCCACCCCGCGCAGCCTGCTCGACGACCTGCGTCGTGCCTGCCAGGCCAACGACTCCCATGCCACTCGCCAGGCGCTGGATGCCTGGGCGCGACAACAGCCGGAGACATTGGCGGACATGGCCGCCCGCTTCGTACCACTGTCCGATGCGCTGGATGGGCTCAATGGTGCGCTGTACAGCGAAGCCGGCCAGCGCTGGCAAGGCGACGCCCTGTGGCAGGCAATCCAGGCCCTGCCGCCGGCGATCACTCCCAACATCGAACAGGACCAGAACGCCCTGCCACCGCTCTACCCTCGCTGATCAGCTGTCTGAGCCAGGCGCCCCTCACCGGCACGGTGCGCTTCCACCGCGCCGTGCACCATTTCCACGCTGGCATATCGCTTGCTTCAGGCTTGGCACAGACCATACCTGAGCCGCCGCGGCAGTCGTCGACATGTACCGCGCGCTTCGCAAACGAAAAGGCCAACACAGCATGACGGACTCCTTCTCGCCGCACCGCCACGATGCACTGGCCTGGGTAGCCGGCAGCGACGCACCGGAAAAAAGCTCGGTCAATCTTGGCTTTTTGCCGCTCACCGATGCTGCATCGCTGATCGTCGCGGCCACTCAGGGCTTCGCCCAGCCGTTCGGCCTGACCCTGAACCTGCAGCGGCAGAGTTCCTGGTCGAGCCTTCGCGACAAGCTGATTGGCGGCGAGCTGGACGCGGCCCACGGGTTGTACGGACTCATCTATGCCGTACACCTGGGTATCGGCGGCAGCCCCGCCGTGGATATGGCGGTGCTCATGGGGCTGGCGCAGAACGGCCAGAGCATCAACCTGTCTGCCTCGCTGAAAGCCGCGGGCGTGACCAATCCCGAGGCACTGCGCAACAGCGTGCGCCAAAGCGGTGCGCGCCTGACCCTTGCGCATACCTTTCCCACCGGCACCCATGCGCTCTGGCTGTACTACTGGCTTGCCGCGAATGGCATCCACCCCCTGCAGGATGTGCGAACGCTTGTGCTGCCACCGTCGCAGATGGTGGCCTACCTGCGAGCCGGGCGCATCGATGGTTTCTGCGCCGGCGAGCCATGGGGCGCCCAGGCGATCGCCGAGGGTGTCGGCTTCACCCTGGCAACCAGCCAGTCGATCTGGCCGGACCATCCAGAAAAGGTGCTCGGTTGCACCCGGGCCTTCGTCGAACAGTACCCCAACACGGCCCGCGCGCTGGTGATGGCAATCCTCGAGGCGAGCCGTTTCATCGACCAGAGCCTGGAAAACCGCCGCAGCACGGCACAGCTGATCGCAGGACGGGAGTACGTCGACGCACCGCTCGCGGCCATCGAGCCACGTTTCCTCGGCGCATATGACGACGGGCTGGGCAATGCCTGGACCGACATGCATCCATTGCGCTTCTTCGCCGATGGCGCGGCAAACATGCCTTATCTGTCAGACGGCCTGTGGTTCATGACCCAGCTGCGGCGCTGGGGCCTGCTGCGTCAGGACCCGAACTACCAGGAGGTTGCACAGCAGGTCCAGCAGACCGAACTGTATCGTCAGGCCGCCGAAGCACTGGGTATGGCGGTGCCGCCATCGCCGCTACGCAGCGCCACGCTCATGGACGGCACCATCTGGGACGGCAGCGACCCGGCGGCCTACGCACGCAGTTTCGCCCTGCACGCCATAGCCGAGCAGACCGTGGCGGCTGCGCTTTGAGAAGGGAGACCGGTATGTTGCGCATCCTGCTGATCGACGATACCCCGCGAAAAATAGGCCGTTTGAAGAGCGCGCTGATAGAAGCTGGCTTCGAAGTGATCGATGAATCCGGCCTGACCATCGATCTGCCCGAGCGGGTCGAAGCGATCCGCCCGGACGTGGTACTGATCGACACCGACTCGCCCGGCCGCGATGTGCTGGAGCAGGTGGTACTGGTGAGCCGCGACCAGCCACGCCCGATCGTCATGTTCACCGACGATAGCGATCCGGGCGCCATGCGCCAGGCGATCCGCGCCGGTGTCAGCGCCTACATCGTCGAAGGCATCCAGGCTCAGCGGCTGAAACCGATCCTTGATGTGGCCATGGCCCGCTTCGAGACCGACCAGGCGATGCGGGCGCAACTCCAGGCTCGCGAGCAGCAATTGGCGGAACGCAAACGCATCGAACTGGCCAAGGGCATGTTGATGAAGATGCGCGATTGCAAGGAAGAAGAGGCCTATACGCTGATGCGCCGTCAGGCGATGAGCCGGCAACAGAAATTGATCCAGGTCGCCGAACAGATCATCGCCATGAACGAACTCCTCGGGCAGTAAAGCTGCCCGCCCGCGGTGCGGTAACGAGGCCCGGCGCACCGTCGGCGAGCACAGCCGTGGCCTTCAGGATAAGGAGCGTAGGAAGGCTGCTGCGCCAGCAACCGTAACGACGCGGCGACATCGGAAAAGGCTGCCATCGGCAGGCTGGCAAGCGGCTTGCTAGATGACATTGGCCGACCCAACGAAGGTGTCTGGCAAAGACGAAGGCGTCCCTTAACCGCATGCTGCCGCATGCCGGTTGGGACGCCTTTTTGTTGCACGCGCCGCCGTGCCGTACCCGTAGACAAGGGACTTGCAGAATGACCATCACCGCAACCTTGGCGATCGCCTGTGCCCTGCTGTTGCTGGGCCGCTACCTGAACGGCATGGCCAGCACCCAATATTCCCGGCGCGTTGCAGGCTTGCGCCTGCTGGCGGTTCACGAGGATCTGGAGATCCTGCGTCTGCTGCAGCAACATCGGGGTCTGGGAGCGCTGTCCGATGTTGCCGCGGTCACCCTGCGTTCTGCCATCGCGGCCAACCTGACGCAACGATTGCAACAACGTGCCGGTTTGCCCGATTCGTACGTGTTGACCGAGGCCTGGCTGGCTCTGCGTGAAACGCCAACGGATTTCGAAAGCCACAGTGTTCTGATCGAAACCGTTATAGGTAGCCTTGCGCAGCGAGCATCGCTGACCCACGAGGGCGCGACTGTCGCCCAAACCTGCCGTGAGCTGGAAGCGGTGGCGCGCCTGCGCGGCCTGTGCGTGATCGCATCAATGCAGGGTGGCTGCACGCCGGCCATGCAGGGGCGCCTCGAAATGCTCTGTCGCCGTATCGGCAGTGGCGTCGACATGGAGCTCAAGCGTCTGGTGGGCAAGCTGGAGCGCAACGTGGTCCACTCAGCCCAACCGCGCCTGAGCCCGCCCGAATGCTTCGCGCTGGTCACACCCTTTATCGATGCACGGCTGCAATTGATCCAGCAGCGCCTGCAGCACAGCGCTGCACAGGCGCAGCGCGGCTTGCCCGGGGGCGCGTGACCAAGCCCGAGCGTTCATGAACCCAGGGGAGCGTCTGGAAAAACACGCAGGCGGGTACCAGCCGTACGCGGCGGCAACCAGTACCATCTGCCCGGTGGAATGCCACCACGCTAGAATGCGCGCCTTTGATCGACAACCGAGCGACCCATGGCGCGCCTTGACCTGCAGTTCCCGGAAGACCAGTACTGTTTCTCCACCCAGCTCACCGTGCGCATCACCGACATCAACGCCGGCAACCATCTGGCCAACGATTCGATGATCTCGATGATCTCCGAAGCGCGGGCGCGCTTCCTGTTCGCCTATGGCGTGGCCGAAACCCGTCAGGACGGTGCAGGGATCATCGTCACCGATCTGGCCACGACCTACAAAGCCGAAGCCCATGCCCGTGACGCGCTGCTGTTCGAGGTTGGCGTGATGGACTTCAACAAGTACGGCGGCGACATCATCTTCCGCATCACCCGCCCTGCCGACGGCACGCTGATCGCCATGGCCAAGTCCGGCTTCGTCTTCTACGACTACTCCCAAAGCCGCGTCGTCGCCATGCCCGAAGCCTTTGCGGAGAAGTTTCCGCGGGTCAACCGGCTCGATTAGTGCGCGCTTTGCATCGCCTGCAACAGGCGCTGAACATCCTCGCGGTGGCATAACTCGGTACCTGGGCGCATCACCGTCGCGGCGCCGGCGGCGATCCCCTGGCACACCGCCTCAGGAATGGAACGTCCTTCTGCCATCGCCAGCACAATGGCTCCAAGCATGCTGTCGCCCGCACCCACCGCGCTGGCGACTGGCACTTCCGGCGAGCGCAGGCGGCCTACCCGGTCGCCATAGGCAAACAGGGCCCCTTCGGCACCTAGCGACAGCACGATGATTTCCGCACTGCCCTGCCCGATCAGGCTGCGCAAAGCTTGTTCCTGCTCGGCTTCACCACTGACGGTGCAGCCCATCAGGGTTCCGAGCTCGTCCAGGCTCGGCTTCATCAGATACACGCCGCCTTGCCGAGCCGCATGACGCAGGGGCTCGCCAGACAGATCAACAACCAGCCGGGCACCGATGCGTCGCGCCAACGCCAGCAGCTCATCGAAGAAACCCAGGCCGACGCCGGGTGGAAAGCTGCCACTCAGCACCACATAGGACGGCGCCGGGCGCAGCGCCGCGAGGCTGTCGAGGCAGCGTTGCAGCTCCTGCTCAGACAGCGCCGGTCCGGGTAACACAAAGCGATACTGCAAGCCCGAGTCCAGTTCGTCGACAGTGAAGCTCTCGCGGGTATCGCCGGCAATCGACACCGGCCGATGCACCAGACCCAGCTCATCCAGCGAACGTTGCAGCAGATCGCCGAAGGGACCGCCCGCCGGGTACACGGCCACTGCCTTGCCGCCCAGCGTTTTCACCACGCGCGCCACGTTGATTCCGCCGCCACCCGGATCGTGACGCGGTAGCGAACACCGCAACTTCTCGGTGCTGATCACCCGGGGAGTGCTGACGGAGAGGTCCATTGCGGGATTGAGGGTCAGGGTCGCAATCAGGGGCATCGCTTACTCCATGGCAATTGCAGACCAAGCCTATCAGCAACCGCAGCGGCTGGGCTTGGTGGAGTGCAGCCGAGCCTGCCCTGATTTGGCCCTTGCCTGCGCAGTCTTTGTGCGTTTTCCCGTCGTGATTCGCTGCCGGCGCGGCCTGACCCGCCTGAAGCGGGGCCTGTGCCGACTGGCACGCTAGATGCTAGATCCCCTTCAGGCAGGCCAACGGCGGTCTGCACAACACGACAAAGGCGTCGCACCACTCCTGCTCCGGCAGGCGTGCTGCGGCGCCTTTTTGTTTTCCGCCTCGACGACGGGGCGGTATGAGCAGCCCTGGCGGCCAACGCCGCACCATGAACGCCCTGGAGCCGATCCAATGAGCACGAGTTTCTGGAAAGCCGGCCATGCGCCGACCCTGTTTGCCTCCTTCCTCTACTTCGACCTGAGTTTCATGGTCTGGTACGTACTCGGCCCGCTCGGCGTGCAGATCGCCGCCGATCTCGGGCTGACCACCCAGCAACGCGCCTTGATGGTCGCTACGCCCATTCTTGCCGGCGCAGTGTTGCGCCTGGTGCTGGGTATCCTCGCCGATCGCACCTCGCCGAAAACCGCAGGCTTATTCGGCCAGAGCGTTGTCATCGTCGCGCTGTTCGTCGCCTGGCTACATGGCATCCACAGCTACGAGCAGGCGCTGCTGCTCGGCCTGTTCCTCGGCATGGCTGGCGCGTCCTTCGCCGTGGCGTTGCCGCTGGCCTCGCAGTGGTATCCGGCGGAGCATCAGGGCAAGGCCATGGGCATCGCCGGCGCGGGCAACTCCGGCACCGTGCTGGCGGCGCTGTTCGCGCCGGTGCTGGCGGCGATCTTCGGCTGGAACAATGTGTTCGGCCTGGCATTGATTCCGCTGGCGCTGACGCTGGTCATCTTCGCCAGCGTGGCGAAGAACGCGCCCAACCGCCCGGCGCCGAAGTCGCTGGCCGACTACATGAAGGCACTGGGCGACCGCGACAGCTGGTGGTTCATGTTCTTCTACAGCGTGACCTTCGGCGGCTTCCTCGGCCTGGCCAGCACCCTGCCCGGCTATTTCCACGACCAGTACGCCTTCGACCCGGTCAAGGCCGGCTATTACACCGCCGCCTGCGTGTTCGCCGGCAGCCTGCTGCGTCCACTCGGCGGCGCCCTGGCCGACCGCATCGGCGGCATTCGCGCGCTGCTGGTGATGTACACGGTCGCTGCCATCTGTATCGCCGCGGTTGGCTTCAACCTGCCCAGTTCCACGGCTGCGCTGGCGCTGTTCGTGGTCGCCATGCTCAGCCTGGGCGCCGGCAATGGTGCGGTGTTCCAGCTGGTGCCGCAGCGTTTCAACAAGGAAATCGGCGTGATGACCGGGCTGGTCGGCATGGCCGGCGGTATCGGTGGCTTCCTGCTCACCGCCGGGCTGGGCGCGGTCAAGCAGTCCACCGGCGATTACCAGCTCGGCCTCTGGCTGTTCGCCAGCCTCGGTGTGCTCGCCTGGTTCGGCCTGCATGGCGTCAAGCGTCGCTGGCGCACCACCTGGGGTTCGGCGGCAGTGACCGCGGCGCGGGTGTGATGCCCACGCAGATCCTGCAGGGCGCGAATATTGCTCTGCTGCAGTACGCAATCATTCGAGAGCGACCATGCCCCTGCGATTGAGCTATGGCGAGGCCAGCGCCGCCGGACCGCGCCCGGAAAATCAGGATGCGATACGCATCGTCACCCCGGCGCCTGGGCTGGCGACTGGCAAGGGCTATCTGTTCGCCCTGGCCGATGGCGTCAGCCAGTGCGCCGATGGCGGGCTGGCGGCCCGCGCGACCTTGCAGGCGCTGGCCTTCGACTATTACGCGACGCCGGAGACCTGGGCCGTCGCGCAGTCGCTGGATCGTGTGCTGGTGGCGCACAACCGCTGGCTGCAGGCCAACGGTGGTAGCCAGCCGCTGTTGACCACCCTCACCGCGCTGGTGCTGCGCGGTCGCCGCTTCACCCTGGCCCACGTCGGCGACTGCCGCGCCTATCGCTGGAACGGCACTCAGCTCGAGCGGCTCAGCGAAGACCATGTCTGGGAACAGTCGGGCATGCAGCATGTGCTCAAGCGTGCGCTGGGGCTGGATCAACACCTGGTGATGGACTACCTCGACGGCGAGCTGCAGGAAGGCGAAAGCTACCTGCTGCTCAGCGACGGCGTCTGGTCGTGCGTCCCCGAGCGCGACATCGCGCATATCCTGCACGATCAGCCTGACCTCGGCGCCGCAGCACGGGCGCTGGTCAATCTGGCGCACCAGAGCGGCAGCCAGGACAACGCCAGCGCTCTGCTGCTACGAGTGGATGCGCTGCCCGAAGCGGTGCTGGCCGACGCCCTCGCCCAACTCGATCATTGGCCATTGCCGCCGAAGCTGCGCCCCGGCCAGCTGTTCGAGGGCTGGCAGGTGAATGCACTGCTGCACGAGTCGCGACAGTCACTGATCTACCGCGTACTGGATGCCCAGGGCCAGGCCTGGCTGCTGAAGACGCTGCCACCCAGCCGACAGGACGAGGCGGACGCCGGGCCGGCGTTGCTGCAGGAAGAGTGGTTCATGCGCCGGGTCGCCGGGCGCAACTTCGCCGAACTGCATCCGCTGCCAGCACGCCAACACCTCTATTACGTGCAGCGCGAATACAGCGGGACGACCCTGGCGCGACGCTTCGAACGAGACGGCCCGCTGCCACTGGCCGATCTGCTACAGGTCGCGTCCCGGCTGATCCGCGCGGTCGGCATGCTGCATCGGCGCAACATCCTGCACCGCGACATCAAGCCGGAAAACCTGCTGCTGGGTGAGGACGGCGAGCTGCGTATCCTGGATTTCGGCCTGGCGTTCTGCCCCGGGCTGACTCGCGATCTACCCAATCACCTGCCCGGAACCCCGAGTTTCATTGCCCCGGAGGCATTCACAGGGGCCGAACCCAGCGCAGCGCAGGATCTCTATGCGACCGGCGTGACACTCTATTACCTGCTGACCGGGCACTACCCGTACGGCGAGATCGAAGCCTTCCAGCGTCCGCGTTTCGGCAATCCGACACCGGCCAGCCGCTATCGCCCGGACCTGCCGACCTGGCTGGAGGAAAGTCTTGGCCGCGCGGTGGCGGTCGATCCACGGCAGCGCTTCGAAACCGCCGAGCAATGGCTGCTTGAGCTGGAACAGGGCGAACAGCGCAGCGCCAGTCTCCGACCACGCCCGCTGCTCGAACGGGAGCCACTGAAGGTCTGGCGCGGCATGGCGCTGTTGTCGCTGCTGCTCAACCTGCTACTGATCATGCTGGTGATAAAAGGTGCGTGACGCTCAGCGACGGGTAATCAACCCCTGGCGCGCCACCCGGGTCAGCTCGCGCACGCATTCTTCCAGGCGCTCAGCGGTCGGTGCCTGAATGACGGCGAGATCGAAGCTGTCGGTGGCGAAACGTGCCAGCGACTCGTCGGCCGTAGCGAACTGGATAAGCAGGGCGCGGGATTTGCGATGACGTCGTGGCCACCCTTCGAGGTAGCGCAACAGGGACGGTTGGTGAGTACCACCAAGAAGGATTTTCGGATTGCTGGGGTGCAGGCCGCTGGTGATCGGGGCCAGGCGCAACTGGGCGTGCTTTGCGTTCATCAATTCAACTTCCGCCTCGAGGATTCCGCTGGGCAGCGGTGGGAGGCGACACCGGAACCAGCGCTTTAGCGGTATTTCGAAGCCATCGGCTCCAGGCGCCCCGCAAGTAGCTGACTAAATCGGCGCATGGGCGAAACTTTAGAAAGCTGGCCGCAACCTGTCAACGGCGTTTTTGGAGTCGCCTCCAGGGTGCTTCGCACCATCAGGGCGCAAGCCGCTGCATATCAGTGCAACGATCGACCCCAACAGATCCACTGCAAGCGCTCAAGCCCTTGAAAACCGGTGTATTGGCGAGTTGGCATAGCCTCTGCAAAGCAGAACCTTGAAGAATCATTTCGACCTGACCCTCAACGTGGAGCGGCAGGTCTCCCGACAGAGCGGGACACGGACAAAGGCGTCCTCACTGGGTAACCGGTGGGACGCCTTTTTTGTTGTTGAAAATTTTGAGCAGGCCGGACGGCACACATCGACTGGCACGGAGAACGGGTATGAAGAAACTCAAACTGGTGATGATCGGCAACGGCATGGCCGGCGTGCGAACCCTCGAAGAGCTGCTCAAGCTCACCAACGAGCTCTACGACATCACGGTGTTCGGCGCCGAGCCGCATCCCAACTACAACCGCATCCTGCTCTCCCCCGTGCTGGCCGGCGAGCAGCAGTTCGAAGAGATCGTGCTCAACGACCTCAACTGGTACGCCGAGAATGGCATCCACCTCATGCTCAACCGCAAGGTGGTGAAGATCGACCGCGCCCGTCGCCGGGTCATTGCCGATGACGGCAGCGAGGCCGAATACGACCGTCTGCTCATCGCCACCGGTTCCAATCCGTTCATCCTGCCGATTCCCGGCAAGGACCTGCAGGGCGTAATCGGCTACCGCGACATCGCCGACACCCAGGTGATGATGGAAACCGCCAAGACCCACAAACACGCGGTGGTCATCGGTGGCGGCCTGCTCGGCCTGGAAGCGGCCAACGGCCTCAAGCTGCGCGGCATGGACGTCACCGTGGTGCATATCGGCGACTGGCTGATGGAGCGGCAGCTGGACAAGACCGCCGGCACCCTGCTGCAGAGCGCGCTGGAAAGCCGCGGCCTGAAGTTTTTCCTGCCCAAGCACACCGCCGAACTGCTCGACAACGGCGAAGGCCGGGTCTGCGCGGTCAAGTTCAAGGACGGTGAGGTGATCCCCGCCGACCTGGTGGTGATGGCCGCCGGCATCCGCCCCAACAGTGAACTGGCCGAACAGGCCGGTATCCCGTGCAATCGCGGCATTCTGGTCAACGACACCCTGCAGACCTACGACCCGCGCATCTATGCCGTCGGCGAATGCGCCAACCATCGCGGCACGGCCTATGGCCTGGTCGCACCGCTGTTCGAACAGGCCAAGGTCTGCGCCAACCATCTGGCCATGCTCGGCTTCTCCCGCTACCTGGGTTCGGTGACCTCCACCAAGCTCAAGGTCACCGGCATCGACCTGTTCTCGGCCGGCGATTTCATCGGCGGCGACGGCACCGAAACCATCACCCTCTCCGACCCCATCGGCGGTGTGTACAAGAAGCTGGTGATCAAGGACGACGTACTGGTCGGCGCCTGCCTGTACGGCGACACCGCCGATGGCGGCTGGTACTTCCGCCAGGTACGCGAGGGCCAGAACGTGGGCCAGATACGCGACCATCTGATGTTCGGCGAGGGCGCCATCGGCGATGCCGGCCATCAGGGCCAGAGCAAGGCCATGTCGATGCCGGACGACATGGAGGTCTGCGGCTGCAACGGGGTGTGCAAGGGCACCATCGTCAAGGCGATTCAGGAACACGGGCTGTTCTCGGTGGACGAGGTGAAAAAGCACACCAAGGCCGCCAGTTCCTGCGGCTCCTGTGCCGGCCTGGTCGAGCAGATTCTGATCAACACCGTGGGTGGCGCCGCCGACGTCAAGCCGAAGAGCGAAAAAGCCATCTGCGGCTGTAGCGACCTCAACCACGGTCAGGTGCGCAAGGCCATTCGCGAGCACCACCTGATCAGCATCCCGGCGGCCATGGCCTTCATGGAATGGCGCACGCCGAACGGCTGCGCCACCTGCCGTCCGGCGCTGAACTACTACCTGATCTCCACCTGGCCGGGCGAGGCCAAGGACGACCCGCAGTCACGTTTCATCAACGAGCGCGCCCACGCCAACATCCAGAAGGATGGCACCTACTCCGTGGTGCCGCGGATGTGGGGTGGCGTCACCAATGCCGCCGAGCTGCGACGCATCGCCGACGTGGCGGACAAGTACCAGGTGCCGATGGTCAAGGTCACCGGCGGCCAGCGCATCGACCTGCTGGGTATCCGCAAGGAAGACCTGCCGGGTGTCTGGAAAGACCTGGACATGCCTTCCGGCCACGCCTACGGCAAATCCATCCGCACCGTGAAGACCTGCGTCGGCAGCGAGTTCTGCCGCTTCGGCACGCAGAACTCGACGCAGATGGGCATCGACCTGGAACACGCGCTGTTCAACATGTGGTCGCCGCACAAGGTCAAGCTGGCCGTCTCCGGCTGCCCGCGCAACTGCGCCGAATCCGGCATCAAGGACGTCGGCATCATCGGTGTGGACTCCGGCTGGGAGCTGTACATCGGCGGCAACGGCGGCATCAAGACCGAGGCCGGTGAGTTCTTTGTCAAGGTGAAGAGCGCCGGGGAGGTCATGGAATACAGCCTGGCGTTCCTCCAGCTCTACCGCGAGGAAGCCTTCTACCTCGAGCGCACCGTGCACTACCTGCAGCGCGTCGGCATGGATCACATTAAGAAGGCCGTGTTGAACGACGCCGAGCGACGCAAGGCGCTGCACCAGCGGTTGTTGTTCTCGCTTTCCTTCGAGCAGGACCCGTGGCAGGAGCAGCTCTCCAAGCCGCAGCTGAAGAAGGAATTCGACCGCATCGCCGTCAAGCAGCTGGAAAACGCCTGAGAACCCGATCTGGAGAAACACCGCATGAACTGGCTCGATATCTGCGCACTGGATGAGATCAACCCGCTCGGCTCGCGCATCATCGCCGGCCCCAAGGGCGATATCGCGATCTTCCGCACCTCCGACGATCAGGTCTTTGCCCTCGACGACCGCTGCCCACACAAGGGCGGGCCGCTGTCGCAAGGGATCGTGTACGGCAAGCAGGTCGCCTGCCCGTTGCACAACTGGCAGATCGATCTGGCCAGCGGCGAGGCCTTGGCGCCGGACGTCGGCTGCGCCCATCGCCACGAGGCACGCGTCGAGAACGGGCGCGTGCAGCTTTCGCTGAACCCGCGCAAGGAATGCGCGGCCTGACACACCGCAGTTGACCAGCACCTTTTCCCAGGAGACGACGCCATGCGTATGACAACCGCCTCGACCTGCTGCTACTGCGGAGTCGGCTGTGGCGTGCTGATCGAGCACGACGGCGAACGCATCCTCGATGTGGCTGGCGACCCCAGCCATCCGGCCAACTTCGGCAAGCTGTGCAGCAAAGGCTCGACCCTGCACCTGACCGGCGACCTCGACGCTCGCGCGCTTTATCCCGAGCTGCGTCTGGGCAAGGGCCTGGCCCGCGGCCGCACCGACTGGGACAGTGCGCTGGAGCATGCGGCCAGCGTATTCGCGGAGACCATCCGCGAACACGGGCCGGACAGCGTCGCCTTCTATGTCTCCGGCCAGCTGCTGACCGAGGACTACTACGCCTTCAACAAACTGGCCCGCGCCCTGGTCGGCACCAACAACCTAGATTCCAACTCGCGGCTGTGCATGTCCTCGGCGGTGGTCGGCTACAAGCGCAGCCTGGGCGCCGACGCCCCGCCCTGCTCCTACGAAGACATCGAGCAGGCTGATTGCCTGCTGATCGCCGGCAGCAACATGGCCTACGCGCATCCGGTGCTGTTCCGCCGCCTGGAAGAGGCCAAGGCGAAGCGGCCGGAGATGACCATCATCGTCGTCGACCCGCGGCGCACCGACACCAGCGAGTTGGCCGATCTGCACCTGCCGATCCTGCCCGGCACCGATGTCGCGCTGTTCCACGGCCTGCTGCATATCCTAATGTGGGAAGGCTGGATCGACCGCCGCTTCATCGATGCGCATACCGAAGGCTTCGATGCGCTGAAAAGCCTGGTGCGCGACTACACCCCGGCGATGGTCGCCGACCTCTGCGGCATCTCGGTAGATGATCTGCAAACCTGCGCACGGCTGATTGGAAGCGCGCCAGCCTTCCTCTCCCTGTGGTGCATGGGGCTGAATCAGTCTACCGCCGGCAGCGCCAAGAACAGCGCGCTGATCAACCTGCACCTGGCCACCGGACAGATCGGCAAGCCGGGCGCCGGGCCTTTCTCGCTCACCGGTCAACCGAACGCCATGGGCGGCCGCGAAACCGGCAGCCTGTCCAACCTCCTGCCCGGCCACCGCGACGCAGCCAATGCCGAACACCGCGCCGAAGTCGCGGCCTATTGGGGTGCCGAGCAGCTGCCCAAGCAGCCTGGACTGTCCGCCATCGAGCTGTTCGAGGCGGTGCGCGCCGGCAAGATCAAGGCGCTGTGGATCGCCTGCACCAACCCGGCGCAGTCGCTGCCGGACCAGCAGAACGTCCATGAGGCCCTGGCCGCCTGCCCCTTCGTCGTGGTGCAGGAAGCCTTCTTCACCACCGAAACCTGCCGCTACGCCGACCTTCTGCTGCCGGCCGCGAGCTGGGGCGAGAAGGAAGGCACGGTGACCAACTCCGAGCGCCGTATCAGCCATGTGCGCCGCGCCGTGCCGGCGCCCGGCGAAGCCCGAGCCGACTGGGCGATCACCTGCGATTTCGCCCGACGCCTGGAACGCCGCCTGCGTCCCGGCAAGCCGAGCCTGTTCGCGTTCGAGAATGCCGAAGCGCTGTTTGAGGAGTACAAGCCGCTCACCGCCGCCCGCGATCTGGACTACAGCGGCCTGAGCTACGTACTGATCGATACCCTCGGTCCGCAACAATGGCCGTTTCCGCCGGGTAGCGAACAGGGCACCGCGCGGCTGTATGGCGACGGTGTGTTCCCCACTGCCAATGGCCGCGCGCGCTTCATCGCCGAGCACTACCAGGCGCCGAAGGAAAAGCGCGAAGCGCGCTATCCGCTGACGCTCAATACCGGCCGGCTGCGTGATCAGTGGCACGGCATGAGCCGCACCGGCACCGCGGCGCGGCTGTTCGGCCATGTCGAGGAAGCACTGCTCGGCATGAATGCCGAGGACATGCGTCGCCGGCGCCTGCTGGACGGCCAGCTGGTGAAGGTGAAGAGCCGGCGCGGCAGCCTGATCCTGCCGGTGCAGAAGGATGGCAGCCTGCGCGCCGGCCAGGCCTTCCTGCCGATGCACTGGGGCGATCGCTTTCTCAAGGGGCTGGGCTGCAACGTGCTTACCCTGGCCAGCGTCGACCCTTTGTCGAAGCAGCCTGAACTCAAGCACGCCGGCATCGAAGTGGAGCAGGTCGAACTGCCCTGGCAATTCTTCGCGCTGGTTGAAGGCGATGTGCAGCGACGCTTCGAGGCGCTGCGGCCCTTGTTCGAAACGTTCGACTACGCAAGCTTCAGCCCCGGTGGTCGCGAGCGTTCGGCATTGCTGATCCGCGCCGCCCGGGACGTGGCGCCAACCGCTGCCGAACTGGATGCCATCGACCGCCTGCTCGGCCTCGACGACGGCCCGGTGCTGGCCTATGACGACCCGCGTCGTGCAGTCGGCAAGCGCGTACGCATCGAGGACGGTTGCATCGTCGCCCTGCGCCTGGCCGGCGAGACCGCCGCCCGGCAGTGGCTGCGCGGCCTCTGGGAAAGCGGCAGTGCCGACGCCGAACTGCGTCGCTGGCTGCTGGCGCCCCTCAGCGCGCCGCCTGGCGGCGCGACGATCAACACCGACCGCACCCTGTGCAACTGCATGAACGTCAGCCAGAGCAGGGTCCGTGCAGGCATCGAGCGCGGTCTCGATCTGGCCGGCCTCAAGCAGGAACTCGGCTGCGGCACCAGCTGTGGCTCCTGCGTGCCCGAACTCAAGCGCCTGCTGGCCCACCAGCCGGAACGCGCACTTCTCTGATACCAACCAAGACGAGGATTACCCCATGAGCGCAAAAGTCTGGCTGGTAGGCGCCGGCCCTGGCGACCCGGAACTGCTGACCCTCAAGGCCGTGCGCGCGCTGGGCGAGGCACAGGTGGTGATGATCGATGATCTGGTCAACCCCGCCGTACTCGACCACTGCCCGAACGCTCGCATCATCCCGGTGGGCAAGCGCGGCGGCTGCCGTTCCACGCCGCAGGCCTTCATCCACCGCCTGATGCTGCGCTACGCCCGCCAGGGCAAGTGCGTGGTGCGCCTCAAGGGTGGCGACCCGTGCATCTTCGGCCGTGGCGGCGAGGAGGCCGAATGGCTGTCGGCGCGCGGCATCGAGGTCGAGCTGGTCAACGGCATCACCGCCGGCCTGGCCGGTGCCACGCAATGCGGCATCTCGCTGACCCAGCGCGGCGTCGCCCGCGGCGTCACTCTGGTCACCGCGCACACCCAGGATGACAGCAGCCTCGAATGGCAGGCGCTGGCCAAAAGCGGCACCACGCTGGTGGTGTACATGGGCGTAAGCAAGCTGGAACAGGTCCAGGCCGGGCTGCTGGATGGCGGGATGCACGCCAGCACGCCGGTGGCGATGATCGAGAACGCCTCGCTGCCCCAGCAACGTGAATGCCGTTCGAGCCTGGCCACCATGTGCCGCGATGCCTTGACCTTCAAGCTGAAGAGTCCGGCCATCCTGGTGATCGGCGAAGTCGCGGCGCAGACGGTGGTGGAAGCCATAAGCCAGAGTGCCTGATCAATCAGGCGACCTGCGAAGAGAAAAACGATCCACCATAAAAAAACGCGGCCCCAGGGCCGCGTTTTTCCTTACCGCACGAACATTACGCCTTCTGGCGCAGCTTTTCCGGCTTGATCAGGAAGCGGGCCAGGGCCGGCAGCAGCCAGATCGCGCCGACCATGTTCCAGAGGAACATGAAGGTCAGCATCATGCCCATGTCGGCCTGGAACTTGATCGCCGAGAACACCCAGGTCACCACACCGATCGCCAGGCACACGCCAGTGAAGATCACCGCCTTGCCGGTGGATTTCAGGGTCTGGTAGTAGGCTTCCTGCAGGGTCATGCCCTGGCGCAGGAAGGATTCCAGGCGACTGTAAATGTAGATGCCGTAGTCCACACCGATACCCACGCCCAGCGCGATTACCGGCAGCGTTGCCACCTTGACGCCGACGCCCATGAAGGCCATCAGGGCGTTGCCAAGAATCGAGGTCAGCACCAGCGGCAGGATCACGCAGAGCGTGGCAGCCAGCGAGCGGAATGTCAGCAGGCACATGATGCTCACCGCCAGGTAGACGGCGATCAGCATGGTGGTTTCTGACGCGGCGATCACCTCATTGGTGGCTGCCTCGATACCGGCGTTGCCCGCTGCCAGCACGAACTCCAGTCCTTCGCGGTTGTTTTCCTCGGCGAAATCCTTCGCCGCGGCGACCACGTGTTCCAGCGTCTCGGCCTTGTGGTCGTTGAGGAACACCAGTACCGGCGCCAGCGAGCAGTCGCTGTTGTACATGCCTTCGGCGCGGGCGATGGAGTTGTTCAACACATGCTGGTTACGCGACAGCGTTTCCCATTTCAGGCTGCCCTCGTTCATGCCCTTGATGCCCTGGCGCGCGACCGAAACCATCGACACCGCCGACTGCACGCCCTCGGTGTTCTGCATCTTCCACATCAGCTCGTCCATGGCGGCGAGCGTGTCGTAGTGCGAACAGCCTTCCGGTGCGGTCTTGACCATCACTACCAGCACGTCGGAACTGGTCGAGTAGTTGCGAATGACGAAGTCGTTGTCCAGGTTGTAACGCGAATCCGGATGCAGTTCCGGCGCGCCCTGATCGAGGTCGCCGATCTTCAGGTTCTGCCCGTACCAGAGACCACCCGCCAGCGCGACCACCGCGATGGTGATGGAGATCGGCGCCACTTTGGGGCTGGCGAAATTCGACAGTGCGCGCCAGAACGGATGATCGCGCGAGGCCTCTTCGCGGGCCTGCTTGATCGCCCGCTGGCTGATACCCATGTAGGAGATCGCCACCGGCAACAGAATCAGGTTGGTCAGGATGATGACCGCCACACCCAGCGACGCCCCGATGGCCAGCTCGCGGATCACGCCGATATCAATCAGCAGCAGGGTGACGAAACCCACCGCATCCGACAGCAACGCCACCATGCCAGGGATGAACAGCTGACGGAACGCCATGCGCGCCGCCGTCACCGGATCTTCGGTGTAGCCGGATGCCATGGCAATGCCGTTGATCTTCTGCACGCCGTGGGAAATACCAATGGCGAACACCAGGAACGGCACCAGCATCGAGTACGGGTCGAGCCCGAAGCCGAGGGTATGCAACAGGCCAAGCTGCCAGGTCACGGCAATCAGCGTGGTAATCAGCACCGCAATGGTGCTCTTCAGGCAACGGGTGAACCACAGCAGCAGCACGAAGGTGATGCCGATGGCGACGATGAAGAACAGCGCCACGCCGACCAGCCCGTCAATCAGATCACCGACCTTCTTGGCGAAGCCGATGATGTGCACCTTCACGTTCGGGTTCTGCGCCTGGTACTTCTCGCGGATCTTTTCTTCCAGCTCGTGAGAGAACTTCTGGTAATCCAGTTTGATCTGCCGGCTCTGGTCTTCCGGGTCCGGGTAGGACTCGAGCAGCGGTACGTCAATGATGCTCGACTTGAAGTTGTTCGCCACCAGGCGGCCGATCTGCCCGGACTTGAGGATGTTGTCGCGCAGGTCCTCGAGGCTTTCGGGCGAGCCGTCATAGGTCTGCGGAATCACCTCGCCACCGGCGAAGCCTTCCTCGGTGACCTCGGTCCAGCGCACGCTGGGGCTCCACAACGACTTCATGTTGGAACGGTCGACGCCGTGGATGTAGAACACCTCGTCGTGGATCTGCCGCAACGTCTCCATGTATTCCTTGGAGAAGATGTCGCCTTCCACCGCTTCCACGGATATCCGCACGGTGTTGCCGAGGTTGGCCAGGTCGTTCTGGTGCTCGAGCATCTTCTGGATATAGGGATGCCCCAGCGGAATCATCTTCTCGAAGCTGGTCTGCGGCCGAACCTGGGCCGCCTGGTAGAACAGGAACGCGCTGATCAGCAGGCAGAGGACGACTACCGCCGGCCGGTTGTTGAAGATCAGGCGCTCGAGGAACGACGCCGGCTTCTGTTGGTGCTTGGTCATGCAGACTCTCCCGGCTTTATTGTTTTGGGGCCAGATCCGCGCCCGATGGCGAGGCGATGCGAACACCACCCTGCCCTACCAGGATCAGGTTGCCTTGGGAATCGGAGGTAACGCCCGACAGCGAGCGGCGGTCGGGACGGTTGACGAGTTTGAAGCTGCGGCCCTGATCGTCGCTGGTGAGCACGGCTCCGCCATGGCCAACCACCGCGATGCGACCATCGCGCAACAGGCTGCCATCGGCCAGACCGGACTCCAGCGCCTGGCCGTTGCCGTTGCTGAGTTCGATGGCCTGCCAGCTGTCGCCGAAATCAGCGGAGCGGAACAGGTGGCCGCGCAGGCCGAAGGCGATCACCACGCCCGGTTCCGAGCCGCTCACCACACCGAAGAACGAGCCCTGATATGGCGATTCGACCCGTTCCCAGGTCTCCCCCATGTCGGCGGAACGGAACATGCCGCCCATTTCGCCGACCACGAACAGGCCGGAGCCTTCGATGTAGGTAATGGCGTTGAGGTGGAAACCGTCTTCGTTGTCGAGCCGATCGCTGATGTCATCCCAGCTCTGGCCGCCGTCGATGGTTTCGATCAGTGCGCCGTAGGCACCGACTGCGATGCCGTGCTGTGAATCTTCGAACCAGACGTCGAGCAACGGCGCCTCGCGCTCGCGCTCCTCGTACTGCACGGCCCAACTCTCACCACCGTCGATGGTGTTCAGCACCAGAGCGTCGTGGCCGACCGCCCAGCCGTGCTTGTCATCAATGAAATCAATGGCCGTCAGCAGCTGACGGGTCGGCACCTTGGCCTGGGACCAGCTGTTGCCTTCGTCGTCAGAAAAGAGAATGTGGCCCCGATCACCCGCCGCAACGATGCGCTCACCGGCCTGAGTGATATCGAGCAGAAGATTGGAAGCGGCCTTGGCCGACTCGATCGAATAGCGGATCTGGCCATCGGCAGCGGCCTGAGCAGGCGCCGATGCCGCAAGCAGCAGGAGCGAGAACGTGCCGCATAGCGAAAGCATGCCGGCAACCGATGAGTGAAAACGCGACGCCCTCGCCTGGTTTGCAACCTTGGCGCGGCCGGATAGTGTGCGCCGCAGAACGGGCTCACTCATACATACCCCCTTTATTCTTATTAGGTAAGGCCTGATGTGCAGGCTCGGCCATCCTAGCCAGCTTACGCAGACAGGCACAATTGGCCGGACGTTATGAATTGTTAACTCTCACGCAATGATTGACGCGTGATCACCCAGGCTGATCGGGCCAGTGGCCAGTATGGCGCTTGGCCTTCCGGCCGTGGAAGTGACGATCGGACGCGGAGTGCCAGCGGATGGTCACGATACGCTGGACGGTTGTTATCGTGGAAAGCAGCCGGGGTACAGGCTCCAGGCAAAGAAAGGCCGATCGCATTGCACGATCGGCCTTGTGGAATCAGGCGAGGCTTTTGCTCACCACTTCGTAGACGTCGCTGGACAGCTCGCCGGACGCAAGAATGCGCTCCAGCTCGCCCTTCATCAGCGCCTGGCGCGCGCTGTCATACTTGCGCCAGCGGGTCAGCGGAGCCAGCAGGCGCGACGCGATCTGCGGGTTCAGGGCGTTGAGGGTGATCACCTGATCGGCAAGGAAGCGATAGCCTGCGCCATCGGCCCGGTGGAAGTTCACCAGGTTCTGGTTGGCGAAGGCACCGATCAGCGCGCGCACCTTGTTCGGGTTCTTCAGGGTGAACGCCGGGTGCTGCATCAGCGTCTGCACCCGCTCCAGACCGCCGGGCAACGGGTTACCGGCCTGCACGCTGAACCACTGATCCATGACCAGCGGGTTGTCCTTGAAGTGCTCGGCGAACGTCTGCAGCGCCTTGTCACGCTCCGCCTCGAACGGCGAATTGACCAGCACCGCAAGCGCGGTCAGGCGCTCGGTCATGTTGTCGGCCTGCTCGAACTGCTCCAGACAGGCTGCGACGACCTCCGATTGCTCGCTCAGCATCAGGTACGACAGGGCGATGTTCTGCAGGGCGCGCCGGGCAAAATGCTCGGCCGAGGCTACGTAGGGCGTGCTGCGCGAGGTTTCGCGATTGGCCTGGTAGCGTTGCCACAGCGGCTCGAACAACGCGTCGGCGATGCGCTTGCGGGCAAACTCGCGCGCCGCGTGTATCGCATCCACGTCCGCCACTTCGCTGATTTCAGCCAGGTAGGCCTCCCCCGGCAGCGAGAGCATCTCGGCAACCATCGCCGCGTCCAGTTCGTCGTTCTGCAGCAAGGTGCGCAGCGCCGTGATCAGGCGCTCGTCCATCGCCAGCGCCTCACCACGCTGATGCTGGCCGATCAGCTCTTGCAACACCTGCACCGACAACTGCTGACCCGCTTCCCAACGGTTGAAGCCATCGGAGTCGTGCTGCATGAGGAACATCAGCTGGTCGCGGTTGTACGGATAGTCCAGCTTTACCGGCGCGGAGAAGCCACGCAGCAGCGATGGTTGCGGACGCTCGGCGACGTCGATGAAGGTGAAGGTCTGTTCGGCTTCGGTCACCGCCAGCACGCGGCTGGTCCCGACGGCGGTGGCTTCACCGTCCAGACGCAGCGGCATGTCCGAACCATCGGCGGCGAGCAGGCCCAGCGCCACCGGGATCACAAACGGCTCCTTGGTCGGCTGGCCCGGTGTCGGCGGGCAGCTCTGGCGGAAGGTCAGACTGTAGCTCTTCGCCGACTCGTCGTATCGCTCGCTGACGGCCAGGCGCGGTGTGCCGGACTGGCTGTACCAGCGCTTGAACTGGGTCAGGTCCGCACCGTTGGCGTCTTCCATCGCCTTGACGAAATCATCGACCGTCACGGCCTGGCCGTCATGGCGCTCGAAATAGAGGTCGCTGCCCTTGCGGAAGCCCTCTTCGCCCAGCAGCGTCTGGATCATGCGCACCACTTCGGCACCCTTCTCGTAAACGGTCAGGGTGTAGAAGTTGGAAATCTCGATAAAGGATTCCGGGCGAACCGAGTGGGCCATGGGGCCGGCATCCTCGGCGAACTGGTGGGTACGCAGGTAGGCGACGTCCTCGATGCGCTTGACCGTCGCCGAGTTCATGTCGGCGCTGAACTGCGAATCGCGGAAGACGGTGAAGCCTTCCTTGAGCGACAGCTGGAACCAGTCGCGGCAGGTCACGCGGTTGCCCGACCAGTTGTGGAAATACTCGTGGGCGACGATGGCCTCGACGCGCTGGTGCGCGGCATCGGTAGCGGTTTCGGCGCGGGCCAGCACGGCGCTGGAGTTGAAGATGTTGAGGCCCTTGTTCTCCATGGCGCCCATGTTGAAGTCGTTGACCGCAACGATCATGAAGATGTCCAGGTCGTATTCGCGACCGTAGGCCTCCTCGTCCCACTTCATCGACTTCTTCAGGCTGTCCATGGCGTGCTGGCATTTGTCGACGTTCTCCGGCTCGACGTAGATGCGCAGCGCCACGTTGCGCCCGCTCATGGTGGTGAAGCTGTCCTCGATAGCCCAGAGGTCACCCGCCACCAGGGCGAACAGATAGGCCGGCTTCTTGAACGGGTCTTCCCAGGTCGCCCAGTGGCGGCCGTTGTCCTCGCTGCCGCTGGCGATCGGGTTGCCGTTGGAGAGCAGCACCGGATAGGCCTTCTGTTCGGCGCTCACCGTAGTGGTGAACTTGCTCATCACGTCCGGGCGGTCGAGGTAATAGGTGATCTTGCGGAAGCCCTCGGCCTCGCACTGGGTGCAGAACATGCTGCCGGACTTGTACAGCCCTTCCAGCGCGGTGTTGGTTTCCGGATGGATCACCACCGAGCTGTCGATGACGAAGCTTTCGCTGTCCGGCTGCAGGGTCAGGCAGTCTTCGCTGAGCTGGTAGTCGCCTGCGCCCAGCGCGCGGTCGTTCAGCGCGATGGACAGCAGCTCGAGTTCCTGGCCGTGCAGTTCCAGCGGCGGCAGCTTGCCGGCCGGGCGCTCGGGATTGCGGCGCATCACCAGCTGGGCGTGGACCAGGGTGCGGTCCTCGTACAGCTCGAAGGTCAGGTGGGTTTCATCGATCAGGTACTCAGGGGCCTGGTAATCCTTCAGATGAATGACTTTCGGTTGTTCGGTGCGCATGGAAACCTCGACGGCTGAGCTTCAAGCAACTAGCTTCAAGCGAAATGAGCGATGGATTGCAGCCCCTACGGGCTGCGGATGAGTTCGAGCTTAGCGTCTGTCGCTGCGGACTTGTAGGGTGGAAAACGGCGCAGGCTTTTGCGCGCGATATTTCCCCGGCTGTTCATCCCTGAGCCTGCGGTTGGCGGGCGGCGACAATCGGTGGATAAGCGAAGCGTTATCCACCCTAAGCCGTAGCGCTGGCGGCGACCTGATAAGCGGTGAACTTGCGGATATTGATCACGCCCGTGTCGAGAATCAGGTACTGGCCCTTGATGCCCCTGAGCGTACCTTCGACCACTGGCGTCTTCTCCAGATCGAGGCTGACCACCTTGGTCGGATAGGCCTCCACGGGATAGCGAATCTCCAGCACCTCGGCATCGGCAACCGGCTGGATCGCCTGCAGCCCGTAGCGCTGTTGCAACTCGCGCAGGCCATCGGCACAGGCGTCGAAGATCTGCTCGCGCATCTCGACCAGATCGATGGGATCGGCATCGCCCTTGAGCAGCGCGCGCCAGTTGGTGCGATCGGCCACCTGGCTGCGCAGCAGGTCTTCGACCATGCCGGACTGCTGGCGCGTGGCGACGCGCATGATCGGCAGCGCCTGGCTGGCACCCTGGTCGAGCCAGCGCGTCGGCAGCTGCGTGGCACGTGTGATCCCGACCTTGATGCCCGACGAGTTGGCCAGGTAGACCACATGGTCGGTCATGCAGAAATCCATGCCCCACTGCGGATCGCGGCAGGTGCCGAAATCGTGGTGGCATTTTTCCGGGCTCATGATGCAGACATCGCACTGCGGCAGCTTCTTGAAGCAGGGATAGCAGTAACCCTGACTGAAGCTCTTGTTGGTCTTGCGACCGCAATGGGTGCAGTTGATGGCGCCGAGGTATTCCAGACGCAGGGTCTTGCCGATCAGCGGATTGACCGGCACCCGTTCGTCGTTCAGGCAGAAGGAATACTGCGCCGGTGCGCCCAGCTGGATCGACATCTTGCTCAGCGCACCGCGTCCCAGTTCGAGCATCAGTGGCGAGTTCCCGAAGCGGGAGCGAACAGGCTGGTATCGATGGCCGGCTCGGCTTTCTTGCTCTTGGAAGCACATTCCTGACCGCCCATGAAGCCGGTGCGCTGCTCTTCCGGGAGGTTCTTCAGTTCCCAGGCAATCACTGCCTGCATGCAGGTTTCCTTCTGCTCGGGGGTCAGCTTGCGGCCGTCAGCCCATTTGCCGAGTTCGAGGGCCTGCTTGAGGCTCTGGTAGATTTCCGGGGTGATGTTTTCGGCAGTTTGGATAAAGGTCGACATGGCCAGCTCCGAGGGAAACGAGCGGCCATTCTACCGGGCTGTGGCGCTTTAGGGAAAAGCGCGGCCCGCTAGCGGCGCCGCGCCAGGGTGCCGCCTATCACGCCGGTCACGCAGCCTGCGACAAGGCCGCCGACATGCGCCGCGTTGGCAATGGCCAGCGCGCCGGAGCTGAGCACCTCGATGACGCCGGTGAGGCAGATCACCAGCCACACCAGCATCAGCACGACCACGCCGGGTGGCAGCCGGTAGGCCTCGTTGGGGGCAAGCTTCTGATAGAGCCAGCAATGCCCGAGCAGGCCGTAGAGCACGCCGGACAGGCCACCGAAGATGCCCGGCCCACCGAACAGGTACTGGGCGAAGTTGGACACCAGACCGAACAGCAACGTCAGCGCCAACAGCATCCAGGCGCGCTGAAGGGCCTCGATGCGCCGCCCCAGCTCCCAGAACCACATGCTGTTCATCGCCAGATGCAGGATGCCGAAGTGCACGAAGATCGGCGTGATCAGCCGCCACCAATGGCCGGCCGCGAGCGTCTGCTCCAGCGAGGTGAAATAGGCGTATTCACCATCGACCCGGAAGTCGACGAAGTTCAGCCAGCGGATCGTCGCGAAATTCTCACCGAGCAGGGTGATGGCCGCGACGACCAGGGTGATGACCAATATTGCCGCGGTCAGCGGGCTGGCACGCAGGGCGGCGACGAAACCGCCGCCGCGGCGCCGGGGTTGTTCGAGGACGACACTGTCATCGCCATGGGGATGCCGTGCGTACAGGTCGCGAACCTGCTCGACGACCTCAACCGGCACGCGCAACACCTGTTGATCGCCCTCCTCCGAGACCCGGCACGGCACCCGCAGGCGACGCAATAGGGCGATGAAGCCGCTGAGGTCCTCCGTCAAAGGCAGGCGCAACGCTTCGGCCACCGAGACGCTCACTGGAACACCGCCTGCACATCGACCCAGACGAACTTGGCCGGGTCCAGCCGGGTTTCGCGATCCAGTCGATAGGCCACCAGCTTGCCGTTCTTCACCGCGCTGTAGTCCAGGCAGGCCAGGTTGTCGCGAAGCGGCCCGGGACGGCCGCGACGCCAGTAGTGACCGACGAACAGCAACGGTTCGTCCGGGCCGTAGAGAAACAGCCGATTCTTCTGCTGTTGCGACAAGGGCATGCGCGCCGCATGGTCCGGCAGGCCGTCGGGCTGGAACACCACGTCACCGTAGGTCTGCGGGTTCTCTTCCCAGAACTTGGTGCGGAAGAAGGTGCGTACGAAGCCTTCCTCACTGGTCAGGGTCATCCCCTCGGGCAGCGGCATATCGGTGCCGCGCAGCAGGCGATCCAGCGCCTGGCAGATGAAGGTCCCCGGCAGGCCAGCCTCGCGCAGGATCGCCGGATTGATGCAGGCGTCGTTGAGAAACGGGCGCAGGCGTGCGATCACGCTGCTATCCCAGCAGGCGTGCACGACGCGGAAGCGATCGGTTTCGAGAAACAGCGGCAAGCCGTAGAACCAATTGCGAAAGGCTTTCCATTCCTCTGGGTAGTGTTCGAACTGCTGGAAGGTTTCCTGCAGCAAGCGGGCAAAACGCGGCGAATGCTCGCGGACGAAGTCGCGGCCGCTGCCCGGCGGTGCCGGCATGTACCAGCCCAGCGCATTGAACTCGTGATTACCCATGATGCAGTGGGCCTGCCCACGGTCGACCATGTCGTAGACCAGGTGCAGCGCCTCACGGATATGCGGGCCGCGGTCGATGATGTCACCGAGGAAGATCACCTGCCGCCGCGAATGGCGCCAGACACCGCCTTCCAGACGATAGCCGAGGGTGTCCAGCAGACGCGCCAGTGCACGACCGCAGCCATGCACATCACCAATCAGGTCGTAGCCGCGTTCGGGATCAAGCTGCATCAATCGCCCCCGCCGAGGCGGCTGCCCCAGCCCAGCTTGGTCCGACAGACTTCGTAGTAGTTGTGGTCCAGCGGGTGAATCAGGTGCAGCTTCTGCGGCTTCTTGCGCACCGTCACGGTGTCGCCCGGCGCGCAGGTGAAGTGGTTCTGGCCGTCGCAGGACACCTGCGGATAGATCTGCATGTTCGGCGACACCACGATCTTCAGCTCGCTGTTGCCATCGACCACGATGGGACGGCTCGACAGGGTGTGCGGGTACATGGGCACGACGACGATGGCGTCCAGCCGCGGATGCATGATCGGCCCGCCCGCCGACAGCGAGTAGGCGGTGGAACCGGTCGGCGTCGCCACGATCAGGCCGTCGGCCTTCTGGCTGCAGACGAACTGGCCGTCGATGTACAGCTCGAACTCGATCATGCGCGTGGATTTACCCGGGTGCAGCACCACATCGTTGAGCGCATCGCCCTCGCCGATCGGCTCGTCGAAGCGGCGTGCCTGGGCTTCGAGCAGAAAGCGATTTTCCAGGGTGTACTGGCCGTTGAGCACTTCGGCGACTTTCTCTTCCAGCTCATCCGGGCGGATGTCGGTGAGAAAGCCGAGGCTGCCACGGTTGATGCCGAGTACCGGCACCCGGTGCTTGGCCATCGCGCGGGCCGCGCCGAGCAGGCTGCCGTCACCGCCAACCACGATCACCAGGTCGCAGGATTCGCCCAGGCGCTGCCTTGAAGAAGTCTGCATGCCATGGCCGGGCAGCACCTCGGCGATGTTCTCTTCGAGAATCACATGCAGATGGCGTTCGACGAGAAATCGCTTCAGCCGGCGGATGGTATCCAGCACCTGGGAGCTACCCAGGCGGCCGATGATGCCGATATTGCGGAATTGCTCCATTGACGTTCCCTGGTGTGGCTGGGCGGATGGTTGCGGACAGTCGCAACGCTCGAAAAGTACCATGCAGCGCGCTGGCAACGTGACGATCAGCGATCGGCGCCAGCCTGCATTCCACCAACAGGCGTTAGAGCGCCCGAGCGGCGGCGGTGTTCAGCGGCAGCGGCAGCGGCAGCGGATTATCGGCGAAACGCCAGACCATCAGCAAACCGACGGCTATGCTGCATCCATGAGCCTTCGCAGTCTTGCCGACCTACCCCGCCGTCTCCAGCATCCGCAGGTGCGCGATCTTGCATGGACGATTCTATCGCCGCCCTTGTTGAGCGAAGCGCCGCAGCGCCAGCGCCATCCATTGCACGCATGCCGCTGGAGCAGCGAGCCGGAGTTGCTGGCAGCGTGGCTGCAGCAGCAGGATGCCGATCCGTCCATCCTCGAAGCCTGGTTGTCGCTGCACAGCATCCGACGACTCGGTCTCTATTACGAACGCCTATGGCAGTACGCGCTGTCCCAGGCACCGGGCATTCAGTTGCTCGCAGCCAATCTACCGGTTCGCCAGAACGGCACCACCCTGGGTGAGCTGGACCTGTTGTTCTGCGATGACGAGGGCGTGCACCACCTCGAGCTGGCGGTGAAGTTCTATCTTGGAACCGGACAAGGCGATGGCAGCCTGCACGCGCAATGGCTCGGCCCGGGCAGCCACGACCGCCTCGACCTCAAGCTGGCCCACCTGTGCGAGCATCAGCTGCCGCTCTGTAGCCAACCGGCGACATTGGCCGTACTGGCGGAACTGACCGGGCGCGCCGTACAGAGCAGCTTCTGGCTAGGCGGCTATCTGTTCCAGCCGTGGCCCCAGGGCTGCAAACCACCGCGCGGTGCGAATCCACTCCATCTGCACGGGCGATGGTTGCGCCAGGCCGACTGGCCGGGCTTCGCTGCGAGTTCGCCCGACTCGGTCTGGCAGCCCATTGACCGTGCCGCCTGGCTGGCACCGGCGCGCATCGCACCTGCTGACTTGTGGGACGCAAGCCGCTACGCCGATTGGCTCGCGGGCAACCCGGCGCAGGCACGGGCGCAACTGCTGGCACGGCTGGAAGCGGATGCGACCGGCGTCTGGCTGGAGCAGGAGCGGCTTTTTCTGGTTGCGGATGATTGGCCGCGCAACGGCGCAGCGACGCCTGAACGTCACCTGCCTGACATGTTCAGCGGATAGAATGCCGCCCGACTCGTCCCTGCACTTTTCAGAACCCCATGCCTAACGAATCCCACCACGATACGGCAGATAGCCGATTTGGCGCCTGGACCATCTTTCTGGTGTTTCTTCGCCTCGGCCTGACTTCCTTTGGCGGGCCGGTGGCCCATCTCGGCTATTTCCGCGCCGAGTTCGTCCAGCACCGCCGTTGGCTCGACGAACGCAGCTATGCCGATCTGGTCGCCCTGTGTCAGTTCCTCCCCGGCCCAGCCAGCAGCCAGGTTGGCCTGGCGGTCGGCCTGCTGCGCGGGGGCTATCGGGGTTCGCTTGCCGCCTGGGCCGGATTTACCCTGCCCTCAGCGGTTGCCCTGACGCTATTTGCGCTGGGCATCGCGCGGTGGGGTGATGCACTGCCGAACGGCTTTCTACAGGGCCTGAAAATCGTCGCCGTGGCAGTGGTTGCTCAAGCTGTGTGGGGCATGGCACGCACGCTTTGCACGGACGGGCCACGCGTAGCCATCACCCTGGCGGCCGCGAGCGCCGTGTTGCTGCTTCCCTTCATCTGGAGTCAGGTTGGCGTGATCCTCGTCGCTGGTCTGCTCGGACTGTTGATCTTTCGTCCAGTCGCCAGCGCGGAGCATGTAGCTGTGCCGGTGAGCGTGACAATACGGATGGCGTTGATAGCCTTGGCGTCGTTTTTCGCACTGCTCGCCCTGCTCCCGCTGCTCGCCAGCGGCACGGGCAACCAGGCTCTGGCCCAGGTCGATGCGTTCTATCGCACCGGCGCGCTGGTGTTCGGCGGCGGTCATGTGGTGCTGCCATTGCTGCAGGCGGAGGTGGTGCCGCCCGGCTGGGTGGACAACGATTCATTCCTCGCCGGTTACGGCGCTGCACAGGCGGTACCTGGGCCGCTGTTCACCTTCGCGGCCTTTCTCGGTGCCTCGATGAATGTCGGCCCCAGTGGCTGGCTGGGAGCTGCGCTGTGTCTGGCGGCAGTCTTCGTGCCCTCGTTCCTGCTGGTGATCGGGGTGCTGCCGTTCTGGGAAAAGCTGCGCAGCAATCGACGTACCCAGGCGGCTCTGGCTGGGGTGAATGCCGCCGTGGTCGGCCTGCTGCTGGCCGCGCTGTACGACCCTGTCTGGACCAGTGCGATCAAGGCGCCGGAACACTTTCTTCTCGCCCTTCTCGCGCTTGCCGGGCTGATGTACTGGAAGCTGCCGCCATGGCTGGTGGTGGTCAGCGGAGCCTTCGGTGGCTGGGCGCTCGCGTTGCTGGTCTGACCGATCAGCTTTCCAGCGCCAGCAGCACGGCGCTGGCCACCAGGAACAGGCTGAACAGCAACCGCAACAACCGTTCAGGCAGAGCATGCGCGAGCCTGACGCCGAGGCTGATGCTGAGCAGCCCACCGGCCGCCAGCGGAACCCCCAGCAGCCAGTTGACCTGACCATGCAGCGCATAGGTGACCAGCGTGACGCCGGTACTTGGTGCTGCCAATGCCAGCGAGAGCCCCTGGGCAACCACCTGCGAGGCGCCGAATACGCTGGTCAGAATCGGCGTGGCGATGACCGCGCCACCCACGCCGAACAACCCGCCGGCGGCGCCGGCACCTGCACCGAGCAGGCTGAGCCAGGGCCAGGGATGGCGTAGCTGACCGTCGCCCGGCGCCGGACGCCGGAATACGCGCAGCAAGGTGTATGCGGCCAATGCCAGAAGAAAACCGACGAACGCCATGCGCATGCGTCCGGCATCCAGCGACACCGCAACGGCCGCACCGAGGATTGCAAAGAGGAAACTGGTGCTGCCAAGCGCAACGGCATTGCGCCAGTCGATGCGATTACGCTGGTGGTAGCGCCAGATGGCGAGCAGTACGTTGGGTACGACCATCACCAGCGCGGTGCCCTGCGCCAGTTGCTGGTCCAGACCGAACAGCACCCCCAGCACGGGTATCGCGATCAATCCACCACCGATACCGAACAACCCGCCGAGGGTGCCTAACGCCAGCCCCAGCAGCACGTTCAATCCGATATCCAGCAACATGCGTCCGCTCCAGCGTCAATGAGGCGCCTATGCTACGCCGCCATGGCTGGCACCGGTACGCATAGCCGCGCACAATGGCTTTGCGAAAACCGCAAAAGCGAAAAATCAAATGCTGCCTGATGCCCTCTCCGCCCAGCTGAACCTGTTCATCGACGTACTCGATACCGGCAGCTTTTCGGCCGCGGCGCGCCGCCACGGTCTGACACCATCGGCAGTCGCTCGCCGTATCGATGCACTGGAACAAGCCCTTGGCTGCCAGCTGTTCAGCCGCAGTACCCACGCCGTTCGCCCGATGCCGGCGGCACTGGCATTTGCCGAGCGCGCACGACGGATCGTCCAGGAATTGCACCTGGCGCGTGCAGAGGCCGCCTCGCTGGACAGCGCGCCGGAGGGTCGCATTCGAATCGACGCGCCAGCGCCGTTCGGGCGTCGCCATCTGGCCCCGGCACTGGCCGAGTTTCTCCAGGCCTATCCCGGGGTGGACATCCAGCTGCGGCTGATCGACAGCTTCGTCGACCTGCACGGCGAGCACCTGGGTGAGGTAGATCTGGTTCTGCGCATCGGCCCGCTGGCCGACACGCGGCTGGTCGCGACACCTCTGGCGCCGATGGTGCGCATCGTCTGCGCCAGCCCGGCCTATCTGGAACGCCGAGGGATGCCGCTGCAGCCCGAAGAGCTCCCCGCGCATGACGGACTGGACTGGGATGCGCTGGCGCCGCCCCACGCATGGCGGTTCGAGCGTGACGGTCGGCCCCAGTTGCTGCGACCGGGCCGACTGCGCATGATGGCGAACAACGCCGAAGCACTGCTGACCGGCGCACTGGCCGGACTCGGCATCGCGCACCTGCCCACCTGGCTGATCAGCGATCAGCTGTTGCGCGGCGAGCTGCTGCCATTGTTCTGCGAAGGGGGGTTACCGCAACCGGAACCCAGCGGCATCTATGCGTTGCGCCTGACCCGGGAGGCTGACTCACGCAGCCGTTTGCTGCTGGAATTTCTGAAGAACCGCTTCGGCCCGGTCCCTCCCTGGGACCAGGCACTTCAGAGCGGTTTCAAGAGAGGATGAAACGGATCAGACGCTCAGGCCTTCGATTTCCTGGGTGACACCCCAGCCATCGAGCACTCCGCCGAGAGGTTCGACGAGGTGTTCGAGGTCCTGCTCGAAATCGCCGATACCGTCGAAGGTCGCGTACATCACTTTGCTTATCTGCAGATTCCAGCTTCCGTCCTCACGCGGAAACACTTGGGTATTGATGGTTTCGCCGCGAAATTTCCGTGCGGCTATCTGGGCGCGGTCCTGTTCCGGGAATACCGCGTAGAACTCGATGGGATGGACTCGGGCAAAATCGAAACCGCCCTCCTTCATCCGGCGCAGAACGGTGCTGCTGACATCCTCGTGGAAGGTGGTGCTCATAAATCAACCTCCTCTCATACCTGGATGAAGTTGCCACGAGCTCAGCGGGAGATCGGCTCCGTCGTCAAGACATCGGGCAAACGGAAGTCGCAACAGCTAGTCGAAGTGACGCGGTGGACACTGTCCACGCTGACAAGCTAGCAGGCCGTGAAGCTGACTGCACGAGCTATGTAGCAAACCGCCACGTCAGCTTCAGCGATCACGACCTCTGTCAGTAGAGCCCCGTGACGTACCGGCAGTTCAACAGGCCGGCGGATGCAAAAACGGCCCGAGCCGTTGCCGGAGCGGGCCGCCGAGCGGCGATTCGGGATCTATCCGCAGCTTAGCGCTCAGTCGTTACTGGGCTTGGCGATTGCGTGCAGGACGTACTGCGGCAGCGCGAAGGCAGCGATGTGCACGTGCGGGTTGTAATAGCGTGTAACGATGCCGCTGCCGACGAAACGCTGCAGCAAGGTTTCCAGCGGCAGCTTGCGACTCTCGGCATTGCAGGCACCCCAGGCGAAAGCCATCGCGCCACCCAGGTAGGTAGGCACTGCTGCCTGGTAGAAGTGCCAGTCGGCAAACAGGCCATGCAGGCGCTTGGCAGTCGTCTGCACCTCACCCAGTTGCATGAACGGCGTGCCGTTCTGGGTCACCAGGATGCCACCGTCGTTCAGGCAACGCCGGCAGGCCTGGTAAAAACGCTCTGAGAACAGCACCTCGGCAGGACCGATGGGATCGGTGGAGTCAGAAATGATGACGTCGAACTTCTCCTCGGTGCTCGTCACGAAGTGCATGCCGTCGGCGATCACCAGTTTCAGCCGCGGATCATCGAAGGTTCCGGCGGAATGGTTCGGCAGGAATTCCTTGCAGGTTTGCACCACGGTGTCATCGATCTCGACCATGGTGATGCTTTCGATGTCGCGATGGCGCGCCACTTCGCGCAGGACGCCACCGTCACCGCCACCGATGATCAGCACGCGGCGCGCCAGTCCATGGGCTAGGATCGGCACGTGGGCAAGCATCTCGTGATAGATGAACTCGTCGGCTTCGCTGGTCTGCACCACGCCATCGAGGGCCATGACCCGACCCATCCGGGCGTTTTCGAAGATCACCAGATGCTGGTGCTCGGTGTGCACGTCGTGCAGCAGCTTGTCGATCTGGAACCGCTGGCCGTATCCCTCGAAGAGAGTTTCCTGGAAGTCACTCATGGGGTATCTCCGTTGGCGGACACCGGCGCAGCGCTCCGGTGTCTGATGCAGGCTGAGGTGACGGACGATCCGAATCGCCCACCGAAAAGAGAGGCATTCTACGTTGACCAACATGACAGCGGGAGCCGCGGGACTGGAAAGCACACTTCAGGGCGACAAAGTGAATGACGGACGCTAGGGTCTGCTTATGACCGAAACCTTGCACTTGCCCTATCTGCAACCCTGGGACTGGCAGCAGTTCCATCGACATTTCGCCCTGCGTCTGCTGCCCGGCGTGGAGCGGCTGGACGCCAACGGCTACGCCCGCACATTGCGGTTCGGCGACGCCTGCGGCTGGCTCAGCGTGCGAGCGTTGGCCGATCGCCCGGTCCTCGAAATGACCCTCAGCGATTCCCTGCAGCACGCCGCCAGAGCGCTGGTAAGCCAGGTACGCAAGATGTTCGATCTGGACGCCGACCCACAGGCCATCGCGGCGCATTTCACCAGCGATCCCATATTAGGGCCGCTGATTGCGGTACAACCCGGCCTGCGTCTGCCCGCCGCCTACGACCCGTTCGAACAGGCCGTACGTGCGGTGGTCGGCCAGCAGGTCACTGTCAAAGCGGCAGTGACCATTACCCGTCGTCTCGTGGAGCGTCTGGGCGAGCCACTGCAGGGTGCACCCTCGGGGCTGGAGATGCTTTTCCCAACCGCCTGGGCCATCGCCGATGACCCATTGGAGAACATCGGCATGCCAGCCAGACGCGCACAGGCTCTACGACGCCTGGCGGCGGCGGTGGCTAACGGAGCACTGCAACTGCATGTGGCGGATGGTGCCGACGCACTTGTCCGAAAACTCTGCGACTTGCCGGGAATCGGCCCCTGGACAGCCGAGTACATTGCCTTGCGCGGATTCGGCGTTGCGGATGCCTTTCCGGCGGCCGATCTGGGCCTGCTCAAGGCCCCGTTGTGGGGAGAGGACGGCATCACCGCCAAGGCGCTGACGGCACGCGCAGAAAGCTGGCGGCCCTGGCGGGCCTATGCTGCCATCCACATCTGGGATAACTACGCCAAAGGAACCAAGGGTGGCTAGAACGGAGCGACGCGCGCCAGTATCACCGGCGGCTCTGCGAGCGGCAGCGCCAGAATCAGCCCCTCTCCCGATTGCGGGAAGATGCCCGTCAGTGCAGTGATATTGACCTGATGGGTCACCAGTACCGCGACCGAGCCCGGTTCCAGCGCCGCGACCGCCTGACGTAGCGCGGCCGTGTACTGCCGCTCGGTTGCAGGCAATGCAAAGAAGGAATCCAGCGCCGGGAGCGGTTGAACTTCGCCAAGGGCCATGCCTTCTGCCGTTTCCCGCGCCCGGCACCAGCGGCTGCTCAATATACGCACGTTCGTGATACCGGAATCTCGCAGCCGCACGCCCCACTGCCGGGCTTCGGCGCGGCCGCGTTCGTCGAGGTTGCGCTGGGTGGTGCAGTCATCGAGGCGAAAGCCGTCGGGGTCACCGAGGCCGGGCGCCGCAGCATGGCGCATGATCAGCACAGCACGTCCCTCACGCAGCGCCTGCCACCCACCGCGGTCATCTGCCTGCGCCACTTCAAGGCTGAACAACAGGCAGATCAACAGGCCAGCGCGACCCACGGTCTACAGGCGAGCCTTGCCGAACGGCCCGGCAGCGGCCGCCCACATGATCAGGCCCACCACCGGCAGCAGGACGATTACCAGAGACCAGATCACCTTGCGGCCTACCTCGATGGAGCTGCGCCAGACCTGCACGATGGCCAGGATATCCAGCACCAGCACCAGAATGGCGAACGGACCGCTCAGGCTTTCCACAACGGATTACCGGTATGGCCCGCGCGCATCGGGACGATTGCCACGCGGCCCCATGATTCCCCAGATGATCAGGCCGAGCACCGGCAGGAGGACGATCAACAGGACCCAGAGCACCTTCTTGCCGCTGGTGCTGTCGCTGCGAACGATGCTGATGATTGCCCAGATATCCAGTATCAGGATGAGCAGGCCGAAAATACCGCCGAAGGCATCTCCCATGGGTTCGCTCCTGTTTGGGTGAGTACCTAATCTAGGATGCCAGCGCGGCGGCAGGGTTCAGTTCCCTTGTCCAGAGCGGCTCGACAGCGAGCGCAGGCGAATCCAGCCGAGCAGCGTCCGGATGGCGCGCTTGGCACCGGCATCGGCCTCACCGCCTTCGCGACGCGCTGCTTCGCCTGCGAGTGCTTGCGGAAGCAGGAACAGCGCGTCGATGACAACGCGGACCGCGCTCGCGGTGCCTACGATATCCGCGAGGGCGTCCCGGTCTCAGTCGTCCAGGCGCGGGAACTGATCGGCGATGCGTTCGCCGGTGAACTCGGCGACCCAGCCTTCCGGATTGTTGAACAGGCGAATGGCAATGAAGTGCGGTTCTTCGCCCATGTCGAACCAGTGGCGCGTGCCAGCGGGCACAGTGATCAGGTCATTTTTTTCGCACAGTACGGCGTAGACCATGTCCTCGATATGCAGACTGAACAGTGCGCGCCCGGCAACGAAGAAGCGCACCTCGTCTTCGGCATGGCGGTGTTCGTCGAGGAACTTCGCGCGCAGCTCGTCCTTCTGTGGATGGTCGCGGGTCAGGCTGATCACATCGACCGTGACGTAGCCTCGCTCGGCCATGAGCTTGTCAATCTGCGGCCGGTAGGCGGCGATCACCTCGTCCTGGCTGGCACCGGCGGCGATCGGCGCGCTCGCCTCCCAGCGCTCCAGCTGCACGCCGACCTCGGAGAGGGTCGCGGCGATGTCTTCGGCGTGGGTCAGCACCTTGAGCGGCTGGTCGGGTCGGGTCTCGTGATAGACGCTGAGGACACTCATGTTCGGCTCTCCGAAAAAGTCGTCTGGTCGGTCGCTACCGGCCAGGCAGGAATCTAACTGGGCTGCGGGGCGCGCATTTTCAGTTCGCCCCGAAACGAAATTGGCGACGCGTGGCAGTCAGGCTCGGTGCTCCTGCAAGCGGAAGGCAATGATAACGGCTGCAGCCAATGCCGCCAGGCTGGCGATGGCGAACGACCAGCCCGGCCCGAGGCCGGACCAGGCATAGCCGGCGTAAAGCGCCCCCAGGGCCCCGCCGATGCCGGACAGACTCGCGTACAGCGCCTGACCCTGGCCCTGCTGGCGGTGGCCGAAACTGCGCTGAACAAAGTGGATCGCGGCGGCGTGGAAGCTACCGAAGGTCGCCGCGTGCATCAGCTGCGCGATCAGCAGCACGGCAAGATGATCGGCGAACTGTCCCAGCAGGACCCAGCGCAGCGCGGCGATCAGGAAGCTGGCCAGCAGCACCAGGCGAAGCGAGAAACGCGCCAACAGGCGCGCCATCACCAAAAACAGCAGAATTTCGGCCACTACGCCCAGCGCCCACATCAGTCCGATAAAGCTGCGGCTGTAACCGAGCGCCTCCAGGTGGATGCTGAAGAAGGTGTAGTACGGCCCGTGCGCCAACTGCATCAGCGCCACGCAGGCATAGAACGCCAGCACCCCCGGTCGGCGCAGCTGGGCGAGAAAACCACCCTCCCCGGCCACTTCGGCGCGCTGACGCGGATGGGCATTGGGCACCCAGAGGCTGCTCAGCACGATACCCACCATGACCACGGCCACGGCTGTCGGGTAAAGATCAAGACTCAGCCGCTGGAACAGCAGCCCGAGCCCGACCACCGCGAGGATGAAACCAATGCTGCCCCACAACCGGACCTGGCTGTAGCGCTCGGCCTGCTCATGCAGATGAGCCAGGGTGATGACTTCGAACTGCGGCAGGACGGCGTGCCAGAAAAAGGCATGCAACGCCATCACCATCGCCAGCCAGGCAAAGCTCTTGTCGAAGAAGATCAGACCGAAGGACAGCAAGGTGCACAGGGCACCGAGACGGACGATTTCCAGACGTCGCCCGGTGGCATCGCCCAGCCAGCCCCAGAGATTCGGCGCCAGACAGCGCATCAGCATGGGAATGGCGATCAGCTCGCCGATCCGCTCCGGCGAGAAACCCAGATGATCGAAGTACAGCCCGAGAAACGGCGCCGTGGAGCCGAGCAAGGCGAAGTAGAAAAAATAGAAGCCGGACAGGCGCCAGTACGGCAACGGAGCATTCATGCGCGGCAGGCTTCAGGCCGCAAACGGAGGCGTCGAAGCCAACCGCGTGCGGCTCGCAGCGTGTCGATTGCTGGTCAAAGCTGGCCCAGCACCGGCGTCGTTACCTGCACATCGGCGTTCTGCCCGCGATGACGCAGCAGGTGATCGAGCAGCACGATGGCCATCATCGCTTCGGCGATCGGCGTGGCACGAATGCCGACGCAGGGGTCGTGGCGACCCTTGGTGATGACATCCACCGGCGCGCCGCTGACATCGATCGAGTGCCCCGGTGTGGTGATGCTGGACGTCGGCTTGAGCGCCAGATGAGCGACGATCGGCTGACCACTGGAAATGCCGCCAAGAATGCCGCCGGCATTGTTGGAAAGGAAACCCTGCGGCGTCAGCTCATCGCGATGCTCGGTGCCACGCTGGGCGACCGAGGCGAAACCGGCGCCGATCTCAACGCCCTTGACCGCGTTGATGCTCATCAGCGCATGGGCCAGTTCGGCATCCAGGCGGTCGAAGATCGGCTCGCCAAGTCCCGGCGGCACGCCTTCGGCAACCACGGTGATCTTCGCGCCCACCGAATCCTGATCGCGACGCAGCTGGTCCATGTAGGCCTCCAACTCCGGCACCTTGTCCGGATCGGGGCTGAAGAAAGCGTTCTGCTCGACGCTGTCCCAGGTCTTGAACGGGATCTCGATCGGGCCGAGCTGGCTCATATAGCCGCGCACCTGAATGCCCAGGGTCGCCAGATACTTCTTGGCAATGGCACCGGCCGCCACGCGCATGGCAGTCTCGCGCGCCGAGCTGCGGCCACCGCCGCGGTAGTCGCGCACACCGTACTTGTGGTGATAGGTGTAGTCGGCATGGGCCGGGCGGAACTGGTCCTTGATCGCCGAGTAGTCCTTGGACTTCTGATCGGTGTTGCGGATCAGCAGGCCGATCGGGCAACCCGTGGTCTTGCCTTCGAACACACCGGAAAGGATTTCCACCTCGTCGGCTTCCTGACGCTGAGTGGTGTGCCGGCTGGTACCCGGCTTGCGACGGTCGAGGTCGCGCTGCAGATCTTCCAGCGACAGCTCCAGCCCGGGCGGGCAACCGTCGACGATGGCCACCAGCGCAGGACCATGGCTTTCGCCGGCAGTGGTGACGGTGAACAGCTTGCCGTAGGTATTGCCGGACATGCAGGACGCTCCGCGATCGACCGAAAAACAGGGGCCGAAAGTATACCTGAGGGCGCTGCGGTGTCATCGCCCCTGTTGCCGGCGCATACTGACCTTTGCGCCGATTGCCGCGTCCAACCTGCTCCGTGACCAACGAAGTTCATCCATGCGTGCCCTGCTGATACTGCTGCTACTGACCATGCCCTCTTTCTCACAGGCTCAGACCCTGCTCAATCAGACCTTGAACCTGGATACCGGCAACGGCGTGCTGCAGGGCAGCCTGCTGTTGCCCAGAAGCGAGCGACCGGTGCCGGTGGCGCTGCTGATCGCGGGTTCCGGGCCGACCGACCGCAATGGCAACAACCCGGCCGGGCACAACGACAGCCTCAAGCGGCTGGCCCAGGGCCTGGCGCGACAAGGCGTGGCCAGCCTGCGTTACGACAAGCGCGGCGTGGGCGCCAGCCTGGCAGCTGCACCGAACGAGCGCGACCTCAGCGTCGAGGCCTACGTCAGCGATGCCCTGGCCTGGAGCGCGAAGCTCAAGGGTGATCCGCGTTTCAGCGAGCTGATCCTCGTCGGCCACAGCGAAGGCGCACTGATCGCCAGCCTCGCTGCGCCGAAGTCGGGCGCCGCCGCGCTGATCAGCATTGCTGGCAGCGGCAGGCCGATCGACGAAGTGCTGCGTGAGCAATTGCAGGGCCGCCTGCCTCCGGCACTGCTCGCCACCAGCCAGTTCCTGATTGACCAACTCAAGGCCGGACGCCCCCACGCCGAAGTACCCGAACCCCTGCAGGTGCTGTTCCGCCCCAGCGTGCAGCCTTACCTGATCTCATTGTTCGCTTACGACCCGGCCGAGGCCTTCGCGGCGGTCGATCTTCCGGCACTGATCGTTCAGGGCCGACACGACATCCAGGTGGGTGTCGAGGACGCCGAAGCGCTGCAGCGAGCGAAGCCGGACGCCCAGCTGGCCCTGGTCGACGGCATGAATCACGTGCTGCGCATCGTGCCGGCAAGCGCCGCGCAGCTGGCCTCTTACGATGACCCGAATCTGCCGCTCGCGCGCGGCGTGCTTGAACACATCCAGCACTTTTTGCGCGCTAATGGCATCCTGCCAGCCTCCAGTTAGGCGCCGCGCAGCCGATAGCCCCGTGACGATGGCCCGATATCACTCCGGAACGAGCCGCCGCGCAGGCCAGGAACGCGCAGATGACCGACACCGAGACCGCCCAGAGCACCGACAAAGAACAGCCGGCACCGCCCAAGCATCCGTGGGCGGAGCTCAAGCCTGACCGTTTCCGCTTGCTGCGCCTGGCCCCGTTGCCAACCGAACGCGACGGCGGCGCACGCCCACTGCGCTTTGTCGAACTGGCGCAGCTGGAACGCCATACACCGGAGCAGAGCCTGCTGCGGCTGTTCGTCAACATCCCTGGCCAGGCGCGCTCACGCAAGAACAACGTGTTGGAGGTGTGGGCCGATCACCGCAGCAAAGAGCTGCGCTTCGGGCCGGACTCGGGTCTGCGGCTGGAGCCGGCCAATCGCGGACTCGGCCGTTTTTTGCTGGCACAAGGCGCGGCCTGGGCACAGCGACGCTGGGGACATTATCTGGTCGAGGGCGGAACGCTACCCAAGGATGTGACGAGCGACGACCAGCGCCTGCGCCGTGACCACTGCCTGCGCACCCAAGGGTTCGATATCGACTACCCCAAGGATCAGGCGGCCAAGGCGACCTACGGTGCGCCGCGGGTCAGCGCCCTGCGCCCCGACTGGAACAGCGAGAAGGTACAGGTCGTCGAGCTGCAGGATGCCGCGGCGATGCTGGAGCAGGCCGACCGCAACCTGCAGGCGCAGGAAAACCAGATTCGTGAACTGCAGGAGCGAATCGCCCGCTTCCGCCGTGAGGACGGTGCGCTGCGATTCACCATCGTTTGCCTGATCGCGCTGGCGTTGTTCCAGGCCGGACTGCTGATCTGGATGGCGACGCGCTAATCCGCGACGTTTACCACCAGTGCTCGACCTGCACGCCGAAGTTCGAGCCGTGTTGCGCATTGCCGAACGCACCGCTGTCGGATAACGCCGAGCCCTCGGCCATCAGGTTGGCGGCACGCTGCGCGGCATCGTTCCAGCTGGCGTAGGTGTAATACAGACGGAACTCGGGCCGCGCCCAGAAACCAGGGCCCGCGGGTGACCAGGTCGGCGCGACGGTGAACTTGCTCAGCTTGCGCGTGCCGTCGGTGGCATCGATCTGGTCATGCCCTACTTCGGCGACGAGTTTGAACTGCTCGCTGAACGCATAGACAGGCCGCGCGCCCACCGACCACCAGTCCTGATCGCCACCGTCGGCGCGCTTGTCCTTCTGATAGACCACCTGGAACTGGCCGCCGAAGCGTGGCGTCAGCTGCCAGTCGAAATACTCCACCACGCGCCAGCTCTTGGCACTGTCATCCAGCGTCACGTCGCCGGTATAGCCAAGGCCGGTGCCGGGCCCTTCGCCATACTGCAACGCCAGGGTGTTCTTGCCACCGAGAAAATCGGACTGCACGTGCTGCACCGTCACCGCCCAGCCACTGTTGGCATCGGCCCGGCTGGGTTTGTCGATGTAGCTGAGGCCGAACTCCAGCTCACCGCCGGGATTGCTGTCGAAGCCGCCGACGTTGAAGTCGTGGCGATTGACATAGTCTTTCTGGAACACGCTGTCCTTGCGCGAGAAGGCGTAGCTGTACTTCAGCCCGCCGATCTCCATGTCCTCGACACCGGCGCCGGTGGCGCTCTGGTTCCAGTAGTAGAAATCGGAGATATGGATGTCGTTACGCTTGTAGAAGCGCCGGCCAGCCCAGAAAGAGCCGTTGTTCAGCGCCGGCACCTTGCTCCACTCGGCATAGGCCTGCACCATCCGCGCCCAGCCATGATCACCGGTGAACTTCGGGGTATGGTTGTACTGGTTGTACAGCGCCGCCATGCCTTCCACGCTAAGCACCGAACCATCGGCAAAGGTGTACAGGTCGTGACGAAGGTCCAGCTCGCCGTACTGTTCACATTCGTTACCGAGGCGGTACTTGGTCGGCGCGCCGGGCAGCTGGAAGCACGATTGCGAGTCGCTGTTGACCGACTCACCGACGCCGCTGCGCATGTAGCCGGTGAATTCCAGAGCATGGCCGCTCAATGGCAGGGCCATCGCGGCAACGGCAGTCGCTACGCCCAGGGCTGTTAGGGTTTTTTTCATATCCACTCCGCTTTTGTTGTTATTGATCGCTGGATCGAGTCGAGACGACTCTGTTCATTCCTGTAACCGTCCACTTTCATCGGCCGCCCGCTGGCAAGGCAGGCGGCATTTCACTGCGCAGTGCCCGCTCCGTTGGAAACCAGTCGGGTGACCTTGCTCTCACGCACAGGCTCAGGCTGCACCACCCCCAGCCGCTCGCCGGTCTGGGCATCGAACAGCAGCGCCCTGCGCGGATCGAATTGCAGATTGAGCGTTTCCCCCACCCGCGGCGCCTGATCCGGCGCCAGGCGGCAGCAGGCCTTGACCTGATTCAGCGTGAACACCACCAAGGTGTCTGGCCCGGTGGGTTCCACCACTTCGATGTCGACCGCCAGAGAAAAATCCGCTGATCCTGCTGGAGCCAGGCCGATTTGTTCCGGTCGAATGCCGAGAATGAGTTCACGATCACGCAAGCCGTCGTCACTGGTGATCGGCAACGGCAATTCACAGCTGCCCTGCTCGCTGTTGAGCACCCCCACCCAGCGTCCGTCACGCTGGCGAATGCGCAGCGGTACGAAGTTCATCGGCGGCGAGCCGATGAAGCTGGCGACGAACAGGTTGGCCGGGTTGTTGTAGATCTCGTGGGGCGTGCCGAACTGCTGGATCACGCCATCCTTCATCACCGCAACCTTGTCGCCGAGGGTCATCGCCTCGATCTGATCGTGGGTGACGTAGACGGTGGTGGTCTTCAGCCGCTGGTGCATCAGCTTGATTTCGGTGCGCATCTCCACCCGCAGCTTGGCATCGAGGTTCGACAGCGGCTCGTCGAACAGGTAGATCTTCGGCCGCCGCGCCAGCGCCCGCCCCATGGCCACACGCTGCTGCTGGCCGCCGGAGAGCTGCGACGGCTTGCGCTCGAGCAGCGGCTCGATCTGCAGCAGCTTGGCGACCCGCGCCACCTCCTCCTCGATCTTCGCCGCCGGCACCTTGCGCATCTTCAGGCCGAAGGCGATGTTGTCGCGCACCGTCATGGTCGGATACAGCGCGTAGGACTGGAACACCATGGCGATGTCGCGATCCTTCGGGCTGGCCTGGCTGATGTCCTCGCCGTCGACGAGAATCTCGCCGCCGGTGATGTTCTCCAGCCCGGCGATGCAGTTCATCAGGGTGGATTTACCGCAGCCGGAAGGGCCGACGAGGATGAGGAATTCACCGGCGTCGATCTTCAGCGCGATGTCCTTCAGCGTTGCGATCTGGCTGTTGCCATAACTCTTTTGAACGTTGCGCAGTTCCAGGGAAGCCATCGTTGTTCTCCTCAACCCTTGACGGCGCCGGCAGTCAGCCCGCGCAGGAAATATTTGCCGGCGACCACGTAGACCACCAGTGTGGGCAGGCCGGCGATCATCGCCGCGGCCATGTCGACGTTGTATCGCTTGGCGCCGGTGCTGGTGTTCACCAGGTTGTTCAGCGCCACGGTGACCGGCTGGGTGTCGCCACTGGCGAACACCACGCCGAAGAGGAAGTCGTTCCAGATCTGGGTGAACTGCCAGATCAGGCAGACCATGATGATCGGCACCGACATCGGCAGCAGGATGCGCCCGAAGATGGTGAAGAAGCCGGCACCGTCCAGCCGTGCCGCCCGCACCAGCGCATCCGGCACGCTGACGTAGAAGTTGCGGAAGAACAGCGTGGTGAAGGCCAGACCGTAGACCACGTGCACCAGCACCAGGCCGGTGGTGGTGTTGGCCAGGCCGAGCTTGCCGAGGGTGAAGGACGCCGGTAGCAGGATCACCTGGAACGGCAGGAAGCAGCCGAACAGCAGCAGACCGAAGAACAGCTGCGAGCCACGGAAGCGCCACATCGACAGCACATAGCCATTGAGCGCGCCCAGCGCGGTGGAAATCAGCACGGCGGGGATGACGATCTTCACCGAGTTCCAGAAGTAGCCACCGATACTGTCCCAGGCCGTCAGCCAGCCCATCGCGCTGAACGCTTCAGGCCAGCTCAGCAGGTTGCCGGTGCGGATGTCCTCCGGCGTCTTGAAGCTGGTCAGCAGCATCACGATCAGCGGCACCAGGTAGACGGCGCAGGCCAGCAACAGGGTGGCATGGATGGTCAGGCGCCCGAGGGTCAGGCGCGGTTGCGCGAAGTCAGACATGGCGCTTGTTCCTCAGCTCCGAGTACAGATAAGGCACGATGATCGCCATCACCGCGCCGAGCATCAGCATGGCGCTCGCCGCACCCAGGCCCATCTGGCCGCGGGTGAAGGTGTGGGCGTACATGAACATCGCCGGCAGATCGCTGGAATAACCCGGCCCACCGGCGGTCATCGCCGCCACCAGGTCGAAGCTCTTGATGGCGATATGGGCCAGGATCATCAACGCACTGAAGAACACCGGACGCAGGCTCGGCAGCACGATGCGCAGGTAGATGGTCGGCAGGCTCGCACCATCCACCTGAGCGGCGCGGATGATCGACTGATCGACGCTGCGCAGGCCGGCGAGGAACAGCGCCATGACGAAGCCCGAGGCCTGCCACACCGCCGCGATCACCAGGCAATAGATGACCCGATCCGGATCAACCAGCCAGTCGAAGCGAAAGCCTTCCCAGCCCCAGTCGCGCAGCAGCTTGTCCAGGCCCAGGCCGGGATTGAGCAGCCACTGCCAGGCAGTGCCGGTGACGATCATCGACAGCGCCATGGGGTACAGGTAGATGGTGCGGATCAGCCCTTCGCGACGGATGCGCTGATCCAGCAGTACGGCAAGCACGACGCCGATAAGCAGGCTGATGGCGATGAACAGGCCGCCGAAGACCAGCAGGTTCTGACTGGCGACCCACCAGCGGTCGTTGTCCCACAGGCGCTCGTATTGCTGCAGGCCGACCCACTTGTAGCTGGGCATGAAGCGCGAATTGGTGAACGACAGCAGGAAGGTCCAGCCAATGTAGGCGTAGAAGCCGACCAGCACGATCAGCATGCTCGGCGCCAGCACCAGCTTGGGCAGCCAACGCTGCAGGGCGTCGAGCGGCGAGGCCTTGGCGGGCCTGGCTTGAAGCGCGATGGAGCTCATGGATTTGATCCCTCATGGAAATCCGGGATGTCGTCGCCCGCGGCACAGAGCGAGGTCTGTACCGGGACGAACGTTTCGGGAGCCGGGCGGAAGCGGTCCGCCCTTGGCGTTACTGCACGGCCTTGATCGCCGCCGCCAGCTGCTTGGCCGCCTTTTGCGGGTCGGCCTTGGGGTCGTTGAAGAAGTTGGTGACGACGTCGAACACCGCGCCCTGCACGTAGCTAGAAGCAGCCATGCCATGGGTCAGGCTGGGCTGCAGGCCGCTGCCCTTGGCGGCTTCCTTGAAGTCGGTCATCGACTGCTGGGCGCAGGCATCGAACTCGCTCATGTCCTGGTCCTGGCGAACCGGAATCGAGCCCTTGTTCTGGTTGAAGAAGGTCTGGAACTCAGGCTCCAGTACGGTGCGCGCCAGGTCTTCCTGGGCCTTGCGGTTGTCGTCGTTGCTGAGCTTGAACATCGCCAGGGAGTCGATATTGAAGGCAAAGCTGCCCTGGGTGCCGGGGAACGGCAGGCACTGGTAGTCCTTGCCAGCCACCTTGTTGGCGGCGGTGAACTCGCTCTTGGCCCAGTCGCCCATGATCTGCATGCCGGCCTTGCCATCGATGACCATGCCGGTGGCACGGTTCCACTCCCGGCCAGCGGCGTCGGCGTCGATGTAGTCGCGCAGCTTCTTCAGCGCGGTAAAGGCCTGGACCATCTTGTCGCCGGTCAGGGTGTCGTTATCCAGCTCGACGAAGGCCTTGTGGTAGTCGTCCGGGCCGAGAATGCTCAGTACGAAACCCTCGAACACGGTGCCGTCCTGCCAGGGTTGGCCACCGTGGGCGACCGGAATGAAGCCGACAGCCTTGAGTTTGTCGGCCGCGGCGAAGAACTCATCGAGAGTCTTCGGCGGCGTGGCACCGGCCTTCTCGAACACCTCCGGGTTGATCCACAGCCAGTTGACCCGATGCACGTTGACCGGCACGGCCACATAGGAGCCGTCGTATTGCATGATCTTGCGCACCTGCTCCGGCAGCAGTTCGTCCCAGCGCTCGCTCTTGGCGGTGTCATCGAGATTGGCGAGCAGGCCGAGTTCACCCCACTCCTGGATGTCCGGGCCCTTGATCTGTGCGGCGGACGGGGGGTTGCCGGAAACGGCGCGGGTTTTCAGTACGGTCATGGCAGCCTCGCCACCACCGCCGGCGACGGCGAAGTCCTTCCAGCTGTGGCCTTTCTGCTCGACCAGCTTCTGCAGGGTATCGGCCGCGCGCTTTTCGCCGCCGGAGGTCCACCAGTGCAGAACTTCGACTTCGCCAGCGTGGGCAAGAACAGGCAGGGCAAGGGAAACGGATAGAGCGAGACGATGGAACGCATTCATGGAGGGGCACCTTCTTGTTTTTATCCTGCAAGTCATGGTCGCTTGCGATGGATCGAGTCTATGCGCAGAAAAATGGACACTGGGTAACGAAGGGATGGCCGATGGTCACAAGGCCGTTACAAAGGGACGCGTCAGGTAACGCGGGGTGGACGCAGGACTCAGCGCGGCAGAGTCAGGGTTACCCTCAGCCCTCCCTGCTGCAGATTGCGCATGCTCAGCTCGCCGCCGTGGGCATGGGCGATGTTGCGCGCGATACCCAGGCCCAGCCCGTAGCCCTGCTGCTGCCCCGAGAGCCGCACGTGGGGCTCGAAGACCTGTTCGAGACGCTGTTCCGGCACGCCGGGGCCCTCATCATCGACATGCAACACCAGCGCCGCCTTGCCATCCTCGACATGCAGGTGGGCGCGCTCACCGTACTTCAAGGCGTTATCCAGCAAATTGCCAATGCAGCGCTTGAGCGCCAGCGGTTTGCCCGGATAAGGCGCCGACGCCTGGCCGTCCAGGGTTACCCGAGTGTGGTCACAGGCCTGATACGGCTCGACGATATGCTCGAGCAGCAGATTGAGATCCACTGCCTCGACGTTCTCGTGGATATCGGTGTCCTTCACGCATTGCAACGCACCCTTGACCAGCAATTCCAGTTCGTCGAGGTCACGGGTGAACTTGATCTGCTGGGCTTCATCCTCCAGCAGCTCGACCCGCAGACGCAGCCGCGTGATGGGCGTGCGCAGGTCGTGGGAAATCGCACTGAACAACTGGCCGCGTTCGGTCAGGTAGCGGCTGATGCGCTCGCGCATGTTGTTGAAGGCGCGACTCACCTCGACGATCTCGCTGGCTCCAGCCTCGGTCAGCGGCCGTACCTCGCCGCCTACCGACATCTCCCGCGCCGCCTTGGCCAGGCGCTTCAGCGGCCGGCTCTGCCAGCGCACCAGCAGGCCGATGAACAGCAGCAGGAAGGCGCTGGTCAGCACGATGAACCACAGCTGCTGAATCGGCAGGCCCTCGTCTTCCAGGCTGACGTAGGGTGCCGGCATCAGCGATGCGAGGTAGAGCCATTCCTGCGGGGCGATCTGGATCTGCGTCACTAGCACCGGCGGTGACAGTGGCTCCAGCCCCAGCGCGTAATGCGCCCAGGAGCGCGGCAGTTCGTCGAGCTTGATGCCGCTGTTGAAGATGCGCAGGTCATCCGGGCTGACGAACTCGATGGTCAGATCCACCTGGCCACCAAGCCGTTGACGCAACACCTGCTCGACCTCATGCAGGACGGCCCGCTTGCGCGGCGTTTCCGGAAGAATCTTCATGTCCAGCGGCTTGTCGTTGAGCGAGACGAAGAAGCGCGTGCCGCCCATGCTGCGCAATTGGTCGAGCACCAGCGGGCGGTAGCCCAGCGGCAGGGAACGGAAATAGCTGACGCTGGCCGCCATCGACTGCGCCAGGCTGCGGGCGCTGGTGAGCAGGCCTTCCATCTGGCTGGCGCGCAGTTGTGACAACCAGATCAGGCTCGACAGGCCTTGGGCCAACAACACCGCCAACAGGGTCAATAACAGCATGCGCCCGAGCAGCGAGCGCGGCACCAGCCGCGGGCGCCGCCGCTCAGTGCGCAGATTCATGGTGCGGCGTCACCTGGGTAGCCAACAGATAGCCGCTGCCACGTACGGTACGGATCAATCGCGGCGACTTGCCGGTGTCTCGCAGCCGCTGGCGCAAACGGCTGACCGCCATGTCGACGATGCGCTCCAGCGGCATCACCTCGCGACCACGGGTGGCATTGGCGATGGTGTCGCGGTCGAGGATCTGCTGCGGATGGTCGAGAAACAGCTTGAGCAGGGCGAAATCGGCACCGGAGAGAAAGACTTCCTCGCCGTCGGCATGGAAGAGACGATGGCTGATCATGTCCAGGCGCCACTCGTCGAAGGCCAGCACATCGCTGCCGCGTTCCTGGGCGAAGCTGACCCGCCGCAGCAATGCCTTGATCCGCGCCAGCAGCTCGCGCGGACTGAAGGGCTTGCCCAGGTAATCGTCGGCGCCGAGCTCAAGGCCGATCACCCGGTCCGCCTCGTCGGAGCTCGCCGTCAGCATGATGATCGGCATGGAAGCCAACCGTTCGTGCTGACGAATCCAGCGACAGAGACTGAAGCCGTCCTCGTCGGGCAGCATCACGTCGAGAATCACCAGATCGGCCGGCTCGGCACACAGGGCAGCGCGAAACTCACCGCCGTCCGGCACACCGCGGACCTGAAAGCCCGAGCGGCTGAGATAGGTCTGCAACAGTTCGCGGATTTCCTGATCGTCGTCGACCAGAAGGATGTTCTTACCTGCTTGGCTCACGTCACGTCCCTTTTCTTGTTGTTATGGGGTCACCCGTCGACCCGCCATGTCGCAGCCTAGGCTCCCTCCAACAACGGTTGCAATGCCACGCCCGCGCCTTCGAGGCCCGGATACGGCGCGGTCACCAGCCAGACCGGCAGGCGATCGAAATAGCGGCTCATCTGCCCCTTCTCGCGCAGCGCCTCGCTGAAACCGCTGCGCAGGAAGATCTCGGCGAAACGCGGCACCACGCCACCGACGATGTAAACGCCGCCACGGGCGCCGAGGGTCAGCACGTTATCGCCGACGATACGCCCCAGCCAACGGCAGAACTGCTCCAGCACCGCCGTCGCATAAGCGTCGCCGGCCAGCGCAGCCTTGGTGATACCTGCGGGCGAATCGAACGCCACCTGCTGTTCATCCAGCGCACAGCATGCACGGTACAGGGTCAGCAGCCCCGGCCCGCTGAGCACCGCCTCGGCATTCACATGGCCCTGGGAACGATGCAGATGCGCCCAGATCGCCGCCTCACGCTCGCTGCCGATCGGCAGGCAGATATGTCCGCCCTCTCCGGGCAACGCGCGCCATCCACCGCCGGACAGCGGCAGCAGCCCGGCGACCCCCAACCCGGTGCCGGGCCCTATGACCAGCCTCGGCCGTCCTGGTTCAGGCTCGCCGTCGCAAACCGTGATGCGCTCACCATCGTGCAGCCGCGTCATGCCGAGGGCCATGGCGGTGAAATCGTTGATCAGCAATAGCTCCTTCACGCCCAGCTCGCGGCAGAACGCTTCGCGGCTCAGCTGCCAATGGTTGTTGGTAAAGCGGAAAAGATCACCGCCCACCGGGCCGGCACAGGCCAGGCACACCGCCTCGAGGGTTTCCAGCGGCTGATCGACCTCACTCAGATAGGCGCGAATCGCCAGCTCCGGCCGTGCATGGTCGGCCGTGGGGATCACCCGAATCTGTTCGATGCGCTGGTCGCGCCATAGCGCGAAACGTGCATTGGTACCGCCAATATCTCCAACCAGCGCCGTCTTCACTTCAGCGCCTCCAGACTCTCGGTAAAGGCACTGGCGCCCTGCTCTGCGGTACTGAACGACGCGCGCATGAAGGCAAACAGCTCCCGACCGCAGCCGATGCCCATGTCTTCGGGTCGAATCGCCGGTTCCCGCGCGTCCCACTCGGCGGGATCGACCAACGCCAGCAGCTCTCCGGTTTCGCCGTCGACGCGGAGAATGTCGCCATCGCGCACCCGCGCCAGCGGCCCGCCGTCCAGCGCCTCGGGGCAGACGTGAATGGCTGCCGGCACCTTGCCGGAGGCGCCGGACATGCGCCCATCGGTGACCAGCGCGACCTTGTAACCACGGTCCTGCAGCACACCGAGGAAGGGCGTGAGCTTGTGCAGCTCGGGCATCCCATTGGCTTTCGGCCCCTGGAAACGCACCACGGCAATGAAATCGCGCTCCAGCTCGCCGGCCTTGAATGCAGCGGCCAGCTCGCTCTGGTCGATGAATACCCGCGCCGGCGCCTCGACCACTCGGTGCTCCGGCGCCACGGCAGAAATCTTGGTCACGCCGCGGCCGAGGTTGCCCTCTAGCACGCGCAGCCCGCCCTCCGGCGAGAATGGCCGCTCCGCCGGACGCAGGATGTTTTCATCGAGGCTCTGCGCCGGGCCATCGCGCCAGACCAGCTTGTCACCCTCGAGGAACGGCTCCTGGATGTAGCGCCGAAGACCTTTGCCGACCACGGTGTGCACGTCCTCATGCAACAGCCCGGCGTCGAGCAGCGTGCGCACCATGAACGGTACCCCGCCACAGGCGTGGAAATGGTTCACATCGGCCTGCCCGTTGGGGTAGACCTTGGCCAGGGTCGGCACCACCTCGGAAAGANCACATCGGCCTGCCCGTTGGGGTAGACCTTGGCCAGGGTCGGCACCACCTCGGAAAGATCGGCCATGTCCTGCCAGGTCAGCTGGATGCCAGCGGCGCGGGCGAACGCGGGGATATGCAGGGTGTGGTTGGTCGAACCACCGGTGGCATTGAGCGCGACCACCGAATTGACGATGGATTTCTCGTCGACCACCTGACACAGCGGTGTGTAGTTGCCGGCCTGGTGGGTCAGGCGCGTGACCTGGTGTGCCGCCTCCCGGGTCAGCGCATCGCGCAGGGGCGTGTAAGGGTTGACGAACGAGGAGCCCGGCAGGTGCAGGCCCATGATTTCCATCACCACCTGATTGGTGTTGGCGGTGCCGTAGAAGGTACAGGTGCCGGGGCTGTGATAGGACTTCATCTCCGATTCCAGCAGCTCCTCGCGGCTGGCCTTGCCCTCGGCGTAGCGCTGGCGCACCTCGGCCTTCGCCTTGTTCGGAATCCCCGAGGGCATCGGCCCGCCCGGCACGAAGATCGTCGGCAGATGGCCGAAGCGCAGCGCGCCGATCATCAGGCCGGGGACGATCTTGTCGCAGATGCCGAGCATCAGCGCTGCATCGAACATGTTGTGCGACAGCGCGACCGCCGTGCTCATGGCGATGACTTCGCGGCTGGCGAGGCTCATTTCCATGCCCGCCTCGCCCTGGGTCACGCCATCGCACATCGCCGGCACGCCACCGGCGAACTGGCCGACCGAGCCGATCTCGCGCAGCGCCTGGCGAATCATTTCCGGAAAATGCTCGTAGGGCTGATGCGCCGACAGCATGTCGTTGTACGCGGAAACGATTGCGACGTTTGCCGCGTTCATCAGGCGCAGGCTCTGCTTGTCCTGCGGCGAATTGCAGCCGGCGACACCATGGGCAAAGTTGGCGCATTGCAGCCCGCCTCGCTGAGGGCCCTCGCTGGCAGCGGCGGCCATCATCGCGAGGTAGCGCTCTCGCGTCTTGCGGCTGCGCTCGACCAGGCGCTCGGTGACTTCCAGAACTCGCGGGTGCATGCGTCTCTCCTGCTGCGGAATTTTGTTCTTCGACAACCATAAACCATACGGAGTCGGTTGGCGTTCGGACAGGACGCAAGGCCAATGGTTGCGCACGACGTGCAGCCGGAGCGCTGCGCCCGCAGCGGCCGGCCGCGGCAAGACCATTGGCGCCGCGGCGAGAGGCCTTCGCTCAGGGGGTCGATTGCTCCTCGTCGGGGTCGCTGTCCGCGGCTTGCGCTTCGAGCAGGTCGTCGAAGTCGGTCTTCAGGCCCTGCTCCATGCCGTCGAGTTCGGCCAGCAGGCTGCGGAAGCTGGTCTGCTCCCGCGCGGGCGCCGGCGGCTCGTCCACAGTCGCGTCGGCGCGGGCCTGCAGGGCGACGGGTACGGCCGCATCCTCGTCGTCGAGCAGTGGGCGCAGCTCAGGCTCCATCTCACGCAACACTGCAAGCGGCGGCAGCTCATCAAGGTTCTTCAGATTGAAATGGTCGAGAAACTGCCGGGTCGTGGCGAACATCGCCGGGCGCCCCGGCACGTCACGATGGCCGACCACGCGAATCCACTCGCGCTCCTGCAACGTCTTGACGATCTGGCTGTTGACCGCAACGCCACGGATGTCCTCGATCTCGCCACGGGTGATCGGCTGGCGATAGGCGATCAGCGCCAGGGTTTCCAGCAGCGCGCGGGAATAACGCTGCGGACGCTCCTCCCAGAGGCGGCCGACCCACGGCGAGAAGCGCTGGCGCACCTGCAGGCGGTAACCGCTGGCGACCTCCTTGAGCTCGAACGCGCGGCCCTTGCAGGATTTTTCCAGCACTTCGAGCGCCTTCTTCAGCTGTGCCGAAGACGGCCGCTCGGCTTCCTCGAAGAGTTCGCCGAGGCGCTCCAGGGAAAGCGGTTTGCCGGATGCGAGCAGAAAGGCTTCGAGCAGCGAAGCGAGATCCTTGGGATCGGACAGGTCCACGGTTGACTCCTGCAAATGCCTATTCGGTACGGCTGCGCACATGGATCGGCGCGAAGGGCTCGTTCTGCACCAGCTCGACCAGCGACTCCTTGATCAGCTCGAGCACCGCCATGAAGGTCACCACTACGCCAAGGCGCCCTTCCTCGATCCTGAACAGCGTGACGAAGGGGACGAAACCGCCTCCCTTCAGGCGCTCGAGCACTTCGCTCATACGCTCGCGGGTCGACAGCGCTTCGCGGGTGACTTGGTGACTCTCGAACATGTCGGCACGGCGCAGCACTTCGGCCATCGACACCAGCAACTCTTCCAGACTGACTTCAGGAAGCAGCTTGCGCGCCCGCGCCTCGGGCGCATCGAGACGCGGCACCTGCAGGTCGCGACCGACCCGCGGCAGCTCGTCGATGTCTTCGGCGGCGGCCTTGAAACGCTCGTACTCCTGCAGCCTGCGGATCAGCTCCGCGCGCGGATCGTCCTCTTCCTCGGCGATCTCTGCCGAGCGCGGCAGCAGCATGCGTGACTTGATCTCGGCGAGCATCGCGGCCATCACCAGATATTCGGCGGCCAGCTCCAGGCGCACCGATTTCATCAGCTCGACGTAGCCCATGTACTGCCGGGTGATTTCCGCCACCGGGATGTCGAGGATGTCGATGTTCTGCTTGCGGATCAGGTAGAGCAGCAGGTCCAGCGGACCCTCGAAGGCTTCGAGGAAGACCTCCAGCGCGTCCGGCGGGATGTACAGGTCAAGCGGCAGCTCGGTCACCGCCTCGCCATAGACCAGCGCCAGCCGTAGCTGCTCGCCGGGCTGGATCGCTTCGGGACTGGAGGACTCGGTGTGCTGCATGGAAATCCTTCGGAGCAGGCTGCTTATGCGCCACTCAGCGGTAATTCAGGCCCATGGCCTGGCGAACTTCGATCAGCGTCTCACGGGCTTCGTCACGGGCGTGTTCCGCACCTTCGGCGAGGATACTGCGGACGAGGTCGGGATTCTGCTCGTAGTCCAGCGCGCGTTCCTGCAAGGGCGCCAGATCCGACCTGATGGCATCAATCAGCGGCGCCTTGCATTCCAGGCAGCCGATGCCGGCACTGCGACAGCCCTGTTCGGCCCATTGGCGGACATCCTCACCCGAGTGCACCAGATGCATCTGCCACACCGGGCAGCGCGTCGGCTCGCCCGGGTCGCTGCGATGTACGCGAGCAGGGTCGGTGGGCATGCGACGGATCTTCTCCTCGATCTCGTTCGGCGTGTCGCGCAGGTAGATGGCGTTGCTGTTCGATTTTGCCATCTTGCCGCCGTCGAGCCCGGAGATCTTCGGCGATTCGCCGAGCAGTGCCTGAGGCTCTGGCAGCAACAGCTTGCCGCAGCCTTCCAGGTAGCCGTAAAGCCGCTCCTGATCACCGATGGTGATGGTCTGCTGCTCCTTGATGATGGCGCGCGCGGTGTTCAGCGCGTCGACGTCACCCTGCTCCTGATAGCTCTTGCGCAGGCTGACATAGAGCCGCGAGGTCTTCTTGCCGAGCTTGCGGATCGCCGCTTCGGCCTTGTCCTCGAAATCCGCTTCGCGACCGTACAGATGATTGAAGCGCCGCGCCACGTCGCGGGCGAATTCGATATGTGGCAGCTGGTCGGCACCGACCGGCACCAGCCCGGCACGATAGATCAGGATGTCCGCCGCCTGCAGCAGTGGATAGCCGAGGAAGCCGTAGGTATCCAGGTCCTTGTGCTGCAGGTTCTGCTGCAACTCCTTGTAGGACGGCACCCGTTCCAGCCAGCCCAACGGGCAGATCATCGACAGCAACAGGTGCAGCTCGGCGTGCTCGGGTACCTGCGACTGGACGAACAGGGTCGCGGAACTCGGGCTGACGCCTGCGGCCAGCCAGTCCACCGCCATATCCATGATGTTCTGCGAGATTTCGCTGGAGTTCTCGTAGTCGGTGGTCAGCGCATGCCAGTCGACGATGCAGAAGAAACACTCGTACTCGTGCTGCAGCCTGACCCAGTTCTTCAGCACGCCGTTGTAGTGGCCGAGGTGAAGCCGACCACTCGGGCGCATACCGGATACCACGCGCCGCTGCGAATCCATGGAGCTCAAAAGGGTGTCCTTAGTTGATAGTGTACGGGCACGCTGCCTTTCAGCCTCAGGCCATGAAGGGTGCTGGATCGCCACAACCGACCCGCACCACCTCGGGCTGGTCGTCGACCAGGCTGACCACCGTCGATGCTTCGACGCCACCGTAACCGCCATCGATGATCAGGTCTACCTGGTGCTCCAGCACATCGCGCATCTCGTACGGATCGCTCATCGGCAGCTCCTGTCCGGGCAGGATCAGACTGACGCTCATCAGCGGCTCACCGAGCTCTTCCAGCAGCGCCTGGGCGATTGGCTGCGCGGGCACACGCAGGCCGATGGTGCGGCGCTTGGGGTGCAATAACATGCGCGGCACTTCGCGGGTGGCCGAGAGGATGATGGTGTAGGGCCCCGGCAGGTGCGCCTTGAGCAGGCGAAAGGCGGCGGTATCGACCTTGGCGAACAGGCCCAGCTGCGAAAGGTCGCGGCAGGCCAGAGTGAAGTTGTGCTTGTCGTCCAGCTGGCGCAGCCGGCGGATGCGCTCGATGCCTGCCTTGTTGCCGATCGAGCAGCCAACGGCATAACTGGAATCGGTCGGATAGACCACCACGCCGCCCTTGCGGATGATCTCCACGGCCTGCTTGATCAGGCGCGGTTGCGGGTTGTCCGGGTGGATCTGAAAGAACTGGCTCATGGAAACTCCCTGTTCAGCTGGCAGCAGATGTGCGGCGCTCATGATCGAAATGTCTCCAAAGCGGCGACAGGTCTTCCGGCAGGCTGCGGTACAACCCAAGCTCCGACCAGTCGCCGGGCGCATGGAAATCACTACCGACCGTGGCCATCAGGCCCAGCTCGCGGACCAGCGTGGACAGACCGCCAACCTGTTCCAGCGGCTGCATGCCATTGACCACTTCCAGCGCATGACCGCCAGCCTGGGCGAAATCGATGACCAGTCGGCGCCGCTTGCTGCGCGTGAAATCATATTGCCAGGGGTGTGCCAGGCTGATCCAGGCGCCGGAGTCGCGCAAGGTCTGTACGGTCTGCTCAAGGCTTGGCCAGTGCTGCTTGACGTCACCGAGCTTGCCCGAGCCCAGCCACTTGCGAAATGCCTCGGCGCGATCACGCACGTGACCGGCACGCACCAGAAAATCAGCGAAGTGCGGGCGCGCTGGTGCGTTGCCGCTATCGCCGAGTTCCTGCTGGATCGCTCGAGCCCCTTCGAGCGCACCGGGCATCCCTTTCGCTTCGAGCCGCTGAGCAATCAGCTCGGCGCGGCGCCAGCGCCCCTCGTGCAACTGCGCGATCGACTGCTGCAAAGCCGGCGCCTCGGCGTCGAACGCATAGCCCAATACATGAATGGTAGCCCCGTTCCAAAGACACGACAGCTCGATGCCATTGACCAACTGCATGCCCAGCCCCTGCGCCGTGCTCCGCGCCTCGGCAAGACCGTCCACCGTGTCGTGGTCGGTGAGTGCCAGCAGCTGGATGCCCCGCGCATGAGCGCGTTGCACCAGAATGGCAGGTGCCAGCGCGCCATCCGAGGCGGTGCTATGGCAATGCAGATCGACAATCATCTAGTAAGGCACTCCGGTGAGGTGCTGAGACCTCGAGAAAAAAGCCGTCCAGCCCTGGCGATAAACTTCTCACCTGGCCCGATCAAACTGGGCGCTCGCGCAGACGGCCGGCTAGTCTAACGCCGCATCGTGGCTTTGGCTTGCATCGTCGCCGTTGCCGCATCGCCCCGTCACGTTCGCGGCGAAACCACCCCTGCTTCGACCGCTGATCCAGCCCAGCGTGCGATCAACCGGCTACCAGACATGCACAGCACTTTCGCGGCAAACGCGGTTTGCTATGATGCCGCGCTGCACGCCGGCAGCAGCCAGCGCGCCTGCACGGGCGCTACCCACTGACCTGCCGGTAGCTCACCATTGACCTGGGCTTTTAGCGTTACTCAAGCCATCGAAGCGAACGAGGACCGACCATGCTGTACGCCGTTATCGCCACTGACGCCCCGAACTCCCTGCAGAACCGCCTCGCCACCCGCCCGGCGCACCTCGCGCGCCTGGAGCAGCTGAAGAACGAAGGTCGCCTGGTGCTTGCCGGTCCGCACCCGGCCATCGACAGCAACGACCCGGGTGAAGCGGGCTTCAGCGGCAGCCTGGTTGTAGCCGAGTTCGACTCTCTGGAAGCGGCGCAGCAGTGGGCCGATGCCGATCCCTATATAGCCGCAGGTGTTTACGCGAACGTAGTGGTCAAGCCGTTCAAGAAAGTGCTGCCCTGAGCCGACACAGCAGGGAATAGCGAATCTGCCCCGGCCGCTGGCGCTCCACGGCCTCGTAAGGAAATAGGAGTTCCGATGCGTCAACGACCGCTCTCCCTGTTGCTTGCCCTGATGCTGCTTGCCCCGGTACTACACGCCGAGGAAGCGGTGCCGGAACCCCATGTTCCAGCAGACGAATCCAGCGATTCCATCGACATCGAAGAGATGCAAGTCGCGCCTGAACCACAGGCCGCGACGCCGGGTGCCGACACTACCCAAGCGTTGCTGCTGCGCCTGCGCGAAGAAAACCGACGCCTGCGCCTGCAATTGCAAACCGAGCAGGCGAAAGCGGCGCCGGTACTGCTGAACGATCAGCAGCAATGGTTCGCCGTGGGCGGTGCAGTCGGTGTCGTCAGTTTTACCCTGGGCCTATTGGTCTCGCGTGGCCGCCGCCGACGCCAGTGGCTCAACTGATCAATCGAGCCGACATGAGTGAACTACTGCTTATCGACGACGACCAGGAGCTTTGCGAGCTGCTGATCAGCTGGCTGGCTCAGGAAGGCTTCGTCGCCCACGCCTGCCACGACGGCAAGAGTGCGCGCCAGGCACTCGCAGAGCACCAACCGGCGGCGGTGGTACTGGACGTGATGCTTCCTGATGGCAGCGGCCTGGAGCTGCTCAAACAGCTGCGCAGCGAGCATCCGGAGCTGCCGGTATTGATGCTTTCCGGCCGTGGCGAGCCCCTGGATCGCATTCTGGGTCTCGAACTCGGTGCCGACGATTACCTGGCCAAGCCATGCGACCCTCGCGAACTTACCGCGCGCCTGCGTGCCGTTCTGCGCCGTAGCCAGCCGCCGGCGACGCCGAGCCAGGTCGAACTCGGCGATCTCTGTTACAGCCCCGCGCGCGGCATAGCCAGTGTCGGCGGTGCTGAGGTCAGCCTGACGTTGTCGGAGGGTCGCATTCTCGAGGCCCTGCTGGCCCAACCCGGCGAGCCGATGGACAAACAGGCCCTGGCCCAGCATGCACTGGGCCGCAAGCTCACCCTCTACGACCGTAGCCTGGACATGCACGTCAGCAACCTGCGGCGCAAGCTTGGCCCCCACGCCGACGGCAGCCCACGCATCGTGGCGCTGCGCAGCCGCGGCTACCTTTACGCCGTCTGACCGTCTTTACCGAGGCTTTACCCTGGGCTGACCGCGCTTGACCTTGCCCTGCATAGACTGAACTCATCCGGTCACAGCCCGCCGACAGCGTTCAGCATGCTGCGGCACGGCCGGTGTCCCTTATCCAGGAGAGTATTCAGATGCGCAAATCACTCGTAGCCCTGCTGTTCGCCGCCGCCCTGCCAGCCCTCGCCGTCGCCATGCCTGGTGGCATGCAGGATGGGCAGCACCCGGGCAAGCGTGCCCCCCACATGTTTCACGGCCTGGACCTGACCAAAGAGCAACAGCGCGAAATGCGCAAGCTGATGGGCGAGCAGATGAGACAGCGCCATGAAATCACCCAGCGCTATCTCGACAAACTGCCCGAAGCCGAGCGCAAGGCCATGCAGAACGATCTGGACGCCAGCCGGGAAAAAACCCACCAGAGCATGCGCGCCCTGCTCAAGCCCGAGCAGCAACAGGCCTTCGACGAAGGCATGAAGAAGATGGAAGAAAAGCGCGCCGAGCGTGCCGAGTTCCTTGAGTGGAAGGCCGAGCGCGATCAAAAGAACTGATCCCGGGCTTTCCTGAAACCTGCCCGGCCAGCTTCCCCCAGCGTGCGCAACGCAGAACGGAAGCTGGCCGGGCTTTGCCGTGGAGAAAACCCGTGCGATCACTGTTCTGGCGCATACTCGCGACATTCTGGCTGGCCATCGCGCTGGTTGCCGGCCTGGCGATGCTGCTTGGCCACGCGTTGAACCAGGACGCCTGGATTCTCGGCCGTCACCCGGCGCTGCAAGGTCTTGCCGAAACCTGGACGGAAGTCTACGAACGCCAGGGCCCGCTGGCCGCACAACGTCTGCTCGAACAGCACCGGCACCGCTCGCGCGTCGATGTGCAGGTGCTCGCCGAGAACGGCCAGCCGATCATTCGCGGCACCTTTCCCGCCCGCGCCGCCGCCTTCGAAGCACGCCACCAGAATCGCGAGCGCCAACTGCCCTGGCGTCGCTTGACGGCCGATTACACCAGCCCCACCAGCGGCGAAACCTATCTGTTCATTTACCGCATTCCGCATCCCGAGCTGCAAGCCTGGCACCGGGGCAGTCTGGCGTGGCCACTGAGCGCACTGGGCATCGCCCTGGTGGTGCTCACCGGCTTCAGCCTGCTACTGACGCTATCGATAACCCGTCCGCTGGACCGACTGCGCCGGGCGGTGCATGACCTGGGGCAGACCAGCTACCAACAGCAATCTCTGGCCCGCCTGGCGACCCGTCGCGACGAGCTTGGCCTGCTGGCCAGCGACTTCAACCGCATGGGCGCACGCCTGCAGGCACTGATCAGCAGCCAGCGTCAGCTGCTGCGCGATGTGTCCCACGAGCTGCGTTCACCACTGGCACGCCTGCGCATTGCCCAGGCACTCGCCGAACGTGCCAGTCCGAGCGAGCGGGAAGTGATCTGGCCGCGCCTGGCCAAGGAGTGCGACCGCCTGGAAGCCCTGATCAGCGAGATTCTCGAACTCTCTCGCCTGGATGCCGAGCCAGGCACCGCAGCGTGCGTCGATCTGCCAGCAATGTTTGAACAACTGGAAGACAACGCCCGCATCATCGCCCCGAACCAGCGCATCGACAGTCGGGTACAGCCGGGTATTCGACTGATTGGCTGGACGGACATGCTGGAGCGCGCACTGGACAACCTGTTGCGCAACGCCCTGCGTTTCAATCCAGAAGGAGTACCTGTGGAGCTGCATGCGCAGCGCGAAGGGAACGAGGTGGTACTCAGCGTGCGCGACCACGGCCCCGGGGTCGCCGACGAGCATCTACCGCAACTCAGCGAGCCCTTCTTCCGCGCGCCAGGGCAAACGGCTGCCGGGCATGGCCTCGGACTGGCCATCGCCCGCCGCGCAGCCGAGCGCCATGGTGGACAACTGGAGCTGACCAACCATCCCGACGGCGGCTTCGTTGCCAGTCTGCGTCTGCCGCTGGCGGACGATTCGGGCCAGGGCCAAAGCCTTCAGATACCGGGTTGACCATCCCAACCGGCAACGAAAGCCTGCGGGTCGAGCACCGGCGCCGTGCGCACCCGCCCCTCGGGTGTTCCAAGGTACAGGAAGCCCAGCACGTGCTCCTGCTCGCTCAATCCCAGCCCCTCGAGTACATGACGATCGTAGGCAAACTCACCGGTGCGCCACACCGCACCGATCCCCTGCGCGTGGGCAGCCAGCAGCAGGCCGTGGGTCGCGCACCCGGCAGCGAGCAACTGCTCGCCGTCCGGCACTTTCGGGTGCGCCTTGAGGCTCGCGATCACAACGATCAGCATCGGTGCACGCAGCGGCATGTTGCGTGCTTTCTGCACGGCCTCTTCGGAAGCCTCCGGGTTACGCAATTGCAAGGCGGCCGCAAACAGCTCACCGAGCTTGTGCCGCGCAGCGCCCTCGATGGTCAGAAAGCGCCAGGGATGCAGTTGGCCGTGATCCGGCGCGCGTAGCGCCGAGCGGAAGAGCAGATCGAGTTGAGCGGCATCGGGGGCCGGCTCGCACAGGCGAGTGACCGATACGCGATTGAGCAACAGGTCCAGAGCGTCCATCCATTACCTCCTAAGGCGGTCGGACATTCTAGAGGGTGTTGCCGCCGTATCGCGAGTGATGACCGCTACATGGTCCGGCCTGAATGCTCAGGCCACGCGATCCGGAGACAGATGCGGTTGCAACGGTGGCACCAGCGGTGGCAACCCATGTGCGGCCCGCGCCGCATCGCAGTGCGGATTGTGCTCGCCATTCTCCCAGGAGGCCTCGAACTCGCGACAGGTGCTGGATCGCTGTTCGTACATGCTGCAACGAACCCCGCAACCTACGTCACCCAGCAGGCCGACACAGCGGGCGGGTTTGCTGTCGGTGCCGAGCATGGCCACATGAAATGGCGAAACCTGGACCGTCAGGTGATCCGGAACCGCGCCGCCAGCCGATACGCATTCACCAAAATAGAAGGACACTCGAAAGTACGCGCAGCAAGCGCCGCACGTGAGGCAGGGATTTTCGATGGACATGGCAGGTGAACACCCAGAGACCGGAAATGGCCGGCGCCAGGGCGGCTATTCTATTCATGCCACTCGCCTTGGGAAGAGGCGACGGGCGCGCAGCGAAAACATTTTTCAACTAACCGCCGAGCGGTTTACTGCCGCGAAGACGCGGGTAGAATGACCGCCCTCTTTCACCGTGCCGAGCACCTTCTACATGGCCCTGCCGACCCTGCGCATCATCGGTTTCATTCTCGGCATATTTCTGATCACCCTTGCGGTCAGCATGATCATTCCGATGCTCACGCTGTTGGCTTACGAGCGCACCGATGATCTGCAGGCGTTCATCTGGGGCAGCCTGATCACCTTCTCCTGCGGCTTCGCCCTGGTCGCGCCGGGTCGACCGGCCAATACCCATCTGCGACCGCGGGACATGTACTTCCTGACGACGATCAGCTGGGTAGTGGTCTGCTGTTTTGCCGCATTGCCACTGATGCTGATACAGCACATCAGCTATTCGGATGCGTTCTTCGAAACCATGTCAGGCATCACCACCACCGGAGCGACCGTACTCTCGGGACTGGACAGCGCTTCCCCGGGGCTGCTCATGTGGCGTTCGCTGCTGCACTGGCTGGGCGGTATCGGCTTCATCGGCATGGCGATCGCGATCCTGCCGCTGCTGCGCGTCGGCGGCATGCGACTGTTCCAGACCGAGTCGTCGGACTGGTCCGAGAAGGTGATGCCACGCTCGCATGTTGCCGGACAGTACCTGCTGGTCATCTATGTGACCTTCACCATCGCGGCATTCGTGGCCTTCCTGCTGACAGGCATGAGCATCTTCGATGCCATCAACCATGCGATGTCGACCGTCGCTACGGGTGGCTTCTCCACCTCCGATGCCTCGATGGGCAAGTTCGGCCCATCCGCGCACTGGGTCGCGATCTTCTTCATGCTGCTCGGCAGCCTGCCGTTCACCCTGTATGTGATGACGCTGCGCGGCCATCACACCGCCTTGTTCAGGGATCAGCAGGTACGGGGCTTCGTGATGATGCTTGCAATCACCAGCCTGTTGTTCAGCGGCTGGTACTGGTTGAACAACGATATTCCCGCGCTGGATGCGCTGCGCATCGTGACGTTCAGCGTGGTATCGGTGGTTACCACCACCGGTTTTGCGGTGGATGACTACACCCAGTGGGGCGGTTTCGCCGTCATGGCGTTCTTCTATCTCACCTTCGTCGGCGGCTGTTCGGGCTCGACGTCCGGCGGGCTGAAGATGTTCCGCTTTCAGGTCGCCTATTCGCTACTGCGGGCCAACTTCAAACAGCTGATTCACCCCCGCGCTGTAATCCGTCAGCAGTACAACGGACACAATCTCGACGAAGAAATCGTCCGCTCGATTCTCACCTTCTCCTTCTTCATCACCATGACCATCGGCGTACTGGCGCTATGTCTGGCATTGCTGGGCCTGGACCCGATCACCGCGCTCACCGGCGCAGCGACTGCCGTGTGCAACGTCGGCCCGGGACTGGGGGAGATCATCGGCCCGGCGGGCAACTTCTCCACGCTGCCCGATACCGCCAAATGGTTACTGTCGATCGGCATGCTGCTGGGTCGACTGGAGATCATCACCGTACTGGTCTTGCTGACCCCGGCATTCTGGCGTCACTGATCAGGCTGCTGCTCCTGACCCACGCTTGAACAGCCGACCACCAAGCGTCACCAGAGCCAGCACAAGAGCGCCTGCGACGATGCCGAATGCGGCATCGAGCAGCGTCGGCAGCAGCCCGCCCAGCACCGCCCCGACGTAAGGCAGCCCGAGGGCGTCATGGGCGCTGCTCTCGATGAAATGATGCACGGCGCGGATACCGTGGGTGAGGATGCCGCCGCCGACCATGAACATTGCCGCGGTGCCGATGACCGACAGGGATTTCATCAGCCAGGGCGCGACACTGAGAATGCCGCGCCCGATGGCGCTGACCGCGCCACTGGCCCGCTTGCTCAACGCCAGGCCAAGATCGTCGAGTTTGACGATGGCCGCGACCAAGCCATAGACGCCCACCGTCATGAGAATGGCGATGCCTACCAGCACCAGCACCTGCTGGCTGAACGACGCCGCAGCGACCGTGCCGAGGGTGATGGCGATGATTTCGGCCGACAGGATGAAGTCGGTGCGCACCGCGCCACTGATCTTTTTCTTCTCGAACGCAACCATGTCTACCGAGGGGTCGGCAAGCGCCCTCACCGTCTCGACATGTTCGCCGCGATCCTTGTGCAGAAAGCGGTGCGCCAGTTTTTCGAAGCCCTCGTAACAGAGAAAGGCGCCCCCGAGCATCAGCAGGGGCGTGATCGCCCACGGCAGAAAGGCACTGATCAACAATGCAGCCGGTACCAGAATCGCCTTGTTGCGAAACGACCCCTTGGCGACGGCCCAGACCACCGGCAGTTCGCGGTCGGCCTTTACACCGGTTACCTGCTGGGCATTGAGGGCGAGATCATCGCCCAGCACACCGGCGGTTTTCTTCGCCGCGACCTTGGTCATGACCGACACGTCGTCGAGCACGGTGGCAATATCGTCAATCAACGCGAGGAGGCTGGTAGCCAATTGGGTGTCTCCGCTACTGGAAAAGGCGCATATCAATACCCGATCTGCTGTAGCTAAGGCTACGCCCATGCATGCCGGTTCCTAGGGTCGGGATCGTGCAGCCAGACGGTACTCGCCGGGCGTCATGCCGAACCAGCGTTTGAACGCACGGTAGAAATTGCTCGGGTCGGCAAAGCCCAGCAGATAGGCGATTTCCAGCGGCGCAAGATCCGGCTGAGCCAGATGCTGAACTGCCAGGTCGCGGCGGGTATCGTCGAGCAGTTGCTGGAACGTGCTCCCCTCCTCCTGCAGGCGCCGCTGCAAGGTGCGCTCGGACAGACACAGCGCCTGCGCAACAATCTCGCGCCGGGGTTCGCCCTGGGGAAGCAGCCGACACAGAATCTGCCGTGCGCGGTGTAACACCCGAGTGTCCGCGAACCGTGAAAGGTACTCACCAGCGAAACGATCGTGCAGCTGCGCCAGCGCCTCATTGGCAGTTGGCAGGGGCATTTCGACGTCGGCCTGACGGAACAGCAGCGCATAGCGCTGCGCTTCGAAGCGCAGCGGCGCCTGGAACAGTTGCCGGTAGGGCCCGAGATCGTCCGGTGCCGCCCCCTGAAAACTCACCTCCAACGGCCGCAGCATCGTTCCGCTCAGCCAGCGGCAGAACGTCAGACACCCCGCCAGCGAGCCTTCGGCGCTTTGTCGAGCCGGTGGCAACCGGTCACCGAGGATCGTCAGGCTCAGCCGATACCCTTCTGCACAGGGCTGGAAATCCAGGTCGGCCCCCTCGGCGATGATCCGCTGATAGCGCACCAGCCGGGCGAAACCCTCCTTCAGATTGCGGCTGGACATCAATGCATAACCAACGACGTTCAGCGCGGCGGGACGCACCTGGCGGGCCATGTCCAGGCCGATCGCCGGGTTGCCGGAAACCGCCACCGCACGCTGCCACAGGCGGGTCATATCGTCTTGCGCAAAACGCGCATCGGGATCGCTCAGGGCCGAATAATCGAGGCCCAGTTCGCCGAACAGCTGGCGGCAGTCGACCCCTGCGGACTCCAGGCTCTGGACGATGCCCTGCGCCCAGCTAGAGGAAGTGGTGCGTACGATCATGTGGTTGTTGTTCTTCTGGATGTCGGTCAGCTGCAGTCAAGGCTACTAAACTGGCCGTGATTGTCACTGACGCGAAAGGTCTGAGGTGCTTAATCTGGCCCCGACAATAACAGGAGGTAAGCCATGAGTACGCAAACCGCCGAACGCTTTACCCGCTTTGCCGACTTCTACCCGTTCTACCTGGCCGAGCACCGCAACCCTACTTGCAGGCGCCTGCACTTCGCCGGCAGCCTCTTGGTGCTGGCCATTCTGGGCTATGCAGTGTTCACCCAGCAGTGGCTCTGGCTGCTCGCCATGCCACTGGCGGGGTATGGCTTCGCCTGGATCGGGCACTTCATCTTCGAGAAGAACCGCCCCGCAACGTTTCAGTATCCGCTGTACAGCTTTCTGGGCGACTGGGTCATGTTCAAGGACATACTGACCGGCCGTATCCGCTTCTGAGAAGACGGCAGCATATCCGACGGGCGCTACGCCTGTTTTTCACCTCCGGTTTGGCGATGGGGCGTGGCTTGGTTATGATCTGTCGGCTGTCATGCAGGGCGGTCTCCACCAAGCCAGCTCTTCGACGGCGAGACTGCATGCCGAACCGTGCCATTTCTCCGCCACCGCCTTCGCTGCGGACGGAGCGCGCTCGCGTCAGTCTGCAAGGCGCTTAGAAAAGGCGTCGACACACTACCAGGGATCGTACGCATACATGACTTCCACCACGGTTGAGCGCCGCAACGGCCTCGCTACTCGCCCATTGCGCGAGTACTACTCGCGTGTGCTCGCCTATCTGATCTGCGCCGCGACGCTAGCCGCTGGTACCTACACCCAGTATTTCTCGATGGATCTGTTGTGGATGGTGCCGTATGCCCTGCTCTATCCGCACCTCGCCTATCACCTGAGCTACCGATTCAAGCGCGACCATCCCGAGCGTACCTCGCAGGTCCTGCTCTGCCTCGACGCACTGAATGCAGGTGCCGGTGTATCGCTGCTCGGTTTCTCGATCGTGCCCAGCCTGATGTTTCTACTGACGCTCAGCTTCAGCGCCCTGGTGATCGGCAGCCTGCGTAACCTGCTGATGGCCCTGATCTGCGCCGCCGCCGGAACAGGCCTGACACTCCTTGCCATACCGATGGAATACCAGGGCACCACACCGCCGCTGGTGTCGCTGGTCAGCATCCTGTTCACCACCCTGTACGTCTGCGCAACCGCCTACTTCGTCCACCAGCAAGGGCTGCGTTTGGCGATTGCCCGCAAGGAGATCGAAACGGAACAGGCCAAGGCCGCCCGTTTGGCGCGCAATCTGGCCAAATACCTTTCGCCACAGGTGTGGGAGTCGATCTTCACGGGCAAGCGCAGCGTTCGTCTGGAGACCCAGCGCAAGCGTCTGACCGTGTTCTTTTCCGACATCAAGGGCTTTACTGAACTCGCCGAGGAGCTGGAAGCCGAAGCACTCACCGATCTGCTCAACAACTACCTCAACGAAATGTCGAAGATCGCCCTCAAGTACGGCGGCACCATCGACAAGTTCGTCGGCGATTGCGTGATGGTGTTCTTTGGCGACCCGAGCACCCAAGGCTCCAAGAAGGATGCCGTAGCGGCAGTGTCCATGGCGATCGCCATGCGCAAACACATGAAGGTTCTGCGCCAGCAGTGGCGTGCCCAGGGCATCACCAAGCCCATGGAAATCCGCATGGGCATCAACACCGGCTACTGCACGGTAGGTAACTTCGGTGCGGATACCCGCATGGACTACACCATCATCGGTCGCGAAGTGAACCTGGCCAGTCGCTTGGAAAGCGCAGCCGAAGCCAGCGAGATTCTGGTTTCCCATGAAACCTACTCGCTGATCAAGGACGTGATCATGTGCCGTGACAAGGGGCAGATTCCGGTCAAGGGCTTCTCCCGTCCGGTGCAGATCTATCAGGTTGTCGACTTCCGCCGTGATCTGGGCGCCACCTGCAGCTTCGTCGAGCACGAGCTTCCGGGATTCTCCATGTACCTGGACACCAACGGCGTGCAGAACTTCGACAAGGAGCGCGTCATCCAGGCTTTGCAGCAGGCCGCGGATAAACTTCGCGACAAGGTTATCCTCTGATCTTCTGACCCACCGGCCACCTGCCGCCGACCCATTGCAGTGGCCCGCGATGTGCCTGCCTTCGAGACCGCCGCCAGATGTTATCGCTGCGCAATTATCACCACGACGTCATCGCCCACAGCCACGACCACCCGCAGCTGGTGTTCGGGCTGACGGGACTGCTGGAGTTCGAAATGGGTGGGCGCGCCAGTTGCGTCGGCGAACGGGGCCTGGTTGTCATCCCCTCCGCCACCCATCACGCCTGTGCCAGCACCGCCGGCAGCCACTGTCTGGTGCTGGACCTTCCCTCCGAAAACTGGGTCCGTGAAAACCTTGGCCATCACGCCGAGCGCAGCCTGCGACTGCTGGACCGACCGAATACGCTGCGCCTCGCTCCGGCACAGCAGAGCCTGGTCGCCTGGCTGGCGCGCAGTCCGATCAACGATTCGGTGATCGCTGCGCAAGGCACCGCGCTATTGCTGGCCAGCCTGGCCAGCACGGACCCGCCACTGCAAGACCGGCATGGCCTGCCGCTAGCGGCTATTGATGCGTTCATCGACCAGCACCTACCCCATCCGCTTCAGGTTGCCGACCTGGCTCGCATCGCAGGCTGTTCGGTGGCGCGGCTGCATGCACGCTTTCTCCACGAAACGGGCAGAACGCCCATGGAGCACGTGCGCGCGCGCCGCCTGCAACATGCCGAAGCCTTGCTGCATGAGACCCGGCTACCGGTCGCAGAGATTGCCGCACGTGTGGGTTATGCATCGCAGAGCGCCTTCACCGCAGCACTGGTGCGCGTGCACGGTCGCTCACCACGTATGTTGCGCCGCGAGTTGCGCGACAAAACCCGCGACTGACGCGAAAGACACAGTCCTGGCTGTCGACTTAGCATGGCTGTAACCACTGTGCATGGGCAGCCATGAACTCCCCCGCGGCATTCCCGTCTCTCCTGCTCAGATCGTGCACCTCAGACAGGTCGACCACCAAATGACCCCGCGTAACGCTCTGCTGGCGATCCACCTCGGCGCCTTGATGTTTGGCCTTTCCGGCGTGCTAGGGAAGCTGGCCGAAAGCTCGGCGCTGATCATCACCTTTGGGCGCGCGCTGTTCGCCGTGCTGGCTTTGCTGATCGTCGCCCGGCTGTTGCGGCCCAGCGGGGCGAGCCCGGACTGGCGCCAGGGCGCCGGCCTGGCACTGGGTGGCCTGCTGCTCGGTGCCCATTGGCTGACTTTCTTCATCGCCGTGAAGATCGCCGGCGTAGGCATCGCCACCCTGGGTTTCGCCAGCTTCCCGGCCTTCACCGTGCTGCTCGAAGGCCTGCTGTTCCGCGAACGTACCCGCCCGGTCGAGTTCGCCATGGTCGGGCTGGTTTGCGCCGGCCTGCTGCTGGTCGCGCCAGCATTCGACCTCAACAGCGGGCCGACCGCCGGATTGCTCTACGGGGTGCTCTCCGGACTGCTGTTCGCCTTGCTGTCGCTACTCAATCGCGCCGTTACCCGAGGGCTCGATCCGGTTCGCTCCGCGCTCTGGCAGAACCTGGCGATCCTTGCCGCTCTGCTGCCATTCAGCTGGTCGGCGATTCCGGCCATTCCCGCGCAGGACTGGCTGTGGCTGGCCCTGCTCGGCGTGCTCTGCACAGGGCTGGCGCACAGCCTGTTCGTCGCCAGCCTGCGGGTGCTGAAGGCGCGCACCACTTCGGTGATATTTGCCCTCGAGCCGGTCTACGGCATCGCCTTCGCCTGGTGGCTGTTCAACGAGCAACCGACACTTCGAATGCTGCTGGGCGGCGCCTTGATCATCATCGCCAGCGTCGTCACCAGCCGCCTGAAAAGCCCGCCAAGCATGACTGTGAAACCCGCAAGCTGACGCTCAGCGATCGTTGTGACCCAACGAGCGCTGTGGATCGATGCGGTCACGCACGCGCTGCTTGAGCTCCTTCGCCTCGGGGAAGCCGCCGTCATGCTTGCGCTCCCAGATCTGCTCGCCATCGCAGCTGATATGGAAAGTACCGCCAGTGGCCGGCACCAGGCTTACGCGCCCAAGATCATCGGCGAAGGTCGACAGCAACTCCTGAGCGAGCCAGGCGGCGCGCAGCAGCCACTGGCACTGGGTGCAATAAGTGATGACGATTTCCGGCTTGCTTGAGCTCATTGGCGACGACTCCCACTGGTTCATGGCGGCCTATAATAGCCGCCTTCCCACGCTCCCCGGTTCCGCCATGCTCCGCCTGTTCGTTTGCCTGCTGTTTCTGCTTGTCTTGCCTGCCTCGTTCGCTGAACCATCACAGCCGAAGACCGGCCTGGTCTTGTCTGGCGGTGCAGCCCGCGGGCTCGCTCATGTCGGCGTGCTCAAGGCACTGGAAGAGCAAGGCGTGCGCATCGACGCCATCGCCGGAACGAGTATGGGCGCGGTGGTCGGCGGGCTCTACGCCGCAGGCTACAGCGTCGCCGAACTCGAACGCCTGGCGCTGACACTCGATTGGCAACAGGTGCTATCGGACGATCCACCGCGCCAGGATATTCCCTACCGGCGCAAGCAGGACGATCGCGACTTCCTCATCAAGCAGAAACTCAGCTTTCGTGACGACGGCAGCCTCGGCCTGCCACTGGGCGTGATCCAGGGCCAGAATCTCGCGCTGCTGCTCGAGCGCCTGCTGGTGCACGCCAGCGACACCCGCGACTTCGATCAGCTGCCAATCCCCTTCCGCGCGGTTGCTACCGATATCGCCAACGACGAGAAGGTGGTCTTCCGCCGCGGGCATCTGCCGCAGGTGATCCGGGCAAGCATGTCGATCCCCGCGGTGTTCGCCCCCGTGGAGATCGACGATCGCCTGCTGGTGGACGGAGGCATGGTTGATAACATTCCCATGGATGTCGCTCGCGAAATGGGCGTCGACCGCCTGATCGTCGTGGACATCGGCACGCCGCTCAAGCCGCGCAAAGAACTGCTCACGGTGGTCGATGTGCTTAACCAGACCACTACGATGATGACCCGTCGCAACTCCGAGGCGCAGCTGGCCACCCTGCAGCCGCAGGACCTGCTGATCCAGCCGCCGCTGGCCGCTTACGGTTCCACCGATTTTGCCCGCGCAGAGCAGCTGGTCGATGCCGGCTACCGCGCCACCCTGGCATTGGAGGGGCGTCTGGCCGAGATGCGCGCCACTTCAGGCGGCAACCCCGCCCTCAGCCTTGCGCGCTCCAGCGATCCGCGCACGCCGATCATCACCGCGATACGCGTGGAGAATGATTCCAAGGTCAGTGACGCGGTGATCCGTCGCCACCTTCGTCAGCAGCTCGGCGAGCCGCTGGACCTGGAGGATCTGCAGAAAGACATGGGCACGCTCTACGGCCTGGATTACTTCGAACGCGTCGAGTACCGCGTCCAGCGTGGCAAGCTCGGTAACACGCTGGTCATCAATGCTCGCGAGAAGCGCACCGGCACGGACTACCTGCGCCTGGGCCTGAGTCTGTCTGATGATTTCCGCGGCGACAGCGTGTTCAATCTCGGGGCAAGCTATCGCAAGAATGGCATCAATGAGCTCGGTGCCGAGTGGCTGACTCGCCTGCAACTGGGGGATCGGCAAGAGCTCTACAGCGAGTTTTACCAGCCGCTCGATGCCGGCTCCCGCTGGTTCGTCGCACCGAATCTGTTCGTCGAGGCGCAGAACGTCGAGGCCATCCTCGACAACGATCCGATCGCCGAGTATCGCCTGCAACGTTACGGCTATGGCCTCAACCTCGGACGGCAGATCGCCAACAATGGCGAGATACGCTTCGGCATCGGCCAGGCCTGGGGCGAAGCCGATGTGCGGATTGGCGAACGTGATCTGCCCGATTTCAGTTTCACCGAGGGCTATTACGAACTGCAGTACTCGTTCGACACCCTCGACAACATCGACTTCCCGCGCGAGGGCGAAGACATCCGCCTGACCATGCGCCAGTATGACCCGAGCCTCAGCTCCGATCAGCGCTATCGCCAATGGAACATCAAGCTGGACAAGGCGCTTAGTCACGACGCCAACACCTGGGTGCTCGGCGGCCGTTACGGCCGCACGCTGGATGACGCTGAGGTGGTGACTTCGAGCTTTCTGCTCGGTGGCGCCCGCCAGCTGTCGGGCTTTCGCCAGGATGCGCTGGCTGGGCAGAACATCAGCCTGGCGCGCATGGTGTACTACCGCCGCGTGACGCCGCGGGCATTTCAGCCGCTGGATTTCCCGCTTTACCTGGGTGGATCGCTGGAACGTGGCCGGGTGTGGAACAACGACAATGCCTTCGACAGCGGCTACATCAATGCCGCAAGCATCTTCCTTGGCTACGACACCCCGCTGGGCCCGCTTAACTTCGGCTTCGGCTTCAACGACGAGGATGAGCGAGCGCTGTATATGAATCTGGGCCGCAGCTTTTAAGCGGCCCAGCACTCAGGATTCAGACATTCCACGGACAGGGACGAACAGACAAGCCGCAGACGCGACAGATCAGAAAGGTACGGCTAGCCGACGCAGATCGACCGGCCGGTGAGGCAGGCCAGGCCCGCTCTTCGACGTAATGCCAAAGAGCGTTACCGCAGGTTCAGCGCTTGTCCAGGTTGGCAAGAATGCGCGCATGCACCTGCTGGCACTTGCGCAAATCCTCTTCGTCGATACCGGCGAAGGCCTCGTGGCGCACTTGAGTGGAAATCGCCTCGATCTTCTCGATCAGCGGCAGAGCCGGCGCGCCGAGAGAAATCCGCTTGGCGCGGCGGTCCTCGGCCGATGCCTTGCGATGCACCAGCCCCTGAGCCTCCAGGCTGTCCAGCAGCCGAGCCAACGTCGGGCCTTCAACAGCCACGCTCTGCGCCAGCTCGCGCTGGGTCGGTTCGTGATCGAAACGGGCGAGATGCAGAAGGACCAGCCAGCGGGCCTGAGAAAGCCCGAGATCAGCCAGACGGCGATCAAGCTCCGCGCGCCAGCCGCGGGAGAGTTGCGCCAATTGCATGGCAAAGCGATGTTGCTCGGCATACATGAAACGGACATTCCCTGCAAAAACTAATTATTAGTCAGCTAACCACAGCTCCCATAAGCAGACAAGACGACCTTTGGTCCGTGATGGGGCTACAGTAGTCGCAATGATGGCACGCAGACAGTGCAAAAGCCTTGCGTAGTGCAGGTTCCACGGTTGCACCTCCTGATGGAGGGATGCACCTGGTTACAATTCGAACTCGACCTGCAGCGCAGCTCGCACGCAATAAAGCACCTGCTCCGGCACGCGTCCGGCGAACTGCCCGGCCACAGCGCTCACCGGCGGAAGCTCGCCTTCGCCGTCGAGGAAGGCTTCCTGAATCTCGCCGAGCAAGTCCTCCGGCAAATCGAGCGCCTGCTCAAGACTCAATTGCTGCAGGCCGATGGCCTCGGCGAGCATCGCGTAGACATTCTTCTCGCTGCAGTCGAGCTGCCGAGCGATCTGCGCCGGAGTCATGCCTGCCCGGGCCAGCGTGATCAACTCATGGCGCAGATCGGCAGGCGACTTGGCAACCTCGGTATTACCCTGCAGCACTTCGAGGAACGCCTGCCCGTAACGCTCCAGTTTGCGCGCGCCGACGCCGCTGATCATCGCCATGTCGGAAAGCGACGCGGGCTGGCTGCGCAACATTTCCAGCAGAGTGGCGTCGGGGAAGATCACGTATGGCGGCACGCTGTGCTCTTCGGCCAGCTTGCGCCGTAGCGTGCGCAACGCCTCCCAGGTTTCCCGTTCTTCGCTGCGTACCAGTTGGCTCGCCGCGCTGGCTGCAGGCTTTGGAGCCTTGCTGGACAGATCGCGGCGCAGCTCGAGGCTGACCTCCCCGCGCAGGAGCGGGCGACAGCTGTCGCTCAGACGCAACCCGCCGAAACCGTCGAGATCAACGTCCGCCAGGCCCCGCGCCACCAACTGACGAAACAGTGAGCGCCATTCACTTTCCGCCAGCGCCTTGCCAACGCCGAACACGGACAGGTGCTGATGACCGAGCCCACGCACCTTATCGTTATCGCGCCCCAGCAGGACATCGACCAAATGGCCAACGCCGTAACGTTGGCCGCTGCGGTAGATGGCCGATAACGCCTGGCGCGCAGGCTGGGTCGCATCCCAGGTCTGCACGCCATCGACGCAGTTATCGCAATGGCCGCATGGATTGGGTAACTCTTCATCGAAATACGCCAGCAGGGCCTGACGCCGGCAGCGGGTTTCCTCACACAGGGCCAGCATGGCATCGAGTTTGTGTTGTTCGACCCGCTTGTGCCGCTCATCGCCCTCGGAGTTATTGAGCATCTGCTTGAGAAAGATGACGTCCTGCAGGCCGTAGGCCATCCAGGCATCCGCCGGCAGGCCGTCGCGCCCTGCCCGGCCGGTTTCCTGGTAATACGCTTCCAGGGACTTGGGCAGATCGAGGTGGGCAACGAAGCGCACGTTGGGCTTGTCGATACCCATGCCGAACGCGATGGTCGCCACCATGATCAGACCTTCCTCGTTGAGGAAGCGCTTCTGATGATAAGCGCGCAGCTCGTTGGGCAAGCCGGCGTGATACGGCAGTGCCGGAAAGCCCTGCTCGGTCAGGAACGCGGCAAAGTCATCAACCTTCTTGCGCGACATGCAGTAGACGATGCCGGCATCGCCACGGCGCTCGGCGAGAAAGCCCAGCAACTGCTTGCGTGGCTGCTCCTTGGGCACGATGCGATAGAAAATGTTCGGCCGATCGAAACTGGAGAGAAAACGCTCGGCATTTTCCAGGTGCAACCGCTGGACGATCTCCTCCCTGGTTCGCATGTCCGCCGTGGCGGTCAGAGCGATGCGCGGCACGCCGGGAAACAGCTCGGAAAGCTGACCCAACTGCATGTACTCGGGCCGGAAATCGTGCCCCCACTGGGAGACGCAATGCGCCTCGTCGATGGCGAACAAAGCGATGTCCAGACGCTGCAGAAACGCCAGCATGCGTGGCTGGACCAGCCGCTCCGGCGCGAGGTAGAGCATCTTGATCTCGTTGCGCAGGATGCGGTCGGCAATGTCGCGCTGCTCGTCGGCGCTGAGGGTGGAGTTGAGGGCCACCGCGGAAACCCCGAGCTCATCGAGGGTCGCCACCTGATCGTCCATCAGCGCGATCAGCGGCGACACCACCACCGCCAGCCCGTCGCGCAACAGCGCTGGAACCTGATAGCACAGCGACTTGCCGCCGCCGGTCGGCATCAGGACCAAAGCGTCGCCGCCGCTGCCGACCCGCTCGATGATCGCGCCCTGGTTGCCGCGAAACGCGTCGTAGCCGAAAACGTCTTTGAGGATGCGCTGTGCCTGGTCGAGCATGCCGGTCTCCGAAACAAGGCGCGCAGTATACGCGAGCGAACCACCGAGTTCAGGATCGCTCCGCGATTGCGGACGAGACGTCGCCGACGAAGCGACATAGCGAAGGCGCGAGTAGCCTGCGCCCCACGGCTCGTCTAGAATCCGGGTTGTCTTCCAATCCAAGGTAGTTCCCGATGTCATTCGCCGAGCAACTCGCCCGCCTGCAAGTCTTTCTTGATGCAGATGACCTGCACGAGGAAGCACTGGATTACATCGCCGCCCATGGCTACCTGACCGCGCTGTGCATCTGCTCCGAACAGGTGCCCGAGCGTGAATGGATCGACGCACTGTTCTCCGAACCACCCCAGTACAAGGACGACACCGAGCGCGAGGCTATCGAGGCCACGCTGATTCAACTGAAGGCGCACATAGCCCGTCAGCTGGCCAGTGACGAGGACATGGAGCTGCCCTGCGAGCTGGATCTGGGCGAGGAGCCAGACGAATCAGACCTGCGCGGTTGGTGCATCGGCTTCATGGAAGGCGTGTTCATGCGCGAGGCGGTCTGGTTCGAGGACTCCGAAGAGGAAGTCAGCGAGCTGCTGCTGCCGATCATGGTCGGCTCGGGTCTGTTCGATGAGCAGCCGGAATTCGCCGATATCGCTGACAACCCAGAGCTGGTCGATGAGATGGTCGCGCAGATTCCGGAACTGCTGACCGCGTTGTACCTGATCTGTCACGCACCGGAAGAGAAGCCCGCACTGCTCAAGCCACGCCGCCACTGATTGGCTGCTCAGCGAATGCGATAGCGGCAAGCCTCCGCTGCCAAGGGCGGACGCGTGATACACCTGCAGGAAGGAGAGAGCCTCATGCATTTGCGTTCACTCTTTCTGAACTGGAAATGCGGCATCGGTGCTGGTGTGCACCGCCGCACTACCGGCAGTGAATCCAGAAGCGGCGGTGGGTAGCATCATGGCCCACCGGGACATCCAGCAGCACCGCAACCCTCTGGTTCGTTCAGCATTGCTTACCGCGGGCTGGCTAGCCGTTGCGCTGGGCGTCATCGGCATATTCCTTCCGGTGCTGCCGACCACACCGTTCCTGCTACTTGCCGCCGCCTGCTTCGTTCGTAGCTCGCGGCGGTTCTACAACTGGCTGGTGGACCACCCGCACCTCGGCCCATGGCTCCGCGATTATCTCGAAGGCAACGGCATCCCGCTCAAAGGCAAAGCGTATGCGATTGCCACGATGTGGGTGAGCATCGGCATTTCTTGCTGGCTGGTTCCGCTATTCTGGGCTCGCATCGGCATGCTGCTCAGCGCATCACTAGTAAGCCTTTACATCCTCCGGCAGAAAACCTTGCCGGTCGCCAAGATAGATCAACGCCGCTGAAGGCAGGTCGGTAGTCGACACTCCCGGATCGCTCGCTGGAGTTCCATCAATGCAGGCTTCCCAGCACCGCCCTGGCCGACCTTCCCGTCTGACGGCAGTTTTGCTAGCGCTTGCGCTGCTGCTGAGCCCGCTGGGCTGGTCGCCGGTCGTGCTGGCGGATTGGCAGGAATGGGACTTCAGCCGCATCTTCCGCACCGCTGAACAGCGCTACGGGCCGCTGAATGACTCGCGTGAACGCATCGACGCCTGGCGCTCACTATTGAGCGAGGCCGTGGCGCTAGGTGAGCGGGAAAAACTCGAGCAAGTGAACCGCTTCTTCAACCGCCATATTGCGTTCAGTGACGACACCCATATCTGGCAGCAGGAAGACTACTGGGCCACGCCGGTCGAAGCGCTGATAAAGGGCGCTGGCGATTGTGAAGATTACGCATTGGCCAAGTACTTCACCCTGCGCCGCCTCGGTGTACCCAGCGACCGCATGCGCATCACCTATGTAAAGGCATTACGTCTGAACCAGGCGCATATGGTGCTCACCTATTACCCGACTCCGTCTGCCGACCCTCTCGTGCTGGACAACATCGACGGCATCATTCGCCCCGCGTCGCAACGCAACGATTTGCTACCGGTTTACGCATTCAATGCCGAAGGGCTTTTTTTACCGGGTGCAGGGGGCGGGAAACGTAGCGGAGATAGCAAAAGGCTGTCACGCTGGCAGGACGTTCTGCTGAAGATGCGCGCCGAAGGTTTTCTGATTGGTGAGGGCTGAGTTTGCTGCCTTTTTCATCGCGAGCCGCGACTGACTGCAGCAGACCGGAGGGGGAAGTATGTCGTTACTCAAGCAGCTGTTTCTCGCAATCTGCCTGTTTCTGATCGTGGCCTTCACCGGCGGCTTCATAGCCAGCGTGGAGAACTCCCGAGAGCAATCCATCAATCAGTTGCGCTCGCATGCCCAGGATGCTGCGACTGCCCTGGCGCTCTCGATGACGCCACACGCAGACGACCCCGTCATGCTGGAGCTGCTCGCGAATTCGATCTTCGACAGCGGGTACTTCAGCAGCATCCGTGTCCTTCGAATTCCAGACGACAGCCCAATTGTCGAACGCAACGCAAACATCCAGCTACAGCAGGTGCCAGCGTGGTTCGCCGCAATCGTGGACCTGCCTCCCCAAGGCGGTGATGCACTGATCATGCGTGGCTGGGAACAGGCGGCGCGCGTCGAGGTATTCAGCCATCCGCAGTTCGCCTTGGCGAAACTGTGGGACAGCACCCTGGCCACCCTCCTCTGGTTGCTCGCCTGCGGTGCGGTGAGTGCGCTGTTGGGCGGGTGGTTGCTGCTCAGCCAGCTGCGCCCCCTGGACCGCATGGTCGAGCAGGCTCAAGCGATTACCCAGCGTGAATTCATTACCCTCCCACACCTGCCTCGCACGCCGGAGCTGCGTCGCGTTGTGCAAGCGATGAACCAGATGGTCGACAAGCTGAAAACACTGTTCGCTGAAGAAGCCGAACGTAGCGAAAAGCTTCGCCAACAAGCCTATCAGGACGACCTGACCGGACTTGCCAGCCGTCGTCTGTTTGACCTGCGCCTGGGCACCCAGCTTGCTCCGGCCGAACATCACGCGGAGGGCTATCTGCTATTGCTGCAGATTCACGACCTCAACGGCCTCAACCAGCGCTACGGGGCGCAGTTCAGTGACCGCCTCATCGTCGCCATTGGCGAGCAACTGATGCGCTTGAAAAGCCGCCGCGGCCGAGCAGACTGGCTGGCTGCACGCAACCGCGGCAGCGAGTTCGTACTCTTGGCTCCGGGCCTGCATCAGGACGAGGTTACGCCGCTGCTCGACGCGCTCAGTGGTGAATTGGAAACGCTGCGCCCGACGGGCTCGACGGACAGCATTCCTGTCGCGCACATCGGCGTGACGGCCTTTCGCCTCGGCGAAACCCCGCGGGACGTGCTCGAGCGAGCCGATCAGGCCTTGGCCCAGGCACAGGCCGGCAACAGCGCCTGGCAATTGCTCGAAGGTTACTGGGCGCAACCTCTGCGTGATCAGCACAGCTGGCACGAGACGCTGCAACAGGCGCTGGCCGATAGCGCCCTGGCGCTTTACGTGCAGCCGGTCGGCTTGGCCGCCGAACCAACACAGATACTTCACCACAAGGTGCTCGCCAGATTGCCGATTCCTTCGGGTGAACCACTGACCGCAGGGCGTTTCCTGCCCTGGCTCGAACGCCTTGGCTGGGCCGCACGCTTCGATTACATCATGCTCGAGCTGGTGATAGCTCGTCTAAAGCTGGCGCCACAGCCACTCGCGCTCAGCCTTTCGGCGGCCACCCTACGAGATGCCCGCCATCTGCAACAGGTTTTCGCGCTGCTGCACAGCAACCCGAACGAGGCCAGCCATCTGATTCTCGAACTGGACGCGCAGCACTTGCCCGTGGACGCCCACCTGCAGCACTGGAGCCAGAAAGTCCGGGCAACAGGAACACGTCTGGGCCTGCAGCACTTTGGCGGGGATTTCAGCAAGATCGGCAATCTGGCCCATCTCGGATTGGCGCATGTGAAGGTCGATGGCACCTACATTCGGGGCATCGACAAGGATGAAGACAAACGCCTCTTCATCGAAGCGATCTATCGCACTACCAACAGCATCGATCTGCCGCTTATTGCGGAGATGGTGGAGACTCAAGGCGAACTGAGAGTACTGGCGGAACTGGGCGTGCGAGGCGCCATGGGCCACCTCCTGGGCGCACCTCGCCCATGGCAAACCAGCATCAGGGAAGGATCTGCCTCGGACTCCTGAGCGCGACCGGGGCATGGCGATAAGCGGACTCATGAAGAGCGAAAGGAGACGCGGCAAGAGGATGCGACGCAGCGATGCGATGTCGCCTGCTGAGACGAGTTCTACCGGGTGCCTGGCCTAGATCAGTGACTGCTCTTCGTCGTCCAGCAACGTACTCAGCCCGCCCAGCCGTGCACGTGTCTGGGCACGGGCGTGCAGCTTGCGCTGCGCAGCTTCAGGCAGATCGGTAAAGCGTATGACACCGCGGGCGATCAGCACACCGACCAGATCCTCCACGACACGCGCCATATCCTGGTCAGATGCCTGCAGGCCAGCCAGCTGTACCTGCTCATCCCCGTGAGTCGCCAGCCAACTCTGCGCTTCGTCACTATCGGCACGCAACGTGCCGGTCATTCCGTCGAAAGGAACCGGTTCGACACGACGCAAAAGACCCAGCTCGTCCCGCTCTATGTAGAGCATATCGTTCTCCGTAAAAAGGCCCGCTACGCTGCCGCGTAGCGGGCCGACTCTCCACCAGCTTTAGCCGTTGTCGACTTTCAGCGCACCGTCGTCGAGCAGTCCCGAGATCACGTCGGCTACATCGTTGCCATACAGCGCACTCAAGTCCACACCATTGAGGGTGATGTCCTGAACTGGCGCACCGCCCGGTGTCAGGCTGACCGAGATAGTCGTCGAACCGCCACCGAAAGCGAAGTCCAGATAATCGCCCAGGGTCGCCGCGTCCTCCGGAACGCCAATGAGCAGCTGCGATAGATCGATGACATCCGTGTTGGTACCGGCCGGGTCAATCTGGAAGTCGGTGATAGTGTCAGTCCCCCCCCCGTCACCCACACGCCAGACGAAACTGTCGCGACCTGCACCTCCTGTCAGGGTGTCGTCACCCAGGCCTCCCACCAAGATATCGTCCCCGGCACCACCCAGCAGCGTGTCGTTGCCAGCACCGCCGTAGAGCGTGTCATTACCGGCACCGCCGTCGAGGTAGTTGTCACCACCATCTCCGGTCAACGTGTCATTGCCCGCGCCACCCAGTAGGTTCTCGATGCCGGTCAGCGTATCGCCTTGAGCCTCTCCCCCAATGCCGGTGCCCGCGACCAGATCGACAGTCACACCGGCAGTATCGGTCCGGTAATCCGCCGTATCGATGCCAGCCCCCCCATCGAGCACGTCGGCGCCCATACCGCCAGCGAGCAGGTCGTTGCCGGCCCCGCCGGAGAGGGTGTCGCTTCCTATACCGCCGATCAACGTGTCGTTGCCACCGCCGCCCATAAGGATATCGTCACCTGCATTGCCGGCCAGGTAATTGTCCGACTCGTCTCCGACCAGCGTATCGCTGAAGGCACTACCGAGGATGCCTTCGATGCCTGTGTAGGTGTCCCCAGCCGCACCTGCCGACCCGAGACCGGTCGCCAGACTGGCAGCAATACCAGTCGTGGCATCGCTGTAATCGACCATGTCGAACCCAGCCTTGCCATCGATTACATCAATCGCGCTGCTGGCTGCAATCACGTCGTTACCTACCGTACCGTCAAGCACAAAGGTGCCAGCGGAGTTCGCTGCGGTGATCTGCACGTTCAGCGATGCAGCGTTGCTAAGGTCGCCATCACCATCCTGAGCCACAACGGTGAACGATAGACTCTGATCATCTGGAAGCACCTCGCGGGTATACGAGAAGTCCTGAACGCGAATCCCCCCATTGCCGCCATTCTGAACATCGACTCGAACGACGAGATTCTCGAAAGACACACCCGGATCGATGACAACCCAACCATCTGCCGTCAGCGTGATGCCTAGCCCGGTACTTGTCGCTAAAGGATCACCGCCGACAACGCTGCCGTACGCCGCCCAGGTGATATAGACGGCGCCCTTTAGGTTGGACGTGAGATCCGCATAGAAGCGCAGGCTGTCCGCGCCGCCACTTTGGGTATAGAGGAACCCCGCGTTATCGGGAACAGAGCTGGCGCTACCCAAGCCAAAGCCATTTCCAGACACGTTGAGCAAGTCGCTATTGGAGCCACTGCCACTGTCCGGATTCGTAAAACTGGTTGGTAAGGTACCGGTGAACTTCAAACCATCGAACGTCCACCCATAGGTGGGGCTACTGATAGTGGTGACTGGGGTGCCCGGCTGAAGGCTGGTGAAGTCGATAGCCTCGGTGTACCCCGCCTCAGGCGCAATCAAATTGAAGCTATAAGTGCCGTTGGCGCTTACCGTCAGAGTGAATACAGATTCATTGGCAGAGGTCAGCGCCGTCAGTGTTGTGCTGACGAAAGTGTCGCCAACATAATTGTTGGTCGTTTGATACGTTACACCGCTCAACTGTGGCCCGGTGATTTCAAACCCAGCCGGTCCGTCAGCGCCCGGCACGACCGCGAATGTACCGTTCACGGTACCGATCTCATTAGGGATCACAGCATTTACAAAGGTACCCAGCGTTGGCACATCGTCAATGATTCCAACTATCAGGTTCGCCGAAGCCGATGTTGTGCCATCCGAGACGCTCACCTCAAAGACGTCGCTTTCGTCCACGCCGGCCACGTCGGTGGTCGGACTGGTCAGCTGGTATTGATAGGTGGCGATGCCGGTCAGCACGTCATAGCCGGTGACCGTCAAAGTACCGTGGGCACCGGCAAAGNCATTGGCAGCGGTCGGTACGTCGTCGACGATATCGATTACCAGACTGCCAGAGGCCGAGGCCGTACCATCGGAGACGCTGACCGCGAAGGTATCGGTTTCAGCCACGCCGGCCACGTCGGTAGTCGGGCTCGTCAATTGGTATTGATAGGTGGCGATGCCGGTCAGCACGTCATAACCGGTGACCGTCAGGGTGCCGTGAGCGCCAGCGAAACTGCTGCCCACCAGGCTGCCGATCGCCACGCTGGTGCCGTTGATGCTGACGCTCTGGATATCGTCCAGGCCATCCGCATCACCGATGGTGAAGGTGCCGCTGGCGAATTCGCTACTGGCGCTGGCATCGGAACCGGTGGCCAGGCCGGACTCAAACACCTGGGCACCGATCACGCTCAGCGTCGGCGCATCGTTGCTGCCAATGATGGTGATGGTGATCTGTGCGCTCGACGGGTCGCCGTCGGCGTCCTGCATGGTGTAGCTGAAGGTCTCGGTCAGCGTTTCACCGCTGTCCAGGCCCTGAACAACCGCAAGGCCGTTGTTAAGCACGTAGGTATAGGTACCGTCAGCGGCCAGGATCAGCTGACCGTAGAGGCCCTGCTGTGTGCCAGTCGTAACGACGGAAATGCCGCCGTCGGTCCCTGGCAGATCGTTGGCCAGAACGTTCCCTGTCACGCTGGGGGTATCCTCATTCAGGCTGTTGGTATCGTTGATTGCCGTCGGCGTTCCATCCACCACCGGCTCATCTTCAATCAGCGCATCGGTGACCAAGTCGGGAGATTCCGGCACAGAGGTCAAGCCTCCCGTGGGGAAGCCGATCGTTGGATCGATCGCACCACCAACTGCATCGAGCAGCACAAACGAGTGTCCGCCGCCTGCGCCGCCCGTACCGCCGGCGGCCGGGCCTGCAGCGGTCGCAGGAGCCAGCTGAGTCGGGTCTTCGCCCGCGGCGATGGCTTGCTGCAGCGCCTCGACGTCAGCGAGATCCGTCGCCGACGGCGCTGAACTGTCGCCCCCCTGGGCGTCTGCCAGCAATTGCTCGGTCAGCTGCAGTTCCGATCCACGACCCAAGGTCAGCTCGCCGCCTTGCACGAGGTCGATATCTACCGCACCACCTGCGGTAATGATCCGCTCACCGGCAAACACGCGATCCCCCTCGACCAGAGGGCGACGGAGTCCGTCCTCTCCCACCGCGAAAACTTCACCCACTACCTGCCTGACGGTTCCGATCAACTTAGCCATCTCATCCTCCGAATCGCCTGCCGGCGCGGCGAGACCGTGCTGCCGCTTGCCACTAATGGCGTTTTGCTTCTTCTAGTAGCCGATTAATAGCTTTTAACTATTATTCGAGCATCAAATAAAAGCTGTTCTGGCTCGCCCGGCGAGCTGCTGAACACTTTTAACTTAGCACCCTTTACTGCAATCAAACGTACTTGAGAAAAAAAAACAGACACTGACCAAAATCAATAAAACGCCCGCACCACGGGGCCTAAGATGTAATAGCAACTAGCTATTGGAGGCCTATTGCCTTACATTTTTTTTGCATAGGCGATTGGCAAAAGATGCCCCTATACTCGGTTGAAACGAGACAGGTATTAATCCATCCATTGGCCAATATCGATTGATAATATCAATAGTTGTACTCAGTCCACACTGACAAGCAGGGAACCAAAATGCGCAAACTGACCCCACTCTGGAGTGCAATGCTGTTGGCGATGGCTTGCACCCAAGCACAGGCGATGAGCCTTACCGAAGCGATTCAGAGCACCCTTGAAAACCATCCGGAACTGCGCGCCGACATCAACAGCCGGCTGACTGCCGATGAGCAGGCGAAAATGGCCAAGGGCGGCTATTTGCCTACCGTTGATCTTGTGCTCGCGTACGGACGCGAGCACACGGACAGCCCGACAACCCGTGCACTGGGCAACCACAACACTGAAACGCTGAACGCACGCGATGCCGAGGTTCGGCTGCGGCAGATGCTGTTTGACGGTTTCAACACGCCAAACGAAGTGGACCGTACCGAAGCGGTGGTGAACGCGAGGGCCTATCAGGTGCTTGGCACAACCGAAAGCCTCGCCCTGCGCACCGTCCAGGTATACCTGGACGTGTTGAAGCGCCGCGAGATGGTGGCGCTGGCGGAGAACAACCTGCAGGCACACCTGCGTATCAACGACCAGATCGGCCTGCGCCGCCAGCGCGGTGTCGGCAGCAACGCGGACGTCGACCAGTCCGAAGCCCGTCGAGCCCTGGCCGAGAACAACCTGTACACCGAGCAGGTGAACCTCGCTGATGCCGAAGCGAATTTCGTAAGCGTGGTTGGCCGCCTCCCGGACCAACTGGAAACACCGGCATCGCTACGCGGCGAGCTGCCCACCACCGTGCTCGACGCACGCCAGCGCGTGGTCGAGAACAACCCGTACCTGAAATCCGCACAGGCGGATGTTCAGGCTGCGGAGAAGCAGTACGAAATCGCCAAGTCGCCGTTCTACCCACGCTTCGACGTCGAGCTGGCCAGCGGCGCCAACGACAACGTGGGAGGCCAGGAAGGTCACTACAACAGCTGGCGAGCCGCAGTGGTGATGAACTACAACCTGTTCAACGGCAACCGCGACACAGCTCGCCTGCGCGGTGCTTCGCACCAGATCAACCAGGCGATGGACATTCGCAACAATGCCCTTCGCCAGCTCAACGAGAACCTCTCCCTAGCCTGGAACGCGATGGAGAACGCACGCCTGCAAACGCCCAAAGCCCGCGAATATGCCGATTACACCCGCAACGTACGCGAGGCCTATCAGCAGCAGTTCGGCCTCGGTCAGCGCACCCTGCTCGACCTGCTGGACAGTGAGAACGAGCTGTTCACCGCCAACCGACGCTACACCGATGTGCGCTACACCGAGGAGTTCTCGATGTACCGCGTCATCGCAGCGATGGGCGATCTCGCTCGCGTCAAGAACGTCGTGGTTCCCAGCGAAGCGACCGCTCTTTCCGAAGTGAAGAGCGAAGCGCGTTTACCGGAACTGAGATAAGCCTGCACAGGAGTTCGACCATTTGACGACCATGGAACGGGTAGCGCCGTCGAGCGATCCGCGGCTCAGCCACGACGATCCGCTGCTCGACGGGCTACTGATCCTGTGCAAACAGCACGGCTGCGTTGCCAGCCGTGCGAGTTTGAGCGCGGGTTTGCCGATGCCCAACCAGCGCTTGAGTGCGACACTGCTCCCGCGGGCAGCTGCCCGCGCCGGGCTGCAGGGGCGCGTGATAAAGCGCAAGCTGACGGCAATATCCGCCCTCAACCTCCCGGTTCTACTCCTGCTGAAAGATGGCCGCAGCGCGGTGCTAGCCAAGTGGGGCGACGACAACCAGGCGTTGATTCTGCCCAGCGAGGCCGAGGGCGGCGAGCAATGGGTGGCCAAGGACGCGCTGGCGGAGGACTACAGCGGCGAGGCGTTCTTCGCCCGCCCACGACATGAGCTCGAAGAGACACGTAACCCGCTGTTGCCGCGAGTGCATGCCTGGTTTCGCGACACGCTGAAGCTGTCACGCTGGCTGTACGCCGACGCAATGGTCGCCACGCTGCTGGTCAACACGCTGGGCTTGATGGTCCCGCTGTTCGTCATGCAGACCTATGATCGCGTGGTACCCAACCAGGCGACAGCCACGCTTTGGGTACTGGCCATAGGTCTGTTCATCGGAACGTCATTCGAACTGCTGCTGCGCGTGCTGCGCGCGCACCTGCTCGATACCGCCGGCAAAAAGACGGACGTGGTGCTGTCGGCCACGCTGTTCGAGCGCATCACCGGCATGACAATGAATTCCCGCCCGGCGACCGTCGGCGGTTTCGCACAGAGCATTCACGACTTCCAGGGGCTGCGCGACTTTCTTACCGCGGTCACCTTGACCAGCCTGATCGATCTGCCCTTCGCGCTGCTGATCATCCTGGTCATCGGCCTGATCGGCGGCTGGCTGGTGGTGATACCGCTCCTCGCCTTTCCGATAACCGCTCTGTTCGCGCTGATCATTCAGACCCGCCTGAGAGACACGGTGCAAAAAAGCCTGGCGCTCGCCTCCGAACGGCAAGCCTTGCTGGTGGAGACCCTGGGTGGCCTGGAGACGCTGAAGGCCTGTGGTGCCGAGAGCGAGCGCCAGCATCGCTGGGAACAGACTCACGGCGCGCTCACCCGGCTCGACAGCCATGCCCGGATGCTGTCTGCGATCGCAATGAACGGCACGCTTTTTTTACAGCAATTCGCCGGCATGGCGACAATCGTGGCAGGTGTCTACAGCATCATCGCCGGCGATCTCAGCGTAGGCGCACTGGTCGCCTGCTATATGCTTGGAAGTCGCGTGCTATCACCGCTGGGACAGATCGCCAGCCTGATCACCCGTCTGCAGCAGGCGCGGCTGACGATGAAAAGCACCGATGCGCTAATGGCACTGCCCCAGGAGCGTCAGGAGAAGCAACGCCCGCTGGAGCGGACTCACCTGAACGGTGCCCTCGACCTGCGACAACTGACATTCACTTATCCGGGGCTCAGCAGTCCATCGCTGCGCAACATCAACTTCCATATCGCGCCAGGCGAACGGGTTGGCATCATCGGCCGCAGCGGCTCGGGCAAGAGCACCCTGGCACGTCTGATCATGGGGCTGTACGCACCCGATGAAGGGCAGATCCTCGTCGACGGCCTGGATTTGCGGCAGATAGACGTAGCGGATCTGCGTAGCCAGATCGGCTATGTCTCGCATGACATGCCGCTGCTGGCCGGCAGCCTGCGCGACAACATGACCTTGGGCGCACGCTACGTCAGCGACGAGCGCATGCTTGAAGTGGCCAAGCTCACCGGCGCCTATGAACTGGCAAGACAGCACCCGCTCGGCTTCGACCGGCCTGTAGGTGAGCGCGGCCAACTGTTATCCGGTGGCCAGCGCCAGCTTGTGCTTATGGCGCGCGCCCTGCTGCTCGACCCGCCGATTCTGCTGCTTGACGAGCCCACCAGTGCGATGGACAACAGCAGTGAGGATGCACTGCGGCACCACCTGCTGGGCTGGTCCCAAGGCAAAACGATGCTGCTGATTACCCATCGCATGTCCATGCTCAGCCTGGTCGAGCGCCTGGTCGTACTGGACTGCGGACGCGTTGTCGCGGACGGCCCGAAAGCGGCGGTCATCGAAGCACTGCGCAAAGGGCATGTGGGGCCGGCGTCGGTATGAAACATGCCGACATGACGTATCGCGCACCGGCTGCAGTGGCAGCCATCCGCAACGGAGTTTCGCAATGATGCCTGGGCCGATGGTGTTTTTCGGCAAGTTTGGCCGCCGCAAGCAGGACACCGAGTACATGCCCGAAATCCAGGGCGCGATTCTCGAGGACTCTCCGTGGCTGGCTCGCCTGACCGTCTGGTTGACGACGCTGCTGCTCGCCGGAGTGCTGATCTGGGCCAACTATGCCGTGCTCGAGGAGGTGACCACGGGAGAAGGCAAGGCGATTCCCTCCAGCAAGATCCAGACGGTGCAGAACCTTGAGGGCGGCATCGTGGCGCAGATATACGTCCGTGAGGGACAGGTAGTGAACAAGGGCGACACGCTGCTGCGCCTGGATAACACGCGATTTCTCTCCAATCAGGAGGAAACCGAAGTGGAACGCTTGTCGCTGCTCGCACGAGTCGAGAGGCTGGCAGCCGAGGCGGAAGGTCGGCCGCTCGCCCTTCCGGAAGAGATCACCCGCGATGCGCCACAGTTGGCCGAAGACGAACGCGCCCTCTATGAATCGCGCCAGCAGCGCTTGCGCAGCGAGCAGCGAATCCTCAAGGAGCAGCTGACGCAGAAACAGCAGGAGGTCGCCGAATTTCGCTCCAAGCAGCAACAGTACCGTTCCAGCCTGTCGCTCATTCAGCAGGAGCTGAACATGTCGACTCCGCTTGTGGAAACAGGCGCGATCTCGCAGGTTGAGATCCTGCGACTACGCCGGAGCATGGTCGATGTGCGCGGCGCACTCGATGCCACCACGCTCGCTCTGCCGCGCGCCGAGGCAGCTGCCAGCGAAATCCAGAGCAGAATCGAACAATCCGAACTCGCCTTCCGTGCCGAAGCCTTCAAGGAGCTGAATGCCGCTCGCACGCTGCTGCAGAAGATCACCGCCACCAGCGTGGCGATCGATGACCGCGTCAGCCGCACGACGGTGGTCTCACCAGTACATGGCATCATCAAGCAGCTGAAGGTCAACACGATTGGCGGCGTGGTACAGCCCGGCAGCGACCTGCTGGAAATTGTGCCGCTGGAAGACAGCCTGCTGATCGAAGCCAAGGTGCGACCGCAGGACATTGCCTTCCTGCATCCTGGGCAGAAGGCAATGGTCAAGTTCTCGGCTTACGACTACACGATTTACGGCGGCCTGAAAGCCAATCTGGAACTGATCAGCGCGGACACCATCACCGACAAGGATGGGCGCAGTTTCTATCTGATCCAGGTTCGCACGGAGAAGAACTACCTGGGCTCGCCTGGGCACCAACTGGTGATCATCCCCGGAATGGTCGCTACCGTGGACATCATCACCGGCGAAAAAAGCGTGCTGGATTACATGCTCAAGCCCATTCTCAAGGCACGACACGAAGCACTGCGCGAACGTTAGGTCGGATCACTTCTGCTCGACACGACAACCGACCGGCACCGCAATCAAGCGCCGCCGGCGTGGTTGCGCTGGTATGTGAGCGCACCCATCGCGTCGATCTGCCCCTCGATCAGCGCGTCGAACGGACGTAGCAGCTCATCGAATTCCGCAGGCCTTTCCAGGATATTCAGTGCTGTGACGATCGCCTCGATGGTCGACAGCGCCCCCGGCATCGGTGCCTTGCGCAGACGATAGCGGGATGCCAGCCCTTCCGGCAGCGCTACCCGCGGCAGTGCTGCCAGCCATGGGTTGATATGCAAAATCTTGCGCGCCTTGCGCCAGGTCCCATCCGGCACGATCAGTCGGATAGGTCGGTCTGCGCCGGCAAGTGTGCTCAGCGGCACCGCCTCTTCGCCGGGAAACAACAGATAGCTCGGCACGTCGCCGCTGGATTCATCGGTGAAATTCTCGCCGACCCGCAGCTGCGCGTTACGCAACCCCAACACCGCCAAGCGCGCCGTATTCAAGGCGTGGCTCGCTTCGCTGGCATGCTGCAGGACAAGCACCTGAGTGCGACTATCCAGCGAGGGTATCAATGCACACAGACAGAGCGACAAGGGGCGCTGGCAGCGCGAACATCGTGGACGGGACATGGCTCACCTCGGCGGCGGAGTCTGCCATATCCGGCGTCAATGTGCAGACCGACTATGCTTGCACCGACCCCATGACAAGGAGCTGGCATGATCACAGTCCATCATCTGAATCACTCCAGATCGCATCGCGTCCTCTGGCTGCTGGAGGAACTGGAACTGCTCTATGAGATAAAGCGCTATCCCCGTGACCCGAAGACGATGCTCGCCCCCGCCGAGCTCAAAGCCGTTCATCCGCTGGGAAAATCGCCGGTGATCACCGATGGCGAACTGACGCTGGCCGAGTCGGCAGCCATTCTGGAATATCTGCTGGAGCGATATGGAAATGGCCGGCTCGCGCCGCAAAGCAGCAACGCGGAGTACCGCAGGTTTCGCTATTGGATGCATTACGCCGAAGGTTCGGCGATGCCGCCGATGTTGCTCAAGCTGGTATTCGACCGGGTCGCCACCGGGCCGATGCCCTTCTTTATCCGCCCGGTGGCACGCGCGATCGCCAAGGGCGCCAATCGGGCCTTCATCGGGCCGCAGCTAAAGACTCATCTCGATTACATGGAAGCGAAACTGGGGAAGTCCGACTGGTTCGCTGGAGATGCCTTCAGCGCGGCGGACATACAAATGAGCTTTCCGATCGAAGCGGCGCGCGCCAGAGCTGGACTGGACGAGAGCCGCCCGCGGCTGATGAATTTCCTGCAGCGCATACAACAGCGGCCCGCCTATAAACGAGCCGTGGAACGCGGAGGACCCGCCTTGCCCGCCGCGTAGCGGACTGGCCGCGTTACCGGGAAGCGCGGCGGTCCTGCTCGCGGCGGGCGCGCACTGGAATAGGCTGCATACGAGGCGGCTCGATCAAGCCAAGAGCGACCGCCAGCTTCCAGAACATTTCATTGAGCCTTGCTTTCATGGTCACACCCTCCTGCCAGATAACGGGTTACATCGGAGCCATGCAGGCTTCACGGACAGCATAATCCAACTTTCCAACTGACGCTCGTGCGCTTTGCTGCCGAGGGCTCCGCAATTAGCGCCGCTTTGTTACGGCGCTTTACAACTGCGACCGGGGCGGTGCAAAGGCGTTCCACCAGAACCTGTTCATCGGCGGCAAGGCACTACAGGTTGTACGCTCAATTACGGTCAGCCTTGCGCCGATAAGGGAACACGTCGATCACCTTGCCGCCGCGAATCGCGTCCTGCAGACCCTTCCAGTAATCCGCGTCATACAGCTCGCCATGCAGGCTGGCAAACAGCCGACGCTGCCCATGGTCGGCGAACAGAAAGCGCGGAAACTCTTCAGGGAACACGTCATTCGGCCCCACCGAATACCATGGCTCCGACGCCATCTCGTCTTCCGGGTAACGCGGCGGAGGGATATGGCGGAAATTCACCTCGGTGAGATAGCTGATCTCGTCGTAATCGTAGAACACCACCCTTCCATGGCGGGTAACGCCGAAGTTCTTCAACAGCATGTCGCCGGGAAAGATATTGGCTGCCGCCAGCTGCTTGATGGCAAGCCCATAGTCTTCCAGCACCTCGCGTACCTGCTGTTCGCTGGCGTTTTCCAGATAGAGATTAAGCGGCGTCATGCGCCGCTCGGTCCAGCAGTGGCGCACCAGCACGGTATCGCCCTGCACCTCTACCGTAGAGGGCGCTACTTCCAGCAGTTCGGCCAGGCATTCCGGATCGAACTTGGCCTTGGGAAAGCGGAAGTCGGCAAACTCCTGGGTGTCGGCCATGCGCCCTACCCGGTCGACGCTTTTCACCAGGCGATACTTTTCGATCACAGTGGCACGGTTGACGCTCTTGATCGGCGAGAAGCGATCCTTGATCAGCTTGAACACCGTATTGAAGCCGGGCAGCGTGAACACCGTCATCACCATCCCGCGCACACCGGGCGCCATGACGAAGCGATCGTCGGTGTTGGCCAGGTGATCGATCAGCGCGCGGTAGAACTCCGACTTGCCGTGCTTGTAGAACCCTATCGAGGTATACAGCTCGGCGATGTGCTTGCCAGGCAGGATGCGCTTGAGAAAGCCGACGAATTCCGCCGGGATCGGCACCTCGACCATGAAGTACGAGCGCGTGAAGGAAAAGATGATCGACACCTCCGCTTCGTCGGTGATCAGCGCATCGGCAACGATGCCTTCACCCTCGCGGTGCAACAACGGGATCACCAGCGGCCACTGCTCATCGCAGGTGAAGATGCGGCCGAGCAGGTAGGCGCCCTTGTTGCGGTACAGCACCGAGACGAACAGTTCGACGGTCAGCTCCGGGTCCTTGCAGACCCAATCGGGCAGCGTTTCGCACAGCTGCGTTTGCAACCGCTGGAGGTCTCCCGTCAGATCACAATAGGGTACGGCGAAGGCGTAATCGCTCAGGATCTGCTCCAGCATCCCCGCCAGATCGCCGTTGGGCCGGTAGGTGCGCGTCTGTGCCTGGCGCTCCTGAACGCGCACCGCCGGCCGGGTGGTATGGATAAACATGGTGCCATCACTGATGCAGTCATGGCTGAACAGCCCGCAGAAGATCGAGTTGTACCAGGTCTCCGAAAGCTCGTCGTCGAAGCGTGGATTGATCAGCTCGATATAGGCGCTCTTGATCTGCGGCCAGGCTTCGACCTGAAGCAGATCGGCATGATCGAAGCCGGCCAGCAAGCCACGCCGGGTTTCCCCGACCTTCTCCTCATAGAGATTGATGCGCGCTGCCGAGGCGCGCTGCGCCTCCTGCCACTGCGCCTGTTCGAAGCGAGACCGAGCACCTTCGGTGATCACGCGGAAGTGCTCGCGATAGTCGTCGAAACCGAGAAGGATCTGCCGAGCAATTTCAGCGGCCAGTTTCTGCTCCACCATGATGCACCCACTGCAGGACATGAACGTCCGCCGAGCTTAGCAGCACGCGGTTTGAAAGTCGGTTTCGGATTGCCTGTTGGCAGATGGGCGACAACACTTGCAGCTCCCTTGTGCTAGAAGCTCGCTTCATGCGTCCGCTCGATATGTTTCGCCTGCTTGCCCTCGCCGCCATCTGGGGCGCGAGTTTTCTCTTCATGCGTGTCATCGCGCCAGTCCTTGGCACCTTTCCCACAGCATTCTTTCGCGTGCTGCTGGCAACTGCAGGGCTGCTGGCAATCCTCGCCGTGCTGCGCAGGCGCTGGGATTTTCGCGGCAAGCTCGGCCTGTGCCTGGTGCTTGGCGTGATCAACTCGGGCGTACCGTTCGCCCTGTATGCGGTGGCCGCACAACTGATGCCGGCGGGTTATTCGGCCATCTTCAATGCCACCACGCCAATGATGGGTGTGCTGATAGGCGCGCTGTTCTTCGCTGAGGAACTGACGCTTGCCAAGGTGCTGGGAGTATTCAGCGGGCTAGCCGGTGTGGCACTGCTGATGCGCATCGGCCCGGTGCCATTGGATATGGGGCTGCTGCTCGGAGCCCTGGCATGCCTGGGCGCCACTGCCTGCTATGGTTTGGGCGGTTTTCTCACGCGCCTCTGGATCAACCGGGACGGCGGGCTGGATAGCGAAATGGTTGCCTTTGGCAGCCAGGCCGGCGCCGCACTGTGCCTGTTGCCACTGTTCGGATGGTCGCTGCTGAACGCTCCGCCGCAGAGCTGGGGCGATACCAGCGTCTGGCTCAGTCTGCTTGGGTTGGGCCTGGTCTGCACGGCGTTCGCCTACATCCTCTACTTCCGGCTGCTGGCCGATATCGGACCGGTGAAGACCCTGACGGTGACGTTCCTGATCCCACCGTTTGGTGTGCTATGGGGCGTGCTGTTTCTCGATGAGCCACTGTCCTGGGCCTACGTTCAGGGCGGTGCGCTGATCGGGCTGGCGTTGTGGCTGATCCTGCGCCAGGCGCCAGCCGCTCAGGCACAGGCCGACGCGCGACGCAGTTGATTTGCTCAACTGCGTCGCAATGCACTACTGCATTACTGCATTACTGCATTACTGCACCAGCTCCTGCTCGCTGAACATGTCGCTGAACAGCATGCTGGACAGGTAGCGCTCGCCCGAGTCAGGCAGGATGACGACGATGTTCTTGCCCTGCATTTCCGGTCGCTCGGCCAGTCGAACAGCGGCCGCCATCGCCGCACCGCAGGAAATGCCGCAGAGAATGCCCTCCTCGCGCATCAGCCGCAGGGCCATCTGCTTGGCCTCTTCGTCATCGACCAGCTCGACCCGATCGACCATGGACAGGTCGAGGTTCTTCGGCACGAATCCGGCGCCGATGCCCTGGATCTTGTGCGGACTGGGTTTGACCTCATCACCGGCAAGGGTCTGGCTGATGACCGGCGAGCTGGTCGGTTCCACGGCCACGCTAAGAATCTGCTTGCCCTTGGTGTTCTTGATATAGCGCGAGACACCGGTGATTGTCCCGCCAGTACCGACACCCGCCACCAGCACGTCGACGCTCCCATCGGTGTCGTTCCAGATTTCCGGACCGGTGGTCTTTTCATGGATGGCCGGGTTGGACGGATTCTCGAACTGTTGCGGCATGTAGTACTGCTCGGGATTCGAGGCGGCAATTTCGGTTGCCTTCTCGATCGCGCCTTTCATGCCCTTGGCCGGCTCGGTGAGCACCAGCTCGGCACCCAGCGCTTTGAGTACCTTGCGCCGCTCCAGACTCATGGACGCCGGCATGGTGAGCATCAGCTTGTAACCACGCGCCGCGGCAACAAACGCCAGACCGATGCCGGTATTGCCCGAGGTAGGTTCGACCAGCGTCATGCCCGGCTTGATCCGACCGCTGCTTTCGGCATCCCAGATCATCCCGGCGCCGATCCGGCACTTGACCGAATAGGCAGGGTTGCGGCCCTCGATCTTGGCCATGATGGTGACGCCCTTGGGGCCGAGGCGATTGATCATGACCAGCGGGGTGTTGCCGATGGAGCGTGCGTTGTCTGCAAATATGCGACTCATGGGAATGCCCTGTCCGAGGAGTATCAGACCAATCAGCCTATGCGCAGTCCATGCAGCAGTCCAGCCGAACTCACAACCGCGACCCGGGGTCCATCGTCAACATCCCGCTCATCTCCGGACCGCCATGACCCGTCGCCTGCTTCCCCTGTGGATCCTGCTCTCGATCGGCCTGCTGCTGATCCTCTTGCATCTCGCTCTGCCGCATCTGGTGCGCAACTACCTGAACGAGAAAATGGCCGACATGGGCGACTATCAGGGGCATGTCGAAGACGTCGACCTCGCCTGGTGGCGCGGCGCGTACCGTGTCGAAGGCCTGCTGATCGAGAAGAAGGACAAGCGCGTACAAGCACCTCTGCTCAAGGCGCCGGCGATCGACATCGCCATCAGCTGGGATGGCATTCTGCGACACCGAGAGATCGTCGGCGAAGTCGTTTTCGAGCAACCTCATTTGAATTTCGTCGATGGCGGTGACAGTGGCGACTCGCAGAATGGGGAAGGCGTCGACTGGCGTGATCAGCTCGACGCACTGGTACCGATCACGCTCAACGAGATTCGCGTCGTCGATGGCCAATTGTCGTTCCGCAACTTCTCCTCCGACCCGCAAGTACACGTCTACGCCAGCGATATCCAGGCCAGCCTGTACAACCTGACCAATACCGACGATGCCGACGGCACCCGGACAGCTTTCTTCGAGGGCACGGGCAAGCTGTTCAATCAGGCCCCCATCGAAGCGACCGCCAGCTTCGATCCGTTCACCGACTGGGAGGATTTCGAAGTCAATCTGCGCGTCACTGGAGTGCCGCTGAAACAGCTGAACGACCTCAGTCGCGCCTACGCCAATTTCGATTTCGCCGGCGGCACGGGTGACCTCGTCGTCGAAGTCGAAGCCAACGACAGTCAGCTCGACGGCTATATCAAGCCGCTGCTGCGCAATGTCGACATCTTCGACTACGAGCAGGACGTCGCCAACGAGAACAAGGGTTTCTTCCGCGGACTGTGGGAGGCGGTGGTCGGCGGCGGACAGGAAGTTCTGAAGAACCAGCGCAAGGACCAGTTCGCCACGCGTGTGGAGCTGTCCGGCACGACCAAGGAGACGGACGTCAGCCCGTTCCAGGCGTTCATCGCGATACTGCGCAACGCATTCGTCGAAGCCTTCACTGCGCGCTTCGAGCGTGCGCTGGACGAAGACGAATAACTGGAAGGCGTCACCAGAAACGCGCGGCCAGACATTCAGTGACTGAATGATGCGCTCGCGTTCACAGCCGCACGGCCTTCCCTTATAGTCCTCCACCTGACTACAACGAGTGCCTGCGTGCCAGGCCCCGCCGAAGGAATCCGCAATGAAATTCGAAGGCACCCAGTCCTACGTCGCCACCGACGACCTGAAACTTGCAGTGAATGCCGCCATCACCCTGCAACGTCCCCTTCTGGTCAAGGGCGAGCCAGGCACCGGCAAGACCATGCTGGCCGAGCAGCTCGCCGAATCGTTCGGCGCCAAGCTCATCACCTGGCACATCAAGTCCACCACCAAAGCGCATCAGGGCCTTTACGAGTATGACGCGGTAAGCCGCCTGCGTGATTCGCAGCTGGGCGTGGACAAAGTCCACGACGTGAAGAACTACATCAAGAAGGGCAAGCTGTGGGAGGCCTTCGAGAGCGACGAGCGGGTCATCCTGCTGATCGACGAGATCGACAAGGCCGACATCGAGTTCCCCAACGACCTGCTGCAGGAACTCGACAAGATGGAGTTCTACGTCTACGAGACCAACGAGACGATCAAGGCGACCCAGCGGCCGATCATCATCATCACCTCCAACAACGAGAAGGAACTTCCGGACGCGTTTCTGCGCCGCTGCTTCTTCCACTACATCGCCTTCCCTGACCGGGAAACGCTGCAGAAGATCGTCGACGTACATTATCCCGGCATCAAGCAGTCGCTGGTCAGCGAAGCCCTCGACGTCTTTTTCGATGTGCGCAAGGTGCCAGGGCTGAAGAAGAAGCCCTCGACCTCAGAGCTGGTCGACTGGCTCAAACTGCTGATGGCCGACAACATCGGCGAAGCCGTGCTGCGCGAGCGCGACCCGACCCGCGCGATCCCGCCGCTGGCCGGTGCGCTGGTCAAGAACGAGCAGGACGTGATGCTGCTCGAGCGTCTAGCCTTCATGAGTCGGCGCGCCAACAGCCGCTGATCGAAGCCGGCTTCGGTGAGCCGGCTGCGAACTCACTGGAGGAAGATCATGCAAACGCATACTGGTAGCTGCCTGTGTGGCGTCGTGCGCTATCGCATCGACGCACCCATCAACGAGCTGACTCACTGCCACTGCAAGATGTGTCGCAAGGCCCATGGCGCAGCGTTCGCCACTTACGCGAGCGTACCGCTGGAAGCCTTCCACATCATGTCGGGCAAGGACCAGCTGGGCGTCTACCACTCCTCCGAACACGTGACGCGCACCTTCTGTATCCGTTGCGGCTCGAATCTTCAGTTCGTCGACAACCGCGAACACCAGCTTGGGATCGCGGCCGGCACCCTCGATTCACCGCTACCGGAGCCGCCGCAATCGCATATCTACGTCGACTCCAAGGCCGACTGGTACGAGATTCGCGACGGGATGCCCCAATACAACGGCGACAGCCCCCGCTGAGCGCCCCGAACATTGCGCGCCAACCGCGGTGCGCCAGAGGTTTTCTGCCATGCTGCTTGGCCTGTTCAATGAGATGCGCGCCGCCAAGGTGCCAGTGTCGGTACGCGAACTGCTGGACCTGATCGACGCGCTCAAACACCGCGTCGTGTTTGCCGACATGGATGAGTTCTATTTCCTTGCGCGCACCGTGATGGTCAAGGACGAACGCCACTTCGACAAGTTCGACCGCGCCTTCGGCGCCTACTTCAAGGGCCTGGAAAACCTCGATCAGCATCTCGAAGCGCTGATCCCGGAAGACTGGCTGCGCAAGGAGTTCGAGCGCAGCCTGAGCGATGAAGAGCGCGCACAGATCCAGTCTCTCGGCGGCCTGGACAAGCTGATCGAAGAATTCAAGAAGCGTCTCGAGGAACAGAAGGAACGCCACGCCGGTGGCAACAAGTGGATCGGCACCGGTGGCACCAGCCCGTTCGGCTCGGGCGGCTACAACCCCGAAGGCATTCGTATCGGCGATGCCGGCAAGCGCCAGGGCAAGGCGGTGAAGGTCTGGGATCAGCGCGAGTACAAGAACCTCGACGATCAGGTCGAGCTCGGTACGCGTAACATCAAGATCGCCCTGCGTCGCCTGCGCAAGTTCGCTCGTCAGGGCGCGGCGGACGAACTCGATATCGACGGCACCATCGACCACACCGCGCGGGATGCCGGCCTGCTCAATATCCAGATGCGACCGGAGCGGCGCAACGCGGTGAAGCTGCTGATCCTGTTCGATATCGGCGGCTCGATGGACGCCCACGTGAAGGTCTGCGAGGAGCTGTTTTCAGCCTGCAAGACCGAGTTCAAACACCTAGAGTACTTCTACTTCCACAACTTCATCTACGAATCGGTATGGAAGAACAACTTCCGCCGCACCTCGGAGCGCACCTCGACGCTGGATGTACTGCACAAGTACGGCGCGGACTACAAGGTGGTGTTCGTCGGTGACGCGGCGATGGCGCCCTATGAGGTCACCCAGCCGGGCGGAAGTGTCGAGCACTGGAACGAGGAAGCCGGCTACGTCTGGATGCAGCGCTTCATGGAGAAGTACAAGAAACTCATCTGGATCAACCCCTACCCCAAGGACACCTGGGGCTACACCTCTTCCACCGGCATCATTCGCGAGCTGGTGGAAGACCGTATGTATCCGCTGACGCTGAGCGGACTGGAGGAAGGGATGAAGTTTCTGGCCAAGTGATCGCCTGGAGATGCCTGCAAGCCGGTGCGTCCGCACCGGGCCTGCCGGGATAGCCGCAAGTAGTCAGCGATACCCCTTGTAGCGCCGCGCTCGTGATCTGAATGGAAAGCTTGCCGCCACCAGCAGGCTTTCCACCAGCCAGGCCAGCAACAACGCGCAGCTCAGTCCCCAGGCGATGGCTTCGGGGACGAGCAGAACCTGATATCGGTAGCTGTTCCACACCTGTTGGCGCAGGCTGCGCTCGGCGCCGAGGAGTACATGCACGGCGCGCGCATACCAGGGCTGCTGCATCGCCTGCCACTCCCGTTCCAGCATCTGCGCGCGGCGCACCAGCTGCTCCACGCTTTGCGCATCGCTCTGGAAAACCGGGTCGTCACTGTCGCGGTAGTGCTGGACCAGCGCATGGATATCGCCATTGAAAAAGCGCTGCGCCGTCTCCTGAAAGCCCTGCAACCCCTGCTGAGCCTCCAGCCGCCTGGCTTCTACATGCTGGGCGTATGCCTCGATAAAGCCAGGCACCTGGATACCCACCAACAGGCCAAAGGCGAACAGGGTGAGGCGCAGGTAGCTTCTCAGCATTCGGTCACTTTTCCTTGGGCGATGCATTCGCCGAGCCGCCACAAACTCCATTGGCCGGGCTCATGCAATGTCCATTGTTCATTGTTGGTTAGCGGCTCGGTGGCCAGAACCGTGACGACATCATCAGGTGTGGTTTCGGCGTGGAAATTCACTGTCAGTTCGGCGTCTCGCAGCTGCGCCGGACCGAATGGAGCACGCCGGGTGATCTCTGCCAGCTTGGTACTGCAGAAACTGAACAACCACTCTCCATTGCTCAGCAGGCAGTTGAACACGCCCTTGCGGCGGTACTCGATGCACGCGCCCAGCAATACGGGCAAAACGCTTTCCGGCGCGCAGCGGTCAGGAAAGTCCAGACGGATCCGGTTCAACAGATCACAGAAAGCTCGCTCGCTGTCCGTGTCGCCAACCGGACGATAAATGCCTTTTGGCGGCTCGAAATCGGAGAGCTGGCCGTTGTGCGCAAAGCACCAATGCTGCCCCCATAACTCGCGAACGAAAGGATGCGTATTGACCAGGGAAACCTTGCCGACATTGGCATGACGAATATGGCCGATCACCACCTCGCTCTTGATCAGGTAGCGCTGCACCATCTTCGCCACTTCAGACTCGCAGCTGGCGACCGGATCCTGGAACAACCGCAGGCCGCGACCTTCGTAGAAGGCGATACCCCAGCCGTCCTTGTGCGGCCCGGTCTTTCCGCCTCGCTGCATCAGGCCGGTAAAACTGAAAACGATATCGGTGGGAACGTTGGCGCTCATGCCAAGCAGCTCACACATGCGTCATCTCCCGAGAGTTTCTGCCTCGTTCTGGCCGACTTATAGCCGCGGTTCGGTACGCATACGCCCACGTGACGGCGCGTAATCGCGCTCGTAGTCGTCGTCCCCTTGATCGTCCATGCGTTCGCGCAGCGTTCGGTTATCTTCATCCGCAGCCTGGCTCTCGCCGCGCCGTCCGTACTTGCGCTCGATGGGCCAACGAATGGCTACCAGCAGCAGATATAAGCCAAAGGCGATCAGACCGTACATCGCCAGATCAGCCACGGCACGCCACGCGTTGTTGCCGACCTTGAACGCCAGGTCCATGGCAGTAATGGCCACAGCAGGCGCGAACAGTTCCTTCGCCGGGTCGACGATGGTCGGGGTGAAGAGCAACACGGCAGCGAGCAAGCGCAGCGGCTCGCGCAACCAGCGCCACATCCAGCGCGTTACCCGGAACCAGAACAACAGGCACCCAAGCGCCGCTATCCCGTACAGGGTCCAGGCGAGCGAATAGTCGGAGTCGAACATCGGCATGGCGTTTTCTCGATACAGCGCGCGGCAACAAAGGCGGCCATGATAGCAGTCAGTGCCCCCTCGCCGTCATTGATGGTGACAACAAGCCACTGGCGGACCCACGAGCAAGATCGTATAAACCTCTTAAACGAAAGGGTAATCCCCATATCGCCGGACCGGCCACGGACTCTGGCAACCGGCACGAAGGAGAAAGCACGCCATGCCCTACAAACACATACTGGTCGCCATCGATCTGACCGAGGAATGCCACCCTGTCGTCGCCCGCGCGCAGGTACTTGCCAGTACATCAGGCGCCAAACTGAGCCTGGTACATATCATCGAGCCAATGGCCATGGCCTTTGGCGGCGATGTGCCAATGGATCTGTCGATGCTGCAGCAACAGCAGTTCGACCAGGCCCGTGGCCGCATGAACGGCTTCGCCGACAGCTACCCGGGTCTGGCTCCGGAAAACCGTCACCTCGCCTACGGACAACCCCGCCAGGAAGTGCATCGGCTGGCAAAGGAACAGGGTTGCGACCTGATCGTGGTCGGCAGTCACGGGCGCCACGGGCTTGCCCTGCTGCTGGGCTCGACCGCCAACGACATCCTGCACGGCGCGCCCTGCGATGTGCTGGCGGTACGCTTGAAGAAAGCGGAATAGGTATTCGTCGCTGCGCAGGATGGCCGCCACCCTGCGCACACCGAGCCGATCAGATCGCTTCGACGCCGTCGCCCGCACTCATGACAAGCGGCCGGATCTTCTGCAGTTGAGTCTCGAGTGAATAGGTCAGACTGGACGCCATCGAGAAGAACGTCAGAAAGGCCTTGAGATTGGAGTCGGCGTGACAGGTGTCGTGAATGCGCTGCCAGAACGCCTGATTGACCAGTTGCAGCTGCTGAAAGGAACGCACCAGTCCGCGCAGCTCCCAGTCGGCATGCCGGCCTTCGCGCAAGTTGAAATATTGCCGGGCCAGATACAGCGACACCGCGCGCAGAACGAACTCATGATTGCTGGCGAACGGCAAATGCTGCTTGGCCATTGGCTTCAGCCGTCCGAGCACCGGGCAGGCGCTGGTGGCCATGATCACGCCGAGCAGCGCGCGCAAGCCCTCATCCAGGCCAACCTGTTTGGTGTATTCACGCTCGGGCGTGCGTACCCACACCAGGGCCTTTTGTACGGCCGGTAACCCCTGGAAGTCCTCGATTACCCGGTGCAGATCGACCGCGGCGGGGCAATGACTGAAATCGTCCTTGCTCAGCGGGCAGTTCGAACAGCGCTGGTGATCGAGCCGGGTCCATTTCGGCGCCTGCGCGGCGACCTCCTTGTCGTACTCACGATCCAGTTCGATCCGGTAACTGAAGTCGTGTTCATCATCCAGGGTGATGCGGTATTCGATTGCCATTAACGCTCCATCATGACTGCATGATCCGATACGGATACTTAACTACGCGCCAGCAGGCTGGGCATTGATCCATCTCATAAGCCGTGATCGAGACCCGTTGCACCGCGCCCTCTCGCTGCGCGGCGCAGCTATGAAAACCGCGCCCGCGTATGCACGGCCGGTTACTCCTCGAGTTCGGCCCAGCGCTCCAGCAAGCCATCGAGCTCGGCCTGCAACGTCTCGAGACGGCTCAACACGGCAGCGGTTTTATCAGCCGCCTGCTGATAAAACGCCGGGTCGGAAATCTCCGCCTGCAAGGCCTCGATCGCCTTTTCCGCCTCGTCGATCTGACCGGGCAAAGCCTCCAGTTCGCGCTGCAGCTTGTAGCTGAGCTTCTTCTTGGCCGGCGCAACCTCGGCAACCACCGGAGCGACAGGCGCTTGCTGCGCTTTCTTCGCATCCTTCGCTTCGCCGCCGGACTCGGCAACACCCAGCAAGCGGGGCGAACCGCCCTGACGCAGCCAGTCCTGATAACCGCCAACGTACTCGCGCACTTCACCGCCGCCCTGGAACACCAGCGTGCTGGTGACCACGTTGTCGAGGAAGGCACGGTCGTGGCTCACCATCAGCACGGTGCCCTGGAAGCCAAGCAGCACTTCTTCAAGCAGTTCCAGCGTTTCCACATCGAGATCGTTGGTCGGTTCGTCGAGCACCAACAGGTTCGCCGGCTTGCTGAACAGTTTGGCGAGCAAGAGCCGTGCCCGCTCACCTCCGGACAGTGCCTTGACTGGCGTTCGGGCCCGTTGCGGACTGAACAGGAAGTCGCCGAGATAGCTCAGCACGTGTCGGTTCTGCCCATCGATGGTGATGAACTCGCGACCTTCGGCGAGGTTGTCGACCACGGTCTTCTCCAGCTCCAGCTGGTGACGCAATTGGTCGAAATACGCCACTTCGAGTTTGGTGCCGAACTCGATGGAGCCGCTGGTAGGGTGCAGTTCTCCGAGCAGCAGCTTGAGCAGCGTGGTCTTGCCGGTACCGTTGGCGCCGAGCAAACCGATGCGATCGCCGCGCTGGATGACCATGGAAAAGTCCCTGATCAGCGGCTCGCCACCTACGTGAGCGAACGTCACCTGCTCGGCGACGATGACCTGCTTGCCGGACTTTTCCGCGGTTTCCACCTGGAAAGTGGCCTTGCCTTGGACATTACGGCGCTCGCTGCGCTCCGCGCGCAATGCCTTGAGCGCACGCACACGACCCTCGTTACGGGTGCGCCGCGCCTTGATGCCCTGGCGAATCCACACTTCTTCCTGAGCCAGCTTCTTGTCGAACAGCGCGTTGGCCGTTTCCTCTGCCGCCAGTTGCTGCTCCTTGTGCACCAGGAAGCTGGCGTAGTCCCCGTTCCAGTCGATCAGGTGACCACGATCCAGCTCGAGGATCCGAGTCGCCAGGTTCTGCAGGAACGCCCGGTCGTGGGTGATGAACAGTACGGCACCGTTGAAGCCGGTCAGTGCCTCTTCCAGCCAGGCGATCGCGCCGATATCCAGGTGGTTGGTTGGCTCGTCGAGCAGCAGCAGATCAGGCTCGGACACCAGCGCCTGAGCCAGCAATACCCGTCGGCGCCAGCCACCGGACAACTCGGCAAGCGTACGGTCGGCGGGCAGCTGCAGGCGACTCAGGGTGCTGTCGACCAACTGCTGCAAACGCCAGCCATCCTTCGCTTCGAGCGCCTGCTGCACGTGCATCAGCTTCTCGAGGTCGGCCTCGTCCTGGATGTTCTGGCTGAGGTGGTGGTACTCGGCGAGCAACTCGCCGACTCCGGCCAAGCCCTCGGCGACCACGTCGAAGACGGTGCGGTCATCCGCACGAGGCAGTTCCTGCGGCAGCTCGCCTATCTTCAGGCCCGGAGCACGCCAGATTTCACCGTCATCGGCGCTGCGGTCGCCCTTGACCAGGCGCAGCATGCTGGATTTGCCAGTGCCATTGCGGCCGATGATGCAGACCCGCTCGCCCCGCGCAATCTGCCAGGACACGCCGTCCAGCAACGGCGTAGTGCCGTAGGCGAGGGATACATCGGTGAACTTGAGCAGGGTCATGGCTACCTCCGGAAAACAGGGCGCGCATTCTATCAGATAGCTGCCGGCCGCCCGCTGCGGGCGCCGCTTTATCGGCCGCACGGGCGCGGTCGCGCCCTTTCGGCGGACAGCGCGGTAGCGAATGGCGACGTACGCTCGTCGGAAGTGCGCGTTTGTTTGTTACCGGAGCTTAATGCGCGTTTAACTGGCCGATGCGGCAGGCTAAGCTAGCCCCTGCAGCAGGCCGTTTCGTGTGTCGCCCCGGCACTCACGTAGCCTGTCACCTCAACGCCCCCCGTTTTACGGATGTACCATGCGCGGCCGACTCTCCAGTTTGTGTTTCTGCCTGTTTGTTTCAGTAATCGGCCTGGATGCGTCCGCCGCCAGCCTCAGTCAACAACGCCAGTACTACGACGAAGCCAAACAGGCCCTCGCCAAGGGCGACAGCGGGCCGTATCGCCGCTATCAGAGCGCGCTGCGTGACTATCCCCTGGAGCCATACCTTGCCTACGACGAGCTGACTCATCGACTGAAGTCGGCGAGCAACCAGGAAGTCGAGAAATTTCTCGCCGAGCATGGCGATCTGCCACAGATCAGCTGGATGAAGCTGCGCTGGCTGCGCCTGCTGGCTGCTCGCGGCGACTGGCAGACCTTTACCCGCTATTACGACCCGAAGATGAACTTCACCGAGCTGGACTGCCTGTTCACTCAGTATCAGCTGCGTAACGGTCTCCCTGGCGCTGATGCCGCGACCGAGCGGCTGTGGCTGGTGGGCAAATCGCAGCACAATTCCTGCGACCCACTGTTCGAGCTTTGGGAATCCAAGGGTCTCCTGACCGAAGACCGACGCTGGAAGCGCACCAAACTGGCCGTGGAGAGCGGCAACTACGGGGTCGCCAGCTTCCTGGTGAAACGTCTGCCTACGCTGCAGAGCCAGGGTCAGCTGATGATCGACGTCGCGCAGAAACCTCAGCTGCTTCGCCAGTCTGAACGCTTCTCGCCGACCAGCCCGGCGATGGCCGACGTCGTTTCGATCGGCCTGCGGCGCCTCGCGCGCCAGGACCCCGAGCAGGCGCTCAATCTGCTCGATGGCTACGCCCACCGCTTTGCGTTTTCGCCCGAGGAGAAGGTCGCCATCGCCCGGCAGATCGGGCTGACCCTGGCCAAACGCTTCGATGCACGCGCGCTCAAGGTCATGGCCGAGTACGATCCGGAGCTGCGCGACAACACCGTCACCGAGTGGCGCACCCGTCTGCTGCTGCGCCAGGGCCAGTGGGATGAAGCCTACAAGCTGACGCAGCGCTTCCCGGATGAGCTGGCCAATACCAACCGTTGGCGCTACTGGCAGGCGCGCAGCCTGCAAATGGCCAAGCCGGAGAGCAAGCAGGCCGCCCTGCTCTATCAGCCGGTGGCTGAGGAGCGGGACTTCTATGGCTTTCTGTCGGCCGACCGCATCCAGGCGCCTTACAAGCTGAACCATCAGCCACTGGCGCTCGATCCGAAGGTTGTACAGAAGGTGCGCAATACCGCAGGTATTCGCCGCGCACTGGAGTTCCACGACCGCGGGCAGATCGTCGATGGCCGCCGCGAGTGGTATCACGTCAGCCGGCTGTTCAGCCGCGACGAGATGGTCGCGCAGGCGCGCATCGCCTATGAAAAGGAATGGTACTTCCCGGCCATCCGCACCATCAGCCAGGCCCAATATTGGGACGACCTCGATATCCGCTTCCCCATGGCCCATCGCAATGCGCTGGTCCAGGCCTCACGGGCGCGCGAGATCCATCCCAGCTGGGCGTTCGCAGTGACCCGCCAGGAAAGTGCGTTCATGGCCGACGCTCGCTCGCATGTCGGCGCCACCGGTCTGATGCAGCTCATGCCTGCCACCGCCAAGGAAACCGCCAAACGCTTCAACATCCCGCTGGCCTCGCCGCAGCAGGTGCTCAACCCGACCACCAATATCCAGCTGGGCACCGCTTATCTCAGCCAGATCTACGGGCAGTTCAATGGCAACCGCGTGCTCGCCTCCGCCGCTTACAACGCCGGGCCCGGTCGCGTCCGCCAATGGCTGCGCAACGCCGAGCACCTGTCGTTCGATGTGTGGGTGGAAAACATTCCGTTCGACGAGACCCGCCAGTACGTGCAGAACGTGCTGACCTACTCGGTCATCTATGGGCAGAAGCTGAACTCACCGCAACCGCTGGTGGAATGGCACGAGCGCTACTTCGAATCGCAATAGCGAGCGCCATTGACGATGGCCGGCGCGGGCCGGCCATCGTCACGCCTATCCGCCGTCATGCGAGAACCTCTACCGGCTCACCGACTGCTAGCTCGCCTGTGCCTTCTGCAATCAGGTTCTGCCCGAAGAACACCCCACCCTGCCCTTTGCGATACGACAGCAGTGTGTTCAGCGGCTCGCGATCCGGCTCGCGCTCTGCTGTGAACGGGTCAAGTGTGGGAATGACGCAGCGGGAACAGGGCTTGACCACACGAAAGGTCAGCTGGCCGATACGAATACGCTTCCAGCTGTCCTCGGCGTAAGGTTCCGCGCCGCTGACGACCAGATTCGGGCGAAAGCGCAACATATCCAGTGGACGCCCGACACGGGCGATCAGGTCATCCAGCGATGCCTGGCCAATCAGCAGAAACGGGAATCCATCGCTGAAGGCCGTACGCTCGCCGAGCCGCGCATAGTCGAGATCGACCTGAATGCCATCGTCCGGCGGCATGTATACGAGCCGACAGGCCTGGCCAAGAAAGCTGGTCAGCCAAGCAGCCGCCTCTTCTCCGGCATCCGGCACAACGGCATTGGAACTCCAGATCTGCACGCAGCGCATTTCGCGCGCATCGGGCACCGGCACCAGCACTTCCGGCATGCCTGGCGCCGTCAGCCGCAGGGCCATCTGGCGCTGCCAGCGTGCCTGCAGCAGCGCCATCCGCGGCGCCACGCGCTGGGTGAGGAAGCGCCCGGTTCCGGCTGCGACTACCATCCAGCGCCGGTCGCCAACCAGGCCGAGCGCATCACTGGCACCGTGCTGCAGCGATTCACCGGCGCCGGACTTGAGCGGAAAGCGATAGAGCGATGAGAGATGCATGCCGCGCCTCCTCGAAGGGAAAGCGCAGCAGCATAGCAGGCGCCGGCCGCTCTATTCAGCAGCCGGCGCGGAGGAATGGATCAGACCTGCTCGTCCAGTTTCAGGCGATCCTGAATCACGTCGACGAGCTTTTCAGGCTGGAACTTGGAGAGGAAGTTGTCGCAGCCGACCTTCTGCACCATCGCCAGGTTGAAGCTGCCCGACAGCGAGGTATGCAGGACCACATAGAGATCGCGCAGTCGCGGGTCATGACGAATCTCGGTGGTCAGTCGATAACCATCCATCTCCGGCATTTCGGCATCGGTGAAAACCATCAGCAGCTTGTCGGTCAGCACCTCGCCCGCATCGGCCCACGCCTTGAGCATGTTCAGGCCCTTCAGCCCATCGCTCGCGGTGTGGATCTTCAGACCGAGTTGGCTGAGGGTCTCGCGCAGCTGCGACAGCGCAACGCTGGAGTCATCCACGCAGAGCACTTCACGTCCACGGGCGCGCTCGAGGATCGGATCGGCCAGGCGCTCGGCAGAAATGCTGGTGTCGTAAGGCACGATCTCCGCGAGCACCTTCTCTACGTCGATCACCTCGACCAGCTCGTCGTCCACCTTGGTGATCGACGTCAGGTAATGCTGGCGCCCTGCCGTGGTGGGTGGCGGCATGACCGCTTCCCAGTTGAGGTTGACGATGCGGTCCACGCCGCCGACCAGAAACGCCTGCACGGTGCGGTTGTACTCGGTGACGATGATGGTGCTGCGCTCATCCGGCACCAGCGGCCGCAAGCCGATGGCTCTGGAAAGATCGACCACCGGCAGGGTCTGGCCGCGCAGATTGACCACGCCGCAGACCGAGCTGTGCCGGTGGGGCATGAGCGTCATCTTCGGCAGCTGGACGACTTCCTGAACCTTGAAGACGTTGATGGCGAACTTCTGCCGCCCGCCAAGCCGGAACATGAGAATCTCCAGGCGATTCTGCCCCACGAGACGGGTGCGTTGATCGACTGAATCGAGAATGCCGGCCATTTCCAGGCTCCTTGGGAAAACGTGGTGATAGGAGTATCGGCCGCGTCGCCCATCGCTTTATGCATCACCGGGTCTTTTTTTCACAATCGGACGCCCGGTCGAAGCCGTATCTAAGGCACCGAGGAAGCGGGCCCCAGCAGCGGACAGTCGGCTGGCAAGTGCAGGCGCAACGCCCCGGCACGCACATCGAAGCGCAGATGTGCGCCCGTGGAGGGTTCGCCATCCAGATTGATATCGATGGCGCTCGGTGCCTCCACCTCCAGCCAGGGCACCCGGGCACTGACCGACACTGCGTCGACGCCCAGCAGACCGCCGCTGAGCAGCGTACCCAGTGTGCCAACCGCATCGGCAGGCGCCGGCACGATGCACACGTCCAGCAGACCGTCATCGATCTTCGCCTGCGGGCAAAGCAACTGACCGCCGCCGGCCTGTCTGCCGTTACCGATGCCCAGCGCAAGAAACTCGCCCTCCCAGTCGAACCCGGGCCCGCTGAACCGGCCCCGCGCCGAATGGATCTCGGCGAAGCGAGTCAGACCAGTCAGCAGGTAGGCGCCGCCCCCCAAGACTCGCTTGAGGTCTTCCGATGTGCTGGCCGTGACCTTGGAGCCGAAACCGCCGGTGGCCATGTTGACGAACGGCTGGCCGTTCATTTCGCCAACGTCGACCCAGCGGGCGGGTTCATCCAACAGACCAAGCGCCTCGAACGGATCCGGTGGTATGCCAGCAGCCTTGGCGAAGTCGTTGGCACTGCCCAGCGGCATGAGGGCGAGGCTCGCCTGCGCTTGCGCTTCGAGCATCGCCTCGGCCACCTCACGCAACGTGCCATCTCCGCCACCGGCAACCAGCTTGGAATAACCGGCATCCAGCGCTTCGGCGACCAGACGTTGCGCATCGCCGGGCTCCCAGGTGACCCGCACCGCGAGGTCCCAACCATAGTCACGCTGCTGTCGCACCGCCTCGCGCACCTCGTCGTTCAAGGCCTGTTTCCCGTGCAATATCAGCAGCGCCTTGGCATCGCTCATGGTCGTTCCTTCCTCTCGATTCACGTCGCTGCATACGACCCAGCCGGAGGGCGGAAGTTGTGGCAGACAAGCGCAGCGGGATTAATCCAAATCTTCGATAAATGCTGCCACTGGTCACTACGGCCGCTCTGATTAGCCCACCGAGATCAAGCAACATCTTGCTCAAACACGTTTGAAAACAGCTATTTGCGCGCCTTTCGAGGATTAGCTCATTTTTTTGGCTGCCCGCTGACTACCACTGAACTCATCCCGAGAGGCACGGTCGGAGCAGGAGTCCCGATCACGGTTGCGATGGCGGCCTGCTATCAATCCCCCGCGTACCGCGGCGATTAATTCGAGATTTGAGCCAGCTTTGAGCTGAGGATGGAGCCTTGTATGCGCGTACAGTCAGTTGGAACCCTTGAATATGCTCACCCGAGTTTCGTCGATTACTTCCTCGCCAGCATTCGCCTGATACACGGCCTCACGGCCATCCTGCCGGGACTGCTGCTGCTTGCATTCATGGATCTGCCCACTGGCGGCACATTCAGTGCTTTCCTCGGCTTCTTCGCGGTCCTCAGCATCATCATCTTCCAGACCGCCGGCATCTACAGCGAGGAGGTGTTCAGCACCCTGCTGCGTTTCCGCGTGATGCTCATCGCCTGGGCCGCAGCCTTCAGCTTCCTGATCTTCATGCACCAGGGCATGGGCCTTTTCGGCTATCTGGAGGCCAAGCACCTGGCGTTCTGGTTCTTCACCAGTGCCGCCCTGTTCGGCGCAGAACGCCTGGCGATGCTCGCCCTGTTCCGCCGGCTCATGGCGCGCGGCATGTTCCTGCAGAACGCGGTCATCCTTGGCGGCACCGACAACGGTATCCGCGTTGCCGAATACCTGCAGAACCATCGCGACATCCGTACCGGCGTGCTCGGTTTCATCGATGACCGCCTTGAGCGTCTGCCCAAAGAGCTGGCCAACCTGCCCCTGCTCGGCAACACCCGCGATCTGGAGCGGATGATCCGCGACGAGAAGGTCACCCAGGTCCTGGTCGCCCTGCCCTGGTTCGCCGACAGCCGAATCGGCCAGGTAATCGCCGAACTGCGCAAACTGCCGGTGAACGTTCTGCTGGTGCCTGACATGGTCGCCTTCCGCCATGCCGACAAGCGCATCACCGAAATCGGTGGTCTGCCCACCCTCATCGCCTCGGATCTGCCGCTGCGCGGCTGGTCGCCGATGTTCAAGCGCCTCGAAGACATCGTGATCTCGAGCATCGCACTGCTCGCCGCGGCTCCGGTCATGCTGGCGATCGCCCTCGCGATCAAGCTCGATTCGCCCGGCCCGGTGCTCTTCAAGCAGAAGCGCTACGGCTACAACAACCGTCTGATCGAAGTCTTCAAGTTCCGCTCGATGTATCACGAGAAGTCCGACGCCAATGCCGATCGGCAGACCACCCGTGGCGATGACCGCATCACGCGTGTCGGCCGCTTCATCCGCAAGACCAGTCTCGACGAGCTACCTCAGCTGTTGAACGTCTTCCTCGGCAGCATGTCCATGGTCGGTCCTCGTCCTCATGCCACCGCCACGAAAGCAGCTGGCGTGCTGTTCGAAGACGCCGTGGCGGAGTACTCCTCCCGTCATCGTGTCAAGCCAGGCATTACCGGCTGGGCGCAGATCAACGGCTATCGGGGTGAGACCGACACCTTGGAAAAGATCGAGAAACGTGTCGAGTTCGACCTCGACTACATCGAGCGCTGGTCGGTCTGGTTCGACCTTTACATCCTCGTGCGTACCCCGCCAGCACTGATCTTCAACAAGGACGTGTACTGATCGACGCACGCTTCGCGTGCCGCCGAAAAGACTGGATAACGCCACGCTGCATTAAAGCGTGGCAGGAAGGAACTAATGACTCTCCCCAAAATCTCACATTCGTTCACCCCGGGCCGTACCCCGGCGGCTGCGAACCAGCGGCCACGAGGTTGATTTCATGTTCAAGAACATCTTGATCGTCTGCGTCGGAAACATCTGTCGAAGCCCCACGGCCGAAGCCTTGTTCGCACACAGACTAAGCGGCCAGCACCTGACGATCAGCTCGGCAGGGATTGGCGCATTGGTAGGTAACCCGATGGACAAGACCGCCCACGAAGTACTGCAGGACAACGGGCTGGAGCTTCCGGCCCACTGCGCGCGCCAGGTCGACAGCCACATGCTGCACCAGGCCGACCTGATCCTGGTGATGGAGCATAGCCACATTCAGCACATTCGCCAGATCGCACCCGAGGTGCATGGCAAAACGTTTCTCATCGGCAAATGGCAGGACGAGCTGGAAATTCCGGATCCGTACCGCCAGTCCAAACCCGCTTTTGAACATGTCCACAATCTCCTGACGAAATCCGTCGAGAGCTGGCTTCCTTACCTGAAATGAAGAAGGAACTTCGATGACAACCATGCCCCGCCCAATCTATGAAACCAAAGAGGACAAGGACATCGACCTGGCCCACCTCTTTGACACCTTCATAAACAATCGCGTGCTGATCATGAGCATTACCGGGTTCTTCGCGGCCCTGGGGATCGCTTATGCCTTGCTTGCTACACCGGTCTACCTTGCCAGCGCGATGATCCAGATCGAGCCCAAGAGCGGCCTGCCGAGCCTGACCGATGTGGTCAACAACAATCCGCCGGTGTCCCCGGCGCAAACCGAGATTGCGCTGCTGAAGTCGCGCTCGGTCGTTGGCGGCGCGGTCAGCAACCTGAACCTCGACATCAACATCACGCCCCACCACTTCCCGATCATCGGCGGCTTCATGGCACGCCGGTTCGAGCCGAGCGAAGAAGGCGAGCTGGGCTGGCACCCGGCCGGCCTGGGCGGCTACGCCTGGGGTGGCGAGACCCTGAAGGTCACCCAGCTGGAAGTACCGGACAAGGTACACGGCAAGGAGCTGACCCTCGAGGCTGCCGAAAACAACGGCTTCATCCTGCGCGATAAGGACGGCGAAGTCGTCGTGCAGGGCGTAGTCGGCGAGCCGGTAGAAAACGAAGGCTATCGCGTCACCGTGGGTGAGCTAAATGCACGCCCGGGCACCACGTTCACCGTGGTGAAGAACCGTACCTACAACACCACCGAAAGCTTCCAGCAGCGCCTGTCGGCTGCCGAGCGCGGCAAGCAGTCGGGCATCGTCAACGTGACTCTCGAGGACACCGATCCGGCCCACGCTATCCGCGTACTGGAAGAAGTGGCCAATCTGTATGTCGAGCAGAACATCGCCCGTAACGCGGCCGAAGCGACCCAGAGCCTGGAGTTCCTCAACGAGCAGATCCCGACCGTACGCCGGAATCTCGAAGCGGCACAGACGGCGCTGAACAAGTATCAGACCGGCTCTCGCTCGGTAGACATCACCGCGGAAACGCAGTCGGTGCTCGATCGCATCGTTGACATGGAACGTCAGATTTCCGAGCAGAACCTCAAGCGTACCGAGATGGAGCGTCGCTTCACCCGCCAGCACCCGAACTTCCAGGCGCTGATGAATCAGATCAACCAACTGCAAATGCAGAAGGAAGAGCTGGAGAAGCAGATCGGCACCCTGCCGTCGACTCAGCAGGAACTGCTGCGTCTGACCCGTGACGTGGAAGTTTCCTCGGAAACCTACTCCATGCTGCTGAACAAGACCCAGGAGCTGGACATCATCCGTGCCGGCACCGTCGGTAACGTTCGCATCATCGACCATGCCGCAGCGGATCTGGAAAACCCGGTCAAGCCCAACAAGCCGCTGGTCGTGATCGTCGCCACCCTGCTGGGCGCCCTGCTCGCCACTGCCTTCGTCTATGTGCGTGAGGCACTCAAGCGCGGCGTCGAGAACCCGGAAGACATCGAGCGCACCGGCACTCCGGTATATGCGTCGATTCCGTTCACCGAGAAGCAGGCTGCGCTGGAGAAACGCCTGGCCAACTTCAAGCGTGACAAGAGCACAGCTTCCTATCTGCTGACCATCAACGACCCGGCCGACCTCGCCACCGAAGCCATGCGCAGCCTGCGTACCAGCCTGCACTTTGCGATGATCGAGGCCAAGAACAACGTCCTGATGATTACCGGCCCGAGCCCGGCAGTCGGCAAGTCGTTCGTCACCACCAACCTGGCCGCCGTGGTTGCGCAGTCGGGCAAGCGTGTACTGCTGATCGACGCCGACATGCGCAAGGGTTACCTGCACAAGGTCATGCGTTGCGACGGCGACAAGGGGCTGTCCGACATCCTCTCCGGCCGCATCACCCTGTTCGATGCCATCCAGAAGACCCAGCTGAACAACCTGCACGTGATCACCCATGGCCAGCTGCCGCCGAACCCGTCGGAGCTGCTGATGCACGAGAACTTCTCGCGCTTCGTCAAGGAGATCAGCCACATGTACGACCTGGTGATCTTCGATACCCCACCGATCCTGGCGGTTACCGATGCGGCACTGGTCGGCAGCCAGGCAGGTACCACGCTGATGGTCACCCGCTACGGTCTGAATGGCCTGAAGGAAATCGAAGCGGCCAAGCGTCGCCTCGAGCAGAACGGCCTGCTGGTCAAGGGCGTGATCTTCAACGCCGTGGTCCGCAAGGCATCCACCTATGGCGAGTACGGCTATTACCAGTACGAATACGCCAGCACCAATAAATAAGTGATTCGCATGGCGGCGGGGTCAACCCGTCGCCATGCCGAACGCCGCCCCCTTTTTTTTCGTATCTGCCCGGTACTGACCTTGCGAGCGTCAGCGGACATTTTTTTTGCTTGAAGATAGGTGTTAGCGATGACCAGACACTCCAACCGGCCTGCAAAGCGCTCGACCCGACTGGCTGTGGCCCTGGTCGCCGCGCTGTCGGCAGTCGGCGTGTGCGCCGCCGACTGGCCTGTCAATGATGAAGGCGGCCTGGCCCTGCATGGGGTCAACATCTCGGGCGCCGGCTTCGCCCCGCACATCACCCCGGGCAAGAACGGTACTCACTACTTCTACCCCGAGAAGAAACACTTCAAGTACTACGCCGATCAGGGCATCCGCCTGATCCGCTTTCCGTTCATCTGGGAGCGTGTGCAGCACTCGCTCGACTCCGGATTGAACTTCGATCAGATCCGGTTGTTGAAGAAGACCCTGGATCTGGCCGCGCAGAACGGCCAGAAGGTCATTCTGGACATGCACAACTATGGTCGTTACCACGGCGAACTCATCGGCTCCAGCAAAGTGCCTTACGAGGCCTATGCATCGGTGTGGCGCAAGCTGGCCGAGCACTTCAAGGGCCATCGCGGCCTGCTCGGCTACGACATCATGAACGAGCCGCACAGCACGGTCGGCCTCTGGCCGGGCGCCGCCCAGGCGGCCGTCGACGCCATCCGCGAAGTCGACGATCAGACGTTGATCTTCATCGAGGGCGAGCGCTGGTCGAGTGCCTATCACTGGCCACAGGTGAACGCCAACTTCCTGATCAACGATCCCGCTGACCGGATCGTCTACGAAGCCCACCTGTACTTCGACAAGGACTTTTCCGGCAAGTACATGGCGCAGACCAGTAACGATATTGACCCGATGCTTGGGGTAGAACGGGCTCGTCCATTCATCGAATGGCTGAAGAAACATGGCCAGAAGGGATTCCTCGGCGAGTACGGCATCCCGGACGACCTGCCCGAGGCAGCCGTCGCCATGGACAACCTGCTCGCCTACCTCAACGACAACTGCGTACCCAGTGCCTATTGGGCCGGCGGCCCCGGCTGGGGCACCTACAAGCTTGCGATCGAGCCGCGCAATGGCAAGGACCGTCCGCAGATGGAGCTCATGCGCAAGCACCTGGCGAACGACTGCACCGCCATCGGCCCAACCCCTGCGCAAAACGCTGACTGATTCTGGAGTGAAATCGAACATGAAATTCGGATTGCTGTGGCATTCGTTCTCATCCGGCAACCTCGGGGTTGGCGCACTGAGCATTTCCAACATGCTGCTGATCGACGAGGCGGCCCGCAAATGCGGGATCACGCCGGAGTTCCTCATCATCGGTTCGTCCGGCCCCTGCGATTACCCGCCGTCCACCGAGCGCTTCAAGTACGAATTCATCGAGTTCAACGAGAAGGCGCTGCTGAAGAATCCCCACGGCCTGTACCAGGCGATCAGCTCCTGCGACGCTGTGTTCGACATCGGCGAAGGCGACAGCTTCTCGGACATCTACGGCGCCAAGCGCCTGATCAAGCTGCTGGTCAGCAAGGGCATGGCTCTGGGCGGCCGTGTCCCGCTGATCCTGTCGCCGCAGACCATCGGCCCGTTCAAGGCCGACTGGGCCACCAAGACATCGGCATGGGCGATGAAAAAGAGCACCATGGTCTTTGCCCGTGACCACCAGTCGTTCGACGTGCTCAAGCAACTGGGCATCGTCAACCGCGACGAGGTCATCGACGTCGCCTTCGCCCTGCCCTTCGACCGTCAGCGCGAGCATCGCGATCCGAACAAGCTGGCCGTCGGGCTCAGCGTATCGGCACTGCTGCACCACGGCGGTTACGAAGGCACGGCCAACCAGTTCGGCCTGCGCGCCGACTACAAGGCACTGACCGATCGACTGATCCGCACCCTGCTCGAGCGCGGCCACGAAGTGCACCTGGTACCGCATGTGATCCCGATCGGTTTCCCGGCCGAAGATGACTACACCGTCTCCCAGCAGCTGCAGCAGCAGTATCCGGAGCTCAAGCTGGCGCCGCGCTTCAAGGGACCGATCGAGGCCAAGTCGTATATCAGCGGCATGGACTTTTTTGTCGGCGCACGCATGCACGCGACCATTGGCGCCTTCTCCGCCGGCGTACCGGTCGTGCCGCTGGCCTACAGCCGCAAGTTTGCCGGCCTTTACCAGTCGCTCGACTATCACCGCGTGGTCGACCTCAAGACCGAAGACACCGAGAGCGCACTGGAGCTGGTTCTGGCGCATCTGGACAACCGTGAACAGCTCAAGGCCGAGGTCGCCGCGAGCGGCGCGATCATCCGCCGCAAGCTGGACGCCTACAGCGCGGCGCTGGAGCAGATCCTCGCCACGTTGCACCAGCCTCAGGCCGCGTATCAGAGATAACCATGCGCGATCACGCCCTGATGGGGGTTACCACGGCGGCTCGTACCGCCGTGCAGCTTGGCACCCTGTTGATCCTCGCCCGCACGCTGGGACCGAGCGATTTCGGCTTCATTTCGATCGTGATCACCTGGTCGACCATCGTCGCCCTGGTGACCGACTACGGCTTCGGCATGCGCGCGCTGCGCGACATCGGTGCCGAGCGTCATCGGGCGGGCGAAATCATGTCGGCCAGCCTGGCGGCGAAATCGGTATTGGTGCTGCCTGCGTGCATCGTGCTGCTGCCGATCATTCTGTTTGTCCTCGATCTGCACACCACCGAGCGTTTCGCTGCGGTGCTGTTCCTGCTCGGCACCCTGGCTTCGTCCTACGGCGATCTGGGACTGACGGTGTTTCGCAGCATCGGCCAGTTTCACCGCGAGACGAAGATCGTGGCGGCAACTGCGCTGGTGCACTTCGTGCTCATCGGCGCGGCGATCCTGCTGCGCAACGACGTGCTGGCGATCGGCGTGGCGTTCCTGCTGTCGCGGCTGATCTATGCGACCTTTGCACTTCGCGCACTGTCGAAGATCCTCGCGCTGGGCGGCATCCTGCGCAGCTCCTGGCAGGTGCTGGCAGAGCGATTCAGATCCTCCACCAGCTTTGCCATCGACAGCGGTGCGACCAATATCTTCGCCCAGCTCGACGTCATTCTGGTCAACCACCTCGCCGGCCGCGAAGCGGCGGGTATCTACTTCGCCGGCTCACGCCTGATTCAGGGTGCGGTGCCGTTCAGCGTGCTGCTGGCCAGCGTGCACATCCCGCGTTTCGCCTACCAGCTGCACAACAAGACGGCCGGCCTGATCCGCTATGGCGCGCGCATCCTCGGCGAATACACCGGCATGGGCCTGATCTTCGCACTGGCGTTCTTCTTCATCGGCCCCCTGTTCACCGACTACTTCCTCGGCGCCGCGTACGCGGAGCTGAACACGCTGTGGCTGGCCTTCGCCTGCTTTACCGCGGCGCGCTTCGTCGCCGCCGGCCTGGGCGTGCAGTTGCTGGCCATGGGTACGGGCTTGCTACGCACCTTCGGCATCATCGCCTCGGGCGTGATCACGGTGGCCTGTTACTGGATTTTCATCCCCTCGCACGGGATACAGGCGGCGCCCTGGGTGTCCACTCTGGGCATGGTCGTCCTGACGTTTATCTACGGTTATGCGGTGCTCAACATCTATCGCAAGCAGCGCCAGCCCGCATGACCGCGCTCGTTAAATACTGCCAGCCGCGCTTTGTGCTTGGCTGGCCGCTCAAGGGAAGGCAGGTATGAAAGCTTTATTGAATCGCGTGCTGAACAACGACCTCTGCAGTGGCTGCGGCATGTGCAGCTCGGTGGCCGATGACGACGCCATCAAGATCCGACTGACCGGCGATGGCTATCACCGCCCGGTACTGAACAGCCAGTACCAGAACAAGCCGGTGGCCAGCGAGCAGACCAGCGCAGCGTTCGCCAAATCATGCCCGGCGCTGAACCTGGATATCCGCCCTTACAAATCGGCCAACTACCACCCGATCTGGGGCGAGATCCTCGACACCATGAAGGGCTATGCGACCGACAATGAAATCCGTCAGGCCGGCTCCTCCGGTGGAGTGATCTCGGCACTGGCGCAGTATTGCCTGGAAAACAAGCTGGTCGACGGCGTCATCCAGATTCAGGCCTCGCAGACCGATCCGCTGGAAAACGTCGCGACCATCAGCCGTTCGCGGCAGAACATCATCGCCTCCTCCGGCTCGCGCTATGCACCAGCCAGCCCGGGTGAAGCGTTGAAGTGGGTGGCGATGTCCACCGAGAAGTATCTGTTCATCGGCAAGCCCTGCGATGTTGCCGCGGTACGTCAGATGCAACAGCACGATCCACGCCTGAAGGAAAACATCCCCTTCATCGTCTCCTTCATGTGCGCCGGTACGCCGAGCCTGCAGGGCACCGAACAGGTGCTGGACAAGCTGGAAGTCGAGCGCAGCGACGTCACCGCCTTCCGCTACCGCGGCGACGGCTGGCCGGGGCTGACCAAGGCGACGCTGAAGAACGGCGACGAACGCACCATGACCTACAACGACTCGTGGGGAAAGGTGCTCAATCGCCATCTGCAGACCCGCTGCAAGATCTGCCCGGACGGCATCGGTGAGTTCGCCGATATCGTCTGCGCCGATGGTTGGGAAGGCGATGAGAAAGGCTATCCCTCCTTCGAGGAGCGCGAAGGCAACTCGCTGATTCTGGTACGCACCGCAAAAGGCCGCGAACTTTTTCGCAACGCGGAGGCCGATGGCGTTGTCAAAGCGGAAGCTTTCGATACGAACAGCATCTTTGCCATCCAGCCGTTCCAGTACTACCGCCGCACGACAATCCTGCCGCGGTTGTGGGCGATGAAGCTGCTGCTGCTCAAAACCCCTTCGTACAAAGGCTTCGAGCTTGGCAAAGGGATCAAGGAGATCGGGTTCTATCAGAGCTTCAAGGCGTTTACTGGCCTGCTGGTACGACGCAAGAAGATCAAGAAGCGGGCGCTGGAAACAGCTTGAAAGGCTGTAGCGCTCAAGGAACCAATACCTAAGGACTCAGGTTGATGACGAATTTCAGTTCACGCTTCTTCTTTTTTCCGTTGCTGATCATAGCGATCGTGCTGCACTTCGCCGTGTTCGGGGACAGCCCGCACAACCCCTACGGCATCAAGGGTCTGAACGAGCTGTACCTCGCCATCTGCATCATCTTCACCATTCTGCTGCTGCTCGCATCCGCGGAAGACGCACCGCGTGAATTTCGCATCCTGATGTACTACTGCGCCTACACCACCGTGGTGTTCCTGGTGATGCCGGCGATATTCGCCTACTACACCTACGGCCAGCCGATCGTCTTCGGACTGATCGAGGAGCGCCGGGTACTGGCCGCGCTGGGCTTCGCCCCGCTGCTGTTCCTTGGCAAGCGCGTCAGTACCTTGCAGTTCGAGCGGGCATTCCTCTATGCCGCACTGATTGCAGCGTTCTTTTCCTGGTGCTTCAAGTTCGGCGTGATCCCGGACATGCGTCCGGAAGTGCGCTCCGATGACCGCCCGGACCGCTCCTCCATCGGCCCCTTCCTGATCTGTCTGGCCTACTTCTATTGCATCCAGATCTGGTCGAAGGGCGCATCCCCGATCAGCGGTGCGGCGCGTAGCAAGACCCTCTATCTGGTGATCGCCGCGGTGCTGCTGATGACCCTGGTGTTCGCTACCCAGACCCGCCAGCTGATCGTGTTGTGCCTGGCCTTCACCCTGTTCTGCCTGCGCGCCAAGGCCATCATCTGGGCCGCCTCGCTGTCGATTCTGCTGTCGCCGTTCTACTTCTATCCGAGCCTGCTGGAAGTCCTCGGACTCAACGTCGAGTTCTACGACAGCACGTTCGAAGGCGTGGAGGACGGCGCCCGTTCGGTCACCATCGCGCTGATCTTCGACCACCTGAAGCAGGTCAACTGGCTGCCCAGCGGCTCACTGTCGCTGATGTGGCAGGACGGCTTCATCCCCTACTTCGGCGAGCACTTCTTCCTGTCCGACGTCGGCATCATCGGCACGCTGTTCCGCTTCGGCTTCCTGACCTTTCTGATCGTGCCGATGACGCTGTTCGTCTATCACCGCATCGCCAAGAACATCGCCAGCGACATGAGCTTCATCTACGCGACGATGCTGGCCCTCTTCGTCATCTGGCCGCTCAACGGCCTGTTCGAATACGGCCAGTCAGTCATCGCCATGTTGTTCGTCATTCATGCCCTACGGGCCCGTTACCTCCGCAGCCAGGAACCTATCCATGAACGTCGCGCTTATCCTCAACTACAAGGCAGCTACTGAAACCATCAGTTGCGTTGAGAGCCTGCTCGCTCATTGCCCGGCTCTCAACCATGTGGTGGTCATCGACAACGATTCCCAGGACGGCTCCGTCGTGGCATTGAACCAGTGGCTCGAGGCTCGGCCTCGCCACAACGTAACGCTGCTCGCCAACCCGGAAAACAACGGTTACGCCGGCGGCAACAATTACGGGCTGCGCTGGGCACTGGACAACCTGCCGGTGACCAACTTCTGGATCGTCAACAACGACACCTATGTCGACAGCGATGCGTTCACCCCGCTGCTCGATGCGCTGAACGAGAACGACCGCCAGTTCGTCGGCTCGGTCATCCTCAGCGCCGATACCGGCCGCCTGGAATGCTACGGCGGCGGCAAGCTCTATCCGCTACTGGGCAAGGCCAAGCTGCTCGGCAAGGACCAGACCCTCGAGGCGATGGCGCAGAACAGTGAACAACCCGATTACCTGATGGGCTGCAGCCTGGCCTTCTCGGCCAAACTGGTGGAGCGCATCGGGATGATGGACGAGGCGTACTTCATGTACTCCGAAGAGGTCGACTGGCAGTTCCAGGCGAAGAAGAAAGGCATCTCGATCCGCGTCGTGCCCGAAAGCCGCCTGTTCCACTACGGCTCGCTCAGCTCGGGCGGTCGCTCGGCCTTCTATCACTACTACCGCAACCGCGCGGCGACCCGTTTCAACAAGCGCTTCTACGGCCAGGGTTTTGCGCTCGCGTCGGCCTGCTTCCTTTCGGCGATTACCGTCATCAAGGAGTTCAACCATCCCAGCCTCGCCTGGTCCGGCGTCAAAGGCGCTTTCAAGGGAGTAACGATGAGTGTCTAACGAGACTAACCACGCGTTCGGTGTGAATTTCTACACCGGCAGCAAAGCGACGTTGCTGAACTGCATTCGCGAGGGGGTCAAGCAGCCCTACTCGTTCGTGGTGACACCCAATGTCGACCACCTGGCGCAGCTGCAGGAAAACCCTGCACTGCGTGAAGCTTACGCCAAGGCGCGCCTGCGCCTGTGCGACAGCCGAATTCTGCAACCGCTGTTGCAACGTCTGGGTGTACATGTGGAAGAGGTGATCCCGGGCAGCGATCTGACGATGGACCTGCTGAAATGGGCCGACCGTGATCGCCTGCGGGTGGTCCTGATCGGTGCGACCGAACAGGAATGCACCAAGCTCCGGGCGCTCTATCCCGGCATCACGCTTTATCACCACAATCCGCCGATGGGCTTTATCAATCGCCCGGACGAAGTTCAGCAGGCCTTGCAGTTCGTCAGGGATAACCCCTCCGAACTAGTGTTTTATGCAGTTGGCGCGCCCCGCCAGGAAATACTCGCCAGCTCTATCGAAAGTCATGAACGAACCGGAATGGGCTTCTGCATCGGCGCATCCATTTCTTTCGCCACCGGCAGTATCAAGCGCGCACCGGTATGGATGCAGAACTGCAAACTGGAATGGCTGCACCGTATGTGTTCCGAGCCTAAACGGCTGGTTAGGCGCTATGCCCATGACGCGCTGTTCATAGTTCCAGCCTTTATGCGGGAGAAAAACTACCGCGCGCAAAAAACAAGGCCGGTGAAACAGGATAGCTGAGGCAATTTATCGAAAAATTGGCTGATATTGCCTTGAACCGCGGTGAACCCAGCCGGATCGGGGCGGTCTATCCCTTCTGTGTGAGCGTGTCAGGATGGCAATTCAACATCTAACTAAACACCGGCGCCGTCTCGCCTCGTTCGTACTGCTGCAGCACGCGCATAAACAAGTAAAGGATTAAACCTGCCAAGGCGACAGCTGCAGTCTTACAACTGGGAGGGAAAGAAAAAAGCTTTCCGCGTGGCTGAATATAAAAGCTGCTGGAGATGAACATTCAGGAAGGAGAAATACTTTGGCTACCGATCAAACTTGGTCGCTGAGGAGTGTGGAGTGATGACTCCGGTCCTCTTGGAAAGGCGAAAAAACAACTCGAATGCCTCAGGCAAAAAAGTGAATCAAGCCGTCTCACTCTTTGAACAACAACCACTCCGTCAAGGATGAACAACCCATGAAACCATTTATCGCTCTTGCTTTTACTTCCGCCCTCGCGCTGCAGGGTTGCGCTTTCGCCCCTGGCCAGTATCTCGATCCCGATGAGTTCAAGGAGGGCGCCGAAGCCGAACATGGCACGGTGCAGCTGATCCGCATCACCCCCGAGATGCTCAAGGGCGAACTGGCCTCCGACAAAGGCACCTCGAGCAAGCAAGAACTGCTGAACTACAAGCCCAGCGCCTACCGCATCGGCGCGAACGATTTGCTCTACATCACCGTATGGGACCACCCGGAGCTGACCGCCCCGTCCGGCCCGCAGCAGCAGCTGGATGCCAACGGTCGTCTGGTACGTCCTGATGGCACCCTCTTCTACCCGTACATCGGCAACGTCGATGCCGCCGGCAAGACCATCGAAGAGCTGCGCGCCACTATCGCCCGCCGCCTGACCAACTACATCGACAGCCCCCAGGTGGACGTGTCCATCCTGCGCTTCGGTAGCCAGCGCGTAGTCGTTTCCGGTGCATTCAACACCGCCGGTGAAGTGCCGCTCACCACCGCCCCGCTGACCATTACCCAGGCAATTGGCCAGGCGGGCGTTGATACCGAAACCGCCGACCTCACCGGTCTAACCCTCAAGCGTGACGGCCGCGAGTACATGCTCGACGTCGACTCGCTGAACCGCCCGGACTCCTGGCTGCACCAGGTTTACCTGAAAGACGGTGACCAGTTGCACCTGCCGTACAACGACCAGCGCAAGATCTACGTGCTCGGCGAAGTCAACCTGCCGCAGGCGTTGTCCTTCAAGGCCACCAGCATGAACCTGATGGACGCGGTCGGCACCGCCGGCGGCATTCGCCAGGAAACCGCTGACGGTGAAGCGCTGTACGTAATCCGCGGCGCGGAAAACATGGCTGAAGGTCAGGCCAAGGTGTTCCAGCTGAACGCCAAGTCGCCGACTGCCTTCGCGCTGGCCAAGCACTTCCCGCTGCAGCCTCAGGACGTGGTGTTCGTTGGCCCGGCCAACATCACTCGCTGGAATCGTTTCATCAGCCAGCTGCTGCCCTCGGCTAACGTAGTGGGTATTGGTGCGGCAGCCGAGTACAACCTGTCTCGCTAAGCCCCAACTAACCCAACCGATGGTTGGGTGATGAAAAGCCGCAGAGTCATCACTAGATGCTCTGCGGCTTTTTCGTATGTCGGTATCGGCCACTGCCCACGCGAATGCATACGTACAGCTGGATGCGAACCTGTTATCGGCGGCGGAGCTCTACTCGGCGCCAATTAGAAAGGCCTGCCCCCCCCGGACCCACGCAGCCAAACAAAAAAAGGCCTGCTACAGCTTGGTAGCAGGCCCGCTTCACGCCGGTTTGGACGGTGTTAGCGCACCGTTTCGAACAACCCGGCGGCCCCCATTCCACCACCCACGCACATGGTCACCACGCCGTAACGCAGTTCACGCCGCTGCAGTTCACGGATGATGTGCCCGGCGGTGCGCGAGCCGGTCATGCCGAACGGGTGCCCGATGGAGATCGAGCCGCCATTGACGTTGTACTTTTCGTTGTCGATGCCCAGCGTATCGCGGCAGTACAGGCACTGCGAGGCGAAGGCTTCGTTGAGCTCCCACAGATCGACATCGGCAATCTGCAACCCTTTCGCCTTGAGCAAGCGCGGCACCGCGTATACCGGCCCGATACCCATCTCTTCCGGCTCGCAACCGGCGACGGTGAAGCCGCGGAAGAACGCGCGCGGCTTGAGGCCGAGCTCAATGGCCTTGTCCAGGCTCATCACCAGCGTCATCGAGGCGCCATCGGATAGCTGCGAGGCATTGCCGGCAGTGACAGACCCATCTTCAGCGAAAACCGGCTTGAGCCCCGCCAGGCTTTCCAGCGTGGTATCCGGACGGTTGCAATCGTCACCGTCGACCACACCCTCATGCACAGTACGCTCGCCGGTGTTCTTGTCTTCGGTGAAGTACTGGACGTTCATCGGTACGATCTCGTCCCTGAACAGCCCTTCGGCCTGCGCCCGCGCAGTGCGCTGCTGGCTCTGCAGGGAATAGAGGTCCTGCTGCTCGCGCGTCACGTTGTAACGACGCGCCACCAGTTCGGCCGTCTGCCCCATGGTGTGGTAGATGCCCGGCACACGCTCCTGGATGATCGGGTTGAACAGGTGATCGGTGTTGCGGCTCTTGAGCGTCAGAGTGATCGACTCCACCCCGCCGGCGACGATGATGTCGCTGCAGCCGGAAGCAATCTGATTGGCCGCGACCGCGATGGCCTGCAGGCCCGACGAGCAATAGCGATTGAGCGTCATGCCGGCGCAGCCGATCCCCAGCCGCGACAACACCGCGACGTTGCGGCCGATGTTGTAGCCCTGCGCGCCCTCGTTGGAACCCGCACCAACGATGCAATCCTCAACCAGCGCCGGGTCAAGATCGTTGCGCGACAGCAGCGCATCGACGCAATGTGCCGCCATGTCATCGGGACGGGTCATGTTGAACTTGCCACGGAAAGACTTGGCCAGGCCGGTCCGCACGCTATCGACGATCACTACTTCACGCATGGCATACCTCGGAGACTAGGAGCGGTCGCGGGGGTCTTGTGACGGCGCCAAGCGCACGAATTGTTCCACGACCGCCAAGTGGACGGTGACCGGAGCATAGAGGCCGCCTCGCGGCGCTGGCGACGACCATTCAGCTTGGATATGCACGGCCATCGCCTTGCCGGCCCGACCGAGGACGTGGAGAAGTTCGGCAGCAGTCTCGTGGGCAAGCGTCTGGGCGAAGCTCGCTGCAGATCGATCCGCGGGCCAGCCCACCCACACCCTCATGGCGCGCTGGAGTGAGGGAGCGGTCTCGACTACATGCTGCTGCTTGCTGTTCACGGATACTGGCACCTACGGCCGCCGAGAGCGCACTTACGGCACGAGCAGATAGAAACGTCGCAAGAGTGGGAGCGGTTTGGTCGCGCAGCGTTGCGGCAACGACGCGTCAAACCCCGCCTGCAATCACGCAAGCAAGTACCAGGCGGCCCAGCCCGGCTAGCGCCTTTTCTCGATCGCCGCCTCCAGCGCTTCATTCAACGTGCGTAACACCTTTATGCGGGCAAAGCGTTTGTCGTTGGCCTCCACCAATGTCCAGGGCGCGATCTCGGTACTGGTGCGATCGACCATATCAGCCACGGCATGCCCGTAGTCGTCCCAACGCTCGCGGTTGCGCCAGTCCTCCTCGGTGATCTTGAAGCGCTTGAATGGGGTTTCCTCGCGCTCCTTGAAGCGCTTGAGCTGGGTCTTCTTGTCGATGGTCAGCCAGAACTTGACCAGAACCACGTCGGCATCGACCAGCTGCTCTTCGAAATCATTGATTTCCGAATAGGCGCGCAGCCATTCATCCGGCGCGCAGAAGCCTTCCACTCGCTCCACCAGCACGCGCCCGTACCAGGACCTATCAAAGATGGTGAACTTGCCGCGTTCCGGCACGTTGCGCCAGAAGCGCCAGAGCCAGGGCTGCGCCCGCTCTTCGTCGGTCGGTGCCGCAATCTGCACCGTGCGATACATTCGCGGATCCAGCGCGCCGGTTACGCGGCGAATCGCGCTGCCCTTGCCTGCCGCATCATGCCCCTCGAACAACGCCAGCACGCCGCGCTTGCGCAGACTACGGTCGCGCAGCAGTCGTGATAGCCGCGCCTGCTCCTCGGCAAGTTGCTGCTGGTAGGCGTCCTTGTCGAGCTTCTGGCTGAGGTCCAGGCTGTCCAGCAGGCTAAGGTGATCGAGATCCACCTGCAGCGGCGCCGAATGGGGCTGGGCCACACTCTGACCGGGTCGTTCCGCGGCGGCCAGTGCAGCCTGCAGGCCTTCCAGCAGGATGCGGCCAACTGTCAGACTCCGATAACGCTCATCGGCACCTTCGATCACATACCAGGGTGCAAAATCCCGGCTGCTGAGGCGCAAGATCTTCTCACCGTGGCGCACGAACTTGTCGTAAGTCTTCGACTGCTGCCAATCCAGCGGGCTGATACGCCAGCTGTGCAGCGGATCGTCCTTCAGTGAATCGAGCCGGGCGTTCATCCGCTCCTTGGAAAGATGGAACCAGAACTTGAAGATCAGCGCGCCCTCATCGCAGAGCATCCGCTCCAGGCGCTGGGCTCGCGCGGTGGCCAGCTTCAGCTCGGCACCGCTGATGCGACCATGCACGCGATCTTCGAGCATCTTGCTGTACCAGTTACCGAAAAAAATCCCGGTATGCCCCTTGGGCGGCAGGCGCCGCCAGAAACGCCACGCAGGCGGATGCGCAAGCTCTTCGTCGCTGGGCACATCGAAACTGTCGACCCGAATCAGCCGCGGGTCCATCCACTCGTTGAGCAGCTTGATGGTCTCGCCCTTGCCCGCCCCTTCGATGCCGTTGATCAGGATAAGTACGGGAAACTTCGCCTGAGCCTTGAGCCGGTACTGCGCCTGCAGCAGCGCTTCACGCAACTCGGGCACAGCCGCATCGTAGGTCGCCTTGTCGATGGAGTGACCAATTTCAGCTGATTCAAACATCGTTTTCTCCGCCCGGATGGATGCCTCAACCCTAGCAGGCACGCCGAGCGCATAGCGAGGGAAACGCAGATTTAGATCGCGCGAGGTTGATCCGCGTCGGAGCACTGCACCGCGGAATGAACAAGCCGATGGGGAGCCGGTACGTCCATCTTCAAGTGGCGCAGAGAATATGAGCGCCACACGATTTGCTCAGGGGCGGCGTCAGCCAAGTCACACGAGCGAGACCGGGCCGATGATATGCCAAACGCATCCTGACATTGCTTGAGGCAGAATAGCGGGCATGAACGACCAACGACCCTACCCGCGCTGCTGTTCGACTCCGGTCGACCACTGGCCTCTACCTGAACCGCTCACCGGCGTTCGTCTGCTGAGCACGTCTTTCGATCCAGCATTGCTCGATCCAGAAGATTTTGATCGCTGGGGAATTCCCGTGCAGAAAGGTGTCCGCAAACGGCAGGCCGAGTTTCTTGCCGGCCGCCTCTGCGCCCTGGAAGCAATGCGCGGGCTAACCGGCAAGCCCTTCGTGCCGCCGGTGGGTGAAGACCGGGCGCCGCAGTGGCCACAGGGGATAGTGGGCTCGATCACGCACAGCGCAGGCTGGGCCGGCGTGGTCGCCGGTCACCGGCAGCATTGGGATGGTCTGGGGCTGGATATCGAACGACTGCTGACGCCCGAACGCGCCGATCGCTTGGCCAGCGAGATCCTCACGCCCAGCGAGCTGGAGGGCTACGCGCTCATGAGCCTCGGCGAACGAGCCGCACTCGTCACCCGCACCTTCTCCCTGAAGGAAAGCCTGTTCAAGGCGCTTTACCCCTTGGTGAGACAGCGGTTTTATTTCCAGGATGCCGCCGTAGCGGAGGTTACGCAGCACGGCACCGCTCGCCTCCATTTGCTGATCGACCTGCCAGGGGACTGGCGCAAAGGTGCAGAACTCGATGGTCAGTTCGCTACCTTCGACGGTTACTTGCTCAGCCTGGTATGCATTCCAGCCCGTCCTTCGTCGGTCGCCTCGATTTAGCGCCCTACGCCTGCGCCGGTTTGCACGGTTGAGCTATTCGGCAATGGGGACCGGTCCAGCACCCGAAACGCGCAGGGCAAACTCGCGTACGCGGAACGAACCGGCAATAAAGCAGCCACGCTTGGGACAAGCGCGTGCCATACCACCCGATCCAGCCCGCGCCTTAAAAACCGAACCCTCGGCGCAGCAGCAGGTCAACCAGACACCCCATTTCACCGGCGCGCACGCCTATAATCGCGCCTTTCAAAAAACCGACACAGGTGAACCATGGCCAATCCATACCACGATCACAACCTGGCCCTGCTGGCCCATCTGCGCGGCATCCTGCTCGCCATGGGCGAAGCCGAACAGGTCTCGGAAGAAAGCCACGCGTTGTTCCTTGAACGCTTCGACGAACTGATCATGAACCTGCAGAACGTGCCGGAAGAGCGCCATATGGGCCAGGACCTGATCTGCCAGGTCTTCCATCGCTACCCACAGATCGCCCACCTCGTCCCGCGCGACCTGCTGTGGTTCTTCGGCGGCGATTGCCTGCACTTCATGCCGGATGATGAAATCGCCGTCTTCCAGCAACTCGAAGAGCGCCGCTACGAAGCCGAGCAGAACGACGAGCCATTCGACTGGAACCGTGAAAAGCAGCTGCTGAGCATGCCGGATGAGGGTGCGCGGCACTGATATCTGGCACCAGCCGGCCAAATGGCAAGGAGTATTTGACCAACTGAGAGGAAAATCAAAGGTCGCGAATGGTGGGGGCAGAAGCCCCCTTGGGAAGGAAAGTACTCTCACGGTGGAGGCTGTTGCAGAGCAGATTTAAAATCGCGCCTACCCAACAGCTGGGGTGTTCAGAAGCTGTTAGAAGACCACCTCCCCCTGACATCACTCTACTTACTACTCGGGCTCCACACGCCGTTGCTGGTAGATCCAGTCGACGATTTCCCCTTCTGGCACATACCCGCTCACCAGTTCACGAAGCAGCTGCCGCACCTGCGGGTAGTCATCGCTTTCTACCGCCCTGAGCAGTTTTGCCAGCCTGTCCTTGAGCACGTCCCAATCGAGATGCTCCTCATTGGCGCGCATGATCATCGGATGTTCGGTGGCGTTCACGTCGTCGCCGATCAACAGTTCTTCATACAGCTTTTCGCCGGGCCGCAGGCCGGTGTATTCGATAGCAATATCCCCATGTGGGCATTTCTCAGAGCGCACACTCAGGCCGGACAGATGAATGAGCTTCTCGGCCAGCTCAGCGATCTTCACCGGCTGCCCCATATCCAGCACAAACACTTCACCACCCTGCCCCATCGACCCCGCCTGGATAACCAGCTGGGCCGCTTCGGGAATGGTCATGAAGTAACGGGTGATCTTCGGATGCGTCACCGTCACGGGCCCGCCCGCACGGATCTGTTGATAAAAGCGTGGAATCACAGAGCCCGACGAGCCCAGTACATTGCCGAATCGCACCATGGTAAAACGGGTTTTGTTGACGTGGTGGACGCCTTCTTTGCTTCCGAATAGTACAGGTGCCGGCTCACGGCTCAAGGCTTGTAAAACCATCTCCGCTACACGTTTGGTGCTACCCATTATATTCGTCGGCCGAACTGCCTTATCGGTGGAAATGAGTACAAAATTGGAAACGCCAGCCTGCATCGCCGCCTGCGCAGTATTAACCGTACCGACTACGTTGTTCATGACGCCTTCCGCCACATTGTGCTCCACCATCGGCACATGCTTGTAGGCAGCAGCATGATACACCGTTTGTACGCCCCAGGTTCGCATCACATCCAGAAGTCGGTCCATGTTACGGATCGAACCCAAGATAGGCACCAACCGAGTGGACAGTGCCTCTCTCCCGATACGCCGCTCCAGCTCGAGGTGAATGCTGTAGAGATTGAACTCGCTGTGTTCGAACAACAACAAGACTGCTGGTTGGCTCGCGATTATCTGTCTGCACAGCTCTGAGCCGATCGACCCCCCGGCGCCCGTTACCATGACCACCTGGCTTCTGATGCAGCGTTCGAGTAAGTCTTGGGCCGGGGGCACAGCATCCCGGCCAAGCAAGTCCGCAATGTCCACTTCCTGAATATCATCGACCTGGACCTTGCCACTTGCCAGGTCCATGAATCCCGGCACGCTCCTTACATGGAGCGGATGGTACTCAAGCATCTCCAGTATTTCTCGGCGACGAGCCCGTGTGGCTGACGGGATGGCCAAAAGTATCTCTATTGCACCGGTGTCTTCTACCATTTGGCCAATGTGTTTGGCGGAATACACGTGAAGGCCAGCAATAGATCGATTGTACAAATTCGGATCGTCGTCGATAAAAGCCACCGGCCTCATCACCCGCCCTAGCCTAAGGGCCGCCACCAATTGATTCCCTGCCGCTCCGGCACCGTAGATGGCAACTTTCGCCAGCCCGGCATCTCGTGTTTTGAATTTGCTCAACGACGCGGGTGTAAACCAATTACCCATAAAGTAATGGCGCATTATGAGCCGCAGCCCACCGATCAGCACAAGAGTCACCCACCAGTAGTTAAATACCATTGAACGGGGGATTAGTTTGGGCGCGGGGGTATACCAATAAATGGCAAGAGATAACGAAAGAGCTGAAAGTGAGACAGCTTTAACGATAGTCATCAGCGCGTCATTACCGAAATAGCGCATGACGGCGCGGTACATACCCAAGCGCACAAAAAAGGGAATCGAAACGACCGGGGCTATAGCGAACAACCAGGCGTGGCCACCAAATGGTTCTGCAAACTCGGCATTACCAAGGCGGACATAGAAAGCTAACCATAGCGCCAACCAAACCAGCAAAACGTCCACGGCAACCTGAATCAGCCGCTTCTGCCGGCGCGGCAAACGAACCAGATGGGTTCTCAGTTTCTCAGCCAACCTAAGCATAAAAGTATTTTTCTTCGGCGAATGGAACGACATTGGAATTACAATGAACCAAACCAGCAGGTTAGTTCACAATGCGATCTCCAGTGCCCCCTCCAATTATAGTCTGGACGATATATTTCACATAAGTCGCCAGCGTAAGGCTGGAGATCATTTTTTGATCCATTTCCGCAAGCAACGCAGGGGTCGACATGTCCACGCCCTGTACCTGCGCCAGCCCAGTAATTCCAGGGCGAACAGCATACACGTCCCTCTTGGCGCGCTCACGGGTCAGCTCTTCCTGATTGAACAAACCCGGGCGGGGGCCAACCAAGCTCATTTCGCCTTTTAGAACGTTCCATAACTGGGGGAGCTCATCCAACTTGGCCCTGCGCAAAAAACTACCAAATCGCGTTACGGATGAACTGCTGGCCAAGTGTGACGGCACCGACGCCGTGCCTTGCGCCATCGTCCGAAACTTCACCAAAGTAAAAGGCTGCTGATGCCGCCCGACACGCACCTGGCGAAATATTGGTGAGCCCGTATCAAACATACCGATAATCGCCAGCACTATAAACACCGGCGCACCAACAACCAGCCCCAGAACGGAAAGTACTATATCGAACGTCCGAATCACACGCGGCCTCCCTGGATCAAGGTAACAAAACAGCGACGGATGCTTTCCTCAACGGAGTAGCAGGGCTGCCATTCGAGCAGCTCGCGCGTCTTGGTGATATCCACTTGGAGCGAGCCCAGAAGTCGATGGGCCAAAGCACGTTTGCCCAGTAGCGTAGCACCGAAGTTGAGAACCCTGGTCGGAAGTGGGATCAGCCGTGCGCGCTTGCCCATCGCCGTGGCCAGGCTACAGACCAACTCGGGGGTTGAAAGATCCTGTCCATCGCCGGCAAGGAATACCTGATTGGCGGCAGCGGGATGATCAATGCAGCGAACGATCAGATCGACGAGATTATCGATGCCCACCAGCGAGCGCTTATTGTGGATGGCACCGAAGGGAAGCGGAATCTCGTGCTCGACCAACTTGATCATGCTCCCGAAATTACCTTTGACGCCCCGTCCATACACAAGCGGAGGACGAATAATGACGACTTCCATGCCAGTTTCGGCGGCCAGCAGCTTCAACCCTTGCTCAGCCTCCAGCTTGGAAAGCCCGTATGCATCTTCCGGCGCAGGCAGGTCATCCGCATGGAAAGGCTCGCCCGATACCGTCGCCTCACCATTGACCTTGATGGTGCTGATAAAGACGAATCGCTTCACACCTACAGATGCAGCCTGTTTTGCCAGCTTGAGCGTGCCAACAACATTTACCGCCCGGAAGGCAGAGAGCGAGTCCACGTCCGACTCGTTCATTACATGGACACGTGCGGCGCAGTGAACGACTGCATCTACCCCATTGAAAATGCGTGGATGGAACGCTCCGTTCGCCACATCGCCAAGTTCGACGCATCTCACTGCTTTTCCAATACAAGCGCCGTTGGACACAATCAACTCAGTGATTGGAAGCGTTCGAACTGCAGCAATGGGTTGAAAGCCCTCCATTGCCGCCAAGCGAAGCAGCAAGGCCCTACCAACGAAGCCGTTCGCCCCGGTCACGAGCACGTCCATCAATCGGCCTCCCGAACGAGCTCAAGAACGTCTTCCGCCATGGCCTCCATAATTCGGCGACGGGAGAAACGCTCGACGAACTCCGGACGCGCCTTTGGCTCCAGGCTCAATTTTTCCATTGCAGCAATTGCGCCCTCGACATCACAGGGCGCAAACACCTCTGCGTTTGTAACTTCAGTTTCGACAAAATCCGCTGCAAACCCGGCAACGCCCGCCAATATGGGCTTACCGGTCGCCGCATACTCGAACAGCTTGGACGGCAAAACCCGCTGAAAGGCGCTGAAATCGTTCAAATGCAGAAAAAGCACATCCGCCTGCTTATACATGTCGAGCAACCGCTCGCGCTCAACTGGCGAAATAAATTCCACGTTGTTCAGATCAACTCCGGCTACAGCATCTCGCAGGGCCTGCAAGCGCCCTCCAGCACCGACGATACAAAAGTGCGCACGCGCGCCCAGGCGTTGCGCAAGCGCCGGGATGATCAGATGCAGCCCCTGCCCATCCCCGATGTTGCCGGCATACAGAATATATAGCGGCTTTCCGGGAGCTTTAAAGGCAAGCCCGGCCTCCGGGAAGTTGAGAAAATCGTCGTCCACCCCATTTGAATACAAGGAGAACCGTTGCTTCGGATATCTAGGCTGGAAATAGCCCAGGAAGCCAGCCGCAACCAGATTTACCTTCTCGGCCCGTCCAACGGCCCAACGCTCGAGTGCAGCAAAAGCAACCGACAAAGGCTTTCCAAGCGGAGCGATAAACAGCTCTCTCAAGTTTTCAACGAAGATGTCACGGATGTCCAGATACAACCGCGCCCGCTGGCGACGAGCGATCCAGCTTCCCAAAACAGCCGTCATCAACCTTGATGAGGTCGCCATCACAACGTCATAGCGACCTCCGCCTGCGATTTGATTGGCCTGCCAAGCAAAAGCTGCGAACGCCTTTGCCTGATCGACAAAACCGCTCTTATGCACTGGCAGCTGGACGCGCCGGATGCATACGCAGCCTTGCTCCTCGACCGCGAGCGCCTCACTGGCGTGGGAGTGGTAGCGGTTGGGCTGTGTGGTTAGCACATCAATATCTATTTCTCCGGCCGTCCGCGCACAAAGCGCATCAACCAATGCCTTTACGCGAAAAGAGCCAGCGGAGAGATCCGGTGGATAGAAAAAGCTAAGCAGCAGGATTCGTTTACGCATCAATTTGGTTCTGTTCGTCGGCAGCTGGCGCCAAGAAGTTGGCTATCCAGCGTTCTGTTCCACAGGCTTGGCATGTTCATTCGGAGGACGTTAGCCAATGCTGAGTGCAGCCGACTACTGCTGTAATCTTCAGTAAACTTCACTGACTTCGCCTCGCTTAAGCAGCGTATGCTCCAATATGGGGGATCCCTTCTTGATCACCCCGCTTCCGTGCGAGGCAAAGACCCCTGGCACGCCTTGCTCACGCACGATCCGCCTGCCTATGGCCCAAGAGCCCTCCATGCTCAGATGGCCAGCGTCGAAATACACTAAGCGTCCATCTAGATAGGCGCTGCACGCTCCCGCTGGGCACAGCTGCTTGCGCGGGTCAAAAAAGTGCACATTGGGCCGCCCTGCTAGCGCCGATAGCTGATCATTGACTGCCGCCACCCCTGGCCGCTCGGCGCCACTCTCGCTACACATCAGCATCGGTAGCTTCAGAGCTTTCTGCATACATTTGCGATTGACCGCCAAGAAGGTCGGTACATTTGCCAGGATTATCACCTGCTTGCCTCGCGCAACCAGCTCATCCACAGTCGCCTTCAGATCTTTGTGGAAGCTTTCGCTACGACGCGCGTGAGAAGCCCACGCCGCCCCGAGGATCACAGTGGAGTACGCGTCCAAGTGCTGACGGACCACGTCAATAGAGGCCAAGCATCGCTCCAAGCGCTCCGGCCGCTGAGTAGCCGCCGCCCCCTCCAGCAAGGGCGGACAGCTGCTGTGTGCCGCATTGCGAAAGGCAAACCCGCTTACTTCAGCGAAGGCGCCCAGCATGCCAACGTAATGCGCCGCATTTGAGTCGCCCCAAACCAAGACCGAGGGTTCCCGCTCGGAGTTGATGATGCAGGCCCTGTTCTGCAAATCAGCCTCGCTCAAACGTGAACGCTGACATACATAGGGATAGGCGTAGGCGGCTGGCGCGGGGCTCAAGCGTTTAAGATCCGCTCGGAACTGCGCATCAAAGCCGTAGAGGCCAAGGCCACCGCTCCACAGGATGACGCCGCAGAGCAGCGACAGAACCGCGGCGTTGGCCGCGACGAGCCGCAGCATCACCCGGGAGAAGTCCCAGCGCAGCCGGCGACAGGGCTTCTCTACCCAACGGTAGCTGGCTACCGACAGTACCAACATCAGGCCGAACAGCAGCACACCGGCCAGTGGCTCGACGACGCCGTACACATAGCGATAGAAGGCCAACACCGGCCAGTGCCACAGGTACAGCGAATATGAGATCAGCCCAACCAGCACCAGCGGCCGCAGGGCCAATACCCGGCTTATACCCACGACACTGCCGCTACCAGCCCAGATCAGCAGGGCGGCGCCCACGGTCGACGGCAGCGCTTTGACTCCGGGAAACCCCATATCCTCGGTGATCCAGCCCAGGCTAAGGACAATCAAACAGGCACCGATCAGCCCGAGCAACAGCCTGACCCAACTTGCCATGACGGCATGTCCACGGCTCAACCAGATCGCTAGCAACGCGCCTATAAGCAGCTCGCCGGCCCGCGCCGGCAGCATGTAATAAGCGAACATTGGCTCCCGAGGGAAAAGCATCTCCGCCAGAACGAAGGAAGCGATCGTCAGCAGCAACGTGACAGAGAGTAGCCAGCGCCGGGCGAAGCGCGTCAGCAGAGTGACAAGGATGATCGGCCAGAACAGGTAGAACTGCTCCTCCACCCCAAGCGACCAGAGGTGCAGCAAGGGCTTTAAGTTGCTGTCCTCAGCGAAGTAGCTGGTATCGAGGAAATAATTGAAATAGACGTTGGCGGCTGAAAGCAACGCCGCGAGAGACGAGTAGCTCAGCGTGCTTAGATCTTCGGGCAACAGAATGAAATGCCCAACCGTCAGGGTAGCTAGCAGCACGACAAACAGCACCGGCAGGATGCGCAGCGCACGTCGCCGGTAGAACTCCGACCAGGAAAAGCCCTGAGCCGAGCCAGCATCCTTGATGATGTTGCCGGTGATCAAAAAGCCGGAGATCACGAAGAAGATGTCGACTCCGGCAAAGCCCCCCGGCAGCAGGCTGGCATCAACGTGAAACAACACCACTGCCAACACCGCAATGGCGCGCAGGCCATCAATATCCGGACGGTAATGGGATTTGGTGTCGTGAGCAAGAATCGTCATGGTTACTTATCTATAGGTAGTGCGATCAACCGAGAATCCGGTGGTACAGCTCGACCAGCAGGTGCTCCTGCACCTCCCAACTCAAGGCAGGCGCCGCCGCGAGGGCGCAGGCCGCATGATGCACGCGCAACTGCGCATCGCCGACCATGCAACGCAGCGCAACGGCGAGCGCCTCGCTGTCTCCTGCGGGAACCAGCAGACCGAGGTCGTGCTGGCGTACGATGCGGCGAATTTCCGGCAGATCGGAGGCGATCACCGGCAAGCCCGCCTGTACGTACTCAAAGAGCTTGTTGGAGTCCGTTGTATAGTGATTTAGGCAAGTGTTCTCGATCGGCTGCACGCCGATATCGGCCGAGGCGGTATAGGACGGCAGGTCGGCCAGCGCGACGGTTGGGATGAAGCGCACCCGGTCTTCGAGCCGCAGCTCCTGCGCGATCTGGCGAAGGCTGGCATCCAACCGCCCCCCGCCGATGAACACGAAGTAGGCCCCCGGCACCTTGGCGGCAACTCGCGTCAGACGTTCCAGGCCACGCCCCTGCTGAACCCCCCCCTGGTACAACACGATGGGCCAAGACTGGTTCAGGCCCAGCTCATGACGAATGCGCTCGGACGCCTGGGGCCGCTGCTCGCGTGGCCGGTTCTGCAACACCAGCGGGCGGGCGATGCCGTAAGCACGGGCAAAGAACTTTGCGCGTGCCTCAGTGGTAGTGATAGTGCCGTTGGCACGTGGCATCAGCGCCCTCTCGACCAGACCGACCAGTTTCCGAAGGCTGCTATAGCCTTCGCGGCTGGTACTGATCTCATGGGCATCGTAGACCAATCGTGCCCCCGACAAGCTGGCCGCCAGCCAAGCCGTCGGCAGGGTGTTCACATCATGCGCGTGCACCACGTCGGCGCGCAGGCGCACCATATGCCAAAGCAATGCGAGGTGAGTCCAGCCACGGGCGGCGATGCGCATCGCCTGGGCGACGGGGCTCATATGGCCGATGCGCCCACCATTTTCCGGCGCCGCAGGATATCCACGAGTTACCGGCCGGCTCAGTCGCCAAAACGGACTGCGGGCTACACGCACCACCTCGACACCATTGGAAACCACCTCGCGCTCCAGGGTGATGCCTGGTAAATGCAGCGCATGCACGATCACCCGATGCCCAGCAGCGCTTAGGCTTTCTGCCTCCTTGAGCACGCGCGCGTCATTGCGAAACTCGTTCCAAACGATCATAGCAATATTTGCCACACGGTCTCCTCTTATCATCGGGCAGAACAATGAATCCAATATCCTGGCAGCCAATATTCACAGGCCATATGGCGAACATTAAAAGACTTTATGATTCACAATACTTTACCTACCCCCTCGAGCGTTAGGCCATTTTCAAAGCTAAACAATCTACCAAAAAGATCGAGACCTTGGCAGATTCGCTCAGGGGCCTTGAGTTGTAGTCCTGTAGACAATGCCCATAGAACTTGCTGTATGCACATAACCTTCAACGCCGAATCACAATCGAACGCAACACCCAACTTGGCGAGCTCGCTTACATAACTTTCAGCAACAAGACGCCGCCTCCGCTCGTCCAAAACAGCAAAGCACCGCAAACTCGCACCTAGCGGTCCGATAGAAGCGCTATCCCAATCGGTAATAACCACCCCACCCGCATCGAGCAAAATAACGTTTGCCGGCTTGCAGTCATTGTGATTAACAAACTTATTTTCTCCAACATTAAGCACACTGAGCATCAGCGACTCGTATTGACAATAGAAAGAAACCAGACCAGCCCTTCGCGCGACTTGAGGATGAACAACATTCAAGTCAGAACAAATTTTTCCTCCCCATAAGGCACCAATTGGAATACCCCCGGTAGAAAATGCTGCAGCCGCGACGATATTACAGCGCGCCAGCGCCGCCGCCACTGAAACCAACTGCTGATCTGAAAAATCTTTGTAACTTTTGAGGCATACCCCATGCTGATAGGACCACACACCATAACGACAACCTAAAGACACGAAACTTCCATAATATTCAGGCACAGGCAGCCCTAATCCAGATATACGCCTAGCAATCAGGTATCGTTTCAGCGAAATTCTATCAGCCTTTACAAAAACCGAGATGACCGCCCCTTGGTCGGTTGCCAGCTCAACATTCCAAAACTTTCGCTGACTACAATATGAATACACTTGCTCCAACTGATTAACGCTCTCTACTCGAAGCGCAACACGTTTTGCTCGCCCAACACAGCGAACTATCTTGTAGACCTCTCGATCCGAAAACCTAGGGGCGACCGTTTGATAATAACAAGAAGAAAGAAGTATCAAACCTTTCCGAATATAGGAGATTAACAAGCTCAAGAGACATCAACCTGATGATTAATCGATATAATGTACTGCAAGACTGTGGCAAAACTGGACCCACTAAGAGCTCCAGGCAAATAACCTGCCCTGCTTGCTAAAATCAAAAATCAAAAATCATGCTGCCCTAAACGCGCATACAATGCTTTAACTTTATTTTTTTGGCTATCACTCTTCGCCAATCTTGTTGCAGTACGCGCGTACTCAAGCGCCAGCTCGGGCTTTCCCTGCCTATGGTGGTGCAGCGCTTTTTCAATGGAGGTCACGAAGCATGTCACGTTAACAGGCACTTCAGGAAATTCGCCATCATAGACAATAGAGAGCACTAGAGATTTTAGCTTCCCTATCTCAAGCAGATACTTTAGACAAGCATGACCAGAGAAAGGCAATTCGAGCACCTTGGCTTCAGGATACGACGAAACAACATAGGCCTTAACAAAAAAAATATCTTGCTTGCGCATAGGGTCGACCATAACAAAAACAGGGTTCTTTGTCAGGCCGAGGCTGCCTAAATCCTCGTGCTTGAACAGCTCTTCGCTAAAGCGCCCTCTGGGAGAAAAAAGCAAAGGATGTGCTGAGTTTTTTGGCGCAGCGGCTATCACAGTTGCCCCAACAGCTCCGGCGTAGTAGACGGCGGCATAAGCTCCTAGGCTGGAACCATAGGTAAAAACTCGCTTCCCAACGGTTACCGGAAGCACGCACTCACGAAACCTCTCGAACGATAGAGATTGGTACTGCGTATCGTTGTCCTGATAGCAAACCACGACACTGAATCCTTGCGCCAACAGAAAATCCAACCCAAAAGCTGGCGACCGTTTGGTGGACCTTGTCCTATTGAACACAACGAAAAGAATATCTGAACCGTTGTCGTAATAATTAATCAAAAAAGAATCCGACTCTCCTAATCGCTTGTATTTAGGCCTATAGGCGCGCGGGCTTCCCTTTGCGACTCCAGAGACTACTCTAACCACTTTAGATATAAAAAAATCCCAATAGCTCACAACCTATCACCTACAACCAAAAGTGATATTTAATTTTGCCAGACCTGCAATTCGTCACGCCCGAAACGCGGCCCGCGAAAATTATTTATTACTCTTGGTATTTTCCTGAAAATCTGCCTCAAGATAATGATTGCTATAATCGCAAAAAAAACAGAGCCCTGCCCCCCCCTTAGCAGGTCGCTCACCAAAAAAACAAATGAGGATAGAAACCCAAACACACCAAAAAGATTTACCACCGAGATAAAGCCTCCCTTGTGAAGAATCCTTGTCCCTTGAAAAGCCTTAAAAGCCACAAAGGTAGACACAGTAAAAATATAAACCAAGGAGAAAGCGACAAGTCGGAAATTTATGATTCCAAGCACAACAGTAGCAATCAAGACGAAAAAAGTATCAGACAGCCCTCTTGCAAACATCGAATATGTCTTATGGAATCGTAATCCCGTTAACTTTTCATTCCTAGGCAATCTCGCCATCGCGACTGCCCCCCCCTTGGTTAATATCCTTGTGTTTAATATTTCGCAAAGTTGATGGATGACAAAAAATGCAACAGAAAGCATCACCAAAAACATAATTAGCTGAGAGCGATCAAATAGCGATATATAACTAGGAAAATAGCTCGGAATTGATTCAGACCCTATCAAAATAATTACTTTAAGCGGAAGCACGCCACTTATAATCATTGAAACTTGAGATACTAGCGTTACCACGATGCTTCCGAGCGAGAATCCAGGCGAAGCCCTTAATAACTTCAGAGCAAACATAATTCTAGACTTTTGCGTCGCTAGCAAGCCGCGCTTCATTTTGCCCACCTGATTACCATTCTGCGAAGCCATTTTTTAAAGCTAACGTTTTTTCCATCTGTACCTTTTACGATTCGCTTCTTCTTACTTGCGTCCAAACGCCTATATTCGCCAAGCGCCCTCTTAATCGCAACTGCTTCCGAATGAGATACAACCTCTTGGATATCAATACGGGTGTCCAGATCGATAAACTGCCTAGCGGAGGCGCTAGAGGCGCTAGTAATTTCGCCAAACCATTTCCGCGTTTCGTCCTTAACAAGACAAATGCTACGAAACGTTTGTTCCCAAGTAGCGAAAGAGAGATCAACCATTCCGATCACTCCTTCCGAATCATACACGTTTGACTCATCAACCATGCGACAGATATCGCTACGCCCTAACATCTCATACAAACCCGGTAATTTATGCCCATGCTCAGCATAATACAAACCTACTGCCGGAGTGCAGGCCAAAGAGCTAAGTATTACTGCGTGAAACCTAGAGGTTATAAGGCAATCTATCGCCGCGAGCTGGGAAATATATTCATCAATTGATGAGGGACGCGCTAGCGTAACTCGCCGATCATAACCTGCTTGATTCAGCTCTTCCCGTATATGCTCAGCCAGCTCTTCGTCAGCATTACACTGAACAAATAATGTCACTTGATTTAGATCACTGCGCTCAAGGAATAACTTGACGGCACTTATTGCAGAGCGAGATGACAAAGAATTATTATAGTTACTCTGGCGTTGAAAATCTCGCCGCTCAAGAGACCGGTGAGTCCCGACGCGCAAACCCTGTCCATCTGGCCTCACCGCCACACCTAAATGATGCACTTGCTCCTTCTTTGGCTTGGCGAGATAAGGACCATTAATAAAGAATGCCATGTCTAGCAGAGTGGGGCTATCGACGAGGGGAAAAATTTCACCCGACGTTTTTTCCCTATAAGCGAAGCCCCGTGCACCACCAAGGGCTTGCCTCACAAATTCCTCCGCCTTTTGACTTTCGAACGGGCCAAAACTGGCCGGCAAGAACGCATAAGCGAGACCAGCCGCCTGCGCTGCAAGCGCAGGGATTGCACGCCAGAATAAATTATGCCAGTTAGCATTTTCTGCATAAGAAAAGAAGTGCTCACCGCCATTTATAAAGACAAGATCACAATCGCCAAAACCAAAATCCTCTACGAATAGCTCGCAGTTATTGGCATAGCGAAGGGCTGCTGATGCAGACGTATTAATTGAATAAAATTCACAACCTGAATAACCTTTAAAACTATCCTTTCCGGAGCACCTATCTCCGTCGCCATTCAAAAAGAAAACTTTCAGACTGACTGAGTGACCGCACACATGGCTCAACAAATCGATGAAGCCGCGATTAATCGCTAGATCACCTATGTTGCTTGAGAAGTGACCGTAAAAGAGTGCAAATTTCATAACCATCTCAATGTGAATTCTCTAGTAAAACGACGGGTGACCAGTCGCAATTTCCCCCTAACAGTCACCACCCAAGTGCTGCGGCGCCTTTGCCGTTGAAGATCGCTTTTTTGAAGAGGTACGAGCGCGAGCTAATGTTTAGCTCAATGTTTCCCCGGCGACGCACCATTGGTTACATAGAAATCTATAAGTGACTGAATTACCTGCCTCCATTGATGGCATTCCCTTACTTTGACATATGCATTTTGCGCCAGCCTCTGCCGAAGGTGCTCGCTCTCTGCGAGCTGGATCAAGGCTTCAGCCAGAGAGCTTGAATCACCTGCCCGGTACAGCAATGCTGTTTCTTGATGTTTGAAAATCTCTTCTAGAGCCTCAACATTCGATACAACTAAAGGAATTCGCATTGCCATCGCCTCAAACGGCTTCAGAGGTGAAACTAGCTTGCATACGGTATAAGGCTTGCGTGGCAAGGCGATTACGTCAAGCTGCGAGAAATAGCGTGTCACCTCAGAGTGACTGACAGCGCCAGCGAATACTACATGCGCGGATATGCCAAGCAGCTCGGCCTGCCGACGTAGATTCACTAACTCGTCGCCATCGCCTACTATTAATAGTTTGCTGTTGGGTATGCGGCGAATCAACATGGACATGGCGACGACTAGATCATCTAGCCCTTCGTACTTAACCACGGATCCTATATAGCCACAAACGAAGGCGCCCTCGGCTATTCCCAGCTTTGCGGACATTGCCTGATCGCGAGGTGTGCTTTTGAAAAACTCCAAGCTCACCGCGTTTGGCAGAAGTTTAAGATGATTCTTAGGTACGCCTCGGCGGACCATTTCAGCAGCCAATGATTTAGTTAACGTAAAAACCTCATCTGCATGGGCAGCCACATGGGTTTCGAGCCTACGTTCCAGAGCAAAGCGTTCGGTTTGCTCCCAACCCGTTTTCTTTGAAGCTGCGGTGTACTCCCAGAGCCCGCGCATCTCGTAGCAGAACGGCAAGCCAAGCCTCCGGGCGGCAATTAATGCAGGTAGAGCCGCCTCATAGTTGGAGGCTGCATGAATCACGGCAGGGCGCAGGCGCCGCGCAGTCTGCTCCAGCACATCAGCCGCCTGCAGTAAGTACTGATCATAGGGCACCTCGCGCCGATGCTTCCCGGGCAGGCGTTCGTAGGGCACATCGTCAATGTAGTTGAGCGTAGCGGCATCCAGATTGCGCGAGTCCGGACGGTCGGCTGGATAGCCGGGGCGGGTCACGCAGTGCACAGCCCATCCCTGGTTCTTGAGCGACTTGAGCAAGTGATGGGTGCGGGTGGTGTAGCCCGTCGTGTGATAGGGGCGGGAACTGGAAGCCACATAGAGTATGCACTGCGGGTTGGCGATATAGTCACCAGGAACGGCCGCCTCAGGGATCTCCGGCAGGCTATCGAGCAGCCGCTGCGCCCCGCGAATTTGCAGCGCCTTCTCCTGTTCCGGCAGGCTCAAAGCGGCACTTGGCAACGCCTCTAGCAGAGCGCTCGACTCACGGATGGCGCCAGCGTCCCAGAGCATCATACCGTTGCGTCGACGGTTGTCCTGCGAGCTTTGCAGACGCAGAGAACTCCGGGCAAGGTCGGCCGCGCTGACTACATCACGAATCAGTTCTCGTCGCGCCAACTCTTGGTAGGCTTTGGCCTGCAGAGACTTTTCACTCAAGTTCTCTATCAACGCACGAGCGGCATCAATGCCTTGGACTTCATAGGCCTCAAGCACAACCCAGTAGCGCCAAGCGATTATTCGCCTGAGACGTTGGATGCCGTGAATAATAGAGACCGGGAGGTGTCGCTTAGCTCGCCAACGCAGGACCCAGTACACCTGCAGATAAAGCTTTTTCGGTGAAAGATTCAACATGAGAGCTCCCGACCGATAGCCCATCAGCCCCAGATGCCTTTGGTATCAATCAGATACTGCCCCGCCGCGAAAGTGGGCTTGGCTGCGCGGAAGGGAGAATGATCGACCAGCAACACCGCGACGTCGGCGCTTGCCAGCGCCTCTTCCTGGCTCACCAGTTGCACACCTGCGGCTTTCAGCTTACCAGGCAGGCTGTCAATGTTGGGCTCAACGGCCAGCAGACGCGCAGCGAACTGTTCGGCCAGCGCCAGGGTGATGCCCATCGCGGGGCTTTCACGCAGATCGTCAATGTCCGGCTTGAAGGCCAAACCAAAACAAGCGATGGATACCTCGGCAGCGGTCTTGGTCGGATTCGCTTGCAAGTACTCAGCCACCGCCACCTTGACCTTATCGATCACCCAATGCGGCTTGCCGTCGTTGACTTCGCGGGCAGTGCGAATCAGGCGAGCCTGTTCGGGAGTCTGGCTGACGATGAACCAGGGATCGACCGCAATGCAATGACCGCCTACGCCCGGACCAGGCTGCAGGATGCTCACACGCGGGTGACGGTTGGCCAAACCGATTAGCTCCCAGACATTGATATCGAGTTTGTCGCAAATGATCGAAAGCTCATTGGCAAAAGCAATGTTCACATCACGGAAGCTGTTTTCGGTTAGTTTGCACATTTCGGCGGTGCGCGCGTTGGTCACAATGCACTCGCCCTCGACAAACGTCTTGTAGAGCGCCGCTGCCGCTCCAGAGCATTTACGCGTCATACCGCCGATGATGCGATCGTTCTCAACCAGTTCGCGCAGTACATGTCCCGGTAGGACACGCTCGGGGCAATGGGCGATCCGAATGTCGGAAGACTCCCCATGGGTCTGTGGAAAGCTGAGGTCGGGGCGAGCAACGGCCAGCCATTGAGCCATCGCTTCAGTCGCGCCCACCGGGGAAGTGGACTCCAGAATGACGAGGTTGCCCTTGGCCAAGACCGGTGCAATCGCCTCACTTGCAGCTTCGATATAGGACAGGTCCGGCTCATGGTCAGCCTTGAAAGGTGTCGGCACTGCTATGAGAAAAGCATCAGCCGGTTCGGGCGTTGTAGTGGCGCGCAGATAGCCCTCGGTAACTGCTGCGTGCACGACCATATCGAGATCCGGCTCAACAATATGAATCTCGCCACGATTGATGGTCGCAACCGCGTGCTCATTTACATCTACACCAATGACTCTTTTCTTGCGCGCAGCAAAGACTGCTGCAGTTGGCAATCCAATATAACCAAGCCCAACCACGGAAATAGTTTCAAAGTTCATATCAATTCTTCTTGAGTTGCGAAAGTGCTTCGAGAATACGTGTGCATGCAAGGCCATCCCCGTAGGGATTGTGGGCAAAACTCATTGCACGGTATGCCTCATCATTAGTCAGCAACTGTTTCAGGCTACCGGTGAGCGATTCGACTTGCGTGCCTACAAGTTTCACCGTGCCGGCCTCGACCGCCTCCGGTCGCTCGGTGGTGTCACGCATCACAAGGACAGGTTTGCCCAGCGAGGGAGCTTCTTCTTGTATCCCACCGGAGTCCGTGAGAATCACGTGAGAACGGTTCATCAGATAAACGAACGGCAGATAGTCAAGCGGCTCGATCAGATGAACATTGTCGATGCCGGCAAGCAGCCGGTTTACCGGCTCTCGTACGTTTGGATTCAGGTGGACGGGATATACGATTTCGATATCCGGGAAAGCTTTCGCCGTCTCCGCCAAGGCCTGGCAGATTCGCTCGAAACCGCCGCCAAAGCTTTCTCGCCGGTGTCCAGTCACCAACACAAGCCGGCTCTGGGCGCGAAGGAAACTAAACTGCTCTTGGAATCGTTGCTGAAGCCCGGTGTCCTTATCGAGCTTTGCCACAACCTGAAGGAGAGCATCGATAACCGTATTACCAGTCACCTCGACTCCGCTTGTGATGCCTTCTCGATGCAGATTCTGGCGAGACGTTTCCGTTGGTGCGAAGTGGATGGCGGCAAGCGCACCAGTGAGTTTGCGATTTCCTTCCTCTGGCCATGGAGAATAGAGGTTTCCCGTCCTCAGGCCAGCTTCAACGTGAGCCACTGGAATCTGGCTGTAGTAAGCTGCAACGGTAGTAGCAAATGTCGTGGCTGTATCACCATGCACCAATACTACGTCGGGCTTGAACTCGGCGAAAACAGCCTTCAACCCCTGCAGAATGGCGCAGGTCACGTCGGTCAGGTCTTGCCCCGGCTTCATGATGTTCAGGTCGAAGTCGGGTTGTAGCTCGAAGAGCTCCAGAACCTGGTCCAGCATCTGGCGATGCTGCCCTGTGACACAGACTTTGGCGTCGAACCGGTTATCACTATTTAGTGAAAGGGCCAAAGGAGCCATTTTAATGGCTTCAGGGCGTGTGCCGAAGACACACAGGGTTTTAACTGTCATACCGTATCCATAGCTTGAGCAGGCGCGAGGGCCTTATTGCGGAATTTCCAGCTGCAACGGTTGTTGCTTGTCCTGATAAATAGCGGCGAGCCTTGCGGCCAGTGCTTGCTTTGCTTTTGATTCGCCGTGAACGATGCGTATGTGAGATGGCCGTCGGCGCATGCTGGTTACAAATCTCACCAAGCCATCCTGGTCTGCATGAGCAGAGTAGCCGCCAATGGTCGTCACACCGGCTTTGATTGCCAACCGCTCGCCGTCGAGATCGACGTAACCGCCTTTTGGGCCAAAGCTTTGAATAGCCTGACCAGGCGTGCCTGCCGCCTGGTAACCAACGAACAATACGTTGTGTCTCTGGGCGCCCAGCATGGCTTTCAGGTAATTGACGATACGCCCACTAGAGCACATGCCGTTACCGGCAATAACGATTTCCGGACGGGCGCTGCGTGCCAGATATCCAACCATTCGTAGATGTTCGGCATGGCTGTCAACTGTCAGTAGCTGCTCGAACCCCAGCGGGCGGCGGCCTGATTGTACACGCTTGATGGCCTCCTGATTCCAGAAGGGCTTCAGTTCACGATAGGCTGCAGTGAAGCGATTGGCGAGCGGAGAGTCGAGGATGATGGGGAGTTCTGGCCAATTCTTTTTTAGGCCAGACGCCTGAGCACCGTCAGGCCAGCTGACTTCAACCCTATCCCGGAGTGATGCTGCGGACTTAGTTTGAGCGCGATGGATAATGTCTTCCAGCTCATATAGCAGTTCCTGGGTACGGCCATTGCTGAACGCAGGAATCACTACTGTCCCGCCATCTTGCAAGACCTGCCCGACAACATGCTCGAGGCGCTGACGACGGGTGCGGCGATCCTCGTGCTGCCGATCACCGTAAGGGCTTTCGATAACAAGGATGTCTGCACGACAAGGTGCTTTTGGCGCGGGCAACATCGGCGCGTGCGGCGCGCCAAGGTCTCCGAAAAACACAACTCGCTTGTTCTCACCAAGTGTCCGTATCGTATCGATCGGAAATGCAATACCTAGACTGTCCTGCCCCGTCTGCCCCTCATTGGCGGTGTCGCCACCCTGAAATAGACCGCAGTCGATGAGGTAGCTGTTGACGGCATCGGCATGTAATTGGTGGCACGAGCCGGTCACTCCGGTAGTCGATCCGTAGTGAGTGATTCGGGGGAAAAGCATCGGTTAGTTCCTTTAACCTGGCACCGTGACGGACATCGCAAAACGGCCGGCATTGTGCCATGCGACTGTCCCTACACCAAGTGTGGCCATCATAAATAGTTGGCCGTGAACGGAACTTTCACTAAGAGCTTTAAAGAGAGCTAGCAGCCCGGCGACCTGCCGCGCGAGGGGAAAAGGGACTTACCTATGTGTGCGCATCGAAACTACGAACACGCCAAACTTTTAATAAGCAGCGGGGCCTAGTCCTCTTCGTTCACCCGATCCCGCAACTCCTTCCCCGGTTTGAAATGCGGGACAAATTTTCCGTCAAGGCTAACGGATTGGCCGGTCTTGGGGTTACGACCGACGCGGGGTGCACGGTAGTGCAGGGAGAAGCTGCCGAAGCCGCGGATCTCGATCCGGTCGCCAGTGGCCAATGCCTGTGCCATTTGCTCGAGCATGGTCTTGATGGCCAGCTCGACATCCTTGGACGAAAGCAGCCCCTGCTGGGTGACGATACGCTCGATCAACTCCGACTTGGTCATGGTTTTCCCTTCGTTTTCAAGCGGCTAGATCATTCGGGTTGCGGTCGTTTGTAGCATGTTGTTCAGAGTTTGAACAGCCCGTGAAGGATTGACGAGGAAGGCGCATTTTGTTTATTGGCACGCAAAAGCGAACCTGTTATCGGTGTTATCGCTAGCAATTGAGTGCAGGGCTGACCTTTCTTTAGGCAATAAAAAAGGCGGGCTATAAGCCCGCCTTTCATTCAACTACCTAGCGCTCAATCTTCGCGATAGCGACGCAGCTTGAGCTGCTTGCCGCCGACGCGGGTGTCCTTGAGCTTGCCGAGCAGGCGGTCGAGGCCATCTTCCGGCAGTTCGACCAGGCTGAAGCTGTCGCGCACCTGGATGCGGCCGATGGCTTCGCGAGCCAAACCGCCTTCATTGAGGATGGCGCCAAGCAGGTTGCGCGCGGCGATGCCGTCACGCGCGCCCAGCGGGGTGCGGCAGCGGGCGCGGCCTTCGGCCAGAGGGACCGGAGCGCGACGCTCACGATCACCGCTACGCTCGGGACGATCCGAACGTTCGCTGCGCTCACGCGGGCTGCTGGTCGGGACCAGCGGCTGCTCTTTCTCAACTTCGGCCAGGGTCAAGGCCTGACCATTGGTGGCCTTGCGCAGCAGCGCAGCAGCCAGGGCGCGAGGGCTGCAACCGATGTCGGCGACCAGCTTGTCGAGCAGCTCACCGTGGCTGGCTTCGGCGTCGGCTACCAGCGGCGCGAGGCTGTTGGTGAGCTTCTTGATGCGCGCATCCAGTACCTGCTGGGCGTTGGGCAAACGTGCCTCAGCGACCTTCTGGTTGGTCACGCGCTCGATAACCTGCAGCATGCGACGCTCACGCGGGGTGACCAGCAGCAGCGCACGGCCTTCACGACCGGCACGGCCGGTACGGCCGATGCGGTGTACGTAGGACTCCGGATCGTAGGGCATGTCCACGTTGAATACGTGGGTGATGCGCGCGACATCGAGACCGCGGGCGGCGACGTCAGTGGCGACGACGATGTCCAGGCGGCCATCCTTGAGCGATTCGATAACACGCTCACGCTGGTTCTGGGCGATGTCGCCGTTCAGCGCGGCAGCCTTGTAGCCCTTGGCTTCCAGTGCGGCGGCCAGATCCAGGGTGGCCTGCTTGGTGCGCACGAAGGCGATCAGGGCGTCGAAATCCTCGACCTCCAGCAGACGCAGCACAGCCTGGATCTTCTGGTCGGCGTGGACCATCAGGTGCGCCTGCTCGATGCGAGCGACGGTCTGCGTCTTTGCAGCGATCTTGATGTGCTGCGGCTCGCGCAGGTGCTTCTCGGCAATGGCGCGAATGGAGTGCGGCAGCGTAGCGGAGAACAGCACAGTCTGACGGCTCTCTGGCATCGCTTCGAAGATCACTTCGAGGTCGTCCATGAAGCCCAGCTTGAGCATTTCATCGGCCTCGTCGAGTACTAGGAAGCGAATAGTCGACAGCAGGCCGCTGTTGCGGCTCAGGTGGTCGACCAGACGGCCCGGCGTCGCAACGATGACCTGCGCGCCCTGGCGGATGGCCTTGAGCTGCGGACCCATGGGCGCGCCACCGTAGACAGCGACGACGGTCAGGCCGGGCATCTGCTTGGAGTAGGTTTCGAATGCCGTGGCGACCTGCAAGGCCAGCTCGCGGGTCGGCGCAAGGATCAGTGCCTGCACTTCCTTACGCGCCGGATCGATCTTGGACAGGATCGGCAGCGCGAAGGCTGCGGTCTTGCCGGTACCGGTCTGCGCCTGGCCGATCATGTCGTGGCCGCCAAGGATCACCGGGATCGCCTGGGACTGGATGGGGGATGGTTCTTCGTAGCCGACTGCGCTGATGGCAGCCAGAACAGCGGAGTGAATACCGAGTGCGGCAAAGCCGCCGATTTCCTGGGTCATGGGTCTTGTCTCTGATGCTCCGCAAGACCCATTGTTCCGAAGCTGCGCATGCCGTGCAAAACCCGAAGGTCACCCTGGCAGCCTGGTCGGCGGGGTTGCGAAAACGTATGAATGATGAATCGTCAAGGATAGTCCGCTCGAAGCGGACAGCAGCCGAAGCGGCGCTTCGTGTGTTGCAGTACCTGAACGCAGGCTGGGTTTCAGCCGGCGCGTACTATACCGGATTAACGTGACGCTGTGCGGGTATTTTACGTGCCAAGCGGAGATCCGGTCATGCTACCTACGAGCCGCAGGCGCCGCGAAGGCGCATCCCCTGCCAGCTACGCAAGGCTGCATGGCTTTGTGGGAATGCGAGGCCATCGCGGCAAGATCGCTTCAAGCTGCGTCGCTGTTAGCGGCACTGACGCGAAAGCGACCGACCAGTTGATGTAGCTTGCCGGCCGTATGGCGCACACGCTCGGCACTGCCCTGCAACACGCCCAGGGTCTGCCCCATCTCGCTGGAGGCCTGCTCGACGCCGCGGATGGTCTGACCGTAGTGCAGGCTGCGCTCGTTCAAGCCCTTGATGATCTCGAACATGCGCTCCACGGTTCGATGCAGGTGCACATTCTCCGACGACGCCTCCTCGGTCAGGCGTAGGCTGCGGTCGACGTTCTGCACGCCACCCTCCATGAACGACACGGCTTGGCGCGTCTCGCCCTGCAGACTCTCGACCTTGATGCGGATGTCCTCCGCGGCCTTGGCCGTGCGCTGCGCCAGCGAGCGCACCTCGCCCGCCACCACCGCGAAGCCGCGGCCATGATCGCCCGCTCGTGCTGCTTCGATTGCCGCATTCAGCGCCAGCAGATTGGTCTGAGTGGTGATGTCACTGATCAGCCCGACGATCTCATCGATCTCACCCATGCGGCTGTCGAGCAGTTGCACGCTCTGCGAGGAGCGCTGTACCACGTCACGAATGGACTCGGTGCCTTCGCGGACGGTATCGAAACGCTCGCGGGCGCGCTTCATTACATCGTCCATCGCTATCTTCATTTCCTCGGCAGTCATGGAAGCCTGCTGGATTTCCCCCAACTGCTCCTCTACCAACAACAGCAGTTGATGGGTGGACTCGGCGACTTTGCCAGTGGTCTGCCCTGCCTCGCTACTGCGGGCGAGCATCAGCTCGTTATCATGCCGCACATGCCTGGAGACCTGGATCACCTGCCCCACTACACCGTCCAGGCTGTCGATAAAACTGTTGACCCAGCGCCCCATGTCGCCACTCTCGTCGCGTTGCATGGTACTGCTGTCGACTCGCTGGCGCAGGTTGCCCTCGCCTTCGGCAAGCGTACGGATGACTTCGGTCATTTCCTGCATGCGCGCGGCCAGGCGTTGGGGCCCGAAAGACGCGAAGGTCCAGGCGCCCAGCATGAGCAGCACGCCGTTGAGCAGATTAAGCGCTGTATGCGACAGGCCACTGTACTCCTGCAGCAGACCGCCGATGATGAACAGCGTGGTCACGGTACACAGGTACGTCTTCATCAACCCGACGCTCAGCGAGCGGCGTCGATAGACCTCCTCCAGGTCGGCCTCGCACATCATGCCCCAGCGATCCGGCGAGCCCGGCAACTGAAAGGTCACGCCCTTGCCGATCACCGGAATATGGCGGTAATCCGAGTAGCCGGGATAGGTGACGAACAGATTCGAGCCGTTGGCGATGGTTTCCCGTACTCCCGGATGCAGTTGCCCGGTGGCGGGATCGGTGAAACGCAGTTCGAGCTCGGTGTGCTGCTGCACACGCACGGTCCCCCAACGGGTATGCACGCCGCTCTTGAGGTTCTCGCCGTGGCTGAAAGTCGCATCCTCGAAACGCGAGCGCGACAGCGCCGTGCCGGCCTGAACGGCGCCGTCGAAACGCGAATCGACCATGAACAGGTAGTTGTCACCCGATTCCGGGTAGACGTGGCCGGCCTCGCGCTGAATGAGGTCACCGATCACATCGTTGGGAACCCGCGCGCAAATGCAGCCCAAACGCTTTCCGCCGACCTGCACCGGCTGATAGAACATCAGGGTCACCGCATCATGAAAGCGTGATGTGCTGGCACCCAGGCGCAGGGTCAGCGGGTCGCGGTAGGGACCATGCAGGAATGGCTCGCTCAGACCGTGGGCCACCGCCCTGCCATCGAGATCTTGCTGCCCGACATGGGCCGCACAGGTGGAGGCCAGCACGCGGCCTTGCGGATCGATAACGAACAGCTCGGACAGATCGGGCAACTGGGCGTGTTTCTTCTCCAGCAGCTCGGCATCCGCATGGGCCAGTCCTTCGCCCAGGTTCGAAGCCAGGTCTGCCAGATGCTCCCAGTGAGCACTTACCCAGTTCTGCAGGATGCGTACACGGGACTGCGCAACCCCCTCGAAAACCTGCTCCACGGCGGGATAAACACCGCGGTTCAGCCAACAGGACCAACGCATCTGTAGCTTGCCGGTACGCCCCAACCAGGGCAGCCAGTGCCGTTCGCTGGCGGAAAGAGGCATCTGATGGCTTTGGAGTTTCAGCACTGAGCGTTCCTTACTGCGGGGAGAACATACTGGCCAATAGCAATTAGCAGACCAGCCTGCAGCTTTACGCACCAGAAAGGCTCACGGGCCGACCGGAGTCCGCGAGATGGCTGATCCAAAGCGCTAACGCCGGAGCGCTCTGCCGTGCCGCTGCAGCCGATTCTGGACGGCCGCGCCTGTAGCAGACGCACCGATAGCGCTCATCCGGAACCATTGCAGGGATGCCCGCGCACCGCAATGGAGCGCCGCTTAGCTGGCGGGGCGTAACGCCGCGATCAGCGAGTCCAATGTGTACCCGAGACGCGGCGCGAGGGCTTCGGCACGCTGACGCAAACCGCTCACGTCCAGCTGCTGGTCGAGATCAGCCGGCACCAGCAGCACTACGTTGCCCTCCTTCACCGGACACTCCCAGTAGTGCCGGTGGTACAGGCCACGCAGCAGCGCGGCCCCCAGCGGGCGGTCATCATCGGTGCCCCACTGATTGATGATCAGCCAGCCACCCGGATTGAGTTTTTCCTGACAGCGCTTGAGGAAGGACCAGGCCAGATGTGCAGCGTCCGGGCCGGTATCGTTATAGAGGTCCACAAAGATCAGATCGGAAGTTTCCGCGGTATCCAGCAACCTGGTGGCGTCGCCGATGCGTATATACAGGCGCGAATCGTTCTGCAGGCCCAGATAGCGCATCGCGAGCTCCGGCACTGCCGGTCGCAGCTCGATGACCTCGACATCCTCCAGCGGCAGGAACTGCAGGCAAGCCTGGGTCAGGTTGCCGGCGCCCAGCCCGAGAAACAGTGCCGTCTCCGGCTCAGGATGACAAAGCCCACCCAGCAGCATGGCGCGGGTGTAGTCGTACTCCAGCCAGGCTGGATCGGCAGTGAAGACGCAGCTCTGCTCCACGGCCGCGCCGAACTCCAGAAAGCGGTACTCGCCCACCTCCAGCACACGAATCAGCCCGAACGCATCATGCACTTCGGCGAGCAAGCGCTCCTCTTTGTCCATCGATATGCTCCGCAGCTATCCGATCGCCATCATGTCGGCGAAGCGCATCTTACGCAGCCCCATAGGCCATCGCTATCTCCGAGGCCCTGGGCGTTCAGGTAAAATCGCCGCACTCTTACCAATTGGAACGATCATGACCGACGCCTGGAGCCCCGAAAGCTGGAGAAGCAAGCCCATTCAGCAGCAGCCTGAATACCCGGATGCCGATCACCTCAAGCGCGTTGAACAGGCCCTGGCTGGCTTGCCGCCCCTGGTGTTCGCCGGCGAAGCCCGCGAGCTGAAGCGGCAGTTCGCCGAGGTTACCCAGGGCCGCGCGTTCCTGCTCCAGGGTGGAGATTGCGCTGAGAGCTTCGCTGAATTCTCCGCCACCAAGATTCGCGACACCTTCAAGGTGCTGCTGCAGATGGCCATCGTCATGACCTTCGCGGCCGGCTGCCCGGTGGTCAAAGTCGGGCGCATGGCCGGCCAGTTCGCCAAGCCACGTTCGGCCGGCGACGAAACCATCGAGGGTGTGACCCTGCCGGCTTATCGTGGCGATATCGTCAACGGCATCGATTTCAATGAGAAAAGCCGCGTGCCGGACCCGGAGCGCCTGCTGCAGGCCTACCATCAGTCCACCGCCAGCCTGAACCTGCTGCGCGCCTTTGCCCAGGGCGGGTTCGCCGACCTGCACCAGGTGCATCAGTGGAACCTGGACTTCATCGCCAATTCCTTATTGGCCGAGAAGTACCACCAGCTCGGCGCACGTATCGACGAAACGCTGAAATTCATGCGCGCCTGTGGCCTGGATGGCGCGCCGCAGCTGCGCGAGACCAGCTTCTTCACCGCCCACGAGGCGCTGCTGCTCAACTATGAGCAGGCCTTCGTCCGCCAGGACAGCCTCAGCGGCGGCTGGTACGACTGCTCTGCGCACATGCTGTGGATCGGTGACCGCACCCGCCAGCTGGATGGCGCGCATGTCGAGTTCCTGCGCGGCGTCGGCAACCCTATCGGGGTGAAGGTTGGCCCGAGCATGGACAGCGAAGAGCTGATCCGCCTCATCGACATCCTCAATCCGCAGAACGATCCGGGCCGCCTGAACCTGATCGTACGCATGGGTGCCGACAAGGTCGAAGCCGGCCTGCCGCGACTGGTACGTGCAGTGCAGAACGAAGGTCGCCATGTGCTGTGGAGTTCCGACCCGATGCACGGCAACACGATGAAAGCCTCCAGCGGCTACAAGACTCGGGACTTCGAGAAGGTACTTGCTGAAGTCCGTCAGTTCTTCGATGTGCACCGCGCCGAGGGCAGCTATCCCGGCGGCATACATATCGAAATGACTGGGCAGAACGTCACCGAGTGCATCGGCGGCTCCCGACCAATCACCGAAGCCAGCCTCTGCGACCGCTACCACACCCATTGCGATCCGCGCCTCAATGCCGATCAGTCGCTGGAAATGGCCTTCATGATTGCCGAGACGCTGAAGCAGTTGCGGCCAAACTGATCCACCCTCTTTCAGCGAACAGTCCAACCACGTCGGGCAAGGCGATGCCTGTCCGACCGACTGCTACGCTGCGTAGCTGGCTAATAGTCAGAAAAACGATTAATTCGCGAGCTAACTAATCGCTGTTAGAATCTGCGACGTTTTGACTCGGGTTCCCTACGCCCTCTCGCAGCCGAGTCGCTTACCCAGAGGAAACGCTGCATGTCCGATTCGCCCCAGAACAAGGGGGCCGCCATCGCCGCCTCCATCGGCCTGTTTCTCGGCCCACTGCTTCTGCTGCTGTGCATTCTCACCGAGCCGCCGGCAGACCTTTCGCGCACTGCCTGGCTGACCGTTGGCATGGCTGCGCTGATGGCGGTGTGGTGGTCGACCGAGGCGATACCGATCCCGGCCACGTCATTGCTGCCGATCCTGCTCATTCCCGTACTCGGCATCGATACACTGGCCAAAGCGACGGCGCCGTACGCCAACCCGACCATCTTCCTGTTTCTTGGAGGCTTCCTGCTTGGGCTGGCGATGCAGCGCTGGAATCTGCACAAGCGCATCGCCCTGGCGACGCTGCTGGCGGTGGGCAGCGCGCCCAGCCGGCAGATCGCGGGCTTCATGATCGCTACCGCGTTCATCAGCATGTGGGTCAGTAATACGGCGACCAGCATCATGATGCTGCCGATCGGCTTGTCGGTGATCAGCCTGCTGGTGGCCGGTAGCGACAAGCGCGACGGCGAGCGCTTCGCTATCGCGCTGTTGCTCGGCATCGCCTATGCGGCGAGCGTCGGCGGCATCGCCACACTGATCGGCACGCCACCGAACGCACTGCTGGCGGCTTTCCTGCGCGAGAACTACGACGTGCACATCGGCTTCGGCCAGTGGATGCTGCTGGGCCTGCCGGTAAGCCTCGGCATGTTGCTGTTCATCTGGTGGTGGCTGACCCGCGGCGGCTTCACGCTATCGGGCGGCGACAGCCGTGCCATGCTGGAAAAGGAAATGGCTGCACTCGGCCCGATGAGCAAGGCCGAGAAGATGGTCGCGGTGGTGTTCAGCCTCGCCGCCCTGGCCTGGATTTTTCAACCGCTGCTGGCCGAGCACGTCAATGGCGTGAACGACACCAGCATCGCCATGGCCGCCGCCCTGTCGCTGTTCCTCATCCCGGTAGATCTGCGCCAACGCGTATTCCTGATGGACTGGGAGCAGGCCAACAAGGCGCCCTGGGGCGTGTTGCTGCTGTTCGGCGGCGGCCTGTCGCTGGCCGGTGTGATCGGCGCTTCCGGCCTCGCCGAGTGGATCGCGCAGAGCCTCGGCGGATTTGGCGCCCTGCCGCTGATCCTGATGATCGGCCTGGTGGCACTGGTAATCACCTTCCTCACCGAGATCACATCCAATACCGCAACGGCCGCCGCCTTCCTGCCGCTGCTGGGCGCGCTGGCCGTGGCCCAGGGCCTGTCGCCTGAGATGCTCGCGATCCCCGCGGCCATTGCCGCCAGCTGCGCCTTCATGATGCCGGTGGCAACACCGCCCAACGCCATTGTCTTCGGTACCGGCCAGATGCACATCCAGTCGATGATCAAGGCAGGCTTTGCGATCAACCTGTTCGGCGTCGCACTGGTGACCCTGCTTTGCTACGGCCTGGTCGGACTGATCTGGGCGAGTTGACTGATACCGCGAGGAGTCGAAGGCCCTGCGCCAGCAGCGCGGGGCCAGAACGCAAAAAGCCCGGCACTAGGCCGGGCTTTTCTACGAGAAGTCTGCGAGACCTATCAGGCCTTGACGCGGGACTTGTACTCGCCGGTACGGGTGTCGATTTCGATCGAGTCGCCGATTTCGCAGAAGGCGGAAACCTGCAGCTCGGCACCGTTCTTCAGGCGGGCAGTCTTCATCACCTTGCCCGAAGTATCGCCACGTACGGACGGCTCGGTGTAGACGATCTCACGGACGATGGTGGTCGGCAGTTCAACCGAGATCACCTTGTCGTTGTAGAAAACGGCTTCGCAGACATCGGTCATGCCGTCTTCGATGAAGGTCATCACGCCTTCGAGGTCATCTTTTTCGATTTCGTACTGGTTGAACTCGTCGTCCATGAACACGTACAGCGGGTCAGCGAAGTAGGAATAGGTCACTTCCTTGCGCTCGAGGATGACCGGCTCCAGCTTGTCGTCGGCCTTGTAGACGGTCTCGGTAGCCGAACCGTTGAGCAGGTTCTTCAGCTTCATCTTGACCACGGCACTGTTACGACCGGACTTGTTGAACTCGGCTTTCTGGATGACCCAGGGTGCGCCGTTGATGATGGCCACCTGGCCGGCACGGAACTCTTGTGCGGTTTTCATACGAAATATCCGAAGGGAATTAGAGACAAAAAACAGGCCGCGTATCATAGGGGCTGTTCCCGTTCTGTCGCAAGCCGCGTTGCTGCGCGAGGTGACGCAGGGTCAGCGGTGTTTCGCAAAGCGATGCACAGCAACGAACTAACCGTGGACCGCTCTCAACCAATCCGCGTAGAAGAACACCAGCTTGCCGGCCAGATCACCATTGGCCACCTGCTCATGCGTCCAGCCTTCGGCGCGCCCGAGCAACGCGGGATACTCGCTCAGAAGAACGCTCCACGCGTCGCCGGCGCCCTCTCCAGCATTCCACGCACGCCAGAAGCCACGCAGCGCTTGTTCGGCCGCCGGCGGCAAACCATGCACGTACAGGTCGAGGAACGCATTGAGCTTGTCCCAGTGCGCGTCGTCTTCCTGCGGATAGATGTGCCACACCAAAGGACGGCCGGCCCATTGGGCGCGAATGAAGGACTCTTCACCCCGCACGGCGTTGAAATCGCAGCTCCATAGCAACAGGTCGTATTCGTCCTGGGTCATGAACGGCACGATGGAGATCTGCAGGCTGCCACGCTGATAGTGGTCCCCCGCCTGTACGCTCGGCATGCCGAGCCAGGCTGCCACATCGCCCAGCACACGCCCCTCCGGCACCAGCAACTGGTTCAGGCGTGTATCGCCAGCAAGCGCATCCAGCCAGCCAGCCACGGCAGGATTTTCATAAGCGAACAACGAAAGCAGCCGCGCTTCGGGCTGCCTCTCGACACCGAGGGCGGCGAGAAACTCGGCCTGCTGCAGGGGGTCAGCCTGGAATCTGGCGCGGCGCTGCATGAGATCGGATTCGCGGATAAGACCACCGGTATCGGCCTCGAAACCGGGAAAGAAGAAATACTTCTGCAGCCCGTTGGCCTGCAGCGACGGCAGCGCGTGGCAACCGATGATCCAGTCTTCAGCGCTCAGGTACTCGAGATTCAACCAGAGTACACGCCGGCCACTGGCTGCCATCGCATTGATATAGGCCTGTGGCAGGTTGCAGGCGAACGCCTCGATCACTACATCGGCGGGCTCCGCGCCTGGCCACGTTTTCGACCAGTGCCTGACCTCTACCCCATCAATAGTCTGCTGCTGGTCATGGGCACTGGCAGCCGGACAGAGCCGCGCAAAGGTCTCCAGGTCATCCACCCATAACCGCACCGGCTGCCCATGCTCGGCGACGAGCTGGCGAGCCAGCCGCCAGGTAACGCCGATGTCGCCGAAGTTATCCACGACGGCGCAGAAGATGTCCCACTTCGCTTTGACAGACAAACCTATGCTCCTCGAAAAAAACCGGCACTTGGTGCAATGGATAGATCGCGCAGGATACAAGGTTGCGCCAGATGACGGGCTTGCCTGCAGCACAGCAAGGCTTCCAACGGAGCATTGCGGCCTGCTCGCTAAAAGCCAGACGTGCGAATACGCCCGAGCCCGCGAAGGTCAGCGAAGTCAGACAAACAGAAAGAGGGGAAACAACTGTCGTTATGGAGGTGAACCCTACCAGCCACACCCCGGCACACAATGTCACCGCTGCGGCTGCTCCCTTCCGGGCCTGACCGGGTTCACGGCTGATCGTTGCGAGGGGACCGGCAGGGCCCACCATAACAAAACCCGCCTGGCGGCGAGCGGCGCCATTGTACCGGCTTATCAGCAACTTACAACCACCGACTACAAGCAGCGCATTGCAGCGACCGATTGCTCCGTGACCCGCGACTCTTTACCGCCGGTCAGTAACTGGAAAAAGCGCCAAATCACGTTGTGCATTGCGTCGAAAGCCTCTAGCCAAAGGCCGGCGTCTGTTCGAGGATGAGCAGGCTCAAGCGCTATCGAACGCTTGTCATGAAACCATGCTGCATGGCAATCGCTGTGCAGTCGATGGCAACAGCACACGAGGTAATCATGAGCAAGGCTCCAATCGCCATCATCGGAACCGGCATTGCGGGGCTCTCCGCCGCGCGTACGCTTCACGATGCCGGGCAGGCAGTACATTTGTTCGACAAGAGCCGTGGCAGCGGCGGCCGCATGGCGAGCAAACGCAGCGATGCGGGCTCGCTCGATCTGGGCGCTCAGTACTTCACCGCCAGGGATCGCCGCTTCGGCGAAGCCGTGCGCCAGTGGCAGACCGAAGGCTGGGTCGACCAGTGGTCGCCGGGCATGTATCAGTTTCGAAATGGGCAACTGACTCCCTCCGCCGATGAGCAACTGCGCTGGGTCGGCACGCCGGCCATGAGTTCGATCACCCGCGGCCTGCTTGGCGCGTTGCCGGTGACGTTCAGTTGCCGTATCACCGAGGTGTTTCGTGGCGAGCGGTTCTGGACGCTGGTGGATGCCACCGGCGCCAGTCATGGTCCGTTCAGCCAGGTCATCATCGCCGCTCCGGCGCCGCAGGCAGCCGCACTGCTGGCAAGTGCGCCAAAGCTGGCAGCAGTGGCGGCGAGCGTTGCCATGGAGCCAACCTGGGCCGTCGCGCTCGGCTTTGCGACGCCACTCAATACCACGCTTGAAGGATGCTTCGTTCAGGACGATGCACTGGACTGGATCGCCCGCAACCGCAGCAAGCCCGGCCGCAACGGCGAGCTTGATACCTGGGTGCTACACGGCACCAGTAGCTGGAGCCGCCAGCATCTGGACCTGTCCAAGGAGGCGGTCATCGAGCGGCTGCATGGCGCGTTCGCCGAACTGATCGATTGCGTGGTACCGGCTCCGGAATTCACCCTGGCGCATCGCTGGCTGTATGCCAGACCAGCGCAAGCCCATGAATGGAACGCCCTGGCCGATGCCACACTGGGAATTTATGCCTGTGGCGACTGGTGTCTGTCCGGCCGCGTCGAAGGCGCCTGGCTAAGCGGGCAGGAAGCGGCGCGCCGACTGCTGGAGAATCTCTAACCGCCCCACGCTTTGAGCGGCTGGCCCTGCCCTGACCCAGGTCAGCCGCCCGCTTCCGGTCAGCTGTTATCATCGCGCGCTTCCCGTACGACCCTCCTTGCAGCGGAGCCTCGATGAATCCCTCGACCCTGATTGGCATCCTTGCGAGCATCGGCCTGCTGGCAGTCGTCCTGCTTTTCGCAGCCAAGGAGCCGGCACTGTTCATCGACCTGCCAAGCCTCGGCATCGTGCTGGTGGGCACTCTGGCGGCGACCTTCATCAGCTATCCGCTGCGCGAAGTCACCCGGGTATTCGGCCTGCTCTGGACCGTGCTGCGTAACGAACGCCTGTATACCCGCCAGGATCTCGACGAGCTGGTGCAGATATCACGGCTGTGGATCAGCGGCGATCTGGTGGCCGTCGAAAAGGCCGTGGAAAAAGTCAGCAACCCGTTTCTGCGCACCGGGGTGCAGCTGGTGATCGACAACACGCCGGAAGAGGACATTCTGGAGGTCTTGCAATGGCGCATCGCGCGCCTTCGCGCCAGGGAAAATGCCGAGGCGCAGCTGTTCCGCGCGATGGCCAGCTATGCCCCGGCCTTCGGCATGATCGGCACGCTGGTCGGGCTGATCAACCTGATGTTCATGCTTGGCAGCGGCGACATGGACCTGATCGGCCGCAGCCTGGCCGTGGCACTGATGACGACCTTTTACGGCGTGCTGCTGGCCAACCTGATTCTCAAGCCGGTCGCCGTGAAGCTCGAGCGGCGCACCGAACAGCGCGTGGCATTGATGAACCTGGTAATGCAGGGCATCTCGATGATGTGCAACCGCCGCAGCCCGGCCTACATGCGCGAAACGCTCAAATCCTTCATCGCCCATCATGACGACGAGATTCGCGATGGCATCCCCGCCGCGCCGCCTGGCAAGCCGCAGGAAGAACGACCGTGAATGGCCAGACGTCCCACGGCAGCCGCTTCTCCAAATGGCATATCGAACCGCAGCGCGAAGAGGAGCAGGAAGCCTGGCTGATCACCTACCTCGACATGCTCACGCTGCTGCTGGTGATGCTGGTCATCATGCTGGCGATGGCCGGCAAAGGCGACGGCAAGCAGAACGAACAGGCGATCGTCGATTCGACAGCGCTGCAGGCGGCAAGCGGACCGAGCGTCGGACTGGATATGTCGGCGTCGCCGATTCCCACGATCGCGCCCGTGCCGCTGCCACCAGTCGAGACCGAGACTGACGAGATTGACGACAGCGACCCCAAGTCAGACATGGCGCTGGGCGACGATATCGAGGTAATCGTCAACGAAGGCAGTATCAGCTTTCGTATCAGCAGCGAACTGCTCTTCGGCTCCGGTCGCGCAGAGTTGGAAGATGCAGGGTTGGACGTGATCGACCAGCTGGTCCCGACGCTCGCCGCCAATCGTTACCGCATCGTCGTCGAAGGCCACACCGACAACCTGCCGATCCTGACCGAACGCTTTCCGTCCAACTGGGAGCTTTCGGCCAGCCGCGCCAGCAGCGTGGTGCGCTATCTGCAGCTGGCCGGTATCGAGGCGACGCGCTTGAGTGCGACCGGCTACGCCGATACACGCCCTATCGCCGACAACGGCGACGAGCGCGGGCGCGCCAGCAACCGGCGCGTCGAGTTGATCATGCAGACCGAGCCGGATCAACCCTGACTGCCGCCATCCGATCAGCCAAGCGCCGTATCGAGGAACATCATCACCGCAAAACCCATCATCAGGCCCAGCGTGGCTGGCGTCTGGTGCCCGTTGCGGTGCGTTTCCGGGATCACCTCGTGGGACACGACGAAGATCATGGCACCCGCCGCCAGGCCAAGGCTGATCGGATAGGCAATTGCAAAGCCGCTGGAGATGCCGATGCCCACCAGCGCACCGAGCGGCTCCATCAGCCCCGATGCCGCCGCGACCAGCACCGACCCCAGGGCTGACAGACCCGTGGTGCGCAACGCCAGCGCAACGGCCAGCCCTTCGGGAATGTCCTGAATCGAGATGGCGGTGGTCAACGGCAGGCCGACGCTCAGGTCGCCATTGGCAAAGCTCACGCCGATGGCCATGCCTTCGGGAATGTTGTGCAGCGCAATCGCAAGCACGAACAGCCACACGCGGTTGAGCCGTTCGCACTCGGGCCCGCACGGCCCGGTGCTTTCATGCTCGTGCGGGGTGAAGTAATCCAGACCGAGCATCAGCAACACGCCGAGGCCGAGCCCCACAACGACGGTCAGCGCCGCAGCCGGGCCGTTGCCGAACAGCTCGCGCCCGGCCTCGATCCCCGGCAGGATCAGCGAGAAGGCACTGGCTGCAAGCATCATCCCCGCCGCAAAACCGAGCATGCTGTCCTGGGTACGCGTGGAGATACCCCGCAGGCCGATAGCCAGAAAAGCACCAAGCGCCGTCGCCACGAAGCCTGCAGTACCACCCAGCAGCGCATAGCGAACATTGGCCGACTCGCCGCTTTGCAAGGCGTTCGCGGTCCCCGCCACCAGCAGTAGCAGCACCGCTACTGCCGTAGCCGCAAGACCGAAGGTGATCCAGGGGTTGGCTTGCGCCTGCGCGATCCAGGCGGCACGCAGAGTGGCCGCCGGGCTTTGGACGGTGGACGCCATGATTTCAGAATCCTTGATGCGGGAGCCCAGTGTACTCCGCTGCGCCGCTTCCCAGAGCCTATGGTCATGATAGGTACAGGCCATCGCATGATGGGCGGCCCCCAACACCTGCGTTGTACCCCCGCGGGTATGACCGTAAGCTTGACGCGTTCGATGGCCCGAAGAGGCCGCATTTAGGAGTGGTACCTCGTGCCCGCCGCAAAATCCATTCGTCGCGCGCTTTTGTTCATCAGCGTGGCCCTGCTGCTCGGCGGCTGGCTCATCTGGCGTCAATTACAAGGACCGGAACTCCCCGGTTACCGCCTGGAGACACGCCCACTGGTACAGCGCGTGGTCGCCAGCGGCGAGGTGGACAGCCAGTCGCTGGCCCAGGTCGGCAGCGAAATCACCGGCGTCATCGCAGCTCGCCATGTGCGTGAGGGTGACGCGGTAGAGGCTGGCGACCTGCTGCTCGAGCTACGCGACGATGAACAGCGCGCCCGTCTGCGCGAGGCCGAAGCGGCCCTGCAACAGCTGATCGACTCCACCCGCCCGCAGGCGCAGGCGACCCTGCGCGAAGCACAACACAACCTCGAACAGGCAAGTCGCGAACTGAAGCGTCGCGAAACACTCTTCGAACGCAAACTGCTGGCATCCGAGCCACTGGAGCAGGCGCGCCGGGCGGAGCTCACCGCCCGCGTGATCCGTGACCGCGCCCGCTTCGCCGCCGCAGCCCTGGCCGAGGGTGGCAGCGAGGAGCAGGTGTTGCGGCAGCGACTGGAAGCGGCCCGCGCCACGCTGGCGAAAACCCGTATTCATGCGCAGGTCGCCGGCATCGTCCAGACACGTGACGTCGAGCCGGGCGACCTGGTACAGCCGGGCCGAACCCTGCTGACAATCGCCCGCTCGGCCAGCAACGAAATCCTCTTGCCCCTGGACGAGAAGAATCTGGCGCCGATCGCGCTGGGACAGGCTGCGAAGATCATTGCCGACGCCTACCCGGAGCGCGTGATGCCGGCGCGGGTCAGCTTCATCGCGCCAAGCGTCGATACCGCCCGTGGCACCATCGATGTTCATCTTGACCTTGAGGAGCCCGCCGACTTTCTGCGCCAGGGCATGACCGTGTCGGTGAACATCGAGACCGGCCGCCGCGAGCAGGCCCTGGTGCTGCCCAACGATGCGCTGCGTGCGCGCGACGGCCTGCGCGCTCAGGTACTACGGATCCGCGAGGGGATCGTCGAACGGGTAAACGTGCGCCTGGGCTTGCTCGGCACGGCGCTGAGCGAAGTCGTCGAGGGGCTGGCTACGGGCGATCTGGTGTTGATCGGCGATGCCGAGGAAGGTCAGCGCGTACGCGTGCTGGAACAGCCGATGCCTCACGGCATTCAGGACTGACGGAATGCGCCTGGCCGACTCGCTGTGGACCGAATGGAAGATCGCCCTGCGCTTTCTGCTGGACAACCGCATGCAGACCCTACTGATCACCTTCGGCATCGCGGTAGGCTCAGCCGTTATCGTGTTCATCACCGCGCTGATCACCGGGTTGCAGGCCAACGTGATCGAGCGGACCCTCGGCACCCAGGCGCATATCCGCATCCTGCCGCCGGACGAAGTCAACCGCATTCTGCCCGCCGATGAGGTCAGCTGGTCGCTCGTACTGGAAAGCCCGCGGGCACAGCGTCTGCGCTCGATCATCAATTGGCAGGACATTCGCGACGTGCTCGATCAGGACACACAGATCCTGGCCGTGTCGCCAGTCATCAGTGGCCCGGCAATCGCCCGCCGCGGCGTGGCCCGGGCGTCGGTTGCGCTGCTCGGCATCGATCCGCCGCGCTATCAGCGCATCATCCCGCTGGCCAATGATCTGATCGCCGGGCGCTTCGTCGTCGGTGCCGGCAATGCGGTTATCGGCAAGGAGCTGGCGCGCGATCTTGGCCTGGGTATCGGCGACAAGCTGCGCCTGGACGCTGGCGAAGGCCGGGAAGCGGTGGTGGACGTCGCCGGCATCTTCGAGCTGGGCGTGCGTGAGCTGGATGCACGCTACGTCTATCTGGATCTGAAGCAGGCGCAAACGTTGCTCGATCTGCCGGGCGGCATCACGGTGATCGATACCACGGTCGCCGAGATTTTCGAAGCAGACCGCATCGCGAGGCGCCTGGCTCGGCTCACCGGATTACGCGCGGAAAGCTGGATGGAAACCAATGGCCAGCTGCTCAACGCGCTGAGTTCACAAAGCATGACCACTGAGATGATTCGTGTGTTCGTCGGCATCTCGGTCGCCTTCGGCATCGCCAGCGTGCTTGCCGTAAGCGTTGTCCAGCGCACCCGGGAAATCGGCATCCTGCGCGCGATGGGCAGTCCGCGCGGGCAGATCCTGCGCGTCTTCCTGCTGCAAGGCGGGCTGCTCGGGCTGCTCGGCTCGGCCTGCGGCGGCGGGGTCGGCTGGGGCCTGGTTCAGGTATTCAATCTGTTCGGGCCACGCCTGTTCGAAATCCCCGTCGATCCGACGCTGGTACCGCTGGCAATGCTGGTCGCGACAATCACCGGCGTCCTCGCGGCGGCGATGCCGGCGCGGCGCGCGGCACGCTACGATCCGGCGGTGGCGATCCGCTATGTCTGAACCCACAATCAAGCGCGCAGGCGAAGTCCTGCGCCTGGACCAGGTCCGCAAGGCATTCAATGTCGGTACGCCACTGGAAACCGAAGTTTTGCACGGTATCGACCTGTCGCTGTGTCGCGGCGAACTGGCGGCACTGATCGGCCCATCCGGTTCCGGTAAAAGTACGCTGCTCAATCTGATCGGCCTGCTCGATGCACCGAGCTCGGGCGAACTGTATTTGCTCGGCCAGGCCACGCGCGACAGTGATGATGAGGCCCGCACCCGGCTGCGCAATCAGGTGATCGGCTTCGTGTTCCAGTTTCACCACCTGATTTCGGCCTTCAGCGTCCTGGAAAACGTCCTGATGCCGCTGATGATCCGGCACGGCAAACCTTCGTCTGCCGATATCGAACTGGCGCGAGGGCTGCTTGACGAGGTTGGCCTTAGCGCCTTCGCCGACAAGAAACCCACGCAGATTTCCGGCGGCCAGCAACAGCGGGTCGCCATCGCCCGTGCGCTGGTGACCCGTCCTCCCCTGCTGCTGGCTGACGAGCCGACCGGCAATCTCGACACTCGTACTGCACAAAGCGTGTTCGAGCTTTTCCACCGGATCAACGCGCAGTTCGGCTGTGCGGTGCTGGTAGTGACTCACGATCCGCGCCTTGCAGCGGATTGTGCCAGGACCATTCAACTGGTCGACGGCCTTGTCGTCAGCGACGAAGCCAACCCGTCGAGTCGCTGAGGGTACCGGTGCCGGCGCGTTCTTCAGCGCCGGCCAATCCCGCGTTTCCAACGGACGCGCATCGCTGTCCAACGGATAATAACTATTAAATCTAAGCATATAACCTAATTCAGGACTAAGATCACCCTCACGCAGATACCCCTACCGGTATGCAGAATGGATAAGGAACACACGATGAACGCCCATGTTGAAGCCTTTTTCGATCCAGCAACCTTCACCTACAGCTATGTAGTCAGCGATCCGGTAACCCGGCAGTGTGCAGTGATCGATTCGGTGCTGGATTACGACCCGGCCTCAGGCCGCACTTCGCACGCCACGGCTCAGCGTCTCGTTGACTATGTGCGCGCCCAGGGGCTAACGGTGCAATGGCTGCTGGAAACCCACGTGCATGCCGACCATCTGAGCGCGGCCCCGTACCTGAAGCAGCAATTAGGTGGTCGGCTGGCGATCGGCGACCGGATCACAGTAGTGCAGGACACCTTCGGCAAGCTGTTCAATGCCGGTAGCGACTTCGCCACGGACGGCCGCCAGTTCGATCATCTGTTCCACGACGGCGACACCTTTCAGGTCGGCAACGTACAGGGGCGCGCCATCCATACACCGGGACACACCCCAGCCTGCATGACCTATGTGATAGGCGACGCCGCGTTCGTCGGCGACACGCTGTTCATGCCCGATTACGGCACCGCCCGGTGCGACTTTCCCGGCGGCGACGCGCGCACGCTGTATCAGTCGATCCAGAAGCTGTTCACCCTGCCAGGCGAGACCCGGGTGTTCATGTGCCACGACTACAAGGCCCCCGGTCGCGACGAGTTTCTCTACGAAACCACCATTGCTGCCGAGCGCGAGCACAACGTCCACGTTGGCGCTGGCATCACGGAAGAAGAGTTCGTCGCCATGCGCACCGCACGCGATGCCACGTTGGGCATGCCCACGCTTATCCTGCCCTCGGTCCAGATCAACATGCGCGGCGGCGAGCTACCCAAGCCTGAGGGCAACGGCACCCGTTACCTGAAAATCCCATTGGATGTGCTGTAGCTACGAGTGGAGGCCGTCGACATGCAAACAATAAAACGACTGACCCCTTTCATCTCTGTCGCCGCTCAACTGCAACCGGCGGATATGGCGCAGCTGGCAGCCAGCGGTTTTCGCTGTGTCATCAACAACCGTCCTGACAATGAGGATGAAGGGCAACCTGCCAGCGCGATCATGCGTGCCGCGGCCGAAGCCTCAGGACTGGAGTACCACCACCTGCCTGTCGTATCGGGGCAGATCAGCGATGCCGATGTCGCCGCATTTCGCTCGCTGCTGGAGCGAGTCAAAGGCCCCGCCCTGGCGTTCTGCCGAACTGGAACCCGCTCGGCCTCGCTGTGGGCGCTGGCCGAAGCGCACCACCTCGATCCTCAGGTGCTGGTTGAGACCGCTCAGCAGGCGAACTACGACCTCAGCGGCCTGCTGCCTCGGTTGGAACAGTATTGGCAATCGACGACTGACCAACCGCTACAGGCTGCTGGAAAATTAGCGGTCACACCGCGGTACGACGTACTGGTGATTGGCGGTGGCGCCGCCGGCTGCGCCGTGACTGCCAGCCTGCTCAAGCGTGATCCCGATCTGCGCATCGCGATCATCGAGCCGCGCGACCAACATTATTACCAGCCCGGCTGGACGCTGGTGGGAGCCGGTGTGTTCGACCGCGCCAACACCGAACGCGCAATGAAACGCTGCATTCCGGCCAAAGCGCAGTGGATCCGCGCAGCAGCCGAAGCCTTTGAGCCAGAACATCAACAGATCGTGCTCGAGGACGGCAGCCGCATCGGTTATCGAGCACTGGTGGTCTGCCCGGGCCTGAGCCTCGACTGGGATGCCATCGAAGGCGCCCGCGAGAGCCTCGGCAAATACGGTGTGACCTCCAATTACGCGTTCGAGCTGGCACCCTACACCTGGCAACTGGTACAGGGTCTGCGGCACGGCAAGGCACTGTTCACCCAGCCTCCGATGCCAATCAAATGTGCCGGAGCGCCGCAGAAAGCCATGTATCTGTCATGCGACCACTGGCTCCGGCAGGGTGTGCTGAAAGATATCCAGGTGGACTTCTGTTCGGCAGGTGCCGTGCTGTTTGGCGTAGCGGATTTCGTGCCCGGACTGATGAGCTACGTTGAACGCTACGGAGCACAGCTCCAGTTCAACAATCGCCTGACGGCGATCGACGGCCCGGCGCGCAAGGCCAGCTTCAACGTCGTCGACAGTGATGGCCGTAGCCGTACCGAGGAGCGCGAGTTCGATCTGTTACACGTGGTCCCACCACAGCATGCGCCGGACTTCATTCGCCATAGCGGACTCAGCAACGCCGATGGCTGGTTCGAAGCCGAGCATGAAACGCTTCGCCATCCGCGCTTCGGCAATATCTTCAGCCTGGGCGATGTCTGCTCTGCGCCAAACGCCAAGACCGCCGCCGCGGTCCGCAAACAGGCGCCGGTTGTGGCGGAGAACGTCCTCAGCGTGCTTGGCGGCAAGGGCCCGCGAGCGATCTATGACGGCTATGGTTCCTGCCCGCTGACCGTGGAGCGCGGCAAGGTAATCCTGGCCGAGTTCGGCTACGGCGGGAAGCTGCTTCCGACCTTCCCACTCGATCCACGGGTGCCCAGACGGCTCGCCTGGCGGCTGAAGACGCAATGGATGCCCTCAATCTACTTCGACATGATGCTGAAGGGGCATGAATGGCTGGCAGAGCCTAAGCACCTTGACTTCGAGCCACGACCGGCTGATGCGCCTAACGCCTGCAACTTCACCCAAGAGAAGAAGGGATGATGAAACGGCTGGCCCGCTTGCTGCCATGCCTGGAATGGGCGAAGCATTACGATCGTGCGGCCGCAGCCAAGGACAGCCTGGCGGCGCTGATCGTGACGCTGATGCTGATCCCGCAAAGCCTGGCTTACGCCATGCTCGCCGGCCTGCCTCCGGTGACCGGCCTGTACGCCAGCATGTTGCCGCTGATTGCCTATACCCTCTTCGGCACCAGCCGTACCCTGGCCGTTGGCCCGGTGGCGGTGGTCTCGCTGATGACCGCCGCGGCACTGGGCCCATTGTTTACCGCTGGCAGCGCGGAATATGTCGGCGCGGCCATGCTCTTGGCGATGCTGTCCGGGGCCGTACTGGTGATCATGGCCGTGTTGCGACTGGGCTTTCTGGCGAACTTTCTCAGCCATCCGGTGATTTCCGGGTTCATCAGCGCGTCGGGAATTCTCATCGCTCTCGGACAGCTGAAGCACATTCTAGGTATTTCCGTTGGCGGCGAAAATGCGCTTGAGCTCACTGCAGGCCTGATCGCTGGCTTGCCACAAACGCACCTGCCGACCCTTGCGATCGGCCTCACCAGTCTGGTGTTTCTCTATCTGGTCCGCGGCCACCTCGCCAAGTGGCTGCAAGGCCTGGGCATGACCCCACGCATGGCGGCCACCCTGAGCAAGACCGGCCCGGTCGCCGCACTGCTTCTAGCCATCGCCGCAGTCGGCGTGTTTCAACTTGCCGAGCTGGGTGTTCGAGTGGTCGGAGAGGTGCCCCGGGGGCTGCCGTCCCTCGGCCTGCCATCGCTGGATCTGGCGCTGGCCATACAGCTCTTGCCGGCGGCCGTGCTGATCAGCCTGGTCGGATTCGTCGAGTCGGTATCGGTCGCCCAGACTCTGGCGGCCAAACGCCGTGAGCGTATCGAACCCAATCAGGAGCTGGTCGCGCTCGGTGGCGCCAATGTCGCCGCGGCGCTCAGCGGTGGCTTTCCGGTAACTGGCGGTTTCGCCCGCTCGGTGGTCAATTTCGACGCTGGCGCCCAGACCCCTCTGGCCGGCGCTCTGACCGCCGCCGGTATTGGCCTTACCGTACTGTTCTTCACACCGCTGTTTCATAACCTGCCCCATGCCGTCCTGGCCGCAACCATCATCGTGGCAGTGCTCAGCCTGGTGGACCTTGCCGCGCTGCGGCGCACGTGGCGCTATTCCCGCCAGGACGCCGCAGCGATGGCTGCAACGATGCTTGGTGTGCTGCTGGTGGGGGTGGAAAGCGGCATCATCCTCGGTGTGGGGCTGTCGCTGCTGCTGTTTCTCTGGCGCACCAGCCAGCCACATGTCGCCGTGGTTGGCCAGCTGCCCGGCAGCGAGCACTTCCGCAATATCGAACGTTTCGCCGTCGTGCAGAGCCCGAAGGTACTGTCGGTGCGCGTGGATGAAAGCCTGTATTTCCCCAATGCGCGTTTTCTCGAAGATCGCATTGCCGAACTGGTCGGTCGCTACCCGCAGGCCGAGCATCTGGTGCTGATGTGTCCAGGCGTAAACCTGATCGATGCCAGCGCATTGGAAAGTCTCGAAGCCATCACCGCCCGCCTTCACGCTGCCGGCGTCCAGCTGCATCTGTCCGAGGTCAAAGGACCGGTGATGGATCGGCTGCGCCGCAGCGACTTCCTCGAGCACTTCGGCGGCCAGGTGTTCCTCAGCCAGTACGAAGCGTTGCTCTCTTTGGACCCGCAGACCACCCATCACGCCGTCGAACGACAGCGTGATCATCTTTCCAGCATGAAGGAGAACGCAGGATGAAAAGCGCCCATGATCTAGTCGAACAGGCCCGCACCGGAATCCAGGAGATATCGATGAGCGAAGCCGAATCCGCGATCCAGGCTGCGGACGTACTGATTGATGTACGCGAGCCAGACGAGTTTCGCGAGGGGCATATCGAGGGTGCGCTGAACATTCCGCGTGGCGTGCTGGAGTTCAAACTCAGCGGCGCGCCGGAACTGAGCGCTCGCGACCTGCACATCGTGCTCTACTGCAAGACCAGTGGCCGCGCCGCTCTAGCCGCGGCGTCGCTACAGGAAATGGGCTACCTGAGCGTTAAATCCATTGCCGGTGGCTTTGATGCCTGGGTGGCAGCAGGCAAGCCGGCCATCAAGCCCAGCCTGCCGAGTTTCGACTGAGCCATTCGCCAAGCCACAAAAAAGGCCGACATCGCTGTCGGCCTTTTGTATTTGTGCGCTACTGACACTCAAGACTTGGAGCACGCCTTGCAGGTCTTGATACCAAGCAGCGTATAAGCCGGGCAGAAGCGGAAGATGCCAGTGGCCAGGGGCAGCAGGCCAATCCAGCCCCACGCGCCGATTACCCCCGCCAGGCTCAGGCCTATGAGTGCCAGACCGACGACGATACGTAGTGTCCGATCAATGGTTCCAACGTTGGCTTTCATAATGACCTCCCGGTCAGCAAACGCGCCGGCGTTCCAGCGCAGAGAACAACAGCATCCCGCCAAGCATGGCGATGACGAAAAGCACCACCTGCCAGTGACCACTCAGCAGCACAGCGACTGCTGGCCCCGGACAGATGCCGGCGATACCCCAGCCCACCCCGAATAGCAGGCTGCCGCCGATGAGCCGCCCATCGAGCTCACGCTTGCTGGGCAATTGCATCGGAGCATCCAGCAACGAGCGATCCCGCTTCCTGGCCCAGGTGAACGGCACCAGCGCCGTGCCGATGGCGCCCGCCATGACCAGCACAAGCGAAGGATCCCAAGCACCAGCGAGATCGAGAAAACCGATCACCTTGGCAGGGTTGGCCATCCCTGAGAGCAACAATCCCAGACCAAACAGCAGTCCGGCGATAAACGAAGCCAGTTTGCGCATGTTCATCCTCCCAACAGATGACGCAGGACAAAGACGGTCACAAAGCCCGCCGCCATGAACATCAAGGTCGCGACGATCGAGCGTGGCGATAGCCGCGAGATTCCACAGACGCCGTGACCGCTGGTACAGCCGGAGCCGTAGCGCGTGCCGATACCAACCAGCAACCCTGCCACCACCAACCCGATCCAACCGGACTGAAACTCCATAACCGGCAAGGCACCAAACAGCATCCAGAGCAACGGAGCGAGCAGCACGCCTAGAAGGAATATCAGCTTTTCGCCACGTCCTTCGGCGCCCCGATCCAGAAGGCTGGCCAGCAGGCCACTGATGCCGGCGATGCGGCCATTGAGTAGGATGAAAAGGCTCGCCGCCGCGCCGATCAGTACGCCGCCGGCAAGCGCTGTCCAGGGTGTGAAGTTGCCCCAATCGATAGTCATTGCTGCCCTCTCTCGCAAAACAGCTGATACAGGGTGGTGATCACGGCGAGCGCCTCTGAACTGCTGATCCGGTAATAGATCTGCTTGCCTTCACGCCGTGTAGCGACAAGCCCCTCACGCCGCAACACCGCAAGCTGCTGCGAAAGGGTCGGCTGCTGGATGCCGAGGAGCTGCTCCAGCTCGGTGACGTTCCGTTCGCCCTGCGACAGCTGACAAAGCAGCAACAGCCGGTCAGGGTTTGCCAGCGCTTTCAGCAAAGCCCCAGCCGAAGCAGCGTTGGCTCGCAGTTGATCGATATCCAGTTCGGGAGTCATGGCCGCGGAAAAATGATTAAGACAAATACAATATATTTATTTATATATTGTTATGCAAGAGCCCACCGAAAGATGTTGGCCGCGGACTTCGGCATCGATAGCATGCCCCTACCCGTATAGGAGGCCGACGCTCCAGTCCTGGAGCATCGTCACCTCCCCTCCCAGTGATGTAGAGGTAGCCGCATGAATGACCAGACCACGCCCAGCGAACCTGCAGACCTGCAGCATCAACAGCAGGCCATGCTGAAACGGCTCGCGAGGGTCGAGGGGCAGGTGCGCGGTATTCAGGCAATGATCAAGCGCGGGGAGGATTGCGAAGCGATCGCCCAGCAGTTCTCCGCTGCTCGTAGCGCATTGGACAAGGCATATCGACTGATGCTGACCTGCCTGATCGAGGAGGCTTTGCACGACCAGGCTCAGGATACCGGCGAGACTCTGGCCAGAGTGCGCAGCATTTTCACCAAATACACCTGAAATCAGTGGATCAGGCCAGGCGAACGATACGGCTGCCACGGAAGGATCATGCGCTGGGCGGCTTTGGTCGAGGCCGTCCCGATGGCCGCGCCAATGGCAATTCCACCAACACTTCCCTATGCACCGGCAGAAACGAAAAAAGCGACCCTAACGTCGCTTTTTCGTTCTTCATCGCCTCATGGAAGGCTTGAAGAGAATTTGGAGCGGGAAACGAGACTCGAACTCGCGACCCCGACCTTGGCAAGGTCGTGCTCTACCAACTGAGCTATTCCCGCAAATATGGCGTCCCCTAGGGGACTCGAACCCCTGTTACCGCCGTGAAAGGGCGGTGTCCTAGGCCACTAGACGAAGGGGACGCTGCCCGGAAACTTCAGCTTCATTCCGGCTTCCAGCGCTCTGCTTAGTGCTTCACGCTGCAAGTGGCGCGCATTCTATGGAGCCGCCTGAACCTCGTCAAGCGTAGTTTGAAAATTTTTTTGCACCCCCACCAAACGGCAAGCAGAGCTATCAGCCCAATCGCCGAGCCACTACACTCAGGCCAAAAGCCAGCGGCTCGAGAGGTGCGGTTAGTGTCTCCACTTATGATCACAGGATTGATCCTGGCCGGTGTGTTTCTACTGGTCAGCATCGTCTACACCATTCAGATCGTTGAAAAGAGCAATCTGGAAAAAGCGCGCAAGCGTGCAGACCTCTCTGATCGCTGCCGTCGGTGCGCCGACCTCTCCGACGGCCTGCCGGGCCAGATGATGACGCCCGCGCTCAAACTGCTGCTTACACGTCTCGAGCTGAACCTCAGCGAGCGCCTGCAGCCGCTGGACAAAAGCAATGACAAACTGAGCGCGCGCATCCAGACGCTTCGCAGCGAGGCTGCAAAAGGCGAAGCCATCCAGGTAAGCAATCCACCACGCCAGATACTGACCGAAGCTCAGGCCAAGGAAAGCCGCTTCATGCTGGAAGATCTCCACGCACAGATCGTGCGTGCTGCCAAGGAAGGGCTGCTAAAGCAGACCGAGGCCAAACACTGGGTACAGGACATCCAGCGCATGCTGGCGATATTGCATATCGAGTACTTCGCCGGACTGGGCCGACTCGCGCTGCAACAGAACCAGCCCCAGCGTGCGCGCCTTGCCTTCGAGCGGGGCATCCAGCATATCCGTCGGCAACCCGCACCGGCTGCTTACCAGGCTCAGCTCAAACAGCTGGAAGCGCTGCTGGAACACTCCAACGCGCTGGTACTGAACCATGAGCGTCCGAAAGCAGACGAACCAAGCGAGCTGGCGGAAGGCATGAAAGCATTCGATGACGAAGATCTCTGGAAGAAGAAAAACGTGTACTGACGGGCAGAGGCCTGTCGACGAGATCGAACCAGCAATAACCCGCCACGGAGAACAGTATGACAATGACCGTGTTTGGCGTCCCCCTCTCGCCATTCGTGCGTAAAGTGCGCCTTTGCCTGCTCGAAAAAGGGCTCGAATACCGGCTCGAAACGGTTATGCCGTTTACACCACCGCAGTGGTATCTGGAGATCAATCCCCTCGGCCGTATCCCTGCGCTCAAAGATGGTGACTGCACCCTCGCTGACTCGAGCGTCATCTGTCAGTACCTCGAGGAAGCCTATCCCGAAACGGCAGGCCTTTACGGCGAGAATGCGCAAGAGCGTGGACGCGTACGCTGGTTGGAAAAATACGCAGACTACGAACTGGCACCACTGACCACCTTTACCGTTTTCCGTAACCGCATCCTCAAGCCGACCTCCGGCCATCCGTGCAACGAAGAGGCCGTGCAAGCCGCCGTGCAGGAAAAGCTCCCGTCACACTTCGATTATCTGGAGGGGCAACTCGGTCAGCAGCAGTTCTTCGTTGGCGACAGTCTTTCAATGGCTGACATCGCGGTCACCTGCCAACTGATCAACATGGCCCATGGTGGTGAACAGCTCGACGCACAACGCTGGCCCAACCTGGCCGCCCACCACGCACGGATGCTGGCATTGCCTTCGGTCGCCAGCCTGCTGCCGGACGAGCAGCGCATGAATGCCAAGCTGAAGGAAATGGGCAAGCCCGTCACAGCCTGATAGGCCAGCAGCACAACACGGCCCGTTGCTCTGGAGCAGCGGGCCGGCGACATCAGCCCTGCCCTTGCAGCAGACGTTTGCCTACCCATTGACGCGCGTACTGGTAGGCGCAACGGCCATTACGATTGCCCCGCCCGCTGGCCCAGCAAATCGCATCCTTCTCCAGCGCCTCATCCCAGCTCCACTGCAACTGTGCCTTACGTGCCAGCGAATCGATCCAGTGGCGCACCACGCTGAGGTAGTGCTGCTGCGTGAACGGATAGAACGACAGCCACAGCCCGAAACGATCGGACAAGGCAATCTTGTCTTCCACCGCCTCGTTCGGATGCAGCTCACCATCGACCATCTGCCAATTTTCGTTGTCGCTCTGACGCTCGGGCACCAGGTGCCGCCGATTGGAAGTGGCATATAGCAGGACATTCTCTGGCGCACGCTCCAGCGATCCGTCGAGCACGCTCTTGAGCACCCGATAGTCACCTTCACCTGCCTCAAACGACAGATCGTCACAGAACAATACGAACGCCTGTTGCAGCCCTGCCAGCTGCTCCACCACCCGCGGCAGATCGGCCAGATGGTCGCGCTCGATTTCGATCAGACGCAGCCCGCTCTCGGCGTACCCGGCCAACAGGGCACGGATCAGCGAGGACTTTCCGGTACCACGAGCCCCCCAGAGCAGCACATGGTTGGCCGGCAGCCCATCGACGAACTGACGTGTGTTCGCCGCGAGCAGATCGCGTTGCCGATCAATACCGATCAGATCCCCCAGCTGCATATCCAGGCTGACCTGCAACGGCGCCAGATGGCCACTGCGTGCATCACGTTGCCAACGTGCGGCCAGCGTATGCTCCCAATCAATGCTCGGCGGCTGGGATGGCAACAGCGGCTCTATGCGCGCCAACAAATCCTCGGCGCGCCGCAGAAAGGCTTTCAACTCGACATCCATTGCTTACTCCCGGAAACGAAAAGGCCCGGCATGACCGGGCCGAACAGGCAGAACGACTCGCTTCAACCCCCAGCATCAGAGCAGCGCTTCGATCTCCTCCGCCAGCGCCTGCGGTGCGGTGCGTGAGGCATAGCGCCGGACCGTCTTTCCCTGATCGGTGATGAGAAACTTGGTGAAATTCCACTTGATCGCCTTGCTACCCAGCAAGCCAGGCGCCCGCTTCTTCAGTTCAATGAACAGGGGATGGGCGTCACTGCCATTGACCTCGACCTTGCCGAACAGCGGAAAGGAGACTCCGAAGCGTCGCTCGCAGAATGCCGCAATCTCTTGCTCACCGTCCGGTTCCTGCCGACCGAACTGATTGCAAGGAAAGCCGAGCACCACCAGCCCGCGCTCGCCGTAACGCTGCCACAGTTCCTCCAGCCCCTTGTACTGCGGAGTGAAGCCGCATTGACTGGCGGTGTTCACGACCAGCAGTACCTTGGCGCCGAAGTCCGCCAGCGTCTTCGTTTCTCCCTCGATGGTGACGCAGGGAATGTCCAGCAATGGATCGTGCATGCGCGGCTCCTTGCGACCGACAAGGCACTCAGGCCTCGCGCGGCTTCAAATTGAGAGAGGCAGAATTGATGCAGTAGCGCAATCCGGTCGGCTGCGGGCCATCCGGAAACACATGACCAAGATGAGCATCGCAACGCGCACATCTCACCTCGATCCGGTGCATGCCGTGGCTGAAATCATCCAGGCTGGCGATGGCCGTAGCGCTCACCGGCTGAAAATAGCTGGGCCAGCCACAGCCGGAATCGAACTTCGCGTCGGCATCGAACAGCGGCTCGTCGCAGCAGGCGCAATGGTAGATTCCCGGTGTCCTGGTGTCGTTGTACTTGCCGGTGAAGGGTCGCTCGGTGGCGCCCAACCGACAGATCTGGAACTGTTCGTCGGAGAGCTCCTCGCGCCAGACATCGAGCGGTTTTTCCAACTTTTCCATCGATACACTCCTCAGCTCAAAAAAGGCCGATCTGTACCTTTTCCGGTGGTCGGGGCGCACGTATCATGCGTCCCTCTTCGACGCCTAGTCTGGCAGCGGGGTTTCCGACTGCCAAGGCGCCCGGGTTCATGCCAAACGTGACCAGCCATTTCCGGAACTGGCGCGTTTTCACTTCGGGACACTCAGGATCATGCAGGTCAGCAAATCGAACAAGCTCGCCAATGTCTGTTACGACATCCGTGGGCCCGTGCTCAAGCACGCCAAACGCCTGGAAGAGGAAGGCCATCGCATCCTCAAGCTGAACATCGGCAACCCGGCGCCGTTCGGTTTCGAAGCACCGGAGGAGATCCTCCAGGACGTGATCCGCAATCTGCCTACTGCCCAGGGCTACAGCGACTCGAAAGGTCTGTTCAGCGCCCGCAAGGCAATCATGCAGTACTACCAGCAGAAGCAGGTGGAAGGCGTCAGCATCGAAGACATCTATCTTGGCAACGGCGTGTCCGAGCTGATCGTGATGTCCATGCAGGCGCTGTTGAACAACGGCGACGAAGTGCTGATTCCTGCACCGGACTACCCATTGTGGACGGCTGCGGTGAGTCTGGCCGGCGGCAAGCCGGTGCATTACCTCTGCGACGAACAGGCCAACTGGTGGCCGGACCTGGCCGACATCAAGGCCAAGATCACGCCTAACACCAAAGCGCTGGTGCTGATCAACCCGAACAACCCGACCGGCGCGGTCTACCCGAAAGAAGTGCTCGAAGGCATGGTGGAGCTGGCACGTCAGCACAAGCTGGTGCTGTTTTCCGACGAGATCTACGACAAGATCCTCTACGACGACGCCGTGCACATTTCCACCGCTTCTCTCGCCCCGGACGTACTCTGCCTGACCTTCAACGGGCTTTCAAAGTCCTATCGCGTCGCTGGCTTCCGCTCTGGCTGGGTAGCGATCTCGGGGCCGAAGCACAAAGCGCAGAGCTACATCGAAGGCCTGGATATCCTCGCCAACATGCGCCTGTGCGCCAACGTACCGGCGCAGCACGCGATCCAGACCGCGCTGGGTGGATATCAGAGCATCAACGATCTGGTGCTACCACCGGGTCGCCTGCTCGAGCAGCGCAATCGCACCTGGGAACTGCTCAACGACATTCCGGGCGTCAGTTGCGTCAAACCAATGGGCGCGCTTTACGCATTTCCGCGGATCGACCCGAAGATCTGCCCCATCCACAATGATGAGAAGTTCGTCCTTGACCTGCTGCTTTCCGAGAAGCTGCTGATCGTCCAGGGCACGGCATTCAACTGGCCGTGGCCGGATCACTTCCGCGTGGTCACCCTGCCCCGCGTGGACGATCTGGAACAGGCCATCGGCCGCATCGGCAACTTCCTCAAGACCTATCAGCAGTAAGCCGATGGACCTGCAGATCGACGATTTCTACAAGGATGCGGCAGCCGGCCTGCTAATGCTTTACCAGGCCTTCCCGCGCAAGGTTGCGCTATATGTCGAGGATCTGATCGGCCGGGAAGAGCCCGACGAGTTCGGCCTTCCCACCAAGCGCCACCAGAGCTGCCTCGGTGCACTGCTCTGGCTGGCCGATGAAGGTTATATACGCTTCGACAGCACCATTCAGTTTCAGGCTCTGGATCAGGCGGTGCTCACCGAAAAAGGCTTTATTCGCCTGACGCGGGCCGTACCGGGATACATCGCCGGCGACCGCAGCCTGCCGCCCAGCGTGTTGCGCATCCAGGCCAGCCTTGCCCATCAGCTGCGCGATGCGCTGAAGGGCGGACATGGCGAGCGTATTGCCCAGCTGGCCCGGCTACTGTTCGAAAACAAGCCCGACTCACCTTCGCACTCCAGCCTTGCCGCACAGACGACATAGCTTGAAATAGTCGCCCGGTTGAATAGCTCAGGGGCGCACCTTATATAGCCTATCGTTCTTCAATTCCTACCCTGGAGTCTGCCGCAACATGATGCGCATTTTCTTGTTCCTGGCCACCAACCTTGCGGTACTGGTCATCGCCAGCATCACCCTGAAGCTACTCGGGGTCGATCGCTACACCGGCCAGAACTACGGCAGTCTGCTGGTGTTTTGCGCAGTGTTTGGCTTCGCGGGCTCGTTGATTTCGCTGTTCATTTCCAAATGGATGGCAAAGATGAGCACCCGCACGGAGATCATCAGTCAGCCACGCACCCGGCACGAGCAGTGGCTGCTGCAGACCGTCGAGCAACTGTCGCGTGAAGCCGGCATCAAGATGCCCGAGGTCGGCATCTTCCCGGCCTACGAAGCCAACGCCTTCGCCACCGGCTGGAACCGCAACGACGCACTGGTAGCCGTCAGCCAGGGCCTGCTTGAGCGCTTCTCCCCGGATGAAGTGCGCGCGGTGCTGGCCCACGAGATCGGCCACGTCGCCAATGGCGACATGGTGACCCTGGCGCTGATCCAGGGCGTGGTGAACACCTTCGTCATGTTCTTCGCGCGAATCTTCGGCAACTTCGTCGACAAGGCCATTCTCAAGAACGAGGACGGCCATGGCATCGGGTACTTCGTCGCGACGATCTTCGCCGAGCTGGTCCTGGGCATCCTTGCCAGCATCATCGTCATGTGGTTCTCGCGCAAACGTGAGTACCGCGCCGACGAAGCCGGCGCCCAATTGGCCGGCACCAGCGCCATGATCGGTGCCCTGCAGCGCCTGCGCGCCGAACAGGGCGTGCCGGTGCATATGCCCGATACGCTCAAGGCGTTCGGCATCAACGGCTCGCTGAAGCATGGCATGGCCGGGCTGTTCATGACCCATCCTTCACTGGAAGACCGCATCGAAGCCCTGCGCCAGCGCGGCTGAGTTTGCGCGAATAGAAAAAGGGCGACGCAAGTCGCCCTTTTCGTTTGTCTATGCTGACTCAACCCGCATACAAGGAATCGCCATGCGCCGTTTCATAATCGCCTGCTGCGCTCTGCTCGCTCTGTCCGGCTGCCAGAGCGCCTACTACTCCGCCATGGAGAAGGCTGGCATTCACAAGCGCGACATTCTCGTCAGCCGAGTGGAGGATGCCCGCGACTCGCAACAGGAAGCCAAGCAACAGTTCAAGGACGCCCTGGAGCGCTATCGCAGCGTTGTCGAGGTCAAGGGTGGTGATCTGGAGAAACGCTACGAAGCACTCAATCGCGAGTACGAAGCCAGCGTAGCGAGCGCCCGCGATGTTCGGACTCGCATCGAGGCGGTAGAGGACGTAGCCGAAGCGCTATTCAAGGAATGGGAAAACGAGCTCAAGCAATACAGCAACGCCAGCCTAAAGGCCGCCAGCGCCAAGGAACTCAGCCGCACCCGCGCCGAGTACCGCACGTTGCTTCAGCGCATGAAGGCTGCGGAGAAGCGCATCGAGCCGGTACTCAGCGTGCTCAGGGATCAGGTACTGTTCCTCAAGCACAACCTCAACGCCCGCGCTATCAGCGCCTTGCACGGCGAATACCGCACGCTGCAAGGCAACGTCGACCAGCTGATGGCGGAAATGCAGCGCGCCATCGACGAGGCCGACACCTTCATTCGCCGATTACAGGCGGATAACCGATCTTGATCCCGCGCAACGGCGGCTAACCCCGCCGTTGCAATCTGTGGAACTGCTCCTCAAGCCGCTGCAGACCGCGCTCACGCATACGCGGATTGCGCTCCAGCACCTCCTTGGCCTCCAGCAACTCGACATCCCATCCCGCGGCATACAGCTCGCGCACTTCGCGTGGACTGACAGCAAACGGCGGGCCGTCCATTTCCGTCTGGTCATAGTCCAGCGTGACCAGCAGTTGCTGGCAGCCAGGCGGCAGGATGGCCGTCAGCAGCATGGCGTAGCGCTCACGCATCGCAGGTGGCAGAGCGATCAGCGCCGCACGGTCGTAGACACCCTGGCACGCAGCCACATCGTCGGCACTGAGCGCGAAGAAATCGCCACAACGGATTTCCACCGCGCCGGCGCGATAGACCCGGTACGACCCTTCCTGGGAAACCTCGGCTTCAAGCTGCTGTTCTGAGAAAAACGCTTCGACAGCTTTCTGACTCAGCTCGACGCCCAGCACCCGATAACCCTGCCCGGCGAGCCAGGCCAGATCCAGACTCTTGCCACATAACGGCACCAGTACCGTGGCCCCTGCCGGAACGGCCAGCCGCGGCCAGTGACGGCGAAGACCGGGATGTACGTCGTCAAGATGAAAACCGATCTCGTTGCGAGCCCAACGCTCCTGCCAGAAGTCTTCGTGCACCTGTGAACCTCCATCCTGTGATGGCGGCAGCTTATCAGAGCCACGTCACAGCGCACGTCAGCTGGTATAGAGCGCCGCCTCGACGTCCATCCCGGCGTCGCGCATCTGTGCAAGCTTGTAGCGCAGCGTGCGCGCACTGATGCCCAGACGATCAGCCGTTTCCTTGCGCCGCCCACGTTCCGCACGCAAGGTATCAATGATCAACTGAAACTCGCGCCGCCGCAGATCATCGCCCAGCGCGGAGCAGGCCTCGCGCGGCCCTTCGGCAATGAGATCGGAGGGCGTCTGCGCAACCGCAACAGGAGCCGGCAGGCTGGCAACATTACTCACGCCCGAGAGACACAGATCCTCGGGCTGGATCAGCCCACCCTGCTGCAAAATCAGCGCCCGCTGAATGGCGTTGTCCAGCTCACGTACATTTCCCGGCCATGGATGCTCAAGCAAGGAGCGTTGTGCCGGCACCGAAAGCTGCGCTGATACCTGCCGCATCTTTCTGGCGTGACTGGCCAGCAAGCGTTCGGCCAGCGGCAGAATGTCAGCGGGGCGCTGGCGCAACGGAGACCACGACAAGGGAAACACCGACAGGCGATAGTACAGGTCCTCGCGGAAGCGGCCTGCCGCAACCTCGGCAGCCAGGTCACGGTTGGTGGTGGCAAGTACGCGGATATCCAGCGCAATAGGCCGGCGTCCGCCCACACGCTCGACCTCACGTTCCTGTAGCACACGCAGCAACTTCGCCTGCAACCCTAGCGGCATTTCGGAGATTTCATCGAGCAGCAAGGTGCCACCATCGGCCTGCTCGAACTTGCCCGGTTGACTGGCGATCGCTCCAGTAAAGGCGCCCTTCTCATGCCCGAACAGCGTGGCCTCAAGCATGTTGTCCGGGATCGCCGCGCAGTTGATGGCGATAAACGGCTTTTTGGTTCGCGGAGATTGCTGGTGAATGTAGCGAGCCAGTACCTCCTTGCCGGTGCCGGACTCGCCGGATATCAGCACCGTCGAATCGCTTTGCGCCACGCGCCGGGCAAGACTCAGCAGCTGCTGACTGGATGCGTCACAGGCCACCGGACCTTCTGCATCGGCAGTATCGAGGGCGCCATTGACGTGGCGACGCAATAGCTCCAGCAGCGTGTTCGGCTCGAACGGCTTGACAAGATAGTCGATAGCCCCTTCGCGCATTGCATCCACCGCGCGCGCCACGGCACCAAAGGCAGTCATCAGCAGAACCGGGATCTGCGGATAGCGCTTGCGGATCAGGGCAAGCAGCTCGTGCCCATCCATGCCAGGCATGTTCACGTCACTGACAACCAGACTGAACACATCCTGCTGCAGTGCGCCCAACGCCGCTTCGGCACTGTCAACGGCACGGTATGCGTAGCCACCCAACTCCAGCGTTATGCCCAAGGCTTCGCGCAGGGCCTGGTCATCTTCCACCAGAAGTACCTTGGCAGCCATCAGGACCTCCCAGGGTTGAGAGAGACCGGAATCAGCGGCAGCTTCACCGAAGCACAGGTACCGCGACCGGCGCGCGAGCGCAGCTGCAACTCTCCGCGATGCGCCCTGGCGACGGCCTTTGCTACCGCAAGCCCCAGCCCGGTCCCCGTAGCGCGGGTGGTGAAAAACGGCTCGCCCAGGCGAGCCAGGATATCGGCATCAACACCTTTGCCGTTGTCGCTTATGCAAACGCGCAGGGTTTGCTCACGGCAATACAGATGGATCTTAAGGCGTCGCTCTCCTTCACAGGCCTGAAGGGCATTTTCGACAAGGTTGAGCAAGGCACCGATCAGGGTATCTCGGTTGCAAAGAATCTCTCCACCGTGCACATCGCATTGCCAGCGTACCGCAACACCCTGCAGCGGTGACTCGGCCGCCGACCGTAGTGCACCCATCAACTCCACTGGAGTCAGCCGGTCATTCAACGGCAAATCGCCTCGGGCAAAGACCAGCATGTCGCGAACCTGATGCTCCAGCTCATGCAGACGGGCCTTCAGGCTACCGGCGAAGCGGCGCTGTTGTTCTTCGTTCAAGCCGCCCTGCTCAAGATGACTGGCATACAGCAACGCAGTGGACAGGGGCGTACGGATCTGATGGGCAAGCGAGGCTACCATGCGCCCTAGAGAGGACAGTCGCTCATGACGCGCCAGCTGGTCCTGCAAGCGCCGCGTTTCGGTAAGGTCGGTGAGCAAAACCAGCTGACCGGGCTCGCCACTGAGCGAGCGAGTGGCGATCGATAGTCGACGGCCGTTGCGTAGCGAAACCTCATGCCCGTCGTCCTTGCGCGGCGCGAAGCAGCGAGCGATGACGTCGCGCCAGGGCGCGCCTACGAGAGGTTCGCCAAGAAGCTCAAGGCCGACCGGGTTGGCGTCGCGCACGACGCCTTGTCCATCAATCACGATTACGCCGCCAGGCAACAGATCGAGAACGTTCTGCAGTCGCTGGGCGAGACGCTCCTTTTCCTCCAGCTCCTGCCGGCGCAGCGCTCCCGCCTCGGCCAGTCGCCCTTCTAGCTCATCGACGTGCGCGCGCAAGAAATCCTCCGACGCTCCCAGCTGGCTGGACAACTGGCGAAAAAGCTCGAATGAACCGGTCAACGCGAGCGTATCTACCGGACGTAGCGGGTCTGCCGAAGGCCTTGTGAGGAGTTTCACGGGTCCACTTGTGCCTGTCAAAAGATGGTCGGTCGGATGCACCGAGCAATCTTCATGCCCAACACAGGGCTTGCAGCGGCAGCCAGAGCTAATGACTGGAAACGAAAAGGCCACCGCTAGGGTGGCCTTCGTCCGGCAGTGTGGGCTTAATCGCCCATATCGTCGTCGCGACGGTTCATGCCGTACTTGCGCATCTTTTCCACAAGTGTCGTCCGACGGATACGCAGACGCTCGGCAGCCCGAGCAACCACGCCGCCCGCGTCTTCCAACGCCTGGTGAATGAGCCCTTGTTCAAGGTTGCCAAGGTACTCCTTCAGATCAAGGCCTTCGACTGGCAGCATGGCCTGCGCCTCGGGCACCACCATCGGCGCGCTGATGGCGGCGCGCTCCTCCATCTCGTCATGCAAGCTAGTCGCGTACTGCTCGTCATCGTCATCGACGTGACGAAACTTCTTAGGCAGCTCCATGACACCGATCACGCCATACGGATGCATGATCGCCATGCGCTCGACGAGGTTGGCCAGCTCACGAACGTTGCCTGGCCAGTCGTGGCGGCAAAGAGACATGATCGCAGCAGAATTGAAGCGAATAGAACCGCGCTTCTCATGCTCCATACGCGATATCAACTCGTTCATCAGCAACGGGATGTCTTCGACGCGCTCACGCAGCGGAGCCATTTCGATGGGGAAGACGTTCAATCGATAGTAGAGATCCTCACGAAAGGTCCCCTCCTCGATCATCTTCTCCAAATCCTTGTGCGTGGCTGCAATGATGCGAACGTCGGCATTCTGCGTACGGTTGCTGCCGACGCGTTCGAAGGTACGCTCCTGTAGAACCCGGAGCAGCTTGACCTGCATGGGCAGCGGCATATCACCGATCTCATCAAGGAACAGCGTGCCGCCCTCGGCCAGTTCGAAGCGACCGGAACGAGCCGTGATGGCGCCGGTAAAAGCACCCTTTTCGTGACCGAACAGCTCGCTTTCCAGCAGCTCAGCGGGAATCGCTCCGCAGTTGACGGGAACGAAAGGCCCCTGGCGGCGCTTGGAGTGGTAATGCAGGTTTCGCGCGACCACCTCTTTACCGGTACCAGACTCACCAAGGATCAGCACACTGGCTTCCGTATCGGCAACCTGCTCCATCATCTGCCGAACATGCTGAACGGCCCTGCTGGTGCCGACCAGACTGCGGAACAGATTGGGCTCGCGTTGACGACCACGGGACTTGGCCTGATCGTACATCTCGCGATAGATCTGTGCGCGGTGCAGGGAGTCGAGAAGCTTGTTGTAGCTCGGTGGCATCTCCAGACTGGTAAGCACCCGGCGCCGGACATCGTCCGGCCAGTCCGCAGGAACAGGTTCGCCGATCAACATCAGCGGAACGTTCTCGTCCCACTTGCTCATCTGTTTGATCAGCTCTGCAGCGCCCCCCCTCAACGAGACATTGCCCAGCATGACGCCATTCACCACACGACTGGACTCCAGACCGGCGACCGCGTCCTGCCACTCATCACTAGAGCAGGCCAGATGATCTTCACTGAGAAAATTCAGGATGACCGTCAGATCCCGCCGACGGTCACGATCATCGTCTATCAACAAAATCTTGGTTTCACGCCACATCTTGTTTATAGGGCCCTATAGAGGCTTAAAGGAGGCCTGCGCTCGCATCCATGAAAAGAAGGCGATCACACTCATGGCAGAAGACAGGTAGATTAATGAAAAAATGAACTGAGTCAAATTTATGGCGTGAATTAGCGACCAAAGAACGAGCGAAAAATCAGCACCTTGTGAGACGACTCTGCTTTCGCTGGGCGAGTTCAACGCACGATGGCGTCAATTAACCGGATTTGTAGCGCAGTAGCCGTCGATCCGACGCGTTTACGTCGAAATAATGGCGACATAATGCCACACATTCTGTAATGATAAAAATGGCGAAATAGCGCGCAACGCAGTCCGATGGCAGGACTCGCTAGAGAAGGGAGATACGGGGCGATTAGGGTACGAGCGTCAGAGCAGATTTAGCCAAACAATTTGTAGAGCTTGGCGCTCTGTTTTGGCGGATTCAACTGACGTAACTCGCCAGCAACGCGGACCCGCTCCATCTGACAAGTCATTACCAGCTCACCGTAGAGGTCGAGCAATTCCTGCAGACGCTGGCGCACCTGATCGTTGTCACGCTCACGCGCCTGCATTGCCTCATCCACAGCGCTCCGACACTCGCGATCAAGCAAGCCGATCGCTGCCCAGTTCTGCTGAGCCAGCGCATCGCGCAGCGCGGTACCGGTTTCTTCGAGGCGCTTGAGGGAAGCAATCATGATCGACTCCTGGGCCTGGGCCCGATGCGACGGCGTTTGCCGAGTCAGCTGGGACGTTGCAAAGCAACGCTGCTGACCCTGTATCGGCAAACAATGATTCGCCTTTAGCAAGGAGCGTCAAAGTCTCTACCCGCGCATGCCCGCTCAGAAACGGTTACGCAGGCCTGTCGGAACGCTGGGCGGTGCGACAGGTTCCCAGGGGCCGTCCGGGCGCCCCGAACAGAACCAATCTCCGTCCCAGCGATAGTAGAGCCGCTCACGATAGAAGAGATCGCGACCCTCCACGACATAGACCCCGAGACTGTTATCCCAGTGCGCAGGTACATGGGGCGGAGGCGCGTAACGCGGATGGCTTTTCTGGGTGGCAGGCGCTCGCGGCACCGACGGCGCCTTGATGGGCGGGGGAGCGATTATCGGACCGCTCGGCTCCGGGGCACGAGGAGCAGGGGCAGGCATTGGCGGCTGCGGCGTGGAATCATAGGGACTCCCTGCGCAGGCGCCGAGCAACAGCGTCAGTCCTAGCAGAGCGGCACGCAGACCGAGCCGCACAGGCGTAAACAAGCGTACTGACGTTAACGTTGCCATCTTTACCTCATGAGTGAATCAGCGAGCCTCGGCGCGGTCGATCACCAAACGCACGGCGCTCTGCTCGCCGCCGGTGTCGACGGCTTCGCTTTGACCCATCCACTCCCCTTTTGTTGCGTCGCCGGAACGTGAAATCCGCGCCATCACCATGACCTGCTCGACACTGGAAATCTTCAACGAAGGGACCATGGCATCGGCGTCACCCAGGGTGATGGTTGCTGGCAGATCGGCAACTGTCAGACGCTTGGCCGCCAGCGGAACCGGAGGTCCCGAAACCGCCCGAGCAAAAACGAACACGGTGTCCTGCGGCGCCACAGACGCCACGACCTTGGGGTCCAGGGCCACCTGGATTTCCAGCGTGGTGCCTGCGACATTGGCAGCACTGGCAGACGGCTGTGCCTGCTCAACTGCCGGATCGCCGTCGATCTGCTGCCGGGCACGCTCGATTCCGCCGCGGATAGCTTCACGCGAAGGGTCCTCTTCCGGCAGTGCCGCTACCAGCTGTTCCCAGAAACGTACGGCATCCTGATAACGCGACTCCTCGTACGCGGCGATACCAAGCAGGCCAAGGCTCGTCAATTCTTGCGGATCACTCTGAAGTGCCTCGTCAGTGAGCGCTTGCAGTTCTTCGGACCACTGACGATCACGGGCGAAGTACAGGGCCTGCGCCCATTGGCCAAGGAGCTCAGGCTGGCGCCCGGCGATTTCCACGACACGTGAAAAAGCCTTGGCCGCATCGCCCGGACGCTCCTGATTCATATAGGTGCGCCCGAGGAAATACCAGGCCTCGGCCGAGTCTGGCTGTTCCTGAACCGCCTGTTCCAGGTGAGCCGTCATTTCTTCGACTGTGCGCGGTTGCTCCGAAAACTGGCGAGCCATCTGCACCTTGTCACTTGCGCCCCAGTGCATGTAGAGCCCGTAGCCCACCAGGGGCACCAGCACCGCCGCGATCAGCGGTACGCTGCGACCAAGCTTGGCGATCCGCGGCGTGTCACTGCCCTCGGTGTCCTCCAGGAGCTCGCGCGCAGCGTCGGCCCGCCCAGCTTCCAGCTGCGCGTCACTCAAGGTGCCGGCGCCGTGCTGAGCGACAAGCTCAGCCAGACGCTCCTCATACAGCGCTACGTTCAGCGCGGTACGGTCTTCCTCGGCCTGGGCCCTACGGCCGCGGAGAATCGGAATAAGCAGGAAAGCCAATGCCACCAGCAACAAGGCGCCGGCGGCGATCCAGAAATCGGTCATGAGTCTTTTTTATCCAGAAGCTGGGCGAGACGCTCGCGCTCGGTCTCGGAAAGGGTATTCGACGCAGGGGTCTTCTCGACCCGACGACGGCGCACCAGGATCATGGTCAGCACACCGAAGCCCAGCACCAGTAAGCCAGCCGGCCCGTACCAAAGCAGGAGCGTCTTCGCATTCACCGGCGGGTTGTACCGCACGAAGTCGCCATAACGGTCCACCAGATAATTGATGATCTGGTCGTTGTTCTGACCTTCTTCCAGCATCCGGAAGATTTCCTGGCGCAGATCCATGGCGATCGGCGCGTTGGAATCAGCAATATTCTGATTCTGGCACTTGGGACAGCGCAGCTCTTCGGTCAATGTCCGATAGCGCTCGCGCTCGGCCTCGTCCCGGAACTCGTACGTATCGATTGCGGCCTGGGCTGTCGTGGCCAGAAGAAGGCCAAGCAACATAGCGTGGATGAGTCGCTTCATTCGTCCACCAATTCCTGATAAAGCGCTGCCAACTGTTCGCGCCAGACCCGATCATCGATCACACCCACGAACTTGTGACGAATGACGCCCTGCTTGTCGATCAAAAACGTTTCGGGCGCACCGTAAACGCCAAGGTCCAGGCCGAGGCTGCCGCGCTCGTCACGGATGTTCAGCTGATAGGGATCGTGGAATTCGCTCAACCATTTGAGTGCCGCAGCGTTGTCGTCCTTGTAATTGACTCCGTGAATCACCACACCCTGAGCTGCAAGGCGGTTCAGGACCGGGTGCTCCACCTTGCAGGCGACGCACCAGGTTGCCCACACGTTGACCAGCGCCGGCTTGCCTTTGAGGTCCTCGGCGGTGATGACGCGCTGCTCGTCTTCCACCGACGGCAGAGAGAACGCCGGCAGTGGCTTGCCGATCAGTGCCGAAGGCAGCTCGGAAGGATCGAGAAACAGGCCGCGATAAAGGAACACCGCTACCACCAGAAAAATCACCAGCGGCAGCAACATCAGCAATCGTTTCACATCAGGCTCCTTGCGCCGCCATACCCAGCGCCTCGCGCACACGGGTCTTTACCTTGACTCGATAACGACGATCGCTCGCCGCCAGCACACCGCCAAGCCCCATCATCAACGCGCCAAGCCAGATCCAGCGCACGAAGGGCTTGATGTGCACGCGCACAGCCCAGGCGCCATCGCCCAACGGTTCACCCAGCGCGACGTAGAGATCGCGGGTAAATCCGGCATCGATGCCGGCCTCGGTCATTGGCATCTGCTGCACGGTGTACAGACGCTTCTCCGGATGCAGCGTCGCGATCTGCTTGTCGCCATCGAGCACGCGGATGGTCGCCTTGTCCGAGGTGAAGTTCGGCCCCTCATGATGCACCGCACCTTCGAAGACGAATTCGTAGCCGCCAAGCGACAGGGATTCACCGGGAGCCAGGCGCAGGTCACGTTCGGCACTCTGGTGACTGGTGAGCACCACGCCAATGGCACACACAGCCAATCCTAGGTGCGCCAAATGCATACCCCAGTAGCTCGGTGCCAGGCTGCGCATACCTTTGAGCAGGCCCTTGTGACGCGTCTTGTCCAGCAGATCACGAATGCTGGCGATGACCACCCAGGCCGCCAGCAGCGACACTGCAAGCACCGCCCAGTTGAAATCGCCGAAGAGCAACGAGCCCAGCCCGCCTAGCACCACACTGGTGATCAGCACCGGCGTAAGCATGCCGAGCAGCCACTTCAGCGGCGTGTCCTTCCAGCGCACCAGGATGCCTACACCCAGCGTAACCATCAGCGCGCCAATCAACGGCACGAACATGGCGTTGAAGTACGGCGGCCCAACGGAGAGCTTGGCGCCGGACAACGCATCCAGCAGCAACGGATAGAGCGTGCCGAGCAGAATCATTGCGGTGGCCACGACGAGCAGCAGGTTGTTGACCAGCAATAGCGTTTCGCGAGACCAGAGACCGAAGCCGACCTGACTCTTTACTACCGGCGCTCGCAGCGCGAACAACGTCAGCGAACCGCCGACCACCATCAGCAGAAAGACCAGAATGAACACGCCGCGCTCAGGGTCAGTAGCGAATGCATGCACCGACGTCAGTACGCCCGAACGAACCAGGAAGGTGCCGAGCAAGCTCAGGGAGAACGCTGCGATCGCCAGCAAAACTGTCCAGCTCTTGAACACGCCACGCTTCTCGGTAACTGCGAGCGAGTGAATCAGCGCAGTTCCGACCAGCCAGGGCATGAAGGATGCGTTTTCCACCGGATCCCAGAACCACCAGCCGCCCCAGCCAAGCTCGTAATACGCCCACCAGGAACCCAGTGCGATACCCAATCCCAGGAACGCCCAAGCAACTAGCGTCCACGGACGGGACCAGCGCGCCCAGGCGGCATCCAGACGCCCGCCAAGCAAGGCGGCAATGGCGAAGGCGAAAGCAACCGAGAAACCGACGTAACCCATGTAGAGCATCGGCGGGTGCACGATCAAACCGAAATCCTGTAGCAACGGATTGAGGTCGCGACCGTCCACCGGAACCTGAGGCAGCAGGCGCTCGAAGGGATTGGACGTGACAATCAGGAACAGCAGGAAGCCGATGCTGATGAGTCCCATGACCCCCAGTACGCGCGCCAGCATGTCCTCCGGCAGCTGACGGGAAAACACCGCCACGGCGAAGGTCCAGCCAGCCAGGATGAAAGCCCACAGCAACAGCGAGCCTTCGTGCGCCCCCCAGACGGCGCTGAACTTGTAGTACCAGGGCAAGGCACTGTTGGAGTTGTGTGCAACGTAGGCGACGGAGAAGTCGTCGACCATGAATGCATAGGTCAGGCAGGCAAAGGAGAAGCCGAGAAAGGCGAACTGGCCCCACGCAGCCGGTTGCGCCAGGCCCATCCACTGCCGGTCGCCGCGCCAGGCACCGATCAGAGGGAGCGTGGCCTGCACCACCGCCAGGCACAGCGCCAGAATCATCGCCAGATGGCCGAGCTCAGGAATCATTTCGCATACTCCTGCTTGCCGCCTTCGTAGTGTTTCATCATGCCGCTCTTCTCCAGCGCCTGAGTCACTTCGGGGGGCATGTAGTTTTCGTCATGCTTGGCCAGTACCTCGTCGGCAACCAGCACGCCATCGGCGTTGACCCGACCCAGCGCGACGATGCCCTGCCCTTCGCGGAACAGGTCCGGGAGAATCCCCTGGTAGGTGATGGTGATCGCTTGGGCGCCATCGGTGACGCGGAAGGCGACACTCAGCGAATCATTGGTGCGCTTGACCGATCCTTCCTCGACCAGTCCACCCGCACGGATTCGGGTGCCCTCCGGCGCTTCACCCGCTGCAATCTGGGTCGGTGTGTAGAACAGGTTGATGTTCTGCTGCAGGGCGGACAACGCCAGCGCCACGGCGATACCGACACCAGCGACAATCGCCAGGACGATGAAAAGACGCTTCTTGCGCACCGGATTCACTTCGATTCCTCCCGGCGCAAACGACGCGCCTCATCTTGCAGGTAACGTCGACGCGCCAGTACAGGCAATACGACGTTGAGAATCAGGACAGCCAGGCTGATGCCGTAAGAGGTCCAGACGTACACGCCATGATTGCCCATGGCGATGAAATCGGCGAAGGACGAAAAGTTCACGAGTTGTTTCCTACCAGAGCCTTGACCTCATTCTTCACCCAGCTGGCACGCGATTCACGGCGCAGCACTTCCAGGCGCATGCGCATCAGCAGCACTACGGTAAAGAAGCAGTAGAAACCGATCACCATCACCAGCAGCGGCAGCCACATCTCCACGGGCATGGCTGGTTTCTCGGTGACCTTGAAGGTGGCGGGCTGGTGCAGCGTGTTCCACCACTCCACCGAATATTTGATGATCGGAATGTTCACTACGCCAACGATGGCCAGCACCGCGCAAGCCTTGGACGCGCTGTCACGGTTACTGATTGCCTGGCCGAGCGCAATGATGCCGAAGTACAGGAACAGCAGGATGAGCATCGAGGTCAGGCGCGCATCCCAGACCCACCAGGCGCCCCAGGTCGGCTTGCCCCAAACAGCGCCGGTGAGCAGTGCGATGAAGGTCATCCAGGCGCCGATCGGCGCAGCCTGCTGCAAGGCGACGTCGGCGAGCTTCATTTTCCAAACCAGCCCGACCACACCCGCCAGGGCGAGCATGACGTAGATGGACTGGGCCAGGAAGGCAGCCGGCACGTGGATATAGATGATCCGAAAACTGTTGCCCTGCTGGTAATCCTCGGGGGCAAACGCCAGCCCCCAGATCACGCCGACACTGACCAGCAGCACGGCTGCCCAGGCCAGCCAGGGCAGCCAGCGACCACTGATCTCATAGAACCATTTGGGTGAGCCCAGCTTGTGAAACCATGTCCAGTTCATCGGATGACTCATCGTCCAGCGAGCCCCTGACTGACAGGGCCTCGAGATTCGTTACATCGACCAGGCGCAAGCGCCGGCCATCTGGTGTGTCGCTATTCGCCAACGCTGATCTTCAGCCCGGCAGCTATCGCAAAGGGTGTAAGAGTAACGGCCAGCGCGGTCAGACTGGCCAACCAGAGCAAATGCCCGACTGCCGGTAGCCCTTGCAGAGCCGCTTGAAGCGCACCACTGCCGAGGATCAACACCGGTATGTAGAGAGGCAGGATAAGCAATGCCAGCAGAAGCCCGCCGCGCTTGAGCCCTACCGTCAGTGCTGCGCCAACCGCACCGAGCAGGCTCAGAATCGGCGTACCCAGTAGCAGCGAGATCAGCAGCACCGGAATGGTCCCAATCGGCAGCCCCAACATCAAGCCCAAAAGCGGTGCCAGCAGAACCAGCGCCAAACCGGAAAAAGCCCAGTGTGCCAGCACCTTGGCGAGCACCAGGAGCGCGAGGGGGTGCGGCGAAACGACCCACTGTTCAAGCGATCCATCCTCGAAATCGCTGCGAAACAGTCCATCGAGCGAAAGCAGCACTGCCAGCAGCGCAGCGACCCATACCAGGCCAGGCGAAATGGTTTGCAGCAGTTGCGTTTCCGGCCCTACCGCCAATGGAAACAAAGCGATGACGATGGCGAAGAACACCAGCGGGTTGGCCAGCTCGGCAGGACGGCGGAACAACAGGCGCGTCTCCCGCGCCAGCAGCAATGTGAATACGCTACTCATGCTGCCCGCTGCCCCAGATCCAATTCACGATAGCCGGCAGGCTTTTCCGTCAGGCTGTGGTGCGTGGTGAGCACGACCAGTCCACCCTGTTCGCAATGCGCAGCCAGATGTCTCTCAAGCTGCGCCACACCGTGCTTGTCGAGGGCAGTAAAGGGTTCGTCGAGAATCCACAGCGGGGGCGGAGCGAGATAGAGACGCGCAAGGCCTACGCGACGTTGCTGCCCGGCAGAGAGAGTGTGGCAGGGCACGTCCTCGAAACCGCGCAGTCCTACTTCAGCAAGAGCGTGCCAAATGGCTTCGCGGTTGGTCGGCTGGTGCAATGCACAAAGCCAGGTAAGATTCTCTTCTGCCGTCAGCAAGCCCTTGATCCCGGCAGCATGGCCGATCCACAACAGATTGCGGGCCAGCTCGCCACGCTGGGCATTGAGTGACTGCCCCTTGAGCAATACTTCGCCAGCAGTCGGCTGCATCAGTCCGCAAAGCAAACGCAGCAGACTGGTCTTGCCGCTGCCGTTGGGTCCCGAAATCTGCAGCATCTCTCCGCTCTCGAGCCGCAGGTCGAGCTTGTCGAAAAGCAGCCGCCAATCCCGCTCACAAGCGAGCGCTACAGCTTCGAGAAAGGGAGTTGACACGCTAGCGACACCTCAAGATGAAAAAGGCCTGGCCGCTATACTTCGGGAGCAGGGCCAGGCGGGCGGAATTATACATGGCAACCCTTGGTGCCGAGGGCCGCAAACGCGAAAGGTTGTAAGAGCATTTGAGGAAAGATGACCGAGATCAAGAGTACCACCGCTCTGCCACCGGCCAGCGCGCAACGCCCGGCAATAGCGGCTAGCGACCTGGCATTGAAGCTGCTTCAGCCGATGCAAGGCCTGCTCGCGGCGGGTGAAAATGCGGAGGCGGAAGTCATCAGCATCAGAGAGGCGGCGCAGGCGTTCCGACTGGTGCTGCGTCTAACCATGGGCAGCGGGCGCCAGGCAACCGTTGAGGTCAGCAGCAACAAGGCCCCTCCTCCCGGCGCGGCGTACATCATCACCGCACTGTCGGATACCCGCCTGCTCGCCTCTGCGCAACCGGCGGGACGTCAGCCCGCGTCGATGATCGATCTTCAACAACTGCCCGTTGGCAGCGTCATTCAAGGCCGAGTGGTCGCGACCAGCCAGCAGCAATCAGATGACGGCCAGAAGGTTTTCAAGGCGGTCATCAGCCTGCTCAACTCTTCAATAGCTGGACAGAAACTGAACATCGAGTCGACCAGCCCCCTGGCGCTCGGCAGCCTCCTGACGGCGCAGGTCAAGGGCGGGCAATCACTGGCCTTTGTTCCCCTGAGCGGGCGCCTTGATCAGCTTCATCTCGGCGAACAGCTTGGAGCCCAACAGAACCGCCAGGCCTCGCTGGAAGGGCTGTTCAAGGCGTTGCAGGGCTCCACCGCCGGGTTACCGGACGGGCTGCGCGCCGCCGCTGAAAAACTGCTTGGATCGATACCGGAGATGCAGCAGCTTGGCGACGCCAAAGCCCTCGCGGCAGCGCTGGCAAGAAGTGGCGTGTTCCTCGAGGCGCGCCTGCTGGCCGGACAGACTGAAGGACTGCAGGGTGATCTGAAGGCCGGACTGCTGCGCCTGCTGGCGCAGATGCCCAACCTTCCCGGCAGCACGCCGCTGGCCGGTGCCCAGGCGGGAGCAACGCTCGGCCAGGCACTGCCAGCCTTTGCTCGGCAAGCCCTGGGTTCTCTGGCACAAAGCAGCGCCCGCCAGCTCGCAACCGGATTCCCGCTACCGACCCGCCTGCCGCCCGGCCTGGAGGACGAAGCGGACCTCGAAATGCTGCTCAAGCTCGCAGCCGCTGCGGTATCGAGGCTGCAGACTCATCAGCTGTCCAGCCTCGCTCAGACTCAGATCGGCCCGGATGGGGTACTGCTCACCACCTGGCAGCTGGAACTACCGATGCGCGATCAGCGCGACATCGTGCCGCTGCAGATAAAAATGCAGCGCGAGGACCAGCCCAAGCGAAATGACAAGGAACGTGGCGAGCCGCTCTGGAAGATCGAACTCGCGTTCGATGTCGCACCTCTCGGCCCACTGCAGGTCCAGGCCCAGCTGACTCGCGGTACGCTGTCCAGCCAGCTCTGGGCCGAACGCGGCGCGACGGCCCAGCTGGTCGCCGCCGAACTCACCCACCTTCGAGGTCGGCTGCAGGCTGCGGGACTGAACGTCGGCGAACTATCCTGCCGACAAGGCACTCCACCGCAGGGACCGAGCACCACGCTCGAACAACGCTTCGTGGACGAAAAAGCATGACCGACAAACAGCTGCGCCAGGCCATCGCCCTCAGCTACGACGGCGTCAATGCGCCGAGCCTGAGCGCCAAGGGTGACGATGAGCTGGCAGAGGCAATCCTGGCGATTGCCCGCGAGCACGAGGTGCCGATCTACGAAAATGCCGATCTGGTGAGGCTGCTGGCAAGGCTGGAACTAGGCGACGAAATCCCCGAAGCCTTGTATCGAACCATCGCCGAGATCATCGCTTTCGCCTGGTACCTGAAGGGCAAGTGCCCGCCCGGGTTTCAGGCAGCGAGCCACGAGCAGTCCGCGCCTTCATTGCCGTTACTCAATGGGCCTGGGCATTGAGCGTTGCGCCAGCCCGATCTTCTCCAGTGATCTGTGGAAAGTCGTGTAGCTGCCAGGCGAAATAACCCGAGCGAAAATAGAAAACCTGCTGGTAGCCCCAGGCAACGGCCATGCGTGCGGCCTCTGCGCCTCGTGGACAGATCTCGCTGTCGCAGTAGATAACCAGCGGCAGCTCCCGGGGCCACTCCCGAGCCGCCAGATTGACGAAATCACTGGCAAGATCGAAATGCACAGCGCCTTCGACATGGCCCCATAGCCATTCACGGTCAGAACGCACATCGATGAACACAGCGCCGAGCTCATGCAACCGCTTGGCCTGGAAAACGTTGACGGTCATTGCCCCGTCAACGTTTTCGGGCGCTTCGGCGGCCTGTACGGAGGCAGAAGAAACCACGCAAAACAGCAGAATCAGTACGCACCGCATCACTGCCCTCCTCGTCCCCAGCCCGAGACATGGACGCGCTCAGCAACACTGAGCCGATGAGGTTTGGAATAGGCGGGGTGCCGGAGGTTCCGAATGACCGACGGGACGACAGCCAAAAGCGACGATGATCACGCTCAGGGCTTCTGGCGAGCCTTGTGCAACTTGCTCATCAGCTCGGCCTCGGACTGCGAAAGCCCACAGGTCTGGGTGAGGTCATCAATGCTTGCACCCATGCCGACCAGCTTGGCGGCCTGGGACAGGGCGAAATTATTCGGGTCCCGCTGCTCGAGCTGGGAGAGTTTCTCTGGCAAGGGCGCAACCACGCGACCCAAGTCGCGGAGTTCGTCGCCCATACGCAAGCTACCTTCCAGATAGGCATCCAGACGGCTGCTCAACTCCTTGATTCGCTTATCCCTGCTCGCATCGCGCTGCTGCTGTTGTTCTGCCAGCAGGCGCTGCCGTCTGAGCAGCCACAGGCAAAAGCCCAACAGCCCCAGACAGCAGAAAGCCAGCGCAACCAGCGATGCGACCAGCGACGCGATCAGCATGTATCAGATGCTCTCAAGCTCGGCCCATTCTTCTTCGCTCATCATCTTGTCGAGTTCGACCAGAATCAGCAGTTCGCCGTTCTTGTTGCAGACGCCCTGGATGAACTTGGCGGACTCGTCGTTACCCACGTTCGGCGCGGTTTCGATCTCGGACTGGCGGAGGTAGACCACCTCGGCAACGCTATCGACCATGATGCCGATGACCTGGCGGTCCGCCTCGATGATGACGATACGGGTGTTGTCGGAAACCGGCGCAGTATCCAGACCGAAGCGCTGGCGCGTGTCGATAACCGTCACCACATTACCGCGCAGGTTGATGATACCGAGCACATAGCTAGGCGCGCCCGGCACCGGAGCGATTTCGGTGTAACGCAGCACTTCCTGCACCTGCATTACGTTGATGCCGTACGTCTCGTTATCCAGACGGAAGGTCACCCATTGCAGAACAGGATCTTCGGAACCCTGCGCAGACGTCATCTTCATAGTCCCACCTTCTTCAGTTACCGCTATGGCGGTCGATTCTATCGCTGGGCCGCGCGCAGGGCGCGACCATATTTGAAAGTATTCAGTGTGCTCGCGGCTTTGCGGAACCTGACAGCTGCTTGACGGCTCCGCTGGCGATCAGTTCGGCAAGTGCGGTCACGTCGACCAGGGCGCACATGTGCTCGATCACCGTACCCGCCAGCCACGGGCGCTGGCTGCGCTGCGTGCGCCATTTGACTTCACTGGGGTCAAGGCGGATCGAGCGGCTGACCTGATGCACCGCCAAACCCCACTCGTAGCCCTGAACCGAAATCACATACTGCAAACCCTCTCGGAAGTCGTCGCGGTAACGATCCGGCATGACCCAGCGCGCCGTGTCGAGCACCTTCAGATTGCCCGCCTGGCTGGGCAGTATGCCAAGAAACCAGTCAGGCTGACCGAACAGCGGTGTGAGCTCCTGGTCAGCCAACGGGTAGATCGACCCCAGGCATACCAGCGGCACTGCGAGCGTCAAACCGGCAACATCGAACAGCAGGCATTCAAATGGCTCCTCCGCCCAGGCCGGCTGGCCGTCAGCGGTGACCTCGACGGGCGCAGCCGGAGTCTGTGGCGCCACCTCCACCTTTACCACCGGCTCGACGCTCGGCGTCGATGGCAGCGCCACTTCAGGCGTGACGACCGCAGGCGGTGTCGGCGGTATCGGCTGGACGATCTCCAGGCGCGGCGGCTGGATCTGGCGGGTGTCGCGCAGCTGCTCCTCGAGCACGGCAGCCTGAAACTCGTCCTGGCTGACCGAGTCCGCCAGCTCGATGGCGGCCTCCTGCAGCAACCCATCGAGATAGGACTGCAGCGCCAGCTGGGAACGGGTTTCTGTAAGGACGGTGCGGCTCATGGAACGAACTCGAGAAGAGAATCTGAACAGGCTATCGGCCAACTGCGCGATAAACTTGAGCTGTCAGGCGCCGAGCGGCACGGCATTTCACGCTACCTGCGGCGCGGCTTGCGACGCCAGCAGGTGCTTGAGCAATGCCCGGTAAGCGAGCACAGCGCGGCTTGCCGGATCGAACTGCGAAGGCGTGAGGCCGGCACGACTGGCGTCTCTCAGGCGCGTGTCGATGGGGATGAACGCGGGCCAGAGGTGATCGGCATAGCCGGCGCGCAAGACTTTAAGCGTATTCATCGAGGCCTGGGTCCGGCGATCGAACAGCGTCGGCACGATGGTGTACGGCAGTGCCTGCTTGCGCGAACGGTTGATCATCGCCAGCGTGCTGACCATCCGCTCCAGGCCTTTCATCGCCAGGAACTCGGTCTGTACCGGAATGACCAGCTGCTGGCTGGCCGCCAGGGCATTGACCATCAGCACACCGAGCAGCGGCGGACTGTCGATGATCGCGTAATCGAAGTCCTGCCACAGCTGCGACAGACTCTTGGCAATCACCAGGCCAAGACCGTTCTGCCCGGGTGACTGGCGCTCCAGCGTTGCCAGCACGGTACTGGAAGGCATCAGCGAAATACGCTCATGACTGGTAGCCAGCAGCAGTTGCCAGGGCAATCCCTCAGGCACGGTGCCCTGATGCTGGAAGAGGTCGAAGACGCTATGTTCCAGGTTGTCCGGATCGTGACCGAAATAGCTGGTCATCGAGCCGTGCGGATCCAGATCAAGCACTACTACGCGCTTGCCGGAATCAGCCAGCAAACCTGCCAGCGCGATCGACGTGGTGGTCTTGCCCACCCCACCCTTTTGATTGGCTACAGCCCAGACTCTCATGCTTTTCCACCCGGTTCGCTGCTGACCGGCATTGCGCCCCCTCATGGGTGACGCGACGGTGTTTTTTTGACGATTGCGCCTACAGACGCCTACATGGCTCGAGCCGGTGCAGGTTGTGTGCCAGCCCGACGCAGCGCCTCGTCAGGTCGTGCATTGCTGCTGCCCATACCGCTGACGCTGCGGCGCACATCCAGATTGCGCGATACCACGAGGATCACCCGGCGATTACGCGCCCGCCCGGCGGCGGTCGCGTTGTCAGCCACTGGCTGGAACTCGCCATAACCCACCGCTGCCAACCGTGACGGATCCACCCCCTGCGCCGCGAGCATTCGTACCACGCTGCCGGCACGCGCCGCAGAAAGCTCCCAATTGGTCGGAAACTTGTCGGTGCTGATGGGCAGGTTATCGGTGAAACCCTCGACATGAATCGGGTTGTCAAAAGGCGCCAGAATCCCGGCCACCTTTTCGATGAGGGCGAATGCGTGGTCGTTGGGCAGAGCATCTCCGCTGGGAAACAGCAGGCTGGAGTTCAGCTCGATTTCGATCCACAGTTCATTGCCGCGTACCGTCAGTTGCTCGTTGGCGATCAGCTCACCGAACGTCTCGCGCATGCTCTGCGCAATACGCTCCAGCGGATCGAACACCGGCTCCCCGTTCAATACCGACTGAGCGGATGGATCGTCGACCTGGGATACATCGGGCTCGGTGGTACGCGGTCGCTCCTCACCGATAGGAATGGGCTTGACCGAGCGATCGACCTGATTGAACACGCCGACGAGCGAGTCCGAAAGGATCTTGTATTTGCCCTCGTTGATGGAGGAAATCGAGTACATCACTACGAAGAAGGCGAACAGCAGCGTAATGAAGTCGGCGTAGGAAACCAGCCACCGTTCGTGATTCTCGTGCTCTTCCGGCGCTCTGCGTCTGGCCATGGCGGTCAGTCCATGAAGCCTTGCAGCTTCATCTCGATGGAACGGGGATTCTCGCCCTCGGCAATGGATAGCACGCCTTCCAGCAGCATCTCGCGATAGGCAGTCTGCCGCTGGACGACGCTCTTGAGCTTGTTGCCGATCGGCAGCACCAGCAGGTTGGCGAACGCGACGCCGTAGATGGTCGCGACGAACGCCACGGCGATCCCGCTGCCCAGCTGACTGGGATCTGCAAGGTTGCCCATCACGTGAATCAAGCCCATCACGGCACCGATGATGCCGATTGTTGGCGAGTAGCCGCCCATGCTTTCGTAGACCTTGGCGGCACGCAGGTCGCGGCTTTCCTGCGTATACAGATCGACTTCGAGGATGCTGCGGATCACCTCCGGTTCAGCGCCATCAACCAGCAACTGCAAGCCCTTGCGCGCATAGGGATCAGGCTCTGTCTCGGCGACAGGCTCAAGACCGAGCAGCCCCTCCTTGCGTGCCGTATTGCTCCAGGTGGTCACCATCAGGATGCCGCGGGCCAGGTCGATGCGCGGCGGAAAGAAGATCCAGCGAGCGATGCCCATCGCGCGCATGAATACGGCGATAGGGGTCTGCAGCAGCACCGCACCCAAGGTGCCGCCAAGCACAATCAAGGCGGCAGGCCCGTTGAGCAGCGCCGAGATATGGCCGCCTTCGAGGAAGTTGCCCCCGACAATGGCAACGAACGCCAGCAACAGCCCGATAAGGCTGAGCACATCCATCAGATACAGGCCTCGGCAAGGTTGCGCCCGATCTCGTCGAGACCGTAAACGGCGTCACTGAGGTTGGCCTTGACCACGGCCATCGGCATGCCATAGATCACGCAGCTGGCTTCATCCTGCGCCCACACCTGGCTGCCGCTCTGCTTGAGCAAGCGCGCCCCTTCCCGCCCATCGGCACCCATGCCGGTCAACACCACGGCGAGCACCTTGTCATGGAAGGATTTGGCAGCCGAGCCGAAGGTCACGTCGACACAGGGCTTGTAGTTCAGGCGGTCATCGCCCGGCAGGATGCGCACCGCACCCCGCGAGTCGATCATCATCTGCTTGCCACCCGGTGCCAGCAACGCGAGCCCGGGACGTAGCACATCTCCGTCCTCGGCTTCCTTGACACGAATACGGCAAAGCTTGTCCAGGCGATCGGCAAACGCCTTGGTGAATGCCGCCGGCATGTGCTGGATAAGCACGATAGGCGCCGGAAAACTGGCCGGTAGCTGCGTCAGTACGCGCTGCAACGCCACGGGGCCGCCGGTGGAGGTTCCGATGGCAACCAGTTTGTATGCCTTGCGCTTGGGCGCAGGCGAACGAGCAGCCGGCGCAGCGGGAGCCGTACTGGTGGAGCGCAGCGTATTGGTGGACGCGCTCGGCACAGCACCACGCGACGCAGCCGGAGGCGGATTGACGCTTGAGGTGCAAAAGGTGCTGTAGCGCCGGTTACTCCGCGAAATGGTATGCACCTTTTCGCAAAGCATCTGCTTGACCTTGTCCGGGTTGCGCGAAATGTCTTCGAAATTCTTCGGCAGGTAATCCACCGCGCCGGCATCCAGCGCATCGAGCGTGACTCGCGCACCCTCGTGTGTCAGCGAAGAGAACATCAGCACGGGCGTCGGACACCGCTGCATGATCTGCCGCACGGCCGTGATGCCGTCCATCATCGGCATCTCGTAGTCCATGGTGATGACGTCCGGCTTCAGCGCCAACACCTGGTCAATCGCCTCACGACCGTTAGTGGCAGTGCCGACGACCTGGATATTGGAATCAGAGGAAAGGATTTCCGAGACGCGCCGGCGAAAGAAGCCGGAATCGTCGACCACCAGGACCTTGACTGCCATACATCACTCCTAGCGGCAGCGCGCCCAACGGAGGGCCGCGCCGCCTGACTGAATCAAATCCGGCGTGCGTAACGCTTGAGCATGCTCGGAACATCGAGAATCAGAGCGATGCGGCCATCGCCGGTGATGGTTGCGCCGGACATGCCAGGCGTGCCTTGGAGCATCTTGCCCAGTGGCTTGATGACCACCTCCTCCTGCCCGACCAGTTGATCCACAACGAACCCGATGCTCTGGTTGCCGACGCTGAGAATCACCACGTGACCTTCGCGTTGCTCTTCCTCGGCAGCACTCTGGACCAGCCAGCGCTTGAGATAGAACAGCGGCAGCGCCTTGTCACGCACGATCACCACTTCCTGGCCATCGACGACATTGGTACGCGACAGGTCGAGATGGAAGATCTCGTTGACGTTCACCAGCGGGAAGGCGAAAGCCTGATTGCCAAGCATCACCATCAGCGTCGGCATGATCGCCAGTGTCAGCGGCACCTTGATCACCACCCTCGAGCCCTGGCCCTTGGTGGAGAACACGTTGACGGTACCGTTGAGCTGGGAAATCTTGGTCTTGACCACGTCCATACCGACGCCACGGCCGGAGACGTCGGAGATCTCGGTCTTGGTCGAGAAGCCAGGCGCGAAGATCAGGTTGTAGCATTCCAGATCGCTGAGCCGATCTGCCGCGTCCTTCTCCAGCATGCCTTTTTCCACGGCCTTGGCACGCAGAACGTTGGCGTCCATACCCTTGCCGTCATCACTGATGATCAGCAGGATGTGGTCGCCTTCCTGTTCGGCGGACAGCACCACTCGACCGGTACGCGGCTTGCCGGCGGCCTCGCGCTCCTCGGGCATCTCGATGCCGTGGTCGACGGCGTTGCGCACCAGGTGCACCAGCGGATCGGCCAGGGCCTCGACCAGGTTCTTGTCGAGGTCGGTTTCTTCACCGACCAGCTCGAGGTTGATCTCTTTCTTCAGACTGCGCGCCAGATCGCGTACCAGCCGCGGGAAGCGGCCGAACACCTTCTTGATCGGCTGCATGCGCGTCTTCATCACCGCGCTCTGCAGGTCGGCGGTGACCACGTCGAGGTTGGACACGGCCTTCGCCATGGCCTCGTCGCCGCTATTGGAACCCAGGCGCACCAGGCGGTTACGCACCAGCACCAGCTCGCCGACCATGTTCATGATTTCATCGAGGCGCGCGGTATCCACGCGCACCGTCGTCTCGGCTTCGGCTGGTGCTTTTTCAGCCACAACAGCCGCCGGTTTGCTGACAGCAGCAACCGGTGCAGCCTTGGCTGGGGCAGCACGGGCGGGCTCAGGCTTGGGCTCCGGCTTGCTCGGCACAGCAGCCGCTACCTCGGCAACCGCGGGCTCGAACTTGCCCTTGCCGTGCAATTGATCCAGCAGTGCTTCGAACTCGTCGTCGGTGATCTCATCGCTTGCACTGGCGTTACTCGCAGGCGCCGCGGCCGCTGGCGCGGCCGGCTCGGCAGTTGTGCTACCTACCGGCTCGAACTTGCCCTTGCCGTGCAGCTGATCGAGCAGCGCTTCGAATTCGTCATCGGTAATCTCGTCGCTCGCCGGTGCAACCACGGCCTCCGGCTCAGGCGCAGCGCTGGCGGCACTGACCGAGAACTGACCCTTGCCATGCAGCTGATCGAGCAACGACTCGAATTCGTCGTCGGTGATCTCGTCGCCACCACTGCTGACCTGCTCCGCTGCCGGCTCATTGTCTGGCGACTGAACGGCGGCGAGCATCTGCTCGAATTCGGCATCGACGGACTCGGCCTGTGGCTCGGCAGCGACCGGCGATTCGACCGGTGCTGCGGGCTCGTCGGCCGAGGCAGGCTCAGCAAGACGCGCCAGTGCGGCCAGTAGCTCACGGGAAGCGGGAGTCGGCTCGACGCGTTCGCGGACCTGACTGAACATCTCGTTCACGGCGTCCAGCGCCTGCAGAACGACATCCATCAGTTCGGAATCGACGCGACGCTCACCCTTGCGCAGGATGTCGAAGACGTTTTCGGCGATGTGGCAGCACTCCACCAGCTCGTGGAGCTGAAGAAACCCTGCACCGCCCTTTACCGTGTGGAACCCGCGAAAAATCGCATTGAGCAACGCCATGTCATCGGGGCTGCTTTCCAGCTCCACGAGTTGCTCGGACAATAGTTCGAGAATCTCGCCGGCCTCTACCAGGAAGTCCTGGAGGATTTCTTCATCGGCGTCGAAGCTCATATTCACTTCCCCTAAAAGCCCAGGCTTGAAAGCAGATCATCGACATCGTCCTGGCCGGAAACGACGTCTTCACGCATATCGGCATGCATCTGCGGACCTTCACCGTTGGAAGGCATTTTTTCTTGTTTTTTCTGCTCTTGCTCGGCGCGCATGGCATCGCGGTCGTGCTGGATGCCAGCGACGCGATCCACCTGCCCCGCCATGAGAACGAGATTGAGCAAATTGCTTTCGAGCTCGGTTACCAGACGGGTAACCCGCTTGATCACCTGACCGGTGAGATCCTGGAAATCCTGAGCAAGCATGATTTCACTGAGGTTCTGCGACAGTTGGCTGCCATCGTTCATGCTGCGCTGCAGGTATTGGTCGATGCGCTTGACCAGCTCACGGAACTGCTCGGCATTCATGTCGCGACGCATGAAGCGCTGCCAGTCAGCCGTCAGGCTCTGGGCCTCGTAGCTCACGTAGTTCACCAGCGGCGCGGATTCCTCGACGAGATCCATGGTGCGATTGGCGGCTTTTTCGGTCATTTCCACGACGTACGACAGTCGATCAGTCGCGTCGGTGATGGGTGACGGATCACCGCCGGTCGCGCAGGTGTCCATCTCCAGCTTGACGATGGCGTTGTGCAGCTCGCGGGTGAGCTTGCCAACTTCCTGATAGAGCCCGTGATTGCGCACCTGATTGAGCTCATTGAACATCTGCGTCGCTTCATCGAAGCGACCCTGCTGCAGACTTTCGATCAACTTGGGTGCATGCGCCTTCAGAGTCGCTTCGAACTCTGCCAGGCTTTGGTCTGCTTGCGTCATAGTGCCCTCGCGGCGTTGCTGCTTCAGCCGTTGACGCGCTCGAAGATCTTCTCGATCTTCTCCTTGAGCACCTGGGCAGTGAAAGGCTTGACCACATAGCCGTTAACCCCGGCCTGTGCCGCTTCGATGATCTGGTCGCGCTTCGCTTCGGCGGTCACCATCAACACCGGCAGGTGCTTGAGGCGCTCGTCGGCACGAACGGTGCGCAGCAGATCGATACCGCTCATGCCCGGCATGTTCCAGTCGGTCACGAGGAAGTCAAAGCTGCCACTCTTGAGCATCGGCAGCGCGGTCGTACCGTCATCCGCTTCGGCGGTGTTGGTGAACCCCAGATCACGCAGGAGGTTCTTGATGATTCGTCTCATCGTCGAGAAGTCATCGACAATGAGGATTTTCATGTTCTTGTCCAAGTCGACCTCCGTAAGTCCCAAAATGCCTCAGCAAACCGAGCACGTCATACCGCAAACAATCGTCAATTGGCGCGCCATTCGCCGAGGCGTGCACGCAAGCGCGCAGCACACTGGCTATGCAACTGGCTCACACGCGACTCGCTGACTCCCAGCACCTGCCCAATTTCCTTCAAGTTCAATTCTTCGTCGTAATACAGCGACAGCACCAGCTTCTCGCGCTCGGGCAGGTTGGCAATGGCATCAACCAGGGCCTGCTGGAAGCGTTCATCCTCCAGATCGCGGAACGGTTCCGGGTGGAGGCTGGCAGCATCTTCCTGCAGCTCCCCATGTTCACCCTCCTGCAGCAGATCATCGAAGCTGAACAGGCGGCTGCCCAGCGTGTCGCCGAGAATGCCGTAATACTCATCGAGACTTAGCTTAAGTTCGGCCGCAACTTCGTGATCTTTAGCGTCGCGACCGGTTTTCGCCTCGATCGCACGGATCGCCTCGCTGACCATCCGCGAATTGCGGTGCACCGAGCGTGGTGCCCAGTCGCCCTTGCGGACTTCGTCGAGCATCGTTCCGCGAATGCGGATACCGGCATAGGTTTCAAAACTGGCGCCCTTGCCGGCGTCGTATTTCTTAGCTGCTTCCAGCAGTCCGATCATTCCGGCCTGAATCAGATCGTCGACCTGCACACTGGCAGGCAGACGCGCCAGCAGGTGGTAAGCGATTCGCTTGACCAGCGGGGCGTACTGATCAATCAGGCGGTACTGAGCATCCTTTGCCTGAGCCTTGCTGTAATACATAGCGGATCCGGCACCTGTCATTCGTGGCTTTGTGGAGCTGGGCTGATGAGGCGTTCTACGAAGAATTCGAGATGACCGCGCGGCGTGGCGGGCAAAGGCCAGGTATCAACCTTCTGCGCGATGGCCTTGAACGCCAGCGCGCACTTGGACCGCGGGTAGGCTTCATAGACCGCACGCTGCTTCTGTACAGCCTTGCGCACGGCTTCATCGTAAGGCACTGCGCCGACATACTGCAGCGCCACATCCAGGAAACGCTCGGTCACCTTGGTCAGCTTGGCAAACAGGTTACGGCCTTCCTGCGGGGCGTGGGCCATATTGGCCAGCACACGGAAACGGCTGATGCCGTAGTCACGGTTGAGCAGCTTGATCAGAGCGTAAGCGTCAGTAATGGACGTCGGCTCGTCGGTCACGACCAGCAGCACCTCCTGCGCGGCGCGCACAAAGCTCACCACTGAATCGCCGATACCTGCGGCGGTGTCGATGATCAGTACGTCGAGCTCGTCGCCCAGCTCGCTGAATGCCTGAATCAGGCCCGCGTGCTGCAGCGAAGACAGCTGCACCATGCTCTGCGTACCCGATGCAGCCGGCACCACGCGGATGCCGCCCGGCCCCTGGATCAGCACGTCGCGCAGATCACATTCTCCGGCAATGACGTCGGCCAGGGTGCGCTTGGTGGTAAGCCCCAGCAATACGTCGACGTTGGCCAGGCCAAGGTCGGCGTCAAGCAACACCACGCGCCGGCCGAGATCGGCCAGTGCCAGTGCCAGATTGACCGACACGTTGGTCTTGCCGACGCCACCCTTGCCGCCGGTCACCGCAATCACCTGTACGGGATGCATACCCATGTTCACATGCCTATATCTTGCTGGGGCCTTGCGGCCGGCGATGCGCCCGCATGGCACGCATCTGATTCATTCAGGTACTGCTCTCGCAGCATCATCCGGCCCGCCGTGACGAGCTGTTGTACAGCCCGGCGAACATATCGGCCATGGTTTCCTCGCTCGGTTCCTCGCCAGATTGCAAACTCACCGCGCGACTGACCAGCTGATGGCTGCGCGGCAGGTGTAGGTCGTCCGGAATCCGGGGGCCGTCCGCGAGGTACGCTATCGGCAAATGCTGGCTGATCGTGAGGCCGAGCACATCACCAAGACTGCCTGCTTCATCCAATTTGGTCAGGATACAACCAGCCAGGCCGCAGCGACGATAGTTGTGCCACGCCGCCTTGAGCACCTGGCTCTGACTGGTCGCGGCCAGCACCAGATAATTCTTCGATTTCACGCCGCGATCCGACAACGCCTCGAGCTGCATGCGCAGCGTCGGATCGCTGGCGGGCAGGCCAGCGGTATCGATCAGGATCACGCGCTTGCGCGCCAGCGGAGCGAGCGTCTTGCTCAACGACTGGCTCGGGTCGATCTGCAGCACCGGCACGTCGAGGATACGGCCAAGCGTCTTGAGCTGCTCCTGGGCGCCGATCCGATAATTGTCCATGCTGACCAGCGCGATGTTCTGCGCGCCATACTTCAATACATAGCGTGCCGCGAGCTTGGCCAAGGTAGTGGTCTTGCCGACACCCGCCGGACCAACCAGAGCGATGACGCCGCCCTCTTCCAGTGGTTCGGTCTTGCTGACCTTGATCGCCTGCGCCAGGTACGCCAGCACCATGCGCCATGCCTGGCGCGGCTCGGTGATACCGGCAACCTTTTCCAGCAGACTGCGCGACAGCTCGGCCGGCAGGCCCAGGCGCTGCAGGCGGCGCCAGAGGCCGGCCTGCTGCGGACGACGGCTTTGCTCCTGCCCCCAGGCGATCGAGCCCAGCTGGACTTCGATCAGTTCACGCAGACCATGCAGTTCCGACTGCATCGCTTCGATCGCGCGGGAATCGACCGCAGCGGTTGCTTCGGCCACAGCTGAAGGCTGAGGGATGCTCACGGCGGCGGGCTTCTCGTCAACCAGTTGACGATCCTGCATCTTCGCACGCGGTGCGGCACTCAACTCGGCATGGGCATTGGCCAGGCGCGCCTGCGTCTTGCGCAGCTCGGCTTCCAGCGCCGGGTTGGGCTTGTTCGCGGCCGGCGCAGACTGCATCGGGTAATCGAGCACGGCGGTCAGCTCGACGCCGCCGGCCACCCGGCGATTGCCGATGATCACGGCATCGGCGCCCAGCTCGTCACGCACCATTTTCATGGCGATGCGCATATCGGCGGCGAAGAAACGTTTGACCTGCATGGCCTGTACCCTCGGTTAATTCTGACCCACCGTCGAGACGATGGTGACCTGCTTGTTGTCCGGTATTTCCTGATAGGCCAGAACATGGATGTTCGGCACTGCCAGACGCGCGAATCTCGAAAGCATCGCCCGAACTGGTCCGGCTACCAGCAGAACTGCCGGCTTGCCGAGCATTTCTTGACGCTGTGCCGCTTCTACCAGAGACCTTTGCAACTTTTCGGCCATTCCTGGTTCCAGCAAAATTCCGTCTTCGGAGCCTTGCCCGGCCTTCTGCAAGCTATTGAGCAAGATCTGTTCCAACCGAGGCTCCAGCGTGATCACAGGCAGCTCCGGCTCTAGTCCCACAACGTTCTGCACGATTGCACGGGACAACGCCACTCGCACGGCAGCGACCATTGCGGCGGGATCTTGACTCTTGGCAGCGACGTTGGCGATGGCTTCAGCAATGGTGCGGATATCACGCACAGGCACCTGCTCCTGCAGCAGCGCCTGCAGCACCTTGAGCAGGGTCGACAGCGAAACCATCCCCGGGACCAGTTCTTCGGCCAGCTTGGGCGAGCTCTTCGCCAGCAGCTGCAGCAACTGCTGGACCTCCTCGTGCCCCAGCAGTTCATGGGCATGCTTGTGCAGAACCTGGTTGAGGTGCGTGGCGACGACGGTACTGGCATCCACCACGGTATAGCCGAGCGACTGCGCCTGGTCGCGCTGGCTCGCTTCGATCCAGACAGCCTCCAGACCGAACGCCGGATCCCTGGCGGCGATACCGTTGAGCGGACCGAACACCTGCCCCGGGTTGATCGCCAACTCACGGTCCGGATACACCTCGGCTTCGGCCAGGCTGACGCCCATCAGGGTCAACCGGTAGGCGTTGGGCAACAGATCGAGGTTGTCACGGATGTGCACCGAGGGCATGAGAAAGCCAAGATCCTGCGACAGCTTCTTGCGTACACCCTTGATGCGCGCGAGCAACTGACCACCCTGATTGCGATCAACCAGCGGAATCAGTCGATAGCCGACCTCCAGGCCGACCATGTCCACCGGGGTCACATCATCCCAACCCAGCTCCTTGGTTTCCGCCGAGCGCTGGGCCGGCAGCATTTCCTGCTGCTTCTGCACTTCCTGCTCGGCTTTCTTCTCGACCTGCTTCTTGCGATGCCAGATCCAGTACGCACCCGCCGCAGCGGCAGCGCCGAGCCCGAGGAAGGACAGGTGCGGCATGCCGGGAACCAGACCCATCGCAATCATGATCGCCGCGGCCACGGCGAGCGCCTTGGGCGAGGCGAACATCTGCCGCTGGACCTGCTGGCCCATGTCCTCGGAGCTGGTGACGCGGGTCACCATGATCGCTGCCGCGGTGGACAGCAGCAGCGACGGGATCTGCGCGACCAGACCGTCACCGATAGTCAACAGGGCGTACACCTGGCCCGCTTCGCTGAAACTCATGCCGTGCTGGGCCATGCCGATGCCGACACCGCCGATCAGGTTGATGAAGAGAATCAGCAGGCCGGCGATGGCGTCACCGCGCACGAACTTGCTCGCACCATCCATCGAGCCATAGAAGTCCGCCTCGGACGAAACCTCGACACGGCGCTTCTTGGCTTCATCCTGATCGATCAGGCCTGCGTTGAGGTCGGCGTCGATGGCCATCTGCTTGCCGGGCATGGCATCCAGGGTAAAGCGCGCACTGACCTCGGAAATCCGTCCGGCGCCCTTGGTCACCACGACGAAGTTGATGATCATCAGGATCGCGAAAACAACGATACCGACCACGTAGTTGCCGCCGATCACCACGTTGCCGAAGGCTTCGATCACGTGACCGGCGGCCGAGCCTCCTTCATGGCCGTTGATCAACACCACGCGGGTCGATGCCACGTTCAGCGCCAGACGCATCAGGGTGGCGACCAGCAGAATGGTCGGGAACACGGCGAAATCCAGTGGCCGCAGTGCATAGACGCTGACCAGCAGCACGACGATCGACAGCGCAATATTGAAGGTGAACAGCAGATCCAGCAGGAACGGCGGCACCGACAACATCATCATGCCCATCATCACAAGCAGCAGCAGCGGCACGCCGAGGTTGCCGCGCCCCGCGCCCGTCAGGCCATTGCGAATATTGATGAGTTGCGTGCGATCCAACGTAGCCCCCGGCGTGCAGAACGAATTCTTGACGCAAAATGCGCCTCGCCCGGGATATAGCAAGAAGGGGTCCAACTTCCTCGGCGCGTCCCAGAGCGCGCCGTACGGTTTGGCCTACCCGGCAAAACACGCGAACGCGACCGCCAACTGACAGTCACACTAGCACCGGCGACAGCCCGTCGCCGTTTGTGCAAAGGAGCTTTCAGATGAAACAGTGGATCATCGCCGCGCTGGCCGGCTGCACCGCCCTCGCCGCTCAAGCCGAAACACTGAGCGTGAAGGTCAACGCCGTGAGCGCTCAAGGCATCGGTGAATCCGTCGGCAGCGTGAAGATCGAAAGCAGCGAATACGGGCTGGTCTTCCAACCCGAACTAAGCAGTCTGGAACCTGGCATTCACGGCTTCCACATCCATGCCAAAGGCAGCTGCGAGCCTGCTGAGGTAGACGGCAAACTGACCCCGGCAGGTGCCGCGGGCGGTCACTGGGATCCGAAGAACAGCGGCAAGCACGGCGAGCCGTGGGGTGACGGGCATTTGGGTGATCTGCCCGCGCTCTATGTCGACAGCGAAGGCAAGGCCGGCCAACCCGTCCTGGCCCCGCGCCTGAAAAGCCTTGGCGACATCAAGGGGCTGGCGTTGATGGTCCATCAGGGCGGCGACAACCACGCCGACCATCCGCAACCACTCGGCGGTGGCGGAGCACGGGTTGCCTGTGGCGTGATCGAGTAACCGCAGCGGTACGCGGCGCGCCCATGGGCCGCCGCGTGACGGATCATTCGTCGCGACGCAGATCCGGCGGAATGGGTACATCATTCAACGGGTCCGGCCGACGACCCTTGCCGGCGCGGTACTGACGCAACTGATAGACATAGGCCAGAACCTGCGCCACGGCCAGATAAAGACCGGCGGGAATTTCCTGATCCAGTTCGGTGGAGTAGTACACCGCCCGCGCCAGCGCCGGCGACTCCAGCACCGTGACCTTGTGCTCCTGGGCAATCTCGCGAATCTTCAGCGCCACGAAGTCGCCACCCTTGGCCACCAGCCGAGGCGCCCCGCCCTTGTCGCCGTCGTACTTCAGCGCAACAGCGAAGTGCGTCGGGTTGGTGATCACTACGTCAGCCTCCGGAACGGCCTGCATCATGCGTCGCTGCGCAGCCTCGCGCTGCAGCTGACGAATTCGCGATTTGACCTCCGGCTTGCCTTCCGAATCCTTGTATTCGTCCTTGACCTCCTGCTTGGTCATCATCAGCTTCTGCTTGTTGTCCCAGAGCTGGAACGGCACATCCACCGCGGCGATGACAATCAGCCCGCAGGCCATCCACAAGGCACACCAGCCGACGATCTCCGCGCTGTGCATGATCGCCAGGTCCAGCGGCTGCTTGGCGATTGAGAGCAGGTCGTCCTGATAAGCCGAGAGCACCAGCAGCGCGACGCCGAGCACCACGAGGAACTTGCCCAGGGCCTTGAGCAGCTCCACCAGTGCCTTGGTGGAAAACATTCGTTTCAGTCCGGCAGCCGGGTTCATCCTGCTGACCTTCGGCGCCATGGCCTTGGCCGAGAACAGCCAGCCGCCCAGCGAGACGGGCCCGACAATCGAGGCAATCAGCAAGGCGATGAGCAGCGGCATGATTGCCTCCAGCGCCATCAGGCCGCTGCCCATCAACAAGCGCACCATCGACCCTTCGTCGAGCAGCGTTTCACGGCTCAGTTCGAAGGTACCTTGCATCATCGCCATCAGGGTCTGTGCCAGACTCCCGCCGGAGGCCAGCAGCCCGCCGATGCCGCCGAGCGTCACCGCGACCGTACTGAGCTCACGGGAGCGCGCCAGCTGCCCCTTCTCACGAGACTCGCGCAGGCGTTTTTCTGTGGGTTCCTCGCTTTTGTCGGCACCGCTTTCGCTCTCAGCCATGAGCGACCTCCAACAGATACGGGAAGCAATGCATCAACGGGCACCCGCCAGCTCGCGCAGCATCAGAAGCGCCTCGCTGACGAAGATCTGGTACTGCGCGAAGATGTCGGCCATGCCGATCCAGACGATGATCAGGCCCAGCACCAGCGTCAGCGGAAAACCGATGGAGAAGATGTTCAGCTGCGGCGCGGCCCGCGTCATAAGGCCGAACGCCAGATTGACCACCAGCAGCGCCGTGATCGCCGGCAATACCAGCAGCAGGCCGGCACCCAGTACCCAGCCCAGCTTGCCCGCCACTTCCCAGAAATGATTGGTCGACAGACCTCCCCCCACCGGCAGGGTGACAAAGCTCTCGGCGAGAATTTCAAGCACTACCAGGTGGCCGTTGACCGAGAGGAACAGCAGGATCACCAGCATGTTGAAGAACTGACCGAGCACCGGCACCGAGATGCCGTTGGCCGGATCGACCATCGAAGCGAAACCGAGGCCCATCTGCATCGCCAGCATCTGCCCGGACACGATGAAGACGTGGAAGAACAGCTGCAGGACAAAACCAAGCATGACGCCGATCAGCAGCTGTTCGGCGATCAGCAGCAGCGAGGCCAGGCTCAACGATTCGACCACCGGCATTGGCGGCAATGTCGGCACCAGCACCAGCGCAATGGCCAGAGCCAGATAGAGCCGTACTCGAACCGGAACCAGCTGGGTGCCGATGATCGGCATGCTCATCAACAGCGCAGCGATGCGAAACAGCGGGAGCAGAAACTGCCCCACCCAGCCGCCGATCTGCGCATTGCTTAGCTCCAGCACGTTCGGCTACCCGATCAGCAGCGGGATGTTTTGGACCAGATTCTGCGTGTACTCCATCAGCTCACGGACCAGCCAGGGCCCGGCCCAGATCAGCGTCAACAGCATCACCAGCAGACGCGGCAGGAAGCTCAGCGTCTGCTCGTTGATCTGGGTGGCTGCCTGGAACATGGCCACCACCAGGCCCACCAGCAGACTCGGCACGACCAGCACGCCGACGATCATCGCGGTCATCCACAGGCCTTCACGAAACAGGTCCACCGCTACTTCAGGAGTCATCTGCTTGCTTCCCTAAAGGGTGCCGAAGCTGCCGGCGAGAGTACCGATGATCAGCCCCCAGCCATCCACCAGGACGAACAACATGATCTTGAACGGCAACGAGATGATCAGCGGCGAGAGCATCATCATGCCCATCGCCATCAGCACGCTGGCCACCACCATGTCGATGATCAGGAACGGAATGAAGATCATGAAGCCGATCTGGAAGGCCGTCTTCAGCTCCGAAGTGACGAAGGCCGGCACCAGGATGGTCATTGGTGCGGCTTCCGGCGAAGCGATATCGGTACGCCGCGAAAGCCTGACGAAAAGCTCCAGATCGCTTTCGCGGGTCTGCGCCAGCATGAAGTTCTTCAAGGGCACTTCGGCGCGGGAAATGGCCTCCTGCGCCGGTATCTGCTCGCTCAGATAAGGCTGCAGCGCGTCCTGATTGATGCGGTCGAACACCGGCGCCATGATGAACAACGTGAGGAACAGCGTCAGGCCGATGAGAATCTGGTTCGATGGCGTCTGCTGCAGGCCCAGGGCCTGACGCAGGATGGAAAAGACGATGATGATCCGGGTGAAGCTGGTCATCAGCATGACGAACGCCGGAATGAAGCTCAGCGCCGTCATGATCAGCAGAATCTGCAAGCTGACCGAATATTCCTGCTGCCCTTCGGCGTCGGTGGTCAGCGTTATTGCAGGAATCGACAAGGGATTGTTGCCCTGCGCCAGGATGCCGGACGGCTCCTGTGCCAGGGCAAGCGGGCCGCACAGCATCAGCACCGCCAGTAGCAGAATGCGCAACATCAAGGCTTGTCCTTGTGATCCTTGCCGAGCAGCTCCATCAGACGCTGGGCGAATTCGGGATTGGCCGGCTCGGCGTCAGGAAGATGCACTGGCTCCTGCATCACATGCAGCGGCGTGATACGGCCGCCACTCAGGCCGATGAGTACCTGCTCGCTGCCGACCTGCACCAGCACCAGGCGCTCGCGCGGCCCTAGCGCCTGACTGGAAATCAGCTTGATCACCTGAGTGCCACGGGGATTCATCTGCTGCACGCGCCGCAACAGCCAGGCGAGCAGAAAGATCAGCCCGACCACCAGCAACAGGCCGAGCATCAGCTTGGTCAGCTGCGCGCCCATGTCGGTACTGCTCATGCTGGTGGCAGGCTCCGCAGCCAGTACCGGGAGCGCGACCAGGGCGCTCAGAAATGCAAGCGACCGCATCTCAACGCAGCTTCTTGATACGTTCGGTGGGGCTGATCACGTCGGTCAGCCGGATGCCGAACTTCTCGTTGACCACCACCACTTCGCCATGGGCGATGAGCGTCCCGTTGACCAGCACATCGAGCGGCTCACCGGCCAGACGGTCCAGCTCGACCACCGAACCCTGGTTGAGCTGCAGCAGGTTGCGAATGCTGATCTCGGTGCTGCCGACCTCCATGGAAATCGAAACAGGGATATCCAGAATCACATCCAGATTCGGCCCTTCCAGTCCCAGCGGCACCGCGGTGGATTTCGGTGCACTGGCGAAATCTTCCAGCGGTGCACGCGGCGCAGCCGGGGCCGCAGCTGCGGGCGCCTGGTTCAGCAGCGCATCGATATCGTCCTGGCTGGCATCACCAGCTTCGGCCAGCGCTGCTGCCCACTCATCAGCCAGCGCCTGCTCTTCGGGAGAAGTGTTGTCGCGTTCGTCTGCCATCGTTAATCCTCGATAGGCTCGAATTGAGTAAAGGGCCGGTTCAACGTGGGCGAACCACGGGTTCCAGCACCTGCAACGCCAGGTTGCCCTTGTGGGCGCCCAGCTTGACCTTGAATGCCGGCATGCCATTGGCACGCATGATCATGTCTTCTGGCATCTCTACCGGAATCACGTCGCCGGGTTGCATGTTCAGAATGTCGCGCAGCTTGAGTTGCCGTCTGACGACGGTGGCGCCGAGCGGCACGTTGACGTCGAGAATGTCTTCGCGCAGGGCCTTGACCCACCGCTCGTCCTGATCGCTGACGTCCGACTGGAAGCCGGCATCGAGCATCTCGCGGATCGGCTCGATCATCGAATACGGCATGGTCACGTGCAGATCACCGCCGCCGCTGTCCAGTTCGATGTGGAAGGTGGACACCACCACCACTTCGCTGGGGCTGACGATGTTGGCCAGCGCCGGGTTCACTTCCGAATTGACGTATTCGAAGTTGACGTCCAATACCGCATGCCAGGCTTCCTTGAGGTCGGCAAATGCCTGATCCAGCACCATGCGCACCACGCGCAGCTCGGTCGGGGTGAATTCGCGACCCTCGATCTTGGCGTGGCGACCATCGCCACCGAAGAAGTTGTCCACCAGCTTGAACACCAGCTTGGCGTCGAGAATGAACAGCGCCGTGCCACGCAGGGGCTTCATCTTCACCAGGTTGAGGCTGGTCGGCACATAGAGCGAATGCACGTACTCGCCGAACTTCATCACCTGCACGCCACCGACCGACACATCGGCCGAACGGCGCAGCAGGTTGAACATGCTGATGCGGGTGTACCGGGCGAAACGCTCGTTGATCATTTCCAGCGTAGGCATGCGCCCACGCACGATGCGGTCCTGACTGGTCAGGTCGTAGCTCTTGATGGACCCCGGCTCGGAATCGCTCTCGGTATCCACCAGACCGTCGTCGACCCCGTGCAGGAGCGCATCGATCTCGTCTTGCGAGAGCAGGTCTTGAACAGCCATCTGGGCAGCCTTCTATTGCAATACGAAGTTGGTGAACAGCACTTGCTCGACGGCAAGCTTGCCAATTTCCTTCTGTGCCAGCTCCTGCACGCTGGCCGTGGCCTGCTGACGCAGCATCTCCTTGCCGACCGGCGTTTTCAAGGCCTCGAAATCCTGGCTGGAGAACAGCATGACCAGGCGATTGCGCAACAACGGCATATGCACCTTGAGGGCGTCCAGCGCCGCCTGATCGCGTGACATCAACGCGATGCTGACCTGCATGTAGCGCTGCCGCCCGTTGTGGCTGAAGTTGACCACAAAGGCCGGCATCAGCACTTCGTAGATAGCAGGCTGCTTGCCGGACACAGCTGCCGCCGACTCCTGTGCCTTGTCGGCATCGAGGTCATCGCCCTTACCCATGAAGTACAGCGTGCCGCCGATGGAAAGCCCCACGGCCACTAACATGGCGACCACGATCACGATGATGAGTTTCAACCGCCCCTTGCCTGCCGAAGCCGCTTCCGGCCCGGTTGGCGGCACTGCCGCTGGAGCCTGTTTCTTAGCCATGCCAAATATCCGTCATCAACAGCGTTTAGTTCTGGTTTTATGAGTTAAGAGCAACAGCTGTGCCAACGCATCGACACGGCCGCTCTGCAAGGCTGTGTTGCCGAGCCGACACCGTATCAGGAATAACGGATTCACATTGCGGGGACTGACGATGCCCGACGCCTCGCAGCGACAGGCGGCAGAAAACCGACGCAGCCCGCTGCGGCTACGTCGGTGCGGATCGGCAAGCGCCGATCCATCGGTCAAGCGTAGAAGTCGACCAGCCCGCGATTCCCGGCGCTGCGATTGCCGGCAATCTCGCTGACACCCATCTGGACCTCGCCGTCGTCCGCCTCGCCTTCCGCCGAGGAGCCGCCACGGGAGGATCCACCACCATCGGTACCGCCCTGCCATCCGCGGGCGAGCGACTGGTCGGAGACGTTGACGTCCATGAGATTCATGCCCTGCTGGGTAAACATCTCACGCAAACGCTGCATCTGCCCTTCCAGCGCATCACGAACACCGGCATGTGGGCTGAGGAAGGTGACCTGGGCCTGGTCCTTGGTCAGGTCGATGCGCACTTCCATGCGGCCAAGCTCTGCGGGATCGAGCTGGATTTCCGCCGATTTGAGATTCTGACTGGATAGCCACATCACCCGGTCGACCACGGCCTCGCTCCAGCCAGCCTGCTGCATCTGTACCGGCTGGCCCGGCACCAGCCCGGGCCGCTGCGCCTGCTGGACCTGCTGGGTGATCGCCTGGCTCAACGGATTAAGACGCGACGAGGCCAGCTCACTGGCGCTGGAAGCGCGGCTTTCCTTGGGACCGTCAACTGCATCCAGAAGATCTTTCCCTGCCAGCTCAAGCTCGGGCTCCTCGCCATCAGCCAACTCCTTGCCCGCAAGCAAAACGCTAGCGAAGCCATCATCCGCCTCGGCCTTGGCCTGCGCATCGACGAGCGGATTCGGTAACTGCGGAACTGGCTTCTGCACCCCGACCGGCATTTCATCCGCGGCCTGCAAGCCGGTGATCGATGGCTCGTCCGCCACCTGCTCGGCTTCCCCTGAAATGAGCCCCTGGGTAAGCGGCAGGCCGGTCAACGGGGTTTCACCCGGCACTTGCGTGACAGGCTGAGCCTCGGCCTGCGGTACGAACTGCCCTCCCAGCCCCAGCAGCAGAAGAGGATCAAGCTCGGTATCCGGCAGCTCTTCGGATGGGGCGTCCGATGGCAACGGATTGCCGCTTTCGGCAACCGCCGGCTTTCCGTCACCGGCGGCGTCGGCGACCGCTTGCCTGCTTTTGTCATCCACCGGCTTGTCACGACTGGTGTCGTTGCGCGCCTGACGCTCGACCGGTTTGGTCTGGCGCTCCTTCGCGTAAACGTCGGAAAAGCTGGAGCTGCCGCTATCCCGCCCCTCGCGTGGCGCGTCGGGAGCCTTGGTCGAAGCCTTCGCGCGCGCATCGACTGAAGGGGTTTTGAGTAACAGGTCGGGGGAAACAGCCATGAGGTCATTCCGCTACGGATGGATCGTGGCAGTAACAGAGCAAGTTTTGGGCCAGAGCGAAAGCAGCCTGACTAGTGGTTTAAATCGTGCAGATATGCGTGCGGCCGGCACTGAGGCGATCGTTTATCAGGCGGACCCAGACTATGCACGCGCCAGAGTTTTGCCGCTCAACCGTAGCGCTGACGCTCGGCCCGGAACAGGATGCCAATGATGGCGAATTCTCGCTCGATGGACGCAATCAGTGCGGGCGCGAGGGCGAGCTGCTCGTTTCGCGCCGCGGTTTCCAGCTCCTGGCAAAGCTCCGCCAGGAGCACCGCGCCCATATTGCTGCAACTGCCCTTGAAGCTGTGCGCGGCGCGCCGCAGGGCTTCGGCCTGCTCGGCCTGACAGGCCTGCCGCAGCAGGCGCACGCGCTCTTCGGAGTCGGCAAGGAAGGTATCCAGCAGTGCCGGATATTCACTCTCCATGACGTCCTGCAGCGTGGCCAGCACAGCGCTGTCGAGATGAGTGTTGGACACCGGCACACTCCTGCTTGAAAGCGGCGGATTATGCATCAGGCCGCCAGACGAACTCCACGCTCAGGCCGCGGCCGTCCGACTGCCAGTCGAATCCGTCGCTCAACTGGCGCACCAGATGCAGCCCGCGACCACTGAAACGACCACTGCCCAGCTGAACCTGCAGCGCCCGCGTCACGTCGAACCCGGCGCCACTGTCACCGATGGAAATGCGCAAGCGTCCGCCCTGGCTATCGGTTCTGATGGCCAGCTCCAGATGCACATATCCCTCCACCAGGGCCTGCAGCCGCTGCTGGCGCAGATCGTAGTAACGCTGGAAGCCTTCGGCGTCACGCTTCAGTGCCGAATCCAACCCAAGCACCCCGTGCTCCAACGCGTTGGAATACAGCTCGCCCAGCACTGCGTAGATCGCACCAGCACGCGGGCGCAGCTGGTTGACCTGCAGAAGCAGCTGCAACAGCATGGGCAATGGATTACCGCTACGCAGGCTTTCGGCGCGCAGCTCGAGCCGCACCGACCAATCCATGGGCCGCGAGCGATGCGCAGTAGCCGGCGCGACCAGCGGCATTGTCATCGCCTCATCAATGACCACGACCTCGACCAGGCTAAGGTCGTCGTGTTGCTGGCCATGGAAATCCAGCAGTGCCTGTTCGATCTCATCAAAGAGCTGCGCCGGATCGCGATTGGCAGTCAGCGTAGCCAGCAAGCGCTGCTCGCCAAACAGCTCATCGTCGGCGTTGCGGCTTTCCACCACACCATCGGACAGCAAGAGCAGCCGGTCGCCGGGTGCCAGCGGGTAATGCTCGAACTTGTCGTCGAGCGCGGCAGCAGAGACCACACCCAGCGGCAGATGCCGGGACACGAGAGCGGTACGCTGGCCGTTGGCAGCTATCAGGTACCCATCCGGCAACCCACCGTTCCATACGCGCAGGCTGCCCTGTGTGGGATTGATGTCGAGCAACGTCGCGCAGCAGAACATTTCCACCGGCAGGATCTGCTTGAGCTTGGCGTTCATCTCACGAAGGATGTCGGCGCCGGAGTAGCCCTTGGCGGCCATCCCATAGAACGTCTCTGCCAGGGGCATGGCACCGATAGCCGCGGGCAGACCATGGCCGGTGAAATCGCCGAGCAGGACGAACATCTGCCCTGCCGGCGCCTGGGCCGCCAGCAGCAGATCACCATTGAACAGCGCTTGCGGCGATTGGCGATAACGAATGTTCGGCGCGCTCAGGCAACCGGCATGGGCGACCTTGTCGAAGATCGCCTTGGCCGCCCGATGCTCGGCGAGCAGCTGCTGGTTACGCCGTGCAATCAGGTCGCGCTGCTCGAGCACCGTCGCCTGAAGGCGGCGCAAACGGTGCATGGCCTGGATCTTGGCTTCGAGAATGATCGGGTTGTAAGGCTTGGCAATGAAGTCGTCGCCACCTGCCTCCAGGCAGCGCACCAACGCTTCGTTCTCTGTCAGCGAGGTGAGAAAGATGATCGGCACCAGCTCATCACCGGCGAGCTGCTTGATGTGCCGTGCCGCCTCGAAGCCATCCATCACCGGCATCAGCGCATCCATCAGCACCAGCTGCGGCCGCTCCTGCTGGAACAGCTCGACCGCCTCCTGACCATCCGCGGCGGTAAGCACCCGGTGTCCCTGCCTGGTAACGATGGTCGAAAGCAGCATTCGATCGACCGGGCTGTCCTCGGCGATCAGAATCGACAGCCGCATGGGCATGTCAGGCGATCACGAACAATTGTTCGAAGTTGGATACCGAGAGAATCTTGCGAACATCAGGGCTGCAATTGAGCAGACGAATGTCGGCTTCATCGCCGCCGGCGTGGTCACGCAGCAGCAGCAGCATGCCCAGCGCGGAGCTGTCCATGTAGGTGGTGCCCTGCAGATTCACCACGTAACGCTGAGGGTTCACGTCCTGACGCTGATAAGCATCGCGGAAGGCCTGATGCGCATTGAAGTCGAAGCGTCCGCTGATGGAAATGGTCAGCTCCTGCCCATCCACCGAAGGCTGCGAGTTAATGGTCATGTGGCACTCCCTGATCCGGAACGTCTTGAGGCTGCCCGCATTGGCAGCCGTCGCTTATGCGAAGTGACAGCCGTATTCGGGCTGGATGTGCAGCGATCGGACCAGGCCGGATAGAACGTCTATCCAGGGTCGATGGTCGCTGCGTGGAAAACGGGTGAAGATTTATCATTCAAGCTACAACACGGCAAGCACGAATCCGGCCGGATCGCGCCCAAGCATGGCAGGCGTGGTCATAGTTCGCGAGCGCGCCCGGCAAGCCGCTGGGCGAATTCGTCGAGCAATTTTTGTTCACGCTTGTCTGCCGCGATGCGCGCTTCGCGCTGATAGCTTTCGATCAGCTTGCTCAGCCCTTCCACCCGCGCATGCTTTTGATGCCATTGCTGACGGACCTTGAGCAGATTGTCGCGATACCAGTTGACGCTGCGCTGCTGCTGGCCGATGGCCGACTCCAGCTGCGACAGGAAGCGCTGATAGTTCATCAGCCACTGGCCGGAAACGCCTTGACTACCCTGCTGCATCCACTGCTGCTGATAATCACGAAAGTACTGATCGAGCTCGGCGAGCTTGGTTTCGGCCTGCGCGAGCTGCGTCTGCGCCTGCCCCAGCAGGCGCGCGGCATCACGTTCCGCGCGCTCGGCCATTTCAATGACCGGCGCCAGGCGCGCCGCCCGGCTGGCCGCCATCGATTAGCCCGCCTGCCGCGGACTGAAGACCGCAGCCAGTTGCGCGGCACTCTGATCCAGGTTCTCGCTTTCATCGAGTCCCTGACGCAGATAACGGACCATTTCAGCCTGCCGTGCGATCGCCATGTCGGTTTCCGGATCGCCACCCGGGACGTAGGCCCCGACGCTGATCAGGTCGCGGCTCTGCTGGTAACGCGACCAGAGCTGCTTGAAACGCTGCGAAGCGCGAACGTGATCAGCGCTCACCACCTGCGGCATGACCCGGCTGATGGAGGCCTCGATGTCGATGGCCGGGTAATGACCCTCCTCCGCCAGCCGGCGCGACAGCACGATATGGCCGTCGAGTACACCGCGCGCGGCGTCGGCGATCGGGTCCTGCTGGTCATCACCTTCCGACAGCACGGTGTAGAACGCCGTGATGGAACCACCACCCTGCTCGGCGTTGCCGGCGCGCTCGACCAGGCTGGGCAGCTTGGCGAACACCGACGGCGGGTAGCCCTTGGTCGCTGGCGGCTCGCCGATCGCCAGGGCGATCTCACGCTGGGCCTGGGCATAGCGGGTCAGCGAATCCATCAGCAGCAACACGTTCTTGCCCTTGTCGCGGAAATACTCGGCGATCCGTGTGCAATATTGCGCGGCACGCAGCCGCATCAGCGGCGCCTCGTCGGCAGGCGAAGCCACTACCACCGAACGCTTGATGCTCTCCTCGCCGAGGATGTTCTCGATGAACTCCTTCACCTCGCGGCCACGTTCGCCGATCAGCCCGACCACGATGATGTCGGCCTCGGTGAAACGGGTCATCATGCCCAGCAGCACCGACTTGCCGACACCGGTACCAGCGAAGAGTCCGAGACGCTGACCGCGCCCGACCGTCAACAGGCCATTGATGCTGCGGATGCCGACATCCAGCGGCTCGCTGATCGGATGGCGCTTGAGCGGGTTGATCACCGGCCCATCCATCGGCACCCAGTCCTCGGCCTTCATGCCGCCCTTGCCATCCAGCGCGCGCCCCGCCCCGTCGAGCACGCGACCGAGCATGGACGTGCCCATGGGCAGCCGCCCGGTGTTGACCAGCGGCACGACACGCGCACCGGGGGCGATGCCCGCCAGGCTGCCGACCGGCATCAGATACAGCTTGCCGCTGGAAAAACCCATCACCTCGGCCTCGACCTCGGTGGGGTGATAGCTGTCGTCGTTGATCACCAGGCAGCGGCTGCCGACCGCCGCGCGCAGGCCTTCCGCCTCGAGCGTGAGGCCGACCATGCGCAGCAAGCGCCCTTCCAGCAGCGGCTGGCTGGGCAGCTTGATCGCCGCTTCATAGGCTTCGAAACGTTTGGCGAAACTGACCCGCTCAAGGCGCATCGGAACCATCCAGATCGATTGTCAGATCCGCTGCCGGGGGATGAGTGGCATTTTCGCGCTGTTGCTCGAACAGTTGCTTGATGGCCTGGGTGAGGCGCGTTTCGATGCTGGCATCGATCCGGCTGTGTTCGGTTTCGATATGACAGCCGCCGGGCAGCAGGCTGCTGTCCTCGAGGATTCGCCAGCTTTCCTCGTGACGCTCACGCAGCGCCTTGATCAGCTCGAAATCCTGCGGATTGACGTGAATACGCACGTTGCTGGCCCCCATCGGCAACAGCTTCAGCGCTTCGCGCAACACCTGGCGAATCTGGCTGGAATCGATCAGCAGATCGCGCTGGATCACTTCGCGCGCCATGTGGCTGACCAACGTGGCCATCGCATGTTCGAGGTTGCGATCCTGATCGGCGATCGGATCGAGCAGTTGACCCATCAGCCGCTCCAGGCTTTCCACTCGAGGCGCCAGCGCCGCGTCGGCTTCCTGCCGCGCCTTTAGCTGCCCGGCGTGAAAGCCGTCCTTTTCGCCGGTGGCGAAGCCCTCGTTGTAGGCCTGCTGGCGGATCGCCTCGAGTTCGTCGAGCGTCAGCGGTTTGACTTCCTCGACCGGAACATCCTCGCTGCGCGCCAACTCCTCGACCGGCTGCTCGATGACCGGAGCCGCAGGCACCACCTGTTCTTCACCTTGCGGATCGAAACTGGGCAAAGACCAGCGATCGAACAAACTGACGTCCTTCGCGCGAATGAGATCGCTGGGGTTGTCCTTGGCCATGTGTAGGGTTCGTACCTGCTTAGATCATCTCTTCGCCGCCCTTGGAGCCCAGGACGATTTCTCCGGCCTCGGCCATGCGGCGAGCAATGGTGAGAATTTCCTTCTGCGCGTTTTCGACATCGCTGACGCGCACCGGACCCTTGGCCTCAAGATCGTCACGCAGCAGTTCGCCGGCGCGCTTGGACATGTTCTTGAAGACCTTCTCCTTGATGCCGTCGTCGGCGCCCTTGAGCGCCATCACCAGCACGTCGGAGGATACCTCACGCAGCAGCACCTGAATGCCACGGTCGTCGACTTCGGCAAGGTTGTCGAAGACGAACATGAGGTCCTCGATCTGGCTGGACAGATCCTCGTCCACGTCGCGGATCGCGTCCATCAGCTGGCCTTCGATGGAGCTGTCCAGGTAGTTCATGATGTCTGCCGCACGCTTCACGCCACCCAGGCTGGCCCGGCTGGTGTTGGTGCTGCCGGAGAACTGTTTCTCCAGAATCAGGTTCAGCTCTTTCAGGGCCGCGGGCTGCACGGTATTGAGCGAGGAAACGCGCAGCACGATATCCAGCCGGACCTTGTGGTCGAAGTGCGACAGCACCTCGCCGGCCTGATCAGGGTCGAGATAGGCGACCACGATGGCCTGGATCTGCGGGTGCTCGTAGCGGATCACATCGGCCACCGCCCGCGGCTCCATCCACTTGAGGCTGTCCAGTCCGCTGGTATTGCCGCCCAGCAGGATGCGGTCGATGAGGCCACCCGCCTTGTCCTCACCGAGGGCCTGGGTGAGCATCTTGCGGATATAGCCATCGGATCCTACACCCAGGCTGGTCTGATCGCCGACGATCTCGACGAATTCGCTCATGACCTGTTCGATCTGCGTCTTCTGCACATTGCGCATCTGCGCCATGGCAGTACCGACCCGCTGCACCTCCTTCGGGCCGAGGTGGCGCAGAACCTGCGCGGCATCGGTTTCACCCAGCGAGAGCAGCAGAATGGCGGCCTTGTCGACCTTGTTGAGCTTGGCGGGAAGTCGATTGTCATTCATCGGCGTTGATCCACTCTTTCACCACCTGGGCTACCCGTCCCGGGTCATCGGCCACAAGGTTCTTGATCGCATTCAGCTGGGCTTCATATCCCTCGCTGGGGCTTGGCAACAGGATGTTCTGCGGGCCACTCAGGCTGACCCGATCATTCGACAGGCCCGATTCCAGGCCTTCCTCGTCGCCCAGATCCCCCGGACCATTGGCGACTTGCAGCTCCTTGCCACTGCTGGGGTTGGTCAGGCTCTTGAGTACCGGACGCAACACACCGAACACCAGCACCAGGATGAACAGCACGCCGAGCACCTGCTTGACGACATCCCAGAACCAGGGTTGCGAGTAGAACGGAATCTCCTCGAAGGTTTCGCCGAAGCTGTCCGCCACGAAGGCCGTGTTGATCACACTGACGCTGTCGCCACGGCTGGCATCGAAGCCTACCGAGTCCTGCACGAGGCGGGTGAAGCGTGCCAGGTCATCGGCAGTCCAGGGCACACGAACCATCTCGCCGGCTGCATTCAGCGTCATCTGATCGTCAACCACTACGGCGACCGACAAGCGACGCAGGCGTCCATGCTGTTGCTTGGTATAGCTGATGGAACGGTCGAGCTCGTAATTTCGGGTGGCCTGTTCGCGCTTGTCGGCTGGGAACGGTGCGAGCATCGGCTGGCCCGTCGCCGGGTCCATGATCTGCTGACCATTGGCGTCCAGCAGCGGTTGCCCAGGCGCCACGGCACCAGCAGCGGCGGCTGCCTGATTGGCCTGTTCAGGCGCAGCGGCTGGCCCGGGCGGCTGATTGCTAAGGGCGCCAGGCACGCCTTGCGGCGGCAGGCTGCTCTGACGTTGCTCGTTGACGCTCTGCTCGCTGCGCAGCGCCGGCTGATCGGGATTGAAGGTCTCCGAGGTGGATTCGACCGCGCTGAAGTCCACATCTGCCGAGACTTCAGCCTTGTAGCGGCCGCTGCCGAGCACCGGCTGCAGGATGTTGTGCACGCGCTGGGTGTAGAGGCTCTCCATGCGACGGCTGTAGTCGAACTGCTTGCCGGCCATGCTCAGCTCGGTCAGTTCCTGCTGGTCGGACAGCAGGTTGCCCTTCTGATCCACCACGGTGATCTGCGACTTGTTCAGTTCCGGTACGCTGGTCGCCACCAGATTGATGATTGCCATCACCTGGCTCGGCTCCAGGGCGCGGCCCGGATACAGCTCGACCAGAACCGAAGCGCTTGGCTTGCGCTCGTCACGAACGAACACCGAGCTTTTCGGAATGGCCAGGTGCACGCGGGCACCCTTGACGTTGTTCAGGCTGGAGATGGTCCGGCCCAGCTCGCCTTCGAGGCCGCGACGATAACGGGTCGCTTCCATGAACTGGCTGGTGCCGAGGCCCTGATCCTTGTCGAGAATCTCGAAACCGATATTGCTGTCGGCCGGAGCAATGCCTGCACTGGCCAGCTTGAGACGGGCGCGCGCAAGATCGTTGGCCTTGACCAGCAGGGCACCGGAATTGGGTTCGACGGTATAGGCAATATCCGCGGCGGCAAGGGTTTCCATCACCTGGTTGGCGTCCATCCCCGCCAGGCTGCCGAGCAATGGGCGGTAGTCAGGCTGCTGCGACCAGAGCACCACGGCAAAACCGATCGCGACGCTGGCTGCCAGGCCGACCAACAGGCCAACCTGCCGCAGCATCGACATATCCGACAGGTTTTCCAGGAACGACAGACCCAGCAAGGGCTTCTTGGCATTCTCGGTAGTAGCCGGCACCGGAACATTGCTCAACGCTTCAGCCATGATTCAACCCGCCTCACACCGGCATCTGCATGATGTCTTGGTAAGCCTGAACCAGTTTGTTGCGTACCTGGGTCATGGCCTGAAAGGAAACGCTGGCCTTCTGCGAGGCGATCATCACTTCGGTCAGGTCGACACCGCCCTGCCCCATTTCGAAGGCAGAGGATATCTGGCTCGAAACCTGCTGGGTTTCGTGAACCTTGTTCACCGCCTGGCCAAGCATGTCGGAAAAGCTCGGAGCGCCGACCTCCTGGGTCTTGACCTCCGGCTTGGCGCGCGCCATTGCATCGGTCTGCATGGCCCGCATTTCCAGCATCAAGCGATTGAATTGAACACCCTGACTCATCTAACCCTCCAACAGCTGCGGTTTTTTTGACGCTTCGCAGCAGGCAAAGACTAGATAGCAACAAGGGTGCCAGATTGAACCGCATCGTCCTGGCATGGCGATGACCTGCACCCTGGCTGGCGACTGTTACGTCCGATGCACTCGCGGCTGTACCGCGACGCAGCCCGGCAGAGGCAAATAGGCTTGTACGATAGGTTCGCCGTTGCGCACCGCCGCATCTTTATAAGTAGAAAGCAAAATGACTGAGATCAGCCGCACCGCCTTGCGTCCCCTGAGCGATAGCTCGCCCTCGACCATCGTGGCTGGCTTCATTGCCATGCTCACCGGCTATACCAGCTCGCTGGTACTGATGTTCCAGGCTGGCCAGGCAGCAGGGCTGAGTACAGCGCAGATTTCATCGTGGATCTGGGCGTTGTCGATCGGCATGGCCATCTGCAGCGTTGGCCTGTCACTGCGTTTTCGCACCCCGGTGGTAGTCGCCTGGTCGACACCAGGCGCCGCGCTGCTGATTACCAGTCTGCCCGGCGTGCCGTACGCGGAAGCGATTGGGGCCTTCATCTTCGCTTCGGCGCTGATTGCCTTGTGCGGTCTGACCGGCCGTTTCGAGCGCCTGATGCGGCGTGTGCCGGCATCGCTGGCCGCCGCGCTGTTGGCGGGCGTGCTGTTCAATATCGGCATCGAGATATTCAGAGCTGTAGAGGTCCAGCCGGTGCTGGTGCTCGGAATGTTCTTCAGCTACTTGCTGGCCAAACGGCTGCAACCACGCTACGCGGTGCTTGCCGCACTGCTGGTCGGCTGCCTGATCGCCGGCGTCTCCGGCTTGCTGGATTTCCAGCGTTTCAGTCTGCAGGTGGCGATTCCGGTATGGACCACGCCAGCACTGTCCTTTGCGGCCATCTTCAGCATCGGCATTCCGCTGTTCGTCATTGCCATGGCCTCGCAGAACATGCCAGGGCTGGCCGTACTGCGGGCCGAGGGCTATCAGGTGCCGGCGTCGCCGCTGATCTCGACCACAGGCATCGCTTCGGTGTTGCTGGCACCCTTCGGCTCCCACGGCATCCATCTCGCGGCGATCACCATGGCGATCTGCGCGGGCCCCGAAGCCCACCCCGATCCGAGCAAACGCTATACGGCGGCTGCGTGGTGTGGCGTGTTCTACGGAATCGCCGGCATCTTCGGTGCAACCCTGGCGGCGTTATTCGCCGCCTTTCCGGCGGCGCTGGTGTTGTCGGTCGCCGCACTGGCGCTGCTCGGTTCCATCGGCTCAGGTCTGACCCAGGCCATGCAGCAACCCGACGAGCGCGAGGCGGCGCTGATCACCTTCATGGTCACGGCGTCGGGGCTGACGCTGTTCGGTATTGGCGCAGCGTTATGGGGATTGATCGCGGGGGTGATCACCTTGCTGATTCTGCGCCGCCGCAACTGAGCGGCGCTGAAAGCGGGTGTCCGGCCAGGCAGCGCCGGGCACGCCGTCAGATCGCCGTCGCACCACCATCCACCGCCAGCGCCTGGCCGGTCGTGAACGCGGCACCATCGCTGCACAGGTACAACACCGCAGCAGCGATCTCCTCGACCTTACCGATGCGTCCGACCGGGTGCATCGCGGCAGCGAACTCAGCCTTGCGCGGGTCGGCCTCGTAGGCGCGGCGGAACATGTCGGTATCGATCACCGCAGGGCACACGGCATTCACGCGGATCTTTTTCTTGGCGTACTCGATAGCGGCCGACTTGGTCAGGCCGATCACCGCATGCTTGGACGCCGCGTAGATACTCATCTTCGGCGCAGCGCCCAGCCCCGCGACCGACGCGGTATTGACGATGGCGCCACCGCCCTGCGCGAGCATCACCGGCAACTGGTGCTTCATGCACAACCACACGCCCTTGACGTTGACGCCCATGATCGCGTCGAACTCCGCCTCGCTGCCTTCGGCCAACCGGCCCTGCTCGATCTCGATGCCGGCATTGTTGAATGCGTAATCGAGCCGACCGAATTGCGCCAGCGTCTGCTCGATGAGCGCCTTGACCTCCGCATCGCGGGTCACGTCGCAGCGCACAGCGATCGCCTCGCCGCCAGCGGCACGAATGCTTTGCGCACCGTCACGAATACCGGCCTCATCGATATCGGCCAAGACCACCTTGAGGCCCTGCTCGGCGAACGCCTGCGCAGTAGCGCGACCGATACCAGCCGCTGCGCCGGTGATCAGAGCAACCTGCCCGGAAAATGTCATGCTCATTGTTGTTCTTCCCGAAGAAATCTAAAGGCCTTGCGCCCGTGAAATGACCGCACAGGGCTTCCCGGTCAGACTTATACCGCTATCTGTTCGCGTATTTCACCGCCGTCACGGTCATATCACCGAACTGGATGCCCTTTCATTCCAGCCTGCTGACGTAGCTTGCGGCGCGGCGCTGGCCGGGCTAAACCAAACCTTTCGCAAACACGAGGCTTATTTCATGACCCTGCTCAACCAGCAATTCCTGCTAGCCCAGCGGCCGATCGGCGCGCCGACCCGGGAAACTTTCGACTATGTCGAGAAGCCGGTGAGCGAGCCTGGCCCCAATCAGATCCTGGTCAAGGTCGAGTACCTGTCCATCGACCCAGCCATGCGTGGCTGGATGAACGATGCCAAGTCCTATATCCCACCGGTTGGCATCGGTGAAGTAATGCGCGCGCTGGGCGTCGGCAAGGTGATCGCCTCGCAGCACCCGGATTACAAGGAAGGTGACTACGTAAACGGTGCGTTGGGTGTGCAGGCGTACTATCTGGGCGAGCCGAAAGGCTTCTATAAGGTCGACCCACAGCAGGCGCCGTTGCCGCGCTACCTGTCGGCGCTGGGCATGACCGGCATGACCGCCTACTTCGCGCTGCTCGCGGTTGGCCAGCCCAAGGCCGGCGAGACCGTGGTGATCTCCGGCGCTGCCGGTGCGGTCGGCAGCGTTGCCGGGCAGATCGCCAAGATCAAGGGTTGTCGCGTGGTGGGCATCGCCGGTGGTGCGGACAAGTGCCGCTTCCTGATCGAGAAACTCGGCTTCGACGGTGCCATCGATTACAAGAACGAGGACCTGGCAGCGGGCTTGAAGCGCGAGTGCCCGAAAGGCGTGGACGTGTTCTTCGACAACGTCGGTGGCGACATCCTCGATACCGTGCTGCAGCGCATCACTGTTGGTGCGCGGGTAGTCATCTGCGGCGCCATCAGCCAGTACAACAACAAGGAAGCGGTGAAGGGCCCGTCCAACTATCTGTCGCTGCTGGTCAATCGCGCGCGGATGGAGGGTATGGTGGTGACCGACTACGTCTCGCGTTACCCCGAGGCGATGCGCGACATGGCCGAATGGCTCGCGAGCGGCCAGCTCAAGAGCAAGGAAGACATCATCGAGGGATTGCAGACCTTCCCGGACACGCTGATGAAGCTGTTCACCGGCGGCAACTTCGGCAAGCTGGTGCTCAAGGTCAGTTGATTACCAGCGCGCTTCGTCAAAAAGGCTGAGCCGTGAGGCCCAGCCTTTTTTTCGTCATGCCAGTTCGGCCACCACGGCTGCGAGCGCTTGCGCCGGATCGGCTGCCTGGGCGATCGGCCGGCCGATCACCAGATAATCGGAGCCCGCGGCCATGGCCTGGGCCGGAGTCAGGATGCGACGCTGATCGTCCTGCGCACTGCCGGCCGGACGAATGCCTGGGGTGACCAGTTGCAGCGCCGGGAACTGCGCCTTGAGCGGCACGGCCTCCTGCGCCGAACAGACCAGCCCGTCGAGGCCCGCCTGCGACGCCAGCCCGGCCAGCCGCAACACCTGATCCTGCGGCGCGATATCCAGACCGATGCCGGCGAGATCGTCCTGCTCCATGCTGGTCAGCACGGTTACACCGATCAGCAACGGTGCAGGCCCGGACATGCTGGAAAGCGTTTCACGGCAGGCCGCCATCATCCGCAGACCACCGGAACAGTGCACATTGACCATCCACACACCCAGCTCGGCAGCGGCCTTCACCGCCATGGCCGTGGTGTTGGGAATGTCGTGGAACTTGAGATCGAGGAACACCTCGAAACCCATGCCCTGCAAAGCCTCGACTACCGATGGGCCGCAACGCGTGAACAGCTCCTTGCCAACCTTGACCCGACACAGGCCGGGATCGAGCTGCTGCGCCAGTGCCAGCGCGGCATCGCGAGAGGGGAAATCGAGCGCTACGATAATCGGAGTCTGGCAGGTCATGACACGTCCTCGGAAAAGTCGGCGCGCATTGTCGCAGAAAACGCCGAGCGCGACGAAAGCCCACATGCAAGGTCAAAATCCAGGCATGACCTTGACCCGGATTGGTGACCCCGCGAGCGTGCCAACGTAAAGTGCAGCTCGAGCGTCCCATCAACCACTCGCCTGGAGAAACAGCATGCCCTGGTATTTCTGGCTGATTCTGCTCGTCGCACTCGGATCGATTGTTGGCAGCCTGCTGATGCTGCGCTCGACCGCACGCAAGATCCCGCTGACTGAGGAACAGAAGAAACGCATTGCCCAGCGCAATGCCGAAGCGGATGCGCAGGAATCGCGTGATCGATAATACGAAGCTCCGCACCTGGCACGAGTTTTCGGTAACGGTTAGTGGCTTAAAGCCTTCATAACCGCGATCATTGCAGTTCTGGCAAGGACCCCCGCATGCACACGCCCTCCGATGGCAACGGCCCAATGAAGCCGAAGGCCAAAACACTCTTCGCCCGACGTATTCTGCCCAGCATGGTTGCGCTCCTCGTGGCCGCACTGGTTGCGGCTGCGCTTGCACTGATCCACATCGCTCGGCACATCGATCGGGATGCTTTGGCACAGAGCCAGTTCCTCGCCAGCAAGGCGCTGCAGGCACAGCACGACTGGATGAACCGTTCCATCGTCGACTACGCCTTCTGGGGCGACGCCTACAGACACCTCAACGGGCAACCCGATACCGATTGGGCATACACCCAGGCCAACCTCGGCCCCTCGCTTTACAAGGACTTCGATTACGAAGCCGTACTGGTGATAAATCCGGCCGGCGAAACCGCCTACTCGGTAGTTCGTGGCAAATTGCAGCCGGTGGATAGCCACGAGTACCTGCAGGGCGGCCTGCCGGAGCTGCTGGCACGCGCCCGCACCGCAGTGGAAGAGGATGCCGGGGTGTCCTCGCTACTATGGGCAGAAGGTCAGCCAGCACTGGTCGCCGCGGCGGTGTTGAGCACGGGCGGCGCCGACGTCGAGGAGATCGACGGCCCCTCATCGGTTCTGCTCTTCGTTGACCTGCTGGATGCAGCGCGGCTGGAAGAAATAGGCGAGCAGTATGCAATCGAGCATCTACGGCTGGCCGACGATCAGGGGCCTGAGGATGGCACCGGCATCACGCAGACGATGGAAAACGGATCGACCATCCGCTTCACCTGGACCGCGCCGCAACCCGGTCGCCTATTGCTATGGATCACCCTACCGATTCTGGCGGCGGTCGCGCTCGGTCTCGGACTGCTCGCCTGGCTGCTGATGCGCCATGCCCTGCGCTCCATGCATCTGCTCGATGTCAGCTACGCAAGGCTCGCAGCGAGCCGCAGCGCTTTAGCCGAAAGCGAAGAACGCTTTCGCGATGTTGCCGAGGCGGCTTCCGACTGGATCTGGGAGACCGATGACCAGGCGCGTCTGACGTTTCTCTCCAATCGATTTCGGCAAATCACCGGCCATGAACCCAAACAGTGGCTGGGCCGCCCCTTGCTGGAGCTGCTGATCTCCGACAGCGCAGCGCTGCAGGGCTGGCTCGAAGCACCCGAGATTACGCCGCTGCGCAGCAGCTATCGGGCAGCAGACGGCTGTGAGCGCTTTTGCCGGCTGGCGGCCCGCAGCATCCAGCATGACGGCAAGCTGGTCGGTTACCGCGGCACGGCCAGCGACGTTACCGAGGAAACCAAGGCGCAGGCGCGAGTCCAGTACCTTTCGCAGCACGATCCGCTGACCGGCCTGCCCAACCGCAGCCGGCTGCGTGACTACCTAGAGCAGAACCTGGCATCGCTGCGCAGCGGCTCGACGATGACGCTGCTTTACATCGATCTGGATCGTTTCAAGCCGGTGAACGACACCCTCGGCCATGCGGCGGGTGATGAAGTACTGATGGGCGTAGCCTCGCGGCTTCGTGAACGCACGCGCGACGGCGATCTGGTGGCACGCCTGGGAGGCGACGAGTTCGTAGTCGCCCTGCATCGCATGAGCGAAGACGAAGACATCGACCGCCTGTGCAACCGCATCATCGAGGCGCTCAGCGCGCCGTTCGCCTATGAGGACCACCAGATCAGCATCGGCGCCAGCATCGGCGTGGCCCTGGCGCCTATGGATGCCACCCAGGCTAACGAACTCCTGCGCTGTGCCGACATTGCCCTCTATCAGGCCAAGGATGCCGGCCGTGGGACATGGCGTGCCTATGGGCGGGACATGGACCAGCGCCTGCATGAACGACTCAGGCGCGAGGAGCAACTGCGCGTTGCGATCGCCGAACAGCACCTGGAAGTCCATTACCAGCCGCGCTACCTGAGCCAGGGCATGCAGATCATCGGCGCGGAGGCACTGGTACGTTGGCATCACCCCACCCACGGTCTGCTGCTGCCCGAGCAGTTCATCCCGCTGGCCGAAGAAACCGGATTGATCATCCCGCTCGGCCGCTGGGTCCTGCATCAAGCCTGTCAGCAGGCCGCCAGCTGGCCAGTGGACATGGTCGTCTCGGTCAACCTCTCACCGCTGCAGCTGCATGACGATCGCCTGCTGGACGAGATCGCCCACGCACTGCGCGAGAACGGCCTGGCAGGTGAGCGTCTGGAGCTGGAGATCACCGAAAGTGCGCTGCTGCAGGAAACACAAAGCACACTGGAGCTGCTCAAGCGCATCAAGGCGCTCGGCGTACACCTGGCCGTGGATGACTTCGGCACTGGCTACTCGTCGCTGACCAGCCTGCGTCACTATCCGTTCGACGTGATAAAGATCGACAACAGCTTCGTGGCTGGTATCGAACAGTCAACGGAAGATCATTCAATCGTACGCGCCCTGATCGAGCTGGGCCGCGGGCTGCAGATGCGCGTGACGGCCGAAGGTGTGGAAACCGAAGAACAGCTGCGCTTGCTGACCGATGACGGATGCACCGAAGTGCAAGGCTTTCACATGAGCCTGCCGATGCCCGCCGAGGAACTGAGGCGCCTGCTTGCGGATGCCGACTGATGCCCGTTGATCTACTTCGCCTCGTCACGGACGATGCCTGAGTTCAGCGTTTGAACTCGAAACGGATTTCGGCTCCCTCGATCAACGCCTCGTCATCGTCCTCGCCTGAAATAAGGCGGCCGCCGATCTGCATCGACTGAGATGCCTTGCCTTTTTCGAAAAGAGGCGGCAGCAGCCGTGCAGCCTCGGCACTGGGCGCAGGCATCAGCGCCTCGACGAGCTCGTCCGGCAAGTGCAGATCCAGTTCAGGCTCGGCAAGCTCAACCTCCTCCGGCTTCGGAGGCTCAGGGCGCCGGGCTGGAGCAGGCCGCGGTGCTGGTTGCGGTTCAGGAATGCTGATCTGCACGTCTGGCAAAGCCGGGTCGGCAGATTCCTCGGGCGCCGCCAGTTCAATCTGCAGGTCCGGCGGCGCCTCTGCCGGCTCTGAGCCAACCGGAGCCGGCGCAGATTGCTCGACCGGCGCAGGTACATCCTCAGGCTCGGGCCTCGAATCATCATCACCACATCCGCCCAGCAAGGCCAACAAAAACAACAGCACCAGCGGCCTTTGCATGGGATGCACCTCAGAACTGCGGGGGTAAAAACACTATTGTGCGTCCCTGCACAGCTCCGAAGCCAGCTGCCCGAGTGTTCGCAGCGCTCGCTCGGTTTCGTTGTTCCAGGGGAGCCCACAATTGAGACGAATGCAGTGGTTGAATTGTTCAGTGTTACTGAAGATCAACCCTGGGGCGATGCTGATGCCCTGCTCAAGCGCTCTCACGTGGAGATCCTGCGTATTGACCCGCACCGGCAGGCTGACCCAGAGAATGAAGTTGCCCTTGGGCCGCGTCATCTGGGTACCCTGCGGAAAATAGCGTTGTACCGCCAACTGAAAGGCGCTGAGGTTCTTGCGGTATTCCTGGCGAATCGCTCGCAGGTGCCGGTCGTAGCCACCATTTTCGAGGTAAGCCGCCACCCCCATTTGCGTGACGCTACAGGCGGAGTGGGTGCTAAAGGTCTGCAACCGCTCAATCTCCGGCTGGTAACGGCCGGCGATGACCCAGCCGATCCGCACGCCCGGCGACAGTGTCTTGGAAAAGCTCGAACAGTAGATGACTCGCCCCTCACGATCATTGGACTTGAGCGCCTTGTACTGGTCCTGCTCGAACATCAGTTCGCCGTAGATATCGTCTTCGACGATCTGGATGTCGAAGCGCGCCGCCAAACTCAGCAATTGCTTCTGCCGAGGATCAGGCATGCTCACCCCCAGCGGATTGCTCAGTCGCGCGGTCAACACCAGTGCCTTGATCGGCCACTGCCCCGCCGCCAGCTGCAGCGCCTCCAGACTCATGCCGGTATCGGGATCGCTGGGGATCTCAATGACCTTGAGTCCAAGCAGATCGGCCAGCTGCAACAGCCCGTAGTAAGTGGGTGACTCGGCTGCAATCAGATCCCCGGGCTTGGTCAGCACCCGCAGGGACATCTGCAACGCGTCCACACATCCATGGGTAATGACGATCTCGCTCGAATCGACCACCACCCCTGCGTCGCGCATGCGGATCGCGACCTGGCGTCGCAACGGCTCGTAACCGGGGCTGAACATGTAGCTGAACGCCCGCGGACTTTGAAAACGCGTGACTTTGGCCAGCTGCTGGTGCAACGCCCGTACCGGCAGGTAATCGACGTGGGGTACCGCTGCTCCTAAAGGAATCAGCCCTTCGCGGCGCGACTCGCTGAGCACCTGATTGATGATGCTGCTGCGAGTGACCAGCGTCGGCCGTTCCACCTGGGCAATATCCGGCGTCGGTGCGGTAAGGACCGGCGTCTGGTGAACATAGAAGCCGGATTGCGGACGCGCGCGGATCATGCCCTGATCCTCGAGGTTGGCATACGCCTGCAAAACCGTCGCATGGCTGACACTGAGCTGTCGGCTCATCTTGCGCACCGAGGGCACGCGCTCGCCGGGTCGATACACGCCCCGCCGGATATCCTCGGCAAGCTGCTGGGCAATGCGCTGATAGAGCAACAGATTGGTCATTACGTCGGTCTCCTGCCAACTGAACCGTAACAGTAGCTCAGTGATTCAGAACGAGACCAATACAGTTGCGCTAAGTGTGGGCGAAACAGTCGACGTTGCGTTCTGCTCGCTAACGATCAGGACCGAGATTGCCTTCGACGTCGGAGAACAGTATTTCGACGCGACGATTCTGCGCGCGGCCCCTGGCCGACGCGTTTTCGGCCAGCGGGAACCGCTCTCCGTAGCCCCGTACCTCGATACGCTCGGCCGCGATACCCAGATTCAGCAGCAGGTCGGCCACGGTCTGCGCCCGGGCCTGGGACAGTGCGAGATTCGCTTGCGGGTCACCGCGGCTGTCGCTGTAACCCTCGATGCGCACCTTGCGCTGCGGATTGAGCTGGAGGAAGTGGACGAGCTTGAGCAGTGTCCGGTTGGCGGAGCTGTTCAAATCGGCACTGCCGGCATGGAACAGCAGGTCACCCAGTGTCATCACCATTCCACGATCAGTTTCGCTCGCCGCCAGGCTCATCATCTGATCTTCCAGCCAACGCCCCTGCTGTTCGGCCGTCATCAGCTGGGCATCCTGCAACATGCGGCGCAGCCGGTCACGCTCCATTTCCAGTCGGGCAACCTGCTCCTGATGCTGCAACAGCGCGCCCTGCTGATCGGCGATCTCGCTGTAGCGCTGGCTCAGATAAGCGTAATGGCGCGCATCTGCAGTACCGCCCCAGTACTCGTTGAAGCGTTCCGCGCGCTGCAGCGTCTCCAGCGCACGCTGCAGATCCTTGGGTGCCGCACGCTGAACCATGCTGTCGGCCTGTACGCGCTCCAACGTAGCGGAAGCCTGACCGATCTCGCGCTCGGCTTCCTGACTGACGCAACCAGCCAGCAGTACAGCGATTGCAAAGGCTAATGGGTTTCTCACCGGACTTCTCCCAGTTGCTGGCGTAAGCGCTGGATACGTCGGGTGAGATCGTCCATCTGCGCCTGGCGCTTGTCCCTGAGCACCCTGGCTTCGGCCAGACGGGCATCCAGCTCTGCCTGTTCGGCGAGTACGCGCGCTTCGCGGTTATCACCTGCTTCCAAGGCGGCGCGTGCCGCGCTCAGCTTGCTCTCGGCAAGGACCAGTTCCTCGTAGGCCTCGGAGGCATCCACGGAGCGCGCCTGCTCAACGGCCTGCTCGCTCAGACGCAACTGTTCGATCGGGGCTGGGTCACTCGCGCACCCACTCATCAGGAGGACGGCAAGCAATACGCTGGGAAAAAGCTGTTTCAATACGGCGAATCCTAGTTCTTCGGAGCGTTTACCCGCTCCGACTGCTGGTTCTTCCACACTGTCAAATTATGCGCCACCAGCTGCTCGGGCACGCCGGCAGCACGCAATTCTGTCATCTTCCGCGCCAGCTGTCCTCGCAACCAGGGATCATTGCAGGCAGAGTCGTGGGAGATAGCCAGGTGCATATCCCGCGCTACGACCGGAGGTTCGAGACGCTGAACCTTGTCCAGAACGCCCGCCGCATCGGCTGCAGCAACGGCGCTGTAGCGCTCATGCAACAGGTAGTCGGCACCGCCGGACACCAACTTCTGCAGCCCTTGAGGCAGACCGGGAACCTGCTGCAATTTCAGATCGCTCTTTGCAAAGGCGTCGAACTCACTCCCCAGTCGGCTGACGCCGACGGTCATGCCGGTATGACCTCGCAGATCCTCGCGACTCGCGTAAAAGAAGCCCGGTTCGTTGCGCACCCAGGCGACGGTCTGCAGCTGCAGGATGGGGGGATGAACGAAGTCCAGCTCTTCTAGCCGCTGCACGGTCAGGGTTGCGTCCGCCAGTACGTCGACCCGGCCGCTGCGCACCTCCTCGAGCGCCTTGGCACGATCACCGGTGTAAAGCAGGTCCAGCTTCAGGTCGAGGGACTTGGCGATCTGTCCGAGCAGATCGGCATTGGCGCCAATCAGACGTTTGGGGTTCTGCGGATCGCGCCAAAAAAACGGTGGGTTGTCGGCCGCCCCGGTAGCGACCAGACGATCACACTTTCCCGCTGCCGTTGCCATGAGCGGCGTTGCCAGCACCAGCGCGGCCAGAGCCAATTTCGGAAAAGCGAAACGCATGAAGATCCCCTTGCTGAGTGAACCGGGTACATTGGGTTCGCCGATGTTACACCGACGCCCCCATCGATCGCCCATGAAAAAACCCGCTACATGAGCGGGTTCTTTCCTGCAGCGATTGACGTCAGACGAGCTTTTCCAGCTCCGGCACGATCTCGAACAGATCGCCCACCAGGCCGTAATCAGCCACCTGGAAGATCGGCGCTTCCTCGTCCTTGTTGATCGCAACGATCACCTTGGAGTCTTTCATGCCCGCCAGGTGCTGGATGGCACCGGAGATACCGACCGCGATGTACAGCTGCGGCGCGACGATCTTGCCGGTCTGGCCGACCTGCATGTCGTTCGGCACGAAACCGGCATCGACTGCGGCACGGGATGCACCAACCGCGGCGCCGAGCTTGTCGGCCAGCGAATACAGGTGCTTGAAGTTGTCACCGTTCTGCATGCCGCGACCGCCGGAAACGACGATCTTGGCAGCGGTCAGCTCAGGACGATCCGACTTGGCCAGCTCTTCGCCAACGAAGGCGGATTTGCCCGCATCACCGGTCCCGGAGATCTGCTCGACTGCAGCCGAGCCACCTGTGCCATTCACCGCGTCGAAGCCGGTGGCGCGCACAGTGATGACCTTCACAGCAGCGCTGGACTGCACGGTAGCGATGGCGTTACCGGCGTAGATCGGACGCTTGAAGGTGTCCGGGCTCTCAACGGCGATGATCTCGGAGATCTGGTCGACATCCAGCTGAGCGGCAACGCGCGGCAGGAAGTTCTTGCCGTTGGTGGTCGCTGCAGCCAGTACGTGGCTGTAGTTCTTGGCCAGATCGGCGATCAGTGGTGCGACGTTCTCCGGCAGCTGGTTGGCGTAAGCCGCATCGTCGGCGACCAGTACCTTAGCTACGCCTTCGATCTGTGCGGCTGCTTCGCCGATGGCGCCGCAGCCGCTGCCGGCTACCAGTACGTGAATGTCGCCACCGATGGCCTTGGCGGCGGCAACGGTGTTCAGGGTAGCGGCCGCGAGGACGGCATTGTTGTGTTCAGCGATAACCAGGATAGTCATTTAGATTACCTTCGCCTCGTTCTTCAGTTTCTCGACCAGTTCAGCCACGGACTTGACCTTGATACCGGCGCTGCGGGCAGCCGGCGCTTCGACTTTCAGGGTCTTCACGGTGGAGGTGGTGGTGACGCCCAGCGCATCCGGAGTCAGCACTTCCAGCGGCTTCTTCTTGGCCTTCATGATGTTCGGCAGCGACGCGTAGCGCGGCTCGTTCAGACGCAGGTCGGTGGTGACGATCGCCGGCAGGTTCAGCGCGACGGTCTGCAGGCCGCCGTCGATTTCGCGGGTGACGTTGACCTTGTCGCCAGCCACTTCCACCTTGGAGGCGAAGGTGCCCTGGGCATAGCCGGTCAGCGCGCCGAGCATCTGGCCGGTCTGGTTGTTGTCGCTGTCGATCGCCTGCTTGCCGAGGATGACCAGCTGCGGCTGCTCCTTGTCAACCACGGCCTTGAGCAGCTTGGCCACCGCCAGGGAGTTCAGTTCGTCGTTGGACTCGACCAGCACGGCGCGGTCGGCGCCCAGCGCCAGCGCGGTGCGCAGCTGCTCCTGGGCAGCGGTCGGACCGATGGAGACGACAACGATTTCGCTCGCTACGCCCTTCTCTTTCAGGCGTACGGCTTCTTCCACGGCAATTTCGCAGAAGGGGTTCATCGACATCTTGACGTTGGCGAGGTCAACGCCGGAATTGTCCGCCTTGACGCGAACCTTGACGTTGTAATCGACCACTCGTTTGACAGCTACAAGAACCTTCATGGATTCCTCGTTACTCTCCGGTGAATAGAATTCCGCCGAGGCGAACCGAGCCTTGCTCGTGGCTTGGGTTTTGATAGCCGCTGCCCTGTTCGGCGAGTGCAAACCGTCCGTATCTTGACCGCTGGCTGCGGACGGGGTCAACAACGCATATGACCCGTCATAACTTCGCGGTTCGGGCGATTCTAACAGGCTTCCAGAAAATTCAAACAAACGTTTGTATTGGACCGATTCGAGCGTCTATATATAATGCGCCGGCCCGGCTCGGTCAGGGACCGATCACAGCCCTCCATCACTTATATAACAACCAAGCCCTGAGTAGGAGAAAGCCCAATGGAACGCGAATACATGGAATTCGACGTTGTCATCGTCGGCGCCGGCCCTGCAGGCCTATCCGCAGCCTGCCGCCTGAAGCAGAAAGCCGCCGACGCCGGTCAGGAAATCAGTGTATGCGTCGTTGAGAAAGGCTCCGAAGTAGGCGCCCACATTCTATCCGGCGCAGTCTTCGAGCCGCGCGCATTGAACGAGCTGTTCCCTGACTGGAAAGAGCTCGGCGCCCCGCTCAATACGCCGGTCAAACGTGACGACATCTACCTGCTCAAGACCGCCGAGGCCGCCAGCAAGCTGCCCAACGCACTGGTCCCCAAGACCATGCACAACGAAGGCAACTACATCATTTCCCTCGGCAACCTGTGCCGCTGGCTGGCCCAGCAGGCCGAGAACCTGGGTGTCGAGATCTACCCAGGCTTCGCCGCTCAGGAAGCGCTGATCGACGAGAACGGCATCGTGCGCGGTATCGTCACCGGTGACCTTGGCGTCGACCGCGAAGGCAATCCCAAGGAAGGCATGTACACGCCAGGCATGGAGCTGCGCGCCAAGTACACGCTGTTCGCCGAAGGCTGCCGCGGTCATATCGGCAAGCAGCTGATCAACCGCTTCCAGCTCAACGCCAACGTCGACCCGCAGCACTACGCCATCGGCATCAAGGAACTCTGGGACATCGACCCGGCCAAGCATGAGCAGGGTCTGGTCGTGCACACCGCGGGCTGGCCGCTGAACGACGAAAACACTGGCGGTTCCTTCCTCTATCACCTGGAGAACAACCAGGTGGTCGTCGGCCTGATCGTCGACCTGTCGTACAGCAACCCGTATCTGTCGCCGTTCGACGAGTTCCAGCGCTACAAGCACCATCCGGTGATCAAGCAGTACCTGGAGGGCGGCAAGCGCGTTTCCTATGGCGCACGTGCGATCGCCAAGGGCGGCATCAACTGCCTGCCCAAGATGGTGTTCAACGGCGGCGCGCTGATCGGCTGCGATGCCGGCACCCTGAACTTTGCCAAGATCAAGGGCAGCCACACGGCGATGAAGTCCGGCATGCTGGCTGCCGAAGCCGCTGCGGACGCACTACTGGCCGGGCGCGAAGGTGGCGACGAACTGACCGCGTACGAAGAGGGCTTCAAGTCCAGCTGGCTTTACGACGAGCTGTACAAGAGCCGCAACTTCGGCGCTGCCATTCACAAGTGGGGCGCAATCAAGGGTGGCGCGTTCAACTTCATCGATCAGAACATCTTCGGTGGCAAGATCCCCTTCACGCTGCACGACACGAAGCCGGACTACGCCTGCCTCAAGACGGCTGCCGAGTCGAAGAAAATCGACTACCCCAAGCCGGACGGCAAGCTGAGCTTCGACAAGCTCTCCTCGGTATTCCTCTCCAATACCAACCACGAGGAAGAGCAGCCGGTTCACCTGAAGCTGAGCGATCCGAGCATACCGATCGAGAAGAACCTGCCGATGTACGACGAGCCGGCACAGCGTTACTGCCCGGCCGGTGTTTACGAGGTCGTAAGCAACGACGACGGCAGCAAGCGCTTCCAGATCAACGCGCAGAACTGCGTGCACTGCAAGACCTGCGATATCAAGGACCCGGCGCAGAACATCACCTGGGTGGCTCCGGAAGGTACCGGCGGGCCGAACTACCCCAACATGTAAGCAACAAAAAAGGCTCCCTCGGGAGCCTTTTTTTATCGCCGTTGAACCGAAAATATGCAGTGATCTCTATTCGGTACGGCCGATGGGAAAGAACACACCACCACTCCAGACACCTAGCCAGCTCTGACCGTCAACCTCGCCTGGCACCGCCAGCTCCACAAGCTCATAGAACACATTGCGGTGAATCAGCGCCTCGAGATTCGCGCGCACATGGACGTAGGGTGCCGGCTCCTGGGTCTGCGGATCGGTGACCACACGCAACGGATGCTCTTCGCCTGCGTCGACCTCATCTTCGACGTTGGTGATGAAGCGCAGGCGCTGCTCGCGGCCTTGCCCGCTCACCTCCAGGCGGACCGCAATGAACGGAGCGTCCTCGACCTGAATGCCAACCTTCTCCACCGGAGTCACGAGGAAGTAATCCTCACCGTCGCGCCGTATCACAGTGGAGAACAGACGCACCATCGCTGCCCGCCCGATCGGGGTGCCCTGGTAATACCAGGTGCCGTCGCGCGCGATACGCATGTCCAGGTCGCCGCAGAACGGTGGATTCCACAGATGCACCGGGGGCAGTCCCTTCTTCTCGCCAGCCGAAAGCTGCGCCATTAGATCGCCGGCTTTGCCTGTATCGGTCATTCGATTCTCCTCAGAAGGTACTTGAGCTCGTCGGCCCGATACTGCCACATCGATCAGCGCGGCAGGCCCAGCAACCGACGAGCATAGTCCTGTAGAGGCGGACGCAGCAGGTGCTCGGGCCTGGCATCGTAGATGCCGAGTACCCCGCCTCGGCTCCGGATACGGGCCGTATCGACCAAGTAACGCGTACCGGTTTCCACCAGCATCAGCTGCACCACTCCGCTGTCGACGCCAAGCCGGTCCAGTGCGCGCTGATCGTTCAGTTCATCAAAGCTACCGATGCGGTCATCGGCCGCGGCAAAACGCAGGTACAGCAGGTAATGGGCGCCCACCGCCACAGCCTCCCCCATAGCCTCTTCCAGGCCTGCAGGCTCACGTGCCCGCCGGACCATCGGAAAGTACTCGACGAAGCCGTTGAAGGCTTCTTCCGCCACCACGTTCGGCCTTGGATAGACGTCCCCTGGTGGCACGAAATGGCCCTGTGCGATGTAGATGAAAGAGTCAGGCTGCAGTCGCCAGGAGCTGGAGCGGCGGGTCTCGCTATGATCGAGAATGCCCGCGTCGCGCAGGTGATAGCGGGTTCCCTCGGCCATGTCGCTGACCTTCATGCAGCCCGCGAGGGCGAGTGTCGCCAGCAGGCCTGACATTCCAAACAGAAAACGCATGGATCTCATCTCCAGGTGCCGGCGACGAAAAACCGGCGATTCGGCAGGCAATGCAGCATCCACGCCAGATAACGCATTTGCCCGAACGCCAGCTCTCGAAAGCACGCGGAGCGCGTTCGCTTAGAGCCCGCGCTGCCACTCCTGGCGCAACGGAGCGTTACGCGGGTCCTCGATAGCCTCGCGAATACGGCGCAGCAAACCTGACTTGTCGGCTCCCAGCACGCCCTTGAGCACCAGGTAATTGGATGCATGGTCGCTGCGAAAAACCGTATCGCTCAGCTCAAGATCGCCCAATAACCACTCAAGCTCACGAAGCAGCTCATCCGGCGGCAGCGATTCGAAATCTTCAAAAGCCTGCCGAAAGCGATTTTCGCCTTGTGGAAAGCTGACCACTAACGTCGACAGAAACTCGGGCTGCGCTGCATTCATCAGCCGCGCCGAATTACGTGCGTGCTGACGACTCAAGCGCCGGCCGCCAAGCCCGTTGAGAATCATCACCGAGCGCGCAATGCCAGCCTGCCCAAGCTTATCCAGGGCACTGAGGGTCGATTCGTAGGTCTCGCCCTTGTTGACGAGCGCCAATACCTCGTCATCACCGGACTCGGCACCGACATAGGCCATGCCGAGACCGGCATCCGCCAACTCACGCAACTCCTCCACCGACTTCTTGCGCAGATTGCGCGGCAGGCAATAACTGGAGACGCGTTGTACCTCCGGCAGACACTGGCGAATCTGCTCGAGGATTTTCATAAGTCGGCGGGTTGGCAGCACCAAAGCATCGCCATCGGCGAGAAACACGCGCTGCACGATCAGTTGCTCACCACAGCGACGGATTTCGTCGAGCACTTCGGCTTCATCGCGGGCGCGGAATTTCTTCTGCGGTGCGGTGTACATCTCTACGGAAGCTAGCCCTAGAAGGTCCTAGAAATGCCACATCAATGCTTCAACGCCGATTTTTGGCGGCTTCGTTTTTGGATCATTTCTAGGATGCCAAAAATACTCCATCCTAAATCTTGAGGCTCTTTCACCCCAATCAGGGCCGCTCGCCACGACGTCAATATAGAAGCTGATTTCTCGAATCCGCACCATAACAAAGGGAGCAAGCGCCGTGATATGAGCAATGCGGCTGTATCCACGCATCTCAGTGGCCCCCGTCAGCTGAGCAGCGGAGCTGTCCGTGTAGACATTTCTGAGCCAGGATATGAGGGTTCGCTTTTGGCCTAGTGGACGCTGGTGACAGGCCCTTATCGGCCAAAAGCGGACGCTCCCACCCGGAGCAATTCATGATATGAATATTCTTCGCACTTTCATAACCAACTATGAAGCTCCAAGAAATCTATGTCCAAGAGAAATCAGTTAAGCGACATCATCGAGAAAAAATCTAGGGCTGATCGTTATGAGTACGCAGCTTGGGGCGAGCTTGCCATGCTGCATAGCGGATTTTCGTCGCTGATCAATCCTGAGCCATATCAGATTTCTATTCATGTCGTGGCTATTGCATCTTGCATTGAAGCGTTTTGCAAATCATGCATAAAAAATCTGATTGATCACGAGAATAGCCCCTACCTTGAGCGCGCAAAAAAATTTAAAGATCTTTCATTTGATTTTGAACTTACGAAGGCATTGAGCAGAAAGGAAATCACGTTTGGCGATTTGGTTAGCCATAGCGTAGCTATAAGCTCTACCGAACAAATTATTAGGCACTTCGACACCCTCTTGGGCGGTGACGTTGGATACAAAAACTTTAAGGGTTGTTTGGCATCCGTGCGGGAGTTTGTGGAGCCCCCCGAAGAATTTATAATGGGTAATATCGACGACTATGATGCTCAGCTTGGAGGCTTGATTCTCAGCAATGCTGATGATCTGATTAGCGATATACAGGCGATCTTCACAGCTCGCCACATCGCTGCCCATGAAGCAAATTTTCGGCTGGTTGACGAGGCCCAACTATACCAATGGTTTGAAAGCGCGATGGCCTTTTCAAACGCCACTTACGAGATCATTGAGCAGCGGCTTCGCCCTGGTGCCTCGCGCGCAGCTTTTGGAAGCTCGGTTCAAGCATTGCAAAACTCTGGAGAGTTGCTCTCCGTAATCTCTGAAAAACGGCAGGATTTGGTACGCAAGTGGAAGGCGGAATGGAACCTTGACGACACTGATTTAGAAGCGCTTTGGTTTGCAATCAAGGCGTCAGAAGACGCATTCAGTGAATACATGGAAAAAGAAATCTCTGTAAATTTTCGGCGGGTTGGGATGATTACCGGAAACGGATATCGGCACTTAGAAGCAAGGATTCAAAAAAAGCTTCTTCAGCAAAAGTTGAATTACCTTGAAGATCTTTTGGCAGAAAGTTAATCCTCTCGCGATTGCTGATGAATGGCTCCTGGATCTGTAGGCGCCGATACCCGTTTTGGGCCAACCACTGCCTGCGGCAACAGGCTCAAGGCGGCCAGAAACAGTCGTTGGTTCAGTTCCTGGTATCAGGGCGACAGCTAGGCTAAACAGTCTCCAGGAAAACCGAGGCGGCTCAAAGGAGTTCAAATGGATCTGTTCACGCCGTTAGTGGCCGAAGATAAATTTCATCAGCACTTCAAAACGATCAGCGGCGACCAGCCGAGCAATGGCTATGCCCGCAGTGTCCTAGAGGCGTGGCTAGAAGGATTCCCAGATCGTGACGGGAAATTCATACAGGAATTCCAGACCACGTTTAATTCAAGCTTCTGGGAAATCTACCTGCATGCTGCGTTGCGCGAACTGGGTGCGGAATTCGATTGGAATTACTATGCGCCTGACTTTGTCCTTACAGTGGGGCAGACCCAATTTGTCGTAGAAGCTACCACGGCCAATGCTGCCCAAGGTGCTGTTCCTGAGTGGTCAAAGTCTCTAGTTCCACCTGCGCGCGAGGATGTAGATTTAAACGAAATCAACCGAGTTGCGATCATCCGGCTATCTAACGCATTCATGAACAAAGCCACCCACTACATCGATAAATACTCAAAGCTTGGGCACGTTAAGGACAAGCCGTTTGTGCTTGCGATCGCGCCATTCGAGCAGCCTTGGTTCAACCTCCAAGTGTATCGTCCTATCGAAGCTTTGCTGTATGACTTCTACGTCGACGAGCAAGAGTACATGGCAAATCCTGAGCGGTTTCCAGATGGTCTGGAAAGCAAAAGCCTCGGCAGTGTCACAAAGGACAACGGCACAGAAATTGAGCTTGGCTTTTTTAACTACGAGCGTTTTTCTCATATCAGTGCGGTCGTGTTCAGCAGCGTTGCCACCTGGGGAAAGGTCGATGCGCTGTCGGGAAATCCAATGATGGTTGTCGGCACACAGTGGGAGACGGATCATGGGATATCGCATCGAACAGCCAGCTATGGCGAGGTCGGAGAGACGATCATCGACGGCTTGCGCGTCTATCACAATCCTTACGCTAAGCATCCTTTGCCAGCAGATGTCTTTCGGCGACCTGGGGTGGTCCAGACCTAGACTGATCCAATCAAGATGGAGATGACGACTGAAGGGAGAGAGAACTCTTTGACCTTGCGCACCACACTGGTAATTAATCCTGTCGACAGCATGGATGACCAAGATCAGGCTTCTGGCAGCTAGGCTTCAGTAGATACCGCCAAGTCTTAACGGCGACCTGCTAAACCACTGCGGGCTAGTCCGCTTCTGGCCGGAAGGAGATGCTAGCGAGGGCTGCATGCGGCCAATAGCAGCAGGTTCGTCCTATAAATAAATCGCCCCCCATTTCCGATTGGCATTGCATAGCTTAACCTCGGATGAGAATCGATTTATTAGCGGCGCTTTGCAGGTCACTTTGATGTTGAATAATAGTGGCGGCTATTACAGCGGAATCAATGAAGTGAAAGATGCCTGATGACGCCGTGCCCCTAACCACAACGCCTATAAATAACACTTTCTGATTCATAACCCCAAGAACAGGGCTTCCACTCATTCCGTTGAATGGGTACTCAGATGCATGTGAGATGAGTCTATATATCGGCTCCTCCATTTCGGAAGATTCAATATTCCCATATTTCAGCAAAAGGTGGTCTACTAAGATTTTGCGATCATAGTCGTATCTGTCCTCTGTCGCGGGATAGCCTAAGACAACTGCCTGTGCTGCTGGAAAGTGCTTTGCTGGAAATAAATGCATATCTAAATCCATAGCATGGAGAGGACTGCCTGTATATTTAAAATATGCTTGATCGTCCAGCATATAGATTAGAACATCCAGATGATGGCGTTCCATAACTTCCGATCTAGGGCAGAAGTGTCCTAATAAAGGGAGGCTGATGCTGGTGTCCGGCATCAAAATACGAGCATCCTCAAAATTGGCTTGCTGTCGATCCACAACATGGCGCGCAGTTACTGCATAGTACCGCCCGTTTAATTTCACGATTGTGCAAGTTCCGTATCCCCAAAGATACTCGCCACTAGCAAATCTAACCGGCCTTACAAACGCTGAGGCCAGCCTAAATGCCCGATCCTGCACCCCCTTATCAACACCAGGCACAATCAGCTCTTCCGATAACCTTTCCAAATCCTATCTCTTTTATATTGAGGCCTGTATCAGGCCCCAACCTACCTCACAACAACCTATCACGCCAATGTCGGGGCTTCACTTTACTCCGCCGTGCGGGACTCTCGGCCCACCTATCCCTGCTGCTTCACTCACTGCCGTCCGAACTAACCAGTGCCGATTATCGCAAGGAATAGCCATACTCACTGGATCGGGCAAGTGTTGCCCGGCTCCTGCCTGATGCGACAGGCTTGAAGCGGCCAGAAGTAGTCCAACTCTTGAGAGGAAAAGCGCCCGACCTTCGCGCTACCGAAGCTAATTGAGGGAATCTCTTCGGCGAGATCTAGGGGGCATAGGTGTCGGCGAGTCACTGTTTCCCGCGAGAATTCGAAGATCAGCGCGGATGCAACCTCTTGTAGCGATAGCGGCTGAAAACGACGAGCCCCTTGGGGGCGCAGGCAAGGTAGTTCCAGTGATCGCAAAGCATTGTGCAACGCAACCTCGCTCCCAATCGTCAAGTTCCCATTTCCATATCGCTGCATCAGCAAGAGTTTTAGCGTGACGAAGGCAGAGGAAGACCATAGGTTATTTTGGCCAGGCGAAGGGATTTTCCACTGGGAGCCCACAGCATCCATTATCGTTTAATCGCCAAGCATAGTGTTCAGATTGCCTAGGAGCAAAATTCCTTATCAAAGGTGAAAACATAATAGCCAAGATCGCACTCAACTTATCGCCTACTAGGGCGAGTTGGCTGAGCTCAGATCAAGCTGCAAAGTTAGTTGGTGTGAAAATGAGAAGGGACCGAAAGGAGCCCTGATTACGTAGCTGTGTCGCTTATCACAGCACGCCGACGGTGCCTGCCCCGTAGCCTCACCGAGCGCACAAGATTGGCCAACCGAAGTGCAAACGCCACATGGTTTCTAGGCGCTCAGCAAGAAACAAGTATTGAATGCTTTCCTTGTGCTCGATTTCGGACCATAAGACATATGAATAGCGCCACCTGGTGAGATCGTTCAACGACGTGTCGCAGATTGCCAAGGAGCCAGTTCCTTCCCCGCCTCGGAACTCTTGAAGAATTCGCTCTCTCAGCCCGCCATGTCCCTTAAGACCGACTCCGCCAATACCGTTGTAGACGACCCGGAAGTCACCCACCCTGCGATCACAGATCATCCCTAAGTTCTCACGGTGTATCGCAAGCATGTTGATGGCGACTGAACCCTTCTTCTGGCTTGGAACGGCAGACCGGAGTTCGGCATCCGAGTAGCTCGTATAGAGCCAGTACAAGCCATCCGATTTCGAAGGCGGGCCACCTCCCAACTTAAGCCGGTCAGAGGCCTTCGTGACGCAATTGAGTCGGCGCTCCTGGATGAGGTTCAGTGCTTCTAATGTCAGATGAAACATACCCGTGTCCTAGCGCCGGTGTAAGGGGGATTGGGGCGGTAGCAGATGGATGACGGATCGCTGTTAGCCAAAAACGGGGAGGCATGCAGCGATTGCTCGCCGCACGTCACAATGCTCGTAGTTGTTGGTGAAGCGACAACCTGCCAAGAGCAGAGGCAAACCCTTGGTCGTAGCTGGGCTATTCAACAAGTAGCTTTTCAAACCTCTTCATAGATCGGGCTCCAAAATGCCCAATCAGAATCTCATACTCATCTTTATGGAGAGCTGTTGGTTTGAAACCCTTCAAAGCCTCTTGGCCACTCATCTGACTGCATAGCTCCGCAATCCGGCCTTTTGTGGTGTTGGATGTGGCGTAAGTGAACTGGCTCATCAACCGATTGGCCATGTCAGCCTGAAGCTCTTTTGTACTCACCACATCCAAAACGACAGGGAAGTCATCAAAGATCGCCTTTACGGTCTCATCGACAGCACTCAGAGCACTTACTTGAGGAATTGCCCCAAGGAAAAATTCAGCGCCAAAGTCTTTGGCGTGAATCATGGAGAAAGCCCACAGCCTCCTCCTGAACCCATCTTCTAGATCCTTTTCAATTAGAAGCTGACTGATCAGCCTCTGGCCAGAGTCCACTTGAGCCTCTGCCCATATTCGAACAGCCAAATCAGGGTTGTCTGCGCTTCCTAGCTGCCCCCTCTGAAGGATGGCCAGCATCGTTTCTTTGTCTTGCGGCCCTGCTTTACTGATAGCGATCGCTTTCCAGGCTTTTTGTAATGCCTCAACGTGCTTTTCGTTAGCCCAATCAATGGAGGTAACAAGATTTGCTGCTTGCCCTGGGGTGACTTCGGTATAGCCCCGTTCGAATATATCTACGGCATTGAGGGGATTCGCTGACCAGGCCGAGCAAGCCGCAGCAATCAGCTTGCTACGCTCCCCACCCCCAACAAGACCTTGTTCAATCATCCGACGCATCGATCGCAGCACGCCCTGCCCTGTGTAGGAAGGGTATGAGGCTGCGAAAGCACTGGCCTCATCAAAAATGATCTGGGGGGCGTAGCCTGTGAGACTGTCAGACTCGTCAGGCCAATGGTCTGCTAGTTCAAAATGCAGCCACGAATAATGGTCCGGATAGCCCTTTCCGTTAACAAAGAGCTGCTGCAGATAGCTACCGAAGGTGCTTGGCGTAGCATGGTGTAGTAGATGCACAGTCCCCGGAAGCACAGACTTCAGGTATGGAGCTGCACTGACCTGGGCGGCCATCTGCTGCATTAGCTTGTTAAGAAAACCCTGCAATGGATCGCTATCCCAAATTGATTCAGGCGCGCTGCTAGAGAATGTCTTGAATTTCCTTAGGATCGAATCCGCGATAGGCTCACTGACAAGCAGTGCCGAGAGCGAGCTGGCTACTGCGCTTTTCACTTCTGCCGGCAAATCAGAGAACTGGCTCGCGATTAGGCTCACGCATGCATCGGGCAGGTCCACGAGGAGTTTGGGGGCCCACCCACCGACGACACGCATGAAATCCGTCTCATCATTTCGCCGTAGCTCAGAGAGCAGCGCACACGCCTCCTCTGGCAGGAAGCCGCTTTTGCCCCATAGGTCAGCCAAGTCGGCGGCTCCCTCTACAGACTCAGCATCTAAACCCTCGACTCGTTCGCGGGTCAGTGTAAGCAGAGCAGTTGCAGCGGCTGCATCATCGAGTGTCGAGTACTCATCCGAGTATGCACGCGACAGCCGCTCTACGAAGTTACCGAAGAACTGACATACATCGTCGTCGCTAGCGTAGCGATGATTTTCAACGACAATTTCCCAAGCCATGCGGATTGCGGTCTCCTCATAGAGCGACACATATCGCGCCAGTGGAGCCCACAAGAGCTCTCGTGACTCAGTCCCTTGGGCCATCATTCGGTGGAAAATTTTCCTGGTTCTACCCACGCCTGCGGCAGCTTCGAATTGGGGCGTCTGCTTTTTCTCAAGCTCATCCGCTAGCGCAATGATGTAGTTGAGCCCCAAGTCGTTAACCAGCTGCTCACCGCCCTCATCTAACCATTGCTCCAGCTCAACAAAGGCTAGTTGGATACTCTTTGAACCGACAGCAACCGTCCGCTCAAGCAGCCAATTGCATAACTGCTCGTCCGCTTGCCGCTCCAATCCGTAGCGCTTGCGCAAAGACAGAATCATCGGAACAGCTGAACGGACCATCTCGACCGCTTCATCTAAGCTAGGGGCTTCCATCGTTTCGCGGAGAAGACGTACTTGACCGGAGCCAGTGAGTAGATCGCCGACCAGTCGAGATGCAATGGCGCGCTGATCCACCTCCGCGGCTGCTTGTAGAGTTTTGCTGATCTTATCGAGGCCGAGTTGCGAGCGCAGATCCAAGGAGTCAGCCATCTCACGACATAGCATGCTGATGAGTTGGTAGGCAGGAGGATCAGGCAGGCGTTCCACCAAGTCGGCAATCACCCTTGATGCGCGAGCCCTGAGCTCAGGCAGTTCATGTCTTAAGTCCTCAAGCATCTGGTGAAGAGCTCTAGCTTCGTCCTCGTGAAGAGGTGCAGTGTCGTTGTGCCTGGCAAGTCCCTCCAGCACGCCCTGCGTGTTTCCAGAGACGAAGTCGCCGTAGATTGGTGCAATCTTCGCCCCTAGGCGGCGAGTGATATGGTCCTCGGAAAGGAGGAGTAGGCTCTGTAGCGACGACGGCCACCTCAAGCCAATCAGGCTGGCAATAAATTGCCTAAGCGGGCGGTGATCCGCCTTTAGGACGAACTCTTCTCCGACCTCCTTGAAGTAGCGCTCCTTTAAACGATCCTGCGTTTGGAGCGGCTGATCGCTCAGCTTCTGCCCTCGAATCACAACATCAGTAAAGCGCTGCAGAAATGCAGGATCGTCCTGGAGATCACGGTAAAAATCAGGGAAGCTTACTTTCATCGCGCACAAAGCACCGAGTGAGACAGGATGTGATGTCACTGCACCTTCGTGCAGTCCGCCCGCTCTATTGCTTCCAAGGCCTTCAGCTTCCCGCTTTCTAGCCAACCACCAAGCCTGAGCAAAAGCATTGACAATCTGAAGCGCGTTTCTCGGATCCTGAACGCCAATATGAATCATCCGATCAATGACCGTGGCCGGCGGAATGTTGTGGGCCTCTAGGTCCGCAATGATGCTCGGCAGTTTCTCTAGATGAGAGCGAGCAAACTGACGCATGTCGTGACGCGGTGGCGGCGGTATTTCCAAACGGAACTGGAAGATTCTGTCTAGGTATCTTCGTGCATCGTTATGTGTCACCACCGTGCCGGGAAGGTCGCTGTTCCGCCGACCGCGTGCCAAAGCATCAGCCACTTTGGCCTCATCACAAGAGATGACAAATACCAAGCCCAGACCGGCCGGCAGCCTTGTTGCTGGAATCTCCATAAAAGTGCGTACGGCGTCCAAGCCTAGAACCATCTCTTCCGCCGACAATCGATCAAGGTCATCAACAAAGACAACCAATCTTTCGCATGTCTTCCCCGTTCGGCCATCCAAGGATTTACATTCCCCAGATTTGTAACGGCGAACCTGTTCAAGGAGAAGATCCTCGTACTGTTCAGAAGTAGTGTTGGGCAACTCCACCCGCGTGATGGGTGTGGCAGGTACAACGGCTGGTGGTTTGACGTGCTTCAGGAGGTAGGTGTATGCCCCTGTCACACACAGAAAAACGACACTTTTCAACAGATCACTTTGAATGTTGAAAACCATCAACACGAGGTAGCAAATCGCAAACAGCAGGGCCATTGCAGCCACCAGAGCAGGTATGGGAAGCGCCCATGCTCTGAGTGTCTCCAGGGTGACTTGCCACCATCCCTTGGGGTGTTGAGTGGTCTCACTGGTCTGCCTAAATAGCTTGTCGTAGAGCTGATCTTCCTTGCCCCCTAACTCTAGGAAGACATGGCGCAATAGGGCTCGCTTGATGTCTTGGTCGTGCCCCCCAAATCGCCAAGCATTAAAAGTGATGCAGTGGTATCGATCCTTCCGATGCTTTCCATCCGCCTTAACCGCATCATCTGCCAGATCCCTTGTGTACAACTCCTTGATGCTGCTCTTGCCCGTGCCCCAACCACCTAGAAGTCCAATGCTAAAGGGAGGTTTTAGCTGTTCGGATTCAATAAGGCTTTGTAGACCCTGCGCAAAATGTCGATGTCCAAATGCATCCTGATCTGCACTAGATATCTCACGATCAAGTGTGGCTGGCATGATCCTAGGGCTGGCGGACATCAAATCAATCCTTGGGCTGATGGCATTTAGCTACACATACTGTCGTTACTTCAGAAGGACTGCAATAGCAGGCAGCGATTCAAGAGCCCCTATTTTCGGCTATCCAAGCCTAACGCCCAGGCACTTCAGAAGCAGACCTGGCAGCCTTGACCGAAAAATGAATCTGGTTCATATGCGCTCACCATCAGCCCATTCGGCTTCGAACCTGGCTCGGCGTTTGGCCTCATTAGCCTGACAGACCTCCACCATGCGCTGAGACTCTGGAATCTGGCAGCGCTGTGTCGGGGTGAAGTACTTGGACCACGCTCCTTCCTTCCGCTGTGGTTCTGCTGCAGCTTTCGCCTGATCGGCCGCAAGTCTGCGATCTATCTCAGCTTGGCGGCGAGCAGCCTCCTGTTGGGCTGCGATTTCCTTTGGAGAAAGCTCGCGAGGCGCGGGTATTCGAGGCGTAAGATTGTGCTGCAGCTGGTGCTCTATGCGGGATAAATCGCGCTCAAGCCTGTGCTCGGCTATGTAGATGCGTAGTTGGTAGATGACTAGCGCTGTAATCAATGTGCCTACAACCCCAATTACCCAGTGAGTAAAGGACTTCGGCCTACGTCGACTCATTTTCTGCTTCCTTGCGCTGCAGCGTAATATCCAGACATCACGGTCTCATCGCCTCACGTACCCCGCTTCTTTTTGTCCTCTACATAGCCCAGAACCTGAATACCTGAAGCGGCCGCCAGATTCTGCAACAGGCAGGCTGTCACCATCAGCAAAGTACCAGCGCTAGACGCTGCAGTATCAGCGTTGAAACTCTCGCTCAGCCTGGCTCTGCTCTTGGTGCCAGCGTTGCCAGGCTAACAACTCGCTTTTGTAGGTTGCCGAGCAAACATGTCTGGGGCGGATCAAGTGGATGTCATCAGCAGGCTCTGTCGCGAACACGTAACGATCCGCATGCTCGATGATTAACTTGCGTATCAGTTGCGCCGTTCTGACATCGGGTGTCGTGCCCCGCAGCCACTGCTTGCCACCAATGCAGGTGTGAAGCAGGTGCTTAGGGCTTAGCGGGAGTAGGATTTCCCCTTTGTGGACACCCCAACCGCCAGCGAAGTCATAGTTCTTTGAGTCCTGGAAATTCAGGCGTATCAGTGGATTGTCAGAGGTTGGCCACGACATGCCGGCGGGAGCATGCAGGACTGTCCACCTTTGGGCAGGTAGGAACCCAAGCGTTTTCGTAAGCAGGTGCGTCATCTGCCAAATCCACAGCCGTCGTCCAATAACAGCCTCTGCCCTTACCCGGCCACTTCCATCAGGTTGAGGTTCGATTGAGATTTTGAAGATCGACTTGGCATCACTGTCCTCTGGAGAGCTGGGAAGTGGCTTGTTGCAACGAACCAAGTCCTCCAGCGTCTGAACGGAGCGTTGCATAGTTGAGTTCATCAACTCCAACAGGCCTGCGTTCTGCTGTCGTATGAACGCCCTAAGGCGGGCCGGTGTACGAACATCCAACGCGGCGGCGAACCGAACCAGCGACCTCCAATGTTCAGGAGCCATACGCTCCTCTTGGACAACTCGACGGATTGCTTCCTCAGCAGGGTTCTCGAATTCACTGTCGAGCCAACGCTCAAATGCGTCCGTCTCCTCTTGGCCTTCAACGTAGGTGTAAAGGTGCTGATGGAACGCGATTCCCTTCAGGGACTGCGGAACCCACAAGGGGACTCTCTCGTCGGGAACCAACAACCGGTACGTAGAGATACGCCCTTCATGCGCCCACTGTTTCAGGTACAGCTTGGGCACATAGTGATTGGCTTTGCTCAGTTGCTGCATGGCTAGATTTCGCCTGTCACAAGATGGTTCAGAGTCAACGCGATCATCGGCCTAAGCACAAGCTAGCTGCCCCAACTCTGGTGTAGCGGGGTTCCCGCTCTCTGCCCGATTGTGCCGTTCACTAAGATGCCTAGTTCACCTAGGCGAAAGCCCCATCCTCCACGGACTATTCATGCCAAACCAGACAAGGTAAAAGCCTCTGGACGTCCATAAAATCTTGAGGGTTTAGATGAGCAACGAGTTGATGACGACGGCAATTTGCTGGGAGATCAGCGCCAAAGTATCGGTAGAGTCTGCCTATCATGCCAAAGACCTTTTCTACTTCTGCCCGGACGCCAATTGCTTGGCTGAAGTGGTGCCCGCAAAGCTCATCAACGCATTTTTCAGAGCGCCAGGCTCTCACGCTCCTGGGTGTGTGAACGAAAAGCAAAAAACCATCGACTCCCCGGTACCCGGCGCCCCCATCTCACGAAAGTCCACCGTTCCCCCGCGCCCCATTCCAACTCACCTGGGTCCTATAGAAAAGCCACGCAAAGCGAACAGGCCCACGGTGGAAGAAATGCACGCACTTGCACTGCAGAGCCGCTTGGAGCCCCTACGCCACCACGGAACGCTTCAAGAAGTCGTTGATGCTTGGTGCGCAATGGAGGACTTAGATGCGCGACGAACCCACTCACTTCACATCGCCTCGCAGCCCCAAACCTATTTCGATGCTTTCAGCCCACTTAGCCACGAAGGCAAGGAAGGAGCACCAAGCTCAGATCGGAAAATCCTTTATGGATTTGCCTCGGTTAGTTTTTACAACCACGCCTTCTATATCGCTACAAAGGCCAAATTCAAGGTCGGCAAGGAGAGCCTTCCCATCAGGATTAGGATCAGATCTAGCCATGCCCTGTACCCCTGCTTGATGGACAAGCAAGAGGTCATGCTATTCCTACATGGTCACATTCTCGAATTGGGGAAAAACATCGAAATTCAGCCTACCGATGAATACAGCGGCATGGTCATTACGCTGCGCGATCTTTCGCCTTTAGCGCCGGAAAGGGGTTCTACCCCGTGAACATCCAACACAACAACCCACACACCATCCACACGACGTCGTGCAACCAGACACCCAAAGCTATTGTCTTGTGAGTCTTGGGTTACAGCGCCGAAGGCATCTTCCTCATCACTCCCCCACGCTCCGATGGGCGGAGCACTTCCAAAACCATGCCCCCGTGGAAGTGCTAGAGCGTAAAAATCAAATAGCGGCTGGGACAGAGGCCCCATACCAATCCTCCAAGACATTCTTTGACTGGCTATGAGCGCGACCTGTGAATAGGCCGCGCTCCCTAGAGACCTCCAAGCCTCATGACTAGTCCGAGCGTCTGCTATTGGCCGGTTCTGCCCATCGTCACTAGGCCCAATTGCGGCTTACCTGGCCAAGGGTCAGGTCTCGCTGAGCCCTCGTTGGGGAGAATCATCCGCTATCGAGGTGTCCACGGGGATTAGACCACTACAGTTTACGCAAACCCATACTGGATTTACTCAATAAAAAGTTGCTTAGTATGGTGCAAGCGGACGGACCTTTGATGAGGCGCGCCGGCAGCTCGCCCGCACTATCTAGATGGCGGTGCGACAACTGGACTATGTGACCGTCATCTGGATAAAATTGGTGGGCCAGTATTCAGGAGTTGATTATCGGTCACTCCCTACTGTGTTGGGCCAAATGGCTCTTGTGAGACTGAATTTCCTCAGTATTTTGGCTGTAATGTCGGACCTGGTGACAGTCGTTCCGGTGTGCTTGAGGTTGATCACACCGATCTTTAACTGCTTTGATCTGGGGGTAATGCTTATGGTTAGTACTGTAGTTTTTGAATGGTGCGGAACGGCTCTGCGGGTCTTTCTCAGTTCAAATAATGGGGCGTTCGGATGTAACTAGAGCTACCAACAGAGACCGAGGGGTTCGAATCCCCTGACCCGCACCACTTCCAAAAGCCAGGCCTTGTGCCTGGCTTTTTCTATCCAGAAGGTACCGACTGTGGCATCTGCGACGCGAAGCAAACGCGGACGCAACCCCTCAGCGCTTCAGAGTCAGCCAGCGGGTGATTTTGGCCGATTTAGTCTTTCGCGAGGGGCCGTAATCGACGTGAAGCCGGTTGATGCTAACTTTTGACCGCAAATGTTTGCTTACTGCCCGACATCGAACGTCGCCAGAGCTCATTCAGCGCGTCATGGGTTGATTGGCCACTTGGCAGCGGTTGCGCACTTGGCGGGACGATAGCGCTATGACCGCTTGTACAACACTCAGGTCCGATGCGGTTCGAGAGCTGACGCCGGCGATGTCAACTTGGTTTGCTCTTCGATCGTTCCGGTATAGGTGGCGGACACTCGAGGCGCTGATTTGAGCGTGACACGACTTGGTCAGGCCGTCTAACGGCGAATCCATAACGAATACTGGATCCGCCGCCGGTACCACGCCCTGCATAAACGGCTACTGCGTCCCAGAATGGCGGCACCACCTCGCCTGATCCGCCCTACGATTGAGTGCTCGAAGCAGGCTGATAGATGTGAGTACGCTTGTGAATATGCTGGTGGTGCGCGTAGTACTCGTGAAGGTTGTGCGCCTCGGCTGACCGATGATGAAAGCCACGCTCTCCCCACATGAGCCACACCAGCATCTTGCCGGACTGCGTCAAGTAGCTGTCAAGAAGGTCACGACGCAGATAGCTGAACGAGCCACTGATCTGCGAGCCATACTCGCCGACTTCGCGGTAAAGAGACGCCACGCCTGAAGCATCGAGCAAGTCCCATTTGTTGGCGTGGTACCTGAGGCTCAAAGCCTTACAGAGAAGTTTGGATGGCAGGCTCGCCCCACTGCTCTGGTTCAGCACGCTGTGGTAGCTCTCCCAGTTGTACTTCTGCACCGGGATGTCGACCGTGACGCCACTGTTTGACCACCTATCAGCGGACACCATGTATTCGGCGCGGTCGTCCTCTCGCTCATTAGCGACAGGCATACCGGGTATCGAGGAGAAAGGCATCTCACCCGCATAGGTGTAATGGAAGCTTGGCTCCTCTGGAATGGCATCATTGCCGGGGTATTCGAGGCCAGTGAACAACGTGCACAGGTGGTCGACTTCTCCGCTGTCCACGAGTACACCTCGGAGGAAGGTGAAGACCTGTCGGTCATCAGCGGGAGCGTTCTGTTCGAGGAACCCGTCAAGTACGACCCACGGCCCGGACAGGCCATCAATCTCCTCGATCTCGAGGATGCCGCGGTAGTCTGGTTGCGGACCTCTCACCACCCAGTCGCCAGTACCAGTAGGTTGACCACTGAACAAGTCTTGGAGCGGCAGGTCGATTCTCGTGGCCGCGAGCGGAAATGTCGGGTCGATGTCCGCATCTGAGGGGCGAGCGCTGCGCCGCTCCGCAAGAAGGCCCTGCGCGTACCGGACACCCCACATCTCGAAGTAAGCGATCCAGCCGTACTTCTTCCCGTATCGGTCGACCTTGTGCTTGTCACCTCCCATACGAGGGCCGGAGTTCATTTGCCGGTCAACAGCTTCGAACTGCGCGGGGTCATAGCCAAGCACCAGCATTCGCGAAACGATTGCCGGCAGCACCCGCTGGTACTCTGGGTTGCTGTCGTCGTAGTTCGACCGACCTGGAATCAGTCTTCCCATCGTGTAGTTGCCGAAGTCCATTCGAATCGCCTCACGCTTTGCACGTTCGATCACCGCCGGGTTGTACTGCGGCATGTTCACAAACGGACTGGGTAGATGGCTAAACGGTGGAAGGAGATGAGCTGCCTCGTCCGCAGACAAGCAAGCCGGATCCACCATCCTTGCGATGGCAATGGTACCCAGACAGTACTGCTGATATAGGGCATGCCAAGTAGGATGCGTCGCGCTAGGCGCGAACATCGCTTGATAAATCTCACGAGCGACTCTAGGCAGTGCCTCACGCATCTCCACAGCATTGATATCCGACCAGGTGGTCAGCGCCGCACCGTAGGCCGCGGCGAACATCCGTTCGGGGACGTATGGGTCTGAAACGGCAATTGCCTCTACTGCAAGCCGGAAAAACTCCGTAGGCCGCCTGGTGGCGAATTCGTACAGGGTCTTGGTGGCCACGTCGCGCAGGCTTCTGGACGTCGACGTCAGCGTCCACATCACCCAGCGCGCCCGCCGAATCTCTCGCTCGTCTAGATCACCCGATTTCCATCTGGACGACAGAAATTTGAAATCGTCTTCGACTTCCTCAGAGCTCTCGCGAACCCACTCCGACCAGAATAGATCGCGCTGCGTATTGGGCATGGCCAAGAGCACGCCGTGCAAGAAGTCCATGTCGAATGGATGCGCTCGCGCTGCCCTGGTACCCCGTAGTCTCTTGAAGGCAAACCGTGCGAACGGCTTCGACTCCTGCATTGCCCGCGCGAACCGTTCCACCGTTTCCCGCCCGATGTGCCTTGGGTCTGACTGCGTTGTCAACAACAGCGCGTTCATGACGAGGTTCTCGTCCAACAAGTCTTGCCAAAGCTGGCGCCTGACCGTGTGTTGCGGATACAGGCCAACCAGAGCCTGGAACACGTCATAAGCGAAGGTATGCGAACCAGGCTCACGGAATTGGAAGAGCGCGCGTCCTTCATCGCTTTGCAGCCACTGCGCCAAGGCCGGTCTGGCAAGCAGGTGGCGCGCCATCATATGTCCGGCCATCAGGTCGTATGAAAACGCGATTCCTTGGCCTCCTTCTTCAGAAGTCGTTCGAACGAGGACGCCTTCGGACTCCAGCGCGCGAATGACGCTGACGTCCCAACGGCCCACGTCTTGAACTGCCGTCCGAGCAGCTTTGAACTCCACGCTTCTCGCGTTGCCCTCCCAGAGGAGACCCGCGATCGTCAGCAGCGCATCTTGGACTTCATCTTGATAGATACGGTGCGCCGTTGGTGAAAGCTGAGCAACCCGTTCGGCAACCTTGTTGAAGTACGCTTCAAACAGGCTTGCAAGCGAACTGGGCAGCGCCTCCACCCCGACAATGTGCTGGCGCCGAGGGTTCGCCACCTCGCAGAAGATTCTCAGCGTCAGTGGGTGCTGCAAGAACTCGATGGGCAGATCCGCGTCGGTGGCGTCGATCTTGTAGTACTCAAAGTACTTGTCGATTGCCGTCTGCGGGTCTTCTAGGAATCCGTTGTGCTCAACTTGAGGAAAGTCCTCCGGCAGGCACATCTGCGCAAACTCATTGCGTAGAGTGACAACCAGCAGAACGTACGGGAAGTCCTCCAGAAACTCTTCCGCTCGGGCGAGTTCATCCCTCCAGTTTCTGGGGTCTTCAGCCTCATTCAGACCGTCAATGACAATGGGGATGCGCTTGCCCGCGCGCTGCCCCGCCGCATCAACGGCCTCAACCAGCCGGTCGAAGCTCTCCGCTGGCCTGCCAGAAATCTTGAAGGCAGACACAAGATCGTCAAGCCCCTGGCCTGCATGAAGATTCTTGCCTAGCAGCAAGACACCACCAGGGAGGTCTCCGTCCGGCTGCGTCACCTTGACGGCAAGCTCGGATTTTCCTTCGCCCGCAGCTGCAAGCACGGCCACGGCTCGAACGCCGATCGACCTCTCCAGACTGAGCAGCGCCGACGACACTGCGTGGATGTCCGCGACCAGATTCGCGGTTAACGGTGCTCCGCCTGAACGAGCCCCACGCAGCTTCGAGAGCAGCCTGTCGTAGTGCACCGGTTGCGGCGGGTTCGCCGCCAGCATTTGCTGTACAAAGTCGAAGTCGCCCCTGCCGAGCGCTGTGTGCAGGTCATCTAGCAGTCCAGCCAATCCGGTGGCTCGAGCCAAGAGCGAGTCGACTTCGGCCTTGAGTTCGACTTTTAGTTGCGCCGTGAGCGAAGAAATGTCCCTGCAATCCGTCTTGAGGGCACTTGAGATTTTCTCCAGTGATTCCCACGCGGCCTGTCCGCCCAGATGCCTGAGCACCTTCCCTTCTGCTCCAACGACAACATGAACTTCCTGTTGGTATCGGCGCTTGAATGGAGCTGCAGCGAGCCTATGCTGCTCAGCAAGTAGCGCAGGCGTCAGAACGAGCTCGCCGAAGTAGGTTTCTCGAAGTAGTGCTCCCGGCCCTACCAGGAGGTCTTCGATATCCGTTGCCGTCAGCAGCTCCAACTTCAACTCGGGGAAGCGGTCTTTCTCAAGTGCGAAGAACCACTCTTGGTCCCCCTTTGTCAGCGTGTGGTGTGTCCAAAGCTTCCAGTCGGTCACACCTGGGACATGCTTGCGCGTCTTCTCCATGCCCTCGACGATCTTTTGTTTGCGCGCGGCCCCCAAGTCTTGTCCGTTTGTCAGCTCATACCATTTGCATTGCCAGCCAATCCAGCGTTGCGGCGCTCCGAGATCACAAGACTCCGTCAGCTGAAGATGAAACTCCACGCCTGGCTGGTTTGCGAGTTGCTTGAAGCGACCGTAGCGTCCGTAGTGTCGGCGCACCAGAGAGCGGCAAAGCTTCTCGAAGTTTTCGTCCGCGGCTCCAGGTAGCTCGCTGAATACATCCCAATTTGCTGCAGGCATTGGCGTTTTCCCTGTCAGCTGGCATCGGCAGAATCGGACGGGTAGTCGTGCGCAGAGAAGACCTCGACCTTAGCCCCAGCATCAATGAAGAGCTTCACGAACGCGGACACCTCCGCCTCGTCAGTCGTGACAGTGATTCGATCGCCTTCACGCGAGAGGTGATGATCGGATACCAACTGGCCGAGATCAGCTGGCCCCAAGGTGTTGAGGTTCAGACTGCACAGCAACGAGAGCATGTCATCTGAAAATCTCTGATTCTCAGGTTGAGCAAAAGGGATGGAGTAGCTGTCGTCTTTAGCAGCCTGAGCGCTGAGCTTGTCAATGTCCTTCTCGACCTGCTCGGCGTCTTGCGCGCACTTGAACCTCCCGATGAGAACCAGGTTCATCGAATGCTCAGAGCCGTATCCGTTCCAAATCTTCATGATTGGGCCTCTCGTTTTATCTCGAAAGTATTTCTGAGTCGCTCAAGCGCCGAAAGAGCGCCGGCGTCTCCAATCTTCACGCCGTCGGGCGAGTAAGAGCTCGCGCGCAGCATGCCGGATGCATCTATATGCGCATAGGCATTGAGGCCTCGCTCATCGGGGAGCGGGTCGCACGTAGGCAGTCCTGACGCACCCGCCTCACTGACTGCAAGGCGAACCTTGCCTCTGTAGTTGGAGACCCAGTCTCGAAGTGCTCGGCTTACCACTCCATCGATGCTTGCGACCGCTGAGGTTGCTTGCTGAGGAAGCAACAGTAATTCGCTAGCTCCAACCTTTTGCGCGAGCTCGCTCAAGGCGTCAAGTTCTGCAACCGTACGCTCGTTGACCACGACGTTGAGCCCAAATGGCGACAAGGTCGCAATCGAATCCATTCCTCGGAGGAGACTGGAAAACTGCTTCCCGCGCTGTTCTTCATAGGTGCGGCCGACCCCGTCGACGCTAATGCGTGCGAAGTGGATCGAGCCCTTGAGGCGCTCGGCCAGCTGTGGCGTCAGGCGATGACCGTGAGTCGTGAATGTGACCGCGAGCTGAGTCTCCCCCGCAACTCGTTTGCATATGTCGACGAAGTCAGGATGCAGCGTGGGCTCGCCGCCACCAAATCCGACGCCGAGGCACCCCTCCGTATCCAGTTCTTTTAACCAGCCGAGCACTTGGTCGCTATGCAGAGACGCCTTGTGCTTCGGCGCGTAACAGTAGGCACAGTGAAGGTCGCAGACATTGGAGAGTGCAATAGATACCTGGCGGGGGGAGGTCGACCAAATCGCCTCTTCCGGGCGCAGCTCATCTAGAAGGACATTCACGCCTGAAGTTCGATCGAAAAAATGCACCCCGTTTGGGCCGACTCTGGATTTCATAAGGAATTGTCACCGAAAGCAGTTCAACCTGAAATAGGCTGTCTAACGTGTCGATATTCTCGAGGCTACTGTTGATGCAATCGTCCGCTCAGCGCCTTACTGTAAATCAGCGCCACGGACCACTTTCTGCCAATTCGAAGGTTCTGCGCTCACATCTGATCGCAGAGAACCTATATGAGGAGATTTGCACCGTGCGATCAAATGCTTCGGCCGAGCCGGACGGAGTCGTAACTTCCGTCTTTATCCGAAACGAACAATCGCCTCTATGTAAGCTCAGACGCCCAGTCTTTCATTACTCCTCAGCGGATACCTGCATAGTGCATCATAGATTCCGCCCCGCTCCCTCTAGCCGGTCTTGGAGTGCCAGCTCTTTCCGGCGAGGAAAAAGTAGTCCGGGGAAAAGTACCTTGCCGAGGTAAATGAGAAGCCAGAGGAAGTTGGCAGGACTCGCTAAAGCACCAGTAGAGGCGCAAAAAGAGCATCAAGCAGCTTTAAAGGCTCTGGAAAAGCGTGCTGTCGAGCTTGATCAGGAGCTTCAGTTCATCGAGAAGTGTCTCGCCAGCGTCTCTCAACGCGAGCAAGCTAAAAAGCTGCAATGAACTCTACTCCGCTCGGCACAGATCTGGCTGCTGTGGGCTGATATCCTGCTCGATTTCAAAGGATTTTTTACGATTTCTATGAACTCTATCGCCCGCCTATAGCTCAGCCACTACTGCCCAGTGCGCGCGACAGTAAGACGTCTCCACGAGATGGGCTACCATACTTTGGCTTCCTAGCGACTCTGCCAAGATTCAGGGGACGGCAATGGAGACTTTATCGTTAAGCTTGCATCACCTAAACGCCGTCATTTTGCAAAGTAAATCTATGAGCGGCAATGCTGTGTTATTCGAAGTACCATAAGCGCCACTCGCTCCGCCCACATTCTCGCTAGCCATTAGACAGCTGCGTTTAAGCGGAAAACCTTCCCAGATTTCACCCTATGTTTAGCACTTAATGCGCGGAGCGGTATCTCCGAACCGTCCCGCTCAACCTGAACAAGCACGCCATTCTTTGCTATTACCAAGGTATGGCCCGCCTCAACGGAACGCAGGTAAGCAGCATGCGTGGCGGCAGCTGCGAGCTCAGGAATCATTTTTTCGTCACGGTCCATTTCGCTATCGCTGAATTCGGCCATGGATTTAGTCCTCTCAATGGCGCCTCGATGGCTGATGCTTAAAGACTCTCAATCTGATGCCTATTGTTTTGGCTCATTGACACAGTGATCGGTGGGAAGCGAGTCACAGAGTTCAGCAAGGCTACCATGGAGCCACCAGGCGGTTGCTTGGGCAGCGAGCCAAGGATCACCGATCAAAGCGTCACTGCGGAGGTAATGCGCCGAGCCGCTTTCAGGTAGATCGTAGCTCTTGGATTTCAGTTTGGATGCAGCTGAGAATCTGATCCGCCTCGCCCGCTGGCGCCTGTCTTAGATAGGCCAGGATGAGCAAGGAGGCGGGATGAACCGATAGAATTTCCGCGATTTGCTCTATTTTCTCCAGCGATGGCTTCCACTTGCCGCGCTCAATCGCGCTGATGTAGCTCTGGCTGGGCCCAAGCCCTTCCTGGGGTAATTGCCTCTGCTGCCGAAGCTCCTTAATCACAAGCCCAAGCGCATCATTCAGTTCCACTTTGCTGCCTCGCAAAAGGAACGATGAAGCCTTTTCGAAGCTGAATGAGCTATGCTGTATATAGCTTAAATGTAGGGGCCCATTGATGTTCACCACCCATCGGCATGCTGAAATCCCGCTCGCGCCTTTATTTGGGGAACCCTACCAACTATGGCGCTTTGTTGAGCTTGAGCAGCATCGTCCCTGGTTTTGTGTAACCCTTAACCTTGGCAAAGGTAGGGCTAACTGGAGAACGATGTACCTTGTAGCGTCCGGGGCAGAGCTAGAGCATATGCTGGAAGGTATCGCTGCCAAAGCCAAGATAGAGGACGTGCAGGTCATCACTCCCTCTCGTCTGAATGGAGCCGGCGCGTGGCAGATGGAACCGCTTGCTGAGCTGGTTCGCATCTCCGATACCAATGAAAATGTATTGGGCTATGACCTTAGAACCAGGTCAGGGGCTGTCTACTCGGATAGAGATCACATCAGCTCAGCCGATGTAGAGCGCGCTCAGATCTACTGTTCAACGACCACTTAACTGGCCTGGGCCATTAGCAGTTTCGCTGAGGCGATCCTCCAGGGTATTCGGTGCCCGCCTGAAGTAAGCCAGCAGTCGAGATGTCTGTCACCTAAGTAGTCGTAGTGCGGTGAATCAGGGTTGCTCGGTTAGCAAAATGGGCGAATGCTAAGGTTCGCGCGTGGCCAACATATGAGTCTCGTGCCTGTATGGCCCGCCGACGCCCTCCTCACGGAGCCTGGTTGCCTGACGGCGCTCCAAGTAATCCCCTCGATTGAATATGGCCTGTCTAAAGCCTATAGCCGGTATCGATTGGGGAACGCGCGCGCGGCCAAAACTAGCCGCGCGAGCGCTCGGTTATGCGGGAGACTTCTGGAGGACCTTAGTAGCGAGCCCCTTTACCTTCCGCAGTGACTCCCCAGCGAATTGCATGTGGTGCGAGTTGTGAATCACGCGGTCCATCACCGCGTCCGCAATCGTCTTGAAGAGGTTAGGTCTGTCCCGGGCTGAGCGGACACTGACTTAAGGTGGATAATGTCTACCGCGAGGAGTGTTCATAACCCAGACCAGACGACATTTCCCGAATCATTCGAACGCGAGGCAGTAGACCAGGTGCTTGCCGGTACACCGCTTCGTCATGTGGCCGAGACGCTCGGCATCGCCAAAAAGCCTGCTGGAAAAAACGGAAGCGCCAGCACGAGCAGCAAGGTGACGATGCCTTTCCGGGTAATGACAAGCAGCGCGGTGAGAGTACGGAGCTGCTTCGGCTACGCTAGCAACTGGCTCAGGTCACCATGGAGCGCGATGTTTTAAAAAGGTTGATCGCAACTTGCCGACGTTTGGGCTACATCAGTCCGATGGTGTAAAGCGGCGAAATGCGAGCAGTAGCGCTCTTAACAACCTGTCCACCAGCTCCGGGACAGACCATCACTTCACCTGAACAGCCAGAACTTTTTCAATTGCGTCACAGAAACCCGGCTTGTGTATCGTCCTCCCTTTCACATCCAACAATTCGCCCCTGCTACCAATCGACAGCCCCACTAGGCCAAGCAACGCTGGATCAATCGCAGCTTTTAAGGCTGCCAACTCAGCATCATTCAAGAGCGGCCGAGTGGAAATGGCTTGCCCCGCCGCGCTTCCCAGGATGATCGGTGCACCACTGTGCTTAGCCTTGCGCGACTCCTTGGCCTTGAGCGCCCGCAACTCTTTGGCGAGCAGGCTCACGCTCATGCGCAGCACCGGATCTTGGATGTGTTCGATCCAATCATTCGGATCGGCTTTTGTCTTACTGGACTTGGGCAGCGACGCGAGTTTCCAAGCCTGGATCAGTTCCCGGTAATGCTCGCCGGTCTTATTGACGATGGACTTTTCGCCGGGGACAGGAAGCCCACGGTCATTGGCAAGGGTGATGATGGTCTTGTAGGAAAAGTCCGAAGAATGCCGCTCATGCAGCAGCCGGCACGCTTCGTTGATGGCTTCCAGGCTTCGCTTGCGGCGGCTATCGTTGGCCGCGCTCATCAGCCTCCCGTAGGTGTCTTGCGGCGAAACAAGTTGGTCACTCATTGATAGAGGCCTCGTGGATCAACTGGCGCGCGCTATTGGGATTGGAGAGAAGCTGTTTGATCTCGGCCGAAATGCGCGTCAGCTCCGGCTCGTGAGTATCAATGTCGAGCAGCATCAGGTCGCCCGAGAACAGATCGTCGATCCTTTCCCAGGACCCTAAACGCTGAAGGAGAATCCGGTTCATCTCGTTGGCAACGACCAGCTTCTGTTCGTCGTCGAGCCTGAACATGGTCGGTGCCAAGCCGTTGTTCTCGGCCATACGGTCGATGGCCTGTGCTATCAGCGGCACGGCACGCGAGGGATTGGCCGACCGATAGATGGTCGCGTTCTGGCAGATTTCGGCCAGCAAATGGTAGTTAGTCTTGGATTCTTCAAAGGCGACACCGATCTCGGCAAGATCTCCACCAGCGATTAGTCTGACACCATTCTCGCCTTCGCCGCCCTGCTCGCCTTCATTGATGAGTTTCAGACAGCCCTGGACGTAGTGATTGATGGCTGCATAGTCAGTCAGCAGGCCATCGAGCTTCCCCGCGCTCAGTTGCTGGTTGGCGCTCGCCTGCTTTCGATTCGAGTGCTGAGTGTCCGGCTGATTGGCCTGGCAGGCGTCATACCAGTCCTGCTCAAGCCGTTCGACCGCCGCCGCGTAGCTCTGAAAACGTGCGCTTTCCGCATGAATCTCCAACGCGAGTTCGTTGGCCAGCGCCACCAGGCCGCCAAGGAACGGAACCCCGGTGACAAAGAACCGACATCGCGGGCAATTTTTCTGCCCGAGATAGCCCGCCTCGACAGGGGCATAAAGACTTTCAACCTTTCTCTCGGCCACAGCCTCGCCGCCGATTTGGCATGCAGCGCCTGACATGGGACAGAGGCCGTGATCGAACACCACGCAGGCCGAGTTCGGCACGTCAGACTCGAGCAGCAAGCGATTTCCGTCCGTTGCAATCAGTTGATGGCGAAGCGGCTGTAATCCCTGCGTCCTAACCGCTTCGGCATGGCGCTGAGTTGAAATCTCTGCGGCGCGCTTCTCAGTCTCGCCCATGGTGCGGCGCATCTGATCGTTGTTCAGCCTGATGTAGTAGATCGTCATCACTAGCGAGGCATGACCGACAAGCTTGGAGATCAGGTAAATAGGCGCTTCGCCGTCTGCGATGAACGCCGTAATCAGACTGACACGCAGGCTGTGCGGTGTGTAGGGGCTGATATAGCGCTGATTGTTCGCTTTGAAGTTGGGGCTTTCGCTGGCAAGGTTTTCGCCGGGACGCTGAATCGCGTAGAGCAATGCCGGCAAGATGTGGGTGAAAGCCGTTGTGGTGAACGTCGGCTGACCCGAGGCGTCCGTGCGGAACAGAAAGCATTGGGTGCCACGCGCCTGCAAAATCTTCTCATTGGTTTCGGCGCGAAGTTTGATGTCAGACCAGCGCGTCGGCTCTTTCAGCGAGTTGTACTTAGCTTGCCAGTCGCGCAGCAACAGGAACCAATAGAGCAGATCATCAGGAATCCACGGAACTTCGTAGCCGCCTTCCTGGCGTCCGGTCTTGTTGGTGTTCACATAGAGCTTTGGCGCGTCCCTGTCGCCGCGCTGTACCGCAGCCTGCGAGCGGCGTTTCTTGCTCCCTTTGCCAGCCAGGGGGCCGGTGTTCTTCTCCCAGCGAACACCGCCATACTCAGCATCGAAAACGGCAATTTCGTTATCCGCCTCGCCGCTGTCCAGCCAAAGAATCTGTTGGCCGCGCAGCGGAAAACGCAGCAGCGTGTAGAGCGCCACAAAGCGAACAGGCGACCAAATCTGATAGCTGTCCACCACTTCGCGATTGTCTTTCATCTTGCGGTCAGCCTTGACCTTCCGCCAAATGCAGTTCGGATCGGCGCGGTCGATCAACGACTCGTCCACATAAATCCAGTCGGCGCGGGTCGCAAAGAAGTCTTGCAGGTGCGGCAAATCCGTCAGGCTGGGCCGTGTCTGCAATACCCGTTCGCCGTTCGGCACGAGGAAATTGCGTGCACGGAGAATGTATTCATAACCAAGCGGCGGCTTGGTGGACTGGCTGGGCCGGTAGGCCTGCAAGCTATCTGTAAAGCCGGCCAGCACCGTTTGAAAGGGGTTCCGGAACTCAGCAAGCACAATGCGCTCGTCCGCGTCGGCATCGGTGCAGCGTTCATCCAAAAGCCAGTCGAAAAAAGCTGTGATAGCTCTGTGATAAGGTCTTTTCAGAGACTCGGCCTGGGCTTCAATGAACTGCTGATAGGCCTCAGTGGGGAAGGGATTGGCGCGCAGCAGTAGGTGTACCAGTTCATCTGGCAACTCCTGTACCTGATAGAAATTACTCAAAAAAACCCTGATCGCGGATCTCTTGCCTTGGATGTTCACTTGGGTCTTCAGCCACTGCTCAACATTTGCCCATATGTGCGGGTAGTCCGCTAGGGCAGCGCTAGGGCTTTCATTGCCGAGGAAGTCGTACCAGTCCATCCAGCCGGCGTCGGCATAGAACTGACTGGGTTTGCACGGCAGCCGCGGGTCTTCGCGGTAGCGCCTTGTGTAGTCGGGCTGACTCTTGATGTCCAGCGCCTGGGCTGCCGCCTTGGCCTCGGCGTAGGTCGGGTAGAAGTCGGGCCGTTCATTGCCGTGGAAGTCGTACCAGTCCATCCAGCCGGCGTCGGCATAGAACTCACTGGGGCTGGACGGCAGCCGCGGGTCTTCGCGGTAGCGCTTTGTGTAGTCGGACGGATTCTTGATGCCCAGCGCCTGAGCTGCCGCCTGGGCCTCGGCGTAGCTTGGATAGAGGTCGGGCCGTTCATTGCCGAGGAAGTCGTACCAGTCCATCCAGCCGGCGTCGGCATAGAACTGACTGGGTTTGCACGGCAGCCGCGGGTCTTCGCGGTAGCGCCTTGTGTAGTCGGGCTGACTCTTGATGTCCAGCGCCTGGGCTGCCGCCTTGGCCTCGGCGTAGGTCGGGTAGAAGTCGGGCCGTTCATTGCCGTGGAAGTCGTACCAGTCCATCCAGCCGGCGTCGGCATAGAACTCACTGGGGCTGGACGGCAGCCGCGGGTCTTCGCGGTAGCGCTTTGTGTAGTCGGACGGATTCTTGATGCCCAGCGCCTGAGCTGCCGCCTGGGCCTCGGCGTAGCTTGGATAGAGGTCGGGCCGTTCATTGCCGAGGAAGTCGTACCAGTCCATCCAGCCGGCATCGGCATAGAACTGACTGGGTTTGCACGGCAGCCGCGGGTCTTCGCGGTAGCGCCTTGTGTAGTCGGGCTGACTCTTGATGCCCAGCGCCTGGGCTGCCGCCTTGGCCTCGGCGTAGGTCGGGTAGAAGTCGGGCCGTTCGTTGCCAAGGAAGTCGTACCAGTCCATCCAGCCGGCATCGGCATAGACCTGACTGGGGTTGCACGGCAGCCGCGGGTCTTCGCGATAGCGCTTTCTGTAGTCGGGCGCACTCTTGATGCCCAGCGCCTGGGCTGCCGCCTGGGCCTCGGCGTAGGTCGGGTACCAGTCGGGCCGTTCATTGCCGAGGAAGTCGTAGCAGTCTATCCAACCGGCGTCGGCGTAGATCTGATTGGGGCGGGCCGGCAGCCGCGGATCTTCGCGGTAGCGTTTTCTGTAGTCGGGCTGGCTCTTGATGCCCAGCTCCTGGGCTGCCGCCTGCGCTTCGGCGTAGGTGTAAAAATCTTTTTTGGCTGGCATCGGCGTTATTCCTTGATCAAGAGATCGTGGGAATTTTCTGAATGCTGCGAGCGCAGCCGTGCTTCCAGGTCGCGTAGATCCTGGCGCATTTGTGTCGTCGTGCGCTGCGTGTAGGTCTGACTCGATTTGATCGACGCATGGTGCATTGCGTTTTTGATCAGCAGTGGGTCGGCGCCGCCCCGAGCCAGGCGCTGGCCATAGGCATGGCGGTGGCCGTGCGGGGTGGTACCCTCCATCTTCTCGTACACCAGCCCGATCCGCTTAACAGCCAACTTGTGGGCCTTGCGAAACATCCGGTGCGAATAGGGCTGGCCGTCCCTTTTGGTGAAGGCATACGGGTGAGCTTCGCCAACCTTCGGCTTCACCCGCTGTTTAAGGTGGTAGTCACGCCAGAGGCCGGCAAAAACCAGTCCAGCCTCATAGGGATAAAAGAACACCTCGAAACAGCGTCGGTGCGGGTCGGTAATCAGGCCATTCTTCCACCCAAGGAACAGCGGGTCGGTCGCTTTGACCAGCCGATTGCGGGGTTGCAGGCCATATTGGCTTTGAAGGTAAGCAGCGCGGTTGGCTTGACCGCCAGGTGCCCGGCCGTATTCAGGGTGATAAATACGGACGATGACCTCCCCGGCCTCTAAGCTAACGTCATCACTCCAAAGCGAGAGCGCTTCAGACAGCCTCAATCCGCCGTAGTGCATGAGGTAGGTAATCAGGACATTTCGAAGGTCTGTAGGCCCGCGTGAATCTCGTGACCGCCTCCGGAAACCCTCGCATACCAGCAGCTCGAAGTGTTCCTCTGGAAATGCTTTGGTGGGCGTTTGTCGTTCAACAGGCATAGTCCTTGAGCGCACGGCTCTGGACTGCTTCGTCTGCGACGTGGAGCGCCAGAGGTGTGCAAGAAAGGCGTTATCCCTGCGGTGCGAATAGGCCGCCCAATTCAGGCGTTCCTCGTGCCGATTCGCCTGCTGCCAGGGGTTGAGTTGCAGCTTAGCGCCCTCGTTGACGGCAGCCAGCCAATCGGTGAATCGGGTGACGTGGCCGATCAACTTACCGGCATCGTCCGGTTGCCTTGGTTGCCACCACAGGCCTGAAGGGTCGCTGCTATTGGACACCGTGCCGGTGTAAAGCGTGTCTGAGAATGCTGTGAACAGCGCCCTCGGATTGTCATAGAAGCCCTGGTTGGCCTCCATGTATTCCAACAGCAACTGCAACGAGAAAGTCGCAGACTCCTGCCAGGAGCGACTCTTGATCCGGTTCAGATACATGTATCGAGCGAACTGATCCAAGACGCCATGCTCGGTGACGATAACCGGCAGGGTAATCTGAATTCCTGTCGAATCAGCCACAAAGGCTCTGAACTCACGATGAGACGATTCGAGGACAGTTGGCATGAGCGGCCCTACGATATTTCTTAGTTTTTATGTACCTCGTTTGGGATAAATCTAGCTCTTAAACTCGTACCAACAAGCCCACACCAAATAAATATCAGGGGATATCTATGCTGGATGTGGGCTTTTGAGTTGAGGTTTAGGACCGCGTATCGGGGTAACTAATCGCAGAAGGTGCAACTGTTCCAGGAGCAACCATTGGTCACTGGCAGGATCAGCGAATGCGCTTCGCTGGGCGGCCGGAAAACCGGCTCTATGTAGCGGATAGGAAACTCGCTCGCGTTCATTGGGACCACGTCCGTTCGATCAGCTGCGCTTCAGTCACGCTTGCGCTTGTTGCCCATGCGCACGCCGATATCCATCAGGAACTGAAAAAAGCCGTCCTGATCTTCCAGCACATTGCTCCAGAACGGCGAGTGGTACAGCGCGACGGCGCCGTGCACCAGCGCCCACGCAGCGCAGTAGTGGAAGTACGGTGGCACGTCTTCCAGCTTGCCTTCCGCGATGCGGCCTTTGATCAGCTGGGTCAGGTGCTCGAAGTTGGAAGCACGGATGCTATGCAGCTGCTCGACCATCTCCGGCACCTGATTGCCCTTGACCACTTTTTCCTCGAGGCGGTCGAACAGGCGATAGCGCTGTGGATCGCGCATGCGGAATTCGAAGTAGGCGCGGGAAAGCGCTTCCTTGTCGCGGTCAAGATCGGGAGAGTGGAGGATCTGGTTCAGGTCGCGCTCGTAGTCGAGCATCAGCCGCAGGTAGATCTCGGCCTTGGACTTGAAGTGCTTGTAGATCGTGCCTTTGCCGATACCGACCGCATCGGCAATCATCTCGACGGTAACGCTATCCTCTCCCTGATCGAGAAAAAGCTGCAACGCAGTATCGAGGATTTCCTGTTCGCGGCGGCGAAATTCGCGGACCTTACGAGGTTCATTCTGCATAGGAAGGCTGCTTGAAGGTTGATTCGAGGCAGCCATTATGCCTAACCGGTCATCAAATGCACGGAACATCCAGACATGATTCAAATAAATGACGAATTTCCACAATTAGTCGGTTTGCGATATCTGAACCATGCCGCCGTCGCTCCCTGGCCGTTGCGCGCAGCGCGCGCCGTCAGCGCTTTTGCCGAACAGAATGCCGCCCTCGGTGCGCGCGACTATCCACAGTGGCTGGCAGTCGAGCGAAGCCTGCGTCAGCGCCTGACGCGGCTGCTGAATGCGCCAAGCAGCGCCGACGTGGCGCTGGTCAAGAACACCTCTGAAGCCCTGTCGTTCGTTGCATTCGGGCTGGATTGGAAAAGCGGTGACCAGATTGTCATCAGCGATGAAGAATTTCCGTCCAACCGCGTCGTCTGGGAGGCGCTGCAGCGTTACGGTGTCGAGGTGGTTCAGGTCAATCTCAAAGGTGCCGACCCTGAAGGCGATCTGCTGGCGGCATGTGGCCCACGGGTAAGCCTGATGGCAATCAGCGCCGTGCAATACGCCAGCGGCATGCGCCTGGATCTGGTTCGTCTAGGTGAAGGCTGCGAGCAGCGCGGCGTGCTCTTGTGTATCGATGCGATCCAGCAGTTAGGGGCCCTGCCCTTCGATGTCCAGCGGAACCGCTGCGCCTTTGCCATGGCTGACGGCCATAAATGGATGCTCGGCCCGGAAGGGCTTGGCGTTTTCTATTGTCGCAGCGACCTGCGCGAACGACTGAAGCTGCACGAATATGGCTGGCACATGCTGGAACACGCCGGCGACTACGACCGCACCGACTGGGAGCCCGCACGCAGCGCCAGACGCTTCGAGTGCGGCAGCCCCAACCTGCTGGGGGCGATGGCACTCGAAGCCAGTCTTTCGCTGCTCGAGGAAGTGGGAATGGAGCAAGTCGCCAAGTCGTTGGACGAGCGAATCGAATGGCTTGCCCAAGGGCTCGACGGCCTGAGCGGAATCGAAATCCTGTCATCGCGCCAGGCGGAACGCCGCTCAGGCATTATCACGTTCCGGCTTGAGCACTGGACGAATGCCGAACTGTTCGAACGCCTCAAGGCGGAGCAAGTCGTGTGCGCATTACGCGGCGGCGGCATCCGCCTCTCTCCACATTTCTACACACCAGCGCGGGTAATCGACGAAACGCTCGCCCTACTGCGAGGGCTGACTGCGCACTGACCGCGATCAACCAGCGAGACATGTATTCCAAATGCGTTTAAAAACCGCACAAATGCGCCTGCAGAGCGCAGATGCAGCGCTAATACTTGAGTAACTGGCCGGGCAATCCCCCCACTGCCCAGCCAGATGAGGTCGCTAGGATTGCGATTTCATACTCCTAATGGTCTTGGCCCGGTTTCTCAGGAATCCGGGTTTTTTTTGTCCCGGGCTTACTGAAACCTATACCGTCTTTGCCAGCAAACGAGCCCGCAACCGATAGCACAGCCAGAGAAAGCCAATCCAGATCGGAATGGCGAATACCGACATACGAATCCCTGGGAGCCACAGCATGATGATCAATATGCCGGCAACGAAGGCCAGGCACAGGTAGTTGCTCAGCGGAAACCAGAACGCCTTGAAGCCAGGCTCAACCCCTTGCTGCTGCATGGCGCGTCGAAATTTGAGATGTGCAAGGCTGATCATCGCCCAGTTGATCACCAACGCAGCCACCGCGAGAGACATGAGCAACTCGAGCGCGCCCTGCGGAAACAGGTAGTTCACCGCCACGCAAAGCAGCGTCACCAATGCGGATACCCCCACCGCAAGGACCGGTACGCCACGAGCGTTTATTTTCATGAGGCTGCGCGGCGCATCGCCTTGTTCGGCCAGGCCGTACAGCATCCGGCTATTGCAGTACACGCCGCTGTTGTAGACCGATAGCGCGGCAGTGAGTACGACGAAATTCAGCAGGTGCGCTGCGGTATCGCTGCCGATCAGCGAAAAGATCTGCACGAAGGGGCTACCGCTGTAGGGGTCGCCCGCGGCGCCGAGCGTCAGCAGCAACGCATCCCAGGGATAAAGTGCCAGCAGAACGGTCAGCGCACCTATATAGAAAATCAGGATGCGATAGACGACCTGATTGATAGCCTTTGGAATCACAGTTTTCGGCTCAGCCGCTTCCGCCGCGGTGATACCCACCAGCTCCAGCCCACCAAAGGAAAACATGATGATCGCCAACGCCAGCAGCATGCCGCTGAATCCGTTAGGGAAAAACCCACCGTGGCTCCACAGATTGCTGATGCTCGCCTGCTCGCCGCCCTTACCGCTGACCAGCAGGAAAAGCCCGAGCAGGATCATGCCGACGATCGCGGCGACCTTGATGATGGCGAACCAGAACTCGGTTTCGCCGAAGGCCTTGACGTTACTGAGGTTGATCATGTTGATCAGCACGAAGAACGCTGCGGCCGTAGCCCAGGTCGGAACCTCGGGCCACCAGAACTGGACGTACTTGCCGACCGCCGTGAGCTCGGCCATGCCCACCAGGACATAGAGCACCCAATAGTTCCAGCCGGAAAGAAACCCCGCATAGCCACCGCCATACTTGTGTGCGAAATGGCTGAAGGAGCCTGCAACCGGCTCCTCGACAATCATCTCGCCGAGCTGGCGCATGATCAGAAAAGCAATGAAGCCACCGATCGCGTAGCCCAGAATCATTGACGGGCCGGCACTTCTCAGCACCCCGGCCGAACCCAGGAATAGCCCAGTGCCGATCGCCCCGCCCAGAGCGATCAATTGGATGTGGCGATTCTTCAGGCCGCGCTGGAGCGACCCGGTGTGCAGCGTTTCAGCGGTCATACGCCACCTTTTGGATATTCAGGCAAGATAAGCACCGCCCATGTTGACGAAACAAGGCAGCGCATCAGGCTTGCTCGGCAAGCCTCAACTTCCCGCGGGAGACTCCGTCAGCCGCTCACTCTGGCCAGCGGGAACAATGCCTTGAAATTGGCGGTAGTCTGCGCAGCCAGCGCCTCGAACGGAACACCACGCAACTCAGCAAGAAACTCGGCGACCTCACGCACGTACTGCGGCAAGTTGGCTTTGCCACGGTGGGGAATCGGCGCCAGATAAGGCGCGTCGGTCTCGACCAGCAGGCGATCGGCCGGGACCTTGCGGGCTACGTCGCGCAGCGCATCGGCATTGCGGAATGTGACGATCCCCGACAGCGAGATATAGAAACCGAGATCAAGCGCAGCCTTGGCCATATCCCAGTCCTCGGTGAAGCAATGCAATACACCCGCCTGCGGCAGCGCCGCTTCACGTAGCAGATCCAGCGTATCGGCGCGGGCCGCCCGGGTGTGCACGATGACCGGTTTGCCGGTCAGCCTGGCTGCTTCGAGATGCAGCCGGAAGGACTGCTGCTGCATCTGCGCAGCCTCGGGCTCGTAATGGTAATCCAGACCAGTTTCACCGATGGCAACCACGTGCGGGTGCTGCAACTCGCCAAGCAACCAATCCAGCACCGGCTGGCTGGTCGGCTCAAGATCCAGAGGGTGAACACCAATCGAGCAGTCCACGTCGGCATAGCGCTCGGTCAGCGATCGGACCGCCGCTGCGTTATCGGCGCTGACGCCTATGCAGAGGAAATGCCCGACACCGCGCGAGCGTGCGGCGTCCAGCGCGGCGTCCAGTGAGCCGTCATGAGCAGTGAGGTCGAGGCGATCGAGATGACAGTGAGAATCTACCAGCATGAAAAGCACTACTTGCTATCGCGAAAAAGGGGCGATTGTAGAGCACATGACCGGTATTCAGGAAAGGACAGTGGGCCTGTCTGGCGGCACGGGACGCAATGAACCAGAGCGTCACATCGTGTGGGTAGGGCGATCCGACTTCAAGGCCCCTGCCAGATAGGTTTCGATCTTGTTGCGCGCGGTGCTGTCACCCTCGTTGAACTGCACGCCAATTCCCGCGGCGCGACTGCCCTGGGCACCTTTCGGCGTGATCCAAACCACCTTGCCGGCAACCGGTATCTTCTCCGGCTCATCCATCAGGTTGAGCAGCATGAAAACTTCGTCGCCGAGTTTGTAGCTCTTGTTGGTGGGAATGAACAGACCGCCATGCTTGATGAACGGCATGAACGCGGCATAGAGCACCGATTTGTCCTTGATGGTCAGGGACAGGATGCCATTACGCGGACCAAGATTTGCTGGCAGGCTCATGCGGTGTTCCTAACGAAAATTCCGGTCGATTCTAGCCCGCGCCGGGCAGCGTTGCCCACTGCACCAGCAGCGCTTCGAGAAGCAATACACGGTTGAGATTGGCTTTGCCTAGCACTTTCTGCCGTTGTTCGAGCAGCCAGTCCTGCAGCGCCATGACTTTGTGCTGCGGCGACTTCTGCGCCAGGTACTGCAATACCTTCTGCATATCGGCCGCACCGAGCTCCGCTTCATCGCCGGCCATCTGGTAACGCAGAATCAGATGCGACCACTCACAGAACCAATCGAAGAGCAGAATCAGCGGCAACGCATTCCAGCCCTCGGCAAGCTGACTGGGCGATTGCTGCTGCTTGAGCAGCCTCTTCACCCCATCGACGACCAGGGCACGCAGGTCCAGCACTTTCTGCTCGTGCAACTTCAGCGCTGCCAGAGGCGATCCCGCCGCCAGCGTCAGCAGCTGTTCACGCAGATCAGGTGCCAGGTCGGGCAATTGCTCTGCCAACCAATCGAGACTCTGCTGTCGTCCAGGCAGCGGGCAGGCCTGTTGAACACAGCGGCTCTTGATTGTCGGCAGCAAACGGCTTGGCTGATGGCTGATGAGTAGCAGCACCGTATCGCCGGACGGCTCCTCGAGGCTCTTGAGCAATGCGTTGGCCGCGTTGAGGTTCATCGCCTCGGCCGGCTCCAGCAATATCACCTTGCGCCCGCCCAGCTGCGCCGTCTGGGTGACGAAGCCGACCAGATCACGCACCTGGTCGACGCGAATGGCCTTGTCGACCTCCTCCGGCTCGAGAATGTAGTGGTCTGGATGAGTCTGTGCAGCCAGCAGTTGGCAAGCCTTGCATGCGCCACAAGCCATGCCATCGACCGGGCGCTGGCAGAGCAGCAGCGCCATCAGCTGCTCGGCCAGCAGTCTTTTTCCGATGCCGCCAGGGCCATGCAGCAGGTAGGCATGGGCATGCTGCGAGCGCCCTGCCAGCTGCCGCCAGAGATCGGCCTGCCAGGGAAGAACATCAGCCATCAAGGCGCTCCATCAGCTCGGGAATCAACGCCTCGACATCACGCTGCACGGCAGTGAGTGACTGGCCGGCGTCGATGATCCGATAGCGCGCCGGTGCCGCCTTGGCGCGATCCAGATAGGCATGTCGTACCGCCTCGAAAAAGCGCATGCCTTCCTGCTCGAAGCGGTCCAGACGACCCCGCGCAGCCGCTCGAGCCAACCCTACCTCGATCGGCAGGTCGAAGATCAACGTCAGGTCGGGACGCAGATCCCCCTGCACGAAAGTTTCCAGTTGCGCGATCCGCTCAACCGAAAGCCCGCGGCCGCCGCCCTGATAAGCGTAAGTTGCATCGGTGAAGCGATCACAAAGCACCACCGCCCCCCGTTGGAGCGCTGGCCGGATGACCTGCGCCAGATGCTGAGCCCGCGCTGCAAATACCAACAGCAGCTCGGTATCCACCGCCATCGGTTCGTCGGCCGGGGTCAGCAACAGTTCACGAATACGCTCGGCCAACGGCGTGCCACCAGGCTCGCGGGTCAGCACGACGTCCACGCCACGCGCTCGCAGGTGCTCGGCGAGGTACTCACGATTGGTGCTCTTACCGGCCCCTTCGGGGCCTTCGAGCGTGACGAAGAGTCCGTTCATTGCGTGCTCTCGCTGTTGACCGGCGCCTGCCGCGGCGGCGGGCTGGAGCGATAGTCGGCACGCCGCTTGAGCTGGTACTCGCGCACCGCCCGGTTGTGCTGATCGAGCGTATCGCTGAAGACATGACTGCCATCACCGCGAGCAACGAAATAGAGACTGGTGCCGTCTGCCGGATGCAGCGCGGCATGAATCGCCTCACGTCCGACCATGGCGATCGGGGTCGGCGGCAGGCCGGCATTGGTGTAGGTGTTGTAGGGCGTCGGCGTGCGCAGATCGGTGCGAGTGATCCGCCCCTTGTAGCGCTCACCCATGCCATAGATCACGGTTGGATCAGTCTGCAGCAACATGCCCCGTGCCAACCTTCGCACGAAGACACCTGCGATCTCACCCCGCTCTTCCGGCACACCGGTTTCCTTCTCGATGATCGACGCCATGATCAGCGCCTGATATGCGTCCTGATACGGCAAGCCTTCGGCGCGCTGCTGCCACTCCTCTTCAAGCACCTGCTCGAGACGCGCATAGGCACGCCGCAGCAGATCTGCATCAGACGTGCCGCGGGTGAATCGATAGGTGTCGGGGAAGAATCGCCCCTCCGGATGCAGATCCGCTGCACCGATGCGCGCCATGATCTCAGTATCAGACAGCCCGTCCAGAGTTTGCTGCAGCTTGGGCTGATTCAGCAGGGCGTTGCGTAGCTGGCGGAAGTTCCAGCCTTCAACAAGCGTCAGACTGTATTGCACGACTTCGCCACGCTTCCATAATCCGATCATGTCGCGTGCGGTCATGCCCGGCGTCAGGCGGTACTCTCCGCTGTGCAGGCTCTGCCCGGACAGGTTCAGCCGCCAATACAGCCGCAACCAGAAGGCATCATCCAGCACGCCTTCCGCTTCCAGGCGCTGAAACACACCGCTGGGCGTATCGCCCGGACGCACATCGAGTAGCAGCGCCTCGTCCGTCACGGCCAGCGATTGCTCGAGTGCAGCGTGCTGCTTCCAGGCGAACAATCCGAGCGAGATTGCCGCTAACAGCACTACGCCCAGCAGCAGAATGAGAATTTTACGGATCACGAATCACTCAACAGGTCGGCAACAACGGCCTGCAGTTTACGGGTCAGCGGACCGACGGGCCAGACACGTTCGGCCAAACCTGTGACAGGCCAGATACCGTAGAGGCTGTTGCAGAGAAACACTTCGTCAGCCTGTAGCAGTTCGACATAGCTGATGTCGCCCTCGACCACTGCCAGCCCATGCTGCGATGCACGGACCATGATTTCGCCTCGCATGACGCCGGCGACGCCGCAACGTACCAGCGACGCGGTGCGCAGTTCACCGTCGACGACCATGAACAAATTGCTGAACACGCCCTCCACTACCCTGCCGGACATATCGCGCATCAACCCTTCGGCATAGACGGGATCACGCCATTCGGCACGCGCCAACACCTGCTCCAGCCGGTTCAGATGCTTGATGCCAGCGAGCCGCGGCTGCTCGGCCAGGCGTGTCTCACAGGGGAAAAGCCTGATCCCGGAAAGCGCGTTTTGTGGCGGGTAGGCGGGAAGAGGTGACCCTAAAAGCAGCCGTTGCGGCTGACAGGGCTCGGGCAATGCGTATCCGCGCTGTCCGGTGCCGCGTGTAATGATGAGCTTGGCAACGCCCTGCCCCAGCACCTGGAAGAACCGCGTCAACTCGTTGCGCAGATCATCGGTATCCATTGGGATAGCGAGGCGCCGACAGCCATTGCTCAATCGCTGCAGATGGCGATCAAGCAGTCGAGCCTGACCACCCGCGACTCGTATCGTCTCGAACAGCCCATCTCCATAGGCCAGGCCACGATCATGAACGGGCAGCCCATCACAGGGCCGCCCGTTCAGCCAGCTCGATGTCACTCGGCAAACCGGCGGAATACCAGCGAACCGTTGGTTCCACCGAAGCCGAAGGAGTTGGACACCACGACGTCGATCGGCCTTGGCTTGGCCTGATGCGGAACGAAGTCCAGATCGCAGCCTTCATCAGGCTCATGCAGATTGATGGTCGGCGGTGCGACTTGATCACGAATGGCCAGAACGCTGAAGATCGCTTCGACGGCGCCGGCGGCACCAAGCAAGTGGCCGACCATGGACTTGGTCGAACTCACCGACAGCTCATAGGCGTGATCGCCAAACACACTGCGGATCGCAGCAGCCTCGGCCTTGTCACCTGCCGGCGTGGAAGTCCCATGTGCGTTGATGTACTGCACCTGCTCGACATTAAGCTGAGCGTCCTTCAGCGCGTTACGGATGCAGCGCGCCGCACCGGCGCCGTCATCGGGCGGGGACGTCATATGGAAGGCGTCGGCACTCATACCAAAACCAATCAGCTCCGCATAGATATGCGCACCGCGGGCCTTGGCGTGCTCCAGCTCCTCGAGCACCAGCGCACCGGCACCGTCGGACAGAACGAAGCCATCACGCTCCTTATCCCAGGGACGACTGGCAGCAGCGGGATCGTCGTTGCGCGTGGACAATGCCCGCGCCGCGGCGAAGCCACCGATACCGAGCCCGCTGGCAGCCATTTCGGATCCGCCGGCGACCATCACATCCGCCTCGCCATAGGCGATATTGCGCGCGGCCATACCGATGCAATGAGTACCCGTGGTGCAGGCAGTGGCAATGGCGTAGTTAGGACCCTGCAATCCCAGATGGATCGACAGGAAGCCGGACACCATATTGATGATGGAGCCCGGCACGAAGAAGGGTGAAATACGCCGCGGGCCTTGTTCGATCAGTGCCTTGCAGCTGTTTTCGATATTGGTCAAGCCACCGATACCAGACCCCATCGCAACGCCGATGCGCTCCCGATTGGCATCCGTGACTTCGAGACCGGAATCACGCACGGCCTGAAAGCTCGCAGCGAGACCGTACTGAATGAACAAGTCGAGCTTGCGCGCTTCCTTCGCCGGCAGATATTGCTCGACATCGAAGCCCTTGACCGACCCGCCAAAACGAGTGGAATAGGCAGAAAGGTCCATGTGCTCGATCAGGCCGATACCACTACGGCCGGCGAGAATACCCTGCCAGCTGCTCGGCACATCGTTACCCAGTGGCGAAAGCATGCCCATCCCGGTGACTACGACGCGTCTACGCGACACAGCGATTACTCCTATACCTAACGTACTCGGCTCGGCTCCCGTCGAAACAGGAACGTTGCTTGGATCGGGAGCTGGAAGCGCCCAGATGAATCTCTCTCAAAGAAAAGCCGCACTACCTCGATCAAGGCAGTGCGGCTTTCCTGTTTCCGAAGCGGATTACAACTTACTGCGCGTGCGCATTGATGTAATCGATGGCTTCCTGAACGGTGGTGATCTTCTCAGCCTGCTCGTCCGGGATCTCGGTCTCGAATTCCTCTTCCAGAGCCATCACCAGCTCAACGGTGTCAAGAGAGTCGGCACCCAGGTCTTCGACGAAGGAAGCGCTGTTGGTTACTTCCTCTTCTTTAACGCCAAGTTGCTCGGCAACGATTTTCTTGACGCGTTCTTCGATGGTGCTCATACCTTGTTTTCACTCCTATGGAAAAATCAGGCAGCTGGTTTGCGCGGTAGTGTATAGAAAGCGTTTTCCGCATTTCAAGCTGGAAGCAGGCAAGCATGATACCGCCTTCAACCATCTGTCTATAAACCAGCTGATGTTTTATAGCTAATTTAAAGACAGCCCTAAGACTGTCCTCCTTTGCCGGGTGTCACATCAACTCATGTACATGCCGCCGTTTACCGGAACAGTAGCCCCGGTGACATAGGCAGCGCCGTCCGAAGCGAGAAACGCTACGACTTTGGCGATCTCTTCGGCCTGACCGAGGCGTCCCAGGGGAATCTGCCCCAGGAGCGCATCACGCTGGGCTTCCGGCAACTCGCGAGTCATATCGGTATCAATGAAACCAGGCGCCACGGAATTCACCGTGATACCACGCGAACCGACCTCACGAGCCAATGCACGACTGAAACCCTCCAGACCGGCCTTGGCTGCCGCGTAGTTTACCTGCCCGGCGTTGCCCATGGCACCAACCACCGAACCGATATTGATGATTCGCCCCCAACGCGCCTTGGTCATGCCGCGCAACACGGCCTTGGACAGACGATAAAGGCTGTTCAGATTGGTGTTGATGACATCGTGCCACTCGTCATCCTTCATGCGCAGCATCAGATTATCGCGGGTAATGCCAGCATTGTTGACCAGAATTGCCGGCTGCCCGAGGTGCTGCTGAATGTGTTCGAGAGTGCTGCTGACCGACTCGTCATTACCGACATCCAGTACCAGGCCGGCACCTTCGATACCGTTTTCCTTAAGGGTCTCGGCAATACGCTCGGCGCCAGAAGAAGTAGTAGCAGTGCCGATGACGATCGCACCCTGGCGCCCAAGCTCAAGGGCAATGGCCTGGCCGATACCGCGACTCGCACCTGTAACCAGCGCCACCTTACCTTGCAGATTCATAGCATTCTCCTTGTTCAAGCCAGTGCCGCACGAGCGGCCGCAAAGGCTTCGGGGGTATCGAGATTGTAGGTATTGATGCCTTTGACGCAACGCTTGTTAAGACCCGAAAGAACCTTACCGGGACCACATTCGACCAAGGAGGTCACGCCACGCTCGCCCAGAGCGACCATCGATTCGACCCAGCGCACCGGGCTGTACAGCTGCGCCAGCAGATCGCGCTTGAGCGTATCCAGATCCGCCACCACGGCCGCGCTGACGTTCTGCACCAGCAGAATCTGCGGCGCCTGCCAGGCAATTGCCTCCACAGAGGCGGCGAAGCGTTCGGCAGCCGGACGCATCAGATCACAGTGGGATGGCACACTCACCGGCAGCGCCATTGCACGCTTGGCACCTTTTGCCTTACACGCTTCGATCGCACGCTCCACGGCAGCAGCGCTACCTGCGATCACCACCTGACCGGGGGCGTTGAAATTGACAGCACTGACCACGTCACCCTGCGCCGCCTCGGCACACGCCGCCAGCACATCTGCGTCCTCCAGCCCGAGAATGGCAGCCATGCCGCCCTGCCCTGCCGGTACGGCCTGCTGCATCAACTGACCACGCAGCTCGACCAGCTTGACTGCATCGGCGAACGGAAGACTGCCGGCAGCCACCAAAGCCGAATACTCTCCAAGGCTGTGCCCGGCAACGAAGGCAGGCTGCACACCACCCTCAGCCAGCCACAGACGCCAGATTGCGACGGAAGCTGCCAGGATCGCCGGCTGGGTCTTGTCGGTCTGATTCAGCTGCTCTTCTGGGCCGTTCTGGGTCAATGCCCAGAGATCATAGCCCAGCGCCGAGGAAGCCTCGGCAAACGTATCGACGATCACGCTCTGCTGAGCACCCAGCTCGGCCAGCATGCCAAGGGACTGAGACCCTTGACCGGGAAAGACGAAAGCAAGTGATGCGGACATGAAAACGACTCTCTTGTGGTTCTGTTCGTCTGAAGAATACGCCTGTGACAGGCGCAGCGAATTTCAGTTGGATGGCTCGCCATCGGCAGCAGTCACATCATCGCCCACAGCGGAAGGATGAGATCCACCGAGATAGTGACCCAGCCGACGAGCCAGCTGCCCGGGAAGATCATGCTCGACGTCCTCCGCTGCACGCCGCACGGCTGCTTTGAAGCCATCCGCACCAGCACCGCCATGACTCTTGACGACGATACCCTGCAAGCCGAGAAAACTGGCACCGTTGTATTGCGCAGGATTAAGTTCTGCGCGAAGCCGGCGCAAAAGCGGCAAGGCCATGGCACCGACGATTCGCGCCCCGAAGGACCGCCTGAAAAGCGCCTCGACCTTGGCGACCAGCATGCCCGCCAGCCCCTCGCTGGACTTGAGCAGCACATTGCCGACGAAGCCATCGCAAACGACAACATCGGCCTCGCCGCGATAGAGGCCATCACCCTCGATGAACCCCCGGTAGTTGATGCCCGGCGCCTGCTGCAGAAGGGCAGCCGCCTGCTTGACTGGCTGGGTACCTTTTATTTCTTCGGTGCCGACATTCAGCAGCGCGACCCTTGGCTGATCCCGCCCAAGCGACTCCGCTGCAACCACCCCCATTACCGCAAACTGATATAGCTGGTCGGCAGGGCAGTCGACGTTCGCGCCGAGATCCAGCAACAGACAGGGATTACCCTGAGTGGGAAGAGCTGTCACCATCGCCGGCCGATCAATACCCGGGAGGGTCTTCAGTATCTGACGCGCCAGCGCCATAAGCGCCCCGGTATTACCGGCGCTCACGCAGGCCTTCGCATTACCGTCGCGCACCTGCTCGAGCGCAACTCGCATCGATGAACGCGGCTTGCCGCGCAACGCCTGCGCAGGACGCTCGTCCATACTGATCGTTTCGGGTGCATCGACGATTTTCAGGCGCGATCGATCGATCCCGGGGTGCTGGGCAACGAGCTGTTCGAGTAGAGAGGCTTGGCCGACGAGGACCAGATACAGCGAGGGGTTTTCAACCAGACAGGAAAGACTGGCCGGAACAATGCAGTGGGGACCGAAGTCCCCACCCATTGCATCAATCGCGATGACCGGAACGGACAAGGATTACTCGTCAGCGCCCTTGTCGATCACCTTGCGACCACGGTAGAAACCATCCGGGGAAACATGGTGACGCAGGTGAACTTCACCGGTGCTCTTTTCCACGGACAGAGCGTTCGGCACGAGAGCGTCATGCGAACGACGCATGTCACGGGCGGAACGGGATTTTTTGTTCTGCTGAACAGCCATTTGGATCAACTCCTAAACGTTTGGGTCACGCTTTAACTGCGCCAGTACGCTGAACGGGTTGGACCGCGTTACCTCGTCCTCACTCGGCTCAGGCTCATCTGGCCCAACCGGCGGCTGGCAAATTTCAGGGTCATGGAGTGGAACAATCGGCAGAGCGAGCAATAGCTCGTCTTCGACCAGCGCCAGCAGATCCAGAGGATCCTCTCCCACTTCCAGCACGTCATACCCTTTAGGCAGGTGCTGGCTGCTCGCCCCTTCATTCACAACGGCATAATCGCATTCACTGTGAATCGGCAGAACAACCGGCTCCAGACAGCGCTGGCAAATCATCTTGACCTCAACATCGAGCTCACTGTGGATAACCGCAGTACGCTGCTCATCACGCCCGAAGGTAAAACTGGCGCGCACCGCACCCTGATCATCCTCAAGAGGATCAGCGAGCCGCTTGAGCTGTGACAATGGCAGCTCACCCATCAGAGTGGCCGCTCGGTCAGCGAGCTTACGCGGATCAACGTGCGGAGGTATCGGTCCTTTCAACATAAGCGCGGCATTCTAGGGACGCACCTGCGACCTGTCAAAGGAATTCCACCCACGTTCACGACGCAACGCATAGAATCTCCTCCACCTATATATAGGAGGAATCATGCGCCACCTACTGCTCGCATCCAGCTCACGTTATCGCCAGGAGCTGCTATCCCGCCTGCGACTACCCTTCGACAGTTGCGCACCGGAAATCGACGAAACCGCCCTGCCCGGCGAGAGCGCAGAACACCTCGTGCGCCGACTCGCCGAGCGCAAGGCCAGCGCACTGGCCACCCGCTATCCAGACAGCCTGATAATCGGCTCAGATCAGGTGGCGGTACTTAATCAAGATATTCTCGGCAAGCCACATACATTCGAACGAGCCAAACAACAGCTGCTCGCGGCCAGCGGCGGCAGCGTCAGATTTTTCACCGGCCTGGCCCTACTCGACAGCATGAACGGCAAACTGCAGGTAGCTTGCGTGCCATTCACTGTCCACTTTCGGACATTGGATGAAGCGCGAATCGAGCGCTACCTGAAGGCGGAACAACCCTATGATTGTGCCGGAAGCTTCAAGGCCGAAGGGCTGGGCATCAGCCTGTTCCGCGCCACCGAGGGCGAAGACGTCACCAGCCTGGTGGGCCTGCCACTGATTCGGCTGGTGGACATGCTTCTGAACGCAGGCGTCGAAGTCCCGTGAAGCGGGAGCACTACCGCAGCGCCGGCCCCTGCAATCCAACCAGGATTGCCAGCCGCTCAGCAACACCAGCGCCCAGCTTCTTGGTGAAGCGATCGAGCGGCGACTCCTTGATCGTGAAATCGACCATCTCCGGCTCGCCAATCACTTCGCGAGCCACATGAGCAGTACTACCCAGACCATCGATAAGCCCCAGCTCCAAGGCCTGCTCTCCGGACCAGACAAGCCCCGAGAAAAGCTCGGGATGCTGAGCATCCTGGAGACGATCACCACGCCCACGCTTGACGGCATCAATGAACTGCTGATGAGTGGTAGCGAGCACGCCACGCCAGAACTGGCTCTCCTCGGGCTTTTCTGGCTGGAAAGGATCAAGGAACGCCTTGTGTTCGCCAGCGGTATAAACCCGGCGTTCAACGCCCAGTTTGGCCATCGTATCGACGAAGCCGAAAGTCGCAGCAGTCACCCCAATCGATCCAACCAGACTGGATTTATCCGCATAGATTTCATCCGCCGCACTGGCAATATAGTAAGCACCCGACGCGCCAAGGTCGGTGATCACTGCACAAACCTTGATCGCCGGATACTCACTGCGCAGACGCCGGATCTCGTCATAGATATAGCCTGACTGAACAGGGCTGCCTCCAGGACTGTTGATGCGCAGCACGACACCCTTGGTATTGGCATTCTCGAAAGCAGCCCGCAAAGCGCCGACTATATTGTCGGCACTGGCAGACTCTTCGTCGGCGATCATTCCGCGCACGTTGATCACAGCCGTATGGCTTTCCTGCGCCCCCTTGCTTTTACCGAACTGCAAGGCTGGCGAAAACAAGGCCAATGCACCGAACAAATATACAAATGTCAGCAGCTTGAAGAATATGCCCCAGCGCCTGGCGCGCCGCTGCTCCTGAACCCCTGCAAGCAGCGTTTTTTCCAGCAACTTCCAGCTATTGCGATCTTCCTTGGATTCGTCCACCGGAGCCTTCCACTCATCCGACATTTACATGCACCTCAGTACCAGCCGCGGAGCGCAGCCAACTGCCAAGCTCCGAAAAATGATTGATCGCAGCGCGAGGCTCATGCTGCTGCAGAACATGCAATGGTTGCGCACCATAGGCGACAGCCACACTGTCCACTCCGGCTCGCCGCGCCATCTGCAGATCGAATATCGAATCACCGACCATCAGGGCCTGCTCCGGACGAGCACCGCAATGAGCGAGAATCTCCTGAATCATCAAGGGATCGGGCTTGCTCGCCGTCTCGTCCGCACAGCGAGTGATATCGAAGAAATCTTCCCAACCCTGCCCGGCCAAGACACGATCCAGCCCCCGCCGCCCTTTGCCGGTCGCAACCGCTAGCAAATACCCTGAATCTCGAAATTCCGGCAGAGCCTTGGCAACGCCCGGATAAAGCGCCGAAGGCTGTGCCTCCAGGGCAAGATAGTGTTCGCTGTAGAAATGGCGAAAATCGTCGATCAGTCCGATATCGGCGCGATCCGGGTACAGCACGTTAACAGCCTCGGGCAGAGCCAACCCAATGATACCCTTGACCAGTTCGTCGTTGACTTGCGGCAGCCCACAACTGCGAGCGGCAACATGTATAGACTCGACGATGCGGCCAATCGAATCGACCAGCGTGCCATCCCAATCGAATATCAGAACCCGATACTTACTCACCGAGACGCTCCAGCGTTCGCGCCCACATTTCGTCGACCGGTGCTTCCAGGGATAACTCGCCACCATCAGGTAGCGGAACCTTCAGCGCGTATGCATGCAGGAACAATCGCTTGCCGCCAAGCTCACGAATCTCGCGAGTGAACTCCTCATCACCGTACTTGCTGTCGCCGGCGATGCTGTGCCCGGCATGGCGCGCATGCACCCGAATCTGGTGAGTGCGCCCGGTTACAGGCTTGGCCTCGACCAGCGTTGCGAACTCACCGAAGCGACGCAGTACGCGAAACAGCGTCAGCGCTTCCTTGCCATCCTCGGTCACTTCAACCATCCGCTCACCGGAGCGCAGCGTGTTCTTCAACAGCGGCGCACTGACCTGCTTCTTGGATGTCTCCCACCGTCCACGGACGAGTGCCATGTAGCGCTTGTCGACACCGTCTCCGCGCAGAGCCTGGTGCAAGTGGCGCAACATGCTGCGTTTCTTGGCAACCATCAGCAAGCCGGATGTGTCGCGATCCAGTCGATGCACCAGTTCGAGCTCCTTGGCATCGGGTCGCAACTGCCGCAAGGCTTCGATAACGCCGTAGCTGAGCCCGCTGCCACCGTGTACTGCTATGCCAGCCGGCTTGTTCAGCACGATGAGCGCCTTGTCCTCATAGACAATGGCCTTATCGAGCCTCTCCAGCAGCCCCTGAGCCAGCGGCTCGGGCTCGTCACGCTCAGCCAGACGCAGCGGCGGTACACGCACCAGATCGCCGGCTTGCAGTTTGTATTCCGGCTTGATGCGCCCCTTGTTCACCCGCACTTCACCCTTGCGCAGGATGCGGTAGATAAGCGTCTTGGGCACGCCTTTGAGCTGGTTACGGAGGAAATTGTCGATTCGCTGGCCGGCGAGTTCCGGCGCGACCTCGAGTATTTGCACACCGGAGGTCTGGGAGGGGGTATTGGTCATCGGGGCATCATAGCAATTTTCATGGATTTGAAGCACTTAAACATTGCTGTTATAGTCGCGAACGCCGCCAAAAGCGGCCAGGTCACGGGAGGCCAATGATACGCCCGCCCTGACTGGCAAAAATGTTCGAGGACGTGAGGCCGTCCGACGGAGCTTCCCTCAAGTAGCGGTGAAGTTGCGAAACAAGCCTTGAAGACATGATGCGTGCCCCCACTGGGGAATCGCGATAACAACCCGCTCCCCGGATTCTGCGAGCGGCACCCGATTTTCAAAGTATGCGTGTTGGGTGGAGATGCACAGCATCGGATTGCGTAGCAAAGGCTTTCACAGACGCTCCATTCCGTCCGCTACCGATGCCTGATTCCTCCTCCCGAACCATTGCTTCTGTTCCGACAGCAAGCAGGAGACGTCGTCGCGACGCCGGCCCATTTGGCCGCACATCGCTGGACACTGGAGTGCCTTACAACCATTCCTGACTCACCTGACACCGACCGCGAGAGTCGTGTGTGCCGAACGCCGTTTCCGGATGCCACGGAAACCGACGGTACTACATGAAAAGAATGCTAATTAACGCAACTCAGCCCGAAGAGTTGCGTGTCGCACTGGTCGACGGCCAACGCCTGTTCGATCTGGACATCGAATCCGGTGCCCGCGAACAGAAGAAAGCCAACATCTACAAGGGCAAGATCACCCGCGTCGAGCCCAGTCTCGAAGCCGCCTTTGTTGACTTCGGTGCCGAACGGCACGGCTTCCTCCCCCTCAAGGAAATCTCCCGCGAGTACTTCAGCAAGTCGCCTGAAGGCCGCGTGAACATCAAAGACGTCCTGCGCGAAGGCCAGGAAGTCATCGTTCAGGTAGAAAAGGAAGAGCGCGGTAACAAAGGCGCCGCACTGACCACCTTCATCAGCCTCGCCGGCCGTTATCTGGTGCTGATGCCGAACAATCCGCGCGCTGGCGGCATTTCGCGCCGCATCGAAGGCGAAGAACGCAACGAATTGCGCGAAGCCCTGAACGGTCTCGACATCCCGGCCGACATGGGCCTCATCGTGCGCACCGCCGGCCTGGGCCGCTCCAGCGAAGAACTGCAATGCGACCTCGACTACCTGCTGCAGCTCTGGACCGCGGTCAAGGATGCATCCAAGGATCGCGCCGCACCGTTCCTGATCTACCAGGAATCCAATGTCATCATCCGCGCCATCCGCGACTATCTGCGCCAGGACATCGGTGAAGTACTGATCGACAGCGTAGAGGCGCAGGACGAAGCGCTGAGCTTCATCCAGCAGGTCATGCCGCAGTACGCCAGCAAGATCAAGCTGTACGAAGACTCCGTTCCGCTGTTCAACCGCTTCCAGATTGAAAGCCAGATCGAGACAGCCTTCCAGCGCGAAGTGAAGCTGCCTTCCGGCGGCTCGATCGTCATCGACCCGACCGAAGCTCTGGTGTCCATTGACATCAACTCTGCGCGCGCCACGAAAGGTGGCGATATCGAAGAAACCGCGCTGCAGACCAACCTGGAAGCCGCGGAAGAAATCGCCCGTCAGCTGCGCCTGCGCGATATCGGTGGCCTGATCGTCATCGACTTCATCGACATGACGCCAGCCAAGAACCAGCGCGCCGTTGAAGAAAAGATGCGCGAAGCGCTGGAAGCCGACCGCGCACGCATCCAGGTCGGTCGCATTTCACGCTTCGGCCTGCTGGAAATGTCCCGCCAGCGTCTGCGCCCATCCCTTGGCGAGACCAGTGGCATCGTCTGCCCGCGCTGTAACGGCCAAGGCATCATCCGCGACGTGGAATCGCTGTCGCTGGCTATCCTGCGTCTGATCGAAGAAGAAGCGCTGAAGGACCGTACCGCCGAGGTTCGCGCCCGCGTGCCGTTCCAGGTCGCCGCCTTCCTGCTCAACGAGAAGCGCAACGCGATCACCAAGATCGAACTACGCACTCGCGCGCGCATCTTCATCCTGCCGGATGACCATCTGGAAACGCCGCACTTCGAAGTACAACGTCTGCGTGACGACAGCCCAGAGATTCTGGCCGGCCAGGCCAGCTACGAGATGAGCCAGACCGAAGCCGAGGAAACTCAGCCGGTCAGCTCCACTCGCACCCTGGTTCGCCAGGAGGCCGCGGTCAAAACCGCTCCGCAGCGCACGGCGCCAGCAGCAGCTGCGGCGCCAGCCGAAGCACCTGTCGCCGCGCCGGCACAGGAGCCAAGTCTGTTCAAAGGCCTGATCAAATCCCTGGTCGGTCTGTTCGCAGGCGAGCCGAAAGAACCGCAAGCCGCTGCCGAAGTTGAGAAGAAACCCGCCTCTCCGCGGCCACAGCGCAACGACGAGCGTCGCAGTGGACGGCAGCAGAACCGCCGCCGTGACTCTCGTGGTGGCCGTGACGAAGAACGCAAGCCGCGTGAGGAGCGTCAGCCGCGCGAAGAACGTCAACCCCGCGAAGAGCGTCAACCGCGTGATGACCGTCAGCCACGCGAAGAGCGCCAGCCACGCCCGCCGCGCGAGGAGCGCAAACCACGCGAGCAAGGCGAAGCCGCCGAGGCCCAGCCACGCCGCGAGCGAGCTCCGCGTGAAGAGCGCAAGCCTCGCGAAGAGCGCAAGCGCGAACTGCGCGCGCCGATTGATGAAGCCGCAGTAACCGCAGCAGCAGAAGAAGAGCAGGTTGAGCGCCAGCCGCGCGCGCCACGTGAAGAGCGCAAGCCGCGTGCCGAACAGCAAGCTGTCGCTGCTGCAGACGAACTGCTGCAGCAAACCGAAGACGCGAACGAAGCCGAGGACACACAAGATACAAACGAGGCTTCCGAAGGCAATGATGGCGAGCGTCCACGCCGCCGCTCTCGTGGCCAGCGTCGCCGCAGCAACCGTCGCGAGCGCCAGCGCGATGCCAACGGCAACGAGATCGATGAGGTCGACGAAAGCAACGCGCCGGTCAAGACCGAAGAGATCGCGGTTGCGGCAACGGCAGCCGCGATGGCCGCAAATACTGCCGACACCGAAGCTGCGCCTCAGGTCAAGCTTGCCGATGACGCCGTGATCCAGACCAGCACCGAAGGCGTCGCAACCATCGTCGAGCAGGCACCTGCTGCAGAAGAGGTTACTGCCGAGCGCATGACTGCCGAGGAACCTGCAGTAGTCGAAGCTGTAGTCGAGGCTCCGGTAAAACCGACCGAAGTTGCAGCAGGCGAAATTGCACCAAGCGAAGTGCCTGCAGTGCAGACAGAGGTAACTCCGCAACCAGCCTCCGAGTTGGTTGTCGAGAAAACCGAAGCAGCACCGATTGTGGCACCCGCATTGACTCCTAGCGGCCGCGCACCAAACGATCCGCGCGAAGTCCGTCGCCGTCAGCGCGAAGCCGAGCGCCTGGCCAAGGAAGCGGCCGAAGCCGAAGCCAAGGCCGCAGCCGCGCAACCGTTGGCCAGCCCGGAGATTGTTGCTGGTGAACCGGTTGAAGCAACGCAGACCGAAGCCATTGCGCAGCCAGTAGTCAGCGATGTCCAGCCGGAGCAGGTGGTGGAGTCCGCGCCTGCTGCTGAAGAACTTGCCAGCGAAGAGCAATCGATCAATCCGGCCGTCGAGCCCGCTCAGCAGGCGCAAACGCCAGTAGCGGAAGTAGTCGAGGAAAAACCAGAAGCACCGGTATCCGAGGAGGCGCGTCAAACTGCCCCCGAGGAAAAGGCTGCTGAAGGCGACGAGCCAGATAATCGTGAAAAGCCACAAGGCTAAGCACTGATGGCGCAAAAGGGATGCTTCGGCATCCCTTTTTTATGGGCGCGTTCCGCCTTCAGAAAGATTTACGCCAGCAAAACAACCAAACCATCCGAGCCCAACTGCGCAGCTCAGCGGGCCGTCCTCGGGCAAAAGGGTCCGAATATGGAGAGTTCGCGATACGTTTTATGCAAATCGAGGAGTGCTTTACGGCAACCCAGCGACGCCCGAATCGACGCTCACTGATCCACGGCAAGCAAAAGGTGGACCGATAAAGGTGGCCGTGACGGCTAGAGACGCAGCGCCCTACCCTGCCTTGAGGGTCCTGGAGACCAGAAGAAAGCTGCATGTATCGCAGACAGCGGAACTGCGGAACTGCGGAACTGCGGAGGCTGACCAGCGCAATGGCGACTTGAGGCCGCGGTTCAGATCACGTTCGGCTCGATTTCCAGCGCAACACCGAAGCGCTCGAGGACGTCGGCCTGGATTCGCCGCGCCAGCTGCAGCAGCTGCTCGCCGGTGCCCTGACCGTAATTGACGAGCACCAGCGCCTGCAGTCGATGCACGCCGACATCACCCTCTCGAAACCCTTTCCAACCGGACTTCTCGATCAACCAGCCCGCTGCCAGCTTTACCTTATCGTCGTCTTGCGGATAGGCAACAAGGTCAGGATGACTGTCACGAAGCGCTCGCGCAGCGGCAGCCGTGACCAGTGGATTCTTGAAGAAACTGCCGGCGTTGCCAAGCTGTTGCGGATCCGGCAACTTTTCACTGCGAATGGCGCAGACCGCTCGACTCACATCCTGCGCGGTCGGCGCGACGATTCCCTGCTCCGCCAGACGCTGGCGAATCGGGCCGTATTCGAGATGTAACGCCGCCCGGCGACGCAACGCGAAGCGCACGCGCAGAATCAGGTAACGACCCGGCTGCTGCTTGAATAGGCTGTCGCGGTAACCGAAGGCGCAATCTTCAAGGGCGAACTCGCAGAGCTTTCCCGTGTGACTATCCAACGCGGTGAGCCCGGCGAAAACGTCCTTTATTTCGACACCATATGCACCGATGTTCTGAATCGGTGAAGCACCAACCGTCCCAGGTATCAGACTGAGATTCTCCAGCCCGACCAAGCCCTGATCCAGCGTCCAGAGCACGAACGGATGCCACGGCTCCCCGGCCTCAGCCTCGACCGTGACCTGCTCGGCGGTCTCCTCGACGATGCGCTTTCCGCGACTGGCGATGTGCAGCACCAGCGCCGGTACGTCACGAGTCAGCAAGAGATTGCTACCCCCGCCGATGGGCAACAGCGGCACATTGAGCTGGCGAGCACGGGCAAGCGCATCGCGCACATCACCGTCCCCATGCGCTGCGGCGAAATACTGCGCGCGCTGATCGACGGCAAAGGTGTTGAATGGCTTCAACGAACGGTTGGCTTCTATGGTGAGGCTCACAGTCGGCCCTTTATCTCGGCAAGCAGCGCATCGCTGGCCTCTTCGATGAGGTCCAGCACATTGTCGAAGCCGTCGGTGTCGCCGTAATAAGGATCGGGCACTACATCGCAGCCGAGCCCGTAGCGACGCAGCAGCAGGTCGACCTCCGCCTTGGCGCCGTGCTTCGGGCGCAGGGCCTGCAGCCGTGACAGATTGTCGTGATCCATCGCCAGGATGAGATCGAAGCGCTGGAAGTCCGCAGTGGAAACCTGACGGGCGCGCAAGGCGTCAAGCGCATATCCGCGCCGTTTCGCCGCCTCGCACGCGCGCCGGTCTGGTGCCTTGCCGACATGCCAGTCACCGGTTCCGGCAGAATCGATCTCGACTCGCGGACCAAGCCCGGCCTGTTCGATCCGCTGGCGGAACACACCCTCGGCCGTAGGCGAACGGCAGATATTGCCCATGCAGACGAACAGCACTTTCATTTCAACCACCCAGCAAACGGCGAACCCGCTCCAGGTCCTCCGCCGTATCGACCCCGGCGGGCGGCGCTTCGATGGCATCAGCGACATGGATGCGGCGCCCGTGCCAAAGCGCGCGCAGCTGCTCAAGACACTCCGTGTCCTCCAGCCAGCACGGTCCCCAGGAAACAAAGTCGGCAAGGAAGCTGGCACGGTAGGCGTAGATGCCTATGTGGCGGCGGTAAGGCACCCCCTCGGGCAGCCGATCGCGATCTGCCGCGAACGCGTCTCTCGCCCAGGGAAGCGGCGCCCGACTGAAGGTCAGCGCCAAGCCGTCGATGTCCGAAAGGACTTTCACCACGTTGGGATTGAACAGCGCCTGGACATCGGTGAGCGGCTCAGCCAGTGTCGCGATGGCAGCTTCCGGATGCGCTGCCAGGTTTGCCGCTACCTGATCGATCACAGCCGCAGGTATCAGCGGCTCATCGCCCTGTACGTTGACCACAATGGCATCGCCTGGCAGCCCCAGTTGCTCGGCAACCTCGGCGAGTCGATCGGTACCGGAATTGTGATCGGCGCGAGTCAGTACGACCTGGGCACCGAATGCCGAACAGGCTTCGACGATGCGCGAGTCGTCGGTGGCGACCACGACACGCTGAGCGCCGCTCTTGCTGGCCTGCTCCCACACATGCCGGATCATCGATTTGCCGGCGATGTCCTGCAACGGCTTGCCTGGCAGACGGGTCGATGCATAGCGGGCGGGAATCACGACGGTGTAAGCGATGCTCATTTGTCCAGGCGCTCGTCCACGTCCAAGGTCCGGGCTTCGCTCTCGAGCATCACCGGGATGCCATCACGCACCGGAAAGGCCAGAGCATCGGCCTTGCAGATCAGTTCCGATTTGTCATCGGTCAGCTTCAGCGGCCCCTTGCATAGCGGGCAAGCCAGAATATCGAGCAGTTTGGTATCCATGCGCAGTCCTTGGGGGCAGTCGACCGCGTTGGCAGATCGAGCAGCTTAAGTGTGATCGGGCAGTAATCGCGCCAACTGACCGTCGAACCAGGTGACAAAGGCAGCTGAGGGCACAGCCTGCACCTGCAGATACGACCAGCCTGGCGGGGCGAACGCCCGGCATTTCACCGCATCCTTTTCGGTCATCACCAGTGGCAGATCAGGGCTGAATTTCAGCTGCTCCGAACTGTAGGCTGCATGATCCGCGAAGGCATGTGGAATCGGTCGCCAGTGTAGCGTTTCGAGCGTGGTGAAGAAACGCTGTGGGTTACCGATGCCGGCGACCGCATGCAGTTGCTGCCCGGCAGGGAAATGATCGAGCGGCCAGCGCTCGCCAGATATCAGTTCGACCAGCGCGACAGGCTGAAGGCTGAACCCATAGCCTGCGGTCGAATCCATCTGAGCACCGTTGAGCAGAACCGCGTCCACGCTCTGCAGGCGCTCTTCCGGCTCACGCAAGGGGCCAGCCGGCAGACAGCGCCCGTTGCCCAGCCCACGTACCGCGTCGATCAGCACAAGCTCGAGGTCACGGGCCAGGCGATAGTGTTGCAGGCCATCATCGGAGAGGATCAGGTCGAGGGGCTCCACCTCCAGCAAGTGACGCACGGCGCGAGACCGATCCGGGTCGATCACCAGCGGTACGCCGGTACGCTGGACTATCAACAGCGGTTCGTCGCCCGCCTCTTGTGCCGAGTCCTCCGCGCGAACACGCCAAGGCAATGATGGTGGCACTGCACCGTAGCCGCGGCTGACGACGCCGACGCGAAGACCACGGCTTCGACAGTGTTCGATCAGCCAAAGAATCAGGGGGGTCTTGCCGGTTCCACCCACCGTGATGTTGCCCACCACGATGACTGGCACTGGAGCCCGATAGGTAGCGCTTTCGCCCTTGAGGAAGCGCCGCCGCTTGGCCTCGACCACGCGGCGGTAGAGCAATTCCAGCGGAGCCAGCAAACGCAGGGCGGAATGCCCTTGGTACCAGGCGCGCTGCAGGCGGTCAGTGAATGACATCAGGGCGACGCCTGCGCCTCGACAGTTGTGATACGCAGCTGGCCGAAACCCAGCTTGCCAGCGGCGTCCATGGCCGTTATGACCGCCTGGTGCGGCGTCTTGCCATCGGCACTGATGATCATCGGCATCCGGTTGTCGCCGCCGGACTCCTTGCTCAAAGCTGCCATCAGGGAGTTGAGGTCATTCTTCAACAGCGCTTTGCCGTTGAGCGAGTAATTGCCTGCCACATCGATCAGCACTTCCAGCTGGCGTACCTCGGCATCCTGCGGTGGGGTGCCGCTGGCTGCTTCCGGAAGATCGACCTTGAGCTGCGTTTCACGGGTGAAGGTAGTGGTGACCACGAAGAACAACAGCAGGATGAACACCACGTCGATCAGCGGCGCCAGCCCTATCTCCACGTTCTCACGAGGTTTGCGACGGAATTTCACGCCTTGTCCTCACCCAGATCGACATCACGGTCGCCCTGCACCACTTCCACCAGCTTGATCGCCTCCTGCTCCATTCCGACGACCAGTTCGTCAACGCGACGCTGCAGGAAGCGATGGAAGAACAGCGCGGGAATACCAACCATCAGGCCAGCGGCTGTGGTGATCAGCGCCTTGGCGATACCGCCGGCGAGCAGCGGCGCGTTGGCCATGCCAGAGCCCATGAAGGCGCTGAAGATTTCGATCATGCCCAGCACCGTTCCCAACAGGCCAAGCAAGGGCGCGATGCCGGCGATGGTGCCAAGGGCGTTGAGGTAGCGCTCCAGATCATGGACGACGCGGGCAGCCGCCTCCTCGATGCACTCCTTCATGATCTCGCGACCACGCTTGGAATTGCTGAGACCGGCGGCGAGGATCTCACCCAACGGGGAGTCGGCGCGCAGCTCCTTGAGCTTCTGGTTGCTGAGTTTCTTGTCCTTGATCCACTTCCAGACCTGGCCAAGCAGGTGCGGAGGTGTAACGCGGCTCGGACGCAGCGTCCACAGGCGTTCGGCGATGATGCCGGCGGCTGCGATGGAACACAGGATGATTGGCAGCATTATCCAGCCGCCTGCTTTGACCAGCTCCCACACGAGATGAATCCCCCTCGAAAAAGTGGCGCCACTCTAGCATAGGGTCGCAGGGTCGCCGACGGCCGCCGTTCTCATTTTTCCCGCCAGAATCGGCGTTCTGCACGCTGCACCTTGGCCGTTGAGAAATCACCCAGATCGATTCGAATTGCACCGTCCAGGGCGGTGTCGTAAGTATCGGTCCCAAGAGCTGTGAGACGCGCGCTCACGCTTGGGTGAGGATGACCGAAGGCATTGTGAAAGCTGCGGGAGATCAACGCCGCAGCTGGCTCTACAGCGCGCAGAAACGACTCCGACGAGGAGCTGCGACTGCCATGATGCGGCAGCAGCAACCACTGCGCCTGCACCTTCTCCCCACTGTGCAGCAACGCCTGCTCCGCGGCCTGGTCTATGTCGCCTGTCAACAGGATGCGTTCACCATTGGCTTCGACCAGCAGAACACATGACATCTGGTTACTGTCACGCGCTGCCTGCCATTGCCAAAGAGTGAAGCGCACACCGTTCCACTGCCACTGCTCGCCACTCTCACACGGCTTTGCATCCAGACCAGCCGCATGTCGTTGCGGCTCCCCGCTGATGAGCCGCGCGACCGGCATAAGGCGCTGAATCGCCTGAGCGCCGCCTGAGTGATCATTGTCGGCATGGCTGAGCAGCAGCATATCCAGCCGACTCACAGCCAGGCTTCGTATAGACGGGAGGACGACCCGCTCGCCTGCATCGAAGTCGCCCTGCCGCGGCCCCGCGTCGTAGAGCAGCGCATGCTCTCGCGTGCGCACCAGCACTGACAATCCCTGCCCCACGTCCAGCACCCACACCTGCGCTCGGCCCTCCGGCACCTCCATGCGCGGCGGGAACGCCATGGGCAACAGCAACATCACTCCCAACGCACGCAATGGAATGCCGGCAGGCATCAGCAACAGCAATACGCCCAGCCCGATCATCAATAACGCCCACCAGGGTAAGCCAACGGCAAACCAGGCCGGTCGCCAGGTCGCGATGAAGCTCAGCAGCTCGAACAGCAGATCCAGAGAACCGCCCACCAGCCACAATATCGCTTCACCTACGCCCCCCAGCGGAAGCAGGATGGTGCCGAGCAGCGCAAATGGAACTGTCAGGCTAACCCAGGGCACCGCAATCAGGTTGGCCAGCGGGCTGCTGGCGCTGACCGGCAGCCCCAGCGCCAGCAAGAAAGGAAGCAGGCCTAGGGTGGCAGCCCATTGAGCCCGTAGCAGCGTCTTCCACCAAACCCACCGGCCAAGCCTGCCAGCGAAGACCAGCGCCAGCACCGCCACCGCTCCGAACGACAGCCAAAACCCTGGTTGCAGCGTCACCAACGGGTCAATCAGCAGAACACCATTGAGCGCAAGCAGCAGCGGCTGCCATACGCCCAGATGCCGGAAACGCAGGCGCCAGAGCAATACCACCGCAACCATGAAGCAGGCACGACGGACCGGAACGTCAAAGCCTGCGAGCCATCCGTAGCAAAGGGCCCCGGCGAGCGCCAACCCGCACGCACATGGCAGCCATGGCCACCTCCGCGGCCAGGCACCTGACCGCGCCAGCAAGGCGACCAATCCGTACAGCAACCCCGCGAGCATGCCGATGTGCTGTCCGGAGATGACCATCAGGTGCACGGTGCCGGTGTCCTGCAGCACCTGCCAATCGCTGCGACTCAGACCTGAGTCATCACCCACCACCAGCGCGGCGATCGCACCTTGCCGATCGAATGCAGGAATATCCATCAGGCGCGCCCTCAGCCGGTCACGCCAGCCATCGGCGGCAGCCGAAGCCGAGAGACGCTCCCCAGCCTTGACGGTGCCGGTCGCGCCGATCCCCCGCGCCAGCAGCCAGGCTTCGTAGTCGAACGATTGTGGGTTGACCAGGCCACGCGGACGCTTCAACCGTACCGCCAGCCGCCAGCGCTCACCGGCCCGCAGTTGCGGGCCACCGTACCAGGAAAGACGGACTTTCGAAGGCAACCCGACATGCCGCGACTCGATATCGACGAGCTCGAAGCGCACCACGTCGCCAGTCGCAGCAGGCAGGCCGACCACCCGCCCTTCGATCCAGAACGTGCGGCCATCCATCGATACGGGCAGACGATCAGCAAGGGCGTTCTGGCTTTGATAGCAGGCCCAGCCCAAACCAAGGAGGAACAAGCCAAACGGAACCCAGCTCCTGCGCATGAGCATCAGCACGCCGAGCGTTATGAATGCAGCGCAGGCCGCGATTCCAGGCAGCGCTGGCAAGAACCGAGGCAGAACAAGCCCGGCAGCCAGCGCCAGCATCCATGTGCGCATGATTCAGACTCCTGGAATCCATTCCGGGACGCAATTTCGATGGTCGATTTGTCGCAGGCGTAGACCTAATGTCACAAAACTACTGTCAGCGTCGCACCGCGATTCGAGGCATAATCGCCGGGCTGCTGCCTGCCAGAGAACCTTCATGCCGCGTCGTTTTTTCAAACGCTACATGCCGCACCCTGATCGCATCAAGACTAACAAGTCGCTGCGCTTTCTCGGCGCGCTGATTCACGATCCCAATCTCTGGCATCTCAATCGGCACTCGGTAGCGCGCGCCATGGCGATCGGCTTGTTCTGGGCAATGATTCCGATGCCGCTGCAGATGCTCGCCGCGGCCTTGTGCGCATTGCCTGCGAGAGCGAACCTGCCGATCGCGGTGGGGCTGGTCTGGCTGACCAATCCGTTGACCATGCCACCGGTGTTCTACTGCAACTACAAGGTTGGGACCTGGCTGCTCGACACGCCGGCCAACAACATGCCCGCCGAGTTGAGCCTGGCCTGGGTACGGCACATGCTGGAACACAACTGGCAGCCACTGTATCTCGGGTCCCTTGTTACCGGGATCATTCTCGCGATTCTCGGCTACGCCTTTACCCAGGCCTACTGGCGTTGGTGGGTTGGTCGCAGCTGGCGCCGGCGGCAGAACGGCCGCCGGTAGGGGGATTACTCGTAGCGCAACGCCTCGGCTGGCTGAGTCTGCGCCGCACGCCATGCCGGATAGAGGGTGGCAAGGAAGCTAAGGCTCAATGCCGCGACCGATACCAGCACCACATCCTCCAGGCGCAACTCCGATGGCAGGGTGCTGATGAAATAGACGTCCGAACTGAAGATATGCTGGCCGGAAACCTTTTCCAGCCAGGTCACCAGCTCACTGACATTCAACGCGCCCAGCACGCCAAGGACGATGCCAATCACGGTGCCGCTGAACCCGATGATGCTGCCCTGCACCATGAAGATCGCCATGATCTGCCGCGGCGTTGCGCCCAGGGTGCGCAGGATGGCGATATCCGCGCGCTTGTCGGCCACCACCATGATCAGCGTCGCGATGATGTTGAAGGCCGCCACCGCGACGATCAGCATCAGCAACAAGCCGATCATGGTCTTTTCCATTTTCATCGCGCTGAACAAGCTGCCCTGGGTGTACGACCAGTCTTCCACTCGGTAACCGTCGCCCAGCGTGGCGCCAACCTGCGCAGCCACTTCCGGTGCACGATACAGATCGCTCAATTTGAGCCGCACGCCCTGGACCTGCTCCGGTGCCCATCGATGGATCTGTGCGGCGTCGGCGCGATGGATCATCCCCAGGCTGCCGTCCAGATCGGCTCCGACCTTGAACACACCGACGACATTCAGGCGCTGCATGCGTGGCGTTACGCCTCCCGGTGTCGAACTGACTTCCGGCACGATCAACGTCAGCTTGTCGCCCAGCTTCAACCCGAACCGCCGGGCCGTCATCAGACCGATGATCACGCCGAACTCGCCAGGCTTCAGCTGATCGAGGCTGCCGCCGACCAGGCGCTCACCAACGATGGATACCTGCGCTTCAGCCTGCGGGTCGATACCGCTGATCTGGATAGGCTGCATGCTGCCCTTGAACGACAGCATGCCTTCGAGCTGCGTAACCGGTGCCATGCCGACGACCTGCGGGTGCGCCGACAGGCGCGCCGCGACTGCTTGCCAGTCATCCAGCGGCTGCTCGCCGATGACGGTCGCGTGGGGCACCATGCCGAGGATGCGCGCGCTCATTTCACGCTGGAACCCATTCATCACAGACAGCACCATGATCATTGCCAGCACGCCCAGCGCCAGGCCGATCAGAGAAGTCAGCGAAATGAACGAGATGAAATGGTTGCGTCGCTTGGCCCGCGTATAGCGGCTGCCGATAAAGACACTCAGGGGCCTGAACATCATTCAGCCACCAGGCGTCCGTCTTCCAGACGCAGGATCTGGTCCATCTGTGCGGCCAGTTGACGGTCATGGGTAACCACCAGAAAGGCGGTCTGCAGGGAATTGCTAAGTTCGAGCATCAGGTCCTGGATACCTTGCGCGGTGTGGTGGTCGAGGTTGCCGGTCGGCTCGTCGAGCAATACCAGGGCGGGCTCGTTTACCAATGCCCGGGCAATGGCCACACGCTGACGCTCACCACCGGACAGTTCGGCCGGCTTGTGCTCGAGGCGATGCCCGAGGCCGACCCGCGTGAGCAAGGCGGCAGCCTTGCGCCGTGCTTCGGGAATCGGTGTACGGCCGATCAGTAACGGCATGCAGACGTTTTCCAATGCCGTGAACTCTGCGAGCAGATGGTGGAACTGATAGACGAAGCCCAGGGCCCGGTTACGCAAAAGGCCGCGGTCCTTCTCGTTGAGCGCCGAAAGCTCTTCGCCAGCCAGCCAGACGCTACCCTCGCTGGGCGTATCCAGGCCGCCAAGCAGATTCAGCAGCGTGCTCTTGCCCGAGCCGGAGCTGCCGACGATTGCCACGCGCTGCCCTGGAAACAGCTCCAGTTGAAGCCCGGACAGCACCTCAACCGACTCCGGGCCCTGCTCGTAGCGTTTGCCGAGGTTGCGGCAGCTCAGCACCGCGTGCTTTTGCGAAGACAGCTCGTTCATAACCTGTTCACTCATAACGTAGCGCCTCAGCCGGCTGGGTGCGTGCGGCGCGCCAGGCCGGGTAAAGAGTCGCGAGGAAGCTCAGGACCAGCGCGGCAACACAGACCTGGATGACATCCGCAGCCATCAGCTGTGAAGGCAGATAGTCGATGAAATAGACGTCCGCACTGAGAAACTTGTGACCGATCAGCCGCTCCAGGGCAGCGATCCAGCTACTGACGTTGACCGCCGCGAACATGCCCAGCAGCGCGCCAGCCAAGGTGCCGACGACACCGATCACCGTGCCCTGCACCATGAAGATCGCCATGATCTGCTGCGGCGTCGCCCCCAGCGTACGGAGAATGGCGATATCCCCACGTTTGTCGGTCACCACCATCACCAGTGTCGAAATGATGTTGAACGCCGCCACCGCCACGATCAGCAGCAGCAACAGGCCGATCATGGCCTTCTCCATGCGGATCGCCTGGTAAAGGTTGCCGTGGGTGCGGGTCCAATCACGGGAATAGAAATCATCGCCGAGCTGGCCGGCCAGTTCCCAGGCAATGCGCGGCGCCTGGAACAGGTCGTCGAAACGCAAACGCAGGCCTTGAACCTGATCCGCTTGCCAACGCTGCAGGCGCGCGATGTCGGCGATATTCGCCAGCGCGACATAGCCGTCGATTTCGCCTGCGCCGACATGGAAGATGCCTGTCACCGTGAAACGCTTCATGCGCGGGAACATGCCTGCCGGAGTCACAGTGACCTCTGGCGCGACGAAGGTGATCTTGTCGCCTACGCCAATCCCGAGTTTGGCGGCGGCCTTGTCACCGATGACGATGCCGAAATCACCAGCGACCAGGTCGTCCAGCGAACCTTCGCGGAAGAACTGATCGATGATCGAGACCTGCCGTTCGGCCTTCGGGTCCACGGCATTGATCAAGATCTTGGTGACCTGCCCCTGATGCGTCAGCAACCCCTGGCTCTGGATGAAAGGCGCACTGGCGGTGACCTGTGGATGGCCTTCGAGGCGCTCACCCAGCGTTTGCCAATCGCTGATCGGCGTCGGGCTTTCGATGGTCGCGTGCGGCACCATGCCGAGCACACGGGTGCGCATCTCGTGGTCGAAGCCATTCATCACCGACAGCACCACGATCATTACCAGCACACCAAGCGCGAGGCCGATCATGGACGTCAGGGAGATGAAGGAGACGAAGAGACTACGACGTCTGGCGCGGGTGTAACGCGCACCGATGTATACGGACAGCGGTCTGAACATAAATCGACGGGTTCGCTGGCGGGAAAAACAACATGCAGCTGACGCAACCACGGGGCCTGATACACTCTGGCCATTACTGCTATCCGGGTACCGCCATGCCGACACAAGACACTGAAGAACGCCGCGAATACTACCGTATCGAGGATCGTGTGGCACTGGAAATCATGCCGGCAAACCCGGACCACACCCAGGCTAGCGAGCCGTTGCCACCGCTTTTCAGCCTGCTCGGCGAACTGCACCAGCTCGATTTCGAAGCACAGCATTTGTTGCGTCAGATTGCCGAAAGCAACCGGACGCTGGCCAATTATCTGAAGGTGCAGAACAAACGAATCGAACTGCTGGGCCAGGCCTTGGCTCAGGACCTGCTGAAAGATCAAGGCGCTCCGCAACCGGTGGTGCTCTCCGAAGGCGGCATCAGCTTCGCCTGCGATCAGCCGCAGGCGGAAGGGACGGCTCTTACGCTCAAGCTGGTTCTGCTGCCACAAGGGCTCGGCCTGCTGCTCGCGGCTCGTGTCATCTACTGCGTGGCCATGGAGGACGGGCGCTATGACATCGGCACCGAGTTCGAAGCGTTGACTGATGCACAGCGGCAGCTGCTTGCACGACATATCCTGCAGAAACAGGCGCTGGAGCGGCGCCTGGCCCTGGAAAGCCTGCAAGGAGATTGATCGATGCGCCGCCTGGCGACCCTACTGTTCACATTGACATTCAGCCCCGCCCTGTTCGCCGAAGACATTCGCATCCCGGTTGGCCAGCAGGGCCTGCCCGACATGCCGATGCCGGCCCGTGGTGACTCGAAGAATCTTGTGCTCGATCGCTTCGGTCTGGCGGATGAGGAACGTCCCGCCGTCGGCCAACCACCGATCAGCCGCTGGGATTACCGGGAGTTTTCGGTGTACTTCGAAGGCGACCGGGTCATCAACAGCGTGCGCCATCACCAGCGTATCCCATCACCGTCCAAGGAAACCCTACAACCGTGACACTTATCTATGGCCATCGCGGCGCCAAGGGCGAAGCACCGGAAAACACGCTGGTGAGCTTCCAGCAGTGCCTGCAGCACGGCGTACGTCGCTGCGAGCTCGACCTGCACCTGTCTCAAGACGGCGAACTGATGGTCATTCACGATCCGACCCTGAAACGCACCACCGGTCGCCGAGGCAAGGTGGCCCAGCATGACGCCGACGAACTGGTGCGCTACGACGCCAGATTGGGAGGGCCTGGCTGGAAGGTCCCCTGCCCCATACCCAGGCTGAGCGAGTTATTTGAGAAGTGCGATTTCGAGCACTGGCAGCTGGAGGTCAAGAGCGCTTCGCGGGTGCGCGCTGCGCGCACGGTGATGGCCATCAAAGAACTGGCCGAGCGTCATGGGTTGCTCGACCGCATTACCGTGACGTCCAGCTCGCGCGAAGTGCTGCGCGCGCTGAACCGGCTCGCACCGGAAACATCGCGAGGCCTGGTTGCAGAGTACAGCTGGCTCGATCCACTCAAGGTGGCCCGCCAGTACGGCTGTGAGCTACTGGCACTGAAGTGGACGCTGTGCACGCCGGAACGCCTGGAAAAAGCCCGCAAACAGGGCCTGCATGTATCGGTGTGGACGGTAAACGAGCCTGCGCTGATGCGCCGCCTGGCAGACTTCGGCGTCGACAGTCTGATCACCGATTACCCCGGCCTGGCGGTCAGCACGCTGGCGCGTTCCTGACAGCGAGCCTTGAACGCCAGGAACATCCGGCAGCCATAGCGCCGCCGGATTCCTCTTTTACCTGATCAGAAGCTCTCCCGGTTTGGCCAATGCCAGTTACGGGAGTCGCCACCCTCTCCAGCCGCCTCAGGCCGGCGGCCGGAGCCGCTCAAAAAAGCCGGTTAAGGCCGTCGAACGCTGCAACCCGGTAGGCTTCGGCCATGGTCGGGTAGTTGAAGGTGGTGTTGACGAAGTACTTGATGCTGTTCGCCGGCCCCTTCTGATTCATGATCGCCTGGCCGATGTGCACGATCTCCGAAGCCTGATAGCCGAAGCAATGCACGCCTAGCACTTCGAGCGTCTCGCGGTGGAACAGGATCTTCAGCATGCCCACCGGCTCGAAGGAAATCTGCGCCCGCGCCATGCTCTTGAAGAACGCCTTGCCAACCTCATAAGGGATCTTGGCCTGGGTCAGTTCCCGCTCGTTCTTGCCGATCGAGCTGATCTCGGGAATGGTGTAGATGCCGGTCGGCACATCATCGACGAAGCGCCAAGAGTCATTCTCGACGATGCTACCCGCCGCTGAACGGCCCTGGTCATAAGCAGCGCTGGCGAGCGACGGCCAGCCGATCACGTCGCCTGCCGCATAGATGTTGCCGATCTCGGTCCGGTAATGCTCGTCGACCTGAATCTGTCCGCGGCTGTTGGCTTTGAGACCGATATTCTCCAGGCCAAGCTTATCGGTATTCCCGGTACGCCCATTGCTCCAGAGGAAGGCGTCGGCCTTGATCTTCTTGCCGGATTTCAGATGAAGAATGACGCCATTCTCCAGGCCCTCGACCCGCTCATACTCTTCGTTGTGACGAATCAGCACGTTGTTGTTGCGCAGGTGGTAACTGAGCGCGTCGGAAATCTCGTCATCCAGGAAGCTGAGCAACTGCTCACGGTTATCGATCAGATCGACCAGCACGCCAAGGCCGCTGAAAATCGACGCGTACTCGCAGCCGATCACACCGGCTCCGTAGATGATCATCCGACGCGGCGTGTGGCTCAGGGTGAGAATGGTATCGCTGTCGTAGATACGCGGATGGCTGAAGTCGACGTCAGCCGGACGATAAGGGCGCGAACCCGTGGCGATGACGAACTGGCTGGCGACCAGCTTCTCCACCATGCCGTTAAGGCAGACCACTTCCACACTCTGCTCATCGGAGAAGCTGGCGGTGCCAAAGAACGTGTCGATGCGGTTGCGCGCGTAGTAGCTGGTACGGGAGGTAACCTGCTTGCTGATGACTTTCTCGGCGCTTTTCAGCACATCCGGAAAGGAAAACCAACGCGGCTCACCGATCTGGCGGAACAGCGGATTGGTGTTGTACTGCATGATCTGCCGGACCGAATGGCGCAGAGCCTTCGACGGAATGGTGCCCAGGTGCGTGCAGTTGCCTCCTACCAGCGGTCGGTTGTCCACCACGGCGACCTTGCGGCCCGCCTTCACGGCGTTCATCGCCGCGCCCTCCCCGGCCGGACCGGAACCCAGTACAACCAAATCGTAGTTATAGACCGCCATATACACTCCTGAAAACGCAGCGGGATACGCCGCTGCTGTCAACAAATTCGCCGAAGGTCAAGGAAGCAGCATCGCCAGCTCCTGGAGCACCGCTCGCCGTCGCACTTGGCAAAGTGCGGCGTCCCGCGCTCGAGCGGAGCGGCACGTCAACGCTTGGTGGCGTCATAGGCGAGATCGGTCTTCCCCGCGTTCTTCGCCTCGTTCACTTCTTCGCACTTCTCACGGCTTCCGCCACAGATGGAACATTCTTTCTCGATACCCAGGTTGGCGATGCCGCCGCAGGAACCTGCGATGGGCTTTCGACCCATGATCACACCGATAGCCATGCCGAAGACCACCAGCAGCATCACCACAAAAACCAGTAACCAAGTCATTGCTCTACTCCCGCACCGAACAGCTCATCAAAAGCCCTGGTGCTCGTTGTTGCGAAGCCCTGCCCTTCACGGACAACAAAGAAAGCGGCAATCGCATTGCGCTCGGCCAGTGCCAGGCCCCGCGCGGGGCCCAGCACCATCAGCGCGGTAGACAATCCATCTGCGCGCAAAGTCGATCTGTCGATCACCGTTACCGCCGCCAGATGGTGTTCAATCGGTCGGCCACTCTGCGGGTCCAGAGTATGCGAGTAGCGCCGGCCGTCCTGTTCGAAATAATTGCGATAGTCGCCGGACGTGGATACGCCCAGCCCATCGAGCTCGACGATTTTTTGCGCAACGCGCTGGTCGTCCCTGGGCGCTTCGATGGCAATGCGCCAAGGCGAACCATCAGGTTTGCGGCCCTCCGCCTTGAGTTCACCGGTGATTTCCACCAGGTAGCTCTCCACGCCCAGGGCCTTCAAACGAGCAACGACGCGATCCACGGCGTAACCAGCAGCGATGCTGTTGAAGTCCAACTGCACTGCAACAGCCTTGCACAACTGATCCCCTTCAATGCGCACATGACGGTGACCCGTCAACGCTTTCGCCGCTTCGATATCCTCTGTCGACGGAACGCGTTCACCACGCCCCTGCGGACCGAAGCCCCAGAGGTTCAGCAAAGGCTCGAGTGTAAGATCGAACGCGCCCTCACTGTCGGCTGATAGCTGATCGCCTGCTGCGACCAATTCACGCACCATCTCCGGCATTGCCGCGCAACTGCCGGCTGGCAGTGCATTGAACCGCTCGACGTCCGAATCGCTGCGATAAGTGGACAGCTGTTTGTCGACGTCACCGAGAATGGCTTCGACCTCGCCATGCAGCGCTTCCTTGGAGGGGCCGTCGCCGCTGCGAACGTACTTGACGGTATAGGTGCTGCCCATCGTGGGGCCGGTAAAGACTTCGACCTTGTCCTGAAACAGACAGCCCGTCAGGGCTGCCGCGAGAGCGACAGCGATGACGGGCTGGAGGTACACGACAGCGAAGACAGGCCGCAGTGACGCTCGGATCATGCTAGCCGCCGAAGTCATCGAGCAGGATGTTCTCTGGCTCGACGCCCAGGTCGGTGAGCATCTTGATCACCGACGCATTCATCATGGGCGGACCGCACATGTAGAACTCACAATCTTCCGGAGCGGGGTGATCCTTCAGATAGTTCTCGTACAGCACATTGTGAATGAAGCCGGTCGGGCCTTCCCAATTGTCTTCCGGCAGCGGATCGGACAGCGCCAGATGCCACTGGAAATTGGGATTTTCGGCCTGCAGCTGATCGTACTCTTCGACATAGAACGCTTCGCGCATCGAGCGCGCGCCGTACCAGAAGCTCATCTTGCGCGTGGACTTCAGACGCTTGAGCTGATCGAAGATGTGCGAGCGCATCGGCGCCATACCGGCACCACCACCGATGAAGACCATCTCGGCGTCGGTGTCCTTGGCAAAGAACTCACCGAACGGTCCGTAAACGGTGATCTTGTCACCCGGCTTGAGGCTGAACACGTAGGACGACATCTTGCCCGGCGGGATATCGTCACGGCCTGGCGGCGGCGAAGCGATACGGATGTTGAACTTCACCAGACCGCGCTCTTCCGGATAGTTGGCCATGGAGTACGCGCGAATGACGGTCTCGTCGCACTTCGACACGTACTTCCACTGATCAAACTTGTCCCAGTCGCCGCGATACTCTTCCTGGATATCGAAGTCCTTGTAACGCACCTCGTGCGGAGGGCACTCCAGCTGGACGTAGCCGCCCGCGCGGAAGTCGACATTCTCGCCTTCCGGCAGCTTGAGCGTCAGTTCCTTGATGAAGGTTGCAACGTTGGGATTGGAAACGACGGTGCATTCCCACTTCTTCACGCCAAAGACTTCTTCCGGTACTTCGATCTTCATGTCCGCCTTGACCGGGGTCTGGCAGGACAGGCGCCAGCCTTCGCCCGCTTCGCGGCGGGTGAAGTGCGACTCCTCGGTGGGCAGCATCTCGCCGCCACCGCTCTCGACGATGCACTTGCACTGCGCACAGGTGCCGCCGCCGCCACAGGCGGACGAGAGGAAGATGTTGTTGGCGGCCAGCGTCTGCAGCAGCTTGCCGCCAGCGGGCACGGTAATGGTCCGCTCGCCGTTGATTTCAATCGACACGTCGCCGCTGGAAACCAGCTTGGCGCGCGCAGCCAGGATGATCACCACCAGCGCAAGCACGATGGCGGTGAACATACCGATGGCGAGGAAAATTTCGTAACTCATCAGTTCGTCCCGTCCTTACAGCTGTACGCCAGAGAAAGACATGAAGCCCAGCGACATCAGTCCGATGGTGATGAAGGTGATGCCCAGCCCCTGCAATCCATCCGGAACGTCGCTGTACTTCAGCTTCTCGCGAATACCGGCCAGCAAAGCGATGGCCAGCGCCCAGGACAGGCCGGAGCCCATGCCGTACACCACGCTCTCGCTCAGGTTGTAATCACGCTCGACCATGAACAGCGTGCCACCCATGATGGCGCAGTTCACGGTGATCAGCGGCAGGAACACACCCAGCGCGTTGTAGAGGCTGGGCACGTACTTGTCGAGGGTCATCTCGAGGATCTGCACGATGGCCGCGATCACACCGATGTAGCTCAACAGGCCGAGGAAGCTGAGATCGACCTCAGGCAACCCGGCCCAGGCCAGCGCACCACTTTTGAGCAGGTAGGTATAGATCAGGTTGTTGGCCGGCACGGTGATGGTCTGCACCACGATGACCGCGATACCCAGACCGATCGCGGTTTCCACTTTCTTGGAAATCGCGATGAAGGTGCACATGCCGAGAAAGAACGCCAGGGCCATGTTCTCGATGAACACGGCGCGGACGAACAGGCTGATGTAATGCTCCATTAGTAAGCCTCCTTGTTCGAGACTTGCGGCGCCATCTTGAAGGCAGGCTTCTCGACCTGCTCCTTCTTCCAGGCGCGAATGCCCCAGATGAACAGACCGATGAGGAAGAACGCCGATGGCGGCAGCAGCATCATGCCGTTAGGCAAGTACCAACCGCCGTCGTTGACGGCCGGCAGAATGGTGTAGCCCATCAGCTTGCCAGCGCCGGTCAGCTCGCGGATGAAACCCAGCGCGATCAGCATGGCGCTGTAGCCAAGGCCGTTGCCGATGCCGTCGAAGAACGACAGCATGGGCGGGTTCTGCATGGCGAAGGCTTCAGCGCGACCCATCACGATACAGTTCGTGATGATCAGACCGACGAACACCGACAGCTGCTTGGACAGCGAGAAGGCATAGGCCTTGAGCACCTGGTCTACCAGGATTACCAGCGACGCAATGATCACCATCTGCACGATCATACGAATCGAGTTCGGGATCTGGCTGCGGATCATCGAAATGAACAGGTTGGAGAACGCGCAGACCAGGGTCAGCGCTACCGACATCACCAACGCGGTGTTCAGGTTGGACGTAACCGCCAGCGCCGAGCAGATCCCGAGAATCTGCAGACCGATGGGGTTGTTGTTGAAGACTGGGTTGAGCAGTACTTCTTTGACAGTGGGTTGCGACATGATCAAGCCTCCCCAGCGCGCAGATTAGCGATAAATGGACCGAAGCCGTTCTCGCCCAACCAGAACTGCAGCAGCGAATTGACGCCGTTGCTGGTCAGGGTCGCGCCCGCCAGGCCATCGACCTGGTGAGTGGCGCGCGGGCTTTGCGGATCGACGCCGCCCTTGACGATCTGCACGGCCAGCTTGCCGTTGTCGTCGAACAGTTCCTTGCCCGGCCACTGGCCGCGCCACTTCGGGTTATCGACTTCACCGCCCAGCCCCGGTGTTTCGCCGTGCTGGTAGAAGCCGAAGCCGGCGACGGTATCCAGATCGCCCTGTACAGCCATGAAGCCATAAAGCGTCGACCACAGACCGTAACCACGAACCGGCAGGATCAGCGTGTCAATCTCGCCCTCACCCTGACCTTCGACGATATAAACGGTGCTGTAGCGCTCGCGACGCTTGATCGAGGCGATATCCTGGTCACCGGGTAGACGCTTGGACAGCTGCGGATCCTTTGCCGCCGCCAGCGGATCGAAGGTCTTGGCATCGAACTCGTCGCTGAACTTGCCGGTTTCCAGATCGACCAGGCGAGCCACGATACGCTCGTTGAACAGCTGCTTGACCTGGTTGCCGGACATGCCGGCTTCACCCAAGCCTGCAATCGCCAGGATGCTGCGCTGCTTGTCCAGCAGGCGATTTTCCTGCTGAGTCGGCCGCAGTGCCACAGCGGCGCCAGCCACGAAGATGGAGCACACCAGGCAGACCAACAGGGCTACCGTCAGCGTGCGAACGGTGGATTCTTTCTGACTAGACATTACGTGCCAGCCTCCGCTTGATATTGGCCTGAATGACGAAATGGTCAATCAGCGGCGCACACAGGTTGGCGAACAGGATCGCCAGCATCATGCCTTCCGGGAAGGCGGGGTTGACCACACGGATCAGCACGACCATCACACCGATGAGGATGCCGAACACCCACTTGCCGGTATTGGTCATGGAAGCCGAAACCGGGTCGGTCGCCATGAAGATCATGCCGAAGGCGAAACCACCAACGACCATATGCCAGTACCAGGGCATGCCGAACAGCGGATTGGTCTCGGAACCGATCAGGTTGAACAGCGTGCTCAGAGCGATCATGCCCAGCATCACGCCGGTAACGATGCGCCAGGAGGCGATCTTGCTGCCGATCAGAATGACACCACCGATGAAGATCGCCAGCGTACTGGTCTCACCGATCGAGCCATGAATGGTGCCGACGAAAGCGTCCATCCAGGTGATACCGCTTTCGATGACGTTCTCGATGCCGCCGGCGAAGCCCAGGCTCAGCGCGGTTGCGCCTGCATAGCCATCGACCGCGGTCCAGACCGCGTCACCAGACATCTGCGCCGGGTAGGCGAAGAACAGGAACGCCCGCGCAGTCAGCGCCGGGTTCAGGAAGTTCTTGCCGGTACCGCCGAAAATCTCCTTGCCGATCACGACGCCGAAGCTGATGCCCAGCGCGACCTGCCACAGCGGGATGGTTGGCGGCAGGATCAGGGCGAACAGCACGGAAGTGACGAAGAAACCTTCGTTGACTTCATGCTTGCGGATCGAGGCGAACAGCACTTCCCAGAAACCACCGACGATGAAGGTCACCGCGTAGATCGGCAGGAAGTAGGCTGCGCCCTGGATGAAGTTGTCCCAGAGGCTGTTCGGATCAAAACCGGCGAGCGCGCCGATCAGACCGAAGCGCCAGCCCTCCTGGGCCGCCAGCAGCTCGGGGCTCTGCGCGAAAATCAGGTTGGCCTGGTAGCCGGTGTTCCACATACCGAAGAACATCGCCGGAAAGGTACACATCCAGACGGTGATCATCATGCGCTTGAGGTCGATGCCGTCGCGCACGTGAGCGGTGGTCTTGGTGACGCTACCGGGACGATAAAGGAAGGTGTCGGCCGCTTCGTACAGTGCGTACCACTTTTCGTACTTGCCGCCTTTTTCGAAATGATGCTCGATCTTGTCGAGGAATGCGCGAATGCCCATGCCTTAACCCTCCTTCTCGATGCGGGTCAGATTGTCCCGCAGGATCGGGCCATATTCGTATTTCCCGGCACAGACATAGCTGCACAGCGCCAGATCTTCTTCGTCCAGCTCCAGGCAACCAAGCTTCTGCGCGACTTCGGTATCACCCACGATCAACGCGCGCAGCAACTGAGTCGGCAGGACATCCAGCGGCATGACCTCTTCGTAGTTGCCAACCGGCACCATCGCCCGGGGGCTGCCGTTGGTGGACGTCGAGAAGGCGAACTTCTTGCCAGCCATCAGCTTGGAGATATAGATGTTGAGGATCGAATGCTTCTCGACGCCCGGGCGCATGTAATGGAGCATCTCGCGCTCTTTGCCCTCGCGCAGGCAGGAAACCTGCTGGTGATAGCGACCGAGATAGGCGAAGGCACCATGGGCGGTGCGACCGCCGAGCAGTGAGCCGGAGACGACACGGTTGGCACCGAGCTGAAGCTCGCCGGCGGTCAGCTCATCGAGATTGGCGCCGAGACGAGTACGTACCAGACGCGGCTTCTCCACCACCGGACCGGCCAGCGACACCACGCGCTCCACCGACAGGCTGCCGCTGGTGAACAGCTTGCCGACGGCAATCACGTCCTGATAACCGATGGTCCAGACGCTTTTGCTGGCGCTCACCGGATCGAGGAAATGGATGTGAGTACCGGCCAGGCCTGCAGGATGCGGACCGCTGAAGCTCTCGACCTGTACTTTTGCCAGGGACTCGCCGGGTAGCGAGGCACTCGGCGCCTTGCACAGGAACACCTTGGCCAGATTGGTGAGCACCTTGAGGCCCGCTTCGAAAGCTTCCGCCTGCTCGGCGATGATGACCGCCGGATCGGCAGCCAACGGATGCGTGTCGATTGCCGTCACGAAAATCGAGGCAGGCGTGGCGTCGACGGCCGGAACCTTGCTGAACGGACGCGTGCGCAGCGCAGTCCACAGGCCGGACTGCTGCAGGTTCTCACGGACCTGCTCGCTGCTCAGCCCATCCAGCTGGGCAGGCGAGTAGCTTGCAAAGGTAATTTCTTCGTCGCCGTCGAGGTCGATGACCACCGACTGCAGCACGCGCTTCTCACCGCGATGCACTGCGCTGACGACACCGGCGCCGGGCGAGGTGTAGTGCACGCCCTCGGACTTCTTGTCGGAAAAAAGGATTTGCCCCAGCTTAACCCGATCACCGACCTGAACAGCCATGGTCGGCTTCATGGTCGGATAGTCGAAGCCAACGACGGCGACGCTGCGCACGGGCCTGCCGGCCTCGATACGCTGCGCCGGCGCACCGGCTATGGGCAAATCAAGCCCTCGTTTTATATTGATCATCGGTTTGCCTAACCACTGATTTTAGAAAGCTTTTTTGGCAGGCCCAGCGGCATGGCGCAAAGTAGGATTGCGCCGCGCGCGCCAATACGTTATTGACGCGACACCATGTCGCGGACCCAGGTAAAAAATCCGCCCGATTATAGAGGTCACTGACCTTGACTGACCACCCAAGCATTGCGGATTTTTGACCCGAAACAAGAGAAGCAAAATTACCGGGTACGCTATCGCTTCGAGCACGCGACCGCTCAACCCCGGAGCTCTCGCCGTCACCATTACCCAGAAACGCGAAACGGGAGCCGAGGCTCCCGTTTCTGCTTACCGCCCGCCGCGCTTAGCGCGGGAACGCCGGCGGGTTAACCCCGGCCATGTCTTCCATCACGCGGACAACCTGGCAGCTGTAGCCGAACTCGTTGTCATACCAGACATAGAGGACCACGCGGTTGTCGTTGCAGATGGTCGCTTCGGCATCCACGACACCGGCGTGACGCGAGCCGACGAAATCAGTGGATACAACTTCCTGCGAGTTGACGAAGTCGATCTGCTTCTGCAGATCCGAGTGCATGGCCATCTGGCGCAGGTACTCGTTGATCTCTTCGCGACTGGTGGCCTTCTCCAGGTTCAGGTTGAGAATGGCCATCGACACGTTCGGCGTCGGAACGCGGATCGCATTGCCGGTCAGCTTGCCTTTGAGCACTGGCAGCGCCTTGGCGGCAGCAGTGGCGGCACCCGTCTCGGTGATGACCATGTTCAGCGCTGCGCTGCGACCACGACGACTGCCTTTGTGGAAGTTGTCGATCAGGTTCTGGTCGTTGGTGTAGGAATGCACGGTTTCGACGTGACCGTTGACGATGCCGTACTGATCGTTCACTGCCTTGAGCACCGGCACGATGGCATTGGTGGTGCAGGATGCGGCAGAGATGATCTTGTCATCGGCGGTGATGTCGCCATGGTTGATGCCATGCACGATGTTCTTCAGCTCGCCCTTGCCCGGAGCGGTCAGAACGACGCGGGCAACACCGGGGCACTTGAGGTGCTGACCCAAACCTTCGGCGTCGCGCCACTTACCAGTGTTGTCCACCAGCAGGGCGTTCTCGATCCCGTACTGGGTGTAATCCACCGAGGAAGGATCGTTGGAGTAGATCACCTGGATCAGGTTGCCATTGGCGGTGATGGTGTTGTTTTCTTCATCGATGGTGATGGTGCCATCGAACGGACCATGCACCGAATCGCGACGCAGCAAACTGGCACGCTTGACCAGATCGTTGTCGGCACCCTTGCGTACGACGATCGCACGCAGGCGCAGGCCGTCGCCACCACCAGTCTTCTCGATCAGGATACGCGCCAGCAGGCGACCGATACGACCGAAACCGTACAGCACAACGTCGGTGCCTTTGTGGCCGGAGGCGGCGTGACGCTTGTCAGCCACTTCAGCCAGTTCTTCGCGAACGAACTGCTCCAGGTTGCGGCCGTTGCCCGCTTCCTTGTACTTGGCGACCAGCTTGCCCAGGTCCACCGAAGCGGCGCCCAGGTTCATTTCGCTCATGGTCTTGAGAATCTGGAAGGTGTCGTGCACCGACAACTCGGCTTCGTCGGCAATGCGGTGGCGCGCAAAACGGTGCGCCTTGAGGATGGCAATCACCGAGCGGTTGATCAGGCCACGGCCGTAGATCGAAGTCACCACGTTGTTGTTGCGGTACAGCTGACCAATCAGCGGAATCATCGCTTCAGCGAGGGCTTCGCGGTCAATCCATTCACCAAGACACTGGTCGGGCTTCTGAGTCACGGGCAGTTCCTTCCAACATGTAGGGGCTGAGAAAAGGGGCTACATTATGACGGCGCACCCTAGCGCCGGCAATCTGCAGCGGACGAAACACTGACAGCCAAGCGCCTCGATAGTTACAATCCCGGCGGCCTATTTTTCCATCGGAGCCACGCCCACTCGTGTCCGTCTTGCGCCTTCCCCCTCTGCCTGCCGCCAGCGGCAAGCAACACTGGGGCAATCTTCCAGGAGCCGCGCTGAGCCTGGCGATTGCCGAAGCAGCCAGCAACGCCAAACGCTTCACGTTGCTCCTCACCGCCGACAGCCAGAGTGCCGAACGCCTGCAGGAAGAGCTTGCCTTCTTCGCGCCAGGCCTGCCGGTGCTGCATTTCCCCGATTGGGAAACGCTGCCCTACGACATCTTTTCGCCACACCAGGACATCGTTTCCCAACGGATCTCTGCGCTCTACCAGCTACCGGAGCTGAGCCACGGCGTACTGGTAGTGCCAATCACCACTGCCCTACACAGGTTGGCACCCAAGCGCTTCCTGCTCGGTTCGAGCCTGGTGCTGGATGTGGGGCAGAAGCTCGACGTCGAACAGATGCGTCTGCGCCTGGAGGCAGCCGGCTACCGCTGCGTGGACACGGTCTACGAACACGGCGAGTTCGCCGTACGCGGCGCGTTGATCGACCTGTTCCCCATGGGCAGCGCCCTGCCCTACCGCATCGACCTGTTCGATGACGAGATCGAGACGCTGCGCACCTTCGATCCGGAAAACCAGCGCTCGATCGACAAGGTGGAGTCGATCCGCCTGTTGCCGGCACGCGAGTTCCCCCTGAAGAAGGAGGCGGTCACCGGCTTCCGCGCGCGTTTTCGCGAGCGTTTCGACGTCGACTTCCGGCGCTGCCCGATCTACCAGGATCTCTCCACCGGCATCACCCCGGCGGGTATCGAGTACTACCTGCCGTTGTTCTACGAAGAAACCGCGACGCTGTTCGATTACCTGCCCGAAGACAGCCAGGTTTTCTCGCTGCCGGGTATCGAACAGGCCGCCGAGCAGTTCTGGAGTGACGTGCGCAATCGCTACGAGGAACGCCGCGTCGATCCCGAGCGCCCGCTGCTGCCGCCGGCCGAGCTGTTCATGCCGGTGGAGGACTGCTTCGCCCGCCTGAAACTCTGGCCGCGGGTGGTCGCCAGCCAGCAGGATGTCGAACCGGGTATCGGCCGTGAACGCTTCAACGCGCAGACGCTGCCAGAGCTGGCCATTGAGTCCAAGGCCAGCGAGCCGCTTGGCAAGCTGCGGCAATTCCTCGAAAGCTACCCCGGGCGCGTGCTGTTCACTGCCGAATCCGCTGGTCGCCGCGAGGTGTTGCTGGAGCTGCTGGCACGGCTGAAACTGCGTCCTCAGGAAGTCGACGGCTGGACAGGCTTTCTCGCCAGTGACGAACGCCTGGCTATCACCATCGCCCCGCTCGACGAAGGCCTGCAACTGGACGACGTGGCACTGGTCGCGGAAAGTCCGCTCTTCGGCCAGCGCGTCATGCAGCGGCGCCGGCGCGAGAAGAGTCGCGACGGCGGCGAGAACGTCATCAAGAACCTCACCGAGCTGCGCGAAGGCTCGCCGGTGGTGCACATCGATCACGGTGTCGGCCGCTACCAGGGGCTGGTTACCCTGGAAATCGAAGGCCAGGCGCAGGAATTCCTGCTGCTGCAGTACGCCGAGGAGGCCAAGCTGTATGTGCCGGTCGCCAGCCTGCACCTGATCGCCCGCTATACCGGCAGCGACGACGCGCTCGCGCCACTGCACCGGCTCGGTTCGGAAACCTGGCAGAAAGCCAAGCGCAAGGCCGCCGAGCAGGTCCGCGACGTCGCCGCCGAGCTGCTGGATATCTATGCCCGCCGTGCCGCACGTGAGGGTTACGCATTCAAGGATCCGCAGGTCGACTACGAAACCTTCGCCGCCGGTTTCCCCTTCGAGGAAACGCCGGACCAGCAGGCCGCCATCGACGCGGTACGCGAGGACCTGTTGTCGGCCAAGCCGATGGACCGCCTGGTCTGCGGCGATGTCGGCTTCGGCAAGACCGAAGTGGCCATGCGCGCCGCCTTCATCGCCGTCCATGGCGGCAGGCAGGTTGGCGTACTGGTGCCGACCACCCTGCTCGCCCAGCAGCACTACAACAGCTTCCGCGACCGCTTCGCCGACTGGCCGGTGCGCGTCGAGGTGATGAGCCGCTTCAAATCCGCGAAGGAGGTGCAGAACGCTATCGCCGAGCTCGCCGAGGGCAAGATCGACATCCTCATCGGCACCCACAAGTTGCTGCAGGACGACGTCAAGTTCAGCAACCTGGGCCTGGTCATCATCGACGAGGAACACCGCTTCGGCGTACGCCAGAAGGAACAGCTCAAGGCGCTGCGCAGCGAGGTGGACATCCTCACCCTGACCGCCACGCCGATTCCGCGCACGCTGAACATGTCCATCGCCGGCATGCGCGACCTGTCGATCATCGCCACGCCACCGGCACGCCGCCTGTCGGTGCGCACCTTCGTCATGGAACAGCAGAACACCGTGATCAAGGAGGCGCTGCTGCGCGAGCTGCTGCGCGGCGGCCAGGTCTATTACCTGCACAACGATGTGAAGACCATCGAGAAATGCGCCGCCGACCTGCAGACACTGGTGCCGGAGGCACGCGTCGCGATCGGCCACGGGCAGATGCGCGAGCGCGACCTCGAACAGGTGATGAGCGACTTCTACCACAAGCGCTTCAACGTGCTGGTCGCCTCGACCATCATCGAGACCGGCATCGACGTGCCCAGCGCCAACACCATCATCATCGAGCGCGCCGACAAGTTTGGTCTGGCACAGCTGCACCAGCTGCGTGGCCGCGTCGGCCGCAGTCACCACCAGGCCTATGCCTATCTGCTCACCCCGACCCGCAAGGCCATGACCGACGACGCACAGAAGCGTCTGGAGGCCATCGCCAACGCCCAGGACCTCGGCGCAGGCTTCGTCCTCGCCACCCACGACCTGGAAATCCGCGGCGCCGGCGAGCTGCTCGGCGAGGGCCAGAGCGGGCAGATCCAGGCAGTCGGCTTCACCCTTTATATGGAAATGCTCGAGCGTGCGGTCAAGGCCATCCGCAAGGGCGAGCAGCCGAACCTGGAGCAACCGCTGGGTGGCGGGCCAGAGATCAACCTGCGCCTGCCGGCACTGATCCCGGAGGACTATCTGCCGGATGTGCACGCCCGCCTGATCCTCTACAAGCGTATCGCCAATGCCGCCGACGAGGATGGCTTGAAGGAACTGCAGGTGGAGATGATCGACCGCTTCGGCCTGCTGCCCGAGCCAACCAAGAATCTGGTGCGCCTGACGCTGCTCAAGCTGCAGGCGGAAAAGCTCGGCATCACCAAGATCGACGCCGGCCCGCAGGGGGGGCGCATCGAGTTCTCGGCCGACACCTCGGTCGATCCAATGGTGCTGATCAAACTGATCCAGAGTCAGCCCAAGCGCTACAAGTTCGAAGGCGCCACGCTGTTCAAATTCCAGGTACCGATGGAACGCCCGGAGGAACGCTTCAATACGCTGGAAGCGCTGCTCGAGCGGCTGGCACCCAATGAGCAAGGATCATAGATGCCACTTCGCCATCTGATCTTGCTGCTGGCGCTGTTGACGCCCCCGGCTCACGCCGAGGCGCTGTATCGCGTCGAACTGATCCTGTTTCGCCATGCCCCGCCTCTCGAGGCCAGCCAGCGCGCGCGCTACGACTGGGCCGAAGGTGCGCAGGTGCTGGACAGGCGCGCCGAGCGCCAGCCAGCCCTGGAGCATATCGCCGCCAGGCTTACGCCAGACCAGGGCTACCAGGTGCTGTTGCAACGCGCCTGGCAGCAGGCGGTCAGCGACAAGGCCTCAACCATCGCGCTGCACCAGGGGCAGCGCCACTTCGAGCATTACCCTATTGAGGGACTGCTAACAGTCAGACCCGGGCGTTACATGCAGACGGACATGACCTTCTGGGTCAACCGTTTCGGCGACTACGGAGAGCTGCTCAGCAGCGAACGCCTGACGCAGCGGGTGCGCCTGGTGCCTGGCCGGCTGACCTATATCGATCACGACAGCCTCGGGCTGCTGATCGAACTGAAGCGGTTATGAGCAAGCTCCCTCGCGCTTCCCAGCCCGAGACTGGTCTGGCGCATCTCGCATTTGCAGTGAGGAGCTGAGCCTTGGCCCCTCCTCTGGTTCCCCGCAAGGAACGACTGATCGACGACCTGCGCCCAGTCGCGCTGCTCAGCCTCGGCAGCCACCTGGCAATCAATTACCAGCCCGGCAACCAGCGCATGGTCAGCGAGCATCAGCACCGCGCCGGGCTGTCTTTCATCTACGGTGATGCCTGCGTCCATGGCAAGCGCGACGGCGAGCGCATTCGCCATCTGGCCGGTGACGAGCTGCAGCTGATCGCCCGCCATGCCCAGGCCGAACAGGCATTGCGCAAGCAACTGGAGCAGCTCGGCTTTCGCCCGGCATTGCGCCAGAGTCAGGCGCTGCCGAAAGACTCGGCGGAAATGTTCCAGTTGCCCGGTGAAGAAGCCTGGCTCGGTTTCGTTCAGCAGCATCTGCCCGAACTGCGCCGCCAGGGCTGGCAGATCGACATTCATCCAGGCTTCGCCTATGACCTGACGGCCATCGACAGCTGGTACGCAGAGATCGACGAGGCAGCCGATGACGACTGGTTCGATCTTGATCTGGGCATCGTCGTGGAAGGCCAGCGCATCGGCATATTGCCGGTGCTCTTGCGCCTGATCCGCCAGAACCCCCAGCTGCTGACGCCGCGCGCCCTCGCTCAGCGCAGCGACGAGGAGCAACTGCGCGTCCAGCTCGATCGACCGGGCCAGCGTGACGGGCAAACCCTGCAGGTCGCCCTGCCGTTCGCGCGAATCAAGCCGATTCTGACAACCCTCGGCGAGCTCTACCTGCGTGAGCCGATGGATGGCGCCTCGCTGCGGCTGAGCAAGGCCGACGGCGCGCGGTTGGCCGGGCTGGAGGAACTCAGGCCAGACTGGCGAGGGGGCGAACGGCTGCGGCGGTTCGCCAAGCGACTGAACAGCCCGAGCGCGCAGGCATGCCCGGCACCGGATGCACTCGACGCCACGCTGCGCCCCTATCAGCTGCAGGGTCTGGCCTGGATGCAGACCCTGCGCGAGCTGGGCGCCGGCGGCATCCTCGGCGATGACATGGGCCTCGGCAAGACGCTGCAGAGCATCGCCCACATCCTGGTCGAGAAACAGGCCGGCCGGCTCGACCGACCGGCGCTGGTGGTCATGCCGACCAGCCTGATCCCCAACTGGCAGGACGAGGCCAGACGTTTCGCACCGCAACTGCGGGTGCTGACCCTGACCGGCACCAGTCGCCAGAAGCATTTTGGCGAACTTGCCGAGCACGACCTATTGCTGACCAGCTATGCGCTGCTGACCCGTGACATCGCGGTGCTGCGCGAACAGCCGCTGCATGTGTTGATTCTCGATGAGGCCCAGCACATCAAGAACCCCTCCAGTAAAGCGGCCCAGGCCGCGCGTGCTCTGCAGACGCGACAGCGCCTGTGCCTGACCGGCACCCCGCTGGAAAACCACCTTGGCGAGCTCTGGTCGCTGTTCCACTTCCTCATGCCCGGCTGGCTCGGCGACGTCAAACGCTTCACCCACGACTACCGCAACCCCATCGAAAAGCATGGTGACGAGCCCCGCCTGGCGCACCTGCGCGCGCGCATCCGCCCATTTCTGCTGCGCCGCACCAAGGAACAGGTGGCCACCGAGTTGCCGGCGAAGAACGAGTTCGTCCACTGGGTCGAACTCAACGACGCCCAGCGCGAACTCTACGAGACGCTGCGCCTGGCAATGGATCGCAAGGTGCGTGACGAGATCGAGCGCAAGGGCCTCGCGCGCAGCCAGATGGTCATCCTCGAGGCACTGCTCAAACTGCGCCAGGTCTGCTGCGATCTGCGCCTGCTCAAGGGCGAGTCGACGCGGGCGATACGCGGCAGCAGCTCGGGCAAGCTGGACAGCCTGCTGGAAATGCTCGACGAACTGATGAGCGAAGGCCGCCGCGTGCTGCTGTTTTCCCAGTTCACCTCGATGCTGGCGCTGATCGAGCAGGCACTGCACAAGCGCGGCATCGCCTACGTCAAGCTGACCGGTGAGACCGATGATCGCCGCACGCCAGTCGAGCGTTTCCAGGCCGGTGAAGTGCCATTGTTCCTGATCAGCCTGAAGGCCGGCGGCACCGGACTCAACCTGACGGCCGCGGATACCGTGATCCACTACGACCCCTGGTGGAACCCAGCTGCAGAGAACCAGGCGACCGACCGTGCCTACCGCATCGGCCAGGACAAACCGGTATTCGTCTATCGTTTGATTACGCGCGGCACCGTCGAGGAGCGCATTCGCCAGCTGCAGGCGCGCAAGGCCGAACTGGCCGCCGGCGTGCTCGAGGGGTCCGGCGATGCCGGCTGGCAGCTTGGCGAACAGGATATCGACGCGCTGTTCGCCCCGTTGCCGTGAACCAGGCACTGCAACTGGCGAACTTGTGACAGCGGCAAGGGCAGCACTTTGCGCTTTGCCAGATCATCGCCATCTCGATTAACGTTCCCACCTGCGGCGGTCCGCCGCCCCGTCACCGGCAGCGCCACAAGGAGCAGCATCCCATGAGCCTTTACGAAATCGCCTTTTCCGGCCAACTGCTCCCCGGCGCCAGGCTCGAGCAGGTCGAAGCCAACCTGACCAAACTGTTCCAGGCGGATGCGCAGCGCATCGCACTGCTGTTCTCCGGGCGCCGCATCGTCATCAAGCAGAACCTCGACTTCGCTGCGGTGGAGAAATACCGCCAGGCGATGGAGCGCGCCGGTGCGCAGGTGGAGGTCAAACCGATGCCGGTGGATGTCGAGGAAATCGAGCTGGCGCCACCACCGCCCGCAACTCCAGCAGCAAGCGCCGCACCTGCGCCACCTGCCGCCACCAGCGCGACCGCCGCCCCGGCAACGCTGAAGGTGACGCCTCGTGATGAATACATGGCCGCCTTTGCCGATGTCGAGGCGCCGGATTTTGGCATCGCCCCGGTGGGCGTCGACCTGCAGGATGCCCGTCCCGAGCCCGAGGCGCCGCGGGTGGACCTGTCCCAGTTCAGTCTGGCCCCGGTGGGCAGCGACATGGGCGAACTGCCACGCGACACGGCAGGCACCGTACCGGATATCTCGCATATCAAACTGCAGGATTGATCGCCGCATTTCGAAGGCGCTGGGCTGAAGCAGAACGCTGCCTAGCCCTGCCCTGCTTTATATTCGACACAGCAGGTTGAAGCGCCCCCCTCCGTCGGGTGTGCCGAAGCCAGCGGCGCGTTATCAAGCGAACTCACAGTGCCGCGCCATGCTCCAAACCTACAAGCCCGCAAAGTGCCTGTATTCATGGACCTCGTCGTTGCCCGCCCCGAAGGCCTGTATTGCCCACCCGGCGATTTCTATATCGACCCCTGGCGGCCGGTCGACCGTGCCGTCATCACCCACGCCCACGGCGACCACGCGCGCTGGGGCATGGGCCATTACCTGGCCTCCCGCGACAGCGAAGGCATCCTGCGCTCGCGCATTGCCGCCGACATGCCGCTGCAAACGCTGGGCTACGGCGAATCCATCGAGCATCACGGCGTAAAGCTCAGCTTCCATCCCGCCGGCCATGTGCTCGGCTCGGCCCAGGTGCGCATGGAATATCAAGGTGAGGTCTGGGTCGCCTCCGGCGACTACAAGGTCGAGCCGGACGGCACCTGCGCGCCGTTCGAGCCGGTGCGCTGCCACACCTTTATCACCGAATCGACCTTCGGTCTGCCGATCTACAAGTGGCCGGCGCAGGCCGAGGTCTTCCGCGAGATCAACGACTGGTGGCGCGCCAACGCCGCGGCCGGACGCGCCTCGGTGCTGTTCTGCTATGCCTTCGGCAAGGCGCAGCGCATCCTGCACGGCCTGGACGCGAGCATCGGGACCATCGTCGTGCATGGCGCGGTGGAGCCGCTGAACAAGGTCTATCGCGAGGGCGGCATCCACCTGCCACCGACGGTATATGCCGGTGACCTGACGAAGGGCGATCCGCGCCTGAAGCACGCCCTCATCCTCGCCCCACCCTCGGCTGGCGGCAGCACCTGGATGCGCCGTTTCGGCGACTACGCCGATGCCTTCGCCAGCGGCTGGATGATGCTGCGCGGCACCCGCCGTCGCCGCGGCGTCGACCGCGGCTTCGTGCTCTCCGACCACGCCGACTGGCCAGGCCTGCTCTGGGCCATCGAGCAGACCGGCGCCGAACGGGTGATGGTCACCCACGGGTCCGTTGCGGTGTTGGTGCGCTACCTGCGCGAAATGCGCGGCCTCGATGCCCAGGCCTTCGCGACCGAATATGGCGAAGAGGACGATGCCGCGACGGAGGGCGCCGCATGATCGAAGGCCACGCCGCTCGCCGATGCCGCGGCAAGCGCCGAAACGGAGGCGCCGTATGAAAGCCTTCGCCACGCTCTACAGCCGCCTGGACGCCACCACGTCGAGCAATGCCAAACTGGCCGCGATGCGCGACTATTTCCGCGAGGCCGATCCGGCCGACGCTGCCTGGGCCGTCTACTTCCTGGCCGGCGGCCGCCCGCGTCAATTGGTCCCGACCCGCGTCCTGCGCGAAACCGCCATGCAGGCGGCGGGCTTGCCCGAATGGCTGTTCGAGGAAAGCTACCAGGCCGTTGGCGACATGGCCGAGACCATCTCGCTGCTGATGCCCGAGGCCGAACACAGCTCCGAGGACGGGCTGGCCGTGTGGATGCAGGACCGACTGCTACCGCTGCGCGGCCTGCCGCCGGAGGAGCTGGCCGAACGCTTGCCGGCGCTCTGGGCACAGCTGGACCGGCTCAGCCTGATGGTCTGCATCAAGCTGATCACCGGCGCCTTTCGCGTCGGTGTGTCGAAGCTGCTGGTCACCCGCGCGCTGGCCTCGCTGGCCGACCTCGACCCCAAGCGCGTCGCACAACGCCTGGTCGGCTACACCGACCTGTCCCATCGGCCCAGCGCCGAGGGCTATCGTGCGCTGATCGCCGAGGAATCCGAGCATGAGCATGCCCAGCGCGGCGGCCAGCCCTACCCGTTCTTTCTCGCCCACTCGTTGCAGACGCCGGTCGAAGAGTTCGACATGCTGCTCGGTGCACCGGACAACTGGTTCGTCGAATGGAAGTGGGATGGCATCCGCGCCCAGCTGGTCAAGCGCGACGGGCAGATCTGGGTCTGGTCGCGCGGTGAGGAACTGGTCAGCGAGCGTTTTCCCGAGCTGTGCGAACTGGCCCGCTGCCTGCCCGACGGCACGGTGATCGATGGCGAGATCCTGGTCTGGAAGCATGCCCCGGAGACCCCGTCCGGCGAGCTGTTCGACATATCCGGCACCGGCGAACCCAGCGCCGGCGCCTTCGGTGTACAACCCTTTGCCCTGCTGCAGCAGCGCATCGGCCGCAAGAACCTCACCGCAAAAGTCTTGCAGGACGCCCCGGTCGCCGTGCTCGCCTACGACCTGCTGGAATGGCAGGGCGACGACTGGCGACAACGCGAACACCGTGAACGCCGGGTGCAGCTCGAAGCAGTGGTCGAACAGTGCCCCAACCCGCGCCTGATGCTCTCGCCATTGGTTACCGGCGATGACTGGGCCGATCTGGCCCGCCAGCGCGAAGCCTCACGCGCGCTGGGCGTTGAAGGCATGATGATCAAGGCGCGCGCCGCCCAGTACGGCGTCGGTCGGACCAAGGACGTCGGCGTCTGGTGGAAATGGAAGATCGACCCCTACTCCGTCGATGCGGTGCTGATCTATGCCCAGCGTGGTCATGGCCGCCGCGCCAGCCTCTACACCGACTACACCTTTGCCGTCTGGGACGGCGAGCCGGGCGACCCTGAGCGCAAGCTCGTGCCCTTCGCCAAGGCCTATTCCGGCCTCACCGACGAGGAAATGCGCAAGGTCGACGCCATCGTGCGCAAGACCACCGTGGAGAAGTTCGGCCCAGTGCGCAGCGTCACCCCGACACTGGTGTTCGAGCTCGGCTTCGAAGGCATCGCCGCCAGCAGCCGCCACAAGAGCGGCATCGCCGTGCGCTTCCCGCGCATGCTGCGCTGGCGCCTCGACAAGCCGGTGGACGAAGCCGACACACTGGAGACGCTCAAGGAGCTGCTTGGATGACCGGCCCGCCACCGCAACCCAGCTATCGCCATCTTCGCGGCCAAGGTCACTCCCCCGGAGCCAACCTTTCGCTCGGGCTCCAGCAGGCTACCCCATGAGTGATGCAACCGAGCTCTTGAGCGAGCAATGGTTCACTACCCGTGCCTGGCAACCCTTCCCGTTCCAGCAGGAGGTCTGGCAAGCGATAGGCGATGGCGAATCGGGCCTGCTGCACGCCACCACCGGCTCCGGCAAGACCTACGCCGTCTGGCTCGGAGCCTTAAATCGCTTCGCGACCAAGGCACCCTCTCCCACCGCGACGGACAAGCCGGCGCCGTTGACGGTGCTCTGGATCACCCCGATGCGCGCGCTGGCCGCCGATACCGCCCGCGCCCTGCAGGCGCCACTGGACGACCTCGGCATCGGCTGGAGCATCGGCCTGCGCACCGGCGATACCAGCGGGGCCGAACGTGCGCGACAGGGACGTCGTCTGCCCAGCGCGCTGGTGACCACGCCGGAAAGCCTGACCCTGCTGCTGACCCGCGCCGATGCGCGCCAGGCCTTCGCCGGTTTGCGCATGCTGGTGGTGGACGAATGGCACGAGCTCTTGGGCAACAAGCGCGGCGTGCAACTGCAACTGGCCCTGGCGCGCCTGCGCCAGTGGATGCCGGAGCTGATCGTCTGGGGCCTTTCCGCCACACTCGGCAACCAGCCCCACGCGCTGGACGTGCTGCTGCACCCCGGCAGCGGCAGGCTGGTGCAGGGCAAGGTGGACAAGGACCTACGCGTCGACACCCTGCTGCCGCCGAGCATCGAGCGCTTCCCCTGGGCCGGTCATCTCGGCCTGCGCATGCTGGCGCAGGTGGTCGAAGAGATCGACTCCGCCGCGACCACCCTGGTGTTCACCAATACCCGCTCGCAGTCGGAAATCTGGTATCAGGCGCTGCTGGATGCGCGGCCGGACTGGGCCGGGTTGATCGCTCTGCACCACGGCTCACTCGCACGCGAGGTGCGCGACTGGGTCGAACTGGGCCTCAAGCAGGGCGCGCTCAAGGCCGTGCTCTGCACCTCCAGCCTGGATCTGGGCGTGGATTTCCTGCCGGTCGAACGTGTTTTGCAGATCGGCTCGCCCAAGGGCGTGGCGCGGCTGATGCAGCGCGCCGGCCGCTCCGGACACGCGCCGGGGCGAACCTCGCGGGTCACCCTGGTGCCCACCCACAGCGTGGAGGTGGTGGAAGCCGCCGCCGCCCAGGTGGCCATCGCCGAGCGTCGCATCGAGGCCCGCAGCGCACCCCATCGCCCGCTCGACGTGCTGGTGCAGCACCTGGTGAGCATGGCGCTGGGCGGCGGCTTCCGCCCGGATGAGCTGTTCGCCGAGGTGCGCCAGGCCTGGTCCTACCGCGAGCTGACCGACGAGCACTGGCAATGGGCGCTGGCCTTCGTCCGCCATGGCGGGCATTCGCTGACCGCTTACCCCGACTATCAGCGCGTCGAGCCGGACGAAACCGGCCTCTGGAAAGTGCCCAGTCGCCGCGTGGCGCTGCGCCATCGAATGAGCATCGGCACCATCGTCAGCGACGCCAGCCTGACGGTGAAGTTCTGGGCCAAGGGCGGCAGCGGGCGTTCGCTGGGCAGCATCGAGGAAGGTTTCATCGCGCGCCTGCGCCCCGGCGACAACTTCCTCTTCGGCGGCCGCCTGCTGGAGCTGGTGCGGGTCGAGAACATGACCGCCTACGTCAGTCGCGCGACGGGCAAGAAGGCTGCCGTGCCGCGCTGGAACGGCGGGCGCATGCCGCTATCCAGCGAGCTGGCCGATGCCGTGGTCGAGCAGCTTGGCGCTGCCGCGCGCGAGCAGTTCACCACGCCCGAGATGCGTCTGGTCGAACCGCTGCTTCGCGTCCAGATGGGCTGGTCGGCGCTGCCCACCGAGACCACCTTGCTGGCCGAAGTGATGAAATCCCGCGAAGGCTGGCACCTGTTCCTCTACCCCTTCGCCGGGCGCCATGTGCACCTGGGTCTGGCCAGTCTGCTGGCCTGGCGCATGGGCCGGCATCAACCGCTGACCTTTTCCATCGCGGTCAACGACTACGGTTTCGAGCTGCTCTCGGCGACCGAGGTGGACTGGCTGCGCTGGCTGACGCCGGAGCTTTTCAGCGAAAACGACCTGCTGCACGATGTGCTCGCCAGTCTCAACGCCGGCGAACTGGCGCGCCGCCGTTTTCGCGAGATCGCGCGCATCGCAGGCCTGGTGTTTTCCGGCTACCCCGGCGCGCAGAAAAGCGCGCGCCAGCTGCAGGCTTCCAGCGGGCTGTTTTTCGATGTGTTCCGCCAATATGACCCGGCCAACCTGCTGTTGACCCAGGCCGAAGAAGAGGTGCTGCGCCAGGAGCTGGAAGTCGAACGGCTGCAGCAGACACTGACGCGGCTGCAGCAACGAACGCTGGACATTCATCAGGTCAAACGCACCACGCCGCTGGCCTTTCCGTTGATGGTCGAACGCTTCCGCGAAAGCATGAGCTCGGAAAAGCTCGCCGACCGCATCCGCCGAATGGTTGCCGAACTCGACAAGGCAGCCGGCCCTGGTGGCTATCAGCCGCAAGCAGACGCGAGCATTGCTGTCGAACGCGACACTCGCCCGAAGCGCAAACCCCGCGCGACCAAGGACGGCACGCCGCGGCCGAAAAAGGCGCGCCGCGCGACCCGATAGACAGGCAAGGTGAGCGTACCTGGCGCTGTGTATAAGCGACTCGGATGCGTCTCAACCCGCCCCGCGAGTGTCCACCCTGGCCCGTTGGCTGAACTCCTACAAGTCTGCAGTTGCACGACCCGCGCCGCCCGGCGCGTGGGAACCTGCCGCCGCACGCGATAAACTCCGCACATGACTTCTCACCTGCCCATCGAGCTGGAACAGACCGAACTCTGGCTGCTTGCCGAGAAAGCCATCTACTGGCCGGCGCAGCAGGCGTTGCTGATAGCCGATATCCATTTCGGCAAGGCCGCCGCCTACCGTCGACTGGGCCAACCCGTGCCCCACGGTACGACCCAGGCCAATCTTCAACGACTCGATGCCCTGCTTGCCCGTTACCCTTGCAAGCAGCTGATCTTCCTCGGCGACTTTCTGCACGCACCGGAGTCGCAGACGCCTGCCACGCTCGACCAGCTGCACGACTGGCGCGCCACTCACGCCGAACTGACAATCACGCTGATTCGCGGCAACCACGATCGCCGCGCCGGGGATCCGCCAACAAGCCTGGGAATGAACGTCGTTCCCGAGCCACTGCTGCTTGGCCCTTTCGCCTTGCAGCACGAAGCCGATCCGCACCCCAGCCACCATGTGCTCGCTGGCCACCTGCATCCGGCGTTTCGCCTCAACGGCCGCGGACGGCAAAACCTGCGGCTGCCATGTTTCTGCATCGGTGATCGGCTCAGCCTGTTGCCGGCCTTCGGCAGTTTCACCGGCACGATGACGGTAACCGCCGAAGACCGCTGGCAGATTTATGTGGTGGGGGATGGAGAGGTCTGGCCGCTGAAGCGCTCGGCGCCAATCAGGCCTGGGATATGCCCGTGATGGTAATGCCGTAGCGCTCAGCCAGCCGGGTAGCTGGCGTGTCCTCCAGATCAGGCTCATGCTCATGCTCGATCTCCTGATCCGGATACAACTCTTCTGCTTTGCGCGTGACGAGATCGACAGCCTCGTCGATGTCAGGCTGATGCTCGGAGTCGATCTTCAGAGTCGAAGTGTTGCCGTCTTTGTTGTACGCAATGATCCAGGTCGTCATGGAATGCCCCTCGCCTTGAATAAACCCATGCGGGCGTAATAACGCTCAACTTGGTTTTTGTAAGTTTTTAGACCCATCCGGCGCCGGCAGTTCGGTCCCTCACTTCAAAGTTAGCAGCTTTAATAGCAGGACGAGGTACAACCAGCCGGATGCCCGTCATCCGTGAAGCCCTTGCATGAGGAGGCTGAACCATGAGCGCTTCGCGTGCCCAAGCGCCCGCGCTATCCGAGGAACAGCTCATTACCCTGCTGCGCCAGCATGCCGAACCCTTGCCCGCGCTTGACGACCCGCACTTTGCCGACGCCTTCGAACGGTACGCCGATGCCCGGGTGGTGCTTATCGGCGAGGCCAGCCACGGCACATCCGAGTTCTACCAGGCCCGCGCTGCGATCACCCGTCGGCTGATCGAGCGTCACGGGTTTTCCATCATCGCGGCCGAGGCCGACTGGCCGGACGCCGCACGAATCGATTGTTACACCCGGCAGCGACAACCCGTCGCCTGGGTGGAGGATGCGTTCAAGCGCTTTCCGACCTGGATGTGGCGCAACCGCGAAGTGGAAGGCTTCGTGCATTGGCTGCGTGAGCACAACGCGGCCTTGCCGGCCGGGCAGCGGGTCGAATTCCGCGGCCTAGATGTCTACAGCCTCTGCAGCTCGATCCGCGAGGTACTGCGCTACCTTGACCGTACTGACCCGCCCGCCGCTGCAGCAGCGCGGCGACGCTACGGCTGCCTGAGCCCGTGGCAGGAAGATCCTGCCGTCTATGGCCGCAACGTCATGCTCGGCCAGCCTTCCTGCGAAACGGCGGTGGTCGAGCAGTTGCAAGCCCTGCTCGCCCAGCGCCTGGCGTACATCGGCCAAGATGGCGAGCGTTTCTTCAATGCCGAGCGCAATGCGCGGGTGGTACTTGCCGCCGAGCATTACTACCGTGCCATGTATCGCGGCTCGACCGAATCCTGGAACCTGCGCGACCGCCACATGTTCGACACGCTGAAAGCACTGCTCGACCATCGTGGAGCGGACGCCAAGGCAGTGGTATGGGCGCACAACTCGCACATCGGCAATGCCTCGGCAACTTCGATGGGCTGGGGCGGCGAGTTCAATATCGGTGAACTGTGCCGGACCGCTTTCGGTCGCGACGCGGTGCTGATCGGCATGGCGACAGACCGCGGTGAGGTGGCGGCAGCGGACAACTGGGACGAGCCCATGCGGGTCAAGCAGGTCGTCCCGTCCAGAGCGGACAGCTGGGAACACCTGTTCCTGCGCGCCGGCGTGCCGGCATCACTGACCGACTGGCGCAACGGGCAGAGCGAACTGCGCCCGGCGCTCGCCCAGCCAAGGCTCGAGCGCGCCATCGGGGTGATCTACCGGCCACTGACGGAACGCCAGTCACACTACTTTCGCGCCATCCTGGCGGAGCAGTTCGATGCGCTGATATGGCTGGAGGAGACCGGCGCGGTAACGCCGATCGGCCCGCAACAGACCGATCCGCAGATGGTGCCAGACACCTATCCGTTCGGAGAATGAGCGTCGCGGCACAGAACCGCTGCGCTGACGCCGGATGCCCTGCGCCACGTCGTGGGAACGGCGGCGCAGGTTACGGCTCGAGGCCGCTCAGGCTACCGGAGCGGGCGGTGGCTGATCCGGCACGGTAGGCTCACCCGGCTCGGTAGGCTGTGTCGGAACGCCGGGCTCGTCCGGGTCGCCCGGCACGCCAGCGGCGCGCCAGTACAGGGTATCGGCGTTGGGGGTATAGCGAATCGTCTGAGCGGCCATGATCTTCTCCACTGCATGTGCCCGCGGTAGCGAGCAGGTCTGCAGTAGAGACGCGGGCGGGCCTTTTCTATCCAACCTTCCGTCGGAGTGCGCGCCCGCCCCGCGGTATCACCACATCAGATCGTCCGGCACCTGATAAGCGGCGTACGGATCGTCGGCATCCGGCTCTTCGGTGCGGGTGTTGAGCTGTACCACACGCTGCGGGTCGCGCTCCTGGATCTTCAGCGCCGCTTCACGCGGGATCACCTCGTAGCCGCCACCGTGACGCACGATCGCCAACGAGCCGCTGGCCAGTTTGTCGCGCATCAGCTTGTTCACCGACAGACGCTTGACCTTCTTGTCGTCGACGAAGTTGTAGTAATCCTCGGTGGTCAGCTTCGGCAGACGGCTGGTCTCGATCAACTGCTTGATCTGCGCTGCACGGGCCTTCTGTTCGGCCTTTTGCTGCTGCTGGCGATTGAGCTCCTGATCGCGAGCGATCTTTTCGGCCTGCGCCTTCAGTGCCGCTTCGCGCTGCGAATCATCCTTCTCGACCTGGCCCTTCTTCTCCAGGCGCTGCTGCTTCTGCTTCTGCTTGACGGCCTGCTTGGCCTGCTTTTCGTTGACCAGCCCGGCTTTGAGCAGCTGGTCACGGAGGGAAAGACTCATGTTTCGGCTCGTCTCGTCATGAATTCAAGTGGGCGCCGGTGAGCGACGCTGCATCGCTCCACCGAGCGGCATTGTGGTGGATGTGAAAAGCCACATCCACCCCGGAAAGTGCAGTTAGCCGCAGGACGACGATTGCTCGGCCTTCTTCGCCTCGCCCCAGAGCGCATCCAGCTCGTCCAGATCGCAGTTCTCGATGGGCCGCCCCGCTTCGCGTAACGCCTGTTCGATGAAGCGAAAACGCCGCTCGAACTTGCCATTCGCGGCCCGCAAGGCGTTCTCCGGATCGACCTTTAGATGGCGCGCCAGATTGACCACGACGAACAGCAGATCGCCCAGCTCTTCGGCAATGGCTTGCGGATCGTTCTCGCTCATCGCCTCCAGCACTTCGCCGAGTTCCTCGCGAACCTTGTCCACCACCGGCAACGCCTCGGGCCAGTCGAAGCCGACCTGGGCGGCGCGCTTCTGCAACTTCGCCGCGCGACTGAGCGCCGGCAGCGCGCTGGGCACGTCATCGAGCAGGGACAATTGTTCAGGTGCGGCGGCTTTCTCGGCACGCTCCTCGGCCTTGATCGCCTCCCAGCGCTGCTTGATGGCCGCTTCATCGAGGCGCGGCAACTCCGGCGAGCCGTACAGGTCGCCATCCGGGAACACGTGGGGGTGGCGACGGATCAGCTTGCGGGTGATGGCATCGACCACCGTGGCGAACTCGAAGCGCCCTTCCTCCCGGGCCAGCTGGCTGTAGTAGACGACCTGGAACAACAGGTCACCCAGCTCGCCGGGCAGATGATCGAAGTCGCCGCTCTCGATGGCATCGGCCACCTCGTAGGCCTCTTCCAGCGTATGCGGCACGATGCTCGCGTAGTCCTGCTGCAGATCCCAGGGGCAGCCATGCTGCGGATCGCGCAGGCGGGCCATCAGGTGCAGGAGGTCGTTGAGTTGGTACATGGGATTCCTCAGCGAATCGAGGGCGGGTGAGAGGCGCTGACGGATCAACGGTGAATGTAAAAAGCGACATCCACCCTACGGTTCGGTCGCGGGCCAGAACGCCCGAAAACGTACTGCATCGCAGGGTGCGATGACGCTTCACCGATCCACCATGGCGCGCTAGGCGCGCCTGCACTGTGCCGCGCCTTACGTGGCTCTCTGGCGCTTGGCTTCGATGATGTTCGGCAGCTGCGAAATGCGGCTGAGCAAGCGACCCAGGGCGTTCAGCCCCGGAATCTCGATGGTCAGCGTCATCTGCGCGGTGCTGTCTTCCTTGTTCGAACGGGTGTTCATCGACAGCACGTTGATGCGCTCGTTGAGCAGCATCTGCGAGATATCGCGCAGCAGGCCGGCGCGGTCGTAGGCGCGGATCATGATTTCCACCGGATAGGTCTTTTCCGGCACCGGGCCCCAGCTGACCTGGATGATCCGCTCCGGCTCGCGCCCGGCCAGCTGCAGCACCGACGGACAATCCTGGCGGTGAATGCTGACACCGCGGCCCTGGGTGATGTAACCGACGATGGGATCGCCCGGCAGCGGCTGGCAGCAGCCGGCCATCTGCGTCAGCAGATTGCCGACGCCCTGGATCTGCACGTCGCCGCGCTTGCCCGGCTTGTATGGTGCCGAGCGGCGCGGAATCAGTTCCAGCTGGTCGTAACCGCGCTCCGGCTCGACCAGTTGCTGCGCCATGTTGACCAGGTGCGCCAGGCGCAGGTCGCCGGCGCCAAGGGCGGCGAACATGTCCTCGGCGTTCTTCAGGTTGGCCTTCTCGGCCAGCTTGTCGAAATCCACCGGCGGCAGGTCCAGGCGGCTCAGTTCACGCTCCAGCAGCGCCTTGCCCGCGGCGACGTTCTGGTCGCGGGCCTGCAGCTTGAACCAGTGAACGATCTTCGCCCGCGAACGCGAGGTGGTGATGTAGCCCAGGTTCGGGTTCAACCAATCACGACTCGGCGAGCCGTGCTTGCTGGTGATGATCTCCACCTGCTCACCGGTCTGCAGGCTGTAGTTAAGCGGCACGATGCGACCGTTGACTTTGGCGCCGCGGCAGTTGTGGCCGATCTCGGTGTGCACCCGGTAGGCGAAGTCCAGCGGCGTGGCACCCTTGGGCAGGTCGATGGCGTGGCCGTCCGGGGTGAACACATAGACGCGGTCAGGCTCGATGTCGACGCGCAGCTGGTCGGCCAGGCCGCCGATGTCGCCCAGCTCCTCATGCCATTCAAGCACCTGACGCAGCCAGGCAATCTTCTCCTCGTAATGGTCGGAGCCGGAGTTGACGTCGGTGCCCTTGTAGCGCCAGTGCGCACAGACCCCCAGTTCGGCCTCTTCGTGCATGGCGTGGGTGCGGATCTGCACCTCCAGCACCTTGCCCTCGGGGCCGATCACCGCGGTATGCAGCGAGCGGTAGCCGTTCTCCTTGGGGTTGGCGATGTAGTCGTCAAACTCCTTGGGAATGTGCCGCCACAGGGTGTGCACGATGCCCAGCGCGGTGTAGCAGTCGCGCACTTCCGGCACCAGCACCCGAACGGCGCGAACGTCGTAGATCTGGCTGAACTGCAGGCCCTTCTTCTGCATTTTTCGCCAGATGGAATAGATATGCTTGGCCCGCCCGTCGATCTCCGGCTGAATGCCGGCCGCGGTCAGTTCGTCCTTGAGCTGCTGGACGACATTGGTGATGTACTGCTCGCGGTCGAGGCGACGCTCGTGCAACAGCTGGGCGATCTGCTTGTACTGCTCGGGCTCGAGGTAGCGGAAGGACAGGTCCTCCAGCTCCCACTTGATATGGCCGATGCCCAGGCGGTGGGCCAGCGGGGCGTAGATGTCGAAGACCTCCCGGGCGACTCGCTGGCGCTTCTCGTCGTCGGCCAGCTTGACCGCGCGGATGGCGCAGGTGCGCTCGGCCAGCTTGATCAGCGCGACGCGCACATCGTCGACCATCGCCACCAGCATCTTGCGCAGGTTCTCCACCTGGGCCTGGGAGCCGAGCACGAGGGATTCGCGGGGATTGAGACTGGCGCTGATCGCCGCCATGCGCAGCACGCCTTCGATCAGCTTGGCCACCACCGGCCCGAAGCGCTGGTTCACGTCGGCCAGCTGGATCTTGCCTTCGCGGACGCCGCGATAGATGACCGCTGCGACCAGGCTGTCCTGGTCCAGTTTGAGGTCAGCGAGAATTTCCGCGATCTCGAGGCCGATCTGGTAGCTGGAGGTACCTTCACTCCAGAGATTCTGCGCCGCGTTGGCCTGCTGCTCCGCCTCGCGGGCGAACTCGCAGGCTTCTTTCAAGGCCGCACGGTCGAGTGCCGGGTCCATCCCCAGCACATGATCGAGCCAGCCATCCAGGTTGATACTGCCGTCCGTATTGATCGGCTGAAGCGCTCTGACCTGTACCATCTAACCTTCCCTTCTGCGCAGCAGCTGCGCCATGAACGCCGGCATTCTGTGTGCCGGTCGGTTGAACCACAGGCAAATCGCCTGTCAAGAATGCAGCATCGAGCGCTAACCCCGCTCGAACAACGCCATGGCCTCGACGTGTGCGGTTTGCGGAAACATATCCAGCACACCTGCACGTTTCAGACGATATCCCTGGCTGGCCAGCTCGCGCGCATCGCGCGCCAGAGTGGCCGGATTGCATGAAACATAGACCACGCGCTGCGCCTTCAGCATCGACATTTGTCGAACGATTTCCAGCGCGCCGTCGCGCGGCGGATCGAGCAGTACCGCGGCGAAACCGCTGCCTGCCCAAGGGGCATCGGCAAGCGGCTTCGACAAGTCGGCCCGATAAAAGTGCGCGTGCGCCAGACCGTTGCGCTGCGCGTTCTGCTGCGCGCGCGTCACCATCGCCTCGACACCCTCCACGCCCACCACTCGGGCACCGCTGCGCGCCAGCGGCAGGCTGAAATTACCCAGCCCGCAGAACAGGTCAAGCACCGCCTCATCCTTGCCGGCTTTCAACCAGGCCAGCGCCTGCGCGACCATCGCCTCATTGACTGGCGCGTTGACCTGGACGAAATCCCCGGGACGCCAGGCCAGCTCCAGATCCCAGGCATCCAGTCGGTAACCCAGGGTCGCCGCGGAATCATCCGGCTCAGGCTCACCGTCACCCTGCCACCAGAGCTGCGCCCCATTGGCGGTAGCAAAGCTGCGCAGACGCGCCACATCCATCTCCGGCAGGGCCGCCGTGCGGCGAATCAGCACTGCCTCGGCCGTGCCGCTGAACAGTTCGACATGACCGATAGCCTGCGGCTTGCTGAGCTCACGCAACGCCGTGAGCAAACCCGGCAGCAGTGACTGCAAGGGCTGTACCAGAACCGGACACTCGCGAATGGAGACAATTTCCTGACTGGAACTGGCGCGGAAACCGATATCCAGATGCTTGCTCTTGACGTCCCAGCGCACCGCCAGCCTGGCGCGACGGCGATAGCCGAAGGCCGGCCCCACCAACGGCTCGGCCCAAGCATCAGGCTGCAGATCAGCAACCCGCGCGAGCTGCTCGGCGAGCGTGTGCTGCTTCAGTGCCAGCTGATCGGCTATGGGGGCATGCTGCAGGTTGCAGCCGCCACACAGACGAGCGTGCGGGCAGGGTTCGACCTGCCGCTGCGCACTGGCCTGAAGCACGCGCTCGCAGCGCGCCTCGACCACCTGGCTGCGTGCGGACAGCACACGCGTCTCGACCTCTTCGCCAGGCAGTGCGCCCTCGACGAACCAGGTGCGCCCCTCGACGAAGGCGATGCCGCGCCCGTCATTGGCCAGCCGCTCGATGCTCAGGCGCTGTTTCTTGCCGACCGGCACCTGGGGCTTGCGCTCGCCGCCGCTGGGTTGAAAGCGCAGAGCGCCGCTACGTTTGGCCATCAGCTGACACCTGCGCTGTTGTGTTCGTGGAAAATGTCATGCGCGACGCAATGCGACGCATAGGAGTGCGCCGCCGATAAGCTGCTCAATTGGGTGCGTCGTACACGCCAGTCGACAGATAACGGTCGCCGCGATCGCAGATGATCGCCACGATCACCGCGTTCTCGACTTCCTGCGACAGCCGCAGCGCGGCGGCCACGGCACCACCGGAGGATACGCCGCAGAAAATGCCTTCTTCGCGGGCCAGACGGCGCATCACCTGCTCGGCTTCGGCCTGCGACATGTCGACGACGCGGTCGACGCGCTCGGCCTGGTAGATCTTCGGCAGGTATTCCTGCGGCCAACGGCGGATGCCGGGGATGGCCGCACCCTCCATCGGTTGCAGGCCGACGATCTGCACCGCCGGGTTCTGCTCCTTCAGATAGCGCGACACGCCCATGATGGTGCCGGTGGTACCCATGGAGCTGATGAAGTGGGTGATGCTGCCCTGGGTCTGACGCCAGAGCTCCGGGCCCGTGCTGTTGTAGTGAGCCTCGGGATTGTCTCCATTGGCGAACTGGTCGAGTACCTTGCCGCGGCCCTCGGCCTGCATCTTCAGCGCCAGGTCTCGGGCGCCTTCCATGCCCTCTTCCTTGCTCACCAGAATCAGCTCGGCGCCATAGGCAGTCATCGCCGCCTTGCGCTCGGCGGTGGAGTTGTCCGGCATGATCAGGATCATCCGGTAGCCCTTGATCGCCGCCGCCATGGCCAGGGCGATTCCGGTGTTGCCGGAGGTCGCCTCGATCAGGGTATCGCCAGGCTGGATGTCGCCGCGCAGTTCGGCACGGTTGATCATCGAAAGCGCCGGGCGATCCTTGACCGAACCGGCCGGATTGTTGCCCTCGAGCTTGACCAGAATGGTGTTGCTGGTCTTACCCGGCATCCGCTGCAGACGAACCAGCGGGGTGTTGCCGATGCAATCGGCAATGGTCGGATAGTGTGTAGTCATGGCGTCGCACGGCATCGGAAAAGGTCGCCATGATACCGGCAACGCTCGACGACGGGCAGACCGTCTCGACTGACCGGCAGCACTTCGACTGCAGTGGCCGGCCCGACCGCCCTAGGGCCGCGCAAGAATCTTCGGTGCGGCCTCGATGATCTGTCGCGAAAGATGCTCCATGCGCGGCGACTGCACCTTCCAGGTATGCCAGTACAGCGCGATCTCCAGCGGTTCGTCGGCTGCCAAGTCGACCACCTCACCCGTGCTCAATGCATCATGCAGCAACAGTTCGGGCACCATGCCGTAACCCAGGCCGTAGCGAATCGCGCTGAAGTGCGGCTCGGCACCGGGAACGAAGTGGCACGGATACGCCCCTTCCGGCAGCCCGAAGCGGCGCAGCAGGAACGACGACTGCAGCGTGTCCTTGCGCGTATAGGCGATCACCGGCGCCTTGCGCGCCGCATTGCGGGTCAGGCCGTGGGCGAAGTGTTTCTGGCGGAACTCGCTGGACGCCACCAGTCGGTAGCGCATGCTGCCCAACGGGCTGGCCGTGCAGCCGCGCATGGGCTTGGGTTCGGTACTGATGCAACCGATCGCCAGGCCCGTCTCCAGCAGACTGTAGGTGTGGTCCTGATCCTCGACGGTGAGATCGAGCAGGACCCGCTCGCGGATCAGCACCTCGGCCAGGGCCGGGAAAAACCAGGTCCCCAGGCTGTCGGCATTGAGCGCCGCCACCACTACCAGCGGCGCATCGCTACGCTCGGCGAGGTCTGCCAGCAGATCAGCCTCGAGCAAGGTGGCGCGCTTGAGGTATTGCAACAGGCGCTGACCCGTTTCGGTAGGCCGACAGGGCCGGCTGCGCACAACCAGCGCGCTGCCCAACGCACTTTCCAGAGCACGCACCCGCTGCGAGATGGCCGGTGGGGTCAGATGCAGGCGCTGCGCAGCCTGCTCGAAGCTGCCGGTGCGGATCACTGTGCGAAACGCTTCGGTCTGCTTCGGATCGAGATTCATGCGACCTGCCGATTAAGAAAATATTTGGATGGCCTAAAAATACTTAGCCACGACAAATTTAGCCATGCTTGCTCCATAATCGCGCACCTCGAGCTGCAGCGCCCCACCGGCGTGCAGCCTAGCCCGCCCGGAGAGTCGTCGTGGAACTGCTGCACACCATCTACCTGATCGCAATCACGGCCGAAGCCATGTCCGGCGCCATCATGGGCATGCGCCGCGGCATGGACCTGTTCGGCATCTGCCTGCTCGGCACGGTGACGGCGCTGGGTGGCGGGACGGCACGCGACGTACTGCTCGGCCACTATCCGGTCGGCTGGATCGCCCATCCGGAATACCTCACCTTCACCATCGGCGCGGCGATCGTCACCGGCTTCATCGCCCGCCACCTGCATCACCTGCGCATGGTCTTCCTGCTGGTGGACGGCCTCGGCCTGGTGGCATTCACGGTGATTGGTTGCGACGTGGCAATGGGCATGGGCGCGCATCCGTCCATCGTGGTGCTGGCAGGCGTGATCACCGGCATCTTCGGCGGGCTGATGCGCGACGTACTGTGCAACCAGGTACCAATGGTGCTGCAGCGCGAGCTGTACGCCACCGTGGCGCTGTTCACCGGTGTGTTCTACGTCGGCATGCTGTGGCTGGAGATCAACACCACCCTGGCCACCCTGGCGGCCCTGGGCAGTGGCTTCCTGTTCCGCGTGCTGGCGATGACCTTTCACTGGAAGCTGCCCGACTTCAACGGCAAGGAGATTCGCGGCCTGGACTGACCAGCGCGGCGTCAGGGCTTGATCTGACGTGCAGATTCCACCGGGCCGAGCCGCTACACTAGCGCGCTGCAATCCAGGATCGGTGGACGGACTGTGCTGAAAGACCTAGGAATTCGTGGCCGCGTACTGATGCTGACGCTGTTGCCCAGCACCCTGCTGGCGGTGGTACTCGGTGCCTACTTCACCTGGATGCAATTGTCGGAAATGCGCCACCAGCTCGACGAGCGTGGCCAGCTGATTGCGGAGCAGCTCGCGCCGCTCGCCGCCCCGGCGATGAACCTGGGCTACGACAAGCGCCTGCAGCGCATCCTGACCCAGGTGCTGGACCAGGCCGATGTCCGCGCTGTGACCATCCTCGACCCGGAACGTGTACAACGCGTGCATGCCGGCCCACGCATGCTGACACCGCCGCCGCCGGGCGATCCGGAAGGCCTGACCCGCGTCAGCAGCATGGATCACACACGCATTCTGATGCCGGTCCTCAGCCGTCACCTCAACCTCGCCGACGAGGCGCGCGGTCCGGACGAGAAGCTGATCGGCTGGCTGGAACTGGAACTGTCCCACCACAACACCCTGCTGCGCGGCTACCGCAGCCTGTTGACCAGCCTGTTCCTGGTCGGCGCGGGCCTGATCATCACCGCCCTGCTGGCGCTGCGCATGAGCCGCACCATCAGCCTGCCGCTGCAACGGGTGAAGGCCGCCGTTGCGCAACTGAAGGACGGCCATCTGGAAACCCGCCTGCCGCCGCTGGGCAGTCACGAAATGGATGAACTCGCGTCCGGCATCAACCGCATGGCCGAAGCGCTGCTCAGCGCCCGCGAAGAGTTGCAACAGAGCATCGATCAGGCCACCGAGGACGTGCAGCAGAACCTGGAAACCATCGAGATCCAGAACATCGAACTGGACCTGGCGCGCAAGGAAGCCCTCGAAGCCAGCCGAATCAAGTCCGAGTTCCTGGCCAACATGAGCCACGAGATTCGTACCCCGCTCAACGGCATCCTCGGCTTCACCCAGCTGCTGCAGAAAAGCGACCTCACGCCGCGCCAGCAGGACTATCTGGGCACCATCGAGAAATCCGCCGACAGCCTGCTCGGGATCATCAACGAGATTCTCGACTTCTCCAAGATCGAGGCCGGCAAGCTGGTTCTCGACAGCATTCCGTTCAACCTGCGCGACCTGATCGAGGACACCCTGACCATCCTCGCCCCGGCAGCGCATACCAAACAGCTCGAACTGGTCAGCCTGGTCTACCGTGACACCCCGCTGTCGCTGGTGGGCGATCCGCTGCGCCTCAAGCAGGTGCTGACCAACCTGATCAGCAACGCCATCAAGTTCACCAACGAAGGCACCATCGCCGTGCGCGCGATGGTCGAGGACGACAATGCCGATCGCGCTCAGCTGCGCATCAGTGTGCAGGACACCGGCATCGGCCTGACCGATCAGGACCTGCGTGCGCTGTTCCAGGCCTTCAGCCAGGCGGACAATTCCATGTCACGCCAGCCAGGCGGTACAGGGCTCGGGCTGGTGATTTCCAAGCGCCTGATCGAGCAGATGGGCGGCGAGATCGGCGTCGACAGCATTCCCGACGAAGGCTCTGAGTTCTGGATCAGCCTGAGCCTGCCGAAAGCCCGCGATGATGTCGAAGACCTGCCTCACCCGGCGCTGCAAGGCCGGCGCATTGCACTGCTCGAGCAGCATCCCCTGGCGCGTCAGGCCCTGCAGCACCAGTTGGAAAGCCTCGGCCTCGAGGTGCACACCTTCGATACGCTCGATCAGATGCAGACGGCGATCGGCGCACAGCGCCAGAGCAGCCAGCTGATCGACCTCGCCGTGCTCGGCGTCACCGGTCGCGAAATCCAGCCGGAGGCTCTCAGCCGGCGGCTGATGGAAATCGAGGCACTCGGCTGCAAGTGCGTGGTGCTCTGCCCGACCACCGAGCAGGCGCATTACCACGATACGCTGCCGGAAGTGCACAGTTATACCCAGCTGCAGGGCAAGCCCGCCTGCACGCGCAAGTTGCAGCGGGTTCTGGTGGAGCTGGTACGCCCGAATCAGGCATACGCCGCCTCCACCGCCGGCGCCGCTCCCAGTCGTGCTGCTCGGGTTCTCTGCGTCGACGACAACCCCGCCAACCTGCTTCTGGTGAAGACACTTCTCGGTGACATGGGTGCCGACGTCGTTGCCGTGGACAATGGCCCCGCGGCGCTGGACGCGGTCAAGCAGCACAGCTTCGATCTGGTCCTGATGGACGTGCAGATGCCCGGCATGGACGGACGCCAAACCACGGAAGCCATCCGGCACTGGGAGCACACCAGTGGCAGCACCCCGCTGCCTATCATCGCCCTCACCGCTCATGCGCTGGCCAACGAAAAGCGCTCGTTGCTGCAAAGCGGCATGGATGACTACCTGACCAAACCCATCAGCGACCGGCAGCTGGCTCAGGTGGTGCTCAAGTGGACAGGTCTGGTCCTGCGCAGCCAGCCACAGCATTCGGAGCCGTTCCCGCAACCAGAGCCCAGCCTCAAGGTGCTCGATAAAGAAGAAGGTCTGCGCCTGGCTGCCGGCAAGGCAGACCTCGCCGACGACATGCTCGGCATGCTGCTGCAGTCTCTGGAGGGTGATCGCCGCACCATCCGCGAGGCGCGGCAGTCGGGCGATCGCCAGGCATTGATCGAGCGCGTGCACCGCCTGCACGGCGCGACCCGTTACTGCGGCGTCCCGCAGTTGCGCAATGCCTGCCAGCAGAGCGAGACCCTGCTCAAGCAAAACCACCCGGACAGCGAGGCCGCACTGGACGAACTGGATGCAGCCATCGACCGCCTGGAACAGGAAGTCCAGGTCGACGACTGATCGGCCTTCCCGGGCGCCAGAAGCGCCAGTCCGAGCCCGTCGCGTTGCCCCGCCAATTCAGGAACCCGCATGAACGACCACCCTGCCTCCGAAACCTTCCAGCATGCCGAACTCGATTGGGACGAAAACGGCCTGCCGCAATCGCGTCAGTACGGCGACGTGTATTTCTCGCGCGCCAGCGGACTTGCCGAAACCGAGCACGTGTTTCTTGCGCAGAACGAGCTGGCTCAACGCTTCGCCGCGCTGCAGAGCAACCAGCATCTGGTGATCGGCGAGACCGGCTTCGGTACGGGTCTGAATTTCCTCTGCGCCTGGCAATTGTTCGAGCGCACCGCCGATGCGCAGGCGCACCTGCATTTCGTCAGTGTCGAGAAACACCCGTTGAGCCACGACGACATGCAGCGCGCGCTGGCATTGTGGCCGGAGCTCCAGACCCAGGCGGGACAGCTGCTGCAGCAGTACGTCGCGCTGAACCCGGGGTTTCAGCGCTTCGTCTTTGCCGGTGGACGCGTGGTGCTGACGCTGCTGATCGGCGATGTACTCGATTGCCTGCCCAGCCTGGATGCACGGGTCGACGCCTGGTTTCTCGACGGCTTCGCACCGGCCAAGAATCCGCAGATGTGGCAGCCGGCGCTGTTCGCCGAACTGGCCAGGCTGTCCGCACCAGGCGCCACCCTCGGTACGTTCACCAGCGCCGGTTTCGTCCGCCGCGGCCTGATCGAGGCCGGCTTCGACATGCAGCGGGTACCCGGTTACGGCCACAAGCGCGAGATCCTGCGCGGGCGCCTGCAGGCGGTCGCCGATCCGGTGTCAGACAAGCCCTGGTTCGCCCGGCCCAGCCATGGCATCGCCGAACGCCGGGCCGTCGTGATCGGGGCCGGGCTGGCGGGCTGCGCCACCGCCGCATCGCTGGCTGCCCGGGGCTGGCAGGTCAGCGTACTGGAGCGCCACGCCGAGCCCGCACAGGAAGGCTCCGGCAATCCTCAGGGTGTTCTCTATCTGAAGTTATCCGCCCACGGCACCGCGCTTTCTCGGCTGGTTGTCAGCGGCTTCAGCTACACCCGCCGACTGCTGGCCAACCTGCAAGCAGGCCAGGACTGGCAAGCCTGTGGTGTTCTGCAGCTGATCTATGACGACAAGGAACGCCAACGCCAGGCTGAGCTGGCGGAAGCGTTTCCGCCATCACTGGTTCATCCGCTCGAACGCGACGCTGCCGAAGCACTGGCAGGGATCAAGTTGCCCGCCGGCGGCCTGTTCTATCCCGATGCCGGCTGGGCCAACCCGCCCGCCCTGTGCCGCTGGCTGCTGCAGCAAGACGGCATTGAGCTGCTGCAGCATCATGAAGCACTCGAGTTGCAGCACAACGGCAGGTCCTGGCAGGTGCTCGCTGGCGAAAAGGTTCTCGCCGACGCACCCGTGGTGGTACTCGCCGGTGCTGCTGATGCAGCCCGTTTCAGCCAGAGCGCTTGGCTGCCGCTCAAGCGCATTCGCGGGCAGATCTCCTGCCTGCCGGCCAACGCCGAAAGCGGCCAGCTACGTACCGTGCTCTGTGCCAAGGGCTACGTCGCACCGCCACGCGACGGCACGCACACCCTGGGCGCGAGCTTCAACTTCCAGCAAACCGACGACGCCCCCAGCATCGCCGAACATCAGGCAAACCTGGAAATGCTGGAGCAGATCTCATCCGATCTGTATCAGCGGCTTCAGGCGGACCCGCAGCAGACCGCCGCACTGCAGGGACGCGTTGCATTCCGCTGCACCAGTCCGGATTACCTGCCACTGATCGGCCCGCTGGCCGAGCCGCAGGCCTTCGCCGACACCTATGCCGCGCTGGCCAAGAACGCACGGCAATCCCAGCACGCCGCCTGCCCTTGGCTGGAAGGCCTGTACGTCAACACCGCCCATGGCTCGCGCGGCATGATCAGCGCACCGCTGTCCGGCGAACTGCTGGCGGCCTGGTTGAATGACGAACCGCTCCCGCTGCCAAGGGAAGTGGCCGAAGCCTGCCATCCCAATCGCTTTCTGCTGCGCAAGCTGATCCGCGGCAGCTGATCGCCAGCCAGCGTTTCGCCGCGGCTGCTTGCATCACTACCCGCACCCAAAGGATACTCCCCCCCCTATACAAACGAGCACGCGGAGGTCCCATGAAATCGCTGTCCCTATTCGCCCTTGGCCTGTTCACCCTAGGGGCGCACGCAGCTTCTGCCGTCGATAGCGAGCAGCTGCGCAGCGAAGCAGCCAGCCTGATCCCCCCATTCCAGCAGCAGTTGCTCGGCACGATGAAGCAGGCCATGAGCGACGGCGGCCCGGCCCAGGCTGTCGAAGCATGCCAGGCGCTGGCACCGAGCATCGCCGAACAACACAGTCAGGCACCGTGGAAAGTCGGTCGCACGGCGCTCAAACTGCGCAATCCGGACAACGCGCCGGACGCCTGGGAACGCTCCGTGCTGGAGCAGTTCGCCCAACGTGCCGCGGCGGGCGAGCCAATCCAGGAGATCAGCCACGCTGAGGTGGTCGATGGGCAGTACCGTTACATGCAGGCGATCGGCACTGCGGAAGCCTGTCTGGGCTGCCACGGCGAAAAGATCAAGCCAGAGCTGCTGAGCCTGCTCGACCAGCGCTACCCGCAGGACCAGGCACGCGGCTTTCGTGAAGGTGATCTGCGTGGCGCCTTCACCCTCAGCCGTCCACTGGCTCCCTGAACTGCCGATCCGTATGTGAAGGCGTGATACCGTCTCGGTTCGCCGCTGGTAGTTGGGAACACGCGCTGACGTGAACGTACCAATGTCATGAGCGACGGCCGTGTTTACAGACGGAGCACCATGATGAAGTCGGCGACACCATACAGCCCGCGCCCCCGCTTGATCGGCCATCTCGCCTGATGGACGTATTGCTGCTGGAAGCGCTGGGCATCGGCCTGATCCTCGGGTTGCTGCTCGGGCTGACTGGAGCCGGCGGCTCGCTGGTCGCGCTACCTCTGCTGCTCAGCCTGCACTTGCCTTTGCGTGATGCGATCGGCGTCAGTCTCGGCGCGGTCGCCATGTCCGCACTGATCGGCGCGATCCCCCGCGCACGTCTCGGCCAGGTCGCCTGGCGCCCGGTCATGTTGTTGGCCATCTGCGGGCTGCCGGGCAATGCCGCCGCCCAATGGCTGGGCCAGTTCATTCCCGAGCGCGCACTGATCATCGGCTTCTGTCTGCTGGTGCTGTGGTCGGCCTGGCGCATGTGGCGTGGCGCCAGCCTGCCGGCGAAGGAGAACGTCGAGGATCATCAGCTGGCGCTGCTGGGTATTGGCGTCGGCGTCGGTCTGCTGTCCGGGCTGATGGGGGTTGGCGGTGGTTTCCTCATCGTGCCGGCACTGCTCTGGTTCACGTCCTTGTCGCTGCTGAGCGCCATGGCCACGTCGATGGCGGTGATCGCCGTGGTCAGCGGAGGCGGCTTCCTGCTCTACCTCACCGACGCCGAACCGCCGTTGCCGCTGCTTGGCGGGCTGGCGCTTGGCGGCGCCTTCGGCGTGCTGGCCGGCAATCGCCTGGCGCAATACCTCAACAGCAGCCTGCTGCAACGGCTGTTCGCATTGATGCTGGTCATCGTCAGTCTGTCATTGGGCGTGCAGAAGCTGCTGCTGGGTCACTGATCAGCGCCGGTCCGGATCATCCCAGAACGGCCTGCTGGCCTCCCACTCGATATCGGCGCGGCTGCGCCCGATGTCCTTGAGCATTTCGTCGCTGAGGCTGGCAAGTTGCCGCCGCTGGCGCGCCAGCTGATTCCAGCGCCGCAGCGTCTGCACGACCTGCGATAGCAGTGATGCTGCAGACAGGTTTGCCGCCCTGGCTGATTGGAAACTGTGTGAGGTAAGTTTCTGCGTATTCATCACGGCACCCTCCTGTTGGATTGGCACCAGTCTCTCGCCGGGTTTAAGATCAATCCAACGAATGTTCCTGATGCCAAGCATCTCGAGGATTGATGAATGGCCAACTACCCGAATATCGATACCGAGTTGCTGCGCAGCTTCGTCGCCATTGCCGATCATGGCGGGTTCACACGAGCCGCTGCCGCGGTCAACCGCACCCAGTCGGCAATCAGCATGCAGATGAAGCGCCTGGAAGAAGACGTGCTTGAACGCCCACTGTTCGAGCGCAGCGGCCGCCAGGTCAGGCTCACGGCCGAAGGCCAGATACTCCTCGGCTACGCCCGGCGCATCCTCAAGCTGCACGGTGAGGTGATGACCACGCTGCGCCAGCCGCACATGGTCGGCGCAGTCCGGATCGGCACACCGGACGACTACGTGATGCGTTTTTTGCCAGGCATCCTGGCGCGCTTCGCGCAGGCCTATCCGCTGGTACAGGTGGAGGTGCATTGCGAACCGTCGAGCCAGCTGTTGCAGCGGCGCGACCTGGATCTGAGTATCGTGACCCGCGAGCCGGGCACCGAAATCGGCCAGCTCCTGCGCCAGGAGCATGTGGTCTGGGCTGCCGCGCCGGGGTTCGATCTGCATGAGCATCGTCCCTTGCCTCTGGCCACCTTCAACACGGATTGCTTCTGTCGGGCCTGGGTATGCAATGCCCTGGACGCACGGGAGATCGAGTACCGGATCGCCTATAGCAGTCCCAGTCTATCGGCGATCATGGCCGTGGTGGGTGCCGGGCTGGCGCTGACCGCGCAGCTGCAAAGCCTGATTCCCGCAGAGCTGCAAATACTCGGCGAAGCGGAAGGGTTGCCTCGGTTGCCGCAGACCAGCATCGTGCTACTGCGTAATCCGCAGCAGCAGTCGCCGGTCAGCGAAACGCTTGCAGGTTACATCGTCGACGGTTTTCGCCTGTAACGCAGGTCAGCTGCGGCCGGCGGCCATCTCGTCGAACACCTCCGGCACCAGCGCCGCTTCGCCCTTGTCGATCAGACGCTGGCGCTGACCGACGTCCTGCGGGTTATCGAGGAGCGCCAACAGGCGCGTACCACGCTCGGTGAGGACGAAGTTCTCGCCGTTGCCGCCCTGTTCCTCCGGTCGAGTAACGATAAATCCACCCTCGAACAGCAGGCTCTCGTAGTCGGCCGCTTCGGCGCGCAGGCTGTCCAGATTCGGCATCGGCTGGCCTTCGCTCTCCATCTGCGCCGCATGTTCCTCGGCATAGCGCCGCGGCTTGAAGCTGTCGTTGGCGCTGGTCTGCACTTCATGAAGCAGGCGCTGGATCAGATCCCAGTTGTAGCTCATGACCATTCTCCCGTGACGGTTGCTCGCCCCAGAAACGAGGCGTCTGTACATACCGACCGTCTGCGGTGCCAGGGGGTTCGCCGCTGAACTAAAGCGGTTGCGCTGCGATCCACCGTTCAGACCGATTGAGCGAGGAACATGCCATGAAATTGTTGACGATCACGCTGACTGCCGCCCTGCTGGCCAGCCCCGCGGTGCAGGCAGCCTGCACCACCGACGAAGTGAATGCCAAGGCCGAGCAGCTGGCACAGCGCATCAACCAGCTCACCGAGAGCAATCCGCAGCGCGCGAAAGAAATAAACGAAGAGATTCGCCAGATGGATGCCAAGCGCACCGCCGACCAGCTGGGCGACGAGTGCGAGGCCTATGACAAACGTCTGAAGCAGATAGAAGAAGCCGAGCGTGAGGCCGACATTCCGCCGGCCGAAACGCAGCGCTGAGCCAAACGGCCGACGGTCATTCCGCCGTCGGCTTCTTGCGCTTGAGCGGGGCCATGCCGTCCTGACTGACTACCGGTGACGGCTGCTCTCGCTTGGCGTTCTTCGGACGCTTGGCGGTGGGCTTGGCCTTCTTCTTGTCATCTTTCTTCTTGTCGTCCTTTTTCTTCTTCGGGCCGGCCGCCTTGCCCGAGGCCTTGAGGTTCTTCGGCCCCATGTAGCTGCCCTTCAGGCCCTTGACCACCCGATGCTCGAAGCGCTGCTTGAGGTAGCGCTCGATGCTCGACATCAGGTTCCAGTCGTTGTGGCAGATCAACGAGATCGCCAGCCCCTCGGCGCCAGCGCGCCCGGTACGACCGATGCGGTGCACATACTCGTCACCTGAACGCGGCATATCGAAGTTGATCACCAGATCCAGGCCTTCGATATCCAGCCCGCGCGCCGCCACATCGGTGGCCACGAGCACCTTGACGCCGCCCTCCTTGACCCGGTCGATGGCCAGCTTGCGGTCCTTCTGATCCTTGTCACCGTGCAGCACGAAGGCCTTTACACCCTCAGCCACCAGGCGCCCGTAGAGGCGGTCGGCCTGCACGCGGGTGTTGGTGAAGATGACCGCCTTCTTGTAGGTTTCGTTGGCCAGCAGCCAGTGCACCAGCTTCTCTTTGTGCGCGGTGTCCTCGGCAGTGATGATCTGCTGGCGGGTGCCCTCGCTCAGCTCGCTGATACGGTTGAGCTGCAGGTGCAGCGGATCGCGCAGTACGCTGGCGGTCATCTCGCGCAGTGCCGAACCGCCGCTGGTTGCAGAGAACAGCAGGGTCTGCTGGCGCTTGGCACACTCGCCTACCAGACGCTGCACGTCCTCGGCGAATCCCATATCGAGCATGCGATCGGCTTCGTCGAGGATCAGCATCTCGACGTCCTTGAGGATCAGCGTGCCAGCATTCAGGTGCTCGATCATCCGTCCCGGCGTGCCGATGAGGATGTCAGGCACCTTGCGCAGCACCGCTGCCTGCACCTTGAAGTCCTCGCCCCCGGTGATCATCGCCGACTTGATGAAAGTGAATTGCGAAAAGCGCTCGACCTCCTTGAGCGTCTGCTGCGCCAGCTCCCGGGTCGGCAGCAGAATCAGCGCGCGAACATCGGTGCGCACCACGGCATCACCGATCAGGCGGTTGAGCATCGGCAGGACGAACGCGGCCGTCTTGCCGCTGCCGGTCTGTGCCGTCACGCGCAGGTCACGCCCTTCCAGCGCCGGCGGGATAGCCGCTACCTGCACCGGGGTCGGCTCGACGAATTTGAGTTCGGCGACGGCCTTGAGCAGGCGTTCGTGCAGGGCGAATTGGTCAAACAAGGGAGCTACCTCAAAGGTCGAAAAAACGATGGCATAGGTTAACCCGTCTGCCGGGCAAAGGCGCGTTCTGTAACAGCCGGCATGTTTTCCCGCGCGAACAAAGGCTAAGCTCACAAAAGCGAAGCGGCTTAATGCCCAGGAGGTTCGCATGATCTCGACGAAGCGGGTTGTGCTGCTGGCCAGCGCACTTTCGTTAGCGCTTTACGCTACGGTTGGCGCCGCCCAGCCAGGCAATGACCACCCCGGCAACAAGGGCAAGGGTGATCGCTCCAACGATTATCCGCCCGGATCTCAGCAGGATTCTCGCTACCGCGCACCCGTCGTCGATCTTGGCGCCGTACGGGTCACGCTGCGCGATCATCGCGACCTGCTGGCGCCTGCCTCGTCCCTGCCGCCCGGGATCCAGAAAAATCTCGCGCGTGGCAAGCCATTACCGCCGGGTATCGCCAAGAAAATGGACAGTCGCCTGCTGGGACGCCTGCCGCACTATGAAGGCTACGAGTGGAAACAGCTGGGCCGCGATGTGATTCTGGTGGGTATCGCGACCGGCATCGTCCACGAAATCCTGGAGAACGTACTGGATTGAGGCAGCCGGCGCGATTGGTCGGACTCGCAACAACGCCACGAAGCCCTATTGCGGCTCGCAGGTCAGCTTGACGCGAAGACGGATCACATCACGCTTGAATTTCGACGTCAGCGCCTTGCGCTCACCCGGTTGCAGCTCCGTGCGCCGAGTACGCGGCGCTTCCGGGCCATTCTGAAACACGGCAGTGCACACCGCGGCCGTTTCGCCGTAGTTGAGCAGCAGCAACCCGGCCAGATCGCGGTCGATCGCCTGCGGAGTGACATTGATGTCTGCGCCATTGAGTTGCTGATCGACGTCGATCGGATAGGTCGCGGCATGGGCGGTAAGCGGTAACAAGGCAAAGAGCAGGTAACCGATTGTTTTCATTTGACTGGGCTCCTCGGTAGAGCGGCCAGCGTAACAGACCCTATAGGAAGCGAAGGAATGAAAGTGCCCCGTGTGACGCTCGATCAGTGGCGCACCCTGCAGGCGGTCATCGATCACGGCGGCTTCGCCCAGGCGGCCGAAGCGCTGCATCGGTCGCAGTCCTCGGTCAGCTATACCGTGGCGCGCATGCAGGAGCAGCTCGGCGTACCACTGCTGCGCATCGATGGCCGCAAGGCGGTACTGACCGAAGCGGGCGAAGTGCTTCTGCGACGCTCCAGGCAGCTGGTCAGCCAGGCCAGCCAGCTGGAAGAACTCGCGCATCACATGGAGCAAGGCTGGGAAGCCGAGGTGCGCCTGGTGGTCGATGCGGCCTACCCCAGCGCCAAACTGATCCAGGCACTCAGCGAATTCATGCCGAAGAGTCGCGGCTGCCGTGTCCGCCTGCGCGAGGAAGTGCTCTCTGGCGTCGAGGAAGTGCTGAAGGACGGCACCGCGGACCTGGCGATCAGCGGCCTGGACATCACCGGTTACCTGGGCAGCGAGCTCAGCACCGTGGAATTCGTCGCCGTCGCGCATGCCGATCACCCGCTTCATCAGCTGGGACGCAAGCTGAGCGTGCAGGACCTGCAGAGCCAGATGCAGATCGTGGTGCGCGATACCGGTTTGCGTCAGCCCCGCGATGCCGGCTGGCTGGGGGCCGAACAACGCTGGACGGTAGGCAGCCTGGCCACCTCGGTGGCATTCGTCAGCAGCGGACTGGGCTTCGCCTGGCTGCCGCGGCATCTGATCGGCCGCGAGCTGGCCGAAGGCGTGCTCAAGCCGCTACCACTGGTCCAAGGCAGCATTCGCCGGCCTTTGTTCTATCTCTACACTAACCACGACAAACCGCTCGGGCCGGCTACCCGGATTCTCATCGAGCTGATCAAGACGTACGATGCCGGACAGGCCACCCCTCTGGCCGGCTGACAGCTTCCCCAACATCAGGAAAGACATCATGTTGAAACGCATCGCCCTCGCCGCCTGTACCGTTCTGCTGGCCGGCAACCTGTTCGCTGCCGAAAACCCCCGCGTGCTGCTGACCACCAGCCTGGGTGAGATCGAACTGGAACTCGAGGCGGAAAAGGCGCCGATCAGCGTCGAGAACTTCATCGGCTATGTGGAAAGCGGTTTTTACGATGGCACCGTATTCCATCGCGTCATCCCCGGCTTCATGATCCAGGGTGGCGGCTTCGGCGAAGGCCTGAACCAGAAGGCCACCAAGGCGCCGATCAAGAACGAGGCGGACAACGGCCTGCACAACGTGCGCGGCACTGTCGCCATGGCCCGCACCCAGAATGTGAACTCGGCGACCAGCCAGTTCTTCATCAACCATCGCGACAACGATTTCCTCGATCACGGCAGCCGTGACTTCGGCTACGCCGTGTTCGCCAAGGTCGTACGCGGCATGGATGTAGTCGACCAGATCGCCCAGGTCCCCACCGGCAATCGCTCCATGATGCAGAACGTCCCGCTGACCCCGGTGAAGATCATCACCGCGAAGAAGCTCTGATCCCCCAGGGGCCGGTTCGCCGGCCCTTCTCTTTTATGGCGGCCCGTACCAGGCGTCGCCTTTGCGAAACCCTCAACCGACAGGAGATCGCGATATGACTACCGCGCAAAGCCCGCTGAACACACCGGAGGGCGAAGCCCAGCTGCTGCAGGACCTGCTAAGCGCGGAGCGCGCCGGGGCCAAGGTGGCCGGCGACTCGTTGCAACAACCCTGTACGCAGGAGCAACGACAACTGCTCGAGCAGGTCCGCCAGGGCGAGATCGAAAGCTGCAAACTGCTGCTCAACTGCCTGCAGCATCTTGGGTTGGAGCCCAACAAGGACACCGGCGCCTTCTACGGCAAGGCGATGGCGATCGAGTCGCTGGATGAACGTCTGCCGTTCATCGACAAGGGTCAGCAATGGGTGATCCGCAAGCTGCGCGAGTATCTGCCAGGCTGCCAGGATCCGCTGCTGCGCAGCGAATTGCAGCGCATGCTGGAGATCCACGAGGAAAACAGCGCCGCGTCCCACGCCTGACGCAAGTGGCTAGCTGCCGGCCTGCCGGTACGGCAGCGCCTGGCGCGCCGCCTCGGCGTAGGCCAGCACACCGACGCGCTCCTGCTGCAGAAAATCCGTCACCGCGGCTCGCAAGCCCGGGTGCTGCAGATAATGCCAGGAGCGCGTGATCACCGGCTCGAAGCCCCGGATCAGCTTGTGCTCGCCCTGTGCGCCGGCATCGAAGCGCTGCAGGCCGCCGGCGATGGCCTGGTCGATGCCCTGGTAGAAACAGGTCTCGAAGTGCAGACGGTCAAGATCCGCCAGGCAGCCCCAGTAGCGGCCGTATAGCCCGCTGTCGTCACGCAGGCTGAAGGCCATCGCCACCGGTCGCGCGCCCTGCTGCGCCAACACCACCCGAATCGCCTGCGGCATGCGTTCGGCCAGCAGGCTGAAAAACCGGCGGGTCAGGTACGGAGTCTGCCCGCGGACCTGATAGGTGTTGGCGTAGCAGGCGTAGACGAAATCCCACTCCGCCTCGCTGAGCTGATGCCCTTCGCGCCAGTCGAAGACGATGCCCTGCCCTGCGACCTGTTCGCGCTCCTTGCGCAGCTGCTTGCGCTTGCGTGAGGTCAGCCCGTCGAGAAAGTCCTGAAAGTCCCGATAGCCCCGGTTGTGCCAGTGGAACTGACAGCCGATGCGCTCCAGCCAACCCTCCCGGCCAGCCATCAGCCGATCGGCCTGAGGCTCGGTGAAGTTCACATGGACTCCGGACATCTCCTGGGCGTCGAGCTGCTCGGTGAGCCCGTCAAGCAACGCTGGCGCCGCCTCGACATCGCCGAGCAGACGCTGGCCTGCGACCGGTGTGAAGGGTACGGCGCACAGCAGCTTGGGGTAATAGCGGATGCCGGCGCGCTGGCAGGCATCCGCCCAGGCCCAGTCGAACACGTACTCGCCGTAGGAATGGCTCTTGCGATACAGCGGCAATGCGGCCCGCAGCCCCCCCTGCGGGTCGCGCAGCAGGCAATGGGCAGGCTGCCAGCCGCTGCGACCTCCGACGCTGCCGCTGTCTTCCAGCGATGAGAGGAAGGCATGGCGCAGGAAGGGCTGGGTGTCGGCCAACAAGGCATCCCATTCGGCGGGATCGAGTTCGGCGAGGCGGTGTACGGTCTGGATAGGCATGGGCGCAGTCTGGCCTGTCGCGCAGACGAAAAAAAGCCCCGCCAAGGGCGGGGCTCAAGGGAGCATCACGGATGAGGGTGATGTTTAGAACACGTACTGGGCGCGGAATACGAAGCCGTCGCCGTCGTCGTCGCCGGTACGCACGCCATCGGCTGCGTTGTAGACGTTGTCGGTCTTGGCCTTGACGTACACGCCGCTCAGCTTGACGGCCTCGTTGACGTACCAGTTCACGCCCAGGTTGTGCACCTTGGCCTCGGTATCGCCGGCGTCACGGGTCACGCTGGCCGCGGCGTTGCTGTCCTCGACGGTGAAATCGTCATAGCGGTAGAAGACTTCCCAGGCGCCGATCTGCTTGTTGGCAGGCTTGAGCTGGTCGAAGCGGCCCAGCTTGTAGCCGCGCGCTTCGCCGGTCAGCGTGTAGGCGGCCTGCACGTAGAAGCCGTCCGCTTCGATATCGTCCAGGGCGGCGCTGTCGGCCTTCAGTTTGCGCTTCATGTATTCGCCCTGCAGGGAGAACGGCCCGGTCGCCCAGGCGGCTTCCACGCCCCATGCGCTGTCCTTGTCCCAGGAGCCGTCGGCGGAGTTGTTGAAGCCACCGAATACCGGGCGGTTGCCGTTGGCGCCGGCATCGTTGCCGCCGGCGGTATCCACGCCACGCATGCCCAGGCGCGAACGGAAGCGCGAGTCGAAGTTCTCGCCATCGGCGTCACGCAGGGCGTAGTTGGCGCCGATGTGCAGGACGTTACCGGCCTCGTGCAGCGGGGCGAACACGCCGCGCAGGTTGTACTGCTTGGTGCTCTCGCCGTCTTCGCTGTTGTTGTCCTTCGCGGTCACCCCGGCGGAGGCATACAGGGAGTCGCTCAGCGACGCCGCGATCTGGGCACCCAGGCCGTTGCCATGGCTGTGGGTCCAGTCGATCAGGTCATAGACGGCGTTGCGCTCCTGGGCGGTGACCCACTTGGAGCTGGTGGCCTTCTCCAGGCCGAAGTCCGGGTCGAAGCGGCCGACCTTGATCTGCACCGGGTTCCAGCCGGTGTAAGCGATGGATGCCTCGTCAAAATAGCCGTCGTCCGAGTTGCCGGCGTTGTGGGCGAAGTCGTAGTTGATCTGGTATTTCCAGTCCTTGTAGGCAACACCGCCGATCTCGAGGAACGCACGACGGAAGTAGGCGGCATCCGCGCTGTCGCCATTGTCGGTGTAGATACCGTCGAACTGGCTGTAGTCGGCCTGCAGGCGGCCGCCCACCTTGAAGCTGAACTCTTTGTCCGTCGTGGCGACTTCCAGGCCACCCTTGGTCTTGACAACGATATCGGCGCCATCGGTGGTGACGGTGCCGGCGAAAGCCTGGGCGGAAACGGCCAGAGCCAGGGCGCTGGCGGCGAAACCGGCGAAGTGCTTACGGATCATCAAAAATTCCCCTTTATGTTTAGCGTCGGAAACACTCGAGATGGGCTCTTTGTGTTCGGGGGAATCTTGGCGACGGTGTATGTCAGCCAAATGGCTGATCTATAAAGATTTTGTGACAGCGGAACTTTCATTCCGGGCGCATGATAGAGCGGCTGCGGCAGCTTTCGGTCAGTCGCGCCCGCTTCGCTCGCTCGGGCGTCGTGCGCCGGCCACCAGTTTGTCCACCGCCCGTGCGGCGGCGACCATGCCGAACGTGGCGGTAACCATGGTCACCGCGCCGAAGCCGCCGGCGCAGTCGAGCTTGACGCCCTCGCCGACGAAGCTCTTGCTCTGGCACACGCCGCCATCGGGCTTCGGGTAGCGCAACTGTTCGGTGGAGAACACGCAGGGCACGCTGTAGGTGCGCCCCGGCGTGCGCGAGAAGTTGTATTCGCGCCGCAGCAGCGAACGCACCTTGGCCGCCAGCGGATCGTTGAAGGTCTTGTTCAGATCGGCGACCTGAATCTGCGTCGGGTCCACCTGCCCGCCCGCCCCGCCGGTCGCGATGATCTGGATCTTGCGGCGCTTGCACCAGGCGATCAGCGCCGCCTTGGCCGGCACGCTGTCGATGCAGTCGATGACACAGTCCATGTCTTCGGTGATGTACTCGGCCATGGTTTCGCGGGTGACGAAGTCGGGCACGGCATGAACCCGACATGCCGGGTTGATGGCACGGATGCGCGCAGCCATTTCATCCACCTTCGGCTTGCCCACCGCACCGTCCAGCGCATGGATCTGCCGGTTGGTATTGGTGATGCACACATCGTCCAGGTCGAACAGGCTGATCTCGCCGACGCCGCTGCGTGCCAGCGCCTCGGCCGCCCACGAGCCGACACCGCCGATGCCGACCACCGCCACATGGGCCGCCGCCAGCCGCTCCAGACCGAGCCGCCCATACAGACGGGCAATGCCGCCGAAACGCTGTTCATCGATAGACATGCCGACTCCCCCGGAGAAAAACCTGGCGATTATAAGACCTCGCCGCGTGGCGACCACTGCATCCGGCCGTCACCGAGATCGCGGCTTTGCTTTAATATGGCGCCCTTTCCCCGCCGTACCGGAGCCGTGATGACCGCCCCCGCCCTCTCCCCGACGCTCGAACTGGCCTGCGAGCTGATCAACCGCCCCTCCGTGACGCCGCTGGATGAAGGCTGCCAGCAGCTGATGAGCCAGCGCCTGGCGGCTTGCGGCTTCGCCATCGAGCCGATGCACATCGAGGACGTGGAGAACTTCTGGGCCATCCGCGGCACCGAAGGCCCGGTGCTGTGCTTTGCCGGCCACACCGACGTGGTTCCCACCGGCCCGCTGCAAGCCTGGCAGAACCCGCCGTTCAGTGCGCGCATCGACGGGCAGGGCATGCTCCACGGTCGCGGCGCGGCAGACATGAAAGGCAGCCTGGCCGCCATGGTCGTGGCAGTGGAACGCTTCACCGCCGACCATCCGGACCACAAGGGACAGATCGCCTTCCTGATCACCAGCGATGAGGAAGGCCCGGCGCACCACGGTACCAAGGCGGTGGTCGAGCGCCTGCGCGCGCGCGGCCAGCGCCTGGACTGGTGCATCGTCGGCGAACCCTCGAGCACCAGCCTGGTGGGCGACGTGGTGAAGAACGGTCGCCGCGGCTCGCTGGGCGGCACGCTCATCGTGCGCGGCCAGCAGGGCCATGTGGCCTACCCCCATCTGGCGAAGAACCCGATCCACCTGGCCGCGCCGGCACTGGCCGAGCTGGCTGCCGAACACTGGGACGATGGCAATGCCTTCTTCCCGCCGACCAGCTTCCAGATCTCCAACCTGAACGCCGGCACCGGCGCCACCAATGTCATTCCCGGCACGCTGGAAGCGGTGTTCAACTTCCGCTTCTCCACCGAGTCGACCGTCGAAGGCTTGCAGCAACGCACCGCGGCGATCCTCGACAAGCACGGTCTGGACTGGAGCATCGACTGGGCGCTGTCCGGCCTGCCGTTCCTCACCGAGCCGGGCGACCTGCTCGACGGCGTGGCCAAGGCGATCCGCAGCGTCACCGGCCGCGAGACCACGCCGTCCACCAGCGGCGGCACCTCGGACGGGCGCTTTATCGCCACCCTGGGCACCCAGGTGGTCGAGCTCGGCCCGGTCAACGCCACCATCCACCAGGTCGACGAACACATCCTGGCCAGCGATCTCGACCTGCTGACCGAGATCTACTACCAGACGCTGGTGAACCTGCTGGCATGCTGATCTGCCCGATCTGCCAGGCGCCACTGAACGCGGTCGACAATGGTGTGGCCTGCCCGGCCAACCACCGCTTCGACCGCGCGCGCCAGGGTTACCTGAACCTGCTCCCCGTGCAGCACAAGAACAGCCGCGATCCGGGCGACAACCAAGCCATGGTCGAGGCGCGCCGACGCTTTCTCGATGGCGGTCACTATGCGCCGCTGGCCCGACGCCTCGCCGAGCTGGCCGCCGAGCGTGCGCCGCAACGCTGGCTGGACATCGGCTGTGGCGAGGGCTACTACACGGCCCAACTAGCTGCCGCGCTGCCGGACGCCGAAGGCTATGCACTGGACATCTCCCGCGAGGCGATCAAGCGCGCCTGCAAACGCGCCCCGCAACTAGAGTGGCTGGTCGCGAGCATGGCCCGCGTGCCGCTGGCCGATGCAAGCTGCAACCTGCTGGCCAGCGTGTTCAGCCCGCTGGACTGGCAGGAAGCACGCCGCCTGCTCTCGCCCGGCGGCGGGTTGCTGCGCATGGGGCCAACCCGCGACCATCTGTGGGAACTGCGCGCGCGGCTCTACGACGAGGTACGCGACTACGACGACGAGAAACACCTGTCGCTGATTCCCGAAGGCATGCGTCTGGCCCATAGCGAAACCCTCAGCTACGAGCTGCAACTGGACGATGCCCAGGCACGCGCCGATCTGCTGGCGATGACCCCACACGGCTGGCGCGCCAGTGCCGAACGCCGTACGGCGGTGATCGACAGTCACCTCAGCGTGCGGGTTGCGATACGCTACGACTGGATCGAACGCACGTCCTAGCGTTCATCTTTTTGCTCGACCACTGAAGAACCTTGCTTCACCACATAAGGCAGTCGCCCATGCGTCAACCCGATATCGAGATCTACCTCAGGGATGCCAGCCAGCAAGCGGTTGGCGAATGGCTGGCCCAGGCCATCGGTCCGTGCTCGGACTGGCAGCAGAAAGGCCAGACCTTCAAGTGCAGCGCGGCCGGGATTCCGGTGACCTGGCTGCCCAAGGCGGTGGGCAAATGGCACTGCCTGCTGCTGGAAAGCGACGCCACGCCCTGGGAGGACGATCTCGCTTGCGCCCGCGCCGCTCACGCCGCCCTGAGCGTGGAAATCCGTTGCGCGCCAGGCGGCTGGCAGGAAGAGGAAGCCGTTGAAGTGGCCGACCGCTGGATCCGCATCAGCGATGACGGCGAAGAGGAGATCGTCTGGCACACGGGCTGACCGCCAGCGCTCTTCATCGCTTACCGGTGGCGGGCTGAAATTATTGCCGCGTCAAAAACAAAGCCCGTCTCTTGGACGGGCTTTGTCATTGCGCAACCGAGGTCAGACGCCTGCGACGTCTTCGGCCTGCAGGCCCTTCTGGCCCTGAGTCACCGAAAACTCCACCTGCTGCCCTTCGGCCAGCGAGCGGTGGCCGTCGCCACGGATGGCGCGGTAATGCACGAACACGTCGGCGCCATTACCCCGCTGAATGAATCCGTAGCCTTTTGCATCGTTGAACCATTTGACGGTTCCTGTCTCGCGCTCAGCCATTACCACTTCTCCAACTCGCTTTTTGTTATTCCTCGGAAGAGGGGTCGACGACCGCGCCCAGTGCAGTGGCTTCGGCGCAAATGCGACTCGAACGCAGCCGTTGCCGGAGTATAAAACAACAAATTTGGCTGTCAGCCTCTTTTTTCCACGGCCATTCCTACCCCTGTGCCTGTCCCGATCAGCGCCGGGACAGGCGCTTGGATCAGGCGCTCCGCCTGCGGCGCCACAGCCACAACGCCAGCACGCCCAGCGTCAGCACCAATGGCACCAGCGCGATGTTGGCGAACTTGAGCGTACGCCCCAGCGCTTCGATATCGGCGTTGAGCTGGTAGCGCACCTCGCGCAGCTCTTTGCGGATACGCACCTTTTCCTGCATGAACTGGCGCAACGCCTGCTCCTGCTCAGCGGTCAATTCCAACGCCTGCTCCGGGTCTGGGCTCTGCAGCTCGGCAAGCTTCTGTTCGGTGTCGGCCAGGCGTTGCTGCAGGACCTCTTCCTTCTCGCGGAAGCGGTTCTCGGCCTGACGCTGCAAGGCTTCCACGACCACGAATGGCCGAGTGAAGCGGCCGCGCGAACGCACGCTGATCAGTGCATCGGTGCCAGATAGATTATCCAGCGCGTTGATCACGAACGCCCCGTTGTCGGCCCAGGGCTGCGGGATGCGCTGACCGAAGAAGTCCTGCACCTGCACCCACATCCGGTCGCTCAGCATGTCGGTGTCGGCCACCGCGATGACGTTGATGTTCTGGCTTTCCTGAATGCCTTTCTCCCGACCCTCTATTCCATTCGGGAACGCGGTCTTCGCCGGCCCCTGGATGCGTGCCGCCAGGGTGTAACGCTCGCCGGTCGGCTCAAGACCGAGCAGCAGGGTTTCCGGGTTGTCCAGCGTGGCGAAGCGCTCGGCCTCGACCGGCATGCTGTACTCGGAACTGCTGAACAGCGGCGTGAAACGCGTCGTCGCATCTTCCAGCGGCTCGAGAATGCCGGCACTGGCCACGGTGATGTTCTCCAGCGCCGCGGTAGTCACGTCATCCTGGTCCAGCGCGCTGCGCGGCAGGCTCAACCAGCCCGCGTGGCGCACCGGACGGCGCTCCGCGCCCATGCCCACCGACATGGCATAGGCCCCGTCGGCCAATGCGCGCTGCGGCACCATGCGCACGCCCCAGGCCTTGAGCAGCGGCTCTAGATCCGAGGCACGCTCCTCGCCGAACTCACCCGGGCCGATGCCCATGCCGGGGTCCGCTTCGCTGTGCGGATCGAGGAACACCAGCAGCTTGCCACCACGCAGGACGAACTGGTCGATGGCGAACAGCGTCTGCTCCGGCAGATCCTTCGGATGAATCAGCAGCAGCACCGACACATTGGTCGGAATCATGTCCACGTCACGGCGCAGGCTTTCGATATGGAACAGCTGGCGGACTTCCTCCAGCACCATCCACGGCGGCGTCGCCTGTTGCGTGCGCATGTCGAAGCCACCGGTCAGCTGCAGGCCGGAAAGCACACCCACCACCGGCAGTTCACCGGCTGCCAGGCTCTGCACCAGGCGGCTGATTTCGTATTCGAGGAACTCTTCCTGATCCAGCGGGAAGAATGGAATGATCTGCGTGCCGCCCTCGGCGTTGGTTCCAGCCAGACCGAAGTAGACCTTGTCGCCGCCCTGGTTGAGCGGTACCGCCTGCAGGCCGAACTCGGCGGCGCGGTCTTCTTCCTCGGAGAACGGCTGCGGATCGATCACGTGCAGCTTGAGCTTGCCGCCAGAGGCGCGCTGATAGGCACGCAGCATCTCCTCGACCCGACGCGCGTAGTTGCGCAGCGCGACCAGGTCCTTGGCGGTCTCGTCCGAATAGAAGAAGTGCAGTTCGATGGGCGTCTGCAGGCCATCGAGAATGCGCTCGGTCCCCTCGGAGATGGTGTAGAGCTTCTGCTCGGTCAGATCGAGCCGGGCATTGGTCAGGAGCGTGCCGGAAAGACCATTGAACGCCAGGAAGGCCAGCGCGATAAGCAGCAGCCCGGCACCGGAATAGATGAGTCGTTTCATGTCTGTTCCCTCAGGCGGCTTTCTTCAGATCGACGACCACCGCAGTGGCCGCCAGCCAGGCGACGATCAGCGTGACGAAATACAGCAGGTCACGCAGGTCGATCACACCCTTGCTGATGGAATCGAAACGGATCAGAAAGCTAAGCGAAGCCACCGCATCGATCAGCCACTGCGGCGCCCAGGCCAGCGCATCGAGCACCATCGGCAGACCGCTGACGATGAACAGGAAGCACACCGCCACCGAGAGGATGAAGGCGATCACCTGATTCTTCGCCAACGCCGACATGCAGGAGCCGATGGCCAGAAAGGCACCGGCCAGCAGCCAGCTGCCGAGATAGCCGGCGACGATCACGCCATTGTCCGGCTCACCCAGGTAGTTGACGGTGATGACCATCGGGAACGTCAGCAGCAGCGCGATCCCGGCAAAAACCCAGGCGGCGAGGAACTTGCCGGCGACCGCCTCGAAACGGGTGATCGGCAGTGTCATCAGCAGCTCGATGGAACCGGACTTGCGCTCCTCAGCCCACAGGCGCATGGCGATAGCGGGTACCAGGAACAGGTAGAGCCAGGTATGAAAGCTGAAGAAGGGCGTCAGGTCCGCCTGGCCGCGCTCGTAGAAACCGCCCAGGTAGAAGGTGAATACCCCGGAGAGCACCAGGAAGATCACGATGAACACATAGGCGAGCGGCGTGGCGAAATAGCTGCCCAGCTCGCGCTTGAAGATGACCGGCAACTGGCTCATAGCGCTTCCCCTCGCGTCAGGTTACGGAACACCTCATCCAGCCGGCCGCGCTCGACGTCCAGCTCCTTCACCACCCAGCCCTGCTGGGTGATCAGCGCATTGACCTGCGGGAAGATCACCTGCCCCGGCTGCGCCAGCACCGTCAGGCTGTGCTCCCGCTCGTTACGCTCGACCCCGGCGACACCCGGCAGCGCGGCCAGGGCAACGTCGTCCAGCGGAGCGTCGCTGACCAGCGTGACCGCCTGGTGATATCTGGAACGGCTTTCCAGCTCCAACGGCGTGCCGTCGGCCACCAGCCTGCCGTGGGCGATCACCACCGCGCGGGTGCACACCGCGCTGACCTCTTCGAGAATGTGCGTGGAGATGATGACGATCTTGTCCTGCGCCAGGCCTTGAATCAGCTGCCGCACCTGGTGCTTCTGATTCGGATCGAGGCCATCGGTGGGCTCGTCGAGAATCAGCACCTTGGGGTCATGCAGGATCGCCTGGGCCAGGCCGACGCGACGCTTGAAGCCCTTGGACAGCGTCTCGATGGACTGCCCCAGCACGTTCTCCAGCTCCACCTGGGCAACCGCGGCTTCGACCCGCTGGCGCTTGTCCGCACCGCGAAAGCCGCGGATTTCAGCGATGAACTCGAGAAAGCCGCGCACTGTCATGTCGCCGTAGCAGGGCGCGCCTTCGGGCAGATAACCGATCTGCCGCTGGGCCTGCAGGGTCTGGGTGCGGATGTCGTGGCCGAGAATGCTCGCCGTGCCGGATGTCGGCGCGAGAAAGCCGGTCAGCATCTTCATCGTGGTGGATTTGCCCGCGCCATTCGGGCCGAGAAAACCCAGCACCTCGCCACGCTGGACCTGGAACGACAGGTCGTCTACCGCGGTGTGCCGGGCAAAACGCTTGGTCAGGTTGCTTATTTCGATCATGGACTCTCACCAGTGCGCTGAAGGCCCGGCGCGCCGCCCGTGCGACACGGCCCAGACCCTGCAAAAATGCCGGCGGAACTATAAGAACAGCCACACGACGAATGCAACCGCGCATCTGGGAATAAGGCTCGCGGTTTCGCCACGCGCGACTGTCCGCCCGCCGAACGTGGATGAACGCCTTCCCACAGCCTATGCTTGGGCGCCGCCGCTCCAGGAGCCAACACCGGTTGCCCGCCATGCCCTACCTGTTTCTGTCGACCTTGCTACTCGCCCTCTCAGGCATCGCGCAGGCGGAAGATGCCGAGATCGCCCACCTGTTCGGCAAGGCTGGCGTTGAAGGGACGCTGGTGATCGAGTCGGCCGCCACCGGCCAGCGCTACGTGCACAACGAAGCCCGCGCGAAGCAGCCATTCACCGCCGCATCCACCTTCAAGGTGCTGAACACACTGATCGCGCTGGAGGAAGGTGCCATCGCCGGGGCGGACGAGGTCATTGCCTGGGACGGCACCCATTACGAGATCGAAGACTGGAACCGCGACCAGACCTTGAAGAGCGCGTTCAAGGTCAGTTGCGTCTGGTGCTATCAGTGGCTGGCGCGCCGGGTCGGTGCACAAGCCTATCCGTCACACGTCCGCCAGGCGGACTACGGAGAACTGCGCGAGCCCTTCAACGACACCGAGTTCTGGCTGGATGGCTCGCTGATCGTCAGTGCCGAACAGCAGGTCGCGTTTCTCCGACGCGTCGTCGAGCGCAGCCTGCCGTATCGTGCAGGCAGCTACGACACCCTCAGGGCCATCATGCAGGTCGACAGCACGCCGGCTTATCGCCTGTATGCCAAGACCGGCTGGGCTACCCGCAGCACACCGGGTATCGGCTGGTATGTCGGCTACGTCGAGCTCGAGGAGAATATCTGGCTGTTCGCCTTGAACATTGATACCCGCGGCGCCACGGACCTGCCGCTGCGCCAGCAGATCGTCCTGGAGGCACTACGTGCCAAAGCGCTTCTTCCGCCACTCTGAGGCCGGCAGGCCCATTTGATTGCTGCGGGCATCACCGCATCTCGCCTACCGCAAAGGCACTACACTATGGCAATAGGCCTGCATGCCGCAGCTGCGCTGTGACAATCGCGTCATCCCATGCCACCGAGTTGGAGTACCGTCATGAACAGATCGCTTCTGGCTGTGCTGGCGCTGGGATCCATGCTCGGCGGTTGTGGCTCGACCCATCTCTATCCCAATGATGTACCGCCCAACTCGCTACGGCTGGTTCAGGTCGTGGACGTCGCAAACGGCGCCGCGTTGGCCCGAGACAAGGTCTTCCTTGCCGAGCTCGAGCGAACCGGCATACCCCGCAGCGATATCCGCGACGGCACCATCATCATCGGGCGAGTCTATTGCTGTGGCGGCACTGCCGAGCATCCAACGCGCCAGTACGCCTTCGTACCCGCCTCGCTCGCCATCGATCCTCTCGATATCGTTGAAGTACGCGCCGGCATCCCGCCGTCGAGTGGCAACCGCGCAACAGCCAACCGGGTGACCCGCATCGTTCAGAAGCACGATGCACCGACCAAGCAGTGCGGCTGGGTTCCGCCAGATCCAGGGCTATGGATGCGTGTGCTGTATTGCGAATGGATGATGGAACAGGGCTGGATTGAGCAGACAGGCTGGAATCACACCTGGCTGAAGCCCAACGACTGACCTGTCATGATTGAAGGCCTCGTAGCACGCCTGCGTCAGTGGGTCACGTTTCGGAACCACTCGTTTGGCAGCCTCTATACTGACGGGACGGTGCGGATCTTGACCTGTGATCCGCGATTCATCTCACCAACGAGCCTCATCTCATGAACAGAACAGTTCTTATCACCCTGGCCGCCGCCACGATTGCGGTCGCCACGGCTAGCCATGCGCAAGGCCCTGGGCAGGAAGGCAAAGGCAAGAATCGTTACGAGCAGAGCGAGCCAGCTGGCAAGGGACAGGCGGAGAAGTCCAAGGCGAACGAACGACGTGAAACGCTCCAGCAAAAGGAGCGGGAAACTGTTCAGCAACGCGATCGCGCGCGCGAGCACCAGCCAGACGGCAAAGGTCTGCAGAAACAGCAGGACAAGAAACAGGGCCAGGTCCAGAAAGAACTGGAGCGAGGTTCGGAGCAGGGACAGGAATCACGCGAAGAACGACGCAAATGGTGGCGATTCTGGGGCAACGAATGATCGATGTGCCTGCGGCATCGCGATCCGAGCCTCGCCAGCTGAGCTGAACACCGCCGAACGGTTTGTTGGTGGCCAAACTAGCCTGGCGGCGCTCCCGTTGCTGCTTTTGCGGTGCGGTTCTGCTTGCGGCACACTTGCCGCCTTCGAGGGCACCGTCCCTTCCCAAGCCGAAGTTGCCGCATGACCCGCTCCCCCATTCGCCGTCTGATCTTCTCCCTGCTGCGCCGCGTTCTGTATTTCTGGGTGCGTTCGGAAACCATCAACCAGTCCGCCTTCACCCTCAAGCTGGACCGCAGCAAGCCGGTGTTCTATGTGCTGCAGCAATCCTCGCTGAGCGACCTCGCCGTGCTTGACGTCGAATGCACCAAGGCCGGGCTGCCGCGCCCGGTGGCTGATGTGGCGGTGGGCGAGCATGTGGAGCCGGCCGCTTTCTTCTTTCTGAACCCGGCGGCAAGCTGGTTCGGCCGGCGCACACGTCTGGTGGCTCCGCCTGCGCTGGTGCGCCTGGTCGGTGCGCTGGAGCACAACGTGGTGGAGAACGCGCAGATCATCCCGGTCAGCGTGTTCTGGGGGCAGTCGCCGAATCGTGAAACCAGCGCCTGGAAACTGCTGTTCGCCGACAGCTGGGCGGTCACCGGGCGCCTGCGCAAACTGCTCAGCATTCTGGTGCTGGGGCGCAAAACCCGCGTGCAGTTTTCGCCGCCGATCCAGCTCAACGAGCTGATCGCTCTGAACAAGGGTCACGAGCGCACCCTGCGCATGGTGCACCGCATGCTGCGCGTGCATTTCCGCAACCAGAAGACCGCGGTGATCGGACCCGACCTGTCACACCGACGCAATCTGGTGAAGGGCCTGGTCCATGCGCCACAGGTACGTCAGGCGATTCGCGATGAGGCCGAACGCGAGAACATATCCATCGAGAAGGCCGAAGCCAGAGCGCTGCGCTACGGAAACGAGATCGCCTCCGACTACGCCTATACGGCCGTGCGCTTCCTGGAAGTGGTGCTGTCGTGGTTCTGGAACAAGATCTACGACGGCATCCGCGTCAACCATATCGAGCCTTTGCAGGAAGCCGTGCGGGGCTACGAGGTGATCTACGTACCCTGCCATCGCAGTCATATCGATTACCTGTTGCTGTCCTACCTGCTGTTCCGCAACGGCCTGACGCCGCCGCACATCGCCGCGGGCATCAATCTCAACATGCCGGTGATCGGCAGCCTGCTGCGCCGCGGCGGCGCTTTCTTCATGCGCCGCTCGTTCAAGGGCAACCCGCTGTATACCTCGGTGTTCAACGAATACCTGCACACCCTGTTCAGCCGCGGTTTCCCCGTCGAGTACTTCGTCGAAGGCGGGCGTTCGCGTACCGGCCGCATGCTGCAACCCAAGACCGGCATGCTGGCGCTGACCCTGCGCAGCTACCTGCGCTCGTCGCGCCTGCCGATCCTCTTCGTGCCGGTGTACATCGGCTACGAACGGGTGCTGGAAGGCCGCACCTACCTGGGCGAACTGCGCGGCGCAGCGAAGAAGAAGGAGTCGATTTTCGACATCTTCAAGGTCATCGGCGCACTCAAGCAGCGTTTCGGCCAGGTCTGGGTCAACTTCGGCGAGCCGCTCAAGCTCAACGAATTCCTCGAACATGAGCAACCCGGCTGGCGCCAGCAGAGCCACACGCCGGACTTCCGCCCCGAATGGCTGAACGACACGACCAATCGCCTGGCCGAGCGCATCGCCCAGCGCCTGAACGAGGCGGCGGCGGTCAATCCGGTCAACCTGGTGGCGCTGGCGATGCTCTCCACCAGCCGTCAGGCGCTGGACCAGCAGTCCCTGGCGCGCATTCTCGATCTCTACCAGACCCTTCTGCGCGCGGTGCCCTACTCGCCGCGCACCACGTTGCCGGAAGGCGACGGCAATGCGCTGATCGCCTACGTGAAGAGCCTCAATCTGCTCGCTGAACAGAAGGACGCGCTGGGCAACATCCTCTATCTGGACGAGCAGAACGCTGTCCTGATGACCTACTACCGCAACAACGTGATGCATATCTTCGCGTTGCCGGCGCTGCTGGCGAGCTTCTTCCAGAGCAGCTCGCGCATCAGCCGCGAGCAGATCCAGCGCTTCACCGAGGCGCTGTATCCGTATCTGCGTGCCGAGTTGTTCATCCGCTGGGAGGTCGAAGAGCTCGAAGCGGTGGTCGACCAGTGGCTGGCTGCGTTCGTCGAACAGGGCCTGCTCAAGGTGGACGGCAACCACTATGTGCGCCCGGCGCCAAGTTCGCGGCAGTTCGTGCTGCTCACCCTGCTGGCGCGAGTGGTCATGCAGACCCTGCAGCGCTTCTACATGGCGACCTCCCTGCTGCTCAACAGCGGGCAGAACAGCCTAACCGCCGAGGAACTGGAAACCCTTTGCACCGTCATGGCCCAGCGCCTGTCGATCCTGCATGGGCTCAACGCACCGGAGTTCTTCGACAAGACGCTGTTCCGTCATTTCATCCAGAGCATGCGCGAGCAGGGCGTGGTCAGCCCGGACGAGAACGGCCGGCTCGGCTACCACGAAAAGCTCGCCGAACTTGCCGAGGGCGCGGCCAAGCGCGTACTGCCGGCCGAGATTCGCCTGTCGATCCGCCAGGTGGCACTGGAGCGTCATCAGGACGAAAGCGAGCCGGCGCCACCCGCAACCGGGGCCTGAGGCTGCCAGATCATCGCCAGCTCCGAATGGCCGGTGTGATCGTCCAGTTGCTCGCCGGCAACCTGGAAACCGTGGCGAAGGTAGAAGGCGATGCTGGCCTCGTTGGCAGCGTAGACCGTCAGGCTCAGCCGTTCGCGCTGGCGCTTGGCGTGCTCGAGCAGCGCCGAGCCGATGCCACAGCCCTGCTCCGTTGGCGCCACGAAGATCGCGGCCAGGATGTCGTCGACTAGCGAAACGAAACCGACGACCGTTCCGTCCCGCTCGTGAACCCAGGTCTGCGCAGCGGGCAGATACAGGTTGCGCATATCATCCAGCCGCGCCTCCCAGAAGCTGCGCGCGACGAAATCATGGGCACCGCTGGATGCCTCGAGCCAGATGTCCAGAACGGTTTCCAGATCAGCGGGGCGACACGGGCGAATCATGCGAAGAATCTCCAGACAAAGAAGCGCGGGACCGTAACCCATCATCGTCAGGATGTCGCGCTGCCCGTAATCCACTAGCATCAACGAACGAAGCCAACCGGCGCTCGTCGCCAGGCTCACGCCCATCCGCCCAGCAAGGTAAACGCCATGTATCGCATCACCACCCTCGTCGCCGGCCTGCTCCTGTCCGCCGGCGCCTTCGCCCTGTCCCTCGCCGACCTGACCCAGAGCGACGCCAGCGCGGGCCTGAAGGATGCCTTGAGCCAGGGCACCAAGGTTGCCGTGCAGCAGCTCGGCCGGCCCGGCGGCTTCAGCAGCGACCCGAACGTGCGCATCGAGCTGCCGGGCAACATCGGCAAGGCTTCGCGGATGCTGAAAATGCTCGGCATGGGCGCGCAGGTCGAACAGCTGGAGAACAGCATGAACCTCGCCGCCGAAAAGGCCGTGCCGCAGGCCCAGCAATTGCTGCTGGATGCGGTGCGCAAGATGACCGTACAGGACGCCAAGGCGATTCTCGCCGGCGGCGACGATTCGGCTACCCAGTACCTGAACAAGTCCAGCCGCGAGCAGATTCGCGCGAAGTTCCTGCCCATCGTCAAGCAGGCCACCGACCAGGTCGGCCTGGCGCAGCAGTACAACGCCGTGGCGGCGAAGGTCCCGGCCGGGCTGAACGGCAGCTACGCCAATATCGAAAGTTATGTGACCGAACAGGCACTCGACGGACTGTTCACGGTCATCGCCGAGCAGGAAGCGGGCATCCGCAAGAATCCTGCTGCGGCCGCCACCAGCCTGGCGAAGAAAGTTTTCGGCGCGCTCTGACAGTTACTCCCAAACCGCATTTGGCACAGGCCGCGACTCAGCGTGGCCCCATGATCTCTTCCAGGGCGTCCGGGCGTGGCGCGCCCTGATGCTGCTGCAGGCGGCCGCTGTCGTCGAGGTAGAAGATCGCCGGGGTTGCCTGGGCGCCAAGTTCGCCCATCAGCATCAGGTTGGCGGTGAGCTGTTCTTCCAGCTCCGCAGGGATCTTCTCCAGCGCCTTGAGCTTGCTCGCCTTGCCGGCCGCCTCGTGCTCATTGAGTGCTGCCTGAGGATCCTTGGCACTGAGCAGCGCGGCGGATTTGCCAGCACTGTCGGCGCGCAGCATGCCGACCATGATGTGCCGCAACTGCACCTTGCCGGACTCGACCCAGGGCCGTGCCTGCTTCCAGAACATGTTGCAGTAGGGGCAGTTCGGGTCACTGAACATGTAGACGATGCGCGGCGCCTCGGGCTTGCCATCGGCGATCCAGGCGCTGCTCTCCATGCGGGTCCACATTTCCTTGCCCAGCGGTTCATAGACCAGTTTTTCCAGTTGGCCACGGGTCAGGTCCTCACCGTTTGCATCGAGCAGGCTACCGATCAGCACGTGCTCGCCATCCGGGGTGAGATACAGCGCCATGCCCTGCCCGTTGTAACGCGCGGCATAGCCCTTGAGCCCACCCGGTGCATCGAAGCTGCCGACGACCTCGGCGCCACGGGACTCGACGGCCTTGATCGCCTGCGGCAATTCCTCGGCCTGGGCCATGGGCAGGGCCAGCAGGCTGACGCCAGCCAGCAGGTAGGGTAACGGCTTGAATCGAATCACGGCGCAGCTTCCTCTTTCAGTTTTTCCAGCGCGCGCGCCAGGCTGGCGTGCGAGAGTTCGCCGAGGTGGCTGCTGACCTGGCGGCCATCGGCGTTGTAGAACAGCGTGGTCGGCAGCGCCGTGGAGCCGACGTGCTGGCCGAGCCGGCCGCCGCTGTCGAGCAGCACGTTTTCCAGAGTCAGCCCAGCCTTTTCCAGAAAGCGGTTGATCTCCCCTTCCCCCTCGCCCTGATTGACGAAGAGAAACAGCGTGTCGCTTTCCCGCGCCTGCGCATCGGCCAGCACCGGCATTTCGCGCCGGCACGGCGGACACCAGGTCGCCCAGAGATTGATCACCAGCGGCTGGCCGGAATAGTCCTCAAGCGCCACCGGACGGCCCTGGTTGTCGCGCAGAGCCATTTCCGGCAACCGCGTGCCTTGCTCGAAGGAATGCCAGGCCAGATTGCCGAAGCCCCAACTGAGGATTCCCACCGTCAGCGCGATGCCCAATGGCTTGCGCATCTCACCGTCACGCCAGCCCCACCAGATGCCCAGCGCCAGTGCCGCGACCAGCCCCGGCCAGGCAATGAAGCCGCCGTCGCGGATATCGATGACGCTCAGCCAGTCGTCTCGGTAGTACGTCCAGTACATCGCGACGAAGGCCAGGCGTGCCACCAGCAGCGCCACCAGCAGCAGGCGAAACAGTTGCCGCTCCGGATTGCGCTCGCTGCGGCGGCCGACCCACCAGCCAGTCAGAGTGGCCAGCAGCAGGCTGCCCAGCAAGATCACATGAGGCACCGCCAGTGCCAACGGCCCGATATTCACAGTCAGCATCAACCTCGCTCCCGGGTTTGGTTCCAGTTCTTCAGAAAGCCTTCGGCACCGACTTCACCGGTAATGCGGCGTTCGCGTCGCTCCAGGCCGTCCGGACCGATCCACAACAACGTCGGCGGGCCGAGCACCTGATAGCGGCCAAGCAGCTCGCGACTGGCCGTATCGCTGCGGGTCACGTCCGGGCGCAGCACCCGCACATCCTCAAGACTCGCCTGCACCTGGGCATTGCCGAAGACTTCTTTCTCCATGACCTTACAGGAGACGCACCAGTCGGCGTAGTAATCGATCAGCACCCACTGGCCCTGCGCCTTGGCGGCTGCCAGTTCACGATCAAGTACGGCCGGATCGCTGAAGCCGAGCGCGTGAGCCTCGACGGAGATGGCACCTGCTGCACCGCCGGCATAGATCGCCAGCGGCCGGCGTGGATCATCCGCGCCGCCGGCGGCACCCAGCAGCATCGCCGCCCCCCATAGCCCCAGCAGAACGCCGCCGGCCTGACAGAGCACGCGCTGGCGTTGCACTGCCTGCGCCACATGCAGCAAGGCGGTCGCGAGTACCACCAGCAGCGCCCCCCACAGGCCCAGCCACAGCCAGTCGGCCAGCAACGGGCGCGCCACGAACAGCGCGGCCGCAAGGAAGAGAAAGCCGAACAGCACCTTCACCCGGTCCATCCAGGCGCCCGGCTTGGGCACAAAGCGCTGGCCAACGGTCACCAGCAACAGCAGCGGCGTGCCGATGCCCAGGCCCAGCGCGAACAGCACCAGGCCACCCTGCAGCGCGCTGCTGCTCTGCGCGATGAACAGCAGCGCGGCCGCCAGTGGCGCGGTCATACAGGGGCCGACCAGCAGGCCGGAGAGAATACCCAGCGCACCGGCACCGGCCAGACTGCCACCGCGCTGCTGGCGTCCGGCACGCTCCAGACGGTCACGCAATGCTGCCGGCAACTGCAGCTCGAACAAACCGAACATCGGCAGCGCCAGCAGCACGAACAGCACGGCAAAGCTCGCCAGCAACCAGGGTTGCTGCAGCGCGGCCTGCAGGTTGGCGCCGAGCAGCGCCGCCAGCACACCGAGCCCGGCGTAGACCAGCGCCATGCTGACCACGTAGGTCGAGGCCAGGGCGATCCCGCGGCGTGATGTGGCGCCACTGCCCACGACGATGCCCGCCAGGATCGGCAGCATCGGCAGCGAACAGGGGGTGAAGGCCAGCAACAACCCGAGGCCGAAGAACACCAGCAGGCTCCAGGCCAGTGCCTGGTTTTCGAGGCCGCTGACCAGCGCCTGATCTTGGGCCTGCCCGGAGGCTGTCGAGGCGGAGCCGTCACCGCTCAGCGAAACTTCACGGGTCTGCGGCGGATAGCACAGCCCGGCATCGGCGCAGCCCTGCCAGCCGAGGCGCACGTTGTTCTCCACGCCCGCCGGGATCAGCAATTCGAGGCTGTCGCGGTAGATCTGCGAGTCGCCAAAGAACTCGTCGCTGTAGGGCTCACCCTCGGGCAGCGGCGGCTGGCGCTCTGGCGGCAGGCCATCGAACTGCAGGCGCTGCTGATAAAGGTAATAGCCCGGCGCGATCCGCCAGTGCAGCAGCGTGGCGCCATTGTCCTGCGAACTGACGGTCAGCGCGAACGCCTCTTCCACCGGCAGGAAATCCTGCTGTGCAGAACCACCGAACAGGCCACCGGCCGGCAAGGCCAGCCCCGGCAGGAGCAGCAGGATCATCAGCGTCAACGCGCGCATCGGGCACCTTCTGTGTGGAACGATTGCCGCGCAGCATGCCGATGCGGGATTAACGCGCCATTAACGCGACAGCACGTGCTGCATAACGCTGCCTTAATCGTTAAGGTCGACTATTGAGCTTTGCCACCGGACCCCTGTCATGCACGTGCTGCTTGCCGAAGACGACGCGCTGATCGCCAGCGGCATCGTCGCCGGACTCAATGCCCAGGGCCTGACCGTCGACCATGCCACTACGGCCGCCAATGCCGAAGCGATGCTGCGCGCCGCCAATTTCGATGTGCTCATCCTCGACCTCGGCCTGTCCGACGAAGATGGCATCACCCTGTTGCGACGCCTGCGCCAACAGGGCATGGAGCTGCCGGTGCTGGTACTCACCGCACGCGACGCGGTCAGTGATCGGGTCACCGGCTTGCAGGCAGGTGCCGATGACTACCTGCTAAAGCCCTTCGACCTGCGCGAGCTGGCCGCACGCCTGCACACGCTGATGCGGCGCATGGCCGGGCGCAGCGTCAATATCATCGAGCACGGCCGGCTCAGCTACGACCCAGGCCGTTGTGAGGTGCGCCTGGACGACCGGCTGGTGGATCTGTCGCGCCGCGAACAGGCCCTCTTGCAGGCGCTGCTCAACAATCAGGGCCGAGTGCTCAGCAGCGAGCAGCTCAAGGACGCCGTTTACGGCTTCGCCGACGACGTCGAGAGCAACGCGCTGAACGTGCATATCCACCACCTGCGGCGCAAGCTTGGCAGCGGCATCGTCGAAACCGTGCGCGGGCTCGGCTATCGCCTCGGCCCCGCCGGCGACGAGGACGCGCCATGAGTCTGCGCCTGCGCCTGACGCTGATGCTCGGCTCGGCCTTCGTGCTGCTCTGGGCGCTGGCCGCGACCTGGATGCTGCTGGACCTGCGCAGCCAGATGATGCTCTCGCTCGACCAGCGCCTGGCAGCCTCGGCACGCATGGTTGCCGGCCTGCTGGTGCAGCTGCCGCAACCGCTGCCCGGTGACAGCCCGGCGCAACGCCTGAGCGCCGAGCAACTGGGCATCCCCAACGGTCTGGCCTGCCAGGTCAGCTCGCTGCGTGGCGAGGTGCTCGCGCGCAGCCACAGTGCACCCGATCAGCAGCTGGATGCGGAGGGGACCGGCTTTCGTGACCAGCTGATCGACGGCATCCCCTGGCGCAGCTTCACTCTGGTGCAGGGCGAGCTGCGCATCACCACGGCCGATCGCCTTGACGAGCGTGCCGCGCTCAAGCGTTCGGTGTTGCTGGCCGCGGCGCTGCCGGTGGCGGTTGCCCTGCTCGGCAGCCTCGGCCTTCTATGGCTCGGCCTCGGCCGCGGGCTGGCGCCGTTGCGGCGGATTCGCGAGGCACTGACCCGGCGCGGCGCGGACTCCCTGGAACCACTGCCGCTCGACGGCTTGCCAGCGGAATTGCTGCCGTTGGTGCAGACGCAGAATCAGCTGTTCCAACGCATCAGCGATGCCATCGAGCGCGAGCGCCGACTGACCGGGGATGCCGCCCATGAACTGCGCAGCCCGCTGACAGCAATCAAGACCCACCTTCAGGTGGCGCGCATGACCGAAGGCGCCGCCGCCGAACAGGCACTGGCGAACGCCGAGGCCGGCGCCGATCGCCTGCAGCGCACACTGGAACAGCTGCTGTTGCTGGCGCGGGTGGAAGGCAGTCTGGATTTCGACGATGGCCTGCAGTGCTCGGCTGCTGACGTCGTGCGGCTGGCGATTCAGGACGCCAGTGGCGGTGACGGCGCACCAATCCTGTTGCAGATCCCGGCGGAATTACCCGACACGCCGCTGGCCATGCCGCCAGTGCTGGCCATCGCCGCGCTGCGCAACCTGCTGGAGAATGCCCAGCGCCACACCGCGCCGGGCAGCGCCGTCACGCTGACCTTGCATCCTGAAACCGAGCGAGTGCGCTTCGAAGTACGCGACCAGGGCCCGGGCATCGCCGCCGAGCATCTCGAGCACCTGACCCGGCGCTTCTGGCGACACGCCGCCAGCAGCGGCAGCGGCCTGGGCCTGGCCATCGTCCAGGCGATCGCGCAGCGCTGCGATTGCACCCTCGCCTTCGACAATCAGGCCGACGGTCTGCGCGTATCGCTGACGGTGCCGTTGCAGCGCTAAGCACGCGCTTAGCCAGGGAATTCCAGGCGGAACGTCGTCCAGCCCTGCTCGGAACTGCAGTGGATACGGCCTTGATGAGCCTGAACGATCGAACGGGTGATCGCCAGCCCTAGGCCGGCATTGCTTGGACTGCCTTCACGGCGCGCGGGGTCGACCCGGTAGAAGCGGTCGAACAATCGCTCCAGATGCTCGGGCGCGATGGTCGCGCCGGGATTGCTTACCTCAAGCTTCACCTGGCCAGCGCCGCGCTCGATGGCCACCCGGATCCGCTCGCCGTCGGGGGTGTAGCGCAGCGCATTGGACAGCAGGTTCGATAGCGCCCGGCGCAGCATCAGCAGATCGCCCTGAATCGTGCCGGCACCAGACAGCTCGAAGCGAACCCCGCGTTCGTCAGCCGAGAGCTGGTAGTAGTCCAGCAACTGCGCGCACAACGCCTCCAGCGCGACGGGTTTGGCATCCGGCACGATCAGCCCGTTATCCGCCTTGGCCAGAAACAGCATGTCGTCGATCATCCGCGACATGCGCTGCAGCTCCTCCAGATTCGAATGCAGGTTGTCCTGGTACTGATCCAGCGTACGCGCGCGGGTCAGCGCCACCTCGGTGTGGGTCATCAGGTTGCTCAGCGGTGTGCGCAGCTCGTGGGCGATGTCGGCGGAGAAGTTCGACAACCGCACGAAGGCGTCCTCCAGCCGCGCCAGCATGGCGTTGAAGGCCTGCACCAGCTGCTGCAGTTCCGCCGGCGTCGACTCGTCGGGGATGCGCTCGCGCAGCGACTTGGCCGATACCGAAGCCGCCACCTGGGTCACCTCGCGCAACGGTCGCAAGCCGCTGCGCACCAGCAGCCAGCCGAGCAGCCCGCTGAGCAGCGCACAAAGCACCAGTGCCGCCCACAGCCAGCCGCTGAAGGTGTGAAAGAAGGCCTTGTGCGCGGTGACATCGAGCAGGATCAGCAAGGTCAGGCGCTGCGCGCCGATCGCGACATGCCCGGCCTCACCGCGCCAGACGCGCCCGTCCAGTTCCAGCTCACCTTGCTGCTGAGCGATCAGCCCGAGCAGAAGCGGCGCTGCTTCTTGCAGCTCCGCTTGCGGAAACAGCTGCCCCCCCGTCCCATCGAAGACGAAGCCACGCATCTCGCTATGCCCGCCGAGCAGCGCCTGCAGCTGTGGGCGAACGCGCTCGAAGTTCTGCAGGTCATCAAGCTCGCCGAGCAGGCGTCGGCTTGCCTCGAGCTTTTCGTGCAGCGTGTGACGGTCCAGTTCGTCGAAGTGGTGCTCGCTGAGCTGGCTGAAGAAATAACCGGCCGCCGCCAGCACGCCGGTCACCGCGAGCATGAACATCAGGCTCAGCCTTGCGGTCAGCGACAGCCGCTTCATGGCGCGTCCGGCTCGTCGAGCATGTAACCCATGCCCCGTGCGGTATGGATCAGTTTCGGCTCGAAGCCGTCGTCGATCTTTGCCCGCAAGCGGCGGATCGCCACCTCGATGACGTTGGTATCACTGTCGAAATTCATGTCCCACACCTGAGAGGCGATCAGCGACTTGGGCAGCACCTCGCCGCGCCGGCGCAGCAGCAATTCCAGCAGGGCGAACTCCTTGGCGGTCAGGTCGATACGCTGGCCAGCGCGCACCGCGCGGCGCTTGAGCAGATCGACTTCCAGATCGGCGACTTTCAGCTGCGTCTGCAGGGCTGCCGCATTGCCGCGCCGGAGCAAGGTGCGCACGCGCGCCAGCAGCTCGGAAAAGGCGAACGGCTTGACCAGATAGTCGTCGGCGCCAAGCTCCAGGCCTTTCACGCGATCTTCGACACGATCACGCGCGGTCAGAAACAGCACCGGCACCTCGTTGCCGGACGCCCGCACCAGGCGCAGCACTTCCCAGCCATCCAGGCCGGGCATCATCACGTCGAGAATCAGCAGGTCATAAGGCGCACTCAGCACATGCTGCAGCGCGTCGGTGCCGCTGGTGACGCGGTCGACGGTGAAGCCGGCCTCGCTCAGGCCCTGCTGTAGATACATGCCGGTTTTCGGTTCGTCTTCGGCGACCAGCAATTTCATGGCGGCGAGTTCCTTCAGTGGCGACAGCGCAAGTGTGGCAGCGCCAGCTGCCGGGACGCCACGAAGCTGACAAAAAAGTAATCTTCCCATCAGCCTCTTGTCAGCCCGCCGACGTTAGCTTGGTACTCAGAAAAATGAGGCTTGACCTTGCCATCGCGTCAAGGTCGAGCATCAGGTCAGCTTCATTGAACTGGCCAACCGAGGATCACCCAATGACCAGCATCGAAATCAAGGTTTCCGGCATGACCTGCGGGGCATGCGTCAGGCATGTCACCGCTGCACTGCAACCCTTGGCTGGCGTCGAGCGAGTCGAGGCAGACCTGGCCGCAGGGCTAGCCCGGATAGACGGCACGGCCGATAGCGCCATGCTCATCGCAACCCTCGACAAAGCCGGTTACCCTGCCCAAATCGCCACCGGCTCGCCTGCCCCGGCGGCGCGCAAAACAGGATGCGGCTGCGGCTGCAACTGAACATCGCTCTGGAGAAACCCATGAAACCTTACCTCACCGCACTCGCCGCCCTGCTGATGTCCGGCATGGCCCATGCCGCGGACGTCATTGATGTGCACCGCGATGCCAACTGCGGCTGCTGCAAGGACTGGATCACGTACCTTGAGGCGAACGGCTTCGAAGTGCGCGATCACGTCGAAACCAACATGTCGGCGGTCAAGCAGAAGCTGGGCGTCGCACCGCGCCTGGGCTCGTGCCACACCGGCGTGATCGGCGGCAAGTTCATCGAGGGCCACGTGCCGGTCGCAGCGATTCATGAGCTGCAGAAGCGTGATGATCTGGCCGGCGTTGCCGTACCGGGCATGCCTGCGGGCTCCCCAGGCATGGATTACGGTCAGCCGCACCAGCAGTATCAGGTGATCGGCCTGACCACCAAGGGCAAGGATCTGGTACTCGGCGATTACCTCGGCGCGCAGCCGGTTCGCTAAGGCGCGCTGCACATCCAGGCGGTGCCAAAACCGCCCGGCATCGGTATTGAGCACGGCCAGCCCGGTTGCGGCTGGCCACGCTGCTAGCTGACAAAATCGTAATTTTCGCTTCAGGTCGCTGACAGATGCGTCGCGCTATGGTGCTTGCCATAGCGTTGCAGCGTCGCGCCTGCGCGGCGCGCCAAACCAACAATTCGATCAACCAACAGGACCAGCATGCAATTGATCAGCTCTAGGCGCACCTTCGTCAAAAGCCTGGCCGCCGGCGGTGCCTTCGCCGGCCTCGGGCTCTGGCGCCAGCCCGTCTGGGCGCTCACCAGCCCTGGCCAACCGACGGTGCTCAGCGGCAGCGAATTCGACCTGACCATCGACGCCATGACCGTGGATTTCACCGGCAAACGCCGCACCGCCATGGCCATCAACGGCAGCATTCCCGGCCCGCTGCTGCGCTGGCGCGAAGGCGACACCGTGACCCTGCGTGTGCGCAACCGCCTGCCGCAGGACACCTCGATCCACTGGCACGGCATCCTGCTGCCCGCCAACATGGACGGCGTGCCCGGCTTCAGCTTCGCCGGCATCGCCCCGGACGGCATGTACGAGTACCGCTTCAAGGTGATCCAGAGCGGCACCTACTGGTACCACAGCCATTCGGGCTTTCAGGAACAGCTCGGCGTCTACGGCCCGCTGATCATCGATCCGAAGGAGCCGGATCCTTTCAGCTACGAACGCGATTATGTGGTGTTCCTCTCCGACTGGACCGACGAAAGCCCCGCGCGCGTGCTGGCCAAGCTGAAGAAGCAGGCCGACTACTACAACCAGGGCCGCCGCACCGTGGGCGATTTCATCAACGATGTCGCCGACAAGGGCTGGCGCGAAACCTTCAGTGACCGCTGGGCCTGGGCGAAAATGAACATGTCGCCGACCGATCTGGCCGATATCAGCGGCGCCACCTACACCTACCTGCTCAATGGTCAGGCGCCGGACGGCAACTGGACCGGGCTGTTCCAGCCGGGCGAGCGCATCCGCCTGCGACTGATCAACGGCTCGGCGATGAGTTATTTCGACTTTCGCATCCCCGGCCTCAAGCTCACCGTGGTCGCCGCCGACGGCCAGAACGTCGAGCCGGTGCAGGTCGACGAGGTGCGTCTGGCGGTGGCGGAAACCATCGACGTGATCGTCGAGCCAGATGGCAGCCAGGACGCCTACACCCTGTTCGCCCAAGCCATGGACCGCAGCGGCTACGCACGCGGCACCCTGGCGGTGCGCGAAGGATTGTCTGCCGCGGTGCCCCGGCCCGACCCGCGCCCCGAACTGACCATGGATGACATGGGCCATGGCGATCACTCCGCTCATGGCCAGGCCGCAGCGGCACCCGCGCAGGGTCACGACGCCCATGCCGGGCATGGCGCGATGGACCACGGCCAGATGAACCACGCCGCCATGGGGCACGGCAGCGCTGCCGGCTCCGGGATGCAGGCGCACCCGGCCAGCGAGACAAATAATCCGCTGGTGGACATGCAGACCATGATGCCGGTGCCCAAGCTGGATGACCCGGGCATCGGCCTGCGCGACAACGGTCGGCGCGTACTGACCTACGCCGACCTGCGCAGCACCTTCCCCGATCCGGACGGCCGCGAACCGTCGCGCACCATCGAGCTGCACCTGACCGGCCACATGGAGCGCTTTTCCTGGTCGTTCGACGGCATTCCCTTCGCCGACGCCGAGCCGATCCGCCTCAAGTACGGCGAGCGGGTGCGCTTCGTGCTGGTCAACGACACCATGATGCACCACCCCATCCACCTGCACGGGCTGTGGAGCGATCTGGAAGACGAGAACGGCAATTTCCTGGTGCGCAAGCACACCATCGACATGCCGCCGGGCTCGAAACGCAGCTACCGGGTCAGCGCCGACGCCCTCGGCCGCTGGGCCTACCATTGCCACATGCTGATGCACATGGACCTCGGAATGTTCCGTGAAGTCCGCGTAGAAGAATGACGGAGAACCCCATGAAAACGATCCAGCGCACCGCCCTGCTCGCCTTCGGCCTGGCTGCAATGTTCAGCCTCAACGCTGCCTACGCGCAGGAAAGCGAACACGACGGCCATCATCCCGAAAACGCCCCGGCCGAACAGGCCGCACCGCAAGGTGGAGCCCAGGGCGGCATGATGCAGGGCATGGATCACGACAAGATGATGCAGATGCACAAGGAGCACATGGGCGACGGCAAGATGATGGACCACGGCAGCATGGGCAACGGGCAGATGAACAAGGACGTGCCCAAGGATGCCGAACAGGGCAAGTCGCATGATCATTAAGCCGTTGCCCATTGCCGTCGCGCTGAGCCTGATCGCCACCGCAAGCCAGGCGCAGCAGGGCATGGACCACTCCGGTCACGCCGGCCACGCCGCGCCCGCAGACCACGGGCAGATGAACCACCGGAGCGGGGACCATGGCCAGATGGACCACGGGGCCATGGATCACGGCAGCATGGGTCATGGCTCCATGGCGCATCCGCCTGCCACCGGTATTGCGCCAGGCCAGGAACCGCGCTCGCCGGTGCCGACGATCAGCGATGCCGATCGCGCCGCCGCCTTCCCGGACCTGGCGCCGCATCACATGCACCAGGGCGGGACCCACTTCCTCTTCCTCGCCGACCAGCTGGAATGGCAGGACGCCGAGGAAGGCAGCGCGCTGGCCTGGGATATCTCCGGCTGGGTCGGTGGCGACGTCGACCGTCTGGCGTTCCGCTCCGAGGGCGAACGGACCAACGGCCACACCGAGGAAGCCGAACTGCAGCTGCTCTGGAGCCACGCCATCGGCCCCTGGTGGGAAACCGTCGCCGGTGTGCGCCAGGACTTCAAGCCCGGTTCCCCGCAGACTTGGGCCGCCTTCGGCGTGCAGGGCATGCCACTGTTCGGCCTGGAAACCGAAGCCACGGCGTTCCTCGGCGAGGGCGGCCAGACCGCGCTGCGCCTGGAGGCCGAATACGACATCCTGCTGACCCAGCGCTGGGTGCTGCAACCGACCGCGGAAGTCAATCTGCACGGGCGCAACGACGAGGCCCGCGGCGTCGGTTCCGGCTTCAGCGATGCCGGCGTCGGCCTGCGCCTGCGCTATGAGATCAGCCGGCAGTTTGCTCCCTACATCGGCGTGACCTGGAGCCGTGCCTACGGCAATACCGCCGACATGCTGCGTGCCGATGACGAAGATGTCAGCGACACCCGCCTGGTAGCCGGCATCCGCTTCTGGTTCTGAGTACCCTGACCCATGACAACAACAATCAAGACCCTGGCGCTGACCGGCGCCGTTCTGGCTGTCGCCAGTGCCGGGGTGCTGTACTCGGGCATCATCAACGTCGCCGCCGACGAGCCGCACTCCCAGGTGGTCGAGGCGCTGCTCGAGATCACCCGGGAGCGCTCGATTGCCGTACGCGCGCGTGACATCGAGGTACCCAGCCTTGCAGATGACGCGCTGATCCGCTCCGGTGCCGGCAACTATCACGCCATGTGTATCGGCTGCCACCTGGCACCGGAGATGGGCTCCACCGAGCTCAGTCAAAGCCTCTACCCGGCCCCTCCCAACCTCGCGCAGCGCGGCACCGGCGGCGATCCAGCCGCGACGTTCTGGGTCATCAAGCACGGCATCAAGGCCAGCGGCATGCCGGCCTGGGGCAAGAGCATGAACGACGACTACATCTGGGGCATGGTCGCCTTCATCGAACGTCTGCCACAGCTGGATGCAGCGCAATATCGGTCACTGGTCGCTTCCAGCGATGGCCACCAGCACGGCGGCGGCGAGTCGGACATGCACGATCACAGCGGCCGGCATTCCACTGCTGGCATGCCCCGGGGATCAGCCTCAGGCGGAGACGATCACCACGGTGCGCACGACGACCATGCCCCGGAGAAGCCGGAGGCAGAGGACAACGTGCACCATCACCCGGATGGCAGCCGCCACGTGCATTGAGCGGGGTCGGCCCGGCGCATGGCAATGACCCTACTTGCGCAGCCGCCGCGCGAAAAGTCGCGCGAGCACCTGCGCCGAGCTACCCAGCGGAACGCCACGCAGGCTGAGAATCCCCAGCGTCATCGGCCCGGGAACCGGGGCGACTTCGAACTGCTGCAGCCCCACCGCAAACAGCGAGTCGCTGAGCAGTGCTGTCGGCCCGAAGCCGATGTAATCGGTGCGTCTCATCAGTTCGAGCATCAGCGTCAGCGATGAACAGCGAACGATGTTCTTCGGTGCCTCGATCCCCTGGCTGGCCAGCCAGCGCAGCAGGTGGTTACCCAGGCTGCCATCCGTGAGATTGAGCACCCAGCTGGCGTCCTTCAGCTCGTCCCAGCTGCGCGCATGGGCCAGCGGATGACCGAGACGGCCGGTCGGCACGGCATGCGCCTGCACCAGGGGTTCGAAAACGATCTCGTGGGGCAGATCGCTCGGGCTGGCCAGCGCAACAGCGAAATCCAGGCGTCCTTCCAGAAGTCCCGGCAGTACATAGGTCAGCAACCCTTCTTCTAGGCTCAGCGCCGCATCCGGCTGGACGCGGCGAAACTCCGTGAGAATCGGCGGCAGGATGGTCGCGGCCACGAGCGGCGTCAGCGCGATGGCAATGCGCGCACCTGCGCCGCCGCGCAGCTGACGAATCTCCTCACGGGCCTTGTCCAGCGTCGCCTGCGCCAGCCGCGCGCGCACCAGCAACGCATCCCCGGCCGGCGTGAAGCCGATGCCCTTGTAGCTGCGCCTGAGCAGCTCCGCGCCAACATCCTCTTCCAACTCACGCAGCGCCTTGGTCAGCGCGCTCTGACTGAGGTTCATCGCCCGAGCCGCAGCACGGATCGAGCCGGATTCGGCGACCTGTATGAGTGCTTTGAGCTGGTGGTCTTTCATGGCCGCGGTGATTCCTTATGGTTGTCACTTGGGCGAAAATACTGCCTTCCGCTGATCACCACAAATCCTATGATCGGCACATGAATACATCAGCCCTTATCCAGCCCGACGAAGCCGCCATGAAAACGTGGAGGCACGCCATTCATCAGAATCCCGAGCTCGGTTTTGCCGAATTCGCCACCAGTCGGCTGGTCGCCGACTGCCTCGACGCGTGGGGCTACGAGGTGCACACCGGCATCGCCACGACGGGCGTGGTCGGCATCCTGCGCTGGGGTGACGAGCAACCGCGACTGGGCCTGCGCGCCGACATGGACGCACTGCCCGTACAGGAACTCACCGGCCTGCCCTGGGCAAGCCGCACGCCGGGCCAGATGCACGCCTGCGGCCATGACGGACACACCTCGATCCTGCTGGGCGCGGCGCAAGCCTTCACGCTCATGCAACGCGAAGGGCTTCTGGGTGCCAGCGGCACACTCACGCTGATCTTCCAGCCGGCCGAGGAACTGGGGGGCAGCGGCGGTGCACGACGCATGCTCGACGAGGGCCTGCTCGAGCGCTTCCCCTGCGACGCAATCTTCGCCATGCACAACTACCCGGGTATTCCGACCGGCCATTTCCGTTTTCGCGAAGGGCCGTTCATGGCCTCCTCCGACCGGGCACTGATTCGCTTCAATGGCAAGGGCGGGCATGGTGCGCTGCCGCATATGGCAATCGACCCGATGCTGCCCGCAGCGGCACCGTGCTCGCCTTGCAAAGCATCGTCGGGCGCAATGTCGATCCGGTCGACGCTGCGGTGATCAGCGTCGGGCGCATCGCTGCAGGCAACACCTACAACGTAATTCCCGAAAGCGCCGAGATGGAACTCAGCGTGCGCGCCCTGCGCCCGGACGTTCGCGACCTGCTCGAAATGCGCATCCGCGCGCTCGTCGAAGGACAGGCCGCGGCGTTTGGCGTCACCTGCGAAGTGCTTTACGAGCGCGGCTACCCGGTGCTGATCAACAGTGCGCGCGAGACGCGCCTGGCGGTCGAGGCGGCGCGCGCGCTGGTGGGTGACGAGCGGGTGGAAGTCGACGGTGCGCCCATCAGCGGCAGTGAAGACTTCGCTTTCATCTTGCAGCAGGTACCGGGTTGTTACCTGCTGATCGGCAACGGCGACAACGGCTTCGGTGGTGGAGAACACCTTGGGCCTTGCAGCGTGCACAACCCTCACTACGATTTCAATGATGCCTGCCTGGCACCGGGCGCGGCCTTCTGGCTGGCGCTGGGGAGCCGGTTCTTCGGCTGCTGAGATCGTTCCGCGACGTGGCAATAACAACAAGCAGGACACGACAGCATGAGCAATTCAACCGCAGCACCCCGCAAGAATCAGGTTCTTGCAGCCGTCATCGGCAACGCACTGGAATGGTACGACTTCATCGTCTTCGGCTTCCTCGCCGTGGTGATTTCACGCCTGTTCTTTCCTGCTGAAAGCGAGTACAGCGCCCTGCTGATGGCAACCGCCACCTTCGGTGTGGGCTTTTTCATGCGCCCCATCGGCGGCGTGCTGCTCGGCATCTACGCCGACCGCAAGGGCCGCAAGGCCGCGCTGCAGCTGATCATCAGCCTGATGACCCTCTCCATCGCGATGATCGCCTTCGCCCCACCGTTCGCCGCGATCGGCATTGCCGCACCGCTGCTTATCGTGCTGGCGCGCCTGATGCAGGGCTTCGCCACCGGCGGTGAGTTCGCCAGCGCCACGTCATTCCTGATCGAGAGCGCACCGGCCAACCGCCGTGGCCTGTATGGCTCGTGGCAGATGTTCGGCCAGGGGCTGGCAGTATTTTGCGGCGCCGGCGTAACCGCGCTGGTGACCAGCAACCTGTCGCCCGCAGACCTGGACAGCTGGGGCTGGCGGATTCCGTTCATCATCGGTCTGATCATCGGTCCGGTCGGACTGTGGATGCGACGCAACCTGTCCGAAACCGAGGCTTTCCTCGAGGCGCGCCAGGCGCCGAAGGAAAAGCAGTCGCTGGCCCGCATGCTGCGCTCGCACCTGCGTCAGGTGGTCACCGTGATGGCTCTGACGGTCTGCGGCACCGTGGCCTTCTATGTGATCCTCGTCTACATGCCGACCTTCGCCAACCGCCAGCTAGGCATGGAACTGAAGGACGCTTTCACCGCCCAGGTCGTCGCCGTCGCGGTACTGACGCTGCTGATGCCGGTATTCGGTGCGCTATCGGACCGGGTCGGCCGCAAGCCGCTGATGATCGTCGCCACCCTGGGCCTGCTGCTCGCCCTCTATCCACTGTTCAGCTGGATTCATGCAGCCCCTCGTTCGGTCGTCTGCTGACCATGCAGCTGATGCTCTGCTCGCTGCTCGCCATGTTCTTCGGCCCTTTCTCTGCCGCCGTGGCCGAGCAGTTTCCCGCCGGCGTGCGCTCCACCGGCCTGGCGCTGGCCTACAACCTCGCAGTGATGATCTTCGGCGGCTTCGCCCAGTTCATCGTGACCTGGCTGATCCAGAACACCGGCATGGCGATCGCGCCGGTGTTCTACGTGCTCTTCGCGGTGACGCTGGGCCTGATCGGCTCGTTCTGCCTCATCGATCGCACCCACGAGGCGCAGCTCGCCGTGGTTGACGAGGACAGTCCGGTCGAAGCGGCCGCACACGCGGCCGGCACGCTCAACCGAGTCGTTGCTCAAGGCGTCTGATCGAGCCAGGGAGACGGCGGCGGATTCCGAAAAGTCCTGCCGCTGTCGCCACACAACAAAGAGAACAGCCGGCAGGTGGCAGATACCGCCGGCGCCGCCAGACGGGCAAACCCTCACAACAAGCAGCTTCAACCTCAACCGGGAATAACAACAATGAACCGCATCCAATCCGTTGGCTCGCGCGCCATCGCGTGCCTGCTTGGCGCGCCCTGGCTGTTCACCGCACCTGCCGCGATGGCCGATTTCATCGACGACAGCAAGGCCAGCCTGCAGCTGCGCAACTACTACCTGAACCGTGATTTCCGCCAGGACGGGGCCAAACAGGCCAAGGCCGCCGAATGGGCGCAGGGTTTCGTTACTCGCTTCGAATCCGGTTTCACCGAGGGGCCGATTGGCCTTGGGCTGGACGCCATCGGCGAGCTGGGAGTGAAGCTGGATTCCAGCAGCGACCGCCGCGGCACCGGCCTGCTGCCGTTCGGCCCGACCAGCAAGGAGCCGGTCGATGACTACAGCGAGCTGGGCCTGACGGCGAAACTGCGCGTCGACAAGAACGTGCTGCGCCTGGGCACCCTGCAACCCTGGCTGCCCGTGGTGATTTTCAACGACACCCGCCTGCTGCCCTCGACATTCCAGGGCGGCATGCTCACCTCACAGGCGCTGGATGGTCTGACGTTCGATGGCGGGCGGCTCACCCAGGCCAATCCACGGGATTCCTCGGCGCGAGAAAAAATCGGTTTCGGCAGCGCCACCAGTGACGCCTTCGACTTTGCCGGTGGCAGCTACGCGATCAACCCACAACTGGCGGTCAGCTATTACTACGGCAATCTGGAAAACATCTACCGCCAGCACTTCGTCGGGCTGGTCCATAGCACGCCGCTGGGCAAGGGCTTCAGCCTGCGCACCGACCTGCGCTATTTCGACAGCCGCGGCGATGGCGAAAAGCGTGCCGGCGAAATCGACAACCGCAACTTCAACGGCATCGTTGGGCTCAGCCATGGCGGGCACAGGGTCAGTGCCGGCTGGCAGATCCAGTCCGGCGACAGCCGCTTCCCATCGCTCAATGGCGGAGCCGCCTATGTCGTCAACCTGGTCACCCTGCATGACTTCACCCACGCCGAGCAGGACTCCTGGCAGCTGCGCTATGACTACAACTTTGCCGCGCAGGGCCTGCCCGGGTTGTCCTTCATGACTCGCTACGTCGATGGCCGCAACGCCAGGACGGACTTCAGCAGCAGCGGCGAGGAATGGGAGCGCGACAGCGACATCACCTATGTCGTGCAGAGCGGTGCCTTGAAGGGGCTAAGCCTGCAGTGGCGCAATCTGAGCTTCAGATCGGGTAACGGACTGACGACCGCTATCGACGAAAACCGGGTGATTCTGGGCTACACGCTGGCACTCTGGTAACGCCGCCACATCGATTGCGCAGCGACACGGCTACCCGATCGGCGGCGGCGCAGGGAAGCGCCGCCACTCGCTTCCCCCAACCAACCGCAACGCAGCCGCTCGTTGCGTATCAGCGCTTCGCCTCGATCTGCCCGACGCGCTCCAGCCACGCGGACTCCAGGCGTGGCTGGTCGATGTCCATGTTCAGCGCCTCCATCGTTTCGCGGTGACGATCGATCTCGGCGACCGATTCGCTGAGGCCATGGGAGTTGCCATCGAGCTGATGCATCTGCGTCAGCGCCAGATGGTAGAAGCGCAGCAGCTTGATCGCCGCGGGATCGCCGGCAGCAACGCCCGCCTTCACCTGATGCATCATGTTGGTCACGCGCATCAGGCTGCGCTTGAGCTGCCAGCCATATACCGCTGCGGCCATCCACGGCTGCTGCCAGTACAACAGCCGCACCAGCGCGACAGTCAGCACCAGCCCGGCCACTACCCCGCCAATGTTCAGCCGCAGGTTGTCGCCGTCCGGCTCGCCGAACAGCGCAACCGCCAGCGCCGCCAGTCCCATGGCCAGAACGGCAAAGGTAGCCGCGACGATCAGCGTGCTGCGACGGGTCTCGCGACGATAGATTTCGGGGCTGCGCGGAACGATCTCGAATAGCACCACGGGGCGATGTCCTCAACTGAAGTAGACGGTAAGCGACGCGCATTATCACCCCATTGGGCCACGCGCGGCTGATGCAGCGCAGCGCTTTGCGCTCTCCCACGAATAACCTGCGCGCAGGAACAAGCGTCGCATCTGCAGTTGGCTCAGCGGCTATGCTGCCGCCTCCAGCACATCGGAGATGCCTATGCGCCGCCTCGCCATTCCCGCCGACCAGCAGCGGGTCTACGACATCTACATGCACCCGGAGGTAGTCCCCTACCTCGGTTTCGACCCCATGCCCCGCGCGGCCTTCGGCAAGGTGTTCGAACCGCTGTTCGAAAGCGGCAGTTTCTATGTCTACGAGCACGCCGGCGTGGTTCAGGGCTTCTACAAGGTGCAGCGCCATGTCGGGCGTGCCGCGCACGTGGCCTGCCTCGGCACGTTGGCCGTCGCGCCCGAGGTCAAGGGCAGCGGCCTCGCGCGGCAAATAATGCAGGAGGTTCTCGACAAGCTGGCCGCCAGCGGCATCCGCCGTGTCGAGCTGACAGTGGAGGCCGACAACCCGCGGGCGATCGCCTTTTACGAACACTTCGGCTTCGTCCACGAGGGCACTCAGCGCGCCGCCTACAAGCGGGCCGGGGATGAGGGTTTCGTCGATGAGCTGATGTACGGACTGCTGCTGAGCCCCGGGCGGGGCCCAGCGTAGACACTGCTAAAGCGATCAGCCCATGAGTTTGCTGGTGATCTTCGCCACGTGCTCGCCCTGGTAGCGGGCAATGGCCAGCTCCTTCTCGGAGGGCTGACGCGAGCCGTCGCCACCGGCGATCGTCGTGGCACCGTAGGGTGTGCCACCGTTGGTTTCGGAAATATCGAAGAACTCGCTGATGCCGTAACCGGTCGGCACGATGACCATGCCGTGGTGCGCCAGGGTGGTCCAGGTCGAGGTGATGGTCATCTCCTGGCCGCCGCCGGTGCCGGTCGAGGCAAACACGCTGGCGACCTTGCCATGCAGTGCGCCCTTGGCCCACAGGCCGCCGGTACGATCGAGGAAATTGCGCATCTGCCCGGACATGTTGCCGAAGCGTGTCGGCGTACCGAAGATGATCGCATCGTAGTTCGGCAGCTCGTTCGGATCGGCGATATCAGCGGCCTGATCGACCTTGCCGCCAGCATTGCGGAAGGCATCTTCGGGCATGGTTTCCGGTACGCGCTTGATGGTCACCTCCGCGCCTGGGACACGGCGGGCGCCTTCGGCCACGGCATTGGCCATGGTTTCGATGTGGCCGTACATCGAGTGATACAGCACGAGAATCTTCGCCATCATGATTTCCTCTTTCGGTGGGTGGACTGAATAAAGTTCTGACTGTGATAACGCCGCAGACGGGTCGTTCCGACGCGATGCGTCAGCGCGACTCGACCAGGACGATTTCGCTTTTTTCCACTGCTCTGATGGTCAGCCGCGGCTCGTCGCGCACGGCCACGCCATCGCCTGCGCCAACTTCGAGCCCATTGACCTCGATACGGCCACTGGCGGGAACCAGGTACACGCGGCGCCCGTCGGCGATCTCGTAGTCGGCACTCTGCCCTGCTGCAAGCGTAGCCGCTGCCAACCTCGCCTCGGCACGGATCGGCAGCGCCTCGCCATCCCCAGGCAGACCGCTGGCGAGCGTGACAAAGGCACCGGCGCGGTCCCCGCTGGGGAATGTTCGCGTGCCCCAACTCGGCGGCAGCCCCGTCTGCTGAGGATGGATCCATATCTGGAAGATGCGCGTCTCTTCATCCTCCAGGTTGTACTCGCTGTGCACGATCCCCGTGCCGGCGCTCATTACCTGAACGTCACCGGCAACGGTGCGGCCACGATTACCCAGGCTGTCTTCATGAGTGATGGCGCCTTGGCGCACATAGGTGATGATTTCCATGTCGCGGTGCGAGTGCGGCTCGAAGCCCGACTGCGGTGCGATGCTGTCGTCATTCCAGACGCGCAGCCGCCCCCAGCGCATGCGCTCGGCGTCGTGATAACCGGCAAAGGAAAAATGGTGGCGGGCGTTCAGCCAGCCATGCTGGGCCGCACCAAGCTCTGCGTAGGAACGTCGTTCGATCATCTGAGCCTCCGAAGTGGAAGTCGGCCGCACTGACTGGCCAAAACCTGTGACGCAGATGATCCATCTACTTTGATCGATGATGCGCGCAATTTTCCGCCAATAAGCATCGATCAGTTCGATACTTATTGGCGTACCAGTATCGCGAGATCAGCTTCAGCGCTGACAGCAACCAACCGGCGCTTGCCTAGCGTGCATGAACCTGCCAAAAACGGCGCCTTATCACCCCCAGACAGGAATGTGCGAATGAGCGAAGAACTGCAGATCGAGGATATCCAGCTCGGCGACGGCAAAGCGGTGGTCAAGGGTGCGCTGATCACGACCCAGTACCGTGGCACGCTCAGCGATGGCTCCGAATTCGACAGTTCCTACACGCGCGGCAAGCCCTTCCAGTGCGTGATAGGCACCGGCCGAGTGATCAAGGGCTGGGATGTCGGGCTGATGGGAATGAGGGTCGGCGGCAAGCGCAGGCTCTTCGTTCCAGCCCGTCTGGGCTACGGCGAGCGCCAGGTTGGCGCGCACATACCGCCGAATTCCGACCTTCATTTCGAGATCGAACTGCTCGAAGTCCTCACCCGCGACGATTGAGCAGAACGTCCATGCAGCCCAGGGAGCTGCATGGACAATCGGCTTAGCGAGGCTCGGTCAGTTCTCCACGCGATACCCCGTGCGGGTACTGCTTGCGGTAACGGGCCAGCCAGGTCGCACCTGCCGGGTCATCCCAGGCGTATTGGTGCAACAGCGCCATTCCGTCCGGGTCGTTGAGCAACCGCCAACGCGCCGCTTCGGCTTTTTCGCCCGAAGGCCCGGCCGCGAGCACTTCGGCAAGACGCTGCTCGCGAAGGTGATCTGCTGCCGGCACCACCTTCGCATGGCGTGCCCGCGCCATGGCGCAGACCAGTGCGTTGTACAGCGGGTCGACTACCGCGACGAGGAAACCTTCACGCAAGGCATTGGCCTGGTTCTGCTGCTGATAGAGATCGGTGTTGGCGAGCTCGGTGGGCGGCGCGTACTCCTCCGGGATCAGGAACAGCTGGCGTCGCCGCGCAGCCAGCCCGAGACCGGTGCGGCTGGTAATCACCGAGACCGGTGCCGACAGCATCAGCGACACCACGATCGGTGCCAGCCACCAGAGGAAGGCCGCATCCAGCCAGGCCACCAGCGCCGTCCAGAGCACCCCGATGACGATCTGCGAGCCGTGCCGGCGCAGTGCCTCGCTCCATGGCGTCGCGTCATCGCCGCGCTGCGGCGAATTCCACTGCACCGACCAGCCGAGGAAGGCCGCGGTGACGAACACGCTATGGAACAGCATGCGCACCGGAGCCAGCAGCACCGAGAACAGCGTCTCGATCACCATCGACAACAGCAACCGCAGCCTTCCACCGTAGGCTTGCGCGCCCTGAATGCAGATCAGCAGCACGCTGAGCAGCTTGGGCAGGAACAGCAGCGTCATGGTCGCCGAGAACAGCGCGATGGCCTCCTCCGGATGCCAGCGTGGCCACAACGGGTAGAGCTGGTTGGGCTGCAGGAAATACTCTGGCTCCATCAGCGTATGGATGGCCAGCAGCCCGGTAGACAGCAGCAGGAAGAGGAACCACAGCGGCGCGGACAGGTAGGACATCACGCCCGTGAGAAACACCAGGCGATGCACCGTGTGCACGCCACGCACCATGAACAGGCGGAAGTTCATCAGGTTGCCGTGGCACCAGCGCCGGTCCCGCTTGAGTTCGTCGAGCAGGTTGGGCGGCAGCGCTTCGTAGCTGCCCGGCAGGTCGTAGGCGATCCACACGCCCCACCCGGCCCGGCGCATCAGCGCCGCTTCGACGAAGTCATGGGAAAGGATCGCCCCGGCAAAGGAGCCGGTTCCCGGCAGCGGCGCCAGGGCGCAATGCTCGATGAAGGGTTTGACCCGGATGATCGCGTTATGGCCCCAATAATGCGATTCGCCCAGCTGCCAGAAGTTGAGCCCGGCCGTGAACAGCGGGCCGTAGACGCGCGTGGCGAACTGCTGCATGCGCGCATAGAGAGTGTCCATACCCGAAGCCTTGGGCGCACTCTGGATGATGCCGGCGTTGGGGTTGGCTTCCATCAGCCGCACCAGGCTGGTCAGGCATTCACCGCTCATGACGCTGTCAGCGTCGAGCACCACCATGTAGCGGTAGCTGCTACCCCAGCGACGGCAGAAGTCGTCGATGTTGCCGCTCTTGCGCTTCACCCGGCGCCGACGGCGTCGGTAGAAGATGTGGCCGAAGCCGTCCACCGCCCGGCACAGCTCGACCCACGCCTTCTGCTCGGCAACGCAGGTGTCCGGGTCGTTGCTGTCGCTGAGTACGAAGATGTCGAAATGCTCCAGCTCACCGGTCGCCTTGAGCGACTCGTAGGTCGCACGCAGGCCGGCGAACACACGCGGCACGTCCTCGTTGGCGATCGGCATCACCAGCGCCGTGCGCGCCTCGCTCGGAATCGTCTCCGTGCCGGTACTGCTGGCGCAGATGCTGTAACGATCCTTGCCGCGCAGCAGCTGGAAGAAGCCCATCAGCGCCGTCCAGAAGCCTACCGATACCCAGCAGAACAGCAGCGCGAAGAGCAGCAGAATGCTGGTCTGCACCACATAGGGCAGGATCTGCCGTGCCGACTCGGTCAGCGGCTGTACATAGACGTCCTGCAGGTCCACCAACGACCAGCCCTGGTACGGCAGCACCGCCTTCATCTGCCAGGTGGCGAATGCGGTTTGGCCCAGCATCAGCAACAGCAGAGCCGAGCGACGCAGGGCCGCCACGCGCCGCCAGCGCGCTTCATCAAGCGGCTGCGGGCTGGGCTCGAACTGCCGGCGAGGCGGCGTGCGCCCCAGCATTCGACGCCAGCCGCGGCGCAGGATGTTCGTGTGCCAGGGCTCCGGCACCATGCGCGTGCGCACGATTGGCGGAGTCGACTGCACGTAGGCGCGCCCCTGGTGATCCTCGGCGATCACACCGGCGCGGTCGAACAGGTCGCCCCAGCCCAGCCGCAGCCGCGCCACCACGGAATCGAGCAAGCGGCGCGAAGCGCCGCGCCCCTCACGCCCTTGCTCGGACAGCTCATCGTGTAGCGCAAGCAGGCCGCCCTGCTCCGCCGTCCGCCGATATCTGGCGGGGTCTTCGGCGTCCTGCAACGCCAGGCCATCGCAATAGCCTTCAGCCACGCCGTTCATTGCAGCCTGCTCATTCATGGGGAGGAATCTGGTAGGTCCAGGTTTCGGAAAGGGTCTTTTCACCATCAACCAGTGCTGCGCGCATTTCCACCGGTCGCGCCGGGTCGCGCACCTTCAGTCGCAAGGTCAGGCGCCAGCCCTTGGTGACGGTGTTGTAGCGCAGATTGTTTTCCACCAGCTCGGCGTTGTCGTCGATGCTCACGCGAGTGGTCACCGGGGCATCCTCGGCCAGCTGCTCGAGCACCGGGCCGACGAAGTCCACGATCAGCGCGGTACTGCCGTCCGGCTGGCGGATCAGGTTGGCCTGCTTGACGTCACCGGCCGAAACGCGGGTCTGCTGCACCCAGGCCAACTGCGGGTCATGCAGGCTGGGTTCGTCCATGGAGAAGTGCAGGCGATATTCCAGATCCAGCGGTTGGCCGGGCTCCGGCTGCTTCTCGGGTGACCAGAAGGCGACGATGTTGTCGTTGGTTTCGTCAGGCGTCGGGATTTCCACCAGCTCGACGTGGCCCTTGCCCCAGTCGCCACGGGTCTCGACCCAGCCGCTCGGACGCAGCTCGTAGCGGTCATCCAGGTCCTCGTAGCGGTTGAACTCGCGGGTGCGCTGCATCAGCCCGAAACCACGCGGGTTCTCCACGCTGAAGGCACTCACCGCCAGGCGCTTCGGATTGTTCAGCGGCCGCCAGAGCCATTCGCCGTTGCCGGCATGGATCGCCAGCCCCTCGGAATCATGCAGTTGCGGCCGGAAGTTCAGCGAATCGCCGGGCTGGTTGGCACCGAACAGGAACATGCTGGTCAGCGGGGCCAGGCCCAGCTTGCCGACCGGCTCGCGCAGATACACCCTGGCCTGCACATCCAGCGTGCTGTCCTTGCCGGGCGTCAGCACCATGCGATAGGCACCGGTGGCGCGTGGCGAATCGAGCAGCGCATAGATCACCAGATTGCGCCGATCAGCCTGCGGCCGTTCGACCCAGAACTCACGAAAGCGCGGGAACTCCTCGCCCACCGGCAGCGCCGTGTCGATCGCCAGACCACGCGCGGACAGTCCGTACCACTGGCCCTTGCCGATTATGCGGAAGTAACTGGCGCCGAGCAGGGTCATCACCTCATCCTGCTTGTCCTTCTTGTTCAGCGGATAGAGCACCTTGAAGCCGGCGAAACCGAGCCCTTCCAGGGCGGCAGGATCGATCTCGACGCCATCGAACTGGAACATCGCAGGGTCGTAACGAATCTCGCGGACGTCGGTAGCGGTGATTTCGTTGATCCGCACCGGCGTGTCGAAATGCATGCCCTGGTGATAGAACTGCAGGTGGAACGGCGTCTCGGCATCCTTCCAGTAGGCATGCTCAGGGTTGAAGCGCAGCCGCTGGTAATCGGCGAATGCCATCTTGCGCAGCTCAGCGGGCAGGTTGCTGACCGGCTCCTCGTAACCGCTGGCAGCCAGCGCCTGTGCCCGTTCGGCTACATCATCGAGCCCGAATGCCAGCGCGTTGCCGGCCAGCAGCATGCACAACCCGCCGGCCAGCCCCGCTAGCATGCGTGCCGACTGCGATCCCGTCTTCCACTGAAAAATGCGTAACACACCGCCTCCGAATTACAGGTTTGTGCAGAGTTCGCTCTGCTTCGCTGTGGTTTGGCTGCATACAGCCTAGCCGGTCACACCGCTGCGCCAACAAACGCACCGGCAGGCACGCTGCATACAGGATATTTCTTACAACAATTCAAAACGCTCGCTTTGCACCGATCGAGAATCGAGCCCCAGCTGAACCTCGAACTCGCCCGGCTCTGCTACATGGTCGAGCCGCGCGTCATAGAACTTCAGGTCGTCCTCGCCGAGCGCAAAGCGCACCAACTGAGTCTCGCCGGGCTTCAGCATGAGCTTCCTGAAGCCTTTGAGTTCCTTGACCGGGCGCACGCTGGAGCCGACCAGATCCTGCAGATAGAGCTGCACAACCGTCGCGCCGGCCCGCGCGCCCGTGTTCTTCACCGTTACGCTGACCTCCAGCGTCTGCCCACGGTTCAGCTTGCGTCGTGAAAGCTGCGGTTTTGACAGTTCGAAATCGGTGTAGCTCAGGCCATAACCGAAGGGGTACAGCGCGCCGTTGGGCTCCTCGAAATACTGCGAGGTGTAGTTGCCCGGGCGCCCTTCGACATAGGGGCGACCCAGCCGCGGGTGGTTGTAATAGGTCGGAATCTGGCCGACCGAGCGTGGGAAGGAGATCGGCAGCTTGCCGGACGGGTTGTGCGCGCCGAACAACACATCGGCTATCGCATGGCCGCCCTCGGTGCCGGCGAACCAGGTTTCCAGCACCGCATCGGCATGCTCCTTGACCCAGCCAAGCTGCAACGGCCGCCCGTTCATCAGCACCACCACCAGCGGTTTGCCGGTGGCGACCAGTGCTTCGAGCAGCGCCTGCTGGCTGGCCGGCAATGCAAGGCTGGTACGACTGGACGATTCGTGGGACATGCCCCGCGCCTCGCCCAGTGCGGCAACGACGACATCGGCCTCGCGCGCGGCGCGTACTGCCTCGTCGATCATCGCCTGCGGCGTACGCGGGTCCAGCGAGACTTCCGGGCGGTCCCAGTTGAGGAAGTTCAGGTACTTGACCATGCCGGCATCGTCGGTGACGTTGGCGCCGCGGGCATGGATGATCTGGCCGCCCTTGCCGACAGCGGCTTCCAGCCCCTGGCGCAGGGTTACCGTCTGCGCGGCCACCCCGGCAGCCGACCAGCTGCCGAGCATGTCGACGTGGGAATCGGCCAGCGGCCCGACCAGCGCGATGCGTGCATCCTTGCGCAGCGGCAGTGTCCGCTCGCGGTTTTCCAGCAGGACCAGCGAATCGCGCGCCACGCGTCTCGCCGCCTCGCGGTGCAGGCGACTTTCGGCATTCACCTCGACCGGGTCGTCCGCTGCCCGGCCGATGCGGCGATAGGGATCATGGAACAAACCGAGGTCGTACTTGGCACCGAGCACGCGACCGACCGCCTGGTCGATCAGCTCGATCGGCACCTCGCCGCGCTCGACCAACCCGGGCAGTTCCTGCAGGTAGAGCGAGTCGTGCATGCTCAGGTCGATGCCGGCCTCGATCGCCAGGCGCGCGGCCTCGCGTCCGTCGCCGGCGACGCCATGGCGCAGCAGTTCGTCGATGGCGCCGTGGTCGCTGATGTTCAGCCCGCGAAAGCCCCAGTCGTCGCGCAGCAGGTCACGCAACAGCCAGCGGTTGGCACTGGCCGGCACACCGTTGACCGTGTTCAGCGCGATCATCACGCCGCCTGCCCCGGCGTCCACGGCGGCACGGTACGGCGGCAGGTAATCCTGATGCATGCGCTGCGGGCTCATGTCGACCACGTTGTAGTCACGCCCGCCCTCCACCGCCCCGTAGAGGGCGAAGTGCTTGACGCTGGCCATCACGCTGTCCGCGGCGCTAAGGCGCTCGCCCTGATAGGCGCGCACCAGCGTGCCGGCGATCTGCGAGACCAGGTACGGATCCTCGCCGAAGCCTTCGGAGGTGCGTCCCCAGCGCGGGTCGCGGGTGATGTCGACCATCGGCGCGAAGGTCAGGTCCAGGCCATCGGCGCTGGCTTCGATGGCCGATACCCGACCGCTCAGGGCAATCGCCTCGAGGTCCCAGCTGGAGGCCAGGGCCAGGCTGATGGGGAAGATGGTGCGGTGGCCGTGAATGACGTCATAGGCGAAGAAGATCGGGATGCCCAGACGGCTGCGCAGCGCAGCATCCTGCATCGGCCGGTTATCGGTTCGGGTCACCGAATTGAATGTCGCGCCGATGCGCCCGGCGGCGATTTCCTCGGCGATCCGCTCGCGCGGCATGTCGCCACCGATGCTGATCAGGCGCAACTGGCCGATCTTCTCCGCCAGCGTCATGCGCTCGAGCAGGGTTTCGATCAGCGCCTGGCGGTCATCCAGCGGCAATGCCGGTGGCGCCGCAAAGGCGAACGAACTCATCGCACCGGCAAGCAGGACAAACGGCAGCAGCCCTTTCATCATCACGTTTCGCAACCCCATTGGTTTGAATCGATCAGCCACACACAGGCACACCCATCGCGCCGGCCGAGGGCCGCCCGCAATGCATGAAGATAGTTATTTAAAGTTCGATGGTGCCGTCGAGAAAAAGTACGGCCTGCCCGGCCACCATCACACGATCTGCCTCGACCCGACAGTGCAGGATGCCGGTACGAGCCGAGGCCTGCAGCGCCACCAGTTCATTGCGTCCCAGCTGCCCTGCCCAATACGGCGCGAGTCCGGCGTGAATGGAACCGGTCACCGGATCTTCGTCGCCACCATTGGCTGGCCAGAAGTAGCGGGAGACGAAATCCTGCTCGCGCCCCGGTGCGGTCACCACCACATCCAGTGGCGCCAGCCCGCGCAGCGCATCGAGGTCGGGTGACAATGCACGAACCTGCTGCTCGTCTCGATAGACGGCGAACCAGGCCTGCTGGCTGCGCAGCACCGCCTCCGGCTCGCAGCCCAGCCCATGCAACAACGCCGCCGGTGGCTCGGCGACTGGCTCCGGCGCGCGATTGGGGAAGCTCATTTCCAGCAGACCGTCAGCCCGCCGCTGCACCGTCAGATCGCCCACTGCAGAGGCGCGGAAAACCAGCGGAGCTTGCGCCAGCCCCGCTTCCAGCAACACGAAGGCGCTGGCCAGGGTGGCGTGGCCACAGAAATCGATTTCGGTAAGCGGCGAAAACCAGCGGATGTGAAAGGCCCCGTCCGCTTCACGTACGAAGAAGGCTGTTTCGGAAAGGTTGTTTTCGGCGGCGATGGCTTGCATCAACTCGTCCGACAGCCAGGCCTGCAAGGGGATCACCGCTGCGGGATTGCCCCGGAAACGTTCAGCGGTGAAAGCATCGACCTGGAACATCCGCAATTTCATGGTTTGCACCCTGTGCACGGTCAAGCGACCGCCGCCTACTTTAACGGGTCGGACCGGGCGCTAGCCAGTGCCAAATGAGGGCTGAAGCCCCCGTATTTCGTGCGCTTGGTCAGCAATGCCCATGGCGGCGAATCAACCCAGGGCGAACGGCAGCAGCAGTGCGATCAGAATGCCCAGCAGACTCATTCCGAGCGCGGCGAAAGCACCACATTCGTCGCCCTCTTCCAATGCCCTTGCCGTGCCGATGGCATGCGCGTTGATGCCATAGCTCAGGCCCCGCGCGGCAGGATGATCGACCCCCGCCCAGCGCAACAACAGCGGCCCCAGTGCCGTGCCGATGACGCCGGTAAGCATGACGAACACCGCCGCGAGCGAGGCCAGGCCGCCGAGCTGCTCGGCCACCAGCATGGCGATCGGCATGGTCGCGGACTTCGGCGCCAGGCTCATCAGCACCGGCAACTGCGCGCCCAGCGCCCAGGCGATCGCCAGCGTCAGCACCACGCTGAGCACGCCGCCCACGGCCAGGGTAATGACGATCGGCCAGAACAATTGCTGGATCCGCTTCAGATGCCGATGCAGGGGCACCGCCAGCGCCACGGTCGCCGGGCCGAGCAGCATGGCAATCAGCGCGGCGCCCTCGCGGTAGCGCGGGTAGTCCAGGTCCACCAGGGTCAGCGTGCCGACCACCAACAGCATGCCGACCATCACCGGCTGCAGCACCAGCCAGCCGCTACGCCGGTAGAGCATCAGCGCCAGCTGGAAGGCGATCAGGGTCAGCGCCACGGCGAACAAAGGATGGACCACGACCGCCGCCCAGGCGGTACGCCAATCGAGTACGGTCATGCCTGATCCTCCCGCTGGCGGTCGAGTCGACGGATCAGCCGCTGCATCAGCCAGCCACAGAACGGCACGGTGATCAGCAGCGACAACACCAGCCCGGCGGCAATGGCCGGCAGGTCATCCAGCAGCGCGGCGCCACTGGTCATGATTCCGGCGGCCGGCACGATGAGCAGCAGCGGCAGGTACTGCAGCAGCAGCGCCGCGGTCTTCTCCAGCGACTCGGGAATGCTGCGGCGCAGCAGCAACAGGCCGAACAGCAACAGCATGCCGATGATCGGCCCCGGCAATGCCGGCAGCAGTACCAGATTGATCAGGTTGCCGAGCAGTTGCAGCAACACGAGCCAGGTCAGGCCTTTGAGAATCATCGGCGGTGCTCCTTCGGCAGCATTGGCTGAATCATGCGTGGCTCCTCTTCGTTCGGCAAAAGGTCTCGACTATGGCTGGCTTGGCGACGACGGAACAGCATCAGATGCACACTAAAAAAGCGGATCAGCCGATCCCGACAGCTTCCGCTGACGCAGGTCAAAGCCTGGAGGTGTCTGTGTTCCGATAGCGTTTCCGCAGCTCATCTGATCCGTATTTAGTCGTCACATCTGAGTCTGTTATGCATGGCTCTCGACGGGGATCATCCGCCTCGCCTGAACTGCCTATGGGGCGAAAGCCAATGACCGACCGCATACCCGCGCGGATCATCGAAACCGTTGATCCCAGCCAGCCGATCCGCCTGACGCCCGCCCAGAGCGGCGGGCCCATTCATACGCGCAGTTTCAGCGGACGTTTCCGCAACCTGCGCCTGTTGGGCGGCGCCCTGTTGATGCTGCTCTACTTCGGCACCGTCTGGCTTGATTGGGATGGACGCCAGGCGGTGCTGTGGGACCTGGGCCGGCAGCAGTTCCATATCTTCGGTGCCACCTTCTGGCCGCAGGATTTCATCCTGCTCTCGGCGATCCTGATCATCGCCGCGTTCGGCCTGTTCTTCATCACCGTCCTGGCGGGGCGCATCTGGTGCGGCTACGCCTGCCCGCAGAGCACCTGGACCTGGATGTTCATGTGGGTGGAAAAGGTCACCGAAGGCGACCGCCTGCAGCGCATCAAGCTCGATGCTGCGCCCTGGTCCGCCGCCAAGCTGCTGCGCCGTGCCGCCAAGCACACGCTGTGGCTGGCCATCAGCCTGGCCACGGCGCTGGCCTTCGTCGGCTATTTCACCCCGGTACGCGAACTGGTGGCCGACCTTGCCCGCTTCGAGGTCGGTGCCACCACCGCCTTCTGGCTGCTGTTCTTCACCGCCGCGACCTACATCAATGCCGGCTGGCTGCGCGAGCAGGTGTGCCTGCACATGTGCCCCTATTCGCGCTTTCAGAGCGTGATGTTCGACGCCGACACCCTGCTGGTCTCCTACGACACAGCCCGCGGCGAGAACCGCGGCGCGCGGCGCAAGGGCAGCGACCCGCGGGCCCAGGGCCTCGGTGACTGCGTCGACTGCACGCTGTGCGTACAGGTCTGCCCCACCGGCATCGACATCCGCGACGGCCTGCAGCTGGACTGCATCAGCTGCGGCGCCTGCATCGACGTTTGCGACAGCGTCATGGACCGGATGGGTTACGCCCGCGGCCTGCTGCGCTACACCTCCGAGCGCGCACTCAAGGGCGGCGCCACCCGCCTCTTGCGTCCGCGGCTGATCGGTTATGCCGTGGCGATGACGGCGATGATCGCCGCCTTCATCTGGGCACTGGACGCGCGGCCGCAGCTGCAGCTGGACGTCACCCGCGACCGCACCCTGTACCGCGAGAACATGCAGGGCCAGATCGAGAACATGTACCGCCTCAAGCTGATCAACAAGACCCAGCAGCCGCGGCGCTACGCGCTGGCATTGGAAGACGGGCCGTTCGCGCTGCAGGGCCCGCGCGAGATTGCCCTGGCACCGGGCGAGATCGCCGATCTGCCGGTCAGCGTGGCACTGCTCGACAACGCCCGCGACTTCAGCCGCGAGCTGCGCTTCGAGGTCAGCGACCTGGCCGAGCCGAGCAGCCGGGTGAGCACCCCGAGCACCTTCGTCGCCCCCATCGCGGCGCTACGCCAGTAGACTGGCCATGCCCAACCGCCACGGCCCGGACACGATGAAGCGCTACGAGAAATTCGCTGACGAGATTGCCGAACTGATCCGCAGTGGCGTGCTCGCGCCGGGAGAAAAGGTGCCCTCGGTGCGCCACGCCAGCCGCACCTACGGCGTCAGCCCGTCCACCGTGTTCCAGGCCTACTACCTGCTGGAAGACCGCGGGCTGATTCAGGCGCGGGCGCGTTCGGGCTATTTCGTCCGCGAACATGCCAAGCGCCCGTTGCACGAGCCGGACATCAGCAGCCGTCCGGCGGAAACCACCGATGTCGGCGTCAGCGAGCTGGTGTTCTCGGTGCTCGCCTCGCTGCGCGATCCGGCCACCGTACCCTTCGGTTCGGCCTTCCCCAGCCCCGAGCTGTTTCCCCTGCAACGGCTCGCACGCTCGATGGCGCAAAGCGTGCGCGACATGCCGGCACGCGAAGTGATCGCCGAGATGACCGCCGGCAACCCGGACCTGCGCCGGCAGATCGCCTTGCGCTACATGGTCAGCGGCGTGATGCTGCCGATGGACGAGCTGGTGATCACCACCGGTGCGATGGAAGCGCTGAACCTCTGCCTGCAGGTGGTGACGGAGCCGGGTGAACTGGTGGCGATCGAGTCGCCGGCGTTTTACGCCACGCTACAGGTGCTGGAACGGCTCAAGCTCAAGGCGGTGGAGATTCCCGTCCACCCGCGCGAAGGCATCGATCTGGAGATTCTCGCCGACCGCCTGGCGCATCTGCCGATCAAGGCCTGCTGGTTCATGAGCAGCCTGCAGAACCCGCTGGGCGCGAGCATGGGCGAGGCGAAGAAACAGCAGCTGTATGAACTGTTGCAGCGCCATCAGGTGCCGCTGATCGAGGACGACGTCTACGCCGAGCTGTACTTCACCCGGGAGCCCCCAAAGCCGGTGAAGAGCCATGATCGCGAAGGCCTGGTGATGCATTGCGGTTCGTTTTCCAAGAGCCTGGCGCCCGGCTACCGGGTCGGCTGGGTCGCCGGCGGCCGCTACGCCGAGCAGATCGCCCGGCTCAAGCTGATGACCACCATCTCCCCTTCCGTGCCGGCGCAGGCCGCCATTGCCGACTATCTGCAGCATGGCGGCTACGACCGTCACCTGCGCAAGCTGCGCCACGCACTGGAGATGCAGCAGGGCGCGATGCTCGCCTCCGCCGCCCGCCATTTCCCGGCGAGCACGCGGGTCACGCGCCCCTCTGGCGGCTACTTTCTCTGGTTCGAATTTCCCGAGCAGGTGGACTCGCTGCAGCTGCTGCAACTGGCGCTGGCCCAGGGCATCAGCCTGGCACCGGGGCCGATCTTCTCGGCGACCCAGCGCTTTCGCAACTGCGCGCGGCTGAACCATGGCCATCCATGGGACGCCCGCAGCGAGCAGGCGATGGAGTTGCTGGGCAGGATGCTGAAGTCGTTCTGACGCCGATCTTCAGTCGCAGTCCACCGATTGCTGACCGCCGCGGGCCTTCATCCGGTACATGCGATCGTCGGCCTGTTTGAGCAACTGCATCTCAGCCTCGCCATCCTCCGGGTACAACGCGATGCCGATGCTCATGCCGATCTCCAGGCTGTGCCCGGTGATACTCAACGGCTGTGCGAAGGCGCTGCGTACCTTCTCTACCACGCGCTGGGCATCCTCCGGTTCGACAATGCTTTCCAGCAGCACGACGAACTCGTCGCCCCCCAGACGCGCCACGGTATCGGTGTCGCGCACGCAGGCGGTCAGGCGATCGGCAACCGCACGCAGCAGCTGATCACCACCGCCGTGGCCGTAGGTATCGTTGATTTGCTTGAAGCGGTCCAGGTCCACATAGAGCAAGGCGATACGCCCGCCGTTGCGCCGCACGCGCGCAAGCGCCGTGCCCAGGCGGTCACGGAAGCACGCGCGATTTGGCAGCCCGGTGAGTTCGTCGTACTGCGCCATCCGATGCAGGCGCGCATACAGCTGCTTGCGCTCGATCGCCGTGACCACCTGAGTCGAGACGAACTGCAGCAGCTCCTGATCCTTCTCGGTGTAGGGCGCCGCGGTGCTCTTTAGCAACAGCACGCCAATCACGCCCTCGCTCGAGTTCAGGGGCACACCCAGCCACCAGGCACGGATATCACCGTCACCGAGTGGAAGTGCCAGCGCACGCATCGAGTCGGCGTTGAAACGCAACGCCTGTGCGCCATGCAGAACGGAAAAGCACAGGGACGCCGCTGGCTCCGCCGGCAGACCGGTCGAATCGAGCGTCAGTGCCTGGTAGGGATAAGTCAGCTCGCCACTGGCAGCATTGCGGATGGCGACGATGAAATCGTCTACCGGCAGCAGACTGGCGATCGTCAGATGAATCTGCTGATAGAGGGCGGCGAGATCCTTGGCCCCGTGCGCCGCTTCGGAAATCGAATAGAGCGCTGCCTGCATGGCTTCGGACTGCTTGCGCTGGGTGATATCGCGCGCCACCCCGATACGCAGCTTGTTGTCCGTTGACCAGCAGGCAGACCACATGATGTGCGCCACGCTGCCGTCCTTGCGCACGTAGCGATTCTCGAAGTGCAGCAGCGGCTGGCTGGCCATGACTTCCTGTGCGGCTGCCACGGTGCGGGCCCGGTCTTCGGGATAGACCATTTCGATCATCCGCCTGCCCACCATTTCTTCCGGTGTATAACCGAAGATGCGCTCACAGGCGGCGCTCACGTAAACGATGTTGCCCTGCGCATCGACGACGCAGATGGCATCCAGCAATAGATCGATGACACTCGCCAGGGGCGCGCAGCTATCCGTCTTCACAGCGGCAGACCTACTTCGGCCATGGGGCACGGGGCGGGCAATCGAGGCCGGCGCTTGCGCGCGGTGCAATCTGTCCAGCCCTTGCGTCTAGCATCGCCTATATCCGATCCCGCCGCGCAGTTTTTTATCGCTCTGCCTGCTCACTGCACCCAGCGGGGGTAATAGCCAAGTACAGCCTGCGTACTGGCTTCCTGCAACGCCACGACGTCGTCCGGCACGCCATCCCCGCTGTGTTCCGGGCGGTCACCGCGGAAGAAGAAGCGACGCCCGTCGCCGAGAGTCAGGTAGAGGCCGACCGCGCCGTGTCCGGACAGCGGAACCAGGACCAGTTTCCCATCCCCGTAGAGGTCCAGACTTCGTGCATGGCCCAGATAAGGCCTGGGCCGGAAATCCAGCGACTGCCAGCGCACCGGGTGGCGAAACTGGCTGGCAAGCACAGCCGGCGCCGTCGCCGTTTTCAGGTAGTCAAGCGTGTCTGAACTGGCCAGCACCGGCACATCGGGATAATCGGCCAAACCCGAGGCATGCTCCCAGCGCACGCACCCCAGCACGATGCGATCGACCGTCAATCCGTCCTTTTCCAGCTGATCGCGCACCGGTCGTACTGACCCGTAACGCTTGATCCGCCATGGCAGCTCGGCATTCCACTGTGCATCGATCTGCCGACCCAGGCCGGTACCGAACAGCAGCCGATTGCCGCGATGCTCGATAAGCACCGCGATGTGCTGTGTTGGGGGCAGCGCCTGCCAACCGTCACGGCGTAGCAGGAAATCGCCACTTTCACTCTGTGCGGTCCTCACCAGGCTGAAACGCAGCCCGTCTGTTGCGCGCGCCTCACCGGCAAAGCCAGACAGCGGCAGCAACAGCGCGACAGCCAACAGCAGCCACGCTCCGCTCCGCTTGCCCGGCGACCGGCAACCGTCCGCCAGCGCTCTGTTCTGTGCGGTCATGACGGCTACAACCCCGGCATGCCGGCACAGCCCGGCAATGCGCGAACAAGCCTGAACGGGTCGTGCAGCGTCGGAAAGGACGCGCGGTCATTGAGCTTCATGGCACTACCCTCGCTGTTGGTGTAACTGGATAATAGACAGACCAGTCTGTATACTACAAGCACCAACGAGAGTACGGTCAGCTGGAGCGAACGACGAGCGCTCCCGCATAATGCTCGGCCGCAGGAGGTATCCATGGCATTGAACAAGCGCGACCAGTTGCTCAACACCGCCGAGAATCTGTTCTACCGCGAGGGTTATCACGCGACAGGCATCGACCGCATCCTGGCCGAGTCCGGTGTGGCCAAGATGACCCTGTACAAGCACTTCAAATCCAAGGACGAGCTGATTCTCGCCGTACTGGAGGCACGTCATGAATTGATGCTGACGCGCCTGCGCGAACGGGCCACCAGGATGCCGCCGCGCGAAGCGCTACTGCGCGTGTTCGATGGCTTGCACGGGATGATCCATGGTGGTGAACAGTTCTGTGGCTGCCTGTTCATCAACGCAGCAGCGGAATATCACGACCGTGATCATCCGATTCATCAGCGCTCAGCGGCTTACAAGGCCGAGCTGCAGGCCCACTTGCGCGGACTGCTGGAGCACATGAGTGCACCACAACCGCTGCAGCTGGCGCGGCAGCTGCAGTATCTGCTCGAAGGGGCGTTGAGCATGGCGCATATCGAAGGGCCCGGCGAACAGGCGCTGGACGCCAAGGCCGCCGCCGAATGCCTGCTGAACGCCGCAGGCATCTGAGCGCGCCGTTCAGGCGCGCCCGATAAGCGCCGTCAGTGGGCGCTCGCCTCGTCTTCGCGAACCCGGAACCAGGCCGCGTATAGCGCCGGCAGGAACAGCAGCGTCAGCGCGGTGGCGACGATCAGCCCGCCCATGATCGCCACAGCCATCGGCCCGAAGAAGATGCTGCGCGACAGCGGAATCATCGCCAGCACCGACGCCAGCGCAGTCAGCACGATGGGTCGGAAGCGGCGTACGGTGGCCTCGACGATGGCGGTGAAACGTGCATGCCCGACACCGATGTCCTGCTCGATCTGGTCCACCAGGATCACCGAGTTGCGCATGATCATTCCCGACAGCGCGATGGTGCCAAGCATTGCCACGAAGCCGAACGGCTGGCCGAACAGCAGCAGGAACAGTGCGACACCGATGATGCCCAGCGGCGCAGTGAGGAACACCATGGCCGAGCGTGAGAAGCTCTTGAGCTGCGCCATCAACAATGTCAGCACCACGATGATGAACAACGGCATGCCGGCGTTCACCGAGCGCTGGCCACGTTCGGAATCCTCTACCGTGCCGCCGACCTCGAGCAGGTAGCCGCCGGGCAACTGATCCCGAATGTCGGCCAGGGTCGGCTCGATCTCACGCACCAGCGCAGCCGGTTGCTGCTCCCCGTACACGTCGGCACGCACGGTGACCGTAGGCAGGCGGTTGCGATGCCAGATCACGCCCTCTTCGAAGCCGTACTCCAGCGTCGCCACCTGCGACAGCGGCACGCTGCGGCCGCTCTCGGTGGGAATCGCCAGGCTCGGCAGCATCGACAGCTCGAGCCGCTCGCGCTCGGTGCCGCGCAGGAGGATCTCGATCAGCTCGTTATCTTCACGGAACTGGCTGACGCTGCTGCCGGTGAAGGTCCGTCGCAGAAAGCCGGACAGTTCGGCGGTGGTCACGCCCAGTGCGCGGGCACGATCCTGATCGACGTTCAGCCGGACCATCTTGCTCGGCTCCTGCCAGTCCAGGTGGACGTTGGCCACATGCGGATTCTCGTTGACCTTGGCGGCGACCTGGCGAGCCAGCCCACGCACCACGTCGATGTGCTCGCCGGTGACACGGAACTGCACCGGATAGCCCACCGGCGGGCCATTCTCCAGTCGCGTCACGCGACCACGCAGGCTCGGGAAGTCCTCGCGCATGCGCTCGATCAGCCAGCTGCGCAGGGCCTCGCGGGACTCGATGCTGTCGGCCAGCACGACGAACTGGGCGAAGCTGGTCGCCGGCAACTGCTGGTCCAGCGGCAGGTAGAAACGCGGCGAGCCGGTGCCGACGTAAGCCACGTAGTTGGCGATGCCGGCCCGTTCCTTGAGTAGCTGTTCCAGCCGTGCCACCTCCGCTTCGGTCGCCTTCAACGAGGCGCCTTCGGCCAGTTTGAGATCGACCATCAGCTCCAAACGGCCGGACGCCGGGAAGAACTGTTGCGGCACCAGGCGGAACAGCACCACGGCGGCGGCGAAGATCGCCAGGGTGAGCAGGATGACCGTCTTGCGGCGGCGCACGCAGAAGGTCACCACGCGCCGTACGCGCTGGTAGAACGGTGTGGCGTAGGGATCGTGGCCGTCGCCACCGCTCTGCTTGTGTGCCGACTTCTTGGCCAGATCCGGCAGCAGCTTTTCGCCAATCAGCGGTACGAACATCACCGCGGCGATCCAGGATGCGATCAGCGAGATGGCCACCACCTGAAAGATCGAGCGGGTGTATTCACCGGTACTGGAATTGGCGGTGGCGATGGGCAGGAAACCCGCGGCGGTGATCAGCGTACCGGTCAGCATCGGGAACGCCGTGCTGGTCCAGGCGAAGCTGGCAGCCTTGAGGCGGTCGTAGCCCTGCTCCATCTTGATCGCCATCATCTCCACCGCAATGATCGCGTCATCCACCATCAGCCCGAGGGCCAGTACCAGGGCCCCGAGGGAGATCTTGTGCAGGCCGATATCCAGATAGCTCATGGCGGCAAAGGTCATCGCCAGCACCAGCGGAATCGATAGCGCCACCACCAGGCCGGTACGCACGCCGAGCGAGAAGAAGCTCACCAGCAAAACGATCACCAGCGCTTCGATCAATACCTTTACGAATTCGCCGACGCTGGTCTTCACCGCAGCCGGCTGATCCGAGACCTTGCGTAGCTGCATTCCGGCCGGCAACTCCTGCTGCAGACGGGCAAATTCCTGCTCCAGTGCCTGGCCCAGCACCAGGATGTCGCCACCGCTTTTCATCGATACCGCCAGACCCAACGCCGGCTCGCCCATGAAGCGCATGCGCGGTGCGGGCGGGTCATTGAAGCCGCGATGCACCTCGGCGACGTCGCCAATGCGGAAGGTGCGTCCGGCAACGCGGATGGGGAAGTCGCGAATCTCCTTGACCGTCTCGAAGCTACCGGTGACGCGCAATTGCACCCGATCACTGATCGTCTCGACGAAACCGGCGGCAGTCACCGCGTTCTGCGCCTCCAGGGCCTGACGCACGGCCTCCAGTGGAACGCCGAGCGTGGCCAGCTTGACGTTGGAGAGCTCGATCCAGATCTTCTCGTCCTGCAGGCCGATCAGCTCCACCTTGCCGACATTCTTCACCCGCTGCAGCTGCAGCTGGATGCGGTCGGCGTAGTCCTTGAGGATCGCGTAGTCGAAACCGTCGCCGGTCAGGGCGTAGATGTTGCCGAACGTCGTGCCGAACTCGTCGTTGAAGAAGGGTCCCTGCACACCAGGCGGAAAGGTGTGCTGGATGTCACCGATCTTCTTGCGGATCTGGTACCAGAGGTCGGGGATGTCCTTCGAGCGCATCGAGTCGCGCGCCATGAAGGTGACGTTGGATTCGCCCGGCCGGGAGAAGGAGACGATGCGCTCGTACTCGCCGGTTTCCATCAGCTTCTTCTCGATGCGTTCGGTGACCTGGCGCGACATTTCCTCGGCCGTGGCGCCCGGCCACTGCGTCTGGATGACCATGGCCTTGAAAGTGAATGGCGGGTCCTCGCTCTGTCCGAGCTTGCTGTAGGACAGCGCACCGACGATCGCCAGCAGCAGCATCAGGTAGACGACGATCTGCCGGTTCTGCAGCGCCCAGGCGGAAAGATTGAAGCGCATCGCGATTACTCCTGGGCAGCCAGCTCGACGGGGCGGTTGTGGCGATCCACCGGACGCACCGGCTGGTTATCGCTGAGCATCTGCACCCCGGCCAGCACGACCCAGTCGTCAGCCTCCAGCCCCTCGAGCACTGGCACCAGCTGCTCACCGAACGGACCGGTCCGAACTTCCACCCGCTCCACGGTGGAATCAGCCTTCAGCCGCCAGACATGCGCCCTGCCCTGCTCTGCACTCAGCGCCGAGAGCGGCACCGCCAGCGCCACCTCGCCATCACGACGAATGCTGACCAGCGCGCTCTGGCCAAGCTCGGCCGGCACTTCCTGCTCGCTGAAGGCGACGCGGGCGGAATAGGTCCGCGATTGCGCATCGGCGGCAGGCGAGAGTTCGCGGATCTTGCCCAGATAATGGCGCCCCGGCTGCGACCACAGCTCGACCTCGACGTCCTGGCCAACCCGGTAGCGCTCCAGCGACTGCTCCGGCAGATTGATGGCGACCTCGCGCTCGCCATCTGCAGCCAACACGAAGGCGGTCTGCCCGGCGGCGACCACCTGCCCTACCTCGATGCGGCGCTGCGCAATCAGACCATCACTGGTAGCGCGCAGCACGGCGTAATCGACCTGGTTGCTGGCCACATCGAATTCGGCCCGCGCCTGCTGCAGACGGGCCGTGGCGGCGCGGTAGGCGTTATCGGCATTGTCGAACTGCGACTGACTGACCAGTTGGCGGCCGAGCAGCGCCTTGTAGCGGTCGTGTTCGGCCTTGGCCACGCGCAGATTGGCTTCCGCTGCCGCCACCTGCGCGCGCATGCCATCCAGCTGCAGCCGCACATCCTGCGGATCGAGGCGTGCCAGGGGCTGATCCTTGCGTACGCGGTCGCCCGCTTCGACCAGGCGCTCGACGACCTTGCCGCCGATGCGGAAGGCCAGCTCAGGCTCGTAGCGCGCGTGCACTTCGCCAGGATAGCTCTCGCGCGCTTCGCTGGCCGGCTGCGGCTGCACCACCATGACCGGCCGCGGCAGCTGCTGTGGCGGTTCGCCGTTGCCGCAGGCGACCAGAACAAGTGCACAACCGAACATAGAGGCAAGGGACAAGGCATGTCGGAACACGATGAAGTCTCTCTGTCGCGAAGCGGATTGGAATACTTATACTGAGCGGTATAGTAAAAATACCGTACCAGCCAGTCCACTATTAAAACGCCCATGACAGAAATCCAGTCCATATCGCCCGGCCCCGGTCGCCCGAAGGACCCCGCCAAGCGCGAGGCGATCCTCACTGCCGCGCAGGTGCTGTTCCTCGGCAACGGCTACGAAGGCAGCAGCATGGAGGCCATCGCCGCCGAAGCCGGCGTTTCCAAGCTCACGCTGTACAGCCATTTCAAGGACAAGGAAGCGCTGTTCAGCGCAGCCGTGAAGACCACCTGCGAGACGCGCCTGCCGAGGCGGCTGTTTCAGGTGGACGCGGACTGCGATATCGAGACGGTGCTGCTGGCGATTGGCAGCGCCTTCAATGAACTGGTCAACAGCCCTGAATCCATCGGCCTGCATCGGGTGATGGTGGCAATGGCGACGCAGAATCCGGGGCTGGTAAAGATGTTCTTCGATGCCGGCCCGCAGCAGCTGCTGTGCGACCTGCAACAGCTGTTCACCAGGGCCGACGCGCTGGGCCTGCTGCAAATCGACGACCCATTGCGGGCCGCCGAGCATTTCTGCTCGCTCATCAAGGGTGCCCAGCACTTCCGCCTGCTGGTCGGCTACGCCGAGGCGCCCACCGGTGAGGAAGGCAACCTGCACGTACGGGATGCGGTGAGCGTATTTCTGCGCGCCTATCGCCGCTGACCTGAGCAAGCGAGAGGTTGCAGACTGGTGAGTCAGCCCTGCAGCTTCTTTTTCGGATAGATGTCGTAGCGGCTGGATTTGCCGTCCAGGCTGTAGCCGGGCTTGGCGCCTTCGATTGCCGGCGCCTTGCGCGGACGCTTGACCACCACCCGATGGCTGGCCAACTCCAGCGCCGCGGCCAGCAGTGCCGGGGCATCCATATCGTCGCCAACGAAGGGCCGGAACAGGCGCATCTCCTTCTTCACCAGCGCACTCTTGTCGCGATGGGGAAACATCGGATCGAGGTAGATCACCTGCGGAGCCTCGCCCTGCCACTGCTTCATCAACTCGATGGCATTGCCCCTGAGCAGAGTCATCCGCGCGGCGATCGCGCCAACCTCGGCGTCCACAGCCGCGCGACTCAGGCCATCTTCCAGCAGCGCGGCAATCAATGGCTGGCGCTCGATCAGGCTGACCTCGCAGCCCAGCGTGGCCAGCACGAAGGCGTCGCGTCCGAGGCCGGCGGTGGCATCCAGCACCCGCGGTCGGACGCCGGGCTGGATACCCACCGCCTTGGCGATCATCTGCCCGCTGCCGCCGCCGAACTGACGCCGGTGTGCCGCTGCGCCCTCGACGAAGTCCACCCGTACCGGCCCCGGCGCCTGCGCCTCGAGCATCAGCAGCTGCAAGCCGCCTTCTCCTATCTGCAGGGCGAATTCGGCCCCATCCAGCTCTTGCGGCAAACCCAGGCGCAGCGCCCAATCGTGGGCTGCGGCGGCAAATTGCGCAGCGAGCGGCTCGACCCGAACCAGAGGATTGCTTGCAGACATGGGACACCAGCAACGATTAAAACGGCGCATTGTGCCAGAGCATTCCCGGCTGCGCCCGAGGCGTCAGCGGCACATGCCGAAACCGCCCATATCCACATGAAAATGATCATGATGCGCCGTGTTGTACTCAGGCCCCAGCGTCACGTTGAACGCCTTGCAGGCCGCATCGCGCACCTGGCGCAGAAAACGCGCCTTGTCGCCGTCGCCCTGCCAGTCCCTCGCCACGGTAATACGGGTGCCATCCTTCAGGTGAAAGCCCGCCATATCCAGGGCGTTGGCGCTGGCGTGCTGGCTGCGGCGATTGCTGCGCGCGATGTTGCGACAGGCAAAGCTGCCGAAGTGATCGATGCGCACCACGGGCTGGCCGAACACCGCCTGCGCGGCCGGTTGCAGACCGTGCAACTCGAACATGGCATAAGCCGCCGCCAGCGGGCAGGTGGCGAGAAACGGTCCGTTGAAGCGCACGTCCGAACCCTGGACCCGGACGCTGTTCTCCACCGGACAGCCCGGTTCCGGCGTGCTGTCCGGCACGACGACATAGCGCAGCGGCGCCGTGCCAAGCGCCTGTTCGCAGAGCGTTCGATCCTGCTGCAGCCGGCGAAGTTTGAGCGGCGTCAGCAGATTTGGCGGCTCACGAATGTCCAGCGGTGCCCACGGATTCCAGCGCGGCGGAATCTCGATCAGCTGCTGCCGGACCGCGAGCACGAAGCCCGCCAGCAGCAGCAGGAGGAGCAGAAGAAAGCGGCCAGATGTCATTCCTTATGGGCAACGCCAGGCGCGCGAAGTTGGGGGCATTGTTTTACAAAAGTGGTCGAGCCGCAGAGTTGACTCAATCGGCGAGCAAGGACAGTTGCGGCGCGACCTGCAGCGAAGGCAGGGCCGGCAGGCCGGGCAAGCGCTCGCTCAGCAACCGGTGAAAACGCATCGCCAGTTCGGGTGCGCGGTGATTGTCAGGGGTATGCAGATAGACATGCGGCGCCTTGCCCGCCTCGATCCAGCCAGCCACCTTGTCCAGCCAGGGCGCCATGAATGCGTCGTTCGCCTCCAGCTCCGGGTGACCGACGAAGCGCAACTGCGGGAAGTCGCTGAATGCTACCGGGCGCACCGGCAACCGCGGCTTCTTGCTTTGCGCATGCAACACCGCCAGGTCGCGGGACTGGCAACTGAACAGCGCACGGGTATCGATACAGATGCGCTCGACACCGCGATCACGCAGCAGTCGATTCAATGCACGTTCGCCCTCGCCCTTGTCGAAGAACGCCGGGTGCCGCACCTCGATTGCCAACGGCCTGACGAAACCATCGATGAATGCGGCAAGTTCGCTTAACCGCGAAGGCCCCACGCTGGCCGGCAACTGCAACCAGAAGGGCGTCACTCGCCGCCCCAATGGCAGCAACAGCTGCCGGAAGGCGTGCGCTTGCTCCAGCGCCGCGTGCAGATCGCTGGCCTGACTGATTTCGCGGGGAAACTTGGCGCAGAAGCGAAAGCCTTCTGGCATCTGGCTGGCCCAGCGCCTGACCTTCTCCTCAGAAGGCCAGGCATAGAGCGTGGTGTTGCCCTCGACCGAGTTGAAGACCGAACAGTAGCTGGCGAGGAAATCGGAAGCGGGCGTACCCGTCGGATACAGGCCACCCAACCAGGCACTCTCGTTCCAGGAGGGACAACCGAGGTAATAGGGAAGCGCTGGCAGATCGAACCGCCTCAGGCGTACAGGTCGAGTCCGAGCACTTCGGTGCCGTCGAAATCGACACGGAAATTCGCCGTACTGGTGTAGCTGGCCAGCGCCTGAGCCACGCGGCTGGACAATGGGCGCTCCGGCTGTGGCTCGTCATAGCGGAATGCGGCGTAGCGCTCGACCAGAGCGCTGGAATTGACCCGCTGCTGCGGACGATCAGCCTGAGGCTGATAATCCTGCCCGGAGCGGCTGTCGACCCCGCGCTGCGCCTGCGCCGCCCGCTGCGTTTCCCCATAGCTGTCCGCCGCCCTGCCGGTACGGGCAGAACGATCCGTTGAATAGGGAACAGGAAAGGAGCTTTCGACGCGCATCATTCGACTCGATCAGAGGCCCGGCGACTCTAACGGGCAGCCAGGAGTTTGGCAACGCCCCTCGTCATTTGATCCCTTTGGGCGTTGCGACGTTGTCGCGCAGATACACCGGCTGGGCCTGATCGGCGTCCAGCGCCTCGCCGCGCTGCCAGGCGAAGGCCGCCAGATGCAGGAGGTCTTCGGCGTGCGGCAACATGCCTGCGTCGCTTGCTCGTACAGCTGCCGGAATCCGCTCGGCATAGCCCCAGCCGGTGCCAGCACCGAACCAGTCGCCGCCGGCAGCGCGCGGCAGAACGGCCTGCTCGGGCGGCAGCACGGCCTCGCTACCGACGAGCTGCATCTCACCGCCGTGCTCGCGATAGCAGCCCCAGTAGACCTCGTCCATCCGCGCGTCGATGGCGGCGGCAACCTGCGCCGCGCCATGTTCACGCCAGGCCCGCTGGGCAATGGTGGCCAGGGTCGAAACCGGCAGCACCGGCCGTTGCAGCGCGAACGCCAGCCCCTGGACCACACCGATGGCGATTCGCACACCGGTGAACGCACCCGGGCCCCGACCGAAGGCGATGGCATCCACCGCGGACAGTGCAACGCCGGCCTCACCGAGCAGCGTCTGCACCATCGGCAGCAGCCGCTGGGCATGCAGGCGTGGAATCACCTCGTAGTGGCTCAGCACCTTGCCGTCATGCAGCAGAGCGACTGAGCAGGCTTCGGTGGCGGTATCCAGGGCCAGCAGAGTGGTCATCGCGTTGGTCCGATCGGTAAAAGGCGCAGATTCTAACGCATTCTCGGAGCCGGTTCTTTTCTCGTCGCCCTGAGCTTCGGGCAAAAAAATGCCCGTATCGTCGGATACGGGCATTTTCATCGATCCGCGCAGCGCGGGTTCGATCAGCTCAGCGCGGCGAACACCTTGGCGGTGATCTCGTCTACCGAACCGACACCCTCGATACGGCTGTACTTCGGCGTGCCCTCGGCAGCGGCCAGGCTCTGGTAGAAGTCCACCAGCGGCTTGGTCTGCGCATGGTAGACCGACAGGCGATGACGCACGGTCTCTTCCTTGTCGTCATCGCGCTGGATCAGCTCCTCGCCGGTTTCGTCGTCCTTACCGGCAACCTTCGGCGGGTTGTGCTCGGTGTGGTAGACGCGACCGGAGGCCGGGTGCACACGACGGCCGGCAATACGACCGACGATCTCCTCGTCGTCCACGGCGATCTCGATGACGTTGTCGATGCGTACGCCGGCTTCCTTCAGCGCTTCGGCCTGCGGAATGGTGCGTGGGAAGCCGTCGAACAGGAAGCCGTTGGCGCAATCTGGCTGAGCGATGCGCTCCTTGACCAGGTTGATGATCAGATCATCGGAAACCAGGCCGCCGGCATCCATCACGCTCTTGGCTTTCAGACCCAGCTCGGTGCCGGCCTTGACGGCTGCACGCAGCATGTCGCCCGTGGAGATCTGCGGAATACCGAATTTTTTGGTAATGAAGCCAGCCTGAGTACCTTTTCCGGCACCGGGCGCTCCCAGCAGAATCACACGCATGATGAGTCCTCGAGTTTCTTAGAAGGGGGGTGACCCTGCCAGCGGGCCGCAGTGGCTCATCGCTGGCGAATCAAAAATTCTGGTTTGCCGCCATGCGACAAAAGGTTGAACACGATACACAGCGCACCGAGACCGCACAAGCCGTCCCGAAAAGCTCTATCGAACCGCATAAATGTCGCGATTCGACGCAACTGGCAGCCAACGGCGGCGCCCGCTGACGCCGCCGAGCAGTGCGCTACGCAACCTCAGCCGGTATTACGCAAACCTGCCGCGATGCCCGCCACGCTGACCAACAGGGCCTGCTCGAGCGGGCTTTCTGCCGGGTTTTGCTGCTGCCGGGAACGGGCCAGCAGTTCGATCTGCAGCAGGTGCAACGGATCGAGGTAGGTATTGCGCAGGCTGAACGCCTCCTGGGTCTTCGGGCTATGGTCGAGCAGATCGACCTGGCCGGTCACGCGGAGTACGGCACCGACCACCTGCGACAATCGGTCACGCAGATCGCTACCGAGCGAAAGCAGTTCCGGCTGCACCAGACGCTCATCGTAACGCCGTGCGATATCGGCATCGGCCTTGGCCAGCACCATCTCCAGCATGTCGATGCGGGTGGTGAAGAACGGCCAGCGCGCGCGCATCTCCGCCAGACAATCGCCCTCTCCGCGCTGCAACGCGTTGTGCAATGCCTGTTCCCAACCCAGCCAGGCGGGCAGCATCAGCCGCGTCTGCGTCCAGGCGAAGATCCACGGAATTGCCCGCAAGCTTTCCACCCCGCCTTCCCGGCGTTTGGACGGCCGACTGCCCAACGGCAGGCGTCCGAGTTCGAGCTCAGGTGTCGCCTGGCGAAAATAGTCGACGAACAGTGGATGCTCGCGCACCACGCCCCGATAGGCCGCCACACCTTCGGCGGCAAGGCGATCCATGGTTTCGCGCCAGCCAGGTTCGGGCATCGGTGGAGGCAGCAGCGTCGCTTCGAGCACTGCCGCGAGATAGAGGTTGAGGTTCTGCTCGGCGATATCCGGCAGGCCGAACTTGAAGCGGATCATCTCGCCCTGTTCGGTGGTGCGGAAACGGCCGGCCACCGAACCCGGCGGCTGCGAAAGGATTGCCGCATGCGCCGGACCACCGCCGCGCCCCACGGTGCCGCCGCGGCCATGGAACAGCAGCAGTTCGACATCATGCCCCCGGCAGACCTCCACCAGTTGTTCCTGTGCACGGTATTGGGCCCAGGCGGCCGCCGTGGTGCCGGCGTCCTTCGCTGAGTCCGAGTAGCCGATCATCACCTCCTGTGGACCGTGCAGGCGCTGGCGATACCCCGGCAAGGCAAGCAGACGGTCGATGATCGGCGCGGCATTGTTCAGGTCATCCAGGGTTTCGAACAGCGGCACCACACGCATTGGCCGCTGCAAGCCGGCTTCCTTGAGCAACAGCTGCACGGCGAGCACGTCGGAGGCCGCATGCGCCATGGAGATGACATAGGAACCCAGCGAGGCCGCGGGTGCTTCGGCGATCACTGCACAGGTGGCCAGCACCTCCGCAGTATCGGCAGACGGGTGATAGTGGGCCGGCAGCAGCGGCCGGCGATTGCTCAGCTCATGCTGAAGCCAGTCCAGGCGCTTCTGCTCATCCCACTGCTGATAATCGCCGAGGCCGAGGTAATCGGTGATCTCGGAGAGCGCGGCGGCATGGCGAGCGGCGTCCTGACGGATGTCGAGGCGCACCAGGAACAGCCCGAACACGGCCAGGCGCCGCAGACAGTCGAGCAGTGCGCCATCGGCGATCATGCCCATGCCACAGGCATGCAGCGAGCGGTAGCAGAGCTCCAGCGGCCGGCGCAGCTCCGCGCAATCCTGCAGCACCTCGATCGGTGCGGGCTGACCATGTTCGATGGCTGCCCGCGCCCATTCGCGGGTCGCGCGCAAGCGTTGCCGCAAGGGCTTGAGCAGTACCCGATAGGGCTCGGCCGAATCGCCGCTCTGGCGCAGCAGCTCTTCGCTGGCTTCGCGCATGGACAACGCGGTGATCAGCCCTTCGATCTCGCGCAGGTACAGGTCGGCAGCCATCCAGCGAGCCGTCAGCAGCACCTCGCGAGACACCATTGCGGTCACGTTCGGGTTGCCATCGCGGTCGCCGCCCATCCAGGAAGCAAAGCGGATCGGCGCCGCCTCCAGCGGTAGATGCAGCCCCGTCGAGCGCCTGAGGGTCGCATCGGTCTGGCGCAACACATTGGGTATGGCCTTCCACAACGAATTTTCTATCGCGGCGAAGCCCCAACGGGCTTCTTCCACCGGTGTCGGCCGGTTGCGGCGAATTTCCTCGGTGTGCCAGACCTCGGCGATCAGGCGCTGCAACTGCAAGGCGATCTTCGCCTGCTCGTCCTCGGAGAGGTCGGTATGGTCGCGCGCCGCGAGTTGCTCGGCGATCGCGTCATATTTCTGGATCAGCGTGCGGCGCGATACCTCGGTGGGATGCGCCGTGAGCACAAGTTCGATTTCCAGGCGGCTGACCTGCCGCGCGATGAACTCGTTGTCGTGCCCGGCCGCCTTGAGACGCTCGATGAGATCGGCGAACACCCCGATCTCGAACGGCGCCGGCTCGCCTGCGGCGCGCCGGCGCACCTGATGGTACTGCTCGGCGATATTGGCCAGATTGAGGAACTGGTTGAAGGCCCGAGTCATCGGCAACAGCTCGTTCTCATCCAGGCTGTCCAGCGTTTCGGCCAGCAGCCTGGCTCCGTCGGCCGACCCTTTGCGTGCCGCCTTGGCGCCCTTGCGGATGCGTTCGATCTTGTCGAAGAACTGGTCGCCGTGCTGCGCACGGATGGTGTTGCCGAGCAGTTCGCCGAGCAGGTGTACGTTGTCGCGCAGACGTGCATCGATGATTTTCGCCATGACCTTCTTGCTCCTCCCGCCAATACGGCCAAATGAGTTTCGCGAGCCTCGCCCGAATTGTGCGACCGGTGCGCCGCACTGCATCAGACGCTCCGCTGGGAAAACGATCCTGAACGGCTACGCTGAAAATATCTCCAACCAGAGTGCCCACCACGCCGGGCCATGACAAGACGTCAATGCCGGCATCGTTGGGCAGTGGCATGAAAGCTACACGTCATTACCGCTCGTAAGCGCGGGCAAAGGAGTAATCATGAGAATTTCCGAGCTTGTCAGCCATTGGGAACGGGACGCCAAAGGCCACATGAGCCAGACCACGTACAGCATTCCGCTGGACGTCGAAAGCGCGGCGCGACTTGCTGCGCTCGCCGAGATGTACCCCAAGCGCAGCACCGAGGCGCTGCTTGGCGAACTGGTCGGCGCGGCGCTTGAAGCCGTTGAGACCAGTCTGCCCTATGTGCGTGGCACGCAGGTGATCGCCACTGACGAGCAGGGTGATCCGGTGTACGAAGACGTCGGTCCCACTCCCCGTTTCCTCGAGCTTTCGCGCAAGCACCTCAAGCGCATGCTCGACGAAGAGGCATCGACCGCGCCGTCCAGCTGAGCGGCACAACACCGCCTTGCCGCGCCGGCGCCCTACCTGGGCGCCAGGCCTCCCCCTCCGCGTAACCAGTCCCAGCCACCCGTACGGCAGGTCCTCGCTTGCTCATCCGAGAGGACGTTCCTCGTGACAGCCGCTCTAGCGCGGCAATTTGGACTGAACGATTAGCGCTGCCAGGCCTCACAAAAATATGTCCCGACATCGGTAGTGACCTAATCAGCACTGCCCAGCCAGGGACGGTAGCTATCCGTATGCCATTCGAACTGGAGACTGACCATGAACAAAGCTGTCGCAACCCACGCTTCGAGATTTCAGCTACCCAAGCTGGCAGCCATTGCACTTGGTGGCCTGCTGCTAACGGCGTGTGCAGGCAACCCGCCGACCGAGCAGTTCGCCGTGACTGAATCAGCGGTACGCAGCGCCGTGAGTGCAGGCGGCCCCGAGTACGCAGCCGTCGAAATGCGCGCCGCGCAGGAAAAATGGAAGCAGGCCGAAATGGCCATGCAGAAGGAAAACTACGAAGAAGCCCGCAAGCTGGCCGAACAGGCCGAATGGGATGCCCGTGTCGCCGAGCGCAAGGCCGAAGCGGCCAAGGCTCAGAAAGCCGTCGACGACGCGCAGCAGGGAATCCAGGAACTACGCGAAGAAGGCATGCGCAACGTTCGCTGATTCCACCAAGCCGCCATTCCATTTATAGCCATAGGATGAACTCGTCATGCACAAGCTCGTAACTCTACCTACCATGTTGGCCCTGAGCATCGGCCTGGTGGCCTGCGCCAGCCAGCCCAACGAGAATCTGGAAGAAGCCCGCAGCAGTTTCACCTCGCTGCAAAGCGACTCGCGCGCCAGCAAGGTCGCCGCCCTGGAAACCCAGGACGCCAGCAACATGCTGGACAAGGCGAACAAGGCCTATCTCAATGATGCCGACAAGGAGACGGTCGATCAGCTGGCCTACCTGACCAAACGCCGCATCGAACTCGCCGAGCAGACGATCGCTTTGCGTGCTGCCGAAGAGAATCTGGGCAAGGCCTCGGCACAGCGTGCCGAAGCGCGTCTGGAAGCTCGCGATGCACAGATCCGCAAGCTGCAGGAAGACATGCAGGCCAAGCAGACCGAGCGCGGCACGCTGGTGACCTTCGGTGACGTGCTGTTCGATCTGGACCGCGCCGAGCTCAAGCCCGGCGGCATGCGCAGCGTGCAGAAACTGGCTGATTTCCTCAACGACAACCCCGAGCGCAAGGTGATCGTCGAGGGCTACACCGACAGCACCGGTTCCGCTGAATACAATCAGCGCCTGTCGGAACGCCGTGCCAACTCGGTGCGCGCCGCGCTGGTGAAAATGGGCGTCGACCCGCAGCGCATCGTGTCGCAGGGCTATGGCAAGGAATACCCGGTAGCAAGCAACAGCGACTCGGCCGGCCGTGCCATGAATCGTCGCGTGGAAGTGACGATCTCCGACGACAACAAGCCGGTGGCGCCTCGCTCGTCGATGCGCTGATTCAGCACATCACAGGCTGAACGAACGCTCCCGACGCCATCAATCGCGTCGGGAGCGTTTTCGTTTCAGGTTGCGGGGTCGCTTGCAGCGCACCCGGCCACTCAGCGCAGCAGGCCCGCCGGGACCTGTTGTTCCATGCAGCGCACCGCGCGTTTCTTGTTGTCCACCAGCACACCAGTCAAGCCCTTCTGCTCGGTATCGAACAGCACCAGCACGCCATCGATGCACTGCGCCACCTGCGAGGCCGGCTTCAGCGATACCCGGTAGTCTTCGCCGGGAACGGTCTTGAGCATGGTGTAGTCAGCCAAGAGCAGCGCGTCTTCAGGCTTGGCGATATGCACGTAACCGTAGTAGGTCAGCACGGCGACGGTGCCGACCACGCTGCCGATGGCGGTAAGGATCAGCGGAATGGGATTGCGTTCGGACATGGACGATCTCAGCGAGCCAAAGCGCGCATTGTGGCAAATTCGAGTGCTCCGGCGTCAGCTCATTTGCCGCCGGCACGGGTTTCGCCACGCGCCTGATAGGTGGCCTCGTAGACCCGCTCGGCCAGGCGCGAGAACGGCAGGCTCTGAATCCAGACACTACCGGTGCCCTTGAGCGTAGTCAGCAGCAGCCCCTCGCCACCGAACAGCATGCTGCGCAGACCGCCGGCCAGCTGGATGTCGTAATCAATACCGGGGGTGAAGGCGACCAGGCAGCCTGTGTCCAGGCGCAGGGTTTCGTTGCGCAGTTCCTTGCGGATCACCGTACCGCCGGCGTGAACGAAGGCCAGCCCGTCGCCATCCAGGCGCTGCAGAATGAAGCCCTCGCCACCGAAGAAGCCGGCACCGATACGCTTGCTGAAGCTGATGCCGATGCGCGTGCCATAAGCTGCGCAGAGAAAGGCATCCTTCTGGCAGATCAATTGTCCACCGAGCGCCGCAAGGTCCACCGGCACCACCGTACCGGGATACGGCGCGGCAAAGGCGACCCGTGCCCGGCCCTTGCCCTGATTGGTGAAGTGCGTGAGAAACAGCGACTCACCGGTGATCATCCGCTTGCCCATGCCCCACAGCTTGCCCAGTACGCCGCTGGCCGAGCCATCGCCCATGCGTGCTTCGAAGCGCACGCCATCGGTCATGTAGTTCATTGCGCCGGCCTCGGCGATCACCGTCTCGCCGGGATCGAGGATGATTTCCACGCTCTGCGCGGACTGCCCGAGGATTTCGTATTCGAGTTCGTGACTGGCCACGGCGAGCTCCTGATCCTGTGATTGCGGCACAGCGAGAGCGGCCTTGGCCTGCCCTCGCCTACTTGCGCCCGAGAATGCGCAGGATACGCAGGAACAGGTTGATGATGTCCATATAGAGCGCCGCGGCGCTGTCGATGGCGTTGTCCAGCGTCTTCGGTATCTGGTTCGCCCTACCCCAGTCGACGCCGACATAGCCGCAGAAGATCAGCACCACGATCCAGTCGATCACGCCGTGGTGGATGCCGAGGATGAACACCTCGACCAGCTCGACGACGATCACCAGCAGCAACGCGATCGTCAGTGCGCTGGCGATGCTGGCGAAAAAGCGCGGAAACAGCGTGCCGAGCAGCATCATGCCAAGGGTTACCAGCGCGGTGATGCGGATCGCCTCGTACACCAGCGCGCTGTCGTAGCGGCTGACCACCAGGTTGACGATCAGCCCGAACGGCACCACCACCAGGTTGTAGCCGAGAAAGCTCACCCAGGGCTTGTCAGAGCTGTGGAACAGCCAGGCACCGGTCAGGCAGCTGGCAAAGTAGCCGCCAATGAACAACCAGGGATGGATGCTGCGAATGGACTCGACCGGGATGTTGCCCACCATCCACCAGTTGATCCAGAACCCCCAGCAGAGGGTCAGGCCGATGACGAGGTTGTAGGCGCCAGCCGAAAGGGTGCGGTCCAGCGGGCTGGACCGGCGGGCAAAGACGGGGTTTTGCATGTCGTTACGCTTCCTTGCGTGAGGTATATCCGGTTGTTCGGGATCAGAGAATGTTGGCGTAATCGGCTTCGATGCGATCCAGGCTCAGGTGATTCAAGAAGTTGGAGAAGCACATCCAGGCCGACAGCGCGTTGAGATCCTGGAACTGCTGCGGCAGGTACTTGGGCGGCACCACCATGCCCTCGTCCACCAGCTGGCGCAGCGTGCGCATGTCTTCCAGCGTGGTCTTGCCGCAGAACAGCAGCGGAATCTGCTCGAGCTGGCCCTTGCGCACGGCTAGCTGGATGTAGTTGTAGATCATGATGAAGCCCTTCAGGTAGGACAGGTCCTTGGTGAAGGGCAGGCCATCCGGTGTCGAGCCACGGAACACGCGGCTGGCGTTGCTGTAGCTCTCGTCGTCGCCATAGCCCTGCTCGCGGAAGAAGGCAAACACCTCCAGGAAGTCGGCGCCCTCCTCGGCCATGTGAATGGCGCGGGTGCGGTTGGTCAGCTTGCGCAGACGCGTCGGGTAGGAGGCGAAGGCGATCACCTCCATCAGGATTGCCAGGCCTTCCTGGGTCACCGTGGAGGATGGCGGGCCCTTGGCGAGGAAGGTGCAGATCGGCTGGTTCTGGCCGTTGAGCGTGGTGCCGACGTGCACCAGCCCTTCATGGACCTCCAGCGCACGCACGTCCCGCTCGTTGAACAGGGCGTCGCTGCGGATCTTGATGTAGTCGGCACCGGCGGCCGCATCGGCGAGGATGCCGTCGGATTCGAAGACGCGGATCACGCCCTCGCCTTCTCCGAACACCACATCCAGACGTTTTTGCAGCAGCTCCACGGCCTGCGGCGCGGTGAGATTCTTCGGCTCGTCGCGCAGGTCACCGCGATCGGCAATGTTGTTCAGGTAATCGGAGAGCATCAGACCGAGGTCGGCCAGGGTTGGGTCACCGGCGTGGAAGGCATCGGATGCCGCGCCGTAGAGTTCCTGGGAGATCATGCCGAAGTCCGGCGTGCCGCGCGCCTCGAGCATGCGGATGACCATGCGGTATTCCTTGCACATGCGCCGCATGATCTGCCCGACCGGGTTGAACTGGCCGAGCTGACGGGTGATGTCACGCTCGATATCCTGGAATTCCTGCTTCTTCGCGCTAGAGTCGAAGGCCAGCGGGCGGCCCTCGTAGTAGGCGCGATCGATCTTCGGCAGCTCACGGCCCTTGGCGGCGAAAAAGCCCTGGCGGGTGTTCTCGTCCCACTTCACCGCGTCCAGCACGCGCACCGGGGTTTGCGCCTCGACGATGCGGTCGGACAGCGCACGCACAATGCTCTGGTATTCGTCCAGGTTGTTGCGGGTATTCATCGCTACCTCTTCACGGATGATCCGTACCGTTGAGGTTATACCCGCAGATGCCTGCGCCAGCACACTGCGGGTTGGTGACCTTCACAGCCAGTGGATCAGACTTCCGGGCGCATGTGCGGGAAGAGGATCACGTCGCGGATCGACGGCGAGTTGGTCAACAGCATCACCAGACGGTCGATACCGATACCCTCGCCGGCGGTCGGCGGCATGCCGTACTCCAGCGCACGCACGAAGTCGGCATCGAAGTGCATGGCCTCGTCGTCACCGGCGTCCTTGTCGGCCACCTGGGCGTGGAAGCGTTCGGCCTGATCTTCGGCATCGTTGAGCTCGGAATAGGCGTTGGCAATCTCGCGGCCACCAATGAACAGCTCGAAGCGGTCGGTGACGTTGGGGTTGCGATCGTTGCGCCGGGCCAGCGGCGAGACCTCGAACGGGTACTCGGTGATGAAGGTCGGCTGTTCCAGCTTGTGCTCGACCAGCTCCTCGAAAATCATCACCTGCAGCTTGCCCAGGCCTTCGTGACCGAGCAGCTTGGCGCCGGCCTTCTTGGCGATGGTGCGGGCCTTCTCCAGATCGTTGAGATCGGAGGCCGAGATTTCCGGGTTGAACTTGAGGATCGAGTCGAACACCGACAGCCGCGCGAACGGCTCGCCAAAGTGGAAGACCTTGTCGCCATAGGGCACGTCGGTGCTGCCGAGCACGGCCTGGGCCAGCTCGCGGAACAGTTCCTCGGTGAGATCCATATTGTCTTCGTAGTCGGCGTAGGCCTGGTAGAACTCGAGCATGGTGAACTCGGGGTTGTGCCGGGTCGAGACGCCTTCGTTACGGAAGTTGCGGTTGATCTCGAACACGCGCTCGAAGCCACCGACCACCAGGCGCTTGAGGTAGAGCTCCGGGGCGATGCGCAGGAACATCGGCATGTCCAGTGCGTTGTGGTGGGTCTCGAACGGCTTGGCCGCGGCGCCGCCAGGGATGGTCTGCAGCATCGGCGTTTCCACTTCGAGGAAGTCACGCTCGGCGAGAAACTTGCGGATGTGCGAGATGACCTTCGAGCGCACGCGGAAGGTTTCGCGCACGTCCTCGTTGACCATCAGATCGACGTAGCGCTGGCGATAGCGCTGCTCGGTGTCGGTCAGGCCGTGGAACTTGTCCGGCAGCGGGCGCAGCGACTTGGTCAGCAGGCGCACGTTGTTCATGTAGACGTACAGGTCGCCCTTGCCCGAACGCGCCAGCGTGCCCTCGGCGGCGATGATGTCGCCCAGATCGAAGTGCTTGACCGCCTCGACCTGCTCGGCCGGCAGCGTCTTGCGATCGACATAGACCTGGATGCGCCCGCTCATGTCCTGCAGCACCATGAACGGCCCGCGGTTGAGCATGATGCGCCCGGCGACCTTGACCGGCATGGCGGCCGCCTCCAGCTCCTCCTTGGTCTTCTCGGCGTACTGTTTCTGCAGGTCGCCTGCATAGCTGTCACGACGGAAGTCATTGGGGAAGGCATTGCCCTGCTCACGCACGGCAGCAAGCTTTTCCTTGCGCTGGGCAATCAGCTTGTTTTCTTCCTCTTGGATGGCGTGCTGGTTCAGCGGTTGTTCGCTCATTGCGGGTCGTCCCGGTCAAATCGTTTCAATGGAGGTGCTTGCGGCTTGAGGCTTGCAACTGCTCTCAGAGCCCCTGTTTCAGGCTGGCTTCGAGGTATCCGTCGAGGTCGCCGTCGAGCACCTTCTGGCAATCGCTGCGCTCCACACCGGTACGCAGATCCTTGATGCGCGAGTCGTCGAGCACGTAGGAACGGATCTGGTGCCCCCAGCCAATGTCCGACTTGCTGTCTTCCAGCGCCTGAGAGGCGGCGTTGCGCTTCTGCATTTCCAGTTCGTACAACTTGGCCCGCAGCATCTTCATGGCGGTGTCCTTGTTGGCGTGCTGGGAACGTTCGTTCTGGCAGGCCACCACGGTGTTGGTCGGTACGTGGGTGATACGCACGGCCGAATCGGTGGTGTTTACGTGCTGACCACCAGCACCGGAGGAGCGGTAGGTATCGATGCGCAGGTCGGCCGGGTTGATCTCGATCTCGACCCTGTCGTCGATCTCGGGCGAGACGAACACTGCCGAGAACGAGGTGTGGCGACGGGCGCCGGAGTCGAACGGGCTCTTGCGCACCAGGCGGTGCACACCGATCTCGGTGCGCAACCAGCCAAAAGCATATTCACCCTTGATGTGCACCGTGGCACCCTTGATGCCGGCGACTTCGCCCTCGGACAGCTCGACGATCTCGGCAGTGAAACCGCGCTTGTCGGCCCAGCGCAGGTACATGCGCAGCAGGATGTTCGCCCAGTCCTGCGCCTCGGTGCCGCCGGAACCGGCCTGGATGTCCAGGTAGCAGTTATTCGGGTCCATCTCGTGGCTGAACATGCGGCGGAATTCCAGACCCTCGAGGATACCGCGCAGACGGTCCAGCTCGGCGGCCACATCATCAACGGCGCCTTGATCATCTTCTTCGACCGCCATGTCGAGCAGGTCGCGAGAGTCGGCAAGTCCGCCATCGAGGTCATCGATGGTTTCGACAATCTGCGCCAGGGTGGCGCGTTCACGGCCCAGGCTCTGGGCGTATTCGGGCTTGTTCCAGACGTTCGGGTCTTCGAGTTCGCGGTTTACTTCGACGAGACGATCATGCTTCTGATCGTAGTCAAAGATACCCCCGAATTGACAGGGTGCGCTCGGACAGGTCCTTGATGCTGTTGAGGATCGGGTTGATTTCCATAGGTAGGCAGCTCTCAATCGGACAGTGCGAAAAGCCGGCGATTATAACTCAGCCAACCGGTGCTGACAGCCCGCCGGGGGTGCCGGCGGACGGTCAGAAAAACGGATTGGCACTCAGGATGGCCGATCAGGCGCTCACCCCGCGTACCTGGCTTTCCAGTTCGGCCTTGAGCTCCGGGTCGAGTTGCAAGCAGCGGGCCAGCTCGTCGAGGTAGGCGCGTTCCATGAAATGCTCCTCGTCCACCATCAGCACGCTGGCCAGGTACATCTCCGCAGCCATCTCCGGGGTACTGGCGGCACTGGCCACGTCGGCCGGGTCCAGCGGCTTGTTCAGCTCGGCTTCCAGCCAGTGCTGCAGATCAGCATCGGCCAGCTTGCCCAGCTCCGCCTCGATCAGCTGACGCTCACGGGCATCGACGTGGCCGTCGGCTTTGGCCGCGGCCACCAGCGCCTTGAGAATGCCCTGGCTATGCACCTCGACCTCGGCAGGTGGCAGGCGATCGATGGTCTGTGGCGTCTGCTGCTGCGCCCCACCCTGCTGCGCCTGCCAATTGCTGTACGCCTTGTAGGCGAGCACACCGAGCGCCGCCAGACCGCCATAGGTCACCGCCTTGCCGCCCATCTTGCGCACCTTGCGGTTACCCAGCAGCAGGCCCATGGCACCTGCAGCCAGTGCGCTGTTGCCACTGCCGGAGAGCACCTTGCCGAGCGAACCGCCGCCGACACCGGAGAGCAGGTCGCTCAGACCACCGCCAGCGGGCGTGCTGCCCATGCCGGATTGCTGCCTCTGCAACAGGTCCTGCCCGGACTTGAGCAATTGATCGAGAAGGCCACTGGTTTTCATCGGATTCTCTCCACACGAAGGATGTAAAGGGTTGCTAGTCGAACGACTCGGGGACCTGGCGGATCGGCGTGTCGCGATGGGCGGCGCGCACGTACTGCGCCGGCCAGGCCACCGACCCGTCGCGCAGGTATTCGGCGGCATGCAGCGGCCAGTAGGGATCGCGCAGCAGTTCGCGGGCGAGCAGGATCAGGTCGGCCTGACCGGTGCGCAGGATGTGTTCGGCCTGCACCGCCTCGGTGATCATGCCGACCGTGCCGGTGGCGATGCCCGCCTCCTTGCGCACGCGCTCCGCGAACTGCGTCTGGTAGCCCGGCCCGACTGGAATATCGGCGTTGGCCGCAGTGCCGCCGGATGACACGTCGATCAGGTCGACGCCGACATCCTTGAGCCGCCGTGCAAGCTCGACCGTTTCGTCTGCATTCCAGCCATCATCGACCCAGTCGGTCGCCGAAAGACGGACGAACAGCGGCAGTTGCTCGGGCCAGACCTGGCGCACCGCAGCGGTGACCTCCAGCAGCAGGCGGATACGGTTGTCGAACGAACCGCCGTAACGGTCCTGGCGCTGATTGGATAAGGGCGAAAGAAACTGATGCAGCAAGTAGCCGTGGGCCGCATGTACCTCCGCGACCTTGAAGCCGGCAGCCAATGAGCGCTCGGCCGCCTCGACGAACGCCTGCACAACCGCCGCGATGCTGGCATCGTCCAGCGCAGTGGGCACGGCATGTTCAGGCGAGAAGGCGATGGCGGAAGGTCCCACCGGAGTCCACCCCCCGGCAGCGATCGGCACGCTGCCATGCTTGCCAAGCCAGGGCCGCCAGGTGCTCGCCTTGCGCCCGGCATGGGCCAGCTGCACGCCAGCGAATGCGCCCTGCGCCTCGATAAAGCGGGTGATCCGCCGCAGCGGCTCGACGTGCTCGTCGGACCAGATACCCAGGTCGTCCGGCGAGATCCGCCCGTCCGGGCTGACCGCCGTCGCCTCGACGATCACCAGCCCGGCGCCGCCAACGGCGCGGCTGCCAAGGTGCACCAGGTGCCAGTCGTTGGCCATTCCGGCCTTGGCCGAGTACTGGCACATCGGCGACACGGCGATGCGGTTGGGCAAGGTGAGCTGGCGCAGGCTGAGCGGCTGGAAGAGCTGGGACATGACGGCCTCTACTGTCGTGGATGCGGGTTGGACACCCGTCAGTAGAGACCGTTTCCGCGCCCATGCCCAGTCCGCGACGGGCAAAGTCGCTGGTCAGGCGGCGCTGACCTGCACCGTCACGCCGTTGAGCGCCGCGTTGCCGGAGACGTCCAGCTGGCGCTCGTCGGTCAGGTCGTTGCAGCTCGCGCCAGGCTGCTGCCGCGCGATATCCAGCTGCACGCCCGGCCGCGCATGCCCCCAGCCGTGCGGAAGGCTGACCACGCCGGGCATCATCTCCTCGCTGGCCAGCGCCTCCACCTCGACCACGCCGACCCGCGAATGCACGCGCACCCGCTGACCATCCTGCAAAGTCCGAGCAGCCATGTCGGCCGGGTGCATCAGCAGCTGGTGACGCGGCTTGCCCTTCACCAGGCGCTGGTAGTTGTGCATCCAGGAATTGTTGCTGCGCACGTGGCGGCGACCGATCAGCAACAGCTCGTCGACACCCGCCTGAGGCTGCGCGGCGAAACGCTGCAGATCGTCCAGCATCAGCGCCGGCGCGGCCTGGATTCGCTTGTTCGGCGTTTTCAGGCGCCTCGCCAGGTTCGGCTTGAGCGGCCCGAGATCCAGCCCGTGTGGATAATCCTCCAGCGCTGCCAGGCTCAGCTTGCGCTCGGACTTGTCACCGTATGGCCCATGGCGCAGCGCCAGGTCCATCATCTGCTGCGGTGGCATGGTCGGCTTGAGTTCGACCCCCACCCGCCCGGCGTAGGCCTCGGCCAGGCCGATAAAGATTTCCCAGTCGTGCAGCGCGCCCTCGGGCTTGGGCAGCACCGGCAGGTTGAAGCGGGTGACGTTGCGCACGGCGAGCAGATTGAATGTCGCGTCGTAATGGTCGTGCTCCAGCGGTGCGGTCGGCGGCAGGATCACATCGGCATAGCGCGTCGTCTCGTTGATGTAGAAGTCGACGCTGAGCATGAACTCCAGTCCATCCAGCGCCTGCTCCAGCTTGCGCCCGTTGGGTGTGGAAAGCACCGGGTTGCCGGCCACGGTGATCAGCGCACGCACCTGCCCCTCCCCGGGCTCGAGCATCTCCTCGGCCAGCGCCGCTACCGGCAGTTCGCCGCCGTACTCAGGCAACTCCGACACCCGGCTGCGCCAGGCGGCGAAATGGCCGCCGGAGGTGGTCTCCACCAGATCCACGGCAGGCTCGGTGCACAATGCGCCACCGACCCGATCGAGATTGCCGGTGACCAGGTTGATCAGCTGCACCAGCCACTGGCAGAGCGTGCCGAAGGCCTGGGTCGAGACCCCCATGCGTCCGTAGCAGACCGCCTTGTCCGCCGCCGCGAAATCCCGCGCCAGTTGACGGATCTGCTCGGCCGGAACACCGCAACGGGCGCTCATCGCCTCGGCGCTGAAGGCGGCGATTGCCTTTCGCACCTCCTCGATGCCGTCCAGCGGCAGTTCGCTGGTACGCGTCAGGCCTTCCTCGAACAGGGTGTTGAGCAGGCCGAACAGCAGCGCCGCGTCCTGTCCGGGACGCACGAACAGGTGCTGATCGGCGATCGCGGCGGTTTCGCTGCGCCGCGGGTCGACGACCACCAGCTTGCCGCCGCGGGCGCGGATCGCCTTCAGCCGCTTCTCCACATCAGGCACGGTCATGATGCTGCCATTGGAGGCCAGCGGGTTGCCGCCGAGAATCAGCATGAAATTGGTGTGATCGATGTCCGGCACCGGCAATAGCAAGCCGTGGCCGTACATCAGATGGCTGGTCAGGTGGTGCGGCAACTGATCGACCGAGGTCGCGGAAAAGCGGTTGCGCGTCTTCAGCAGACCGAGGAAATAATTGCTGTGGGTCATCAGCCCGTAGTTGTGCACGCTCGGGTTGCCCTGGTAGATGGCCACGGCATTGGCGCCGTGGCGCTCGCGGATGTCGGCCAGGCGCTCGGCAACCAGCTCGAAGGCCTCGTCCCAGCCAATCGCCTGCCATTCGTCTGCGCAACGACGCATGGGGTGGCGCAGGCGATCGGGGTCGTGCTGGATGTCCTGCAGCGCCACCGCCTTCGGACAGATGTGGCCGCGGCTGAAGCTGTCGAGGGGATCACCCTTGATCGAGAGGATGCGCTCACCTTCGGTCTGGATGGTCAGGCCGCAAATGGCTTCGCACAGGTGACAGGCACGGTGATGGACGGTCGTGTCGCTCATTTCGGATTCCCGCATGGCGCTGTTGTTGTCCCGCCACTCTAGGCGCCACGGCCATGGGCAACAATCAGACGTCTTGACGGGGAATGCCGCTGGATTCAGCCGGCCTATCGTCAGCCGGCGTGCATCGGTCAGCGCGGGGCGATGTGCGCCACCATCAGCTGCACGCTTTCCTGGCCGCGATACTCGTTGACGTCCAGTTTGTAGGCCAGTTCCGCCCAGCGCACCGTCGGGTTCGGCCAGATCTCGCGGTCGACGTTGAAGGCGATGCCGTCCAGCGTCAGCGATCCGCATTCGCTCTTGAGCACAAGCTTGAGATGGCGCTCGCCGACGATACGTTGCTGCACCAGCTGGAACACGCCATGGAACATCGGCTCGGGAAAATGCTGGCCCCAGGGCCCGGCGTTGCGCAGCGCACGCGCCAGCTCCAGGTGGAACTCCTCGACGCTGAGCTGGCCGTCGGTGAGTAGCCGACCGGTGAGATCGTCCTCGCACAGCTGGCGGCGCACTTCGGTATCGAAGGCCGCGGCGAAGGCACCGAAGTTGGCTTGCGGCAGCGACAGCCCGGCCGCCATGGCGTGCCCGCCGAACTTGCTGATCAGGCCGGGATGCTTGGCGGCAACCGCATCCAGCGCATCGCGGATATGAAAGCCCGGCACCGAGCGCGCCGACCCTTTGAGCAACCCGTCGCCAGCATCGGCGAAGGCGATGGTCGGGCGGTGGTAGCGCTCCTTGAGGCGCGAGGCGAGGATGCCGATCACGCCCTGGTGCCAGTCCGCCTCGAACAGGCACAGGCCGAACGGCAGGTCCTCCAGGGGCAGGTCCTTGAGCTGCGCCAGCGCCTCGCGTTGCATGCCCTGTTCGATGGCCTTGCGATCCTTGTTCAGCTCGTCGAGCTGGGTCGCCATGTCGCGCGCCAGCGCCTCGTCCTCGCAGAGCAGGCATTCGATGCCCAGCGACATGTCATCCAGCCGCCCGGCCGCGTTCAATCGCGGCCCGAGGATGAAGCCAAGGTCGGTAGAGGTGATGCGCCGATGATCGCGCCCGGCAACCTCGAGAATCGCCCGCAGCCCCGGCCGAGCCCGCCCAGCGCGAATCCGCGCCAGGCCCTGATGCACCAGAATGCGGTTGTTGGCATCCAGCGGCACCACGTCGGCGACGCTGCCCAGCGCCACCAGATCGAGCAGCTCGGCCAGGTTCGGCTCGGCCCAGCCCTGACGGACGAACCAGTCCAGCTCACGCAAGCGAGCGCGCAACGCCAGCAGCACATAGAAGATAACGCCGACCCCGGCGATGCACTTGCTCGGAAAGGCGCACTCAGGCTGATTGGGGTTGACGATGGCATCAGCCGCCGGCAGCTCGTGACCGGGCAGGTGATGGTCGGTGACCAGCACCCGCAACCCGGCCGCCTTGGCCGCCGCGACGCCATCGACGCTGGAAATCCCGTTGTCGACGGTCACCAGCAGGTCGGGTTCGCGCTGCAAGGCGACGGCAACGATTTCCGGCGTCAGCCCGTAGCCGTATTCGAAGCGATTGGGCACCAGATAATCGACATGCGCCGCCCCCAGCTGACGCAGGCCGAGCACGCCGACGCTGCTCGCGGTGGCGCCGTCGGCATCGAAGTCGCCGACGAACAGGATGCGCTGGCGCTTCTCCAGCGCCTCGACCAGCAGCTCGACCGCGGCATCGATACCCTTGAGCTGCTTATAAGGAATCAACCGCGCCAACCCCTTGTCCAGCTCCTCTGCGCAAGTCACGCCACGGGCCGCGTAGAGGCGCTGCAGCAGTGGCGGCATATCGCCAAGGTCGGGCAGCTGCTCGGGCAAGGGGCGGGGTTCGATACGCATGGGATTCCAGACTCGGTGAAGGTCGTTTACAGGGAGGTGGCGGCGCGTGCGGCCTGATCGTACAAGCCGGACATGGCGCGCAGCATGCCTGCCAGGCGGTGGATCTCGTCAGGGTCGATATTGAGGTTCTCGAACGAGGCAATCAGGCATTCGCGGCGGATGTCGGCGTATTCCTGGCAGAGCGCGCGGCCCTTGTCGGTAGTTCGATAGAACATCTCTTTGCCCTGCTTCGCGCCTTCCACCAGGCCCAGTTTGCCGAGCTTCTTCAGCGCGTAGGTGACCGTGTGCGTGTCTTCCACGTTGAGCAGCAGGCAGATGTCCGCCTGTCGCTTGGCGCGCCCGCGACTGGTGAGGTTGTGCAGCACCATGACGTCCAGCGCGTTCATCTCCACCGTGCCGCAGGCCTGCATGCAACGCTCCATCCAGCGCATCAACGCGGCGCTGGCGACGATGATGCCGTACTCGAGCTCGGACAGTTCCTGGGACTGCTCGGCGAGGTGCGCCGAAGCGACGATAGAAGATCGCAACGGACGGGGGCTTTTGGCGTCAACCATCTTGAGTTCCTGATTGATGAAGCGGCAGCGCCGTTCGTATCGATGTGGCGGGAAAGGATACAGCAATGTCCGCACGGTCACTTCGGCGGTCAACAGGAAAAATACGTTGATAATTTATCGACACTTTATCAGTGTATCGACTTCGACCGCCGCACCGGCCCATCTCGAAAGGAGCAGCCATCGTGAGTCGTCTGTTACTCAATTGCGACATAGGGGAAAGCTTCGGCGCCTGGACCATGGGCCTGGATGCCGAGGTGATGCCGTTCATCGACTGCGCCAATATCGCCTGCGGCTTCCATGCCTCCGATCCGCAGATCATGCGGCGCACAGTGGCATTGGCATGTGAGCACGATGTGCGTATTGGCGCCCATCCGGCCTATCCGGATCTGGTCGGATTCGGCCGGCGCTCCATGGCCTGCAGCCCGACCGAAGTGGAGAACATGCTGCTCTATCAGATCGGTGCGCTCGACGGCATCTGCCGCGCCGAAGGCACGCAGGTCCGCTACGTCAAACCCCACGGCGCGCTCTACAACGACATGATGCGCCAGCCACAGCTGCTGCGCGCGGTCATGACCGCCGTAAAGGCCTACAGTGCCAGCCTGCCGCTGATGCTCATGTCTACCCGCGACAATAGCGAAAGCCAGGCGATGGCGGCGGAAATCGGCATCACCCTGTGGTTCGAGGTGTTCGCCGACCGCGCCTACGACGCCGCCGGCATGCTGGTCTCGCGCAACCTGCCGGGTGCCGTGCACCACGATGCCGAAACGGTGGCCGACCAGGCCCTGCGCCTGGCCAAGGGGGAAGCATTGACCGCCAGCGATGGCAGCGCGCTGATCCTGCAGGCCGATACGCTCTGCGTGCACGGCGACAACGCCGGCTCCATCGCCGCTGTGCAGCGCATTCGTCAGGCACTGCAGGCGCTTCCCGCATGACGCCGCGGATCGAGGTGGTCGGCATCGATAGCCTGGTGCTGCGCCTGTTCGATCAGATCGACGAGGACAATATGCCGTGGATGCTGGCTGCCAGTCAGCGTGTGCGGGATGCGTTCGGCGCTGCCCTCATCGATCTGGTGCCCTCCTACACCACGCTACTGGTGCAGTACGACCTGGCGCAACTGGACGATCAGCAGGCCCGCCAGTATGTGCGGCAGGCTCTCGATGGGCTGCAACCGGCGGCGGCGGCGAGTGCCCGCCAGCACGACATACCGGTGTGGTACGACCCGAGCGTCGGCCCGGAACTGCAAGCGCTGGGCGAGCGCAGCGGCCTCGGTGTCGCGGGGGTCATCGAGCGACACAGCACGCACCTCTATCAAGTCTTCGCCCTCGGCTTCGCGCCCGGCTTCGCCTTTCTCGGGCTGGTCGACGAGCGCCTCGCCAGCCCACGCCTGGCGACGCCGCGCAAGCAGGTGCCGGCCGGCAGCCTGGGCATCGCCGACCGCCAGACCGCCATCTATCCGCTGGTGTCACCGGGCGGCTGGAACCTGATCGGCCGCAGCCCGGTTCGCCTGTTCGACCGCGAACTGGACGGCTTCAGCCTCTGGCAGCCCGGCGACCGCGTGCGCTTCGTGCCCATCGAGCGGGCCGAGTTCATCCGTCTCGGCGGCGACGACACGCCCTTCCAGGAGGCCTCCGCATGAGCCTGCTGATCGAACAGGCCGGCGCCCTGGCCACTCTGCAGGACGCCGGCCGCAGCGGGGTTCGCCACCTCGGCGTGACCCAGGGCGGTGCCGTTGATTGGCTGTCCCACGGCTGGGCCAACTGGCTGCTGGGCAACCCGCTGCAGGCCCCCACGGTAGAGATCACCCTCGGCAATTTCAGCCTGCGCGCTCAGACCGATACCTGCCTCGCACTCTGCGGCGCCGATCTCGGCGCGACGCTCGATGGCGAACCTCTCATGCCCGGGCGCGCCTTTCGCATCCGGGAAGGGCAGACACTGATCTTCAGTCAACCGCGCCAGGGTGTTCGTGCCTATCTCGCCGCGCCCGGCGGTTTCAGCGCACCGGCCATGCTGGGCAGCTGTGCCACGGTACGCCGTGAGCAGCTCGGTGGGCTGAACGGCGACGGCCAGCCGCTGGCCAAGGGCGACCTACTGCACTGGCGCGGCCACGCCACGACGATGCGCAACCTGCCCGAGCAGGCGCTGGTGCCGCTGCCCGGCGCCGGGCTATCGGTGGTACTGGGAGCGCAGATCGGCGATTTCACCGGGCAGAGCCTGTTCGATGCGTTCAACAGCGACTGGACCGTCGACCAGCGCGCCGACCGCATGGGTGTTCGCCTGCTGGGACCGACCCTGCGCTGCGCGCGCTCGGCCATGATCTCCGAAGGCGTGCCGCTGGGCGCTATTCAGGTTCCGGCGGACGGTCAGCCGATCATCCTGCTCAATGACCGCCAGACCATCGGCGGTTACCCGCGCCTTGGCGCGCTCACTCCATTGGCAGTCGCGCAGCTGGCCCAATGCATGCCCGGCACCGTGTTGCGCCTGAAGCCGGTGGCGTTGGAACGCGCACAACGCGAGCAGCGGCGACTGCTCGCCAGCTGGCAACGGACCACGACGGAGTGATGGATATGAACCTGACCGCCTACCGAGACCTGTCCCCCGCCGCATTGCGCGAGCGGATTCGCCAGGGCGAATTCGACGGCCCGACCGCCGGGCCCGCTGCTGGACGTCACCGACCCGGGGAGCTTCGAGCCACGGCACGCGGCGCCAGGCGCCGATATCCGCACGGACTTCCCGCGCTACCGCATCTACCGCAATGGCCAGCTCGATCAGGAGGTGCAGGACATCACGCCCTTCTGGGAGGACGACATGGTGGCCTTCCTCATCGGCTGCAGCTTCAGTTTCGAGGCTGCGCTGCTGGCCAACGGCGTGCCAGTCAGGCACATCGAGGACGGCCACAACGTCCCGATGTACCGCACCAACATCGCCTGCCAGCCCGCCGGCCGCCTGAGCGGGCCGATGGTGGTGAGCATGCGGCCGATGCCTGCGAACAAGGTGGTGCGCGCCGTGCAGGTCACATCGCGATTTCCCTCCGTGCATGGCGGCCCCGTGCATGTCGGCGACCCGCGACTGCTGGGCATCGCAGACCTGGCCAAACCGGATTTCGGTGAGCAATCAGAGCTGCGCGAAGGCGAGGTCCCGGTGTTCTGGGCCTGTGGCGTGACGCCCCAGGCCGTGGCGATGCAGGCCCGGCCGGAGCTGGTCATCACCCACGCGCCAGGGCACATGTTCATCACCGACCTGCGCGACGAACAGCTGGGGGTGATCTGACCCGACACGGTTTTGCGCATCACCAAACAACAACAATCTTGCCGGGCACTCGCTGCACGGCTGCATTTCCCTACCTGCCCCAACGCCAAGAAAAAAGAAGGTATCCAATGCAACCTACGCAAGCCGAACGAGCCACACCCTCCCAGCGCAACGTGCTTCGCGGCGCCATCTTCATCATGGCGACCTCGTCCATCGGTCCGGCCTTTCTGACCCAGACCTCGCTGTTCACCGAGAAATACCTGGCGAGCTTCGCCTTTGCCATTCTGGTCTCGCTGCTGATCGATATCGGCGCCCAGCTCAACATCTGGCGGATCATCACCGTCGCCAACCTGCGCGGTCAGGATGTCGCCAACCGGGTGATCCCTGGCGTCGGCCACCTGATCTCGGCCTTCATCGTGCTTGGCGGCATTGCCTTCAACATCGGCAACATCGGCGGCGCCGGGCTGGCCATGAACGTCATCTTCGGCATCCCGCCGGTGATCGGCTCGCTGATCGCCGCGGTGCTGATCATCGGCATCTTCCTGCTGCGCAATGCCAAGGGCGTAATGGATTCGGTGATGCAGGTGCTGGGGCTGGTGATGCTCTGCATGATCGGCTACGCCATGCTGCAGTCGAGCCCGCCGCTGCTCGAGGCAGTCAATCGCAGCTTCAACCCGGACGATCCGCTGATCCTGTTGCTGCCGATCGTGACACTGGTGGGCGGTACCGTTGGCGGCTACATCTCGTTCTCCGGTGGGCACCGGCTGGTGGAAGCCGGCATCACTGGCGTCGAGAACGTCAGGCTGGTCACCCGAGCGGCGGTCACCGGCATCGCCACCACCGGCGTTGTGCGCATCTGCCTGTTCCTGGCCGCGCTCGGGGTCGTCAGCCAGGGGCTCAGCCTCGACCCGAGCAACCCTGCCGCTTCGGTGTTCTCCCACTCGATGGGCACCGTCGGCTACAAGATCTTCGGCGTGGTACTGCTGGCCGCCTCGGTGTCATCGGTGATCGGCGCCGCCTACACCAGCGTCACCTTCATGTACTCGTTGCACGACAGCATCCGCCGCCACAACCAGCGTATGGTGATCGGCTTCATCGCCTGCTCGACGCTCATCTACAGCCTGGTCGGCCAGCCGGTGAAGGTTCTGGTAGTGGCGGGCACACTGAATGCCCTTGTGCTGCCGCTGGCGCTGGGCTGCATACTGCTCGCCTCGCGCAAAGCGAACATCGTCGGCGACGCCTACCGTCACCCCACCTGGATGCTGGTGTTCGGCATATTGGCCATGCTGGCCACGGCGGTTGGAGTGGTGATGTCGTTCAATGCATTCGTGCAGTTCTGGCAGTCTTGAGCAACGTGGCGAGCGCGCTCAGCGCTCGCCGAGCAGCCAGGCCAGCTTCACTTCGAACTGTCCACGCTCATCGGTGATGAACAGCGTGCCGTCACTGATCATCACGCCCCATTGCAAGCTACGCGGCAGGTCCTTGACCAGCGCGGCGAGCGACTCGGAATCGATGGTGGCAATGGACAGGTTCTTCAGCCCCTTTACCGCGTCGATCACCTTGCCCTGCCATACGCGCAGGTTGCCATAGGCCACCAGGCTGACGCGCTCGGCGCGGCGCGAGCACCAGGTCAGACGCTCGGCATCCGGCTGGCCGACTTCGATCCAGTGAAGAATCCTGCCGTCCAGACTCTTTTCCCATAACGCGGGCTCGTCCACATCCGACAGACCCCGGCCGAACGCCAGCTGCTCGCTGTACCAAAGCGCGTAGGCAATCAAGCGCACGCCGAGGCGCTCTTCGGTTTCGGAGGGATGTTTGGCAACGGTAAAACGCAGGTTCTCGTAGACCCCACGATCCAGATCGGTGAGGTTGAGCTCGACTTTATAAGGCGTGGCTTGCAGGGCCATAAGAGGCCTCCGGTCTCAAAAGGGGCGCAGTCTACCGCAACGACAGCACACCCGGCCCGGCTGCGCCGGCTCGCAATCGACAGAAATGAAATGCGGCCGGGAAATAACGAAGATTTTCACTGATCGCCGACGGCCGGGCTTTGACAATTATTCTCATTCTGATTAGCATCCCAACATCAACGAAATGAACGGGTAGTGCTTTATGTACGTCTGTCTTTGCCAGGGTGTCACCGACGGCCAGATTCGCGATGCTATCTATGAAGGATGCTGCAGCTATCGTGAGGTGCGTGAAGCAACTGGCGTCGCAACCCAGTGCGGCAAGTGTGCCTGTGTCGCCAAACAGGTCGTTCGCGACACACTGAGCGATGTACAGAATGCCCAGGCAGCCCTCGCCTACCCTGCGAGTTTCGTTCAGGCTTAGCAGACTGAAGCCGTACAGCCGGGCCTTGCCCGGCTTTTTTTTTGCCTGCAAATCAGCGGGTTGTCCGTCGGATGCGGAACGCAACCATTCTCGCTAGGTTTTAGCTTTTGCATTCAAGGACTTAGGTTTGACAGGTCAGCTTACCGTGGCCAGACTGCTTCTACTTCCACCGCTCCAGGCAGGCTAACTACATGAAAGGCGACAAGCTGGTCATTCAGCACCTCAACAAGATCCTCGGCAACGAGCTGGTAGCCATCAACCAGTACTTTCTGCACGCGCGCATGTATGAGGACTGGGGTCTCGGCAAGCTCGGCAAGCATGAGTACGAAGAATCCATCGATGAGATGAAGCATGCGGACAAGCTGATCAAGCGCATCCTCTTCCTTGAAGGACTGCCGAACCTGCAGGACCTGGGCAAGCTGCAGATCGGGGAGAACACCCGCGAGATGCTCGAATGCGACCTCCGCCTGGAGCAGAGTGGCGTCCAGGACCTGAAGGTTGCCATTGCCTATTGCGAGAGTGTCGGCGATTACGGCAGCCGGGAACTGCTGGAAGACATCCTTGAGGCCGAAGAAGAGCACATCGACTGGCTGGAAACCCAGCTGAGCCTGATCGACAAGGTCGGAATGGAAAACTACCTGCAGTCGCAGATGGACGACTAATCCGGTCGAGCACCAACAAAAACGCCCCGATCAAGTCGGGGCGTTTTCGTTTCGGGCCGTGTACCGCCCGCTTATTGCTGCTCAGCCGCTTCGGCAGGCTGCTCGGCTTCGTCACCCTTGATATCGAGCAGCTCGAGATCGAACACCAGCACCGAATTGGCCGGGATCAGCGGGCTCGGGCTCTGCTCGCCATAGGCCAGCTCGCTCGGGATGTAGAGCTTGAACTTCTCGCCGACGTGCATCAGTTGCAGACCCTCGACCCAACCCGGGATCACGCCACCGACCGGCAGGTCGATCGGGCTGCCGCGCTTGATGGAGCTGTCGAAGACGGTGCCGTCGGTCAGACTGCCCTCGTAGTGCACTGTAACCACGTCGTTCTCGGTCGGCTGACGACCCTCGGCGGACTTGACCACTTCATACTGCAGGCCCGACTCGGTGGTCTTCACGCCGTCACGCTTGGCGTTGTCCTCGAGAAACTTCTTGCCAGCCTCGACGGCCTTGGCATTCATTTCGGTCATGCGCTCTTCGGCGCGCGTCTGCAGGAAGGTGAACGCTTCCATCAGTTGCTCATCGGTGAGCTTCTGCTCTTTGTTGCCGATGGCGTCTTCGATGCCCTGCGCCACAGCCTGGGAATCGAGATCGTCCATACCCTCCTGCGCGAGGCTCTTGCCCATGTTCAGGCCGATGCCGTAGGACGCCTTCTGCGCCGGAGTGTCGAGTTTGACACTGGTCTGCGAGTCGCAGCCGGCCAATACCAGGCCAACCAGCGCAATCGCAGGTGCCAAACGATGGTGTCTCAGTCTCATGCTGTTTCCTTAAGCGCTGTGGGCATTTCAAAAAATCAGTGCCCGAGCTTAGCAGCGCATCCAGGCACTGGCTACCGCGCCTCCGGGCAAGCACGGTAAAGAGATGGCAAAGAAAGGAAGCGCTTAGCATTTCTGCTGAAGGGAAGCAGGAGCAGGCCGGTCACGCCGCCCCATAAAAAAATGGGCAAAAAAAAAACGGCCTTGATGGCCGTTTTTTCTGTTGCTCCAGGGCGTTCAGTGGACCCGTGAAGCGAATATGGCGCAGCGGACGGGACTCGAACCCGCGACCCCCGGCGTGACAGGCCGGTATTCTAACCGACTGAACTACCGCTGCGCGTCGGCCGGACTTTCGTCCGAAATCTCACAAAGGTTGGTGGCTGATGACGGGATCGAACCGCCGACCCTCTGCTTGTAAGGCAGATGCTCTCCCAGCTGAGCTAATCACCCGTTTGCTCTCGAAGTGGGGCGCATTCTAGAGAGGGTTCCTGACCTTGNTAACCGACTGAACTACCGCTGCGCTAAACCTCGAGTGGTGGGTGATGACGGGATCGAACCGCCGACCCTCTGCTTGTAAGGCAGATGCTCTCCCAGCTGAGCTAATCACCCGTTTGCTCTCGAAGTGGGGCGCATTCTAGAGAGGGTTCCTGACCTTGGCAACCCCCTTTCGAAAAAAAAATTGCAGAAGTTCCAAAGACTTAGGAAAACACTCGTTAAAGCGGCGTTTTTTTCCTGTCCGCAGCCCGTTCACTTCATCAAGGGTTGGCCTTAAGTAGCCAGGCGGGAATAATGCACCCCTTTGCTTTCCGGAGATCTACCTCGCCATGTGGTTTCGTAACCTGCTCGTTTACCGTCTCACCCAAAATGTTGCTCTGGATGCCGAGACACTCGAAGCCGCACTGGCCGCCAAACCCGCCCGCCCCTGCGCCAGCCAGGAGCTGAGCACCTACGGTTTCATCGCACCGTTCGGCAAGGGAGAAGACGCACCGTTGGTGCATGTCAGCCAGGGCTTCCTGCTGATCGCCACGCGCAAGGAAGAACGCATCCTTCCCGGCAGCGTGGTCAAGGACGCGGTGAAGGAAAAGATCGACGAAATCGAAGCCGAGCAGATGCGCAAGGTCTACAAGAAGGAACGCGATCAGATCAAGGACGAGATCATCCAGGCCTTCCTGCCGCGGGCCTTCATTCGCAAGTCCGGCACCTTCGCCGCGATCGACGCCGAGCGCGGGCTGATTCTGGTGAACTCCGCCAGCCCGAAGAAAGCCGAGGACCTGCTCTCCACCCTGCGCGAAGCCATCGGCTCACTGCCGGTACGTCCGCTGACAGTGAAGGTCGCACCAAGCGCAACCCTCACCGACTGGGTGAAGACGCAGAAGGCTGCTGCCGACTTCTTCGTGCTCGACGAATGCGAACTGCGTGATACCCACGAGGACGGCGGCGTGGTGCGCTGCAAGCGCCAGGACCTGACCAGCGATGAAATCCAGCAGCACATGGAAGCCGGCAAGCAGGTAACCCAGCTGTCCCTGGCCTGGCAGGACAAGCTGTCCTTCGTGCTGGACGACAAGCTGATCATCAAGCGCCTGCGCTTCGAGGAACTGCTGCAGGACCAGGCCGAACAGGATGGCGGCGACGATGCGCTCGCTCAGCAGGACGCCAGCTTCCTGCTGATGATGATGACTTTCCGCGAGTTTCTGCCGGCGCTGTTCGAAGCGTTCGGCGGCGAGGAAATCCCTCAGGGCGTGTGATGCCAGCGGGGCGCTAATCAGCGCCCCGACCTCCCCCCCTCATCAACGCAACCTCAGCTGCGCCAGCAGCACTCCACCCAACCGATCCCCCAGCGACCAAAGCACAAAGCGCTCGATGAACTCCGGCACATCGATGAACAGCGCGCCGCAGACCAGCACGCTGAGCAGCGAGACCACGAGGAAAAGCTGCGGAATCGTCAGGTCCAGCAACACCAGCAGCACGATCGCGATGATGGCTGACATGACCATGAACAGGGCATTGAGGATGTTGTTCGCCGCCACCACCCGCGAGCGCTCATGAACCACACTGCGCGACTGGATCAGCGCATACAGCGGCACGATATACAGCCCCCCGAAAATGCCCAAGCCAAGAATGTCCGCCAGTACCCACCAAGCCGAGGGCTCGCCGAGCAATGCCAGCCAGCTGATGGTTGCCGCGGAAGCCATATGATCCCCCGCGTGCCACCACAACAGGATTCCACAGAGGCTCAGGCCAATCGCACCGAAAGGCACCAGCCCTATCTCCACATGATGCCGCGACAGCCGTTCGCACAACAGTGAGCCCAGCGCGATGCCCACCGAGAACAGCGTCAGGATCAGCGTCACCACGCTTTCATCGCCACCCAGGTAGTCCTTGGCAAAGGCCGGAATCTGCGTCAGATAGGTCGCACCGAGAAACCAGAACCAGGAGTTGCCGAGCATCGCCCGCGATACGGCCCGCTGCTGCCCGAATCCGAGCCGCAGAATTCGCCAGGATTGGCGCAGCACGCGCCAATCCATATGCAACGTCGGAAGGGCAGCCGTGCCACCGGGAATGGCGAGGCTCGCCAAGTAGCCGAACACGGCAATCAGCACCACGCTGAAGGCCACAAGCTCGGCGTAGCCCTCGTTCGCCATCAGCACGCCCGCGCCGATGGTGCCGCCTAGAATTGCCAGGAAAGTCCCCATCTCCACCAGCGCATTGCCGCCGACCAATTCATCTTCAGCAAGCTGCTGCGGCAGGATCGAATACTTGACCGGCCCGAACAGCGCCGATTGCGTGCCCATGCAGAACAGCACCACCAGCAGCAGCGGCAGGTTGCCGAGCAACATGCCGAGCGCACCGGCAAGCATGATCAGGATCTCCGCGAACTTGATCCGACGAATCAGCCAGGCCTTTTCGAACCGCTCGCCGAACTGCCCTCCCAATGCGGAGAACAGGAAGAACGGCAGAATGAACAACAACGCGCAGAGATTGATCAGCAAACTCGTATCCGCAGCCGTGCCGAGCTTGAACAGAATCGCCAGGATCAATGCCTGCTTGAACACGTTGTCATTGAATGCGCCGAGCAGCTGCGTGCAGAAGAACGGCAAGAAACGCCGCTTGCCCAGCAGGCGGAACTGCGAATGCGTGGCGACCGGCCCGTCAGGCGTTGACGATCGCGGCGAACCGGTATCGGGCGGGATCCGGCTCATATCGGCAACTGCCCGAGCGCCCAGCGCAGCAGGAAGAAGCTGAGCAGCCCGCCGGCGATCGTCGCCAGCAGATTGCGGGTGAGCGCGGCGATGACGATAGCCAGCAGGCCGGCCAGCAGATAGGCGTTGTCCCAGTGCAGCGCCCAAGCGCCCTCGGGCATCAGCATGCCCGGCACCACGATGGCCGTGAGCACGGCCACCGGCACGTAATGCAGGCCCTGCTCGATGGCTCGGGGAAAGCGCAGATCGGGCCAGGCGAAGAAGCTGTAGCGAATCACGAAGGTGATCGCCAGCATGCCGAAGATCAGCAACCAGGTACTCATAGCGCTCCCTCCAGGCGAGCTGCGGCCTCGGCACGGCGCTCCAGCCAGACGCCAACGACGATACCGGCCATGGCAACAGCGAGCAGCCCGAGCTTGTAAGGCAAGTCCCAGGTCAGCAATGCGACAGCGCCGGCCACCAGTGCGGAGGCAACCTGCGGGCGAGTACGCATCATCGGCACGGCGATGCCGATGAAGGTGGCGATCATGGCGAAGTCCAGCCCCCAGCTGGCAAGATCCGGAACAGCCCGACCGAAGGCCACTCCTGCCAGGGTCGCCAGCTGCCAACTGATGTACATGGTCAGCGCGGCACCGAGGAAGAACCAGTGCTTGTAGGGCGAGCCATCGTCACGGGCGTAGCGGTTCTGTACCACGGCGAAAGCCTCGTCTGTCAGCCAGAAGGCCAACGGTACTCGCCAGCGCCCGGGCAGGTGACGAACGAACGGCTGCAGGGCAGCGCTATACAACGCATGACGCAGGTTCACCACGAAGGTCGTCAGCAACACCACCGCGGCCCCTACTCCGCCGGTGATCAGCGTGACGGCGATGAACTGCGCGGAGCCGGCGAATACCAGCGAAGACATGCCCATCGTCTGCCATCCGGACAACCCGGCAGCGACCGCCAGCGTACCGAAGATCACCCCGAATGGGATCGCGCCGAGAATCAACGGCAGAATGTCACGGCAACCGTGGGCAAACTCTTGCGAGCGGGACATCGAAACTCCTTGTAAGCGTCATCGCGACGACCGGACCAGGCCCACCGATAAACGGGCTGGCACTACCCATGGATCAAGCGGGCTGCGCGACAAAGCACCGCACGATAACCGAAGTGGTTGTATCAGGCGATGCGTAGCGCAGCTTCGGCCACCGTCACTCGGCAGCGAGGCGTTGCCTGACTTGTGGCCAGTCACGGTCGGTGATGCTGTACAGCACGGTATCGTCGAGCCGACCGTCCGCCAGCCTCCGGTGGTTGCGCAATACACCCTCACGCTCGGCACCGAGCTTCTCGATGGCCCGCTGCGAGCGCAGGTTGCTGGCGGCGGTTTTCAGCTGCAGCCGCACCAGCTGCCATTCCTCGAACGCGTGACGCAGCAACAGGAACTTGATCGAGGCATTGAGCCCGGTGCCGTGCTCTGCCTGATCCAGCCAGGTCCATCCGAGTTCAGCCGCAGGCAGACTGCTGACGAAATCGGCGAAGCGGGTAGTACCGATCAACCGCTCTGCCATTCGTATGCTGAACACTACTGCGCGACCGTCTCGCTGCTCTGCCAGCGCATGGCGATACCAATCGGGACGCAGCGGCCCGTTCATGAACGTCAGCTCGCCACGGTTTCGTTCCGCCAGCGCCACCAGCTCCGGAATATCCGCCTCCATCAGCGGCGCCAGGCGCAGCGCCCCGCGCTGCAGGGTTACCGGATGCGGGCTGAACATGACATGCTCCTGTTTATGAAAGACGGGTGAACTGACGTATGCCGAGACAGTAACCCATGGCGAAGGCGACAGACCATTGCACAGACGACCGGCATCGCTGCTGCGGCCCCGTGCTAGACACATGCGACCTTGGTCGCAACCCAGCACACGGGGCGCAGCAATGCTGCGAAACTTCGCGGATTGAGCCTATTAATGAGTCGTCAGGGCTGAATGAATGCGGCGCACCTCTGGGCCCGCGGACACCGATCTGACGCCTACCCCTCGCTTTCTGGAGTTTGCATGACGCTGTCAGGCGGGCTGATCGCCGCGGTCGCCCTCGTCTATATGGCCATTCTGTTCGCCATCGCCTTCTATGGTGACCGTAACAGCGCCTCCATGTCGCCGCGCCTGCGGCCCTGGGTCTACAGCCTGTCGCTGGCGGTGTACTGCACCAGCTGGACCTTCTTCGGTGCGGTCGGCCAGTCCACCGAACAGCTGTGGGCATTCCTGCCGATCTATCTGGGCCCGATCCTGCTGATGCTGTTCGCACCGCACGTGATCCAGAAGATGATCATGATCAGCAAGCAGGAGAACATCACCTCGATTGCCGACTTCATCGCCGCACGCTACGGCAAGTCGCAGGTGCTGGCGGTGGTGGTCACCCTGATCTGCCTGGTCGGCGTACTGCCCTACATCGCCCTGCAGCTGAAAGGCATCGTGCTCGGCGTAAACGTGCTGAGCGGTATCAATGTCGAGGCGGCCGGCACCGGCACCCGCGACACCGCATTGATCGTCTCGATCGTCCTGGCGCTGTTCACCATCCTCTTCGGCACGCGCAATCTCGACGTGACCGAGCACCACCGCGGCATGGTCCTGGCGATCGCCTTCGAATCGCTGATCAAGCTGCTGGCATTCCTGGCAGTCGGCGCGTTCGTGACCTTCGGCCTGTACAACGGTTTCGGCGACCTGTTCAACCGCGCCCACGACGCGCCCGAGCTCGCTGATTTTTGGAGCGAGAACGTCAACTGGGCCGCCATGCTGGTACAGACCACCGTGGCGATGATGGCGATCGTCTGCCTGCCACGGCAGTTCCACGTCGCGGTGGTGGAAAACATCGAGCCGCGCGACTTCCGCCTGGCTCGCTGGGTGTTCCCGCTCTACCTCGTGCTGGCTGCCGTGTTCGTCGTGCCGATTGCCCTCGCCGGGCAGATGCTGCTGCCGGCGGGCGTGACCCCGGACTCGTTCGTCATCAGCCTGCCGCTGGCCGAGCTGCATCCCTGGCTCGCGCTGCTGGCCTTCATCGGCGGTGCATCGGCGGCGACCGGCATGGTGATCGTCGCCAGCGTGGCGCTTTCCACCATGGTTTCCAATGACATGCTGCTGCCCTGGCTGCTGCGCCGCCAGGAAGCCGAACGCCCCTTCGAGGCCTTCCGCCACTGGATGCTCTCGGTACGCCGCATCACCATCGTGGCGATCCTCCTGCTGGCCTACGTCAGCTACCGCCTGCTCGGCTCCACCGCCTCCCTGGCCACCATCGGCCAGATCGCCTTCGCCGCCATCACGCAGCTGGCCCCGGCCATGGTCGGCGCGCTGTACTGGAAGCAGGCCAACCGCCGTGGCGTGTTCGCCGGCCTGACCGCCGGTGCGGCGATCTGGTTCTACACGCTGATCCTGCCGTTGCTCGGCTGGCCGCTGGACATGTTCCCGGGCCTGAACTGGATGTACAACGGCGGCCTCGGTTTCGGCCTCAGCGGTCTGACGCTGGGTGTGACCCTGTCGCTGATCGGCAATGCCACGCTGTTCTTCTGGGTATCGATCCTGACCCAGACCCATGTAGCCGAGCACTGGCAGGCCAGCCGCTTCATCGGCCAGGAGATCACCTCCCCCACCGGCGCGCGGCGCCTGCTCGCCGTGCGCGTCGAGGACCTGCTGACCCTGGCATCGCGCTTCGTCGGTGCCGAGCGCGCCGAGCAAAGTTTCCAGCGCTTCGCCCGCCGCCACGGCCAGGACTTCTCGCCCAAACTGCAGGCCGACGGCCAGTGGATCGCGCATACCGAGCGCCTGCTCGCCGGCGTACTCGGCGCGTCCTCCACGCGCGCTGTGGTCAAGGCGGCGCTGGAAGGCCGCGACATGCAGGTCGACGACGTGGTGCGCATCGTCGGCGAAGCCTCCGAGGTGCTGCAGTTCAACCGTGCGCTGCTGCAAGGAGCGATCGAGAATATCACCCAGGGCATCAGCGTGGTCGACCAGTCGCTGCGCCTGGTGGCGTGGAACCACCGCTATCTGGAGCTTTTCGAGTATCCGGACGGGCTGGTCTACATCGGCCGGCCGATCGCCGACATCATCCGCTACAACGCCGAGCGCGGCCTGTGCGGCCCGGGCGACCCCGACACCCATGTGGCCAAGCGCCTGTACTGGATGCGCCAGGGCCGTGCGCATACCTCCGAGCGGCTGTTCCCCAACGGCCGCGTGGTCGAACTGATCGGCAATCCGATGCCGGGCGGCGGCTTCGTCATGAGCTTCAGCGACATCACCGCCTACCGCGAGGCCGAACGCGCGCTCAAAGACGCCAACGAAGGCCTCGAACAGCGCGTCAGCGAGCGCACCCAGGAGCTGTCGCAGCTCAACCAGGCATTGATCGAAGCCAAGAGCACGGCGGAAGCCGCCAATCAGTCGAAGACGCGCTTCCTCGCCGCTGTCAGCCACGACCTGATGCAGCCGCTCAATGCTGCACGCCTGTTCTCCGCGGCACTGTCGCACCAGCAAAGCGCTTTGCCCAAGGAGGCCCAGGAGCTGGTACAGCATCTGGACAGCTCGCTCCGCTCGGCCGAGGACCTGATCACCGATCTGCTGGATATCTCACGCCTGGAAAGCGGCCGGGTCACCCCGGATCGCAACCCCTTCCCGTTGGCCACGCTGTTCGACACCCTCGGCACCGAGTTCACCGTGCTGGCCCGTGAACAGGGCGTGAACTTCCGCGTGCACGGCAGCAAGCTGCGCGTCGACAGCGACATCCGCCTGCTGCGCCGGGTGCTGCAGAACTTCCTCACCAACGCGTTCCGCTACGCCAAGGGCCGGGTGGTACTCGGCGTACGCCGGCAAGGCGCCTCTCTGCGACTCGAGGTGTGGGACCGCGGACCGGGCATTCCGCAGGACAAGCTGAAGGTGATCTTCGAAGAATTCAAACGCCTGGACAGCCACCAGACCCGCGCCGAAAAGGGGCTTGGCCTGGGCCTGGCGATCGCCGATGGCCTCTGCCATGTGCTTGAGCATCCCCTTGAGGTGCGCTCCTGGCCAGGCAAGGGCAGCGTGTTCAGTGTCACCGTGCCGATCGCCCGCACGCTCAGCCAGCCACGGCAGGTGGCAAGACGCGGCGAACCGCAACACACGGCACTGACCGGCACCCAGGTGCTGTGCATCGACAACGAGGACAGCATTCTGGTGGGCATGAGCAGCCTGCTCACGCGCTGGGGCTGCCAGGTATGGACTGCCAGCAACCGCGCCGAATGCGAAGCGCTGCTGGCCGAGGACATTCGCCCGCAACTGGTGCTGGTCGACTATCACCTGGACGAGGGCCAGACCGGCACCGAGCTGATGGCCTGGCTGCGCACCCGCCTCGGCGAGCCGGTACCGGGCGTGGTAATCAGTGCCGACGGCCGCCCGGAACTGGTCGCGGCGATTCATGCCAGCGGGCTGGATTTTCTTGCCAAGCCGGTTAAACCAGCCGCACTGCGCGCCCTGATGAGCCGGCATCTGACCCTGCGATAAGGGATGGGCAACACGGACGACGCCCACTCCTGCGAACCGTGACGATGCCCGGCTGCAGGCAGTTACACTGATGGCTATCTGCACTTTCGGCAGCGAGGCGAAAGATGACGCTCGAGTTGATTCTCAACCTCGCCACGGCGCTCGCGGTGGGCCTGCTGATCGGGACCGAACGCACCTGGAGCGGTCGGAACAACGCGGGGCAGGAACTCGTCGCCGGCATTCGCACGTTCGGCCTGGCAGGCCTGTTCGGCGGGCTGGCAGCCGTCAGCATCAACCACCTGGGCACGCTGGCCTGGGTAGCAATGTTCGGCATGCTCGCTCTGCTGGTAATTGCCGGCTACGTCATCGACGCGCACCGCAGTGGCGATTACGGCATGACCACCGAAGTCGCCCTGCTGCTGACCTTCGTTCTCGGCAGCCTGGCAGTCGCTGAAAGCCGCGCGCTGGCTGCCGCCTGCGCCATCGTGGTGGCGCTGCTGCTGAGCCTCAAGGCACGTCTGCATCAGGCGCTGAAGCGACTCAGCGAGGCCGAACTGGCAGGCGCGCTGAAGATGCTGTTCATCTCCGTGGTGCTGCTGCCCGCGCTGCCGAACCAGGGCTACGGACCCTGGCAGGCGCTCAATCCCTACACGACCTGGATGATGGTGGTGCTGATTGCCGGCATCGGCTTCGCCGCCTACGTGGCCATTCGATTCTTTGGGGCGCGGCATGGCCTGCTGCTGACCGCGCTACTTGGCGGCATCGTCTCATCCACCGCCATGACCATCACGCTGGCCCGGCTCAATGCACCGCAACTGCGCGCAGCGCTGGCGGCCGGCCTGCTGGCGACTTCCGCCTTGATGTTCCCCCGCGTGTTGCTGGAAGTGGGGCTGGTCAATCCGGCCCTGCTGCCCGGCCTGGCCTTGCCGCTGGCTTGTGCCGGCGCCATCTATGCGGCTGGCGCGCTGTTCTACTACCTGCGTGCCGGCGAGACGCCCGATGACAATACCGAACCGCTGCTGAAGAACCCGTTCGAACTGGGCCCGGCATTGCGCTTTGCGGCCCTGCTGGTGCTGATTCTTCTGCTGGTGGAAGGCGCCCGCCACTGGCTGGGTGACGCCGGCATCTATCTGGTGTCGCTGGTAGCAGGTCTGACCGATGTCGATGCAATCACCCTCTCGCTCGCCAGCAAGGCACGCGATGGGTTGAGCCATGAGGTCGCGATACGCGGCATCGTCTTCGCCGCACTGAGCAACAGCCTGGTCAAGGCCATGCTGATCGTCCTGATCGGCGGCCGCGAGCTGGCGCTACGCACCCTGCCGATCATGTTTGCCGGTCTGCTGACCGGCCTTGCGGTGCTGTTGTTGCGCTGACTGCCCTCGCCTAGTCACCAACCTCGCTGAGTTCTTCGGCACCGGCGCGCTCCAGCCAATCACCCGGCAAGCGCTTGCTGGCACGCGCGCCGAGTGACTTCAGCTGCTCGGCACGACCGACGAGGTTGCCGCGCCCATCGCTGAGCTTGTTGCGTGCAGCAAGGTAGGCGCGATCCACCTGCTGCAGCCTGCTGCCGATCTCGTCGAGATCCTGAATGAAGGCGACGAACTTGTCGTACAGCCCGCCGGCCTTCTCGGCGATCTCGCGTGCGTTCTGGCTTTGTCGCTCCTGTCGCCAGAGGCTGTCGATAACCCGCAGCGTGGCCAGCAAGGTGGTCGGACTGACGATCACGATGTGTCGTCCATACGCCTCCTGGAACAGATCCGGGTCCGCCTGCAGCGCAGCTGCGAAGGCAGCTTCGATCGGGACGAAGAGCAATACGAAGTCGAGACTTTGCAGCCCGTCCAGGCGCTGATAGTCCTTGAGGGAGAGGCCCTTGAGATGGCTGCGCAGCGATTGGACGTGCTGCTTGAGTGCCAGTGCCCTGCTGCTGTCGTCCTCGGCGCAGGTCAGCGCCTGATAGGCGGTCAGGCTGACCTTGGCATCCACCACCACCTGCTTGTCACCCGGCAGATGAATGAGCACATCCGGCTGGAAACGCTCGCCGTCCGGGCTCTTCAGGCTGACCTGTGTATGGTACTCACGGCCCTTTTCCAGCCCGGCGTGTTCCAGCACCTTCTCCAGCACCAGCTCGCCCCAGTTGCCCTGGGTCTTCTGGCCCTGCAGCGCGCGGGTCAGGTTGGTGGCTTCATCGCCCAGGCGTTGATTCAGCTGTTGCAGCCGTTCCAGCTCACGGGCCAGGGAGAATCGCTCACGCGCCTCGTTCTGGTAGCTTTCCTCGACACGCTTCTCGAACGACTGGATGCGCTCTTTCAGCGGCTCGAGCAGCTGACCGAGACGCTCGTGACTGGACTCGCTGAAGCGCTGCTCCCGCTCATCGAAAATCTTACCGGCCAGCTCGGCGAACTGCGCGCGCAACTCGTCACGCGCCGCCTGCAGATCAGCCAACCGCTGCTGATGAGCATTGTGCTGTTCGCGCAACTCGGCTTCGAGCGCTGCATGCGCTGCGCTCAGCCGGCGCAGCTCTCCCACCTGGGCGTCACGCTCGGCCTGCAGGTCGGCGATGGTTTCGACATTGCCGTCGCGCTGCGTGCACAGCAGCTCGGTCTCCCGGCGCAACGCGGCCAGTTCAGCCTGCAGAGCGGACTTTATGCCACTCACTTCGGCGAGTTCGATCCGGCAGCCTTCCAGCTGCGCGGCCAGCCCTTCCTGGCCCAGCGCGGCTTGCCTGAGCCTTTCGTCGAGCATTGCCTGCTCGGCTTCGCTGGACGACAGACGGCGCTGCAGATAAACGCTCAGCGCGGCCAGCACGACCACGCCGAGCGCCAGACCGATCAATAGATGAAGAGGATCAAAGGACATGAAAGGCTCCGGCGAAATTGCCGGGCAGTATAGCGATCCGCAGAGAGACGGGGCTGCCCCGCTTAGGCCTTGACCTGCTGCAGGAAGCGCACCGCCTCCTGCGAGCCTTGTGCTGCGGCCTGCTCAAGCCAGAGGCGCGCCTTGGCCGGCTCCGGGTGATCCGGCTCGCCATACAGACGCCCTAGCTCCAGCTGTGCCTGGCAGTCGCCGGCGCGTGCAGCCTGGCGCAGCAGTTCGAAACCAATGCGGCGATCACGCTGACTTTCGCACTCGCAGCAGAGCAGGCGCCCAAGACGGCTCTGCGCCTCTACCACACCCTCACGCGCGGGCTGCTTGAGCAGCCGACCAGCGATTCGCTTGACACCCTGGTTGCTGCCCAGGCGCTGGCTGTCGAGCAACCAGAGCGCCATACGCAACGGCAGCCGTGCCGACGGAGTGGAAGTAGCGAAGGAAGCCGAAGCAGAGGTACGCGTTCTCATGCACATCAGGGGGGCTGGATGGATAAGGTCGCGCACTCTACTCCTTTTTTTCGAGAGTTAAAGTCTTGTCAAAATCGAAAAAATTAGATCCGGATCACATCAGTTTTTAATCCACAGAAGCTGTGGATAAGTCAGTGGACAAACAGCAGACAAATCGTCGAACGCCACGTGTCATGGGGGCTGCGCTTAAACTGACGTTTTTTTCGCCAAAGAAAAAAATGCTTATTTTTCAATTGGTTATTAACGTTCTATGGATTCCACCGATTTGCGACAGTTTGTCATAAGCACTTGACAGGGCCGCTGAGCAAATGTGCACAAGTTCGGCGCATCGCGCTCGAACGCCCTTGACACAAGGGCCGCCGCGGCCTCCGACTGAACTTCGGCTTCATTCGATTGTCGCGTCGTGCACCTCACCAGAGCACAGGCGGCTGCGCCTGTTATGCAGCTATGCTGTATCGCTCGCTTATTGGACCTGCCGATGACAAAACCGTCGAGAATCCTGCTCTGGCTGATCTCAGCATTACTGGTATCGATGCTGCTTGCCGGCGGTTTTGCCTGGTATCAGTGGAAAGTGTTCAAGCGTGAGCAAGGTATCGAGCAACTCGAGTGGCAAGGCTTGCGCCTTTCCAACCAAAGCGTGTTCATCGACCGACTGGACTACGTTCAACGGACAGCTGACGGCTTGGACGTAGCCGCGCAGATAGACGCAGTTAACCTGCAGATAACCAGTTTTTTCCGCCCGTTTCCGCCACGATCCTTAGACGTTGAGCGCGCCAGGCTCACATTGCATTCGTTGCCGGAAGCCTCTGACGAACCCTCGCCGCCAGACCTCGAACGATACGAACAATGGATTGCCTGGCTGCCGCAGCGATTGACCATAGTCGATCTGCAGATGGAGCTCCCTTGTGCCCAGGGTCGCTGCGACGAACGGGGGTCATTACAGCTACGGCATTCCGGCGAATCGTTGCTGCCATTTGAGGCCCGCCTTGACCTGCAACGCAATGAGCGGCAGCTATCGCTCATGGTCGACGCTCAGCGTTCCGATGAAACGCACAGCCTGATCGAGGCAAAGCTGCTGATCGACGAGCAGCAGCGCCTGGAAACCCGCCACCAGCTGATGCATGCCGATGAGCAAATGCTGTGGAGCGGCACCCTGTCGATGGGCAGCCTGCCGGAAGCGCCCTGGTTGCTGGAATGGCTCGGGGAATGGACAAGCTATCAACCCACGGCCCTGCCGGACATGCCTGCGGACATGCGCCTCGGCGCCGGCTGGTCGTTAACCCTGCCGCAAAGGCCGGGCGGCATGATCGACTGGCGCGACGCTGCCGGTGACCTGCGCCTGTCCGCTCACCTCCCCGCCTTCTGGCCAGTCATCGGCCTCGGTGAGTTGCAGGGTGAGATCGATCTCGCGGCAAACGGCCAGAATGGCCTGTGGCTGCCCTCCGAGCTGAAAGCCAACCTCAAACTGCGCCCCGAGCCAGCGTTGCTAGCCGCACTGCCAAACAACCTGCGCCCCACCCTTCTGAACATCGACATCGCCCCCGTGGAAGGCGAAACGGTTCAGGGTCACCTGCCACTGCAGCTCAGACTGGAAGCTCAGGGTGGCGCCCCCGCAACGCTGCAGGCACGCGCGCAGCTGGCGACAGGGGCTCCCTACGCAGTGGATATCGAACAGGCACGCCTGCAAGTACGCAGCAGTAAGCTGCAACTTGATGCGCTTACGCTACAAGGCCTGGATGCCACGCTGCATTTCTCCGGCCGAGCCGATCTCGAGCGGATCGACTTGAAACTGCACAAGGCTTCGCGTGCAACCCTTGCCCGAGTGACCAGCGCGGAACTTGCGGCCAGCCAGTTGCGTGCCGAGCTGCCGCAGCCGCTCAGTCTGCAGATCGATCGCAGCGCGGCCGAAGCGAGCACGTGGCGCATCCGCGGCCCCGTGGAGCTGCGCCTGGGCGCACTGGAACATCCGCAGCTGATCGCGCAAGGCTGGCGTTGGAGCAGTCAGCTGGACGTCGACACAACGCGCCTGAACGCAACCGGGCCGTTGAGCAACGATGCCGGCCTGGCACTGGTAGCCAATCTGAACAAGGCCTGGAACGGCCCTCTGCAAGTGAATGGCAAGTTGCAAGAGGTGTTCCTGCGGGCTGGCAACCCGCTGGCCCGCAGCTTCGCCGCCTGGCCGGCGGCGCTCGAGCTGAACAGTGGGCGACTGCTGGGCGACGGCAAGCTTTCATTGCCTGCAGATGGCGGTGCGCCGTCAGCCAGTCTCGCCCTGGAAGCCCGAGGTCTGGCGGGTATCTACGATCGCACAGAGATATCCGGGCTCGATGTGCGCCTTGCAGGAAACCTGCAGCGCAATCGTTTGCAGATGGATATCACCGAATTGCGTCTGGCGCAGCTCAACCCCGGCTTCACCTTCGGCCCGCTGCTGCTGCGTGGTGCGTATAGCGCCAGCCTCGATCAGCCAGCACAAGGTCGCTTGAGCTGGCAGACCGCCGAAACGCACATTCTCGGCGGCCGGTTCTGGCTGGAGCCGGCAACCCTCGACCTGGCCGTCGCGCCCCAGCAGCTCAACGCCCGGGTGCAAGGTGTGCAGCTGGGAGAGGTGCTGGCAGCCTATCCAACCGAAGGACTCAGCGGCAGCGGGCTGATCGACGGCAGCTTCGAGGTTCACCGCAGCGCCACGGGCCTGAGCGTGGATCAGGGGCAGCTTGCTGCCCGCGCACCCGGCGGCGTACTGCGCTTTCGCTCACCCAAGATCGAAGCCCTCGGCCAGGCAAATCCGGCCATGAGAATCGTCAGCGAGGCCTTGCACGATTTTCATTATGATTTGCTGAGCAGCGACGTCCGCTATGATGAGAGCGGCAAGCTGAACCTCGGGCTACGTCTGAATGGCCGCAACCCGGCTCTGGAAGGTGGCAGACCGATCAATTTCTCGATCAACCTTGAAGAGGACATTCCGGCGCTGCTGACCAGCTTGCAGCTAAGCGACCGGGTAAGCGAAACCATTCAACGGCGGGTGCAGGAACGGCTTCGCTGAGGCCATGCAACCGCAAGCCGACACAGGAGAGACCGCCATGCGGTTGCGCCAATCGCTGACCATTCTGCTGCTGGCCCTGTTCGCCAGCGCCTGTACGCCGCGGGTGGAACTGGCCGTACCGAACGAGCCGATCAACATCAACCTGAACGTGAAGATCGAACACGAGATTTACATCCGGGTAGACAAGCAGCTCGACTCGATCATTAACCAAGACAGCGGACTGTTCTGAGGACGACGATGAAAACCTACCTGAAATTGGCGAGCCTGCTGTTTGCGCTGATGCTCGCCCTGCCCGCAGCAGCCATGACCCTCAACGAAGCCATGTCGGCGCTGGGGGACGCCAAGGCCAGCGGCCTGCTTGGCGAGAAGCCCGACGGCTACCTGGGCGTGGTTCGCTCCAGCAAGAATGCCGAGGAGATCGCCAGCCAGATCAATCAGGCCCGCCGCGCGGAATACCACCGTGTTGCCAAGCAGAACGGCATCAGCGTCAGCGACGTCGAAGCCATCGCCGGCAAGAAGGCCATCGAGAAGACACCGTCTGGCCAGATCATCCAGCTCAACGGTAACTGGGTCCGCAAGTGACCCAGCCAGGATGGCCGGGCCAGCCGGCCATCGTTCGCCTGCAGGCGCTTACAGCAGCGTCAGGCTGTGCGCCCTGACCACCAGTGCCTTCTGCCGAAACCTGCACTCCAGCTCGGCGCGATACTCTGCCCACCATTCCCTGTCCAGCGCCTCGGTCATGACCTCATAGACCACCGATTCATCGTGGACGGGATTGTCGCCGTCCTCCAGCCAGTAACCGCTCGCCGGCGCCCGCGAATAGGTGGTCAGGCCGCCGAACTGCTCGATGAGCTCCTCGCTCACACTACGAAACAGCGCTTTCGGCAGCGCTCGCTGATCGTTGTCATAGAGCGGTAGCAGCAGCTGAACCAGGTACATGTCGGAGCCCCGTCATTCGTCACTCCACATGAGACCAGGCCAGCTCGCCTTTGACGCCGAACCGCCGAAATCAGAAAAGCCCGAGCTGTCCGTCGACCAGCGAAGCGAAATCGTCGCCGACGAACGGCAGGATTGCATCCGCTACCGGTTGCAGCTGCCGCGTCACGTAGTGGTCGTAATCGATAACCGATGACCGCGTCTCCAACGGCTCCGGCCCCGCAACCGTGATCAGGTAACTGATCCAACCGCCGTTCTGGTACTGCCTCGGCCGTCCCTGGCGGTCGTTGAACTCATCGGCCAGGCGCGCCGCACGCACATGTGGCGGCACGTTGCGCTGGTAGTCATCCAGCCTGCGCCGCAGGCGTTTGCGATAGATCAGCAAGTCGTCCAGCTCGCCAGCCAGCGTGCGCCGCACGTAGTCACGGACGTAATCGCGATGCGGCTGGCGGTGGAAGATGCGCTGGTAGAGCTCCTGCTGAAAGCGCTGAGCCAACGGTGACCAATCCGTGCGCACTGTCTCCAGGCCTTTGAAGACCATGCCATCGCTGCCGTCCGGGCGGGTAACCAGGCCGGCATAGCGCTTCTTGCTGCCCTCCTCCGCACCGCGGATGGTCGGCATCAGGAAGCGGCGGAAATGCGTTTCGTATTGCAGCTCCAGCGCGCTGGCAAGGCCGTACTCGATCTGTAGATGCTCACGCCACCAGTCGTTGATGTGCTGCACCAGCGCGCGACCGATGCATGCCGCCTCGCCATCGGAATGCGCCTTGCGCAGCCAGACGAAAGTGGAGTCGGTATCGCCATAAATCACGGCGTGGCCCTGCGCCTCGATCAGTTCCCGCGTACGCCGCATGATTTCATGGCCACGCAGCGTAATAGACGAGGCCAGCCGCGTATCGAAGAAACGGCAGCCGCTGGAGCCAAGTACGCCGTAAAAGGCATTCATGATGATCTTCAGCGCTTGTGACAGCGGCTTGTTGTGCTCGCGTTTCGCTGTCTCGCGCCCTTCCCAGACACGCTCCACGATCGCCGGCAGGCAGTGCCGGGTACGCGAGAAACGCGCGCCGCGAAAGCCGGGAATCGACGCCTCATCGGTGGGGTGACGCAGCCCCTCGATCAACCCCACTGGATCGATGAGAAAGGTGCGGATGATCGACGGGTACAGGCTCTTGTAGTCCAGCACCAGCACCGATTCGTACAAACCCGGCTGCGAATTCATCACGAAGCCACCCGGGCTGGCCTCGGCCTGACGCTCACCGAGATTCGGCGCAACGAAGCCTTGGCGGTGCATCAACGGCATGTACAGATGCTCGAACGCAGCAACCGACCCGCCACTGCGATCCGCCGCGAGCCCCGTCACCGTGGCGCGCTCCAGCAGGAAGGTCAGCAGCTCGGTGTGGGCAAAGATCCGGGTGACCAGCTCGCAGTCCTTGAGGTTGTATCGCGCCAGAGCCGGCTTGTCCTCGGCGAACATGCGATCGATTTCCGCCATGCGCTGATAGGGGTTGTCGATCGCCTTGCCTTCGCCCAAAAGAGTCTGGGCGACATTCTCCAGACTGAACGAGGGGAAACTCCAGGTCGCTGAACGCAGCGCCTCGATGCCATCGATGATCAACCGCCCGGCAGTCGCCGCGAAGAAATGGTTACCGCGGCCGCCGTGCTCTCGCCACTCCATCTCCGTCCCCCCGCGCCCCAGGCGCAGCGGAACCTGCAGACGCTGCGAATGCTCCTGCAATACGCGCAAATCGAACTGCACCAGGTTCCAGCCGATGATTGCATCAGGATCGTGCTCGGCGAACCAGGCGTTCAGGCGCTCGAGTAACTCGCGTCGGCTTTCACAATACTCCAGCGCAAAGTCGACGGCCGCGCCCTGCGCGTTTTCCGGCCCAAGCATATAGACCTGGCGCTGGCCACACCCCTCAAGCGCAATGGAATAGAGATCGCCGCGAGCGGTGGTTTCGATATCCAGAGAAACCAGCCTGAGCTGCGGCCGATAGTCCGACGCTGGCTTGAGCTGGGCATCGACCTGCTTGTTACCCGCGGGCGCGGCAGAGAAACACACCGGCGCAGTAATGAAGCGCTCCATCAGATAGCGCTCGGGCGGTCGAATGTCCGCCTCGTAGACATCAACCCCGGCGTCTCGCAACAACCGCGCGCAATCCAGCAGGCGACGATACGAACGGCAGTAAAGCCCCATCACCGGCCGATGCCGGAAGTCGCGCAAGGCCAGCGGCCGCAACTCGGCATCACGTTCACGACGCAGCAAAGGCTCGGCGAGCGCACGCTGCTCCTCGGGAACGAACGCGACCGAATGCTGATGCGGAACAGTCACCTGCCGTGGCCCGTCATCGGTGGCAAGCCAGAAACTGATCTCGGTGCCATCTGGCGTATCGCGCCAGTGCCGGGTCAGTATGAAGCCTCGCTGCTGCTGCGACATCACCCTCCCCATCGCTTCGCACAATGCCGTGGTCGCCGACGCTGCCAGCAGGCCAGGCACCTGCCGCACTCTTCTCAAACATAGCGCCGAGACAAGCCAGGGCTATGCCTGGCAATTGACAACGCCTGAAAGCAAAAACCCCCGAACTCTGACGAGTTCGGGGGTTCAGGCTACATGTAGTGGCGGAGAGATAGGGATTTGAACCCTAGGTACCCGCGAGGGTACAACGGATTTCGAATCCGTCCCGTTCGGCCACTCCGGCATCTCTCCAGCGGCGCGCATCATAGCAGCTGGATCGGTTTTGTCGAACCCCAACTGCACAGATTTTTTACCGTTTTCAGCCTCTTGCAACCAAACGCGCGCAGACTCTGCCGCGCCTGGCCGGCCCGGCGGTCAGGCCGTCAGACGGGTAAGCGCCTCGCGGTACTTGTCCGCAGTCTTCTGCGCGACGTCTGCCGGAACGGCTGGCGCCGGCGGCTGCTTGTTCCAGCCGGTGGACTCCAGCCAGTCGCGAACGAACTGCTTGTCGAAGCTTGGAGGGTTCTTGCCTTCCTCGTAGCTATCGGCCGGCCAGAAGCGGCTGGAGTCGGGGGTCAGCACCTCGTCCATCAGCGTCAGGGTGCCGTTTTCATCCAGCCCGAATTCGAACTTGGTGTCGGCGATGATGATGCCGCGCGTGGCTGCGTACTCGACGGCTGCGCTGTAAAGCGCGATGGAAACGTCGCGCACCTGGGCTGCCAGCTCCTTGCCGATGATCGCCTCGCATTGCTCGAACGAGATGTTCTCATCGTGATCGCCTACGGCCGCCTTGGTCGACGGAGTAAAGATCGGCTGCGGCAGCTTGGCTGCTTCCTTCAGGCCGGCCGGCAGCTGGATGCCACAGACAGTGCCGCTCTTCTGGTACTCCTTCCAACCGGAGCCGACGATATAGCCGCGCACGATGGCCTCTACCGCAACCGGCTTGAGGCGCTTGGCAACGACCGCACGCCCTTCCACCAGCGGCAGCTCTTCAGCCGGCACCACGTCCTCGACCTTGTCGCCGGTGAAGTGATTGGGAATCAGGCCCTTGAGTTTGTCGAACCAGAAGTTGGAGATGGCGGTCAGGATCTTGCCCTTCTCCGGGATCGGCTCGGCAAGGATCACGTCGAAGGCCGACAGGCGATCGGTGGCGACCATGAGCATGCGTTTGTCGTCGATCTCGTAGAGGTCGCGAACCTTGCCCGAATAGATCTTCTTCAGGCTGAGGGCGGTGGGAGTGGTCATACGCAAATTTCCGCGGTTGGCAGGTCGGCAGAAACGAAACAGGCGAAACCATGGGTTTCGCCTATCCGTGTTCGTGTAACGGGCAGCTCGCAGTCAGCCCAGGTTGTCCTTGATCAGACTGAGCACCCGACGGGCGACGTCCGCTGGAGCGACAGTGTCGATGCTCTTGTCCAGCGTTACCTGGACGCCATTGCCGGCACGTGTCAGGCGCACCTGATAACGCTCGGCCCGCGCCTCGATCTCGTCCTTGTCATCACCGCCGAACAGACGACTGAAGAAGCCGGGCTTGTCAGCGGGATCGTTGGCGCGCTCGCTGAGGTTCACGTAGTAAACCCCGAGGCTGCGATCCAGATCGTCGACCCGTACGTCTGCGGCCTGAAGTGCGCGGCCTACGCTCGACCAGGCGCGGTCGAAGTCGCTATCGAGCTGCAACAGCGGATTGCCACTGCCATCCTGGGTCAGATTCACGCGGCTTGGCGCGTCGAAGTCTCGTTCGGCCAGCAGCGATACGGAGCCGCCCTGACGGGCGCTGCGGTTCAGGCTGGCCTGCAGCTCGTCGAGCAATACCCGATCAAGCTCCTTGTTGCTGGAGGTTTCTGGCCAGGCCACCTCGGCGTTGCTACCAGCCGGGCGCTTGACGCTGACGACGAAGATCTCGCTGGTATTGCGCTGCACGCCAGGCTCGACACGAACCCGCACGCGCGTCTCGCCATCCTGGATACCCAGATTGCGTACCAGCGCTTCGTCCAGCTGAGCTGCGGTCTGCCAGGCGGTAGCGAATTCGCCGGTCTGGCGACGCTCGTCGGCGATGCTGAAGCCCTTGTCGGTGAAGAACTGTCGCGCCGCGATCCACACCTGAGCGGGAGCGTACTGCGCTACCAGCCAGCGGGAATCGCCGGAGGACTGCACGCTGAAATCACTGATATCTGCCGCCACCTGCAGGCGCTGCGGGCGTGGCACTTCGTACTTGCCTGAATGGCTGCTGTCGGCAACCTGGCGTGGGACCGGCAGCAGCGGGTCGAGCGGACGGATCTCGCCATCGACGGCAACCTGCATCGGTGCAGTCTGGCGGGCGGATAGGTAGTCACTGCCGCGGTCGCGGAAATATCCATCGTCGCCCCACAGCCAGCCGCAGCCACTGGTTGCAGAGATCATCAGGGCAAGGGTCGAGAATCCGGCCAGTCGCTTCATGCGTATTCCTTTGTTGTTAAGCCAGCACGCCGGTTTGGCGCATCGCCTGGCGCAGCGGTTCCTGGTAGCTCTGGCTCAGCCAGGTCAGCGGCAGACGGATGCCATTGCCCATCAGGCCCATCTCGTGCAATGCCCACTTGACCGGGATCGGGTTGGCTTCCAGGAACAGAGCGCGATGCAGCGGCATCAAACGCTCGTTGATCGCACGGGCAGTGGCGGCATCACCGGCCATCGCCGCAGCGCAGAGGTCGCTCATGGCGCGCGGCGCCACGTTCGCTGTGACCGAAATGTTGCCCTTGCCACCCATCAGCATCAGCTCGACAGCGGTAGGATCATCGCCCGAATAGACGAGGAAATCCTTGCTGACGCGGTCCAGTACTTCCTGGCCGCGCTTGAGGTCACCAGTGGCCTCTTTGATACCGATGATGTTGGAAATCTTCGACAGTCGCTCAACCGTATCCGGCAGCATGTCGCATACGGTACGGCCAGGTACGTTGTAGAGAATCTGCGGGATCGCCACGGCCTCGGCGATGTGCTTGAAGTGCAGGTACAGGCCTTCCTGGGTCGGCTTGTTGTAGTACGGGGTCACCAGCAGACAGGCATCTGCGCCAGCAGTCTTGGCATTTTCGGTCAGTTCGACGGCTTCGCTGGTGGAATTGGCGCCCGTGCCGGCGATGACCGGGATCCGGCCGTTGACCTGATCGACAACGCGCCGGATCACCTCGATGTGTTCGGCGACGCTCAGCGTGGCCGACTCACCCGTGGTTCCGACAGCAACGATTGCATTGGTGCCTTCCTGCAAATGGAAATCCACCAGTTTGCTCAGGCTGTCCCAGTCCAGACCGCCCTGCGCATCCATGGGCGTGACCAGCGCCACCATACTGCCCGCAATCATGCAACCACTCCTGCCGGATAAATAAAAAGAGGCGTAATGGTACAAGGCTCCCCAGCGCTTTGCGAGTAGCGTGAAGCACGCCGCACGAAGCAGGCCGACGGTGTCCGAAACGCACGCGGCAAGGACCTCCATCGGCAGCGCGCATTCCCTCCGCCGTCGCTTTTCGCTACCCTTAGCCGTTTTCGGCTTGGCTGGCCGACCGATTCACCACCGCCAGGAATGCTGCATGTCCACCCCCCCTGTACCCCGCGAACAATTTCTCGTCATCAGCGCTCTCGGCGCCAACCCGATGGAGCTGACCAATGTGCTCTGCCGGGCAGCAAACGAGAACCGCTGCGCAGTCGTCAGCACACGGCTGACCCGTCACGGCGAATGCAGTGCGCTGGTTCTGGAAGTCACTGGCAGCTGGGATGCGTTGGCCCGGATGGAAACCACCCTTCCCGGCCTGGCAAAGAAGCATGCCTTCACGTCCAATGTGGTACGCAGCGAAGCGCTGGAAACCCGTCCGCAAGCACTGCCTTACGTCGCCTATGTGAGCGCGGCCTTTCGCCCGGACATTCTCAATGAACTGTGCCAGTTCTTCATCGACCACCGCGTCGAGCTGGAGAGCCTGACCTGCGACACCTACCAGGCCCCTCAGACTGGCGGCACCATGCTCAACGCCACCCTGACCGTCACGCTGCCGGCTGGCACGCAGATCAGCTGGCTGCGCGACCAGTTCCTCGACTTCGCCGATGCGCTCAATCTCGATGCTTTGATCGAGCCTTGGCGCCCGCAGAATCCTTAAGACCTGATATCAGGAGTCAACATGGCCGTTGAAATCGACCGTCCCGTTCCTCCCTTCCAGGTCCAGGCCACGAGCGGCCAGCTGGTCGATCTCGAGTCGCTGGCCGGCAAGCAGGTGGTGCTGTATTTCTATCCGAAGGACAACACGCCCGGCTGTACGACCCAGGGGCAAGGTTTTCGCGATCAACACCCGGCGTTTCTCGCCGCCAACACGCTGGTCTTTGGCGTCTCGCGCGACAGCCTGAAAACCCACGAGAACTTCCGCACCAAGCAAGGCTTCCCGTTCGAGCTGATCAGCGACAAGGACGAGCAGCTGTGCCAGCTATTCGACGTGATCAAACTAAAGAAGCTGTATGGCAAGGAGTATCTCGGCGTGGACCGCAGCACCTTTCTCATCGACCGCAACGGCGTATTGCGCCAGGAATGGCGTGGGGTGAAGGTGCCGGGCCACGTGGAAGCGGTCCTTCAAGCGGCACGAGCATTGAACGACGCATGAAAAGAAAGGGCTGACCCTTCGGGTCAGCCCTCCCCATCTCATTCGCCTGGGGCAACCACCACCGCGGCGGGCTCCCGCGGCCAGGCATAGAGAACAGCCTTGAACAGCGTTGCCAACGGGATAGCGAAGAACACGCCCCAGAATCCCCAGAGGCCACCGAACAGCAGCACCGCGCAGATGATCGCGACCGGGTGCAAGTTCACCGCCTCGGAGAACAGCAGCGGCACAAGCACGTTGCCATCCAGGGTCTGGATGATCGCGTAGGCCACCATCAGATAAAAGAACTGGTCACCCAATCCCCACTGGAATATTCCGATCAGCGCGATAGGAATGGTGACAACGGTAGCGCCGATATACGGCACCACCACCGAAATCCCCACCAGCATCGCCATCAGAGCCGCATAGTTGAGCCCCAACGCGGCAAAGACCGCGTAGGACACCACGGCCACGATCAGGATCTCGATCACCTTGCCACGGATGTAGTTGGCGATCTGCAGGTTCATTTCCTGGGAGACCTGGGTGATCAGGCCACGCTCGCGTGGCAGGTAGCCCTTGATCCAGTCACTGATCTGCTGGCGATCCTTGAGGAAGAAGAACACCAGGATCGGCACCAGTACCAGATAGATCATCAATCCGATCAGCAACGGCAGGCTGGACAGTGAGGATGTCAGCACCACCTGGCCATAGCGTCCGATCTCGCCGCGCATGAAATCGATGCCACGCAACACCTGTTCTTCGGTGACCAGCTGCGGATAGCGCTCTGGCAGTAGCAGCAAGAGGGACTGCCACTCGACCAGCATGCGTGGCAACTCGTTGAACAAGGTCAACAGCTGCTGCCACAGCAGAGGCACGATAAACAGCGTGCACACCACCATGACCCCGATGAACATCAGGAATACCAGCCAGACCGCCAGCAGATGCGGTACGCGCAGCCGCTCCAGCGTACCGACCAGGCCCTGCATCAGGAACGCCAGCACCAGCCCGGCCAGCACCGGCGCCAGCATCTTGCCCAGCGTCAGCACGGCCGCAAAGGCAAGGAACAGCAGGACCGCAAGAACAACCGCCTCCTCATCGGAGAAGTAACGCTGCATCCAACCGCGAAGTACCTTGATCATGTATTTCCTCGAAGCGAATCGTCAGGCCTTGCGCAGCCAGTAGCGATAAACACCATCCTCGACCTCCTCACGCAGCAACGCGTGACCGGCCAACCTGGCAAAACTGCGAAAGTCCCGCTGCGAGCCCGGATCGCTGGCGATGACCTTGAGGACCGCACCACTGGCCAAGCGGTTGAGCTCCAGCTTGGCCTTGAGCAACGGCATCGGACAATCGAGGCCCACGGCATCTACTTCAGCATCGTGTACGAGCGACTGCGATTGTTCGTCAGTCATGGTTCGCCTCCACAGAAAAGCCTCGCAGCATACCTAGCACACCAGGCCTCTGGCCAGCCGGCCAAGGTCAAGGCTACAGTAGCCGTTCTCACTTCAACGAGCCTGTCTGGATGAAACTGCTGCGCCCTGCCCTGCTCACGCTCACCTGCCTGCTTGTCCAGCCGGCATTGGCCAATGATCTGCCATCGCTAGGCGACGCCAGTTCGGGCATCGTTTCACCGGAACAGGAACATCAACTCGGCCGAGCCTGGCTCAGCCTGCTCCGCGGCCAAGTCAGGCAGCTTTCCGATCCGCAGCTCAAGGATTACGTCGAGAACAGCGTTTATCGCCTGGCCGAGACCAGCCAGCTACAGGACCGACGACTGGAATTCGTCCTGCTGGACAGCCCCCAACTGAACGCCTTTGCCGCGCCGGGAGGCATTATCGGAGTCAACGGCGGCCTGTTCATCCACGCCCAGACCGAGGCCGAATACGCCTCGGTCATGGCACACGAACTGGCTCACCTTTCGCAACGTCACTTCGCCCGCGGCCTGGAAGCACAGCAGCGCATGCAGCTGCCGCTGATGGCAGCCATGCTGGCGGGCGTCGTTGCCGCGGCAGCTGGCGCAGGCGATGCCGGCATAGCGGCCATCGTGTCGACCCAGGCCGCCGCGATACAGGCACAGCGCCGCTTCTCCCGACAGAACGAACAGGAAGCGGACCGCATCGGCATCGTCAACCTCGAGCGGGCCGGTTACGACCCCCGCGCGATGCCATCCATGTTCGGCCGGCTCATGCGCCAGTATCGCTACGATCAGAAGCCGCCAGAGTTCCTGCTGACCCACCCGGTCAGTGAGTCGCGCATTGCCGACACCACTAACCGCGCGGAGCAATACCCGCAAGGCGGCGCTCAGGACAGCCTGCGCTATCAGCTGATGCGTGCTCGCACGCAACTGAAGTTCGAAAGCACCCCAGGCGTTGAAGCAAAACGCTTCCGTGCGATGCTCAACGAAAACCCGGAAATGGACGCAGCCCGCTATGGTCTGGCGCTGGCGCAGATCAAGGCAGGCCAGCTGGCCGAGGCCAGCAGCAGCCTCGCGCCGCTGCTGGCTAAGGCGCCGGACGACCTTACCTACAACCTCGCCCAGGTCGAGCTGGACATCACCTCCAATCGCCTGCAGCAGGCGCAGACCCGCTTACAGCGGCTACTGCAGCTCTATCCGGGTAATTACCCGGTGCGCCAGATGCATATCGATCTGCTGATGGAGCAAGGTGAAACACAGCAGGCCGAACGCGAACTGGACAAGCTCGCGGAACAGCGTCGCCGGGACCCCGACATCTGGTATCAGGTCGCCGAAGTGCGCGGGCTGAGTGGCAATATCGTCGGCCTGCACCAGGCCCGGGCCGAGTACTTCGCACTGGTCGGCGATTACGATCAGGGCATCGAGCAGCTCAACCTGGCCAAACGCCGCGCCAGCAACTTCCAGATTTCCGCACGAATTGACGCACGGCAGAAGCAGCTGATGGACGAGAAGCGCATGGTCGAGGAAATGCTGCGCTGATCGACGGAGGCGCTGAGGGTCGATCAGCGCCGCGCCAACCTCAGGCGTTGCCAGCCTGCTTTAGCCGGGCAGCCTGAGTGAAATCGAGCATACGCTTGAGCGGCTTGACGGCCCGGGGTATCAGCGCTGGGTCGACGAAAATCTCGTTGCTTCCCGCGCGCAGGCATTCCAGGGTTCGCTCGAGGGTGTTCATCGCCATCCACGGGCAATGCGCGCAGCTACGGCAGCTCGCACCCTGTCCGGCGGTGGGCGCTTCGATGAAAGTTTTCTCGGGGCAAAGCTGCTGCATCTTGTAGAAGATGCCCCGATCGGTCGCAACGATGAGCGTCTGCTGCGGCAATGTTTGCGCCGCCTTGATGAGCTGACTTGTCGAGCCCACTGCGTCGGCAAGCTCGACCACCGCTTGCGGTGACTCGGGATGCACGAGTATCGCCGCATCCGGATACAGCGCCTTCATATCGGCCAACTGCTTGGCCTTGAACTCTTCGTGGACAATGCAGGCGCCATCCCAGAGCAGGATGTCCGCACCGGTCTCGCGTTGCACGTAGTTGCCAAGGTGCTTGTCTGGCGCCCAGATGATCTTTTCGCCGTTGTCCATCAGGCTCTCGACGATCTCCAGTGCGCAACTGGATGTCACCACCCAATCAGCACGCGCCTTCACCGCCGCCGATGTATTGGCATAGACCACCACGGTGCGTTCTGGATGCTGATCGCAGAAGGCCGAGAACTCCTCCACCGGGCAGCCCAGATCGAGCGAACAGGTCGCCTCGAGCGTCGGCATCAACACGCGCTTTTCGGGGTTCAGGATCTTCGCCGTCTCCCCCATGAACTTCACGCCGGCGACCAGCACCGTTTGCGCCGGATGCTCGTTGCCGAAGCGCGCCATTTCCAGGGAATCGGATACGCAGCCACCGGTTTCTTCCGCCAGCGCCTGGATTACCGGATCGGTGTAGTAGTGCGCGACCAGAACTGCGTTCTGGCGCTTCAACTCCACAGCGATTTCACTGCGCAACTGCGCCTCTTGCTCGGGAGTGAGCGGCTTTGGCTGCTTGGCCGCCAGGTGAGCCTGCACGAGAATGCGTTCGGGTATCTGCGTCATGGTCGCGGGTCCTGCCAGCACGGAATTGCACGAAGCGCCGAGGTATGGCGGCGTGAGCCAGCCTGTTCGACTTGTCGTTAAGGACGGGAGGTGCAGGATTCAGACACGACTCCTGCCGTTCAACGGGGCAGGAATACTAGCCGAAGCCTCAGGAAAAGGGAAAGCGTGCGGGCTTCGAGCGCAGCAGGGCATTGCACCCCACAAATGAAACCGCCGGCTGGAAGCCGGCGGTTCTGCTGGATCACTCGCCCTTGAGCATGTGTCCACGTTCTTCCAGATTGATGTGCCACTGCATCGCTTCGCCCAGCAGGTGCGGTGTCTGACCACCCTTCTTGCAGGCGTCCTCGAAGTACTTGTTGAGCACGTCGCGGTAGGACGGATGCACGCAATTGTCGATGATGACGCGCGCACGCTCACGCGGAGCCAGGCCACGCAGGTCAGCCAGCCCCTGCTCGGTCACCAGAATCTCCACGTCGTGCTCGGTGTGGTCTACGTGAGCGACCATCGGCACGACGCTGGAAATGTTGCCACCCTTGGCGATCGACTTGGTCACGAAGATGGCCAGGTGAGCGTTACGTGCGAAATCGCCCGAGCCGCCAATACCGTTCATCATCTTGGTGCCGCCCACGTGGGTGGAGTTGACGTTGCCGTAGATGTCGAACTCGAGCGCGGTGTTGATGCCGATGATGCCTAGACGACGCACCAGCTCCGGATGGTTGGAGATTTCCTGCGGACGCAGCACCAGCTTGTCCTTGTACTTCTCCAGGTTACCGAACACGCGATCGTTGCAACGCTCGGACAGGGTGATCGAGCAGCCGGAAGCAAAGGTCATCTTGCCGGCGTCGATCAGCTCGAAGGTGCAGTCCTGCAGCACTTCGGAGTACATCACCAGGTCTTCGAACGGCGAGTCGATCAGGCCGCACATTACGGCGTTGGCGATGTTGCCAATGCCGACCTGCATCGGGCCAAGGTTCTTCGCCATACGGCCAGCAGCCACTTCGCTCTTGAAGAACTCGACCAGGTGATTGGCAATGGCCTGGGTTTCTTCGTCCGGCGGCGTGACGGTGGAGTAGGAATCCGGCTGGTTGGTGATGACGACTGCGGCAATCTTGGCCGGATCGACCGGAATTGCGACAGTGCCGATACGGTCGTCGACCTGGGTCAGCGGAATCGGACCACGGTTCGGACGCTCGCCCGGGAAGTAGATGTCGTGCAAACCTTCAAGGTTCAGGTTATGTGCCAGGTTCAGCTCGATGATCACCTGGTCGGCGAACATGGCCAGATTGGCCGAGTTGCCCACGGAAGTGGTCGGAACGATGTGGCCCTGCTCGGTAATGCACAGCGCCTCGATGATGGTGACATCCGGACGCTTGATCTGATGATTGCGCATCTGCTCGACGGTATGCGACAGGTGCTGGTCGATGAACATGACCTCACCCTGGTTGATCGCCTTGCGCAGCACCGGATCTGCCTGGAACGGCATGCGGCGTGCCAGCAAGCCGGCCGAAGCCATCTTGCCGTCGAGATCGTTGCCCAGACTGGCACCCGTCACCAGGCTGATCTGTAGCTTCTCGTCCTTCGCGCGATCAATAAGCGCCAGTGGCACGGCTTTGGCTTCGCCGGCACGGGTAAAACCACTCATGCCAACGGTCATGCCGTCGCGAATAAGGGCAGCAGCCTCGTGGGCGCTCATGACCTTGTTCTGCAGAGAGGACAAGCGGATACGATCAGAATACATTTGAGCCTCGAACCAACGGAAAATCGGAAGGGCGGCAGTCTATTACGTTTAAAAACGCTTGAGCCACCTACTAAGGTCGTAGAGAAAAACGCTTCTTATGACCGAACGCAGGAGCGCTCAGCAACGCAAAATTGCGGCCATTAAAAAAGCCGGACGCCCTTACGGGTCTCCGGCTTCTTGTGCTCCCCAGGGAGCGATCTGGTGGGTCGTGTAGGATTCGAACCTACGACCAATTGGTTAAAAGCCAACTGCTCTACCAACTGAGCTAACGACCCAATGCGGGGCGCATGATACTGATTTGATTGATGAAAACAAACTTTTTTTTAAAAAAGTTTCGCCTGATGCTGCATGCATCCATCATGCTGTCGCGCTAGAAATAGCGCGTGGGGTCTGTCACTCCAGCCTCAGCAAAACCGGCCGCACGCAGACGGCAGCTGTCGCACTTACCGCAAGCACGCCCGTCAGCGTCCGCCTGATAACACGAAACTGTCATCGCGTAATCGACGCCCAGGCGGATCCCTTCCTGGACGATCTTCGCTTTGCTGAGCTGCTGCAACGGAGCCTGGATGCGGAACCCCTGCCCTTCAACTCCGGCCTTGGTGGCCAGATTCGCCATATGCTCGAAGGCGGCCACGAACTCCGGCCGACAGTCCGGATAGCCGGAGTAGTCCACTGCATTGACGCCGATGAAGATATCACGAGCACCGAGGACCTCAGCCCACCCAAGCGCCAGCGCAAGGAAAACAGTATTGCGTGCCGGTACGTAGGTGACAGGAATCCCCTCGCCGACCGCCTCAGGTACGTCGATACGCTCATCGGTCAGCGCAGAGCCACCGATGCCGTTGAGGTTGAGCCCGATAACCTTGTGCTCGACCACACCTAACTGCGCAGCAACTCGCTCGGCAGCCTGCAGTTCGGCACGATGACGCTGCCCGTAGTCGAAGCTCATCGTATAGCAGGCATAACCCTGATCACGCGCCATCGCCACGACCGTGGCCGAATCAAGCCCGCCCGACAATAGGATGACTGCTTTCTGCTCACTCATTTCACGATACCCTCGAGCTGAATAGGCGAACCCGCCAGCGACGCAACACCCTCAGTGGCCAGGCGCGTCGTTCCAGATGATCTTGTGCAGCTGCAGCTGCAAGCGCACCGGTAGGTTGTCGGCGACGATCCAGTCCGCCAGCGCACGGACATCGACCTGGCCGTGGCTTGGAGAGAACAGGACTTCGCCGGCGCGCCGATCCAGACCATATTCGATCAGTTTGCTGACCGCCCAGTCATAGTCTTCGCGCGAGCAGATGACGAACTTCACCTGATCGTTGCGCGTCAGAGACGCGATGTTCTCGTAGCGATTGCGCGCAACCTCCGCGGAACCCGGCGTCTTCAGATCCACCACGCGGCTGACTCGCTCATCCACCACAGTAATATCGAGTGCACCGCTGGTTTCCAGCGACACCTCATATCCCGCGTCGCACAAACGCTGCAGCAAGGGCACGCAATTGGGCTGGGCCAGCGGCTCCCCGCCCGTCACGCAGACGTAACGGGGTTTGTAGGCGGCAACACGCTCGACGATGGCGTCGATGCTCATCAGCTCACCACCGCTGAACGCATAGGCGGTATCGCAGTATTGACAGCGCAGGGGACAGCCGGTCAGGCGAACGAACACAGTAGGCAAGCCACTGGTCCGCGTCTCCCCCTGCAGCGAGTAGAAAATCTCGGTAATTCGCAGGGTCATATCAGCCACGGGCGTGACGGCTAAACAGGCCATCCGCCTCCGTTGCGGGAAATAGGGGCGGCGATTCTAACGAAAAAACCCGCCCAATGGGCGGGTTTCGTCGTGATTGCCGATTGGATTCAGCGATTGAGCTGTCGCTGGGCCAATTGTGCTGCGGACGTGTTCGGGTATTGGGCGATGACCTGCCGCAGAATACCTTGAGCCTTATCCCGGTTACCCAGGCGGATCTCGACATCGGCCAGCTTGTAGAGTGAATCCGGCACTTTGTTGTGTTGCGGATAAGCCTGGCTGACCCGAGCAAAGGCCTGACCTGCACCTTGCAGATCGCCCTTGGCCAGGTTCACCTCACCGAGCCAGTACTGAGCGTTGCCGGCGTACTGACTGTCAGGGTACTTTCGCAGAAACGCCGCAAAAGCCTGGCTGGCCTTATCGAAATCTTTCGCCTTGATAAGATCGAAAGCGGCATCGTAGTAGAGCTTCTCCTGGGCAGGATCGCTCGAGCCGTCCTGCGTCTGGCCGGAGGCAGCTGCAGGTGCACTATTGTTTCCGGCTACGGATGGCGCGTCGCGTGAAGGCGTCGACTGATTGCCCGCAGCCACGGACCCACTCGACAAACGTCGATCCAGATCCTGATAGCGTTCCAGCCCCTCTTGTTGCAGGCGCTGAATCTGATTCTGTTGTTCCTCGAGCATGCCGCGCAATTGCGCGATCTCTTCCTGCATCTGCTGCAGCTGCATGAAGAGCATGCCCTGCGCCGAAGATGGAGCAGCAGCTCCACCTCCGGCATAGGCACCGTCACCACTCGGCGCGGCGGTGGAATAACCGGAGCCGCCACTGGCAGCACCCTGTTCGTAATCCACAACCGGCACTTGAGCCACCGCATAGAGCGGCAGGCCGAGCACTGTAAAAGTCAGAGCGTGGCGGTACTTGCGCATATCGAATTACTTACGCAGTTCGACGCGACGGTTCTGAGCCCAGGACTGCTCGTCGTTGCCCATGGCAACCGGACGCTCTTCGCCGTAGGAAACCAGTTCCAGCTGAGCCGGGGAAACGCCCTGCAGTACCAGGTAACGCTGTACGGCCTTGGAACGACGCTCACCCAGAGCCATGTTGTACTCGCGAGTACCACGCTCGTCGGTGTGGCCTTCCAGAACGACGCGAGCGCCGTTGCCTTTCAGGTCCTTGGCATGAACGTCCAGAGCGCGCATGGCTTCCGGCTTCAGGTCGGAGCTGTCGTACTCGAAGTAGAAGGTAGTGATGGCGCGCAGAGCGGCTTCTTCGCTCATGCTGCCGTCGATAGCGCCCGAATCAGCACCGTAACCAGCATTCGGATCGATCGCGCCCGAGCCTTCGCCAGAATCGTCGCCGCCCTTGGAGGAACAACCGACAGCAACAGCCATGGCCAGAGCCAGAGCGGTGAACTTACCGAATTTCAGCATTTCCATTTGTAACAACCCCAGGTGTGTTTTTGGTTAAAAAGCGTTGATACCGCATCAGTTCAGGTAAGGGGACCAGGACGGCTCTCGGACTTCGCCTTGAGCTGTTGGAAGCGGGAGCCTAACGCGTCCATTGATGGACACGAGCATCAGGACTCCCCGGCCCTGCTGGCGGGTGGCGTAGATTAGCATGGTGCCATTAGGCGCAACAGTGGGTGACTCATCCAGACTGGTATCCGAAAGTATCCGCAGATTGCCGCGCTGTAGATCCTGCGCAGCGACCTTGAAGTTGGTATAGCCGTCCTGACGGTGAATCATGACCAGCGTTTTTTCGTCAGCCGACAGCTTCGGGTTCGCATTGTAGTTACCAACGAACGTCACCCGTTCGGCCGAGTTGCTGCCGAGTCGCTGCTTGTACACCTGCGGCTTGCCAGCGCGGTCAGAGGTGAAGTAGATCGTTTGACCATCCGCGCCCCAGAAGGGTTCGGTATCGATCGCGTAGTGATTGGTCAGACGCTGCAGCTGACGCGAGCCGAGATCCATGACGTAGATCTCGGGGTTGCCATCCTTGGACAGCACGAATGCAAGGCGATTGCCATCAGGCGAGAACGCCGGAGCGCCGTTCAGGCCCTCGAAGTTGGTGATCTGCTCGCGGCGACCGGTGTCGATGTGCTGAACGAAAATCCGCGGGCGCTTCTGCTCGAACGAAACGTAGGCAATGCGACGACCGTCCGGCGAATAGCGCGGCGAGAGAATCGGCTCACGCGACTGCAGCAAGGTCACTGCGCGCGCACCATCATAATCGGAGCGTTGCAGCGTGTAGCGGGTGTTGGCACCGCCCAGGCGCTCGACGGTGACATAAAGCAGGCGAGTGGAAAACGCGCCCTTGATGCCGGTCAGCTTCTCGAAAGACTGGTCAGCCGCATGGTGGGCCATGTCGCGCAGCTGGTCCGGCGAGCCACCGACCGTTCCGGTCATGACCTGCTGTTCGGTGGTCACGTTGAACACTTCGTAACGAACCTGCAGTCGCCCACCGGCCGGCTCGATGTTGCCAACCATCACGTACTGGGCGCCAAGGGCCTTCCAGTCGCGATAGATGATCTCGCTGCCGCGGGTCGGCATGCTGATCATGTTCTGCCGAGGGATCGGCTGAAAGATGCCGGAATTGCGCAAGTCGTTACCTACGATTTCCGCCATGTCTTCTGGCAGCACGGTACCGCCCTGCCAGCCAAATGGCACAACGGCAATCGGGATCGCCCGATCGGCACCACTGGTTACCACGATGTTCTTTTCCTGCGCCACCGCTATTCCCGCCAGGCAGCAGAGCAGGACAAGTAGACCTCGAATGGAATTGATCACAACGCAAGATCCTCAGGCGTAAATGTCATTTTGAATGACCGGTAAGGCTGGAAGTCCTGCGGGCTCAAGCCCTGCATTTCAGTCAGCCGACCGATGTTCTTAACTGCGGCAACCGCAGAGTTATCGAATGGCACGTCACCGCTGGAGCGCGACACACTGACGTTGGTAATGGTGCCATCTGGAAGCATGTTTACCTGAAGCTGCACGGTCATGTTGTTACGCGCCGACGGCGGGCGGGTCCAACCCTCTGCCGCACGCAATCGAATCAGATCGTCGAAGTTACCGGCGACCTGGTCGCCGTGGGTATCGGCCAACGCCTGCTGGCGCTCGGTGGTATCAGACAGCAACTCGGCAAGCGCCTGGGCCTTCTTGTCTTCTGCCGCCTTGCGCGCCGCATCCGCTGCCGCTTTCTTCTTCGCGTCCTCTGCTGCCTTTTTCTTCGCTGCTTCAGCTGCCGCTTTTTTCTTGGCCTCTTCCGCCGCCTTGCGCTTGGCTTCTTCGGCAGCCTTCTTCTTCGCTTCCTCTGCAGCCTTTTGCTTGGCCAGTTCTTCAGCAGCCTTCTTCTTGGCGATCTCGGCCTGCTTCTGTTGCTCGACCTTCTTGGCCTCCTCGGCCTTCTTCGCCGCCGCGGCTTTCTCGGCTGCAGCTTTCGCCGCATCGGCCTTTCGAGCCTCTTCAGCCTTCTTTTGTTCCGCAGCACGAGCCGCAGCGGCCTGTTTCTCCTGCTCGACCTTGCGCTGTTCCATCTGCTCGCTTTCGAACTGCTTGGCAGCAGTCCTCTTCGCTTCGCCCGCGATCTTCTGGTTGGTCTGAGTAGTTGCCTGGCTCTGCGACTTCAACTGGTACAGGGTGGCCTGCACGATCGGCTTGGAAGGGGGCAGCTCGGGTGTCATCGAGAAGCTGACGAACAACATGCCGAAAATTATGACGTGCAGGCCGACCGCCAGCACGGTCGGCCAGAAGTAGCTCTGCGAAGGCGACGAGTCACGCTGCTGCATCAAGGCGCCTCGGTGATCAGGCCGACATTACCAACGCCGGCTTCCTGCAAACCGCCCATGGCCGCCATGACCGAGCCGTAATCCACGGCACGGTCGCCACGGATGAATACCTGAGTGTCAGGGCGCTGACGCATGATCGCGACAACGGCCTGCGTCATGTCGGCCAATGCGACAGCCTCGTTACCCTTGCTTTCGGTATCGACCTCACTGCCAACGTTCCAGTAGTAGGTCTTGTCAGCCTTGATGGAGATCGTCAGCACTTGCTTGTCGTTATCCTGCGGCAGGGCTTCACTGCTGACCTTGGGCAGATCGACCTTGACGCCCTGATTGAGCATCGGCGCCGTCACCATGAAGATAACCAGCAGCACCAGCATCACATCGATGTAAGGCACCACGTTCATCTCGGCGACGGGCTTGCGTCTGTTGCGGATTCTGGCCATGGCCGTGGGCCTCAGTCTTCGGTGGTGTGAACTTTGCGGTGGAGGATGGCCTGGAACTCATCGGCGAACGTGTAATAACGACCAATGAGCATCTCGCCGCGGGCAGCGAAACGGTTGTAGGCGATGACCGCAGGAATCGCTGCGAACAGACCGATCGCGGTAGCAATAAGCGCCTCGGCGATACCCGGCGCGACGGTTGCCAGCGTTGCCTGCTGAACCTGGGCCAGGCCACGAAACGAGTTCATGATCCCCCATACGGTGCCGAACAGGCCGATGTAAGGGCTGGTGGAACCAACTGTCGCCAGGAACGGCAAGCTTTGTTCGAGCTTTTCCTCTTCACGGGAAATTGCCACGCGCATGGCACGGTTGACGCCGTCCATCACTGCATCAGGATCGACGCCTTGCTGCTGGCGCAGACGGGAAAATTCCTTGAAGCCGGCGCGAAAGATCTGCTCGACGCCCGAGTCCGGGTCAGGATTGCTGCCCGCCTGACGATACAGCTTGGACAGGTCGATCCCCGACCAGAAGCGCTCTTCGAAGGTATCGAGGGCTCGTTTCGCTGCGCGCAGCATATTGCCGCGCTGAAAAATCAGAATCCATGAGGTCACCGAAGCGCCTACAAGTATCAGCATAACCAGCTGCACCACGAAGCTGGCGTTGCTGATCAGGCTCCACATGGACATATGGTCGACGTTGGCTTCCACGCTTACTCTCCTGCAGGGGATAGACCCGAACCGGCGAAGGCGGCACGCAGCGCTTCGGGAATGGCTCGGGGTTTCAAACTTTCGGCACGCACGCAGGCCACCAGCACCTGCCCTTCACAAAGCAGAACATCATCTACCGCACGCCGGACCTGCTGGCGAAAACGCAGGCTGGCACGATTCAGCTCAACCACCTCGGCCGTAACCAGCAATTCATCATCCAGCCGTGCCGGAGCACGGTAACGCGCCTCGACCGAATGCACGACGAACAGCAAGTCTTCACCGGCTAGCTGCGACTGGGCAAATCCCAGACTGCGCAACCGCTCGGTACGAGCTCGCTCCATGAATTTGAGGTAATTGACGTAGTAGACAATGCCGCCCGCATCGGTGTCCTCGTAATAGACTCGACAGCGGTGGGTGAAGATTTCAGCTCCGGCTTGCGCGCGCATACTAGTGCTCGGCCCTGTAAATGCCAATCGGGTAAGACAACAATATTTTCGTCAAACTATGTCGCCATCGAACAGATCCGGCGTCGGCGCGTCCCCCATGCGCTTGGGCAGGTTGAGGCCGAAATGGAGATAGGCGTGACGAGTGACGACCCGGCCGCGCGGCGTGCGCATGATGTAGCCCTGCTGGATGAGATAGGGCTCGAGCACGTCCTCGATGGTATGCCGCTCTTCGCTGATCGCGGCGGCCAAACTGTCGATTCCCACCGGGCCGCCATCGAACTTCTCGATCAGCGTGAGCAGCAACCGGCGATCCTGATGATCGAAGCCTCGCTCGTCGACGTCGAGCATGTTCAGCGCGAGATCGGCGATCTGCCGGGTGATCTCGCCACGCCCCCGCACCTCGGCGAAATCGCGCACGCGGCGTAACAGTCGGTTGGCGATTCGCGGCGTCCCACGGGCTCTTCGGGCGATCTCGAACGCGCCTTCGGCCTCGGTTGGCAGACCCAGAATGCTGGCCGAGCGACTGACGATGGTCGCCAGGTCCTCGGTGGAGTAGAACTCCAGCCGCTGGACGATACCAAATCGATCGCGTAACGGATTGGTCAGCATGCCGGCGCGGGTGGTAGCACCCACGAGGGTAAATGGCGGCAAATCCAGCTTGATCGAACGCGCCGCCGGCCCCTCTCCGATCATGATGTCCAGCTGAAAGTCTTCCATCGCCGGATACAGCACTTCCTCGACGATGGGCGAGAGCCGGTGGATTTCGTCGACAAACAGCACGTCGCCAGCTTCCAGATTGGTCAGCAATGCGGCCAGGTCTCCCGGCCGCTCGAGCACCGGCCCGGATGTGCTCTTGATCGACACACCCATCTCTTCGGCAATGATGTTCGCCAACGTGGTCTTGCCCAGCCCCGGCGGGCCGAAGATGAGCGTGTGGTCGAGCGCCTCCTGGCGGCCCTTGGCGGCGCGGATGAAGAGGTCCATCTGCTCGCGAACGACAGGCTGCCCGATGTACTCAGCCAGTTTGAGTGGCCGAATGGCGCGATCCAGTTGTTCGTCGCGATCGCGACTGCCTGCCGTGACGATACGATCCGCTTCGATCATGGCTTACACCATGCCCTTGAGGGCGCGACGGATCATTTCTTCACTGCTCAAATCATCTTCCTGTATGGCGGACACTGCACGGCTCGCTTCCTGCGGCTTGAATCCCAGGGAGATCAACGCGCTGACCGCATCATTCTCGGCGCTTGTGACTGCCGTTTTGCTCCCGGGTTCAACCACGAAGGTCGCTGTCGCGGGCATGGCTTCCCACGCCTTGAAGCGATCCTTCAGCTCGACCAGAAGCCGCTCGGCGGTTTTCTTGCCGACACCTGGTATGCGTACCAGGGCCGAAGTGTCCTGCGCCTGCACGCAGCGCACCAGCTCATCGACCTCCAAACCGGACATCAGGGCCAGCGCCAGCTTGGGGCCGACACCGTTCAAACGGATCAACTCACGAAACAGCTCGCGCTCACGCTTTTCGGCGAAGCCATAAAGTAGTTGCGCGTCTTCGCGCACGACGAGGTGCGTATGCAGAGTCACCGGCTCACCTACCGCTGGCAGGCGGTACAACGTCGTCATCGGCACCTCGACCTCATAGCCAATGCCGTTTACGTCCAGAATCAGATGCGGCGGTTGCTTTTCCGCCAGCGTGCCGCGCAAACGTCCGATCAATCTGTGTCCTCCGTGGCCATCCCATCTCTGGCGACCAGTCGATTATCCGTCCAACCACAAATGCTTGCGCCGACTACAGACGCAACCGCCCGCCTCGCCGCTTGGCGCCGACCAGACCGTGTGGAATGAGGCTCTGCCGGTGATGGGCGTGACACAGCGCAATGGCCAGCGCATCAGACGCATCGATCTGTGGTTTTTCTAGAAGCTTGAGCAGGTGCATGACCATCATCTGCACCTGCTGCTTGTCCGCACCGCCGGTTCCGGCGATCGCCTGCTTGACCTGCGTCGCGGTGTATTCGGCGATCTGCAGCCCGGCTTCAGCACCGGCAACGATGGCCGCCCCACGAGCCTGGCCAAGCTTCAGCGCAGAATCGGCATTGCGCGCCATGAACACCTGCTCGATGCCCATGGTCACCGGCCCGTAGGTCCGGATGACCTCGCTGACACCACTGAACACGGCACGAAGCCGGTCGGGCAACTCGCCAGTACCGGTACGAATGCAGCCGGACGCCACATATTCACAACCGCGGCCAGTGTCACGCACAACACCATAGCCGGTAATCCGAGAGCCGGGGTCGATACCCAAAATCAGCGTCATGCCTTGGCCGTGCTGTCTATTTATCCAGTGGCGAGTATACGGAGCCGACGCCTGATCCGCCACCGACCACTGTCCGGCACACTGCTAGATGCGCCAGCCGTAAAAAAGCCGGGAGCACATTTATGCGACTCCCGGCTCGGATGGCGTGACACTCAACCCAACTGCTGCATGATCTCGTCTGAGATCTCCGCGTTGTGGTAGACGTTCTGCACGTCATCCAGATCTTCCAGTGCATCGATCAAGCGCAGCACCTTCTGCGCCGTTTCGACATCAGTAATCGGCGCCATGATTGATGGAATCATCGCCACTTCGGCCTCGTCGCCCTTGAAGCCAGCCTGCGTCAGCGCCTCATTGACCGAGAGGAAATCGGCAAAGCTGGTATAGATTTCGACCGAGCCATCCTCCTGGCTGACCACGTCGTCGGCACCCGCCTCCAGCGCCGCTTCCATCAACGCATCCTCATCGACGCCGGGCGCATAGCTGATCTGACCTTTACGATCGAACATGTAGGCGACGGAGCCATCAGTACCGAGGTTGCCGCCGTTCTTGCTGAAGGCGTGGCGCACCTCCGCCGCAGTACGGTTGCGATTGTCGGTCATCGCCTCGATGATGATCGCCACGCCGCTTGGCGCGTAACCCTCGTAGCTCAGCTCGGTCATGTTGTCCGCCTCGCTGGAGCCTGCGCCCCGTGCGATAGCGCGATCGATGACATCACGAGACATGTTGGCCGTCAGCGCCTTGTCGACAGCCAGACGCAGACGCGGGTTGTCCGCCGGCACGCCGCCGCCGTGCTTGGCCGCCACGGTCAGCTCACGGATCAACTTGGTGAAAATCTTGCCCCGCTTGGCGTCCTGGCGCTCTTTGCGGTGCTTGATATTGGCCCATTTGGAATGACCAGCCATAACTCACTCCATTCTTCGACTGAATCGGATATCTCGATAACCGCCCCGCCTGCAGCTAACCATCAGAGCAAAGCGGCCATCACCGTAACGCCTGTACGGCTTGAGGCCGCAAGACGAAGAAGCCTGGCAGAGCCAGGCTTCGGGTAGCGCTTATTCCGCCTTCGGCTGCTCGCGCAGACGGATATGCAGATCACGGAGCGCCTTGTTGTCCACCGCACCCGGTGCCTGGGTCATGACGTCCGCCGCACTCTGGGTTTTCGGGAAGGCGATCACTTCACGAATGGACTGCGCACCGGTCATCAGCATCACCAGGCGATCGAGACCGAAAGCCAGACCACCATGTGGCGGCGCGCCAAACTTCAGCGCATCGAGGAGGAAGCCGAACTTCTCTTCCTGCTCGGCTTCATCGATGCCAAGAATGCGGAACACGGTCTGCTGCATTTCCTTGCGATGGATACGGATCGAACCGCCACCGAGTTCGGTACCGTTGAGCACCATGTCGTAGGCACGCGACAGAGCGCCAGCCGGGTTGGCCTCCAGCTCCTGCGGTGTGCACTTCGGCGCGGTGAACGGGTGGTGCAGTGCGCTCAGCGAGCCGTCATCATTCTCTTCGAACATCGGGAAGTCGACGACCCACAGCGGCGCCCAGTCGCAGGTCAGCAGCTTGAGGTCGTGACCGATCTTGATGCGCAGCGCCCCCAATGCTTCGCAAACGATCTTCGCCTTGTCTGCACCGAAGAACACGATGTCGCCATCGACCGCACCGACGCGATCGAGGATCACATTGAGGTTGTCTTCGGGAATGAACTTGACGATCGGCGATTGCAGCCCTTCCACGCCCTTGGCGCGCTCGTTGACCTTGATATAAGCCAGGCCCTTGGCGCCGTAGATACCGACGAACTTGGTGTAGTCATCGATCTGGCTGCGCGGCATGCTCGCCGCACCCGGAACGCGCAGCGCGGCGACGCGCCCTTTCGGATCATTGGCCGGACCGGAGAACACCTTGAACTCGACGGCATTGAGCTGATCGGCAACGTCTACCAGCTCCAGCGGAATACGCAGGTCCGGCTTGTCCGAGCCGTAACGGCGCATCGCCTCTTCGAACGGCATGTGCGGGAATTCACCAAACTCCAGATCCAGCACTTCCTTGAACAGCTTGCGGATCATGCCCTCGGTGATACCGATGATGTCCGCTTCGTCGAGAAAGCTGGTCTCGATGTCGATCTGGGTGAACTCGGGCTGGCGATCGGCGCGCAGGTCTTCGTCGCGGAAGCACTTAGCGATCTGGTAGTAGCGATCGAAACCGGCAACCATCAGCAGCTGCTTGAACAGCTGCGGCGACTGCGGCAGGGCAAAGAAATTGCCGGCATGGGTGCGGCTCGGCACCAGATAGTCACGAGCACCTTCGGGCGTCGGGCGACCGAGGATCGGGGTTTCTACATCGAGGAAACCGTTGTCATCCAAGTAGCGACGAATACTGGCAGTGATGCGCGAACGCAGCTTGAGCTTCTCGGCCATTTCCGGGCGACGCAGGTCGATGAAGCGATAGCGCAGCCGCGTCTCTTCGCCAACATCGCTGTACTCATTGAGCGGGAACGGCGGAGTCTCCGCATCGTTGAGCACCTCCAGCTCATAGCCGAGGACTTCGATGGCACCGGAGGCGATGTTCGGATTCACCGCACCAGCCGGTCGCAGCCGCACCTTGCCGGTGATCTTCACCACATACTCGCTACGCACCTTGTCGGCCGTCGCGAAGGTTTCCGCGCGGTCGGGATCGAAGACCACCTGAGCCAGGCCCTCACGATCACGCACGTCGAGGAAGATCACCCCGCCATGGTCGCGACGGCGATGTACCCAGCCGCAAAGAGTGATTTCCTGACCATCCAGGCTTTCGTTCAGTTGGCCGCAATAGTGGCTGCGCATCATGGTGGAGTTCGCTTCTCGTATCTTGAATTCGATGGGGCGCTAGAGCCGCGACAGGTGACAGCACCGTTGCTGCTCTGCACAAGCGGCGCGTGTCGCACGCGTTACCGCAGATGACACCAGGTGCTGCGACTTGCGCAGAGGCCGCCGAGCATAAGCGCGAGATTATATCTACATAATCAGCGCGGCGCAGCCGTTGCACCTGGGGATTCGAATTCTGGGCCGCGAATGGAACCCCTCAGCCATCCAGGCCTTCCAAAACCACGACCGCTGAACCAGAGACGCATCGCTTCACAAAGCCATGCATTTTTCTGGCATAACTAATAACTGAACCATCCACCCAGGAGAAAAACATGGAAATCAACATTGGCATCGCCGAACAGGACCGGGCAGCCATCGCCGAGGGCCTGTCTCGCCTGCTCGCCGACACCTACACCCTGTATCTGAAGACCCATAACTTCCACTGGAACGTTACCGGGCCGATGTTCAACACGCTGCATACCATGTTCGAAACCCAGTACACCGAACTCGCTCTTGCGGTGGACGAAATTGCCGAACGCATCCGTACCCTGGGCTTCCCGGCACCGGGCACCTATGCTGCTTATGCACGTCTGAGCTCAATCAAGGAAGAAGAAGGCGTCCCTTCGGCTGAAGAGATGATCAAACTGCTGGTGGAAGGCCAGGAGGCGGTCGTACGCACTGCTCGCGGCATCTTCCCGCTGCTGGACAAGGTCAATGACGAACCAACCGCCGATCTGCTGACCCAGCGCATGCAGAGCCATGAAAAGACTGCCTGGATGTTGCGCAGCCTGCTCTCGGCCTAAGCTGCCTCCCTGGACGGGGCGGCGTTGCACGCCCCGCCCTGCTTTGCGATCACACTTGATAACGGCACCGTCACACTCTCTTTACGTACACTCAGCCAGAGCAGCGGAACACGCATTTGAGCCCCCTCCTCCTTTACTGTTAAATACGCCGCGCTGCAGCCGGACCCGCGCGGTTTTTCGAACAGTGTTCAGCCCTGCCCGACGAACGTTTTTACGAGCTCCCGGCCTTGCGGCTTCTTCTGTCGTTTTATCAACCGTGAGCCATACAAGAATGCTGAAGATCGTCCATGTTCTGGCGGGCGTCATTGCCCTGTTACTGTCATTTGTTCCCAGCCTGCAAGGCGCCATGCCTCTGCTTTTGCAACCTGAAGCCCTGTGCTTGCTTATGCTTGGCCTGCTGAACGTTCAGTTTGCGCCATCCGCCCAGCTGATAGATTCCCGAACCCGCCCCACACTCATCGCAGCGTCCGCCCTGCTACTGATTTCCATCGCCCTGCAATCCGTTATTGTCCTCGCATCGGTCCCCCAGATCGCGGGGCAGCCCGCTACGCTAGCCAGCCTGCTGCTTGCCTTCGTTGCAGTACTGCTGCACCTGGCCACGCCTCAAGCACAACGCGCGCAGCACAAACCGACCCGCAAACCCGCTGGCACGGCCACACCATCGGCGGCAGGTCGCGAGGCCGGTACCGTCAAGTGGTTCAATACATCCAAGGGTTTCGGTTTTATTTCCAGAGATAGCGGAGATGACGTGTTTGTGCATTTCCGGGCGATTCGCGGAGAAGGGCACCGCGTTTTGGTCGAAGGGCAGCGCGTGGAGTTCAGCATCATGATGCGCGACAAGGGCCTTCAGGCAGAAGACGTCGTCCCGGTTGAATCGGGCCGATAAGCGTCGATGGCAGGGAGGGTTAGCTCACCTCCCTGCCACATCAATCTTCAATAATGCGGTGGCGGAGCTTCATTCTCACCTGCATCCATCGGCACTTGCATTTCTTCCTGGCGCTTAGCCAACGCGCGCAGCTGCAGCTGCATCCGCTCCATAACCCGCTGCTGCTCCACGAGCACATCATTCAGCGCCTGGATCGTGTCGTCCTGAAATGCCAGGCGCGTCTCCAGATCCGTAACACGCGACTCCAGATCCATCGTCATTCTCCAAATCGGAATTGATCGGCCAGCACCAGCTTGAGCTTGCTTTTGATCACAGCAACCTGCTCGGCGCTGTAAGGCTGCGCCGGATGCTTACCCCAAACAGGCCCCGGCCAAGCGGGATCATCGCGGCGCCTGGCAATGACGTGTACGTGCAACTGACTGACCACATTACCAAGGGTGGCAACGTTCATCTTGTCCGCCCCAAAAGTGTCTTTCACCGTCTCGGCCAGCGACGTAGCTTCCTGCCACAGCGCCTGTTGATCCGCAGTGTCAAGCTGGAACAACTCGCTGACCTCTTCACGACGCGGGACCAGGATAAACCATGGATATTGCGCGTCGTTCATCAACAACAACCGGCAGAGCGGGAAGTCGCCAAGCAGCAACGTATCCTGCTCCAGACGCGAATCGAGTACGAACATATAACTCCCCTGCCAACCGAAAATGAAAGGTGCGTACTGCTGCATTGCGATCGAAAAAGGATACTCCATGCACGCCGCACGACAAGCTCTACGGCGCACAGCAAAGGTGCCTGACTGCGGGGTGACGGCGCGCTCTTGGTGCATACCCGAAGAAAAAAACAGCGACGAACCCAACGAATGAGCGCAGAGCGGATTTGAGTACGCTTTTTGCTAGCAGAGCGTATGGGGACCTGAAAGAGGCTTGAAACGCGGCAAAGAAACACACATCGCTTGCTCTAGCGCACCACTAGAGCTAAACAGTAAAGTCTCTGGATGGCTTTATTCGCGACAGCGGCCATGACTGGCAAAGCCCGATGCAGGACTAAGAAGTTGCACCCTTTCCGCGCAACCGCGGAAGGTAAGCACCGTTTTTAAACCAAAGGAGCAATCACAATGAAAGTGATGAAGTGGAGCGTAATCGCCCTAGCCGTAGCGGCGGGCACCTCCCAGATGGCGCTGGCCAGCCAGCAATCGGAGTCCAAGGGTTTCGTCGAGGACGCAAGCCTCGATCTGTTGCTGCGTAATACGTATTTCAATCGTGACTACAAGGACGGCGTCGGCGACGTACGGAGCTGGGGCCAAGGCTTCATCACCACGTTCGAGTCGGGCTTCACTCAAGGCACCATCGGCGTAGGTGTGGATGCTTACGGTATCCTCGGTGTTCGCCTAGATGGCGGCAAGGGCTATAACTACAACGCCATGTTCGAACGCGACTCCAATAACGAACCGGAGCGCGACCTGTCCCAGGCTGGCGCAGCTATCAAAGCTCAGTTCTCCAACACTGTGATCAAGTACGGTAACCAGTTCCCGTCCATGCCGGTTCTGGCTTACGACGATTCCCGCCTGCTGCCCGAGTCGTTCACCGGCACACTCATAACCAGCAACGAGATTGAAGGCTTGGAGCTGAACGCGGGCCGATTTACTGCCGACAGCGCAATGTCGTCGTCGAGTCGCGATAGCGTTGGCCTGAACAGTGCCGATGTTTTCGGCGGAAGCTATCAGCTCAACGAGAATCTCAGTGCTTCGCTGTATTTTTCGGATGTCGAAGATGTCTATAAGAAAAAGTACGCAAACGTCAACTATGTAATGCCCATGGGGGCAGAACAGGCCTTGTCGTTTGACTTCAACATCTATAAGACCAAATACGACAACGAAACCATTCCTGACGCGTTCTTCGGCGACGGAACATTTGGTGACGACAGCACAATCTGGAGCCTCGCGGCTAAGTACAGCGTCGGCGCGCATGCTTTCATCCTCGCTCATCAGCGGGTTAGCGGCGACGCCGGATATGCGTACGACTTAGGCGACGGCGGCAGTTCAATCTGGGTTGCCAACTCCTACTACTCCGACTTCAACTGGAAAGACGAGCGCTCCTATCAGGCTAGTTACGAGCTGGATTTCAGCAGCTTCGGTGCTCCGGGGCTGTTCTGGAAGACCGCTTATGTCTACGGCGATAACATCGACGTCGCCAGCGGTGAAGGCAAAGAGCGCGAATTCTTCAACCAGGTCCAGTACGTAGTACAAAGCGGTCCGGTTAAAGATCTTTCGCTCAAGCTGCGCAACTCGATCTACCGCTCCAACGGAGCCCTGCGCGACGCAGGCAGCCCGGACCTGAACGAGATCCGCGCGTTCGTCGAATACCCGCTGAGCATCCTGTAACCGAGATGCGCAGTTGATTCGATGCAAAACAGAGCCCGGCGAAAGCCGGGCTCTTCGTTTAACCCCCTCGCCTGCCCAGCTGCCATGTCGATCCTATACGCCGCACCACACGCGCCGTACAATGCCGAGCTAAATTTCTGCCTCTGCAAGGACATAACGGCCACATGCGCACCAGTCAGTTCCTGCTCTCGACCCTCAAAGAAACCCCATCCGATGCAGTGGTTATCAGCCACCAGCTGATGCTGCGTGCCGGAATGATCCGCAAGCTGGCCTCCGGACTGTATACCTGGATGCCGATGGGACTGCGCGCGCTGCGCAAGGCCGAGGCCATCGTTCGTGAGGAGATGAACAAGGCTGGTGCTCTGGAGGTGCTGATGCCCGCCATCCAGCCGGCGGAGCTTTGGCAGGAGTCCGGTCGCTGGGAACAGTACGGTCCGGAGCTGCTGCGACTGAAGGATCGCCACAACCGCGAGTTCTGCGTTGGCCCGACGCATGAAGAGGTCATTACCGACCTGGCACGCAATGAGCTCCACAGCTACAAGCAGCTGCCTATCAACTTCTACCAGATCCAGACCAAATTCCGCGACGAGATACGCCCGCGTTTCGGTCTGATGCGTGGCCGTGAATTCCTGATGAAGGACGCCTACTCCTTCCACCTGTCCCAGGAATCGCTGCAGGAAACTTACGACCGCATGCATCAGGCGTACTGCAACGTCTTCACTCGCCTCGGTCTCGACTTCCGCCCTGTGCAGGCGGACACCGGCTCCATTGGCGGAACCGGCTCCCACGAGTTTCACGTACTGGCGGAGTCCGGCGAGGATGACATCGCCTTCAGCGACACGTCCGACTACGCCGCCAATATCGAGAAGGCCGAAGCCATTCCGCGCGAAACCGAACGTGGAGCGGCCAGCGAAGAGCTGCGTCTGGTAGACACACCGAACGCCAAGACAATCATCGAACTGGTCGAGCAGTTTGACCTGGCCATCGAGAAGACCGTTAAAACGCTGGTCGTCCATGGCGTCGAGAAAGACCAGCTAATCGCCTTGATCGTGCGCGGCGATCATGAACTCAATGAAATCAAGGCCGCGAACCTCGAGCAGGTTGCCAGCCCGCTTGTATTCGCCACCGAAGCTGAAATCCGCGCGGCCATCGGCGCCGGCCCCGGCTCGCTGGGCCCGCTGAATCTACCGATCCCCTGCGTGATTGATCGCTCCGTCGCACTGATGAGCGACTTCGGCGCCGGCGCCAATATCGACGACAAACACTACTTCGGCCTGAACTGGGAGCGTGACCTGCCACTGCCGCAGATCGCCGACCTGCGCAACGTTGTCACTGGCGATCCGAGTCCAGATGGCCAGGGCAACCTGGTCATCAAGCGTGGCATCGAAGTCGGTCACATTTTCCAGCTCGGCACGAAGTACAGCGAAGCCATGAATTGCCAGGTGATGGGTGAGAACGGTAAGCCGGCTACCCTGATCATGGGCTGCTATGGCATCGGCGTATCCCGCGTGGTAGCCGCCGCGATCGAGCAGAACTACGATGAGCGCGGCATTCTCTGGCCGGACGCACTCGCCCCCTTCCAGATCGCCCTGGTGCCGATGAAGTACGAGAACGAGGTGGTGAAAGAGGCGACCGACAAGCTCTACGCCGAACTTATCGCGGCCGGCTACGAGGTGTTGCTCGACGACCGTGACAAAAAGACCAGTCCCGGCGTCAAATTCGCCGACATGGAGCTGATCGGCATTCCGCATCGAATCGTAATCAGCGATCGCGGGTTGGCTGACGGCACCCTGGAATACAAACACCGCCGTGACGCGCAGCCCCAGCCGGTTGCGGCGGCGGAGATTCTGTCTTTCATCAACTCGCGCGCTAATCGCTGATCGGAAACCATGTTCAACCGACGTGTTGTCGTTTCAACCAGCGTCGCCCTTGGTGCGGCGCTGCTCCTTGGCGGCTGCGCCAACCACTTGCCGCAACGCAGCGAGCATGAGGCGCGCACCGAGCGCAAGCTGCTCGACCATAGCCTGCGCATCGAGCTAGGTGAGCCCCAGGTACTGGAGCTGCCGCAACGGCGCATCCGTGTACAGGAGCAGAAGACCTTCGAAGTCACTGACTTCGAGGTCACGCGCCGTTACGACCGCTATACACCCTACCAACCTTGGCGCGAGCTGTACGAAATACCCATGGGTATCGTCGCAGTAGTCGCCGGGGTAGGTGCCAACGTGCTCAACGTGGTGATGCTCGGCAACGTTCCAGAACGCGCCACCCGCGGCTGGATCAGCTACGGGTTCGCCGGCATCAACCCGTTCATGAACGTCGAGTCGAATGGGCGCTCGCAACAGAATCTGGCCAGTCTCAATGAGCAGCGCCGGGATGCGCGGCTCGAGTACACCAGCCTGCCTTGGGCCGAGCGGCCGGTGACAGTCATTGCCGGGTCGGACACCCACGAACTGTCCACCGATCGCCACGGCGTTCTGCGGCTGAACCTGCTGGACGGTCCTTTCGCCGATCAGGATGTTGCCCAGATCGGCAAGCTGCAGTTGTCGGTCGAAGACAGCCAGGACGGCACCCGAGCGGATGCGACTCTGCTGGTCAGCCATAAGCTGCGCGGTAAGCTGCAGGAAGCGCATGACCTGATTTTCGACGATCTCGAGGGCGACGATGTTGCGCAGTGGGTGCACCGCGTCCGGCGCCTGTCTGAATTGGGTCTGGAAGAGGAAGCAAGTGAGCTTGAGCAGAGCCTGATCGAGTTGACGCGCAACGACCCGGAGCTGCAGCAACAGTTTCTGCAAAGCCTGATCGAAGGCAGCAGCGGAAACTGAGACCAATGAAGACGCCCGCTCTTCTGCTCGCATTGCTGCTTGCGCATGCCCTGCCGGCAACCGCCAACATCCGCCAGGCTCCAGAGCCAGAACTGCGCGATCTCATGCAGCGGACCGTGGCAGAAGCGGACAGTTTTCAGGATCGCTTCGATGCGGAAGTCTGGCTGGTAGACATGTCCGGGCGACTCAAGCGCTATGTGCCGGATGCCGAGGAGCGGCTGTCGATTCTCCGACTGGTGCATCGCGAGGCAAGCAAGGCGGGCCTGAAGCCCGAACTGGTGCTGGCGTTGATTCATGCCGAGAGCCTGTTCGACCGCTTCGCCATTTCCAGTGTCGGGGCCCAAGGCATGATGCAGGTCATGCCTTTCTGGAAAGCCGAACTAGGACGGCCGCAGGATAACCTTACCGACAACGCCACCAATCTTCGCTATGGCTGCACCATCCTCAGTTATTACCTGAAGAAGGAAAACGGCGACATCAATCGAGCACTGGCGCGCTATAACGGAAGCCTGGGGAAAAACCGCTACCCCGCCAAGGTGATCGGGTTCTGGCAGGACTTCTGGTACGTCAAACCATGACGCGCCCGCGCTACTCGCCTCTCAGCCTCGCCAGGTGCGCGAGTACGCCAGCGGCGCTTTGCTCGCCTATCAGACGCTCTCGGACCACGCCTTTATCGTCGACAAGGTAGGTCACCGGCAGCACTTCGCTGCGTGACAATTTCAGCCGCTCGGCAGGGTCGTCGCTGAGCACGCGAAAGCGAATCCCCAGCGCCTCGGCCGCTTCGGCAAGCTCCTCACCCCGCAGCTCGTCGAAGTTGACCCCGAGCACCTCCAGATTGTGCTCAGCCATTGCCAGGGCATTAAGCTCTGGTATCTCGGTACGGCACGGCCCGCACCATTCGGCCCAGTAGTTGATCAACAACCATTTTCCCTGCAAATGCGCAACGGTGATCTCCTGCCCGTGCTGATCGACGCCCCAATCCTTTTCGCAGGCGGAGATCAACAGGCAGGCAAGAAGGAGCAAGGATGCGGCAAAAGGTCTGGTCATGAGGAGGAGTTCTCTTACGTATGCACCCGAAGGATACAGCGTCCAGGCGCGAGAGGCAGCCGACGGACCGCAACCTGACACCACAGCAAGTGGCGCCAAGTAACCGTCGCGTTTTTGCCGTTCTGCGATTTTGGTCACGCACCCCGGCGCTCAAGTGCACAGTTTTGCCCGACTAGCGCTGCCTATAATTCCGCACCTTCACCGTCTGCCAAGTAGCGAAACCATGCCTCAACTTCACGACAAACTGATCGGAACAGTTCCCTCGCGGATCGTCGAAAAAGCCGCTATTGCCCTCACCACGTATGACGGTCGCGTCGCCGAATTCAATGTTGCGAGCTGGCTGCAGTTACAAGGACGCGCAGGGCTGGCGGTGTCGCTTGTCGCCAAGTATCGCGACGGCCAGCAGCAGCGAGAAGCGGCCGTCGATCACGGGCGAACCGATGGTGCAGGGAAGATACTGTTATCAGGGGTTGCGCGTCTGCCGGTTCGTCACAAGATCGAGGACCTGCAGATCCACCTGCGACCGACTTCAGCGGTGGCAGCGGTTACGGTCGAAGAGCTGTTCGTCCATCCGGTCGAGCCTGTCGCCGCAGAAATGAAAGCCGTGCAGGCCTGAAATCAGCCGCTGACCTTCTGCGGCTCAATCAGTGGGGCTCCTGATACATCTGGTATAGCGCTCAGTTGCGTGCGAGACCGATCCACGAGTGACTCGGGCCAATGCGTAAAGCGCAGACCGGTCAGGCGGTTCAATGCTTCGAGCGCCGCGCCTGGCGCTCGCTGATGCAGATATAGAATTGTGCTGCGCTTGCCGTTCATCACGCGTTCCTCTCAGCCACCGAAGCAATAGCCAAAAGCGTGCCATTGCGCGAACGGACGCCGGCGCGCCGGGTATCCGCACCCTTGCGAGTCTCGTGGAGGTGGCCGTTGAGAATGATGCTCGCGCAATCACTCCCTTACTGACGTTTTTTGTCACCGCCGGCTTGCAACCAGTCCGCGAGACTGCCACCGAACAGATTGGCCTGCTCCTGCTGCAGCAGTTCGAGAGATCGGCGCAGTGTTGGATACCAGGGTTCGTCGAGTTGCTCGGGTAACTCGACGCGCGCCGACAAAGGCCAAGGATTGCAGCGCAGCAGCTGGTCCAGGCTGTAATGGTTCAAGTCACGACAGAGCACCCAGCCGCCCGATCCGGTCCGGCAGACCAGTTGCTCCTGTTCGAAAAATCCGAGTATGTCGTCCCACTCATCTTCCGGCAGGCGCAAACCAGCTTTGTGCACATCGCGCAGATGCATCTCACGTCCGTCTTGCTGGCGCTGATACAGGTTGCGCAGGAGCATCAGCATCACCAGCAAACGCGGCAGCGGACGTCGTCGCCATTGCTGAGAGGAGGAAAGGCCGCATACCAGCTCCGCACCGAAGAGCACGATCATCCAGGACAGGTAGACCCACAACAGGAACAACGGAACGGCAGCGAAGGCGCCGTAGATAAGCTGATAGCTGGGGAAATAACTGACATACACACCGAACAGCTGCTTCGCGGCCTCGAACAGCACGGCAGTGAAAACGCCACCGGCAAGCGCATGGCGCAGCGGAACACGGGTATTGGGCACAGCCGCGTAGATCAGCGTGAAGGCCGCCACGCTGAGCAGCAAGGGCATCACCTTTATCAGCGTACCAACACCGATCAGCGCGTATGGCCCTGAGATCAGCGAGAGCGAGGCGATATAGGTACTGGTAGCAAACCCCGCGCCCAGCAGCAGCGGCCCCAGACTGAGAATTGCCCAGTACAGCAGGAAGCTCGACACACCCCTACGCGGCTGGCGAACGCGCCAGATAGTGTTGAATGCCTTCTCGATAGTCAGCAGCATCATCAACGCAGTGGCCATGAGGAAGCCGACACCGAACCAGGTGAGCTGTCGCGCCTGGCTGGTAAAGGCCAGCAGATATTCCTGGATCGTTGCACCGGTGGACGGAATGAAATTGTTGAAGATGTAGAACTGGATCTGCTCGCCGACCCCCTTGAACGCGGGAATCGCCGACAGCATGGCGAAGGTAACGGTCATCATCGGCACTACGGCGAACAGCGTGGTGTAGGTCAAGGCCGCTGCGCTGTGAGGCCCTTGGTCAGCCAGGAAACGCCTGACGAGAAAGCGGCCGAATTCAAGCATGTTGTCGATGCGCTGATGCATCCCCTCTCCTTTCAGGACTGCCTTTGGCCACTGGCTCGACAGCTCTCACGATCTAAAGAACCCGGACCGGGCGCAGGCACGAATCACCACAGCAGCTCATTTCGGCCAGTGCCCCGATGAGGGTTAGAATGGCCACCTCATCCGGCGAGACGCAACTACAAATGACCGAACTTACCCTCTACCACAATCCTCGCTGCTCGAAATCACGCGGGGCGCTGGAACTGCTCGAAGCCCGTGGCCTGGCGCCTGAAATCGTGCGTTATCTGGAAACACCTCCTAGCGCGGCAGAGCTCTGCGCCCTGCTGGATAAGCTGGGGCTCACCGCCAGGCAACTACTGCGCACCGGTGAAGAAGAGTACAAGGGCCTCAACCTGGCCAATCCCGAGCTCAGCGAAGCCGAGCTCATCGACGCCATGATCGAACACCCACGCCTGATCGAACGCCCGATCCTCATCGCGGGGAACAAGGCGATCATCGGTCGGCCACCGGAGAAAGTGCTGGAGATCCTGCCGTGAGCACGCCCTATATCCTTGTGTTGTATTACAGCCGCCACGGCGCCACAGCGGAAATGGCCCGGCAGATCGCCCGCGGCGTGGAAATGGCGGGACTGGAAGCGCGTCTGCGCACTGTCCCCACCGTCTCCGCCGAATGCGAAGCGGTTGCGCCGTCCATTCCGGACTCCGGTGCTCTGTATGCGACCCTCGAAGACCTTAAGAATTGCGCCGGCCTCGCGCTTGGCAGTCCGACTCGCTTCGGCAACATGGCCGCGCCTATGAAATACTTTCTCGACGGCACCAGCAGCCTGTGGCTGACCGGCGAACTGGTCGGCAAACCGGCCGGCGTGTTCACGTCGACCTCCAGCCTGCACGGCGGCCAGGAAAGCACCCTGCTGTCGATGCTGCTGCCGCTGCTGCATCACGGCATGCTGGTACTCGGCCTGCCCTATAGCGAGAACGCGCTGCTGGAAACCCATGGCGGCGGTACGCCGTACGGCCCCAGCCATCATGCCGGCGCTGACGGGAAGCGCTTGCTCGACGAACATGAAATTGCTCTGTGTCGCGCCCTTGGGCAGCGTCTGGCGCGCACCGCACAGCAGCTGGAGACATCTCGTGGCTAAGAAACGTAAACCGCTGCCCTCCCTGGACTGGCTCACTCCCCGCGTAAAAGCCAGCCGTGCGATCAGCCTGGCCAGCTTCTTCGGCCTTGCGGCGCTGTTGACCGTGTGGAACCTCGTATTCGCCGACCTGCATGGCGCGCGGACCTGGGTTGTGGTCAGCATCCAGCTCATCCCACTGCTGCTGGTCGCGCCCGGCATGATCGCCGGCAGTCCGCGCGCGCACGCCTGGCTCTGCTTTATCGTCAACCTGTACTTCATCCAGGGCGTGCTGGCAGCTATCGACCCGGCACGGATGATCTACGGCGTGCTGGAAGCAGCGATCAGCATGACGCTGTTCGTTGCGGCGCTGTTGTATACCCGCTGGAGTTACCAGTACGAGCGCAAGGCGATGGGCGAAGCCTGAGAGCGCACTCGATGGGAGCGCAGCGGCGCTCCCATCGCAGCCGGTCGACTACCAGCCGAGCGTTTCCTTGAGAAAGGGAATGGTCAGCTTACGCTGTGCCTGCAGCGACGCCTGATCTAACTGATCGAGCAGCTCGAACAGCGCATTCATACTGCGCGAGCCGCGAGTCAGGATGAAGCGGCCTACGTCATCCGGCAGATTCAGCCCCCGGCGTGAAGCACGCAGTTGCAGGGCTCGCAATTTGTCCTCATCGGACAGCTGCTGCAGCTGGAACACCAGAGCCAGGCTCAGGCGCGACTTGAGGTCAGGCAACTTGACTGGCAATTCCCGCGGCGAACCATTGGCAGCCAGCAGCAGCCGTCTACCGGCGTCGCGCAGACGGTTGAACAGGTGGAACAGCGCCTCTTCCCAAACCGCATCTCCCGCTACCGCATCGAGATCGTCCAGGCACACCAGTTCGCATTGCTCGAGGTTATCCAGCAGGGCCGGACCATACTCGACCACTTCGGCCAACGGCAGATAAACCGCCTGCTCGCCGCGCTCTTCCACCCGCAGGCAGGCCGCCTGCAGCAAGTGGCTGCGGCCGACACCTGCCTGCCCCCAGAGATAGATCAGCTCATCGGACCAGCCGGCGGCCGGCGAGCACAGCCGTTCCACATAGCCGAGCGCCGCGGCATTGGCGCCCGGATAGAAGTTGGCAAAGGTGGCGTCGTCACGCAGACGGACGCCGAGGGGAAGCTGGATGGGTTTCATGGCTGGCTGGGTGGTTCGGCCGGTGCACCGGCGGGCTCGGCGTAAAGGTCCGAGAGTTTATAGAGATCGTGAACATGGCGCAGCAGAACCATGATCACGGCCGCCACCGGGAGCGCCAGCAGAACGCCGGTAAAGCCGAAAAGCTGCCCTCCGGCGAGCACGGCGAAAATCACCGCAACCGGGTGCAGTCCGATTCGATCGCCCACCAGCAGCGGCGTCAGCAGCATGCCTTCGAGCATCTGCCCGACGGTGAATACTGCCGCCACACCCAGCAGCGGATAAGGCGCCAGCCCGAACTGGAACAGCACAGCCACTACGGCCGCGCCGATCCCGACGACGAAGCCCATGTAGGGCACGATGCTGGCAAGCCCAGCGAGCACCCCGATCAGCAGCCCAAGTTCGAGCCCTACCAGCATAAGACCGGAGGCATAGATGATGGCCAGCGCCAGCATCACCAACAGCTGACCACGCAGGAATGCGCCGATCACCTCATGGCATTCACTCATCAGCCGCACGACCATGCCCTCACGCTTGCGCGGCAGCAGGCTGCGCAGCTTGAGCATGATCAGATCCCAGTCGCGCAGCAGGTAGAAACTGACCACCGGAATGAGCAGCAGATTACCGATCCAGGCGAGCAGTGCCAGGCTGGACGCCGTGGCCCGACTCAGGATTATGCCGAGCACATCGGTGGTGCTGCCCAGATGGGCGGAGAAAGCGGCCTTGAGCTGGTCGAGACGCCAGAAGTTCTCCTCCAGACCAAACTGCAGCTGCACCCACGGCAATGCTTGGTGCTGCAACCAGTCGAGGGTCAGCGGCGCCAGTTGGTAGAGCCTCACCAGCTGCTTTCCCAGCATGGGCAGCAGGACCAAGAGCATCAGCAACATCAGCAGACTGAACAGAGCGAATACCGCGATCACCCCCCAGGTCCGGGAGAGCCCCCAGCGCTCCAGACGATCGACCAGCGGGTCGCCCAGATAGGCGAGCAGGATGCCGATCAGAAACGGCGTAAGGATTGGCGTAAGCAGGTAGACCAGCCAGGCGCATAGCAGCAGGCCCGCCAGCCACAGCCAACGGTTCGAATCATTCATGGTCATGCTCTATGCCTTCCCTGCAGGACAATCACAAAAGCGCTGAAGTATGGACTGCTTTACTACCAGCGAAAACGCAGCACTGTACCGCCCTGAGGCGCCGCTGGCGCGGCTGCCTCATCGCCTGGCTCAACCATGGGCTGACTCGCATCCAGCGGCAGCTCGTCCTCGGGAACTTCGTGCAGGCGTGCCAACGACAACTGCGCGCGCAGCTGCTCCGGGCTGGCGTTGACCCGATAGACCAGACGATCGCTCTCCACCCGTAACAGGCTGCCACCGAACGGCTCCAGCAACCGATCCAGCTCGGCAAAGCGCGCAACGTCGGCTCCGATGATTTCCACGGTGAGATCCGACGCAGCCCCCGGGGCAACCACATAGCGCGGCGCCAGATACTGACTGACCGCCAGCAGCACCGCATCAGCCAGCCCCTCGAGCGAATCGGCCTTGGCCTTGCCGTCGCGCTCCTCGTCATCGAGCCAGACCTTCCATACCCCCTGCCAGGCGGAGTCGGCCTCGCGGGCATGGACGGCCAGCAGCACATCGGCGTCATAACGCTCCGAGGCATCGCCCAATGTCTGACGGCTATTCGCACCGAACGCGTCCGGCGTGGCCAGCAGCTGCTCGGAAAGGTCGGCCAGTGGCAGACGGACCGGCAGACCACGATGCTGCGCTGCAGAGCGCAATGGTGCTGCACCGTCCTGCCCGTCGCCCAGGAGCTGGGTGCCCTCGACACGCTCGTTCAACCACCAGACCAGAAGCGTCGGCCGATTGGAGCCCCACAGTGACACGCCGGCACGCCGCAGGCTTCGCTCGGTCGTACCCGGATCGAAGTCCACAACTATATGCTCGCCCTCATAGCCATATTTGCTGATCAGTTGTTGCGGATCATCCCGTAGCGCAGCAACTTCCTGACGCTTGGCCACCTGCGCGTCGCCGGTCAGCCTGAGCAACAACGTATCGAAGGCACGCTGCAATGCCGCAGCGCGCTCCTCGGCCTGTTGGCCAGAAACCGGCTCGCGCACCTGGTACAGGCCTCTGAGCTGTTCGGCCTGGCTGGGCAAGGCCGCGCCCAGCGCAACGCACAGGACGATTAGGCGATAGATAACGCGCATGATTGTTTCTCGCAGGCCACCAGGGCAGGAAGTAAGGGAAAAGACGACACCACACCTTAAACAGCCGTCCCAGACGCGGCAACCGTCGACCGCACAGTTGCGCAAGCAGACAACGGCCGAACCCCCATTGCGTCACCGCTATCGGGATGGCCGCTGTGCGGCAAGCCTGATAAAATCGCGCGCTTTCCGCAGACCGGTTCCGGTGCTCCTCGAGCCCGGTATCCAGCGCCTGTGGCAAACGCGGCGCAGGGGTGCAAGCCCTGCGCTCAATCGGCCGTTCTGGTGGCAACACCAAAATGCCCGAATCGTTTGCAAGGCCTGAATGCAACAACCGACCGGTCGACACCCGCACTCCTTTTACAGGTCCGGACTCTATGAGCAAGCAACCCTCCCTCAGCTACAAGGACGCAGGCGTCGACATCGATGCAGGCGAAGCGCTGGTCGAGCGCATCAAAGGCGTGGCCAAGCGCACCGCTCGACCTGAGGTTATGGGCGGCCTGGGCGGCTTCGGTGCCCTGTGCGAAATCCCGGCGGGCTACAAGCAGCCCGTGCTGGTCTCAGGCACTGACGGCGTCGGCACCAAGCTGCGTCTGGCGCTGAACCTGAACAAGCACGACAGCATCGGCCAGGACCTGGTCGCCATGTGCGTCAACGACCTGGTGGTCTGCGGCGCCGAGCCGCTGTTCTTCCTCGACTACTACGCCACCGGCAAGCTCAACGTGGACGTGGCCGCCACCGTGGTCACAGGCATCGGCGCCGGTTGCGAACTGGCTGGCTGCTCGCTGGTGGGCGGCGAAACCGCCGAGATGCCGGGCATGTACGAGGGCGAGGACTACGACCTGGCCGGTTTCTGCGTCGGCGTGGTGGAAAAGGCCGAGATCATCGACGGCTCCAAGGTCCGGGCCGGCGACGCCCTGATCGCACTGCCCTCTTCCGGCCCGCACTCCAACGGCTATTCGCTGATCCGCAAGATCATCGAAGTGTCCGGCACCGACATCGACAGCACCCAGGTCGACGGCAAGCCGCTGGCTGACTTGCTGATGGCCCCGACGCGCATCTACGTCAAGCCGCTGCTCAAGCTGATCAAGGACACCGGCGCGGTCAAGGCCATGGCGCACATCACCGGCGGCGGTCTGCTCGACAACATCCCGCGCGTTCTGCCCGACGGTGCCCAGGCAATCATCGACGTGGCCAGCTGGGCTCGCCCGGCGGTATTCGATTGGCTGCAGGAGAAAGGCAACGTCGACGAGCACGAGATGCACCGCGTGCTCAACTGCGGCGTCGGCATGGTTATCTGCATCGCTCAGGACCAGGTCGAATCCGCGCTGGCCAACCTGCGCGCGTCCGGCGAGTCGCCATGGGTCATCGGCCAGATCGCCAACGCCGCGGAAGGTGCCGAACGCGTCGTGCTGAACAATCTGAAACAGCACTGATGACCGCAGCCTGCAATGTAGTGGTGCTGATTTCAGGGTCTGGCAGCAACCTCCAGGCCCTGATCGACAGCCAGGCCGATGGCAATCCCGCATGTATTCGTGCGGTGATTGCCAACCGCGCCGATGCCTTCGGCCTGACCCGGGCGCAGGGCGCGCACATCCCCACCGCCGTACTGGATCACAAGGCGTTCGGTAGCCGCGAGGCGTTCGACGCCGCGCTGATGGAGGTGATCGACGGCTATGCGCCGGATCTGGTGATTCTGGCCGGCTTCATGCGCATCCTCACGCCTGGTTTCGTCCGTCACTACCAGGGCCGTCTGCTGAACATTCATCCGTCGCTACTGCCCAAATACAAGGGCCTCGACACCCATCGAAGGGCACTCGAGGCGGGCGATAGCGAACACGGCTGCAGCGTGCATTTCGTCACCGAGGAGCTGGACGGCGGCCCGGTCGCCATCCAGGCCACCCTACAGGTCAATTCAGGCGACGACATCGAAAGCCTGACTCAGCGGGTACATGCAGCAGAACATCAGATCTATCCGCTGGCCATGCGCTGGTTCGCCGAGGGGCGCTTGCGCCTTGCCGAACAAGGCGCGATGCTGGATGGCGTCACCCTGCCGGCCGCCGGCTATCAGATCAGAATCTAGGAGATAACATGCGTCGCGCCTTGCTGCTTGCTCTCGCCGTGCTGGCCCTGCCGGTCCAAGCTCTGGAGCTCAAGCCCTTCTCCGCAACCTATACCGCAGACTGGAAACAGGTGCCGGTCAGCGGCACCGCTCAGCGCAGCCTCGAGCAACTGGATGACAAAAGCTGGCGACTGGATTTCGACGCATCCATGCTGGTCGCCAGCCTCAACGAACGCAGCACCTTCCGTACCGAGGGCGATACCTTTCTGCCGCTGAGCTATCGCCTCAAGCGCAGCGGTCTGGGTAAGGGAAAGCGTGTCGAGCATCGTTTCGACTGGGACAACAAGCAGGTCGAAGGCAGTGATCGTGGCGATCCGGTGAAGCTACCGCTGCATCGCGGACTGTTGGACAAGTCCACCTACCAGTTGGCCCTGCAGCACGAAGTGGCGGCAGGCAAGAAAAGCATGAGCTACCAGGTCGTCGATGGCGACGAAATCGAGACCTACGATTTCCGCGTACTTGGCGAAGAGAAGGTCAGCACCAAGGCCGGTCAGGTCGATGCGATCAAGGTCGAGCGCGTGCGTGATCCGACCCAGAGCAAGCGCGAAACCATCCTCTGGTTCGCCAAGGACTGGGACTTTCTGCTGGTTCGCCTGCATCAGGTGGAAACCGACGGCAAGGAATACCAGATCATGCTCGAAGAAGGCCGCGTCGGTGGCAAGGCTGTAAAAGGCAACTGAATCATCTATGCGGCAGCCGCAGGGCTGCCGCTCCTTCGAAACATGCCGGGCCTCCTGAATGATCCCTTCCCGCCTACTATTGGCCGCACTGCTCCTGCCCCTCGCGGGTTGCCAGTCCTTTTTCGCTGATCGCCCCCCGGCACAACCGGCAACCGAGCGCCTGCAAGGCGAGGTTCGGCAGATCAATGGTCAGCTGCACCTGCAGGGCTGCCAGGGGCAACGGACACTGGCGCTGCTGGACGGAAAAACGGGACTTCAGGAAGAAGCGCAGGCGCTGATGATCCATGAGCAGGACCGACTGTTCGCCGACTTGCGTGGGGTCCTCAGCCAGGCGAAGCCGGGCGGTGATGGCCAGCTCTCTCTCACTCGCCTCTACCGGCTGCAGCGAGAAGGTCATGGCTGCAACGAGGACAACTTCAAGCAGCTGATCCTTCGCGCCAGCGGACATGAGCCCGGCTGGATGGTCACAGTGACCACGCGCGGCATGTTGCTGGTGCGCCAAGGGGAGTCACCCATTGCTCTGCCCTATCTTGAGGAGCAATTGCCTGGCGGCCAGCTCAGTTTTACCAGTGAGGCCAATGAGCATCGACTCGACCTCTGGGTTGCACCGCAGCGCTGCGTCGACAGTGCCAGCGGCACCGTCAGCCACCTGAGCGCCGAACTTCGCCTGGATGGCCAGACTCTCCGCGGCTGCGCCTACTATGGCGGCGGACGCGACGACTGAAACAACGAATGCGGGGCGTTCGCCGCGCTCATCCTGAAAGAACAGCACCCATGAACAACGCCCTGAATCTGCTGCATCCCTACCCGTTCGAAAAGCTGCGCGGCCTGCTCGCAGGTGCCGAAGCCCCGACTGACAAGCGCCACATCGCGCTATCGATCGGTGAACCCAAGCATCGTTCGCCGGACTTCGTTGCCCAGGCGCTGGCAGACAATCTCGATCAGCTGGCGGTATACCCGACCACCCTCGGCATTCCTGCGTTACGTGAAACCATTGCCCGGTGGTGCGAGCGGCGCTTCAGCCTCGCGGCCGATGCCCTGGACCCTGCACGGCATGTGCTCCCGGTGAACGGTACGCGGGAAGCCTTGTTCGCGTTCACGCAGGCGGTGGTCGACCGAGAAACGGACGGCCTGGTGGTCAGTCCCAACCCGTTCTATCAGATCTACGAAGGCGCCGCGTTGCTGGCAGGCGCCACGCCGCACTATCTGCCGTGCCTGGAGCAGAATGGCTTCAACCCGGACTTCGATGCGGTGCCGGCAGAAGTCTGGCGACGCTGCCAGATCCTTTTTCTCTGCTCGCCGGGCAACCCGACCGGCGCCCTCGTACCGCTCGAAACGCTGAAGAAGCTGATCACCTTGGCCGACAAGCACGACTTCGTCATCGCCGCGGATGAGTGCTACAGCGAACTGTATTTCGACGAAGCCAATCCGCCAGCAGGCCTGCTGACCGCCTGCGCCGCGCTGGGGCGTAACGACTACAAGCGCTGCGTGGTTTTCCACAGCCTGTCCAAGCGTTCGAATCTCCCTGGACTGCGCTCGGGCTTCGTCGCCGGTGACGCCGACATTCTCAAGGCCTTCCTGCTCTACCGGACCTACCACGGCTGCGCCATGCCGGTGCAAACCCAGCTGGCAAGCATCGCCGCCTGGAATGACGAGATCCACGTGCGCGCCAACCGCGAGCTGTATCGCGCCAAATTCGATGCGGTACTTGAGATCCTCGCCCCGGTCATGGACGTGCAACGCCCGGACGGCGGCTTCTATCTCTGGCCGAAAACGCCGATGGATGACCAGCAATTCACCCGAGAGCTCTTCGCCCGCGAGCACGTCACCGTGGTGCCCGGGTCGTACCTGTCACGCGAGGTGGATGGTGCCTCACCGGGTGCCGGACGCGTGCGCATGGCGCTTGTCGCACCGCTAGCCGAGTGCATCGAAGCAGCACAGCGAATTCGCCACTTCATCGAAACGCTCTGACAGCGCACCGGGCGGTCCGGCCGCCCGGTTTGATGATCCCTCAAGCCACGCCAGGCGGGATCATGTCCTTGCCGTAGTCGCGCAGCTTCTCCAGGTTTTCCGGTTTCATGTGCTCAGGAATATCCGCCTTCGGATGCTCCTCATGCTGGCCGGAATTCGCTGGCTCACGCGCACGCTCGGTACGCTCGTCGTGATCGCTCATACAACGCCTCCTGTTCAGATTGCGTGCTCTTCCCAGATCAGCTCGCCGTCGTCGCTGACCTCTATCACTTTAGTCAACGCTGCCTCGGCGATCGCATCGGCTTCGGATGCCAAGTCGTAGCGACGACCATCGGCGATCTTGAATACCTGCACATGCTCGTCGCTGTCGCGTCGCTTGATCGCAATCACCGCCTCGAACGCATCCTCGGCAGGCACCGCCGAAGAAATCGCTTCGAAATTCTCGAAATGCTTGCGCGCCATTACTTGTCACCTCACCGTTGCGATTGTCATCAATGGACAACACCATCGCTGTAAAAGGTCGAGAGCAGTGGCTGAACGACAGTCTGGCGGCAGGCTCGAACCTGAATGGACATGTGGAGGACCCGCCATGAACGCAACTGAACACTACGCGCAGACCGAACCCAGCCGAGCCGAAGTCGATGCCATGCACGGGCCGGTGCTGCTGGAATTCGGCACGGCATGGTGCGGACATTGCCGTGCCGCGCAGCCGGGGATTGCCAAGGCGCTGGCCGACCGGCAGGGCATCAGTCACCTGAAGATCGAAGATGGTCCGGGGCGACCGTTGGGGCGCTCGTTTCGCGTCAAGCTCTGGCCGACCCTGATCCTGCTGGAGAACGGTCAGGAGCTGGGGCGCGTCGTACGGCCGCAGCAGGCCCAGGCAATCGATCAGGCCCTGGGCGAGACGGGGAAGAACTGAGCCTCGCGACAGCGAGCGTGGCTTCGATCCGAACGCTCGGCATGTGCGCTAACGCTCATCCGGCGGCCAGCCGTGGCATAATCCGCCGTCCAGTTTTACAGGAGCCTTTGGAGAGTCGTTTATGTCCGGACCAGATCAACGCTTGTGCCTATACGGAATCAAAGCCTGCGACACCATGAAAAAGGCCCGTACCTGGCTCGACGAACACGGACTGAACTACGACTTCCATGACTACAAGAGCGCCGGCATAGACCGCGCCCATCTGGAAGCCTGGTGCAATGAACACGGCTGGCAAACCGTTCTCAACCGTGCAGGCACCACCTTCCGCAAGCTGGACGACGCTGCAAAGGCCGATCTTGACCAGGCCCGGGCCATCGAGCTGATGTTGGCCCAACCGTCGATGATAAAACGCCCTGTACTCGACCTGGGCGATAGAACCCTGATCGGCTTCAAGCCAGATCTTTACGCTGCCGCAGTGGCGGCGCCGAACTGATAGCCGCCCACCAGACGGCGCGGCCGACAAAAAAGGAAATCCTATGTCCGCAACCCTATTCAGCCTCGCCTTTGGCGTCGGCACCCAGAACCGCCAGGGCGACTGGCTGGAAGTCTTCTATGCCCAGCCACTGCTGAAGCCGGCCGGCGAGCTGGTAGCTGCCGTTGCCCCGCTGCTCGGCTACGCCGGTGGCAATCAGGCCATCACCATCACGACCAGCCAGGCAGCCCAGCTGGCCGATGCGCTCAAGCCGCTCGATGCCACTCAGTACGCCTTGCTGACCCGCCTGGCCGAGAGCCAGCGCCCGCTGGTCGCGACCCTGCTGGCCGAAGACGCACCGCTGAGCTCGACCCCCGAGGCGTACCTCAAGCTGCACCTGCTCTCCCACCGTCTGGCCAAGCCGCACGGTCTGAACCTGACTGGCATCTTCCCGCTGCTGCCGAACGTCGCCTGGACCAACCAGGGCGCCGTGGACCTGAGCGAGCTTGCCGAGCGCCAACTGGAAGCGCGCCTGAAGGGCGATCTGCTGGAAGTCTTCTCGGTAGACAAGTTCCCGAAGATGACCGATTACGTCGTACCGGCCGGCGTGCGCATCGCCGACACCGCCCGCGTGCGCCTCGGCGCCTATGTGGGTGAAGGCACCACCGTCATGCACGAGGGCTTCATCAACTTCAATGCTGGCACCCAGGGTCCGGGGATGATCGAAGGCCGCGTCTCGGCCGGCGTGTTCGTCGGCAAGGGTTCGGATCTGGGTGGCGGCTGCTCCACGATGGGCACGCTCTCCGGTGGCGGCAACATCGTGATTTCCGTTGGCGAGGGCTGCCTGATCGGCGCGAATGCGGGCATCGGCATTCCGCTGGGCGACCGCAACACCGTGGAATCCGGCCTGTACATCACCGCCGGAACCAAGGTCAGCCTGCTCGATGAGAACGATCAGCTGGTCAAAGTGGTCAAGGCCCGCGAACTGGCCGGCCAGGGTGACCTGCTGTTCCGTCGCAACTCACAGACCGGCGCAGTGGAGTGCAAGACTCACAAGTCGGCCATCGAGTTGAACGAGGCGCTGCACGCGCATAACTGACGCAGGAGCAGCGGCAAGCTGCGAGCCATGAGCGCCTGCCTTGCCGCATCCCCTGCAGCTGGAGGTTCGCCGCTTATGGCCCTGCTCTCTCCCTGGCGTGCCGACTTCCCCGCTCTGGCGGTGCTCGAAGCGCAAGGCCAGACCTACCTCGACAGCGCCGCCACGGCTCAGAAGCCGCAGGCGCTGATCGATGCCCTCAGCGGCTACTACACCTGCGGTGCGGCCAACGTGCACCGTGCCCAGCACCAACCTGCCGAACGCGCCACCCGTGCCTACGAAGACGCCCGCATCAAGGTGGCCAAGTGGTTGAATGCCGCCTGCCCGACGGAAATCGTCTTCACCCGCGGCGCAACCGAAGCTCTGAATCTGCTCGCCTACGGACTGGAGCACCTGATCGAAGCCGGCGATGAGATCGTCATCAGCGCCCTCGAACATCACGCCAATCTGCTGCCCTGGCAACAGCTGGCCAAACGTCGCAATGCCAGGTTGCAGGTGTTGCCCATCGATGCCTCCGGGCGTATCGACCTCACTGCGGCTGCCGCGCTGATCGGCCCGCGCACGCGGCTGCTGGCAGTGAGTCAGCTGTCCAACGTGCTCGGCTGCTGGCAGCCGCTCGACCCGCTGCTGCGCCTGGCCAAGGCACAGGGCGCGCTGACTGTCGTCGATGGTGCGCAAGGCGTGGTTCATGGTCGCCATGACATGACCACTCTTGGCTGCGACTTCTATGTGCTGTCCAGCCACAAGCTCTACGGGCCCGACGGCGTCGGTGCGCTCTATGGCCGCGGCGAATCGCTGCTGCAGCTGCGTCACTGGCAGTTCGGCGGCGAGATGGTGCGGATCGCCGACTACCAGAGCGCCGAGTTCCATGCCGCGCCACTGGGTTTCGAGGCGGGAACGCCACCGATCTCTGGCGTCATTGGCCTCGGTGCCACGCTGGACTATCTGGCCGGGCTCGACGTTGCCGCGATCGAGCGCCACGAACAGGCATTGCATGATCAACTGCTCGCCGGGCTTGCCGCACGCGACGGCATCCACCTGCTCGGCTCCCCGCAAGTCGCCCTCGCCAGCTTCGTCGTCGATGGCGTGCATCACGCCGACCTGGGTCACCTGCTCACCGAACAGGGCATCGCCGTGCGCAGCGGCAATCACTGCGCCATGCCGCTGATGAAGCACCTCGGTCTGGATGGCGCCACGCGCGTCTCGCTCGGGCTGTACAACGATGAAACCGACCTCGAGCGCTTCTTCAGCGCGCTGGATCAGTCCTTGGCGCTGTTGCGATGACTGCTCTGCCGCAAGCGGCCGCCGAGGCGCTGGACACCTTCGGCCAGGCATCCGGTTGGGAGCAGCGCGCACGCCTGCTGATGCAGTGGGGCGAACGGCTGGAACCGCTGGACGAGAGTGAGCGTAGCGAAGCCAATCTGGTATCGGGCTGCGAAAGTCGCGTGTGGCTGGTGGGCGCGCCACATGCGGGCCGATGGCATTTTCGCGCGGCCAGTGATGCCCGACTGATTCGTGGCCTGTTGGCCGTGCTGCTGGCGAGGGTGAACGGTCTGGATGCGGGTGAGCTGGCGGGGGTGGACATGGCCGACTGGTTCAATCGCCTTGGGCTGTCACGACAGCTATCGCCCTCGCGCAGCAACGGCATGAACGCCGTGCTGCAGCGAATGCGTGAGCTGACCGGCTGATCCGGCCAGAAATGGTGATCAGCGCTTGCGCAGGATCACACTGCCGATCGAATAGCCGGCGCCGAACGAGCTGAGCACGCCCAGGCTGCCGCTGGGCAGGTCGTCCTGATGCTTGTGGAACGCGATCACCGAGCCGGCCGAACTGGTGTTGGCGTAGGTGTCGAGAATCACCGGTGCCTCTTGCTCGGTGGCGTCACGGCCGAGCAGCTTGCGCACGATCAGGTGGTTCATGTTCAGGTTGGCCTGGTGCAGCCAGAAGCGCTTGACCGACTCTACCGCAATGCCGTTCTCGCCCAGATGCTCACCGATCAGCTCCGCCACCATCGGGCAGACTTCCTTGAACACCTTGCGGCCTTCCTGGATGAACAGCTTGTCCGGATTGCTCATGTACTCTTCGGCGGTGCGGTTGAGGAAGCCGAAGTTGTTGCGGATGTTGTTGGAAAACTCGGTTACCAGCTTGGTGCTAAGCACTTCCCACTGATGCGCGGAGGTGGCCAGGTCTTCACGCTCGATGACGACCGCGGTGCAGGCGTCGCCGAAGATGAAGTGGCTGTCGCGGTCGCGGAAGTTCATGTGCCCGGTGCAGATTTCCGGGTTGACCATGAGAATCGCGCGCGCTTGGCCCAGCTTGATGCTGTTGACCGCGTTCTGGATACCGAAGGTCGCGGACGAGCAGGCAACGTTCATGTCGAAGCCGAAGCCCTTGATGCCGAGGGCGGCCTGCACCTCGATGGCGATGGCCGGATAGGCGCGCTGCAGATTCGAACAGGCGACGATCACACCATCGATATCGGCCGCCGTCTTGCCGGCGCGGGCCAGCGCTTCTTCGGCTGCCTTGACCGACATCTCGCAGAGAATCGACCACTCGTCATTGCTGCGTTCCGGGATGCGCGGGACCATGCGCTCCGGATCAAGGATGCCGGCCTTGTCAGTGACATAGCGGCTTTTGATGCCGGAGGCCTTCTCGATGAATGCGGAACTCGACTCGGCCAGCGGCTGGATCTCGCCGGCCTCGATGGCCGCGGCATTTTCGCTATTGAAGCGGTGCACGTAGCTGTTGAAGGACTCCACCAGTTCGTCGTTGGAGATACTGCTGGCAGGGGTATAAAGGCCGGTACCGCTGATGACGACGTTGTACACAGTCGTTCCTCTCGAATAGGGCTTGATCGTACTGACGGTGGGACGGTACGGCGGCTAGCCTTGGCCAACCACGATCATTCCAGCGCCTCTTATGGCGGCTATTGTGCATGAAAAGCTGAAAGAATCCGTAACATTGCACAGATTCCAGGGGCAGGAATTAAGCCATTTGACGGATCTACGCGTGACCATGCAGTCCAAATATGAAGAGGGCGCCAAATGGCGCCCTCTTTGGTTCGACAAGGTACTTGGCAGTTCTATTTTATGCCCTGCCCAAGCACGACTCCGCCGACTTCCTGGCCATAGAGATTGACGCCGTCGTTGGCGTGATAGCGCACGCGCGTCTTCTCCACGGAGCCTTCGACCAGCCGCGGATCCTGTGGCCGCTCATGGCTGTTCATATAGGCCGCGACATGCCAGGCGTCGTCGTCACTGAGCGATCCACCTTTGCCCAGCGGCATGCTCTCCTTGATGAACGCAGCCGCGGTATTGATCCGATGCATGCCGGCGCCCCAGTTGAACGAATCCTTGCCCCAGAGCGGCGGGAAGACATAACCGTCGCCGGCCTTCTGCCCCTGCCCGCTATCGCCATGGCAGATCGCACACTGTTCGGCATAGATCTGCTTGCCCTTGGCAAGGTCGAATCCCGCCTTCGGCTGTGGAACCTCCGGGTAGGCACGTCCCGGCAGTTCCTGGCCGGTCGGCGCTCCGGTGGAGAGCCAGTAGGAATAGGCCGTCAATGCATTGATCACGTGACTATCGGCGGCCGGCGGCTTGCCGTTCATGCTGAACTGGAAGCAGCCCTGCACCCGCTCGGCGTAGCTGTTGACCTTGTCATTCTTCTTTCGGTAGGCCGGATACATCGGATAGGCGCCCCACAGCGGAGCGGAGTTGGCCTTGCGACCTTGCTCGATGTGGCAATTGGTGCAGTTCATGCCATTGCCGACGTATTCGGCCGCATATTTCTGAGTGTCGACGAAAATCGCCCGCCCCTGCTGAACCAGCTCCCCGTAGGCGTTGGCGGGCAGCTCGCTCTCCTTGGGCGGCTGAAAATACTGCTCGCCGGCGTCCTTCGACGTCTGCTGAGTCAGCTGCGACTGGTCGTCCATCTTGATTTCGGCAGCATGCAGCGGGCTGCCGACAGCCATGGCCAGCAGGCCGAGCATCAGGTGCGCTCTCATTGGCTGACCTCCTTGAGTCCCACGCTGGCGAAGTATTCCGATACCGCCTGAACCTCGGCATCGGTCATGGAGCGGGCGATATGCCCCATCAGGTCGTTCGGATCGTTCTTGCGCGTACCCTGACGCCAGGCATTGAGCTGCGCACTGAGGTACTGCGCCGACTGCCCAGCCAGCGGCGGAAAGCTCTCGCCGACACCCACGCCGCCCGGCCCATGACAAGCCACGCACTCGGGAATGTTGCGCCCCCAGGCGCCTCGCAATGCCAGCGTGGCGCCGGCACCTTCGGTTTTCTCCGCACGACCGATCGCGGCGTAGGACGGTGCAGGCATCGCCTCCAGGGTCGCAGCAATCGCCTGGATCTCGTCATCGGTCAGCGCAGCAGCGATCGGCTGCATGATCGGATTGGCTCGGCTACCCGAGCGGAAGTCTGCAAGTTGCTTGCGCGTGTACGCGGCATCAATTCCTGCAAGGCGCGGAAAGCCTGCAGCCGCCATCCCCATGCCATCGGCACCGTGGCAGGTGCCACATGCCATCGCGGCAGGATTGGCGCCCCCCTGCGCATAGATCTTTTGCCCGTCGGCAGCCTGTGCCTGCATTGTCAGCAACAACGCAGCCACACCGGCCAAGGGCCAGCGAGTTAGTTTCATGAAAGGCCTCATCAGCTGTTGTAGTTATGCTGTCGCGCCACCGGTGTCGTTATCCCGACGCTCTTGTACGTGTGCGGCAGCTTGTCGCAGACGGGACGCTAACACAGCGCAGCGGCAGCCCTCCAGAAACAGAATAAGCTTAGAACTGCTTTGCATATGCCTAACACAGCGGTACGCCCGCCTGGCAGACGCGCATGAACCGATGAGCTTGGTTATCCTTGCGCGCTCACTACCGCAGGACTGCCCATGAAAGACCAACTTGCCGAACTGATCACACTCATCAGCTCCGGCTGCATGACTGATGATGAAATCGCCCGCGTCGCCGATGAGGCCGCCCAGGCCTACGCTGATCCGCAAGCCTTTCTGAAGGCCAATCCCGACATCAACTACGACGACAGCTTCCCCATCCCGCTGGGCGAATGGGTCGTAGTGGGCAGCCTTCCGGAAACAGTGCTGTTCCAGGCGGATGATTACCAGACGCTCTTTAGCGAGATCGTCGCCTCATTCGGCGACAGCGTGACCTTCGTTCTCAAGCCCAAGCAGCTAGCCAGGACCGAGCCACTGACGGCGCTGAATCGCATCCAGGTGCAGCTGAGCAGCCTCTATCCCGAGAAAGGCGGCTACGTGCTGGTGGACTTCAGCGAACCACTGGATGACGAGCTGCAGGCAGTCCTGGTCTATACCTGCGACGTGCCGCGGCTGATGGAGCTGGCGGTGGAAGTGGGCATCTATGCAGCGCCTGCTCTGGAAGCGCTGCGCCAGGAACTCGGGCAGTAGCGGCCAGCCGTGCCGGGACCAGCCACTACGCCTTGCGCCGGCGTAGCGGCTCGAGCAAGGCCGAGAGCCCGTTGTGATCGATCTCGTGCATCAGCGCGAGTAGCTGGCCGAGACTGCCGGGCGGAAAACCAGCGCGGGCGAACCAGTTGAGGTAATGGCCGGGCAGATCGGCGATCAACCGGCCTTTGTATTTACCGTATGGCATCGTCTGCGTCACCAGACGTTCGAGATCTTCAGGCTTCATGATGGAGGCAGCAGGGTCACGGGCGCCTGATACTGCCACAACCGGACCGTTTTGGTGCTGGGCCGTGACCGCGAACCTGACTGCCGGCTGCTTGCTCACCACTCGGAACATCTGACCAGAATCGCAGGTCGCCGGGTCTTGAGAGCGCACCGATTTTCTTCGCATTGCTGATGCATGACATACAGCAGCGCTATCCGCCGTATAGAAAGCCTTGCCTGGCACAGCCCGGCCGGCGGCTGGACAATTGCACACAAGTCAGCAAACGAAGCCGCCCTACTGTCGAACGGAGAACAGTCATGTCGCAAGCGCCCAAACCACTACCGGAGCTGGATGACGCCACCCTGGCCTTTGCCGAGCAGGTATTCGATAGCGCCCGCGGCGGTGACAGCGTACGCCTCGGTGAACTGCTTACCCAGGGCATGCCAGCCAACCTCTGCAACCACGCCGGCGACAGCCTGCTGATGCTCACCAGCTACCACGGCCACCTGGAAGCCAGCCGGATACTGCTGCAACACGGCGCCGATCCGCAGCTGCGTAACCGTCGCGGGCACACACCGCTCGCCGGCGCGGCGTTCAAGGGTGACCTGGCGATGGTCGAATTGTTGCTCGAGCACGGCGCCGACGTCGAAAGCCGCTGTGAGGATGGCAAGACCGCCCTGATGATGGCCGCAATGTTCAACCGCGTGGCAATCGTCGAGCACCTGGCGACGCAGGGCGCCGATCCGCGGGCCAGCGATAGCCATGGTGCAACGGCGCTGGCCGCGGCACGCATGATGGGCGCGGCCGACACCGAGGCATTGCTCCAGCGCCTTGGCGCATGATGCGCACTGAACGTGCCGGGACCATCGCCGACCTAATGCAGTGAAGTCATCCCCGCCAACTGCAGACAGGAGGCGACTCCCATGGCACTGCCCTCGACCGTGAACAGGGTTCCTGCGCACACCGCCGAACACGTCAACCAGCAGATTCGACTGCGCACCGAGCGCTCGGTGGCGTACTACCGACAGCACCCGCAACAGATCGGCCATCGGCTGCGCGAGCTGGATCGGGAATGGGACATCGAGCGTACCCTGGAAGCGAATGCGGCAACGCTGGTCGTAGCCGGTGCTGTACTGGGCCTGACGGTCAACCGCAAGTTCCTCGGTATTCCGATGGTGGTGGGCGGCTTTCTGCTGCAGCACGCGCTGCAGGGCTGGTGTCCACCGCTACCGCTGTTTCGCCGCCTGGGGCTGCGCACCGCCGCGGAAATCCAGCACGAGCGCTCGGCGCTCGAAGCCACCCGCAGCCACTCCTGACCGGGTAAACCGCCTTGGCCAGCCGTACTGCTGAACCAGTCAGTCCGTAGCGAGTGCCACCGCGGCATCGTCACGCTGCAGCGGCTGCGCCAGGGAAATGCGATTGCGCCCGAGGCGCTTGGCGTCGTACAACGCCGAATCCGCGGCATGTACCCAGGCGAGTACATCACTCATGCGCGGGTCGCACTCGGCAATGCCGATGCTCAGGCTGGCGCTCAGCTTGGGCGCCAGCGGGAAGTCCAACGCGGCAATTTCGGTGCGCAGTCGCTCGAGCACTTCCCAGGCGTCCTGTGCACGTGCGCCCGGCAGGACGACGCAGAATTCATCCCCACCGTAACGCCCAGGCATGTCCTCGGCACGCAGATTGCGCCGAATGCACTGGCCGACCTGACGCAACAGCTCGTCTCCGATGACATGGCCATGCCGGTCATTGACCAGCTTGAAATTGTCCAGATCGATCAGTGCCAGGCTGGCCACGCCGCGGGTGGCCTGGCAGTGGGAAAACTCCAGCTGTAGCAACTCGTTCCAGTACCCACGATTGAACAGACCGGTGAGGCTGTCGGTGCGGCTCAGGCTGCGCAGCGCCCGCTTGTTTTCGCCGAGTTGAGATGCCAGGCGATAGAGCACCATGCCGATGGTCAACGGATGCACCACCAGCATCGGCAGACATGCATACATCTGCAGCTGACTGGTATACGGGGAAAACTCGAAACCCAGTACCAGCACCGACAGCCCCGCGCCGATCAACTGTGCCGACAAACCCTGCAAGACGAATCGCGCACCGCCGGTGGCGGTGTTGTTCATCGCCATCATCGATACCAGCATGGCCGAAGGCAGCACATTGAATCCCATCGTGGCGACCCAGAAACCACCCATCAGCGAGTCGAACAACACGAATCGGCGTTCGCTGATGGTTGCTGAGCGGGCCCGCTGGGACAGGCTCAGCGCCAGCGATGGCCAGATGAAACAGAAGCCGACCAGCACCCCCCACACCCACCCGGGCGTTTGTCTGTCCAGCAAGACGGCAGCCACACAGATGAAACCGACCGCCAGCCCGATGGCTCTGGGAAAGAAGGCGCGCACCGCGAAGGATCCTGGCCTCGTAACCACGGCGGATAAATTCAAGGAGGATCTCGTCTGGCAGCCGGCGGAGCACTCAATATAGCTCGACGCCATCACGCCATGGAAAGAAAAACCTTGTTTTTTGCAGCAGAATTAAAAACCCAGACGTCAGCAAAAAACGGTGTGACGGATCTCTAGGCACGCCCGATTGCAGCGAATACGGCGTTCGTATGCTCGGCAAGCACGGCTGGCGCCAGCTCCACTTCCAACCCGCGACGACCGGCGCTGACGTAGATGCTCGCCTGCGCCTGCGCAGAACTGTCGATAAAGGTACGCAGGCGCTTCTTCTGCCCCAGCGGACTGATACCACCGACCAGATAACCGGTGGCCCGCTGGGCCGCCATCGGATCGGCCATCTCCACCTTCTTCACACCGGCCGCCTGGGCCAGCGCCTTGAGATCGAGGGTGCCGGCGACGGGCACCACGGCGACCAGTAGCTCGTTCTTCTCGCTACAGGCGAGCAGCGTCTTGAATACCCGTGCCGGCTCCAGCCCGAGCTTTTCCGCCGCCTCCAGACCATAGGACGCAGACTTGGGATCGTGCTCGTAGCTGTGTACGGCGTGTTCGGCTCGGGCTTTTTTCAACAGGTCGATGGCAGGTGTCATGGCTTTGTAGTGCTAATGATTGATGAATGGCGGTAACGTAAGGCGACAAAGAATCGGTAGTTATAAGCGCCCATGAATCATCCTCTTCTTGCACCGCTCGCGGAAGTCTACGACCTGGCCGTGGTGGGCGGCGGCATCAATGGCGCAGGCATCGCCGCCGATGCGGCCGGGCGCGGCCTGTCGGTGTTCCTCTGCGAACAGGGCGACCTGGCCGGCCATACCTCCTCCGCCAGCAGCAAGCTGGTACACGGTGGGCTGCGTTATCTCGAACACTACGAGCTGCGCCTGGTCCGCGAAGCGCTGGCCGAGCGCGAAGTGCTGCTGGCCAAGGCGCCGCACATCATCACCCCGCTACGCTTCGTGCTGCCCTACCGCCCGCATCTGCGGCCGTCGTGGATGATCCGTACCGGGCTGTTTCTCTACGATCACCTCGGCAAGCGCGAGAAACTCGGCGGTTCGCGCAGCCTGCGTTTCGGTGCTGACAGCCCGCTCAAGGACGAGATCACCCATGGTTTCGAGTACGCCGATTGCTGGGTCGATGACGCCCGGCTGGTGGTTCTCAATGCCATGGCGGCACGCGAGCTGGGGGCCCATATCCACACCCGCACTCGCTGCGTCAGTGCGCGCAGCAGCAAGGCGCTCTGGCACCTGCATCTGGAACGTGAGGATGGCAGCCGGTTTTCGATCCGCGCACGCGCCCTGGTCAACGCCACCGGCCCCTGGGTGGCTTCGTTCATCGAAGAGCAACTCCGGCAGACATCCCCGCACGGCATGCGCCTGATCCAGGGCAGCCATATCATCGTGCCGCAACTCTATGAAGGTGAGCACGCCTACATCCTGCAGAACGAGGACCGGCGCATCGTGTTCATCACGCCGTACCTCGGCCAGTTCAGCCTGATCGGCACCACCGACCACGAGTACCACGGCGACCCGGCGCGGGTGCAAATCACCGACGAAGAAATCGACTACCTGCTGGCCATCGTCAACGCGCACTTCAAGCATCAACTGAGTCGCACCGATATCCGCTACAGCTATGCCGGGGTCAGACCGCTTTGCGATGACGAGTCCGACCAGCCCTCGGCGATCACCCGCGATTACACGCTGACACTCAGCAACAGCGCCGGTGAGGGACCGTTGCTCTCGGTATTCGGCGGCAAATTGACCACCTATCGCAAGCTCGCCGAAGCGGCACTGGCGCAGCTGGCGCCGCTGTTTCCCGAAATGACACAGCCCTGGACGCACGACGCCGCCCTGCCTGGCGGTGAGCATCTGGACGAGCCATCGGCTCTGGCCCACGCGCTCTGCGCCAGTTATCCATGGCTGCCCGGTCCGATCGCCCGGCGCTGGGCACGCACCTATGGCAGCCGCAGCTGGCTGCTGCTCAAGGGCACCGATTCGCTGCAGGACCTTGGCGAGTGTTTTGGCGCCGGCCTGCACGCGCGTGAGGTGGACTACCTGATGGTCGAGGAATGGGCGCAGACGGCAGAAGACATCCTCTGGCGCCGCACCAAGCTCGGCCTGTTCATGCAGCCCGCGGAAGTCGCACTGCTGCAGCGTTATCTGGACAGCCGGACAGCCGAGCGCCTGACCCACTTCGACCACGTCGCCCAGGGCTGACGCACCACGGCGCAGCGCCCGCACTGGAGCGCTGCGCCCGCGTCGACCTCAGGCGACCTTGGCGTTGCGCGAGGCACGCAGCTGACGGGCAGCCGCCACCATGTTCACCAGCGCCGCTTCGGTCTCCGGCCAGGCGCGGGTCTTCAGCCCGCAATCCGGATTGACCCAGAGCCGCTCGGCCGGGATGCGCTCGGCGGCCTTCTCCAGCAGCTGCACCATTTCGGCAGTATCCGGAACGCGTGGCGAGTGGATGTCGTAGACCCCCGGGCCGATGTCATTGGGATAGTCGAAGGCGCGGAAGGCTTCGAGCAGCTCCATCTGCGAGCGCGAGGTCTCGATGGTGATGACATCGGCATCCATCGCCGCGATGGACTCGATGACGTCGTTGAACTCGCTGTAGCACATGTGCGTGTGGATCTGCGTCTCGTCGCGCACGCCGCTGGCACACAGACGGAACGCCTCGACCGCCCAGTCCAGATAGTGCTGCCACTGCGCGCGACGCAACGGCAAGCCCTCGCGGAACGCCGCCTCGTCGATCTGGATGATGCGGATGCCGGCGGCTTCCAGATCGCACACCTCGTCGCGGATCGCCAGCGCCAGCTGCCGTGCCTGAACCTCCCGCGACACGTCCTCACGAGCGAACGACCACATCAGCATGGTCACCGGGCCGGTGAGCATGCCCTTCATCACCCGGTCGGTCTGCTGCTGGGCGTAGCGAATCCAGTCGACGGTCATCGGCTGCGGACGGCTGAGGTCGCCGTAGATCACCGCCGGTTTCACGCAGCGCGAGCCGTAACTCTGTACCCAGCCGAACCGGGTAAAGGCATAGCCATCGAGCTGCTCGGCGAAGTACTCGACCATGTCGTTGCGCTCCGCTTCGCCATGCACCAGCACGTCCAGGCCGATCTGCTCCTGCACCGCCACCGCATGGCGGATCTCGGCCTGCATCGCCTCGGTGTAATCACCGAGCGGCAACCGGCCCTGCTTGTAGGCTTGCCGCGCCAGACGGATAGCCGGCGTCTGCGGGAACGAGCCGATGGTCGTGGTGGGGAACGCCGGCAGGTCGAGCCGCGCGCGCTGGTGTTCGATGCGCGCAGCGAACACCGAGGTACGCTGGCTGTCTTGTGGCTGGATGGCATTCAGGCGTGCCTGGACCTGCGGCTTGTGGATGCGTGGCGAGTGCTGACGTGCCGCCTGCACCGCACGGCTGCGCGCCAGCTCGACCGCGACATCCTCGTTCGTCGGCTCGTTGATGGCTCGGGCCAGGGTCGCCACTTCGGCGCATTTCTGTACGGCAAAGGCCAACCAGCCTTTCAGTTCATGATCGAGCCGGTCCTCGCGCTCAAGGTCCACCGGGCTGTGCAGCAGGGAGCAGGACGGCGCCAGCCAGAGGCGGTCACCCAGCCGCTCGGCGGCATGCCGCGCCACCTCCAGGGCCTTCTCCAGGTCGCAGCGCCAGACGTTGCGCCCATTGACCAACCCCAACGACAGCACCTTGTAGGTCGGCAACCAGTCGAGAATCAGCGGGTACTGCTCCGGCGCACGCACCAGATCGATATGCAGGCCGTCCACCGGCAGCGCCGCCGCCAGGCTGAGGTTATCCTCCAGTCCGCCAAAGTAGGTGGCGACCAGCTTCTTCAGCGGGGCGCGCTGCAGCAGGTTGTAGGCGCGCTCGAAGGCATTCTTCCAATCCTGCGGCAGGTCGAGGGCGAGGATCGGCTCGTCGATCTGCACCCACTCGATGCCCTGCGCCGCCAGACGGTCGAGCACCTCGCCGTAGACCGGCAAGAGTCGTTCGAGCAGCTCGAGCTTGTCGAACGCCTCGCCCTTGGCTTTGCCCAGCCACAGGTAGGTCAGCGGGCCGATCAGCACCGGCTTGACCGCATGGCCGAGCGCCAGCGCTTCTTCGACTTCCTCGAACAGTTGCGACCAGGACAGCTGGAACTGCTGATCGGCGCTGAACTCCGGCACCAGGTAGTGATAGTTGGTATCGAACCACTTGGTCATCTCCTGGGCCTGGCCGCCACCGCAGCAGCTGTGCGTCACGCCACGGGCCATGGCGAACAGCGTGTCCAGCGTCGGTTGGCCATCGGCCGGGCGGAAGCGCTGCGGCACCACGCCGAACATCAGCGAGTGCGTAAGAACCTGGTCATACCAGGCGAAGTCGCCTACCGGCAGCAGCTGGATGCCGGCATCGGCCTGGGCTTGCCAGTGTTGTGCACGCAGCTGACGACCAACCAGGCGCAACCCCTGCTCGTCCAGCTCGCCCTTCCAATATGCCTCCAGGGCTTTCTTCAGCTCGCGGTCCGCACCAATGCGTGGAAAACCGAGGTTGTGCGCTACAGCCATTTCTCACTCCAAATGTCGTTCTGCATGAATGGGCTGATTGTCCGCGCCATGACTGCGTGAAACAAACTCACGTAATTACATTTGAAATATAGAAATATTCATGCAGGAGCATTTCGACGCCTCGGGGCTCTAAAAGAAACCTCCTCCTACCAGGCGTGTTCATGAACCCGGATCAGCCACCGCAGAACCTCGAAAGCCTGCTGCAGCGTCTCGAACAGGCCGGCGAAGCCGACCAGCCGGTATCCATCGAGTGCATGCTGCAGGCCACCGATGAGCGCAGCTTCGGTGCCCTGTTGCTGGTGCCAGGCCTGCTGGTGTTCTCGCCGCTGTCGGGCATTCCGGGATTGCCCAGCGTGTTCGCGGTGATGGTTTCGTTGATCGCGCTTCAGCTGCTGATCGGCCGCAAGCACTTCTGGCTGCCCAAATGGCTGTTGCGCCGTAGCGCCTCGCGCAGCAAGTACGACAAGGCCATAGCCTTCCTGCATCGCATTGCCGGCTTCGTCGACCGGCTGCTCAAGCGGCGGCTGACCTTCCTTACCAACGGCCTGGCGAATCGGCTGAATGCCGTGCTGTGCCTGGCAATCGCGGCCACCATGCCGCCGCTGGAGCTGATCCCGTTCGGCAACTCCACTGCCGGCGCGGCGTTGAGCGTGCTGGGGCTGGGCATGATGGCCCGCGACGGCGCGATGATCGTTGCCGCGCTGCTGTTCTTCTTTGGCCTGGCCTACATGGTTTCGCGGCTCTGGTTCTGATGGTGCCCAGCCCCAACGCATAGCGGCGACTCGACAGCATCCGAATGCTAAGAGACACTTGCGGCGGATGAGCATCGCTCATTTGCATATCCATTTCCGGGACGCCGCGCCTGCCTTTCAGCGGCACCATGCTCCCGCTTCGCAAGGTAGTTCGACATGCTGGAAATTCGTCACCTGAAGACGCTTCATGCACTTCGGGAAACCGACAGTCTCGTCGAAGCCGCCGAGCGCCTGCACCTGACGCAGTCGGCGCTTTCCCATCAATTCAAGGAACTGGAAGAACGCCTCGGCCTGCAGCTGTTCGTGCGCAAGACCCGCCCGGTGCGTTTCACCAGTGCCGGCCTGCGCCTGCTGCAACTGGCGGATCTGATGCTGCCGCAACTGCGCAGTGCCGAGCGTGACCTCGCCCGCCTGGCCGGCGGCACCGCCGGCCGCCTGCACATGGCCATCGAGTGCCACAGCTGCTTCCAGTGGTTGATGCCAACCATCGACCAGTTCCGCGATGCCTGGCCCGAAGTCGAACTGGATCTGGCTTCGGGCTTCTCCTTCGCCCCGTTGCCGGCCCTGGCGCGTGGCGATCTGGATCTGGTGGTCACCTCCGATCCGCTGGAGCTGCCCGGCATCACCTACGTGCCACTGTTCACCTACGAGGCGCTGCTGGCGGTGGCGAACCAGCATGCACTGGCCACGCGGCCGTACATCCGCCCGGAAGACCTGGCCAGCGAAACGCTGATCACCTACCCCATCGAGCGTGACCGCCTGGATATCTTCACCCGCTTCCTCGAACCGGCCGATATCGAACCGGCGCAGGTACGCACCTCGGAACTCACGGTGATGATGATGCAGCTGGTGGCCTCGGGACGCGGTGTCTGTTCGCTGCCGAACTGGGCGCTGCACGAGTACAGCTCGCGGGGCTACGTCACCGCCAAACGGCTGGGCGACAAAGGGCTGTTCGCCACGCTTTATGCGGGCATCCGCGCCGACATGCTCGATTCACCCTTCATGCGCGACTTCCTGCTTACCGCCAAGGACACCTCCTTCGCCACGCTCGAAGGCGTCAGTGCCGCGCCGAAGGTGCGCTGACAGCCGCTCAGCGCCGCCGCGCCAGGCACACACCAAGGCCGATCAATCCGGCAGCCACTCCACCGATCAACAGCCAGCGCTTGTCATCATCCGGCGACGAGCGCCAGCCGCCATCGATGCGCCGCTGGCCCAGCGGCGGATGAAAGAGGTTGCCTGACGAAGGCGCCACTCGCTGCGCGCGGCCAAGTGCGAAACCGGTCAGCAGTCCATTGATACGATCGAAGCCCGGGGTGAGGAAATGCGCCAGGCGCAGCACTGTGGCAGTCGCACCGACCGACGTGGTGTGACGCGGATGCAGGGCCAGACTGACCATGGCATCGGCCACCTGACGTGGATCGAGCAGCGGTGGCGGCGGCTGCAACGAGCGTCCGGCGTAGTTGCCGCCGTCGCGAAAGCCGGGGGTATCGACAATGCCGGGATACACATCGCAGATATGAATCCCCGGCCAGGCGCCCAGTTCGCCGCGCAGCGCCTGGGACAGGCCGCGCAGGCCGAACTTGCTGGCCGAATAGGCTGCCGCGAACGGCTGCGCTACCCAGCTGCCGACCGACAGCGTATTGATCAGCACTCCGCTCTTTTGCTGCTTGAAATACGGCAGCACCACATGGGCGCCGCGCAGATAGCCGAGCAAATCGGTCTGCACCACCTGTTCATGGGCATCCAGTGGCGTCTCGTCGAACGCGCCGACCGCGCCGATACCGGCATTGTTGATCCACACATCGATACGCCCCTGACCAAACTCCGCCGCGGCGCTGGCCAGCGCTTCGACCTCGTCGCTATGGGTGACGTCGGTGGCTACTACCAGGACTTCGCCACCGAGCGCCCGGCACTCTTCGGCGGTTTCCGTCAGCGCTTCGACGTCGCGCGCAGCAAGCACCAGTCGCGCGCCCTGGCGGGCAAACGCCTGGGCAGCGGCGCGACCGATGCCACTGGACGCGCCGGTGAGTACCACCAGGGCGCCGTAGAGATTTCCGTGGGCCATCGCCGTTCCTCCGCAGTCTGCTGTCGTAGTTAAGGTGACAGCGACAACGGCGAGATCATTCCCCCCGGTGGTCGGCGCGCTCAGGCCTGAGCGACCGTCCCGGCGGCCTCGTCGGCCCAGGGGTCGTAGGTGCCGAAGCTCCACAGATGCCCTTCGAGGTCCCGGCAGGTGAAGCCGCGACCGCCGTAGTCCTCATCCTTGAGCTCGACGACGATCTGCGCACCGGCCGCCTTGGCCTGGGCGTAGAGCGCATCGGCGCTGTTGACGATCACGTAGATGCCCTGGGTCGATGCGCCGCCAATCTCGTCGGGCTGGCGCAGCTGCTGGCCGTACGCGGAATCCACCACCGGCCCGACCATCAGCATGCCGTTGCCGAAAGCCAGCTGTGCGTGGGTGATGCCGACCTGTTCGTCGCGGTACAGGCGCTGGCACTCGAAACCAAAGGCGTGACACAGCCAATCGATGGCCTTGTCCACGTCGCGATAGCGAAGACAGGGGATCAGGCTGGCCGAGGTGTTCTTGCTCTGCTGTGACATACGCAGCTCCCATCATGGACGGCCGGTTGCCGGCCCTCTCCTGTTGAGAGCCGCGCAGAGCGGATCAAATTCCCTTCAGATGCGCTCGCTCAAGCCCAGCCGGATGCCGAGGGCGATGAGCACCGAGCCCAGCGCCCGGTCGAGCCACTGGCTGACGGCCGGATTGTTGCGCAGCGTCTGCGAGGCCCGGGCCGCCAGCAAAACCAGCGCGCTTTCGACAATGATCGCCACCACGACCACCAGCACGCCAAGTACCAGCAATTGCAGCGGTACCGCACCATGCTCGGGGCGAACGAACTGCGGCAGGAATGCCATGAAGAAAATGGCGGCCTTGGGATTCAGCAAATCGACCAGCACACCCTGACGATAGGCTTTCCAGGCCGAGGTACGTGGCGCGGCTTGCAAGGCCAACGACGCTCCGCTCCCGGCCGAGCGCAGTGCCTGATAGCCGAGATACAGCAGGTAGGCGGCACCGACGTACTTGACCACCGTAAACGCGAGCGCCGAAGTGGCGAGGATGGCCGAGATGCCCAGCGCGGCGAACGCCACGTGCACCAGCGCACCGCTGCATACGCCACAGGCGGAAATGATGCCGATGCGGCGGCCGCCACTCAGGGTGCGCGAAATCACGTAGAGCAGATCCGGCCCGGGCGACAGATTCAGTGCCAGCGCAGCCGAAAGGAACACCAGCCAGAAGAGCGGATCACCCATTTGCCAATCTCCTTAGTCCATCAGGCCGCATGAGCGGCTTCCGTTCAGAAGCCCGACTCTAGGGCCAACGCTGAAGCGCTACCAGCAGAACTTTCCAATCACGCTTCGTCGGCAATCTGACACCTATTTCAACTTTTGACTTTTTTTTGTCGCATAGCTGAACTACTTTCAAGTGCGCTCCGTAACGCACCACTGACGAGTACGGGAAATTACGGATTCCCACCCACATTCAGCAAAGGACATGCGAATGAACGATCAAGCTGTGTCGGCTTTCCAGCCCACCCATCCTCGCGTGATGCTGCTTTCCGCCAGCAGGCTTCTCCACAGCACGCTGCGCCAGCATCTGCATGACGGCCCCGACTGCACCCTCGTCCATATGACCGCACCGCGACCGGAGCAGGCGGACGCGGCATTGATCCTGCTCGACATCGCCAGCTTCGACCGCGACGAATGCATCCATCTGCTGCGGCAGATCGGCGACGCCCCGGTAGCGCTGATCAATGCCCAGCCGGAGCAGGCGCGGCGATTGGTCGAAACGCACCCATGGATCCGCGGCGTGTTCTACCGCGCAACCCCACGCAACATCTTCGTGCGTGGGGTCCAGGCCATGCTGGCGGGCGGCGACTGGTTACCCAGGCAGCTGATGGAAACGCTGCTGTGCCGCTACCGCCAGCTCAGCAACTCGCATCAGGTGATCGACGAACTGACGCTGCGGGAAAAGCAGATCCTCGCCCTTGCCGGGCAAGGCCTGTCCAATGCTGCCATCGGTGAAAAGCTGCACCTGAGCATCCACACCATCAAGAGCCACGTGCACAACGCGCTGCGCAAGCTCGGCGCCAGCAATCGCGCGCAGGGGGCATCACTGGTGCTGGCCCACGTCGGCGAGGCGGTGTCGTGAAACGCACCGCCGCACTGCTTCTGCTGCTGTTGGGCCTGAGCGCCCACGGCGACGAAGCCGAGCTGCAGGGCTTCATCACCAACAACACCATCTCCCGCTCCGGACACGAATTCTACGTGCGCTTCTGCGAACGCCTGAACGACATCAGCGGCCTGGACTTCAACCTTGCCGTCAAGGAAAGGCCCTCGGCGCGCTGGGGCGTTCTGGTCTGGGTCGAGCACGAGAACCAGACGCTGTATCGCCGCTTCCTGCAGCCCAACGTGGCGGACATGAAGGAGCCGGCCTACGAGGCGGCCGACTTCGTGGTGGAGGAGATCAACCGGCGCAAGATCGAAGCGCTGTTCGAAGACAACATAGACATGGCCAAGGACGAGTTATGAAACAGCAAACCCGCAAGACGCTCGGCGCGCTGCTCGGCAGCCTGCTGCTCAGTGCTGGCGCCAGCGCCACTGAACTGGTCTACACCCCGATCAATCCATCCTTCGGCGGCAGCCCGCTCAACGGTGCCTGGCTGCTGGGCAACGCGCAGGCCCAGAACAGCAAGAAGGACCCGGACGCTCTGGATCGCTCCTCGCTGCTGGGCAAACAGTCGACACTGGATCGCTTCACCAGCCAGCTCGAATCACGTCTGTTGAATGATCTGCTCAACGACGCCAGAGACGGCAAGACTGGCGCGATAACCACTGACGACTTCTTCGTGCGTGTCTACAACGGCGACGCCGGCATGCTAATCGTCGAAATCACCGACCGGCTCACCGGCGAAATGTCCGAAATCATCATCGGCAAATGACCCAAGGAGAAACAAAGGCCATGAGAAGCCTATTCGTAGCCATAGGGATGATGGCTGTACTTCAGGGTTGCGCCGTACGCGAGCCCATGTCTGCCGATCAACACCCGCCAACCCTGACCCCGCGCACTTCGACCTATCAGGATCTGCTCGCCCTGCCACGCCCGAAAGGTCCGCTGGTGGCCGCGGTGTACGGTTTTCGCGACCAGACCGGCCAGTACAAGCCGACGCCGGCCAGCTCGTTCTCCACCGCCGTGACCCAGGGCGCGGCCAGCATGCTGGTCGATGCCATGCAGGCCAGCGGCTGGTTCGTGGTACTCGAACGCGAAGGCCTGCAGAACGTGCTGACCGAACGCAAGATCATCCGCGCCTCCCAGGCCAAGCCGGACGTTGCACCCAATATCCAGTCCGAGCTGCCTTCGCTGCTGGCGGCGAACATCATCATGGAAGGCGCCATCGTCGCCTACGAGACCAACGTGCGCAGTGGCGGCCAGGGTGCGCGCTACCTGGGTATCGGCCTGTCCCAGGAGTACCGCGTCGATCAGGTCACGGTGAACCTGCGCGCCATCGATGTGCGCAGCGGCCGGGTGCTCTCCAACGTGATGACCACCAAGACGATCTTCTCTGTCGGCCGTAGCGCCAACGTCTACAAGTTCATCGAGTTCAAGGAGCTGCTCGAAGCCGAAGCCGGCTACACCACCAACGAGCCGGCGCAGCTCTGCGTGCTTTCAGCGATCGAGGCGGCCGTGGCGCACCTGATCGCTCAGGGCGTCGATCGGCGCCTTTGGCAAACAGCCGAAGGCCACGGCAGCGAGCATCCGGAACTGAGCAAGTACCTGAGCAAGCTGAACTGACCCAACTCGTCGGTGCAACGCCGACGAGGTTTCATACCGCGCTGCTATCCCACCAGACAAAGGTCCGTCGATCGGTCGTTGGCGGTTCCGCCGGCGGCTGGCCGGCGCGGCCGCTGTCGCCGCGAACTTGCCTGTTTTGCACCAGATCGCAGCACTTTCAATCATTGGATGGATGTTCGCCGTCCCGATTCGGGGCAAGTATGTCGACACATGAGCTTAATCAGGAACGGACCCATGACCTGCTCGCAACGGATTGCGTATGAGCTGCTGCTACCCGTCATTCTGCTGATGGCTTCCTGCAGCTTCGCCGACAGCGCTCCCCCTGCCGACCTCGCCCCCGCCGAATTGTCCCGCATCAGCAGGGACCTTTCCGGGCTCGGCCAAAACCCGGTCAACGCTCAGGGCGCGATGGCAGTCGTTCAGCAATCCGGCCATGACATGGCCGGCCGCATCGTGCAAAGAGGTGCGGAGCTGGAGGCCTACATCATCCAGAGCGGCTACGCCAATAGCGCGTCCATCGAGCAGATCGGCCTGGGCAATGCCGCGTTGATCAGCCAGCACGGGTTCGACAACGACGCCCACATCGAACAATTCGGCTCGGACAACCGCGCCGCCATCGCACAGCAGGGCTCGAGCAATCGCGCCCTCATCGAACAGACCGGCAGCGGGCACAGCAGCAATGTCAGCCAGAGCGGCCAAGGTCTGACGGTAGTGGTTCGCCAGTACCGCTAATCCCAGGGAAATACCGCTGTACTTAAAACATCCATGGAGTGACAAAAATGTTTAAGTTAAAACCTCTTGTAGCAGCCATTCTGACTGTCGCCACTGCCCAGGCTTTCGCGGCCAACAACACCTCGGAGCAGAACCAGCTGGGCATCAACAACGTCGCAGAAGTGCTGCAAAGTGGCGGTTCGGGCAACCTGGCCAAGCAGGGCCAGGGCGGCTTCGCCAATAACGCGATGATCGAACAAACCAGCTCTTACAGCTCGACTGCAACGCAAAACCAGGCGGGCAATTTCAACGTCGCCGATACCCAACAGCACGACACCTTGTTGACCGGCTCGACGCAGAACCAGCGCGGTTGGGGCAACGATGCGCTGGTCGAGCAGACCGGCACCTACAAGACCGGTGCCACGCAGAACCAGAACGGTATCCATAACGTTGCCGAAACCTTCCAGACCGGCACGACGATGACCACCGCCACCACCAACCAGACCGGCAAGGACAACTACGGTCTTGTCACCCAAACCGCCAGCTACGGCAGCCAGGCCACCCTGAGCCAGAATGGTGATCTGAACAACGGCAGCATCACTCAATCGCTCAGCGCCAGCGACCGGGCGACCATCGACCAGCACGGCGTGGACAACGATGCTCATATCACCCAGCTCGCCAGCAGCGGCTCCATTGCCGAAGTCGAGCAGTTCGGCTGGCGCAACGACGCCATGGTTTCGCAGACCGGTCTGCAGCACGAGGCATACGTGCTGTCCGATGGCAGCAGCAACACCGTCGACGTGAATCAGAACGGCAACGCCCAGAACGCATTCGTCCTGCAGAACGGCACCGGTAACGACTCCAGCATCGTGCAGACCAATGGCTGGTTCGGCGGCAACAACACCGCCACTACCGAGCAATTCGGTACTGGCAACGAAGCCGATGTCTATCAGAACGGCCGCAACCAGACCGCCAAGACCATCCAGGAAGGCAGCTACAACGTTGCGTCCGTTGACCAGCAGGGCCGCGGCAACCACCTGCACTTCCACCAGGACGGCACCGGCAACGAGCTGAACGCCGTACAGAACGGCACCGATAACGAAATCATCGGGGTCAGCTACGGCTGGGCCAACAGCAGTGATATCGAACAGAACGGCCGTGACAACCTGGCCACTGTCCGCCAGGAAGGCTCGCTGAACGATGTGATGCTGAGCCAGAGCGGCGCCGACCACCTGATCAAGGTGACTCAGCACGGCTTTAGCAACGAGGCGATCGCCAACCAGGCAGGCTATGGCAACGCCGCCTACATCACCCAGAACGGCACGAACAACAGCGCCCTCGTCACCCAGCACTAAGCTGCTTCGCTCCACCAACTGCCGGCCACGTGCCGGCAGTTGCGTTTCTGCGGTGCCGCCTGGTCAACGGGCGCTGCCGGCCCGCGCACCGTTTCGGTGGCGAGCCTGGCAATCAGCCATCCGCCGCGCCCCAAACTGAAGCAAGCTGACGCATCGGTCAGATCATGCGCATCTGTGCTTCGGCCTGCGAGGCCGCCTGCCGGAATTATCCAGTAGCAAGACCTTTAAATAAAACATTTAAAATCAATTACTTAACCTAAAGCTACAGACGCATCGACGTATTGGCGCGGCGCTTGCTATGGGACCAAAGCCTGACCGCTTGGACAACTTACAAGCTCATTCAAATGCCAATACGGAGACACACCCAATGAAGCGCAGCCTGACCACCGCAGCCCTCGCGGCCGGGTTCATCCTCAGCAGCCAAGCCATGGCCAGCCCCATGCTCTGGCAGAACAACAGCCTTACCTATCTTTATGGCAAGGATTACAAGGTGGATGCTGGGGAAATCCAGCAAACCATTACCTTCGAACATGCCAGCGGCTGGACCTGGGGTGACATGTTCCTGTTCGTCGACAACAAGTGGTACAACGGCATCTCCGGCAGCGATGGCCACACCTACTACGGTGAATTCAGTCCCCGCCTGTCACTGGGCAAGATCACTGGCGCCGACCTGTCCTTCGGGCCGATCAAGGATGTCCTGATCTCCGCCACTTACGAGCGCGGTGAAAGCCAGGCCGACGGCACGCCCAACCAGAACTACCTGCTCGGCCCGGCCGTGGATCTCGCCATCCCCGGCTTTGATCGCTTCGCGCTGAACACCTACTACCGCAAGCCTGACGGCACTACCGGCAAGCCGAGCGGCCAGTGGCAGATCACTCCGACCTGGGCGATGACCTTCCCGGTAGGCAAGTCGGACATTCTCTTCGACGGCTATATCGACTGGGTCGTCAACGACAAGAAGAACAGCAACACCGAGCTGAAGAAGAACTTCCACTTCAACCCACAGATCAAGTACGACTTGGGCAAGGCGTTGGACTACACGCCAGGCAAACTCTATGTCGGTATCGAATACGACTACTGGTCTAACAAGTACGGCATCGAGGACGGTGGCTTCGTCAGCAAGAACTTCGTCGGCCCGACCGACCAGAACACCTTCAGCGCCATCGTCAAAGCGCATTTCTGATGCCCTCGCCGCCCGTACACCGGGCGGCGCTTTCAGCGCCCTGCCCACCGACCGCATCCACGCAAGCACAACGACTGCAATGATCGGTGAATCTCGTGCAGAATCGGCCTGCTTCGGCATCACCCGGCGGCGACTCGACGGCCAGGCACCGGCTCTGCGTCCAGCGCACGACCACCCCGAAGACGCCATCATCAACTCCACATCGGCTTGCCCCGCCCCGGGCGCAGGCCAACCGCCAGTGCGCCAACGGACAGGGACCATGGACAAGAACAACGCAGCGCAGCCGCTCTACACCGCCCACGGCAAACCCGCTGGCCGCATTCGCCAGAAGAACGAGGAAACCATCCTCGCCGCGGCTGCCGAGGAGTTCGCCCGTTACGGCTTCAAGGGCACCAGCATGAACGCCATCGCCAGCCGTGCCGGTCTGCCCAAAGCCAATGTGCACTACTACTTCAACAGCAAGCTGGGGCTGTATGTGGAGGTCATGCGGCACATCCTCGAACTCTGGGACACGGCCTTCGACGACGTGACCGTGGACGACGACCCGGCCACCGCCCTGGCCGAATACATCCGCATCAAGATGGAATTCTCGCGGCGCCATCCCGAGGCCTCGAAAATCTTTGCGATGGAGGTCATCAGCGGCTGCGAATGCCTGTCCGAGCACTTCAACCAGGACTATCGCAACTGGTTCCGCGGCCGCGCCGCGGTATTCGACGCCTGGATCGCCGCCGGCAAGATGGACCCGGTCGACCCCATGCACCTGATCTTCCTGATCTGGGCCGGAACGCAGCACTACGCCGACTTCTCCGACCAGATCCGCCGCATCAACGGCAAGCGCATGACCCGTGCGGACTTCGCCCATGCCAGCGACAACCTGATCGCCATCATCCTCAAGGGCTGCGGGCTCAAGCCACCGGCAGCGGAGCGCTGAACGCTTGGCCCGCAAGCTGCGCATCCACTCGCCGGCCATCCATTACTTCGACATGGTGCGCCGCTGCCAGTCGATCCGCGAAGCCTCGCGCCGGCTCAACGTTGCCTCCTCGGCGGTCAACCGGCAGATTCTCAAGCTCGAGGACGAGATCGGCACGCCGCTGTTCGAACGACTGCCCGGCGGCCTGCGCCTGACCGCTGCGGGCGAGATCTTCGCCCGCCACGTCATCGTCGTGCTGCAGGACACCGAGCGTGTGCGCTCCGAACTGGACGCGCTGCAGGGCCTGCGCACCGGCCACGTGGAAATCGCCACGGTATCGGGCGTCACCACCGATCTGCTGCCCGGCGTGCTGGAGCAGCTGCGCGAGCGCTATCCGCGCGTCACCGTCGGCGTGACCAGCCTCGGCTCGCAGGCGATTCCTGAAGCGGTGACCAGCGGCCAGGCCGATATCGGCCTGGCGTTCGCGCTGCCGCGTACCGCCGACCTGCAGCAGCTGGGCGTCGGTCATTTCCGCCTGGGCGCCATCGTCAACCCGGCGCATCCATTGGCCGAACGCGCGGACGTCAGCTTCGCCACTTGCGCCGAGTATCCGCTGATCCTGGCCAAGAGCGACCTTTCCATCCATCACCTGCTGGCGCCGCTGCTGGCGCGTACCCGCCCGCGACACAAGGCGCCGCTGGAAACCAGCTCCGTGGAGCTGGCCCTGCAGATGGCCAAGCGCGGCGCCGGCGTTGCCTTCCAGACACGCATCGGCATCGAGGCTGAACTGGCCAGCGGTACGCTCTTGCATGTGCCGTTGAACGACAGCGGCTCGGTATTCAGCGACCTCGGCGTGTACGTGCGCAGCTCGCGCTACCTGCCGGTCGCGGTGGATGCCTTCGTTCGCGCGCTTGCCGAGGAAATCGCCACCCGCGAAGCAGCGCAGGATGCCGACCTGCCCGCCACGATGCCGAAGCGACGCTGAACGTCCGCCGCGGATATCGCTCTATTGAGCGAACCCAACGCTCAGGAGCGTCATTGATGGCATCACGTCTGCTCACCGTACCGGCCGCCTTGCTACTTTCACTGACCGCCCTTTCATCGCTCGCTGCGGACGGTACACCGCTGGGCTGGGTGGAGCGCGGCCTGATCCTTCCTGAACAGGTCACGGTGAAATTCAAGCTCGACACCGGCGCCCTGACGTCGTCCATGCACGCCGAGGATGTCGACTACTTCGAGAAGGACGGCGACAAGTGGGTGCGCTTCGATCTGGACCTCAAGGACGTCGAGCACGACAAGCTGGTCAAGTCGCGCATCGAGCGCAAGCTGCAGCGCGAGCTGACCGTGCGCGGTGCCGGTGGCAAGGAAGATCGGCCCGTGGTGCTGATGAAGGTCTGCGTCGGCGATCGCCTGCTCGAAGAGGAGTTCTCGCTTCGCGACCGCGACGAGATGAACTACCCCGTCCTGCTCGGCCGTCGCACGCTGGAAAAGCTCGGCCCGGTGGACTCGGCGCGCACCTTCACCATCGAGCCCAACTGTTCCGAACTGGCCAATCGCTGAAAAGCTACGCGACGAACAGCATCGCCTTGAGCCCGCTCTCGGGGCTGATGTCGGGGAACTCCGGCGGGTTTTCCAGGCGCTGCTCGAAGCGCAGCTGCGGCGCCTCGGCAGCCATACCCTGGATCAGGAAGTCCGCGCCGATATCCGGGTCGTTCACACAGGCCAGCACCTGGCCGCCGGCATTCAGCAGTTCCGGCAGCTTGCGCAGGATCTTCTGGTAATCGCGGGTCAGGGCGAAGCTGCCCTTCTGGAAGGACGGCGGGTCGATGATGATCAGGTCATAGGGCCCGAGCCTGCGCACCTTGCCCCAGGATTTGAACAGCTCGTGGCCGAGAAAGCTCACCCGGCTGAGGTCATGACCATTGAGGCGATGGTTCTCCCGCCCACGGGTCAGCGCGGCACTGGCCATGTCCAGGTTGACCACATGCTCGGCGCCACCAGCGATCGCCGCGACGGAGAAGCCGCAGGTGTAGGCGAACAGGTTGAGCACCCGCTTGCCCTGCGCCTGTTCCTGCACCCAGCGTCGGCCGTAGCGCATGTCGAGAAACAGACCGTTGTTCTGCTTTCGCCCGAGATCGAGCTTGTAGCGCAGGCCGTTCTCGCTGATCTGCCACTCGGCGGGCACATCGCCCAGCAACGCCTCTGTCGGCGCATCCGGCAGATAGCGATGCTGCAGCAGCAAGCGCTGCGCCTGGCTCTGCTGCCAGGCCGCGGATTCGGTCAGCGCCATGAGCATCTGCCCTAGCGCCGCCCGTTCCGCCTCGCCGGGATCACGGAACAGCGCCACCAGCACCACACCCTGCAGCCAGTCGACGGTGAGTTGTTCGAGCCCCGGATAGCAGCGGCCGCGGCCATGAAACAACCGCCGCGTCTCGTCGGGCACGTTGGCCAACGCGTCGAGCAGGTGATCTTGCAGGGCGGAGAGGTGTTCAGGCGTCATGGGCGGGCATCGTCGGCAGCGTGGCCGCGCATTCTAAACGCAGCCGCCGCCGGCGCCAGGCTTCAGATATCCAGGCAGATCTTGCCGAAGTGCTGGTTGGTTTCCTGGTAGCGGAACGCCTCGACGATATCGTCCACGGCGAAGTGCTTGTCGATCACCGGGCGGATGCCGTTGGCGTCGATGGCGCGGATCATTTCCTGCTGCTGAGCGCGACTGCCGACCAGCACACCCTGCAGACGCAGCTGGCGCACCAGTGCCGGTACCAGCGGCAGCTCGCCGGCAACGCCAGTGAGAATGCCGATCACCGAGATATGCCCGCCGATGCGCGCCGCGACCATCGATTGCTCCAGCGTTGCCGGCCCACCGACTTCGATCACATGGTCGACGCCGCGGCTATCGGTGAGCTGACGCACCGTCTCACCCCAGGCTGGCGTGCTGCGGTAGTTGATCAGGTGATCAGCGCCCATTTCGCGCAGGCGCTCCAGCTTGGCGTCGCTGGACGAAGTGGCGATAACCGTGGCACCGGCCATCTTGGCGAACTGCAGGGCAAAGATGGAAACGCCGCCGGTGCCCTGGATCAGCACGCTGTCACCGGGCTTGAGCTTGCCGTCGGCCATCAGCGCACGCCAGGCGGTGAGGCCGGCGGTGGTCAGGGTCGACGCCTCGGCATGGCTGTAGCCCTTGGGTGCATGGGTGAACGACGTGGCGCGAGCGGTGACCATTTCCCGTGCGTAACCATCGACGCCATCGCCCGGCACCGTGGCGAAACCTTCGATCAGCGGCTCACCGGCCAGCCAGTCGGGGAAGAAGGTGCTGACCACCGCATCGCCGACCGCAAATTCGGTCACGCCTGCACCCACCGCCACCACTTCACCGGCACCATCGGCCATGGGAATACGCGGCTCGCTCGGCCCCCACATGCCGCTGACCACCGCGAAGTCGTGATAGTTGAGCGAGTTCGCGCGCAGGCGCACGCTGATCTCGCCGGCCCCTGGCGTGGCGGCCTCGCTGGTGCCGACGACGACCCGGTCGTAGCCGCCACCGGGCTGCACGAAAATGGCTTTATGGCTCATGGCGTTCTCCTCTGCTAATGGAATGACCTGCATGGGAGCGGACGGCAACGACATCGTTCTACCTGCCAAAGCCTGCTGCGCATCGCTGCACGAGCGCCGCTCGAATGCGCGACAGCATAGCCAATCCGCCATCGACGTGGCTGCCGCGAACTTACGTCCTTTAGTACCGTCGAAAGCGCGTCCGCCAATACCTACGGCTCGCTTGCAACCTGCCGTACACGATGATCCAGTGCCGTCCCGGAACCGCAATCTCATGCTCGAGCTTCGCCATCGCCCCCAACAGCTGACTACACCACGTCTGCGCACAGCCATCGCCGTAGCCCTGCTGACCATCACCGCGCCTGCCCTGGCCGCCCTGTCGGACAGCGAAATGGCTGCCCGCGACGCCGAGAACAAGCGCCTGACCGCTGAGCTCATGGCCAAGCCGAACGAGCTGACGCAGCCGCTGGAGAGCAAGTACAACCACGTCATCACCTATGGCCAGTCGCTGGCATCGGCGGCCGAAGGCTGGCCGGCGCTGTCCGTCGCGCCGCGTTACGACAACCTGATGCTCGGCGATTCGCCGAGATCGGCCGCCTTCAGCGGTGCAACGTTCAAACCGGTCGGTGACGCCGCGTTCACACCGCTGCGCGCCGTGGTGCAGCAGAAGAGCAATGCGGCGGTGCTGCTCGATAAGGAAAAGGTCGCCAAACTCGACCCGAAGGCGCAGGAGGAAGGTGAATCTGTGGAAGTCGGCGCGCTGAACATGGCGCGGCGGCTGTATCTGCATCACCTGGGCCGAGACACCGACCCCGATCACCTGCTCGTCGCCAGCAACGCGTCGACCTCCGGCCGCTCCGTCGCACAGCTGTCGAAAAGCGGCGGCACCAACGAGTATCGCCGTGTGACCCAGGCCGTGGACCAGGCCAAGGCACTGGCCGACGCGCAGCAGGCCAGTTACAGCATCAGCGCGTTCTTCTGGCTGCAGGGCGAGTTCGATTATTCCCACACCAACGGCGGCAAGAACGACAAGGATTACTACAAGGCCAAACTGCGCCAGCTGCGCGACGACCTCTACGCCGACACCGCCAAGGCCATCGCCGGGCAGGAAAAGATGCCCGCCTTCTTCAGCTACCAGACCGACGCCAAGTCCTCGGTCAAGGACGGCTCGCTGGCCATCGGCATGGCGCAGTGGGAACTGGCCCAGGAAGAACCCGGCTGGTACCTGGTCGGGCCGGTCTACCCCTACACCGACAAGGGCGTGCACCTGTCGGCGAACGGCTATCGCTGGTTCGGCCAGATGCTCGGCAAGGTCTACCACCACGTCGTCGTCGAGCGTAAAGGCTGGACCCCACTCGCACCGCGCCAGGCCACGCTGGACGGCCGCGATGTGCTGATCGACTTCCACGTGCCGCACCCGCCCCTGGCGTTCGACCAGCCCTACATCGGCCACCAGGCCCGCGATGTGAAGGACAAGGGTTTCGTGCTGCGTGACGACCAGGGCGAAGTGCCCATCGACGCTGTCGACATCGTCGCCGACACCATCGTGCGCCTGCGCGCCGGTCGCGACCTCAGCGGCCAGCCACGCATCAGCTACGCCAGCCACCAGGTCGGCGGCGCCGGCCAGCTACGCGACAGCGACCCGATGCGCGCCGACGCCACCTACGAATACCTGCCCGACCTCATGCCTGCCGAAGCCAACATCAAGGCACTGGTGCACCAGCCCTACCCGCTGCACAACTGGAGCATCGCCTTCGATATCGCCGCTGAAAAAGGCACGCCGGCACAACAGCCGGTCAGCGAGTAACACCACGGCGCCGGTCACACCGGCGCTTCGATCCCCAGCACGCGCATGCGCCGGTACACCGTCGGGCGCGACACGCCAAGCTCCCGCGCGACGGCGCTGACGTTCCAGCGATGCCGCCGCAGCTGCTCGCGCAGAGCCGTCGCCGACTCGGGTTCGACCGCGGCGGCCGACTGACGACAGCGCGCCAGAATCGGTGGCAGGCATTCGTCCGGCAGATCCTGCACGGTGATCTCGTCACCCTCACAGGTCGCCAGCGCGTACTGCAGTACGTTGCGCAGCTCGCGGATGTTGCCCGGCCAGGGATAGGCCAGCAGCGCACTCATGGCATCGCCACGCAGGTGCGGATTGCCCGGCCGGCCCTCGGCGAGTTCGGCGAACACCCGCTCGATGAGAAAGCCCTTGTCGGCGCGCTCGCGCAGCGGCGGCAGCTTCAGCGAGGCGCCGTTCAGGCGGTAGAACAGGTCCTCGCGAAACGCACCGCTTTCGACCATCTGCCGCAGGTCGCGGTGGCTGGCGGCCACCACGCGGATATCCACCTTCACCGGTTTCTCGGCACCCAGCGGCATCACTTCCTGCTCGGCCAGCACCCGTAACAGCCGGGTCTGCAAGTGCAGCGGCATGTCGCCGATTTCATCGAGGAACAGCGTGCCGCCGTCGGCCTGCTGGATCAGTCCGCGCATGCCCTTGCTACGGGCGCCGGTAAAGGTGCCAGGGGCGTAGCCGAACAGCTCGCTCTCGATCAGCGACTCAGGCATCGCGCCGCAGTTGATCGCCACGAAGGGTTTGCTGCGCCGGCAGCCACTCTCATGCAGCGCCTTGGCCAGGCGTTCCTTGCCGGTCCCGGTCTCGCCATTGAGCAGCACGTTCAGCGGCTCGCTGCACAGGCGTCTGGCGCGCGCCAGCATCTTGCGCATCACCGGGTCGTCGTCAGCCAACGCATCGAGCGCGGAATGCCCGCCGGGCGCGCTGCGTTCGGCCGGCTCCGGCGCACGGCGACGCGGCTCCATCAAGGCGGCGAAGAACAGCTGGTGGCGATGGGTGCGAAAGGCACGGACCTGGTCGTGACTGGCGTAGGGAATGCTCAGCACATCGCCCAGCTCGCAATCGAACAGCTGATCGATGCGCGCCTGCGCCGGGGTGCCAAAGGGGCCCGGCATCATCAGCCCGTGTTCGGCCAGCAGACCCCGAGCGGCGGTATTGCCGGCGAGCAGCTCGCCATCGTCTCCCAGTGCCAGCAGGTAGCGGCGGTTGATCAGGACGAACTCGCGGGAGCCGTCGAAACAGAGGATTGGCCGCTCGCGGTAGACGCGCATGAAATAGGCATCCTCGATCATCCGCGCGTACTGCTTGACCAGCTGCAGGGCGAAGGTCTGGGAATCCTTGGTCGGTGGTGAATGCAGCGCGGAGATATCCAGCACAGCCAGCAGCTGGCCTTGCGGGTTGAACATGGGCACGGCGGTACAGGTGAGGTTGGTATGCCAGACGCTGAAGTGATCGTGCTGGTGACAGGTGAGCGCCTGCTGTTCCTTGATGCAGGTGCCGACTGCACAGGTGCCGGCGTGGTCCTCGCCCCAGTCCGAACCGAGGAACAGGCCGGTCTTGCGGTGCGCCTTTTCGTCTGCCGGGTCGCCGAGAAACTGCACGGCGATACCGCGGTTGTCGGTCAGCAGGATCACGTAACCCAGCTCGGCGATCTGCCGGTACAGCTGCTCGACCCCGGCGCGGGCGACATTGATCAGCTCGTCGGCCTGATCCTGATGCTCGCGCAGCACCTGCCGCGGGACGAAACGGGCTTCGGCAGGTCGCGCCGGGTCCAGGCCGTAGTCGTGCACGCAGCGGCGCCAGGAGCGCGCGATGATCGGGTCGCGATCACCGGGCAGGTGCGGCGCATTGGCCAGCGATAGCACCGCGTCGATATGGCTGACCGGACCGGATAGCAGATTCATGCCTTCTCCTCGAAGCGCTCGCGCCAGACTGACGCGGGCTACTCCAGCGAAACGCTTTATTGTTATTGCAATAAACGAAGGATAAACCATTGAACCGCACAGACCAGCCTGAACTTTAGAAGCACTTTGCCTGCACATATTGTTTCTCGCAGCACTGTAAAGCGCTTTACAGCCCTTTACAGGTGTAACGTTCAAAGCGCTTTACACATTAAACACAACAACACCATAAAGTTATCTAAAAACCATATGCATCAATCACTTATCCAAAGATAAAGCCACAACTAAAAGTTGGCATGACACCTGCTCCTACTGTTTTGCGGAACAAACTCTTCGCATAACAAGATCGCCAGCATTCCGATCACCACGGAACTGCCGGTAATAATCAGGAGCCATGTCATGCACGATTCAGCTCGCCCGCAGGGCACGCTAAACCGGCGACGCTTTCTTTCCATTTCCGGCCAGTCCTTGCTGGCACTCAGCCTGTCGCAACTGATCCCGGTGAACCTGCTCGCCGAGGAACGCCTGCCAGACCTGCCCGATGGCCTGCTGCGCATGGGCCGCGACGTCTTTCCCCACGATTTCATCAGCGATCGCCACTACGTACAGCCCTTGCTCGGCCTGATGGACGAGCAGCCCGCGCTGGTCGCTCGCGGCCTGGACGACCTGCAGCAGCAGGCGCGCCAGGCCCATGGCTCGACATTCGAACAGCTCGACGAGGCCGAGCGGGTGGCCCTGCTGACCGACATCGAGAACACCCCCTTCTTCAAGGCCGTGCGCAGCAGCCTGATGTTCGGCCTGTACGACAACAAGGCGCTGTTCCCGCTGTTCGGCTACGAGGGTTCGTCCTGGGAGTACGGCGGCTACGTCAACCGCGGCTTCAACGATCTGAACTGGCTCTGAGCACCCCGTGCACACGGGATAACAACAAGAACAAGATGAGGAATACCCCATGGCAACTTTTGCCCAGGATGACGATGGCGTCGTGGTGATCATCGGCTCCGGTGCCGGCGGCGGGACGCTCGCCAACGCGCTGGCCAAGCAGAAGATTCGAAGCGTGGTGCTGGAAGCCGGCAAGCGCCACTCGCTGGAGGACATCGAGAACGACGAGTGGGCGATGTTCAAGAAGATCTCCTGGCTCGACAAACGCCAGGCCGCCGGTGGCTGGCACCTGACCGAAAACAATCCGACCCTGCCCGCCTGGATCGTCAAGGGCGTCGGCGGCAGCACGGTGCACTGGGCCGGCATCGCCCTGCGCTTTCGTGACTTTGAATTCAGGATGCAGAGCATCAACGGCGACATCGCCGGCGCCAACCTGCTCGACTGGCCGGTGACGCTGGAGGAAATGGCGCCCTGGTACGAGAAGGCCGAAAAGCACATGGGCGTGACCGGGCCGAGCACCGGCATGGCCTATCACCCCTGGCACAACTCCTTCAAGGTGCTGGCCACCGGCGCCAAGCGGGTCGGCTACAAGGAGATCCTCTCCGGGCCGATGGCGATCAACACCGAGCCCTACGACGAGCGCGCCGCCTGCCAGCAGCTCGGCTTCTGCATGCAGGGCTGCAAGATGGGCGCGAAGTGGTCGACGCTCTACACCGACATCCCCCGCGCCGAAGCCAGCGGCTACTGCGAAGTGCGGCCGCAATCGATGGTGCTGCGCATCGAGCATGATGCCAAGGGCCGCGCCAATGCCGTGGTCTACGCCGATGCCAGCGGCACCATCCAGCGGCAGAAGGCCCGGGTGGTCTGCGTGGCGGGGAACTCCATCGAGTCGCCGCGCCTGTTGCTCAACTCCGCCTCGGCGATGTTCCCCGACGGGCTGGCCAACTCCTCCGGCCAGGTCGGGCGCAACTACATGACCCACACCACCGCCGGCATCTTCGCGGTGATGCCCAAGCCGGTGAACATGCACCGCGGCACCACCTGCGCCGGGGTCATCTCCGACGAGTCCTACAACGATCCGTCGCGCGGCTTCGTCGGTGGCTACCGTCTGGAAATCCTTGCCCTCGGCCTGCCCTTCCTCTCCGCGTTCCTCGACCCGACACCCAAGGGCTGGGGCAAGCAGTTCACCTCGCGGATGGAAAAGTACAACCACATGTCCGGAGTCTGGCTGTGCGGCGAAGACCTGCCGCTGGAGAACAACCGCATCACCCTGCATGACAGCGAAAAGGATCAGTACGGCCTGCCGATTCCGGTGGTGACCAAGAGCGACCACCCGATGGATGCGGCCATGCGCAAGCACGGCGTCGCCGCTACCGCCAGGTGCTACGAGGCCGCCGGCGCCACCGACATCATCGAGCTGCCGCCCTACCCGGCCAGCCACAACATGGGCACCAACCGCATGAGCGCCAAGGCCCGTGACGGCGTGGTGAACAAGTGGGGCCAGAGCCATGACATCCCCAACCTGTTCGTCTCCGATGGCAGCCAGTTCACCACCAGCGGCGGCCAGAACCCCACCCTCACCATCGTCGCGCTGGCCCTGCGCCAGGCCGAGCAGATCGGCCGTCTGCTCAACGAACGCGCGATCTGACCCGCCACTACAAGGGAGTCCACCCATGACCCAGCCCAACAACTCACAGCGCCTGTGGATGTACGAGCAGATGCTGACCAGCCGCTACATGGAGGAATCCATCGAGCGCATCTACATGGAAGGCAAGACGCCGGTGTTCAACATGGCCAAGGGGCCGATTCCCGGCGAGATGCACCTTTCCAACGGCCAGGAGCCGTGCGCCGTGGGTGTCTGCGCCCACCTCGATGCCGGCGACATCGTCACCGCCACCCACCGCCCGCACCACATCGCCGTGGCCAAGGGCGTCGACCTCAACGAGATGATGGCCGAGATCTTCGGCAAGGCCACCGGGCTTTCCGGCGGCCGCGGCGGGCACATGCACCTGTTCGATGGCCGGGTGAATTTCTCCTGCTCGGGGATCATCGCCGAAGGCATGGGGCCGGCCGTCGGCGCCGCATTGTCGCGGCAGATGCAGGGCAAGCCCGGGGTGGCCGTGTCCTTTATCGGCGAGGGTGCGGCCAACCAGGGCGCCTTCCACGAAACGCTGAACCTCGCCGCGCTGTGGAAGCTGCCGGTGGTGTTCGTCATCGAGGACAACGCCTGGGGCATCTCGGTGGCCAAGGCCAGCGCCACCTGCATCGCGCAGCACCACGTACGCGCGGCGGCTTACGGCATGCCCGGTGTGTTCGTCGAGAACAACGACCCGGACGGCGTGTTCCGCGCCTCCGGTGAAGCCATCGAGCGCGCCCGTGCCGGGGGCGGCCCGACCCTCATCGAGATCGAGACCTATCGCCTGGCCGGCCACTTCATGGGTGATGGCGAAACCTACCGCCCCGAGGGCGAGAAGGACGGCCTGATGAAAAAGGACCCGATTCCTGGCTACCGCCAGCGCCTGATCGACGAAGGCGTGATGACGGAGGCCCAGGCCGAGGACATCGCCGCACGCGCCCGCGGACGCATCGACGAGGCCGTGCAGTTCGCCCGCGAAAGCCCGTACCCGCGGCCGGAAGAGGCGCTGGAACAGGTCTTCGTGTGAGCCCATCCGAAAACAACAAGAGGAACGCCCGATGAACAGCCAAGCCACCATGACCGCCGCCGTCTGGCACGGTCGCAAGGACATCCGCCTGGAACAGGTGCCACTGCCCGGCGCACCGCAACCAGGCTGGGTGCAGATCCGCGTGCACTGGTGCGGCATCTGCGGTTCCGACCTGCACGAATACCTCGCCGGCCCGGTGTTCATTCCGGTGGATGCGCCGCACCCGCTCACCGGCATCAAGGGCCAGTGCATCCTCGGCCACGAGTTCTGCGGCGAGATCGTCGCCACCGGTGAAGGCGTCGAGGGTTACGCGCCGGGCGACAAGGTCGCCGCCGATGCCTGCCAGCATTGCGGTCAGTGCCGCTTCTGCAAGACCGGCCAGTACAATCTCTGCGAACAGCTGGCCTTCACCGGCTTGATGAACAACGGCGCCTTCGCCGAATTCGTCAACGTGCCGGCCGAACTGCTCTACCGCCTGCCGGAAGGCTTTCCGCTGGAGGCCGGTGCGCTGATCGAACCGCTGGCCGTCGGCATGCACGCGGTGAAGAAGGCCGGCAGCCTGCTCGGCGAAACCGTGGTGGTGGTCGGCGCCGGCACCATCGGCCTGTGCACCATCATGTGCGCCAAGGCTGCGGGAGCCGGCCAGGTGATCGCCCTGGAGATGTCCGCCGCACGCAAGGCCAAGGCGCTGGAAGTCGGCGCCAACCGGGTCATCGACCCCAGCGAGTGCGACGCCATCGCCGAGATCAAGGCGCTCACCGGCGGCTACGGCGCCGGCGTCTCCTTCGAGTGCATCGGCCACAAGTCCACCGCCAAGCTCGCCATCGACGTGATCCGCAAGGCCGGTCGTTGCGTGATGGTGGGCATCTTCGAGGAACCCTCGGAATTCAACTTCTTCGAGATCGTCGCCACCGAGAAACAGGTGATCGGCTCGCTCGCCTACGCCGGTGAATTCGCCGACGTCATCGCCCTGATCACCGACGGCCGCATGGACGTGACCCCGCTGATCACCGGTCGCATCGGCCTGGACAACATCCTCGAGCAGGGCTTCGAGGAGCTGGCCAACCACAAGGACCGCAACGTCAAGATCATCGTCAGCCCCGCCGCACTGGCCGGCTGAGCAGGAGAACCCCATGACCACAGCAGTAAAGGAAAGAAAACTCACCGTCGCCCGTGCCATGGCCGAAGCCGTGGCCCAGGAGATGCGCCTGGACCCGAAGGTGTTCGTGATGGGCGAGGACATCGGCCAGCTCGGCGGCGTATTCGGCAACACCCGTGGGCTGTATGACGAGTTCGGCAAGACGCGCATCCGCGATACGCCGATCTCCGAAACCGCCTTTATCGGTGCCGCCGTGGGCGCCGCCTCGGACGGCATGCGGCCGATCGTCGAGCTGATGTTCGTCGACTTCTTCGGCGTCTGCATGGACGCCATCTACAACCTGATGGCGAAGAACACCTACTTCTCCGGCGGCAAGATACCGGTGCCGATGGTGCTGATGGCCTCCACCGGCGCCGGCTACTCGGACGCCGCCCAGCACTCGCAGTGCCTCTACGGCACCTTCGCCCACCTGCCGGGCATGAAGGTCGTGGTGCCGAGCAACGCCTACGACGCCAAAGGCCTGATGACCGCGGCGATTCGCGATGACAACCCGGTGGTGTACCTCTTCCACAAGTCACTGCAGGGCATGGGCTGGCTGGGCACCGAGAAAGGCGCCACGGTGCCGGTGCCGGAAGAGCCCTATATCGTCGAGATCGGCAAGGCGAAGACCGTGCGCGAAGGCCGCGACGTCAGCCTGGTCAGCCTCGGCGCCGGTGTGCACCACGCCCTGCGCGCCGCCGCGCAGCTGGAAAAGGACGGTGTCAGCGCCGAGGTCATTGACCTGCGCAGCCTGGTGCCGCTGGACCGCGAACATGTCATCGCCTCGGTACGCAAGACCGGCCGGCTGATCGTCATCGACGAGGACTACCACAGCTTCGGCGTCAGCGGCGAAATCATCGCCAGCGTCGTCGAGCACGACATCGGCATGCTCAAGGCGCGCCCGCAGCGGGTGGCCTTCCCCGATATCCCCATCCCCTTCACCCCGGTCATGGAGCAATGGGCCCTGCCCAACGCCGACAAGATCGTGGCCGCCTACCACGCCATGCATAAGGAATGATGTTTATGAGTACCCCCATCGTGATTGCAGACGACCTCTGGGAAGGCGACGCCGAAGCGGTGATCACCTCCTGGCTGGTCAGCGACGGCGCCGAAGTGGCCGCCGGTGACTTGGTCGCCGAGGTCATGTCGGAAAAGGCCCAGTTCGAGATCGAAGCGCCGGCTGCCGGCGTGCTGAAGATCATCGAGGAAGAAGACGCGGTGATCGCCAAGGGTGCGGTCATCGGCCAGGTGGAATAGCCATGACTCGACTGGAAATCCTGCCCGAGCGCGCGCCCGAACGGGTGCCGCTCAAGGGCATGCGCAAGATGATCGCGGCGAAAATGCACGAAAGCCTGCAGACCACCGCGCAGCTCACTCACCACAGCGAATGCCGGCTGGATGCGCTGAAAACCCGCCGCGCCGAGCTGAAGGCCGAGGGCAGCGCGGTGTCCGTGCAGGACCTGTTGCTGCTCAAGGTGATCGAGACGCTCAAGGCCCATCCCGGACTCAATGCCACGCTGGAGGACGAGGTGATCCACCAGCATGCGGCGGTGCATCTGGGCCTCGCCATCCCACTGCCGGGCGACCTGCTGGTCGCCCCGGCGCTGTTCGACGCCGAACAGCTGGACGGCGAAAGCCTGTGCCTGGCGCGCAAGGCGTTGGTGGACAAGGCCCTGGCCGGCAAGCTGTCGGTCAAGGAGCTGACCGGCGCCACCTTCACCGTCTCCAACCTAGGGCTGTCGCGGGTGCACCACTTCACCCCGATCCTCAATCCGCCGCAGGTGGCGATCCTGGGGGTCGGCGGCATTCAGCGGCGGCTGGAACTCGGGCCGAGCGGCGAACTGGTGGAAGTCGAGTGGATGGGCCTGTCGCTGACCTTCGACCATCGCGCTGTCAACGGCTCGCCCGCGGCCGAGTTTCTCGATGATCTCTGCCGGCGCATCGAGGAATACGCGGCATGAACGGCATCGCCCGGTTCAGCGTGGGCGCCGGCCTGAATGCCGAGCGGGCCCTGCTACAGCGCGTCTGCGACGGGTTGTTCGACTGCCAGCTGCTGCTCTGGCGCCCCACCGGTCAGGCGCTGGTGATGCCCGGCAGCTTCGAGCGCCGGCCCGGCTTCGCCCTGGCCAGCCAACGCTGCGCGGCGCAGGGCTGGCCGATTTTGCTGCGCGATACCGGCGGCGAGCCGGTGCCGCAATCATCGGCGGTGCTCAACATCGCCCTGGCCTGCGCCCTGCCGGCCGGCGACGAGGTCGGCAAGCGCATCGACATCGCCTATGAACGGTTGCTCGAACCCCTGGCGCTGTGGCTGGCGGAGAACGGCCTCAAGGCCGGCGTAGGCGCGGTGCCGGGTGCATTTTGCGACGGCCGCTTCAACCTCACCCTGGAGGGCCGCAAGCTGGCCGGCACCGCCCAACGCTGGCGGCGCAGCCGCGATGGACGCCCCGTGGTGCTGGCTCATGCCGCGCTGCTGATCGAAGACTGGCGCGAACCCATGGCCGACGTGGTGAACCGCTTCTACCACGCCTGCGCCAGCGACCTGCGCTGCCAGGCCGGGAGCCATCTGGCGCTCGCCGAGCGACTGGCCGATGCCTGGGCAACCGCCACATCCCTGCCCGAGTGTTACCAGCGTGTTCTCGCCTGGCAGGGTCTGGAACTCGGCGCCCGCGCCAGCACTTATCCGCCCGAAGGCCTCGCCGCCGGACGGCACTCCCCCTTGCTTTGAATAACAACAACACGGCAGGCCATCCGGCCCGGCCATGCATCGGAGGAAACACCATGAGGCATCCCACACCTTCCCTGCGCCAAGGCGGCACCACCCAGCCAGCGCGATGTACGGCAACTCTCTGCGGAGCGTTACCGCCGGGGTACAACCGCCACTAACGCTGACAACAAAAGCGCAACTAAACCGGACCTGTAGTTATTGCCGTTTAAATAACAATCCCGAAAGGCAGCGATATACGCGCACGTCATGTTGCCCGCTATTACAGAGCGCAACACAGGAAGTCGTTTTTACAAATAAATAACTATCAGCAGAGCTTTATCCGCGAATGCTCGTTTGAGGGATGCCTGAAGCGAGAAACAACCCTAAACAAGGAAATAATAAAAATGAAATTTAAACAGTCGAATTTAAGGGTACAGATAATCATGGCGGCCTCGCTTCTTGCGATGACGTCACTGCACGCATCAGACAGAGTCATTACCGACAAGGAATTATCTGATGAATCCAACACCACTGATTGGCTGGCTTACGGGCGAACACACTCCGAACAGCGATTCAGCCCGCTTAAAGACATCAATGTAGAAAACGTCAGCGGGCTCAAGCCTGAATGGTACGCCCCACTGCCGGATCGCTCCGATATCGTCGGAACGCCTTTGGTTGTCGATGGCGTCATGTATTACGTTGGCGAAATGAACAGAACACGTGCGTTCGATGCACGCACGGGCAAGATGCTCTGGGAATATGATCCGCAAGTTTCCAAAGAGATCATCGACAACAACATGAAGAAGGTCTTCTGGAAGCATAACCGCGGCCTTTCAACCTATGGCGACAAGCTATTCATCACCACCTGGGACGGCCGCCTGATTGCGATCACCCGAAAAGACGGCAAGGAAGTCTGGCAGACCCGGACCTTCGATCACGACCAGCCGTTGAATATCACAGGCCATCCCAAGGCCTTCGACGGCAAAGTATTCGTAGGTAATGGCGGGACAGAACTCGGTCCGATGCGCGGTTATGTGACCGCTTATGATGCCGAAACGGGTAAGCAGGTCTGGCGTTTCTATATCGTCCCTGGCAACCCTGCCGATGGATTCGAGGATGCCGCTCAGGAAATGGCGGCCAAAACCTGGACTGGCCGGTGGTGGGAAAACGGCGGCGGCGGCAATGCCTGGCATGGCTGGACGTACGACGAGAAATACAACCAGCTCATCTTCGGTACAGGCAACGGTGGGCCATGGAATATCAAGGTGCGTAGCCCGGACGGCGGCGACAACCTGTTCCTGTGTTCGGTCGTGGCTGTAGATGCGGATACGGGCGAATACAAATGGCACGTCCAGACTGCACCAGGCGACACCTGGGACTACAACTCGAACATGGACATCGTGCTGGCCGATCTGAAAATCGATGGCAAGGATGTTGATGCGGTACTGCATGCGCCGAAGAACGGCTTCTTCTATACGATCGACCGCTCGAACGGGAAGGTACTGTCCGCGGAGAAATTCGCAGACGCCAACTGGTCAACCAAATACGACCTGAAAGAACAGCGCCATATTGTTGCGGAAGACGCCAGATATCCCGATGGCGAGAAGAATATCTATCCGTCGGCATTCGGTGCTCACTCGTGGCATGCGATGTCTTATAACCCCGAGTTGAATCTTGCCTTTATCCCCACCAACCATCTGGGCAACACCTTCAAGGACGATGGCAAGGAAACAAAGCCTGGCCACAAGATGGCGAGTCACAAACTCTATCTGGGACTGACCGGTTGGGAATTGACCAAAGACCCACATGAGTCACGCGGCTCCCTACAGGCATGGGACCCGGTCAAGAACAAGCGCGTGTGGCAGGTAAACCAGAAGAGCCCATGGGGTGGCGGAACCTTGACCACAGCCGGCAACCTGGTTTTCCAGGGCCAGCCTGATGGCATGTTGAAAGCCTACGATGCCCGCACCGGAGACGTTCTTTGGTCCTATGACGTGGGCCTCGGTATCTCTGCGCCACCGATCACTTACAAGTTGGATGGCAAGCAAATGGTTTCCCTGCTGGTGGGCCCTGGTGGTGCATTGGCCTCCAACTTCGGCGGCTCGGGTGAACTGGGATTTGAAAGCCATGGCTGGAAATATGGTGTGCATGAACGCCGCATCATGACCTTTTCGCTAGATGGAAAAGCGGTTGTTCCTGAACAGCCTGCACCGCAACTTGCCAAGCCAATCATTGATGAGAAGTTCGAGGTCGACGCCAAAAAGGCAGAGGCCGGCGCGGGTGTCTTTGCGGAGAACCTCTGTGTTGGCTGTCATGGCGCCGGAGCTGTTGCGGGTATGAAAGCACCCGATCTGCGGGAGTCGCCGATATTGCTCACAGGCAGTGAAAAGGCGTTCGAGAGTGTTGTGCGCGGTGGCGCGTTACTTGCCAACGGCATGCCCAAGTTCCCGGATCTGACCGATGCAGAGCTGGAAAGCATTCGTCACTTCGTCCGCAGGCAAGCACGCGACGGTGTGAAGTCTGGTGGCGGACATTAGGCCTGCAACTGTCGATCGCCAACCAAACACTTGAACCGGTAACGCCTACATAGTCAGGCGTTACCACTGAGCAGAAACGCACGCGAATACCGGGAATGCCCACAGACATTGTGGCTAACGGTATTCGCTGCACCCCGCACCGGTACATCCGAAGGATCAGAACAATGACAACAAGCCTGCGCTTCGGCAGCGGCGTTCTCGCCGCCTGCCTGTTCACTTCTGCCCAAGCGGCCGAGTATTCACCCGATCAGTTCCTCTTCGGCGACTGGAACGGCAGTCGCACCCGTCTGCATGAGGCCGGCGTCGACCTGCAGATCACCTACGTCAACGAGTTGGCCTGGAACACCCAGGGCGGCAATGACCACACCGGCACCTACTCCGATCAGCTGATGTTCGACGCCGCGCTGGACCTGGAGAAACTGCTCGGCTGGTCCGGCGCCGGATTCCGCTTCAGCGTGGTCAACCGCAACGGCGAGAACCTCAACGCCGAGGCCGACCTCGGCGTCCTGCTGCAGCCCCAGGAAATCCACGGCTACGGCAGCGTCACCCGGCTGGTGCAGTTCTATTACCAGCAGGCGCTGCTGGACGACCGCCTGCTGATCAAGCTCGGCCGTTTGCCCATGAGCGGCGAGATCTACCCCTTCGCCTGCCCGTTCCAGAACCTCGGCTTCTGCGGCACGGTGCCGGGCTATGTCACGCCGAACTGGTTCACCTGGCCGATCAGCCAGTGGGGCGCCACCGCGCGTTACCAGCTGGACGCAGAGTGGTCGCTGCAGACCGCGCTTTATCAGGTCAACCCGCGTTTCACCGAGCGCGAGCAGGGCCTGAATTTCGGCAGCCCGTCGGGCACCACCGGCTACCACGCGGTTGCCGAACTGGGTTGGACGCCGACCTTCGCCGGTCAACCCGGCGCCTATCGTCTGGGCCTCTGGCGCAATACCGGCGACTTCGAAGACATCTACCGTGACGCTGCCGGCCGGCCGATGGCGCTTTCCGGGGCGCCAGCCGCCGAACACGACAAGGCCACCGGCGGCTATCTGATGGCCGAACAACAGATCTGGCAGAGCAGCGCGGTGGCCGAGCGACGCTTGAAACTGTTTGCCAACTTCATCCAGTCCGACCCGGACGTGACCTATATCGAGCGCATCTGGCAGGTTGGCGGCATCCTTTCAGCACCCTTCACCTCGCGCCCGCATGACGAGCTCGGCCTGGGCCTTGGCCGCCTGGAAATCAACGACGACGCCCGCAAGCACCTGCGCGAACAGGGCGAACCGGTGCCGGACGTGGAATACCCTGCCGAACTCTACTACCGCGTCGCCCTGACGCCGGCCATCTCGCTGACGCCGAACATCCAGTACTTCCACCGGCCCGGCGGCTTCGACGATGCGGAGGACGTGGTGGTCGTAGGGCTGAAGACGGTGGTCAGCTTCTGATAACGCGACAAGGGGCGGCCCGGCTTACCGGGTCGCCTGTCGACAGTGGGCGTCTGCACGCTATGGCTTGGGCAGATACCCCGGCAACGCCTCCAGCCGCTCCATCCAGCGGGCGACGTGACTGTACGGCGTGAGATCCACATCCCCTTCCGGCGCCAGCACCACGTAGGGGTAAACCGCGCAATCGGCGATGGTCGGCCGGTCGATCGCCAGCCAGTCGTGGCGCTGCAGATGATCGTCCAGCAGCTTGAGCACCGCCGGTGCCTTGGCCAGCGCCGCGGCCTTGTCCAGCGGATAGCCGAACTTCTGCACCAGCCGCGCCGCATTCAGGCTCTGCTGGATCTCGTTGGCGGTGAAGGACAGCCATTGCACGATCTCCGCCTGCCCGCGCGGATTGTCCGGCCACCACGCCAGGCCGCCGTAAGCGCCGGCGAGGTAGACCAGAATGGCCTGCGAATCGCGGACGATATGCCCGCCATCGTCCAGAATCGGCAACTGCCCCAGCGGGTTCAGCTCGGACAGCGGCGGCTTCTTGTGCGCACCATTGGCGAAATCCACGGCCACCCGTTCAAGTTCGATGTTTGCCAGCGCAGCGAACAGCCGCACCTTGTAGCAGTTGCCGGATGGTCCCAGGTCATACAGTTTCATTGCGCACCTCCTCTGATGAGCTGATTGAATTCGAGCACGTTGCCGTCCGGGTCGCGGATAAACAGCGCGATCCGCCGTGGGCCGATGGGATGCGGCCCCTCGGTGATGACGATGCCCCGCGCTTCGAGCCAATGCTGGAGCGCCGCGAGGTCATCGATGATAAAGGCCGGATGGGTCATGCCGGGTCGCTTGACCGGCGCATCCAGCAGCACGTTGTGCGCATCAGGCGCACGTGCGCCGTTGAAGATCAGGTTGATGCGCACGCCGTCCGGGCTGAGCATTTCGTTCGCTTCGAACAGCGGAAAGCTCGCGCTCTCGACGAAGCCAAGCGCCTGGTAGAAGGCCATCGCCCGCGGCCTGTCGCTGACACGAATACCGATGTGGTCATAGGCGAGAATGCGGGCGGGACTGGCTGATTGATGCATGTGCGAAACTCCAAAAGACCTCAGTCCCTGAAGTGTCAGCCGCCCTGCGGGTTTCACCTATGCCGCCGGCCTGACAACATCTATGCAGCAATCGCACAAATCCCGGGGTGGCAATGGACAAGCTCAAGGCAATGGCCAACTTCGTTCGCATCGTCGACAACGGCAGCCTGAGCTCGGCCGCCGATGCCACCGGGCAATCCGTGGCATCGGTGGTGCGCTCGCTGGCCGCGCTGGAACGCCACCTCGGCGTGCGCCTGCTGAACCGCAGCACCCGGCGCATGGCACTGACCGACGAGGGCGCGGAATACCTGGCCTGGAGCAGGCGCATGCTGGCGGACTTCGCCGACATGGAGCAGCGCCTGGAAGCCAGCGACGGCGCCGTCCGCGGCCTGCTGCGCATCACCGCGCCGGTGGAGTTCGGCCAGCGTTACGTTGCGCCGCTGGTGAACGAATTTCTCAAGAAGCATGCGGATATCAGAGTCGAGCTGAACCTGAGCGACCAGATCGTCCCGCTGCTCGACGAACGCCTCGACCTCGCCCTGCGCATCGGCCACCTCCCCGACTCGGCAATGGTCGCCCGACAAATCGGCAGCACCCGGCTGGTCACCTGCGCCAGCCCCGACTACCTGAGCACCGCCCCCGCCATCGACATCCCGGCGGCACTGGAGGACCACGCCTGCATCCTCTTCGCCGCCCAGGGCCGCCACTGGTACTACCGCCACGGCGAAAAGGAACAGGCCGAAGAAATCACCCCACGCCTGACCTGCAACCAGATCCGCACCGCCAGCCTGGCCTGCGTACAAGGCCTGGGCATCACGCGGCTGATGCACTATCAGGTCGCCGATGAACTGGCTGATGGTCGCCTGGTAAGGGTGCTCAGGGATTACGAACCGAAGGACCTGCCGATCCAACTGGTCTACCCGCACGCCTTGCAGCTATCGCCAAGGGTACGGGCTTTTGTGGAGTGGGTTTGTCCGAGGTTGGAGAGGGGTTTGCCGGGGTTGGGTTAGGAATCGAGGCTGGCTGCTTTCGGCCACTAGAGGTCATTGAGTGCCCCGGAAAAACTGGACTGACTCGCTAATCGCCCGCAGGCATCGCCTTTGAATATTAGTTTTTGATTAATCACCGAGAATCATAAGGACCTGTTCTTTATAGGGATGAAAGGCACACCCACCTTTCACTAGCCCTCCATCCAGTGATGGTATTGATTCATTTAGCAGTGAGAAATACTCATTGGATGCAGACCAATATGGCGGGGTGAATAGTACTGCGAGCAGATGATTGCTTTGCGGTATGTTGCTCAACGGTCTCCGCATTTGCTCGACGCATTCTCCGCGCACCAAGTTGAAGCTCAGTAAAGAACTCTTTGTCCCCAGTAGTACAGATGAGATGTCGTGGTTGTCAAAAGCAGGAATGGATGGTGCAAAGAAGCACGCGCAGAGGTAGCGCATCACTGCCGCTGCCCAGGCCGTAAAGATTGGCTCTTCTATTGTCGGCGAGAAGACCAATTGAAAATGATGAGGGACGACTGGCCGCTCGACAGGTTCTGCGTCTAAATAAAAAATGTAGTTCGCTTTTATACTAGACAATTCCGACACATTGCTTTGGCATGAGTTTATTAGGAAAATTATCCGAACGAAGCTTTCGGTGTCGTTAATTCCGGGAACCAAACCCTCATCATCTGTATAACTGTAAAGCTTCTCCGAGCTGCCCGTTAAGGAGAAGGAAAATAACGCATCCAGTGTCAAATAATGGTGTTTGGCAGGTAGCTCATAAAGCATCGGCGCTGCCTTTCCCAGCGTGTGGAGATTTAATTTTTACCTGATGAATGGCATGCACGTCTAGCCAAACTCGATCTATATCCAGTACCTGATACCAATCAAGTCCATGATGATCGTGCAGGTCGTGAAATGACCAACAGATTCGCTCTTTATTGAGACGAGGGATGTCTTCTACCCCATCGCTCCAGTTGTAATGGAATAGCGCGAACATCTCTAACGCATGCTCTGGCGTCGGGTTGAGATAGTACCATTTGAGCGGCGGCATAAAGATATAGTCAGCTTGAAGTATCAGTTCTTCTTGCCCTTGTTCCGAGGACTCAGAACGGTAGTAGCCGATTTTGCTTTCAAGCTCGAAGTCTTCCCCTGCAGCCCAGTCAGAGGGTACAGGTCTGTTTCGGAAGTCTTCGACAAGCTTTTTAGCACGCTGAAGGCACCAATATTCCAATTTCGTGAGTTGCCTATTTAGGGCAATGAGACGTTCAGTTTGTGCGTGAGAGAAGGCTGGAAGGTTGCGGCGCATGATGAAGTGCTCCTCTGCTTTCCGTCATTTTTCACCACCGCCACGACAACATGCGTCGCACCTCCACGCGACACATTTCGTCGCAGCTTGATGCACAATCACGCCAAGCCAATCTCACACCTAGATGCAAGGGTCGCTATCGTGCCGTCCAATAAGAGCAGGGATACTCTCAGCCGCCAGTGGGAGCTGCTGAAGCTACTACCGATCAAGGGCAGTGGAGCAACTGCGAGCTCGCTCCAACGCCGTCTGGCCGAGATGGGTTTTCCGACCACCAAACGCACGGTTGAGCGCGACCTGGTGGACTTGTCGAGCGTCTTTCCCTTGCGCATCAACGACAAGAGCAAGCCATATGGTTTTAGCTGGTCACCACCAACGAGCCTGCAACTGCCAGGTGTCAGTGTTTATGAGGCGCTGACCTTGCAACTTGTGCAGGAAATGCTTCGCCCACTGATGCCCACCGCCATGCTTACTGCGCTGCAGCCGCATTTCGAGCAGGCAAACAAAAAGCTAAAGGCACTAGCCCGAATATCGCCAGTTGCGGATTGGCCTAGCAAGGTCGCGAGCGTACCGGCCCATCTCCCGCTGATGCCTCCTCAGATTGATGCCGCCTCGCTTGCGCTCGTTCAGCAGGCGCTGCTCGAAGAGAAGGCATTCAGATGCCGCTATTACTCCGCTCATCGAGATCTGGTTAGCACACTGACACTTTCGCCGTTGGGCTTGGTTCAACGAGGAAGCGTTACGTATCTCATTGCGACAGCGCCTCCTCATGCGGATGTGCGTCAGTTTGCATTGCACCGAATCAGCAATCCCGAACTGTTGGATATCCCTAGCGAGCCCTCCAACGGGTTCGATTTGCGTGAATACGCCACGTCCGGAGCGATGCAATTTGGCGACAACGTCGGGCGTACCATAACCCTTGAGGCATGGGTGAATACTGGTCTCCTGGGGCTACTTCGGGAGACACCTCTTTCCGAGGATATGCAAACGATGTCCGATGAGGACGGAGGCAGGATACGTGCGACTGTGACGGACAGCTGGGAACTGGAATGGTGGTTGTTATCGCACACTGGATCGATTGCCGTAACAGCGCCTGAGACTCTCAGGCAGCGTCTGCTCCAGCGTTTGCGTCGTGGTTTGGAGCTTTACGACGAGTAGCGTCGATGGGCTTTCTTAAGGCAGCTGAGCAGCTCCGGAGTGCTCCCCATGTCGTGTCAGCCGTGCTGCTTTGCAGTTACCCGCCTCTATGGTAGCGTTAAGCCACCAGTATTGATGGCAACTGACTTTTAGCCGGCGCCACTTCAAAAATGTTCATCCGGCGGCTGCGCTTCCCTGCGATGTAAGGGAAAAGTGGCGGCCAGCATATTTACATTAGCTCCGAAGTATCTGCGTAGGGTCGTGACATGCACCTGCCTAATGCAGCAGAAGGCTGAATAGGTGCATTGAACATACTTGAGCATTAAATTAACCATCTAAGCATCTATATAAATCAAGCACGAAAAAATGACTAAAATGACCACGCCTGAATGGATTGAAGTTTTTGATAATGCTTTTCAATGCATGGGGGAGCGACTTGAGCAAGTACTTCAGTTAAATAGCTGCCGAGAGCATTGGATTCAAGCCGAGATCAGCCTCCATGCATGGTTCAAAGATAAACTAGAGGTCTGGACGGATTTCCCCATTGGAGGCAACCGCAAATCCGATTTATATGCAGAACATGGTGACGGATCGATATCAATGGTTGCTGAGGTTAAATGTCTCAGCGACTTTTCACAAGCCAAGTGCCTAGAAGGAGATTGGTCAGTGCGCTCCGACATTGATCGTCTTCACTCTATTCAGAGCCCCACTCGGCTCTTTGTTCTTGTGATCGAAAAAAATGAGGTGGAGACAAACATAGGAAGAGCCTTGCGTACGGAGGCATGGGTAGAGGGAAAATTCCCCCATGAGCTTGACTTGGGATTTTGCCTAATTCGTATATGGGCTATTTGATTCTATTCTTGATCCCCTGCCCGTACCTCCTGCAGGGGATTAAAAAAATTAAAGCTATAAGTTTTTTTGTGTAATCTGGCGAAGACAACGAATAACCTCTAGTGCGTCTAGAGCTGCTCGCGTGTGAATGCCTGAAGCTGCGCCTTACAACAATATCTCTCTAGTAACGTAAGCAGTCTCAGCGCAGCCAAATTCTCCACATCCCCTTAGCACCCTCTTCAGTCCAGCCACCCTCGAGTAGAGCCGATCCGAATGTATGCAGGGTTGCCCTACCATCGGAACCCAATGCTAGAGTGCCTGCTCCATAGCCGCACAACTCCAACCACCTAGCGAGGCCCCCATGCTCAACCATGTAATGGTCGGTTCGAATGATATTGAACGGTCGAAGCGGTTCTACGATGCCGTGCTCGGCGTACTCGGCGCAGGCGAGCCGCTGCGCAATGTGGCGCCGTCCGGGCACACGCGCCTGTTCTACCGCCACGACGGCAGCCTGTTCGGTGTCACCGAGCCCATCAACGGTGAGGAAGCGACCGTCGGCAACGGCGGCACGATTGGTTTCAAATGCAACTCGGCCGAGCAGGTCAAGGCGTTTCACGATGTCGGCGTCGCCCATGGCGGCACCACCTGCGAGGACCCGCCAGGACTGCGCGAATCCAGCCTCGGCGCGATGCACCTCAGCTATGTGCGCGACCCTGACGGCAACAAGCTGTGCGCCATCTACCGCCCGCAGTAACCCTCCCCTCTTTCAACGCCGCACGCCATGTGCGGCGTTGAAGCTGAACGTCATGCGTCGCAGCGCGCTGCGGCGCATGAGGTTTCAAGAGTCGACTGCGATTCTCTCCGCGTGCCGCCCCTCGCCCATCAAGGTTTGACGACCATCCCCACGCCACGCCCGCGCGGGTCCGAGCCGGTCTGCAGGCGCGTGCCATCGACGCGTATCGCCTGGATATCACCCATCAGCCAGCCCTGATCCTCCAGCGTGTAGCCCATGGCTTTCAGCTCGTCGGCCACCTTGCCGGTCAGCGGTGCATGGGCGTCGTAGTAGATGGTGTCCTTCGGCAGCAGCTGATGGTGCACGCGTTGCGCGGCCACGGCTTTTTCCAGCGGCATGTCGAAGTCGTAGACGTTGTTCAGCACCTGGAAGATCGAGGTGAAGATGCGCGAACCGCCCGGTGTACCGAGCACCAGGCTGACCTTGCCGTCACGCGTGACGATGCTCGGGCTCATGGAGGACAGCATGCGCTTGCCTGGCTCGATGGCATTGGCATCGCTACCGACTACACCGAAGGCATTGGCGACGCCCGGCTTGGCACTGAAGTCGTCCATTTCGTTGTTGAGCAGGAAGCCGGCGCCCTTGACCACCACACCGCTGCCGTAATCCAGGTTGAGGGTGTAGGTGTTGCTGGCCGCGTTGCCGTCGGCATCGACGATGGAAAAGTGAGTCGTCTGCCTTGGCTCGAGGCCCGGGCGCACCTTCTCGGTCTCGGAGATGGCCGTTGGATTGATCTCGGCCGCGCGCTGCTTCAGGTAATCAGGCGATGTCAGCTTCGTGACCGGAACGTCGGAGTAGTCCGGGTCGCCGAGGTAGTCGGCACGGTCGGCAAAGACGCGTTTCTCGATCTCCGCCAGCAAGTGGATGTAACGCGCCGAATTCAGCTCGACCCCCTTGAAGTCGGCGGCGCGCTGCTCCTTCATGCCGATCAGCTGCGCCAGAGCGATGCCGCCGGAGCTTGGCAGCGGCGCGGTGTAGAGGCTGTTGCCCTGCCAGTCGACACGCATCGGCTCGCGCCATTTGACGCGGTAGGCGGCCAGGTCCTCCTTGGTGATCAGCCCGTCGTCACGCTGCATCTGAGCCACCAGCAGGTCAGCGGTCTGGCCTTTGTAGAAATCATCCGGCCCCTTGTCGGCGATGCGCTCCAGGGTCTCGGCCAGCTCCGCCTGGCGGAAGGTGGAACCGGCCTTCATGGCGCCGAAGTAATCCTCGAAATTGGTCGTACCCTTGAACAGGCCGAGGGCGTCGTCGCGGTACTGGTACTGCTGGTCGGCCACCGTGAAGCCTGCACGGGCATAGCCCACCGCCGGGGTGATGAGCTCGCTCCAGGGCAACTTGCCGAAGCGCTGATGGGCCTCCCACATGCCCAACACGGTGCCGGGTACACCGGAGGCCCTGGCGCCGACCAGGCTCAGGTTCTCGACTACCTCGCCCTTGTCGTCGAGGTACATGGTCCTGCTGGCGGCCTTGGGCGCGACTTCCCGGTAATCCAGAAAGTACGGCTTGCCCTCGATGTACAGCGTCATGAAGCCACCGCCGCCGATATTGCCCGCCTCGGGGTAGGTGACGGCCAGGGTGAAGGCGGTCGCCACCGCGGCATCCACCGCATTGCCGCCGGCCTTGAGCACCTGAGCGGCCACCTTGGCGCTGTACTCATCCGGAGCTGCGACCGCCCCGCCTTCCAGAATCGCGCCGTGGGCGATGTGGCCCGTGGCGACGATCGCCACGCCAAGGGTCAATCTGCTGATCTGAAGCAAACGCATCGTGCTCATCCTTATTGTTGTGGTCACCGCCGCCCCGCGATGGCTGGGGCGGTTATCACCAACATAGACAATGGGGACGAGGCGTAGGTGCGCAGCGGATCGTGCGATGCCGAACGGCGCGGCAGATGCGTCCGGCCTGGAGCTGCGACACCTGGCGGCCCGCCGCGCAGGACGGCGCTACGGGGCGGTGGAAGTCGCCAACCTCCCTGCAGCGCCCCGCTATCGCTCGTGCTCCGCCGCCGATACCATGCCGCGCTGCCTATTGAAACCAGGCGATCCCCCGGGAACGCTCCCGCTTGTCCGCAGTCCGGACGATAACGGATACGAACGCTTCGCCCGCGCCTGATCGCTCATGGCGGGGGTGGCTCGGCCGATGAGCAGCGTCCTTACCGTAACGCCTGATCACTGAGAGGCCTGGCATGGCAAGCGGCGACACGCACGCAAAATGTATCGTTCTCGGAGCAGAGGAGAACGATGATAGAGACCAGCTCGCCAGCCTGCTGGGCGCCCACGGCTACAGGGTGGTCCGCTGCCCGGACCAGGCCGCACTGGCCCAGGCGCTACGTCACCCTGTCGAGGCCGTCATACTCGCTGACGAGCTCGCCGCGGCCCCACTGGACGAAGTGGCCGAAGCACTTGATGCCCTGGCGGACGGACAGGTCGTCCCGTTCATTGTGCTCAGCCGGGCGCTCGATCACGGGCCTGACGCCTATGCCGCACTTCGCGCCCGGCTGCCCGTCGCGATTCGCGACGTGCTGATGCTGGATGACCCGGTCAGCGCGAGCACATTGCTCAGTTGCCTCGCCACCTGCGCGCACCTGCAACAGGACCGCTTCGCCAGGCAGCACCGGATGGCCACCCAGGCCGATCAGCAGTCGCACTTCGAGCGGCTGATCGAGAACCTTCCAGTGGGCGTCTGCTTCATCGACGCCGACGGCAAGACCGTGCTGAGCAACCCGAAGTACGACGAATACGTACCGAACCGGCGAATCCCCTCGACCGAACCCGGCCGCGCCCGGCGCTGGGTCGGCCTGGATAGCGACGGAAAGGTCATACCGCCGAACCAGTATGTCGGCGCGCGTGCGCTGCGCGGCGAGCAGGTGAATGGTCAGGACTACCGCTATTACCCTGAGGACGGCGGCGAACGCTGGCTGCGCCTGAGCGGCGTGCCGCTGTACGACCATACGGAACAGCCGGCCGGTGCGGCGCTGGTGATCATCGACGTCGATGCCGAGAAGCGCAACGAGGAGATGCTGCGTCAGTTCAACCAGCAGCTCGAACAGGAGGTCAGGCTGCGGACCGAGGCGCTGCAACAGGCCCTCGACCGGCTGACCGTAGAGGTTCAGGAGCGCAGCCGAGCCGAGGAGCAGCTTCGCCATTCGCAAAAGATGGATGCGGTCGGCCAGCTGACCGGCGGGATCGCCCACGACTTCAACAACATGCTGACCGGCATCATTGGCGCGCTTGACCTGATCCGCCTGCGCCTGGCCTCCGGGCGCCATGACGACCTGCCACGCTATCTCGAGGCGGCGCGGGGCTCGGCGCAGCGTGCCGCTTCGCTCACCCAGCGCCTGCTGGCGTTCTCCCGCCGACAGCCGCTGCAGACCCAGCCCTGCGCAGTCAATCCGCTGATCCGCTCGCTGGCCGAGCTGCTGCAGCGCAGCCTGAGCGAGACGGTCCGCTTCGAGCTGGCCCTCGATGACGACGCCGGGCTCGCGCTGGTCGACCCCGGCCAGATGGAAAATGCCCTGCTCAACCTAGCACTCAACGCCCGCGATGCCATGCCCGACGGCGGCACGCTGCGCATCGAAACGCAGCGGCTCGCGCTGCCGCGGGAGCAAGCCTCGCGTCACGGCGTGCAGCCCGGTGAGTACCTGTGCATCCGCGTCATCGACAGCGGTGTCGGCATTCCCGCGGCGCTGGTGGACAAGGTATTCGAGCCGTTCTTCACCACCAAGCCGCTCGGTGAAGGCACGGGCCTCGGCCTGTCGATGGTCTATGGCTTCGTCCGCCAGAGCAGCGGCTTCATCACCATCGACACCCGCCAGGGCGAAGGCACCCGCGTCACGCTGCACATCCCGGCGGCGCCGGCCGACGCACGGGAGCAGCCGGCCGCGGCACCGATCCGCAAGGCAGACGCAGGCGGCGGACGCACGGTACTGCTGGTCGAGGATGACAACGCGGTGCGCCCGTTGCTGCAGAGCGCGCTCGAGGACTTCGGCTATCGCGTGCATCTGGCGGCCGATAGCCAGCGTGCACTGGAGGTCGCTGCCGGCCTCGACTCGCTCGACCTGCTGCTGACCGATGTCGGCCTGCCTGGACTCAACGGCCGCCAGCTAGCCGAAATGCTCCAGCAACGACGTCCCGGCCTGCCGGTCGTGCTGATCACCGGCTACGCCGAACAGGCGACGACCCGCGTCGATTGCCTGGCACCGGGCATGCACCTGATGACCAAACCCTTCACCCTCGAGTTGCTCGCCGAAACCGTCTCCCGCGCCTTGGCACGCGGGGTGGCTGAGGGGCGCTACCAGGGCAATTCCTCGCCACTGTAGGCGTAGAACCCACCGCTGGCCTCCGGCTCCAGGCTGTCGATCACCCGCAACAGATCCTGCGCTGCTTCGCTGGCAGGCCTGCCGATTTCGGCGCCACGAAATGGTTGTGAAAGCCGCGAGTTCACCGTGCCGGGATGCAGCGCCAGCAGCACGGCATTCGGCTGGCTACGGCGCACTTCGATGGAGGCGGTCTTGAGCAGCATGTTCAGCGCCGCCTTGGACGCGCGGTAGCTGTACCAGCCGCCGAGGCGGTTGTCGCCGATGCTGCCGACCTTGGCCGAGAGCATGGCGAGCACGCCGCGCTGGCGGTCGAGCAGGCCGCTGAAGTGGCGCAGCACCAGCGCCGGGCCGAAGGTGTTGATCTGGAAGGTGGCGAGCAGCTGCTCCTGGTCGAGATCGGCCAGGCGTTTCTCCGGCATGAAGTCGGCACCGTGCAGCACGCCCGCGGCGTTGATGATCAGATGAAATGGCCCCTGCCCCGCCACGCTGGCCGCGGCCTGTTCGATGCTGGCGGGAACGGTCAGGTCCAGCGCCCGCTCGGACGAGCGGCTCAGGGCGATCACCGACGCGCAGCGCGGGTCGCTGCGCAAGGTAGCGACCAGCGCGGCGCCGATGCCACCGGATGCACCGATGATCAACGCGCGAAACCCTTCGGGAAATGAGTCCAGTGGCATGACGATCTCCAGCTTTACGGTCAACGGACACCGGCTGCGCTGCGCCAGCGTTCGATATGTTCGGCAAGCAGGTCGGCGATGGGCAGGCAGGCGCCGAGCCGGTAGAGATTCCAGTAGTGGCCTTCCAGGGTGCGGTTGATCAGCAAAGTGCCGGAGGCCGGTTGCAGGCTGCCGAGCGCGGACATCATCAGGGGGAACAGCTCGGACAGTCGTTGATGCAGCGCCGCTTCGCGGAAGTCCCATTGCGCACCGGGTTGCAGCAAAGGGTGCAGCATCAGGTGGATGCGTCGGTACAAGCCATGGGGCGGTGTGCTTCCCGGCTGGCGTCCACCAAGGGCCTGGAATCCCGGCTCCAGCGCCTCGCTGGAGGTGCCACGTAGCGCTTCGAATATCTGCACGTAGCCCGCCAGCAAGCGCGGTTCCAGGCGCAGCACGCTGCCGAAATCGTAGACCACCAGCTCGCCAGTCTCGGTCCAGGCGAGGTTGCCGGGATGCGGATCGGTATGCAGCCGTTGCAGGCCGAATGCCTGTTCGGCCAGCCATTCGCAGAGGGTTTCGGCCAGGCGCTGGCGCACCTCCGCCGGGGCCTGCTCGACCTCGGCCATGGAGCGGCCAGGCAGGTCTTCCAGCACCAGCACACCGGGCCGACAGAGTTCGGCGGCGGCAAAGGGGATGCGGATGCCCGGCCAGTTGCTGAAGTGCTCGCGGAAGGCTTCGAGATTGGCGCGCTCGGCGTCGTAGTCGAGCTCCTCGGCAATGGCCCGTTGCAGTTCGATATACACCGCATCGAGACGCGCGCTCGGCGTGCCGAACAGCCGGCCCAGCGGCATCAGCCGACGCAACTGGCGCAGATCGGCGTCGCAGATGGCGCGGATGCCGGGGTACTGGACCTTCATGATCAGCGCCCGGCCCTGCCGGTCGCGGGCGCGATGAACCTGGCCCAGCGAGGCGGCCGCCGCGGGCTCCGGCTCGATGGTTTCGAACAGCTCGTACAGTTGGCCGTCGTAGACACGCTGCAGATTGGCTTGCAGCGCATCGAACGGCAGCGAGGGCACCTGGTTCTGCAAGCGCGCCAGCGCGGCGCTGATCGGCTCGGGCAGCAGATCCTGCCATTGCGAGGCCTGCTGACCGAGCTTGAGCACCGGGCCCTTCATCTGCCCGAGCGCATCACCGAGCAATTCGCCCACCGGCGCCCAGTCGATGCTCCCCTTGCCGGGCGTGATGCGCTGCACCAGCAGGTTGCCGGCGATGCGCGCACCGGTGCCACCCAGTTGCAGAAAGCGACCCAGCGCCGAAGCCGATGGACGAGAGAATCGAGACATGCCAGCAACCTGTGAAGGCAAAGGCCGATCATGGGCCAGCCCGTGCCGTGAGCCAAGGGTGAATGGTTGCAGTCTGTTGCGCCGCGGCGCCTCCGAAAGCGCGGCGCACCGAACGAGCGAAACGGCGCCGGACAGGCATTCCGGAACGCTGCTACGAGACGAAAGCGGCGCACATCAGGCCATGCGGAAAGTGACCCGAGCGGAACGGGCAGCGGCCCGGCGAGTCGGATCAGATGACTGCGCCGCTCGGCCAGGACCTGTCAGACCCACGTGTCGAGCGTGCACGACAGTTGATCCTGGCGATGATTCGAGCGGCTTTTTGGCCCGACCTGCCTTCACGGCACCACGGGCGTGTTCCCTCCTCCGCGACCCTCTTCACAGGGGTGCGACCGGTGCGGGGACAAAGCACGCAGCGGAGTCTGCGCAAGGAGAGCGGAATGACCGATTTCAATGATCCTTCCTTCCACCCCAACAACGAAGCCCCCCGCATTTCCACCGGCAGCAAGGGGCTTGATGACATCCTCGGCGGTGGCCTTGACCCCAACCGCATGTACCTCTACGAGGGCAGCCCGGGCTCGGGCAAGACCACCATCGCCCTGCAATTTCTGCTTGAAGGTGTACGCCAGGGCGAGCGTGTCCTCTACGTGACACTGTCCGAAACCAAGGACGAGCTGGAGCTGGTAGCCAAGCGGCACGGCTGGACGCTCGAGGGCATCGACGTGTTCGAACTGATCCCGCCAGAAACCAGCCTCGACCCGGAGCTCGAACTGACCGTGCTGCATCCGGCGGAAATGGAGCTCAGCGAAACCACTCAACAGGTATTCGAACGCGTCAGCCAGACCAACCCGACGCGGGTGATCTTCGACAGCCTTTCGGAAATGCGCCTGCTGGCGCAGAGCCCGCTGCGCTACCGGCGCCAGGTGCTGGCGTTCAAGCACTTCTTCACCTCGCGCAACTGCACGGTGATTCTGCTGGACGACCAGACCTCCGAGATCGGCGACCTGCAGCTGCATTCCATCTCCCACGGCGTGGTCATGCTGGAGCAGCTCGCCATCGACTATGGTGCGGAGCGCAGGCGGCTGCGCGTGATCAAGATGCGTGGCATCCAGTTCCGCGGCGGCTACCACGACTTCGTCATCCGCAAGGGCGGCCTGCAGATCTACCCACGCCTCATCGCCGCAGAACACCACTCACCCTTTACCGGTGAGCTGGCCTCATCCGGTAACGCGGCGCTGGACAAGATGCTCGGCGGCGGGCTGGAGCGCGGCACCAACGCGCTTCTGGTCGGTGCCGCCGGTGTCGGCAAATCCTCGCTGGCATTGAGCTACGCGGTAGCGGCATGCGAGCGCGGCGAGCAGGTCGCCTTCTTCGTCTTCGACGAGAACATCAGCACGCTGCTCGCCCGTGGGCGTGCGCTGGGCGTGCCGATGGAGCCATGGATCGATCAGGGTCTGCTGCATCTGCAACAGGTCGACCCCGCCGAACTGTCGCCCGGCGAGTTCACTGCCGCAGTACGCCACAGTGTGGAGACCCAGGGTGCCAGGCTGGTGATTCTGGACAGCCTCAATGGCTACTTGCACGCGATGCCTGACGGCAAGTTCCTGATTCTGCAGATGCATGAACTGTTGAGTTATCTGGGCCAGAAAGGCGTGATCAGCATCATGGTGCTGGCCCAGCACGGGCTGATCGGTCCGATGGATACGCCTGTGGATATCAGCTATCTCAGCGATGCGGTTATCATGCAGCGCTATTTCGAGCATACCGGTGTCGTTCGCCGGGCATTGTCGGTGGTGAAAAAGCGTAGCGGGCGGCATGAAAACACTGTCCGTGAATATCGCCTCAGCAGCGCCGGCCTCGAGGTCGGGCCGCCGCTCAGCCACTTCAGCGGCATCCTATCGGGCACTCCGGAATACACCGGTGATGCGACTCAGCTACTGACAGACGAGCATGACGACGCCCACTAAACGAGAAGGCCCCATCGTAGTCGTCTATGCCCCCATCGGCCGGGACGGTCCCGCCTCGGCCGAGCTGTTCAACCGCAGCGGCATGGACGCCGTCGTCTGCCACAGCGTCGGTGAAGTCCTGCGCCGCGCTGAAACCGACGCCGATGCCGTCTTCATTGCCGAGGAAGGCCTCTTCGGCCACGACCTCGAAGCGCTGGCCAGCTGGGTCGACCAGCAACCGGCGTGGTCCGATTTCCCCTTCGTCGTCCTCACCAGCAAGCACCAACAGCCGGCAGTCGCCGCGTGGCGCCAGCGCATGGTCGCGGCACTGCGCAACGTTTCTCTGCTGGAACGGCCGGTGCAGAGCATCACCCTGACCAGTGCGGTAAAGGCCGCGCTGCGCGGGCGCCATCGCCAGTACGAGGTCCGGGCGTTGCTGGAAGCACGTGAGCGGGCTTCGCAGGAGCTGGAAGCGCTGGTGGTCGAGCGGACCAGCGAACTGGAAAAGACCAACCTCGAACTGCGCACCCAGATGGCCGAGCGTGCGCATATCGAGGAAACCCTGCGCCAGACCCAGAAGATCGAGGCCATCGGTCAACTCACCGGCGGCATTGCCCACGACTTCAACAACCTGCTCATGGTCATTACCGGCGGCCTCGACATGCTCGACCGCCGCGCCGACCCTGAGCGCCGCAAGCGCCTGATGGATGGCATGCGCCAGGCCGCCCAGCGCGGCTCCGCCCTCACCCGCCAGCTGCTGGCATTTTCCAGACGCCAATCGCTGGCACCCGAGCCCGTCGATCTGGCACGACGCATCAGCCAGATGCGCGAAATGCTCGACCGCAGCCTGCGCGGCGACGTGCATGTACGTCAGCAGTTCGCGCCGGATCTGTGGCCGGTCCAGGTCGATCCGGGCGAGCTGGAGCTGGTCATTCTCAATCTGGCCGTCAACGCCCGCGATGCCATGCCCGTAGGTGGCTCGATTCTGCTACAGGCCAGCAACGCCCCCGACGAGCAGGTGCTCGGCCGCCGCGCAGACTTCGTCCGCCTGGCCGTGACCGACACCGGTACCGGCATACCGGCCGAGGTTCGCACCCGCGTGTTCGACCCGTTCTTCACCACCAAGGAGATCGGCAAGGGCTCCGGCCTCGGCCTCGCCCAGGTCTACGGGTTCGCCCGGCAGTCGGGCGGCACCGTATGGATCGAAAGCGAATGCGGGCAAGGCACCAGCGTGATCCTGCTGCTGCCGCGCGCGGAGGAAACTCCGCAACTGGCTGACGAAACCGAGCGCGGCGCGGATGACAAGACTGGCGCAGCGCTGGGCAGCGTCCTGCTGGTGGACGATGACGAGGAAGTGGCCGCACTGGTCGGCGAGATGCTCGAACACCTTGGCTATTGCGTCACCCATGCCGGCAGCGCCTCCGACGCCCTCAGCGCGCTGGCGAACGGTTGCAAGGTGGACATCGTCTTCTCCGACGTGATGATGCCGGGCGGCATGAACGGCGTAGAGCTGGCCCGCGAAATCCGCACCCGCGCCCTGGGCGTCCCCGTCCTGCTCACCAGCGGCTACGCCGAAGCCGCGCAGCAATCGGCTGCCGCGGAGGGCGTGCACGTCCTGGCCAAACCCTACCGGCTGGAAGAACTGGCAACCTCGTTGCGTACCGCCATCGAGGGTGTAGGCATTCACTGATCCTCACGCTTCCTGGTGGCCGGTCCAGGCGGGTGAGTCAGTCCAGCATCACGCCTTCAGCCGAGGCGACGCGCAGCTGTCCAGGCGAAGCGTCAAGTCGGCTCGATGCGGTCATTGGTCTGTAACGGCGTAACAAGCCGGCGCGCCTGCGGTCTTCTGACTGGGCCCGACCAGAACGCCGGGCGCAAACATGATGCCGAACCCGCATTGACTCTTGCTCCGACCAGGAACTTGCTTCGTGTCGATACGCGCCCGTCTCATCTGGCTGGTGATTGCCGTCATTGCACCGGCACTGGCCTTCGCGCTGTTCGCTACCTATTCGGTGTACCGGGCGCAATCGCAGCAGATCGACCAAGGGATGTACGAGACCACCCGGGGCGTAAGTCTCGCCGTCGAGCGCGAACTTGATCGCTTCGGCGCAATCGTCACGACCCTGGCCTCCTCACCCACATTGGTGAGCGGCGATCTACGTGCCTTCCATGAACGCCTGCAACAGACCATCCAACCAATAGCCACCGGCATCACCATATTCGACCCGAATGGCGCGCCGTTGGCTGACACGGACTACCCTTTCGGCGCGCCGTTGCCGATGCCACCAAGCCTGCCGGGGTTCGAAAACGCCCCACTGCTCGACGTCAGCCCCATGTTTCGCGACCCGCTGACGCGCGCGCACAGCGTCGCCATTCATCGTCCGGTGCTACGCGACGGACGTGTCGTGTACTACCTGACCATGAAGTTTCCGGCCAGCCGCATCGAAGCCCTGCTCCAGGCGCAGGAGCTCCCCGAGCGCTGGCTTGGTGCGGTACTGGACCAGACACACACCATCGTTGCGCGCACCCGGGACCCCGGCAGGCATGTCGGTGAAGTTGCGAGCGCCAACTTTGTCGCCGACTTGCGCGGGACTGCCGCTCGTGAAGGCAAGCTGATCTCCGTCACACGCGACGATCAACGCGTGGTTTCTTTTTTCAGCCGTGGCGAACGTTCAGGCTGGACGGTACTGATCGGCATTCCCCGCAAGGATTTGCTCGCGAGCGTATTGGCACCCATCGGGACCGCGGCCATCGGCATCCTGATGGTGCTCGCACTGGCAATCGGACTGGCCGTCGCGCTCGGCCGCACCATCACCCGCCCCTTGATGCAACTGGACCAGGCCGCCGGCGCCCTGGCGCGCGGGGAAGTCTTCGAGGCGCCACGGACCGGCATGGACGAGACCGACCGGACCGCCCAGGTGCTTGCCCAGGCCAGCAGGATCATTCATCGCTCGAGCCAGGAGATGGCAGAGCGGGTCGAGGAAGCCGTAGCGCAGGCCGAACGCTCGCATCGGGCGCTGCTGCAGGGCCAGAAGCTCGAGGCGCTGGGCAATCTCACTGCGGGTATATCGCACGAGTTCAATAACCTGCTGCAGAGCATGACCGTCGGCTTGCAACTGGCAGACATGCTCTCCCCGAACCCAAGGGCCAAGCGTGCCATCGAGGCGTGCCAGCGCTCGGCTCAACGGGCCACCCGTCTTACGCGGCATCTGATGACCTTCAGTCGAAGCCGCACCGGCGATATCGAACAGGTCGATTTGCGTACATTGATTCTCGGTATGCACGAACTGCTTACTGGCGCACTGCCCAACAACGTCGTTCTGCAGCTCGATCTGCCGGACCGTCCCTGGCCCGCAGCGCTGGACCCGGTGCAATGCGAACTCGCCATCCTGAACCTCGCGATCAATGCACGGGACGCCATGCCAGACGGCGGTCCGCTGATCGTCAGCCTGCACGACGTCGAGCATGGAGACACTGCCCTGCCCGGCCTGGGCGCGAGAACTTATCTGGGCATCGACGTCATCGACACCGGCTGTGGAATGAGCAGGGAGGTCCAGGCGCGGGCATTCGAACCGTTCTTCACTACCAAGGCCATCGGCGCGGGCACGGGCCTCGGCCTTGCGCAGGTCTACGGCTTCGCGCACCAGTCAGGTGGCGCGGTAGCGATCGACAGCGAAGTAGGCAGGGGAACCCGCGTCACGCTGCTCCTGCCACGCGTCGAGCACCGGAGCGAGCCGGCTGGCCCGGTACAGAAGGCACCAGCGCGTGCTAACCGAACCACGCGCGTGCTTCTGGTCGACGACGACGCTGAAGTGCGTGAGGTGGTGATGTCGATGCTCGAGGAACTGGGCTATCTGGTCGACGAGGCGCAGGACGCGGATGCAGCCCTGGCAAGGCTGGCCGACGACACGGGGCCGTCTATCGATGTGCTTCTCTCGGATATCGTGATGCCCGGTCGACTGGACGGAGTTGGCCTTGCGGCGGAAGTCCAAGGCCGATATCCCGCACTGCCCATCATCCTCGCGACCGGCTACACCGAGCGCCTCGCCGCCGAGCACGGGCTGCGTGTACTGGCAAAACCCTTCACCAGCCAGACCCTGGCCGAGGCGCTTCTCGACGCGCTCAACACGCCGAAGAGCGACGCCTCGGGCGCCCAGTGACTGACGCCTGCGCTATCGACTGAAAAAATAATCGGTTTTGCCGCCAGCCGACAGGCAGCACTGAAACGGTGCGCGTTCGCTTATTTTCGGTGGATGGAGCCTGAAATATCCGCAATGCCGGGATCTTGCGACGCACCGTTCAGGTTCACCTTCTGCCTCCTTTAGAGGCATCGGGCAGCGCTGCCGAAACGGCATCAGCATGCTCGATATTCTCTGCTTCTGCGCACAGCACGCGCCGCCAGATACTGCGCTCGCCGACCGCCATTCCGCGTCGGCAGAGCAGGATCGAGCCATGAACCAAACCCTTTGCGCCCGCCATCTCGAAGCCGCCGCGCTGCCGCTGATCGATACCGCCGGGCTGTTTTCTCCCGACCTTGCCGAGCGCACTGCCGTGGCCGAACGCATCGGTGCGGCCTGTCGCGAGGTCGGCTTTTTCTGCATCGCCAACCATGGTGTCGACCCCGCACTGCAACAGGCGGTGTTCGAGCAGGCGCGGACTTTCTTCGCTCAGCCGGAAGCCGGCAAGCGCGCGCTGGACAAGGTGTTCTCGAAGGCCAATCGCGGCTATGAGCCGTTGCGCGGCCAGGTGCTGGAAGCCGGTGCCCCGGCCGATCTCAAGGAAGGTTTCTACATCGGCGAAGAGCTGGCCGAGGACGACCCACGCGTATTGGCCGGGCGCTTCAACCACGGTGCCAACCAGTGGCCGAGCGAGCTTGCGGACTTTCGCCCGACCATGGAGCGCTATCGCGACGCGATGAATGCGCTGGCGAATCGGCTGATGGGCGCCATCGCGCTGTCGCTGCAACTGCCGGAGGAACATTTCGCCAGCTTCTGCCGCGACTCCATGAGCACCCTGCGCCTGCTGCATTACCCGCCGCAGCCGGCCAATGCCGCGCCCGGCGAAAAGGGCTGTGGCGCGCATACCGATTTCGGCGGGCTGACGCTACTTTTGCAGGACGAGAACCCCGGCCTGCAGGTCTGGGATCGCCACAGCAAGAGCTGGATTCACGCAGCGCCCGTGCCCGGCACCTATGTGGTCAATCTGGGCGACATGATCGCCCGCTGGACCAACGATCAGTACCGTTCGACGCTGCATCGGGTGGTCAACATGTCCGGGCGCGAGCGCTACAGCGTGCCGTTCTTCTTCAGCGGCAACCCGGACCATCTGGTCGAGTGCCTGCCGACCTGCCTCGCGGCGGGTGAAGCCCCTCGCTATCCCGCCGTGACGGTGGAAGAACACCACCGCGAGATGTACCGGAGGACCTATGGCTGACATCGTCCTTATCCATGGGGCCTGGGCCGGTAGCTGGGTCTGGGAATTGCTGCTGGATGGCCTGCGCGATGCCGGGCACCGACCGCACGCGGTCGATCTGCCGGGCAATGGCCACGACGCCACACCACTCGCCGAGGTCTCGCTGCAGCGCTATGTCGAACACGTCGGCGCATTGATCGAAACGCTGCCCGGCCCGATTCAGCTGGTCGCGCATTCCGGCGGCGGCGTCACCGCCACCGCCGTGGCCGAACATTATGCCGAGCGCGTCGCCGGGGTCGCCTACGTCGCCGGCATGATGCTGCCCAGCGGCATGGGCTTCGGCGAACTCTGTGCCGAGCTCGCCCGCGACTTTCCCGAGGTCAGCGGCATCGGTCCCTATCTCGAAGCCACGCCCGGCGGCAGCCGCGTACCGGGCGATGCCGCCTGCGCCCTGTTCTTCCACGATGCACCGGCACAGGCCGCCATCACTGCCGCGCGCCGCCTGACGGTGCAGCCCGATGGTGGCCGCGACATCGCTGCGCAGTGGACGGCCGCGCGTTTCGGTCGTCTGCCGCGCCTGTATATCGAAGCCACGCAGGACCGCTCCGTGCTGCCACGGGTGCAGCAGCGCATGCAGCAACTGGTGCCGGGTGCCGAGCGCGTGCGCCTCGATTGTGGCCATGCGCCGCAACTGGCCATGCCCGACGCACTGCTCGCCGCCCTGCTGGATTTCTTCGCTCGCCATCCTGAACCCGTGCACTGACCCGTTTATTGCATCGCGCTCACCACGCCGAACCTTCAAGGAGCTTCACCATGTTCAACAAAACCCTGCTCGCCAGCGCCCTGTTCGCGCTGTTCAGCCAATCCGCCCTGGCCGCCGACAAGGTGCGCTGGCTCAACGACTGGCTGCCGGCCGGCGACAAGGCCGCGATCTACCTCGGTGTCGAGCAGGGCCTGTTCGCCGCCGAAGGCATCGAAGTGGAAATCGCCAGTGCCCGTGGCGGTAGCGACGTGGTGACCAAGCTGGCCACCAACAGCGCGGACTTCGGCTCGGCCGGCCTGGCCTCGCTGCTGCAGGCCAAGGCCCAGGGCGAGGTGCCGGTGGTCGCCGTCGCGCCGATCTACAACAAACAGCCGGACGCCTTCTTCACCACCGAAGGTTCGGGCATCGATAGCTTCAAGGACATCGTCGGCAAGACGGTCGCCACGCCGACCTTCTCTGCCTCCAACGTGGTCTGGCCGCTGCTGCTGGAGCGCAACGGCATCGACCCGGCCAGCGTCAAGCTGCTCAAGCTCGACCCCGGCGCGCTGGCACCGATGCTCGCCACCGGCAAGGTGGACGCCACCATCAACTGGCTGACCGTCGCGCCCGGCTTCGTCCGTGCCCTCGGCGAGGCGGACAAGACGCTGACGACCATTCCCTGGTCGGAATACGGCTTCGAGGGCTACGGCCTGTCGCTGGTAGCCTCGCAGCGCTTCGTGCAGAGCCATCCCGAGGTCGCCAAGAAGTTCGTCAAGGCCTACCAGCAGGCGCAAAAGAACGCCATCGCCGACCCGGCTGCAGCGGCCGCCGCGCTGAAGAAAATGGTTGCCGAAGTCGACCAGCAGCAGGCCGAAGAACAGTTCGCTGCATCCGTGCCGCTGATGCAGAACGAGATCAGCGATGCAGAAGGCTCGGGCTTCAATGCCAAACGGCTGGCCACCACCTGGGAATGGGTCGCCAAGGCGCAGGGCATGCAGATCGATGCCCTCGACCCGGCCAGTGCCATCGACACCAGCCTGAGCGAGTGAAGCCATGAATGCCGCCGCCCTGCCCGCCACACCGCGCCCCAATATCAGCTTCGATCGGGTCAGCCAGGTCTTCACCTCCTCCGATGGCAGCGAGGTGGTGGCGCTGGACAACGCCAGTTTCGACATCGGCCGCCACGAGTTCATCGCGGTGCTCGGCCCCTCGGGCTGCGGCAAGTCCACGCTGCTGCGCATCCTCGCCGGGCTGGTGCGACCGACCCACGGCCAGGTCAGCATCTACGGCAGCCCGGTGGACGGCCCGCGCGACGAGATCGGTATCGTCTTCCAGCGACCGACCCTGCTGCCGTGGCTGAACATCCGCGACAACCTGACCTTTCCCATGCGCCACAAGTACGGCCGCGTCACCGCCCAGGAGATCACCCGCGGCGAGGAGCTGCTGGAGCTGGTGGGGCTGAAGGACTTCGGCAACAAGCGCCCGGACGAACTCTCAGGGGGCATGCAGCAGCGCGCGGCGATTGCCCGGGCGTTGCTGCACGACCCGGAAATCCTGCTGATGGACGAGCCCTTCTCGGCCCTCGACGCCCTGACCCGCGACGAGCTGAGCCTGGAGCTGCTGAACATCTGGACCCAGCGTCCAAAGACGGTGCTGTTCATCACTCACTCGATTCCCGAAGCGCTGCTGCTGGCCGACCGCATCCTGGTGATGTCGGCGCGCCCCGGCCGTGTGCAGGAAATCATCGACGTCGACCTGCCGCGCCCGCGGTCCATGGAAACCCTCACGGAGCCACGTTTCAATGAGCTCGCCAACCATATCCGCCGCAAGGTCTTCTCGCGCCATGCCGACCATTAAGCCCAGGGCACAACGCCTGAAGGCGCTGGCCGACCGCTTCGCGCCCTGGCTCGCCCTGCTCGTTTTGCTGCTGATCTGGGAAGCGGCCTGCCGCCTGCTCAAGCTGCCGAGCTTCGTGCTGCCCTCGCCCAGCGCCATCTTCGCGGCGACGCAGAAGGTCGGCCTCGGTGCCTGGGCCGAGCATATTTTCGCCACCCTGCGGGTGACGCTGATGGGCTACGGCCTGTCGATTCTGATCGGCATCCCGCTGGCCATCGCTCTAGCCTCTTCACGGGTGATGTCGCGCACGCTGTATCCGCTGCTGGTGATCGTGCAGTCCACACCCATCGTCGCGGTAGCGCCGATCATCGTGGTGGTGATGGGCGCCGGCGACCTTCCTCGGGTGTTTATCACCTTCCTCATCGCTTTCTTCCCCATCGTGGTGTCCTGCGTGACTGGCTTGCTGGCGACACCGGAGGAGCTGGTGGAGCTGTCGCGCTCACTGGGCGCATCGAAGGCCCGCGAGTACCGCAACATCCGCCTGCCCTATGCGATTCCGCACCTGTTTTCGGCGCTGCGCATCTCCATCACCCTGGCGGTGATCGGCGCGGTGGTCGCCGAGTTCGTCGCGGCGGAAAAAGGCCTGGGCTATTTCATCAACTTCTCCACCTCGATGTTCCAGGTGCCGCAAGCGTTCGCCGCGCTACTGATGCTGGTGGTGATCAGCCTGGTGCTGTTCCACCTGATCGGGCTGCTGCAGAAGGTCTGCTTTCCCTGGAGCCTGCCCAAGGCTGGGCATTGAAGCCCACCACCTCTTCATCTCAGTCTGGATAACGCCATGCCTCTCGACGATCTCGCCCTGCTGCGCAAAAGTTTCGACGTCGCCCGCCGCGCGCTGGAAAACGGCACCCATCCGTTCGGCGCCATCCTGGTCGGCCCGGACGGTGAGGTGCTGCTGGAACAGGGCAACGCCTACATGCCCGACCACGACATGACCGGCCATGCCGAGCGGGTGCTGATGACCCGAGCCTCGACCCGCTACACGCCGGAATTCCTCTCGCGCTGCACCATGTACACCTCGGCCGAACCCTGCGCCATGTGCGCCGGCGCCGCCTACTGGGTCGGTCTTGGGCGCGTGGTGTACGGTCTTTCCGAGCGCAGCCTGAAGGACCTCACCGGCAACCATCCGGAAAATCCGACGCTGGACCTGCCGTGCCGCATCGTCTTCGACGCCGGCCAGCGCAAGGTCGAGGTACTCGGCCCGCTGCTGGAGGACGAGGCTGCCGCCCTGCACGAAGGCATCTGGTAAGCAGCGCCAGAATCAGGCAAGCGCCCGGCAGGATCGCCATAACGCCGGCACCGTCCTCCATCGCAGTATTCGAACCACGGCGTCACCGACGTCGCCCGAATCCATCTGCGGAGGACAACCCCATGTCGAACATCACCGGCAAAATCGTACTTATCACCGGCGCCAGCAGCGGCATCGGTGAAGCCACGGCCCGCCTGCTGGCGGCCCAGGGCGCAACCGTCGTGCTGGGCGCGCGGCGTCTCGAACGGCTGGAAAAGCTCGTCGCCGAGATCGGTGAAAGCGGTGGTATCGCCGCCTGCCGCGCGCTGGACGTGACCAGCCGCGAGGACACCCAGGCCTTCGTCGACTTCGCCGAACAGCGCTTCGGCCGCGTCGACGTGATCATCAACAACGCCGGGGTGATGCCGCTTTCGCCGCTGGACGCGCTGAAGGTCGACGAGTGGAACCGCATGATCGACGTGAACATCCGAGGCGTGCTGCACGGCATCGCCGCCGGCCTGCCGCTGATGCAGCGCCAGCGCGCCGGCCAGTTCGTCAACATCGCCTCCATCGGTGCCTATGCGGTGAGCCCGACCGCGGCGGTGTACTGCGCCACCAAGTATGCGGTGCGCGCCATCTCCGAGGGCCTGCGCCAGGAGGTCGGCGGCGATATCCGCGTGACCCTGGTATCCCCGGGCGTCACCGAATCGGAACTGGCCGAGAGCATTTCCGATGACACCGCCCGCTCGGCCATGGACGACTTCCGCCGCATCGCCATTCCGGCCGACGCCATCGCACGCGCCATCGCCTATGCCATCGACCAGCCGGCCGATGTCGACGTCAGCGAACTGGTGGTGCGCCCCACCGCCAGCCCCTACTGAGGACGCCACCATGACCCTTCGTACCAGCACCACACTGGCCGCGGCCTGCCTGGCCGTATTCGGATCACTGACCTTCGCCTCGCTGGAAGCCGCCGGCAACGAGCGCCACGAACGTGGCGTCGAGGTGATGGATCACCTGTCCGGCGGCGCCGGGCAACCCGTGCTCGAAGCGTTGCGCAAGGACTATCCGTTTCTCGCCGAGGGCATCACCCAGTACGCCTTGGGCGATGTCTGGGGGCGCAGCGAGCTGGATGATCGCACCCGCCAGCTGGCCGTGATCGCCGCCTTTGCCGCTCAGGGCAATCTGCAGTACATGAAGGTGCACGCCGGCTACGCGTTGCGCCTGGGCGTCACCCGAGAGGAGCTGAAGGAGGTGGTCTACCTGACCACCGTGACCGCCGGCTTTCCCCGCGCCATCGATGCCGCCCAGGCACTGCGCGAGGTGCCGGACCCGGCGCCGCGCTGAGTATCAGAGCCTTTTCACGATCTCGCGAGCTAAAGGGCCGACGCGCAGTAGATCGTGAATAGGCTCTCAGGCGGTGCTGCGCAGCCGGGCCAGATCCTTCACCGGCGAGGCGCCGAACAGCCGGCTGTACTCGCGGCTGAACTGCGAGGGGCTTTCGTAGCCGACCCGGTAGCCGGCGCTGGACACATCGAGCCCCTCGGCGATCAGCAGCCGGCGCGCCTCCTGCAGGCGCAGCTGCTTCTGATACTGCAGCGGGCTCATCGCGGTGAGCGCCTTGAAGCGGTGATGCAGCGTCGAGCTGCTGAGGTTGACCCGCTGTGCCAGTTCCTCGATGCGCAGCGGCTCGACGTAGTTGCGGTTCAGCCATTCGATGGCGCGGGTGACGCGATGGCCCTGGCTGTCGCGCACGGCGATCTCGTGCAGGTGGCGCCCCTGGCGGCCGCAGAGCAGGCGATAGAAGATCTCGCGCATGGCCAGCGGCGCCAGAACCGGGATGTCCTGCGGGCTGGCGAGCAGTCGCACCAGACGTAGCGTGGCATCCAGCAACGGCGCATCGATGCGGTCCAGATAGACCCCGCGCGCCGGCCCTTCCACCGGCTGGCTCAACGGCGAGCTTTCGGCCACCAGGGTGGCGACCATCGCCGGGTCGATATCCAGGCGGATGCACAGGTACGGCTCGCCGGACGAAGCCTCCAACACGCGACCGGCCACCGGCACGGTGACCGAGACCACCAGGTAGTGCAGCGCATCGTAGGTATAGAGCTCGTCGCCCAAACGCACCTCCTTGCTGCCCTGCACGATGATGCACAGCGCCGGCTTGTGCAGCCCATGCACCAGTTCGCTCGGCGCGCTGCAGCGGATCAGGTGGAGGTCGTCAATCGCGGTGGGATGCATGCCGTCGTCGCGCACGAGGCCATCGATCAGCCGCGCCAGTGCGGCACGCTGGGCAATCGTTTCCTCGGCGGAATGAAGATCCATCTGGTTCATTGCAGGCAAACCGGTGGGAGCGGAAAGGACGGTTAGCTTAGCAGCCCATCCGGCCCGTGGTCGTCCCGCCCCATGGCAGTGCATCGGCACGACAGCGCTACCGAGTGAAGCACCAAAGCGATGCACCGGCTAACATCGTCGCATGGCCAACCGGTGGCGCAGCTGCCGTGGCCACGTCGCATCAAAATTCCTGACTGCCTGGCCAGCTTTTTGCTACACCCTGGTCATGAAAAACCCAGCGGACGCCCCCATGCCCGAATCCCAGACCGCACGCCTCCAGCTCTGCGGCATCACCAAACAGTACCCAGGCTGCCTGGCCAACGACCGTATCGACCTGTCGATCCAGCCGGGCGAGATCCACGCCCTGCTCGGCGAGAACGGCGCCGGCAAGAGCACCCTGATGAAGATCATCTACGGCGTGACCCAGCCGGACGCCGGCGAAATCCACTGGCAGGGCGAACGGGTGACCATGCGCGACCCGGCCCAGGCCCGCGAACGCGGCATCGGCATGGTGTTCCAGCACTTCTCGCTGTTCGAGACGCTCTCTGTGGCGGAGAACATCGCCCTGGCGCTGGGCGCCAAGGCCGGTACGCCAAAGCAGCTGGAGCCGAAGATCCGTGAGGTCTCGCAGCGCTACGGCATGCCGCTGGAACCGCAACGGCTGGTGCACAGCCTGTCCATCGGCGAGCGCCAGCGGGTGGAGATCATCCGTTGCCTGATGCAGGACATCCGCCTGCTGATCCTCGACGAACCGACCTCGGTGCTCACCCCGCAGGAGGCCGACGAGCTGTTCGTCACCCTGCGCCGGCTGGCGGCCGAGGGCTGCAGCATCCTGTTCATCAGCCACAAGCTCAATGAAGTGCGCGCGCTGTGCCAGAGCGCCACGGTGCTGCGCGGCGGTCGCGTGTCCGGTGAATGCATCCCCGCCGAATGCTCGGACCTGGAACTGGCGCGGCTGATGGTCGGCGATGCCGAGGGGCTGGAAGCCGAATACCCGAAGAGCGAGGGCCGCGCGCCGTTCCTGCGGGTGGAGCGGCTGTCCTGGCACAACGCCGATCCGTTCGGCGTATCCCTCGAAGAGGTGGACCTGGAAGTACGCGCCGGCGAGATTGTCGGCATCGCCGGGGTCGCCGGCAACGGCCAGGACGAACTGCTCGCCCTGCTCAGTGGCGAACAGCGATTGTCCGCCGCACAGGCCATGCGCATTCGTTTTCTCGGTGACGATGTCGCCCACCTGCGCCCCGACGCCCGCCGTCGCCACGGCATGGCCTTCGTGCCGGCCGAACGTCTCGGGCACGGCGCGGTGCCGAGCATGAGCCTGGCCGACAACGGCCTGCTCACCGCCTATCAACAGACCGGAATGGTCGAGCAGGGCCTGATCCGCCGCGGCAAGGTGCACGCCTTCGCCGAACAGGTCATCCAGCGTTTCGCCGTGAAGACACCGGACGCACAAACCCCGGCGGCGAGCCTGTCCGGCGGCAACCTGCAGAAATTCATCCTTGGTCGCGAAATCCTGCAGCAGCCGAAGCTGCTGATCGCCGCGCACCCGACCTGGGGCGTGGACGTCGGCGCGGCAGCGGCGATCCACCGCGCGCTGATCGAACTGCGCGATGCCGGCGCGGCGATCCTGGTGATCTCCGAAGACCTGGAGGAGCTGTTCCAGATCAGCGACCGCATCGCCGCCCTGAGCGACGGCAGGCTGTCGCCACAGCGCGCTACTGCCAGTACCTGCCCGGTCGAAGTCGGCCGCTGGATGGCCGGCCAGTTCGACACCAGCGACGCCCCCGTTTCCACCTCTGCTGCCTGACGAGAACCCATCATGCTGTTATCCCTGCAACCCCGCGGCGAGGCCTCACGGGCCATGCTTTGGTTTTCGCCATTGCTGGCGGCGCTGCTGACGCTGCTGAGCGGCGCGCTGCTGTTCGCCCTGCTCGGCCATCCGCCGCTGGAGACCCTCAAGGTGCTGCTGGTCGACCCGCTCGGCGATCTCTACGGCGTCTCCGAACTGCTGGTCAAGGCGCTGCCGATCCTGCTCTGCGCGCTGGGCCTGGCGGTGGTCTACAACGCACGCATCTGGAACATCGGCGCCGAAGGCCAGCTACTCATCGGCGCCCTGGCCGGCAGCGCGCTGGCGGTCAACATCATCGACTGGGATTCGCGCTGGGCACTGGTGCTGACGCTGCTGCTCGGCACGCTCGGCGGCGCCGCCTGGGCCGGGCTCTGCGCCTGGCTGAAGACGGCATTCAACGCCAACGAAATCCTCACCAGCATCATGCTCAACTACATTGCGCTGAACCTGCTGCTGTTCGCCGTGCATGGCCCGCTGAAGGACCCGGAAGGCTTCAACTTCCCCGAGTCGGCGATGTTCGGCGACGCCACGCGGCTGCCGGAGCTGATCGAAGGGCTGCGCGTGCATGGCGGTTTCTACTTCGCCCTGCTGGCGCTGGTGGTGGTCTGGGTACTGCTGCAGAAGAGCTTTCTCGGCTTCCAGATCAAGGTGCTCGGCCTGGACAAGCGCGCCGCCGGCTTTGTCGGCTTCCGCGACAAGAAGCTGGTGTGGATCGCCCTGCTGATCAGTGGCGGTCTGGCCGGTCTGGCGGGTGTCGCCGAAGTCACCGGGCCGATCGGCCAGCTGGTGCCACAGGTGTCGCCGGGCTACGGCTACGCGGCGATCACCGTGGCCTTCCTCGGCCGCCTAAACCCCATCGGCATCGTCTTCGCCAGTCTGCTGATGGCGCTGCTCTACCTCGGTGGCGAGAACGCGCAGATGGCCGCCAACCTGCCGCAATCCATCACCCAGCTGTTCCAGGGCATGGTGCTGTTCTTCCTGCTCGCCTGCGACGTGCTGATCCTCTATCGCCCGCGCCTGAAACTTTGGGCACGCAAGCCCCAGCTCGTCAGTGCCAAAGAGGGGCCGGCCACATGATCGTCCGCGCTGCGCTACTTCCCTTTTCACCTGCTGCCTGCCGCTTGAAGTTCGAGGCCTGACCGATGGACATGGATCTGCTGACCAATATCTTCTACGCCATGATCCGCACCGGTACGCCGCTGCTGCTGGTCGCCCTCGGCGAGCTGGTGTGCGAGAAAACCGGCGTACTCAACCTCGGCCAGGAGGGCATGATGCTGTTCGGCGCGGTGATCGGCTTCATCGTCGCCTTCGCCAGCGGCAACCTCTGGCTCGGCGTGCTGTTCGCCTGCCTGGCCGGTGTGCTGCTCTCGCTGCTGTTCGCCATGGTGGCGCTGGGCTTCAACGCCAATCAGGTCGCCACCGGTCTGGCACTGACCATCTTCGGCGTCGGCCTGTCGTCCTTCGTCGGCGCCAGCTGGGTCGGCAAGCCGCTGGCCGGCTTCGAGCCGATCGCCATTCCGCTGCTCAGCGAGATCCCCGTGATCGGCCGCATGCTGTTCGCCCAGGATCTGCTGGTGTACCTGTCCTTCGCACTGTTCGCCCTGGTGGCCTGGGTGCTGCTGAAAAGCCGCATCGGCCTGATCATCCAGGCCGTCGGCGAAAACCCCAACGCCGCCAGCGCCATGGGCCTGCCGGTGCTGCGCGTGCGCACCCTGGCGGTAATGTTCGGCGGCGCCATGGCCGGGCTTGCCGGCGGCTACATGTCGCTGGCGTACACGCCGATGTGGGCGGAAAACATGACCGCCGGCCGCGGCTGGATCGCCCTGGCCCTGGTGGTGTTCGCCAGCTGGCGGGTGAGCCGCGTCCTGCTCGGCGCCTACCTGTTCGGTCTGGCCAGCATCCTCCACCTGGTGGCCCAGGGCCTGGGCTTGGCGATCCCCGGTAACCTGCTAGCGATGCTGCCGTATGTGGCGACCATTCTGGTGCTGGTGCTGCTGTCGCGCGATGCGATCCGTACGCGGTTGTACGCGCCGGTGTCGCTGGGGCAGCCTTGGCAGCCGGGGCATTGAGACTTTTTTCGGGCCGCCGACATCCGAGTCTGTCTGTTGCGCGGCCAGACTTCCCTCCTTCCGGTGCCGCTCCGGGGGCCGTCACGAAGGGACGTCCCCCTGCGCGACACCTCCACTCGGCCTCCTGACGGGAACGGAGTCCGAGTTGCCTGGAGGATCGTTGATGCTTGCTTTGGCTTGGCTTTTTCTTTCTGCACGAACCATCAGGCGACACCAAACGCCCCTTCAGGAGGGTGAGCGGAATCGTTGCGTAGGGGGTTGAGCCGCAGGGATGCGGCGAAAGGCTTAAAGGGCCATGGATGGCCCTTTAAGCCGACCCCTGAAGCGGCGATGGAGCGAACGAACCCCGCGCGAAGCGCGGGGCCGGATGCAGGGGCAAAGCGTTTTTGCTTACTTTTTTCGCGACTGAAAAAAAGTGAGTCGCCCAGCAGGGCGAAACCAAGCCTTCAAGCGACTCGGCAATCGCCAACCGCCATCAAGCAAAACCCTCCGCCCCAAACACACCGGAGCCAACCAGTCCGCAATCAATCCAACGTGTACTCAAACGTGCTCACCACCCGCAACCGCTTCCCCACGGTCCGTCCACTGTCCATATCGCTGCCATCGTCATCGATCACCCGAATCACGCCCTGGTTGGCGTTCTTCAAACGCCCCAGCGTGGCACCGGCATCATCGGCAAAACGGGTCGCCTGCTCACGGGCATTGCTGGTGGCTGCCTCCAGCAACTGCGGCTTGAGCTCGTTGAACCCACGCAGCTGATAACGCGGCCCGGCAAAGCCGTTCATCTCGGTATCCAGCTGCACACCGGCCATGATCAGCGGATCGATGGCATTGGCCGCCTTGCCCACCGCATCGACGCGCTCGGACTTGACCAGCACCTGCCCCTGGCCGTTGAAACGCAGCGCCACATCGCGCGAGGCCCATTCGCGCGCCAGCAGGTCCTGAACCTGCAACGGCCGCACCTCGAGTTCCTCGTCGGTGAAGCCCTGCTCGCGGAGGAAATCCAGCACCCGCTGGCGATCCTCGCTGAGCCCCTTCTGCACCTCGGCGAACTGATCGCCACCACGGCGAAAGCCCAGCGTCCACACCGCGAAGTCGCTCTTCACGTCCATCTCCGCCAGGCCCTTGACCGTCACCGTGCGGTCGGCCATGCGAAAACGCTCCACGCCCTGCCCCACCGACCAGCCGGCGAAGGCCACCGCCGCGGCAATCAACGCCGCCGGCAGAAATCCGATTCGTGCTGTAGCCACGTGCTTCTCCCTGTAGGAATTGACCGAATGCGCATGCTACTCCAGCGCCGAACGAACGCCAGCATCAGCGCTCAGCCGCGGCCCAGACGCTGCAACGCCTCCAGCCGGAAGGCGATGTGCTGCTCCAGCTCGCTCAGCTCGCGCTCCAGCCGCGCGCGCTGCTGCGTATCGCTGCAGGCATCCAGCCGTTCACGCAACGCGGCACGTTGCGCCAGCAGCTCCACTTCCCGTGGCGGCACCCCGGCGCTTTTCAGCACCGAGAACGGCAGGCGCAAGCCCGGCGGTGTCTGCAGCCAGCCTTCGTCCACCACCAGCGGTTCGCCTTTTTCCTGCACGCCGCGCTGCCATCTGGCGATATCGCGGGCGATGCGTTGTTCGATGTCCTGATCGCTCATGACTCGCGCCCTCTTCTACCTGCCCCGTCATGAAAACCCAGCTGCGTGGCTTTGTCAGCGGCCGGTCGACGCCAGGTCATTGGCACGCTGGTTGCGTCGCGTCTGTATGATTGCGCCGCGCGCGATGCGAACTTTTGCCGCAGCGTTCATTCTTTTGCTTAGCGCCACCGCTACCGATTCAAGGAGCCACCCCTTTGCCCAGTCTCAACCTGCAGATTCTCATCGCGGCCTGCCTGGGCGTCGCCATCGGCTGGCTGACCGGCACGCTGCCGGCCGATGCCCCTGTGCGCGAAGGCGTGCTCTACGCCAGCACCCTGCTTGGCAGCATCTTCATTGGTCTGCTGAAGATGGTGCTGATTCCGCTGATCTTCACCTCCATCGTCGTCGGCGTGGCCAATCTGCAGGCGCACCATCAGGTGCACCGGGTGTGGGGCGGCGCGCTGGTCTATTTCACCCTCACCACCAGTGCGGCGATGCTGGTGGCGCTGGTCGCGGCGAACCTCTTCAAGCCGGGCGCGGGGCTGTCGCTGGACCTGTTCGCCGAGGCGATGAACGACTTCGAGGCGCGTCAGCTGACGCTGCCGGAGTTCTTCCTGCACTTCTTCGCCAACCTGTTCCAGAACCCCTTCGCCGCGCTGGCCAACGGCAGCATCCTGGCCGTCGTGGTGTTCGCCATGTTCATCGGCATCGCCCTGGTGGCCGGTGGCGACCGCTACCGCAATATCCTCGTGGTGCTGCAGGAATTTCTCGAGCTGATGATGCGCATCATCGGCTGGATCATGCGCCTGGCCCCGCTGGGCATCCTCGCCCTGCTGATCAAGCTGGTGGCCGAGCAGGATGTGGCGCTGCTCAGTGCGGTGGGCGGCTTCATCGTGCTGGTGTTCGCCACCACGCTGTTCCACGGCATCGTGGTGCTGCCGGGCATTCTCTTCCTGGCCACCGGCAAATCACCGCTGTGGTTTTTCCGCGGTACCCGCGAGGCGCTGATCACGGCGTTTGCCACCAGCTCCAGCGCGGCAACGCTGCCGATCTCCCTGCGTTGCGCCGAGGACAACCTCAAGGTGCGCCCGGGCATCGCCGGCTTCGTGCTGCCGCTGGGCGCGACCATGAACATGGACGGCACCGCACTCTACGAAGCGGCAGCCGCGCTGTTCGTCGCCAATCTGATGGGTATCGAGTTGAGCCTGGCGCAGCAGGCGGTGGTGTTCTTCACCGCGATGATCGCCTCGACCGGCGCCCCGGGAATTCCCAGCGCCGGCATGGTGACCATGGTGATGGTGTTGCAGGCGGTCGGCCTACCGGCCGAGGCGGTGGCGATCCTGCTGCCGATCGACCGCTTGCTGGACACGGTGCGCACGGCGGTCAACGTCGAGGGCGACATCATCGGCAGTGTGGTGGTGCAGCGTTTCGCCGATCGCGCCTAGCGCAGGACCCCACGCAACATCAGCTCGACGACTCCTTGCGGGTCTTGGCGATCAGCTCCGAGTCGATGCCCCAGCATTCGTCCAGATACCAGTCCTCACCGAACATTTCCGCCGGATGCTGGGTGCGGCCCGCGCCGTTGCCACAGGCCATCGACGTTGCCGGGCAATAGCGGTCGCAACCCCAGCACACACGTTCGGGGTGGGATGGTTCGAGGGGAAATTTCTTGGCCATTGCGCGTGCCTTTCGGGCGTTGTTGCAGTGGCCACAGGCTAAGCCTCCTCGCCGCCGCCAGACTTGATCATGCTCAAGAACGACCGGTATCGGCGCACAACAACTGTATGCACATACAGATAAAGATTGCCTGAAGCGCCGTTTGTGCACATGCTTCGCGCCATCGACCGCTGCCGTCACAGCCTCCATGCAACTCTATCTCTGCGAAAAGCCCTCCCAGGCCCGCGACATCGCCAAGGTGCTCGGCGCCAACCGGCGTGGCGACGGTTGCCTGCAGGGCGCCGGGGTGACGGTGACCTGGTGCATCGGCCATCTGCTGGAAACCGCCCCGCCGGATGCCTATGACCCGCGCTACAAGCGCTGGGTGCTGGCCGACCTGCCGATCGTGCCGGAGCGCTGGAAGATGCTGGTCAAGCCGAAGACCGCCAGCCAGTTCAAGGCGGTCAAGCGCCTGCTCGGTGAATGCAGCGAACTGGTGATCGCCACCGACGCCGACCGCGAAGGCGAGATGATCGCCCGCGAGCTGGTCGAGCACTGCCGCTATCGCGGGCCGATCCGCCGGCTGTGGCTGTCGGCCCTGGACGACGCCTCGATCCGCAGGGCGCTGGCTGCACTCAAGCCCGGCGCCGAGACTTTCAACCTCTACCACGCCGCCCTCGGCCGCTCACGCGCCGACTGGCTGATCGGCATGAACATGAGCCGGCTGTTCACCCTGCTCGGCCGCCAGTCCGGCTATCAGGGCGTGCTGCCGGTGGGCCGCGTGCAGACGCCGACGCTGCGTCTGGTGGTGGACCGCGACCGCAGCATCGCCGACTTCATCCCGGTGCCGTTCTGGGCCATCGACGTGCAGCTGCTCGCCGATGGCGCCGCGTTCACCGCGCAGTGGCAGGCTCCGGACGAGCATTGCGATGAGCAGGGCCGCTGCCTCGATCAGGCCCGTGCGCAGCAGGCGGCGGACGCCATGCGCAACGCCGCCAACGCTCGCTTGGTGAAGCTCAAGACCGAACGGCAGCGTGAGGCGGCACCCTTGCCGTTCGATCTCGGCACGCTGCAGGAAGTTTGCTCGAAGAAGCTCGGTCTCGGCGCTCAGGAAACCCTCGACATCGCCCAGGCGCTGTACGAAACCCACAAGCTGATCACCTACCCGCGCAGCGATTGCGGCTACCTGCCACTGAGCCAGCACGGCGAAGCGCGGGCCATCGTCGCGGCGCTGGCCCAGGCCGACCCGACGCTCGCGGCGCTGCAGCCGCATCTGGACCTGTCGCGCCGCTCGCGGGCCTGGAACGACGCCAAGGTCGGCGCCCACCACGGCATCATCCCCACCGCCGCGGCGCGTGGTCTCGATCGCCTGGCCGGCCGGCAGCGGGCGGTCTACACGCTGATTCGCGCGCGCTACCTGGCGCAGTTCCTGCCCAACCACGAGTACGACCGCACCCAGGCCGACTTCGACTGCGCCGGCCAGGCGCTGCGCGCGGTGGGCAAGCGCGTCGTCGAACCGGGCTGGAAACGCGCCATGCCCGAGGCGCTGGTGCCGGCACGGGGCAATCGTGAAGCAGCCGCGCCGCAAAGCCTGCCGGCGCTGCAGCAGGGCCAGGACTATGCCGTGGGTGAGATCACGCTCAAGGACCAGCAGACCCAGCCGCCGAAACCCTTCACCGAAGGCGACCTGATCAAGGCAATGAAGAACGTCGCCAAGCTGGTAGACGATCCGCGGCTGAAGCAGAAACTCAAGGACACCACCGGCATCGGCACCGAGGCGACCCGCGCCGGGATCATCCAGGGCCTGCTCGACCGCGGCTATCTGGTTCGCCAGGGCAAGGCGCTGGCGGCGACACCGGCGGCTTTCAGCCTGATCGACGCCGTGCCGCGGCCGATCGCCGACCCCGGTACCACGGCGATCTGGGAGCAGGCGCTGGACATGGTGCAGAGCGGCGAAATGCCGTTGGAGGAATTCGTCGCCAAGCAATCAGCGTGGATGAGCAAGCTGGTCGAACGCTGCGCCGGGCTGCGCATGACCATCAGCGGCCCGCCGGTGGCCGCCGGCCGAGGCGGCAAACCGTGGAAGAAGAAACGCAGCGCCACGCCGCGCAAACCGGCTCGGCGACGCAAGCCGGCCACCGCAGACTGAGCAGCTGCTAGCGCGTCATTCAGTCCTTGTTCAGTGGGGTGGCGCTGGAGCGGTTTAGACCGGGAGTGCCCTCGCCAAGCCAGACCGATACGAGCAGCCGCGCTAGTGAACCTCCAGCACTTCGTAGCACTGCGGCTGCCCATTGACCTGCAATTGCACCTCATCGCCCACCTGGCGCCCGAGCAGGCCCTGGCCAAGCGGTGATCGCGGCGAGATCACCAGAATCTCCCGCCCGTCATGCTGCAGCTTCAGCCCCGCCGCATCCGGGCCGAGGAAGAACCAGCGTTCGACGCCATCATGCTCAAGGCAAAGCAGCGCACCGACCCGCACGCACTCATCCGAGCCGATGGTCGGCTGCAGGTTGCGATAGGCGGCCAGCGCCGTCTCGATCTCGTGCAGGCGTCGTCGTTGCCCGTCGGCGAGGTAGGCGGCTTCCAGGCCGCGGGTGTCGTACTTGTTCTCGGCCTTGCTCTCGGCATGGGTGGCGGCCTCGTGGGTCGCGGCCAGCACGGCCTTGGCAACCTCGCGGTCGGCTTCGAGGGTGGCGATGATCTGCTGTTGAAGGGCGCTCTTGTTCATGGGCGAGGCTTATAGCCCGACGGCGCGACGAAGGGAATGGCGTCGTCGCCCTGCGGCACTGCGCCGGGCTCGATCACCTCGTCGGCGAGCCAGGGATTGCGGCCCTCGGCGATCCATTCCAGCGACTCGCGCCAGAAGCCGTTGCGGTGCCGGTCGTGGAACAGACCGAAATGGCCGATGCGCTCGAAGCCCATCGCGCGGGGATTGAGCTGCACCAGCTGCCGCGGGCTGTTGCGGAAATAGCCGAGCCCGCGGCGCATCGCAGCCGGCGTGGCGAACTCGTCGTCGCTGGTACTGACCGCAAGGATCGGCGCACGGACGGCGGCAAAGCGGCTGAACAGCAGTTCGTGCTCATCAGGCGGATAGCTGTCTTCCAGACGCGCGCCGCGCCGGGACCACTCCAGCGCGACGCCGGCCGGCAGATCTTCCAGCCAGCCAAGGCGGCGACCGGGGAAATAGCCAACCAGGCGGGTCACCGCGGGCATGAACAGGTGCCACTTGGCGTACATGCGCATGCGCTGATCAGCGGCGTAGTCGCGCCAGTAGGCGTACTGCCCGGCGACGTTGAGGTAGCGATCCACCTCGCTGGCGGCCTCGGCAAAGCCCGGCATGAAGCCGCCGGCGCTGTGCCCCACGGCCACCAGCAGCCCATGCGGATCACGCTCACGCATGAAGCGCACCGCGGCGTCGAAGTCGTACTCGCCCCAGTCGCGCCAGCGCATCTGCATGTCGCGCAGGCACTGCGGTCGTGAGCCGCCGATGCCGCGAAAGTCGTAGGTCAGTGCAGTGAAACCGTGCTCGTTGAGAAAGCTCGCATAGCGTGCGTAATAGCGCGACAGCACGCCGGTGGCGCAACTGATGATCACCGCGCCACGCGCCGGTCCTTGCGGATTCCACAGCTGCGCGGACAGCGCATAACTATCGCGGCAACTCAGGGAAACGGATTCGGGCATGGCACGGACCTTTCGACTTGTTATGCCGCCACCTTGCCCCGCAGCGCACATTTTTGCCATAACCTGCCGGCACCTTTGCGCAGCGGCGGCAGTCTGTTTATGACAGCCGCATTACCACTGCAGCCGGTCCGCTGCAGCGCAATACCTCATCCTGGTTTCCACTGGCATTACCGCCCCGAAGTACCGCGCCAACGAGCGGCGGGTTCCTGGCGGATCGGAGAAAAGTACATGACCGGCGAACAGCTGATCGTCTTTGGCGTACTGGCAGCAACGCTGATGCTGTTCGTCTGGAATCGCTGGCGCTACGACCTGGTCGCCCTCGCTGCGCTGCTCGCCTGCGCGCTGACAGGCGTGGTGCCGGCGGACGAGGTGTTCGCCGGCATCGGCCATCCCGCCGTGATCTCGGTGGCCGCGGTGCTGGTGCTCAGCCGCGGCCTGCTCAATGCCGGCGTGGTGGACAGCGTGGCGCGCCGGCTGATGCAGGTCGGCGAGCGGCCCTGGGCGCAGGTGGCGGCACTCACCGGGATCGTCGCGCTCAGCTCGGGCTTCATGAACAACGTCGGCGCGCTGGCGCTGTTCATGCCGGTGGCGATCTGGATGTCGCGCCAGAGCGGCCGTTCGCCGTCCTACCTGCTGATGCCGCTGGCGTTCGGCTCGCTGCTCGGTGGCACCCTGACACTGATCGGTACGCCGCCGAACCTGATCATCGCCGGCTATCGCGCCGAAGCCGGCGAGGCGCCGTTCGGCATGTTCGCCTTTTTGCCGGTGGGCGCGGCGGTAACGGTCGCCGGCGTGCTGTTCATCGCCCTGCTCGGCTGGCGGCTGGTGCCCCGGCGCCAGGAGCAGGAAGGCAACGGCGATCTGTTCGAGATCAGCGCCTACCTCACCGAAGTGCGGGTGCCGGAAGGCTGCAAGTACGCCGGGCGCACCGTGCACGCGCTGATCAATGCGGTAAAGGACGAGGCCGATGTGCAGGTGATCGCCCTGGTGCGCGGCGACGAGCGCCAGCGCATGCCGTCGACCTACGAGGTGCTGCGCGAAGGCGACATCCTGCTGGTGGAGGCCGATTCGGACAGCCTAAAGGCACTGCTCGACGTCACCGGCGTCGAGCTGGCGGCCGAAGTCGACGAGCAGGAGGAGAAGGCCCATGACGAGCGGCAGGCCACCGAGCAGGCCATCGAGCAAGAGAAGGCCGAGAAGAAGCACAAGAGCCGGCACGGCGAACTGACCCTGGCCGAAGCCATCGTTTCGCCGGGCTCCATGCTGGTGGGCACCAGCGCCAGCGGCCTCGACCTGCGCGAGCGCCACGGCGTCAACGTGCTGGCCGTCGCCCGCCAGGGCCAGCGCTTGCGCCAGCGCCTGGGCCAGATCCGCTTCTCCGCCGGCGACATCCTGTTGCTGCAGGCCCGCGAAGATGCCCTGCAGTCCAGCCTGAACAGCCTGGGCTGCCTGCCGCTGGCGTCGCGCGGACTGAGCATCACCACCCCGCGCAACGTGATGCTGGCCAGCGCCATCTTCGCCATCACCCTGGCGAGCATCGCCTTGGGCCTGCTACCGGCCGCAACCGCGCTGGTTACCGGCGCGCTGGTGATGATCCTGGTCGGGCTGATTCCGCTGGGGCGCATCTACGAGAGCATTGACATGCCGGTGATCGTGCTGGTGGCCGCGATGCTGCCGGTGGGCCAGGCGCTGGAAACCACGGGCGGCTCGCAACTGATCGCCGAAGCGCTGCTGGAGCTGGGGCAGTCGTTGCCAGCGGCAGCGACCCTGGCGCTGCTGATGGTGGCGGTGATGCTGATCTCCAACGTGGTCAACAATGCCGCGGCAGCGGTGCTCGCCGCGCCGGTGGCGATCAGCCTGGCGCGCGGGATGGACGTGTCGGTCGATCCGTTCCTGATGGCCGTGGCGATCGGCGCGTCCTGCGCCTTCCTCACGCCCATCGGCCATCAGTCCAACACGCTGGTGATGGCACCGGGCGGCTATCGCTTCGGCGACTACTGGCGACTGGGCTTACCGCTGTCGATCCTGGTAGTGCTCTGTGCGGTGCCGGCGATCCTTTGGATCTGGCCGTTGTGACTGGCCAACTGACGGCGCCAAGTGGCGCCGTCCTCCGAACGGATACTCAACTCGCCTTGAAGCGGCTGACGTTGTCCAGCAGGGTGCCGGCCAGGTCGCTGAGTCGGCTGGCAGTATGGTGGTTGGTGCCCACCGCTTCGCCGTTTTCCTCGGCCATGCGCGCGATGGTTGACACCTGCTGCGCGATTTCCGCCGATGCCGCGCTCTGCTCACGCAGGGCATTGGAAATCTCCGCGACCGTCGACAACACCTGATTGGCCGCCTCGCGGATGCCGCCCATGGCTTCGCCGGCGCGCTGCGCACGTGCGACCCCCTCGTTGACCTTGGCAACGCCCTGCTCCATGCCTTGCACCGCGCCCTCGGTGCCCTGCTGAATGGCCGAAACCATCTGCGCGATCTCCTTGGTGGAGTTGGCCGTGCGTTCGGCCAGCTTGCGCACCTCGTCGGCCACCACCGCAAAACCACGCCCCTGATCGCCCGCCCGCGCCGCTTCGATTGCCGCATTCAGCGCCAGCAGGTTGGTTTGCGCCGCGATATCGCCGATCACCCCGACGATGGCCGATATCTGCCCGGAACGCTCGCCCAGCTCGGCGACGGTACGCGCCGAGTCGCCAACGGATATGGCGATCTGGCTGATTTCATCGACCACTGCGGCAACGATCTCGCCCCCCTGACGCGACAGTTCGCCGGAGCGATTGGCCAGCGCATCGGCCTCGCCCGCGTTGCGTGCAATGCTCTCGATGCCGACGGTCATCTGCTCCACCGCAGCCGCCATGCTCGATGCCGCATCGCTCTGGCATTGCGAGGCGACATGAATCTGCCCCGACGCGGTCGCCAGGCTGCGCGCCGAGTCGGCGACGTGGTCGGAGTTGCTCTTGATGCTGCCGATCAACTGGCGCATGGCCTCGGCCATGTCATTGAAACTTCCGGCAACGTAGCGCAGCTCGTCCCGCGCAGCGAGCTGGATATGCGCGGTGAGATCGCCGGCGGCGAGCCGCTCGCTGCCGTCGCGCAGGCTGCGAATGCTGGTCATCACCGACAGATAGGCGCCGACTGAGAGATAACCGATCACCGCCAGCACCACCAGCAGCATGGCGAGGTTGCCATGCAGCATCTGCCGCGCGTCGTCGATGCGCTGCTGCAGCAGCTGGTCCAGACTCGGCAGCAGCACGTCGTACATCTGCGTATAGGCGATGCCGATCGCGTCGGTGGTCATGTCGAAGAACTGCGCCGACGAGGTGCTAGTGAAATCACCACGCACCACCATGCCCTGCACCACACGGTCGACCGCTTCGCCACGCTCACGCAGCGTCGCCACCGCGCGATTGAGCTGTGTCTGCAGCTCTGGTCGCTGGGCGATGACCTTTTCCATGCTGCGTTCCATCTCCACCGTGGCCGAGCGGATCTCCTCGGTGATGACGATCAGCACGGTGCGCTGCTCGTCGCTGATTTCGCCCCTGGCGAGCATCGCCGAGGCGCTGCCGCGCAGGCGGCCGAGTCGCTCGATCAGAAACGGCAGGCGGTTGACTGCGGTGGTCATCAGGTAATAGGTCTGCGGTTCCGGATCGAACGTCAGGCCATAGGCATCGGAGATTAGCGTCTGGAAATTCAGCAGCTCACCGATCAGTGCGGTATGCGCCTGATAGCTCTGCGGCTGCGACCAGCCCTGCACGCTGCGCTTGATCTGGTCCCAGCCGCGGCTGATGTCCTGCCATTCGCGCATGGCGCGCTTGTCATCGGCCAACGTGCGGTTCATTTCCGCCACGGCCGCATCGACGCTGGCTTGCAATGCGGTTCGACGATCCGCCATCGCCGCGTTGCCGCCCAGCAACATCGCCGAAACGCCGCGGTGCTGCTGGGTCAATTCGACGAGCTTGGACAGTGGCCGCGCCAGGGCGGACGCCACCAGCTCGTTCTCGGCACGCTCGATGGTGCGGTTGAGCTGGCTGGCGATGGTCCACATCAGGCTGGCGAAGGCGAGAAACACCAACAAGCCGATCAGAGCGAACTTGCTCGGATAGTTGAGACGGTTCATCAGCAGTTCGGCTGGGGAAAACAGGAGTTTCATGGTGCATTCCTGAACGATGCGAGGTGCTGCAGAGGCTGATCGATTTCATGGCACCCGGACGCGGACGGCGGACGGACGCTCGCGAGCGATCAAATCGATATGAGATGTGCCGCGCAAAATACGGATCCGACCCGGCGGTCACCCTGACCATAATCAAGATCGGAGGCCAAAAAATCGACGCCACTCAGCCGTAAATCCAATTGGATGCCGAAGCGCTCAACGCTTTTCGTCATGACGGACGAACTCCGCTGCTTCGATGCAATCCCACCTCCCTGTGTTTGTCCTTCTTCGGCGGTAGGGCTTTACCGGAGCCCGCAAGCGTGAATAATGCCGCCCCCTTTCGACGAGACGAGGTATCCATGACGGCGCCAGCCACCGCAGCGACCCCGCCCCTTTCCGCCCGCGCCGTGCTGCTGCTCGAGCTGGCGCTGGCCATGGGCGGTTTCGCCATCGGCACCGGCGAGTTCGCCATCATGGGGCTGATGCCTAACGTCGCCGAAGGGCTGGGCATCAGCGAACCCCAGGTCGGCAACGTGATCAGCACCTACGCACTGGGCGTGGTGGTGGGTGCACCCTTGCTGGCGATCCTCGGCTCACGGCTGTTCCGCCGGCACCTGCTGCTGTTGCTGATGGGTTTCTTCGCTCTGGGCAATTTCGCCAGCGCCCTGGCGCCGGACTACTCGACGCTGATGATTTTCCGCTTTATCACCGGCCTGCCTCACGGCGCGTATTTCGGCGTGGCAATGCTGGTGGCCGCCTCCATGGTACCGCCGGACAAGCGCGCCCAAGCCGTGGCCCGAGTGCTGATGGGCCTGACCGTGGCGATCCTGATCGGCAATCCGCTGGCCACCTGGCTCGGGCAATGGCTGAGCTGGCGCTATGCCTTTGCCTTGGTTGGCGCCATCGCCCTGCTAACGGTCTTGCTGGTGGCGCTGTTCCTGCCGCTGAACCGCGACGAGCCGCGCAACAGTCCGTTGCACGAAATCCGCGCGTTCAACCGGCCGCAGGTCTGGCTGGCGCTGGCGATCAGCTCGATCGGTTTCGCCGGGATGTTCTGTGTGTTCAGCTACATGGCGCCCACGCTACTGGAAGTCACTGGCGTCAGTGCCGGCTGGATTCCGTTCGCCCTCGCCGCCTTCGGCCTTGGCGGCATCGTCGGCAACCTGGTCGGCGGCTGGCTGTTCGACAAGCTGCGCTTCAAGGCGGTCGCCTGGCTCTTGCTGTGGAGCGCGCTGGTGCTGCTGGTATTCCCGCTGGCCGCGCACTCCGTGTGGACGATCTTTCCGGCGGTGTTCGCGGTGGGCACCATGGTCTCGCTGTCGCCCGCTCTGCAGACCCATCTGATGGACGTCGCCGCGGATGCCCAGACCCTTGCAGCCGCCTCCAACCACGCCGCGTTCAACGTCGCCAATGCGCTTGGGCCCTGGCTGGGCGGCCTGGCGATCACCGCCGGTTTTGGCTGGACGTCCACCGGCTATATCGGCGCCGCTACCGCCGTAGGGGGCCTGCTGGTGTTCGCCTGGGCCTGGAAAATCGAGCGCGCAGTGCGGGAAGCCGAGGCGGAGCCAGCGGCCTGCTGCTCCTGACTCCGACGACCGCCCCCCTGGCGCGCAACATGCAGTAATCAGTGAGACACGGGGCCGTCTTGCAGATCATTCGGCAAGCGGGTCCTATTCATAGCCCCTGATTCGAGACCCTGACCTTGCAGCGCTTCTTCCTGTTCCGCAGCAAAGCCCGGCGGCTCTGCCTGTTGCTCATCGCCCTGTTCGCCGTCGGCCTGCCGGTGGGCTGTTCGGTGCTCGAACAGAAGGAGCGCGAGCTGGTGTTCCGCATCGAGCCGGGCACTGCGTCCTGGTTCAGTGGCCTGCCGCGCGGCATCGAAGAGTTGCAGCTTACCGATTCGGCGTTCGGCGACGAGCAGAACATCCACGCCTGGTGGTGGCCGGCCGCCGAAGCCGACGCACCGGCATTGCTCTACCTGCACGGTGTACGCTGGAACCTCACCGGCCACCTGTTCCGCCTGGAGCAACTGCGCGCCCTGGGCTTTTCGGTGCTGGCCATCGACTACCGCGGCTTTGGCCAGAGCCTTGGCGAGCTGCCGTCGGAACGCAGCGTCTATGCCGACGCGCGCATCGGCTGGGAACGCCTGAAGGAATTGCAGCCGGACGCCAGCAAGCGCTTCATCTACGGTCATTCCCTCGGCGGCGCGGTGGCGGTCGACCTGGCGGCGGAGCTGGGCCAGCAGGCCGAACGCGACGAAACACCCGCCGAGGCGCGCGCGCTGATCATCGAGTCGACCTTCACCTCACTGGCCGACGTGGCGACCGTGGTATCGGACACCACGCTGCCGGTGCGCTGGCTGCTGTCGCAGAAATTCGACTCGCTGAACAAGATCGGCCGCATCGGCATGCCACTGCTGGTGGTGCACGGCACCGACGACCGCTATGTGCCGCCGCGCTTCAGCGAGCAACTGTATGAGGCCGCGCGCCAGCCCAAACAGTTGCTGCTGGTCGAGGGAGCCACCCACAACAACAGCCTGCGCGTGGCGCTCGGCGCCTATGGTCGTGCGTTGCAGGCACTGCTGGAATCCGGCACGCAGCCGTCTATCGAAGTCTCCCGGCGCGGTTAGATTCGACAGCAATACGCTGCTGCCTATCGATAAGTGATGTAGAGTTCGAACACATTTGCGTGAGAACTCTACAGTGACCCATTGGCTCTGTTTGATATTGGCTTTGCCGACATCGAATGCCGCAGAACGCATGCGCGCCTGGCGAGCACTGAAGGCCGCCGGCGCTGCGGTATTGCGCGACGGCGTCTACCTACTACCAGATCAGCCGGCATGTCGCGAAAGCATGTCCCGCGTCGAGCGCGACATCCTTGGCGGCGAGGGTTATGCCTGCGTTTTGCCGGTGTGCGATCCCCAGGGCGAGCGCTTCGTCTCACTGTTTTCCAGAGCGTCGGAGTACGCCAGTCTGCGTGCCGAGGCCGATGCTCAGCTCATCCAGGTCACGCCGGAAACCGCGCTGTCGCTGACGCGCCAGGCGCGCAAGTTGCGCAAGGCCTACGCCCAACTCACGGAGATCGACTTTTTCCCGGATGCGGCGCAGCAGCAGGCCGACGCCAGACTGCGCGAGCTAGAACTGGCCATCAGCCGGGCGCTTTCACGCGACGAGCCGAGCAGACAGGAACAGGCGCTGGAGCGGCTGTCGTTGCACGAGTTCAAGGGACGCACATGGGCCACCCGTTGCCGACCCTGGGTCGACCGCCTGGCCAGCGCCTGGTTGATCAGGCGCTTTATCGACCCCGCGGCACGCATCCTCTGGTTACCGACGCCCGAAGCCTGCCCGAGCGAGGCACTGGGCTTTGATTTCGATGGCGCGCGCTTCAGCCATGTCGGCGACCGCGTCACTTTCGAAACCATTCAGGCCAGCTTCTCCCTGGCGGCGCCCGGGCTCGACCGAGTGGCCGCTGTTGTGCACTACCTCGACATCGGCGGCACCCAGCCTGCCGAAGCCGCGGGCGTGGAGCGAGTGCTGGCCGGCCTGCGCGCCAGCCTGGAAAGCGACGACGAATTACTGGACGCCGCCTGCGCCATCTTCGATGGATTGCTGGCGGCCTTTGCCGTGGAAACGCAGACCGATGAATGACAACAGCATGCAACCCGACTCGGCAAAACCGCGTAGCGAGCCCGTGAGTTTCAGGCAGGCGCTGCTGTTCTGGCTCAAGCTCGGCTTCATCAGTTTCGGCGGCCCGGCCGGGCAGATCGCGATCATGCATCAGGAGTTGGTGGAGCGGCGTCGCTGGATCTCCGAACGGCGCTTTCTCCACGCACTCAACTACTGCATGCTGCTGCCCGGCCCGGAGGCGCAGCAACTGGCGACCTATATCGGTTGGCTGCTTCACCGCAGCTGGGGCGGAATCGTCGCCGGTGCGCTGTTCGTATTGCCGTCGCTGCTGATCCTCATCCTGCTGTCCTGGATTTACCTTGTCTTCGGCGAGGTGTCGCTGGTCGCCGGCATCTTCTACGGCATCAAACCGGCCGTGACCGCCATCGTGCTGCATGCAGCCCACCGCATCGGCTCGCGCGCACTGAAGAACGGCTGGCTGTGGGCTATCGCCGGCGCCTCGTTCGTGGCGATCTTCGCGCTCAACGTGCCCTTCCCGCTCATCGTGCTGGGGGCTGCCCTGGTCGGCTACCTGGGCGGACGCTTCGCCCCCGGCCAGTTCAACCTTGGCGGTGGCCATGCGGCGGCGGACAAATCCTATGGCCCGGCGGTGATCGATGACGACACCCCACCACCTGCCCATGCGCGCTTTCGTTGGCCTCGCCTGATCGCGCTGCTCGGCATCGGCGCAGTGCTCTGGATACTGCCGATGGCGCTGCTGATGGCGCTGTTCGGCTGGGGCGGCACACTCACCCAGATGAGCTGGTTCTTCACCAAGGCCGCGCTGCTGACCTTCGGTGGCGCCTATGCGGTGCTGCCCTATGTCTATCAGGGTGCAGTCGGGCACTACGCCTGGCTGACCCCGACTCAGATGATCGATGGCTTGGCGCTGGGCGAAACCACGCCCGGCCCGCTGATCATGGTGGTGGCCTTCGTCGGCTTCGTCGGCGCCTACGTGCAGCCGGTCTTCGCTGCCGACCAGGCATTTGCCGCCGGCGCCCTCGCAGCGTGTCTGGTCACTTGGTTCACCTTTCTGCCGTCGTTCCTGTTCATTCTGGCCGGAGGCCCCGTGGTGGAGTCGACTCACGGCCAGCTCAAGTTCACCGCCCCGCTCACCGCAATCACGGCCGCGGTGGTCGGCGTGATCGTCAACCTGGCGCTGTTCTTCGGCTACCACGTGCTCTGGCCAGAGGGCTTCGCCGGCAGATTCGACTGGCCCTCGGCGATGATCGCGCTAGGTGCAGCCGTGGCGCTGTTCCGCTACAAGCGTGGCGTGATCCAGGTGTTGCTGGCCTGCGCTGTGGCCGGCCTGGCGGTGCATCTGCTGAGATAAGCCATCCGGCGACTCAGCTGTATCGCTCAACGCTGCAATCCTTCGAGCAAGGCACGGTGAAATTCTTCCGGCGCCTCGACCTGGGGCGAGTGCCCCAGATCGGGGAAGGCCACCAGCTTGGCATCCGGAATCATCGCCGCCGCCTGTCGGCCCAGCTCGGGGTAGTTGCCCAGGCGTTTGGCGACCTCGCCCGGCGCCCGGTTGGCACCCGGCGCGGTGCGGTCCAGGCCGCCGATCAGCAGCAGTGTCGGTGTGCTGATGCGGGGAAACTCGTGGATCACCGGCTGGGTGAAGACCATCTCCGAGGTCTGCGCCTGATTCCAGGCCACCCGCTCCTTGCCCTTTCCGGCATACATCCCGGCGAGCATTTCCACCCAGCGGTCGTACTCCGGCTTCCAGTTGCCGTTGTAGTAGAACTTCTGCTGGTAGGCCTTGATGCTGTCGAAATCGGTCTTGAGTTCCGACTGGTAGAGCTGATCGATGGAGGCGTAGGGCACGCCCTCGGCCTGCCAGTCTTCGAGGCCGATGGGGTTGACCAGCACCAGCTGCTCGACCCGTTGCGGATAGTTCAGCGCCAGCCGCGCCGCCAGCATGCCGCCCATGGAATGACCGATCAACGTCACCTGTTCGATACTCTCCTGCTCCAGCAACGCCTGGGTGTTGTGCGCCAGCTGGGCGAAGCTGAACTGGTAGCCCTCGGGCTTGCTCGAGCTGCAGAAACCGACCTGATCGGGGGCGATGACCCGGTAGCCAGCCTCGCTGAGCGCCTCGAGGGTGCGTTCCCAGGTCGCCGCGCAGAAGTTCTTGCCATGCAGCAACAGCGCGGTGCGGCCGTTCGCCTTGCCCTTTGGCGCGATGTCCATGAAGGCCATTTCCAGCGCCTTGCCCTGGGATTCGAAACGGTAGTGCTTGAGCGGATGCGGATAGCTGAAGCCTTCCAGCTGCGGACCGTAGGCCGCTCGGCTTTCGGCCAGCAGTGGCAGGCTCAGGGATAGACCGGCGGCAAGCGCCAGGGCGGACACGGCTGTTTTCACGCGCGACTCCTGTTTCACTACGGATCGGGAAACTCCGTACATAGGAATGCGTTCGTTCCGCCAGGTTCGCGGTCGGATTGCGACAATGCATGTCCCGACCGCGTCAACCGTCCCCTTCCTCGCTTACAGACGAAAGCGCCCGACCAGCTGATTGAGCTGCGTCGCCAGGCGCGCCAGCTCGTCGCTGGCCACCGAGGTCTGCTGCGCGCCGGTGGCGCTCTGCTCGGAGATGTCGCGGATGGCCACCAGGTTGCGATCCACTTCCCGCGCGACCTGTGCCTGCTCCTCGGCGGCGCTGGCGATGACCAGGTTCATCTCGTTGATCTGCCCGACCCGCTCGGCGATCAGCCCCAGCGCCTGATCCGCTTCGCCGGCCATGGTCTGGCTGCGCGAGGCGAATTCACTGCTCTGCTGCATGTCGCGCACCGATTGCTCGGTCGCGCTCTGGATCGCGCCGATCATGCGCTCGATCTCCTGGGTCGAACTCTGGGTGCGCTGCGCGAGGTTGCGCACCTCGTCGGCGACCACCGCGAAACCACGCCCGGCCTCACCGGCCCGTGCCGCCTCGATGGCGGCGTTGAGCGCCAGCAGGTTGGTCTGGTCGGCGATCGCACGAATCACATCCACCACCAGGCCGATGCTCGCCGCCTCCTCGGCCAGTCGGGTCACGGTTCCGGCGGTCTGCTGCAGCTTGTCGCTTAGCTGGTCAATGGTCTGCCGCGTGGCGGTCACCTGCCGGCGTCCATCGTCAGCCACGGTCTCGGCATCGCGCGAGGCATCCGAGGTGCGGTTGGCATTGCCCGCCACTTCATCCACCGCAGCGGACATCTCGGTGACCGCGGTGGCGGCCATCTGCACTTCCTCGTTCTGCTGATGGATGCCCTGTGCGGTGTGCTGGGTGACCGCGTGCAGCTCTTCGGCGGCCGACGCCAGCTGGGTGGCCGAGCCCTGGATATCCTGCAGCGTATCGCGCAGGGTTTGCTGCATCTGCCGGATCGACTGCTGCACCTCGGTGATCTCATCCTTGCCGCGACACGCGATGGTGCGGCTCAGATCACCCGCCGCCACCGATGCGGCTGCCTGCTTCAGCTCTTCCAGCGGCCGGCTGATGCTGCGCAGCAGGACCATGGCGAACAGCCCCCCGCCAATCAGCAGTGCCAGCAACAGGCCGATATTCAGCACCCGGTTGCGCTCGTACAGCGCCAACGCCTCGTCGTATTCGGCCTTGGCTTCGCCCAGTTGCAGATGAATCAGCTCGCTGAAGCCTTCGGAGATGGGGTCGATCAACGGATACAGATCATTGATGACGAACGCGGCCAGGCGCTTCTCGCTGTGGCGGTCGAGAATGCGCTCAAGATCGTCCAGCGGAGCGTCGGCAGCTTTCATTAAACCCTCCAGGTGAGTAGCCACCCGGCGTTCGGCTTCGATCAGCTTGGTGCTCATGAAGTCGCCCCAGAGACGACGAATCTCGCCGCGTGCATTACGCACATCATCACGCGCCTGTCCGTAGGTGAGCATGCCGCTTCGCGTCTTATGCGTGGTATCGACGATCTTCACCGCATACAGATCAGCGATCAGCTTGAGGTCTCGCAGCGGTACGACACGGTCGAGATAGACAGTGTTGAGGCCTGCGACGCTGCGCTGCTGCGCATTCAGCCCGGTCAGGCCGATGACCAGGCACGCCGAGAGCATGGCCCCGACCAGAATCAACAGGCGGGCTCGGATAGTCAGTTGCTGCATCATTCGTTCTTTTCCATATGGCGTGCCGACCCCGGGGCCGGCAAATTGGCAAGTAAGGCATCAATCTCGAATGGTTCATGCCGACGTTCGATCGTCGGTCTGTAGTTCCTTTGCGGAACCTGCATGCAATGAGGTAACGAGGTGCTTGTTGTTGAATCCCCGAACGGCTGGTCATCCGATGAAGGCCAGATGCCAGCCCCCTCACCTATCGGCTGTGACCGCCGTCTCTTTAACGAAACCGTACTGAAACACCGATCCCAGAGCGGTTAGCTCAAAACGGCGATGATCGTGAGAGGTGGTCTGGTGCTCCTGGCAAACGACGATCTCCGGGCTGGAAAACACCCAGAAACGACCGGCCTACCCGGCTGCTATGCGACTAATGGCGCAGCGCAGACTGTGCGCTGCTGCACAGCGTCCCGACGAACAGGTGGTACCTTCGCGCCCCATAATTTCCAGCTAGGGACCTGTCGTGAAAACGCTTATTCAGAGCGCCGTTCTGGCGTTGACCACCATCGCTGCCGGCCATGCACTGGCCGACGCCCAGCCATCGCGCAACCTGGCCGAGGCCGTGAAGAATTTCTCCGAGTACAACAGCCGCCTCGAACAGGCCCTGGCGCAAGGCCTGACGTCCGAAAGCATGGCGCAGATCCATGAGCTGACCTACACGCTCAAGGACGCCCTGGAGAAGATCAACGAAGAGATGGATGGCCTGACGGACACCCTCGAGGAAATCCACATCGCCTCGGAAGCCAAGGACGCCGACGAAGTGAAGAGTTACACCAGCGAATACCTGAAGACCGCGCGGACAGTGATCAAGTAATTCGCCGGACCATCAGGGCTCGACTGGCAGGATGTCGAAGCCGATGCGATTGTCGCTGATCACACGAAACTCCAGCGTCTGCCCGGCCTGCACCTGCGCCAGCTTCTCGCGGCGCAGGCTGAGCTTGCCGCACAGCGTGTCATCCAGTGGATCGGTGCCGATGCTGACGATGCGCGCGCCGGCCGGCACCTGGAAGCGCACCACCTCGCCGACATGAATCCGCGCCGCCAGCTGGCGGTCGATCAGCACGGCGATATAGCAGCCACCGCCCCGCAACCCGTAATCGCGTGTCACCACCACCTCACCCGCATTCTCCAGCGCCTGCTGATAGGCCAGCACCCGCTCGGCCGGTACCGGAACGATATCCTCGGCGTCGGGCTGCCAGGATGAACAGCCGGCCAGCGAAAGCAGTGCGGCGAAGGCAAGGATTGGGCGCATGGGGAACTCCTGTTCGGAAGACGAAACGGCGAGCGACGATCGAGCATGCCAGAGCGACGGATGATTGCTAGAGTCAGGTTCCAGTTTTTGACCACGGCGCTCTCAACGTGAATGGTTCGGACGATAGCCAACCCCGCTTCTGGCGCGATGCCGCGCTGCCCTTCCTCGAGGCGCGTGCCGTCGCTGACGGGCGCAAGGTCTGCTATGCGCCGCATTGCCACGAGACCTTTTCCATCGGCGCAATCACCGCTGGCGCCAGCACCTACTTCAACGGCGACGCCCAGGAGCGAATCGCCCGCGGCACGCTGGTACTGATCAATCCACAGACCGTGCACGCCTGTAATCCCATCGACGGCCGCCCCTGGTCATACCTGATGTTCTACGTCGATACGCACTGGCTGGGTGCGTTGCAGCATGAGCTGGGCGTCAGCAACGACGGTCACTTCATGCCCTACGCGCCGATCCAGAGCCTCGACCAGGCGCTGTTCGACGGGCTGACCCGGCTGTACGCCACGCTGCGCGATCCGCAGGCGCACACGCTGCACAAACAGAGCGCCGCAGTGGAATATTTCACGCTGCTGCAGCAGACGCTGGCGCCCGCGCCGACTCAGCCGCATGCCGAGCCGTTGCAGCAGCTGAGTCGCGCTGCCGACTACATCGCCGAACACTGCACCGAGGCGCTGCGCCTGGAAGACATCTGCCAGGCTGCCGAGCTTTCGCCGTCCTACCTGATCCGCGCCTTCAGACAGCACTACGGCATGACTCCGCATGCCTATCTGCTCAACCGCCGCATCCAGCGCAGCCAGCACTGGCTTCGCCAGGGCCTGGACCTCGCCGAGATCGCATTGGCCGCGGGCTTTGCCGATCAGGCGCACTTCCAGCGCACCTTCAAGCGCCAGCTCGCCGCAACGCCCGGGCAGTACCGCGACCGGGCTGCGCGCAACTAGCCCAGCACGAGATAAAGCGCGCTGCCGGCCAGCAGCAGCGCCATCGTTCGATTCAACCAGCGCACCCGCGCAGGCTCCTGCAGGTAGCGACTCAGAAAGGCACCGGCGCCGGCCCAGCAAGCGATCGAGGCATAACAGATCAGGAAGTACAGGGCCGCGAACAGCCAGACCCGCTGCACCTCGCCGTTCGCCGCGAACAGGCCCATGCCGGCAACGGAGGCCAGCCATGCCTTGGGGTTGAGCCATTGCATCAGCGCCCCCTGCAACAGCGAAGGCCCACTGGCAGCGTCTTCCGGTTGCAGTCGCCCGTCATCGGTCGCCAAGCGCCATGCCATATACAGCAGGAATGCCACGCCGCCCCACTGGATGCCGCGCAGCAATATCGGTGCGCGCTCCAACAGCTCGTACAAGCCCAGACCAATGAGCAACAGCAACAGGGTGAAGCCGATGGTTGCGCCGGCAACGTGCCGCCCGCTGGCACGGAAACCGAAGCGGGCCCCGCAGTTCAACGCCACCAGATTGACCGGCCCCGGGGTGATCGAAGAAGCCAGCGCGAACGCGGCCATCGACAGATAGAGTTCCATAAGTGCTCTGCTCGCCAGTCGAAGAAGGCAGCAGACTAGCGGCTCGTGGAAGTCACCTTATTGAAGGAAATTGCCCTGCCTGCGCTACAGATGCTGACTGCCGGGGTACGGCCGCTCTTCCTCCAGCTCACCGTCGCGGCCGATGACTTCGACCGATGCCGTACGCCCCTCCATGAAGGCGTCGAGCGCGCTGTACATCTCGTCCTTGGTGAGGGTGCGCAGCACGGTTTCCTGCGATTGCTGGTCTTCCAGCTCCCAGCCCATTTCGGTGGGCCTGACTTGATAGATGTTCATGGTGATTCCTGTGGCGCGAGTAATCCGCTGACGGCGCGGATGGATTGGAGGATGGCTAGCCCGGCTGGCTGGAGCCGTCGCGACCCTGAATATCCGGGTCGTCGGGCAGCACTTCCGGCTCGTCGGGGTCATCCAGCGGCGATGACTGATCGTCACCACCGGCGGTCTGATCGTCGAAGTCCGGATCTTCACCGGCGTTCTTTTCGCCGCCATCGGTCATGGTTACATCAGGCTCATCGCCTGCCTGCTGATCATCTGGCTTCATGGTCGCCTCGGCTGTCGCGGGTGGGTGACTGATATCGATTGGAGGCGACAAACCACGCGGCGTTCGAATCGCGCTGCACCGGCGGTCTGAAGGTTGCGATAGCGACGCCACAGGGATTGGCCGACCAATGCCGGCCACTATCGGCGGGCGCGACCATGCAACCGATTGCACTGCCCGGGCGGCTCCACCACACTGCCCACTCACACCCAACCGCAGTCGGAGATTCCATGCAGACACTCACCCCACAATCCCGCGCGGCCATTCTCGAAAACCCGGAAGCCCTGGAATGCACCCTGTACCGCCCCGACGAATATGACGAGGAAGCGGAAGAGCAGGACCTGGGAGACGCGCGCATCATCATCAGCGGCCCCTTCGAGGCGCCAGCCGAGTGGGATGCCAAGGACCGTGACGACTACTTCGACGGCACCGCGCCGGAAGCCTTCGTCGTCGCCCGCATCGCCTGCCAGGCAGCGCCCGATTCCGGCGTCTACTTCACTGCCGTGCCCGGCGACTACGCCGCCGTCACGGAAAGCCCGGGCCAGGTATCGATGTTCTACGTCTGGGACTGCCTGAACGATGCCGAAGGCCAGTACGTGCTGATCCGCGAGGAAGAGGACGACGAGGTCTGATCCAGCGTCGGCGATCACATTCATCGGGCGCGCCCCGGTGAGTGTGGCTGGCGACATCCAACATGCAGTCGTGCCGCATTCGCAGGGTGGGAACCGCCGCAGCCTTGCCCGCGGGAGCTGCAGTATCGGCCCGGCATGACTCATTTCTGCAGTTGCTCCCTGCGAGTCCGAGCGCCTTCGAGCAAGTCATTGCGCTTTTGCTGCAAGCGCCGACCTCATCGTCCCCCTTTGCTGTCTACCGGCTAGAAACGCCATCCGCCCCACCCGACGAGGACCTGCATGCGTTCCATGATCAGCGCCTGGCAGTCACCGGTATCGCGCATGAAGCTGGTCGCCGGCCTTCTGTTGCTGTTGGCCGCCCTGCTCTACATCGTCGCGACACGCTTCGAAGCCAGCCATCCGGCCTGGGGCTACGTCGCCTCGTTCGCCGAAGCCGCCATGATCGGCGCGATCGCCGACTGGTTCGCCGTCACCGCCCTGTTCCGCCGCCCGCTGGGCCTGCCGATCCCGCACACGGCGATCATCCCGCGCAGCAAGGCGCGCATCGGCCAGAACCTGTCCAGTTTCATCACCACCCATTTCCTCGCCACGCCATTGGTGCTGGCCAAGCTGCAGGAACTCGACATCGCCTCGCGCCTGGCCGGCTGGTTGCGTCATCCGACCAATGCCGAAGCGGTCGGCCGCCGGCTCACCGGCGTCGCGCATTTCGGCATCGCCGCGCTGCATGACGAACGCGTGCGCGCCTTCGTCGAGGCCAAGGTGACCACGCGGCTGCGCAGGTTCGACCTATCCGCCCCGCTGGCCCAGGCCTTGCGCGTGCTGACCAGCCAGGGCCGGCATCAGGCGATGCTCGACGAGCTGCTGATCCGCCTCGATTCGATCATGCAGGATGAGGAAACCCGCGCCCTGGTCGCCGACGCCATCAGCCGGGAAATCCGCACCCTGCGCTACCTCGGCCTGAGCCGGCCGGTGAGCGGCTGGTCGGCGAACAAGTTCGTCGACGGCCTGTCCGCGCTGATCGCCGAGATCGCCGCCGACCCCGAACACCTGATCCGCCAGCGCTTCGACGAGCACGTCAGTGAATACATCGAGCGCCTGGAGCAGGACCCGCAATACGCCCTGGAGGTCGAGCGCATCCTCGCGCAGCTCCTCGAGCACCCGGCCACCAGCGCCTATTTCGGCAACCTCTGGCAGGAACTCACGGCCTGGCTGGAAAGCGACCTGGCCAGCGACGATTCGCGCATCGGCCGACGCATCGTCAGCCTCTGCCGCGGCCTCGGTGACGGCCTGGCGGCGGACGATTCCATGCGCAACTGGATCAACGAGCGACTGCTGGCCGCCGCGCCCAGCCTGCTGGAGCGCTATCGCGGGCAGATCGGCGCCTATATCGCCCAGCGCGTGGAGAACTGGGAAAGCCGCGAGCTGGTCGAGCAGCTGGAACAGAGTGTCGGCAAGGACCTGCAGTACATCCGCATCAACGGCACGCTGGTTGGCGGGCTGGTCGGCCTGGCGCTGCATGCACTGACGCAGCTGCTGACCGGTTGAAAGCCGCTCAGGCGCGGCGCTGGCGCTCGCTCAGCTGGCTGAGGTTGACGGCGCTGCCGGGCGGCTCATCGCAGCGCAATGTCGCCGGGGCGCCGCCCAGGTACCACAGGCGATTGGCCAGATCGTCGGCATCGCGCGGATCGTGGGTCACGCAGATCATCGCCATGGCCGGGTGCTGATCCAGCAGGCGCGCGATCAGGCCGCGCAGCTCGGCGGCGCGCTCGGCATCCAGCGAGGCGAAGGGTTCGTCGAGCAGCAAAAGATCCGGCTTGATCGCCAGGCAGCGCGCCAGTGCCGCCCTGCGCGCCATGCCCAGCGAGAGCTGATCCGGCAGGCTGTCAGCCGCACCACTCAGCCCGACCTCGGCCAGCAGCCGCTCGATATCCGCCGCGCCCGCGCCGACCAGTGCCAGGTTCTGCCGCACCGTACGCCAGGGCAGCAGGCGATGCTCCTGAAACAGGTAGCCGACGCGCAAGCCGGCGCGCTGCCCGATCATCGGCCGCAGCTGCGGATCGAGCCCGGCGATGCCGTTGAGCAGCGTGGTCTTGCCGACGCCGGACGGCCCGAGCAGACAGATGCGATCGCCTTCGCGCACCTGCGCATCGATCATGCCCAACACGGGATGACGGCCATCCAGACGCAGCTCAAGCATGGCGCACACCCGCTTCGCGCCAGGACGATGCGCGACGCTCCAGTGGCTGCAACAGCGCCAGTTCGATCAGCTGGACCACGGCGATGAACGCCAGGCTGTAGGCGAGGATGCTCGCCACGTCGAACACCTGAAAGGCCATGTGCAGCTGAAAGCCGATACCATCCGAACGCCCGAGCAGCTCGACCACCAGGACGATCTTCCAGATCAGCGCCAGGCCGCCGCGGGTGGCGGCCATCAGGTAGGGAAACAGCTGCGGCAGCCAGACATGCCTGATCCGCTGCCAGCGGGTGAAGCGGTAGACCAGGGCCATCTGTTCCAGCTTGGGATCAATACTGCGGGCGCCCTCGCGCACGGTGACGGCCACGTTCGGCACCTTGTTGATCACCACCGCCAGCACCGCCGCGGCTTCCACCAGGCCGAACCAGACATAGAGCAGGATGATGGTGACCAGCGCCGGCAGGTTGAGAAACAGCACCAGCAGCGGATCGAGCACGGCGTTGGCCAGCCGCGAGCGGCCCATCCATACGCCAAGCAGCGTGCCCAGCGCCATCGCCAGCACGAAGGCGAACAGCACGCGGCGCAGGGTTACCAGCAGGTGCTCGGGCAGCTCACCGCTCTGCGTGGCTCGCCAGAAGGTGTCGAACACGGCGACCGGAGTGGGCAGCAGCGGCGTCTGCACGACCAGCGCAATCAGCGTCCAGAGTGCCACCGCGCATGGCAGAGCGATCCAGCAGGCCCAGCGCGAGCCGTTCATGGCGTGCTCTGGAACGACGCGGCCGGCATCAGTTTCGCCGGATCGGCGCCGGTGAGGGCCAGCAGCCGCTGCAGGTCGGCGATACGCGGCTCATCCAGCGGCTGCGGGATGCCGGCGAGGAAACTGTCACGCAGCGCGGCGAACACGCCATCCTCGTCGGCACGCATCAGCGGCCGCAGCGCCTGCCAGTGCGCGGGCTCGCTGGCAAGTTCGTGCTTGGTCTGGCCCAATGCCGTGGCGAAGCGCTGCAGTAGCGCCTCATGCTCGACGGCCCAGGATTCGGGAAACAGATAGCCGAGCACCGGCAGGTGGGGATCAAGCTCCAATGATCGGAGCAGATCATCGAGACTGAACGCCACCTGCACACCACCCTCGCCACGCATGCGCGCGGAGAAATGCCAGAAGGTCAGCAGCGCATCGACCTGACCGCGGCGCAGCGCCTGGCTGAGCAGGGGCGGTGCGGCGTACTGAACAGTCGCCTGTGTGGCCAGATCGATACCGGCCTGGGCTGCGGCATGCTGCAGCAACTGCCAGCCCAGCCCGTCCGGCCCGCCAGCGACGCCGATGCGTTTGCCACGCAGGTCGGCCAGCGTGCGGATGGTGCTGCCTTCGGGCACCAGCACTTCGCCGATCTGCGAGGAAAAGGGTACATAGCGATAGGCCGTGCCGGCCTGGTAACGCGCCTGCGCCCAGAGCAGATCGCTCACCGCGCCGTCGACGCTGCCGCTGGTCAACGCCAGCCGCGAGGCCGGCACATCGGCCACCAGCCGCACCTTCAGCTCGAAGCCGTTGGCACGGTCCAGTCCCTGACGCCTGAGATGCTCGAGCTCCCAGTGCGGCGTGCCGAACTGCAGCACGCTGAGGGTCAGCACCGGCAGCTCCTGCGCCTGCGCCCACAGGGGCAGCAGCACAAGCGCCAGCAGCGCTCGGCGAGTGCGCAGAATGAACAGGGTGAGGACGGGCAATGAAAGCATCATGCCCGCAGGGTACGAAGCCCCCTGCCGGGCACGAATTGTACTTTGGTGCCTGTTGGTTGCTGCGATGGTCGCAGCGGGCTTGACCCCCGCCACGACATCGCAGCCTGGCTCAGCCCTGCGCGGCGATACGCTGCTGCAGGCGCGCCTGAAGCTTTTCCAGCTCGGCCGGATCGGCCTTGCCGGCGGCATGAATGCCGAGCCCTTCGCCCGAGTAGCGCGGCACGATATGCACATGGATGTGGAACACCGTCTGCCCCGCCGGCGCGCCATTGAACTGCGCGACCTGCACACCATCCGGCTGCAGCTCGTCGACGATCACGCGGGTGAGCTTCTGCACCACGGCCATCACCTTGGCCAGCGCGTCGGTGTCCACATCGAGGATGTTGCAGGCCGCCGAGCGCTTGGGAATCACCAGCGTGTGGCCGAAAGACTGCGGAAACAGGTCGAGGAAGGCCAGCACGTCGTCATCCTCGTAGAGCTTGTAGCAAGGCGCATCGCCGCGAATGATCTGGGCGAAGATGTTCTGCGGGTCGTAGGGCGTGGTCAGGGACACCTGGAGTTCTCCGGCAAGTGGAAAAGACAGACATTAGCATTCTCTGCGCGGCTGCGACCTGTGCAGCGATGCTTCGGAACGTTGCGGGCGTGGCGGCGCTCTCAAGCTCATCACCCCGAAGCCGAGGTTGTTCCGATGCCCATCCGCGCCGTCGCCCCAATTGCCGCTGCAGTCGCGCTCTGCCTGTCTTCACTGTCTGCCATCGCTGCCGAAATCAAACCCGCCGAGTTGCTCGAGCAGGCCAAGGCCGAACAGAGCGCCTATATCGAAACCGTGAAACAGCTGGTGGCGGTGGATACCGGCACCGGCCAGGCCGAGGGCCTGGCAACGGTCAGCAAAATGCTGGTCGAACGCTTGCAGGCGCTTGGGGCGCAAGTCAGCACCAGCCCGGCCACGCCATCGGCCGGCGACAACATCGTCGGCACCCTCAAAGGCACTGGCAGCAAGGACTTCCTGCTGATGGTGCATTACGACACGGTGTTCGCCGAAGGCACCGCCGCTGAGCGCCCGTTTCGCATGGACGAGCAGCGCGCCTACGGCCCCGGTGTGGCCGATGCCAAGGGTGGCGTGGCGATGATTCTGCATGCGCTGGAGCTGCTCAAGGCGCAGCAGTTCGACGAGTACGGCACGATCACCGTGCTGTTCAACCCGGATGAGGAAATGGGCTCGGCCGGCTCGAAGAAGATCATCGCCGAGCTGGCCCGCAAGCATGACTACGTCTTCTCCTACGAGCCGCCGGACAGCGACGCGGTGACCACCGCCACCAATGGCATCAATGCGGTGATGCTGGAGGTGAAGGGCAAATCCTCCCACGCCGGCTCCGCACCGGAGGACGGTCGCAACGCCGTGCTGGAACTGGCGCACCAGCTGGTGCAGCTCAAGGACCTGGACGACCCGGACAAGGGCACCACGGTCAGCTGGACCATGATCGCCGGCGGCGAGAAGCGCAACATCATCCCGAACAAGGCGACCGCCGAAGCGGACATGCGCTACTCCGACATCAGCGAGACCGAACGCGTGCTCGCCGATGCGCAGAAGATCATCGAGGACAAGCTGATCGACGACACCCGCGTCGAGCTGCGCGTCGACAAGGGCCGCCCGCCGCTGGCGAAGAATCCGGCATCGGAGCGCCTGGCCGAGATTGCGCAGCGCCTGTATGGCGAGATCGACCAGCGTATTGAGCCGATCGCCATGCGCTTCGGCACCGATGCCGGTTACGCCTACGTGCCGGACAGCGACAAGCCGGCCGTGCTGGAAACCATGGGCGTGGTCGGTGCCGGGCTGCACTCGGAAGACGAGTACATCGAGCTGTCGAGCATCGCGCCGCGGCTGTATCTGACGACGGCGATGATTCGCGCATTGTCCGCCGAAAGCGCCGCACGCTGACACGCTAGCCAGGCCCGAGCGAGGGGCGAAGGTCGCAGTAGGCGAAAGCCGGCGCTGCGGGTATCTTCGCCACCTCTAACTTCAGGACCGCCCGCTCGATGCTTCGCCTTCTCACGCTCTGCGCACTGGCGCTGTTTGCCTGCACCGCTCACGCCAAGGTCGAGGTATTGCTGCTGGAGCATGAAGGCCAGGGGCAGGTGCTGGTCGCGCGGGTTACCGAGCAGATCGCGCCGGGTGACTACGAAGCGCTGCTCAAGGGCATCATGGCCCACCCTGGCAAGCACGCGCGCAAGCTGCTGATCCTCGACAACATCGGCGGCAGCGCAGCGGAAGCGATGCGCATGGGCTATCTGCTGCGCGAGACGGGTTTCGACGCCCTGGTGCCAGAGGCGGCGGTCTGCCAGGGCAGTTGCATCTACCTGCTGGCGGCGGGACGGCAGCGCACCGTGCGCGGCCATGTCGGCCTGCATCGGCCCTACGTCGCCAATGGCGAGTCAGCGCTGTCCATCAGCCAGCGACCACACCGCGCACCACGCATCTACTTCCGGGACATGGGCGTCAATACGCGGCTGGCGGACGACATGCAGCTGATCGAACCGTGGCGCATGCGCGTGCTCACGCCAAAGGAGCTCGCGCGCTATCGGCTGCAATAGAGTGATTCGCAGGCTGCACTACTGCATTCCGGTCGTCGCGCTATCACTCGGCCTGGCCCTCGGCATGATCGAGCCGGTTGGCGCGCTGGCCGTTCTGCTATTCGCTGGCTGGCTTGTCGCTCAGCCGCACATCCCCAACTCGCCGTGGCTGTTCGGTACGCTGCTCGGCGCGCTGTTGCTCGCCGCACATCTGCTGCCCGGCTTCAGCCCGCTGCCGCTCGGCCCACCGCAGGATCTGGGCGGTGCCTCGCCTTGGCAATTGCGCATCAGCCCGGACAAGGCGATGGTCGCGGCACTGCTGCTGGCCTGGTGGCTGGGCCAGCCACGAACGGATTGGCGCTCGATCAGACTCACCCTGCTGGCGTCAGGCGCCTGCCTGATCCTCGTCCCGCTGCTGGCACTGGCCTCTGGCGTACTGGACTGGCAACCGAAATGGCCGGCGCTGTTCCTGCCCTGGCTGCTGGTCAACCTGGGCATCACCTGCCTGGCCGAAGAGCTGATCTTTCGCGGCCTGCTGCAGCGTGCACTGGCCCGCCACTTCGGTCCGGCCATCGGCATCGGCCTGGCGACTGCCCTGTTCGGCGCCGCGCACCTGCCGGCAGGCTTCGGTTTCGCCGGGCTCGCCACGCTGGCCGGTCTGGGCTACGGCCTGGCCTTCCATTACTCCGGTGATCGCCTGTGGGTCGCGGTGTTTCTGCACGGTGCGGTCAACAGCCTGCATCTGCTTCTGCTGACCTATCCGCTGCCCTGAGCAAAGAATTCTCAAAGACCTGTCGATTCCTTCCGCGCCCGTTCGACCAATGATCGGAGCCGACGGAAATTGCCGTATGCCCGTCTAGGCTCTTTCCATTCCACTGAAGGAGTCCACCGATGCGTTTCATGGTGATGATCAAGGCCACCCCGCAAACCGAAGCTGGCGAGATGCCCAGCGAGGACGTTCTCAGGGCGATGGGCCGCTACAACGAAGAACTGGCCAATGCCGGCGTACTGCTCGGCGGCGAGGGCCTGCACCCCAGCGACAAGGGCGCACGGGTTCGTTTCAGCGGCGGCCAGTGCAGCGTCACCGATGGCCCGTTCGCCGAAACCCGCGAGCTGATCGCCGGCTACTGGCTGTTCCAGACCGCGTCGCTGCAGGAGACCATCGACTGGATCAAGCGCTGCCCGCAACAGGCCATCGGCGATGCGGAAATCGAGATTCGCCAGATATTCGAAGCGGAAGACTTCGGCGCCGAGTTCACCCCCGAACTGCGCGAGCAGGAAGACCGCCTGCGCGCGCAACTCAACCACTGACCGCAAGGAGCAAACCAATGAAGATCACCACCTACCTCACCCTCGACGGCACCACCCGCGAGGCGTTCACCTTCTACAAGGATGTGCTGGGCGGCACGCTGGAGATGATGACCTTTGCCCAGGCGCCGGATGCCGAGCAGTTTCCCGCCGAGTACCGCGAACGGATCATGCATGCCTGCCTCGACCTCGGCGACGGCGTGCTGATGGCCTCCGACACCTTGCCCGGCGACACCTGCGGCGGCGGGCCGTACGAAGGCATCAAGGGTTGTTCGGTTTCCCTGCACCCGACCAGCGTGGACGAAAGCGAAAAGCTCTTCGCTGCACTGGCCGAGGGCGGCACGGTGGTCATGCCGCTGGAGAAGACCTTCTGGGCCGAGCGTTTCGGCATGCTCACCGACCGCTTCGGCGTGTCGTGGATGGTTAACTGCGAATAATCTGAGCGCAATCTGCCGTTTGCAGGTCAGTAGCGGCATTGTGGTTGATTCGCATTTGGAGAGGCGGCGTCTTTGTTATAACGTATCGCACCTTCTGGCGGGCGCAGCGATTCTGCGCCCGCATTGCGTTCATCCCGTTGTGAGCCATCCATGCCCTCCCCTGACCTGACCTCGCCAGCCGCGGCGCGCCTGCAATCCATCGACGCGCTGCGCGGCCTGGTGATCCTGTTCATGCTGCTCGACCATGTCCGTGAAACCTTCCTGCTGCATATGCAGGTGCCCGACCCGATGGATGTGGCGGTCACCGAGCCGGCGCTGTTCTTCAGCCGCACCCTGGCGCATCTCTGTGCGCCGGTGTTCATCTTTCTGACCGGCTTGTCGGCCTTTCTTTATGGCGAAAAGCACCAGGACCGCCGTGCGGTATCGAGCTTTCTGCTCAAACGCGGGCTGTTCCTGGTGGCGCTCGAATTCACCCTGGTCAACTTCGCCTGGACGTTGCAGTTCCCGCCTCAGGTGATCTATCTACAAGTGATCTGGGCCATCGGCCTGAGCATGCTCGCGCTCTCGGCACTGCTATGGCTGCCGCGCCCTGCGCTGGTCGTACTGGGGCTGGTGATCATTGGCGGGCATAACCTGCTCGATCCGCTGCAGTTCGCAGCAGACTCCGCGCTGCATGTGCCATGGGCGATCCTGCACGACCGCGGCTGGCTCGAGGTTTCGGAAAACCTGCGGCTGCGCACTTCCTACCCGCTGCTACCGTGGATCGGCGTGATCGCCCTCGGCTATGCCGCCGGCCCCTGGTTCGCCAGGAACGCCGACCCGGAGCGACGCCAGCGCTACCTGGGCGGCTGGGCTCAAGGCGCATTGCTCACCTTCGTTCTGCTGCGGCTGATCAACAGCTACGACGAGCAGCCCTGGGTCGTCGGCGAGGACGGCCTGCGGACGCTGATGAGCCTGCTCAACGTCACCAAGTACCCGCCGTCGCTGCTGTTCCTGTGCCTGACGCTGGGTTGCGGCCTGCTTCTGCTGCGTTACTTCGAACGCAAGCAGGGCCGCGCCTGGCTGCGGCCGCTGACCGTATTCGGTGCCGCACCGATGTTCTTCTACCTGCTGCACCTGTACGTGCTGAAGCTGCTCTACATCGCCGCCGTGGCGATCTGGGGCCTGAACCGCGGCAATCACTTCGGCTTCGACGCAGTCTGGCCGCTGTGGTTGTGTACCGTGGCGCTGGCGGTGGTGCTGCTCCCGGCGGTGCGCTGGTTCGCCGAACTGAAGGCACGACGGCGGGATATCGCCTGGCTGAAATACCTCTGAGACCGAGCCGGCCCCGCAAAACTGAGCCCGGGCGCGGGGCGGTTTTCGCTGGCAGATGCCTCCCCGTCGGTAGCCGTCGATCCGGGAAAATGTGAACAGCTTGGCAAAGTGCCATCATTGGAAGATCATAGCCACTCTCACGTTCATGTCGGGGGAGTAGGCCGCCCGCCATGGCCGCCCGCCATGGCCGCCTGCGGGCGCACCGGTCCGCCCCCGGCTACTGATGGCACGGGAACACTATGTCGCCCTTTCGTCTCGCTGTTTGGCCGTTCACGCTGATCGCCGCCGTTTTCTCACCGTTCGCCTGCGCACTTGGGCTGGGAGAGATCAACCTGCATTCGGCGCTGGCGGAGCCGCTGAAGGCCGACATCGAGCTGCTCGATGCGCGCAGCCTGAACAGCGATGAAATCAAGGTGCGCCTCGCGCCGAGTGATGTTTTCAATCGCGCCGGAGTCGAGCGCTCGGCCTTTCTGGCAGGTTTGAATTTCCTGCCGGTGCTCGAGCAGGGCAGGCAACGTATCCGGGTGACCTCTACCGCCCCGGTAAAAGAGCCCTACCTGAATTTCATCGTCGAGCTGACACTACCGGGCGGCCAGCTATTGCGCGAGTACACCCTGCTGCTCGATCCGCCGTTGTATCAGCCGGAGCTTTCGGCGCAACCACTAGCCCGACCAGAGGCGCCGCGAGTCACCCTTACCCAGCCCGCACGGACGGAACCCATCGAGCCGCTGCCCGTGGCCGCGCAAGACAAACGCTATCGGATCATGCCGGGCGACAGCCTGTGGAGCATCTCGGGGCGGATGGACGTTTCCCCATCGACCTCCCGTGAAGCATTGATGGCCGACCTGTTTCGACTCAATCCTGCGGCCTTCATCAATGGCGATCGCAATCGTCTGCGTGTCGGTGAAGAGCTGCTTCTGCCCGATAGCGTAGCGGCTGGCGCATCGATCGTATCGGCCGCAGCGGAGCCCGCTGCTCCAGCACAAGTCCGCATGGAGCAGCCGCAAGCCCCTTCTCAACCCGCATCGCCTGCAACGCTCGCCGAAGCGCCTGAGGGGCCGGACCAAAGCCTGGTCGATGTACTCAGACAACTCGAAGCTCAGGTGCTGAGCCTGCAGGCACAGATGGACGAACAGAATCGCCTGCTCGCCGAAGCGCAGAGCACCCTCGCCCTGCGGCAGGCAGCCACGGTCGCCGTTGAAGCCACCGTACAGGATGCTACTGCCGTAACCAGCCATGCCGAACAGCCGGCGCAGCTGAAGCCGCAGACGATGCCTGTACAGCCAGTAGCGATGGCACCGCCGATGCAGGAGACTAGCACCGGCAGCTCCTGGCTGATTCCCCTGCTGGGATTACTGAGTCTGCTGGTCGGCTTGCTGTGGTATCGCCGTCGCTCGGTCGCTGTGACCGGCATCGGCGAGCCCCGCCAGGCCCAGGCCAAGCGTGCAGAAGCGTCTTTCCCGGATATCAACCCCTTCCAGCGGGACGTTCCGGTTGTAACTGAGATGTCGTACGACGAGTACCTCGATCGGACCCCCGCCGTCCCTGCAGCCCCTGCCGCCGTGGCGCTGGTTGCAGCGCAGCCGCAAGCCGTGCAACAGCCACAGCAAGCGCAGTTGCTGGATGACATGCTCGCCAGCCTACCGGATGACCTCGATGCACTGACCAACGCGCCCCCCGTCGCGGCTGTCGAGGCTGATCTGCGCGAGCGGCTCAACGAAGCACTGGCCAGCATCGACCGCGGCGAGGTCGACCAGGCGACTCGCCTGCTGATTGCCCTGCTCGACCAGAGCGACAGCGATGACCGACGCTTCATTGGCGAGCAACTGGCACGCATCGCCTGATGCACGGGCTTGTGCTTTGCCAGACAAACACTCCATGCCCCCGGGCGGTTGGCTGAGGAAGCGCGCTCCCGGCGACGGGCCGACGGTCGTCCTCCACGGGGTACGGCATACTAGCCAGCCCAACCTGGAGAACATGCCCCGTGGATCTTCTCTTTCTCGGCACCTCGTCCGGCACCCCGACCCGCGCGCGCAACGTCAGCGCGCTGGCACTGCTGGAAGAGACCGGCAAGGCCTGGTACCTGATCGACTGCGGCGAGGGCACCCAGCATCGTCTGCTGCGCACGCCGCTGTCGCTGCACGACCTGCGCGCGATCTGCATCACCCATGTGCATGGCGACCACTGCTACGGCCTGCCCGGCCTGCTGGCCAGCGCAGGCATGATGGGGCGCAAGGCGCCGCTGACGATCATCGCCCCGCAGGGCATCGAGACCTGGGTACGCGCCACCCTGAGCATGAGTCAGAGCTGGCTGAGCTACGAGCTGGACTTCCATGCGGTCGAGACATTGGACGAATGGCGCAGCCCGAACATGCGCATCGAGGCGACCGAGCTGTCCCATCGCGTGCCCTGCTACGGCTACAGCTTCAGCGAGGCGCGCCCCGATCCGCGGCTTGACATCGAACGTCTGGAACATGACGGTGTGCCGCGCGGCCCGCTCTGGGGCCAGCTGGCGCGCGGCTTCGACATCGAGCACGAGGGGCGCGTGCTGCGCAGCCACGACTACCTGAGCTTCAGCCGCAGCCCGCGGCGCATCGTCGTCGGGGGCGACAACGACCGTCCCGACCTGCTGGCCGAAGCCTGCCGCGATGCCCAGCTGCTGGTGCACGAGGCGACCTACACCGAGGCCGTGGCCAACGACGCCCGCAACGACTTCGGCCACAGCACGGCCGCCACCGTGGCGCGCTTCGCCCAGGCGGTCGGTTTGCCCAACCTGGTGCTGACCCACTTCAGCGCGCGCTATCAGAAGCACGTCGGCCGCGGCCATTCGATCGAGGACCTGCGCGCCGAAGCCGCTGCGCTCTACGCCGGCCAGCTGCTGCTCGCCGAGGATTACCTGCGCCTGCATCTGGGCAAGGATGGTCTGCTGACGGTCGTCGAACCGCCGTCCACTTCGCGCCCGCCGCGCCGCGACGGCGAATCCAGGGCCTGAACCGGTAAATCGTCAGCAACCGCACCGGTGTTGACATGGCTGTCTACACTGGCTGCTGCCACCCAGCGCAACCGCCCTGCCATCTTTCGCCCCACCGAAGGAGCCGCCGATGGAACGTCTGACTGCCAGAGACTTCGCCCCCGAACTGCTCGAGCTCTACGATTTCTACGTGCACGGCAAACTCAACCGCCGCGAATTCCTCGACCGCGCCACCGCCTTCACCCTGTGCAGCATGACGGCGGTCGCCGTGCTCGACGCGCTCACGCCCAACTATGCGCTGGCGCAACAGATCGCCTTTACCGACCCCGACATCATCGCCGAGTATGTCCGCTATCCCTCGCCCAGAGGCCACGGCGAGGTCCGTGCCTATCTGGTGCGCCCGGCCAAGGCCGAGGGCAAGGTGCCGGGCATCGTCGTCGTGCACGAGAACCGTGGCCTCAATCCCTATATCGAAGACGTGGCCCGGCGCGTGGCCAAGGCCGGGTTCGTCGCCCTGGCGCCCGACGGCCTGAGTTCGGTCGGCGGCTACCCCGGCAACGACGACAAGGGCCGCGAACTGCAGGCTCAGGTCGATCCGCAGAAGCTGATGAACGACTTCTTCGCCGCCATCGAATGGCTGATGGCCCACGAGACCACCGGCGACACGGTCGGCATCACCGGCTTCTGCTACGGCGGCGGGGTGGCGAACGCCGCAACGGTGGCCTACCCCGAACTCGGCGCCGCCGTGCCGTTCTATGGCCGCCAGGCAGACCCGGCGGATGTGGAGAAGATCCGCGCGCCACTGCTGTTCCACTTCGCCGAACAGGACGAGCGCGTCAACGAAACCTGGCCCGCCTACGAAGCCGCACTCAAGACCGCCGACAAGCCCTACGAGGCCTACATCTACCCCGGCACCCACCACGGCTTTCACAACGACAGCACGCCGCGTTACGACGAACAGGCAGCCGAACTGGCGTGGCAACGCACCATTGCCTGGTTCCAGCGCCATCTGAGCTAATCCGGCTCGACCCTAGCCGGCGCTGCCTCCCATCGTTCCTAGCGATCTGCAGGTGGGACATGAGCGGGTTCGCCAGCACCCCGGATCCGCCCGACAACTGGCGCTTCTCGATCAAGGCGCCGCCTGGCGATACATTCGCCACTGCATGTTGACGTTTACGTAAAAGAACAGTACTGCTATGCGTTCGCTACGTTCAGGAATCCCCGTCCATGTCCCTCAGTGCAACGCTCGATCACCGTCTGGCCGATCTCTGGATAGAGCACAACCATGGCCGGACCTTCGTCCGCAGCTGGATCCCGGACGCCGATGCGCTTCGGCCGGACCGGGCACCGATAATGCTGCTGCATGAGTCGCTCGGTTGCGTCGAGCAATGGAAAGATTTTCCCGCCGCCCTTGCCAACGCCACCGGTCGACCGGTCATCGCCTATGATCGGCTGGGTTTCGGCCGCTCCGATCGCCTCACTGAGCCGCCTGCCCCGACCTTTGTTGAGGACGAGGCCGCGCAAGGCTTCGCCCATGTGCTGGAACATCTGGGGATCGAGCGCTTCGTGGTGCTCGGACATAGCGTCGGTGGCAGCATGGCCGTGCATTGCGCCGCGCGGTATCCCGAAGCCTGCCAGGCGATGATCACGATGTCGGCGGTAACCTTCGTCGAACAGCGCACGCTCAGAGGCATCCGCCAGGCCAGGGCCTGGTTCGCCGACCCCGCGCAACGCGAACGTCTGCGCCGCTATCACGGCGAGCGCAGTGACTGGGTCCTGAGCGCATGGATCGATACCTGGCTGGCGCCGGATTTCGCCACATGGACGCTGGCCCACGCGCTGCCTGCGGTCGGCTGTCCGAGCCTTGCCATCCATGGCGATGACGATGAGTTCGGCTCCGAACGCCACCCGCAGCTGATCGCCGACTGCGCCAGCGGTCAGGTCGAACAGGCGCTGCTTCCGGGGGTGGGCCATGTTCCGCATCGAGAACAACCGGAACAGGTGCTGGAGCGGATCGAACGGTTCCTGCAGCGGATCGGCTAGTTCGCTGCGCGCAAAGGCGCAGCAGAGCGTATCCGCGCGAGGGCAGGCAGGCGTGCCTTCGCCGCTCGCGAAGGCACTGGAGGTCAGGCCCGCTGGTTGAAACGACCCAGGTCCATGTGTCGGTTCACATCCTTGTACAGCAGGTAGCGGAACTTGCCCGGGCCGCCGGAATAGCAGGCCTGCGGACAGAACGCGCGCAGCCACATGTAGTCGCCCGCCTCGACCTCGACCCAATCCTGATTCAAGCGATACACCGCCTTGCCTTCCAGGACGTAGAGGCCGTGTTCCATCACGTGGGTTTCTGCGAAGGGGATAACCGCACCCGGCTCGAACGTGACAATGTTGACGTGCATGTCGTGGCGCATGTCGCTCATGTCGACGAAGCGCGTGGTCACCCATTTGCCATCGGTACCCGGCATGGGGATCGGCTCGATATCGTTCTCGTTGGTCACGAAGGCCTCCGGGTAGGGCAAGCCTTCGACGGCCTGATAGCCCTTGCGGATCCAGTGGAAACGTACCGGCGCCGCCCCGGTGTTGCGCACGCTCCATTTCGCCGCAGGCGGTATGAATGCATAGCTGCCGGGACGCATGTCATAGAGGGTTCCCTCGATCGTCAGAGAGAACTCTCCGTCCACGACGAACAGCACGCCCTCGGCGTTCGGGTCATGCTCCGGCCGGTCACTGCCGCCGCTGGCGCCAAGCTCCACGATGTACTGGGAAAAGGTTTCGGCGAAGCCGGAAAGCGGACGGGACAGCACCCACATCCGCATGTTGTCCCAGAAGGGCAAATGGCTGGTGACGATGTCGCGCAGCACGCCCTTGGGAATGACTGCATAGGCTTCGGTGAACATTGCACGATCGGTCAGCAGTTGAGTCTGCTCGGGATGTCCGCCCTTGGGGACGTAGTACGTTGTGCTTGCCATGGTTCTCCAGGTGCATGGAGGGCTTGCCGATACTCAACCGCAAGCCGGGTGGATGGAAAGCCAACTGTATACAAGGAAGATGTGAATGGTCAAAGATTGTATACAATCTTTTCTGCGCCCGATGCCCACGAGTAACGCGGCATGGCATATGGCGCGCTGAACTCGCCGCGGCGCTGGTGGGGAGGTCATCTGGCTGGATGGGAATGGCCAACCGGGCAGCTTCGAAGTTGCCGCCGATGGCCAGGGAAGAAGGGCTACGCCGCCTATCTACGCGACTCGACGCCATCGACTATGGCGCGGAGACGCGAGGAACTGAAAAATCATGAATGAGAAGGGATCGACAAGCGCATCCGCATTCCTCAAGACCGCACCGCCAGAACGCTCAACAGCGGCAGCCGGCCTTCGGACCCGCCTTTGCGTCACGCCGAATCGCTAGCCCTTGAAGCCTTTGGCCACCAGATAGACCTCCCGCGAACGCGGGCGCGACGCCTCCGGCTTGCGGATCACCACCTTCTCGAACGAGCTGCGCACGTCCTTGAGGAACTCGTCGGAGCCTTCGCCCTGGAACACCTTGACCACGTAATTGCCGCCGGGCTTGAGCACCTGGCGAACCATGTCGAGGGTGAGTTCCACCAGATACATCGAGGCGGCCTGGTCGGCAGCGGCGACGCCGCTGATGTTCGGCGCGATGTCGGACACGATCAGGTCGGGCTGCCGGCCGTCGAGCATGTCGAGAATCTGCTGGAACACGGCGTCCTCGGTGAAGTCGCCCTGAACGAAATCGACGTTATCCAGCCCGCCCATCGGCAGGATGTCGGTGGCCAGCACCCTGCCCTTTTCGCCGACGATTCCGCCGGCCACCTGCGACCAGCCGCCTGGGGCGGAACCGAGATCCATGACCAGCATGCCGGGGCGTATCAGTTTGTCCTTCTCGTTCAGCTCGATCAGCTTGTAGCTGGAGCGCGAGCGCAAGCCATCCTTCTGCGCGCGTTTGACGAAGGGATCGTTGACGTGTTCATCCAGCCAACGACGGCTGCTTTTGGATCGTTTCATGATAGAGCCAACCACGGAGAATCAAGGTAAGACGCGCGCCAACAGGCAGGACCCTGCGCAACTGTCGGGCAAATTGGCGGCGATTATAAGCCGATAATGCCGGGCCGCGGGCGCCGGGCGCAGCACCTGCCCCGGGGGAACCGCGTAAGCGCCGCCTGACAGGCGTGCTTGCCGCCGGTACAATCCGCGCCTCACGCCCCCCTCTCGTTGCTTCCTCTGCCGGAGTCACCGGCCAGGATTACTGCCATGATTCGCATCACCGAACTGTCCCTGCCCCTCGATCATCCCGCCGATGCGCTGCGCGAGGCCATCGTCAAGCGTCTGAACATCAGTGACGCCGACCTGCTGAACTTCAGCGTGTTCAAGCGCAGCTACGATGCGCGCAAGAAGAACAGCGTCATCCTGTTCATCTACATCCTCGACGTCGAGGTTCGTGACGAGGCGGCAGTCCTGGCGCGCTTTGCCGACGACAACCACGTGCGCCCGGCGCCGGATACCCGCTACTACCCGGTCGGTCAGGCTCCGGCCAATCTGACCGAGCGGCCGCTGGTGGTAGGCTTCGGCCCCTGTGGGCTGTTCGCCGCGCTGCTGCTCGCACAGATGGGCTTCAAGCCCATCGTGCTGGAGCGCGGCAAGGATGTGCGCCGCCGCACCAAGGACACCTGGGCGCTGTGGCGCAAGAAGACCCTGACGCCGGAATCCAACGTGCAATTCGGCGAAGGCGGTGCCGGTCTGTTCTCCGACGGCAAGCTCTACAGCCAGATCAAGGATCCGAAGTTCTACGCCCGCAAGGTGATGCACGAATTCGTCCGCGCCGGCGCGCCGGAAGAGATCATGTACGTCAGCAAGCCGCATATCGGCACCTTCCGCCTTACCGGCGTGGTTGCCGCGATGCGCGAGGAAATCATCGCCCTCGGCGGCGAGGTACGCTTCGAGACCAGGGTCACCGATCTCGTGATCGAGGATGGCCAGCTCGAAGGCGTGGTGCTGGCCAATGGCGAGACACTTCGCAGCCGCCATGTAGTGCTGGCCCTGGGTCACAGCTCCCGCGACACCTTCCGTATGCTGCATCGCCAGGGCGTGCATATCGAAGCCAAGCCGTTTGCCATCGGTTTCCGCATCGAGCATCCGCAGGGCATGATCGACCAGGCCCGTCTGGGCAAGTACGCCGGCCATCCGGAGCTGGGCGCCGCGGACTACAAACTGGTGTACCACGCCAAGAACGGCCGCGCGGTCTACAGCTTCTGCATGTGCCCGGGCGGCACCGTGGTGGCCGCCACGTCGGAGCCGGGACGCGTGGTGACCAACGGCATGAGCCAGTACTCGCGCAACGAGCGCAATGCCAACGCCGGCATCGTCGTCGGCATCAACCCAGAGCAGGATTTCCCCGGCGATGCGCTGGCCGGCGTGGAGCTGCAGGAGCGTCTGGAATCGCGCGCCTACGAGCTGGGCGGCAGCGACTACTGCGCGCCCGGGCAACTGGTGGGCGACTTCATTCGCGGCGTGCCGTCGACCGAGTTCGGCGAGGTCGAGCCGTCCTACAAGCCGGGCGTGCGCCTGGGCGATCTGGCGCCCTCGCTGCCGGAATATGCCATCGAGGCGATCCGCGAAGCGCTGCCGGCCTTTGGCAAGCAGATCCGCGGGTTCGATCGCGCTGACGCGGTGCTCACCGGCATCGAGACCCGCACCTCCTCGCCGGTACGCATCACCCGCGACAGCGAAACACTGCAGAGCCTCAACCTGCGCGGTCTGTATCCGGCCGGCGAAGGCGCGGGTTACGCCGGCGGCATCCTCTCGGCGGGCGTGGACGGCATCAAGGTCGCCGAGGCGCTGGCCAAGGCGATGCTGGCGGATGCGGGACAGACTGACGTGCAGAGCCACTGAGCGCCGCCTTGATGAAATTCGACGACATCAAAAAGCTGCACCAGAAAAAGTACCGGGCCGAGTTCGGTCATTTTCTGGTGGAGGGCGAACATCTGGCGCTGGAGCTGCAGAAAGCCACCCTGCACAACCCGCAGCTTGCACGCAGCGAACTGTATGTGACCAATGCCTACGAGCACTGGCAAAGCCCGTTCAAGACCCATGTGATCAGCGACCGCCAGATGGCGCAGATCGCCGACACCAAGACCCCGCAAGGCATCGTGGCAGTGGTGCCGATGCCAGCGACAGGCGCGTCGATCGCTGCACCCGTCGCGGGCGAACGCGCCATCTACCTGCATGAAATCCAGGACCCGGGCAACCTCGGCACCATCCTGCGCACGCTGGCCTGGTTCGGCAATTTCCGCTGCCTGCTCAGCCCCGGCAGCGTCGACCCGTACAACCCCAAGGTCGTGCGCTCGAGCATGGGCGCCATCTTCCATGCGCCGATGGAACTGGATGTGACGCTGGATTCGTTGCGCACGCGCTTTGCCCGCATCGCCTGTCTGGATATGCAGGGTGAGCCTGTGCAATCGACGGCTTTCACAACCTTCGAATGCTACCTGTTCGGCAATGAAGCCCGCGGCGTGCCCCGCGATCAGCTGAATGCACTCGACGCCCGGCCATTCACCATCCCCGGTTGCGGCGCCATCGAGTCGCTGAATCTGGCCGCCACGGTCAACATGTGTGCGTACGAACTCAGCCGATAGCTCATCGAAGGTTGAATGCCTGTGCCACCGAAGCGCCTTCACGCCTCTCGCACCGAAACGGCGGTGTCGTTCGAGCCCGCGAGTCATCACGGATGGAGTCCGGGCAGCGGAATAATTCCGCCCGTTTGCACGAGTTAACAGTTTTGCGCTTGCTCCGGCGCCAATCGATGACAGTCGCACACGCCCAACGCATCATGCCCGCTCGACGCCGTGCCGCAGGGCCCACGCATGCAACCGACCCTTTCTGACTCATTGCTGGACTACGCCGGGCAGAGCTCGCCCGGGCGCAGGCGCAACCATAATGAAGATGCGCTGCTCTGTGCGCCGGAGCTGGGGCTTTGGGCGATCGCCGACGGCATGGGCGGGCACCAATGCGGAGAGATCGCGAGCAGCCTGGCATTGTCGGCATTGCACAAAGCGGTTGAAGACGGCGAGCCGCTGCAGGCTGCGGTCCAGCAGGCCAACCAGGCGGTACTGGAAGAAGCCGTAGACGATGGCATGGGTACCACGCTGGTGGCTGCGCAGTTCAATGGCGCGGATTTCGAGCTCACCTGGGTCGGTGACAGCCGAGCCTATCTGGTCAGCGCAAACGGTATCGACCAGCTGACCCGCGACCACAGTTGGGTGCAGATGATGATCGACGCGGGCGAGCTGAAACCCGCCGAAGCCGAGGGCCACGCCTGGCGCAACATCATCCTGCGCTGCCTGGGCCGCGAGGCGCCGCTGGAGCTGGGCATCGCCGCAGGCAGCCTGAAGCCCGATGAGCTGCTTCTGCTGTGCAGCGATGGCCTGACCAACGAGTTGACCGACGCGCAGATCCACGCCACCTGCACCTTCGCAGACACGCTGGAAAACCTGGTCGAACAGCTGATCGACCAGGCGAACGCCCATGGTGGCCGCGACAACATCAGCTGCATCGTGATCGGCCGAAACAGCCCGCCGCCCGCTGCCGAGTCCCGCGGGCGCCGCTTCATCAACATGCTGCTCAAACCCCTCAAGTCGTAAGTACGCGCGAGTTTCTATGACGCATCGGATGCTGGAAATACCGGGCTATCGCCTGCACAAGCGACTCGGAAAAGGCGGGATGGCCGAAGTCTACCTGGCCACGCAGCTGTCCCTGGATCGCGAGGTAGCCGTCAAGGTACTGCTGCGCACCGAGGACGCCGCGTTTACCGAACGCTTCATCCAGGAAGGCCATATTGTCGCCTCGCTGCGTCATCCGGCCATCATCACCATCCACGACATCGGCCAGATCGCCGATGGCCGGCATTACCTGGCCATGGAGTACATCGGTGGTGGCGATCTGGCGCAGCACCGCGGCATCGTTTTCTCACCGTCCCGGGCGCTGGACATCATCCGCCAGCTGGCCGGTGGCCTGGCAGTGGTGCACGACGGCGGACTGGTTCATCGCGACGTGAAGCCGGCCAATATCCTCTTCCGCGACGATGGCAGCGTCGTGCTCACCGATTTCGGCGTGGCCAAGTCGGTCGAACTGGACAACGAACTCACGCATTTCGGCATTGCCGTCGGCAGCCCGGCTTACAGCAGCCCGGAACAGGCCCAGTGCCAACCGCTGGACGCACGCAGCGACATCTACAGCCTCGGGGTGATCCTCGCCGAGATGCTCACCGGGACCAATCCGTTCCGCGCCAGCAGCTATCCGCAAACCGTGCTCAACCACCTGCAGATGCCCATACCGTTGCTGCCGCCAGCGCTGGCACCCTATCAGCCGCTGCTCGACCGCATGCTGGCCAAGCAGCCGGCCGAGCGCTTCGCCAGCTGTCGCGAACTGCTGGCCGCCATCGACACCCTCACCGAGCCGGACATGGACCAGACGCGCATCGCGCCGGCACTGCTCATGGAACCCCAAGCACAGCCCCGACGCCGGCGACAGCGTCGTGCTGTTGGCCGCTGGGCGACGGTGGCTGCGGTGCTTGCGTTGGCAATAGGCGCACTGGGCGTGGGCGGCTATCAATGGTTTCAGTACAGCCAGATCAGTGGGTTCCTCACCCGCGCCGAGTCGCGCCTGGGCGAAGGACAGCTGACCGCACCGGCGTACGACAATGCCGACTACTACTTCCGCCAGGCCCTGCGCCTGGACGCGGACAATGCAGATGCCCTCGATGGCTTGCGCCGTGTCCTCGATGCCCGCATCGCCCAGGCCCTGAAACTGGCGGCGCAGCGACTGGCCGATGATCAACTGCTGGAACCGGCCGAGGACAGCGCCGTGCATTACTACCAGCAGGTGCTTGGCTGGCTGCCGGAGCATCAGGTGGCGCGCGACGGATTGGCCCGGGTCAGCGAACGCTATGTCGAGCTCGCCGAAGCGGCATATGGCAGACGCGAATACGCATTGGCTCTGGAATACATTGAGCAGGGACTGGAAGCCTCACCGGCGTACGCACCGCTGCTGGCGCTGCACGACGCGCATGCCCAGCGTGTCGCCAAGGCAAGAGCACCGCGACCGGTGCCGCGTACCGCTGCCAGTAGCTCGCGCACCCCACCCGCCACCACGCAGACCTCGCAGGCGCCGGCCAATCCGGTCAAGCGCCTGTGGAATCGGATATTCAACTGATGATCACGCCCGATCGCCTGGCTCATGCCTGCGATCGCTCCCGCTCAAGGTAACGCAGACATGCTCAGGATCCACTTCGCAGACAATCGTCAGAGCCCCGTCTGGCTTGCCGACGAACGCTTCACCCTCGGTTCGGACCGCGCCAACAGGCTGGTGATAAGCGATGCCGGCGTGGCGCCCTTTCACGCCGAGCTGATACTGGAAAACCGCTTCTACTACCTGACCGACCTCGGCACGCCAGGCGGCACCTACGTCAATGACGAAAAGATCGGCGAGCGCTATCAGATCCGCTCCGGGGACCGTGTGCGACTCGGGGCGCTGGAGCTGGAGATCGTCGATCCGGCCAAGGTCGGCGCCAAGGTGGCGGCAGCGCCCCGCTGGTTGCTGCAGGTGGTCAAGGGCGAAAACCAGGGCCACAAGTACCACATCACCGGCTCGATGACCTTTGGCCGCTCGGTGAAATGCGAGCTCTGCTTCAGCGATGCGGAGCTGTCCCGCCGCCACGCGGAGTTCTATCTCAAGGGCGATGTGCTGGAAGTGAAGGACCTGGCCTCAGCCAACGGTTTGCTGGTCAACCGTGAAAAGGTCACCACGGCCGTTCTGCAGCCGGGCGATCAGATTCAGCTGGGCAACACCACGCTATTGGTTATCGGCCCCAAGGTGAGTGCGCCGGAAATCGTCGACGAAGACGCCACCGTGTTCGTCCGCGCGGCGGACCTGCCCGTCCCCTCCCAGCCGAAGCCGGCACGACCACGTCCGGCGACGCCCAATCCGCTGCACGCCGCGGCAATGGCTCCGGCAGAAGCGGCAGCGCGCACGGAGAATCCCGGCAGATCCGGCTCGCGCCTGGGCTGGCTGCTCGGCGCGCTGGCGCTGGCAGTTGTCGCCGGAATTGTCGCGCAGCGGTTGGTCTAGCGGCTGCCAGCCTGTTTACACGGGAGGGGCTTTCGCCTCATTTCAGGACTCGACGGGAGCGTTTTTGCGGCACTCCCGCTCGGGCAGCCCGCAAGGCTTTCGCTCCTTCCACAATCAGCAGCGCTATCGCCGTCCAGATCGCCACATAGGTCAGCCATTGATTCGAAGCGATGCTCTCGCCGAGCAGCAGCGCCACGACGACCAGCAGCACCGGTTCGACATAGCTGAGCAGGCCGAACAGTGCGAGATCCAGATGTTTGCTGGCGACGATCATCAGCGCCAGGGCCAGGGCACTGAGCGCACCCAGGCCGATGATCAGAAGCAGCAGCGCCGGGCTCGCCGCGAGCTGTTGCAGGGTCTCTCGGTCGGAGAAGGCAAACAGCGCGGCGACCGGCAGGCTGATGATCAGGTCGACCCAGAGCCCGCCGAGACTGGCGGTGCCAATCCAGCGGCGCAGGACGAAGTAGCAGGGATAACCGAGGGCAACGGCGAGTACCGGCCATGACAGTGACGAAGCCAGCAGCAGCTGGTTGCCGACACCCACAGCCGCCAGCAAACAGGCCAGGCGTTGCAATCGACTGATCGCCTCGCCGAAGACCAGGCGGCCGGTGAGTACCAGCGTCAGCGGCAGCAGGAAGTAGCCGAGCGAGACGTCCAGGCCGTGACCGTTGATCGGCGCCCACATGAACAGCCACAGCTGCAGACCGACCAGCGCCGAGGACAGCGGCAGCGCGAGCCACAGTCGCGCCTCTGCCGGTACGCGCACGAGGATCTCGCGGACCTCACCCCAGCGGCCGATGGCGAGCAGCAGCAACGCCAGGCAAGGCGCAGTCAGCAGAATGCGCCAGCCGTATATCTGCTGACCGCTCAACGGTTCGAGCAGTGAGGTGTAGTAGTACAGCGTGGCGAAGAGCGTCGATGCGGCGAGCGAGCCGGCGACGCCCGCCAGCCTGTTGCGAGTTTCCATGGGCTTCCTGCGATTGACGATTCGTGCCAGCCCCGACCTCAGGGCTCGACCTGGCTCCACTGCTTGATCAGGCGCTTGTCCGATACCGCCATCCTGGTGCCGAGCTGCTGCGCCCAGAGCGAGACGCGATACTCCTCGAGCATCCAGCGATACAGCGCCAGCTCGGCATCGCGCTTGCCTTCCTGCAGGTGCTTGTTCAGGCGCGTCTGGTACTGCTCCCAGTAGCCGGCCAGCTCGCCGGACCAGACCCGATCACGCTGCAGCTGCGCGCCGATCTTTTCGAAGCGTTGCTCGATGGCCTTGAGGTAGCGCGGATATTCCTTCAGCCACTCGGCAGGTGTTTCGCGAACAAAGCCCGGATAGACCAGATTGCCCAGCTGCGCCTTGATATCGTTGAGCGCCACCGCCTGGGCCAGATCGATCTTGCCCTTGAAGCGCTTCTGCAGGCCGTGCCAGTGCTTGAGGATTTCCAGTGTCAGACGTGCCAGGCGCTCGGCATGCGCAGTCCAGTCGCCGCGCTTGCGCTCGGCGAGTGACGCCAGCGCGGCGCCATCACGCGGCAGCTGGGCTTCGCCGTCGAGGATGCAGCTGTCGAGGCTGGCCAGCAGGATGTCCTCGACCAGCCCATCGATCTTGCCCATGTCGCGGTAGAGCAGGCCCAGCTCGGTAAGGCCCGGCAGCTTGTTGCGCAGGTACTTGGCCGGCTCCGCCAGCTGTTGCAGCAACAGGCGCTGCAGCGCGCGGCGGTGTTGCCACTCGGCCTCGGCCTGGGTCGGGAAACGTCCTTCCTTGACCACTCCTGCCTCTTCCACCAGCGCCGGGTAGACGGTCATCGACAGCCCGGCCATCTTCGCCTGGGCCTTTTCTGCGACCTGGGCAAAACCCTTGGCTTCGACCGGCTTCTGTTCGGCCTTCTGCTGCGGCGGCGCCAGGGCGGCCTGGCTGGCCTCGGCGAAGCGTGCGGTCAGCTCGGCCAGGTCGCGGCCTTCACCAAGAAACTTGCCGCGGGCATCGACCACCTCGATGTTCATCTTCAGGTGGCTCTCCAGCCCGGCTGCCGCTTCGGCCCACGCATCATCCGATACGCGCGCGCCGGTCATGCGCAGCAGCTCGCGGCCCAGCGCCTCGGGCAGCGAGCCTTCACCAAAAGCGATCCTGGCCAGCGCAGCGCCAACGAAATCCGGCACCGGCACGAAGTTCTTGCGCAGCGCCTTGGGCAGGTTGCGCACCAGGGCCACCGCCTTGGTTTCCAGCAAGCCGGGCACCAGCCAGTCGAGCCGCTCGCTGCGCAATTGCGGCAACAGCGGCGCCGGTACGCGCAGGGTCACGCCGTCGCGCGGATGGTTGGGTTCGAAATGGTATTCCAGCGGCAGCTGCAGCTCGCCGATGCGCAGGTAATCCGGGTACTGCGCGGCGGTGACCTCGCTGGCCTCGCGGGCGAGCACGTCTTCCTCGCGCATGATCAGCAGCTGCGGGTTCTTCGCACTTTCGCGCTTGTACCAGTTCTCGAAGCTGGCGGTCTGGTAGATGTCCGCCGGTAGCCGCGCATCGTAGTAGTCGAACAGGGTTTCCTCGTCGGCGAGGATGTCGCGGCGCCGCGCCTTGGCTTCCAGTTCGTCGAGACGTTCGAGCAGCTCGCGATTGGCGCTGAGCGCGCGGGCGCGGCTGTTGATCTCGCCGCGCACCAGCCCTTCGCGGATGAACAGCTCGCGGGCAGCGGGCGGGTCGATGGGGCCGTAATGCACCGGCCGGCGGCCGACGACGATCATGCCGTACAGCGTTACCTGCTCGTAGGCCACAACCTGGCCGCGCTTCTTCTCCCAGTGCGGCTCGAAGTGGTTCTTCTTGATCAGATGCCCGGCCAGCGGCTCGATCCAGTCCGGCTCGATCTTGGCGACCATGCGCGCGAACAGCTTGGTGGTTTCCACCAGTTCCGCGGCCATCAGCCAGTTGGGCTTCTTGCGGCCGATGCTGCTTCCGGGATGCACCCAGAAGCGCCGCTGGCGGGCGCCGAGGAAGTCGCCCTCCTCGGTCTTGTTGCCGATCTGGCTGAGCAGGCCGGCGAGGATGGCCTTGTGCACCGAGGCGTAGCTCTTGGCCTTCTGCGCGGCCTCGCTGGCTTCGGCCTGCTGGCGGAGGATGACGTTGACCTTGGTGTCCTTGGTCGGTGCGGGTTGGGTGCTGGCCCCCGCCGAAAGCGCGGAAGAGGCTTCGCCGCCTTCCACCCTACGTGCCTTATCGGCGTGCGGTGGTTGGCCGGAGCCATCCGCCGACCTGCCCGAACCAAGCTTGAGCTCCCGGGCGATGAGCGTCAGCTGGCGATGGGCGTCGCGCCACTCACGCAGACGCAGGTAGTTGAGGAAGTTCTTCCGGCACCAGCTGCGCAGAGGGTTGGAGCCCAGCTCCTGGCGCTTCTCCTCGAAACCGCGCCAGAGATTGATCAGCGCGGCAAAGTCCGAATCCGGATCTTTCCACTGCGCATGGGCCTGGTCGGCTGCCTGCTGGCGGTCGGCCGGACGCTCGCGCACATCCTGCACCGAGAGTGCGCTGGCCACGATCAGGACTTCGGCGAGGCTGCCCTGCTGTGCAGCTTCGAGGAGCATGCGACCAAGCCGAGGGTCGATCGGCAGGCGCGCCAACTGGCGCCCCATTGGGGTCAGCTGGTTTTCGCGGTTGACCGCCGAGAGCTCCTGCAACAGGTTGAAGCCGTCGCTGATGGCCTTGCCATCCGGCGGCTCGATAAAGGGGAAATCCTGGATGTCGCCCAGGCGCAGATGCAGCATCTGCAGGATCACCGCGGCCAGGTTGGTGCGCAGGATTTCCGGATCGGTGAATTCGGGCCGGCCGAGGAAGTCTTCCTCGCTGTACAGCCGAATGCAGATACCCGGTTCGACCCGTCCGCAACGGCCCTTGCGCTGGTTGGCGCTGGCCTGGGACACCGCCTCGATCGGCAGGCGCTGAACCTTGGCGCGGTAGCTGTAGCGGCTGATGCGCGCGGTGCCGGAATCGATCACGTAGCGGATGCCGGGCACGGTCAGCGACGTCTCGGCGACGTTGGTGGCCAGCACGATCTTGCGCCCTGGTCGCGGCTGGAAGATTTTCTGTTGCTCGGCCGGCGTCAGCCGCGCATACAGCGGCAGCACCTCGGTGAACTTCAGATTGGCCTTGCGCAGCACCTCGGCGGCGTCGCGAATCTCGCGCTCGCCGGGCAGGAACACCAGCACGTCGCCGGGGCGCTTGCCCACGCTCTGCTCGTGGGCCGTAATTTCGTCCAGCGCGGCGAGGATGCCCTGGTCGACGGTCAGATCATCCTCGACCCGATTGCCATCCTCGTCGATCTCGGCCGCCAGTGGCCGATACCAGGTCTCCACCGGGTACGTACGCCCGGACACCTCGACGATGGGCGCACCGTCGAAGTGCTCGGAAAATCGCTGCAGGTCGATGGTCGCCGAAGTGATGATGACCTTCAGGTCCGGCCGGCGCGGCAGCAGAGTCTTGAGGAAGCCGAGCAGGAAATCGATGTTCAGCGAACGCTCGTGGGCCTCGTCGACGATGATGGTGTCGTAACGCTCGAGGAAGCGATCGTGCTGCGTCTCGGCCAGCAGGATGCCGTCGGTCATCAGCTTGATCAGCGAGCTGTCCTTGCTCTGATCCTCGAAGCGCACCTGATAACCCACCAGTTCGCCCAGGGGCGTGCCGATTTCTTCGGCCACCCGAGTCGCGACGCTGCGTGCCGCCAGCCGGCGCGGCTGGGTATGGCCGATCAGCCCGTGTACGCCACGGCCGATTTCCAGGCAGATCTTCGGCAGCTGGGTGGTCTTGCCCGAGCCGGTCTCACCGGCGATCACCAGCACCTGATGCTTTTCCAGCGCGGCCTTGATCTCGTCGCGCTTGGCCGCGATCGGCAGGCTGTCGTCGTAGCGAATGCTCGGCACGCTCTGCCGGCGCGCCTCGACCTTGGCTACGGACGCCTGAAAACGCTCCAGCCATTGGGTCAGCTTGGCCTCGTCCGGTTGCTTTCTCAGCTCATGCAGCTGCCGGCGCAGGCGATGGCGATCAGCGAACAGGGCCTGGTCGAGATTCTTCAGCAGGGTATCGATAGCGGGCGTTGCGTCGGTCATGGACAGCCGTGGGGCAATTCGAGAAGGGCGCGATTGTCGCAGATTTGCCCGGCCGGCCGAAGGGAAAGGGATGTTTGGAGGGACCGCGCCGGCTGGCCGGCGCGGTATTCAGGCGATCAACGGATCCAATGACCCCAGCGCGACTTCTCCTGCACTTGCTGGATGCGCATGGTGCCGATGCTCTGCTCGGCCGCTGCGGCGATCTCGTCATCGATCATCTTGGTCGACAGCGAAAGCCAGCTGGTCGCGAACGCCAGCGCATCGCCATGCAGCTCCAGGGCTTCGGTGGAGATGTTGCCCAGGTTGTCGCACGGCGTGTGATAGCACTGATCGAACGACTCCCCGGCGATGCCGCCATAACGCTGCGCCTGCTCCTCGGTCTTGATGTCCTCGGCCCCGGTGAACAGTCCGCCGAAGGCGATGCCGTCTTCGAAGAACTGCGCGTAGTCGGAGCGGAAGTCGATCTCGGTGCCTTCCGACGGCGCATTGCGCAGCTGGAAGTAGGTGCGCAACAGGCGTTCAATGGCGGCCGAGCCGGGTGGACCCTGCAGGCCGAAGTCGGAGCCGTCGCCGTCATAGATGAAGTTGGCGTAGTTCGGCGAACCGATCATGTCGACGTTCAGGTAGGCCTTGATGCGCCGCTTCTGCTCATCCGGCAATTGCGTGACGTAGTAGGTCGAGCCGACCAGCCCGGACTCCTCGGCGCCCCACCAGGCAAAGCGCACCTTGTTTTCCGGCCGCGCCTTGCTCATCAGCAGTGCCATTTCCAGCAGCGCGGCGCTGCCCGAGCCGTTGTCGTTGATGCCGGCACCCTCGAATACCGAATCCAGGTGCGCGCCGACCATGATCACGTTGCTCGGATCGCCGCGGCGGGTTTCGGCCAGCAGGTTGTAGGTCTCGGTCTGCTCGCGCACCACATCGACGTTCATGCTCAGCTGCAGGCCCGCGGTCTGCGACCAGGCCACGCCGTTGTCGTAGGTCGAGAACATCACCGGGATGCCGCCGCTATAGTCCTCGCCCAAGGTCGCGACCAGCAGCCCCTTGCGGTCCTCGGTGTCGCCCTGATTGAAGATGATTGCCCCCGCCGCACCGGCCGCCGCGGCATTGGTCGCCTTCTGCCCGAACGGGCAGGTGCCACGCTGCATCAGCGCGATGGCCCCGGCCGGGAACCCGGCGAAGTCCTCCGGTTCGCAACCGCTGGTAGATGTGTTGCCGGCACCGAGCGCCAGGTCAACCGGCACCACCGGTGCGGTGACGTTGCCAGGGTCGGTCTGATCGGCATAGGAGAAATCCTCTTCCCAAACGTACTGCACCGGCTGTGGCGCCACGGCGCTCAGCGTGCCGGGGCTGACCGGATAGAAGGCGAGGAAGGGAAAGGCCTGCACCTCGACCCGATAGCCAGCCCGCTGCAGGCGGCTGCGGACATAGTCGATCGAGGCCTGATAGCCAGGCTGGCCGGACGCACGATTGCCGTCATTCATCGTGGCGATATCCTGCAGCGCCTCCAGATGCTTCATGACGTTGCTCGCCTGCATGCAGCGCGGCAGACCGACCGGCGTGCCGACCAGCAGCGGCGAACGGCAAAGCGCGGCGTTCGGCTTGTCCGGCGACCAGAAGTCATTGAATTGAGCGGTGTCTACCTGCGGCGCCGCGAAAGCGACACTACCGGTAAGTAATGCGAGAGAAGCAACTACCCGAACAGCATTGTTTTTCTTGTGCATGGGTAACTCATCCTTGCAACGGATTGATGGGCAGGCCGCCTGTGGCTTGCGCCATCGTCCCCTACAGCATTAAGCGGACGCGGCCATAGGGAGCTAGACCGAGCGGTTGCCGCCTCGGTTCTTAGACAACCGCCCGCCGGTAGCACCGTTGATCGGGAGAAGGGAACTTCATGCGAGGCGCTTCATTGGTGCGCCGCGGAACGGCGCTGCGAATGGGCCGTTCGGCAACGGCGGCAGGCATTGCACCTGCCGCCCGGCTGGATCAGATCCGGAACTGACCCACCAGCTTCTGCAGGCGCTCAGTCAAGCCATTGAGCTCGCGCGACGTCTGCGCGCCCTGCGCGGCATCGCTCGCCACACCATCCACGGCATCGGCGATGTGATGCACGCTGCGGTTGATCTCCTCGGCCACGGCGGTCTGCTCTTCGGCTGCGNGCGAAACCCTGCCAGGCAGGGTTTCGCCAAGCCGCAGGCTAGAGCGGTTGATCAGATGCGGAACTGACCGACCAGACGCTGCAGCTGCTCGGCCAGGCCGTTCAGCTCCCGGGCCGTCTGCGCACCCTGGGCGGCATCGCTGGCCACACCATCCACCGCATCGGCGATGTGATGCACGCTGCGGTTGATCTCCTCGGCCACCGCGGTCTGCTCTTCGGCGGCGGCGGCGATCTGCGCGTTCATCGAGTTGATGGTGCCGATCAGCGCGGAGATGGCATCCAGCGATTCGCCAGCCTGGTTGGCGTGATTCCGCGTGCTCTCGCCCTTCTCGCCGGCGCGCAGCATGGTACCGACCGTGTGCGAAGTCGCATTCTGCAGCCGATCGATCATGCCCTGGATTTCCCCGGTGCTCTGCTGCGTGCGACTGGCCAGGGCTCGAACTTCATCGGCAACCACGGCGAAACCACGGCCGGCCTCACCGGCACGCGCCGCCTCGATGGCCGCGTTGAGCGCCAGCAGGTTGGTCTGTTCGGCAATCGCGCGGATCACGTCGAGCACGCCGACGATGCCTTTCACGTCCTGCTGCAGGCCTTCCAGCGATTCACCGCTACCACGCAGCTCGCCCACCAGTTCATGGATCTGACGGATGCTCTGGTCCACCACCTGCTTGGCGGCAACGCCCTGCTGGTCGGTCTCCCGCGCCGCCTCGGCCGCGCGCTGGGCGCTCATCGCCACTTCATGCGCCGCAGCGGACATCTCGTTGATGGCCGTGGCGACCTGATCGGTCTCGCTGCGCTGATCGGCCATGGCCTGCTCGGAACGCTGCGCCTGGCTGGCTACCGCGCTGACCAGTCCGCTGAGCTGGGTCGTCGTGCCAGCTACCTGACGCACGAGAGCGTGAATCTTCTCGACGAAGCGGTTGAAGGAGGTCGACAGTTCGCCTAGCTCATCGCGGCTGGTGATCGGCAGCCGATGCGTCAGGTCACCGTCGCCCTGGGCCATGTCGTCAAGGTTCTGCTTGATCTGCAGCAGCGGACGCAGGATGGCGTTGCTCATCAGGACCGCGAGGCCAGCCATCAGAATCAGCAGCAGCAATGCCGAGCCAAGCATGATCAGCGTGAGGCTGTCGATGCGCGCCTGGAAGACCGCGCGGGCCTCGACAACGTCGCGCTCGACGTCATCCAGATTCAGCGACGTGCCGAACACCAGGTTCCACTTCGGCAGGTATTCCGCGTAGCCGACCTTGGGCACCAGCGCATTGCTGCCGGGAACGGCAAAGCTGTAGTCGACATAGTGGCTCGAATCCTGACCGGCCTTGACCAGCTCGCGAATGGCAAAGACGCCATTGGGGTCACGGTAATCCGCGAAGCTCTCGCCGATGCGCTCACGCGTAGCGCCCTGGAACACGCGCCGCGACTGGCCATCGTAGCCCCAGAAATAGCCTTCGCTGCCATAGCTCAGGCGCTCGAAGATGGCTACCGCCTGGCTTCGCGCCTGCATGTCACCTTCGGCGGAGCGTTCATAGATCGGCCCGATGGCGTTCTTCGCCAGTTCGACGTAGTGCTTGAGTTCGGCACGGCGATCGCGGATCAGGCTCGCCCGGGTCTGTGCCTCCTGCTGGTCAGCCAGATCCTGCAGCTGCACTACCGAAACGCCACTGAGCACTACCGCCAGCAACAGAATCGGGCCAAGCGCAAGCAAAAGCAGCTTCGCCCGCAGGCGTAAGGACGACAACATCAGGTAATTCCCCATAAAAAACACGGTTAAGTAGTGCCATTGTGCCACCGACTACAGAACCAGGAGAACGCGACCAAATGCCAATTAAGGGAATTGCCAACGCTGCCGATCAATGCCGTTCGCATAAATGAAAAACCCCGCCGAGGCGGGGTTCTTTTTGCGCAGCGGGGCTTACTTCTTATGCCCCAGCTTGCGCAGTTCCTCGTCACGCAGCTCACGGCGCAGGATCTTGCCGACATTGGTGGTCGGCAGGCTGTCGCGGAACTCCACGGCTTTCGGCCGCTTGTAACCGGTCAGGTTGTCATGCATGTGCTGCATGACCTGCTCCCTGGTCAGGCTCTCCCCCGGCTTGACCACCACGAACAGCTTGATCGCCTCACCCGACTTCTCGTCCGGCACGCCGATGGCAGCGCACTGCAGCACACCCGGCAGACTGGCGAGCACGTCTTCCAGCTCGTTGGGATACACGTTGAAGCCGGACACCAGGATCATGTCCTTCTTGCGGTCGACGATGCGGATATAGCCGTCTTCCTGGATCACGCCGATGTCGCCGGTCTTGAACCAGCCCTGCGCATCGATCACTTCGTCCGTGGCCTCCGGGCGCTGCCAGTAGCCCTTCATGACCTGCGGGCCCTTGATGCACAGCTCGCCGATCTCGCCCTGCGCCAGGTCCTGGCCGTCATCGTTGATGACCTTGAACTGTGTAGAGGGAACCGGGATGCCGATGGAGCCGAGCTGGATATGCTCGATCGGGTTGACCGATGCCACCGGACTGGTTTCGGTCAGGCCGTAGCCTTCGCAGATCGGGCAACCAGTGACCTGTTTCCAGCGTTCGGCCGTGGCCAGCTGCAGCGCCATGCCGCCCGACAGGGTGACCTTGAGCGCGGAGAAATCGAGCTTGCGGAAGTCTTCGCTGTTGCACAGCGCCACGAACAGCGTGTTGAGGCCGACGAAGCCGCTGAAGCGGTACTTGCCGAGGTCCTTGATCATCGCCGGCAGATCGCGCGGGTTGGAGATCAGGATGTTGTGGTTGCCGCTGAGCATCATCGCCATGCAGTGAAAGGTGAAGGCGTAGATGTGATAGAGCGGCAATGGCGCGATCAGCACTTCGCTGCCGTCATTGAGGTTCGAGCCCATCAGCGCCTTGCACTGCAGCATGTTGGCGACGATGTTGCGGTGCGTCAGCATGGCGCCCTTGGCGACGCCGGTGGTGCCGCCGGTGTACTGCAGCACGGCCACGTCTTCGCTCTTCGGCGACGCTTCGCGCACCGCCTTGCCGCGGCCGAGCGCCAGCGCATCGTTGAGCTTGACGGCTTTCGGCAGGCTGTAGGCCGGCACCATCTTCTTCACGTGCTTGACCACTGCGTTGACCAGCATGCGCTTGAGCGGCGGCAGCATGTCGGCGACTTCGGTGATGACCACGTGCTTGATGCCGGTCTTGGGCAACACTTCCTCGGCCAGATGCGCCATGTTGGCCAGGCACACCAGCGCCTTGGCGCCGGCGTCGTTGAACTGGTGCTCCATCTCCCGCGCGGTGTACAGCGGGTTGGTGTTGACCACGACGAGGCCGGCACGCATGGCGCCGAACACGACGATGGGATACTGGATCAGGTTGGGTAGCTGCACGGCGATGCGGTCGCCGGGCTGAAGATCGGTGTTCTGCTGCAGGTAGGCGGCGAAGTCGCCGGACAGCTTGTACAGCTCACCATAGGTCAGGGTCTTGCCGAGATTGCTGAACGCCGGCTTGTCCGCGAAGCGCTCGCATGACTGTTTGAGCACAGCCTGGATGTTCTGGTATTCGTCAGGGTTGATCTCGCTGGAGACCCCAACAGGATATTTATCCTTCCAGAAGTTATCGGTCATGAACCCCACTCCTAAGCAACAGCTTTATCACTGCGCGATGGCAGCTGTTTTGTTGTGATTTGTTAACTTTTGTACCGCGTATCGGGCAAAAAGCGTTCCCGAGGTTAGCAGCTTTGCATTGGAGCGAATAGAGCCCGAGACGGGCCCATTCGACATAAAGTGACCGGAACAAATATCCCGGTCACTTTGATGGGACTGCCTGAAGCCATTCCAGGCGAGCCCTCAGGCCATATCGCGCAGCTCACGCCGCAATATCTTGCCCACCGGGGTCATCGGCAATGAGTCGCGGAACACGTAGTGCCGCGGCATCTTGTAGCCGGTGAAATTCTCCCGGCAGTAAGCCTGCAGTTCGTCCTGGTTGAGGGACGGATCGCTGGGCACGACGAACAGCTTGACCGCCTCGCCGGATTTCTCGTCCGCCACGCCGATCGCGGCGCAGGCGGCGACCTTTGGATGGGCCATCACCACGTCCTCGATCTCGTTGGGGTAGACGTTGAAACCGGAGACGATGATCAGGTCCTTCTTGCGGTCGACGATACTGACGAACCCGTCCTCGTCAACGACTGCGATGTCGCCGGTCTTAAGCCAGCCCTCCTCGTCCAGCACCTCGGCCGTCGCGTCGGGCCGCTGCCAGTAGCCCTTCATCACTTGCGGGCCCTTGACGCACAGCTCGCCGCGCTCGCCGAGCGGCAAGGCGTTGCCCTCGTCATCGATAACCTTGACTGTGGTACCGGGCACCGGCAGCCCCACCGTGCCGAGGCGCGAATGTTCGCCATGGGGATTGGCGCAAACCACCGGCGACGTCTCGGTCAAGCCATAGCCCTCGACAACCGTGCAGCCGGTCAGACTCTTCCAGCGCTCGGCGACCGCCGAAACCAGAGCAGTACCGCCCGAGTTGGTGCCCTTGAGCCGGGAGAAGTCGATCTTCTTGAACTGCGGGTGAGCCATCAGCGCGACAAACAGCGTGTTGAGGCCGAGGAACGCGGAGAACTGCCAACGCTGCAGTTCCTTGACGAAACCGTTGATGTCCCGCGGGTTGGTGATCAGCACGTTGTGGTTGCCGGTCACCGTCATGCACATGCAGTTAACCGTGAAGGCATAGATGTGATACAGCGGCAGCGGCGCGATCATCACTTCCTGACCTTCACGGATGACCGGGTGGCCCTGGTCGTCCAGCTGCTGCATGTTGGCCCGCACCTGCTGCATGTTCGCCACCAGGTTGCCGTGGGTCAGCATCGCGCCCTTGGCCACGCCGGTCGTGCCGCCGGTGTACTGCAGCACGGCGACGTGGTCGAGCTCCAGCGCCGCAGGCTTGTGGCTGTGGCGCCCCCCGTCACGCAGCACGTCCTTGAAGGAAACGGCCTGCGGCAGGCTGTAATCCGGCACCATCTTCTTCAGGTGCTTGACCGCCGCGTTGACCAGCACACCTTTGAGCGGCGGCAACATGTCGCCGATTCGCACTTCGATCAGGTGCTCGATAGCGGTATCGGGCAGCACCTCCTGCACGTGATGGCCGAAGGTATTGAGATACACCAGCGCCCGAGCGCCGGAATCCTGGAACTGGTGGCGCATCTCCCGCGCGGTGTACAGCGGGTTGGTATTGACCACGATGAGACCGGCGCGCAATGCACCGAAGACCGCGATGGGATACTGCAGCAGGTTGGGCATCTGAATGGCGATACGGTCGCCGGGTTGCAGATCGGTATGGTGCTGCAGCCAGGCGGTAAAAGCGGCGGAGTGGCGCTCCAGATCGGAGTAGCTGAGGGTGACACCCATGTTGCTGAATGCAGGGCGGTCCGCGTGGGTCTTGCAGGCACGCTCGAACACTTCGACGACCGAGCGATAAGCACCTAGATCAATGTCGTTGGGCACGCCAGCGGGGCGTTTGTCATTCCAGAATTCAGGCTGCATTGTTATTGGCCTCGTTACCTGAGAGTGTCTGGCCCGCGCGCAGCGGGCTCTGGCGAACTTAGCAGGTCGACGTCGCGACGCAACAGCCCGAGCTGCACAAATCACTGATGTGAATCTTTCGTCACGGCGCCGACCGCGACCGGGCTCGGGACAACGCTGAAACATGCCTCTAGAATGCTGCCCCAGCGCGCGGACACCGGCTGTAGCGATCGCGCGACACGCTTCGATCCATCGGGCGCAGCATCTGGCGCGCCGACCAGTCTGAGGACACTGCATGAGCACTATCAGCAACACGCCCTACGCCGAACTTGAAGTTGGCCAGCAGGCGAGCTTCGAAAAACACGTAGAGGAAAGGGACATCCAGCTGTTCGCGGCCATGTCGGGCGACCGCAACCCCGTGCACCTGGATGCCGAGTTCGCCGCCGGCACGCTGTTCAAGGAGCGCATCGCCCACGGCATGTTCAGCGGCGCACTGATCAGCGCGGCCGTGGCTTGCACCATGCCGGGCCCGGGCACCATCTATCTCGGCCAGACCATGAAATTCACCCGCCCGGTGAAGATCGGCGACACCCTGACCGTGCGCCTGGAAATTCTCGAGAAGCTGCCGAAGAACCGCGTGCGCATCGCCACCCGCGTGTTCAACCAGAACGATGAACAGGTGGTCGATGGCGAAGCGGAAGTGCTCGCGCCACGCAAGCAGGAAACCGTCGAGCTGAAGGAACTGCCGCCGATCACCATCGGCTGAGCATTCCTCCCCCGCCCCGCGAGGGAGGCAACCGAGGGCGCCTGATTGGCGCCCTCCGCATTTCCAGCCATCCCTCTGCCCGGCAAGGGGGACAAGCAGAACGCCATTACGGCCTTGGCCTACGCCCCGAGCAGCCCCCAGCGGAAGGATGCGTATCGGATACACCGCGCCGACCATCGAGCGAGCAGTACAAGAACAACAACAACGGGACCCTCACCCATGCTCACTCGCTCGATCGCTTATCGGCGCCTGGCGGCGCTTGCCCTTGCCGGCTTCTCGCTGGCCATGCAATCCGCTTCGGCTACCCCGCTCGACCCTGGCCCCGATGAGGCCCTGCTTTACTACCAGCGCGCCGATGGCGACTACAACGGCTGGGGACCACATCTGTGGAACACCGCCGGCTGCAACGGCAGTGCGACCGAAACCAGCTGGACGCAACCGCTCGCGGCGGCGGAGACCGACCCGGAGCATGGCGCGCTCTACCGCATCCCACTCAGCGCCGACGCCAGCTGCCTGAACCTGATCATGCACAAGGGCGACGAGAAGGATCTGGGCGGTGGCGATCTGACCTGGCGCTTCGACGAACTGGGCCGTCGTGTCTTCTCGATCAGCGGCAACCCACAGCTTTCCAGCACGCCGCTAAGCGGCAGCGCGGTGGCGATCAAGGGCGCGCGGGCGCATTGGCTCGATCCGTTTACGCTCGCGCTGGTGGGCGGCGCACCGGGAGCCAGCCGTGTCGAGCTGCGCCATGCCCGCGATGCCAGCGTCCGCATCGACAGCGAGGCGCGTACCGTCAGCGGTGGGCAGGCCCTGGCGATGCAGCCGGCCAGCCTGCGCAATGGCCTCAGGCGACAGCACCCGCATCTGGCCGATGCCCCGGCGTACCGGATCAAGGCCGGCGCACAGGTCCTGCGCCACGCCGTGATGAGCCAGCTGGTGGTGGTCGCCTATGATGCGGACGACCGGGTTATCGATGCCACCGAAGTGCAGACCGCCGGCATCCTCGACACGCTGTTCGCCTACAACGGTGAGCTGGGTGCAACGCTCGATGGCAGAGGTGTGTCCTTCAAGCTCTGGGCACCGACCGCACAGCGGGTCCGCCTGCATGTGTTCGATGCGTCCAAACGGCTGCTACCCGGCTATCCCAAGCCTATGCGGGAGCGGCTCGGCGTCTGGAGCCTGGAAGGCCCGCGCTCGCTGGATCGGCAGTATTACCAGTACGAAGTCACCGCCTACCGACCCAGCACCGGCAGGATCGAGACGACGCTGGTCAGCGATCCCTACGCGCTGAGCCTGTCACGCAACAGCCAGTACGCCCAGGTGGTCGACCTGAATGCCGATGATCTCAAGCCCGCTGGCTGGGATGGGGTGCGTCCGCCACGCCCGGAGCGCCCTGAAGCGAACGTGATCTACGAAACCCATCTGCGCGATTTCAGCGCCAGCGACGCCAGCCTGCCGGCCGCGCTGCGCGGCACCTACACAGCGTTTACCCGACCTGACAGCAATGGCATGCGGCACCTGCGCGACCTGCAGAAGGCCGGGCTCACCCACGTGCAGCTGCTGCCGGTGTTCGACATCGCGACCATCGACGAAGACCCCGCCCGGCGAATCAACCTCGACGATCCCTTCGCCAAGCTGTGCGACCTGTCAAACCAGGCCCGTCAGCGCTGGGCGCAGTTCTGCAGCGCAGCGAGCATCCGTCAGGTGCTGGAGGGCTTCGACCCGGCCAGCGGCCAGGCGCAATCGCTATACAACGACCTGCGCGGGCTGGATGATTTCAACTGGGGTTACGACCCCTTCCACTTCACCGCGCCCGAGGGCAGCTACGCCAGCGATGCCGAAGGCGTGCAGCGCATCATCGAGTTCCGGCAGATGGTTCAGGCGCTCGCCGACAACGGCCTGGCCACGGTGATGGACGTGGTCTACAACCACACCAACGCCTCGGGCCTGGCCGACAAATCGGTTCTGGACAAGGTCGTGCCCGGTTACTACCACCGCCGCAACCCCACCACCGGCGCGGTCGAAACCTCGACCTGCTGCGAGAACACCGCCAGCGAGCACCGCATGATGGCCAAGCTGATGATCGACTCGCTGAAGGTCTGGGCCCGCGACTACAAGATCGCCGGCTTTCGCTTCGATCTCATGGGTCACCACATGCGCGAGCAGATCCTCGATGCGTATCGCGCGGTCCGCCGCATCGATCGCGAGACCTATTTCTACGGTGAAGGCTGGGAATTCGGCGAGGTCGCCGGCAATGCGCGCGGCATCAATGCCAACCAGCTGAACATGGCCGGTACCGGTGTCGGCACGTTCAACGACCGGCAGCGTGATGCGGTACGCGGCGGCAGCCCCTTCGATGGCGGCGACAGCATTCGTCGCAACCAGGGCTTCGCCAACGGCCTCTATCTGCGGCCCAATGAGCTGAGCGCCGCCGGGGCTCAGGAAAAAGCGCAACTGCTGCACGCCGCCGACCTGATCCGCGTCGGCATCGCCGGCGGGCTGCGCGATTTCCAGTTCGTCACCGCCGACGGCAGCACGCGCAAGGGCAGCGAGATCGACTACAACGGCCAGCCCGCCGGCTATACGCTGGACCCGCAGGAAACCGTCAACTACGTCTCCAAGCACGACAACCAGACGCTGTGGGACAACAACCAGTACAAGTTCGCCAGCAGCCTGTCGGTTGCCGACCGGGTCCGCCTGCACCTGGTGGCGCTGTCGGTGCCGCTGTTCAGCCAGGGCGTGCCGTTCATCCATCTCGGCTCCGACTTCCTGCGTTCAAAGTCCATGCAGCGCGACAGCTACGACTCGGGGGACTGGTTCAACGCGGTGGATTTCAGCTACCAGGACAACAACTGGAACAAGGGCTTGCCACGCGCGGACAAGGACGGCGACAACTGGCCGCTGATTCGCAGGATCATCGTCGACCCACAGGCCAAACCCGGCACCACCGACATCGTCGCGGCGAAACGACGTTTTCTCGAGCTGCTGAAGATTCGCAGCGATAGCCAGCTGTTCCAGCTCGACAGCGCCCGCGAGGTCCAGCAGCGCCTGCGGTTCCACAACACCGGGCCTGAGCAGCTGCCTGGGGTGATCGCCTTCAGCCTGGCGGATAACCCGCGCGAGGGACGCGACCTGGACCGCCGCTACAGCGCTTTGATGGTGGTGATCAATGCATCGGACAAGCGGGTTCGCCTGCCGGGCGCCGACGGTTATCGGTTGCATCCCGTGCTCAGAGACTCGGTCGATCCGATCAACCGCCAGGCAACGGTAAGCAAGGGGGCGTTCGAGGTCCCGGCATTCACGACGACGGTGTTCGTCCAGCCCCAGGCCCACCGGTAAATCGCGCGCAAAAAAAAGGCGACCATAGGGTCGCCTAAATGCCTTGCGTGCTCTTTGAATCTGGAGAACTCAGCGCTTCTTGTGCGCGTCCTTCCAGATGAAATATCCGAAGCCTCCGAGGAAGGCGACCATCAGGCCGACCGTGACCACCCCTGCGAGCACCACATTATCGACAAACATGAGACCTACCTCCGAAACCTGATTCGCTATTCGATGGGTTCAAGTTAAACCCGCTGCCTCGCAGAAAAATTGACCCGGATCAATGGCCGCAAAATGGCGACCACAGCCGCGCGGAACGACTGATCCAGGTCAAGAAAACAGGGGCTTTCGAGGCGAAAAGCGGCGGGACAGGCACAAAAGAACGGTTAGAGCCGAGCGGCTAATAGCGAATCGATCTGTGCAATATTGAAGGGGGAACGCGATCAACGCTTCTTCGGAGAGCGTTTGCCCTTTTTCTTCGCCCTTCCCAGCGGCAGGACTTGCTCAAAGGTCTTGCGCATCTCCTCGAGGCGCTTGTCATTGAGGTCGTGAATGCGCTTGGCACGCTCTGCACTGAAGTCGATCAACTTCTCGTCGCTGCTCATTTGCTCGGCCTCGTCTCGATCAGGCGAAAGGTCAGGTTGAGGCGCGGCTGCAGCACCTTGCTGGTCCGCGCGATCTGGTGCTGCCAGTGATGCTGCGTCGCGCCCCCCATGACCAGCAGCGAGCCATGGGCCAGTACGAGTGAATGCTGGATCCGCCCGCTGCCCTTGCGTCGCAGGTCGAAGCGCCGCTCGGCGCCCAGACTCAGCGATGCCACGACAGGATTGCGGCCCAGCTCGACTTCGTCGTCACTGTGCCAGCCCATGGCATCGCCGCCGTCGCGATACAGGTTGAGCAACACGCCGTTAAAGCGCTGGCCGGTCTTCTTCTGCAGACGCTGACGGATGTCGTGCAACAGCGGCGTCCAGGCCAGCGGCTCATGCCGCAGGCCGGAATAGCGGTACCCTGCGTCTGCGTCGCCGTACCAGGCGACCATGCGTGGTACTGCAACCTGGCGGCCGTAGATTCGAATTTCCGGCTGCGACCAGGGCGTGGCGCTGATGAGTTCCTGCAGCCAGGCATCGGCAGTTTCGCTGTCGACCCACCCCGGATGGTAGTCCAGTGCGGCGTCGGGCAAGTCGATCGATGAAGCGTGGCCCGGGTCGTTCTTGAACACCTCAGACCTCGACATCGACCCAGAGCCCTTGGCGCGGCAGGTCTTCCAGCTCGGCCTGATCCTGCTCATCGGTCTCGCCGGTGGCCAGCTCCTCCGGCGTGTAACCCCGACGCTGACGCCGCCGCTGCTCGTCGCGCAGCATCTGCTCGCTCTCCTGCGGGTGGCGGCGATCGAGGTTGATAGCACTTTCGCTGGAGCTCGGCTGCACGGGCGCCACCGGTGCAATCTCCGGGCGCGGCTTGACCACGTCCTGCTGGGCGTTGACCGGAAATACGCCTGATGGGATGGGTGGCAGCATGCTCGTTACCCCTCTTTACCGATGAATCGGCGTGGCACCGGCCAACTTTAACAGGACCGCTACACTTCATGCGTCACGCAGTCGCCATCGGCCGTCGCTCTGATGGCGACGTTCCGTTACCATAGCCGGCTTTTTCACAGCGGGAGGCAGCATGGCGCAGCAGTATCTACCGGGGCAACGCTGGATCAGCGACAGCGAGGCAGAACTCGGCCTCGGAACCATCCTGACCCAGGATGGACGGATGCTCACCGTGCTCTACCCGGCGACCGGCGAAACGCGCCAGTACGCGACACGCAGCGCCCCACTGACGCGGGTGCGCTTCGTGCCCGGTGACGAGATCACCCATTTCGAAGGCTGGAAGATGACCGTGCGCGAGGTCGACGACGTCGACGGCCTGCTGGTCTACCACGGCCTGACCGCACAGAACGAAGCCCGCACCCTGCCGGAAACCCAGCTGTCGAACTTCATCCAGTTCCGCCTGGCCAGCGACCGTCTCTTCGCCGGCCAGATCGACCCGCTGGCCTGGTTCAGCCTGCGCTACCACACCCTGCAGCACCAGAGTGCCCAGCTGCAGTCCTCGCTGTGGGGCCTCGGCGGCGTGCGTGCGCAGCCCATCGCGCACCAGCTGCACATCGCCAAGGAAGTCGCCGACCGCATCGCCCCGCGCGTGCTGCTGGCCGACGAGGTCGGTCTGGGCAAGACCATCGAAGCCGGCCTGATCATCCATCGCCAGCTGCTCTCCGGCCGCGCCAGCCGGGTGCTGATCCTGGTTCCGGAAAACCTCCAGCACCAGTGGCTGGTGGAAATGCGTCGCCGCTTCAATCTGGAAGTCGCCCTGTTCGATGCCGAGCGTTTCATCGAGAGCGATGCGAGCAACCCGTTCGAAGACACGCAGCTGGCACTGGTATCGCTGGAGTGGCTGAAGGAAGACGAGCGCGCCCAGGATGCCGCCTTCGCCGCCGGCTGGGACCTGCTGGTAGTGGACGAAGCACACCACCTGGTCTGGCACCCCGAAGGCGCCAGCGCCGAATACAGACTGGTCGAACAGCTGGCCGAGGTGATTCCCGGCGTGCTGCTGCTGACCGCCACCCCGGAACAGCTGGGCCTGGACAGCCACTTCGCCCGTCTGCGCCTGCTCGACCCGAATCGCTTTCACGACCTCGACGCCTTCCGCGCCGAAAGCTCCAGCTACCAGCCGGTGGCCGAAGCCGTGCAGGAACTGCTCGACGAGGGTCGTCTCTCGCAGCAGGCTCATCAGACCATCCATGACTTCCTCGGCGCCGAAGGCGAGGCCCTGCTCGCCGCCGCCACCGATGGCGACATCGAGGCCAGCAGCCGCCTGATTCGCGAGCTGCTCGACCGCCACGGCACCGGCCGCCTGCTGTTCCGCAATACGCGCGCCGCCGTGCAGGGCTTTCCCGAGCGCCAGCTGCACCCCTATCCGCTGCCCTGCCCGGCCGAATACCTCGAGCTGCCGCTGGGCGAGCATGCCGAGCTGTACCCGGAAGTGGCCTTTCAGAGCCAGCAGGACGACGGCGAGGCGAGCAGCCGCTGGTGGCAGTTCGATCCGCGCGTGGAATGGCTGATCGACACGCTGAAAATGCTGAAGAAGTACAAGGTGCTGGTGATCTGCGCCCATGCCGAGACCGCCCTGGACCTGGAAGACGCGCTGCGCGTGCGTTCCGGCATTCCGGCCACGGTGTTCCACGAGGGCATGAGCATCCTCGAGCGCGACCGCGCCGCAGCCTACTTCGCCGACGAGGAATTCGGCGCGCAGGTACTGATCTGCTCCGAGATCGGCAGTGAAGGCCGCAACTTCCAGTTCAGCCACCATCTGGTGCTGTTCGATCTGCCGGCGCACCCGGACCTTCTCGAGCAGCGCATCGGCCGCCTCGACCGAATCGGCCAGCAGCACACCATCCAGCTGCACGTGCCGTACCTGGAAACCAGTCCGCAGGAACGCCTGTTCCAGTGGTATCACCAGGCCCTGAACGCCTTCCTCAACACCTGTCCGACCGGCAACGCACTGCAGCATCGCTTCGGTCCGCGGCTGCTGGCGCAGCTGGAAGAAGGCGACGACGAGGCCTATCAACTGCTGATCGACGAAGCCCGCACGGAGCGCGAGCGCCTGGAAGCAGAGTTGCACAGCGGCCGTGACCGTCTGCTGGAGCTCAATTCCGGCGGCGGTGAGCAGGGCAAGGCGCTGGTCGACGCCATCGAGGAGCAGGACGACCAGTTCGCGCTGCCGATCTATATGGAGCAGTTGTTCGATGCGTTCGGCATCGACAGTGAAGACCACTCGGAAAACGCCCTGGTGCTGCGCCCCAGCGAAAAGATGCTGGATGCCAGCTTCCCGCTGGGCGACGACGAAGCCGTGACCATCACCTACGACCGCGAACAGGCGCTGGCCCGCGAGGACATGCAGTTTCTCACCTGGGAACACCCCATGGTGCAGGGCGGCATGGACCTGGTGCTGTCCGGTTCCATGGGCAACACCGCGGTCGCGCTGATCAAGAACAAGGCGCTCAAGCCAGGCACCGTCCTGCTCGAGCTGCTGTTCGTCAGTGAGGTGGTCGCGCCGCGTGCCCTGCAGCTGAGCCGCTTCCTGCCGCCGCTGGCGCTGCGCTGCCTGCTCGACGGCAATGGCAACGACCTGGCCTCGAAGGTGGCGTTCGATACGCTCAACGATCAGCTGGAAAGCGTGCCGCGCGCCAGCGCCAACAAGTTCGTCCAGGCCCAGCGCGACGTGCTGGCCACGCAGATCGCCGCCGCCGAGGCCAAGATCAAGCCGCGCCATGTCGAACGTGTTGCCGAAGCTCAGCGCAAGCTCAAGGCTGGTCTGGACGAAGAGCTCGCCCGACTGGTGGCACTGCAGGCAGTCAACCCGAGCGTGCGTGACAGCGAGATCGAAGCGCTGCGCCAGCAACGCGAGGACGGTCTGGCGGCACTGGACAAGGCTGCACTGCGCCTGGAAGCGATTCGGGTGCTAGTGGCCGGTTGAATTGGCAGCCTGACTGAGGATGGGCCGAGCCCATCCTGCGGGGTTTGGCTGGAGCGCCAGCGGGCAGACCGCGGCGCTTGCGGCCGGAGCGAATCGAACTGCCGCTTCAGCCACGGCGCCCATGACGAAACAAAGGCCGCCTACCCCTGCTCTTTTCGCGCGATACCCCAGTAGGCGCCAATTCGGCCAACCAGCGCCTTCGGCGGCTCGGCGTACAATCTGCGACCCAGGCGCAATGCACGCTGCTGCAATTGCGCGCGCCGCTGCTCGATGCAGCGCTGCAGCACGTCGCGGGTTTCTGGCAGACCGAACAGCTCCGGCTCGTCCTGCATCAGCTGCATCATCACCGCCAGATCGTGATCGTCACCCAGTGCATCGGCTACCTGCTTGAGCTGCTCGGCGCGGCTTTCCAACGCCTCCGGCCAGCACGGCGACAGCAGCTGGCAGTGGTACCAGTGGTCCTTCACCCGCTTGCGCCATTCATGCAGTAGCTCGTCGGAGCCATCCTTCTGCGCCCGCGCCAGATCCCGCACGCCGTCGGCGTAGGTTCGACGGATGCCGTCGGCCAGCAGCCCGAAGCCCTTGCCAGGGAGCTTCCAATGCTGCACGTCCTGGGTCAGCGCGCGCAGCTCGCCCAGCACTTGCGCCACGTCCGACTCGAAACCGGTATGCACCTCCCCCTCCGGCGCGGCGCGCTGCTGCAATTGCAGGCGGATCTGGCGGAACGCATCGCCAACGAACAGCGACTGGTCGGTGCGTGCCAGGGCATCCCAGCTTTCCAGCATGGCCGCCGCATCACGCGACTCCGCCAGGCTGCGCCCCATGTCGCGCAGCCGGCGATTGTCGAGCTTGAATCGCGCACCGAGAGGCTCGCGCACCAAGCGCAACAGCGCACGCAACTCCTTGAAGCGCTTGCGCGCCTGGTGCACCCCTTCCGCACGCTCGGCTGGCTCGACGCAAAGCGCCTGGCTCGCCTTCTCGATGCGTTGCAGGGCGACCTTGCGCACCTCCTTGGCGACGTTGCGTGCAGGGCGTATGCGATAGGCCATCGGATTCTCCTCGATAAAGACGCTCCGGTTGAGCACCAGTACTGGGACCCGTACGCCAAGCCCGGCGTTGACACGCGAGTGTGAAGTTTATGTGTCAGCGCGTGACGTCGGTTCCCGACTCAACCGTAGCGCTTGCGCGCCTCGATGGCCAATCCGCTGCCGATACTGCCGAAGCGATTGCCTTCGACATGCCGTGCACGGGGCAACAGCCCGGCAACGCTGTCGCGCAGTGCTGGAATGGCGCTGGAGCCACCGGTGAAGAACACCGTGTCGACCTCATCGTGGCGCACGCCGGCATCGGCCAGCAGCTGATTGATGCTGCCACCGATACGGTCAAGCAGCGCGGCGATGGCGCTTTCGAAACCCTGACGGGTCAGCTCGGCCTGCAAGTGCGGTTCAATGCGCTGAAAATCGATGGCGAAGCGCTCGGCCTCGGTCAGCTCGATCTTGCCCTGCTCCACCTGCATGGCCAGCCAGTGACCGGCACGCTGTTCGATCAGACGAAACAAACGATCGATGCCGGTGGGGTCGACGATGTCATAGCGCATGCTCTGCAGCGCCCGTAGCGAGGCCGGCGCATAGACCGCATTGATGGTGTGCCAGGTGGCCAGGTTGAGGTGCGTGCTGGTGGGCATCGGCGCATCGCTCTTCATCCGGCTGCCATAGCCGAACAGCGGCATCACCCCGCTCAGGCTGAGCTGCTTGTCGAAATCGGTTCCGCCGATATGCAGGCCGCCAGTAGCCAGAATGTCCGCCTGGCGATCATCGACGTGCCTGCGCTCGGGCGACAGGCGCACCAGCGAGAAGTCGGAGGTACCGCCGCCGATATCGACGATCAGCACGCGCTCTTCGCGTTCGATACGCGACTCGTAGTCGAAGGCTGCGGCGATCGGCTCGTACTGGAAGGACACGTCCTTGAAGCCGATCTTGCGTGCGGCGGCGGCCAGGGTGTCCGATGCCTCGCGGTCGGCCTGCGGGTCGTCATCGACAAAGAATACCGGCCGTCCCAGCACGACCTCCTCGAATGGCCGACCCGCAGCGGTTTCGGCGCGCTGTTTGAGGGTGCCGAGGAACAGACCGAGGATTTCCTTGAACGGCATCGCGCTGCCAAGCACCGTGGTTTCGCTTTTCAGCAGCTTGGAGCCGAGCAGGCTCTTGAGCGAGCGCATCAGGCGCCCCTCGTAGCCTTCGAGGTATTCGCTCAACGCCTGTCGACCATAGACCGGCCGGCGCTCCTCGAGGTTGAAGAACACCACCGATGGCAAGGTCGGCTGCTCGCCCTCGAGCGCGATCAGCGGGTCCATGTCCGGCCGCCACCAACCAACCGTGGAGTTGGAAGTACCGAAGTCGATGCCGCAAGCGCGGGCAGGTAGGACGTTGGGCATGGGCTTTTTCCGCGGGTACTGAAAAACGGCCGCGCAGTGTAAAGGAGGTGGCCTTCGGTTGCAGGCCTATCGTCGGCCGCGTCACGCCAGGCAAAAAAATGCCCGGCCATCGCTGGTCCGGGCACAAACCCCATAACGCAACGTATCAGGCGGGCACTGCCTCCGCGCCAGGCGCATCCGCCGCCATTCCGGCAGTCATGCGCTTGGCATCGGCGCAGAAGGTCCGCGACGCCTGGAAGAGGAACAGCATGGTCAGCAGCAGCGACGCCGGTATCAGGTACATCGCCCCATGCAGCCCCTCGGCACGGAAGGCCTCGGCCATTTCGCTGGCACCGGCGGCGAGCATTGCCGCCTCGGCGAAATGATCCGAGAGCAGCCCCACTACCACCGTGCCCATGCCGCCACCGAGCAGGTAGAGCCCGGCGAAGAACAGCGCCATGGCCGTAGCCCGCAGACGCGGCTCGACCACGTCCTGAATCGCCGTGTAGACGCAGGTGTAGAAGTTGTAGGAAAACAGCCAGCCGACGCTGAACACCGCGACGAACATGCCGACCTCGATGCGCCCGGCCAGCAGCGCATAGCCAGTCGCAACGGTGGCGATCAGCATGCTTACCGCCGCGAAGATCAGGCGCCCGCGGGCGAAACGCTGGTGGATACGGTCGGCGACCCAGCCGCCCAGGGTCAGCCCGAACAGGCCGGTCAAGCCGACGATCACGCCGGTGGCAACCGATGCCTGTACCAGCGAGACACCGTGATAGCGCATCAGCAGTGGCACCATGAAGGCGTTGCAGGCATAGGTCGCGAAGTTGAATGCCAACCCGGCCAGCACCAGCCACCAGAAGGTGCGAATCGACAGCACCTTGCGCATCGGCTGCTTCACGGGCTCCTGGGAAACCTTGACGGTTTCGGCGGCGCCGCGCTTGGGCTCCTTGATCAGGAAGATGAACAGTGCCAGCACCAGTCCGGGCACCGCAGCGATGAAGAACGGAGCACGCCAGCTGTCGAACGCCTCGACCATGGAGCCGATGGTGAAGAACGCCAGCAACAGGCCCAACGGCAGGCCAAGCATGAAGATGCCCATGGCCCGGGAACGCTTGTGCGCCGGAAACAGGTCGCCGATCAGCGAGTTGGCGGCGGGTGCATAACTGGCCTCGCCGATGCCTATCCCCATGCGCACCAGCAGGAAACTCCAGAAGTTCCAGGCCAACCCGTTGACCGCCGTCAGGCCGCTCCAGGCAGTCAGCCCCCACCCCATGATCTTGCGTCGTGAACCGAGATCGGCCATGCGCCCCAGGGGCAGACCGGCAATGGCATAGACGATGGTGAAGGCGGTGCCGATCAGGCCGAGCTGGAAGTCGTTGAGGCTCCACTCCAGGCGGATCGGCTCGGCGATGATGGCCGGTATGGTGCGGTCGAAGAAGTTGAACAGGTTCGCCAGAAACAGCAGAAACAGCACGCGCCAGGCGTTGGATGCTTGGGTGGAAGGCTGCATGACGTCGGTCTCGATTGTTCTTATATTTCCGGCCGCAGACCAGCCGGGACTCGACGATGACTCTAGAGTCTGTGTCTGCTCCTGTCTCCGAACATCACCTTCGCTTATGCCGCGCGATGGCTCAGCGCCCGCGCCATTCGGCCAGCCAGCCCAGGCTGGCATCGGTGCCCCGCTCGTCCGGCTTGTACTCGGCACTCAGCCAGCCCTGGTAGCCGCTGTCCTGCAAGGCCTGCAACGCTGCGCCGAAGTTCAGCTCACCGCTGCCAGGCGCGCCGCGGCCCGGGCAGTCGGCGAACTGCACGTGACCGATGCGCTCACCCAGCTGGGCGATGCAGCCGGGCAGGTCCAGCTGCTGGCGAGCCATATGGTAGAAATCCAGCTGCGCCATGCAGTTGGGGTGATCGACCCGCTCCAGCAGCGCCCCCAGATCCGCCGCGCTGTTGATCAGAAAGCCCGGCATGTCGAGCGGATTGATCGCTTCGCAGAGCACGCGAATGCCGAGCATGTCGAAGGCGTCGGCGGTCTTCCACAGGTTGTGCTCGAGCGTCTCCAGCGCCAGCTCTCGATCGACGCCCTCGGCGAGGCGCCCCGGCAGCACATTGACGCTCGCCGGGCGAACCATCAGCGCGTAGGTCAGCGCCTCCTGCAGTGCAGCGTCGAAGGCCTCCTGCCGATCCGGCACTGCCGCCAGACCAGGACCGCCCTGCAGCAGATCGCCGGCGGGCAGATTGATCAGCACCAGCGGCATGCCGGCACGCTCGAGCTGCTCCTTCAGGCGAATGGCTGGGACTTCATAAGGAAACTGGATCTCCACGCCATCGAAACCGGCAGTGCGGGCGGCAAGAATGCGTTCGGTGAGCGGCAGCTCGGTGAACAGCAGCGACAGGTTGGCGGCGATCTTCATTGGTCGCCCTCCCGGTACATCTGCACCAGCGTGGCGGGATCACGCTCCAGATTGCCCTGGCTGCCATGCAGGCGCATCAGCTGCGCCGCCAACCCGCTCAAGGGCGTTGCCGAACCCTGCTCGCGGGACAGTTTCACCGCAGTGTCCAGATCCTTGAGCAAGGTGCGCACATGCCATTTCACCGGTTCGAACTCGCTCGCAGCCATCTGCGGCGCAAGGATCTGCAGCGGCTTGGAGTCGGCGAAGCCTCCAGCCAGAGCCGGGGCCAGCAGACTGGCATCGACCCCGGCACGTTCGGCCAGGGCCACCACCTCGGCGATCACCAGCGCATTGCAGGCGACAATCATCTGGTTGCAGACCTTGGTCACCTGGCCGGCGCCGACCTCGCCCATATGGGTAAGACGCTGCCCCAGGTTCATCAGCACCGGGCGCACCCGTTCGACATCCTCGACGCGGCCCCCAGCCATGATCACCAGCGTGCCAGCCTCCGCTCCTGCGGTCCCCCCGGACACCGGCGCATCCACCCAGCGCATGCCACTGCGAAATTCCAGCTCGGCGGCCATGTCGCGGGTTGCCGTCGGCTCCAGGCTGGAGTGATCGACCAGCACTTTGCCAGCCTTGCCACCTTCGGCGATGCCGCCCTTGCCGAAAAGCACTTCGCGCACAGCGGCGGTGTCGGCCAGGCAAAGCAGGACGATGTCCGCCTCCGCACAGAGCTCGGCGGGCGTCGCTACCGCCCTGGCCCCCAGCTCGACCAGCGGCTGGCACTTCTCGGGCGAGCGATTCCACACCACCAGACGATACCCCGCGGCGAGCAGACGCCGGCACATTGGCAGGCCCATCAGGCCGATACCGGCAAAGGCGAGAGTTGGCAGGTCGGACATGGGGCGACTCCTTGGCAAACGAGGCGCTGATTCTAGCGCCGCAGCGACATCGGCAGCCATGCACTGTGCTGCTGACAAGCCGAGGGCTGACGGCCAAGTGCAACTTGATGCCACAATGTCACAACGCCATATCCAGCAAATTGCCCGACCCACCGGAACGATCCGCCTTTGAGCGCCTCTGAAGGAGGCCTCGAGGCATCACCTCGCGCAGACCATCCGCTCAACGCTCGCCCGTCTCGACAACGCGCGTGCATCAGAAGACATCGCAGGAAACACGCAATGGATTTACTTCAGATCATCGTCCTGGCCATCGTGCAGGGCCTTACCGAGTTCTTGCCGGTATCGAGCTCGGCTCATCTGATCCTCTTCCCGCACCTCGCGGGCTGGGAAGACCAGGGATTGGCATTCGATGTGGCCGTACACCTCGGCACCTTGTTCGCCGTGGTCTGGTACTTCCGCCAGGAAGTGTTCGGCATGACCCGCGACTGGTTCGCTTCGCTGGCGAAGCGCGAACGCGTGGGCGACAGCCGGCTGGCGTGGGCCGTGATCCTCGGCACGATTCCGGCTGGCATCGCCGGGCTGCTGTTCAAGGGCTTCATCGAAGAGCAGATGCGCTCGCCGCTGGTCATCGCCTGGGCGACCATCGGCTTCGGCCTGTTGCTGTGGTGGTCGGATGTGGTCAGTCGGAAAACGCCGCAGCCACGCGACGAGCACAGCCTCAGCTGGAAAGACATCCTGTTGATCGGCTGCGCTCAGGCGCTGGCGCTGATCCCCGGGACCTCGCGCTCGGGCGTCACCATGACCGCCGGCTTGCTATTGGGCCTGTCACGCTCAGGTGCAGCGCGCTTCTCCTTCCTCCTGTCGATCCCGATCATCGTGCTCGCCAGCGCCTTGAGCACGCTCGATCTGGCGGAAGGCGGCGTCGCCGTGGACTGGACGGCGATGGGCCTTGGAGTGGTGCTGTCGGCGGTGAGCGCCTACCTGTGCATCCATTTCTTCCTGAAGCTGCTGGAGCGGGTCGGCATGCTGCCGTTCGTGATCTACCGACTGGTGCTTGGTGTGGTGCTGCTGGTGCTCTTCAGCGGCGCCTGAATGATCACGCCGCGGATCGCGCTGGGCGCGTACCGCGGCGTTGGCCGGATCGTCTTGCGGCGCTCTAGCCCTGTGGCAGATCGATCAGCAGCGGGCCGAGCACGAAGGCCGCCAGACGCGCCTCGGTGAACATCTTTTCGCCGAACGACACGCCAGGATCCTCCTTGGACTCGACCGGCTGCTCCCGAATTCTGGCCACCTCTCTGAAGGAGTGGCCATCCGCCCAGACCATGGTCGACTGACGCTGCTTATCGCACTTCACATTCGTTTCCTTCACCCTGCGGGGTGGCACATTGCTAATATTCGGCCACTACAGAACCCTTAGGTGTGGCGGCCGAAAAAAGTTCGCCGTGTTACAGGATATTTCGCGAGCGGTGCCGCCGCGTAGATCGACGGTTTGAAGTCGTTCAGCTTTTCGCTTGGCTCCGGGTGGCTGCCAGGCTCTATAATCCGCGCGCTTTTTCCGCTATTGAACCGGAGAACCCTCAATGCTGAAGCGCTCCCTGGCAGCCGTTGCCGGCTTTGCCCTGTCCCTGTCTATTGCCACCACCCACGCCGCTGAAGCCCTGCGGGTTTCTGCCATTCCCGACGAAGCCCCGACCGAGCTGATTCGCAAGTTCAAGCCGCTGGGCGAATACCTGGAACAGCAACTGGGCATGCCGGTGAAGTTCACCCCGGTATCGGACTATGCCGCTGTCGTCGAATCCCTCGCCTCCGACCGCCTCGATCTCGCCTGGCTAGGTGGTTTCACCTTCGTCCAGACCCGCCTGAAGACCGGCGATGCGATCCCGCTTGTACAGCGCGAGCAGGACGAGCAGTTCACCAGCAAGTTCATCACTGCCGATCCTGAGGTGAAATCACTGGCCGACCTCAAGGGCAAGACCTTCGCATTCGGCTCGGTGTCCTCCACCTCCGGCAGCCTGATGCCGCGTTACTTCATGCTCAAGGACGGCATCGAGCCGGAGAAATTCTTCAAGCGCATCGCCTATTCCGGCGCCCATGACGCCACCGCCGCCTGGGTCGAAGCCGGCAAGGCCGACGCCGGCGTGCTCAATGCCTCGGTGTGGGACAAGCTGGTCGCGGCTGGCAAGGTCGACACCGCCAAGGTCCGCGTGATCTCCACCACTCCGCCCTACTACGACTACAACTGGACGGTGCGTGGCAATCTCGACCCGGCGCTGGTCGAGAAGATCAAGGCAGCGTTCCTCGCCCTCGACCCGGCCAACCCTGAGCACAAGGCGATCCTTGACCTGCAGGCCGCCAGCCGCTTCATCGAAACCAAGCCGGAGAACTACGCCGGCATCGAAGAAGCCGCACGGGCTGCCGGACTGCTGAAGTGACGTTGCGCGTTTCACGCACATGAGCACCTTGAAGGCGCCGCCAAGGCCAGACTGCGCCGCCGAACCCGAGCCAATGGTGAAGCTGGCCGGCGTGGGGCACACCCACGCCGGCGGCCAGGTTGCGTTGCGCGGAATCGATCTGCAGATCGCCCGAGGTGAACGGGTTGCGATCATCGGGCCATCCGGGGCGGGCAAGACCACGCTGTTGCGCCTTCTGGCCACCTCGCTCAAGCCCGACCAGGGTGAACTCGAACTGCTCGGCAAGCAGCCCTGGACGCTTGCCGCCACCGCCCGGCAACGACTGCGTACGCGGATCGGCCTGATTCACCAGGCGCCGCCGCTCCCCCCAAGGCAGCGCGTGGTCACTGCCGTGCTGGCCGGTCGGCTCGGTCAGTGGTCGCTGTTCAAGAGCCTGTTCAGCCTGATCTTTCCGCTGGAACGTCAGGGCGCAGTCGATGCGCTCGGCCGTCTCGATCTTGCCGACAAGCTGTACATGCGCTGCGACCAGCTGTCGGGCGGTCAGCTACAACGGGTCGGAATCGCCCGGGTGCTGTATCAGGCCCCGGATCTCATTCTCGCCGATGAACCGGTGTCGGCCATGGACCCGGTACTCGCCAGCCACACGCTGGGCGTGCTCGGCCGCGAGGCCCAGCGCCGCAATGCGACACTGCTGGCCAGCCTGCACGCGGTCGAGTTGGCACTGGAACACTTCCCGCGCATCATCGGCGTACGTGACGGTTGCGTCCTGTTCGATAAACCCGCCACTGCCATCGGTCACGACGAGCTGACCGCGCTGTACGCCAACGAGCAGCTCGAGCATGCGCCGTCGTCACCCGCTGCGCCCCCTCCGCAGCTGAACATCCCGCGATGCTGAACCCCGCGCTCGCCCGCCACGACCCCGCTACCGCTTCACGCCTGATGCTGACATTGCTGGCGCTGGCGTTGCTGTGGCCCGGGCTGAAACTGAGCGAGCTGGACCTTGGTGTGCTGTTCGACGGCAGCAATGCCGACACGATGGGCACCTTTGTCTCGGCGTTCTGGCCGCCTGAGCACAGCGGCGAGTTTCTCGGGCTGCTCTGGCATGCCACGCTGGAAACCCTGGCCATCGCCACCGCCGGCATGGCCCTGGCATTGGGTGTCGCTCTCCCCTGCGCGCTGCTTGCGACCCGCGCAATGTCCCTGTCCGCGCTCAGCCGCGGCGGCCGTCCGGCCTGGTGGGCACAGGCCTTGCGCTGGCCGGTACGCGGATTGCTGATCGTTCTGCGCAGCATCCCGGAAATCGTCTGGGCCCTGTTGTTCGTTCGCGCAGTGGGGCTGGGCCCGACCGCCGGCGTGCTGGCCATCGCCATCACCTACGCCGGCATGCTCGGCAAGGTCTACGCGGAAATCTTCGAGTCGGTCGACCCGCTGCCCGCCCGTGCGCTGCTGGGTACCGGTGCTTCGCGGCTGCAGGCGTTCCTCTACGGGGTACTGCCGCAAGCCACGGGCGAGATGCTGTCGTACAGCGTTTACCGTTGGGAGTGCGCGATCCGCGCTTCGGTGGTGATGGGCTTCGTCGGCGCCGGCGGGCTGGGCCAGCAGATGGACCTGTCGATGCGCATGTTCGCTGGCGGCGAAGTGGCCAGCATGCTGCTGACATTCCTGGCGCTGGTGCTGCTTGCCGATCTGCTGAGCCGAATGCTGCGCTGGAGATTCGCATGAGGCTGCTGTCGCGCCTGCTCATCCCGCTGGGCCTGCTCGGCGCCGTGATGGCGGCGTTCGCCTTCCTGCAGCTGGAAAGCGCCGCTCTGCTCAGCCGCGACGGTCTGACCCAGATGGGCGCCTACGCGTCGGGCTTCATGACCCCGGATCTGTCGGCCGGTCATCTGCAGGCGATCGCTCGCGGCACGCTGGAAACCTTGGCCATGTCGGCCATCGGCACCCTGCTTGCGGCAATTCTGGGCTTGCTGCTGGCACTACCGGCCGCAGGGCGGTTCGGTCTGCTGCCGCAAGCGGCATCGCGCCTGCTGCTCAATGCACTGCGGGCGATACCGGAACTGGTATGGGCGGCGCTGATGGTGCTGGCCGCCGGGCTCGGGCCAAATGCCGGGACGCTGGCGCTGGCGCTGCACACCGCAGGCGTGCTGGGCCGCCTGTTCGCCGAAGCGCTGGAAAATACCCCACCGCAGCCCGGCGATGCGTTGCGACTGGCCGGTAGCGGCCGCATCGCGGCGTTCTGTTACGGCACCCTGCCCTCGCTCTGGCCGCAACTGGTGGCCTACACCCTCTATCGCTGGGAAAACAATATCCGCATGGCCAGCGTGCTCGGTTTCGTCGGTGCCGGCGGGCTGGGTCAGATGCTATATATGAGCCTCAGCCTCTTCCAGGAGGCCCAGGCCTCGACGGTCATCCTCGCCATGCTGCTGATGGTGCTGGCAGTGGACAGTCTCAGCGCGTGGGCGCGGCAGCGCTGGGTACGCAGCTGATCGAAGCTCATTGCGCAAAACGCCCCGTTTCAGTGCACCACAGGCTGCTGTTCACGCTCCTGCACCAACACCCAGGGGGCGACCACCACAGCCCACAGGTCGGGGGCACGCTCCAGCCAGTCCTGCGCCTGCTCGGCAGGCATCTTCGCCAGCTGCCCGCCGGTCAGCCAGGCGGCCACCTTGGTCTGATCGTCCTCGGCTACCGCAACCGCCACCTCGACCAGATCGGCATCCCCCGCCACCTGTAGCAGCGCACCACGAGCGAAGAATGGCTGCAGTTCCTGCCAGGTTATCGCTGCAGTTTCGCCCAGCAGCTTGGCATAAAGAGTGCTTGCGTCGTCGGCCATGGGACTCACCAGATACGAAAAGGGCGCAATGATACCCGCGCCCCGATTCCCATCAAACGGTTGAATCTGCCGGCTGTGCAAACGAAGGAGACACTTCTACACTGTGCCGGTACAGTTGCCGGAGCGTTTCGGGATGTTCGCCTCTTAACGGCGCTCCGGCCCGCAGGATTCAAACAATAACGATGCAAGTGGAGCACTTATGAAGACCAACCAGCGTCTTTCGAAAATTTTCCTGGCAATGGCACTGACCGGCGCAGCCAGCTACAGCCTGGCCGCCGATACGATCCGCATCGGATTGGCAGGGCCGGTAACCGGGCCGGTGGCGCAGTACGGGGACATGCAGTTCATCGGGGCCGAAATGGCCATCGAGCAGATCAACAAGGCCGGCGGGGTGAACGGCGCGCAACTGAAGGGCGTCCGCTACGACGACGCCTGCGATCCGAAACAGGCCGTGGCGGTTGCCAACAAGATCGTCAACGACAACGTCAAGTTCGTGGTCGGCCACCTCTGCTCCAGCTCCACTCAGCCAGCGTCCGACATCTACGAGGACGAAGGCATCCTGATGATCACCGCGGCGTCCACCAGCCCGGACATCACCTCCCGCGGTTATGAACTGATCTTCCGCACCATCGGCCTCGACAGCCTGCAGGGCCCGACTGCCGGCAACTTCATCGCCGACCACGTCAAACCGAAGAACGTTGCTGTCATCCATGACAAGCAGCAGTACGGCGAAGGCATCGCCACTGCGGTCAAGCAGACCCTGGAAGGCAAGAACATCAAGGTCGGCCTGTTCGAAGGCATCAATGCCGGCGACAAGGACTTCTCCTCGCTGATCGCCAAACTCAAGCGCGAAGGCGTGGACTTCGTCTACTACGGCGGCTATCACCCGGAACTGGGCCTGCTGCTGCGTCAGTCCAAGGAAAAAGGCCTGAACGTGCGCTTCATGGGCCCGGAAGGCGTCGGCAACTCGGAAATCTCCGCCATCGCCGGCCCGGCCTCCGAAGGCATGTACGTGACGCTGCCGAAATCCTTCGACCAGGACCCGCGCAACAAGGAACTGGTTGACGGCTTCAAGGCCAAGAAACAGGACCCGAGCGGCCCGTTCGTGTTCCCGGCCTACGCTGCGGTGCAGGTCATCGCCGAAGGCATCGAAAAAGCTGGCAGCACCGACACCGACAAGGTCGCCGAAGCGCTGCGCAGCAATACCTTCGACACCCCGACCGGCATGCTCTCGTTCGACGAGAAGGGTGATCTGAAGGACTTCAATTTTGTCGTCTACGAATGGCACCAGGACGGCACCAAGACCGAAGCCAAGTAATTTCCATCAGCCTGACGAAGCCCACACTCGCTTGTGGGCTTTGTTTTAGCAGGCGGCCCCGCCACAAGCATCGGGCCGCCTTGCCGTACCTGTAATCCGACGAGCGGTCTGAACAGCAGGCCCGCCTCGAACCGGTGCCGTGTGTGATCCGCAAGGCACCGTACCGCAGTGGCACCGCGCCAGGAGGGGCGGTGTGTTCGAAGTGGGCAGCGCAGCCGGAGCGGAATGGAATTGCAGGGACTTCGGGAGAGCAGTGATGCCTGAGCTTTACCACTACCTACAACAGCTGATCAACGGGCTTACCGTTGGCAGCACCTACGCGCTGATCGCCATCGGTTACACGATGGTCTACGGCATCATCGGCATGATCAACTTCGCCCACGGCGAGGTGTACATGATCGGTTCGTATGTCACCTTCATCGCGATCGTCGGCCTGTCCATGATGGGCCTGGATGCCTTGCCTATCCTGATGATCGGCGCGTTCGCTGCCGCCATGATCGTCACCAGCGCCTACGGTTACAGTATCGAACGGGTCGCCTACCGCCCGCTTCGCGGCAGTAACCGGCTGATTCCGCTGATTTCTGCGATCGGCATGTCGATCTTCCTGCAGAACGTCGTGCTGCTGGCGCAGGACTCCAAGGACAAGGCGATCCCCAACCTGATGCCGGGCAACCTGGTCATCGGCGAGAGCGCCATGAACGGCGTGGTGATCTCCTACATGCAGATCCTGATCTTCGTGGTGACCTTCGTCGCGATGTACGGCCTGACCCTGTTCATCTCGCGGTCACGTCTGGGCCGCGCCTGCCGCGCCTGCGCCGAAGACCTGAAGATGGCCAACCTGCTGGGCATCAACACCAACAGCATCATCGCCCTGACCTTTGTCATCGGCGCTGCGCTGGCCGCCGTCGCGGCAGTACTGATCAGCATGCAGTACGGGGTGATCAACCCGCATATTGGCTTCCTCGCCGGTATCAAGGCATTCACCGCGGCAGTGCTAGGCGGCATCGGCAGTATCCCGGGAGCCATGCTCGGCGGGCTGGTACTTGGCGTCGCGGAAGCCTTCGGTGCGGACATCTTCGGTGACCAGTACAAGGACGTGGTGGCGTTCAGCCTGCTGATCCTCGTGCTGCTGTTCCGCCCCACCGGCATCCTCGGTCGTCCGGAGGTGGAAAAGGTATGAGGGGCAATCTCCGTACAGCCTTCTTCAGCGCCCTGCTGGTCATCGCCGTGGCGGTGCCGGTGTTCGGCCTGAAGCTCACCACCGTCGGCATCCGCGTCGAAGTGCATGGCGCCGATATCGGTACCTTCTGGATCATTGCCGCCTGCGCGGTTGCCATGTTCGTCTGGCAGCTGTTCCGCACGCACCTGGCCGCTGGCTGGGCCGCGAGCCCCAGCTTGCCAACCGTGCCTGCCGGCGCCGGCAACTTCCTCACGCTGCCCTCGACCCAACGCTGGATCATCCTGGCGCTGGTACTGGTTGCGCTGGCCTGGCCGTTCTACGGTTCGCGTGGCGCCGTGGACATCGCCACGCTGATCCTGATCTACGTGATGCTCGGCCTCGGCCTGAACATCGTGGTCGGTCTGGCCGGCCTGCTCGACCTGGGCTACGTCGGCTTCTACGCCGTGGGTGCCTACACCTATGCACTGCTCTCGCACTACTACGGTGTGGGTTTCTGGACCGCCTTGCCCATTGCCGGCGCGATGGCGGCGCTGTTCGGCTTCCTGCTGGGCTTCCCGGTGTTGCGCTTGCGCGGTGATTACCTGGCCATCGTGACCCTCGGGTTCGGCGAGATCATTCGCATCCTGCTGCGCAACATGACCAGCGTGACCGGCGGCCCGAACGGCATCAGCGGGATCGACAAACCGACCCTGTTCGGCCTGTCCTTCGACCGCCGTGCCGCCGAAGGCATGCAGACGTTCCACGAGTACTTCGGCGTGGCCTACAACTCGGTGAACAAGGTGATCTTCCTCTACCTCATCGCCCTGCTGCTGGTGCTGCTGACCCTGTTCGTGATCAACCGGCTGCTGCGCATGCCGATCGGCCGCGCCTGGGAAGCCCTGCGCGAAGACGAGATCGCCTGCCGCGCGCTGGGCATGAACCCGACGGTGATCAAGCTTTCCGCGTTCACCCTCGGCGCGACCTTCGCCGGCTTCGCCGGCAGCTTCTTCGCCGCGCGTCAGGGACTGGTATCGCCGGAATCCTTCACCTTTATCGAGTCGGCGATCATCCTCGCCATCGTGGTGCTCGGTGGCATGGGCTCGCAGCTTGGGGTGATCCTGGCGGCAATCGTGATGATCCTGCTGCCCGAGCTGATGCGTGAGTTCAGTGAATACCGCATGTTGATGTTCGGCGCCCTGATGGTGCTGATGATGATCTGGCGCCCGCAAGGTCTGCTGCCGATGCAGCGCCCACACCTGGAGCTGAAGCAATGAGCCGCCCGATTCTAGAAGTACGCGGCCTGATGATGCGCTTTGGCGGCCTGCTGGCCGTCAACGAGGTGGGGCTGACGGTACATGACAAACAAGTGGTCTCGATGATCGGCCCCAACGGCGCCGGCAAGACCACGGTATTCAACTGCCTGACCGGTTTCTACCAGCCGACCGCCGGAGAAATCCTCCTCGACGGTACGCCGATCCATGGCCTGCCGGGCCACAAGATCGCTCGCCAGGGCGTGGTACGCACCTTCCAGAATGTCCGCCTGTTCAAGGACATGACGGCGGTGGAAAACCTGCTGGTGGCACAGCATCGCCATCTGAACACCAACTTCCTCGCCGGTCTCCTGAAGACCCCGGGGTTTCGCAAGAGCGAGCGCGCGGCGATGGACTTTGCTGCGCACTGGCTGGAGCAGGTGAATCTGACCGATGTGGCCAACCGCCCGGCTGGAACCCTCGCCTACGGCCAGCAGCGCCGCCTGGAGATCGCCCGCTGCATGATGACGCGTCCGCGCATCCTCATGCTCGACGAGCCGGCGGCGGGCCTCAACCCTAAGGAAACCGAGGATCTCAAGGCGCTGATCGCCATGCTGCGTGACGAACATGGGGTCACGGTGCTGCTGATCGAACACGACATGAAGCTGGTCATGAGCATTTCCGACCACATCTACGTGATCAACCAGGGCACGCCGCTGGCCGATGGTTCGCCCGAACAGGTGCGCAACAATCCGGACGTGATCAAAGCCTACCTGGGGGAGGCGTAAGCATGCTGACTTTCGAAAACGTCTCGACCTTCTACGGCAAGATCCAGGCCTTGCATGACATCAACGTGCAAGTGGAACAAGGCGAGATCGTCACCCTGATCGGCGCCAACGGTGCGGGTAAATCGACGTTGCTGATGACCCTCTGCGGCTCGCCGCAGGCGGCCAGCGGCAGCATTCGCTTCCAGGGTGAAGAGCTGGTCGGCCTGCAGACCTGCGACATCATGCGCAAGGCCATCGCCGTGGTGCCCGAAGGACGGCGGATCTTTGCTCGTCTGACGGTGGAAGAGAACCTGTCCATGGGCGGTTTCTTTACTGGCAAGACGGACTTCCAGGAGCAACTGGACAAGGTGCTCGGCCTGTTCCCGCGGCTCAAGGAGCGCTACCAGCAACGCGGTGGCACCATGTCCGGCGGCGAGCAGCAGATGCTCGCCATCGCGCGCGCACTGATGAGCAAACCCAAGCTGCTGCTGCTCGACGAGCCGTCGCTCGGTCTGGCGCCGATCATCATCCAGCAGATCTTCGAGATCATCGAGCAGCTGCGTGAGGATGGCGTGACGGTCTTTCTGGTCGAGCAGAACGCCAACCAGGCGCTCAAGCTGGCCGATCGTGGCTACGTGCTGGAGAACGGTCACATCGTCATGCAGGGCAGCGGTCAGGATCTGCTGACCGATCCGAAGGTCCGTGACGCTTATCTGGGAGGCTGAACCAGGTCCTGCGTCTGCACCGAGCCCCGCCTCCTGGCGGGGCTTTTTATTTTCCCGCCGACGTGCGTAGCCAGCCGTCCGCAGGCTCCCGGCGAACCCCTGCCCCGCCCCGGCAGTCGAAGAACCCGCTATGCTTTTCCCTCCGCTTACTCACGCCGTATTGCCCCGTCAAGGAGACCTCACGATGCGCCACTGCCTGTTCGGCCTGCTCATGGCTGCCAGTGTCACTGCGAATGCCGAGATTCAGACGCAGGAAATCCCCTACACCGCTGCCGACGGCACCGAGATGATCGGCTACTACGCCTACGACGACGCCATCGAAGGCAAACGCCCGGGCATTATCGTGGTGCACGAGTGGTGGGGCCTGAACGACTATGCCAAGCAGCGCGCTCGCGACCTCGCCGAGCTGGGCTACAGCGCTCTGGCCATCGACATGTATGGCGAAGGCAAGAACACCGAGCATCCAAAAGATGCCATGAGCTTCATGCAAGCCGCCCTGAAGGACGCGGACGCCGCAAAGGGTCGCTTCAACGCCGGCCTCGACCTGCTCAAGGAACAGGCACAGACCGATACCGCCAGACTCGGCGCGGTAGGCTACTGCTTCGGCGGCAAGGTCGTGCTGGATATGGCGCGCCAGGGCGTACCGCTGGACGGTGTGGTCAGCTTCCACGGCGCGCTGGCCACCGAAACCCGCGCCGCTCCCGGCAGCGTCAAGGCGCGCGTGCTGGTCGAGCATGGCAGCGAGGACAGCATGATCAGCACCGACGACATCGCCGCGTTGAACGTCGAGATGGTCAAGGCCGGTGCCGACTACCAGTTCGTCAGCCTGCCCGGTGCCAAGCACGGTTTCACCAATCCGGGCGCCGACGCTCATCAGAAGAACGGCCTCGACGTCGCCTATCAGAAAGCTGCGGACGAACGCTCCTGGCGTGATATGCAGCGCTTCTTCGAAGACACTTTTGGCAAACCTGCAACCGCCCAGGCGCAATAACCAACCGGCTGCTCGTCCGTGATTCGTCCCGGCGGCACGCCTGCCGCCGGGGCGCGTGCTAGCATTGCGCGCATATTCATCGTCGATCACGAGTCATGGCCGAACACGATTTCCGCTACACCCTGCTCAACCCCGCTCACACCCTTACCGAATGCCGTGCACTGGCGCCTGGCCGCTACCAGGTCACCGGCAATGGCGGCTCGATCCGCAGCGGCGATGTACTGATCGTCACGCTCAAGGGCAGCCGCGATTTATCGCAGCGCCTCACCGTCGAAAAGGTACGCCACCTCATCAATCCACCGGGGCAGTGGATGGCCGTGGCAAGCGGACCGGTATTCCGAGAGCTTGAAATCCTCAACTGGCAGGTCGCTTGCGACAGCTGCGGCAAGCAGCTGGACTTCGAATTTGCGGTAGACGCCAAGCTGGGCGAAACGGCCCGCAAGCCCGCCGCGCAGGCCCGTATCACCGAATTGGGTTGGTCTGGCGCAGATGGCCAACACCTCTGCCCTAGCTGTCAGAAGGAGAAACAGGCATGACTTTGCGTATGTTGCCCTTGGTCGTAGCCATCGGCCTGGCCGGTTGTGCAACGGAGCCATTGGAGCTTCAGCGAGACGTCACCTACATCGCCGAGTGGATCGGTGACGAGCCGGTGGTTGGTCGCACTGCAGTGTCGCTCACGCTCAGTGAAGGACGCGCCTACGGCAATGCCGGCTGCAATCACTGGTTCGGCAGCTACGAGCAGAACGGTCAGCAGATCCGTTTCAGCAATCTGGGCAGCACACGCAAGCTCTGCCCGGAAGAGATCATGGAGCAGGAGCACGCATTCCTTGATCTGCTCAACCGGGTCGAGCGCTGGGATGTTTCCAATATCGACCAGCTGCGACTTTGGCCCGCCGAAGGCAGCGCGCTACGGCTCTGGCCCGAACAGGAGTAGTTGCGCCAAATGTGCGCAAGCAACAGACACTACGCACAGCTATCAGGCGGCCGCTGAGCGCACGCTGCACGCCTGCAGCCCCTGCGTTCAGCCGTCAGGGCTGTCAGGCTACAAGCAAACCCTTGTTTTCCGGGGCACCTCCGTTTGCAGCGTCTCCGCGCAGCTCCTTTTTAACGAAACTGGCATATCCAGTGCATAGACTGGATCAACCAGTTTCGGGGACCCTGGTACAGGCAGGCCAGGGATTCCCCTCTTTTATCCGCAACCAAACGCAGCCGCTTCCGCAGAGCGGCTGCGTACCCGCTACCAACGGCGACGCCGACATAGACGTCAGAACAGCCGCAACTGCTCGAAACCGCCACGCAAATCGACCAGCCGCACGCCGACGCCGATCAACCGAACCGGTCTGGCGCCGCGGGAGAAAGCAATGGCAAGCAGGTCCGAATAGTCATCAAGCTCGAGCCCGGCGCCAGCCTGCTCCAGCGTGGTCTGGGTGAAGTCGTGGAATTTCAGCTTCACGAACGGCTTGCCGGGCCGATAGCTACTGTCGAGCCGGGCCATGCGAGTAGCAAGCTGTTGAAGCAGCTCAGGTAGCCGCTCCAGGCAAGCGGCGAGGTCGGGCAGATCACGATCATAGGTCTGCTCGACACTGACCGATTGCCGGCGACTCTCGACCTGCACCGGGCGCTCGTCAATGCCCCGCGCCAGCCCCCATAGCCGCTCGCCGAAGGCACCAAACTCGCGAACCAACGCCAGCCTGCCCCACTCTCGCAGGTCGTTACAGGTGTGAATGCCCAGCCGCGCGAGTTTCTCCGCCGTGACGCGTCCCACTCCGTGCAGGCGCTTGACCTCAAGCTCCTGCACGAATTCGTCGACCTGAGCCGGCGTAATGACAAACAGGCCGTCGGGCTTGTTCCATTCACTGGCGATCTTGGCGAGAAACTTGTTCGGCGCGACGCCCGCCGAGACCGTAATCCGCAGCTGCTGCCAGACTCGCCGACGGATGTCCTCGGCGATACGCGTGGCGCTGCCGGAGAAATGTTCGCAGGCCGTCACATCCAGGTAGGCCTCATCCAGCGACAGCGGCTCGATCAGCTCGGTATAGGTGCGAAAGATGTTCTGAATCTCGCGCGACGCTTCCCGATAAGCCTCCATTCGCGGACGCAGAATCAGCAGATCCGGGCATAGCTTCAACGCGTGCCCGGAGGCCATGGCCGAACGCACTCCATATGCGCGCGCTTCGTAATTGCACGTAGCGATCACACCGCGCCGATCCGCGGCACCACCCACCGCAATAGGTCGCCGAGCCAGGCTTGGGTCGTCGCGCATCTCGATTGCGGCATAGAAACAATCGCAATCGATATGGATGATCTTGCGCAGGTTGGGCTGACTCACGAAAAACAGTGCACCGGACAGGAGTGAACGAATCTTCAGCGCGACGGGTCGGTTATTCAGATGGTAAGTCCTTTACCGCCCCGATAGTCGGAGGTTCAGATGAAAATCTTGTATGCAGGCGCAATCGTCCTAAGCGGTCTTTTTTCCGCAGCAGCGATGGCTGATCAGGACCAGATGAATACCCAGCCGCAAGGCACCAATATCCAGCAGGAAAAGACCGGCGACGATCAAGTACGCGAGAACAATGCTGGCGACAAGCAAAGAATGAAGGAAGAAGTGCAGGACGACTGGCGCGAGGACGCCGAAAAACGCCGCGAGAGCGACGTAATGAAACCCGAGCAGCGCGGCTAGTCCACTCCCAGCCAGTTACAGCTCCAGCGGGTACGGCTGCAACAGCGCCTTGCCGTAGCCCTCGACGAACTCCGGCGGCATGCGCTTGGGTTTCCCGCTGGAGAGCTCGATACAGACGAAGGTGGTCTGCGCCCGCAACAGGGTGGCACCATCGGCAGGTCTGATCAGCTGAAAATTACGTTTCATCTTCAGCCGCTGATCCGACTCGGATATCCAGGTTCCGAGCTGCAACGCGTCACGCTCATAGGCCGCGGCCAGATAATCGATCTCGTGCCGTAGCACCGCCATGGCGCGATCAAGACGATGGTAGTCCTCGATGCCAAGCCCGAGACTTTGCGAGTGCTGCCAGGCACAGCGCTCGAGCCAGGTCACGTAGACCGCATTGTTGGCATGCCCGAGTTCGTCGATGTGCTCGGCCTGTACCTGCAGATCGATGATGAATGCTTGTGGCTGGTCCCAACTCATTCGTCAGATGCCTCGATAGCTGATTGCGATGGGCCTATGAAAGCGCAGCAACCTCGGCGAGTCACGCAGGTTGCCGTACGCGATGACACGACATTCAGAAAGCAGCCGCTCTGCCTGTTTTTCCACCGCACAAAACAAAAAGGGCCATCTCATGAAAGATGACCCCTTGAAGCCCAAAACGGGCAATAAAATGGCGTCCCCTAGGGGACTCGAACCCCTGTTACCGCCGTGAAAGGGCGGTGTCCTAGGCCACTAGACGAAGGGGACGAAACCTTCGCAAACCTGCCGATGAACTGCTTATCGACAAGCCGTGATTGGTGGAGCTAGACGGGATCGAACCGTCGACCTCTTGCATGCCATGCAAGCGCTCTCCCAGCTGAGCTATAGCCCCGGATTTATCGTCTCTCGACGCGCGATGCAGGCATCACTGAATAATGGCGTCCCCTAGGGGACTCGAACCCCTGTTACCGCCGTGAAAGGGCGGTGTCCTAGGCCACTAGACGAAGGGGACGCAAACCCTTCAAGCGCAACCTGTATTGCTTACGCTGCAAATACAAGCTGGTGGCAAATTCTGCTCTTCGTGATTGGTGGAGCTAGACGGGATCGAACCGTCGACCTCTTGCATGCCATGCAAGCGCTCTCCCAGCTGAGCTATAGCCCCGGATTTATCGTCTCTCGACGCGCGATGCAGGCATCACTGAATAATGGCGTCCCCTAGGGGACTCGAACCCCTGTTACCGCCGTGAAAGGGCGGTGTCCTAGGCCACTAGACGAAGGGGACGCAAACCCTTCAAGCGCAACCTGTATTGCTTACGCTGCAAATACAAGCTGGTGGCAAATTCTGCTCTTCGAGATTGGTGGAGCTAGACGGGATCGAACCGTCGACCTCTTGCATGCCATGCAAGCGCTCTCCCAGCTGAGCTATAGCCCCATCTCGAGGACGGGGCGCATATTAGGGGCGCCCCCAGGTAGTGTCAACAACAAATTTCGACCGAGCCGCAGATTTTTTGGCATTAGGAACAACTACTTACCGTCCATCGGAGGGACGAGCCAGCAGGGCCGTCCCTCCTCGAAGCGGTCAGGCGATAGATACCAGCAGCTTTTCCCACTCCTTGGCTTCTTTCTTCGAGGCCCCACCGAGCAGCTCGAGCGCATTGCGCAGGCGGAAACGCGTTAGATCCGGACCAAGGATTTCCATGGCATCCAGCACCGACACGGAGCTGGCCTGCCCGGTGATGGCAGCGAACATCAGCGGCATCACATCACGCAGCTTGAAACCAAGGTGTTCGGCTACCTGGGTGATGCACGCGGTGATCCGGTCCTTTTCCCACTGGCGCAGGGCCTCGAGCTTCCACAGAATCAGCTGCATCACCTGGCGCACCTGAGCGGCATCCAGTTTCTTGTGCACAAACAGCGCCGGATCGAGCGGCAATGGGCCGGAGAAGAAGAAGCCCGCCAGCGGCGCGATCTGGCTGAAGGTTTCCACTCGCTGCTGCACGTGCGGCGCGATCTGCATCATGTACTGCGGGTTGAACGCCCACTTCTGCACTTCTGCAGCGAACTGTTCGACCGGCAGCTCGCGCAACCACTGGCCGTTGAGCCAGGAGAGCTTCTCCAGATCGAAGATCGGCCCGCCGAGCGATACACGATTGATGTCGAAGTGCTCGATCATCTCGTTCAGCGTGAACTTCTCGCGCTCGTCCGGCATCGACCAGCCCATGCGGCCGAGATAGTTGAGCATCGCCTGCGGCAGGAAGCCCATGCGCTCGTAGAAGGTCACCGAGGTTGGGTTCTTGCGCTTGGACAGCTTGCTCTTGTCCGGATTGCGCAGCAATGGCATGTAGCACAGCTGCGGCTGCTCCCAGCCGAAGTATTCGTAGAGTTTGATCAGCTTGGGTGCCGACGGCAGCCACTCTTCGCCACGCAGTACATGGGTGATGCCCATCAGGTGGTCGTCGACCACGTTGGCGAGGAAGTAGGTCGGCAGGCCGTCAGCCTTCATCAGCACCTGCATGTCCATGCGGTCCCAGCCGATCTCGACGGTGCCGCGCAGCATGTCCTGCACCTGGCACACGCCTTCGCTCGGCACCTTCATGCGGATCACATGGGATTCGCCTGCAGCGATGCGACGCTGTGCTTCAGCCGGGTCGAGGTGCATGCAATGGCCGTCATAACGCGGTGTTTCCTTGTTGGCCATCTGCTCGGCGCGCACCTGATCCAGGCGTTCGCTGCTGCAGAAGCACGGGAATGCGTGCCCCTTGGCAACCAGCTCGTCCGAGTACTTCCTGTAGATCTCGCCGCGCTCGCTCTGCCGGTACGGGCCATGCGGGCCGCCAACGTCCGGACCTTCGTCCCATTCGATGCCCAGCCAGCGCAGCGCATCATAGATCTGCTGCTCGGACTCACGGGTCGAGCGCACCTGATCGGTATCCTCGATGCGCAGGATGAACTGGCCGCCGTGCTGTCGTGCGAAGCACAGGTTGAACAGCGCGATGTAGGCAGTACCGACGTGGGGATCGCCGGTCGGAGATGGCGCGATGCGGGTGCGAACCGTGGTCATGAATGCTCTCGGACGGTAGGACATACGGAAAGGGGACGAATGTTAGCAGGCGCTGCGCAGCCGGCTCCAGCCGAACACCGGGAAGCAGAGCGAGAGCGTCTCGAAGGAGATGCTCCGAGGCAGGCCGAAACGGTCGATCCGCCAGTAGTGACTAGACCTGCAACAAGCGCTCGCGCAGCTTGTGAATCTCGTCGCGCGCCTCGGCGGCCGCCTCGAACTCCAGATCGCGCGCCAGACTCAGCATCTTCTCTTCCAGCTGACGAATCCGTTTGGTGATCTCGCTCGGCGAACGCAGTTCGTTCTCGTAACGCGCACTCTCCTGCGCCGCTTTCGCCTCGCCACGCCGCTTCTTGCTGCGCGAGCCGGGCACGGTTGCGCCTTCGAGAATGTCCTGCACGTCCTTCTTCACGCCCCTGGGCACGATGCCGTTGGCCTCGTTGAAGGCAATCTGCTTGTTGCGCCGCCGCTCGGTTTCATCCATGGCGCGCTGCATCGAGCCGGTGACGTTGTCGGCGTAGAGAATGGCGCGGCCATTGAGGTTGCGTGCCGCGCGGCCGATGGTCTGGATCAGCGAACGTTCCGAGCGCAGGAAGCCTTCCTTGTCCGCATCGAGAATCGCCACCAGCGACACCTCAGGCATATCCAACCCCTCGCGCAACAGGTTGATGCCCACCAACACGTCGAACGTGCCCAGACGCAAATCACGAATGATCTCGACCCGCTCCACGGTATCGATGTCCGAGTGCAGATAACGCACCCGCACGTCGTGGTCGCTGAGGTAGTCGGTAAGGTCCTCGGCCATGCGCTTGGTCAGCGTGGTGACCAGCACCCGCTCCTCCTTGACCACGCATTTACGGATCTCCGACAGCAGATCGTCAACCTGGGTCAGCGCCGGCCGCACTTCGATCTGCGGATCGACCAGACCGGTCGGGCGCACGACCTGCTCCACCACGCGGCCGGCATGTTCGGCCTCGTAAGGCCCGGGCGTCGCGGAGACGAAGATGGTCTGCGGGCAGATCGCTTCCCATTCGTCGAAGCGCATCGGCCGGTTGTCCAGCGCCGATGGCAGACGGAAGCCGTACTCCACCAGGGTTTCCTTGCGCGAGCGGTCGCCCTTGTACATCGCGCCGACCTGCGGCACCGAAACGTGGGATTCATCGATCACCAGCAGTGCATCGGCCGGCAGGTAGTCGAACAGCGTCGGCGGCGGCTCGCCCGGATCACGCCCGGACAGGTAGCGCGAGTAGTTTTCGATGCCATTGCAGTAGCCAAGCTCCATGATCATCTCAAGATCGAAACGGGTGCGCTGCTCCAGACGCTGTGCCTCCACCAGCTTGTTCTGGCTACGCAGGTAGTCGAGTCGCTCGCGCAACTCAGCCTTTATCCCCTCGATGGCATCGAGCAGGGTTTCCCGCGGGGTCACGTAGTGGCTTTTGGGGTAGAAGGTAAAGCGCGGCAGCTTGCGGATTACCTCACCGGTCAGCGGATCGAAGGCAGAAAGGCTTTCAACCTCGTCGTCGAACAGCTCGATACGCACCGCTTCGAGATCTGATTCGGCGGGGTATATGTCGATCACATCGCCGCGTACACGGAAGGTCGCGCGGGCGAAGTCCATGTCGTTGCGGGTGTACTGCAGGCCGGTCAGGCGGCGCAGCAGCTCGCGCTGATCGAGACGGTCGCCGCGATCCACATGGAGCACCATCTTCAGGTATGTCTCTGGACTACCCAGACCGTAGATGCAGGAGACGGTGGTGACGATGATCGCATCCGGGCGCTCCAGCAATGCCTTGGTCGCGGACAGGCGCATCTGCTCGATGTGATCGTTGATCGATGCGTCCTTCTCGATGAAGGTGTCCGACGACGGCACATAGGCTTCCGGCTGGTAGTAGTCGTAGTAGGAAACGAAATACTCCACCGCGTTGTTCGGGAAGAATGCCTTGAACTCGCCATAGAGCTGCGCGGCCAGCGTCTTGTTCGGCGCAAGCACCAGCGTGGGCCGCTGCACATGGGCAATGACGTTGGCGATGCTGAAGGTCTTGCCCGAGCCGGTGACGCCCAGCAGCGTCTGGTGCGACAGCCCCGCCTCGATACCTTCGATCATCTGCCGAATGGCCTCCGGCTGATCGCCGGCCGGCTTGAAACGGGTGACCAGTTCGAACTTGGACATTTCGCCTCTCTAAGTAACGTGTGCGAGCTTCAAAGCCGGACCTTCCGTAGCATCCAGCGAGGGTTTAGCGCGACGGCGGGCAGGCTTCGGATCAGGCGTCCGCCGTGAGCTCGCGCAGCCGGAAAACCGTCCATCTTTCCACTGCGCAAAACGCACCGAAAGTGATCAGAAAACCTCGGTAGCATATCGCAGGCAACAGGCATGACCGCTATACTACCGCCCCGTTTGCGCATCACCCTGCGCGCCGACGCGAGGGTGGTGAATCTAGTCACTCTTCTCTTTCGAGCCCCCTCACCATGAGTTTGTTCTCTGCTGTCGAAATGGCGCCGCGTGATCCTATTCTCGGCCTCAATGAAGCCTTTAACGCCGACACGCGGCCGAACAAGGTCAACCTCGGTGTCGGTGTCTATTACAACGAAGAAGGCCGCATCCCCCTGCTGCGCGCCGTAATCGAGGCGGAGCATGCCCGCATCGCTGCCAACGCCCCGCGTGGCTACCTCCCGATCGAAGGCATCGCCGCCTACGATGCAGCGGTACAAAAACTCCTGTTCGGCAACGATTCTCCGCTGATCGCCGAAGGCCGGGTCGTGACTACCCAGGCGCTTGGCGGCACCGGGGCACTCAAGGTCGGCGCGGACTTCCTCAAGCGGCTGCTGCCCGATGCCGTGGTTGCCATCAGCAACCCTAGCTGGGAAAACCATCGCGCACTGTTCGAGTCCGCCGGCTTCCCGGTACAGAACTACAGCTATTACGACGCAAGCAACCATGGCATCGATCGTGCCGGTCTGCTGCAGGATCTGAAGAACCTGCCGCCCCGCTCCATCGTCGTGCTGCACGCCTGCTGCCACAACCCGACCGGTGTCGATCTGAACCTGGACGATTGGAAGCAGATCCTCGATGTGCTGCGCGCGCAGGATCACGTCCCGTTCATCGATATCGCCTACCAGGGCTTCGGCGACAGCATTGAGGAAGACGCCGCCGCCGTGCGCCTGTTCGCCGAGTCGGGCATGACCTTCTTCGTCTCCAGCTCGTTTTCCAAGTCGTTCTCGCTGTACGGTGAGCGTGTCGGCGCACTGTCGATGGTTACCCAGAGCCGTGAGGAGTCCGCGCGGGTACTTTCGCAGGTCAAGCGCGTCATCCGCACCAACTACTCGAACCCGCCAACCCATGGCGCCACCATTGTCGCCTCGGTACTCAACAGCCCGGAACTGCGCGCCATGTGGGAAGCCGAGCTGGGTGAGATGCGCAGCCGTATCCGCGAGCTGCGCCTGAGCATGGTCGAACAGCTGGCAGCCAAGGGAGCGAAGACCGATTTCAGTTTCGTGGCCGCTCAGCGTGGCATGTTCTCCTATTCCGGCCTCACCGCGGAGCAGGTTGAGCGCCTTCGTGCCGAATTCGGCGTCTACGCCATCAGCACCGGTCGAATCTGCGCCGCCGCACTGAACCGCAACAACATCGGCCACGTCACTGACGCCATCGTTCAGGTGCTCTGATCCGATCCACTCCGGGGCTGCTTCAGGCCCCGGCAGCGGGTGTCGCGCTGCCGCTGCAAAGGGTTGACTTCTCTTTTGCAAACAGTAGGATACGCACCGTTGTTCCGCGATAGCTCAGTCGGTAGAGCAAATGACTGTTAATCATTGGGTCCCTGGTTCGAGTCCAGGTCGCGGAGCCAAATTTCAAAGCCTCGGTTAATACCGGGGCTTTTTTATTGGCCTCATTGGCCTCATTGGCCTCATTGGCCTCTGGACTCTCACCGGGGACTGCGTCCCCGGTTATTCGCTTCGCTCACGCGAGGCTTCGCTGAACTGCGCCCGACAGGCCAGCGCCTACTCAGGCACCGGCTCGCCCGTCCGCTGGCGCCACCAGGCTTGCACCAGCATCCAGCCACACCAACCGGACAGGACGCCCAACACATTCGCGACCATGTCCCAACGCGAAGCCGTTCGGTGCGGCAGCATGCCCTGCGCCATTTCGATCCCCAATGCCGCCACAAGCGTCAGGCCAACGCCCCAGAATATCGGCAGACGCGGAAAGGCGAGTCGCAACGTAAAGACAAGCGCCGCGAACCCCATCATGTGATGAACCTTGTCCTGCTGATTGAAAAGCTGCGGCACCGGGTCAGGCTTGAGACCGGCGAAGAGAACGACCGCCAGCACGATCAGAAAGGGCAACATTCGCAAATAGGGCATACGGTGGGGGCTCTCGTTCGATGATTGGTCGAGGGCAGACTCCGGCCTCGACGCGTGCTCTGACCGGCAGATCGCGATAAAGATCGATCAGATCCTTTACTGGATATCTCCACCACCAACAAAAATGCCCGCATCGTTCGATGCGGGCATTCGCAGAAGCGCTGTTGCGGCGGTTGAGGCTCAGGCCTCGGTCTTGCCCACTGCGGACTTGATCAGCGTCTGCAGCTCACCCTTCTCGAACATCTCGAGGATGATGTCACTACCACCGACCAGTTCACCGTTCACCCACAGCTGTGGGAAGGTCGGCCAGTTGGCGTAGGTCGGCAGGTTGGCGCGAATCTCGGGGTTCTGCAGGATGTCGACGTAAGCGAACTTCTCACCACAACCCATTACCGCCTGAGTCGCGCGAGCGGAAAAGCCGCACTGCGGAGCATTGGGCGAGCCCTTCATGTACAGCAACACCGGGTTGTTGGCGATCTGTTCTTTGATGGTTTCGATGATATCCATGGAGTACCTCGGCTAGACACGGTTGCCGCGCATTGTAACGGAAAACGTTAGCGAAAGCCGAGCGGAGGACTCGGCTTTATCATGTCGCAGGGGCCGTCAATACTGCGATTCAGCCCGTTATGGCTGGCATAGACCGGATTTGCGCCTGCGCTTGCTTTCTGGATAAGATCGCGCCTTTCCCGTTTCGTCGCTCCCCGTGCGACCCCCAGTCGTCGGTCCCCTTTTTCTGTCGAAAAGCAATGGATCGCGCTGCGGCAATAAAGGTAGTTGATATGAGCGCAAGGCACTTTCTCTCACTGATGGACTGCACGCCCCAGGAGCTGAACAGCCTGGTCCGCCGCGGCATCGAGTTGAAGGATCTGCGCAAGCGCGGCGTCCTGTTCGAACCCTTGAAGAACCGCGTGCTGGGCATGATCTTCGAGAAGGCTTCGACCCGCACCCGACTGTCCTTCGAAGCCGGCATGATCCAGCTCGGCGGGCAGGCGATCTTCCTCTCCCCGCGCGATACCCAGCTGGGTCGGGGTGAGCCGATCAGCGATTCGGCCATCGTCATGTCGCGCATGCTCGATGCAGTGATGATCCGCACCTTCGCGCATTCGACCCTGACCGACTTTGCCGCCAATTCCAGCGTGCCGGTGATCAACGGCCTGTCCGATGACCTGCACCCGTGCCAGTTGATGGCCGACATGCAGACCTTCCACGAACACCGCGGCAGCATCGCCGGCAAGACGGTGGCCTGGATCGGCGACGGCAACAACATGTGCAATACCTATATAGAAGCGGCCATCCAGTTCGACTTCCTGCTCAAGGTCGCCTGCCCGGAGGGCTACGAGCCCGACGCCGAGCTGATGGCGCGCGCCGGTGATCGCGTGCAGATACTGCGCGACCCGCGCGAAGCGACTGCAGGCGCTCATCTGATCAGCACCGACGTCTGGGCCTCCATGGGCCAGGAAGACGAAGCCGCCGCGCGCCTGGCGACGTTCCGCCCCTATCAGGTGGACCGCGCCCTGCTCGACTGCGCCGCCGCGGACGTGCTGTTCATGCACTGCCTGCCAGCCCACCGCGGCGAGGAAATCAGCCACGACCTGCTCGACGACCCCCGCTCTGTAGCCTGGGACCAGGCCGAAAACCGCCTGCACGTACAGAAGGCGCTGCTCGAGTTCCTCGTCGAGCCGGCTTACCACCACGCATGAAGAACGAACCGCCGCTGCTGCAACTGCGCGATCTGGCCTGCGGCTACGGCGAGCAGAGCATCGTCCAGCACCTCAACCTGCACCTGAACCGCGGCGACATCGGCTGCCTGCTGGGCCCCTCCGGCTGTGGCAAGACCACTACCTTGCGGGCTATCGCCGGGTTCGAACCGGTACACCAGGGCGAAATCCAGCTGGCCGACACCGTCATTTCCCGCGCCGGCTTCACCCTGGCGCCGGAGAAGCGCCGCATCGGCATGGTGTTTCAGGACTACGCGCTGTTTCCCCACCTCACCGTGGCGGAGAACATCGCCTTCGGCATCCGCAAGCAGCCCGACTGCTCGCGTATCGTCTCCGAGATGCTCGAACTGGTGCACCTGTCCGCACTCGGCAAACGCTACCCCCATGAGCTCTCCGGCGGTCAGCAGCAACGCGTCGCACTGGCCCGCGCCTTGGCGCCGGAACCGGCCCTGCTGCTACTCGACGAACCCTTCTCCAACCTGGACGTCGAGTTGCGTCGGCGCCTCAGCCATGAAGTGCGCGAGATCCTCAAGGCGCGCAACACCAGCGCCATTCTGGTTACCCATGATCAGGAAGAAGCCTTCGCCGTCAGCGACCAGGTGGGGGTGTTCAAGGATGGTCGGCTGGAGCAATGGGACACCCCGTTCAACCTCTACCACGAGCCGTTGACGCCCTTCGTCGCCAGCTTCATCGGCCAGGGCTACTTTATCCGCGGGCAGCTCCTCGATCCGGAAACCGTGCAGACCGAGCTCGGCATGATTCGCGGCAACCGCGCCTACACCTGGCCAGCAGGCAGTTCAGTGGACGTGCTGCTGCGCCCGGACGACATCGTCTACCGGCCAGACAGCCCGTTGCGCGCGCTGATCGTTGGCAAGACCTTTCTCGGTGCGTCGACGCTGTACCGGCTGCAACTGCCCACCGGCAACCAGCTGGTGGCGATCTTCACCAGCCACGCCGACTATCCGACCGGGGAGGAAGTGGGCATCGCCATTGCCGCCGATCATCTGGTGGTCTTCCCGACCCAGGGCAGCGTCGCCGCCCATGAAACGCTGCAGCCGACAACAGCGGCGCGCTAACCCTTCTGCCGACGCTGGCGGAAGAACTCGCTGAGCGCCGTCCCGCACTCCTCGGCCAGCACACCACCCTCGACCAGCACGCGGTGGTTGAGAAAACCCTGATCGAAGAACTGGCCGCGGCTGACAACCACGCCGGCCTTCGGCTCGGTGGCGCCATAGACGACTCGCTGGATGCGCGAGTGCACGATCAGGCCGGCGCACATACTGCAGGGTTCCAGCGTCACGTAGAGCGTGCTACCGGGTAACCGGTAATTTTGCACAGCCTGCGCCGCGTCACGCACGGCGACCATTTCCGCATGAGCACTGGGGTCGTGCCGAGAAATCGGGCAGTTGAAGCCGCGCCCGATGATCTTCCCATCCTGCACCAGCACCGCACCCACCGGCACCTCGCCCAACGCGGCCCCCTGCGCTGCCAGCGTCAGCGCTTCGCGCATGAACCGCTCGTCCTGGCTGCGATCGATGATCAGCGGTTTCCTCACGACTGTGCCCTACCCTGCTTCATACCACCTCGATCGCTGCCATCAGCCCGGTTTCCATATGGTCGATGACGTGGCAATGGAACATCCACACGCCAGGATTATCGGCGACCAGCGCGATACGCGCCGTTTCGTTCTTGCCCAGCAGATAGGTATCGGTGAACCAGGGATCGATCTGGCGGCGATTGGACGAGATCACCTGGAAGGTCATGCCATGCAGATGGATCGGATGCTGATACTGACTGAGATTGCGCAGCTCGAAGATGTAGTGGCCATCCTTCTTCAACGTCGCGATCGGCCGTTCGGCGCAGCTCTTGTCGTTGATGTCCCACGCCTGGCCGTTGATCTGCCAGAACGTGTAGGCCGCACCCTGTTCGACATCTGCCGACAGATGTCCGGCCCACTCGAAATTGAAGCGCAGCGTTTCCGCCCGCTGCAGGTCCGGCACCGCGACCGGGTTGGCCGGCAGTGCCGGCGGCCAGTCGCCAGCGGTTTCGTCATGCGCCACCGCGCGCAGCGTCGCCAGCCGTAGCGGACCATTACGCAAGGACAGCTCCGTGCCAGCCTCTGGCACCTTCAGCGCCAGATCGATACGCATGCCCGGCCCGAGCCAGTACTCCTTGCCCAGCGGACGCGGCGCGACCGGATGTCCATCGAGGGCATAGACACGCGCCTCGCCCTCCGGCAGGTTCAGCCGATAGGTCAGGGTGTTGTCGAGATTCAGCAGCCGCAGCCGCACGACCTGCCCGGCCGGCAGATCTAGCGTGGGCGCGTGCGTGCCGTTCACCGTCGACAGCACACCCGGCGTACCGCCACGGGCCGCCTCGCGCGGCACGCTGAATTCGGTGAATGCGCCCTGCTTGTCGACGTGCCAGCTTTTCAGGTTGAGCGTGCGCTCGTGCCTGAAACCGCTTGGTTCACGCTCCTCGACAATAAGCGGACCGACCAGCCCGCGACCCAGCTGCGCGGCACTGCTGGTGTGCGGGTGATACCAGAAGCTGCCGGCATCGTGCAGCTGGAAGCGGTAGTCGAAGAACTCGCCGGGCAACACCGGCAACTGCGATACATAGGGCACGCCATCCATCTCCAGCGGCAGGCGGATGCCGTGCCAGTGAATGGTGGTGGGCTCGGGCAGGTTGTTGATGAAGCGCACCCGCAGCCAATCGCCCTGACGGCCACGCAGTTCCAGGCCAGGCGCCTGCCCACCATAGGCCCAGGCCGGCGTGACGTGACCGGGCACCAGCTCCACGTCCAGCGGGGCGGCGATCAGTTCATAGTCATGGGTGGTGATGTCGGCCGGACGACCGAGCCAGTAGCGCGCGCCACTGCCGGCCAGGCCGACGACACCAAGACCGGCCAGGCCGGCGAGAATCTGTCTACGGGTAAAGGACATGCATGGGCTCCAGCCAGTCCGAATTCATGGGCCCATCAGGCTCGACGCGCCTCTCTGCGGAGGCTGCGCATAGCATGAGGGCAGCCTGGGCTGCCCTCATTGCTTCAGATCACTCCCACTCGATGGTGGCCGGCGGCTTGCTCGACACATCGTAGGTCACGCGGGAGATGCCTTCGATTTCGTTGATGATGCGGTTGGACACCTTCTCCAGCAGCTCGTAAGGCAGGTGCGCCCAACGTGCAGTCATGAAGTCGATGGTTTCCACGGCGCGCAGCGCAACGACCCAGGCGTAGCGGCGGCCATCACCCACCACACCGACCGACTTGACCGGCTGGAACACGACGAACGCCTGGCTGGTCTTGTGGTACCAATCGAAGTTGCGCAGCTCTTCGATGAAGATGTGATCCGCGCGACGCAGCAGGTCGGCGTACTCCTTCTTCACCTCGCCGAGGATGCGCACGCCCAGGCCAGGGCCCGGGAAGGGATGGCGGTAGACCATGTCGTAGGGCAGGCCGAGCTCGAGACCGATCTTGCGTACCTCGTCCTTGAACAGTTCACGCAGCGGCTCGACCAGCTTGAGGTTCATTTCCTCCGGCAGGCCGCCGACGTTGTGGTGCGACTTGATCACGTGTGCCTTGCCGCTCTTGGCGCCGGCCGACTCGATCACGTCGGGGTAGATGGTGCCTTGGGCGAGGAACTGGATATTGTCCAGCTTGCTGGCTTCTGCATCGAACACGTCAATAAAGGTACGGCCAATGATTTTGCGCTTCTTCTCCGGGTCAGCCTCGCCTTCGAGGTTGCCGAGGAACTGTGCCTCGGCGTCGGCACGAATCACCTTGACGCCCATGTTCTCGGCGAACATGGCCATCACCTGGTCACCCTCGTGCAGGCGCAGCAGGCCGTTGTCGACGAAGACGCAGGTCAGCTGGTCGCCGATGGCCTTGTGCAGCAGCGCCGCAACCACCGACGAATCGACACCGCCGGAAAGGCCGAGCAGAACGTTGGCATCACCGACCTGGGCACGCACCTGGGCGATGGCATCTTCGACGATGTTGGACGGCGTCCACAGCGCTTCGCAGCCACAGATGTCGAGAATGAAACGGGAAAGGATGCGGCCGCCCTGGCGGGTGTGGGTCACTTCCGGGTGGAACTGCACGCCGTAGTAACCGCGCGAATCGTCACCCATGGCGGCGATCGGGCAACTCGGGGTGCTGGCGAGAATGTGGAAACCGGCCGGAATCTCGGTGACCTTGTCGCCGTGGCTCATCCAGACATCGAGGCCGAATACACCGTCGTCATCCATATGGTCTTCGATGCCGTCGAACAGCTTCGACTTGCCGACCAGATCGACGCGCGCATAGCCGAACTCGCGAACGTCGGAGCCCTGCACCTTGCCACCCAGCTGCTCGGACATGGTCTGCATGCCGTAACAGATGCCGAACAGCGGCACACCGAGATCGAACACGACCTGCGGCGCGCGCGGGCTGCCTTCCTCGTGAACCGATTCCGGGCCGCCGGCGAGAATGATGCCGCGTGGCGCGAAGGCACGGATGTCGTCCTCGCTCATGTCCCACGGATGCAGCTCGCAGTACACCCCGATCTCGCGCACGCGGCGGGCGATCAGCTGGGTGTACTGGGAACCGAAGTCGAGGATCAGGATGCGGTGGGCGTGAATGTCTTGGTGAGCCATGAGCTTTCCTTCGGAAAGAGCCTGAAGCTGAAAGCCGGAAGCTGGAAGCCGAAGCCGGGATTTCTCCCGGCTCCCGCTGCCAGCTTCCGGCGCCTGTCTAGCTGAGCGGATCAACCCACTCGGTAATTCGGGGCTTCCTTGGTGATCTGCACGTCATGCACGTGCGACTCAGCCATGCCGGCGCCAGTGATGCGGACGAACTGCGGCTTGCTGCGCATCTCGTCGACAGTGGCACTACCGGTGTAGCCCATGGAAGCACGCAGGCCGCCCATCAACTGATGGATGATCGCCGCCAGCGAACCCTTGTAAGGCACACGGCCTTCGATGCCTTCCGGCACAAGCTTCTCGGCACCGGCAGCGGAATCCTGGAAGTAGCGATCCGAGGAGCCCTGCGTCTGGGACATGGCACCCAGCGAGCCCATGCCGCGGTAAGCCTTGTAGGAACGCCCCTGGAACAGCTCGATCTCGCCCGGCGCCTCTTCGGTACCGGCGAACATCGAACCCATCATCACGGCGTTGGCGCCAGCGACGATGGCCTTGGAAAGGTCTCCGGAGAAGCGGATGCCACCGTCGGCGATCATCGGCACACCGGTGCCTTCGAGGGCAGCGGCAACGTTGGCGATGGCGGAGATCTGCGGTACGCCGACACCGGCAACGATACGAGTGGTGCAGATCGAGCCCGGGCCGATACCGACCTTGACCGCATCGGCGCCGGCCTTGACCAGATCCAGCGCGGCTTCGGCAGTGGCGATGTTGCCGCCGATCACCTGCACCTGCGGGAAGTTCTCCTTCACCCAGCGCACGCGGTCGATCACGCCACGGGAATGACCATGGGCGGTGTCGACCACCACCACATCGACGCCGGCCGCGGCCAGCGCTTCGACGCGCTCACCGGTATCGGCGCCGGTACCGACCGCGGCACCGACGCGCAGACGACCCTGGCTGTCCTTGGAGGCCAGCGGGTAGGTCTTGGCTTTCTCGATATCGCGGAAGGTCACCAGTCCGCGCAGGTGGAAATTGGCATCGACCACCAGCATCTTCTCGATGCGGTGCTTGTAGAGTTCGGTCTTGATCTCTTCCAGGCCGGTGCCTTCGAGCACGGTGACCAGCTTGTCCTTGGGCGTCATGATCGCCGCGACCGAATCACCGGCGTTCGGCGTGAAGCGCAGGTCACGACCGGTAACGATGCCGACCAGCTCCTTGCCAGACACTACCGGGAAGCCGGAGAAGCCCAGTTCATGCGCCTTGCGCAGCAGCTCGCTGATCTTGGTTTCCGGGGTGACGGTGACCGGATCGTGGACGATGGCGGTCTCGTGACGCTTGACCTTGCGCACCTCGGCAGCCTGCTGCTCGATGCTCATGTTCTTGTGGATGATGCCGATGCCGCCTTCCTGAGCCATGGCAATGGCCAGGCGCGCTTCGGTGACGGTGTCCATGGCCGCGGAAACCAGCGGAATGTTCAGCTCGATTTCGCGGGTCAGACGGGTCTTCAGGCTGACATCCTTCGGCAAAACCTCGGAATATCCCGGGATCAGGAGAACATCATCGAAAGTCAGGGCTTCTTGGCTGATACGCAGCATGGCGGGGGCTCCCAGGCGGGAAAAAGGAAGCGCGGCATTATACCCACGCACCCCGTCACGCTCAATGCGGATGTGAGGTGCGTCGCGCACGGCGAAATGCGCGGCATCGCCGAAATGACCGAACAGTCACGGCCGATCGATCACCAGCGCCACCTTGAAACCCAGCCGCTCGGCGAACTCGTCGAGAAACGACTGGCGTAAACCCGCCTCGCCCCAACCGTTGAAAATGAAGCCCAGATTGGAAAAGCCGCATGCCGGAATGAACAGGAAACCGTTGATATCGTCCTCGAAGCCGCATTCCGGGCAGGTGAAATTGTCGGTCTGCCGAGGCATCCATTCATCGAGACTCTCGAACAACGCTTCACCGATCTCCCGTCGGCACTCGGGACAGCCTGCCTCCTCGGCAAAATCCCGTGTCGGCGTGTAGATGCAGCGCTTGGTCACCACCTCAAGGCCGTTGATGGGCTCGCCGAAGGGCAAGCGTTCCGGATGCTGCACGACGTTGCGCGCGCCGGAGGCGATGGCGTAGCCCATGCCGCCAACACCGCGGCCGCAGGTGGTCGGCAGCGCCTCGACGATGCGCCGCTCGGCCAGCCAGCGCAGGATCATCCGCGCCTTGGCTTCGTGCGCCGGGAAGGTGGAAATGCGCGGCACGATGATCGCTTGACTGTGGCTCATGGCGGCTCGGAACGGGGAATGAAGAAAGGCCGCGCAGCTTAGCGCCACCCGTTGGCCGGTCAAGGCCCGCTGGACGGAGGCGAAGCAGATTCGGTTTGCGCCTGGCCGCGCCCGGCTTATCATCGCCGCCATGCTCAAAGATCCCTTCCAGCGTCTGAATCTCGATCGCGAAGTGCTGACCGTCAGTCAGCTCAACGGCCGCGCCCGCCTGCTGCTCGAGGACGTGTTCGCCCAGGTCTGGGTCGAAGGCGAGATTTCCAACCTCGCCCGCCCGGCATCCGGCCACATTTATTTCACCCTCAAGGACAGGAACGCCCAGGTACGCTGCGCGCTGTTCCGGCAGAACGCGGCGCGGGTACGCCAGGCGCTGCGCGATGGCCTGGCGGTGCGGGTGCGCGGCAAGGTTTCGCTGTTCGAGGGGCGCGGCGACTACCAGCTGATTCTCGATACGCTGGAGCCGGCCGGCGACGGCGCTTTGCGCCTGGCCTTCGAGGCACTCAAGGAAAAGCTCAGCGCCGAAGGTCTGTTCGCTGCCGAACGCAAGGCCGCCCTGCCCGCTCATCCGCGACGTATTGGCATCGTCAGCTCACCGACCGGCGCGGTGATCCGCGACATCATCTCGGTGTTCAAGCGCCGCGCGCCGCAGGTCGAGCTGACGCTGATCCCCACCGCCGTGCAAGGGCGCGAAGCCACCGGACAGATCGTCCGCGCGCTGCAGCTGGCCGATGCCCAGGGCTTCGATGCGCTGATCCTGGCTCGCGGCGGCGGTTCGCTGGAGGACCTCTGGTGTTTCAACGAAGAAGCGGTGGCGCGCGCAGTGGATGCCTGCGTCACGCCGATCGTCAGCGCCGTGGGCCACGAAACCGATGTCTCGATCGCCGATTTCGTCGCCGACGTCCGCGCACCGACGCCATCTGCTGCCGCCGAACTGCTGGCACCCAGTAGCGCCGACCTGCAACACCGGCTGAGCGGGCTGCAACAGCGCCTGGTGCTGCGCATGCGCGACCGTCTGCACCGTGACGCCATGCGTCTGGAAGGTCTGACCCGCCGCCTGCGCCACCCCGGCGAACGGCTGCAACAGCAAGCCCAACGCATTGACGACCTCGAACAGCGCCTGCTGCGCGCCGTCGACCGCCGCCTGTGCAGCGGCCAGGAGCGTCTGGCCCGCCTGGAAACGCGCCTGGCCGCGCAACATCCGGGGCGCACGCTCAACCTGTTGCGCCAGCGTCTCGAACATCTGTCATCGCGTCTGCCGCGGGCGATGCAGGCCAACCTGAAGGGGCAACGCCAGCACCTGCAAGGCCTCGCCCAGACACTACAGGTGGTAAGCCCACTGGCCACGCTCAGCCGCGGCTACAGCATCCTGCTCGACGAGCGTGGCCAGGCGATCCGCAGCGCCAGCCAGACGCAACCCGGCCAGCGGCTCAAGGCCCGGCTCGGCGAGGGCGAATTGGAGGTGCGCGTGGAAGACAATCATCTGGCGCCGGTCACACTGCCGCTGCTCTGACCGGCGGACGCCAGATGACCGGGCTTTTCCCCAGCGCAGCTTTACGCGAGGATGGGCCGTTTATTCCAGCGGACCCTTTCATGCCACGCTTTCTCACCTTGCTGCTGTGCCTCGCCCTTCCCCTATCCGCCCATGCCGAGGGCTTCATCACCCGCCTGCTGAACAAGCCCGTACCCGGCGGCGTTGCCGTGATCGAACTCGGCAACAGCGCTAACGCACCGCAGGCTCGCTACCAGGGCAAACCGACCCTGGTGGTGCGCGAGGATGGCCAGCGCTGGATCGCCATCGTCGGCATCCCGCTGTCGGTGAAGCCGGGCGCGCAGCAGCTGGAGATCGATGGCCGCGTCCAGACTTTCCAGGTCGAGAGCCGCGACTATCGAGCGCAGCACATCACGCTGAAGAACCAGCGCCAGGTCAATCCGAACCCGGCAGACCTCAAGCGCATCGAGCGTGAGCTGGACGAACAGAACCGCGCCTACCGCCAGTTCAGCGCCAGCCAGCCAAGCAATCTGCTGTTCGACCGTCCGGTGGATGGCCCGCTGTCCTCACCCTTCGGCCTGCGCCGCTTCTTCAACGGCGAGGAACGCAACCCGCATTCCGGCCTGGACTTCGCCGCCAAGACCGGTACGCCGATCAAGGCACCAGCGGCCGGCAAGGTCATACTCACCGGTGACTACTTCTTCAATGGCAAGACGGTGTTCGTCGATCACGGCCAGGGGCTGATCAGCATGTTCTGCCATCTTTCCGAGATTGGCGTGAAGGTCGGCGAGCAACTGGCGCGGGGGCAGGTGCTTGGCAAGGTCGGCGCGACCGGCCGTGCCACGGGCCCGCACCTGCACTGGAACGTGAGCCTGAACGATGCCCGCGTCGACCCGGCCATTTTCATCGGCGCCTACAAACACTGAATCACGAGGAAGCATTGCGATGCGTATCAAGGCAACGGATTCCACCCTGCTGATCATCGACATCCAGGAACGCCTGTTTCCGGTGATCCTCGACAATGCGGCCATGGCCGAGCACACCGCCTGGTTGCAGCAGGTGGCGCAGCGAGTCGGGGTGCCGGTGCTGCTGACCGAGCAGTACAGCAAGGGCCTCGGCCCCACGATCGCCGAGCTGCGTGACGGCGTCGATCAGGCTGCCATTGTCGAGAAGCTGCATTTCTCCGCCGCAGGCGACGGCGAGCTGTTCCAGCGCCCGGGTGGCGAACGCCGGCAGTTCGTCATCTGCGGCTGCGAGACTCACGTGTGCGTGCTGCAGACGGTGCTCGATCTGCGCGCGCGCGGCAACGAGGTGTTCGTTGTCGAAGAAGGCGTCAGCTCGCGCCGCGCCAGCGACAAGGCGCTGGCCCTGGAGCGGATGCGCCAGGCCGGTGCGCAGATCGTCTCGCGGGAAATGGTCGCCTTCGAATGGATGGAACGCGCCGGCACCGAACTGTTCAAGACCATCAGCCGCGAGTTCATCCGCTGAGCAAAGCTGTCGTACGAACACATCGCGCCGCGACCGACGCGCTTTGCCAAGATCGCGACCGAACACTGGATGGAGTAGACCATGTCTGACGATCTGGCCGGCTGGCTGGAATGGCTCAGAGCCCACCCCGAACTGCAGACGCTGCTCGCCAGCGCCACGCTGATCTTCGCCGCCTGGCTGTCCAACTGGGTTGTCAAACGCATCCTGGTACGTGGCCTTTACCGCCTGCTGCAACACACCCGCGAGAACAAGCTGCAGGATTTCGGCGTCATCAAGCGCCTGTCGAACATCGTCCCGGCACTGGTGCTGTCGATCGGCGTGACGACCGTGCCGGGTCTGCCGAAAGCCGCGGTAACCGTGGTGCAGAATGTCTGCGGCGGCTTCATCGTGCTGACCATCGCACTGGCCCTGGGCGCGGTGCTGGACATCATCAACCTGATCTACCAGCGCCGGCCGGATGCGCGCCTGCACCCGATCAAGGGCTATCTGCAGGTGGTGAAGATCGTCGTCTATGCCATCGCGACGATCCTGATCATCGCCACGCTGATCGACCGCTCGCCGCTGATCCTGCTATCCGGCCTTGGCGCCATGGCGGCAGTGCTGATGCTGATCTTCCAGGACACCCTGCTGTCACTGGTGGCCAGCGTGCAGATCACCTCCAACGACCTGATCCGCGTCGGCGACTGGGTGGAAATGCCGCAGCTCAATGCCGACGGCGACGTGATCGACATCGCCCTGCATACCGTCAAGGTGCAGAACTGGGACAAGACGATCACCAGCATTCCCACCAAGCGCTTCATTTCCGACTCGTTCAAGAACTGGCGCGGCATGCAGGAAAGCGGCGGCCGGCGAATCAAGCGCAGCCTGTATCTGGACCAGCAGAGCGTGCACTTTCTCAGCCGCGAAGAATGCGAGCGTCTGCATCGCTTCAACCTGCTGGATGAATACCTGACCGAGAAAACCAAGGAAATCGAGGAGTGGAACGCCAAGCTCGCCGAGCGTGGCAAGGAGCCGGTGAACACGCGCCGCATCACCAATATCGGCAGCTTCCGCGCGTACGTCGAACGCTACCTGCGCAGCCACGGCGGCATCCATCAGAACATGACGCTGATCGTGCGGCAGCTGAGCCCGACCGCGGACGGCCTGCCGCTGGAGATCTACTGCTTCACCAATACGGTGGCCTGGACGCAGTACGAAGCGATCCAGTCGGACATCTTCGATCACTTGCTGGCGATCCTGCCGGAGTTCGGCCTGCGCGTGTTCCAGCATCCGAGCGGTGCGGACATGCGCCACTGGGGCGAGTCGCTGATGCCGCGCGGCGCACCCGTACTGCCGCCTGAAGATCATCCGGCCGAAGATGATGGCGAGGACTTGCCGGGCGCAGCCCAGCAAAAATAGCCAAGATCGGAGGGGACGCTGATCGAGCAGCCCGGCATTCGGCATCGACTAATCGTAGGTTGGCGCTGAGGCACGAAGCAGCTGGCGCAGCCTTGAGCACTGCCCATTGCGTCCTCCCTGACGCCAGCGCCGCGGGCCACGCCTTCAAACCCCGCGCCTCAGCGCCAACCTACGTCCGGAGCGAGGGAACGCCCCGCTCCTTTACCGTCGTCAGTTCCTTCAGAAGCTCATGTCGACCCGCGCCCAGTAGGTGCGGCCCGGCTCGTTGACACGACTGGTGGGTTCGAGTCCGTAATCGGCAAAACCCGCACTACCGGCGAGATTGAGGTGCTCGCTGTAGTTCTTGTCGAGCAGGTTGTCGACGCCGGCGCTGAGCTTGAAGTTCTTGTTCAGCCGGTAGGCGCCATTGACCGCCAGTACAGCAAAGCCAGCGCTCTCGTCGAAGTCCTTGCCGACCACGGTGCCCTGGTTCTCGGCAACACGGTTCTGCGCAGCGACGACTCGCCAGAGCCCACTGGTACTCCAGTTGTCGCGCTCGTAGGTCAGCCCAAGACGCCCTTCCAATGGCGGAATCTGCGGCATGGCGCGGTCATCGCTGCGGTTCTTGCCCCAGGCGTAGGCCAGGCTCGCGTCACCCTTCCAGTTGCTGGTGAAACGGTAGCTCGCGCCCATCTCGGCACCGGCGATGGTGGCGTCGATATTGCTGACTTCGGCGCGGAGCATGCCGGGCATCACGCCGGGCACATAGCTGAACAGGATGTAGTCTTCGACCACGCCGGCATAGGCGGAAACCCAGGCCTCCAGCGGCCCCTTGGCGTACTGCAGACCGACGTCCAGCTGGGTGGTCTTCTCCGGCCGCACCGAGTCGAACGGCTGCACCGTGCCCACCGGGCCGGGATTGGAGACGAACAGCTCCCAGTAGTCGGGGAAGCGCTGCGCATGACCGAGGCCGGCATACCAGGTCGCCGGCAGGCTGACCAACTCTTCCTCGTAGCGTACGAAGCCGCTATAGAGCGTGTCGCGGCGGGTATCGCCGGCGGTGGGGTTGTCCCAGTTGCGCGAGGCGATGGGCATGGTGGAAGGATCGTGGCTACGGAAAAAGGCGCGCTCATCGGTCGCTTCGTGCAGGTCCAGGCGCAGGCCGCTGATCAGCTTCTCGCGCTCGCTGAGCTGCCAGCTCAGCTCGCCAAACACGCCGTAGCTGTGCAGCATCGCGTCCGGCACCCAGGGCAAGGCGTCGCTGCCGGCGGCGTTGACCATCTGATTGGCAGCGCCCGCCGGGTTCATCACCTTGCGATGCTCGCTGCGCTGGGCGTCGACCCCGGCCTTGAGCTCGACATCGGTCCACTGCCAGGTGCCGACCAGCCGCCCGCCGAGGGTACGCCGGTCGACGCGCGACAGCGTCGGGTTGGGCATCATCATCGACGGCACGAAATCGCGCAGGCTGTAGTTGTCCATGATGTGGTCGGCGTAGTTGTAGTAGACCTGCGCTTCCAACCCGTAGAACGTCTCGCCGATATTGCTCTTCTCGAAGCGCAGTCCCAGGCTTTCGCGCTGGAACTGGCTGCCATCCATGCCGCGCCCGGCATAGCGTGCGTAGCCATCGCCGCGGCCAGCGGTCAGCTCGACGAGTGTGTCTTCGTCGGGCGTCCAGCCCAGGGCGACATCGGTGTTCCACTTGTCATAACGCGACGGCACGGTGTCCCCGTTGCCATCGGCATAATCATCGGCCTGAGAGCTGTTGGCCATCAGCCGCGCGTAGCCCTGACTGTTGCCGGCGGCGGCGTCCAGGTTGCGGTCGAAGCGGCCGTTGGAGGCAGTCAACAGGCTGCCGTTGATGCGGTAATCCGGCTCGCTGAACTGCTCCGGCTCGCGCTCGAAGAGCACGGTGGCGGCCGACGCACCGGGCCCCCAGAGCACGGTCTGCGGCCCTTTGATGACGGTCAGCTTGTCGAAGGTATCCGGGCTGATATAGGAACTCGGCGAATCCATGCGGTTGGGGCAGGCGCCGAGCATCTCGCCGCCATTGGAGAGCAGTTTCAGACGCGAGCCGAACATGCCGCGGAACACCGGATCGCCGTTCACCCCGCCGTTACGTACCGCGGAGAAACCGGGAATGGTCTTCAGATAGTCGGCGCCGTCGCTGGCCGGCATCGGCTGGCGGGGGATCTTCGGGTCGGTGACGACCGTCAGCGGGGATTGCTGGCCAACCCCGGTGATCACCATCGGCGCGAGCTCGACCGCGTCAGCATGTTCGGCGTGACCGATGTGATCTGCCTCGGACGCCAGCGCACCGCTGGCGAACATTCCCAGCAGCGCGGCATGGGCGAACTGCCAACGCAGGCGGGACGGTTGAATCAAAAAACGCTCAGACAGGCGCACGCGCGCCGTACAGCCATGAGTAATGCTGGACATAGAATTTCCACTTCTGCATGTGATTGAACCGCCATACGCGGTCGATGAACGTCAGCAGGACAGAAGCGGGGGCGCACGGGGATGGCCGCTGCTGCGGCGCAGCGCAGGCGGCAGGGGCTGTTCGGGAAGGGGCTGGAAATAACCCGGTTCGTGGTGTGGCAGAACCAGCTGGACGGAAAGACTGAGCGGTGGATTGACCGTCAGCAGCTCGCAGTAGCCGCAGAGGTCCAGCGCTGCGAGCCATGCCGGCTCCCCCGCGCGTGCCTGGCCATGATGGCCGTGAGCGGAAGGCTCATGCTCGGTATGGTGATGGTGCTCGCTGAGCTGGGCGGCCTGAGCGGCTTGAACCGCGGAGTACAACGGGCCGACATGAATCATCAGCATGGCGAACAGGCCAAGCCAGATACTCATTGTCGAAAGCCGTTTGCGTGTCACCGGCATGTCCTTCAGTTGACCGTGACGTAACCCCGTGGGAGGTGGCCGATGATCGCACGCACCCCGCATGGATGCTGCTGCGACATGAGGCCGCAAGATGCGGCAGCAATCAAGCTTGAGCTTTTCTTAAGGATTCAGCAGAAAAATCCATAACTAGCCATTTATTGGAACAAAACATCAATTTTCGCCAGAAGCTTGCACGGGCCGACCATCAAGCAATAGCTTTGCACCATAAACCACCGCCTGTAACAGGCAAACAAGTTGCTTGCTCAAGCTTCACCTGGGGAAACGCCATGACCATGCTCAAGAACCCGTCGAAAAAATATCGCGCCTTCCCGGCCATCGACATTCCGGATCGCACCTGGCCGTCGAAGACGATCACCCAGGCACCGATCTGGCTGAGCTCGGATCTGCGCGATGGCAACCAGTCGCTGATCGAGCCGATGGATGCAGCGAAGAAGATGCGTTTCTTCAAGACGCTGGTGCAGGTCGGCATCAAGGAAATCGAGGTTGGCTTCCCCTCTGCTTCGCAGACCGATTTCGACTTCGTCCGCGAGCTGATCGAAGGCGGCCACATCCCCGACGACGTCACCATCCAGGTGCTGACCCAGGCGCGCGAGGATCTGATCACCCGCACCTTCGAGTCGCTGAAAGGTGCCAGGCAGGCCATCGTTCATTACTACAACGCCACCGCCCCGAGCTTCCGCCGCATCGTCTTCAATCAGGACAAGGCCGGCGTGGTGAACATCGCGGTCAATGCAGCACAGATCATCAAGCGCCTGGCTGCACAGAACCCGGAAACCGCCTGGCGTTTCGAGTATTCGCCGGAGATCTTCAGCTCCACCGAGCCGGAATTCGCTGTCGAGGTGTGCAATGCCGTAATCGAGGTGTTCCAGCCGACGCCGGAACAGAAGCTGATCCTCAACCTGCCAGCCACGGTGGAAGCCGCCACACCCAATATCTACGCCGACCAGATCGAGTGGTTCTGCCGTCATGTCGACCGCCGCGACAGCGTGCTGGTCAGCCTGCACACCCACAACGACCGCGGCACCGGCGTGGCCGCCACCGAACTGGGCCTGATGGCCGGCGCCGATCGCGTCGAAGGCTGCCTGTTCGGCAACGGCGAGCGCACCGGCAACGTCGACCTGGTGACCGTGGCACTGAACATGTACACCCAGGGCATCGACCCGCAACTGGATTTCTCCGACATCGATGCCGTGCGCAAAGTGGTCGAGGAATGCAATCAGCTGCCGGTGCATCCGCGCCATCCCTATGTCGGCGATCTGGTGCATACCGCGTTCTCCGGCTCGCACCAGGATGCGATCCGCAAGGGCTTCAGCCAGCAGGACCCGAACGGCATCTGGGAAGTGCCCTATCTGCCGATCGACCCGGCCGACATCGGCCGCAGCTACGAGGCGGTGATTCGCGTGAACAGCCAGTCCGGCAAGGGCGGCATCACCTTCCTGCTCGAGCAGGAGTACGGCATCAGCCTGCCGCGCCGCATGCAGATCGAGTTCAGTCAGGTGGTGCAGAAGGAAACCGATCGCCTCGGCCTGGAGATGAGCGCCAAGCAGATCTACGCCCTGCTGGAAGCGGAGTACCTGCAGGCCACCGCGCCCTATACGCTCAAGGGTCATCGCCTGCAGGAAGAGAACGGCACCAGCGCGGTGGACGTGGAAGTGGCGGCTGATGGCGAAGTCGTCCACTGGCGCGGCATCGGCAAGGGACCGCTGGAAGCGCTGGTCGCCGCGTTGCCGGTCAAGCTGGAGATCATGGACTACCACGAGCATTCCATCGGCGCCGGCAGCAATGCCAAGGCCGCAGCCTATATCGAGGTGCGTCTGGACGGTGAGCGGCCATTGCACGGTATCGGCATCGACGAGAACATCACCACCGCCAGCATTCGCGCGTTGTTCAGCGCCATGAACCGCGCCCTGCGCGAGGCGCAGGACAAGGCAGCCTGAGCCTGAACGGCGGGCCCACATCCGGGCCCGCCTTCGTTTCGCCTGCGATATACCGCACGGCCGGCCCCCCGCCCCCCCCCCCGCTATCCGCTATCCGCTATCCGCGACGGCAAACCGCCAAACAGCGATGGGCGACTGAACTGTTCGTCACTGAACGCCTCCCAACTCAGTCTGCGTTATAAGCCCTGGCGACCATTGCGGCAGAAACGCACCAGCCTTCGGCAGGATTGTGCAAACGCAGCCGACTTCGCCGCCATTAGGCTTGGCCTCTGCAATTTCCGAACACACCAAGGAGCCGTCATGAGCAACAGCATCGGTTACGCCGCCCTCGACCCGAGCGCCCCGCTCGCCCCCTACTCCTTCTCGCGCCGCGAAGTAGGACCGAACGATGTACGGATCGAGATTCTCTTCTGCGGCGTCTGCCATTCGGACCTGCATACCGCACGCAACGAGTGGAACAACACCCTGTATCCCTCGGTGCCCGGCCACGAGATCGTTGGCCGCGTAAGCGCGGTCGGCGCGAACGTCAGCAAGTTCAAGGCGGGCGATATCGCCGGCGTCGGCTGCCTGGTCGACAGCTGCCGCACGTGCTCGTCCTGTGGCGAAGGGCTGGAGCAGTATTGCGAGAGCGGTTTCGTCGGCACCTACAACGGTCCGGCCTTCGGCGGTGGCGAGAACACCCTCGGCGGCTATTCGGACAATATCGTGGTGGATGAAAAGTACGTGCTGCGCATCAACCATACCGACAACCTCGCCGCCGTCGCGCCGCTGCTTTGCGCGGGCATCACCACCTACTCGCCGCTGCGCCAGTGGAAGGTCGGCCCGGGGCAGAAGGTCGGTGTGGTCGGCCTCGGCGGTCTCGGCCACATGGCGGTGAAGATCGCCAACGCCATGGGGGCGAAGGTCGTGCTGTTCACCACCTCGCCGGACAAGCGGGAAGATGCCCTGCGTCTTGGCGCGTCCGAAGTGGTGGTGTCGAAGAACAAGGACGAGATGGCGGCTCACGCCAACAGTTTCGACTTCATCCTCAACACCGTTGCCGCGCCGCACAACCTCGATGCGTTCGTGAATCTGCTCAAGCGCGACGCCACCATGACGCTGGTCGGCGCACCGGCTTCGCCGCATCCCTCGCCCAGCGTGTTCGGCCTGATCTTCAAGCGCCGCCGCATCGCCGGCTCGCTGATCGGCGGCATCGCCGAAACCCAGGAGATGCTCGACTTCTGCGCCGAGCACGGCATCGTCTCGGACATCGAGATGATCCGCATGCAGGACATCAACGAAGCCTACGAGCGCATGCTCAAGAGCGACGTGAAGTACCGCTTCGTCATCGACATGGCCACCCTGAAGGCGGCCTGATCGTTCGGCTGGCGAGCCCGCAGGCGCGCCAGCCCTTCCCTCTTTCATGCGCAGCCGCTAAGGTCGCCCGCCTTCGTCGTGGAGGCGGCATGCGCTATCTGATCTTCGTCACCCTGCTCTGGGCCTTTTCCTTCAACCTGATCGGCGTCTACCTGGCCGGCCAGGTGGACAGCTATTTCGCCGTGCTGACCCGAGTAATCCTCGCCGGCCTGGTGTTCCTGCCATTTACCCGCTGGCGCGGTGTCGCCCCCGGCTTCATCGTCGGCGTGACCCTGGTCGGTGCGCTGCAGTTCGGCGTCACCTACCTGTGCCTGTACCTGAGCTTCAACGTGCTCACGGTGGCCGAGGTGCTGCTGTTCACCGTGCTCACGCCGCTGCACGTGACGCTGATCGACGACGCGCTCAACCGCCGCTTCAACCCCTGGGCACTGGTCGCCGCAGCCGTCGCGGTGTTCGGCGCCGGACTTATCCGTTACGACGGGGTTTCCAGCGACTTCCTTGGCGGCTTCCTGCTCATGCAGCTGGCCAACTTCACCTTCGCCGCCGGTCAGGTGGCCTACAAGCATCTGGCGCAGCGTTATCCCTCCGACGTGCCGCTGCACCGTCGCTTCGGCTACTTCTTTCTTGGCGCGCTGGTGATCGTGCTGCCCGCGTGGCTGCTGTTCGGCGATGCGCAGAAGCTGCCGACCACGACGATGCAATGGTCGGTGCTGATCTGGATGGGTGTGCTGGCCACCGCCCTGGGCCAGTTCTGCTGGAACAAGGGCGCCACGCTGGTGGATGCCGGCACGCTGGCGGTGATGAACAACATGTCGGTGCCGGTAGGCCTGCTGCTCAATCTGTTGATCTGGGGCACCAGCACCAACCTCGTGCTGCTCGCGGTGGGCGGGACGATCATCCTCGCCTCGCTGCGGATCAATCGCCTGGGCCAGATGAAGGCCCGGTGACATCACGCAAGTTATTGTTTTATACGGTTTTTCATAGCCGCAGCGGTAGAATGCCGGCCCTTCGCATGGATGCGGAACTCGTTCAGTCGTCGAGACTTCCATGCGCCGCTTCAGCTTTTTCCTGCTTGTCCTGCTGTTTTCCTCCAGCGCCTGCGCCGACGCGCCTCGCACCTTCCGCGAGGCCAAGAAGGTGGCCTGGGCCATCTATGCCGACCGCCCGGTGGATTTCTATTGCGGCTGCCAGTTCAAGGGCAACCGCATCGATCTCGCCAGCTGCGGCTACATTCCCCGCAAACAGCCCAAACGGGCCGAGCGGGTCGAATGGGAGCACATCGTGCCGGCCTGGGTGATCGGCCATCAGCGGCAATGCTGGCAACAGGGCGGACGCAAGCACTGCACGGCCAACGATCCGGTGTTCAGCCGGGCGGAGGCCGACCTGCACAACCTGGTCCCGGTGGTCGGCGAGGTGAACGGCGACCGCAGCAACTTCGGCTTCGGCATGCTCAGCGAAAAGCCCAGCCAGTACGGCGCCTGCCCCTTCGTGGTCAACTTCAAGCAGCGCACGGCGATGCCGCCCGAATACAGCCGCGGCGCCATTGCCCGTACCTATCTGTACATGAGCGAGCGCTACAAGTTGCGCCTGTCGAAGCAGGACCAGCGCCTGTACGACATCTGGAACCGTCAGTACCCGGTCAGCGAGTGGGAGCGCTGGCGCAATCAGCGCATCGCCTGCGTACAGGGCAACGCCAACGACTTCGTCGGCGCAGTCGATCTGCAGCGCTGCAACCGTGCGCTGTCCCATTCAGCGAAACGCACCGACGGCCAGGGTTAACCGGCGTCGGTTGCACGCCGCCCGGCGCCGCTGCATGCTGCCGGCTGGTTGGGCCATGCTGGCAACTTCGATGCAGGACAGAACGCTTCACCTGACGCTCGGCACTCTCGTGCTGCTGGCGCTGATCGCCTCGGCCATCGCGCCATACGACCGCGCCACCTGGCTGCTGGAGGTCGCACCGGTGCTGATCGCCGCACCGGTGCTGCTGCTCAGTCATCGGTCGTTTCCGCTGACCCGCCTGCTCTATGTGGTGATCGCCATTCACGCACTGATCCTGATTCTCGGCGGCACCTATACCTATGCCAGGGTACCGCCGGGGTTCTGGGTGCAGGAATGGTTCGACCTCAGCCGCAACCCCTACGACAAGCTCGGGCATTTTATCCAGGGCGTGACGCCAGCCCTGCTCGCCCGGGAAATCCTGTTGCGCCGGCGCTTCGTCGTGCCGGGGAAGATGCTCGGCTTTCTCGCGGTCTGCGTCGCGCTGGCATTCAGCGCCTTCTATGAACTGATCGAGTGGTGGGTGGCGCTGCTGGCGGGACAGGGCGCCGTGGACTTCCTCGGCACCCAGGGCGACCCCTGGGATACCCAGTCCGACATGCTCATGGCGCTGCTCGGTGCGTTACTGTCGGTCAGCCTGCTGGCGGGCATGCAGGACCGGCAGATCGAGCATCTGCAGCGTGCCGGCGCGGCGGGCTGACGCCATGCTCTATCGGATCGGTGCCGACGCCGTACTGCTGTTGCACCTGAGCTTCATCCTTTTCGTGCTGTTCGGCGGTCTGCTGGTGGCCTGGAGACGCGGCTTTTTGCTGCTGCACCTTCCGGCCGTAGCCTGGGGCATCTACATCGAACTGAGCGGCGGCGCCTGCCCGCTGACCTATTGGGAAAACCTGCTGCGGCGGCTGGCCGGCAACGAAGGCTACGAAGCGGGATTCATCGAGCACTACCTGCTGCCGCTGATCTACCCCGACTGGCTTAGTACGCCGGTGCAATACGTGCTGGCCGCCGTAGTGGTGCTGACCAATCTGCTGGTCTATGGCTGGCTGCTGTGGCGGCTACGCCACAGGTGACCCGGACGGGAGCCGGAACAGGCAGGCATATCCTTCACATCGCGTTACAAGCCGGCGGTTCGAGGGTAACGCCCGTGCCACGCGGCCCGGGAGGCAGCGAGCGAGCCTCGCCGAGCATTCCATCAGCCAGCGAGGAGAACCTTGCGACCGGACGTGGGTCCGGACATTAACGTCCACCCAAGCCCAACGGGCCGAACCAAGGGGATCCCCCATGTCGCTCGCCATCGCCCGCCGTCCGGCGTCGCTTGCAGTCCTGGCCTTGCTGCTGGCCGCACTGTTTCCCGCTCACGCGCAGATTACGCCGGAGCTTGACGTTCCCTACGTGCCGACGCCCGATCGCGTTGTGGCGCGGATGCTGGCGATGGCCGATGTGAAGGCCGGCGATACCGTCATCGACCTCGGCTCCGGCGATGGCCGCATCGCCATCGCCGCGGTCCGCGATCGCGGCGCCGACTCGGCGCTGGGCATCGACCTCGACCCGGAACGCATCCGCGAGGCCAAGGCCAATGCCGAGGCGGCGGGGGTTGCCGACAAGGTCAGCTTCGAGCAGGGCGACCTGTTCAAGAAGGACATTGCCGAGGCTACCGTAGTGACCATGTATCTGCTGCCGCGGATCAACATGCGCTTGCGCCCGGTCATCCTCGATACGCTCAAGCCTGGCACCCGGGTGGTATCCCATGCATTCGACATGAACGACTGGCCGGCCGATCGCACCGACTACGTCGGCGGCAGCTACGTCTACCTGTGGGTGGTACCGGCCAAGGTCGACGGGCGCTGGAAAGTCGAAACGCAGGAAGGGGGCTTCACGCTCGATCTGCAGCAGCAGTTCCAGCAGGTGCTCGGCGTGGCGCGCTCCGGCGGGCTGCACAACAGCGTAACCGGCAGCCTCGAAGGCGACGTGCTCCACTTCAACGTGGGCGGCATGGACTACGTGGGCAAGGTGGAAGGCGACCGTATCAACCCGCTGCAAGGCGAAGGCGCCGCCTCCGGCTGGAGCGCGCGGCGTAGCTGAGCATGAGCAGCCAGATGCGCTCGCGGCACAGTGGCGGCCTCTCGGTGATCGATGGCGTAGCCGTGCTGGTCGGCGTCGTGGTGGGCGTCGGCATCTTCGGTTTCCCGCCCCTGGTCGCCCGGCATGCCGACAGCGGGACGCTGTATATCGCCCTCTGGCTGGCCGGAGGCGCGCTGATGCTGGTTGGCGCGCTGTGCTACGCGGAGCTGGGCGCGAGCTTCCCCGACGAGGGCGGCGAATACCACTACCTGCGACTGGCCTGGGGCCGCCGTTTCGGCCTGATGTTCGCCTGGGCCCGCGGTACCGTGATCCAGACCGGCGCCATCGCCGCGGTGGCCTTCATCTACGGCGACTACGCGCAACGGCTGATGCCTTTGGGCGCCCACGGCGGCACGCTGCACGCTCTGCTCTCGGTGGCATTGCTGACCACACTCAACGTGTGCGGCACGCGCGAGTCCAAACGCGTCCAGATCGCCCTGAGCAGCCTCACCCTAGTCGCCGTCATCGGCGTGATGCTGGCCGGCCTGCTTTCCAGTGGACCCAGCTCGCCGGCCGCGATCGAGCCGCGCGACGGAGGCCTCGGCATGCTGGGCATGGGCATGGTCTTCGTGCTGCTGACCTACGGAGGCTGGAACGAAACCGCCTACCTGTCGGGCGAGCTGCGCAACCCGGCGCGCAACATGGGCCGCGTATTGCTGCTCGGCACGCTGCTGGTGACCACCCTCTATTTGCTGACCAACCTGGCACTGCTGCAGATATTCGGGCTGCAGGCACTCAGCCAGTCGGACGCGATCGGTGCCGATCTGATGGAGATCGTCGCCGGTAGCCGGGCGGCCCAGGGGCTGAGCCTGCTGATCTGCTTTACCGCGCTCAGCACGCTCAACGCGACGATCCTCACCGGAGCACGGGTGTATTACGCGCTGGGCCGGGATGTGCCGCGGCTGCATCGGCTCGCGGCGTGGAACGAGCGTGGCTCGACGCCCGTGCGGGCATTGCTGGTACAGGCGGCGATCACCCTGCTGCTGATCCTGTTCGGCGCGCTGAGCCAAAGCGGCGTGCAGGCGATGGTCGCCTACACCGCGCCGGTATTCTGGTTCTTCATGTGCATGACGGCGCTGTCGCTGCTGCGACTGCGGCGGCTGGAGGCCTCGGCGCCACGCCCATTCCGTGTGCCCTGGTACCCCTGGCTGCCGCTGCTGTTCGCCAGCAGCTGCCTGGGCCTGTTCGTCTCCAGCATGCTCTACGCGGGACCGGGCGCGCTGCTGGGGCTGCTGGTCCTTGCCTTCGGCCTGCCGCTTCTGCTGGTGCGCAGCCCGGCTGCAGTGAGCGCTCCCCAGGGCGTCGAGCCCTAGAGCTTCAGCTCGAACTCGTCGCCGTCGTGGTACGCCGGGAAGCGCTCGCGGAATGCCGCCAGGTCACGGGCGCGCAGGGAACAGCGGAACACGCCATCGCGATCGCCGGCATCGAGCAGCGCATCGCCCTTGAAGTCGAGCACCTGGCTGTCACCGCTATAGGGGTAACCCTTGCCGTCCTCGCCGACCCGATTGACCGCCGCCACGTAGCAGAGGTTTTCGATGGCGCGCGCCGGCAGCAGGCGGTTCCAGGCATCGCGGCGCGCCGCCGGCCAGTTGGCCGTGTAGAGCAGCAGGTCGGTGCCGTGCGGATCGCGACTCCACACCGGGAAGCGCAGGTCGTAGCAGATCAGCGGACGCACCCGCCAGCCGTTCACTTCGAACAGCGCCTGTTGCTGCCCCGGCGTGTAGTGCTTGTGCTCGCCGGCCATGCGGAACAGGTGGCGCTTGTCGTAATGCAGCACCTCGCCGTCCGGACGCGCCCAGAGCAGGCGGTTGCGATGGCTGCCGTCGGCGGCCTCGATGATCACGCTGCCGGTGACGATCGCATCCAGCCGGGCCGCCTGGCTGCGCAGCCAGGCGTAGGTCGCGCCCTCTTCCGGCTCGGCCAGGGCCGCCGAGTCCATGGAAAAACCGGTGGTGAACATCTCCGGCAGCACGATCAGATCGGCACCGCGGGCCTGGTCGAGCAGCCCGGCGAAACGCTCGCGGTTGGCATCGGCATCCTGCCAGACCAGCGTGGTCTGGAGCAGGGCCAGTTCGAGATCGGGCAGGTTGTTCAGATCGCGCATAGTCGTTCCGCTGCCTGACGCAGCGTCTCCTCTCGTTTGGCAAAGCAGAAGCGCACCAGCCTGAGATTGGCCGGCGCATCCTGGTAGAACACCGAGATCGGAATGCTCGCCACGCCGTGCTCGCGGGTCAGCCACTCGGCCATGGCGACATCGTCGAGATCGGGGCGGATCGCCGAATAATCGGCCAGCTGGAAGTAGGTGCCAGCGGCCCGGGTGAAGCGGAAGCGGGAGCCGGCCAACAGGTCGCAGAACAGATCTCGCTTGGCCTGATAGAAGGCTGGCAGCTCGGAGATGTGTTCCGGATGCGCCGCCATGAAGTCAGCCAGCGCCCATTGCAGTGGCGTGACGCCGGTAAAGCTGACGTACTGATGTACCTTGCGCAGTTCGCTGCTGAGCGACGCCGGTGCCACCACGTAACCGGTCTTCCAGCCAGTGACGTGATAGGTCTTGCCGAACGAGCTGACGACAAATGCACGCTGATACAGCTCCTCGTGACGCAGCACGCTGGCGTGCTCCCGGCCGTCGAAGACCAGGTGCTCGTAAACCTCGTCGCTGAGCAGGTAGATGTCGCGCTCGCGGATCAGTGCTGCCAGCCGATCCAGATCGCCGCCATCGATCAGCGCGCCGCTGGGATTGTGCGGGGTGTTGAGCACGATCATCCGCGTGCGCGGGGTTATGGCATCGGCCAGTCGCTGCCAGTCGATCCGGAAGTCCGGCAGGCTCAGCTGCTGGTGGATACAGGTGCCTCCGGCCAGTTGCACGGACGGCTCGTAACTGTCGTAGCAGGGATCGAACACGATCACCTCGTCGCCGGGGCGGACCACCGCCTGGATCGCGCAGAAAATCGCCTGGGTGGCACCAGGGGTGATGGTGACTTCGCTGGCGACGTCCACCTGCCTTCCGTACAGGCCGGCCACCTTGGCCGCCACCTGCTCGCGCAGCGCCGGCAGGCCGGCCATGGGAGCGTACTGGTTGTGGCCGGCCATGACGTGGCGCGTAAGGGCTTCGCGCAACGCCTCGGGGCCGTCGAAGTCGGGAAAGCCCTGGGAGAGATTCAAGGCACCGGTGTCGGCAGCGAGCTGCGACATGGTGGTGAAGATGGTCGTGCCGACATTGGGCAATTTACTGGTGAGCATGACGATCGTCCGACAGGCCTGCCGTTTGAGAGTCGGCAGCGAAGGCCGACAGGATAGCCGATGAGCGCGACCCGATACGAGACGCGGCGGCCGACGGCCTGTTCAGGCTGCTACAGTTCAGGCAATGGCCAACCCGTCATCGACCCTCAAGGAACTGCCATGTCGAACCTTTCCGTCAGCGACCTGTGGAGCGAGCTGCGCGCACAGGCGCAACGTGCCCTGGACACCGAGCCGACCCTGGCCACGATCGTTCGCCAGACCATCCTCGATCAGCCGGACTTCGGTGGCGCGCTCGCCCACCGCATCGGCCATGCCCTGGCCGACAGCATCGAACAGAGCCACACCCTGACCGATCGCTTCGCCGGGCTGCACCACCAGCTGCCTGTGCTGGCCGAGACGGCCTGCTGCGACCTGCAGGCAATCGTCAGCCGCGACCCCGCATTCGACAGTGCACTGGAGGTCTTCCTGTTCTCCAAAGGCTTTCTGGCGCTGCAGGCGTACCGCATCGGGCATCAGCTGCACGGCCGCGGCGAGCGCTTGCTGGCGATGTACATCCAGGCACGCTGCAACGAACGCCTCGGCATCGACATCAATCCGGCCAGCCGTATCGGCAGCGGCATCATGCTCGACCATGGCACCGGAATCGTCATCGGCGAGACGGCCGTGGTCGGCGATGATGTGTCGATTCTGCAGGGCGTGACCCTGGGCGGGACCGGCAAGGAAGGTGGCGACCGTCATCCGAAGGTTCGCAGCGGCGTGATGATCGGCGCGGGCGCGAAGATTCTCGGCAACATCGAGATTGGCGAGGGGGCCAAGGTGGGTGCCGGCAGCATCGTGCTGCACCCCGTTGCGCCACATACCACCGTGGTCGGCAATCCGGCCCGCCAGGTCGGCACGCCGCGCCACGCGCGACCGGCCCTGGACATGGACCAGTCGTTCGACGGTGACAGCTGAGGCATCACCGCGCCCACGCGCGCGGCCCGACAGCAGGAACGGGAGGAAACACCGCCCCGTTCCCAGGCTTGAAGAAATGCGCGATCAGCGCTTCTTGTCGCGGCGCTTCTTCTCGGCCTTCTTGTGGTGCGACATCAGGCGGCGCTTCTTGTTGACCTGGCGGTCGGTCAGGGTGTTTTTCTTCCCTTCGTACGGGTTCTCGCCACCCTTGTATTCGATGCGGATAGGCGTACCCACCAGCTTCAGAACACGCCGATAGGTGTTCTCCAGATAGCGCGTATACGACTTGGGTATCGAATCCACCTGGTTTCCGTGAATCACGATCAGTGGCGGGTTGGCCCCACCCAGGTGCGCATAACGGAGCTTGATCCGACGGCTGGCAACCATGGGTGGTGCGTGCTCGCGCACCGCGTCTTCAAGGATCTGCGTCAGACGGCTGGTCGGCCAGCGGGTAATAGCCGACTTAAATGCAGCCTGTACCGACTTGTACAGATGGCCGACGCCGGTGCCGTGCTTGGCGGAGATGAAGTGGATATCGGCGAAATCGACGAAGAACAGCCGGCGCTCCAGCTCGGTCTTCACATAATCTCGCTCACCCGGTTCCATGCCGTCCCACTTGTTCAGTGCGATGACCAGCGCACGTCCGGTCTCCAGCACGAAGCCCAGCAGGTTGAGGTCGTGCTCGACCACACCTTCGCGGGCATCCATGACGAAGATGACCACGTTGGCGTCCTGAATCGCCTGCAGCGTCTTGACCACCGAGAACTTTTCCACCGCCTCGAAGATCTTGCCGCGACGGCGCACACCGGCGGTGTCGATCAGCGTGTATTTCTCGTCGTCACGCTCGAACGGGATGTAGATGCTGTCCCGGGTGGTGCCAGCCTGATCGTAGACGATGACCCGCTCTTCGCCGAGCATGCGGTTGACCAGCGTCGACTTGCCGACGTTGGGGCGGCCGATGATGGCGATCTTGATCCCGTCCTTTTCGCTGGGACCAGGAATGCGCTTGGGTTCCTGCCCTTCGGCGACGACTTCCTCGCCCTCGACCAGCTCCGCATTCTCACCGCCTTCTGCGTCCTCGGCATTGTCCTTGGGGAAAATGCCCAGCGCTTCCTCGAGCATGTGGCTGATGCCACGGCCGTGGGCAGCGGCGATCGGCAGCGCATCACCCAGGCCCAGCGGGCTGAACTCGGCGCGGGCGATGTCCGGATCGACGCTGTCGACCTTGTTCGCCACCAGGAAGCAGCGCTTGTTCCGCTTGCGCAGGTGTTCGCCGATCATCTGGTCCGCCGCGGTCATTCCGGCACGGGCATCGACCATGAACAGTACGGCGTCGGCCTCCTCGATGGCCTGCAGCGACTGCTCGGCCATCTTCGCGTCGATGCCCTCCTCGTCACCGGAAATACCCCCGGTGTCGATCACGATGTAGGTCCGTCCCTGCCACTTGGCCTCGCCGTACTGGCGGTCACGGGTCAGCCCGGCGTATTCGGCAACGATGGCGTCGCGGCTCTTGGTCAGGCGGTTGAACAGGGTGGACTTGCCGACGTTCGGGCGGCCCACCAGGGCGATTACGGGAACCATGCGGCTCTCCACTGCGATATTTCAGAAAACACGAAGGCCGCTGCAAGGCAGCGGCCGAATATTCATGGCTCCGCCAGGCGGAGCCGTGGGCACAACCTGCGGTCAGTCGGCCTGACGAATCGTCAGCGCCACCAGCTTGCCGTCGTTGCCAAATGCGTACAGCCAGTCACCTTCGACCACTGGCCGAGCCCGTACGCCGGAGCTGTCGATACGCTCCCGGGCAACGAAGCGGCCGTCGACCTGGCTCAGCAGGTGCAAGTAGCCTTCGATGTCGCCCACCACAACATAGCTGGAAAACACCGCCGGAGCCGAAAGCTGGCGACGGGCCAGGGAATCGTTACGCCACAGGGCGGTGGTGGAGCGCTCATCGATGCCTTCGACCGTACCGTCGGCAAGGCTCAGATAAACACTGCCATAACCCAGCGCGGCGCCGGAATAACTGGAGGCATCGCGTTGCCAGAGGATACGGCCACTCTCCAGCTCGAGCGCTGCGGCACGACCCTGGTAGCTTGCGACATAGAGCGTACCGCCAGACAGCAACAGGCCGCCGTCGATATCGACGACGCGCTCGAGCTCCGAACGACCTTGCGGAATGGCAACACGCTGCTCCCATACCGGAAGACCGCGACGGGTATCCAGCGCAACGACCTTGCCGCTCGACAGCCCGGCGACAGCCAGCTGATTGGTCAGCAGCGGCGCACCGGTGCCGCGCAGCGTCAGCACGGCAGGCGAACTTTCATAGCTCCAGCGCTGCGCGCCGGTATCGATTTCCAGAGCAATCAGCCGGTCATCCTGGGTCTGGACCAGCACGATGTCGCCGTTCACGGCCGGAGCGGCCAGCACTTCACTGCTGACCTGGCTGCGCCAACGCTCCTCACCGGTGCTGACATCCAGCGCCACCACCTCACCACGCAAGGTGCCGACCAGTACGAGGCCGTAGCCGGCGCCGACTCCACCGGAAACCGGCTTGTCGAGCTTCTTCTTCCAGTTGACCTTACCGGTCAGGCGGTCCATGGAAACCACCAGCCCCTCGACATCGGCGGCATAGATCTGGTCGCCATAAACCACCGGCGTCAACAGATTGTAGGTCTTGCCCTGACCATCGCCGATCGAGCGACTCCATTCCTTCTTCAGCGAAACCTCGGCCTTGAACTTCACCAGTTCTGCCGGCTCTGCCTCTTTGGTGTCCTTGCTGCTGCAACCTGCGGCCAGTACGGCCAAGGTCAGCAACGCTGCAGTCTTCCAGCGCATCGTTTACGCCTCCCCTCGGGCCAGATCATCCAGCTTCATTTGCAGACCGCCGATGGCCGCGTCCTGGGACAACGACTCCTTGGCCTTGGTGTAGGCGGCATGCGCCTCGTCATTACGGCCAAGCTGCACCAGTAGATCGCCCTTGAGTTCTTCGCGGCTGGCAGCAAAGGCCTGATCCACCTTGCCGTCCAGCAGCTTGATCGCTTCCTCGGCCTTGTCCTGCGCCGCCAGAACGCGCGCCAGACGCTGGCGTGCCAGCTCGTCCAGGGTCTTGTCGGCCGGCTTGTCGACTACCGAGCGCAGCTCGCTGGCTGCCTCGTCCAGACGACCGGACTCCACGGCCACCTTCGCCACGAAGAGGCTGCCGTACTGCGCGTAATGCGTGCCGGCAAAGTCCTTCTTCAACAGATTACCCAGCCGCGATACTTCAGCGGCATCGGCTTCGCCAGCTTCCAGCGCCGCACCCAGCAATTGCTGGTAAACGACCGAGGCGTTCTGCGCCTGGGTGATCTGATGCTTCTGCCAGAACTGCCAGCCAAACACCAATACCAGTGCGAGCACGGCACCCAGCACCAGCGGCTTGCCGTTGCGCTGCCACCAGTCTTTGATCTGCGCCAGTTGTTCTTCTTCGGTACCCGAGGTCACGCTGTCACTCCTTTCATTCGCTTAGTCTCAGACCTGCTCGAGGCAGGCAGCCAGACGCTCGGGCAGAGCATCCCAGGCAATGCTTTGTTGTTCGCTGTCGTCGCGAAGCGGCTTGCAACCTACCACGCGCCCTGCCAGTTCGTCCTCACCCAGAATCAGTGCAAAGCGAGCGCCGCTCTTGTCAGCCTTCTTGAACTGGCTCTTGAAACTGCCGCCACCGGCGTTGACCAGCAGGCGCAGGCCCGGAAGCGCATCGCGCAGGCGCTCGGCCAGGGCCAGCCCCGCCAGCTCAGCAGCTTCGCCGAAGGCGCAGATATAGGCATGCGGCGCAGGACTCAATGCATCCGGCACCAACCCGAGGGTTTCCAACAGCAGCACCAGGCGCTCGACGCCCATGGCGAAGCCGACACCGGGCGTAGGCTTGCCGCCGAACTGGCTGATCAGACCGTCGTAGCGACCACCTGCGCAAACGGTCCCCTGCGCACCCAGCTTGTCGGTGACCCACTCGAACACGGTGCGGCCGTAGTAATCCAGGCCACGCACCAGTTTCGGGTTGATTTCGTAGACGATCCCTACCGCATCGAGACGGGCTTTCAGTCCATCGAAGTGCGCTTTCGACTCGTCGTCAAGGTAATCATGCAGCGTCGGTGCATCAGCCAGCAGCGCCTGCGTCTGCGCGTTCTTGCTGTCGAGGATACGCAGGGGATTGGTCGTCAGGCGACGCTGACTGTCCTCGTCGAGCTGCTCGAAACGCTGCTGCAGGTAGGCCACCAGCGCATCACGGTAGCGCGCCCGTGCCTCGCTGGAGCCCAGGCTGTTGAGCTGCAGCGTCACCGCATCGGCGAGGCCGAGCTGCTTCCACAGGCGCGCGGTCAGCACGATCAGCTCGGCGTCGATATCCGGCCCAGGCTGGTTGAACACTTCCACGCCGATCTGGTGGAACTGGCGATAGCGGCCTTTCTGCGGCTTCTCGTAGCGGAACATCGGCCCGGTGTACCAGAGCTTCTGCACTTGGCCGCCACCGGTCAGGCCATGCTCGAGCACGGCGCGCACGCAACCTGCAGTACCCTCCGGACGCAGGGTCAGCGACTCCTCGTTACGGTCGAGGAAGGTGTACATTTCCTTGTCGACCACGTCGGTGCCTTCGCCGATACCACGGGCGAACAGGTCGGTGAATTCCAGGATCGGCAGGCGAATCTCGCTGTAGCCATAGCTATCGAGCAATTGCGCGAAGGTGCTTTCCAGGTAACGCCAGATCGGGGTCTGCGCAGGCAGGATATCGTTCATGCCACGAATGGCTTGCAGGGACTTGCTCAATGGACTTCCTTAAAGATCAGCTGCGCGCGATGACCGCCGCGTCGGACGCGAGCTTTTCGGCGGCCTTGCGCCGGATGAGCTGCTCCAGCTCATCGACGAGGTTTTCGTTGTTCAGTTTCTGTGCCGGCTTGCCATCGATGTAGACGAGGTTGTTAGGGCTGCCACCGGTCAGGCCGACATGGGCCTCCTTGGCTTCTCCCGGACCGTTGACCACACAGCCGATCACGGCGACGTCCATCGGCACCAGCAGGTCCTCGACGCGGGTCTCCAGCTCGTTCATGGTCTTGACCACATCGAAGTTCTGCCGCGAACAGCTCGGGCAAGCGATGAAGTTGATACCGCGCGAGCGCAGGCGCAGGGACTTGAGGATGTCGAAGCCGACCTTGATCTCCTCGACCGGATCAGCGGCCAGTGACACGCGGATGGTGTCGCCGATTCCGTCCGCAAGCAGCATGCCCAGCCCTACAGCGGATTTCACCGTACCGGAACGCAGGCCGCCCGCCTCGGTGATGCCCAGGTGCAGCGGCTGCTCGATCTGGCCTGCAAGCAGCCGGTAGGCCTCCACCGCCATGAACACGTCGGACGCTTTGACGCTGACCTTGAAATCCTGAAAATCCAGTCGGTCCAGATGATCGACATGGCGCAGCGCCGACTCCACCAATGCCTGCGGTGTCGGCTCCCCGTATTTCTTCTGCAGGTCCTTTTCCAGCGAACCGGCGTTCACGCCGATGCGGATCGGGATGCCCTTGTCGCGTGCCGCATCAACCACTGCGCGCACGCGGTCCTCGCGGCCGATGTTGCCTGGATTGATGCGCAGGCAATCAACGCCGAGCTCCGCCACGCGCAACGCGATCTGGTAATCGAAGTGAATGTCGGCAACCAGGGGCAACTGCACGAGCCGCTTGATGCGACCGAACGCCTCGGCAGCCTCCATGGAAGGCACCGACACCCTGACGATATCAGCACCGGCGTTGGCCAGGCGCTGGATCTGCGCAACCGTCGCCTCGACGTCGCAGGTTTCGGTATTGGTCATGCTCTGTACGGAAATCGGCGCATCGCCACCGACCGGAACGCTGCCTACCCAGATCTTACGGGACTGACGGCGCTTGATAGGAGATTCGGAATGCATGGTCAATTTACTGTCCGAGCTTGAGGCGCGCTGTCTCGCCGCGCATGTGAGAGGCGAGGTTTACAGCTTCGCCGTTGTAACTGAGCTGGGCACCGCGAGCGAACCCCAGATGTACGTCCAGCGGCGCCTTGCCACTGACCGTCCTGCTGGTCCCGGCCTTGGCCAGTGCACTGAACAGCACACGGCCGTCGGCATCCGACACACGGGTCCAACAATCGGCGGTAAAACGCAGCTCCAGCTGGGCCTCGCCGGGTACTGGTGCCGGCGCCACGGAATCACCGGCCGGGCTGGAAGTCACCGATGCAGGTGTCTGAGCGGAAGCCACCGGGCTTTCGCTGGCGATTTCAGGAAGCGGCAACGGCTGTGATTGCTGAGACTCGGCGGCACGTGAGCCCGAACCAGAAGGCTCAGCGTTGCTTTCCGGGGTTTCGACAGTCTCGCTTGCATCCGATTCGGCAATCGGCGCGCCCTGCTCGGTCTGCGCCTCGATCGGCTGTTCGGCTGCTTCGTCAGTACGATCGAGCAGGTGGATCTCAGTGGTGCCGTCAGCACCTTCCACTTCGATCCGCTCCAATGCCGAGACAGGAGATCGCGTGGCCTCCCGTTCTGCGCGTTCCTGCCACCAATACCAGGCAACGGCGGCGAGCAGCAGCAACAAAGCGAAGCCGAAAAAACGCATGAAGGTTCGCGACAGCCGGCCCGGCTCCTCGATGCGTCCGAGGCTGTTGACGCTGCTACCGGATGCGTTGGTTCCGGTGTGCTGATCGAACTCCTGAACCAGACGGGTCTGGTCCAGACCCAGCAACTTGGCATAGGCGCGAACATAACCACGGGCAAAGGTATGCCCCGGCAACTGACTGAAGTCACCCGCTTCGATGCGCCCTAGCGAACGCTCGGTGAGATTGAGCTGTTGCGCAACAGCAGACAGCGTCCAGCCCTTGTCTTCACGGGCTTTACGCAGCGTCTCGCCTGGATTGTTGCCCGTCGGTGCAGCGGATTCTTGGTGCGGCGCGGTCATCGTTGCTCCGAAAGATATTGCTTGTACTCATCCGTACCGGGATACAACCGCCTCAGCTGCAGCCCGAGGCTGGCAGCCGTGTCGCGGTCCTGATGGATGTTGGCCAGACGAATACCGAGCAGCAAGCTGCGTGCGTTCTGCTCGGCAACCTGGCTGAAGCTATCGTAGTAACGCTTGGCTGGAACGTACTGCTTGTCCTCGAAGGCCATGAGGGCAAGCTCGAGCAGAGCACGAGGCTGACGACCGTCGAGGCGCAGCGAGCGAGTAAAGTGAAGCTCTGCCTCTTCGCGCTGCCCCAGCTGCAGCGCAGTCATGCCGAGGTTCTGGAACACCCTCGCCCGCTCGGGGTACATGTTGTCTTCAGCGGCCTGCCGAAAGCGCTCCATGGCCTCCGGATAGCGCTTCTGTTCGAACAGAAAACTGCCGTAGTTATTGAGGATGCGGGCATCCTTGCGGCTGGACAGCGCCTCGCGATAGTGCTTGTCGGCGAGGTCGTTTTCCATCTCGGTCTGGAATACCAGGGCCAACGCAGCATGTGCATCGGCGCTGCGCGGATCTATCTCCAACGCCTTGCGCAAGGGTGTCTTGGCGCGCGCTGCCGCGCCCTGCTGCAGATAACCGATGCCCAGTTGAATATAGGCGTCACGCGCCTGCTGGCGACCCTCGTCGGTTCTCAGCGGATCGACGGTTCCAGAAGACACACAACCGGCCAACAGGCCGGTCAGTAGAAGCAGCAGCGCAGCGCGCAGAATCATCAGCATCCCCCTCAGGATCGGTTCGAAGCAATTTGCGCCGTACCTGGCTCGCTCTGTAGCTCACGCACAGCGATGTATCTCTCGCTTCGACGCGTCCGGTCCAGAACCTGGCCGACGAGCTGACCGCAAGCCGCGTCGATGTCTTCGCCGCGGGTGGTACGCACCGTCACATTGTGCCCGCCTTTATGCAGGATGTCCTGAAAACGGCGGATGGCATTGTTGCTCGGCCGCTCATATCCGGAATGAGGGAACGGATTGAACGGAATCAGATTGATCTTGCAGGGAATATCAGCCAGCAGCGTGATCATCTGCTCGGCATGCTCCGGCTGGTCATTGATGCCTTTGAGCAGCGTGTACTCAATGGTCAGCACGCGCTTTTCGCCAAGCTGCGAGATGTAGCGCTTGCAAGCCGCCAGCAACATATCCAGCGGATACTTCTTGTTGATCGGCACCAGTTGATCACGCAGCGCATCATTGGGCGCGTGCAGCGACAGCGCCAGGGACACGTCGATGACCTTGGCCAGCTCGTCGATCATCGGCACGACGCCGGAGGTCGACAACGTCACCTTGCGTTTGGAAATACCGTAGCCGAGGTCATCCATCATGATATGCATGGCGGCGACTACGTTGTCGAAGTTCAGCAGTGGCTCGCCCATACCCATCATTACCACGTTGGTGATGGCGCGATCGATTTTCGCCGGGATGGAGCCGAATGACTTGTTGGCAATCCACACCTGCCCGATAACTTCGGCGGCCGTGAGGTTGCTATTGAAACCTTGTTTGCCGGTGGAGCAGAAGCTGCAGTCCAGCGCGCAGCCAGCCTGCGAAGAAACGCATAGCGTCCCACGCCCGCCCTGCGGGATATATACCGTTTCCACGCAACTGCCCGAGGCGACACGGACCACCCACTTGCGGGTGCCGTCGCTGGAGATGTCTTCGCTGACGATCTCCGGGCCGCGAATCTCGGCGCAGGTCTTGAGCTTTTCACGCAAGGCCTTGCCGAGATTGCTCATGGCATCGAAATCATCGACGCCAAAGTGGTGAATCCACTTCATCACTTGACCGGCGCGAAAACGCTTTTCCCCGATCGACTCGAAGAAGCTCTCCAGTTGCGACTGGGTAAGCCCGAGCAGATTCACTTTACCGGTGGTGGCAATCATTGGATTCACCTTCGCTCAATCAGCGAATGCGTGCGCACACTTCGGTGGCAGCAAAGAAGTAAGCGATTTCACGAGCAGCGGAAGCTTCCGAATCGGAACCGTGCACAGCGTTCTCGTCGATGGAAACGGCGAAATCGGCACGAATGGTACCGGCAGCAGCTTCTTTCGGGTTGGTAGCACCCATCAGCTCACGGTTCTTGGCAATGGCGTCTTCGCCTTCCAGCACCTGAACGATAACCGGGCCGGAAGTCATGAAGGCAACCAGATCCTTGAAGAAGCCACGCTCGCTGTGCTCGGCATAGAAACCAGCAGCTTCGCGCTCGGACAGCTGAACCATCTTGGAAGCGACGACGCGCAGGCCGGCCTTCTCGAAACGGGTGGTGATTTCACCGATGACGTTCTTGGCGACGGCGTCAGGCTTGATGATGGAGAAGGTGCGTTGCAGGGCCATGTAGGACTCCAAACTGAGGGGTTAAAGCGAACAAGTAAACCCGCGGATTATACGCGGGTTCATAGTGAAAACATAAGGGTAGAGGGCGGACTGTCGAAGGGACGATCAACTGCCGAACGGTTGCTTCAGCGCGCTCGGAGCAACGATGCAAACCAACCTGCCGTCATTCGGCCTCCTCGATCCAGGCGGTCTGAATGGCCTCGAGAACCTTTTCGCCACCGCGATTGGGCTCATCGGAGAAATCAGGCAATTCGACCACCCAGCGGTGCAGATCGACGAAATTCAAGTAGCGCGGATCGACGCCGGGCTTGCGCTCGGCCAGCTCGATGGCGATCTCCTGCACATCACTCCATTTAAGCTGCATCACGCCTGCCCCTCAATGTCCTTCAGAAACCTGATTGATGGTGTACTTGGGTATCTCCACCACGAGATCGGCGTCAGCCACGACCGCCTGGCAGGACAACCGCGAATTGGGCTCCAAACCCCACGCCTTATCAAGCATGTCGTCCTCCAGCTCGTCGGAGGCTTCGAGCGACTGAAACCCTTCACGCACCACCACGTGGCAGGTCGTGCACGCACAGGATTTTTCGCAGGCATGCTCGATGTCGATGCCGTTACGCAGCGCGGCATCCAGCACCGTCTCGCCCGTCTGCGCCTCGATAACGGCACCTTCCGGGCAATGATCGGCATTAGGCAGGAAAATGATCTGCGGCATCTGGGTCAATCCTCGATATCGTTAAGCCGCCGCCCGGCCAGCGCGGCCTTGACGGTAGAATCCAGACGACGCGCAGCAAAGGCATCGGTAATCTGGCTAAGGCGTTTGGTCTGCCGCTCAATGGCGACCGCATCCTGACTGTCGAGCAGCCCGCGCAACTCGCCCATCTGGGAGTCAATAGCAAGCCGCTCTTCGACAGACAGCAGGCGCTCGCCATCAGCCGCCAACGCTGCCTCGACCGCCTCCAGCAAACGCTGCGCGTCGACCAACTGCTCACGCAGCGCGCGCGCATCGCGATCCTCGTCCGCTTTGCGGAACGAGTCCTCGAGCATGCGCGCGATCTCGCCATCGGTGAGGCCATAGGACGGCTTGACCTGAATACTGGCCTCGACACCGGATGCCAGTTCGCGCGCCGATACACTGAGCAAACCGTCTGCATCGACCTGGAAGGTAACGCGAATCTTAGCTGCCCCTGCGACCATCGGCGGAATGCCGCGCAGCTCGAAGCGCGCCAGAGAGCGGCAATCGGAAATCAGTTCGCGCTCGCCCTGAAGGACATGAATCATCATGGCCGACTGGCCATCTTTATAGGTGGTGAAGTCCTGCGCCCGGGCAACCGGAATCGTCGTGTTGCGCGGGATGATCTTCTCCATCAGCCCACCCATGGTCTCCAGACCGAGAGACAATGGAATCACATCGAGCAGCAGCAGCTCTTCTCCATCGCGATTGTTTCCAGCCAGCGTTTCGGCCTGAATCGCTGCGCCGATCGCCACCACCTCATCAGGATCGATATCGGTCAAAGGCTCACGACCAAATAACTGTCCGACCGCAGAACGTACTTTCGGCACGCGAGTCGAGCCACCGACCATGACCACCGCCGTGATTTCCTCCAGCTCCACGCCGGAATCGCGCACGGCACGACGACAGGATTTCAGACTGCGCGCAACCATCGGCTCGATCAGTGCGTCGAAGGTCTCGCGATGCAGCTCACCGGACCAGCCGGCATAGGCAACAGACACTACGTCGATATCACTGAGACGCTCTTTGGCATCACAGGCAATCTTCAGCAATTCTCGTTGCGCACCCGGATCCAGATCGCCGGACACACCGGCACACTCGAGAATCCAGTCAGCCACAGCATGGTCAAAGTCGTCGCCACCCAGCGCAGTATCGCCGCCGGTAGCCAGCACTTCGAACACACCTTTGGTCAGGCGAAGAATCGAAATATCGAAGGTTCCGCCACCCAGATCGTAAATGGCAACGACGCCTTCGGCCTGGCGATCCAGGCCATACGCCACGGCCGCCGCGGTGGGCTCATTGAGCAGACGCAGGACGTTGAGCCCCGCCAGCCGCGCGGCATCCTTGGTTGCCTGACGCTGCGCATCGTCGAAATACGCAGGAACAGTGATCACCGCTCCGACCAGCTCGCCGCCCAGGCTAGCCTCGGCACGCAGACGAAGTGCGCGAAGAATTTCAGCAGAGACTTCCACCGGGCTCTTGGCACCCTGAACCGTCTCGATGAAAGGCATCTGCGATTCGGCCTGACGGAAGCGGTATGGCAACTGCTCGCCCATTTGCTTCACATCGGCGAGGCCACGTCCCATCAACCGTTTCACGGAGCTGATGGTATTGAACGGATCCGTCGCCGCAGCAAGCTTGGCTTGCGCACCGACCTCAACGTGATCTGCGTGGTAACGCACCACTGACGGCAGGATCACCTCTCCATCCGCATCCGCCAGGGGTGCAGTGACGCCACTGCGCAGGGCGGCCACGAGGGAATTTGTGGTGCCCAGATCTATTCCGACAGCCAGGCGCCGCTGATGAGGCTGTGGGCTTTGTCCGGGCTCAGCAATCTGAAGTAAGGCCATGTCTGTCTGATATCGGGCGCAACGCTGGGCGCTGCGCGGGGTTAATCGTCGAGGCGCTCTTCGAGTTGGCGCACTTCCTGGGTCAGCTTGTCGAGAAACTGCATGCGTCGAACCAAGCGCTCTGCGTCGGCGCGATGCGCCGGATCTCGCCAGATCCGAGCAAAGTCATCATTAAGACCTTGCTGGGCCTGCTTCAATCGTGCCTTGAATGCAGCCACACCGGCGAGGTCGGCCTGCTCATGAAGCTCCTCGAGCTCCTCGCGCCAATGCATCTGCTGCATCAGAAAGGCCGGGTCCTGCACGGTAGCTTCCAGCGGCACCTCATGCCCTTCGATGGCGAGCAGATAGCGCGCACGTCGACTGGGGCTCTTGAGTGTCTGGTAAGCCTCGTTGAGGTTGGCAGAGCGCTCCAGCGCCTGGCGCTGCTCGCTTTCCCCAGCGTCGGCGAAGCGATCGGGGTGGACCTGACGGGCCAGCTCGCGATAACGATCAGCAAGATGCACGAGATCCAGCTCGAACTCGGGCTTCAACTCGAACAGTGCAAAATGACAGGGAGTACCCACGGCGTCCTCAGATATTGAAGCTCTCGCCGCAGCCGCATTCGCCACGAACGTTCGGATTATTGAACTTGAAGCCTTCGTTGAGCCCTTCGCGCACGAAGTCGAGCTCGGTGCCATCGAGGTAAACGAGACTCTTGGGATCAATGATCACCTTGACCCCGTGGCTTTCGAACACCGAGTCCTCGGCTGCCGTCTCATCGACGAACTCGAGGACGTAGGCCAACCCGGAGCAGCCGGTCGTACGAACCCCAAGCCTCACACCTACACCCTTGCCCCGCCCGTCCAGCGAGCGACGAACATGCTGGGCGGCGGCCGGCGTCATGGTGATAGCCATTGCAACCTCCCTTAGAGCAGACCTTTCTTCTCGCGGTAATCACGCACCGCCGCCTTGATCGCATCTTCGGCGAGCACGGAGCAGTGGATCTTCACCGGCGGCAGCGCCAGCTCTTCTGCCAACTGGGTGTTCTTGATGGTTTCCGCCTCTTCCAGCGTCTTGCCCTTCATCCACTCGGTTGCGAGGGAGCTGGAGGCAATGGCTGAACCGCAACCGTAAGTCTTGAACTTGGCGTCTTCGATGACGCCCTGCTCGTTGACCTTGATCTGCAGGCGCATCACGTCGCCGCAAGCTGGCGCGCCAACCATGCCGGTACCGATGCTCGGGTCTTCAGCGTCGAACTTGCCGACGTTGCGCGGGTTTTCGTAGTGGTCGATGACCTTATCGCTGTATGCCATGGTGCAATCCTCTTAGATCAGGCTGTGCGGCGTTTGACGCCGGTCAGTGGGCTTGCCACTCGACCTTGGAGATGTCGACGCCGTCTTTGAACATGTCCCACAGGGGCGAGAGTTCGCGCAGCTTGGTCACGGCCTCACATACCTTCTGAGCTGCGTAGTCGATTTCCTCTTCGGTAGTGAAGCGACCGAAGGTGAAACGAATGGAGCTGTGCGCCAGCTCATCGTTACGCCCCAGGGCGCGCAACACGTAGGAAGGCTCCAGCGAAGCGGACGTACAGGCGGAACCGGACGATACGGCCAGGTCCTTGAGCGCCATGATCAGCGACTCACCCTCGACATAGTTGAAACTGAGATTCAGGTTGTGCGGCACACGAGCGGTCATGCTGCCGTTCACATAGAGTTCTTCGAGATGCTCGACCTGCTTGTAGAAGCGATCACGCAGCGCGCGGATATGCTCGTTTTCCTGAGCCATCTCTTCCTTGGCGATACGGAAGGCCTCACCCATGCCGACCAGCTGATGGGTAGCCAGCGTACCGGAGCGCATGCCGCGCTCATGACCGCCACCGTGCATTTGCGCCTCGAGGCGTACGCGCGGCTTGCGACGGACATACAGCGCGCCAACGCCTTTCGGACCATAGGTCTTGTGCGCAGAGAAGGACATCAGATCGACCTTCATCTTATCCAGATCGATCTCGACCTTGCCGGTGGATTGCGCCGCATCGACATGGAAAAGAATGCCGCGGGAACGGGTCAGCTCACCGATGGCAGTGATGTCATTGATGGTGCCGATCTCGTTGTTCACGTGCATCACGGACACCAGAATGGTGTCGTCACGCAGCGCAGCCTCGACCATGGCAGGCGTGACGATGCCGTCTTCACCAGGTTCGATATAGGTAACCTCGAAACCTTCGCGCTCAAGCTGGCGAGTGGTATCCAGCACCGCTTTGTGTTCGATCTTGGTGGTGACGATGTGCTTGCCCTTGGACGCATAGAAATGCGCAACACCCTTGATCGCCAGGTTGTCGGATTCGGTAGCGCCGGAGGTCCAGACGATTTCGCGGGGGTCCGCGTTGACCAGCTCGGCGACCTGGCGACGCGCATTCTCAACAGCTTCCTCGGCCTTCCAGCCAAAGGCGTGAGAGCGCGACGCCGGATTGCCGAAGTTGCCTTCGTTTGTCAGGCACTCGATCATCTTGGCGGCAACACGCGGATCCACAGGCGTGGTCGCAGAGTAGTCCAGGTAAATCGGCAATTTCATTCAGGTATCTCCTATCAGGCAGTCGCCCTGCTCATTCGATGGCGGACGTTTCTATCTTGTCCATCTGCGGCGAAGTGCCGCCAGCTTTGCGCATATCCTGGCGCAGCGCGACCTGCTGCACATCCTGGCGCTTGACCAGGTCAGCCAGGCTGATACCGCTGAGGAATTCATGAATCTGCTGGCTCAAGTCGCACCACAGATGGTGGGTAAGGCAGGTATCGCCGGAATGACAACCACCGAGCCCTTGGCAGCGTGTGGCATCGACCGATTCATTGACAGCATCGATAACCTGAGCCACCTGGATACCGGCCATGTCGCGCGATAGCTGATAGCCTCCGCCGGGGCCACGCACGCTCGTCACCAGACTACTGCGGCGCAGCTTGGCAAAGAGCTGCTCGAGATAGGAAAGGGAAATACCCTGCCGCTCGGAAATATCGGCCAGGGAGACCGGCCCATGCTGCGCATGTAGCGCCAGATCAAGCATGGCGGTAACGGCATAACGGCCTTTGGTGGTTAATCGCATCGGTCTGCACCAAGCATTACGGTTTGGCGCAATTATGCAATTCCCGAGTATTTGAGTCAACTATAAGACCCATTAATTCAGTCAGGCATTCAGCGCCCCTTGGGCCAGCCTGGCGTCACGCGTTCCTAGGCGACATGATACCAGCTGGTGCTGCCACCCGCACTTCAGCTGCGCACCTCGCCAGCGTCGGATTTCACCTCCACGAAATCCTCCTCGCGCAGCTCGGGGAGTTCTTTGGCGCAGTAATCGCTACCAAGCGCCTTCAATGCCCCGCACATGCCTTCCAAACGCTCCTCAACCGCCTGCACGTGATCAAGCAGTTGGCCGATCGCCCGCGCAACCGGATCCGGCATGTCCTCGCTGACGCCGTAGGCATCGAAGCCGATCTTTTCGGCGATGGCCTTGCGCTTGGCCTCCTGCTCGTCATTCGACTTGACGATAACGCGCCCCGGAATGCCGACTGCGGTAGCCCCCGGAGGAACCTCACGCGTGACCACAGCATTCGAACCGATCTTGGCCCCGGCACCAACCGTGAACGGGCCGAGAATTTTCGCCCCGGCACCGACGATCACGCCGTCTTCGAGTGTTGGATGGCGCTTGCCCTTGTTCCAACTGGTGCCGCCGAGCGTGACACCGTGATAGAGGGTCACGTCATCGCCAATCTCTGCAGTCTCCCCAATGACGATCCCCATGCCGTGATCGATGAAGAAACGTCGCCCGATTCTGGCACCCGGATGGATCTCGACACCGGTCAACCAGCGCCCCAGGTTTGATGACATGCGCGCCAGCCACTTCCAGTCATGCACCCACAACCAATGGGAAAGGCGGTGGATCCAGATGGCGTGCAGCCCCGGATAACAGGTCAGGACTTCGAACGCATTGCGTGCTGCCGGATCGCGATGGAAAACGCTCTGAATATCTTCACGCACGCGCTCGAACATCAATCACTTCTCCGCTTGTGAGGCTCGCCCCGCGCAGCCTTCTGAGTCTCGGAGAGAATACCGCGCAGGATGTTCATTTCCAGCTTGCTGATGCCACTACGCCCATAAAGGCGCCGCAACCGCGGCATCAGATGCCTGGGCTTGGCTGGGTCGAGAAAACCAATATCAACCAGCGTCTGCTCGAGATGACCGAAGTAGTTCTCCAGCTCATCGACCGTCACCGGCTGGGCATCCAGCATGGCCGTGGTTTCCAGCTTCTCAACTTTCGTCGGCCGCCCCTCGGCCGCCAGCCAGGCCATGCGCACCTCATAGGTAAGCACCTGCACCGCCGCCGCGAGATTCAACGAGCTGAACTGCGGATCGGAGGGAATGTGGACATGATACTGGCAGCGCTGCAGCTCCTCGTTGGTCAGTCCGGCATACTCCCGACCGAACACCAACGCCACCTCACTGCCATCAGCTGCCTGCTCCACGGAAACCGACGCGCACTCTCGCGGATCCAGCAACGGCCACGGAATGCGTCGATCGCGCGCACTGGTCCCGAGCACCAGACTACAGCCGACCAGAGCCTCTTCCAGCGTACCTACCACCTGCGCAGCATCGAGAATATCGGTCGCGCCGGACGCCCTGGCTACGGCATTGGGGCTTGGAAAATCTTCCGGATCCACCAGAACCAGCCGGGAAAGACCCATGTTCTTCATGGCGCGGGCTGCGCCACCGATGTTGCCAGCGTGACTGGTGTTGACCAGCACGACACGAATGTTCTGCAGCGACACGATGATTCTCTGCGTGAAAGCGAGCGGAAAGCTTACAGGAAGCGCCTCTTGATCCGCCATCAGCCGGACCCAGCGACAGCACCGGTGACGCTACATGCGCCGACGCTTTCCTGATAGAATTTCGCGCTTTCTTTAACGACCAGGTAATTGATCCATGCAGCCCATGCTGAATATCGCGCTGCGCGCCGCCCGCAGCGCCGGCGAACTGATTGTCCGTTCCACCGATCGCCTGGATGCAATCTCGGTCAACGAGAAAGAAGCAAAGGATTACGTCACCGAGATCGATAAGGCCGCCGAGCAAAGCATTGTTGCTGCACTGCGCAAGGCCTACCCGACCCACGGCATCCTCGGCGAGGAAGGCGGGCTGCTCGAAGGATCCGGTGACGGCGCCGATTACCTGTGGATCATCGACCCGCTGGACGGCACCACCAACTTCGTACGCGGCATTCCACACTACGCCGTCAGCATTGCGTGCAAATACCGAGGCCGCCTGGAACACGCCGTCGTTCTGGATCCTGTCCGCCAGGAGGAGTTCACCGCAAGCCGCGGTCGCGGCGCAGCAGTGAATGGCCGTCGCCTGCGAGTCAGCGCGCGCAAGAGCCTGGACGGCGCCCTGCTCGGCACCGGCTTCCCGTTCAAGGACGGCGACATGGACAACCTGGACGCCTACCTGAACATGTTCCGCAGCCTGGTCGGCCAGACCTCCGGCCTGCGCCGCGCCGGCGCCGCGAGCCTGGACCTTGCTTATGTGGCCGCAGGCCGCTTCGATGCATTCTGGGAGTTTGGGCTTTCCGAATGGGACATGGCGGCAGGCGCCCTGCTGATCCAGGAAGCAGGCGGCCTGGTCAGCGATTTCAGCGGCGGTCACGACTTCCTCGAGAAAGGACAGATCGTCGCCGGCAACACCAAATGCTTCAAGGCCGTACTGACCGCTATCCAGCCGCACCTGACACCGTCACTCAAACGCTGAGAATGACGCAAAAAAAACGCCCCATCGGGGCGTTTTTTTTCAGCTTTGACTTCGCTCAGATCACTGTTGCGACAACAACAGCTGACCATCCTGCACCGGAATCTGACTTCCCGGATCACGATCCATACGTACGCGACCAACCTTCCCGCCAAGGTCGTACTTGACGTCGTAGCCAACGACCTTGTCATGCGTATCGGTAACCGTGCTGCAACGCGTTTCGGTGGTGGTATAGGTGCTGTTGGCCTGCATTCGCCCCTGCACCTGATTACCAGCGTAGCCACCGCCGACCGCACCAGCGACTGTAGCGATCTTCTTGCCATTGCCGCCGCCGACCTGATTGCCGAGCAGACCGCCAACCACGGCACCTACCGCAGTACCCGCGATGCGATGCTCGTCCTGCACGGGCTTCTGCCTCGTCACCGTGACATCCTTGCATACCTCACGGGGCGTTCGGATGGTCTCTTTGATTGGCTCGATCGCCAACACCTCGGCGAACTTGGGGCCTCTATCGACCAGGGTATAGGTAGCGAAAGCGCCGCCAGCGGTGGCGACCACCACACCGAGTGCCGTACCGACCAACATGGACTTGTTCACAGTGACATCCTCTTCCTTCGGGCATGCGCCCGTTCCGCAGCCTTGGACCTCGTCAGGCTGCGGAAGTTCAGGAGAGGATCAGGGGCGCTCGTCGACTTCCTCTTCTACCACTGGCGGAATGAGGTCATCGCGGGTGAGCTTGAGCCAGACCAGCAACATGCCTGCGACGTAGACCGACGAGTAGGTGCCCGCGCCAACGCCGATCAATAGCGCAAGCGAGAAACCCCAAAGGTTTTCACCACCGAATACCATCAGCGCGCCTACGGCGAGCAAGGTGGATACGGAAGTCGCCACGGTACGCAGCAGTGTCTGCGTGGTGGAGATATTGATGTTTTCCAGCAGCTCCGCCTTGCGCAGCATGCGAAAGTTCTCGCGGATCCGGTCAAAGATCACGATGGTGTCGTTCAGCGAATAGCCGATGACCGCCAGCACCGCGGCCAGCACCGTTAGATCGAACGATATCTGGAAAAACGAGAACACCCCGAGCACCAGAATCACATCGTGGAACAGCGACAGCACAGCGCCCAGGCCGAACTTCCACTGAAAGCGGAAAGCCACGTAAACCAGGATGCCACCCAGCGCGAGCAGCATGCCGAGACCGCCTTGATCGCGCAGTTCCTCACCCACGGCCGGCCCTACGAACTCGACGCGCTTTACGCTCACCGAATTCCCGCTGTCAGCGTTACGCAGGGCACTGGCGACACGCTCCCCAAGCTGCGGGTCGTCACCTGGCATGCGCACTAGCACATCGGTGGTCGCCCCAAAGCTCTGAACCACCGCATCGGCAAAACCGGACTGGACCAACTGCCCACGAACCTGCTCGAGCTCGACCGGGCGCTCGTAGCCCAGCTCGATCAATGTGCCGCCGGTGAAGTCCAGACCGAAATTCAGCCCCTTTACTACCAGACTGGCCAGCGAAGCAACCGTCAGCAGCACGGTAAGAGCGAAGGCCACATGACGGACGCCCATGAAATTGATTACGCGCTTCATCGTGCTAGCCCCTTAAATCCACAGCTTCTTGAGATCGCGGCCACCGTAGATCAGGTTGACCATGCCGCGCGTCACGATGATTGCAGTGAACATCGACGTCAGGATGCCGATCGACAGAGTCACCGCAAAGCCCTTGATCGGGCCGGTACCCATGGCGAACAGAATGCCGCCCACCAGCAAGGTGGTCAGGTTGCCGTCGACGATCGCCGAGAAAGCCCGATCGAAACCCTCATGGATGGCGCGCTGAATCGACATGCCATTGGCAATTTCCTCACGAATTCGCGAGAAGATCAGTACGTTGGCGTCTACCGCCATACCCATGGTGAGCACAATACCGGCAATACCGGGCAGGGTTAGCGTGGCATTGAGCATCGACATCATGGCGGTCAGTACCACCATATTGAAGAGCAGCGCAATCGTCGCCAGCACACCGAAGAACTTGTAGATCAGCACCATGAAGATGGCGACGAAGAGGAAGCCCCACATCGCTGCCTGAACGCCCAGCTTGATGTTCTCGGCTCCCAGGCTCGGGCCAATGGTGCGCTCTTCGGCGAAATACATCGGCGCGGCCAAGCCACCAGCGCGCAACAGCAACGCCAGCTCCGACGACTCACCCTGGCCGTCGAGACCGGTGATACGGAACTGACTGCCGAGCGGCGACTGGATAGTCGCCAGACTGATGATCTTCTTCTCTTCCTGGAAGGTTTCGACGCGCACTTCCTGTTCGACGCCATCGACCATCTGCCGCACGTAGCGAGTCAGCGGCCGCTGCTCGATGAAGATCACGGCCATGCTGCGACCGACATTGTTGCGCGTGGCACGATTCATCAGATCGCCGCCGTGGCCATCGAGACGGATATTGACCTGCGGACGACCGTTCTCGTCGTAGCTGGCCTGCGCATCGGTCACCTGATCGCCGGTGATGATCAGCGTGCGCTCCAACTGGACCGGCGGACGGCCTTCCTGGCGGAACTCGAACGCCTCGGTGGAAGCCCGTGATGCGTCGGCATCGGCCGCCAGACGGAACTCCAGATTCGCCGTCTTGCCGAGAATACGCTTGGCTTCGGCAGTGTCCTGGACGCCCGGCAGCTCGACTACGATCCGGTTGGCGCCCTGGCGCTGCACCAGCGGCTCGGCAACACCCAGCTCGTTGACGCGATTGCGCACCGTAGTCAGGTTCTGCTTGATCGAGTACTCACGAATCTCTGCCAGCTTGGCCTCGGTCAGCGTCAGGCGCAGCACGAATTGACCGTTGCGCTCGGAGGAGGTCAGCTCGAAGTCCGTGAAGTTCTTGCGGATCAGCGACTGCGCATTACTAAGCGTGGCCTCATCGGCGAAGCCCAGCTGCACGGCATCTTTCAGATTCGGCAGGCTGCGATAGCGCACGCGCTCCTTGCGCAGCAGACTCTTGACCTCGCCCTCGGAAACGTTAAGTCGCGTCTCGATGGCCTTTTCCATGTCGACTTCCAGGAGGAAGTGCACACCGCCGGAGAGATCCAGACCCAGTTTCATCGGGCTCGCACCAAGACTGCGCAGCCAGTCGGGCGTTGTAGGTGCCAGATTGAGGGCAACGACATAGGCGTCGCCGAGCGTGCGGCGGACAATGTCTTTCGCCGGCAACTGGTCATCTTGGCGTTCCAGACGCACCAGGCCGCCGCGCCCCTGCTCGTCGAGCGATGCAGACTTGACAGCGATACCGCCATCCACGAGCGCTTTGCTGATGCGTTCGAGGTCTTCGGTTCCGATTTCCTGCGCCGTGCTGGCACCGGTGACCTGGATCGCCGGATCGTCCGGATAGAGATTGGGTGCCGAATAAACAAAGGCGATCGCGAGCACTGCCAGAATCAGCAGGTATTTCCAAAGAGGGAATCTATTGAGCATGACGCAGCCCGTTTAATGAACGCGGGGCGCCTTGCGCGCCCCGTCGGTGTTGAATGAAGTCAGCTCAGATGGCTTTCAGTGTGCCCTTGGGCAACGTTGCAGCGATTGCCACTTTCTGGAACTTCAGCTCAACGTTGTCGGACACCTCGATGACCACGAAGTCATCGGCGACCTTGGTGACCTTGCCAGCGATTCCGCCGGAGGTGACCACTTCGTCGCCCTTCTGCAGGCCGGCGATCAGGTTCTTGTGTTCCTTGGCACGCTTGGACTGGGGGCGCCAGATCATCAGGTAGAAGATGACCAGAAAACCGACCAGAAACACCCACTCAAAGCCAGTGCCGGCAGGACCAGCGGCAGCCTCCTGGGCATAGGCGGCGGGAATCAGAAAGCTCATGTAGCACTCCTGTTGCAGAAAGGATTGTTTTGCTCTGGCACGTCACGCAAGCGGCGGCGTTGGCAGACCGCGCTTGGCATAAAAGGCGTCGACAAAGGCCGCCAATGTACCCTGTTGAATGGCGTCGCGTAAACCAGCCATAACCCGCTGGTAATGTCGCAGGTTATGTATGGTATTCAACATGCTACCCAGCATTTCGCCGCATTTATCCAGATGATGTAGATAAGCGCGGGAGAAATGTTTGCAGGTGTAACAATCACAGCTCGGGTCCAGTGGCGAATCGTCGTGTTTGTGCACCGCGTTACGAATCTTGATGACGCCGGTATCGGTAAACAGATGACCATTGCGTGCATTGCGGGTCGGCATCACGCAATCGAACATGTCGACTCCACGCCGCACTCCCTCGACCAGATCCTCCGGCTTGCCCACACCCATCAAATAGCGAGGCTTCTCGGCTGGCATGTGCGGCGGCAGGAAATCCAGCACACGAATCATCTCTTCCTTCGGCTCGCCCACTGAAAGCCCACCGATGGCCAGGCCGTCGAAGCCGATCTCGCAAAGCCCTTCCAGCGAACGCAGGCGCAACGACTCGTGCATACCGCCCTGGACGATGCCGAATAGCGCAGCCGAACTGTCGCCATGAGCAATTTTCGACCGCTTCGCCCAGCGCAGCGACAGCTCCATCGAGCGCCGCGCGACATCTTCGTCAGCCGGATAGGGCGTGCACTCGTCAAAGATCATCACGATGTCCGAACCGAGGTCACGCTGAACCTGCATTGACTCTTCAGGCCCCATGAACACCTTGGCGCCGTCAACCGGCGAGGCGAAGTAGACACCCTCCTCCTTGATCTTGCGCATCGCCCCCAGACTGAAGACCTGGAAGCCGCCGGAATCAGTCAGGATCGGTCCTTGCCACTGCATGAAGTCGTGCAGGTCACCGTGACGCTTGATCACTTCCGTTCCCGGGCGCAACCACAGGTGGAAGGTATTGCCAAGAATGATCTGCGCACCAATCGCCTCGATGTCGCGAGGCAGCATGCCCTTGACGGTACCGTAGGTGCCCACCGGCATGAACGCCGGCGTCTCGACGGTGCCCCGGGGAAAGGTCAGACGCCCGCGACGCGCCTTGCCATCGGTGGCAAGCAGCTCGAAGGACATATGGCAGGAACGGGTCATTGGCTTTCCTCGGGGCCGCGCGGCGCAGGGTTGCGGGTGATGAACATGGCATCACCGTAACTGAAGAAGCGATAGCGCTGAGCTACGGCCTCGGCGTAGGCCGCCATGGTTTCCGGATAACCGGCAAAAGCGGAAACCAGCATCAGCAGCGTGGATTCGGGCAAGTGGAAATTGGTCACCAGCGCATCGACCACATGAAAGGTCTTGCCCGGATAAATAAAGATATCGGTATCGCCACTGAATGGTTTGAGTTCGCCGTCATGAGCAGCCGTCTCCAGCGAGCGAACGCTAGTGGTTCCGACAGCAATCACGCGGCCGCCACGGGCGCGACAGGCCGCCACCGCATCGACCACCTCCTGCGTCACCTCCAGCCACTCACGGTGCATATGGTGTTCTTCTATGCGCTCCACGCGCACTGGCTGGAAGGTGCCGGCACCAACGTGAAGGGTGACATAGGCTGTTTCCACGCCGACCTCCCGCAGCGAGTCGAGCAAAGCCTCATCGAAGTGCAAACCTGCGGTAGGCGCTGCCACAGCCCCGGCACGCTGAGCGTAAACAGTCTGATAACGCTCGCGATCTGCAGCGTCATCAGGCCTGTCTATATAAGGAGGCAAAGGCATGTGCCCGATACGCTCGAGCAACGACAGGACATCCTCATCGAACTCCAGCTCGAACAAGGCATCATGACGAGCAACCATCTCCGCCTCACCGCCGCCATCCAGCAAAATCCGCGAGCCTGCCTTCGGCGACTTGCTCGAACGGATGTGCGCCAGAACGCTGCGGCTGCCAAGCACCCTCTCGACAAGGATTTCCAGCTTGCCACCAGTAGCCTTCTGACCAAACAGGCGCGCCGGAATGACCCGGGTGTTGTTGAATACCATCAGGTCGCCGGGGCGGACGTACTCCAGCAGCTCAGCGAAATTACGGTGCGAAAGCTTGCCGGTTTCACCATCAAGCACCAGCAAACGACTTGCACGCCGCTCCGCAAGGGGATGTCGCGCGATGAGAGCGTCGGGCAGCTGGAAGAAAAAATCAGCGACTTGCATGGACAGGATTCAGGACGCGGAAAGGGCGCAAATCTTATCCGAAAGGCGCCTATCTGGCCACGCCAAACGATTGACCATCGCACCTCACATCCCTATACTGCGCGCCCACTGTGCCTCGATGGCGGAATCGGTAGACGCAGCGGATTCAAAATCCGCCGTTGGTAACAACGTGAGAGTTCGAGTCTCTCTCGAGGCACCATCAGTGAATCGCTACACGCAGCTACGCTGCAAGCCACTCAGCGCCGGCAAACCGGAACGCTAGAGACGGCGACTCGCAATAGCGAAGCGTCAAGAGCATCAGGCAGTACGCAACCATCTCGCACTCAGCATGGATCTGCGGTACAGCACGCAAAATGGCAACACCGATTTCCTGCAGACTGACATCGTCATCGATGCGGTCGGCACGCGGCATGACTCCCCACGGCAGTGGACACAGCGAGTCGCGCCCACCTCAAAAGCGCCGAACGGCGCCGCCTGGACAGGCAAATTCTATGGCTCCGAGGGGTTGGCATTCCCTGGCGAGTTATCGTAGAGTGTGCCCACTGTGTTTGCATGGGTCGCTGTTGAATCGTGACCTGGTGCAGTAGATCTTCAGATCCGCTACTCCGCTCGACTCTCTTACTCCTTGCAACCAGTTCCAGCTTCCTGCTTTGCGGGGGCAATTCTACTTTTGAGCTTCAAGGATACAAAGACATGTCGAATCGTCAGAACGGTACCGTCAAGTGGTTTAACGACGAGAAAGGTTTTGGTTTCATCACTCCCGAGAGCGGTCCGGATCTGTTCGTGCACTTCCGCGCGATCGAAGGCAACGGCTTCAAGAGCCTGAAAGAAGGCCAGAAAGTCAGCTTCGTCGCTGTGCAAGGTCAAAAGGGCATGCAGGCAGACCAGGTTCAGATCCTGGGCTAAGCCTTCTCTCCGAAAAGCCCCTGATGGCAACATCAGGGGCTTTTTTATGCGCGCAGTTCCGTAGAATGCGCCGCCTTCCCCTTGATCGAGACCAGCAATGCGCCGACATCTGCTCAGCCCGCAGGGCCAATTCCCCGCCGCCGGCCTGCTGCGCCGACTGGCAGCGATGTTCTATGACAGCCTGCTATGCATCGCACTGATGATGGTGGTCACCCTGCTCTATCAGCAGGTGCTACTGCGACTGCTCTACGGCAGCGAACAGCTGCAGATGCTGGCTGACGCCGGCCGCCTGGACATCGACCCGCTGCTCTCGACCCTGCTGCTGTTCAGCCTGTTCGGCTTCTTTGCCAAGTTCTGGACCCACAACGGTCAGACGCTCGGCATGCAGGTATGGGGCATCCGAATCCAGAACCCGGACGGGCGCGCTATCGATCTCTGGCAAGCGCTGCTGCGCTTCCTGATCGCAGTGGTTTCCTTGCTATGCCTGGGCATGGGCTACTGGTGGATGCTTATCGACAAGCAAAAGCGCACCTGGCACGACATCTACTCCGACAGCCAGGCCGTTCAGCTGCCGAAGAACATTCACAAGAAGTAGGCGTCCGCTAACCGAGCGCCCTTTCGCCGACAGGCATGGCCTCGCTGGCATACAGCGAAGGCCGGCCACTAGCCCGCCCGACGCAACAGCCAGGCGCCGATCAGCGCACAGACGCTCGCCGGCAGCACCACCGCCAGCAACGGCGAGAAGCCGAACACCTGGCTCGCGGGGCCGAGCAGATCCTGGATGATGCGGAACACGAAGCCGACCACCACACCGGTAAAGATGCGCTGACCGAGCGTGACCGAACGCAGTGGCCCGAAGATGAACGAGATCGCCAGCAGAACCAGCGCAACGGTCACTGCCGGCTGCAGGACCTTGGTCCAGAACGCCAGCCAGTAACGACCATTGTTCAAACCCTGCTCGCCGAGATAGTGGATATAACGCCACAGTCCAGTGATCGACAGCGCTTCCGGCTCCATCACCACAGTGCCAAGCAGCTGAGGAGTCAGCTGAACATCCCAACGCTCTTCCGGCGCGCGCAGCACTTCGGTGTGGTCGCCGCGAAAATGCGTCGTCGAAATGTTCTCGAGCTTCCAGTGATCCCCCTGGTAGGTGGCACGACGGGCAAAGCTGGACGCCAGCAGGCGGCGCTCATCGTCAAAGCGATAGCGCGTCACGCCGACCAGAACGCCACCGGGCTGCACGGCATTGACGTGGACGAATTCGTTCTCCTGGCGATGCCACAATCCGCGCTTGCTGCTCTGCGCCTCGCCCGCGCCTTGCGCCAGCGAACGTCGGGCCTGAGCGACATCCTCGGTGGCAGGTGCGACATACTCGCCGATCAGGATGCCTGCGATGAGCAGCACCAGCATCGGTTTCATCACCGCCATCACGATACGCCCCAGCGAGACGCCGGCGGCGCGCATGATAGTCAGCTCACTGCTGCTGGCCAGGGTGCCGAGACCGATAAGACAACCGATCAGGGCAGCCATCGGCAGCATTTCATACAGCCGACGCGGCGAGGTAAGCAGCACGTACTGCAGGGCGTCGCCCAGACCATAGCCGCCCTGGACATCACCCAGCTCATCGATGAAAGCGAACAGCAGCGCCAATCCGACGATGATGCCGAGGACGGTCAGAATCGCGAGAAAGACATGAATACCGATGTAGCGATCGAGCTTAACCATGAGCCATCTCCCGCTGCATCCGGCGTCTGCTCATTCGCAGCCGGATCGGCTCCCAGAACAGCATCAGCAGACCGATCGCCAGGAACAGCCCATGCACCCACCACAGCCCCAGCGCCATTGGCAGACGCCCCTTGTCCAGCGCGCCGCGTACGGCGATCAACAATGCGAGATAGGTCATGTAAAGCAGGATGGCTGGCAGCAGCTTGAGGAAGCGTCCCTGCCGCGGGTTGACCTTCGCCAGCGGCACAGCCAGCACCGTGACGACGAACACCAGCAGCGGCAGAGATAGCCGCCACTGCAGCTCGGTCTGATGGCGCACGTTGTCGCTGCCCAGCAGCTCGCGGGTCGGCATCGCCTCGCGCTCGCTCAGTTCCATGCTCACTTCTGGCTTGGGAAGCAGCACACCGTAGGTGTCGTACTGGATCGCGCGATAGTCGGCCTGCCCCGGATTGCCGTCGTAGCGATAACCGTTTTCCAGAATCAGGTAGCGACTGCCGTCAGGCTGGATCTCCTGCCGGCCGCTTTCGGCAACCAGCACCGACAACCCGCTTTCCTTGCCGGTCTGACGCGACACGTTGGTTTCGGAAATGAACACCCCACCCAGCTCACTGCGGTCAGCCGAGAGCTCACGGGTGTAGGTCACGCGTGAGCCACCACGCAGCGTCTGGAAGCGCCCCGGGACCAGCGTGTCGAACTCGGTCAGCGAATCCTGCTGATTGAGGATGCGATCCACCTCGGCGATACCTTGCGGTGCCAGACCCAGGCTCAGCCAACCCACCAGTGCCGCCACCAGCGCGGCCGGCGCCATGCTGTAGGCCAGCAAACGGCGCTGGCTCATGCCGGTCGCCGAGAGCACGGTCATCTCGCTTTCCAGGTAGAGACGGCCGTAGGCCAGCAGGATGCCCAGGAACAGCCCAAGAGGAAGGATCAACTGAAGGAAACCGGGCAGACGAAATCCCATGATCAGCAACAGCACGCCGGGATCGAGCACCCCCTGCGCAGCCTGCGCCAGATACTTGATGAAGCGGCCGCTCATGATGATCACCAGCAGCACGGCGCTGACCGCGCTCATGGTGACCAGCAGCTCTCGGGACAGGTAACGAAAGACGATCAAACCAGACACTCCAGGGTTGTCAGGCTCTGGCGGCAACGCTCAAACTAGCCGCCAGTTGCCGGCCCGCCGCAGCAGACCGTTGGAAATAGGTAATGGCACACCGACCGGACGCGAATCATCGCCGCGCCGGGGCAATCGCCGAAGCACGGCCGATTGCAACGTTTCTAGCCTAGCGCAGTCGTTAGCAACGACCGTACAGGCGAACCACCGGAAAAATAAGCCCGGCATTATCCTGCAAACCCGACTCTTTGTCTTGGGGACACCACGTCATGGAATTTGTTGTCAAAAGCGCCAAAGCCTCCACCCAGAAGACCGCCACCCTGATTCTGCCGCTCGTCGAGGACTGCGTCCTCGGCAGCGTCGCACAGAGCGTGGACAGCGCCAGCGGCGGCGCGCTCAGTGCCGCGTTCAAGCGTGGCGACATTCAGGGCAAGCCGGGACAGACACTGCTGCTGCACGGCCTGTCGGGACTCAAGGCCGAACGCGTACTGCTGGTCGGCATCGGCAAGGCGAACGATCTCGACAGCCGTCAATGGCGCAAGGTGGTCAACGCCGCACTGGCGGCGATCAAGAACCTCGGTGGCGGCGACGCGGCTTTCGCCATGCAGGACGTGCAGGTCAAGGGCCGCGACAGCTATGCCCGCACGCGCCTGCTGGTGGAGATCGTTGCCGACGGCCAGTACGTGTTCGACCAATTCAAGAGCAAGAAGGCCGAACCGCGCGCACTGCAGAAGATCATCCTGCTGTGTGACAAGGCCGAGCAGCCGGCACTGGAACGCGCCGCGCGCGAGGCATCGGCGATCGCCAGCGGCATGGCCTTTACCCGCGACCTCGGCAATCTGCCGCCGAATGTCTGCCACCCGACCTACATCGCCGAGCAGGCCAGGCAGATGAGCAAGGCCTACAAGGGCCTGAAGGTCGACGTACTCGACGAGAAGAAGCTGCGGGATCTGGGCGCCGGTGCCTTCCTTGCCGTGTCTCAGGGTAGCGACCAGCCCGGCTGCATCATCGTCATGCAGTACAGCGGCGGCAAGAAAGGCGACCAGCCGTTTGCGCTGGTGGGCAAAGGCATCACCTTCGATACCGGTGGCATCAGCCTCAAGCCGGGCCTGGGCATGGACGAAATGAAGTACGACATGGGCGGTGCTGCCAGCGTACTCGGTACACTCAAGGCCGTGCTGGAGCTGCAGCTGCCGATCAACCTGGTCTGCCTGCTGGCCTGCGCCGAAAACATGCCCAGCGGCGGCGCCACCCGCCCAGGCGACATCGTCACCACCATGAGTGGCCAGACCGTGGAAATCCTCAACACCGACGCCGAAGGCCGTCTGGTGCTGTGCGATACCCTGACCTATGCCGAGCGCTTCGAGCCGCGAGCGGTGATCGACGTGGCCACCCTGACCGGCGCCTGTATCGTCGCGTTGGGCAGCAACACCTCGGGCCTGCTGGGCAACAACGACGAGCTCATCCAGCAGCTGCTGCAGGCCGGCGAGAGTGCCGCCGACCGCGCCTGGCAGCTGCCGCTGTTCGACGAGTATCAGGAACAGCTGGACAGCCCCTTCGCCGACATCGCCAACATTGGCGGGCCCAAGGCCGGCACCATCACCGCGGCCTGTTTCCTCTCGCGCTTCACCAAGAAGTACACCTGGGCACATCTGGACATCGCCGGCACGGCATGGACCAGCGGCGGCAAGGAAAAAGGCGCTACTGGCCGTCCCGTGCCACTGCTGACCCAATACCTGCTGGACCGGGCCAACTGACGATGCCGGCCGTCGCGCATGCACCCTCGGGCCGGAGCGGTCTCACGCCGGTCGGCTCGGGCGGAGCACGATCATGACCCGGGTCGAGTTCTACGTACTGCCGGACGACAGCCCGCTCGCCCGCTTGCGAGCGGCCTGTCAGCTGGCAGCCAAGGGCTGGCAGCACGGCATGCACGTCTTCATCCGTTGCGTGGACGCAGCGCAGTCCAACGAGCTCGACGAGCTGCTCTGGAGCTTTCGCGCCGAGCGCTTCATTCCCCACGAGCAGGATGCCGATGAACCACAGACACCCGTGGTCATCGGTATCGATCAGGCGCCGCCGTTCGCCCAGGGGCTGCTGATCAACCTGGCATCGACGCTTTCGCCGCATCTTGACCAGTTCAGCCGGATCATCGAGATCGTCAATCAGGAGCCACAACTGCTGACCGCCTGCCGGGAGAATTTCCGCCTGTATCGCCGTCAGGGCTATGATCCGCAACGGGTCGAGCTCTAGAACCCACCATACGACAGCAAGGGACAACCCCTGGCAGCAGCCGGGATGCTGCAGCCTCCGGAACCTCTGAGATGACACCGAAAGCCCCGAACAAACCCGCCGAGCTGCTGAGCGATCTCGAGTCCATTCGTGCCCTGCTCGGTGACGATTTTCCTGACGAGCCGCCGAACAGCGCCGCGCTTGACCCGGACAGCATCCCGTTGCTGTCCGACATCGTCGAGCCCGCACCGGCCGCAACCGCCGGCGGCGCCAATGATGATGAACCACGGGAAACCAGCGTGCGCAGCGCGTTCCGCTCCCTGGCCGAGCGGCATATCGATCACGAGCTTCGCACAGCGGCCAACCTGATCCTGCAGGAAGTCATCGACGACTTCGTGCCGCAGATCGAAGCGGAACTCAAGCGCCGCCTGGAAACCCGCCTCGAGCGCCTGGTTCGCACACCGCGCCCCTGAAGCGTCGCCAACTGCGCGTTCCCCGCGCTAATCCGCAGTTAATCCCGCACGGCCGCGAAACCTCGCGGCCGTTTGCCTTTATACTTGCCCGTTTTTCCGACCAGCCGTTTTAAGGGTCCCGCCGCATGGACAAGACCTACCAGCCGCACGCCATCGAGACTTCCTGGTACCAGACCTGGGAATCGAACAACTATTTCGCCCCGCAAGGTTCCGGCGAGCCCTACACCATCATGATCCCGCCGCCGAACGTCACCGGCAGCCTGCACATGGGCCATGGCTTCAACAACGCGATCATGGATGCGCTGATCCGCTGGCGCCGCATGCAGGGCCGCAACACCCTGTGGCAACCCGGCACCGACCACGCGGGTATCGCCACGCAGATGGTGGTCGAGCGCCAGCTCGCCGCGCAGGGCACCAGCCGTCACGACCTGGGACGCGAGAAGTTTCTCGAGAAGGTCTGGCAGTGGAAGGAAGAATCCGGCGGCACCATCACCCGGCAGATCCGTCGCCTGGGCAGCTCGGTGGACTGGTCGCGGGAGCGCTTCACCATGGACGACGGCCTGTCCGAGGCGGTCAAGGAAGCCTTCGTCCGCCTGCATGAGGACGGCCTGATCTACCGCGGCAAGCGTCTGGTCAACTGGGATACCAAGCTGCACACCGCCATTTCCGACCTGGAAGTGGAGAACCACGACGAGAAGGGTCACCTCTGGCACCTGCGTTATCCGCTGGCCGATGGTTGCAAGACCGCCGATGGGCTGGACTACCTGGTGGTCGCCACTACCCGCCCGGAAACCATGCTCGGTGACGCCGCCATCGCAGTGCATCCCGAGGACGAGCGTTACAAGAGCCTGATCGGCCGCCACGTCATGCTGCCGCTGGTCAACCGCCTGATCCCCATCGTCGCCGACGACTACGTCGACCTCGAATTCGGTACCGGCTGCGTGAAGATCACCCCGGCGCATGACTTCAACGACTACGAGGTCGGCAAGCGCCACCACCTGCCGTTGATCAACATCTTCGACCAGAACGCCTGCATCCTGGCCCGTGCCCAGGTGTTCAACATTGATGGCTCGGTAAACGACAAGATCGATGGCAGCCTGCCGGACGGTTACGCGCACATGGACCGTTTCGATGCGCGCAAGGCCATCGTCGCCGAATTCGAAGCGATGAGCCTGCTGGAGAAGATCGACGACCACGCGCTGAAAGTGCCGCGTGGTGATCGCTCGGGCACCATCATCGAGCCGTGGCTGACCGACCAGTGGTACGTCTCTACCAAGCCGCTGGCCGAAAAAGCCATCGCCGCCGTGGAGAGCGGCGAGATCGAATTCGTCCCCAAACAGTACGAGAACATGTACTTCAGCTGGATGCGCGACATCCAGGACTGGTGCATCAGCCGCCAGCTCTGGTGGGGCCATCGCATTCCGGCGTGGTACGACGAGGCCGGCAACGTCTACGTCGGCCGCGATGAAGTGGAGGTACGCAGCAAGTACAACCTCTGCAACAACGTCGAACTGCGGCAGGACGAGGACGTGCTGGACACCTGGTTCAGCTCCGGCCTGTGGACCTTCTCCACCCTCGGCTGGCCGCAGCAGACCGAGTTCCTCAAGACGTTCCACCCCACCGACGTGCTGGTCACCGGCTTCGACATCATCTTCTTCTGGGTCGCCCGGATGATCATGCTGTCCACCCACCTGACCGGGCAGATTCCGTTCAAGACCGTTTACGTGCACGGCCTGGTGCGCGACGGCCAGGGCCAGAAGATGTCCAAGTCCAAGGGCAACGTGCTCGACCCGCTGGACATCGTCGATGGCATCACCCTCGATGAACTGCTGACCAAGCGCACCAGCGGCATGATGCAGCCCAAACTGGCCGAGAAGATCGCCAAGCAGACCCGCGCCGAGTTCCCCGAAGGCATCGCCAGCTACGGTACCGACGCCCTGCGCTTCACCTTCTGCTCACTGGCTTCTACCGGCCGCGACATCAAGTTCGACATGGGCCGCGTCGAGGGTTATCGCAACTTCTGCAACAAGATCTGGAACGCGGCCAACTTCGTCTTCGAGAACACCGAAGGCAAGGACACCGGCGCCAATGACGAGCCGGTCGAGCTGTCCTCGGTGGACCGCTGGATCATCTCAGCGCTGCAGCGTACCGAAGCCGAAGTGACGCGCCAGCTGGAAGCCTTCCGCTTCGATCTGGCGGCCCAGGCGCTGTACGAGTTCATCTGGGACGAGTACTGCGCCTGGTACCTGGAGCTGGTCAAACCGCTGCTGTGGGACGAGACCGCCAGCGTCGAGCGCCAGCGCGGTACCCGCCGCACCCTGGTCCGCGTGCTGGAAACCGCGCTGCGTCTGGCCCATCCGTTCATGCCGTTCATCACCGAGGAAATCTGGCAGCGCGTCGCGCCGCTGGCCGGCAAGTCCGGGTCGACGCTGATGCTGCAGCCCTGGCCGGAATTCAACCCGGAGCGCATCGACGAAGCCGCCGAAGGCGATATCGAGTGGGTCAAGGCCTTCATGCTGGGCATTCGCCAGATCCGCGGCGAGATGAACATCTCCATGGCCAAGCGTATCGACGTGGTGCTGGGCAACGCCTCGGCAGAGGATCAGCGCCGCCTGGCCGACAACGAGCCGCTGCTGCGCAAGCTGGCCAAGCTGGAATCGGTGCGCATCCTCGCAGGCGGCGAAGAGGCCCCGCTGTCGGCTACCGCACTGGTCGGCGACATGCAGGTGCTGGTGCCGATGGCCGGTCTGATCGACAAGGACGCCGAACTGGCGCGCCTGGACAAGGAAATCGCGCGACTGGACGGCGAAGTCAAACGCGTCGGCGGCAAGCTGTCGAATGCCGGCTTTGTCGACAAGGCACCGGCTGAGGTGATCGACAAGGAGCGCGCCAAACTGGCCGAGGCCGAACAGGCCAAGGCCCGGCTGCAGGAGCAGCGCGACCGTATCGCCACGCTCTGAACAACGCTTCGAACGCGTCAAACGAGAAGGCCAGCCCGAAAGGTGCTGGCCTTTTTGCTTAAGCAGGTCATCTTGATTGATGACAAGTTATTACCGGTAACGCTGATACACTATGCCGCACATGAAACACCCCTTTACAAACTGGCAGGCTGTTAAAGCCAAGACGAACAGCTCGACGATGTGAAATGAGCCCTCTGCTGCGAGGCGCAATGCACCAAGCATTCGCTGAACGCGCAACCGTTTCTCCGGGCAGATAACTGCCTCGACTTTTTTCACCTTCGACAGCAACTCGTGCCCTGCCAGCCGCCGAGGTTGCGTAGCCACGTCCGCATGCCCGGCAAGGTTCCTCAAGATGGAGTCCCTCCGATGTATGCGCTAATGGCTGTAGTGTTCGTCATAGGCTATCTATGCATAGCCTTTGAACATCCGCTGAAAATAGACAAGGCTGCCGCGGCAATCCTCACCGCGGTGTTGACCTGGACCATTCTGGTACTGGGTGCCGACCAGATACTTCCGCTGCTGCAGCCGGGCAGCCATGACCCGGCGGACTCGTCTGCCGTGGTGGTCGAAGCGCTGCGCCACCACCTCGGCGAAGTGTCGGAAATCCTGTTCTTCCTGCTCGGGGCGATGACCATCGTCGAGCTGATCGACTCGCACGAAGGCTTCAAGGCCATCACCGACCGCATCCAGACGCGCAAGCGCGTGCACCTGTTGTGGATCATAGGTTTCCTGACCTTCTTCCTCTCCGCGGCGCTGGATAACCTGACCACCACCATCGTCATGGTTTCGCTGCTGCGCAAGCTGATCCGCGGCCGTCCCGAGCGCTGGTTGTTCGTCGGTGTCGTAGTGATCGCCGCCAACTCCGGTGGCGCCTGGTCGCCGATCGGTGACGTGACTACCACCATGCTCTGGATCGGTAATCAGATCACCGCCTCGGGCGTCATCGTCAACCTCTTCATCCCTAGCCTGGTGTGCCTGCTGGTGCCGCTGATCATCCTCAGCTTCACCCTGCGCGGCGAAGCTCCGCGGCCGCGGCCGCGTGCCCACCTGGCGGAGAAGCATCCGCCGACCACCACCGTGTTCGAGCGCAACCTGGTGCTGGGGCTCGGCCTCGCCGCCCTGCTGTTCGTGCCGATCTTCAAGACCGTGACCCACCTGCCGCCGTACATGGGCATTCTCTTCGGCCTCGGCGTGCTCTGGGTGACCACTGAGTTCATCCACCGCAACAAGAACGACGAGGACAAGCATCCGCTCTCGGTGGTCGGCGTACTGCGCAAGGTGGACACCCCCAGCGTGCTGTTCTTCCTCGGCATCCTGCTGGCGGTCTCCAGTCTCGCCACCGCGGGCCATCTGACCCAGGTCGCAACCGCGCTGCGTGAATCGCTCGGCCACATCTACGCGATCAACTACGCCATCGGCCTGCTCTCCGCGGTCGTCGATAACGTGCCGCTGGTAGCCGGTGCAATGAAGATGTACCCGCTGGTCAGCGAGAAGATGCTGGCGGCAACCGCAGCAGAAGAACTTGGCTGGATGTCCCAGTTCGTCGTCGACGGCAATTTCTGGGAAATGCTGGCTTACTGTGCGGGTACCGGAGGTAGCACGCTGATCATCGGTTCTGCCGCAGGTGTCGCCGCCATGGGCATGGAGAAGATCAGCTTCACCTGGTACATCAAGCGCGTCAGCCTGCTGGCCTTCCTCGGTTACACTGCGGGCGCCGCGACCTATATCGGCATGCTCGCCCTGCGCTGAGCCATCGCCCTGCCGGGTCGTTGCCGCCGAAAGGCGCCACCAACGACCTGGCCAGGGACCACGCATGACCGTCAGCAAAACCAAAACCAGTTTCTACCGTCGACTCTACGTCGCCTGGCTGATCGACAGCGGCAGCGCCACCAGCGTCCCGGCGCTGATGGCAGCAACCGGTATGCCGCGGCGCACCGCCCAGGACACCCTGGCCGCGCTCGCGGACCTGGACATCGATTGCACGTTCGAGCAGGACGACGGTGAACGGCATAACGCCGGCCACTACGCCATCCGCGACTGGGGCGCGATCGACAAAGGCTGGATCGAGCGAAACCTGAAGCACATCAGGTCCGTCCTTGATTACCCCTGATCACCCATGAACACCGATCTGCTGCTGGTCCTCACGCTGCTGACGGGCTGTGTCGGCCTGTTCGCGCTGAACAAGCCGCGAATGGACGTGGTGGCGGTACTGGCAATGGTCGCCCTGCCGCTCACCGGCGTGCTCAGCGTGCAGGAGGCACTGGCCGGCTTCAGCGATCCGAGCGTGGTGCTGATCGCCACGCTGTTCGTCATCGGCGACGGCCTGGTCCGTACCGGCATCGCCTATCGCCTGGGCGACTGGCTGATGCGCGCCGCTGGCAGCAGTGAAACGCGTCTGCTGATCCTGCTGATGCTGGCGGTCGCCGGGCTCGGCTCGGTGATGAGTTCGACTGGCGTGGTGGCGATATTCATCCCGGTAGTGCTCGGCATCGCCAATCGCATGAAGGTCTCACCGCGGCGGTTGATGATGCCCCTGGCATTTGCCGGGCTGATCAGCGGCATGCTGACCCTCGTGGCGACGCCGCCCAACCTGGTGGTCAACAGCGAGCTGCGTCGCGCCGGCCTCGAAGGTTTCGCCTTCTTTGCTTTCACTCCGATCGGTCTGACGATCCTGCTGCTGGGCGTCGGCTACATGCTGCTGGCGCGTCGCTGGCTCGGCATCGACAAGCACAGCGAACCCCTGGAGCAACGGCATACCCTGGCCGACCTTGCGCAGAACTACCGGCTGGACGAACGCGAGCGGCGACTGCGGATATTGCCGGGGTCGGTCCTGGCCAACCAGGCGCTTGATGCGTTGCAACTACGCAGCCAATACGGCATCAACGTGATCGCGGTGGAACGCCACGAGCGCCTGCGCAACCTGCTGTTGATGGCCACCGGCAACACCGAACTGTTTGTCGGTGATGTGCTGCTGGTCGATCTCGCCAGCCCGGCCATCGGCCTGCTTGGCGCCTACCAGGAACTCGGCCTGGAACCGTTGCAGCTCAGCACTTCCTACTACGCCGACCATGCACGCGAGCTGGGCCTGGCGGAGGTCGCCTTGCCGCCGGACTCGCGCCTGCCTGGCAAGACGATCCAGCAACTGGGCTTTCGCAGCCGGCACAAGCTCAATGTCGTCGGGCTGCGGCGCAACCGCGAAGCGCTGCAGGGGCTGCTGGTGGACGAGAGACTCAAGCCGGCCGACACCCTGCTGGTCGCCGGCAGCTGGAAGCACATCCACCGCCTGCAGGGGCTGAGCCGCGATTTCCTGGTGCTGAGCCTGCCTGCGGAAGTGGACGACGTCGCCCCGGCCGCCAACCAGGCCCCCTTTGCGCTGCTCGGGTTGACGGTGATGATCGTGCTGATGGTCAGCGGTGTGGTGCCCAATGTGCTCGCCGCGCTGATCGGTTGCCTGGTCATGGGTCTGTTCCGCTGCATCGACATGGACAGCGCCTACAAGGCGATCCACTGGCAAAGCCTGATACTGATCGTCGGCATGCTGCCGTTCGCCTTGGCGTTGCAGAAAACCGGCGGCATCGCCCTGGCGACCGCCGGGCTGGTCGGCCTGCTCGGCGACGCCGGTCCGCATGCCCTGCTCGCCTGCCTGTTCCTGCTGACCGCGCTGATCGGACTGTTCATTTCCAATACGGCGACGGCTGTGCTGATGGCGCCCGTCGCGCTTTCCACCGCCGAACAGCTGGGCGCCTCGCCCTACCCGTTTGCCATGATCGTCGCGCTGGCCGCCTCGGCCGCATTCATGACGCCGATTTCCTCGCCGGTGAACACCCTGGTACTCGGCCCAGGACAGTATCGCTTCGCTGATTTCGTACGCATCGGTGTGCCCTTCACACTCCTGGTGATGGCGGTTTCCGTGGCGCTGGTTCCGCGGCTGTTCCCGCTTTGATCTACCTGGCAGCGGATCGCCGGCTCACCTGCCGCTGTCGAAAAGTGGCATGGCGGCGGTAAGGTCCAGCCGTTAAGCTCCAGCTCTCATTCTAAAAAGAACAGATTCCATGCCTCAGCGCGTCGCCCTGTTTCCGGTCCTGCTGGCCGGTGCCGTCCTGTTGTTGGTCGTCCACGGCCTTGGCCGCTTCGTCTATACCCCGCTGCTGCCCTGGCTGGTGGAGGACGGTCTGCTGACCGTGAAGGAAGGCGCCAGCATCGCCAGCTGGAACTACCTCGGCTACCTGATCGGCGCGCTGCTCGCGGTGCGCTGGCATCGTGTCGCACAGATCCGCCGCACCCTGCCCTGGGCGCTAGGGCTTCACGTATTGAGCAGCCTGCTACAGACCCAGGCCGAGTCCGCCGATGCCCTGGCTGCCTTGCGCCTGGCCAATGGCATCAGCAACGGCCTGGTGTTCGTCCAGGCGCCCTCGCTGATCCTCGAATGGCTGGCACGCCAGCAGCGCGTGTCCTCCAGCGGTCTGGTCTATCTCGGTGTATGCGTCGGCCTGATCCTCTCCAGCCTGCTGGTGAGCCTGAGCGATGGTTTGCTGATGGGCGCCGAACGCTGGTGGCCGGCGGCGCTGCTGTCCATACCGCTGGCGTGGTGGGGCTGGCGCCAGCTGTCGCGACTGGACGTGCCTGACGAGGAAAAGGTCCATCCTTCGGAGGAGCCACCCAGCGGCAAGCTGCTCGATCGTTCCAGTACACCGCTGTTTCTTTCCTACGCCGGTGCCGGCATGGGCTACATCCTGCCGATGACGTTCCTGCCGATGGTCGCGCGCCTGCAGGTGGAGCCAGGCGATTTCCTGATCGGTGGCAGCTGGCTGGTGGTCGCACTGGCAACGCTGCCGTCGCCCTGGCTGTGGAATCGCCTCGGCGTGCGCATGGGCGACGACATCGCCTTGCGCCTGAGCTATCTCACCCAGCTGCTCGGCGTGCTCGCCGCGCTGCTGCTGCCCGGCGCCGTCGGCATCCTGCTGTGTGCGGTGCTGGTCGGCGGGACCTTCCTCGGTACGGTACTGCTGACCCAGCGTCTGGCGCGGGCGCTGCATCCACACCAGGGGCCGCGGCTATCAGCGGCGCTGATCGCACTCTACGGCCTGACCCAGCTCGCCGCACCCTGGCTGACGAGTATCTGGATGGGCATGGGCGGCAGCCTGCACAGTGCCTTCTGGCTCGGCGCGGGTGCGCTGCTCTGGGGGCTGTTCTGGATGCTGATGGTGCCGCGTCGTCGCTAGCATCAAGCCTATCCGCCAGCAGCGGTTGTGGGACAATGCGTCCCCCAGCCGCCATTCCCGCTGATCACATGCCGCGCAAATCTCCGAGCCCACCCCCGCCATCTGCCCGCGCTGAAGCCAAGGCGGTGCTGCATCCACGCAACCGCCACACCGGCCGCTACGACTTCCCCACGCTGATCGCCGGCTGCCCGGAGCTCGCCGAGCATGTGATCGTCAACCCCTACGGCAAGCAAAGCATCGACTTCGCCAATCCGGATGCGGTGAGGGTGTTCAATCGCGCGCTGCTCAGGCAGTTCTACGGAATCCAGCACTGGGACATTCCCCCAGGCTACCTGTGCCCGCCGGTGCCAGGGCGCGCCGATTACCTGCATGGACTGGCAGATCTGCTCGGGCAGAACGATGCCAGCGCCATTCCCCGCGGCGCGGCCATTCACGCGCTGGACATCGGCACTGGCGCCAACTGCATCTACCCGCTGATCGGCCATCGGGAATACGGCTGGCGTTTCACCGGCAGTGACATTGATGCCACGGCCCTGGCCTCGGCACGCACCATCGTCTCGGCCAACAGCCTCGCCAAGGCCATCGAATTGAGGCAGCAGGCAGCGCCGAAGCATATCTTCAAGGGAGTGATCCTGCCGGAGGATCGCTTCGACCTGACCCTTTGCAATCCGCCCTTCCATGCATCGCAGGCCGAAGCCAGCAGTGGCAGCCAGCGCAAGTGGCGCAACCTGGGCAAGCTTGACCCCAGCCGCAAGCTGCCCGCGCTCAACTTCGGCGGTCAGGCGGCAGAGCTCTGGTGCGAGGGTGGCGAAGCGGCTTTTATCGCGCGCATGGCGGAGGAAAGCGCCCTGTTCGCAGGACAGGTCTACTGGTTCAGCACATTGGTATCGAAGGGGTCCAACGTGGCGCCACTGGAGACACGGCTCAAGCGCCTCGGTGCCCGCCAGGTGCACACGCTGGACATGGCTCAGGGGCAGAAGAAGAGCCGCTTCGTTGCCTGGACGTTTCTCACCGAGGCTGAGCAGGCGAATTGGCGCGCCGAGCGCTGGCCGAAAGGCTGAAATTCAGGCAGGCACCCTCGCAAGGGGATTAGACGGCAACGTCCCAGAGCTGCTTGTTCTTCAACGCCATGGTCTGGATATAGCGCGGCTCGCCGTTGATCTCTTCCAGCTCGGTCATCCCGGCCAGCTCGCCTACCACGCGATAACGCTTGCCTACACGCTTGTCCTTCAACGGATAAAGCTTGGCGATCTGTTGGGCGAGTTCGGTAAGAGTGGACATTGCTTGTTGCTCCATTGACTGCGTGCCGCAGGTATTTACCAACTGTTGATGACGGTTATGCGACAGCCGAGCCGTGGAACAGAAGTCCCAAGGCCGCCGCTTGTTCACAGGCGTACATGCACAAAAGCCGGTAGCGTGCTGCTAAGAACCGGCGATTTGCTCTTAACTTCTTCTACGCCGCTTCGCTTTGGAGCAACGAATTTCGAATTGATTCCGTCACGTTCGTCGCGGTTTACGGACTACAGACGTGGCCATCGCAGCGGTAAACGCCGGCGGCGCGACCAGGCAGGCTGGTCACGTTTGAAGAGGGAATCACGAGATCGCACAGGTACCGGCTTCAGCAGGTACCCAGGCCCATCTGCAGCAGCGCCAGGCCGCCGCGCTGCCACCCCCACCAGGCAAGCGCCAGCAGGGCGAGCAGCAGCGCGCCAGCAATAACGAGCCAGAGCGGCTTCATCAGTTGACCTGCGCCTCGCGCAGACGCTCGACTGGCTGCTCACGAATCGGCCAGTTGAGCACCGCCGCCATCAGGCTCAAGGCGATCGCGATCTGCCAGACCAGGTCGTAGCTGCCAGTGCGGTCGTACAGCCAGCCGCCAAGCCAGCCGCCGAAGAACGAACCCAGCTGATGGAAGAGAAAGGCGATGCCGCCAAGCATCGACAGGTTGCGCACGCCGAACATGGTCGCCACGGTGCCGTTGGTCAGCGGCACCGTGGACAACCAGAGCAAGCCCATGGCGATACCGAAGGCATAGGCGCTCCAGACACTCAACGGTGCCAGCAGGAAGATACTGATCACCACACCGCGAATCAGGTACAGCCCGGCCAGCAGCTTTGGCTTGGAATAGCAGCTGCCCAGCCAACCGGCGGTGTAGGTGCCGACGACATTGAACAGCCCGACCAGTGCCAGAACGGTGGTGCCCACCTGGGCCGGCAGATGCTGGTCAACCAGATAGGCCGGCAGGTGCAGACCGATGAAGACCACCTGGAAACCGCAGACGAAGAAACCCAGAGCCAGCAGGCGGAATCCGGAATGCCCGGCCGCCTCGCGCAGCGCCTCACCCAGTGACTGCTGCGTGCCGGGTGCAGCGGGCGCCTGCGCCGGGCTGCGCATCATGCCCGCAAGCGGCACGATCAGCGCGACCAGCAAGCCCAGCGCCAGCAGTGCCGAGGACCAGCCCAGCCATTCAATCAGGCCGAGGCTGCCCGGCAGCATGATGAACTGGCCGAAGGAACCGGCGGCACTGGCGATGCCCATCGCCATGCTGCGCTTCTCCGGCGGCACTGCCCGCCCCACTGCACCGAGGATCACCGAGAACGAGGTGCCCGAAAGCCCCAGCCCGATCAGCAGGCCGGCACTGAGTGTCAGGGTCGCCGGTGAATCGGAAACCGCCATCAACGCCAGCCCCACGGCGTACAGCACACCACCGATCAGCACCGCGCGTGCCACGCCGAAGCGATCCGCCAACGCGCCGGTCACCGGCTGCACCAGTCCCCAGATCAGGTTCTGTATCGCAATGGCGAAGGCGAATACCTCACGGCCCCAGCCGAACTCGGCACTCATAGGCGGCAGGAACAGACCGAACCCGTGGCGCACGCCGAGCGAAATCGCAAGGATCAGCGAGCCACCAGCGAGAATCCAGGCAGAGTTGCGCCATGCAGCGGTCATGAGTGTCATTCCTCGAAGAAAAGGCGACCAGTTTACTCAGTTAAGCCTTTCTTTCGTCACCCCATGTGTCCGATCGGGTGCCCTCCGCTCTCGCGGAACGCTAAAGCGCCATCAACCCTACGGCCATCAACAACGGCGTCGCTACGCTGACCGCGGCGTTCAGCCCCAATGCCGGCAGCAGGCGTTGCGCCTGCAGCGGTTCGCGACGCAGCAACCATGCCGCGCGCAGGGCCAGCGGCAAGGTCAACAGGCCGAGTGCGCCACCAGCCAGACCGGGCTGTGCCAGCACAGCCAGAAGCACGCCGTAGGCCAGCAGCCACTGCACAAGCGCCACGCGCACGGCGTTGGCGCAGCCGATATGCATCGGCAGGGTACGCCGGCCGACAGCGCGGTCGGCATCAATGTCCGGAAACTGGCCGAGCAAAAGCAGGTTGTTGCAGAGCAGCAAGGGCGTCAGGATCAACCACAGATCGCCGAGATCCGGCGCCCCGCCCAGAACGATGCGTGTACCCAGCACCATGAGCGCGAATCCCAGGCCCGGCGCGAACAGGCACAACCAGGGATGGCGGGTCAGCCAGGGCGTGTAAAGCAGCACCAGGAGCAGCCCCGCCAGACCGATCGGCGCCAGACTGAGCAACAGCTGCGGCTGGCGCAGCAGGAAGAACAGGCCGATCAGCGCGCAGGTCAGCAGGCTGCCGAGACCGAGCAGCAACGTGCGACCCAGCAGATGCGGATGGGTCACCAAGGTACCGCTGCCGCCACTGAACGAGGTACGGCGGGTCTGCAGGTCCAGCCCACTGCGGTAATCGCCCCATTCGTTGAGCGCATTGACTGCCACATGAGCGGCCAGGGCGCCGAGCAGTACCAGCAGCGCATCACTGAAGGACATCGCCTCCGCTCCCCCGCGCGCGGCCAAGGCCACGCCGAGCGCCACGCAGCTCAGCGTGAGCAGCAGGAAACGACCGCGCGCCACACCCAGCCAGTCCAAGGTTCCGCTCATCTGTCCTCTCCCGCTGTCGTCTTGTGTACGGCAGGCTAACCCCGATTCTGCAAGGCGTCCTTGACACAGGTCGGCTCCGCCAGATGGCCGCTTCGGCTGACAGGCACGCGCTACCCGCTCTCGGGTAAACTGGCCAACCTGTTGCATTCCAGCCGTGAGACCGCCATGCCCATCCGCCACTGCATCGTCCATCTGATCGAGAAAAAGCCGGACGGCACCCCCGCCGTGCTCCACGCCCGAGACTCCGAGCTGGGCAACTCCCAGGCCATCGAGAATCTGCTGGCCGATCTCAACGAGAGCTACAACGCCAAGCAGGGCAAGGCCTGGGGCTTCTTTCACGAGGAATCCGGCGCCTACCCGTTCAGCGGCTGGCTTGCGCAGTACATGGAAGGCAATCAGGACTTCACCGCATTCAGCCGCCAGGCAGTCGAGCATCTGCAGAAGCTGATGGAAGAATCCAACCTGTCCACTGGCGGCCACGTGCTGTTCGCTCATTACCAGCAGGGCATGACCGACTACCTGGCCATCGCCCTGCTGCACCACAGCAACGGCGTCACCGTCACCGACTCGCTGGATGTCACCGAAGCCCGGCACCTCGACCTCGGCCAGCTGCACCTGGCGACGCGGATCAACATCTCCGAGTGGCAGAACAACAAGCAGTCCAAGCAGTACATCTCGTTTATCAAGGGCAAGAACGGCAAGAAGGTGTCCGAGTACTTCCGCGACTTCATCGGCTGCCAGGAAGGCGTCGACGGCCCGGGCGAAACGCGCACGCTGCTCAAGGCGTTCAGCGACTATGTCGAAAGCGAAGACCTGCCCGAGGAAAAAGCGCGGGAGAAGACCAGCGCGCTGGTCGGCTACGCCAGCAGCCAGGCGAAGATCGGCGAACCGATGTCGCTCGAAGAGCTCTCCGGGGTGATCGACGAGGAACGTCCGCGCGCCTTCTACGAGCACATCCGCAACAAGGATTACGGTCTGTCGCCGGAGATTCCCGCCGATAAACGCACGCTCAACCAGTTTCAGCGCTTCACCGGACGCGCCGAAGGGCTGTCGATCAGCTTCGAGTCGCATCTGCTGGGCTCGAAGGTCGAGTACGACGAGGCTCGGGACATGCTGATCATCCGTCAGCTGCCGACTCAACTGAAGGACCAGCTCAAGCGGCGCAAGGACTGACCGCGTCATGCGCCTGGCGGACGCCATTCTCGATGACTGCCTGTGCGACCCGGCGGCGCCGCTGGCGCGCGATCCGGCACGAGGCTACGGCCTGGACAAAGCACAGGCTCAAGCACAGCTGGCAAGCCTGAAGGAATGGCTACGCGTGCAGCAGACCATGCTCTGGGCCAACCGCCGCGACGCCCTGCTGCTCGTGCTGCAGGGGCCGGACTGCTGCGGCAAGAACGGCGTGATCCGCCGCGTGCTGGGCGGCCTGGACCCGCTGGGGCTATCGCCGCACAGCTTCCAGGCGCCCAGCGAGAACGAACGCCGCCACGACTTCCTCTGGCGCTACCGGGAGCGGCTGCCGGCACCCGGCATGCTCGGCGTATTCAATCGCAGCTACTACGAAGCGCTGATCAGCGATCTGCGCGACGGCCTGTGCTCGCCTGCCGATATTCCGCAGCGCGAGGCCGCAATCCAGGTGTTTGAGCGCGAACTGCCGGTCGCTGGCATCCACCCGCTCAAGTGTTACCTGCAGCTATCTGCCGGCGAGCAGAAGCAGCGCTTGCATCGGCGCCTGGAGCAGCCGGAAAAACGCTGGAAGCTGACCCTTGGCGATCTGCGGGACCACCGCCACTTCGCCGAGCAACAGTCGCAATGGGCCGAGGTGCTGAGCAGAAGCCACAGCGGCGAAGCACCCTGGTACGTGATACCGGCCGACCACCGCTGGTTGCGCGACCTGCTCGTGGCCAGCCTGCTCGCCCGCGAGTTCGAGCGCCTGGCGCTCGCCTGGCCGACACGCCCGGCGCCGTTCAGCCATGCCGATCTGGACAGCACGCCATGAAGCGTCTCGCTCTGGCGCCGCTGCTACTTTTGCCGATGCTGGCGCAGGCACAGCAAGCCGGCCCAGCAGCGGAGCTGTCGGTGGACGAGGTCCGCTTCACGGTCGCCAATTCCGAATTCACCCTGATGCACGAGATGGGGCATCTGCTGATCAGCGAGCTGCAGCTGCCGGTACTGGGTCGTGAGGAGGACGCCGCCGACCAGCTCGGCTTCATGGGCCTGTTCCTGTTGCAGCAGGAACAGCACCGTGACGATTTCTACGCCAAGCTGATGGACGTCGCCGACTACTGGCGTCTGGAATGGCAGAACGCCGAACGCAACGGCACCGAACTTCCAGTCTGGGACAGCCACGCGCTGGATGCGCAGCGCTTCTACAACATCGCCTGCCTGGCCTATGGCAGCGACCCGGACCGGCTCGACTGGGTGCTGGAGGTCAGCGGGTTGCCGGTGGAGCGCGCGCTGTACTGCCCCGAGGAATACGCGCAGGCGGCCCACGCGGTGCAGTGGTTTCGCGACCACTTCGGCCGCAGCGACAAGCGACCGGCACGGCATCGCATTCGGGTGATCTACGACACGCCACCCGGCCATCTGCCGGGCGGTACCGAGCTGCTGGAAAAGATTCGCACCAGCGGCGAACTGGAGGCGGTCGCGGCCAAGGCCAGCGAGGCCTTCGACCTGCCCCGCGACCTGAGCTTGCGCATGAGCACCTGCGGTGCTCCGGATGCCTGGTTCAACCGCATCAGCGGCGAACTCACCCTGTGCTACGAGCGCATCGCCTACTTTCGCGACCTCGCCGCGGAACTGCCGCGGCTGCGCCGCGTGTCAGCCCCGCCGCACTAGCGTTCAGCGCGCCTCGATCCGATAGCCCACCCGCGGGAAGTGCACGTGCACGACACCGGTTCGATCATCGCTACGGCGCAGGATCAGCTCCTCGAGGCCGGCAAATACCAGCTCGCCCTCGACCGGATCGGCGCCGTAATCCACCGCAGCGATCGCAACCTGCTGGCCTTCGTGGAAGCCGTTTGGATCGGCAAAAGTCTCATCCGGTAGCGCAGCCGGCTCGGCTTCCAGCGCCATGCGCAAGGCATCTTCAGCCGACAGCTCGCTGCTCGAGCCATGCCCGACGCCCAGGACCTTGGCGAGCCAGGCACTGACCTCCGGATAGGTATCCACCAGCGGCGACGTAACGGGTGTGGCACGCAGGAACCAGAGGCAATGTGCGACGGAGAAGTCGGCAATCGATGGCGCCGAACCCAGCAGGAACTCGCCCTCCTCGCGCGCCAGTTGCTGCTGCAGACGCGCCATGAAGGTCGGCCAGTCGTTCTTCGCCTGCTCCAGCGGAACGCGACTGACCGAACCATTGGCGAACAATTGCGCACGGTCCTTGCTGAAGGTCTGGACGAACTCCTTGGGCACCTGGGCGAAGCGCACCGCCATGGACTCAGGCTGGAACACCAGGCTCACCGCATTCAGGAACAGCACCGAATCGGCCCACTTGGCCAGCGTCGCTGCCGCAAATTCCTGCCCCTCGGGAAACAGCGCCGGCGTGGCCTTCTCGGCTTCGAGACGACGGGCAATCAACGCGGTATCGCAATAGATGTCGGCACCGACCTGCAGTACCGGGGTGCGTCGATAGCCCCCGGTCAGCGCGGTGAGATCGGGCTTGGGCATGACCGGGGGGATCATTACCGAGCGCCAGGACAACTGCTTGAAACCCAGCATCAGACGCGCCTTTTCGGCAAAGGGCGAGGTGGGATAGTGGTGCAGGATCAGCTCGTGCATGGCAGGCTCCGCCAAGTGTTAGATGAGAACGGGGAGCATCAGCTTAGACGCTCCGCCCGAGGGAGCCTACCGGCTGATTAATGCATCATTCACGCAAGCGAAGCGGCGAGTGCCACAAGGCGCTCCTTGGCACGCTTGTCCAGACGCTTGATGGCGATCTCCCGCCGCAGCGCATCGCCCTTGCTGGCGCAGGCCTCGACGTAGACCAGCGCCTGTGCCGGACTGGAATGGAAGAAACGCGCGCCGCGTCCACGCTGATGCTCGGCAAAGCGCCGCTGCGCATCGTCGCTGATGCCACAGTACAGCGCACCGTTGGCGGCGCGGACCAGGTAAACGAACCAGGGTTTGGGCATAACCTCGGTCATGGAAGGGAAAGCCTCGATACAACGGCAGATCGGGTCGGCATTATGCCCAACTCCTGCGCCACAGCCAGTTGCCGGCAGGTTTGTCCTGCGTCCCCGACGCCGCTCGCCTAGCAGAGAGCCGGTTTGCTGTCCAGATATGGTGGCGGTTCGCCTTTGCGTATACTGCGCCGATGTTTGCCCAAACCGTGTTCCGCAAGCGCTGCGCCATCTGGCTGTTGGCGACCGGACTCTTCCTGATGCTCAGCAGCTGCGCCGAGAAGCCCAGCGAGCTGGAGCGTATACAGGAGGAAGGCGTACTGCGCGTGATCACCCGCAACAGCCCTTCCACCTATTTCCAGGATCGCAACGGCGAGGCCGGCTTCGAGTACGAGCTGGTCAAGCGTTTCGCCAGCAATCTCGGCGTCGAACTGCAGATCGAAACCGCGGACAACATCGACGAGATCTTCAGCCGTCTGAACCGCCCTGGCGGCCCCGCACTGGCCGCAGCCGGCCTGGTCGCCAGCGAAGGTCGGCTGGAGCTGGCACGCTTCACCCGCTCCTATCTCGACGTCACCACCCAGGTCGTCTACCACAGTGGCCAGCGTCGGCCGACCAACCCGCAGGACCTGATCGGCAAGCGCATCCTGGTGCTCAAGGGCAGCAGCCAGGCGGAAAAGCTCGCCTCGCTGCAGGTCGAGTATCCGGAGCTGCGCTACGAGGAATCCGATGCGGTGGAAGTGGTCGACCTGCTGCGCATGGTCGATGAGGGACAGATCGACCTGACCCTGGTGGAATCCAACGAGATGTCCATGAACCAAGTGTATTTCACCAATATCCGTGCCGGTTTCGATGTTGGCGAGCAGAACAGCCTGGCCTGGATCGTCGCCAAGGGCGAGGATGACAGCCTGCTCAAGGCCGCCGATTCGTTCCTCGAACAGGCGCAGCAGAACGGCACACTGCAGCGCTTGCGCGAGCGTTACTACGGCCACGTCGACGTGCTCGGTTACGTCGGCGCCTATGCCTTCGCCAAGCATCTTCAGCAACGGCTGCCGCGTTACGAAAAGGCCTTCCGCGAAACGGCCAAGCAACATGGCATCGACTGGCGCCTGCTCGCGGCAATCGGCTATCAGGAGTCCCACTGGCAGCCGGAAGCCACCTCCAAGACCGGCGTGCGCGGCCTGATGATGCTGACTCTGCGCACTGCTACCGCCATGGGCGTGACCAATCGCCTCGACCCGGTGCAGAGCATCCAGGGCGGCGGCAAGTACCTGGTAAAGATTCATGCGGGCCTGCCGGAAAGCATCGAGGAGCCGGACCGTACCTGGTTCGCGCTGGCCGCCTACAACGTCGGCGGTGGTCATCTGGAAGACGCTCGCAAGCTGGCCGAAGCCGAAGGGCTCGACCCCAACAAATGGCTGGACGTGAAACAGATGCTGCCGCGTCTGTCGCAGAAGCAGTGGTACAGCAAGACCCGTTATGGTTACGCCCGCGGCGGCGAGCCCGTGCACTTCGTGGCCAACATCCGCCGCTATTACGACATCCTCACCTGGGTGACCCAACCGCAGATGGAAGGCCAGCAGCTCGCCAAGAGCGACCTGCACATCCCTGGCATCTATGCCACCGACCTGATGGAAGAACTGCCACCGCTTTGAGCGCTCCGTTTCACGACGGGCCGACGCCCATCCGACGCAGCAGCGCCTTCTCGATCTCCAGAATCACCAGCACCGCGACCCCGGCGAGCACCACCAGAACGCCGGTGCTCAGCGGCAGTGCCTCGGAGGCGAACAGCGACTGCATGAATGGCGCGTAGGTGAACAGCAGCTGCAGGGCGAACACACCGAACACCGCCACCAGCACCCGCGGCGTGCCCTTCACGCCCTGCAGCGTAAACGAAGGCGCCTTCAGGTAGCGCACGCTGAACAGGTAGAACACCTCCATGCACACCAGCGTGTTCACTGCCACCGTGCGCGCCGCCTCGACCGTCTCGCCCTGGGACAGCATCCACTGATACATGCCGAAGATGCCGGCAAGAAACAGCGTCGAGACGAAGAAGATCCGCCAGATGACGAAGCGCGACAGCATCGGCTCGTCCGGCCGCCGCGGTGGGCGCTGCATCACGTCCGCCTCGGTCGGCTCGAACGCCAGCACCATGGCCAATGCCACCGAACTGACCATATTGACCCACAACACCTGCACCGGGGTGATCGGCAAGGCGATGCCGAGCAGCACGGCAAGCAACAGCGACAGCGACTCGCCACCGTTGATCGGCAGCAGGAAGGTCACGGTCTTGCGCAGGTTGTCATAGACCGTCCGTCCTTCTTCCACCGCATGGGCGATGGACGCGAAATTGTCGTCGGCCAGCACGATGGCGCCCGCCTGCTTGGCTGCCTCGGTACCTTTCATGCCCATAGCGACGCCGACGTCCGCCTGCTTCAGCGCCGGCGCATCGTTGACACCGTCACCGGTCATGGCGACCACCTCGCCGTTGGCCTGCAGTGCGCGCACCAGACGCAGCTTGTGCTCCGGGCTGGCGCGGGCGAACACGCGGGCCTCGGCGACGGCCTGGCGCATGGCCGCTTCGTCCATCAGCTCCAGCTCGGGTCCGGTAATCGCCTTGATGTCGTCGCCCATGCCCAGCTGTCGGGCGATGGCGCTGGCGGTCACGCCATGGTCACCGGTGATCATCACCACGCGAATGCCGGCCGCGCGACATTGCGCGACGGCGCTGATCGCTTCGTCACGCGGCGGGTCGATGATGCCAACCAGACCAAGCAGCGTAAGGCCACTGGCGACGTCGGCATGATCGAGATCCTCCTTGTCGACGGCCAGCCTGCGCCGGGCCAGCGCCAGCACGCGCCGCCCGGCGCGAGCCTGTAGCTCGATCTGCTGGTGCCAGTGCGCTTCGTCCAGTGGACGCTCGTCGCCATCGGCTTCGAGCTGATACGAACACATCGCCAGCACACGCTCCGGCGCCCCCTTGAGCAGCACTTCGCGCGCGCCTTCGCAGGCATGCAACGTCGCCATGAAGCGATGCTCGGATTCGAACGGGATCACATCCAGCCGCGGTCGATCGACCTGCAGCACGGCCGGCGACAACCCGGCCTTCATCGCCAGGGTCAGCAACGCGCCCTCGGTGGGGTCGCCGGCCAGCACCCATGCCTGATCCTTTTCATGCAGGCTGGCGTCGTTGCACAGTGCCGCCGCCTCCACCAGCGCGCGAGCGGCGGGCGCGCGCGCCTGCAGCACGGCCGGCTCGACGGCTGAGCCATCGAACAACAACGCACCCTGCGGCGCGTAACCGGCACCTTCGACTTCCAGCGACTGGCCGGCGCAGATCACCTGCTGCACGGTCATCTCATTGCGGGTCAGGGTGCCGGTCTTGTCGGAGCAGATCACGGTCACCGAACCGAGGGTCTCCACCGCCGGCAGGCGCCGGATCACCGCGTTGCGGGTGGCCATGCGCTGTACGCCGATGGCCAGGGTGATGGTCATGATCGCTGGCAAGCCCTCCGGAATCGCCGCCACCGACAGCCCCACCGCCGCCATGAACATTTCACCGGCGCCCATGCCGCGCACCAGCGTGCCGAAGAGAAACAGCAGCGCGCCGGTCGCCAGGATGACCATGGTCAGGATGCGGCCGAACTCTTCCATATTGCGCAGCAGCGGCGTGGTGCCCTGCTCCACCGATTCCAGCATGCGACCGATGCGGCCAATCTCGGTGGCCGCCCCGGTGGCGACCACCACGGCGCGGGCTTGGCCCTGGGTCACCAGCGTGCCGGCATAGCCCATGCAGAGGCGATCGCCTATCGAGGCATCGTCAGCCACGGCGTCGACCTGCTTGTCCACGGGGACCGATTCACCGGTCAGCGCGGCCTCGTCGACCCGCAGATTGCGTGCCTGCAGCAAACGCACATCGGCCGGCAAGCTATCGCCCGAGGCCAGCAGCACCACATCGCCAGGCACCAGATCGGCCGCATCGATATCCTGCTGCCGGCCGTCGCGCAGCACCACCGCGTGCGGCGCCAGCAGATGGCGGATCGCCTGCAGCGCCTTTTCCGCCTTGCCTTCCTGGACGAAGCCGATCACCACATTGAGCACTACCACCACCAGGATCACGAAGGTATCGACCCAGTGGCCCATCAGTGCGGTGACCAGCGCAGCGGCGATCAGCACGTACAGCAGCACGTTGTTCACATGGCGCAACAGACGCTGCCAGATGCTTGCCGGCTTGGCCTCGTCGAGCCGGTTGGCGCCGTACTGGAGCAGCCGCTGCTGGGCCTGCTCATGAGTGAGGCCGGCACTCGAAGATTCCAGCGCTCGCAACGCCTCATCGGTCGGGCATGCGTGCCAGCGGTTCGATTGGGTCTGCTGTTCGGGCATTGGATCCCCCTGATCATTGATTCGATGCGATCGAGCGCACCGGCAAAGTTAGTTCATAAGAGCCGAAATAGAGCCTTCGATGCCATCGCAGGGAAACGGCTTGCAACACTCCGGCAGCGGTCGAATGCCGCAGACGGCCCAAGCGCCCCGCAAGCTCCGTCGCCGCGCTATTCTTGTCGACCAGTCATGACTACCGAGGACGCACCATGCAAAAAACCGTACTCATCGTCGGCGCTTCCCGCGGCCTGGGCTTGGGCCTGGCGAAGCAGTTTTCCAGCGCAGGCTGGCAGGTGATTGCCACGGTACGCAATCCGCAGCATGCCGAAACGCTGCGCCAGATACCTCAGCTGCGCGTCGAAACGCTGGATATGGACGATGCGGCCAGTGTCGATCAGCTAGCCGACCGCCTGGCGGGTACCAGGCTGGATGTGCTGTTCATCAATGCCGGCGTCGCCGGCCCGCAGAGCAAACCGGCCACACAAGCCACGCAAGCGGAAGTCGGCCAGCTGTTCTACACCAACGCGGTCGCACCGCTGCGCCTGGCCGAACGACTGCTGCCACTGGTGAAACCGGACCAGGGCATGATCGTCTTCATGAGTTCGATTCTCGGCAGTGTCGAGGTCGGCCCGGGCATGGGCATGGACCTCTACGGCGCGAGCAAGGCCGCGCTGAATCACATGACCCGCACCTTCGTTGCCAAGCTCGGCGAGACGAAGCTGACGGTGCTGTCGATGCATCCGGGCTGGGTCAAGACCGACATGGGCGGCGACCAGGCCCCGCTGGATGTGGAGACCAGCACGCGGGGGATGGTCGAGCAGGTTACCCGGGCCATTGGTCAGGGTGGGCATCGGTATCTGGATTACCAGGGCGAGCCACTGCCCTGGTAACCGCTGCGAGCACCTCCACGGGGTGGCTTGCCTGCGAAAGTTCGATGCCGGACACATTCGCGGTCAAGACCGCTCCCGCTAACCAGCCCTTGGCAGCCCCTGCCGCATCCCTTATCTTTCCGCCCGCGGCACAAGCAACCCCCTCCGCCCCTGGATCAGCAGACAGGGCATAACTGAGCTGGCTACTCTGAACTCAACCCTCAGGAGAAAGCCGGCCATGGCTGCTCATCGAATCTGGATCAAGAATCCCCTCGCCCTGTTCACCGCCAACGACCAGCAAGCCCCGGGTGGGCTGGTGGTCGAGAACGGCGTCATCGTCGAAATGCTCGCTGCCGGGGCCTCGCCCGCGCTGCCGGTGAACGAGACCTTCGACGCCCGCGAGCACGTGGTGCTGCCGGGGCTGGTCAACACCCATCACCACTTCTACCAGACCCTGACCCGCGCCTGGGGACCGGTGGTCAACGAGCCGCTGTTCAACTGGCTGCTGACCCTCTACCCGGTCTGGGCGCGGCTGACGCCGCAGGCGCTGCAGCTGGCAAGCAAGGTGGCGCTGGCCGAACTGCTGCTGTCCGGCTGCACCACGGCGGCGGATCACCACTACCTGTTTCCGGGCGGGCTCGAGGACGCCATCGACATCCAGGTCGGGGCCGTCCGCGAGCTGGGCATGCGCGCCATGCTCACCCGCGGCTCGATGAACCTGTCCAAGGAGAACGGCGGTCTGCCATGCAAGAGCGTGGTGCAGGACGCCGAGACCATCCTCGCCGACAGCGAGCGGCTGATCGACCGCTACCACGAGCGCGGCGACGGCGCGCAGATCCAGATCGCCCTGGCGCCCTGCTCGCCGTTCTCGGTCACCACCGACATCATGCGTGCCTGTGCCGAGATAGCCGAAGCACGCAACGTGCGCCTGCATACGCATCTTGCCGAAACACTGGACGAACAGGAGTTCTGCGCGAAGCGCTTCGGCATGCGCACCGTGGACTACCTGCAGAGCGTCGGCTGGCTCGGCCCGCGGACCTGGCTGGCCCATGGCATCCACTTCAACCAGGTGGAAATTCACCGTCTGGGTGCAGCCGGTGTGGGCATCTGCCATTGCCCGAGTTCCAACATGCGCCTGGCCTCCGGCATCTGCCACACGCTCGAGCTCGAGGACAAGGGCGCGATCATCGGCCTGGGCGTCGACGGTTCGGCCTCCAACGACGCCTCCAACATGATGCTCGAGGCGCGTCAGGCGCTGTTCATCCAGCGCCTGCGCTACGGCGCCGAGAAGATCACCCCGCAGAAGGTGCTCGGCTGGGCGACCCGCGGCTCCGCACACCTGCTCGGGCGCAGCGACATCGGCGAGTTGGCGGTCGGCAAGCAGGCCGATCTGGCCCTGTTCAAGCTGGACGAACTGCGCTTCTCCGGCAGCCACGATCCCGTCGCCGCGCTGCTGCTGTGCGCCGCTGACCGTGCCGACCGGGTGATGGTCGGCGGCAAGTGGCGCGTGATCGATGGCCAAGTCGAAGGCCTCGACGTGCAGGGGCTGATCGCCGATCACCAGCAGGCGGCCCGGCAACTGGTAAACGGCTAAACAACCACGATCGAGGCTTGCACCAAAGCTGGGCACCGTGGATTACTGGCGCACCAGTGCAAGTCTCGATCGGGCTTCGGCGTCGAGTCGAATCGGCCACAATCCGGCGCAACTGAGGTATCTGTCCAGTTGGTCAGCTTTTTGCTAACCAGCTATCAGCCAACACAGGCTCTGTAGCCAGACAAACAGGAGCGTCACCCGCCATGCAGAACAACTCACGGAAAACCCTGCTGCGCGCCCTTGCCGCAGCGATCGGCTTCAGCGCCGCTCTCACCACGGCCGCCGCTTCGGCCGCCGATCCGCTGAAGGTCGGCTTCGTCTATATCGGCCCGATCGGCGACCACGGCTGGACCTACCAGCATGAGCAGGGTCGCAAGTACATGGAAGAGCAGCTGGGCGACAAGGTGAAGACCAGCTTCGTCGAGAACGTGCCGGAAGGCGCCGATGCCGAGCGGGTCATCCGCAACATGGCCAAGAGCGACTATGACCTGATCTTCACCACCTCCTTCGGCTACATGAACCCCACGCTGAAGGTGGCCAAGCAGTTCCCCAAGGTCACCTTCGAGCACGCCACCGGTTACAAGCAGGCGAAAAACGTCGGCACCTACCTGACCCGTTCCTATGAAGGTCGCTACGTCGGCGGCTTCCTCGCGGCGAAGATGACCAAGACCAAGAAGGTCGGCTACATCGCGTCCTTCCCGATTCCGGAAGTGATCCGCGACATCAATGCCATCCAGCTGGCGCTGGACAAGTACAACCCTGGCACCGAGATCAAGGTGGTGTGGGTCAACACCTGGTTCGATCCGGGCAAGGAAGCCGATGCCGCCAACGCGCTGATCGACCAGGGCGTGGACGTGATCTTCCAGCATACCGACAGCCCGGCACCGATCCAGGCCGCCGAGCGCCGTGGCGTCTATTCCGTCGGTTACGCCTCGGACATGCAGCACTTCGGGCCGAAGGCCGTGCTGACTTCCATCGTCAACGACTGGGGCCCGCACTACACCAAGTCCGCCGAAGCGGTGATGGCCGGCACCTGGAAATCCGAGGACTTCTGGGGCGGGCTGGCACAGGACAGCATCAGCCTGCCGATCAGCGATCTGGTGCCTGCTGACGTCAAGGCCGAGGCCGAGCAGATCATCGCCCGCATCAAGAGCGGTGAATTCCATCCGTTCACCGGCCCGATCAAGGACCAGGCTGGCGAAGTGCGCATCGCCGAGGGCGAGACCGCCAGCATCAAGGACCTCGCCTCGATGAATTACTACGTCCAGGGCGTCAAGGCTGAAATGCCGAAGTAAGCGTCACCTGCGCCGGCCCAACCGGCGCACTGCGGAATCTCGCGTGCCGTCCCGCCTCCGGGCGAACCGCACGCAGGGGGCATTGCCCTCGAAGGCCGCCGGTACGAGAAGACCGGCGGCGCCGTACCCGGAGTCAGCCATGAACTCACTGCCCATCATCGATATTTCCCCGCTCTATAACGCCGACGAGGCCGGCCATCTGGCCGTCGCCGAGGCCATCGACCGCGCCTGCCGCGAGTGGGGCTTCTTCTATATCAAGGGTCATCCGATCAGCGCCGAGCGCATCGCCACGCTGAGCGAGCATGCCCGCCGCTTCTTCGCGCTGCCGGCCGAGCAGAAGCTCGAGATCGACATCACCAAGAGCCAGCACCACCGCGGCTACGGTGCCGTCGCCACCGAGCAGCTGGACCCGAGCCAGCCGTGCGACCTCAAGGAAACCTTCGACATGGGTTTCCATATGCCTGCCGACCACCCCGAAGTGCTGGCCGGCAAACCGCTGCGCGGGCCCAATCGTCATCCGCTGCAGATCGAAGGCTGGACCGAGCTGATGGAAGGGCACTACCGCGACATGCAGGATCTCGCCTGCACCCTGCTGCGTGCCATCGCGCTGGCCCTGGGTATCGAGCGGGACTTCTTCGACAAGCGCTTCGTCGAGCCCATCAGTGTATTCCGCATGATCCACTACCCGCCCCGGCAGACGGCCACCAGCGCCGATCAGCAAGGCGCCGGCGCGCACACCGATTACGGCTGCGTCACCCTGCTCTATCAGGACCAGGCCGGCGGCCTGCAGGTGCAGAACGTCAAGGGCGAGTGGATCGACGCGCCGCCCATCGAGGGCACCTACGTGGTCAACATCGGCGACATGATGGCGCGCTGGAGCAACGACCGTTACAAGTCGACGCCCCATCGCGTGATCAGCCCGCTGGGCGTGGACCGCTACTCCATGCCGTTCTTCGCCGAGCCGCATCCGGACACCGAGATCGCCTGCCTGCCCGGTTGCTACGACGAAACCAACCCGCCGAAATACCCGAGCACCACCTGCAGCCGGTACATGCTCTCGCGCTTCGCCGAGACCTACGCCTACCGACGGCAGGGCGAGGCCGAACCCGTCTGAACGGGCTTTAATTGCAGTATGCAAACAGGGGCGAGCGCATCGATATGCCTCGCCCGATCTGCGCGCGTCTGCCGCATTGACTTTTGAGTCAGGAATTAGTTGACCGAAAAGTCAGATAGCGATAGCTTGCGTGTCAGAACAACAACAGCGGAGGCATCGCCTTGATCCAGTTTCTCCTCAATCGAGAATTGCGCAGCGAGCGCGCACTCGATCCCAACACCACGGTGCTGCAGTACCTGCGCGAGTATCGTGGCAAGACCGGAACCAAGGAGGGCTGCGCCTCCGGTGACTGTGGCGCCTGTACCGTGGTGGTCGGCGAACTGGTGGGCGACCGCCTGCGCTATCGCACGCTCAACTCCTGCCTGACCTTCATCTCCGCCCTGCACGGCAAGCAGCTGATCAGCGTCGAAGACCTCAAGGACCAGGGCCGGCTGCACAGCGTCCAGCAGGCGATGGTCGACTGCCACGGCTCGCAGTGCGGCTTCTGTACCCCGGGATTCGTCATGAGCCTGTTCGCCCTGCAGAAGAACGCCGGCGCGGTCAATGAATACGATCCGCACCAGGCCCACGAAGCCCTGGCCGGCAACCTCTGCCGCTGCACCGGCTACCGGCCGATCCTCGAAGCCGCCGAACAGGCCTGCGGCGACCGCCAACCGGACCAGTTCGATGCCCGCGAAGCCGAGACCATCGCCCAGCTCAAGGCCATCGCCCCGCGTGAAATGGCCGAGCTCAGCGACGGCGAAAAGCGTTGCCTGTCGCCGCTGACCGTCGCCGAACTGGCCGAGGTCTACGCCGCCAATCCCGACGCACGGCTGCTTGCCGGTGGCACCGACCTGGCACTGGAGGTCACCCAGTTCCATCGCGAGCTGCCGGTGATGATCCATGTCGGTCAGATCACCGAGATGAAGCAGGTCCAGATCGCGGACCGCCATATCGAGATCGGTGCAGTCGCCCCGCTGACCGACTGTTACGCCGCGCTGGCCGCCGAGTACCCGGATTTCGGCGAGCTGCTGCAGCGCTTCGCCTCGCTGCAGATCCGCAACCAGGGCACGCTCGGTGGCAACATCGGCAACGCCTCGCCGATCGGCGACTCGCCGCCGCTGCTGATCGCTCTGGGTGCCGAAGTTATCCTGCGCAAGGGCGCCAGCAGCCGCACCCTGCCGCTCGAGGATTACTTCATCGACTACAAGGTCACCGCGCGCCAGCCCGGGGAATTCATCGAGAAGGTACGGGTGCCGCGCGCCACGCCGGATCGCCTGTTCCGCGCCTACAAGGTTTCCAAGCGACTGGACGACGACATTTCCGCTGTCTGCGCCGCGTTTGACCTGCAGATCACCGATGGCGTGGTCGCCGATGCCCGGGTCGCCTTTGGCGGCATGGCGGCGATCCCCAAACGTGCCGCGGCCTGCGAAGCGACCCTGAACGGCGCGCCCTGGAACCAGCAGACCGTGGAAGCGGCCTGCGGTGCGCTGGCCGAAGACTTCACGCCGCTGACCGACTTCCGCGCCAGCCGCGAATATCGCCTGCTGGTCGCGCAGAACCTGCTGCGCAAATGCTTCCTCGAACAACATGCACCGAAGACCGAGACGAGGGTGACCGCTTATGTCTAACCACGTAACCACCCGCACTCAGGAAGAAATCGCGGCGCTGTTTACCGAGGATCTGGTCACCGGCGTCGGCAAGAGCGTCAAGCACGACAGCGCGCCCAAGCACGTCTCTGGCGAGGCGGTGTACGTCGACGATCGCCTGGAGTTTCCCAATCAGCTGCATATCTATGCACGCATGAGCGACCGCGCCCACGCCCGCATCGTCCGCATCGACACGGCGCCGTGCTATGAGGTGCCGGGCGTGGCCATCGCCATCACCGCTCAGGATATACCTGGGCAGCTGGATATCGGCGCAGTATTGCCCGGCGACCCGCTGCTGGCCGACGGCAAGGTCGAGTTCATCGGCCAGCCGGTGATCGCCGTGGCTGCCGACAGCCTGGAAACCGCACGCAAGGCGGCCATGGCCGCGATCATCGAATACGAGGATCTGGAGCCTGTAATCGATGTGGTCGACGCGCTGCACAAGAAACACTTCGTGCTCGACAGTCATGCCCACAAGCGCGGCGATTCGGCCGGCGCTCTAGCCACTGCGCCGCGCCGCCTGCAGGGTTCGCTGCATATCGGCGGTCAGGAGCACTTCTATCTGGAAACTCAGGTGTCCTCGGTCATGCCCACCGAAGACGGCGGCATGATCGTCTACACCTCGACACAGAACCCCACCGAGGTGCAGAAGCTGGTGGCCGAAGTGCTCGGCGTGCCGATGAACAAGATCGTCATCGACATGCGCCGCATGGGCGGCGGGTTTGGCGGGAAGGAAACCCAGGCCGCGGGACCTGCGTGCCTGTGCGCGGTGATCGCGCACCTTACCGGTCGGCCGACCAAAATGCGCCTGCCACGCATGGAAGATATGACCATGACCGGCAAGCGCCACCCGTTCTATGTCGAGTACGACGTCGGCTTCGATGACGACGGCCTGCTGCACGGTATCGAGATCGACCTGGCCGGCAACTGCGGCTATTCGCCGGACCTTTCCGGCTCGATCGTCGACCGCGCCATGTTCCACTCCGACAACGCCTACTACCTGGGCGACGCCACCATCAATGGCCATCGCTGCAAGACCAACCTCGCCTCGAACACCGCCTACCGCGGCTTCGGCGGCCCACAGGGCATGGTCGCCATCGAGGAGATCATGGACGCGGTGGCCCGCGAGCTGGGCAAGGACCCGCTCGAGGTGCGCAAGCGCAACTACTACGGCAAGACCGAGCGCAACGTCACCCACTACTACCAGACCGTCGAGCACAACATGCTCGAGGAGATGACCGCCGAGCTGGAGGCCAGCAGCGACTATGCAACGCGACGCGAAGCGATCCGCGCGTTCAATGCCGCAAGCCCGATCCTGAAGAAGGGCCTGGCGCTGACGCCGGTGAAGTTCGGCATCAGCTTCACCGCCAGCTTCCTCAACCAGGCCGGCGCGCTGGTGCACGTCTACACCGACGGCAGCATCCACCTGAACCACGGTGGCACCGAGATGGGCCAGGGCCTGAACACCAAGGTCGCGCAGGTGGTGGCCGAGGTGTTCCAGGTCGATATCGAGCGCATCCAGATCACCGCCACCAACACCGACAAGGTGCCCAACACTTCGCCGACGGCGGCCTCCAGCGGCACCGACCTCAACGGCAAGGCGGCGCAGAATGCGGCGCAGACCATCAAGCAGCGGCTGGTGGAGTTCGCCGCACGCAAGTGGCAGATCTTCGAGGAAGACGTCGAGTTCAAGAACGGCCAGGTGCGCCTGCGCGACCACTACATCAGCTTCGAGGAGCTGATCCAGCAGGCCTATTTCGGCCAGGTCTCGCTGTCGTCCACCGGCTTCTACCGCACGCCGAAGATCTACTACGACCGCAGTCAGGCGCGCGGGCGGCCGTTCTACTACTTCGCCTATGGCGCGGCCTGCTCGGAAGTGATCGTCGATACCCTTACCGGCGAATACAGGATGCTGCGCAGCGACATCCTGCATGACGTCGGCGCCTCGCTGAACCCGGCCATCGACATCGGCCAGGTCGAGGGCGGCTTCGTCCAGGGCCTGGGCTGGCTGACCATGGAAGAGCTGGTCTGGAACGACAAGGGCAAGCTGATGACCAACGGCCCGGCCAGCTACAAGATCCCGGCGGTGGCGGACATGCCGCTGGACCTGCGGGTCAAGCTGGTGGAGAACCGCAAGAACCCCGAAGACACCGTGTTCCACTCCAAGGCCGTGGGCGAGCCGCCGTTCATGCTCGGCATTTCGGTCTGGTGCGCGATCAAGGATGCGGTGGCGAGCCTGGCCGACTACCGGGCGCAGCCGCAGATCGATGCTCCGGCGACCCCCGAGCGCGTGCTCTGGGGCGTGGAACAGATGCGCAGGTTGAAGCAGGCGGCGGTATCCCTACCGGAGCCCGCCGTGGAAACCGCGCACTGATCCATAGGGTGGACAACGCTCTGCTTGTCCACCACGGTCGCATTACGAATGTTCCGGTGGAAAACGCTTCGCGGTTTCCACCCTACGAAGGGTCAAGCCATGAGCAACCTGTCCTGGATCGACGCACTCGCCGACCTGCAGCAACAAGGCGAACCCTGCGTGCTGGTCACCATCATCGAGGAGCGCGGCTCCACGCCGCGCAATGCCGGCTCGAAAATGGTGGTCAGCCGTGAGCGCCTGTACGACACCATCGGCGGCGGCCACCTGGAATACAAGGCCCAGCAGATCGCCCGCGAAATGCTGGAAAAGCGCAGCCGTGACACCCGCCTCGAGCGCTTCTCCCTCGGCGCCAGCCTCGGCCAGTGCTGCGGTGGCGCCACGGTGCTGCTGTTCGAGCCCATGGGCCAGCCGCAGGCGCATATCGCCGTGTTCGGTGCCGGGCATGTCGGACGCGCGCTGGTGCCGCTGCTGGCCAGCCTGCCGTGCAAGGTGCGCTGGATCGATTCGCGCGATAACGAATTCCCCGCCGAGCTTCCGCGCGGCGTGGAAAAGGTGGTCAACGACGATGTGGTCGAGGAAGTGGATAACATGCCCGCCGGCAGCTACTTCATCGTCATGACCCACAACCATCAGCTCGACCTGGAACTGACCGCCGCGATCCTTTCGCGCAACGATTTCACCTACTACGGGCTGATCGGCTCCAAGAGCAAACGCGCCAGGTTCGAACACCGTCTGCGGGACCGCGGCTTCCAGCCGGAGACCGTGCAGCGCATGCGCTGCCCGATGGGCATCGCCGAGGTGAAGGGCAAGCTGCCGGTGGAGATCGCCGTGTCCATCGCCGGCGAGGTGATCGCCACCTACAACGCGCATTTCGGTGAAAAGGGTGGGGAGAACGCCGAGGACGGTGAAAAGCCGGTACCGATGCTGGTCCCCGCTTCGCGCCGCGCCCAGACCAACTGACCACCCGACATTCTTGCAGGCACGCCATCGGCGGCGGCCTGCCCATGTCAACGCATCACCCTCATACAACGATTTTCGAGAGTCACCATGCCAAGCACCAAAGCCTACCGTGCCGCCCTGCTCCACTGCCTCGCCGACCCGCGCAAAGTGGGCATCGAGCAAGCCCATGAATACTTCGAGGACGGCCTGCTGGTCGTCGAGGACGGCAAGGTCGCGCGCATCGGCCACGCCGCCGAACTGCTGCCGACCCTGGCGGCCGGCACCGAAGTTGTCGAATACCCGGACGCGCTGATCACTCCGGGTTTCGTCGACACCCATATCCACTACCCGCAGGTCGGCGTCATCGGCTCCTACGGCGCGCAGCTGCTGGATTGGCTGGAAACCTACACCTTCCCCAACGAGGGCCGCTTCAGCGACATGGCCCACGCCCGCGAGCAGGCCGACCTGTTCCTCGGCGAGCTGCTACGCAATGGCACCACCACCGCACTAGTGTTCGGCACGGTGCACAAGCAATCGGTAGACGCCTTCTTCGAAGCGGCGGAAAAGCTCAACCTGCGGATGATCGCCGGCAAGGTGCTGATGGACCGCAACGCCCCGGAGTTCCTCACCGACACCGCCGAGTCCGGCTACGCCGACAGCCGCGAGCTGATCGAGCGCTGGCACGGCAAGGGCCGTCTGCACTACGCCGTCACTCCACGCTTCGCCCCGACCAGCACGCCGGAGCAGCTCACCCTGGCCGGCAAGCTGTTCGCCGAATTCCCCGGCCTGTACATGCACACCCACATCTCCGAGAACAAGCAGGAGGTCGAGTGGGTCAAGGAGCTGTTCCCCGAGCGCAAGGGCTACCTGGACGTCTACGACCACCACGGCCTGATCGGCCCGCGCTCGGTGTTCGCCCACGGCATCCACCTGTGCGACGACGAGTGCAAACGCCTCGGTGAGACCGGCTCGGCGGTGTCATTCTGTCCCACCTCCAACCTGTTCCTCGGCAGCGGCCTGTTCGACCTGGCCAAGGTGGAAGGCTTCGGTGTGCGCGTCGGCCTGGGCACCGACGTCGGCGGCGGCACCAGCTTCTCGCAGCTCGCCAGCCTCAACGAGGCATACAAGGTGTTGCAGCTGCAGGGCCAGAAACTCGATGCCTTCAAGGCGCTCTACCTTGCCACGCTCGGCGGCGCACGAGCGCTGTATCTGGACGACAAGATCGGCAACCTGCAGCCGGGCAAGGAGGCCGACTTCGTGGTGCTCGACTGCAAGGCGACGCCGCTGATCAGCTATCGCCTGAGCCAGGCGACGACCCTGCAGGAAAAGCTCTTCGCCCTGATGATCCTCGGCGACGATCGCGCGGTGAAGGAAACCTACGCCGCCGGGGTTTCAGTGCACCGCAAGGTGTGCTGACCAGCCGATCACGAACCTGATCATCAACGGTCGTCTCCATGCTTGATGAGCGCGTGGATCGGTGAAGCGTGATCCACCCTACGGGCCGGAACCACAACCGCCGTTCGTAGGGTGGATGTCACTTATACATCCACCGCCGGATCGCACGGAGCTTGGTGAGCAGCGATCAATGACTCGCGCTCGACCTTACGGCTTGAGCGCGGCCATCAGCGTATCGAGGTTGTGCTCGAACATCCCGAGATAGGTACTGGCCGGCCCTTCGCTGGCCAGCGCATCCGAATACAGAGTCCCGCCGACCTTGGCGCCGGCCTCGTCGGCGATCTGGCGGATCAGCCGTGGATCACGGATGTTCTCGACGAACACCGCCCGTACCCCTTCGCTGCGTATCTGCCGAATCAAGGCCGCGACTTCAGCCGCCGAAGGCTCGTCATGGGTGGACAATCCCTGCGGCGCGATGAACTGGAGCTGCCAGGCCTGACCGAGATAGCCGAACGCATCGTGGCTGGTGACAACCTTGCGCTGGCTTGCCGGCAGGCTGCCGATACTGGCATCGGCTTTCTTCAGCAGTGCATGCAGACGGGTCAGGTAAGCGTCGCGGCGCTGGTTGTAAGCATCGACATTGGCCGGGTCCAGTTCACCGAGTGCCTTGGCGATGTTGCGCACGTAGATCTCGGCATTGGTCAGGCTCTGCCAGGCATGCGGATCGGGCACCCGCTCGCCATCTTCATCCAGCATCAGCGGAACGACGCCCGCACTGGCATTAATGCGCTTGCCCTTGGGCTCGCTGCTGGCAAGTACGCGCTCCAGCCACGGCTCGAAGCCCAGCCCATTGGCGATGATCAGGTCGGCACGCAGCAGCGCCTTGGCGTCGTCCGGGCTGGGCTCGTAGACATGAGCATCGGCATCGGCATCGACCAGGTTGGTGAGTTCGACATGATCGCCACCCACCTCGCGGGTCAGGTCGGCGAGGATGCTGAAGCTCGTCACCACCTGCAGTTTTTCAGCGGCTTGCAGTGAGAGCGGGAGCCACAGGGCCAGCACAAAAAGCAGGTAACGCATGTGAATACCTCAAACGGTGATGGGGAAAGGAGTCGAGCGCAGCAGCCCATTTACCGGGCCTGCCACCAGCGAGAACAGATAGAAGGCGCCGGCCAGGAGCACGATGCACGGCCCGCTGGGCAAGCTGGCGTAGAAGGAAAGAACCAGACCGAGCCACACGCACACCGCACCGATCAACGCGGCGAGCGGTAACAGGATCAATAACCGCCTGCTCCAGAAGCGCGCGGCGGCAGCCGGCAGCATCATCAGCCCCACCACCATCAACGCGCCGATGGCCTGGAAACCGATCACCAGATTGAGTACCACCAGCGTCAGAAACGCGGCGTGCGCCAGCGGGCCGAAACGGCTGATGCTGCGCAGGAACAGCGGATCGAGGCTGTCCAGCGCCAGGGCGCGATAGCTCAGCGCAAGCACCGCCAGGCTGAAGAGCGCGGTGCCGAGCATGCCGTACAGGGTCGCGGTATCGACCGCCAGCGCCGAGCCGAACAACAGGTGCAACAGATCCAGCTTGCGCCCGGCCAGGCCAAGGAGCAGCACGCCGCTGGCCAGCGAAATTGGATACAGCGCGGCGAGGCTAGCGTCCTCGCGCAGCCCGGTGCGCCGTGTGACCCAGGCTGCGGCGCCGGCCATGCCAAGGCCGGCTACCAGCCCGCCGGCCGTCAACGCCGGCAGGCTCAGGCCGAATAGCCAGAACGCCAGCGCGGCACCGGGCAGGATGCCATGGGCGATCGCATCCCCCATCAGGCTCATCCGCCGCAAGATCAGAAAGACGCCCAACGGCCCCGCGCTGCAGGCAAGCGCAACGCCACCGAGCAGCGCTCGACGCATGAAGGCAAATTCGCCGAACGGCGCCCAGAGCAGATCCGGCGTCACGCGACCTGTCCGAGCCGTTGCCGCTCGGCCATGAACTGGCGGATCGGCGCCTTGATGCAGCCGCTGCGAGCGATCAGCAAGCCGTCACAGTGGTGATGACTCAGCCCGGCAAGGTTATGGCTGACCAGTACCAGCGTCCTCCCTTCGCGCTGCCAACGCTCGATGTGCCGCCAGAGCAAACCCAGGCCAACATCGTCCAGCGCCGCTTCGGGCTCGTCGAGCAACAGCACCTGGGCATCGGTCAGGCTCAGTCTTGCCAGCAAGGCGCGCTGCAGCTCGCCGCCGGACAACGCATGCAGCCCCTGGGTTTGCAGATCAAGCAGTCCCCAATCCGCCAACGTCTGCCGCAGCCGTGCCCGGCGCTCGTCGCGTCCGAGCCGGCTACGCCAGAAACCGGCGCTCACCAGTTCGGCAAGTCGGATCGGAAACTGCCTATCCACATGCTGCTGTTGCGGCAGATAGGAGACACCGCCCAGCAGCGATACGCCCAGATCTATGCGTCCCGCCAAAGGGCGATCCAAACCGGCGATTACCTTGAGCAGGCTGCTCTTGCCCGATCCGTTGCTGCCAATGACAGCGGTCAGGCTGCCCGCAGCCAACTGCAGATCCACTGGCGGCGTTAGCGGACGTCCACCCGCGCCCCATTGCAGGCCGTGGCATTCGATCATCATTACCTCGGTATTCAGCATCCCAGACCATGCGCGCTGCTCGGACCTCCGCTAACAGCAACAGGCGATACCCGCGCGCTCAATGTAATAGTTATAACATAACAACACCGAGAGGAGCCCGATGTCTTGTACTGGGCAGCACTGACGTGCCGACCAGATCGAGCGGGAGCGCATGAAATAGGGCTATGCCTGCTGCCGAGGCCGGGAGTGACGGGTGCTCACGATGGTGAGCCGGTTCTCATGGCTCAGCGATACCGCGGGTGAGAACTGACGGCGCAGGCTCAGGACAAGCCAGCGCGCGGGGTGGGTAGCGCTAGCGAGCCGTGCGGGGCTTCTTCTTTGCCAGCGTCAGATGCGAGAAAACCGCGTGCAGGTCGCCCGAGGCGCTGTCTTCCTCGAGGTTGAGCTTGCTGTCGATGTGGTCCATGTGATGCATCATCAGGCGCACCGCTTTATCGCTGTCGCGGGCGGCGATGGCATCGATCAGTTCGTTGTGCTCATCGTAGGAACAGTGCGATCGGCTGCCACTTTCGTACTGCGCGATGATCAGCGAAGTCTGCGACACCAGGCTGCGCTGGAAGCTCACCAATGGTGCGTTCTTCGCCGCCTCCGCCAGCTTGAGGTGGAATTCGCCTGACAGACGGATGCCGGCGCCGCGATCGCCGCGAGCGAAGCAGTCGCGCTCGTCGATCACCATCTGCCGCAGCTCGGCCAGTTGCGCGTCACTGGCGTGCTGCACCGCCAGTTCGGTAATGGCCTTTTCCACCAAGCGACGGGCGAAGAAGATCTGCCGTGCCTCCTCGACGCTCGGGCTCGCCACCACCGCGCCGCGATTGGGGCGCAGCAGCACCACGCCCTCATGGGCCAGCCTCGACAGTGCGCGGCGGATGATGGTGCGGCTGACACCGAAGATCTCGCCCAGGGCCTCCTCGCTGAGCTTGGTGCCCGGGGCCAGGCGTTGCTCGAGGATGGCGTCGAAGATGTGGGCATAAACGATATCGTCCTGCGTCCCGGTGCGAGTCTTGCCGGTCTTGTTCGGCTTCTTCAGGGGCTGCAACTGTTCGTTCATCGATGGCTCGCAAATGAGGTGTCGGCAAGGCCGAACTTTACTGGGTTCACGACGTGACGGGCAGCTCGTCAGGCAAATAAATCGCTAAAAGCCCGTTTAGCTTGTGCACAAAGAAAGGGACCAAAGCCGCCGCCACAGGCAGCTTTCATACAATCCGCACTGGCCAGCCCACCACATTCAGGCAGCTACACGATTTAGTGTTTGCAATTCTTGTATACAAAAGCATAATCCGGACAGCCCTTCCTGACCTTTCGGTCAACTAACAGAACGAAGGGCCCACCATCACCCGCCCCTCGGGAGTACTCACGCTCCGGGTGATCGACAACAAGAACGATGAGGAACGCCCAGTGGAAAGCATCAAGCGCAAGCCCCAGGCAGCACCCTTGCAACGCACCGCCCCCGGCTGGCTGGACCGCCTGTTCAAGCTCAGCGAACACCGCACCAGCATCCGTACCGAACTGCTCGCCGGCCTGACGACCTTCGTCACCATGGCCTACATCATCTTCGTCAACCCGAACATCATGGCCGACGCCGGCATCGACCACGGCGCTGCCTTCGTTGCGACCTGCATCGGTGCCGCGCTCGGCTGCCTGTTGATGGGCCTGTACGCCAACTGGCCGGTCGGCCTGGCGCCAGGCATGGGCCTGAACGCCTTCTTCACCTACACAGTGGTTGGCGAGATGGGCTACAGCTGGCAGATCGCCCTGGGTGCGGTGTTCATCTCCGGCGTGCTGTTCATGATCATGAGCCTGTCGCGCATCCGCGAATGGTTGCTCAACAGCATCCCCATGAGCCTGCGCTTCGCCATGGGCGCGGGGGTCGGCCTGTTCCTCGGGCTGATCGGCCTGAAGACCGCCGGCATCGTGGTCGACAGCCCGGCCACCCTGCTGACCATGGGCTCGTTCGGCGAACCCACCGCCCTGCTCGCCGCGGTGTGCTTTCTGATGATCGCGGTACTCAGCCACCGCAACGTGTTCGGCGCGATCCTCGTCAGCATGCTGGCAGTGACCGCCATCGGCTGGGCCTTGGGGCTGGTCGAGTACAACGGCCTGGTGTCGATGCCGCCGAGCCTGGCGCCGACCTGGCTGGCGATGGATATCGCCGGTGCGCTCAACGTGGCAATGGTCAGCGTGATCCTCGCCTTCCTCTTCGTGAACATGTTCGATACCGCCGGGACCCTGATGGGCGTCGCCCATCGTGCCAACCTGGTGAACGAGGACGGCAAGATCGAGAACCTGTCCCGCGCGCTGAAGGCGGACAGCAGTTCCAGCGTGGTTGGCGCCTTCGTTGGCTGCCCGCCGGTGACCAGCTACGTGGAAAGCGCCTCGGGCGTCGCCGCCGGCGGCCGCACCGGGCTGACCGCAGTGACCGTCGGTGTGCTGTTCCTGATCGCGATGTTCTTCGCCCCGCTGGCCGGCATGATTCCGGCGTACGCCACCGCCGGCGCGCTGATTTACGTGGCGATGCTGATGATGAGCGGGCTGGCCAACATCGACTGGAAGGACCACACCGACACCATCCCGGCCATCGTCACCGTGGTGATGATGCCGCTGACCTTCTCCATCGCCAACGGCATCGCCCTGGGTTTCTTGACCTACGCAACGCTCAAGCTGTTGACTGGCCAGCGCGACAAAGTCTCCATCAGCCTCTACGTGCTGTGCGTGATCTTCATCGCCAAGTTCGCGTTTCTCTGAACGAGGCGCACGTCACCGCCCCGCCGCATTGCGGCGGGGCTTTTCTATTTCTCAGGAGAGTGTGATGAGTCTGGAAACCTGGTTGTTATATGCGAGTGCAGCGCTGGTGGTGATCCTCATCCCCGGGCCGCTGTCGCTGTTGATGATCAGCAACAGCCTGAGCTACGGAGTGCGCCGCTCCTGGCCAGCCTTTCTCGGCGGCATGACCGCCTCCATCGCCCTGCTCAGCGCCTCGGCGCTGGGCCTCGGCGCGTTGTTGATGGCTTCGGAACGACTGTTCAGCGCGCTCAAGCTGGTCGGTGCGCTGTACCTGTTCTACCTCGCCTGGCAGTGCTGGCAGGAGGCACGTCAGGCACCGGCTGCCCGCGAGATCGAAAGCCCGGCCCTCGCCCCGCGCTTCAGACGGTTGTTCGGCCGAGCCTTCATTCTGGGAGGCAGCAACCCGAAGGACATCCTTTTCTTCGCCGCCTTCCTGCCGCAGTTTCTCAGCGCGGGGCAGCCGCTGCTGCCACAGCTGCTGGTGATGACCCTGACCTGGGCGGTGCTGGACCTGTGCTGCAAGCTGGCCTACGGATTCGGCGCGCAGGGGGCGGCGCGCTATCTGCGCACCGGGAAAGGGCATGCGTGGTTCAACCGGACCAGCGCGGCACTGTTTGGTAGCGCGGGAGCGGCGTCCTTGATGAGTCGGTGACTCGGCCTGCGTTGGCAGCGCCGGCTCGCGACGTGATGGAGGCGACACGCCTGCCGCAGCGCAACCTGCAGTCCGTCCCGATGAACGCGCTGCGCACCCGAGTGAGTTCCGTACCGACGTCTTCGCGGTCACCCGCCCACGCAGGTGCTGCGGACCGCTGCTCATCACGCGCTTCGACTCTCACCAATAAAAAACCCGCCATTACGGCGGGCAAAAGGGACTCCATAAGAGTCAGCACTGAACAGGCGCCGCCTCAGCTACCCCGATAGGTCGAATAGCTGTACGGCGAAATCAGCAGCGGCACGTGATAGTGATCCTGCCCGGCATCGATGCCGAAGCGCAGCACCACCTCGTCGAGGAACGCCGGCGCCCCCAGCGTCACACCGCGACCACGGTAGTAGTCGCCAGCGTGGAAATGCAGCTGATAGACCCCGGACCGGTAGTCCGCGCCGTCCAGCAGCGGGCTGTCGCAGCGGCCATCGGCGTTGGTTTCACGCGTGGCGACCAGGGTCAGGCCCTGATCCTCGACGCGATACAGCTCCACCTTGATTCCGCTGCCCGGGCAACCGTGGGCGGCATCGAGTACGTGTGTGGTCAAACGGCCCACGGGCACCTCCGCTCTGTTGAATGGAAACTGACCCGGAGCATAGCCAGCGCGAACAACAGACTCAAGACAATTTTAATATATTTTTGTACACAATCCAAGAGAGCGACAGTTGGCCCGTTCTCTGCAGACACCGTCTGTCGTGACGGCCCGCTTGAAAACCGCCGGCAGCGGTGTTTCGCAGCAAGCTCCGTGAAAAAGCTATTTACAAGCCACGCATCGATTTGTATACAATCTGGCCATCCGGTCGTTACATCACGACCCGCCACACAGGAAGCAGCCCAGTGAGCGCCGACTACCCACGCGACTTGATCGGTTACGCCAGCAACCCGCCCCATCCGCAATGGCCGGGCGACGCCCGTATCGCCCTGTCCTTCGTGCTGAACTACGAGGAAGGCGGCGAGCGCAGCGTGCTGCATGGCGACAAGGAATCTGAAGCCTTCCTCTCCGAGATGGTCGCGGCGCAACCCCTGCAGGGCGTGCGCAACATGAGCATGGAGTCGCTCTATGAATACGGCAGCCGCGCCGGCGTCTGGCGCCTGCTCAAGCTGTTCAAGCGCCACGACATTCCGCTGACCATCTTCGCCGTGGCCATGGCCGCGCAGCGCCATCCGGAGGTGATCAAGGCCATGGTCGCCGACGGCCACGAGATCTGCAGCCACGGTTATCGCTGGATCGACTACCAATACATGGATGAGGCCCAGGAGCGCGAGCACATGCTCGAGGCCATCCGCATCCTCACGGAGCTCACCGGCGAGCGCCCGCTGGGCTGGTACACCGGCCGCACCAGCCCCAGTACCCGGCGCCTGGTGCGCGAGGAAGGCGGCTTTCTCTACGACTCGGACACCTACGATGACGACCTGCCCTACTGGGACCTGGAATCCACGCCGGTCAAGCCGCACCTGGTGATCCCCTATACGCTGGACACCAACGACATGCGCTTCACCCAGGTGCAGGGCTTCAACAAGGGTGACGACTTCTACCAGTACCTGAAGGACGCCTTCGACGTGCTCTACGCCGAAGGCTGCGAAGGTGCGCCGAAAATGCTGTCCATCGGCATGCATTGCCGCCTGCTGGGTCGCCCCGCTCGTCTGGCCGCGCTGCAGCGCTTCGTCGAATACGCCAAGGGGCATGACAAGGTCTGGTTTGCCCGCCGCGTCGATATCGCCCGCCACTGGCACGCCACCCACCCCATGACCGCGGAGCGCAATTGATGACCCCGTTCAAGACAATCAAGCCCTCGACCCTCGACCGCGATGCCTTCGTCGCCGCCTTCGCCGATGTCTACGAGCATTCGCCCTGGGTCGCCGAGACGGTCTATGGCGCCGGCGTCGACGAGACGCTGGACTACGTCGAGGTGATGCACACCCGCCTGTCCCAGGCGATGCTCGCCGCCGACCACGACACCCAGCTCGCGCTGGTCAATGCGCACCCGGATCTGGCCGGCAAGGCGGCCGTGCGCGGCGAGCTGACTGCCGCCAGCACGTCCGAACAGGCAGGCGCGGGCATCCATGAGTGCACGCCCGACGAGTTCGCCCGCTTCACCGAACTCAACGACGCCTACAAGGCCAGGTTCGGCTTTCCCTTCATCATGGCGGTCAAGGGCAGCAACCGGCATCAGATCCTCGCCGCGTTCGAGGAGCGCATCCACAACAGCCCGGAACAGGAATTCGTCCGGGCACTGGCGGAGATCAACAAGATCGCCCTGTTCCGCCTGCAGGCCATGTAGCCGGAAAAGGGAACAGGCACCACCGCAGTACAGGCAGCAAGGGCAGAACGCTCCACTCCATTTCAAGGCAGATCGCGATGAAAGCTTACGCCGTACCCTTCGAGAAATACGTCAACCTGGCCGACGCACGCCTGGGGACCCGCGCCATTTCCGTCACCGACGACTGGTTCGCCGACGTCAACCGGCTGTTCCAGCCGACGCCTGCCGTATGGAAGGAAGGCGTATTCGATGACAACGGCAAGTGGATGGACGGCTGGGAGTCGCGCCGCAAGCGTTTCGAAGGTTACGACCACGCGGTGATCCGCCTCGGCGTACCGGGCTGGATCAAGGGCGTGGACATCGACACCAGCCACTTCACCGGCAACTACCCGCCATCTGCCTCGCTGGAAGCCTGCTTCGTCGCCGACGGCGACCCGAGCGACGCGACTGTCTGGACCGAAGTCCTTCCGGCCGTGGAGCTCAAGGGCAACAGCCACCACTACCACGAGATCGCCTTCGACAAGCCGGTCAGTCACCTGCGCTTCAACATCTACCCGGACGGCGGCGTCGCCCGCCTGCGCGTGCACGGCATCCCGTACCGCGACTGGCGCAGCGTCGGCGACAACGAGCAGGTCGACCTGGCGGCCGCCCTCAATGGCGGCCGCGCACTGGCCTGCTCGGACGAGCACTTCGGGCGCATGAGCAACATTCTCAACCCGAACCGCGGCGAGAACATGGGCGACGGCTGGGAAACCGCCCGCCGCCGTACCCCGGGCAACGACTGGGTGATCGTCGCCCTCGGCCACCCGGGCGAGATCGAGCGCATCGTCGTCGATACCCTGCACTTCAAGGGCAACTACCCGGACAGCTGCTCGATCCAGGCGGCCTACGTGAAGGGCGGCACCGACAGCCAGATCGAGACCCAGAGCCTGTTCTGGCGCGAACTGCTGCCCAGCCAGAAGCTCTCCATGCACGCCGAGCACGAGTTCAGTGAGCAGATCGCCAAGCTCGGCCCGGTGACCCACGTACGCCTGAACATCTTTCCGGACGGCGGCGTCAGCCGGCTACGGCTGTTTGGCAAGGTGGCCCGCTAAGCGAGCCAAAGGGCAAGACCGGGAGTGGTAGCCGTGGACTGAAGCCCAGGCTACGGATCCGACAGCCTCAACGGCGGTTTGCAGCCGCCCTTCGATTCAGCAATCAAGATAACGAGCACCGCATGCGCACACTCAAGATCGAACCGTTGACCAAGGAAGCCTTCGCTCCATTCGGCGATGTCATCGAAACCGAAGGCAGCGACTATTTCATGATCAACAACGGTTCCACCCGCCGCTATCACAAGCTGGCGACGGTCGAGACCGCGCAGCCGGAAGACCAGGCCATCATCAGCATCTTCGCCGCTGACGCGCTGGAAATGCCGCTGGTGGTCCGCATGCTCGAACGACACCCGCAGGGCAGCCAGGCGTTCATACCGCTGCTCGGCAACCCCTTTCTGGTCGTGGTCGCGCCACTTGGCGATGCACCTGTACCGGGCCACGTCCGCGCCTTCCACAGCAATGGCAGGCAGGGCGTCAATTACCACCGCGGCGTCTGGCACCACCCGGTGCTGACGATCGAAAAGCGGGATGAATTCCTGGTGGTCGATCGCAGCGGTTCTGGCAACAACTGCGACGAGTACTTCTTCACGGAGGACCAGCAACTCCTCCTCGACCCCCAACGGAAATCGACATGAGTGCTGCCGCGCTCGCGACGGACTCAAGCCGACTCCAATAAGAAGAAATGACGGCCGCTACGGCGACCGTGCAAAGAGGTAATCAACGTGGACGCACATCTGACCGAATGGTTGAACCTGAGTATTCGCTGGATTCACATGATCGTCGGCATCGCCTGGATCGGTGCCTCGTTCTACTTCGTCTGGCTGGAGAACAACCTCAACCGCAGTAACCCACGCGAGGGGCTTTCGGGCGACCTCTGGGCCATCCACGGTGGCGGTATCTACCACCTGGAGAAATACAAGCTCGCCCCGCCGCAGATGCCCGAGAACCTGCACTGGTTCAAGTGGGAGGCCTACACCACCTGGCTGTCCGGTGTGGCCCTGCTGATGGTGGTGTACTACCTCAACCCGAGCCTGTACCTGATCGCACCGGGCAGTGAACTGTCCCCGGCTGCAGCCATCGCCATCGGCTTCGGCTCGCTGATCGTCGGCTGGTTCGTCTATGACCTGCTCTGCGATTCGCCGCTGGGCAAGACCCCCGCCCTGCTCGGCCTGGTGCTGTTCGTGCTGGTGATCGCCGCCTGCTGGGGCTATTCGCAGATCTTCAGCGGTCGCGCGGCCTATATCCACACCGGCGCCCTGATCGGCACCATCATGGTCGGCAACGTGTTCCGCATCATCATGCCGGCGCAGCGCGCACTGGTCGCCGCCATCGAGCAGAACCGCACGCCCGATCCGGTGCTGCCGGCCAAGGGTCTGCTGCGTTCGCGGCACAACAACTACTTCACCCTGCCGGTGCTGTTCATCATGATCAGCAACCACTTCCCGAGCACCTACGGCAGCCAGTACAACTGGCTGATCCTCGCCGCACTGGGTGCGCTGTCGGTACTGGCCCGCCACTACTTCAACACCCGCCACAGCGGCAACCGCTTCGCCTGGGCGCTGCCGGCCGCGGCGCTGGGCATGATCTGTCTGGCCTACGTCACCGCACCGAACCGTCAACCGGCACCAAACCTGGCAGCAACCTCGCCGGAGCAGGCGAGCATGGCGAACCAGGCCGCAGCCGGCGCCGCCGACTTTGCCAAGGTCAACGCGGTGATTCATGAGCGCTGCACCGTCTGCCATTCGGCGAACCCGAGCAGTCCGATGTTCAGCGCCGCGCCGGCCGGTGTCATGTTCGACAGCCCCGAACAGATCCGCCAGCAGGCGGCGAAGATCCATGCTCAGACCGTGGCCAGCCAGATCATGCCGCTGGGCAACATCACCCAGATGACCCAGGAAGAGCGCGACCTGCTCGGTGACTGGATCGCCAAGGGCGCCCGAATCAACTGAGACTGCGGCAAGCCGCACGCATGGCGTGCGGATTTTTTATGCGACGACGTTTCACCGCCGGGCACGCCCCCGGTGCAGGCCATACCGGCCCCTCCGTGCAGGGGGCTGTCGCGACAATCAATAACAAACGCGCCCGAGGTATCTTGCATGAACGATCTGAACGCCCGCTCCGCCGGGGCGAATCGGCTGCCCTGGCTGCAGCAATTGCTGGTGAGCCTGCAGCATGTGCTGCTGATGTACGGCGGCGCCGTCGCCGTCCCGCTGATCGTCGGCCAGGCGGCCGGACTGTCCCGCGATGAAATCGCCTTTCTGATCAATGCCGACCTGCTGGTCGCCGGCATCGCCACGCTGGTGCAGTCGCTGGGCATCGGCCCGATGGGCATCCGCATGCCGGTGATGATGGGCGCCAGTTTCGCCGCGGTGAGCAGCATGGTAGTCATGGCCGGCATGCCGGGTGTGGGCATGACCGGCATCTTCGGCGCAACCATCGCCGCCGGCGCCTTCGGCCTGCTGATCGCCCCCTTCGTCTGCCGCATCGTGCGCTTCTTCCCGCCGCTGGTGACCGGCACCGTGATCACCGCCATCGGCCTGTCGCTGTTTCCGGTGGCGGTGAACTGGGCCGGCGGCGGCAGCAGCACCAGCCAGTTCGGCAGTGTGCACTACCTCGGCATCGCGGCGGCGGTGCTCGGCACCATCCTGCTGGTCAACCGCTTCCTGCGCGGGTTCTGGGTCAACGTTTCGGTGCTGATCGGCATGGGCCTCGGTTATGCACTGGCTGGTGCGCTGGGCATGGTCGACCTTTCCGGCATGGCCGCAGCGCCCGCGGTGCAGGTGGTCACACCGAACCACTTCGGCACGCCGACCTTCTCGCTGGCGCCGATCCTCTCGATGTGCCTGGTGGTGGTGATCATTTTCGTCGAGTCGGCGGGCATGTTTCTGGCACTCGGGCGGATCACCGGCGAAACGGTCGACCCGCAACGGTTGCGCCGCGGGCTGCTGTGCGATGCAGGCGCGACCTTCCTGGCCGGCTTCATGAATACCTTCACCCATTCATCGTTCGCGCAGAACATCGGCCTCGTGCAGATGACCGGCGTGCGCAGCCGCTACGTCACCGCGATCGCCGGGCTGATCCTGATCGCCCTGAGCCTGCTGCCGAAAGCGGCGTTCCTGGTCGCCTCGATACCCGCCGCAGTGCTCGGCGGCGCCGGTATCGCCATGTTCGGCATGGTCGCGGCGACCGGCATCAAGATCCTCCAGGAAGCCGATATCAGTGATCGGCGCAACCAGCTGCTGGTGGCCGTGAGCATCGGCCTGGGCATGATCCCCGTGATTCGCCCGGAGTTCTTCGCGCAGCTGCCGCACTGGCTGGAGCCGATCACCCACAGCGGCATCGCCCTGGCGACACTGAGCGCGGTGGCGCTGAACCTGTTGTTCAATGTGCTCGGCGGCCCCGAGCGCGAGGCACTGACCGGCTCGGCTCACGCCTGAGTGATCCCCTGGCGGCCCAGCACGGGCCGCCCTACCCACCGCCTTCGCTCTGCTGCCACGAGGTCAGCTCGACAAGCCGGCACATCCCGTTAAAATGCCGCGCCCCTCCTCTGCGCCGGACGCCGCCCGTGATTGAAGCCAGCTGGATTGCCTTCGCCTTCGCCCTCGGGCTGCTTGCCCGCTTCATCGGCCTCCCGCCACTGATCGGCTATCTGGGCGCCGGTTTTGCACTGGCAGCGGCCGGTGACTATGTCGGCATCACCCAGAACGACAGCATCATCCTCGACCATCTGGCGCATCTGGGCGTGCTCCTGCTGCTGTTCACCGTGGGGCTCAAGCTCAAGCTTGGCAATCTGGTGCGCCGCGAAGTCATTGGCGGCAGCCTGCTGCACTTCCTCATATCCAGCGTGCTGGTACTGCCCGCAATCATGCTGATCCTCGACAGCGACTGGCGCGAAGCAATGCTGCTGGCCATCGCCCTGTCATTCTCCAGTACCGTGCTCGCCGCCAAGGTGCTGGAAAGCAAGCGCGAGCTGCGCGCCTTCCATGGCCGCGTCGCCATCGGCGTGCTGATCATCCAGGACCTCATCGCCCTGGTGGTGATGAGCCTCGCCGCCGGCAAGTTGCCTTCCGCCTGGGCGTTGCTGGTGTTCCTGCTGCCGCTGTTGCGACCCGTGCTGTTCCGCCTGCTCGACCACAGCGGCCACGAAGAACTGATGGTGCTGCTCGGCCTGATGCTGGCACTGGTCGCAGGCGGCCTCGGCTTCGAATATGTCGGCCTGAGTTCCGAACTGGGCGCCCTGGCCTTCGGTGCCATGCTGGCCAAGCACAAGCGCGCCAGTGAGCTATCCAACTCGCTGTGGGCGATCAAGGAAGTGTTCCTGGTCGGCTTCTTCCTCAAGATCGGCATCGGCGGGCTGCCGGATGCCGACGCCCTGTGGTTCGCCTTCGCCATGGCGTTGCTGCTGCCGCTCAAGGGCGTGCTGTTCTTCGGCCTGTTCATCGCCTTCCGCCTGCGTGCACGCAGCGCCTTTCTCAGCGCGACCAGCCTGACCAACTACAGCGAGTTCGGCCTGATCGTCGCCAGCGTGGTACTGCCGCAATGGCTGATGCCACTGGCGATCACGGTGGCCCTGTCGTTCATCATTTCCGCGCAGCTTAACCGCGTCGCCCACCCGCTGTACGAACGCCTGGCGCCGCGGCTGATTCGTTGCGAGCGCAACATTCGCCACCCGGACGAACAACCGGTGTCGCTGGGCGACGCGCGCATCCTGATCATGGGCATGGGGCGCACGGGGCGGGCCGCCTACGACTATCTGGCGCAGAAGGGCTTTCGCCTGATCAGCCTCGACTCCGACCCGGTGATGGTGGAAAAAAACACCCAGGAAGGACGCAAGATTCTCTTCGCCGATGCCGAGGACCAGATGTTCTGGCAGAGCCTGGAGATGAACCAGGTCGAGGCCGTGATCCTGGCAATGAACGATCCGGAGGCCAAGATCATCTCGACCCGCAAACTGCGCGAAAGCGGCTTCCGCGGGCTGGTCGTCTCCCATGCCATGTACGAGGACATAGCCCAGCGCATTCAGGAAGCCGGCGCCGACCGTACCTACCTGACCATGAGCGAAGCCGGTGCCGGCCTGGCCGAAAACGTGGCACGGGAGCTGGAATCAAGGTAAGCGGTGCGACCACCGGTCATCTTGTACACAATCCAAAAATTTATTGTTCCAACGCCTGTCCACAGATTGCTATAGTCGGGCTATCCGATCACCGACCCTACAGCCGGTGCAGCGGGTAGAGGAGCCGTGACCCTCGAAAGCCCATGACCGTACAACAACAAATGGCAGGCTTGACCATGACCGCAACCGATTCGAGCAGCGGCACCGCTGCTGCACCTCAGCAGGATCTGATCTACGGGCTGGACGATCGCCCGGCTCCCCTTCCGGCACTCTTCGCGGCGCTGCAGCACGTACTGGCGAGTTTCGTCGGCGTCATCACCCCCACCCTGATCGTCGGCAGCGCCCTGGGCCTGGGTGCCTACGTGCCCTATCTGGTCAGCATGGCGCTGTTCGTCTCCGGCCTCGGCACCTTCGTCCAGGCCAAGCGCATCGGCCCGATCGGCTCCGGACTGCTCTGCCTGCAGGGCACCAGCTTCGGCTTTCTCAGCGCCATCCTCAGTGCCGGCTTCATCGTCAAGGCACGCGGCGGCACGCCTGAAGAGATTCTCGCCACGCTGTTCGGCGTGAGTTTCTGCGCGGCCTTTGTCGAAATCGCCTTCAGCCAGTGCATCAACAAGCTGCGCCGGGTGATCACCCCTGTCGTCACCGGAACGATCATCTGCCTGATGGGGCTGTCGCTGATCAAGGTGGCGATGACCGACATCGCCGGCGGCTACGGCGCACCTGATCTGGGCGCACTGTCCAACCTCGCCCTGGCGGGTCTGGTGATCGGCATCATCGTGGTGCTCAACCGCTTCCCCTGGCCGGTGCTGCGGCTGTCCGCGGTGATCGCCGCACTCAGCATCGGCTACGCCGTGGCACTGGCGATGGGCAAGGTCGATCTGTCCGGCCTGGGCGACCTGCCCTTGGTCAGCGTGCCGCAGCCGTTCCGCTTCGGCTTCGCCTTCGACTGGATGGCCTTCATTCCGATCGCCGTGATCTTCCTCATCACGCCGCTGGAAACAGCCGGCGACCTCACCGCCAACTCGATGATCTCGCGCCAGCCGGTACGCGGCCCGCTGTACATGCGCCGCATCAAGTCCGGCATTCTCGCCGACGGCTGCGCCTCGGCCACTGCGGCGGTGTTCAACAGCCTGCCGATGACTACCTTCAGCCAGAACAACGGTGTGATCCAGCTGACCGGCGTGGCCAGCCGCCACGTGGGCTTCTATATCGCCGGGTTGCTGGTGCTGCTGGGCCTGTTCCCGGCAGTCGGCGGCGTGCTGCAGGCGATGCCCAAGCCGGTGCTCGGCGGCGCCACCCTGATCATGTTCGGCACCGTGGCCATCGCCGGCATCAAGATCCTCGCCGAAGCCGGCCTGCACCGGCGCAACATGCTGATCGTCTCGATCTCCCTCGGCATGGGCCTGGGCGTGGCCAGCGTGCCGGAAGTGCTGAGCGCGATGCCCGACGTGCTGAAGAACATCTTCGGTTCGCCGATCACCATCGGTGCCTTCAGCGCCATCCTTCTCAACCTGTTCCTGCCGCGCGAAGCATCCGAGCGCGACGTGTTCGACCCGGAGGAGCTGATCGAGGACGCCGTGGGCACCAATACCCTGTCGGTGAACATCCCCGATTACCGGGAGCAGGATGATCGGCACCGCCGTGACGCCTTGCCGCAACCGGCAGGCGCCGACTTCAAAGGCTGATCACCCCCTTCGCTACAAGCCGTGCGACCGGAGCAGTGCCGGTCGTGCGGCCCTGCCTATAACAAAAACACAAGGGAATCCCCCATGCGACTGAAGACTGCCCCTTGCTGCCTGGCGCTCACCGGCGCCCTGCTGACGACCCCTGCCCTGGCTGCCGACCTGATGCTCTGGCAGAACAACAGCCTGACCTATCTGTACGGCAAGAACTTCGCCGTCGACTCGGGTGAGGACGGCCGCGAGGCCTCAATCCAGCAGACCATCACCTTCGAACACGCCAGCGGCTGGAGCTGGGGCGACGTGTTCCTGTTCGTCGACCACAAGTGGTTCAACGGCCACTCGGGCAAGGACGGCCGAACTTACTACGGCGAGTTCAGCCCGCGGCTGTCGCTCGGGAAACTCACCGGCACGGACCTGTCGTTCGGGCCGGTGAAGGACGTGCTGATCTCGGCCACCTATGAGCGTGGCGAAAGCCTGGCCAACGGCACGCCGAACCAGAACTACCTGCTCGGCCCGGCCGTCGACCTCAGGGTGCCCGGCTTCGACCGTTTCGCCATCAACACCTACTACCGCAAGCCCGACGGCGCCACCGGCAAGCCGAGTGGCCAGTGGCAGATCACCCCGACCTGGGCCATGACCATCCCGGTGGGCAAGTCCGACATCCTGTTCGATGGCTATATCGACTGGGTGGTGAACGACGCCGGCTCCAAGGCGCGCGGCAACTACCTGGCGAAGAATTTCCACTTCAATCCGCAGGTGAAGTACGACCTCGGCAAGGCCTTGGACCATGAGGCTGGCCGGCTCTATATCGGCATCGAATACGACTATTGGGCCAACAAGTACGCGATTGAGGACAGCCGCAACTTCAACACCGACAACAACGTGGTGAATGCCATCGTCAAGGCACACTTCTGACGGCCGCACAGAACGGGGCGCCGCCCGGTGGGGGTGTCCCGTTCATGCTGCAGACAGCCACGACGTCGACTGCGACACCATGTCCTGATAAATCTTCTGAAAGCGGCAATCCCTTGATTTGACGCGCTTCTCGCACGGTCGTGGTTCGCAGACAATATGACCAGTAGCCATCAACTAAACGCACCGCAAGGGACGAACCATATGCACATCAAGACCGCCCCACTCGCCGTCGCACTTGCCGGCAGCCTGCTCACCGCTCCGGTAATGGCAGAAGGTCTTCTGCACTGGCAAAGCAACAGCCTGACCTACCTGTACGGCAAGGACTACAAGATCGATTCGCCGATCCAGCAGACCGTCACCTTCGAGCACGCCAACGGCTGGAAGTACGGCGACACCTTCTTCTTCGTCGACTCGATCCACTATAACGGCAAGGGTAACGACAACGGCCGGGACGACAGCACCTTCTACGGCGAATTCTCGCCACGCCTGTCGTTCGGCAAGATCTTCCAGCGTGACCTGAGCTTCGGCCCGATTACCGACGTACTGGTCGCGATGACCTACGAGTTCGGTGAAGGCGATGTGGAAACCTACATGATCGGCCCGGGCTTCGACCTCAACGTCCCCGGCTTCGACTACTTCTCCGTGAACTTCTACCACCGCAACACCGACGGTGACCGCGTAGGGGACGGCGTCTGGCAGATCACCCCGGTGTGGGGCTACACCCTGCCGGTGGGCAACTCCGACATCCTCATCGACGGTTTCATCGACTGGGTGGTGGACAACGACCGCAACTCCCGCGGCGAGGAATACCACGCCAACTTCCACTTCAACCCGCAGATCAAGTACGACCTGGGCAAGGCGTTGAACTGGGGCGAGAAGCAGCTCTACGTCGGTATCGAATACGACTACTGGACCAACAAGTACGGTATCGAGGACGGCGGCGAGTTCAGCAGGCAAGTTGTTGGCAAGACCGACCAGAACACCTTCAGCGCCATCGTCAAGGCGCATTTCTAAGCGCTGTTGCGAAGGGGCAACGTGCCCCTTCGCTTCCCCCGCCGTCCGGTTGAGGGGCTTGCGACAGGGGTGCTAGCATGCGGGCGCTTGTCCGTGCCGCCGGCAGCCAGCGAAAGGCCCCCATGTCCAGTATCCGTGAGCGCAACAAAGAGCTGATTCTCAAAGCCGCCAGCGAGGAATTCGCGGAAAAGGGCTTCGCCGCCACCAAGACCAGCGACATCGCCGCCCGCGCCGGGCTGCCGAAGCCCAACGTCTATTACTACTTCAAGTCCAAGGAAAACCTCTATCGCGAGGTGCTGGAGAGCATCGTCGAACCGCTGCTCGAAGCCTCGGCACCGTTCAATCAGCCCGGGCATCCGGCCGAGGTGCTGCGCGCCTACATCCGCACCAAGATCCGCATTTCCCGCGATCACGCCTATGCGTCCAAGGTGTTCGCCAGCGAGATCATGCATGGCGCCCCGCACCTTTCACCGGAGCGCACCGCCCAGCTCAACGCCCAGGCCGCGCATAACATCGCCTGCATTCAGGGCTGGATCGACGATGGCCTGATGGCGAAGGTGGACGCCAATCACCTGCTGTTCAGCATCTGGGCGGCGACCCAGACCTATGCCGATTTCGACTGGCAGATCAGCACCGTCACCGGCAAGGCCCGGCTCGACGACGCCGACTACGACGCGGCCGCCGACACCATCATCCGCCTGGTGCTCAAGGGCTGCGAGATCGCCGAACCGAGCTGACGCCTTACGGCGACGTGCCATCTGACGCAGCGACTCAACGTCCGCATTGCCGACCCGCCGGGCAAATTGGACGGGCGAAATTCGCCGTGACGCTTGTCCTATGGTGATCGCGCCGCCGTGGCGCCCCGGACCTGCACGCTCACAATGCCCGAATACCTCGCGCCGGTTCCTCGCTGGGAACCCCACGAACGCCCGTCGATGCCCGGCTCGCCGGCGATCCTGCTGCACAGTCCGCCGCGGCGTCTGGCCTATGCCGCGGTGGCGGTACTGGTGGGGCTGACCGGCGGGCTCGGCAATGCCCTGTTCATCGCCAACCTGCCGGCGATCCAGGGCGACCTGGGCCTGACGCCCGAACAGGGTGCCTGGCTGCCCGCCGCCTACTTCATGGTGAATGTCTCGACCAATCTGCTGCTGATCAAGGTGCGCCAGCAATACGGCCTGCGCGTCTTCGCCGAGATCGGCCTGGCCGTGTATGCCTTGCTGACCATCGCCCACGTGTTCGTCGAGGGTCTGGGCATGGCGATGTTCGTGCGCGCCGCCAGCGGCTTCGCTGCCGCCACCACCACCTCACTCGGGCTGTTCTACATGCTGCAGGCCTTCCGCAAGGTGGACCTGCCACGAGGCGTGATCGTCGCCTTCGGCATGACCCAGGTCGCCACGCCGCTGGCCTGGCTGTTATCGCCACCACTGGTGGATATCGGCCAGTGGCACCGCCTGTATGTGTTCGAAAGCGGCCTGGCCCTGTGCTCGCTGGCTGCTGTGGTGGTGCTCAAGCTCCCGGTGGGCGAGCGCATCAAGGTCTTCGAGCCGCTGGATTTCCTTACCTTTGCCCTTTTCGCGCCCGCCCTGGCGCTGGTTGCCGCAGTATTCGCCCAGGGCCGCGTGCAGTGGTGGACCGAAGCGCCGTGGCTGGGCTACGCACTGATCGCGGCCCTGCTGCTCAGCTGCCTGACCTTCATGATCGAACATCACCGGCGCAATCCGCTGCTGCAGACGCGCTGGCTGGGCACTGCCGAGATGCTGCGCTTCGCCTTCGGTGCGCTGGCGCTGCGTTTTCTGCTGTCCGAACAGAGCTATGGCGCGGTCGGCCTGCTGCAGACGCTCGGCATGGGGCCGGATCAGCTGCGCCCGTTGTATGCGGTGATCCTGCTGGGACTGGTGACGGGGATCGCCGCCAGCGCGATGACCTTCAGTCCGAGGACGGCTTCAGCGCAGATCCTGCTCTCGATCGTGCTGATCGGCGTGGCGAGCTTTCTCGACGTGGACGCAACCAGCCAGACCCGCCCGCACGACCTGTTCCTCAGCCAGGGCCTGCTGTCCTTCGCCAGCGGCATGTTCCTCGGTCCGCTGCTGATCACCGGCATCGGCAAGGCGCTGGCCAACGGGCCGAATTATTTGGTGAGCTTCATCGTGCTGTTTTCCATGACCCAGAGCCTGGGCGGGCTGGCCGGCCCGGCCGTGTTCGGCACCTACCAGATCGTCCGCGAGCAGCACCACTCGGCGCACCTGACCGAGCAGGTGGTGCCGGACGATCCACGCATCGCCGCCCGTCTCGCCCAGCAGAGCCAGGCGCTGGCCGCGACCCAGCTCGACCCGCAGCTGCGCCAGGCGCTCGGCGGTGCTCGCCTGTCGCAGACCGTCACGCGTGAAGCCAACGTGCTGGCCTTCAATGACGTGTTCCGCCTGATCGGCCTGCTCGCCATCGCCGTGCTCGGCTGGTCACTGTTCCATACCCTGCGCCTGGCGCGACAGAAGAAGGCTTCCGCCCCATGAGCGATGCGCGCACACCCGACGACCAGACCACACCGACCACGGACGCTGGCGGCACCCCACCCGAGCCACCCAAGACCATCCAGCCGAGCCGCCGCTCGGTGCTGCTGATGTCGTTGGTCGCTCTGGTCGGGGTGCTGGCGATTCTTTACGCCTGGCAGCTCTGGCCGTTCACCGGCAGCCAGGTGACGACCGAGAACGCCTATGTGCGCGGCCAGCTCACGGTGCTTGCGCCGCAGGTCGCCGGCTACGTCACCGAGGTGCGCGTGCAGGACTTCGAGCAGGTCCGCCAGGGCCAGGTGCTGGTGCGCATCGATGACAGGCAGTACCAGCAACGGGTCGCCCAGCGTCGGGCCGAACGGGACGCCGCACGCTTCGAGCTGGAAAACCTCGACCAGCAACTGGCCGCCGACCGCGCCACCCTGGCCGTCCGCCGCGCCGACCTGTTCGCCGCCGAAGCCGAACTGGTTCGTGCGCGGACCGATGAGCGCCGTGTCGATGAGTTGGCCGAGCGCGGCTCCGTCTCCATTCGCGAGCGCGATCAGGCCCGCGCCAGCGCCCTCGCAGCCAAGGCAAACGTACAGAAAGCGCGTGCTGCCATCGAGATCGCCGAGCAGACGCTCAAGGCCAGCGATGTCTCCCGTGGCGGCCTGGACGCACGGGTACAGATTGCCGAGGCCACCCTGCACCAGGCCGAGATCGACCTGGCCAACACCGAAATCGTCGCCCCCACCGCCGGCCGTGTCAGTGAAGTGGGGGTGCGCCTGGGCCAGTACGTTTCAGCCGGGTCGCAGCTGCTCTTCCTGGTTCCGCCCAGGCTCTGGGTGATCGCCAATTACAAGGAAACCCAGACGGCCAACATGCGCGCCGGGCAGCCGGTCACCTTCGAGGTCGACGCGCTGGACGGTGCGCGTCTTACCGGGCGCGTCGAGCGCCTGGCGCCGGCAACCGGTTCCGAGTTCAGCGTCCTGCGCCCGGACAATGCCACCGGCAACTTCACCAAGGTCGTACAGCGCCTCCCGGTGCGCATCGCCATCGATCCCGATCAGCCACTGCTCGAGCGCTTGCGGCCCGGCCTGTCGGTCATCACCCACGTGGACACCGCTGCGCAATGAAGCTGTATGGCCTGTTTACCGCGCTGACGCTCGGTTTGCTCTGCGCTTGCGTACCGCACCGTGAACCGATACCCCAGCAGGCTCGGCTCGAGGAGATACCTGCTCAGTGGCGCAGCCCTGCCGATGGCACAGCCCCCATCGAGCGATGGTGGCAGGGTTTCGGCGACCCCGCGCTGGCGGCGCTGGTCGAGCGGTCGTTGGCGCGCAACACCGACCTGCTGACCGAGGCCGAGCGCCTGGACGCCGCCCGCGAGCAGATCCGACTGTCTCGCGCGGCCCTCTTGCCGAGTTTGGATGCCGTGCTCGGGGCCCAGCGCAGCCAGGATTTCGGCGCAGCCGGCCTGACCACCACCACTGCCGCGCAGCCTGGCCTCCAGCTCAGCTATGAAGCGGACCTGTGGGGACGCCTCGCCCGTCTGCGCCAGGTTGCCGAATTGCAGTACCAGGCTTCGGCGGCCGAACAGCAAAGTCTGCGCCTGGCGGTCGCCGCCACTGTGGCGCAGGGCTATGTGTCCTTGTTGTCGCTGGATCGCCAGCTCGCGCTGACCCAGGAAACCGTGGAGTCGCGGCAGGCGGCGCTGCACCTGGCCGAGGATCGGGCGCGGATGGGCTACACCTCGGAGCTGGAGCTGACCCAGGCCCGCGCCGAGTTCGAAGCCGCGGCGCAGCTGGTACCGCAACTGGAACAGGCCATCGTCGAGCAGGAGCATGCACTGCGCCGGCTCGCCGGCGACTCACCCGGCCCGGTGGCGCGCGGTACGCTGGATGCGCTGCATCCACCCGCGGTGCCCGGCGCCCTCCCCGCGGCCCTGCTGCGCCAACGCCCCGATCTGTACCAGGCCGAACAGCAGCTGGCGGCCAGTGACCTGTTCCTCGACAGCGAACGTGACCGCTTCCTGCCGCAAGTGCAACTTTCCGCGAGCCTCGGGCGCCTCTATGTCAACGCGCTGGATTACGACCCGGTAAAGGTCTGGAACCTGGGCGCCAGCGTGCTCGCCCCGCTGTTCGACGGTGGCCGCCGCGAAGCCGGCGTCGCGGTGGCCACGGCCGAGCGCAATCACGCGGCCTATGCCTATCGCGCGGCAGTGCTCACCGCCTTCAGTGAAGTGGAGAATGCCCTCTCCGGCCTGGATCGCCTGGCCAGCCAGAGCGACCGCATCGAAGCACGCCGCACGGTACTGACACGCTCACTGGAGATCGCCGAGGACCGCTATCACGGTGGCTATTCGTCCTATCTCGAAGCGCTCGATGCCCAGCGCAATCTGTTCGATACCCAGCTGACGGAAGTGCAACTGCGGGAGGCGCGAATCAATCGCCTGATTCAGCTCTATCGCGCGCTCGGCGGGGGCTGGCAGGCGCCAGAACATGCAGCTGACGGGTCCTGATCGCCTTGTGCAACGGACGGCTGGCAGAACGGTGTGGCCTGTATAAAAGCAAAAAAAACGCCAGCAGACGCTGGCGTTTTTCATGCCGCTACAAGCGGATGCGCTGACAGTCAGCTGCGTGCGCGGGCCGCGTCACGCAATGCCTTGACCTGATCATGGTTGCGCTGTACGCCCTGGTATTGACGTTCAACCACGATCCGCACTTCGGCCGGCAGATCTTTTTCCAATGCCTTGCGGTAGCTCTTCACCGCAACATCTTCACCACGCTCACACTCGTTGAGGATAGCCTCATCGTCCTTGCCGGTGATCATCGACTTGAGGTCGACCCAACGGCGGTGCATATCGGCCGCCATGCTGGTGCTGGTTTCCGGATCACCGCCCATCGAGCGGACCAGCTGCTGCAGCTCGGCAGCGGCCGTGGCGCAATCGCGCGAACGTTGATTCATGGTGCTCTTGAGCTGCGGATCACGCAGGTCCTCAGCGCATTCGAGAAAGCCTTTTTCGCCGTCCTTGCTGGTTTCTATCAGGTCGTTGAGCACTGAAATCGTGTCTTTCGTATCCATCGGGTACCTCCTGCCAAGTCGACTCGGAAGGAGCCGCATCGCTGCGGCTCGCGTTATGGAGTCGACTGCCCTCGCACCAGAAAGGTTCAGCGAAACCGCTGGAAGGCACCCAGCGGTGCAGGACTCAGCCAACTGCTGCGCGCCGTCCCAGCGGCGCCGGCCGACCCAGCAAATAGCCTTGTGCTTTGTTCACCTGCAACCGGCGCAGCATGGCCAGCTCGGCTTCGGTTTCGACCCCTTCAGCGACGACCTTGCAGGCGGTTTCCTCGGCGAACCGGATCAGTGCAGCCGCCAGGGCACGACAGCCGGTGTCGCTGTCGACATTGCGGATCAGGCTGCTGTCGAGCTTGATCACGTCGGGCTTGAGTTTGAGGATATGGCGGAAGCTCGCGTAACCGGCGCCGGCGTCGTCGACGGCCAGCCGCAGCCCCTTGCTGCGCAGCGGCCCCAACACGTCGGCGAGTCTTTCGTAATCCTCCACCAACGCATGCTCGGTCACTTCCAGCATCAACCGATCCAGCGGCCAGCCGCGCAACACCTCGCCCATCACTCCGGAGAGGATCGTATCCGGTGAAACATTCAACGACAGGTAGCTTTCAGCAGGCAGCAGATCGAAGCCCTGCAGCGCAGCCTCGATCAGAGCGATCTCAAGCTCCTGCTGCAACCCGACCTGCCCGGCCTCGGCAAACCACTTGTCCGGGCTGCGCAGCGGCTCGTCGGTAAAGCGTGCAAGCGCCTCATGGCCGACGATGCGGTTCTCCACCAGGTGCACGATCGGTTGATAAACCACGCCGTACGCACGCTCGGCGAGCGCGGCCGCGACCCTGTTATGCCGGGTCTGCCGTGCCTGCTGGCTCTTCGCCTGGGTTTCCAGCAGCCGACCGGCAAACGCCGCGAACAGACGCAGGGTATTGAGATCACGGTCGTTCAGGCTGCCGTCGGGGCGGGTGCTGAAACAGCAGAAGGTGCCGTACAACGCACCATCGCTGAAGCGGATAGGCACGCTCAGATGCGCACCGACCGGCAGCTCGGTGGTCACCGGCAGCAGCAACGCCTCGGCAAGCTGTGCGGCGTCGTGTATCAGTTCGGGAAGACGCCCATCGACCACTCGCTGGCAGTAGCTGTCTTCCAGCGGGTTGGAATCCCCCACGCAAAGGGTGACATGTTCACTTCGCCCGTCGACGTGACGGAAGATGCGGGCGCCTTCGCTGAACTCGGCGATGAACGCCACCTCCATGCCCAGATGGCTGCGTACCGCATGCAGCGCCTCGCAGAGCATCGACCCAATCGGCATGCTGCCGGCTTCAAGTCTCGCCAGTATCGCGACAGGGTCGTCGCGGGAAATGGCCGTGGCTGATTGCAAATGTCCGAGCATCCAATTCTCCTTTGGCAAGCAGGCGGGCGGACTCCTTTTACCCGGGCCGCTGTTACATAGAACATTCGAAACCGTTGGGAATGGCCAGTGCTGCGTCGCGCGAGCCGACCAGTGGCCAGTCCGTCGGCTGCGAGGGCCGCTCCGACTGGCTACGGCTTCGTCGCCACGGCCAGGCTGACCCACGTCGGCGCATGGTCACTGGCGTGCTCCTGGCCACGCACCCAACGATCGACACCGGCCTCCTGCAGGCGCGGCGCGAGGTCCGGGCTGAGCAGCAGATGGTCGATGCGCAGCCCGGAATTCTTCTGCCAGTGCTGTCGAAAGTAATCCCAGAAGGTGTAGACGCGCTCGTCTGGATACTTGGCGCGAAGCGCGTCGGTCCAGCCCTGCGCCAGCAGGCGCTCGAAGCACTCGCGGCTTTCCGGCTGCAATAGCGCGTCCTTCTTCCAGGAGCGCGGGTTGTAGATGTCCTCGTCGGTGGGCACCACGTTGTAGTCGCCGGCCAGCACCACCGGATGGCCGCTGGCCAACAGCCCCGCGGCATGCTCGATCAGCCGCTCGAACCAGGCCAGCTTGTAGTCGAACTTCGGCCCGGGCTGCGGGTTGCCGTTGGGTAGGTAGAGGCATGCGACGATCACGCCCTGCACGGCCGCTTCCAGGTAGCGGCTGTGGCTGTCATCCGGGTCGCCGGGCAGGCCGCGGCGGATCTCCAGCGGCTCGCTGTCACGGGCGAGGATCGCCACGCCGTTCCAGGATTTCTGCCCATGCCAGATGGCGCCATAACCAGCGCCGCGGATGTCGTCGATGGGGAAGTCGGCATCCTGCGCCTTGAGTTCCTGCAGGCAGACCACGTCGGGCTGCTCGCGCTCGAGCCATTCGAGCAGGTTGGGCAGGCGCGCCCGGATGCCGTTGATGTTGAAGGTGGCGATTTTCAGACGATCCACAAGCGCCTCTCTGCTCGGCTGGTGATATTCACCTTAGCTGTGACCGTACCGGCCGGCATTTATCCTTGGGCGCCGTCAGTCGGGATCTGCCGGCAAGCACAGGGTGAAGCGGGTCGCGCTGGCGTCGCTGTGCACCTCCACCTCGCCGCCATGCAGCTGCGCGATCGAACGTACGATGGCCAGCCCCAGCCCGCCGGAGTCGCCCGGCTCGGCGCGGGAAGGGTCGCAGCGGTAGAAGCGGTCGAACAGGCGTGGCAGATGCTCCGGGGCGATGGGCGGGCCCTGGTTGATCACGCTGACGCGCCGCCAGCCGTCCCCGGTAGCGCTGATGATGCGCACCGGGCTGTCGGCCGCGCCGTAGCGCAACGCGTTGGCGAGGAGATTGGCCAGCGCCCGGCGGATCAGTTCGGGGTCGCCGCACAGCTCGCCCTCGGTCTCGTCGAGCAGCTGGATGCCGCGCTCCTCGGCGACGCCCTCGAAGTAGTCGCACAGTTGCTCGACCAATGCCGGCAGTGCAAAGCGCTGCCGCTCGATGGCCGCCGCCGGCTGTTCGGCGCGGGCGAGAAACAGCATGTTGTCGATCATCCGCGCCAGGCGCTCGTACTCCTCCTGATTGGAGACCAGCAGCGCCTGGTAATCATCCACCGAGCGGGCACGGTGCAACAGCTGCTGGGTCTGGCCCATGAGGTTGCCCAGTGGCGTGCGCATCTCGTGGGCCAGGTCCTCGCTGAAGCGCGACAGACGCGCGAACCCCTGCTCCAGCCGGGCCAGCATCTGGTTCAGTGCCGCACGCAGCGGTTCCAGCTCGCTCGGCACGGTCGAGTCGTCGAGGCGCAGGTGCAGGTGCTGCACGTCGATCGCCAGGGCCTGACACGTCAGCCGGCGCACCGGGCGCAGCGCGCGCCGGCTGATCAACCAGCCGAGCACGGACGCCAGCAGCGCGCCGACGCTCAGCGCCCACCACAGCTTGGCGCGATAGGCACCCAGCATCTGTTCGCGCTCGCTCAGCAGGCGCCCGGCCACCAGTGTCAGCCCCGCCTCGCCGGGCAGCTGTCGCCAGGCCAGACGCGCCTCGCCGATATCCTGCAGCGCCACCGGATCGGCGGCCGGCAGTGGCGGAATCGCCAGACGGGTCGGGTTGATCTCGATCAGCGCACGCCCCTGCGCATCGAGCAGCCAGAGCAGGCTGTCGCGGTTGCCCAGCATGTTCTCGTACAGCTGCGGCCGCTGGCGCAGCGCGTCGATGCTGGCACTGTCCTCCAGCAGGGCCTGCATGCGCTCCAGCCGGCCGAGCAGCGCCTGGTCGTCGCGCCAGACGATCTCGCGTTCCAGCGAGCGGTACAGGTAGAGGCCGATGGCGCCGAGCAGCACCACCGCGACGAGGGCGAAGGCCAGCGCCAGGCGCAGGCTGAGCGAGCGTGGCAGCAGGCTCATGCCGAGACGTCCAGCACGTAGCCCATGCCGCGCACGGTGTGGATGAGCTTGAGCGGGTACGGATCGTCGACCTTGGCGCGCAGGCGGCGGATCGCCACGTCGACCACATTGGTATCGCTGTCGAAGTTCATCTGCCAGACCTGCGAAGCGATCTGCGCACGGGACAGCACCTCGCCCTGACGGCTGAGCAGCAGATGCAGCAAGGCGAACTCCTTGTTGGTGAGGTTGATGCGCTCGCCCTGACGGGTGACGCGGCGGCGCAGCAGGTCCAGCTCCAGGTCGGCGACGTGGAAGCTTTCGACCTCGCGCGGCGGCCCACGGCGCAGCAGGGTGCGTACCCGCGCCAGCAGCTCCGCGTAGGAGAACGGCTTGACCAGATAGTCGTCAGCGCCCAGCTCCAGCCCACGCACACGGTCCTCCACCGCATCGCGAGCGGTGAGGAACAGCACCGGCGTATGCGCCGAACGTTTGCGCACCACCTGCACCAGCTGCCAGCCATCGAGCCCCGGCAGCATGACGTCGAGGATCACCAGATCGAACGCTTCCTCCTCGATCAGGTGCTTGCCGTCGACGCCGTTGCGCGCGACCTCCACCCGGTAGCCGGACTCCTCCAACCCACGCTTGAGGTAGTCGGCCGTCTTGGCCTCGTCCTCCACCACCAGAATTCGCATCGGGTCACCTTGCCAAATGTGCGTCGCAGGTCGTTGAAGAACGTCAGCGAGGCAACGCAGGTAGTTCTTCAACGGCCTGCTAGGTTATGGGAGCCGGCGACTACCAGCCATTACAAAAGCGTAATGCGCAGGCAACGGTTCTGACGGGCAGGCATCGGCACCATGCGCTCCGAAGCCAAGTCACCCAAGGAAAACCAATATGCGTATCGCCGCCACACTGTCACTGCTGACCCTGGCAGTGCTTACCCCGGCCCTGAGCGCCAACGCCGCCACACCAGCGCCGATTACCCAGCAGAACGTCTCGCTGGCGCTGGCCGACGGGCTGATCCAGCAGACCCTGGATGCCTGCCACGCACAGAACCGCACCGCGGTAGTCGCCGTGGTCGATCGCGGCGGCAACCTGGTCGCCCTGCGCCGCGACGACAACGTCGGCCCGCACAACACCCTGGCCGCGCAGCGCAAGGCCTACACCGCGCTGTCGAGCAAGACGCCGACCCGCCTGTTCGCCGAACGCGCCGCCAGCACGCCGGATGCCGCCAACCTCAACACCCTGGACGAACTGCTGCTGCTCGGCGGTGGCGTGCCGCTGAAGGTCGGCGACGAGGTGATCGGTGCCATCGGCGTGGCCGGTGCTGGCGGTGCCAAGAACGACGAGGCCTGCGCCGTGGCCGCCATCGAAAAACTGCTGCCCTCCTCCCACTGAAGAAAAGGAAAACACCATGAAAGCACTACGTTCAATCGCCGCCGGCTTGATGCTCAGCGGCCTCTCCGGCCTGACCCTGGCGGCCGGCAACCCGCTCAGCGTGCACGTGCTGAACCTGGAAAACGGCCTGCCGTCACCGGACGTACGCGTCACCCTGGAACAACGTCAGGGTGACACCTGGAAATCACTCAACAGCGGCGAGACCAACGCGCAGGGTCGGATCACGGCGCTCTACCCGGAAGGCAAAGCGCTGGAGAAAGGCACCTACCGCGTCACCTTCATGACCGGAGACTGGTTCGCCACGCAGAAGGCCAGTACCTTTTTCCCCGAAGTTCCGGTGATCTTCGAAGCCGATGGCAGCGTCGAGCACTACCACATCCCGCTGCTGCTGAGCCCCTACGGCTTCTCCACCTACCGCGGCAACTGAGCCGCTCAGCGCACTTCCCAGTAGCCCGGTGCGTTGTAGATGTCCTTCAGGTAGTCGATGAAGAAACGCACCTTGGCCGGCAGGTAGCGCTGCTGCGGGTAGACGGCCTGGATGTCGTAGGCCGGCAATGCGTACTCGTCGAGTACCGTGACCAGCTCGCCGCGCTTGAGCTCGGCCTGGATCTCCCAGGTCGAGCGCCAGCCGATGCCCAGGCCCTGCTTGACCCAGTCGAACAGCAGCTCACCGTCATTGCAGTCCAGATTGCCGGCCACGCGGATCGCCACCTGCCTGCCGTCGCGCAGGAAGGTCCAGCCGCGCTGCTGACCGCCCTGCAGGTTGAAGGCCAGGCAGTTGTGCGCGGTCAGCTCTTCCAATGCCGTTGGCGTGCCATGGCGGGCGAAGTACTCCGGCGAGCCACAGACCACCCGCCTGTTCGGAAACAGCCGCACCGCCACATAGTTGGGGTCGGTCACCTCGCCGATGCGAATGCCCATGTCGTAACCGTGACGCACCAGGTCGACCACACTGTCGGTGAAGTTGAACGACAGTTGCAGGTCCGGGTAGCGCGCCTGGAACGCCGGTGCGTGCGGGCCGATATGCCGCCGCCCGAATGCCGCCGGCGCCGACACCACCAGATGGCCGCGTACCGAGGTGCGGTCGTGGCTGATGCTGGCATCCACCTCATCGAAGTCCTTCAAAAGCCCGCGCGCGCGCTCCAGATACTGCTCACCCAGATCGGTCAGCGACAGCCCGCGCGTCGAGCGGTGCATCAGCTTGACGCCCAGGTGTCGCTCCAGCGCGTCCAGCCGCCGGCCCATCACCACCGGGGTGACGTTTTCCTTGTGCGCAGCGGCGGCGAAGCTGCCGCAGTCGGCCACCAGTACGAAGCTGCGCAAAGTCGTGTAGCGATCCATTCGATACTCCTGATATCGACAGAACTGAAGTCTCGGCCAATTCCGCCGGAGAATCCAGGGCGCCATGCTTGAGCCACGTATAAAAACTATCGAGTTACCCAGGAGGAACGATCCATGGCCCGCATGAGAGCAATCGACGCCGCCGTCGCGGTATTGCGCAAGGAAGGCATCGACACCGCCTTCGGCATCCCCGGAGCCGCGATCAATCCGCTGTATTCCGCCCTGCGGGCCGATGGCGGCATCCGTCACATCCTTGCTCGCCACGTTGAAGGCGCTTCGCACATGGCCGAGGGTTATACCCGCACCAAGGCCGGCAATATCGGCGTGTGCATCGGCACCTCGGGCCCGGCCGGTACTGACATGATCACCGGGCTCTACTCCGCCTGGGCCGACTCGATCCCGATCCTCTGCATCACCGGCCAGGCGCCGCGTGCCCGCCTGTACAAGGAAGATTTCCAGGCCGTGGATATCGAATCCATCGCCAAGCCGGTGACCAAGTGGGCCGTCACCGTACGCGAACCGGCGCTGGTTCCGCGCGTGTTCCAGCAGGCCTTCCACGTGATGCGCTCGGGTCGTCCCGGCCCGGTGCTGATCGACCTGCCGTTCGACGTACAGATGGCCGAGATCGAGTTCGACGTCGACACCTACGAGCCGCTCGCCGTGTACAAGCCGGCGGCGACCCGCAAGCAGATCGAGAAGGCCATCGACATGCTCTGCGCCGCCGAGCGTCCGCTGATCGTTGCCGGTGGTGGTATCTACAACGCCGGTGCCGAAGCGCTGCTGGTGGAATTCGCCGAAACCGTCGGCGTGCCGGTGATCCCGACGCTGATGGGCTGGGGCTCGATTCCCGACGATCACCCGTTGATGGCCGGCATGTGCGGCCTGCAGACCAGCCACCGCTACGGCAACGCCAACATGCTGGCCTCGGACTTCGTGCTCGGCATCGGCAACCGCTGGGCCAACCGTCACACCGGCTCGGTCGAGGTCTACACCAAGGACCGCAAGTTCGTGCACGTGGATATCGAACCGACCCAGATCGGCCGGGTGTTCTCGCCGGACTTCGGCATCACTTCCGACGCCGGCGCTGCACTGAGGCTGTTCGTCGAAGTCGCCAAGGAGCGCAAGGCCGCCGGCCAGTTGCCGGATCGCAGCAGCTGGGCGGCCGACTGCCATGAGCGCAAGCGCACGATGCTGCGCAAGACGCACTTCGACAGCGTGCCGATGAAGCCGCAGCGCGTGTACCAGTGCATGAACAACGCCTTCGGCAAGGACGCCTGCTACGTCAGCACCATCGGCCTGTCGCAGATCGCCGCCGCGCAGTTCCTGCATGTCTACAAGCCGCGCCACTGGATCAACTGCGGCCAGGCCGGCCCGCTCGGCTGGACCATTCCGGCGGCGCTCGGTGTGGTCGCCGCGGACCCGACCCGCAAGGTGGTGGCGCTCTCGGGCGACTACGACTTCCAGTTCATGATCGAGGAGCTGGCGGTGGGTGCGCAGTTCAAGCTGCCTTACATCCACATTCTGGTGAACAACGCCTACCTCGGACTGATCCGCCAGGCGCAGCGCGGCTTCGAGATGGATTACTGCGTGCAGCTCGGCTTCGAGAACATCAATGCCGATCAGAGCGGCATGGAAGGCTACGGCGTCGATCACGTCGCGGTGGTCGAGGGCCTGGGCTGCAAGGCAATCCGCGTGTTCAAGCAGGAAGACCTGCGCCCGGCCATCGAGCAGGCCCAGGTCTGGATGGCCGAGCACCAGGTGCCGGTGGTGATCGAGGTGATCCTCGAGCGGGTGACCAACATCGCCATGGGCACCGAGATCGACGCGATCAACGAGTTCGAGGCGCTGGCCGCAGGCCGCGAAGACGCACCGACCGCGGTTGGATTGCTGGATTGAGTCAACCGTAACCAGACGCGCGGAAGACGCTTCGCGGTCTTCCATCCTACGAACACTTCGGACCGTAGGGTGGCTATCGCGAAGCATATCCACCGCACACGCAACACCCAGGGTGGCCACCACACCACCGCAATGCGAACCCGAATGTGATCCCTACAGATCAGGAGAAAACCATGCCCCGCTTTGCCGCCAACCTGTCGATGCTGTTCACCGAGCAGGACTTCATGGACCGCTTCGCCGCTGCCGCCCAGGCCGGCTTTACCGGTGTCGAGTACCTGTTCCCCTATGACTTTCCTGCCGAGCAGATCAAGGCTCAGCTGGATGCCAACAGGCTGACCCAGGTGCTGTTCAACCTGCCGGCCGGTGACTGGGCCGATGGCGAGCGCGGCATCGCCATCCTGCCGGAGCGGGTCGAGGAATTCCGCGCCGGCGTGGACAAGGCCATCGCCTACGCCAAGGTGCTGGGCAACACCCAGGTCAACTGCCTGGCCGGCATCGCCCCGCGTGGCGCCGATCTCGGCCAGCTGGAAATCACCTTTATCGAAAACCTGCGCTACGCCGCGCAGAAGCTCGAGGAGGCCGGCATCCGCCTGGTGATGGAGATGATCAACACCCGCGACATTCCGCGCTTCTTCCTCAACAACACCTCCCAGGCGCAGGAGATCCGCGGCAAGGTCGGTCACGCCAACCTGTTCCTGCAGTACGACATCTACCACATGCAGATCATGGAGGGAGACCTGGCGCGCACCATCGAGAACAACCTGGCGGCGATCAACCATATCCAGCTGGCGGACAACCCCGGACGCAACGAGCCGGGCACCGGCGAGATCAACTATCGCTTCCTGTTCGAGCATCTGGATCGCATCGGCTACCAGGGCTGGGTCGGCTGCGAGTACAAGCCGGCCACTACCACCGAAGCCGGCCTTGGCTGGCTGAAAAGCCACAACGCCATCTGACCCGAACTGAATCGAATTGAAGGAGATTACTCATGGCTAAGATCGGATTTATCGGCACCGGCATCATGGGCCTGCCCATGGCTCAGAACCTGCAGAAAGCAGGCCACGATATCTTTCTGTCCACGCATCACGACGCCGCTCCGGCAGCTCTGCTCGAGGCCGGCGCAGTCGCCCTGGCCAACCCGAAGGAAGTCGCCCAGGAAGCCGAGTTCATCATCGTGATGGTGCCGGACACCCCCCATGTCGAGGACGTGCTGTTGCGCGAGAACGGCATTGCCGAAGGCGTCGGGCCGAACAAGCTGGTGATCGACATGAGCTCGATCTCGCCCAGCGCTACCAAGGCGTTTGCCGAGAAGATCAACGCCACCGGCGCCCAGTACCTCGACGCCCCGGTATCCGGCGGTGAAGTCGGCGCCAAGGCGGCCACCCTGTCGATCATGGTCGGCGGCAGCGAAGAAAGCTTCGCCCGTGCCCTGCCGCTGTTCCAGGCGATGGGCAAGAACATCACCCTGGTCGGTGGCAACGGCGATGGCCAGACCGCCAAGGTGGCCAACCAGATCATCGTTGCGCTGAACATTCAGGCGGTGGCCGAAGCCCTGCTGTTCGCCGCACGCAACGGTGCCGACCCGGCCAAGGTGCGCGAGGCGCTGATGGGCGGTTTCGCCGGCTCGAAGATTCTCGAGGTGCACGGCGAGCGCATGATCAAGGGCACCTTCGACCCGGGCTTCCGCATCAGCCTGCACCAGAAGGACCTCAACCTCGCCCTGGCCGGTGCCCGCGAGCTGGGCCTGAACCTGCCCAACACCGCCAATGCCCAGCAGGTGTTCAGCACCTGCGCGGCAATCGGCGGCAGCGGCTGGGACCATTCGGCGCTGATCAAGGGCCTGGAGCACATGGCCAACTTCTCGATCCGCAAGGAGTAAAGCCTTCGAGCACGCTGCAATGGGCCAGCGACCCCACCTTCAGGGACAGACAGACCGGGTGGTGGGTCATCGCAACGCCCGCGCAGCGCCGCTCAAAGGGCCGGGCCAGAGGTGCGTCAGGTCGGAATCATCGCGTCTCCCCACGACCAGCATGACCTGCGCATCTCAGCCCGACCGCCGTCACCAGACGGCACCTTTTCGATTCGCCCGGCACAAGGAGTCACGGCCCGACTGCCGGGCGGGTCGATTTCAATTGCAGACCTTAGCGCTTGCATTGGCGAGCCCTAAGGTCTGGAATCGGTTGCAGACCTCATACAAGGAGCTTCAGATGACCCTCGACCCGCAAGCCCTGCTGCGCCAGTTGTTCGACAGCGCCATCGAGGCCGCCCACCCGCGCCATGTGCTCGCCGACCATCTGCCCGAAGACCGCAGCCGCCGGGCCATCGTCATCGGCGCCGGCAAGGCGGCCGCGGCCATGGCCGAAGCCATCGAGAAGGTCTGGGAAGGCGAGCTGTCCGGGCTGGTGGTGACCCGCTACGAGCACCATGCCGACTGCCGGCGCATCGAAGTGGTGGAGGCCGCACACCCGGTACCGGACGATGCCGGCGAGCGCGTCGCCCGCCGAGTGCTGGAGCTGGTCAGCAACCTCGAGGAAAGCGATCGGGTGATCTTCCTGCTCTCCGGCGGCGGCTCGTCGTTGCTGGCATTGCCGGCCGAGGGCATCTCGCTGGCGGACAAGCAGGCGATCAACAAGGCGCTGCTGCGCTCCGGCGCGCACATCGGCGAGATGAACTGCGTGCGCAAGCACCTTTCGGCGATCAAGGGCGGGCGCCTGGCCAGGGCCTGCTGGCCGGCCAGCGTGTACACCTACGCGATCTCCGACGTGCCCGGCGACGAAGCCACGGTGATCGCCTCCGGGCCGACCGTCGCCGATCCGACCACGTCGGCCGAGGCGCTGGCGATCCTCGAGCGCTATCACATCGAGGTGCCGGCCAACGTGCGTGCGTGGCTCGAAGACCCACGCTCGGAAACCCTCAAGCCGGGCGACCCGATGCTCTCGCGCAGCCATTTCCGGCTGATCGCCACGCCGCAGCAGTCGCTCGATGCCGCAGCCGAGGTAGCCCGTGGCGCCGGTATCACCCCGCTGATCCTCGGTGATCTGGAAGGCGAAGCACGCGAGGTGGCCAAGGTGCATGCCGGCATCGCCCGCCAGGTGGTGCTGCACGGCCAGCCGATCGCCGCGCCCTGCGTGATCCTCTCCGGCGGCGAGACCACCGTCACCGTGCGCGGCAACGGCCGCGGCGGGCGCAATGCCGAATTCCTGCTCGCCCTGACCGAGGCACTGCAAGGCCTGCCCGGCGTTTACGCCCTGGCCGGCGACACCGACGGCATCGACGGCTCGGAAGACAACGCCGGCGCACTGATGACCCCGGACAGCTTTGCCCGCGCCGAAGCACAGGGCCTGCGCGCCGCCGACTCGCTGGCCAACAACGACGGCTATGGCTACTTCGCCGCGCTGGACAGCCTGATCGTCACCGGCCCGACGCGCACCAACGTCAACGACTTCCGCGCCATCCTGATTCTGCCGCCCTCGGCCTAGACCGAGGACGTTCACCTGCCAGCGAGCCCGCCATGAAACCCGATAAGAAGGTCAAGATACTTGCCACCCTCGGCCCCACCACCCGCAGCATCGACGATGTACGGGCGCTGGTCGCCGCCGGAGTCAACCTGTTCCGCCTGAACTTCAGCCATGGCGAGCACGCCGACCATGCCGAGCGCTTCGCCTGGATTCGCGAGGTGGAACGTGAACTGAACCAGCCGATCGGCATCCTCATGGACCTGCAGGGGCCCAAGCTCAGGGTTGGCCGTTTCGCCGAGGGCAAGGTGCGCCTGGAGCGTGACCAGGCCTTTCGTCTGGACCTGGACCCGACACCGGGCGACAGCCGGCGCGTGAACCTGCCGCACCCGGAGATCATCGCCGCGCTGGAACCGGGCATGCAACTGCTGATCGACGATGGCCGCCTGCGCCTGACGGTCACCGAGCGTCATGCCGAGGCTATCGAGACCCGCGTGGTGGCCGGCGGCGAGCTGTCCGACCGCAAGGGCGTGAATGTGCCTGAGGCGGTGCTGGAGCTGAGCCCGCTGACCGAGAAGGACCGCCGCGACCTGACCTTCGGCCTGCAGCTGGGCTTCGACTGGGTCGCACTGTCGTTCGTCCAGCGCCCGCAGGACATCCATGAGGCACGCAAGCTGATCGGTGATCGGGCCTTTCTCATGGCCAAGATCGAGAAGCCGTCGGCGGTGCAGCACCTGCGCGAGATCGCCCGCCTGTCCGACGCGATCATGGTGGCGCGCGGCGATCTGGGCGTGGAAGTGCCGGCCGAAAACGTGCCGCGCATCCAGAAGGACATCGTGCGGATCTGCCGCCAGCTCGGGCGTCCGGTGGTGGTGGCGACACAGATGCTCGAATCCATGCGCTTCGCCCCGGCCCCGACCCGTGCCGAGGTCACCGACGTGGCCAACGCCGTGGCCGAGGGTGCGGACGCGGTGATGCTGTCGGCGGAAACCGCCTCCGGCGACTACCCGCTGGAAGCGGTGAGCATGATGAGCAAGATCATCCGCCAGGTGGAAAGCGGCCCGGACTTCCAGGCCCAGCTCGACGTGCACCGGCCCAACGCCGAGGCCACCCTGCCGGATGCCATCAGCTGCGCAATCCGCCGCATCAGCGGCATCCTGCCGATCGCCGTGCTGGTCAACTACACCGAGTCCGGCCGTTCCAGCCTGCGCGCCTCGCGTGAACGCCCGGCCACGCCGATTCTCAGCCTGACGCCGAGCGTCGCCACCGCACGCAAGCTCACCGTGGCCTGGGGCGTGTACTCGGTAGTGGATGCACCGATGCGCGACATGGAACAGGTCAGCAGTCACGCCCTGGAACTGGCGCGTGCGCAGGGCATGGCGGAAAGCGGCGACACGGTGCTGATCACCGCTGGCGTTCCCCTCGGCCAGCCCGGCACCACCAACACGCTGCGCATCGAAGTCCTCAGCTGACACGGCCGGGCGCCTGCCCGGCCAAAGCCTAGCGATCCCCCTTCAGCCGTTGGCCCCATGCGGGCCAGCGCCCTTGCGTTCGCCCGGATTTCACCGATGCGTGTTCCCGTTGCGCTTCACCCGCTGTTCCATGCCTTCGCTCAGGTGTTTCTGCAGCGCCATGCCGGCTGTGGCGCCCTGATCATGCTGGCGCTGGCGCTGGCCGATCCGGCGTTGCTGGCCGGTTCCATTTTCGGCGTCGTGATGGCCCACAGCGGCGCGATCTGGCTAGGCTACTCCGCGGACGACCGTGAAGACGGTCTGTACGGTTATAACGCCGTGTTGCTCGGCGCGCTGCTGGTCCATCTTTTCGGCCTGTCGACGGTGAGCCTGGCCATGATCGCCACCGCCTCGCTGGCCAGTTGCCCAATCCAGGCATGGCTGCTCGGCCGGCTTCGTCATCACGGTGGACTCCCGGGCTTCACCCTTCCCTTCGTCCTGATCGGGTTCGTCACGTTGCTGGCCGCAGCCCCAGCGGCCCCGACCATCGACGCACCGCCAGCCCCGAGTACGCTGCTCGCCTGGTTGTTGGGAGTCGCGCAGGTGATATTCGTCGCTGATCGGCTGGCGGCGGCCGGCCTGGTGCTGGCCGTCGCCGTGGCGAACTGGCGCGATGCGCTCTGGCTGCTGGCTGGCTCGGCTCTGGGGATGGTGATCGGCGGCGGAATCGGAGCCGACTGGTCCGCTGGGCTGGCCGGCTTCAACCCGGCACTTGCAGCCTTGGCGCTGGCCCAACGGCGTGGAGGCTGGAGCCTGCCGGTACTGGGCATGCTCGCCGCCATCGGGTTCTGGCTGGTCCTTCATAGCCTTGGCCTGCCAACCCTCACCCTGCCCTTTCTGCTAGCTACCTGGCTGGGCCTGCTGCTTCGACTGCCACGCCGCAGCAATGGCTAGTTCATCCTCGGGTTGCCAGCGGGTCCTGCTCCTGCGGATAGCGATGCTCTTCTGCAACCTCGCCATCCTCGCCATGCACCTTGACCAGCGCCGTGCGCAGTTTCATGTAATCCCGCGTCTCGTCGAGGATGTCTTGCCGGGTCGCTGCTTCGAGCAGGGCGCGCTGGTCACCTTCTTCGCGTAGCACCCAACGGTCTTCTTCGTGGGTGATGTGGTAGGTCTCCATGGCGTTCCTCCGGTGTGGCGGTTTGTTATGGATGCTCTGTTAAGAAAGCCGTCATCGTCCGAGGTTCGCTTTGGTGCAATGGTAAAATAAACCCAGCACGGTTCATGGGACCTTAAAAGTCAGGGTCGTTTTTACTCCTCATCCGCTGCAAACCTTGATTTAAGTCAATTTCAACCTGGAACGATTGTTGAAGCACCTGTGTAGAACGTTTCGTGATCGCACCACGATCACCGGACGCCTTTCCCACCAGAGGAGTCATAGATGCTTTGCGCTGAACAGATCGCCCTGATCAAGGCCACCGTACCGCTGCTGGAAAGCGGCGGCGAAGCCCTTACCAACCATTTCTACAAGCTGCTGCTCTCCGAACACCCCGAGGTGCAGCCACTGTTCAACCAGGCCCACCAGGCCAGCGGCGAGCAGCCACGTGCCCTGGCCAACGGCGTGCTGATGTACGCCAGGCATATCGACCGCCTCGAAGCGCTCGGCCCGCTGGTCGCACAGATCATCAACAAGCACGTCGCCCTGCAGGTGTTGCCCGAACATTACCCGCTGGTGGGCTCCTGCCTGCTGCGCGCCATCCGCGAAGTGCTGGGCGAGGAAATCGCTACCGACGCGGTGATCGATGCCTGGGGCGCCGCCTATCAGCAGCTGGCTGACATCCTCATCGGCCAGGAGGAACAGCTCTATCAGTCCAAGGCCGAGGCCGTCGGTGGCTGGCGCGGCGCGCGACGTTTTCGCATCGCCAGCAAGGTGGTCGAGAGCGACGAGATCATCTCTTTCCACCTGCAGCCGGAGGACGGCGGGCCGTTGATGGACTTTGTCCCCGGCCAGTACATCGGCCTGCGCCTGGAGATCGACGGCAAGGAAGTGCGGCGCAACTATTCCCTGTCCGCTGCGAGCAACGGTCGGGAGTACCGCATCAGCGTCAAGCGCGAGCCTGGCGGCGTGGTGTCCAACGCGCTGCATGACATGCCCGAGGGCGCAATGCTGGACCTGTTCGCGCCGGCCGGCGAGTTCACCCTGCAACCCGGCGACAAGCCGCTGGTGCTGATCAGCGGTGGCGTCGGCATTACACCGACCCTGGCGATGCTGGAACAGGCACTGGCCAGCGCCCGACCGGTGCACTTCATCCACTGCGCCCGCAACGCTGGCGTGCATGCGTTCCGCCGCAGCGTGGATGCGCTGGCCGAGCGCCACGCGCAGCTCAAGCGCTTTTACTGCTACGAGGAACATTCCGACGCAACCCCCGCACCGGATGCCGTTGGCCGGCTCAGCGAACGTCAGCTCGCCGAATGGCTGCCTGCCGACCGTGATGTCGACGCCTACTTCCTGGGGCCGAAACCATTCATGGCCGCCGTTCGCCGTCAGCTCAAAGCCCTCGGCGTGCCGGAGCAGCAGACGCGCTACGAGTTCTTCGGCCCCGCTTCCGCTCTCGATTGATCCACCCCCGAGGCTCGCTCGCTGCGAGCCTCTTCGCGAAGGAGATTCAGCCATGCTTTATCACCCATCCGCCCCGCAGCACCTGATGAGCGCAGCCAACGCCCTGATGATTGCTGGCGTACTACTTCTACTGGCAGGAATCAGCGGTGCTTACCTGTTCGACCAACACCTTGCGCTGGGTAGCGTCGTCGCTGCCCATGCGCTGGTTATCCTCGGCCCTAGCGCACTGAAGATCGGCTACGTCATGCGCCTTCTGGCCGAGCGCAACGACAAGCTTGCGGCCTGAAGGGACGCATGCGTTCTCCGGATAGAGATAATTGCGCTTACTATATTAACTTCGCCGTCTCGCTTGTAATTTCACTCCGCCATAGTCCTACTCGACATGGGGAAAACCATTCGTCTACAGAGTTTAATTATTCGAAACTCCTGCCGCCGGACTCCCTCTGACACAGTGAAGGCTGATTGATCTCTTTCCTTCAGCCCTTTTGTGAAAGTCTCTATCCACTTGAGGAGAAAAAGACATGGCAAATAACAACCCTGGCAACTTCGCCAACGATAAAGAGAAAGCATCCGAAGCTGGCCGCAAGGGCGGCCACAACAGTGGCGGAAACTTCGCCAACGACCGCGAGAAGGCCTCCGAAGCCGGCCGCAAGGGTGGCCAGAACAGCCACGGCGGTGGCCGCAGCAGCTAAGCGCTGACGGCAAAAGAAGGGCAGGCGCCTTACTGGCTCCTGCCCTTCTTTTTTATCGCGACCCTGTTCTTATTAATGACTTAGCACCAGGCAATTAGTAGCCCATTAACTTCACGAAAGTGGAATTACAGATATCAAAATAATATATAAATCATATCACCGAACCTGCACTCACCATTACTAACGAAACAACCTCCATTAGCAAGCCCAGCAGCATTATCTAAATGTCCAGCACAAGCAGCCGGCGCGTCATGCCGTTTGTCGTATCATGAGGCGGGACTTTTAATCTGGAGTGATCGATGAGCAGCACTGCGTTCTCCGAACGAATCATCCAGAGCCTGCTGGATACTGATTTTTACAAGCTGACCATGATGCAGGCAGTGCTGCATCACTACCCCAACGCGGAAGTGGAGTGGGCATTTCGCAGCCGCTCCGGTGAGAACCTGACGCCCTTCCTCGATGCGATCCGCCAGCAGATCGAAGCGCTTGCCGACCTGCAGATCACCCCCCAAGAGCTGGCCTATCTCGAACGCATCCCTTACATGCAACCTGACTTCATCCGGTTCCTCGGCCTGTTTCGCTTCGACCTGCGTTACCTGCGCGTCGACATCGAGGACGGCGAACTGGTGATGTACCTGCGTGGCCCCTGGCTGCATGTGATTCTGTTCGAGGTGCCGCTACTGGCCATCGTCAGCGAGGTACGCAACCGGGTGCGCTATCCGCAGGTAACCCTGGAACAGGCAAGCGACCGGCTGAACGAGAAGCTGAACTGGTTGCGCAGCCAGGCCAGCGCCGAGGAGCTGGCACGCTTCACCCTGGCGGACTTCGGCACGCGCCGACGCTTCTCCTACGCGGTTCAGGCGATGGTGGTCGAACGGCTGCAACAGGATTTTCCGGGCCGTTTCGTCGGCACCAGCAATGTGCACCTTGCACGCGTGCAGCACGTGAAACCGATGGGCACCATGGCTCACGAATGGATCATGGCGCACCAGCAACTCGGGCCGCGCCTCATCGACAGCCAGGTCGCGGCACTCGACTGCTGGGTACGCGAATACCGTGGGGCGCTGGGGATCGCGCTGACCGACTGCATCACGATGGATGCCTTCCTGCGCGACTTCGATCTCTACTTCGCCAAGCTGTTCGACGGCCTGCGACATGATTCGGGGGATCCGCTGGTCTGGGCCGAGAAGGCCATCGCGCACTACCAGCGCCTGGGTATAGACCCTCGAACGCGCCAGCTGATTTTTTCCGATGGGCTGAACTTCGCCAAGGCGCTGGAAATACATCGCGCACTGGCCGGGCGTACTCACGCCAGCTTTGGTATTGGTACCGGGCTTACCTGCGACATCCCTGGGGTGGAGCCAACCAACATGGTCATCAAGATGACCAGCTGCAACGGCCAGCCGGTGGCGAAACTATCGGATTCACCCGGTAAAACCATGTGCCGCGACGCCGCATTCGTCAGTTATCTGCGCCACGTCTTCAACGTCGACGCCAGCTGACCGGCCCGTCGCGAACGGCCTCTTCTTGCCAACGCAACTAGGCTCCCAGTACGAACGTTGCCTGCTCCAGGGCTTCCGGCTCCACCGCGCAGAGGCGATTGCGCCCGCCTGTCTTGGCGCAGTACATGCGCTTGTCCGCCAGTTCCAGCAGATCGCGATAGTCGGCTACCTGATCGCAGCAGCGTTCCGCCAGACCGATGCTTGCCGTCAGCGCTGCACCGTCCGGCCGCTGACCCAGCCCCTGACCAACAATGCGCTCGAGCGCCTGACGCGCCTGCTGCATGTCGGTGTCCGGCATGATCAACAGAAACTCTTCGCCGCCCCAGCGCAGCAGGCTGTCGGAGGCACGCAAGGCTGCGACCAGGCGTCGGGCCGCTTCGCGCAGCACCTGATCCCCGGCTTCGTGGCCATGGTTGTCGTTGATGGTCTTGAAGTGGTCGAGATCGATGAACGCCAACGCCAGCGCGCCGTTCTTGCGTTGTGCGCTGTCCCACTGCAAGCGGAGGATTTCCTCACCGCTGCCGCGAGAGAACACCCCGGTAAGCGGATCACGGATAGCCTGGCGTACCAGGGCGAACATGAACGCCAGCTGGCTCATTCCAGCCAGGCTGGCCACACCGGCAATCAGGATCAGCAGCCAGAACGCTCCGGCAAACGATGGCCAGTTGAGTGTGGCCCAGCTGAGATAGCCGGCCAGCGCCTGGGCGAGCAGCAGCAGGCTGGCAAGCACCAGACTCTCCACCAGGGTCAGGGGAAATATCGTCAGCCCCGCCATCAGCACGAACGGCAGAAATGCATAGCCGGCACCGACCACAGCGGAGAACTGCGCCAGCTGGTAGCTGCCAAGCAGGGTATGCGAGGCGATGTAAAAGATGGTTGGAATGGCGAACAGGATCGCTATTGCGCGGTAGGCATCCAACAGGTTGCCGCTCGGGCGATAGAACAGCAGCAGGCAGGTGAACGCCAGGCAGGCCATCATCCGGAACCCGGCCAGCGCCGCCCACAGCCTGGGCTCGAACACCATCAGATCGATCAGACTCCACAACGGCGTCAACACAGCAAAAAGGAAGGCGAACAGGCGCACGCGATTGACGATCAAGGTTGCGCGACGCTGGCACAGCAGCAGCGGATGGCGCCGCGGGCTGAGCAGATGACGAAGCTCATTGGGTTTCAACTCGCTCGGCAGCAGCGAGGACAGACGGTCACGTAGCAGATCGAGAAACGCTGGCATTTATTGTTGTGCTCCCAGGCCGGGATGGTTTTCTTGCTCAGCCCGTCGCCGACAGCTGCCGACCTCGGGTCCTCCAGTTCCCTTCAAAACAGCCGGCGCGTGGTACTCGTCGTCCGGCTCACAAGCGAAGCCGATGGATGGTACGCAGCTCGGCAGTGCAATCCTTTGAGCCACAGCAATAAACCTGGAGGCAAATAGCCAGTACGACAAAAGAACTAGCCGGCCGACGAGAACGATTCGCCCTTTCGAGCGCTTATACGCACCTGTCCCAGCCATTAGCGTGACCGGGTCGCCCGCGTCTGCGTGAGCGACGTATCCACAAGAAAAACAATAAGGAGATACTCCGTGCAGAGCGCTCTCAAACCGCTTGCGGCAGTCATTTTGCTTACCTGTGCGGCCGGAACGGCTACCGCCAACAGCGGCCCGTTCAGCCAGTTCGTCGTCTTCGGCGACTCATTGAGTGATGCCGGCACTTTTCCCGATATGCTGAGCCCGACGTTCGATGCGCTGCGCTTCACCAACCGCATCGGTCCAACCTACGGCCCCGGTGAAGCCTACGCAGAGGTGGGGACCCAGCAACTGGCGTCCCTGCTCGGCCTGCAGTCGAACCCCGCCACGCCACTCGTGCGGCCAGATACCGGCGGAACCAACTATGCGGTCGGGGGCTATCGCACCGACGAAATACTCAACTCCATCACCAGCTCGTCGGATCCAGGCGCCGGCCCGCGCCCGGGTTACCTGGCCAGGTACACGCGCGCCGATGCCAACGCCCTCTACTACCTGAACGGCGGCGGCAACGACATCTTTCAGGGGCGAGATATGGTCGCAGCAGCACGCGACCTGGCGGCAGGCGTCGGCGCGTTACAGGCAGCGGGCGCGCGCTACATCATCGTCTCCGATCTGCCCGATGTCGGCACGACGCCGCTAGGGGCTTTTTCAGGCCAAACCGCTGCGTTCAACTTGCTGAGCGATCAATTCAACGCGGAGCTGGCGAGCCGCCTGCAAGCCCAAGGCGGCAACTATGTGCTGGTGAATAACCGCCTGCTCTTGTCGGAAGTTCGCGCTGACCTTGCCGCATTCGGCTTTGCCCCGAACGTGGCACAAACTGCAGTTTGCTTCGACTCTTCATCTTCGACCCCTTGCCTGCCTGACCCGACCTACGGCCTGGGCGGCATCGCGCCAGACCCGAGTCGCCTGATGTTCAATGATGGCGTCCATCCGACCACCGCTGTTCACCAGATCAGCGCCGATTACCTCTACTCGATTATTTCCGCGCCCTGGGAAGTGTCGCTGCTACCGGAAATGGGTCGCTCGGCACTGCGCGCCCACCTGCAGCAGCTGGACAACGAACTGTCTGCCCAGCGCGGCAACTGGCAGGCAGTCGGTGCCTGGCGCACCTTTGTCCAAGGCGGTTACAACCGACCTGAGTACGACGGTTACGGTGGCGGCGACGGTCACGGGCTGAGCCTGTCCGTGGGGGTTACCCAGCGCCTGAGCGAAGCCTGGCTGGCCGGCGTCAGCCTCGGGCTGGCGGAAAACTCGCTGGAGCTGGGTCGAAACGACTCCGACTACGACATGCGCAGCTACCTGGCCACGGCGTTCGCCCGTTACGAGTATCAGCGCCTGTTCGCTGACTTCAGCCTCAGCGCGGGCTACCTGGACTACCACGACCTGAAGCGCACCTTCGCCCTCGGCATCACCGAACGCGCAGAAAAAGGCGATACCGAAGGCACGCTCTGGGGCGCGGCTGCCAAGGCTGGTTTCAATCTCATGCAGCCCGGCGATCAGCTGCAGTTCGGCCCCTTTATCGGCGCGAGTTACCAGAAGGTCGACGTCGACGGCTACAGCGAGAAAGGTGCGCGATCAACCGCGCTGAGCTACCACGACCAGGAACTGAAATCGCTGCGCCTGTCGCTCGGGCTATTCGGCGAGTACGCGCTGACGGACCGCACACGGCTGTTCGGCGAAGTGGCACGGGAGGTGGAGCGTGAGGACGAGGATCGACAGGATCTGCGCATGTCGCTGAACAGCGTGCCGGACAACAGCTTCGAGCTGCCGGGAGCGATGCCGACGGGCGACCAGACGCGTTTCAGCCTTGGCCTGGCGCATCGCCTGAGCCCAGGCCTGTCCCTGCGCGCCAACTATAACTATCGGGGCAACGACAACCGCGACCACGGGCTGGGGTTGTCACTGGCCTGGGATTTGTAGCAGGGCTCGCCGGAGGGGGATACGCCGCCGCGACAGGCGCGGCGGCGACGAACGGCGGATCAGCGACCGTCGATCTGCCCTTGCAGATTGGCGATCTGGCTCTGCATGGCATTGATGGTACGGGTGACCTGAGCACGGAAGGAGTCGAACTCGGCGGTGTTGGCGGCGCTCGGTGCCGGACGGTTGTCCAGCTGGCTGCGCAGCACCAGGATGTCCTGTTCCAGACGGCTGATCGCCTGACTCTGATTGCCACCCTGCTTCAGCGCCGCCACATCCTTGCTCAGGCTGTCGATCCGTCCTGCCTGCTTGGCCTGCTCATCCAGCGTCGACTTCAGCGACGCCTGCTCGCTACCCAGCGTCTTGACGGATTCCGCCAGAGACGCAGTGGTGCCTTGCTGAGTCTGAAGATCAGTACCCAGACGTTCGAGACGCCTGCCCTGCTCCTCCAGGCGCTGATCCTGATTGCCCTGGCGACCCGCCAGACTCTGCTGCTCGGTGGCGAAGGCCTGCTGCTTGCGGCCGAGCTCTACGGTCTGCTGCTCCAACTGCTTGATGCGCAGCTTCACCGCCTCGCTTTCGGTGGTCACGTTGGATTCGGTCGCGACAACCTTGCCGGAAATATCCTGCAGGCGCCCCGCAGCGTCTTCACTGATACGGGCGAAGCTCTCCTGCGTCGCGACCAGCTGCATTTCCAGCATCGCGATCTTCTGGTAGCTCCACCAGCCAAGCGCGCCAAGGCTGATCAGCAAGGCCAGCACCATGACCCACAGCGGAGCCGAGCTCGCTCGGCCACCACCGCCACCGGCACGGCGCTTCTGCCGAGAGCGACCATCATCGACAGGCTCGGCTGCCGTCCGCCGAATCGGCTCGAGATCCGGCGCCGGATAGGGCTCCACGCGATCACGGCCTGCGGTCAGGCTGGGGATATTGTCCAGTTCGTCGTGAGCATCGTTGCGCATGGGGTACCTTCAATGGCGCGGAGCGAAAAACAGCGCGCAGTATAACGATTCGGGACGCAGCCATCAGCGATGGCTGCCCTGCTGGCCAGATGCACCGCGTTAGAGCATGGCGCTGGCTGTGAAACGCATCACGGTGCACAAAACATCGAGTTCTGCCCACGGCGAGACACCTGGGTATCGCGCGCCCATCACCACGGAAAAGGTGCAAACCTCGTCAGCTGTGCCCTGCGCGTCGCTGTCCCGGTTTTCGACGGGTGTCCGGCACGACTTGGTACGCCGCTTGCTCTATCTCTCATGCCAGCGGATAGACACTTCCGACACGGATGTCGGGCCTTAGGGCAATCACGAGGAACACAGCATGGAGCTGAACAAAGCGGTTATCGACTGCATGCGCAGCCTGCGACGCAGACTTCGCGATGAGCAGCAACTCGACATCCATCTCAACCAACCGGACGCGGTATCGGCCATGCTGGCCGGCTGCGTGCGCTCGAATGACGAACTGACGCGCGAACTCGGCCGCCAGCTCGCCGCCTTCAGCGATCAGTTGCCAGCCCCTGTGCCGCCTCCGGCGCGCAATTCAGGCAGCGCTACCGTGCGCATCTATCGGGGCCAGCGAGTTCTCGCCTGAGTCTGTCAATCGACCAGCAACCAGCCGCTGGCGCAATGCACCAGATGCCGGGTCAGCTCATCGAGCAGCTGCCCGCCATTACGCCAGTGGTGCCAGTACAACGGCACGTCGATCGGCGGTCCGGACAGCACATCGACCAATTCCCCACGCGCAAGTTCGCCGCGCACCTGCAACTCCGGCACCAGCCCCCAGCCCAGCCCGCTGAGCAGCAGACGCACGAACCCTTCGGAAGACGGACACAGATGGTGGATGAAAGCCTCACCACCGCCGACTGACGCCATGTAGCGATGCTGCAGCTGATCGTCCGGACCAAAGACCACAGCCGGTACCCGTGCCAGATCTGTCGCCGCTGACGGCTGCTTGAAATGACGGCTGATGAATGCCGGGCTGGCCAGTGCGCGGTAGCGCATCGCCCCCAGAAACTGGCTGCGCGCACCCGCCAGCGGTCGCTCCGCAGCGCATACGCACGCCGCCACCTCGCCCGCACGCATCCTTTTCAGTCCGACAGCCTGATCCTCCACCACATGATCGAGCAATACCCGATGCTCGGCGCAGAACGGTGCGACTGCCCCCGCCCACCAGGTCGCCAGACTGTCGGCATTCAGCGCAATCCGCAGCCGCTCGGGCAAGCGGTTCTCGTCCAGCGCCGGAACCTGGCCCTGCAGATCACGCTCGAGCAGACGCACCTGCTGAACATGATTGAGCAAGCGCTGGCCCAGCTCGGTCGGCCTGGGCGGGGCATCACGCAACAACACTGGCTGCCCAACGCGCGCCTCGAGCAGCTTGATCCGCTGCGATACGGCTGACTGCGAAAGCCCAAGCGCCTGTGCCGCCCGCTCGAACCCGGCCTGTTCCACGACCGCCGCCAGGGCAGCGAGCAACTTGTAATCGAACATCAGTTTTCCTAATACCCCGTGACGATAATTTGTTTCTCTTATAGCCTGCCAGTCACCAGACTCGCCAGCAGAATTCGAATGAGGCGTGTGGCATGAATGCGATCTGGCAAAGCTATATCAACGGTTTACTGGTGGCGGCCGGGCTGATCATGGCCATTGGCGCTCAGAACGCGTTCGTGCTGGCGCAGAGCCTGCGCCGCGAACACCATCTGCCCGTAGCGGCGCTGTGTATCGTCTGCGACGTACTGCTGGTCAGCGTCGGCGTGTTTGGTCTGGCCGCGGTACTGGCGAGCAATCCGCTGCTGCTGGAAATCACTCGCTGGGGCGGCGTCACCTTCCTGGTCTGGTACGGCACCCTGGCACTGCGCCGGGCGGCGAAGCCGCAGAGCCTGCGCAGCGCCGACGCACAACCGCGTCCGCTGCGCGCGGTATTGCTGGCCGCACTGGCCGTGACCCTGCTCAACCCTCATGTCTATCTCGATACAGTCGTCCTGATCGGATCACTCGGCGCACAGCAACCCGAACCGGGCGCCTACACGCTGGGCGCCGCCAGTGCGTCGACGCTGTGGTTCATGACCCTGGCGCTCGGTGGCGCGTGGCTTGCGCCCTGGCTGGCGCGTCCGCTGACCTGGCGCCTGATCGACCTCGGCGTCGCGGCCATGATGTTCGCGATCGCCGCGCAGCTGGCATTCGCAGGCTGAGGCCCCTGCCCGCGGCATTCCGGCGCGTGCCGATTGGCAGCTCGCAAGGAACGCCCGAGCAGGTGACGCGGTCCACGCAAGGCGCAGCCAGTCTTTCGCAACCGATGGCATCACACCGCCAACCCCTCTGGAACCTCTATTCCATACAGTTGCCGCGTGGTTTTGCCGCAGGTCGGGTGCTATGATCGCTGGCTCGCAGACATGAAGCGGAAGGCTTCAGTCTGTCTGTTCGGCCGACCGTGAACGGCCAGAGATTGCGCAAGCATGTAGCGAGCGAAGGGAACGACAGAGGTCAGGGCGGGACGCGCATTCGCACCTGCTCACCGGCATGTCCGGCACGCCTCGTACGCTCCTTCCAGCTGGCCGCATCAATCCTCGACACCTGAGTAGGAGATACATCATGGCTTTCGAATTGCCGCCGCTGCCGTACGAAAAGAATGCTCTCGAGCCGCACATGTCCGCCGAGACGCTCGAGTTCCACCACGACAAGCACCACGCTGCTTACGTGACCAACCTGAACAACCTGATCCCGGGCACCGAGTTCGAAGGCAAGGATCTGGAAAGCATCATCAAGACCTCTTCGGGCGGCATCTTCAACAACGCCGCTCAGGTCTGGAACCACACCTTCTTCTGGAACTGCCTGGCGCCGAACGCCGGTGGTCAGCCGACTGGCGCGCTGGCCGATGCCATCAACGCCTCCTTCGGTTCCTTCGACAAGTTCAAGGAAGAGTTCACCAAGACCGCCATCGGCACCTTCGGCTCCGGCTGGGCCTGGCTGGTGAAGAAGTCCGACGGCAGCCTCGGCCTGGCGAGCACCATCGGCGCCGGCAACCCGATGACCGCAGGCGACAAGCCGCTGCTGACCTGCGACGTGTGGGAGCATGCCTACTACATCGACTACCGCAACGCTCGTCCGAAATTCGTCGAAGCGTTCTGGAACCTGGTCAACTGGGACTTCGTCGCGAAAAACTTCGCAGGCTAAGCCACCCGGACCGCAGTAATGAAATGCCCGCCCCCACGCGGGCATTTTCATTTAAGGCTTGGCCCCGGTCGGCCGCTATAGAGTAGGGGCCGTAAGGAACGGATTGCGCCGGAAGATGATTCAATACGCTATCTTTGTTCAGGAGCACGGGATTGCACTTGCACTCAGCAAAGGCGCCACATGTTTAAGCTGTGGTTCTCGCGCTCAACGGCCTCTTTGACGATTGCCGAATGACTATCAACATTTCTGCGACCGGGCGTCGGCACGGAAAAGGACCTTCATTTGAAGCTGGAAATGCGCAATAGCCTGTCGCGTAAGCTCCTGCGTGTCGTCCTGCTATCGGCGCTGGCGGTAGGGCTGGTACTCAGCTGCGCGCAGATCATCTTTGGCGCGTACAAGACGCGTCAGCTGATCGAGGCCGATGCCCAACGCATCCTGCGTATGACTCGCGATCCCTCCACCCAGGCGATCTACAGCCTCGACCGGGAGATGGGCGCCCAGGTGATGGAAGGCCTGTTTCAGCATGAATCGATTCGCATGGCATCGATAGGCCATCCGGACGAAGGCATGCTGGCGCTGAAGATCAGGCCACCCATCAGCCTGCCGACCCGCTGGATGACCGATCCGATTCTTGGTCGCGACCAGCAGTTCTCGATCCCGCTGATCGGCAAGCCGCCCTACAACGAGTACTACGGCGAACTGCGCATCACCCTGGACACCGCCCAGTATGGCCAGGAGTTCGTCAACGACTCCGTCGTCATCTTTATCCTTGGCCTCCTGCGCGCGCTGACCCTGGGCTTTGTGCTCTTTCTGATCTACCAGTGGCTGCTGACCCGTCCGTTGACCAAGCTCATCGAGCACCTCGCGCAGATCAATCCCGACCGGCCCGGCGAACACAAGCTGCCGATGATCAGGGGGCACGAGCGCAACGAGCTGGGCCTGTGGGTGGAAACCGCCAACGGCCTGCTCGCCTCCATCGAACACAATATGCACCTGCGTCAGGAAGCCGAAAGCAGTCTGCATCGCCTGACCCAGTACGACTCGCTGACCGGTCTGCCCAACCGTCAGCAACTGCAGAGTCAGCTCGACCATATCCTCGATGAAGCGCGCCGCCTGCAGCGACGTATCGCAGTGCTGTGTCTGGGCCTTGATGACTTCAAGGGCGTCAACGAGCAGTACAGCTACCAGGCCGGCGACTACATGCTGCAGGCTCTGGCGGATCGGTTGCGCGCCTCGGAGACGCGCCTGGGCGCGCTGGCACGGCTGGGCGGCGACCAGTTCGTACTGGTGCTGAGCGGTATCGAGCAGCCGTACGAGGCCGCCGAACTGGCCCAGGCGGTGCTCGACGATCTGGAGAACCCGGTCGAACTGGACGGCCACCCGATTCGGCTGCGTGCCACCATCGGCATCACGCTGTATCCGGAAGATGGTGACAACACCGAGAAGCTGCTGCAGAAGGCCGAGCAGACCATGACGCTGGCCAAGAGCCGCTCACGCAACCGCTACCAGTTTTATGTCGCCAGTATCGACAGCGAGATGCGGGCCCGCCGGGAGCTGGAGAAGGACCTCAGCGAAGCGCTCAAGCGCAACGAGTTTCATCTGGTCTACCAACCGCAGGTGGACTACCGGCAGAACCGCATCACCGGCGTCGAGGCGCTGATTCGCTGGAAGCATCCCCAGGGCAAACTGGTACCGCCGGATCTGTTCATTCCGCTGGCCGAGCAGAACGGCAGCATCATCGAGATCGGCCAATGGGTGCTCGATCAGGCCTGCAGCCAGCTGCGGCAATGGCACGCTCAGGGTCATACCGGCCTGCGCGTGGCGGTGAACCTGTCCACGGTGCAACTGCGTCATCCACAGCTGCCAGCGATGATCGGCGAGCTGCTGCACAGGCATCAGCTCCCCGCCGAAACCCTGGAACTGGAAGTCACCGAGACCGGGTTGATGGAGGACATCGACGCCGCGGCGAACAACCTGCACAGCCTGCGGCGTTCCGGCGCGCTGATTGCGATCGATGACTTCGGTACCGGCTATTCCTCGCTCAGCTATCTCAAGAGCCTGCCGCTGGACAAGATCAAGATCGACAAGAGCTTCGTTCAGGACATCGGCCAGGACGAAGGCGCGACCATCGTCCGAGCGGTCATCCAGCTGGGCAAGAGCCTGGGCATGACGGTGATCGCCGAAGGCGTTGAAACGCCTGAGCAGGAAGCCTACCTGATCGCCGAAGGGTGCCAGGAGGGTCAGGGCTACTACTACAGCAAGCCGCTGCCGGCACGCGACCTCGACCTGCTGCTGCGCCAGTCGGCGCCGTTCGACCGGGCAGTCAACTCCGAACTCCGCTAGACCAGGCCGGCAGAGTCGCTGACGTAATCATCTGATGCGAAAGCCCAGACGCTGGCCAGCCGCAAGGACTTCGGCCACACTTCCCCCCCTTTCCGGCCGTCCGCGGCCCGCGACGAGCCCCCGATGAAACGTTTCGTACTTCTGGACACCGCTGTGATCCCCACCGGTGGCGCTCTGTGCCTGTTCGAATATGGCGATGACTTCGTCATCAAGATCCAGCGCGGTAACGGCAACCAGCTGATGAACACGCGCACCCACGGCTCGGAAGACGCGTTGGCGGAGATTCCCTGCAAGCGGATCGCCGGCCGCCCGCAGGTACGTGTACTGATCGGTGGATTGGGCATGGGCTTCACCCTGGCTTCCGCCCTGCGCCACCTTGGGCCTGACGCCGAGGTGCTGGTAGCGGAACTGGTGCCGGGGGTGATCGAATGGAACCACGGCGCGCTCGGCGAGAAGTCCGGACATCCTGTGCGGGACCGCCGCGCCCAGGTGCTCAATCAGGACGTCGCCGAACTGCTGCAACAGCAGCCCGAGAGCTTCGATGCGATCATGCTGGACGTGGATAACGGTCCCGAAGGCCTGACGCAGAAGAGCAACAGCTGGCTCTATTCACTGGATGGCCTGCATGCCTGCGCCCGCGCACTGCGCCCGGCCGGCGTACTCGCGGTATGGTCGGCCAGTGCCGACCGGGCCTTCTCCGACAAGCTTGCCAAAGCCGGTTTCAAGGCCGAGGAAGTGCAGGTGTTCGCGCATGGCAACCGCGGCACACGACACACCATCTGGATCGCCGAAAAGCGCAAGCGCTGAGCTGCAGCTGGCGGTTACCAGGCGGTTATACCCAGCTGCATTGCCAGCCATACGGCGCCCGCCAGGCACATCACCGCGCCTCCCGCTGCCTGCCAGTAGAAGCGCCGGGTAATGACCTCCTCCCCATGACTGGACAGCACGAAGGGCAACGCTTCATCGGGGCGAGACAACTGATGCTGTTCCGGAGCGGCGCTGCTCTGGCGATGACGATCTTCTGCCTCGAGCCGCGCGGCCAGGTGCACGCGATTCCATTCCTGCTCGTCGAGCTGTCCGTCGGCGTTGCTATCGAAACGCTGTAGCAAACCAGCGTAGTCGCCCTTCCACTGGCGGATCACTTCACGCTTGGCTGATGAGAGATCGAGGCCGTGGCGCCCGCCGCCGGTGGTGCGAAAGTCACCGATCGCATACAGCGGCTCGCCCTCATGCAGACGCTCTTCGGTGTAACGATAGCGTTTGCCGCTGCTGAGCAGGCCCAGCCAGCCACTCGGCGCGACGCCACGGGGGTGGCGCAGGCTGCCGGTCCAGACCTTGCGGTAGGCGGGATGCACATCGGCGCCACGCGGGTCGATCAGGCACTCGCCAGTGGCATCGGCCAGGCGCAACCAGGCTTCGCTGGTGCCGCGCTCCAGCACGTTCCAGCTGCTGCGCTTGCCATTGGAGCGATACTCTTCGATGCAGTAGCGCCACCACAGGCAGTGCTCACCGGTCAGCGGCGCCACGGGCTGCGGCACGGCCAGCTCACGCAGAATGCCGACCAGCTCGACATAGCCCTGCGCCGCCGAGCGGATGCGTGACGTCGGGGTATCGAGCAGGTGCCGCGCACGCGACCAGCGCCCGATACAGATCCAGGCGCCGCCGATGCACAGCACAGCAGCCAGGGCGAGGGTGAAAAACTGGCCGAGGTCCATTTCAGCCGAACAGCGCCTTCAGATCGACGTCGGCCTTCTCCGCCTCACTGAACTGCAACAGCGCCGCCTCCTTGAAGCCGAACGCCCTGGCCAGCAGCACATCAGGGAACTGCTCGATGCGCACGTTGTTCAGATTCACCGCCTCGTTGTACAGCTCGCGGCGATCAGCGATGCCGCTTTCGAGCCCACTGATGCGTTGCTGCAGGTGACGGAAACTGTCGTTGGCCTTGAGCTCCGGGTAGTTCTCGGCCAGCGCGAACAGCCGGCCCAGACCCGCACGCAGGCCGGTCTCGGCCTGCCCCAGCGCACCGACGTCGCCCTGCTCGCGAGCATTGGAAACCGCGTTGCGCGCGCTGATCACCTGCTCCAGCGTGTTGCGTTCGTGCTGCATGTACTGGCGGCAGGTCTCCACCAGCTTGGGCAGCTCTTCGTGGCGCTGGCGCAGCAGCACGTCGATGTTCGCCCAGGCCTTGCCGACGCCATGCTTGAGCCGCACAAGGCCGTTGTAGAGGATCACCGCATAGGCGGCGATGAGAAACAGCACTACCAGCACAACCACCGCGCTCAGGCTCATGACATCTCCATATTTGGATTCAAAACGCCAGCATTCTACCGGTTGCGCTGACGCGGAAGAGAGAGGCCGTGCACGCATTGGCTTTGCACAAAATGAAAATCTTTCGCATTATTGACCGCTTCCGAGCAGCACTCGGCTTCGTTCATTCGCACGCAAAGGAACCCGCACATGCTACGCACCCCCATCTGGGCAACCGCCAGCCTTCTCGCCGTGGCTATCTCGCTCGCCGGTTGCGGTGAAGACAAGACACCCACCAACCAGACCGCGGCACCGCAAAGCACAACCGAAAGCGTGCCGGCTGAACAGACGCAGAAGCCGGACGAGAAGGCCGCCAAGGCCGTGGTCAGCCATTACGCCGACCTGGCGCTGGCCGTATTCAGCGATGCCCACAGCACCGCGGTGCAACTCCAGCAGGCCATCGATGCGCTGCTCGCCAACCCCAGCGATGAAACCCTGCAAGCCGCTCGCCAGGCCTGGCTGGCCGCTCGCATTCCCTACATGCAGACCGAAGTGTTCCGCTTCGGCAATCCGGTGGTCGACGAGTGGGAGGGCCAGCTCAACGCCTGGCCGCTGGACGAAGGCCTGATCGACTACGTCGAAGGTGACTACCAGCATGCGCTGGGCAACCCGGGCGCCAACGCCAACATCATCGCCAATACCGAGTTGCAGATCGGCGAAGACAAGATCGACACCCGCGAGCTCACCGCCGAGCTGCTGACCAGTCTCAACGAACTGGCCGGCTCCGAGGCCAACGTCGCCACCGGCTACCACGCCATCGAGTTCCTGCTCTGGGGTCAGGACCTCAACGGCACCGGTCCGGGCGCCGGCGAGCGTCCGCATACCGACTACGTCGTTGGTGAAGGCTGCACCGGCGACAACTGCGAGCGTCGCCGCACCTACCTGAAAGTCGCGACCGACCTCTTGGTCAGCGATCTGCAGGAGATGGTCGAACAGTGGCAGCCGGGCGCCGAGAACTACCGCGCCAGCCTGGAAGCCGAATCGGGCGAAAACGGCCTGCGCAAGATGCTCTTCGGCATGGGCAGCCTGTCGCTCGGTGAACTGGCCGGCGAGCGCATGAAGGTCGCGCTGGAGGCCAACTCCACCGAGGACGAGCACGATTGCTTCAGCGACAACACGCACAACTCGCACTTCTTCAACGCCCGCGGCATTCGCAACGTTTATCTGGGTGAGTACAAGCGCGTCGACGGCAGCACCCTGACCGGCCCAAGCCTCGCCTCGCTGGTGCAGGGTGTCAGCCCTGAAGTCGACAGCACGCTGAAGACCGACCTGGAAACCACCGAAGCCAAGCTGCAGGTGCTGGTTGAAAGCGCCAACAACGGCGAAGCCTTCGACCAGCTGATCGCGGCGGACAACGCCGAAGGCCAGGAAAAGGTGCGTAACGCCATCGCCGCACTGGTCAAGCAGACCGCCTCCATCGAACAGGCCGCCGCCGCCCTCGGCATCAGCGACCTCAACCCCGACACGGCCGATCACGAGTTCTGATCGGCTCTGACACGGGCGCAGCGCCTGCGCCCGCGTCACCCCAGGGATCCACACCCGAACGCCAAAGCGCAATGCTGCGGCACCCACGCAAATGCAAATCCCTCTTATTCAATTTCGATTAGCCTGCTAAGATTGCGCGGCTTAATTCACGCCCCGCAGGTATTTTTGATGCGCCCGCTGTTTCGCCGCCTCTTTCCGCTGCTGGCCCTGGCTCTGGCCGCCTGCGGCACCGATGACGCACCGCGCTTCGCACAGGCCGAACCCGGCGAAGCGCTCTCGGGCGGCACCACCACGGTCATGAAGTTCGACCATAACGCGTTCTCCATGCCCTCGGCCAACCTCGCGCCGACACGTCGACTCGACTTCAGCGTCGGCAACAGCTTCTTCCGCAACCCCTGGGTCATCGCCCCCGCGTCCACCACGGCGCGTGACGGCCTTGGCCCGTTGTTCAACACCAACGCCTGCCAGAACTGCCATATAAAGGACGGCCGCGGACACCCGCCGGCGCCGGATGCGGCAAGCGCCGTTTCGATGCTGGTGCGGCTATCGATTCCGGCAGGGCCAGAGCACGCCGAGGTCGTCCGCGAGCGCGGTATCGCCCCCGAGCCGAGCTATGGCGGCCAGCTGCAGGACATGGCGATTCCCGGTGTCGCCCCGGAGGGCAAGGTTCGTCTGCGCTATTCGACCGAGCGTGTGAGGTTCGCCGACGGCACCGAGGTCGAACTACGCAAACCGATCATCGAGCTGAGCGAGCTGGGCTACGGCGATATGCATCCGGATACCCAGATGTCGCTGCGCATCGCGCCGCCGATGATCGGCCTCGGCCTGCTCGAAGCCATTCCCGAAGAGGCGCTGCTGGCCAATGCCGACCCCGATGACCGCAACGGCGACGGTATCTCCGGACGCCCGAACCGGGTCTTCGACCAGACCACCCGGCAAACCGTGATGGGTCGCTTCGGCTGGAAGGCCGGCCAGCCGGGCCTGAATCAGCAGAACGCCGACGCCTTCTTCAACGACATGGGGCTGTCCAGCAGCCTGTTCAGTGGCACCAGCTGCACCGAACGGCAGACCGAGTGCCGCGCCATGCCTGACGGCGGTGAGCCGGAAGTGAGTGACAATATCCTTGCCCAGGTACTGTTCTACACCCGCAACCTCGGCGTGCCGGCGCGACGCAACGTCGGCGATCCGCAGGTGCTTGCCGGCAAGACGCTGTTCCACCGTGCCGGCTGTCAGCGCTGCCATGTAGCGCAGTTCACCACTGCCGCCGACGCAGCGGAGCCGGAGCTGGCCAACCAGCTCATCCGCCCCTACAGCGACCTGCTGCTGCATGACATGGGCGAAGGCCTGGCCGATCACCGCCCCGAGTTCGAGGCCAGCGGCCGTGAGTGGCGTACGGCGCCGCTGTGGGGTATCGGTCTGACCCAGACGGTCAGCGGGCATAGCCAGTTCCTGCACGACGGCCGCGCCCGCAACCTGCTCGAAGCGATACTCTGGCATGGCGGCGAAGCAGAGAAAGCCCGCCAGGTCGTGCTGGGCTTCAACCAGGAAGAACGTAACGCGCTATTGAGCTTCCTCGAATCGCTCTGAATACCATTCAATCCAGCTTTCCGCGCTAAAGCCTATGAGGACACCATGATCCGCTCCTACTCCCTGCGCATCGCCAGCGGCGGCCTGCTGACCGCCCTGCTGCTGAGCGCCTGCACCCCGGCTGACCCGCGCGCCGAAACCAGCAAGGCGCTGACCGATGGCGTGCTGCTGCCGACTTATAGCCAGTGGGCCGAAGCCGACCGCCGCCTCGCCGCGAGCGCGATCGCCTATTGCGCCGACAACCAGACGACCGAAGAAGCGCGCGAAGCCTTCGTGCATGCACAGACCGCATGGGCCGGCCTGCAGCCGCTGCTGATCGGCCCGATGGGCGAAGGCAACCTGGCCTGGCAGGTGCAGTTCTGGCCGGACAAGAAGAATCTCGTCGCGCGTCAGGTCACCGCATTGCTCAACACCAAACCCGAACTCACCCAGGCCGACCTGGACGGCGCCAGCGTGGTGGTCCAGGGTCTTAGCGCCTATGAGTACATCCTTTTCGACAAAAGCATCGACCTCGGTGATGCGGCTGCCAAGCAGCGCTATTGCCCGCTGCTTACGGCGATCGGCGAGCACCAGCAACAGCTCGCCGCCGGCGTGCTGCAGCAATGGCAGGACAAGGACGGTGTGGCCGACCAACTGCGCCGTTTTCCCAATGAGCGTTACGCCGAGCCGAGTGAAGCGATCGCCGAGCTGCTGCGCGTTCAGGTCACCGCACTCGATGGCCTGAAGAAAAAGCTCGGCGCCCCCCTCGGTCGACAGACCAAGGGGCATCCGCAGCCCTATCAGGCCGAAGGCTGGCGCAGCGACACGACGCTGGCCAACATCACCTCGGCGATCAAGGGGGCCGAAAGCCTGTGGCTAGGCGCCAACGAAGACGGCCTGCGCAGGCTGCTCAGCGCCGAGCAGGCGGATCTGGCCAAGCGCATCGACGCCGCTTATGCCGAGCTGTTGCAGCAGCTGGCAGGCATGAATCAGCCCTTCGCCGAGCTGCTGGGCAACGACGCGGGACGTGGCGAGCTCGACGCGCTGTACAAGCGCATCGACAGCCTGCATCGCCTGCACCAGCTGGAACTGGCCCGCGCCCTTGGCGTGCAGATCGGTTTCAACGCCCACGACGGAGACTGAGCATGAGGCGCCGAACCCTGCTTGGCCTGACCGGCGCCATGCTTGCTGTCGGCAGTATCGCCGGCTGGACCCTGACCCGTGACGGTGGCCAACCGGTGCTGCTGTCGGCACGCAACGGCACGGACGGCAAGCATTACGTCGTCGGGTATCGTCTCGACGGCAGTCAGGTATTCGCCACCCCGGTCGCCGAGCGCTGCCACGATGTCTACCCGCACCCTTATCTGCCGCTCGCGGTATTCGTCGGCCGTCGCCCGAGCCGCGAAAGCTATCTGATCGATTCGCGGGACGGGCGGCTCTTGCAGGTGCTGGCGTCGCCGCCACATCGGCACTTCTACGGTCATGGCGTGTTTCACCAGGACGGTGAGTGGTTCTACACCACCGAAAACGACACCACCGATGCGGGCCGTGGCGTGCTCGGTGTCTATCGACTGGAGGGCCGACAGCTGGTGCGCGTTGGCGAGCACGCGACCCATGGCATCGGCCCACATCAGCTCCTGTGGATGCCGGACAACGAAACCCTGGTGATCGCCAACGGCGGCATCCGCACCGAAGCGGACAGCCGTGCGATGATGAATCTCGACGCCATGGAGCCGAGCCTGGTGCTGCTGCGCCGCGATGGCAGCCTGGTCAGCAAGGAGCAGCTGCCGGAGCGGATGAACAGCGTGCGCCACCTCGCCGTCGCTGCCGATGGCACCATCGTCAGCGGGCAGCAGTACGAGGGCGATGCCATGGACCGCGTACCGCTGCTGGCGATCAAGCGCCCCGGGCAGGCCTTCCAGCACTTCCCGCTGGGCGAGAGGCAGCGGCAGATCATGAACCAGTACACCGCCAGCCTCGCCATCCACGACGAATTGCGTTTGCTGGCGGTAACCGCACCACGAGGCAACAAGCTCTTCATCTGGGATCTGGACAGCACCGAGCTGCGCCAGGAAGCCCACCTGCCCGATTGCGCTGGCGTCGCGGCAGTCGCCGAGGGCTTCGTGGTCAGCTCCGGCCAGGGTCGTTGCCGCCTGTTCGACTGCCGCAGCCAACGTATCGCCAGCACGCCGCTACAGCTGCCGGCAGGGCTTTGGGACAACCATCTGCGCATCCTCTAGCTAAAGAAAAACGCCACACCGCCGATGTTCCTGGCAACGGCAGGGATGCTCATTGACGTTTTTTCTCTCGACGAGACCTTGCCCATGTTTCAGAAGTCCCTGCGCGCGCAGATCCTCGCGCTGATCGGCGGCAGCCTGCTGCTGACGCTACTCATCGCTCTTGCCTGCATCCGCATGCTCAGCGGCAACATCGACCATTTCCAGGCCCTGCTCGACGGCCCGCTGGAAGAGCTGCAGCTCATTGACGAGGCCAACCTCGAATTCAAGGTGCAGGTTCAGGAATGGAAGAATGTACTGCTGCGCGGCAAGCAGCTCGAAAACCGCAGCCGCTACTGGAATCAGTTCGAAGCCCAGGAAACCAAGGTGCAGAAGATCCTTGGCGACCTGCTTGTGCTAAGCGCCGACGAGCCGGCGCTGGCCAGCCAGATCGAACGCCTGCGTAACGAGCACCGCACCCTTGGAGCTGCCTACCGTAAAGGCCTGGATGCCTATATCGCGGCTGACAGCGACCCGTTGGCCGGAGATGCCGCCGTCGCCGGCATCGACCGCGCCACCAGTGCGCAGCTGAGTGAGCTGGTCAAGCAGCTGCACGACGCTGCAGCGCAACAGTCGAAAACGATCCAGGCCGATGCCGCAACCACCGCTGTGCTCGGAACGATCATCATGGTTCTGGCCGCGTTGCTGGTGGCGTTGCTCAGCCTCTGGCTGGTCAATCGACAGATCATCGAGCCGATTCGCAGCCTGATCGAACACATTGCACGCCTGAGCCAGGGCAAGTTTGCCGACCGTGTGGATGCCAGCCGCGCGGACGAACTGGGCCGCCTGGCCGTCGCCGCCAACGTGCTGCGCGATTTTCTCGCCGACACCTTCACTCGCCTGCAGCAGAGCACGTCCAATCTGGACAGCGCCAGCGGCGAGCTGAGCGCCATCGCCAGGCTGATGGCAGAGGGCACGCGCGAGCAGTTCTCGCGTACCGACCAGGTCGCCACGGCGATGCATGAGATGTCCGCCACCGCCCAGGAGGTATCGCGACATGCTGCCGAAGCAGCGCAGGCCGCTGATGCCGCTGACCATTCGGCACAACAGGGCGAGGCCGTGATGCGCGCCACGATCGCCACCATCACCGACGTGAGCGGCGAGATCGCCAGCACCGCTGAGGTCATTCGCCGCCTTGAAGGCGACAGCGGCCGCATCGGCAAGGTACTGGAGGTGATCCGCGGGATCGCCGACCAGACCAATCTGCTGGCGCTCAATGCCGCCATCGAAGCCGCTCGCGCTGGCGATGCCGGCCGCGGCTTTGCCGTGGTCGCCGACGAGGTGCGTACCCTGGCCCAGCGCACAGCCGAATCCACCGCCGAGATTCACCAGATCATCGATACCGTGCAGACCGGCGCGAGCAACGCCGTGCGCGCCATCGAGAACGGCCAGGCCCGCAGCGAACAGGGCGTCGGCCAGGTGACCGAGGCCGGACTGATGCTGCAGCGCATCACCGAAGCGGTAGAAGCCATCCGCGACATGAACCGCCAGATCGCCACTGCTGCCGAGGAACAGACTGCAGTCGCCGAGGATATCTCGCGCAACATCACCGAGATCACCTCGATCGCCACCATCAACCAGCAGAACGTCGAGCGCACCGAAACCGCCAGCCAGAACCTGCACGGGCTGTCGGCGCAACTGACCGAAGTCACCCAGCGCCTCGCCGGCTGACGATCAGCGGGGCGGGCTGACAGTCTGTCGCCCGCCCCGCATTTCAGTCGTCTAACGCGCGTTCTCCCCCTTTACTTGCCTCCGATTCGGGGCTAAGTTCCTCCCTCCCCGGCCCAGCTGCGCCAGTGCCAGCGATCGTCCTTCGTGACAATGACCGGACCGTTCGAACGGCTGCCTCGATCACGGCAGTAGACAGCCGGCTCACATCTCCAAGGAAATCGGAAAATGTTGCGCCGCATGCTGTTCATGCTGGGCGCGGTGGTCGTCGTCGTTGCGATCCTCGCCGCGCTCAAGTTCAATTCCATCTACCAACAGATCCAGCAGTTCCAGGCGCCCAAGCCGGCGATCGACGTCGAGACCGAAGTCGCCCGACGCATGGACTGGCAGAGCCGCCTGCCGGCAATCGGTACGCTCAGGGCCTCCCAGGGTATCGACCTCAGCGTCGAGATCGCCGGGACGATTACCGACGTGCAGTTCCAGTCTGGCGAAAAGGTCAGCAAGGGGCAGGCTATCGTGCTGCTGGACAGCGAGATGGAACAGGCCAGCCTGGCCAGTGCCGAAGCGGACCTCAACCTGTCCCGCGTGGAATTCCAGCGGGCGCGCAGCCTGCTGGATCGTCAGGCCATTTCCCGCAGTGAATACGACCGGCTCAACGCCGAATCGCAGAAGGCCGAGGCCAGCGTGGCCCAGTTGCGCGCCAGCCTGGCCAAGAAGCGCGTGCTGGCGCCCTTTGCCGGCACCATCGGCATTCGCCAGGTGGATGTGGGTGATTACATCGCCGCCGGCACGCCGATCGCCACGCTGCAGGACCTGACCACGCTTTATGTCGACTTCTTCCTGGCCGAACAGCACGTGCCGCTGCTGGCCCTCGGACAGAAGGTGCAGCTGCGCGTAGCGGCGTATCCAGACGAACGTTTCGAGGGCGTGATCACGGCGCTGAACCCGAAAGTGGAAACCACCACCCGCAACGTGCAGGTGCGCGCCGAGCTGGCCAACCCGGACGGACGCCTGTTGCCCGGCATGTTCGCCGACCTGCAGGTCCTGCTGCCGACCGAAACGGCGCAGGTGGTCGTGCCGGAAACCGCCATCACCTACACGCTGTACGGCAACTCGGTACTGCTGGTGACCGAAGGTACGCCGCCGGAGGGTGTCAACACGGACGAGCCCTATCTGGTGGTCGAGCGTCGCTTCGTCACCACCGGTGAGCGGCGCGACGGGCTGACGGTCATCCTCGAAGGTCTCGAGGGCGGTGAGCAGGTGATCACCGCCGGCCAGCTCAAGCTGGACAGCGGCGCTCATGTCGCCATCGCCGAGAACCGCACGCTCAAGCTCGACGGCGCCGAGCCGGCGTCCGAATAAGCGGCCTGCCGCTCCGGCGGCAGCGCCACATCGAACAGTTCCAGGGACTTGCCCATGGCTTTCACCGATCCCTTCATCCGCCGCCCGGTACTGGCGAGCGTCATCAGCCTGCTGATCGTGCTGCTCGGCGTGCAGGCGTTCAACAGCCTGACCATTCGCCAGTACCCGCAGATGGAAAGCGCGCTGATCACGGTGACCACCGCCTACCCCGGCGCCAATGCCGAGACCATCCAGGGCTATATCACCCAGCCGCTGCAGCAGAGTCTGGCCAGCGCCGAAGGCGTGGACTACATGACTTCGGTCAGTCAGCAGAACGCCTCGGTAATCTCGGTCTACGCGCGCATCGGTGCCGACACCGACCGGCTCTACACCGAGCTGCTCAGCCAGGCCAACTCGGTGAAGAACCAGCTGCCGCAAGCCGCCGAGGACCCGGTGCTGAACAAGCAGGCGGCCGATTCCACCGCGCTGATGTACATCAGCTTCTACAGCGACCAGCTCTCCAACCCGCAGATCACCGACTACCTGTCCCGGGTGATCCAGCCCAAGCTGGCGACGCTGCCAGGCATGGCCGAAGCGGAAATCCTCGGCAACCAGGTGTTCGCCATGCGCCTCTGGCTGGACCCGGTGAAGCTTGCCGCCTATGGCGTCTCTGCCGGTGATGTGAACGAGGCGGTGCGCAAGTACAACTTCCTCTCCGCTGCCGGTGAAGTGAAGGGCCAGTACGTGGTCACCAGCATCAACGCCGACACCGAGCTGAAGACGCCGGAAGCGTTCGCCGCCATCCCGCTCAAGACCCAGGGCGACAGCCGCGTGCTGCTGGGTGACGTCGCGCGAGTGGAAATGGGCGCCGAGAGTTACAACTCGATCAGCTCGTTCGACGGCATTCCCTCTGTCTACATCGGCATCAAGGGCACGCCCAGCGCCAACCCGCTGGATGTGATCAAGGAAGTGCGCGCGATCATGCCGCAGATCGAGGCGCAGCTGCCGCCGGGACTCAAGGCAAGCATCGCCTACGACGCCACCGAGTTCATCCAGGCCTCCATCGACGAGGTGGTCAAGACCCTGGCCGAAGCCGCCGTGATCGTCATCGTCGTGGTGTTCCTCTTCCTCGGCTCGCTGCGTACCGTACTGATCCCGGTGGTGACCATCCCGCTGTCGATGATCGGCGTGATGTTCTTCATGCAGGCGATGGGTTATTCGATCAACCTGCTGACCCTGCTGGCCATGGTGCTGGCGATCGGCCTGGTGGTGGACGACGCCATCGTCGTGGTGGAGAACATCCACCGGCATATCGAGCAGGGCAAGTCACCGTTCCAGGCTGCCCTCGACGGCGCACGGGAGATCGCGATGCCGGTGGTCACCATGACCATCACCCTGGCCGCGGTCTATGCGCCCATCGGGTTCCTGCAGGGGCTGACCGGCGCGCTGTTCCAGGAGTTCGCCCTGACCCTGGCCGGCGCGGTACTGATCTCCGGCGTGGTGGCGCTGACCCTGTCGCCGATGATGTGCTCGAAGCTGCTGCGTCACGAGGAGAATCCCAGCGGCTTCGCCCATCGCCTGGACGAACTGTTCGAACGGCTCAAGCAGCGCTATCAGCGTGCATTGCACGGCACGCTGAATACCCGCCCGGTGGTGCTGGTATTCGCCGTACTGGTTCTCGCGCTGATTCCCGCCCTGCTGATGTTCACCGAGAGCGAGCTGGCGCCGGAAGAAGACCAGGGCATCGTCTTCATGATGGCCAGCGCGCCGAAGACCGCCAACCTGGACTACCTGAACGCCTACACCGACCAGTTCCTGGAGATATTCCAGAGCTTCCCGGAGTATTACTCCTGGTTCCAGATCAACGGCTTCGACGGCGTGCAGAGCGGCATTGGCGGCTTCCTGCTCAAACCCTGGGACGAACGCGATCGCTCGCAGATGGAAATCCTCCCGGAGGTACAGGCCAAGCTCGATCGCCTGCCTGGCCTGCAGATCTTCGGCTTCAACCTGCCTTCGCTGCCCGGCACTGGCGAGGGCCTGCCATTTCAGTTCGTCATCAACACCGCCAACGACTACGAGACGCTGCTGCAGGTCACCGAACGCATCCGCAAGCGCGCCGAGGAATCAGGCAAGTTCGCCTTCCTCGATGTGGACCTGGCGTTCGACAAGCCGGAGATCGTGGTCGAGATCGACCGCGAGAAGGCCGCGCAGATGGGCGTGTCCATGGAAGACCTCGGCCTGACCCTGAGCACCCTGCTCGGCGAAGGCGAGATCAACCGCTTCACCATCGAAGGCCGCAGCTACAAGGTCATCGCCCAGGTCGAGCGCGCCTATCGCGACAACCCCGACTGGCTGAGCAACTACTACGTGCGCAACGGACAAGGCCAGATGCTGCCGCTGTCAACGCTGATCAAGGTGCGCGACCGCGCCCGGCCGACTCAGCTCAAGCAGTTCCAGCAACTCAACGCGGCAATGATTCAGGGCTTTCCGATCGTCAGCATGGGCGAGGCGATCGATACGTTGCAAACGATCGCCCGCGAAGAAGCGCCGGATGGTTTCGGCTTCGATTACGCCGGCGCGTCGCGGCAGTACATCCAGGAAGGCAATGCCCTGTATCTGACATTCGCGCTGGCCCTGGCGGTGATCTTCCTGGTCCTGGCGGCCCAGTTCGAAAGCTTCCGCGATCCGCTGGTGATTCTGGTGACCGTGCCACTGTCGGTATGCGGCGCGCTGGTGCCGCTGTTCCTCGGCCTTTCCAGCATGAACATCTATACGCAGGTAGGCCTGGTGACGCTCATCGGCCTGATCAGCAAGCACGGCATCATGATCGTCGAATTCGCCAATCAGCTGCGTCGTGAGCACGGTCTGAGCCGGCGCGAAGCGGTGGAAGAAGCGGCGGCGATTCGCCTGCGACCGGTGCTGATGACAACCGCGGCGACGGTGTTCGGCATGGTGCCGCTGATCATTGCCAGCGGCGCCGGTGCGGTCAGCCGCTTCGACATCGGCCTGGTGATCGCCACCGGCATGTCGGTGGGCACGCTGTTCACCCTGTTCGTGCTGCCGGCAGTGTATGACCTGGTAGCCCAACCGGACCGCCGGCCAGGCGAGCACGCCGAGATCGCCCTCCGCTAAAGGCCGGGCATTCCCGTTTCAGCGCATCCCCTGAGACAGGCCGTAAAGCAGCAACAGCAGATCCTGGTCAGGGCGTGCAGCGTCGAACCGGGACTTGCTGCCAGGCGGCAGCGGGCAATAGCTGCGCTCCATACTGCTTTGTACCAGGGTGGCCCCCGGCTCATTCCAGGCCGCCACACAGAGGGTGGTGACTCCAAGCGCGCCGACCAGAAACAATCCTCGAGCAATTTCCAGCTTCATGGCGTAAGCCCTTGATTAGTCGGATGGTTAACTGACCGTAGCCTAGCTGTTTAATTCCGGCAGGCTTTTGGACGAACGGCTGTATCTCCACTGCCGGGCGCGCGCCTTTCTCAAGTCAAAAAAAACCCCGCACCAGGCGGGGTTTTTCTTTTGCAGCTCAGGGGCCGATCGGCTTACATCATGCCGCCCATGCCACCCATACCGCCCATGCCACCCATGTCCGGCATGCCGCCAGCGGCCTTGTCGTCAGCCACTTCAGCGATCATCGCTTCGGTGGTGATCATCAGGCTGCCAATGGAAGCCGCGGCCTGCAGAGCAGAACGGGTCACCTTGGCCGGATCGAGAATACCCATCTCGATCATGTCGCCGTAGGTGTCGGAAGCAGCGTTGAAGCCGAAGTTGCCTTCGCCCTGCTTGACCTTGTCGACCACGACGCTCGGCTCGCCACCAGCGTTGGAGACGATCTGACGCAGCGGTGCTTCGACAGCGCGACGCAGCAGCGCGATGCCGACGTTCTGGTCTTCGTTCTCGCCCTTCAGCTCGGAGATGGCCTGCAGAGCACGTACCAGGGCGACGCCGCCGCCAGGTACCACGCCTTCTTCGACGGCAGCACGGGTCGCGTGCAGGGCGTCTTCTACGCGGGCCTTCTTCTCTTTCATCTCGACTTCGGTACCGGCACCGACCTTGATCACGGCAACACCGCCAGCCAGCTTGGCCAGACGCTCTTGCAGTTTCTCTTTGTCGTAGTCGGAGGTGGTGTCTTCGACCTGCTTGCGGATCTGGGCAACGCGGGCTTCGATATCAGCCTGGGCGCCAGCGCCGTCGATGATGGTGGTGTTTTCCTTGTTCAGCACGACGCGCTTGGCGTTACCCAGGTGCTCCAGGGTAGCGGTTTCCAGGCTCAGGCCGACTTCTTCGGAAATCACGGTGCCGCCAGTCAGGATGGCGATGTCCTGCAGCATGGCCTTGCGGCGATCGCCAAAGCCCGGGGCCTTGACCGCAGCAACCTTGACGATGCCGCGCATGTTGTTGACCACCAGGGTAGCCAGGGCTTCGCCTTCGACGTCTTCGGCAACGATCAGCAGCGGGCGACCGGCCTTGGCAACAGCTTCCAGCACCGGCAGCAGTTCGCGGATGTTGGAGATCTTCTTGTCGACCAGCAGCAGCAGCGGGCTGTCCAGCTCGGCGACCATGGTGTCCGGCTTGTTGATGAAGTAAGGCGACAGGTAGCCGCGATCGAACTGCATGCCCTCGACGACGGACAGCTCGTTCTCCAGACCCGAACCTTCCTCGACGGTGATCACGCCTTCCTTGCCAACGCGCTCCATGGCCTCGGCGATGATGTCACCGATGGAGGAGTCGGAGTTGGCGGAGATGGTGCCGACCTGGGCGATGGCCTTGGAATCGGTGCACGGCTTGGCCAGGTTCTTCAGCTCGGCGACGATGGCGATGGTGGCCTTGTCGATGCCGCGCTTGAGGTCCATCGGGTTCATGCCGGCAGCAACGGCCTTCAGGCCTTCGTTGACGATGGCCTGGGCCAGAACGGTAGCGGTGGTGGTGCCGTCACCGGCCTCGTCGTTGGCCTTGGACGCAACGTCCTTGACCAGCTGGGCGCCCATGTTCTCGAAGCGGTCCTTCAGTTCGATTTCCTTGGCGACGGAAACGCCGTCCTTGGTGATGGTCGGAGCACCGAAGCTCTTCTCCAGCACGACGTTGCGGCCTTTCGGGCCGAGGGTCGCTTTAACAGCGTCAGCCAGGACGTTTACACCGACCAGCATCTTCTTGCGTGCGGAGTCGCCGAATTTGACTTCTTTAGCAGCCATGTTGATTGATCCTCAATTCGTGAATTTATACGGAGATTCGCAGGTGATCAGGCTTCGATGACGGCGAGGATTTCGTTCTCGCTCATCACCAGCAGGTCTTCGCCGTCAACCTTGACGGTGTTGCTGCCGGAGTAAGGGCCGAACACCACCTTGTCACCGACCTTCACGGCCGGGGCGCGTACTTCGCCGTTGTCCAGCACGCGGCCGGTACCCACAGCAACGACTTCGCCACGGTTCGGCTTCTCGGCAGCGGAGCCCGGCAGGACGATACCGCCTGCGGTCTTGGTTTCTTCTTCGCTGCGACGAATCACGACGCGGTCATGCAGAGGACGAAGCTTCATTGTCGATCTCTCCTAGTAGAGTGGTTCCATGCCGATGACCCTTCATCGGCGGGTTGGGCAAATCCGGCGTTGCCGGTTGCGGCCCGCTATGCGAGCCGCAGAAGACGGACTGTCGATCACGACAGCGACCTTGCGGTGTCCGCTACATGCGGGCGTTCAAGAGCATTTCAAGGGGCGCAGATGAAATTTTCATGGCCACAAACGAAACCGGCACGCCTGCTGGCGTGCCGGAATGCCGGGTGATCGGCCTAGCGGTCGCGGTCATCACGCTCCCACTCGCCCTCGATCACGTTAGGCCGCTGCGGGTTGGAGCGCGCCTGCAGATCGTCGGCAAAGGCGCGCTGGCGGCGCACCTGCGCTTCGATCCGCCGACTGATCTGACGAAACAGGAAATTGCGGGTCGGCGGGAACAGCACGATCAACGCCAGCACGTCACTGATGAAGCCTGGCAGGAACAGCAAACCACCACCGATGGCCATCATCAGCCCCTGCAGCATCTCGCGTTCGGGCAGTTCGCCGCGCGCCAGTCGCTCACGCGCGCGCCAGGCAGTGGCGAAACCAGCCAGGCGCAGCAGCAGCACGCCGGCGATGCCACTCAGCACCAGCAGCAGGATGGTCGCCAGCGCGCCGATGGAACTGCCGACCTTGATCAGCACGTACAGCTCGGCCAGCGGAAACAACAGAAACAGCACAAAGAAGATTCGCATCGATGGTCCTTGGCGGAAGATCAGCTTCCCGTCCTCTGTAGATGGCGGCATGACGGGTCTAATTCAACCCGAGCGATAAATTGCCTGTAACCGGATTATGCGTAACGCCGCTGAAGTGAAGCTGAATCAACCACGCGCCATGGCAACCAGCGCCTGGCGTACCGCCATCGGCGTTTCGCATGGATGTGCGAATGCCAGCCAATGCAGCGCCTGCCCGATCCGAAGATGAAAGCCCTCGCTGTCGACTCCGGCCATCTGCGCAGCGCAGCTCTGCGGCAACCCCGCCTGCTCGACGTAACGGGCTATCGCGGCGACGTGATCTTCGTTCATGTGCTCGACCATGCCCCGCTCCACTTCGCCATGCTCGGCAGCGAAGGGATTGGCCAAGGCGACGTCGTCCAGCCAATGAATCGCGCCGAAACCACCGATATAGCGCCAGCGCACCGGCTCCAGCACCCAGAAATCGAAATCATGCACGCGATGGTAATCGCGTGACTCGGGGAAGTAGCGGTAATAGCGCTGCGCAGCCGACTCGATCGCCGCAGGCTCATCGAGCTGACGGGCTTCTGCCAGCAGCGTGAGCCGCCCGGCTGCCTGTACATCCTCGGCGGCGCGTTCGCCGACCAGCAGCGAGCAGCGACCATCGGCCTCGAGATTGCGGGTGTGCTGGGCGATGCGGCTGATCAGGATCAACGGCCAGCCGCTGGCGTCCAGGCAGTACGGAACAACCGAGCCGAACGGAAAACCGGGCATCGCCTGGGAGTGGGTAGAGAGCACGCCGCGGTATTCCTTGAGCAGGAGTTGTCGGGCATGCTTGCGGGCTTCGGCGCTCACTGGGGCTCCTCGAGAGACGGGTCCGGGTCGACGGAGTGCTCAGCATAACGATTTCCCTGGCGGGCGTCGTTCCCGCCTTAACAAGGACAACAGGAGACGCGCATGCAACTGCAAGACAAGGTCATCATCGTCACCGGCGGCGGCCAGGGCCTCGGCCGCGCCATGGGCGAGTATCTGGCGAGCAAGGGTGCACGGCTGGCACTGGTCGATCTGAACCAGGAGCGCCTGGACGATGCTGTCGCTGCCTGCAAGGCGGCCGGCGGGGATGCCCGGGCCTACCTGTGCAATGTGGCCAACGAGGAACAGGTGACCGATATGGTCGCGCGCGTCGCCGAGGACTTCGGTGGCCTGCACGGGTTGGTGAACAACGCCGGTATCCTGCGCGACGGCCTGCTGCTGAAGGTCAAGGATGGCGAGATCAGCAAGATGAGCCTGGCGCAGTGGCAAGCGGTGATCGACGTCAACCTGACCGGCGTGTTCCTCTGCACCCGCGAAGTCGCGGCAAAGATGGTCGAACTGAAGAGCGAAGGTGCGATCGTCAACATCTCGTCCATTTCCCGCGCCGGCAACATGGGTCAGACCAACTACTCCGCCGCCAAGGCCGGTGTCGCCTCGGCGACGGTGGTCTGGGCCAAGGAGCTGGCACGCTATGGCATTCGTGTCGCGGGGGTGGCGCCAGGCTTCATCGAGACGGAGATGGTCGCCAGCATGAAGCCCGAGGCACTGGAGAAGATGACCTCAGGCATTCCGCTCAAGCGCATGGGCAAACCGGCCGAGATCGCCCACTCGGTGGCGTACATCTTCGAGAACGACTACTACACCGGACGCATTCTCGAACTCGACGGTGGCCTGCGCCTCTGATCGTGTTGCCAGCCCCAAAAAGAAAGGCAGCCATCGGGCTGCCTTCTTTATATATGTGCAAGTCGGCGGGTTTCGCTTACCAGCCCACCCCGAAACCGATGCTGTAGCGTGTCTCGTCAAGGTCGTTGTCGGCGCCGCTGATGATGTCTTTCTGCGCCTTCATGTTCAGCGAGGCCCAGTCGGTCACCTTGTAGCGCAAACCAACCTCGGCATCGAGTGCGTAGTCAGCGACGTTCTCCAGCGGCTTGCCAAGCTCACCGGTACTGAACAGCTCGAAGGTCTTGCCGACCAGATAGCGGTTGTAATCCCACTTGACCGCCGCCAGGTAGAAGTTTTCCTTGTCGCCGTCGGCGAACTCGTAGTCGCTGCGGTTGATCAGGCCGGCCAGGGAGAAGGCACCCAGCTCGTTGTCCCAGAACTGGTAACCCGGACCGGTACCGATGGTGCGCTGACGGCGGACGTCTTCGATCTGGTCGCGCTTGTAGCTCAGGCGACCCTGCCAGAACCAATGCTGATCGAGGAAGCGGTCCAGCGCATACTCGGCGTCCCAGTTGTCGGTAACGGTCACACCATCGCGGTATTCGCGGTTGTAGTTGCCGGTGCCGTTATGCCGCCACAGGCCATGACGAGCCTTGGTATCGAAGGAAACGTCGTAATCATCCGTATCGGTTTCCGCACGCTTGTAATCCATCGCCACGTCGATGTTGCCCTTCCAGGTGAAATCCTGAATCAGCGGCTTGGGATGGATGATCTGGGTGATGCTCGCCAGTTCCACGGTGCGCGGCGCGGCACCGTTGACGAGGGTGACCTTGCCCGGCTCGGAGGCCTGCAGCGAATGAGCGACCTCACCGGTGACGTCGTCCTGCTTGACCAGCAGTTTGCGGTCGCTTTCCAGCGTGGCGATCTGATTCCACTTCAGCGGAATAGAGCCACCGTATCCGGTTTCGATAAGCAGTTTGCCGCCGTCGAGCACGCTGATCTTGCCGGTCAGGCGATCACCATTCTTCAGCCAGACGGTGTCGGCGAACGATGGTAGGGCAACGGCGCAAAGGGTCGCGCAAAGCAGGGTTCTGGTGAGCATATGAGGGCTGCGAATCTGTCGAAGACGGTTGAAAGGCTGGCATTATCCCTATGCATAGAGCTACAGCAAGCACAGACCGCCGAATGGAACGCGAGTTCGCTGCGGCCGGCTCACACATCATCCGGAAGCCTCCTGCATGATTGACCACGCACCGCTGCTACCGCCGTCCGCCGACGCTGAAACGCGCCGCGCTGCCGTTTACCTGGTGATGTCGCAGATTCCGTCCGGCAAGGTCGTCAGCTATGGCGAACTGGCTGCGATGGCCGGGCTGGGCCGCGCCGCCCGCTGGGTTGGCCGCCTGATGTCACAGCTGCCAGATGACACCAGCCTGCCCTGGCACAGAGTGATCGCCGCGGGCGGCCGCCTCAGCCTGCCAGCCGGCACAGCGGCCGGGCACGAGCAGCGCATGCGCCTGCGTGCCGAAGGGCTCACCATCGTCAACGACCGGGTCGACATGCGTCGCCACGGCTGGCATTCGACGGAGCACAGCGGTTAGAGTGCGCCCTTCGTCCGAACTGCACAGAACCTCGATGTATGTCCCGTGAAACCTGGCGCGATGCGCTAGCCGCCTACGCCAGCCCCGCTACGCTGGCCCTGCTGTTGCTGGGTTTCGCCGCGGGCCTTCCCGCTGTACTGGTGTTCTCCACGCTGTCGGTCTGGCTGCGCGAAGCGGGCGTTTCCCGGGAGACCATCGGTTTCGCCAGCTGGATCAGTCTGGCTTATGCCTTCAAGTGGGTCTGGTCGCCGATGCTCGACCAGTGGCGCCTGCCCTGGATCGGCAGCCTTGGCCGCCGGCGCTCATGGCTGGTGTTGTCGCAAGCGCTGATCGCCATCGGCCTGATCGGCATGGCGCTGTGCAATCCACAGCACAACCTGACCATGCTCATCGCGCTGGCGGTGGTGGTGGCTTTTTCCTCGGCCACCCAGGATATCGCCATCGATGCCTATCGCCTGGAGATCGCCGAGGACAAATTGCAGGCGACCCTGGCCGCGAGTTACATGACCGGCTACCGGATCGCCATGCTGCTAGCCAGTGCCGGCGCCCTGTTCCTCGCCGAATGGTTGGGATCGAGCAGCGTCGATTACAACCAGGCGGCCTGGACCACGACTTATCTGGTCTTCGCGCTGCTGATCGTTCCCGGCCTGATCACCAGCCTGGTGATCCGTGAACCGGATGCAGGCACCCCGCTCCCCAACGAGCCGTCACGCTTCAGCTTCAACCATCAGCTGGCAGCGGTCGGCCTGCTGCTGGTGCTGCTGATCTCGGTACCGGCAATGATCAATGCACTGATCGCTCAGGCCTGGCCGCGGGCGACCCTCTACGCGCTGTTCATTCTCGGAACGATTTCGCCGGTAGGGCGGGCGCTGTTCGTCCCGGTACGGCACATCTTCAGTCAAGCCAAGGAACGCCAACGGCCGACCCGCTTCGACTTCGCCCACCAGGCAGTGTCGGTGATCGTGCTGATCATCCTGATGGTGTCCACCACGGGCATGTTCCAGTCCTACTGGGGCGGCTACTGGCCACGCGGCACCATGTACCTGCTGATCTGCTGGGGCTGTCTGTCGGCTCCCGGACGCATCCTGATGGGCCCGGTACTGACGCCGATCACCGATTTCATCGTCCGCTATCGCTGGCAGGCCCTGTTGCTGCTCGGGCTGATCGCCACCTATCGCATGTCGGACACGGTGATGGGTGTGATGGCCAACGTGTTCTACATCGACCAGGGATTTTCCAAGGACGAGATCGCCAGCGTCAGCAAGCTGTTCGGTCTGGTCATGACATTGCTTGGCGCGGCGTTCGGCGGGTTGCTCATCGTGCGCTTCAGCATCCTGCCCATCCTCTTCATCGGCGGCGTCGCGTCGGCGGCGACCAACCTGATGTTCATGCTCCTGGTGGAGATGGGTGCGAACCTGCAGATGCTCATCGTCACCATTTCCTGCGATAACTTCAGTGGCGGCCTGGCCTCCACCGCGTTCGTTGCCTACCTGTCGAGCCTGACTAACCTGAAGTTTTCCGCCACGCAATATGCGTTGCTCAGCTCGCTGATGCTGCTGTTGCCGCGCCTGCTCGGCGGCTATTCCGGCGTGATGGTCGAAAGCCTCGGCTACAGCAACTTCTTCCTCGTCACTGCCCTGCTGGGTATCCCGACGCTGGTGCTGATTGCCTGGCAATGGACCCGGAGCCGACGGCAGCCGGATGACGGGGAACGCGAAGGCGTCTCGGAGCGCAGCTGAAAACGACGAAGCCGGCAACTGCCGGCTTCGTTGTGTCTGCAGGTCGAATCAGCGCTGCACGAGATGCACTACCCGCTGCGGGAACGGAATACCCACGCCAGCGGCAGTCAGGCGCTCCTTGGCCTGTTCGGTGAAGCTGAAGGTCACCGGCCAGAAGTCAGCGGTCGCCACCCATACACGCAGGGACAGATTCACCGAGCTGTCGCCAAGTCCGGTGACGAACACCACCGGCTCGGGCTCGCGCAGTACCCGCGGATCCTCGGCAATTTCCAGCAACACCTGTCGCGCCAGCTTGATATCGCTGCTGTAGTCGATGCCGATGTTGATGTCGGCACGGCGCCGCGGCTCGCGGGAGAAGTTGGTGATGTGTCCATTGGAAAGTGCCCCGTTGGGCACCACCACGGTCTTGTTGTCTCCGGTCTTGAGCACCGTATGAAAGATCTGGATGGAGTTGACGGTGCCCGCGATACCTTGCGCCTCGATCCACTCGCCAACGCGAAACGGACGGAACAGCAGGATCAGCACACCACCAGCGAAGTTCGCCAAGCTGCCCTGCAAGGCCAGGCCGATGGCCAGACCGGCGGCACCGATCACCGCGATGAAGGATGTGGTTTCCACCCCGATCATCGACGCCACGCTGACCAGCAGCAGCACCTTGAGCACCACACTGGCCAGGCTGCCAATGAAGCCGTGCAGGGTCGGGTCCACCTGCCGGCGCTGCAGCAGGCTGCTGACCTTGGCGGTGAGGGTGTTGATCAGCCACCAGCCGAACAGGAACGTCAGCAGTGCCAGCGTCACCTGCGCGCCGTATTGCAGCACGACGGGCAGCCAGGATTCGGAAAGATCGACCAGGTAGTCGACGGAGAGGTCCATGGAGATACTCCTTCAAGGCATCGGTGCCCGGAGGATGGGCACCGACGAAAAGCGGGGGTGCAGAGCACGCGCCTGGGCGCGGAGAGAACTCAGTCGCGGAAGTTGTTGAACTGCAGCGGCATGCCGAATTCGTGGCCACGCAGCAGGGCGATGGCTTCCTGCAGATCGTCGCGCTTCTTGCCGGTCACACGCACCTGCTCGCCCTGGATGGCGGCTTGTACCTTGAGCTTGGCGTCCTTGATGTAGGCGACAATCTTCTTCGCCAGTTCCTTGTCGATTCCCTCGCGCAGCACCACTTCCTGCTTGGTGCTCTTGCCGGATGCATAGGCATCCTTGATTTCCAGACACTGGATATCGATCTTGCGCTTGACCAGGCTCAACTTGAGGATTTCGAGCATCTGCTCCAATTGAAACTCGGCATCCGCCGTCAGCTGCACGGTCAGGTCCTTCTGCTCGAAGCTGCCTTTGCCGCGCAGATCGTAACGACGATCCAGTTCCTTGATGGCGTTGTCGATCGCGTTGGTGACTTCGTGTTTGTCCAGTTCGGACACCACGTCGAACGAGGGCATGGGATTCCTCCACTATGTAGCGCGACGGGCCGCATGTGCCGAGCGCGCGTGTCTTGACGGTTTAGAATGCGCGGTCATTATAACGATTCGACGTGTCAGCGCCCGCCCTACGGCAAGAGTGACAGGACGTCCCCCTTTCAATTGATTGAGCTTGCCATGCCCAACCCCCTTCTGAGCATCCTCGTAGTGGATGACGCCAAGTTTTCCAGCGTCATGATCGGCCGCGCGCTGAGCAAGGCCGGCTACCAGGATATTCGCTTCGCCAGCAGTGCCGCCGATGCGCTGATGCAGCACGCGCAACGCCCGGCTCATGTCCTGCTGGCAGATTGGCTGATGCCGGAGATGGACGGCCTCGAACTGACCGGCCAGATTCGCCAGCGCGATGCCCTGAGCGGTCATTACAGCTACGTCATCCTGCTCACCGGTCGCGACAGCGAGAATGCGCTAGGCCAGGCCTTCGACCACGGCGTCGACGATTTCATCAGCAAATCGGCGATGAACGAGCAATTGCTGCCGCGCATCTTCGCCGCCGACCGTCTCTGTGGCTCGTTGCAGCGGCTCAAGCAGGAAAACCACCAACTGGCCGAGAACGTCGCCACGCTCGAACAGCACAGCCTGCAGGACCCGCTGACCGGCCTGGGCAATGGGCGGTATCTGCAGCAGCGCATGGCGGCCAGTCTGCGGCAGATGGAAAACCGCGGCTCGGCACTGTATTACCTGCAGATCGGCCTGGCAGAAGCCGATGCGCTGCGAGAGCGCTATGGCGAAACCGTTTTCGCCGAAATCCTCTGCGCCGTTGCCATCCGCCTGCAGCAGCTCGTTCGACCACTGGACGTCGTCTGCCGCATCAGCGAAAGCCAGTTCGGCCTGCTGGCCCTGGTCAACGACGCCAAAGGTTGCTCGCCGAGCAGCTTCAAGCGGCTGCATGAAGGCCTGAACCTCAGGGCGCTGAAGACCAGCGAAGGGTTCGTGTCGATCAAGGCCGGCATCAGCCTGGTCAGCCTCGACAGCGAGGCGCTGCCGATCGCACCGGAAACCGTCATCGAACGGGCGGCGGCCCTGCTGCCCAGCGCCTACAGCACCGGCCGTATCGTCCCGCTGCGCCTGAAGCAACCGGCATGACCCAATGAGCTGGCACGTCCTCGGCGCAGGCGCTCTCGGCAGTCTCTGGGCGACCCGCCTGCACAGGGCAGGCATTCCGGTGCGAATCATCCTGCGCTCGGCACAACGCCTCGCCGACTACCAGCGCGCCGGCCGGCTCACGCTAAGCGAAGCAGGCCGCACCAGCCTGCATGCCATCCCGGCGGAACTGCCCGATGCGACCACACCGATCCAGCGCCTGCTGGTCGCCTGCAAGGCCTACGATGCCGAAGCGGCGATCACCCAGTTGGCGCCGCGCCTGGCCCCGGACTGCGAAATGCTCCTGCTGCAGAACGGCCTCGGCAGCCAGCAGTCGATTGCAGATCGCTGGCCGCAGGCGCGCTGCATCTTTGTCTCGAGTACCGAAGGGGCCTATCGCGACGGTTCGATGCATGTGGTATTCGCCGGCCACGGGCAGAACTGGCTGGGCGCCCCGGATGGTGGCGAGGCGCCTGTCTGGCTGGACGAGCTGGACCGAGCAGGCATTCCACACAGCTGGAGCAGCGATATCCTCGCGCGACTGTGGCGCAAGCTGGCCTTGAACTGCGCCATCAATCCGCTGACCGTGCTTCACGACTGCCGCAACGGTGAGCTGCTGCACTATCGTGAACAGCTGAGCGAGCTCTGCGAAGAACTGAGCGAACTGCTCGGCGCCTGCGGACAGGCAGCCGCCGCCGAGGAGCTGGAGCGGGATGTCCTGCGGGTGATCGAAGCGACGGCTGCCAATTACTCCTCCATGTATCAGGATGTGCGACTCGGCCGGCGCACGGAAATCACCTATCTGCTCGGTCATGCCTGCCGCAGCGCGGACTCCCTCGGCCTGGCCGTGCCGCGGCTGCACGCGCTGCATCGGCGTTTGCGCGAACACCTGAGACAGCACGGATTGCCCACCGACTGAGCCGCGGCTACCCTGCAGAAACCCTCTGCTACGCCGTGCCCGCCAATGATCCTGCGTCAGCGCCTCGAAAATCTCCCAGTCGGCCGCAAACTGCTGCTCGCCCTCCTCGTCCTGCTTGCCGCCGTGCTGCTGATCTCCAATCTCACCTTCATCAGTGCGGCCTACTGGATTTCGCGGCAGAGCGTGGCGCCGCAGGCCATGCACACCCTCGGCGAATTGTTCGCCACCGAAGAGCTGAGCACCCGCGCGCTGTCGTCGCCGGAAGCAGCCAACGCGTTGCTCAGGCGCCTGGAAGGTTATGCGCCATTGCGCGCCGCGGTGATCTACGACGGGCACGGCAACAGCCTCGCGCAACTGCAGCAAGGTGAACGGCTGCGCTTGCCGGAACAGCTCGGTGCGGTCGCCCAGTGGCGCACCGGCGAGATCCGCGCCAATCTGCTGGTCAGGCTGCCGCAACCGGACGGCAGTGCCGGTCACCTGCTGATGGTCGCCAGCAGCGAGCTGCCAGGGGCCTTCTACACCGGCACCCTGACGGCGAGCCTGGCAATCCTCGTGGCCAGCCTGTTGCTCTGGTTGCTGGTCGCCAGGCAGATCCGCCAGCTCATCACCCGTCCGATCCGCGACCTGGAAGCCCTGTCGCGCCAGGTTACCCGCGAGGAGGATTACTCGCTGCGCGCCAAGCCCGGCAATCAGGACGAGATCGGCCGGTTGGCCGATGCGTTCAACACCATGCTGTCACGCATGGAAGCCCGCGAGCAGCAGCTCAAGCGCGCCCGTGACGATGCCCAGGAGGCGTTCGACCATGCCCAGGGCCTGGCCGAGGAGACACGTCATTCCAACCGCAAACTGGAGCTGGAAGTCCAGGTGCGCAGCAAGATCGAGCAGAAGCTCACCGGATTCCAGAAGTACCTCAACAGCATCATCGACTCGATGCCCTCGGCACTTATCGCCCTCGACGAGCAGCTGTACGTCACGCAGTGGAACCAGGAAGCCAGCGCGCTTTCCGGAACGCCACTGGATGACGCGCTCAATCAACCCGTGTTCGTTGCGTTCGAGCCGCTCAAGCCCTTTCTTGCGCAGATTCGCCGTACCTCGGAGCAGCACGTGGTGGCGAAGATCGAACGGGTGACCTGGCTGCGCAACGACGAGCCGCACCACTACGCGCTCACCTGCTATCCGTTGACCGGCGCGGGCGGCCGTGGCGTGGTGATCCGCATCGACGACATCACCCAGCGCATCAACATGGAAGAAATGATGGTGCAGTCAGAGAAGATGCTCTCGGTCGGCAGCCTGGCGGCCGGCATGGCCCATGAGATCAACAACCCACTCGGCGCCATCCTGCACAATGCGCAGAACATTCGCCGCCGGCTGTCGCCGGAACTCGAACGCAATCGGGAGGCCGCGGAGGAAACCGGCGTGCGCCTGGAGGCGGTCAACCAGTACCTGCAGCGCCGCGAGGTACCGCAGCTGCTCGATGGCATCCAGCAGGCGGGCTCGCGCGCGGCGAAGATCGTCAGCCACATGCTCAGCTTCAGCCGCATGAGCAACCGCCAGTTGGCCGACTGCCACCTGCCGGTGCTGATCGATCAGGCGCTGGAAATAGCGGGCAACGACTTCGCGCTGATGGAGGGTTTCGACTTCAAGGCCATCGATATCGTCCGGGATTTCGACCCGCGGGTGGACCGGGTGCCCTGCATCGGCAACGAGCTGGAACAGGTGCTGCTCAATCTGCTGAAGAACGCTGCCCAGGCCATCCATGCGCACCAGGTCGGCGAACCCGGACAGATCATCCTGCGCACACGCCTGAACCCGCCCTGGGCGGAAATCCAGGTGGAGGACAACGGCGGCGGTATTCCAGAGAATGTGCGCAAGCGCATCTTCGAGCCGTTCTTCACCACCAAGGAAGTCGGTCAGGGAACCGGACTGGGTCTTTCCGTTTCGTATTTCATCATCACCAACAATCATCAGGGCCAGATGGAGGTGCAGTGCCAACCCGGCCACGGCACCACCTTTACCCTGCGCCTGCCGCTGAACTCGCCCGCCGAGCCAGCCACGACCTGAACCAAGGGATCAAAATCGCATGGGCAATCGACTGTCGAAAATCTACACCCGCACCGGCGACACCGGCGAAACCGGGCTCGGCGACGGCCGCCGCGTGCCCAAGGACCATCCACGCGTGGAAGCCATGGGTGAGGTCGACACGCTGAACAGTCAATTGGGGCTGCTACTGGCCGAACTGGCGGAGGCACAGGTGCAATGGCCAGCCCTCGATGAGCTGATCAGTGTCCTCGCCCCCTGCCAGCACCGTCTGTTCGATCTCGGCGGCGAACTGGCGATGCCCGACTACCAGGCCCTGCAGGAAGGCGAGATCGAACGACTGGAGCAGGCCATCGATCGCTGGAACGAGGAACTCGGCCCGCTGAAGGAATTCATTCTGCCCGGCGGTTCCCGACTGATCGCCCTCGCGCACCTCTGCCGCAGCATGACCCGTACGGCCGAACGCCGTTGCCAGCTGCTGAACGCCAGCGAAGCCGTGCGCCCGGTGTTGCTCGCCTACCTGAACCGCCTTTCCGATGCGCTGTTCGTCGCTGCACGTCTGATCGCCCGCCGCCAGGGTTGTGGAGAAATCCTCTGGCAGCCGGCCGCCGCGAAGCCCCAGGCGAATGGCTGAGCAGAGCGTCGCACAACAGGCGCGACGGCGCGATGGGCTGCATGCCATCTGGGAAGTGTTCATCGTCCTGCTGGTGTGCGTGAACCTGGCGCTGATCCTGTTCGACAGCCTGTTCGCGCTGCAACCGATCAATACGACACTGGCGAGCCTCGCGCCGCGACTGCACGAGAACTACCAGCAGACCATCCACGCGAACTTCCAGTACATCGATCTCGGCTTCGTCGCGATCTTCGTGCTCGACGTCCTGCTCGGCTGGACGGTGGCCATATTCGAGCGGCGCTATGCGCGCTGGTATTACTACCCCTTCACCCACTGGTATGACGTGATCGGCTGCATCCCTCTGGCCGGATTGCGCTGGCTGCGCGTGCTGCGCATTGGCGCCCTGCTGATCCGCCTGCAGCGCCTGGGCCTGATCGACATGCGCAACTGGGCGATCTACGGGGTCTTCAGCCGCTATTACTACCTGCTGATCGAAGAGCTTTCCGACCGGGTGATGGTACGTCTGTTCGGTCGCCTGCAGCAGGAGATCGGCGCCAGTGACGACCTCTCGCGGCGGCTGTTGCAGGAGGTGGTCCGCCCGCGCAAGCAGCGTGTGCTGAATGATATTTCGCGGCGCCTGCAGGCCATGCTGGAAACCGGTTACCGCGACAATCGCGGCGCCATTGAAGGCTACGTCAGCCAGCTGATCCATCAGGCGCTGCAGGACAACCCGGAAATGCACAGCCTGCGCCGGCTGCCCCTTGGCAATCGCCTGGCCAGCACCCTTGACGAAGCCCTCAGTGACATTGCCGCAAGGCTGCTGCAGGGTGCCGTGGAGGGCATGCGCGGCCCGCAGTTCCAAGCACTGGCCGGGAGCCTGGCAGACGAATTCTTCGATGCCTGGGTGTATCAGGACGAGCATACCGATCTGGCGTTGGAGGAGCTGCTGGTGGACGTGATCGAAGTGCTCAAACAGCAGGTACTCGACCGGCGCTGGAGCCGTTTCGTCGGTCCGACGCCCCCGGCCACGCCGCCCGAATGACAGCGGCGGCCCAGCTGGTCGCCGCCATACTCAACCTGTCGCTTCGTCTTCGTCCACGCTCTTGAAACCCATGGCCGACTTCTCGTCGAGGCGTGCACCAACGATCATCTCGGTCGCCCAGTTCACCAGAATCGAGGTGTAGGCCTCCTGACAGCGCTCGTTGCTCAACGCATGATCGGCACCATCGATGATGCGATGGGTCAGCGAATGGGTGCTGTGGAAGGCCGCGCGATAACTCATGATCGTTTCGTGAGGAACGAAGGTATCGTGCTCGGACTCGACGATCAGCACGTCGCCGCGGAACGCCGCACAGGCAGCCAGGGCACGGTTTTCCTCCGGGCGCACACGCCTGTTGCGTAGCTGGTTGAGCACATCGCGGTCGAGCTGGCGCTTGGGAACCTGCCATTCCTCATCGCGATAGAGGGCCGGTACGCGCAGCGCCAGCCATTTCACCGGGCGCAACTCGGTGAGGATCGCTGCCAGGTATCCGCCGTAGCTGGTGCCCACCACGGCGATCGCCGAAGGGTCGATATGCGGATGCTGGGCGAGCAGATCGTAGGCGGCCAGCAGGTCGTCGAGGTTCTGTTCGCGGGTCACCGTCTCCTGCTGCGCGCGGGTTTGCGCATGACCGCGCAGGTCGAACGACAGGCAGACGCAACCCAGCCCGGCGATACCGCGGGCACGGCTGAGATCACGCTGCTGGCTACCGCCCCAACCATGCACAAAGAGCACCCCTGGCATTTTTTCCGGTGGGGACAGAAAGGTCCCAGCGATATGTTCCTCGCCTACCAGAATGTTCACCATCTCACTATGCGTCGCCATAGTCCTCCACCATTACGCACTTGGTGATGAAGCCGACGTCGGCGTCCTCATCCCGAAACAGCACCTGGGCGCCGGCCGGGACCTGCTGCTGTTCGCCATAGAGTTCGATCGAAGACGCCTTTACCGCAAGCACCGCACCGCCCTGCCTGAATGCTTCGAGCGCTGCGATCTCGGCACTGCTGGCACCACCGATGCGCCAGGACTGCTCGAGCACACCGGAGCGCGGCTGGCCGCGACCGTCGATACCCTGGGCAATGTCGTAGTTGCGGCGGGAGGCGAAGAAATGCCTGTAGCAGGCCGACGCTGCCTCGTCGTAAACCTGCGCCTGGCTGACCGCCAGGCGCGTGGTTTCCGGCAGGTCCAGCGCCAGCAGTGCCTCAAAATCACCATTGACCACTACCAGATCGGAACCGCCATACACCTCGTTGCCCGCGTTATCCTGGGTCAGACGCTGGGTGCCGTAATAGCTCGCCAGGCGACCGCCGATCCGTACCTGACCGACACTGAATGTCGTGACACGCTCCAGATGCGCCTCCAGAACCACGCCATACCGGGCCAGTTCCTGCTCGTCGAGGGCGAACAAAGCCTGGTCGAGGGCATCACTGTCATCGACGCGCTGCTGCCCGCGCCCTCCGGTGGCACGCACCGGTTTGATCCGCACCGGCCCCTCGTGCAACAGGCGCCGCCCCGCGTCGCGTGCATCCTCCAGACTGAACGCGCTGTAGCCGGCCAGAACGCAGCCCTTCACCTGCGTGCTGAAATCCCGTGACCAGCCAACCGGCGCGACCGCATCCGGACGCACCAGCGGGTGGGTGATCGCCTTGGTTTCAACGAAGGCCTGCGGCACGACGCCACCAAACAGATCGCCTTCCTCATCCAGGCCCAACGCCTGCGCTTCACGCAGTCCGACCACGGTGCCCGACGGAACGAGGTAGGGGTGGGCGTCATAGCGCCGCTGCGGGTCGTACTCGCCACCGAAACTGAGCCCCAGCAGCGCTGCCAGGCGTTCGGCCAACACGGCGTGGACCAACTTTTCGTGCTGCGGCTCGCGTGGCCGATTGGGGTAGGTCAACACGACCCTGCGTGCACTCTGCGGGGTTTGCGCATTCATCATCTTTGTGGACGGCTCCTGGACTGCTCGACATGTACGCCCTGTGACCGGAAGTCAGGGTGGGCGTTCGCGTCCACCTGAGCGGTAGCGCGGTCATCGGTAGACCGCGACCAGTGCCCAATGATCCTCACCGGCCCGGTGAACGCCCTTTCAACCGTTGCGGCAGTCCGCCGCTTAAAAGCAAAAGGGGAGCAGCCTCGC
>NZ_RFFN01000019.1 GCF_003696315.1 Pseudomonas songnenensis | reverse complement strand
GCTTCGAAACCTACTTCTCGCTGTCCTGCCAGAACTGCCCGGACGTGGTCCAGGCGCTGAACCTGATGGCCGTGCTCAACCCGAACATCCAGCACGTCGCCATCGACGGCGCGCTGTTCCAGGATGAAGTCGAAGCCCGCCAGATCATGTCGGTGCCGAGCATCTACCTCAACGGCGAGCTGTTCACCCAGGGCCGCATGAGCGAGGAAGAGATCCTCGCCAAGCTCGACACCGGCTCCAGTGCCCGTGACGCCGAGAAGCTCAAGGCCAAGGATGCCTTCGACGTGCTGGTGGTCGGCGGTGGCCCGGCTGGTGCCGCAGCGGCGATCTACGCCGCGCGCAAGGGCATCCGCACCGGTGTCGCAGCCGAGCGCTTCGGCGGGCAGGTGCTGGACACCATGGCCATCGAGAACTTCATCTCGGTGAAGGAAACCGAAGGCCCGAAACTGGCCCGCGCGCTGGAAGAGCACGTGCGCGAGTACGAGGTCGACATCATGAACCTGCAGCGCGCCAGCCAGCTGATCCCGGCGGGCGACGACGG
>NZ_RFFN01000018.1 GCF_003696315.1 Pseudomonas songnenensis | reverse complement strand
TGATCGGCCATGGCCTGCTCGGAGCGCTGTGCCTGGCTGGCTACCGCGCCGACCAGTCCGCTGAGCTGCGTGGTGGTGCCCGCGACCTGCTGTACCAGCGAATGGATCTTCTCGACGAAACGGTTGAAGGACATCGCCAGCTCACCCAGCTCGTCCTGGCTGGTGATCGGCAGGCGCTGGGTCAGGTCGCCATCACCCTGGGCCATGTCGTCCAGATTGCGCTTGATCAGCAGCAACGGACTGAGCAAGGCATTGCTCATGAAGACGGCCAGCAGCGCCATCAGCACCAGCAGCGCGAATGCCGACACCAGCATGATGGTCACCAGGCCATCGATGCGCTGCTGAAACTCATCCCGCGCGGCCTGCACGTCGCGCTCCACACCGTCGAGGTTCAACGAGGTACCGAATACCATCTTCCACTTCGGCAGGAATTCGGCATAACCCACCTTCGGCACCAGCTCGCTGCTGTTGCCCAGCACGAAGCTGTAATCGACATAGCGGCTACCGTCCTGTCCGGCCCGCACCAGTTCACGGATGGCATAGACCCCATTGGGATCGCGGTAGTCGTAGAAACTCTGGCCGATCTTGTCCTTGGTATTGCCCTGTAGAATGCGTACGGCCTGGGTGTCGTAGCCCCAGAAATAGCCGTCCTTGCCGTAGGACAGTCGTTCGAGAATGGCCACAGCCTGATCACGTGCCTGCATGTCGCCCTCGGCGGAGCGCTCGTAGATCGGGCCGATGGCATTGCGCGCCAGCTCGACGTAATGCTTGAGCTCGGCGCGGCGGTCCTGGATGAGGCTGTCGCGGGTGTGCGCCTCCTGCTGTTCGGCAAGGCTCTGCAATTCATACACCGCGATGCCGCTGAGCAGGATCGCAAGCAGCAGAATCGGGCCCAGCGTAAGCAGCAGCAACTTCATTCGCAGACGAAGATTGGAAAGCATGTGGTTCGATCCCGTAGGTACATTGAGAAGAAAAAATGCGACAGAAAACAGGCGCCACTTAAGCGTCTACGACCGCAGTGCTTTCTCGTTGTCGACCTCGGTGGTCTTTTCTTTACCTCCAAAGTAGCGAAACCCTGCCAGGCAGGGTTTCGCCAAGCCGCAGGCTAGAGCGGTTGATCAGATGCGGAACTGACCGACCAGACGCTGCAGCTGCTCGGCCAGGCCGTTCAGCTCCCGGGCCGTCTGCGCACCCTGGGCGGCATCGCTGGCCACACCATCCACCGCATCGGCGATGTGATGCACGCT
>NZ_RFFN01000017.1 GCF_003696315.1 Pseudomonas songnenensis | reverse complement strand
CCTTACACCGAAGAAGACATCGCCGGCGCTCGCGACTCCGTCAAGGGCAAGACCGAGATGGACGCCATGGTGGCCTATCTGCAGGTGCTCGGTACGGCTCTGACCAACAAGCGCTAATCGCAGCCAAGAAAAAATGACGGCTGCCAAGCCAGCCGTCAGGGACTTCAATCGCGGACAGCCAGAGTTGCTCGGGCTGTCCAGGAGTAGCACATGAGCACTTTCTGGAGTGGATACATCGCCCTGCTGACGCTGGGCACCATCGTCGCTCTGTTCTGGCTGATCTTCGCCACCCGCAAGGGCGAGTCGGCCGGCACCACCGATCAAACGATGGGTCATGCCTTCGACGGCATCGAGGAATACGACAACCCGCTGCCGCGCTGGTGGTTCCTGCTGTTCATCGGCACCCTGGTATTCGGCATCCTTTACCTCGTGCTCTATCCGGGCCTGGGTAACTGGAAAGGCGTCCTGCCCGGCTACGAAGGCGGCTGGACCCAGGAGAAGCAGTGGGAGCGCGAGGTCGCCCAGGCTGATGAGAAGTACGGCCCGATCTTCGCCAAGTACGCTGCCATGTCGGTGGAAGAAGTGGCACAGGACCCGCAAGCCGTGAAAATGGGTGCTCGCCTGTTCGCCAACTACTGCGCGATCTGCCACGGCTCTGACGCCAAGGGATCTCTCGGCTTCCCGAACCTGGCCGACCAGGACTGGCGCTGGGGCGGTGATGCGACGTCGATCAAGACCAGCATCCTGAACGGCCGTATCGCGGCAATGCCGGCCTGGGGCCAGGCCATCGGCGAGGAAGGCGTGAAGAACGTTGCTGCCTTCGTCCGCAAGGAACTCGCTGGCCTGCCGTTGCCGGAAGGCACCGATGCCGATCTAGGCAAAGGCAAAGAGGTCTATGCACAGACCTGCGCCGTTTGCCACGGCCAGGGTGGTGAAGGCATGGCCGCGCTGGGCGCGCCGAATCTTCAGCATGCCTCCGGCTGGATCTACGGCTCAAGCCTCAGCCAGCTGCAGCAGACCATCCGCCACGGTCGCAATGGCCAGATGCCTGCTCAGCAGCAGTATCTGGGTGACGACAAGGTTCACTTGCTCGCCGCTTATGTTTACAGCCTGTCGCAAAAGCCTGAACAACTCGCCAAGCAGTGAGTCGTAAAAGGGCGGTACACTCGTACCGCCCTTCCCACCTTGCCCCGACGCAACTTCTGCCCCTCTGCGACTATCTGTCGCATCGCCAACTGACCAGCGCCCTTCCCCCTTCCCCCCAGCACTTCTAATCTTTGCTTCCGATTCGCCGCCCCGCCTAGAACCATAAGGCGAACTCGAGAATTCCCGCGCACCGGCCTGGTGCGAAACATCCCTGCGCAGCGCATGGAAAACGCTTTAAATCAGGGTTTTGGCCAGCAAAGAGAGCCCGGGCGTGGTTTGCATTGCCCCCCTGCTTTCTCCATACTTGCCGCCGTTTTTGCCTTCGAAAATGCCATTAGCGTGGAAGCCTTGCATGAGCACAGCAATAAGTGAGACTGCTTATAACTATAAGGTGGTTNACAGCAATAAGTGAGACTGCTTATAACTATAAGGTGGTTCGCCAATTCGCCATCATGACGGTGGTATGGGGAATCATCGGGATGGGCCTGGGTGTCTTGATCGCCGCGCAGCTGGTGTGGCCCTCGCTCAACTTCGACCTGCCGTGGACGAGCTTCGGCCGTCTGCGACCATTGCACACCAACGCGGTGATCTTCGCATTCGGTGGTTGCGCACTGTTTGCCACGTCCTATTACGTGGTTCAGCGCACCTGTCAGGCGCGGCTGTTCTCCGACGGACTTGCAGCCTTCACCTTCTGGGGTTGGCAGGCTGTGATCGTGCTTGCGGTCATCACCCTTCCTCAGGGCTTCACCAGCTCCAAGGAATACGCGGAGCTCGAGTGGCCGATCGACATCCTGATCACCGTGGTGTGGGTGTCGTACATCGCCGTGTTCTTCGGCACCATCATGAAGCGCAAAGCCAAGCACATTTATGTGGGTAACTGGTTCTTCGGCGCCTTCATCCTGGTGACGGCGATGCTGCACATCGTCAACAACCTGGAAATCCC
>NZ_RFFN01000016.1 GCF_003696315.1 Pseudomonas songnenensis | reverse complement strand
TTTGCTTTTGCGCTCAAGAAAACACAGTAGGCGCTTGGAAGCGGTATCGCTATTATTCGGGCCTCGTTATAGGGGGTGGCATGAATAGGCTGTTGAAGTTGCTCCAAGATGGCCGTTTTCATTCTGGTCAGGAACTGGGTGATGCCCTAGGCATAAGCCGTAGCGCTGTATGGAAGCATTTACAGCGACTGCAGGGGGAGACATCTCTATTGCTGTACAAGGTTCCAGGTCGCGGCTACCGCCTGGCAGAGCCGCTATCGCTGCTGAACAGCGAAGAGCTAGCGCCACAGCTGATGCGGCTCGGTTGGACTTTGCATCTCTTCGACGCCATTGACTCCACTAATGCCGAGGCGTTGCGTCTATTGCAGCAAGAGCGGACGCCCTTCTTGGTGATGGCTGAGGCCCAGACCTCGGGCAGGGGAAGGAGGGGGCGTCGCTGGGTTAGTCCCTTTGGGCAAAATCTCTACTGCAGCTTGGCGTTCAAGGTTCATGGAGGCGCAAGGCAGCTTTCCGGCATGAGTCTAGCGGTTGGCTTGGCGGTCATGCATGCACTGCGTCTAGCTGGGGTTCCGCAGGTGGGTTTGAAGTGGCCAAACGACGTATATGTCGATGGCCGAAAGATCGCCGGGATCCTGCTGGAGCTGACAGGTGATCCGGCGGACGTATGTCATGTAGTGGTTGGTATCGGTATCAACGTGAATATGATCGATGCCGAGGGGATAGATCAGCGTTGGACGTCAATGAAAGAGCATATCGGTATGGTTGATCGGAACGCGCTGGTGGTCACCTTGGCGTCCGCGCTGAAGCGCTATTTAGAGCAGCATGCAAACCTGGGGTTTTCCTCGCTGAAGGACGAATGGGAGGCCAGTCATATCTGGCAGGGGCAAAAATGTACGCTTAGTACCGGAGCTCATGACTTTTCGGGCGTTGTTGTGGGGGTTGATCATCAGGGCGGCCTGAGGCTCATGATCGAAGGGGACGAGCGTGTGTTCAATGGTGGGGAGCTTAGCTTGAGGCTGGACCGATGATTCTTGAGCTGGACTGCGGTAACAGCCTGATCAAGTGGCGCGTTTTGCAAGCTGCCGGCGGCGACGTTGTAGCGCAAGGAACGTCCGTATCAATTGCGGAGTTACTAGATGTGCTTGCTGGCTCGAGTGTCTCTAGTATTACCCGCGCGCGTCTCGTAAGCGTGAGAAGTGACGTTGAGACGGCTGAGTTGTGTTCTCGACTGTCCGGTGCTTTCCAAATCGACGTACAGCAGGCGGCACCTTCGCCGCAGCTTGGTGGCGTGGCAAATGGGTATTTTGATTACTCGCGTCTTGGCCTGGATCGTTGGCTTGCCATTGTTGGCGCCTTCCAGATGAAGCCGGGTCCGGCGCTCGTGTTCGATCTTGGAACGGCGATTACCGTTGATCTAGTGGATGGCAACGGAGCGCATCTGGGTGGTTATATCTGTCCGGGTGCTTCACTGCTTCGGCAACAGCTGCATAGCCATACGCGGCGTATCAGTTATGCGATGGAGGATGCTGCGACGGCGCGATCCACGTATGCCCCTGGCCGCAGCACGGTTGAGGCGGTAGAGCGGGGGTGTCACTTGATGTTGCGTAGTTTTGTCAGTGCCCAGATTCAGCAAGCCAGCACCTATCTAGGGGCGGACTTCGCTATTTACTCCACGGGTGGGGATGCAGCGCTGATCGCCGATATTGCGCGAGTCCAATATGTGCCAGACCTGGTTTTCCGGGGATTGGCGATCGCTTGCCCCTAGCGGCATAAGTTAAGGTCGAAGTCTGGATGCGTTGGATATTCTTACTGTTAGTGCTGTTGAACGTTTTCTTTTGGGTGCAGCAACAGTATCAATCGCCGGTACGAATCAAAGAGGTAACCCCCCTCGCTACGTACAGCCGCCCACAGCAAAACATCACGCTGCTGAGCGAGTCTGCTAGTCCTGAGAGAAGGCAGTCACAGTTAACGCCAGTTGAGCCGGTGGGCAATGGTTGTTTGTTCCTTGGTGGCTTCGATGAGGAGCAACAAGCGCAGTCTCTGGAGCAGCGCCTGTTGAGCCTGGATATTCAGTCCGACATGCAGCGTCTAGATGTGGCTGCCGGCGTGGATTATTGGGTATACCTGCCGCCGTTAGGCTCGAGACAGGCGTCACTGCGACAGTTACGCGAGTTGCAAAGCCGAAATGTGGACAGCTACATAATCACTGTGGGAGATCTGGCTAACGGCATTTCCCTAGGCATCTTTTCTCGAAAAGACTCAGCAGAAGGAGTGGTGGCACGCTTGCGGGAGGTCGATTACTCGGCCTTGGTCAGAGAGTTGCCGAGGATGCACAGCAAATATTGGGTGCGGATTGCTGCTGCTAGTCGGCATCAACTGGATAGTGAGATCCTGGAGGCTCTTAAGAGGGATATGCCGGCATTGCAGCATCGGCAAATGCCCTGTGCAGGCGTTGCATCTTCCGAGTAGTTTGCATAGAATGGCGCCCGCTTCGCTGTGGGGGTTGTATTGTTACCCGGCGAAGCAGCTGTCAGCGTAGCTAAGCTCAAGATTTATATGAGAAAAAGCTTGACAGTAGGGTGGCAGGCGATGAAAATGCCGCCTCACTTTGGAGGGGTTCCCGAGCGGCCAAAGGGATCAGACTGTAAATCTGACGTCATAGACTTCGAAGGTTCGAATCCTTCCCCCTCCACCAGATTCAAGCGTAAGCTTCGGCGTTCGCGGGTATAGTTTAGTGGTAGAACCTCAGCCTTCCAAGCTGATGATGCGGGTTCGATTCCCGCTACCCGCTCCAGCTTCGATGGTTACGAAATATGCTTCGCTCATGTAGCTCAGTTGGTAGAGCACACCCTTGGTAAGGGTGAGGTCAGCGGTTCAAATCCGCTCATGAGCTCCAAACATCAAAGGCAGATATGTGAATATCTGCCTTTGTTTTAATGGTGGCGTGACTAGCTCAATTCAACGATGGGAGACGGTCTCGATGGCTAAAGAAAAGTTCGAACGTAACAAACCGCACGT
>NZ_RFFN01000015.1 GCF_003696315.1 Pseudomonas songnenensis | reverse complement strand
GCCCAAGCATCCGCCGACGCCGCATATCGCACGTCCAACATCCTCGGCACCGTCTCCCAATCCGCCGGCGTCCCGACTGGCGCGATCATCGAGCGTGGCATCAATGCCAATGGTGAGTACACCAGGTGGGCGGACGGGACGCAGATTTGCACTGCGGACGTGCCTACATCTAACAGTGCGGATGCGACATGGACGTTTCCGGCAGGGTTTGCGACTGGATCAACTCCGCGCGTCACCGGTAACTCGTCAGATTCCAGCTCAACCACTTGTCTGTCACTCAAAACGCATACCACCAGCAATTTGTCGACCCGCCTGATGCTGATCACAGGGGCTAACGCCCGGTCGTCCGGGGTTGTAAGCGTCAAAGCGCATGGTCGCTGGTACTAACAGGAGCACATCATGCACATCACCCTGTCACCCGTCCGCCTGGACGAAACCCTAGCCCCCACCCTTTCCGGCGACGTGCTAGCCCTCAACGGCCAAGCCTTCGATTTCTCATCGCTACCCGAGGGCGGCACGCTTCCTGCTGACGCCATCGCATCCGACTGGATCGTCGGTCCTGTCTCGCGCATCGACGGTGAGCTGCACCTTACCCTGCGCCTGCCGCACGGCCCGAACCCATCGCGCGCCGTGGCATTCCCTGAGCCGATCCGTGTGACCGGAGACGGGCCTATCGCGCTGCCGACTGACGAGGTTCAAGCATGAATATCGATTGGAGCGGAATGATTACTGCCGAGCAGAAAGCGGAACAGGCGCGACTGGCTCGCGTTCCGCAAATCGTCACTATGCGCCAAGCCCGCCAGGCAATGCTGTATTCAGGCATTCTTGCGCAAGTTGATGCGCTCATTGCCGCTATGCCCGGCGAAGAAGGCGAGTCGGCGCGAATCGACTGGAGTCATGCCCGTGACGTTAAGCGCGACTGGCCGCTGATTGGTGCGCTAGGTCCGCAGCTTGGGCTAACCGAGCAGCAGATTGACGACCTGTTTATCTACGCGGCGACCATTCCACAGTAGCTGTAACGCGACACGCAGCCCCGCCAGTCGGGGCTTTTTTACGCCTGAACCTGTATATCAATCCAGTGATTTGGTAAAATGACCGAGGCCGCAAAGCGCTTGCGACGCTGTGCGGCCTCTAACCAAGATTACCTGTGAGGAGGCAACGATGGCTGAGTCGATTATATCCCCAATCACCAAAGAGGCTGCTAGATCAGCAGGCTTAAAGCACTTTTTTACTGGTGTTCCGTGTGCGCAAGGTCATGTGGCGAAGCGCTTGGTCAGTAGCGGCAAATGCGCTGAATGCAGGCGCCTTAAGAGCGCAAGGGAGCGGGCATCCAACCCCAAGTACTTCAGCGACTACCGAAAAACATATGCGCTGATAAACCGTGAACGGCATATTGAGTATTCTTCAGAGTGGAGGAAAAGCAACCCTGACAGGTGCGCAGCATATAAGGCTAGCTGGAAGTCCAAGAACAGAGAGCAAATGCGTTTATATTTCACAAAGTATTTCCGTGAAAGATATTCGGCCGATCCTGCATTCAGATGCATACAAAGAATTAGAAGCAGGTATCAGGGCGCGCTGAGGCGGGCCAGGCTAGGTAAGGATGTTTCGCTCCAGTCTTCTCTTGGGTACAGCGGATACGAGCTGATGGCGCACATTGAGCGCCAATTTGTTGGAGGCATGTCATGGGACAGTCGAAGCAAGTGGCATATTGATCATATAGTCCCGATATCCCAGCTTCTGGCAGAAGGGGTTACCGATCCTGCCGTCATAAACTGCCTTAGCAACCTTCGTCCTGTTTGGGCAAAGGAAAATCTACAGAAAGGCGCCAAACAGACGAGCCTTCTGTAGTTAATCAGTAATCTCAAGCCCGGCCAGTCGCCGGGTTTTTATTGCCTGGAGTTTCCCATGACCCTCTCTGAAATACGGGAGCGAGCCATAGCGCCCGCTCTCGCGCTGCTGCCTGCGCGGATGTCGAGCCGAGAGGCTGAGATCATGCTGCTGGCTATCACGCAGCAGGAAGATCCCGAGCAGCGACGCCGCCAGTGGCCGACCGGGCCGGCCCGCGGGCTGCTCCAGTTCGAGCAGGGCGGCGGCGTGCGTGGCGTGTTGAATCACCCTTCGAGCCGCGACCACGCCCGTCGAGTGTGTGCTGCTCGAGGTGTTGCGCCGGAGCCGGCTGCTGTGTGGGCTGCTCTTGAGCGTGATGACGTGCTGGCTTTCGCCTTCGGCCGGCTGCTGCTATGGACCGATCCGAAGTCGCTGCCGGGTGAGCATGACGCCGCGGGAGGCTGGGATCTGTACCTGCGCACCTGGCGCCCTGGCAAGCCTCACCCTGGTCGCTGGCCGGCTCGTTACGCCGCGGCTGTGCGTGAGGTGATGCGATGACCGCCTGGCTGAAGTTCGTGCCCGGCTGGGCCTGGTGGGTTCTGGCTCTGGCCGTTGTGGCTGGCGGGCAACAGATGCGGGTGCTATCGGCGCAGTCTGCAGCCTCGAAGGCACAGGTTGAGCTGTCCACCTACCGAACCGAAGTCAGCGAGCGCGACCGCCGCGCTGCGCTGTACGTCATTCAGGAAAACCAGCGGCGCCAGGCCGCGACGGAGAAAGCAGATGCAGAGGCACAGGAACAACTGGCTGCAGCGCGTACTGATGCTGAGCGCGCTGTTAGTGCTCTTGAGCGCCTGCAGCAGCGCCTCGGAGCAGCTGAAAAGCGCAGTCGTGACGCCGGCAATGCCATCACTGCCCAGCTCAGCCAGGCAGCCGAAGGCGCCGCCCGAGTGCGAGCCGACGTGCTCGGCAGGGTTGGAGAGGCTGCTCAACTCTATGCTGGAGTCGCCGACGAGCGAGGAATAGCTGGGTCGACGTGCGAGAAAGCGTATGACGCGGTGAAGGGGGATTAGAGTTGCCCGGACGGGCTAGGACGGTAGACCGGGACTCCGGCCTCCTGTGCTGCGGAGATCATATCGAGCGTGCCTCGCCCGCCAGGGAATGCTACGACGCCGTCTGGCTTGAGGGTTAGCATGTGGCGGTTCCTGACCGGGCCGGCGCGCTTTCCGTACTTCTCCCATTCTGCTCGGCAGCGGGTCAGCTTCACGTCGCGGTTCAGTGCCCACTCACGAGCCCAGCGATCTGCCCCGGGTGCTTCGCCCTGGATGATCTCGCTGATGCCACGGGTCAGAAGTATGTTGTCGAGCACTTCGAAAACGCGGGCGCGGTCGGCGTAGTCGCGGCCTCCGCAGACGATGATTCGGACGGGCATAACGGCCTCCTTGGCTGTCTAATACTAGGTCAGCATGCCGCGCTGTTACTGGCCTGTAGAGGCGCTATGTTGCGGTTGAGTTTTAGACAGTAGATCCGCGCAAGCCAGAATATATGCAGCTTTCAGCAGGATTGTTCCTCTACTGCTGCATCAT
>NZ_RFFN01000014.1 GCF_003696315.1 Pseudomonas songnenensis | reverse complement strand
TTTTCTTGAGCGCAAAAGCAAACCCCCGACCTGCTTGCGCGGGTCGGGGGTTTGGGAAAGGAGCTTGACGATGACCTACTCTCACATGGGGAAACCCCACACTACCATCGGCGATGCGTCGTTTCACTACTGAGTTCGGGATGGGATCAGGTGGTTCCAACGCTCTATGGTCGTCAAGCAATTCAGTTGCTGCCTCGGGGTTTAGCCGCTGCAGCCAATTGGGTATGTGATCAAGGTATTGCGTGTTCGTGCAGATTTTCGGTTTTACTGTCGACTTACCGTCTAACAGCCAAATTGTTTGGGTGTTATATGGTCAAGCCTCACGGGCAATTAGTATTGGTTAGCTCAACGCCTCACAGCGCTTACACACCCAACCTATCAACGTCGTAGTCTTCGACGGCCCTTCAGGGAGCTCAAGGCTCCAGTGAGATCTCATCTTGAGGCAAGTTTCCCGCTTAGATGCTTTCAGCGGTTATCTCTTCCGAACGTAGCTACCCGGCAATGCCACTGGCGTGACAACCGGAACACCAGAGGTTCGTCCACTCCGGTCCTCTCGTACTAGGAGCAGCCCCTCTCAAATCTCAAACGTCCACGGCAGATAGGGACCGAACTGTCTCACGACGTTCTAAACCCAGCTCGCGTACCACTTTAAATGGCGAACAGCCATACCCTTGGGACCGGCTTCAGCCCCAGGATGTGATGAGCCGACATCGAGGTGCCAAACACCGCCGTCGATATGAACTCTTGGGCGGTATCAGCCTGTTATCCCCGGAGTACCTTTTATCCGTTGAGCGATGGCCCTTCCATACAGAACCACCGGATCACTAAGACCTACTTTCGTACCTGCTCGACGTGTCTGTCTCGCAGTCAAGCGCGCTTTTGCCTTTATACTCTACGACCGATTTCCGACCGGTCTGAGCGCACCTTCGTACTCCTCCGTTACTCTTTAGGAGGAGACCGCCCCAGTCAAACTACCCACCATACACTGTCCTCGATCCGGATAACGGACCAGAGTTAGAACCTCAAAGTTGCCAGGGTGGTATTTCAAGGATGGCTCCACGCGAACTGGCGTCCACGCTTCAAAGCCTCCCACCTATCCTACACAAGCAAATTCAAAGTCCAGTGCAAAGCTATAGTAAAGGTTCACGGGGTCTTTCCGTCTAGCCGCGGATACACTGCATCTTCACAGCGATTTCAATTTCACTGAGTCTCGGGTGGAGACAGCGCCGCCATCGTTACGCCATTCGTGCAGGTCGGAACTTACCCGACAAGGAATTTCGCTACCTTAGGACCGTTATAGTTACGGCCGCCGTTTACCGGGGCTTCGATCAAGAGCTTCGCTTGCGCTAACCCCATCAATTAACCTTCCGGCACCGGGCAGGCGTCACACCCTATACGTCCACTTTCGTGTTTGCAGAGTGCTGTGTTTTTAATAAACAGTCGCAGCGGCCTGGTATCTTCGACCGGCATGGGCTTACGTAGTAAATACTTCACCCTCACCGGCGCACCTTCTCCCGAAGTTACGGTGCCATTTTGCCTAGTTCCTTCACCCGAGTTCTCTCAAGCGCCTTGGTATTCTCTACCCAACCACCTGTGTCGGTTTGGGGTACGGTTCCTAGTTACCTGAAGCTTAGAGGCTTTTCCTGGAAGCATGGCATCAACCACTTCGCTTTCTAAAAGAAAGCTCGTCATCAGCTCTCGGCATTAAGATCCCGGATTTACCTAAGATCTCTGCCTACCACCTTAAACAAGGACAACCAACGCCTTGCTGGCCTAGCCTTCTCCGTCCCCCCATCGCAGTAACTAGAAGTACGGGAATATTAACCCGTTTCCCATCGACTACGCTCTTCAGCCTCGCCTTAGGGACCGACTCACCCTGCGTCGATTAACGTTGCGCAGGAACCCTTGGTCTTTCGGCGTGCGAGTTTTTCACTCGCATTGTCGTTACTCATGTCAGCATTCGCACTTCTGATACCTCCAGCCAGCTTCTCAACTGACCTTCACAGGCTTACAGAACGCTCCTCTACCGCTCAACTTGCGTTGAACCCGTAGCTTCGGTACCTGGTTTGAGCCCCGTTACATCTTCCGCGCAGGCCGACTCGACTAGTGAGCTATTACGCTTTCTTTAAAGGGTGGCTGCTTCTAAGCCAACCTCCTAGCTGTCTAAGCCTTCCCACATCGTTTCCCACTTAACCAGGATTTTGGGACCTTAGCTGACGGTCTGGGTTGTTTCCCTTTTCACGACGGACGTTAGCACCCGCCGTGTGTCTCCCGTGCTGACACTTGCTGGTATTCGGAGTTTGCATCGGTTTGGTAAGTCGGGATGACCCCCTAGCCGAAACAGTGCTCTACCCCCAGCAGTGATACACGAGGCGCTACCTAAATAGCTTTCGAGGAGAACCAGCTATCTCCGAGCTTGATTAGCCTTTCACTCCGATCCACAGGTCATCCGCTAACTTTTCAACGGTAGTCGGTTCGGTCCTCCAGTCAGTGTTACCTAACCTTCAACCTGCCCATGGATAGATCGCCCGGTTTCGGGTCTATTCCCAGCGACTAGACGCCCTATTAAGACTCGCTTTCGCTACGCCTCCCCTATTCGGTTAAGCTCGCCACTGAAAATAAGTCGCTGACCCATTATACAAAAGGTACGCAGTCACCTAACAAAGTAGGCTCCCACTGCTTGTACGCATACGGTTTCAGGTTCTATTTCACTCCCCTCTCCGGGGTTCTTTTCGCCTTTCCCTCACGGTACTGGTTCACTATCGGTCAGTCAGTAGTATTTAGCCTTGGAGGATGGTCCCCCCATATTCAGACAAAGTTTCTCGTGCTCCGTCCTACTCGATTTCACTTCTAAGATCCTTTCGCGTACAGGGCTATCACCCACTATGGCCGCACTTTCCAGAGCGTTCCGCTAAAATCAAAGAAGCTTAAGGGCTAATCCCCGTTCGCTCGCCACTACTAAGGGAATCTCGGTTGATTTCTTTTCCTCAGGGTACTTAGATGTTTCAGTTCCCCTGGTTCGCCTCACACACCTATGTATTCAGTGTGTGATAACCATCTTATGATGGCTGGGTTCCCCCATTCAGACATCTCCGGATCAAAGTCTGTTTGCCGACTCCCCGAAGCTTTTCGCAGGCTACCACGTCTTTCATCGCCTCTGACTGCCAAGGCATCCACCGTATGCGCTTCTTCACTTGACCATATAACCCCAAGCAATCTGGTTACTGTCTATAACGTGAAGACGACATTCGCCGAAAATTTGCATAGAGAACACGCAAATTTTACCTTGACTTGAATAACCACCAGTGAAAGTGATCACTCAAATCTACTTCTATCACATACCCAAATTTTTAAAGAACAGTTCTGGCGCAAAGACCAGAAATCAATACCCTCACACACCAGCAGATGCGCAAGCAGCACTCATTTCTGAGCTTTCAGCGATTATCGAGTTAATGGTGGAGCCAAGGAGGATCGAACTCCTGACCTCCTGCGTGCAAAGCAGGCGCTCTCCCAGCTGAGCTATGGCCCCATCTACAGATCGGCCACATCCCATGACAATTGGTGGGTCTGGGCAGATTCGAACTGCCGACCTCACCCTTATCAGGGGTGCGCTCTAACCAACTGAGCTACAGACCCAATCGTCTCTCTCGGGTCGAAACCCAATCGCTTTTCGCTAGTGAATCAAGCAATTCGTGTGGGAGCTTATGAAGAAGCTGAAGTCTTCGATTAAGGAGGTGATCCAGCCGCAGGTTCCCCTACGGCTACCTTGTTACGACTTCACCCCAGTCATGAATCACTCCGTGGTAACCGTCCCCCCGAAGGTTAGACTAGCTACTTCTGGAGCAACCCACTCCCATGGTGTGACGGGCGGTGTGTACAAGGCCCGGGAACGTATTCACCGTGACATTCTGATTCACGATTACTAGCGATTCCGACTTCACGCAGTCGAGTTGCAGACTGCGATCCGGACTACGATCGGTTTTATGGGATTAGCTCCACCTCGCGGCTTGGCAACCCTTTGTACCGACCATTGTAGCACGTGTGTAGCCCAGGCCGTAAGGGCCATGATGACTTGACGTCATCCCCACCTTCCTCCGGTTTGTCACCGGCAGTCTCCTTAGAGTGCCCACCTTAACGTGCTGGTAACTAAGGACAAGGGTTGCGCTCGTTACGGGACTTAACCCAACATCTCACGACACGAGCTGACGACAGCCATGCAGCACCTGTGTCAGAGTTCCCGAAGGCACCAATCCATCTCTGGAAAGTTCTCTGCATGTCAAGGCCTGGTAAGGTTCTTCGCGTTGCTTCGAATTAAACCACATGCTCCACCGCTTGTGCGGGCCCCCGTCAATTCATTTGAGTTTTAACCTTGCGGCCGTACTCCCCAGGCGGTCGACTTAATGCGTTAGCTGCGCCACTAAGATCTCAAGGATCCCAACGGCTAGTCGACATCGTTTACGGCGTGGACTACCAGGGTATCTAATCCTGTTTGCTCCCCACGCTTTCGCACCTCAGTGTCAGTATTAGCCCAGGTGGTCGCCTTCGCCACTGGTGTTCCTTCCTATATCTACGCATTTCACCGCTACACAGGAAATTCCACCACCCTCTGCCATACTCTAGCTCGCCAGTTTTGGATGCAGTTCCCAGGTTGAGCCCGGGGCTTTCACATCCAACTTAACGAACCACCTACGCGCGCTTTACGCCCAGTAATTCCGATTAACGCTTGCACCCTTCGTATTACCGCGGCTGCTGGCACGAAGTTAGCCGGTGCTTATTCTGTCGGTAACGTCAAAACAGCAAGGTATTAGCTTACTGCCCTTCCTCCCAACTTAAAGTGCTTTACAATCCGAAGACCTTCTTCACACACGCGGCATGGCTGGATCAGGCTTTCGCCCATTGTCCAATATTCCCCACTGCTGCCTCCCGTAGGAGTCTGGACCGTGTCTCAGTTCCAGTGTGACTGATCATCCTCTCAGACCAGTTACGGATCGTCGCCTTGGTGAGCCTTTACCTCACCAACTAGCTAATCCGACCTAGGCTCATCTGATAGCGCAAGGCCCGAAGGTCCCCTGCTTTCTCCCGTAGGACGTATGCGGTATTAGCGTTCCTTTCGAAACGTTGTCCCCCACTACCAGGCAGATTCCTAGGCATTACTCACCCGTCCGCCGCTGAATCAGAGAGCAAGCTCCCTTCATCCGCTCGACTTGCATGTGTTAGGCCTGCCGCCAGCGTTCAATCTGAGCCATGATCAAACTCTTCAGTTCAATACTGCTTGGGTTTTGAGAAAACCCTAAACCTGGCTCAGCAATCGCAAATCTCTTTACAAGTAAAGAGTAACTCTCGAATAAACGAGTGTTGCTTTGTGATGCTGATAATCTATCTGACCATCAGTCTTACATTCACAAGCACCCACACGAATTGCTTGATTCAGTTGTTAAAGAGCGTTTCGATCAAGTCTTTCGTCTCAACCGAGGCCGCGCATTCTACAGCAGCCCTGTTACCTGTCAAGCTGTTTTTGAAGAATTTTTCGTTTCTTCTCAACCGCTTGCGCTTTCGATCAACTCTCATCTCTCGTCAGCGGGAGGCGAATCATACAGCGTTCAAAACCGCTGTCAACCACCTCTTTCAACCGCTTCCGA
>NZ_RFFN01000013.1 GCF_003696315.1 Pseudomonas songnenensis | reverse complement strand
GTGACTCGCCCAGCAGGGCGAAAACCAAGCCGTCAGGCAACTCGTTATCCTCCTGACGACCCAGCAACCTTTTGCCGCACTGATGAGCTAAAGCCCCCAAAGGGTCACGCTACCGTTCTGATGGTCCACACGCCCCGAACGCAGAGGCCCACCGTGGCGTGCCCACGCAGCGCGGGGACGATCAGCGGCTCCATCTTCCGCAGCCGCACGGCGGGCCGAAACCCACCTGCGCGCCGGCGCCTACAGCAGTTTGTCCAGGGTAATCGGCAGGTCCCTCACCCGCCTGCCGGTCGCGTTGTAGATCGCATTGGCCACCGCCGCCGCCACACCGACGATGCCGATCTCCCCTACCCCCTTCGACCCCAGGTCGTTGACGATCTCGTCGTGCTCCTCGACGAAGATCACGTCGACCTCCGGAATGTCGGCGTTCACCGGGATGTGGTACTCGGCGAGGTTGTGGTTCATGTAGCGGCCGAGCCGGTGGTCGATCAGCGTCTCCTCGTGCAGCGCCTGGCCGATGCCCCATACCACGCCGCCGACGATCTGGTTGCCGGCGGTCTTCGGGTTGACGATGCGGCCCGCGGCAATCGCGCTGACCACGCGACTGACCTTGATGGTGCCGAGGTCCTCGTCGACGCGCACTTCGACGAACACCGCCGAATGGGTCGCGGTGGCCCAGGCGTCGCGCTTCTCGTCGGGCTTGACGCTGGCTTCGGCCTCCAGCGCCCCGCTGACCTGGACGATGTCGCGCAGCGCCACGGCATGTTCGCCGGTTTTCAGCCGCAGCTGCCCATCGACGAACTCCACCGCGTCCAGACTCGCCCCGGTGAACGGCGAGGCCGGCGACTGCTGCACGGCGTCCAGCAGCTTCTGCCGCAGGCCGGCGCAGGCGCGCTGCACCGCACTACCGACCGAGGACACGGTGGCCGACCCGCCTTCCAGCGGCGCCTGCGGCAGGCTGGAATCACCCAGACGGAATTCCACCTCGCTCATCGGCAGGCCCATGGCGTCGGCGGCGATCTGGGTCATCGCGGTGTAGGTGCCGGTGCCGATGTCGGCGGTGGCGCTGGTTACCAGCAGCCTTCCGTCCGCGTCGATGCAGGCGCGAGCGGAGGCAGGCATCTGCATCGCCTCCCAGACACCGGTGGCCATGCCCATGCCGACCAGCTGATGGCCGTCGCGCAGACTGCGTGGCTGCGCCGCGCGCCGCGACCAGCCGAAACGCTCGGCTCCCTGCTGGTAGCAGGCACGCAGCTCCTTGCTGGAATAGCGCTTGCCCTCGTTGCCGTTGATCTCGGTGTAGTTGCGCAAGCGCAGCTCCAGCGGATCGATACCGACTTCGTGGGCCAGCTCGTCCATCGCGCACTCCAGCGCATAGACGCCGATGGTCGCGCCCGGGGCGCGCATATCCAGCGGGGTATAGACGTCCAGCGGCGCCAGGCGGTAGCCGAGGCGCACGTTGTCGCAGGCGTAGAGCATGCCGGACCACTCCACCTCGTGCTCGGTGAAGTCCTCGAAGCGCGAGGTCTGGCCGATGGCCCTGTGCTCGATGGCCTGCAGCCGCCCGTCACCATCGGCGGCGAGCTTGAGCTGCTGGACGGTCCGCGGGCGATAGCCGAAGGTGAACATCTGCTGGCGGGTCAGCTCGACGCGCACCGCGGCCTTGAGCTTGAGCGCGGCCATCACCGCCAGCGGCAGCTGGTATTGCGGGCGCAGGCCGGAGCCGAAGGCACCGCCGACGAAGGGCGACAGCACGCGGATCTTGCCCTCCATGTCGAACACCTGTTCCAGGTAGCGTTGGCAGTTCTGCACGCCCTGGGTCTTGTCGTGGATCAGCAGCTCCCCGCCCGGCTGGTACTGGACGATGGAAGCATGCGGCTCCATGGGGTTGTGGTGTTCCACCGGGGTTTCGTATTCACGGTCGATGCGATTTGCCGCCGCCGCGAACGCCGAGTCGAAATCACCGCGCGGCTCGGGCAGCTCGGCAGGCGCATCGTGGGCCTGGTCGCGCACGGCCTGCAGATCGGTCTGGTGCGCCTCGACCTCGTATTCGACTCGCACCAGGCTCGCTGCATGGCGCGCCAGGGCCTGGGTCTCGGCCACCACCAGCGCCAGAGGCTGGCCGCTGTAGAGCACGCGATCGTTGTACAGCGGGCGGAACGGCGAGCCTTCGGCGGCATCGTCGTCCTCGTAGGGCTCGTCGTAGCTGGCCACCGGCGGGCGGTTCTGATGGGTAAGCACCAGTCGCACGCCGGGCAGTGCCTCGGCCGCGGCGGCATCGATGTGCGTGACTCGGCCACGGGCGATGCGGCTGGAGACCACCGCGCCGTAGAGCAGCCCCGGCACCTCGGCCTCGGCGGCGTAACAGGCCTTGCCAGTGACCTTGAGCGGACCGTCGACACGGTCCAGCGGCTTGCCCAGTGGAGAGTTGGCGCTGTTCATCAGACGGTTCCTCCGGCGGCTTCGGTCAGTGCACGCACGATGGCGCGATGGACCAGGTCGATCTTGAAGGCGTTGTCGGCAAGCGGTTGTGCGCCTTGCAGCAGGCGCTCGGCTGCCGCTGCGAAGCAGCCCGCTTCGGCGCGCTTGCCACTGAGCTGGTCTTCGGCCTCTTCGATACGCCAGGGCTTGTGCGCGACGCCGCCGAGGGCGATGCGGGCGCGGCGGATGACGTCGCCATCCATCTCCAGGGCCGCCGCGACGGACACCAGGGCGAAGGCGTAGGAGGCGCGGTCGCGCACCTTGAGGTAGGCGCAGTGGCTGGCAAAGCCTTCCACCGGCAGTTCGATCGCGGTGATCAGCTCGCCTTCGACGAGTACGTTGTCCTGCTGTGGCTGGTCGCCGGGCAGGCGGTGGAAGTCCACCAGCTCCAGTCGCCGCTTGCCATGCGGCCCTTCCACATGCACCCGCGCATCCAGCGCCGCCAGCGCCACGCACATGTCCGACGGATGCACGGCGACGCAGTGCTCGCTGGCACCGAGAATCGCGTGGATGCGATTGCGTCCGTCACGCGCGCTGCAACCGGAGCCCGGCTCACGTTTGTTGCAGGGCGTGGCGGTGTCGTAGAAGTAGTAGCAACGGGTGCGCTGCAGCAGGTTGCCGCCGGTGCTGGCCATGTTGCGCAGCTGCGGCGATGCCCCGGCGAGGATCGCCTTGCTCAGCAGCGGATAGCGCTGTTCGATCTGCGGGTGCCAGGCCAGGTCGGCGTTGCTCACCAGCGCCCCGATGCGCAGGCCGCCCTCGGCGGTCTGCTCGATCTCGCGCAGCGGCAGGCCGTTGATGTCGATGAGCTGGCCGGGTTGCAGCACGTTTTCCTTCATCAGGTCGAGCAGGTTGGTGCCACCGGCGATGTAGCGGCTGTCCGGCCCGTGCAGGGCGATGGCCTGGTCGATACGTTCGGGGCGCTGGTAGCTGAACGGCGTCATTGCGCACCCTCCTGGCCGCGCAGCGCCGGCAGAGCGTCCTCAATGGCGGCAAGGATGTTCGGATAGGCGCCGCAACGGCAGAGGTTGCCGCTCATGTGCTCGCGGATCTCGTCGCGGCTGCTGGCACGGTTCTCCGCCGCGAGCCCGGCCGCCGAGCAGATCTGCCCCGGCGTGCAATAGCCGCACTGGAAGGCGTCGTGCTTGACGAAGGCCGCCTGCAGCGGGTGCAGCGCCTCGGCGCTGGCCAGGCCCTCGATGGTGGTCAGGCTGGCGCCGTCGTGCATCACCGCCAGGGTCAGGCAGCTGTTGATGCGCCGGCCGTCGAGCAGCACCGTGCAGGCGCCGCACTGGCCGTGATCGCAGCCTTTCTTGGTGCCGGTCAGGCCGAGCTGGTCGCGCAGCAGGTCGAGCAAGGTGGTCCAGGGTTGCACCTGGAGCTCACGGCGTTCGCCGTTCAGCTCCAGGCTGATGGTGCAGGTTTGGCCTGCAGCTGAAGAATGTTCGCTCATGGCAGCCTCACGGTTTGGGCATTGGTGTGCGCTGTCCGTGCGTCTTGGGGTACGACTGGCGTGGCGCGAAAATCGTTCAGCACCGCTGGCCGAGTGGCTGCGCTGGCGGAGAGTCGTCTCGTGGGGAACGGCGTGGCGCTACGCGGGAGCGACCGACATCTGCTTCGCGCAGGTTCCCGGCAACCACCGAGGCGACTGGGGTTCAGGCCTGCCGGCGGTCATCAGGATGGTCGATGTCCTGCAGCACGCCGGGATCGTTCAGGGCGAGCGCCAGTACCGGGTGCGCGACGAACAGCGCCTGGGCACCGCGATCGCCATCCAGCTGCAGCAGCGCATCGCGATGGGCGCTGCCGATGCCGCGCGGATGGCCGGGGCGGTCGTCATAGGTCGGCACGACCAGGTTGTCTTCGCGGATGGCCGCCGCGATCTCGCGCAGGGTCCGCGGCCGCACATAGGGCATATCGGCCAGCGCCACCAGCCAGCCGCGCGCCACCGGCGCGTGGGCCACGGCCTGCGCGAGGCTGTGGCCGAGGCCGCGGGTGTCCAGCGCAAGCACCCCGCAGTCGGCAGCGTTGGCGCTCAGCCATTCGCGCAGCGGCAGATTGTCTGCACGGGTCACCACCAGCAGCCGTTCGGCGACACCGCGAAAGCTCGCCAGCGTGGCCGCCAGCACCGGCGGCGAAGACGCAGCAGCCAGGCTGGCCGCCAGCAGCTTGTCCGCGCCACCGGCCGCGCGGTAACGGCTGCCCTGCCCGGCGGCGAGAACAATGGCGCAAACGCCCTGCTCAGGCACAGCGCTGTGCCGGCAACGCCTGGCTGACCAGGGCGCCGTTCTTCAGCGCCACCACCTCGGCCATCAAGGACAGCGCGATTTCCGCCGGCGTACGGCTGCCGATGGGCAAGCCGATGGGGCCGTGCAGGCGCTGCACCTGGCGCTCGCCGAGGCCCAGCGAGAGCAGGCGCGCCTTGCGCTTCTCGCTATTGACCCGCGAGCCCAGCGCGCCGACGTAGAAAGCGTCCGATTGCAGCGCGGTAAGCAGTGCCATGTCGTCCAGCCGCGGGTCGTGGGTCAGCGCAACGATGGCGGTGTGCGCATCCGGCTCGATGGCCAGCACGGCATCGTCCGGCATGCCGGGCACGAAGCGCACGGCGGCCGCATCCCAGTCATGGGCATAACCTTCGCGCGGGTCGCAGATCAGCACCTCGAAGCCGAGGCCGTGGGCCAGGTCGGCGACATAACGCGACAGCTGCCCGGCGCCGATCATCAGCAGGCGCCAGGCCGGGCCGAACGGGGCACGCAGAGTATGGCCATCGAACTGCAGCGCGGCGTCGCGTCCGGCGGTTTGCAGCGTTACGTCACCACTGGCGATATCCACGCAGCGCAGCAGCCGCTCGTGTGCGGCGCAGCGACGCAGCAGCTCGTCGATCCAGCCGGCATCGCGCAATGGCTCCTGCAGCAGGCGCAGGGTGCCGCCGCAGGGCAGGCCGAAACGCGCGGATTCTTCCTTGCTCACGCCATAGGTGATCAGCTGGCCGGTAGACGGTGGCTGGTCGGCCATGACCCGGGCGAGCAGATCGTCCTCGACGCAGCCGCCGGACACCGAGCCCTCGACGCGACCATCGCCGCGCAGCGCAAGCAGCGAACCCACCGGACGTGGCGCACTGCCCCAGGTTTCCAGCACCGTGTAGAGCACCACCGCGTGGCCGTCGCGCAACCAGTCGCGGGCGCGCCGCAGCACCGTCAGATCGACACTGTCCATCGTTCTCCTCGGCTCCAGCCAGTTGCCGCCGGGACTTCCGGCAATGCAAGGAGTGACCGATCCGGGACGAGGTTAGTTCGTTGCCGGCACCAGCATGGCGTCGGCGACCTCGCGGCGCTTGCCGCGACCGGCCAGGCGCTCCACCAGGGTCAGGGCGAATTCCAGGGCGGTCGCCGGGCCCTGACTGGTGATGCAGTTGCCGTCCACCACCACCGGCTGGTCGAGAAAGTGCGTGCCGGTGAGGTTGTCGCTCATGCCCGGATAGCAGGTCACCTGGCGGCCTTTGAGCACGCCGTAGGGATGCAGCGCGACCGCCGGTGCGGCGCAGATCGCCGCATAATCGAGCCCGGCGCGGGCCTGCTGGCGCACGCGCTCGGCCAGCGGCTCCAGCTCGCCTAGGGTTTTCGCCCCGGGCATGCCACCGGGCAGCACGATCAGGTCGAAGTCCTGCGCGAGCACGTCCAGCAGCATGGCGTCGGCAGTGATCCGGGTGCCCCGCGCGCAGGTCAGCATGCGCCGCTCCTCGGCGCTGGCGACCAGCACTTCGAACTCGGCGCGGCGCAGCACGTCGATCAGGGTGACGGCTTCCAGGTCTTCGGAACCGTCGGCGATCGGAATCAGGACTCGTTTGCTCATGGCGTTCACCTGCTCAATGGAAATTCAACCGCGCTGTCGCCCGGTGTAAGATGCGCGGCTTTTGCGACGACACGCGAATCGCCCGCCAGAGGCGACAGCCCTCACACTGACCGGCACTTAGAGGATCGACCATGCTGGAAAAGCTATTTCAACTCAAGGCGCACAACACCACGCTGCGCACCGAGGTCCTGGCCGGTATCACCACCTTCCTGACGATGGCCTACATCCTCTTCGTCAACCCGAGCATCCTCGCCGAAACCGGCATGGATCACGGTGCGGTGTTCGTCGCCACCTGCCTGGCCGCGGCCATCGGCTCGGCGATCATGGGGCTGGTTGCCAACTACCCCATCGCGCTGGCACCGGGCATGGGCCTGAACGCCTTCTT
>NZ_RFFN01000012.1 GCF_003696315.1 Pseudomonas songnenensis | reverse complement strand
GGCGTGGTTGCCAAGATCGTCGAATAACGATTGATCTGTTTGAAGCAGGTCGGCATAATAGTCGGCCTGACTCTTTCTAGGCCAGTAGCTCAATTGGCAGAGCGGCGGTCTCCAAAACCGCAGGTTGGGGGTTCGATTCCCTCCTGGCCTGCCATTTTCAATAACGAAATTGGCAGTCTTTACAAGGTTCTAGCAGATGAATATCAAAGCTGAAGCCAATGACGCGCGCTTCGATCTGGTGAAGTGGCTTGTTGTGGCTGCTTTGGTGGTTGTTGCCGTTGTCGGCAATCAATACTACTCCGCTGAGCCGATTCTTTATCGTGTCCTTGCGGTTCTAGCGATTGGAGTGGTTGCTGCGTTCGTTGCGCTGCAGACTTCCAAGGGTCGCTCTTTCGCGGTGCTGCTGAAAGAGGCGCGCGGCGAGATTCGCAAGGTCGTTTGGCCGACCCGTCAGGAGACTACTCAGACCACGTTGATCGTTGTCGTTGTGGTGCTTGTGATGGCGCTGCTGTTGTGGGGGCTTGACTCCCTGCTCGGCTGGTTGGTCTCCATGGTTGTTGGTTAAGGGTGTCTCGTGGCTAAGCGTTGGTATGTTGTGCATGCTTACTCGGGTTACGAGAAGCACGTCATGCGCTCCCTGGTTGAGCGTGTCAAGCTTGCCGGCATGGAAGATGAGTTCGGCGAGATTCTTGTTCCGACCGAAGAAGTGGTCGAGATGCGTAACGGGCAGAAGCGCAAGAGTGAGCGCAAATTCTTTCCTGGCTACGTTCTGGTTCAGATGGAAATGAACGAGGGTACTTGGCACCTTGTCAAGGATACTCCTCGTGTAATGGGCTTCATTGGTGGTACGGCGGACAAGCCGGCGCCCATTACTGATAAAGAAGCAGAGGCTATCCTGCGTCGCGTTGCTGACGGAAGTGATAAGCCGAAGCCTAAAACGCTCTTCGAGCCGGGCGAGGTTGTGCGAGTGGCAGATGGCCCGTTCGCGGATTTCAATGGTGTGGTTGAAGAAGTTAACTACGAGAAGAGTCGGATCCAGGTTGCGGTCCTGATCTTCGGCCGCTCTACGCCGGTAGAGTTGGAGTTCAGTCAGGTCGAAAAGGTTTAACTGAACGAAGCATCCCGACCCCGCAGCTTCAGGCTGCGGGGTTTTGTCGTCATCGGGATAAATCAGCAAAGGGGAGCCGCAAGGCGTTAAAACCCGTAACGGAGTTACTATGGCTAAGAAGATTCAAGCTTACATCAAGCTTCAGGTAAAGGCCGGTCAGGCTAACCCGTCGCCGCCCGTTGGTCCTGCACTGGGTCAGCATGGCGTCAACATCATGGAGTTCTGCAAGGCATTCAATGCTCGGACCCAGGGCCAGGAGCCCGGTCTGCCGACTCCCGTGATTATTACTGTTTACAGCGATCGCAGCTTCACTTTTGAAACCAAGAGTACTCCGGCTGCAGTGCTGCTGAAGAAGGCTGCTGGGATCACCAGCGGTTCCGCTCGTCCCAACACCCAGAAGGTCGGCACCGTTACTCGTGCGCAGTTGGAAGAGATCGCCAAGACCAAGCAGGCTGATCTGACTGCTGCCGAAATGGAAGCTGCCGTACGAACCATCGCAGGTTCGGCTCGCAGCATGGGCCTGAATGTGGAGGGTGTGTAATGGCTAAGTTGACCAAGCGCCAGAAGGCTATCGCCGAGAAGATCGAATCCGGCAAACAGTATGCTTTCGAAGATGCTGCCAAGTTGTTGGCGGAAGTCTCCGCAGTCAAGTTCACCGAGTCATTCGATATCGCGATCAACCTCGGTGTGGATCCGCGTAAATCCGATCAGGTTGTTCGTGGCGCCACCGTACTGCCGAACGGTACTGGCAAGACTGTTCGCGTTGCCGTGTTCACTCAGGGTCCGGGCGCTGAAGCTGCTCTGGCTGCCGGCGCTGATCGCGTTGGCATGGACGACCTGGCTGCTGAAATGAAAGGCGGTGATCTGAATTACGACGTGGTGATCGCTTCCCCGGACGCCATGCGCGTAGTCGGTCAGTTGGGTCAGATTCTCGGTCCCCGCGGCCTGATGCCGAACCCGAAGGTCGGTACCGTGACTCCGGACGTTGCCACTGCGGTCAAGAATGCCAAGGCCGGTCAGGTGCGTTTCCGTACTGACAAGAACGGCATCATCCACACCTCTGTGGGCAAGGTTGGTTTCGAAGCTGGTCAGCTGAAGCAGAACGTTGAAGCGTTGCTGTCGGACCTGAAGCGTCTGAAGCCTTCCACTTCAAAAGGTATTTATGTCAAGCGCGTGACCCTGAGCACCACTATGGGTCCGGGACTGGTCATCGATCAGGCTTCCCTGGAAGCGTAAGACAACAGCGCCCCGCACGCGGGGCGCTTGCAAGATTGGGGTCCCTGCCTGGCGGGGGCTATCCAAGACCGTAGGCGGCGCAAGCCTTAAACCAAAAGCCTACGCAGAGGTGCTCCCGATTCGTACCGAATCAGACACCAAATCCCGTCCGGTTTCGACCGGATGAACCGGTAACATCCAGGAGTGTAACCCGTGGCAATCAAACTCGAAGACAAGAAGGCCATCGTCGCTGAAGTCAACGAGGCTGCCAAAGCTGCCCTGTCCGCTGTCGTGGCTGATGCCCGTGGCGTGACCGTGGGGGCCATGACCGGACTCCGTAAAGAGGCCCGCGAAGCTGGCGTTTACGTGCGTGTTGTACGTAATACCCTGCTGCGCCGCGCTGTTGATGGCACTCAGTTCGAAGTGCTCAACGACGTGTTCAAAGGCCCGACCCTGATTGCGTTCTCCAATGAACATCCGGGCGCTGCTGCTCGTATCTTCAAGGAGTTCTCCAAGGGTCAGGACAAGTTCGAGATCAAGGCCGCTGCGTTCGAGGGTCAGTTCCTCGCAGCCAATCAGATCGACGTGCTGGCAACTCTGCCGACCTACGACGAAGCCATTTCTCAGCTGATGAGCGTTATCCAAGGCGCTACCAGCAAGCTGGCTCGTACACTGGCGGCCGTTCGCGACCAGAAGGAAGCTGCTGCCGCTTAAGCGGTTGGCTACTTTCGCAATCACTTTTTGAATTAGATGGCCGCAGGCCGTCACCTAAATACAGGAACTAGAGTCATGGCTCTGACCAACGAAGACATCATCAACGCCGTTTCCGAAATGTCCGTGATGCAGGTTGTTGAACTGATCAAGGCAATGGAAGAGAAGTTCGGCGTTACCGCTGCTGCTGCCACCGTAGCCGCTGCCGGCCCGGCTGCCGCCGCTGTCGAAGAGCAAACCGAGTTCACCATCGTTCTGGCCGAAGCTGGCGAGAAGAAGGTCAACGTGATCAAGGCTGTTCGCGAGCTGACCGGTCTGGGCCTGAAAGAAGCCAAGGCTGTCGTTGACGGCGCCCCGGGCGTGGTCAAGGAAGGCGTTTCGAAGGAAGAAGCCGAAGCTGCCAAGAAGGCTCTGGAAGAAGCAGGCGCCAAAGTCGAGCTCAAGTAAGCGACGACCTTGCGTCTACAGCCCGAGCGACTCGCGAAAGGCTGATGGCTGGTGGCTCTTGCCACCGGCCTTTTTCCGTTATGGAAAGCCAGCCAAGCTGGCTGTTCCTCGGAAAGCCACCTCAGGGTGGTGCGAATCAAGGGATTCGCAAGATTTTCTGGCTGCTCCCGTCGGGAGAAGCCAACAAGCAGGTGACCAAGCTGGGGAACGCTGATGGCTTACTCATACACTGAGAAAAAACGTATCCGCAAGGACTTTAGCAAGTTACCGCACGTGATGGACGTGCCGTATCTTTTGGCCATCCAGCTGGATTCGTATCGCGAATTCCTGCAGGCGGGAGCGACCAAAGATCAGTTCCGCGACATTGGCTTGCATGCAGCCTTCAAATCCGTTTTCCCGATCATTAGCTATTCCGGCAATGCAGCGCTGGAATACGTCGGCTATCGCCTTGGCGAGCCGGCTTTCGATGTCAAGGAATGTGTCCTGCGCGGCGTGACATTTGCTGTCCCGCTGCGAGTCAAGGTGCGCCTGATCATTTTCGACAAAGAATCGTCGAACAAGGCCATCAAGGACATCAAGGAACAGGAAGTTTACATGGGGGAAATCCCCCTGATGACCGAGAACGGCACCTTTATCATCAACGGTACCGAGCGCGTCATCGTTTCCCAGCTGCACCGCTCGCCAGGCGTGTTCTTCGACCACGACCGCGGCAAGACGCACAGCTCCGGCAAGCTGCTGTACTCGGCTCGCATCATTCCGTACCGTGGCTCCTGGCTTGACTTCGAGTTCGATCCGAAGGACGCCGTCTTCGTTCGTATCGACCGTCGCCGCAAGCTGCCGGCATCGGTGCTTCTGCGTGCGCTGAACTACAGCACCGAAGAGATCCTGGATGCCTTCTACGACACCAACGTATTCCATGTGAAAGGCGAGACCCTTTCGCTGGAATTGGTGCCGCAGCGTTTGCGTGGTGAAATCGCCAGCTTCGATATCAAGGATGAGAGCGGCAAGGTCATCGTCGAGCAAGGCCGTCGTATTACCGCCCGTCACATCAATCAGCTCGACAAGTCCGGCATCAAAGAACTCGAGATGCCGATGGACTACGTGCTGGGCCGCACTGTTGCCAAGGCGATCGTGCATCCGGCTACCGGCGAAATCATCGCCGAGTGCAACACCGAGCTGACCGTCGATGTCATGGCGAAGATCGTCAAGGCTCAGGTTGTCCGTTTCGAGACCCTGTACACCAACGACATCGATTGTGGCCCGTTCATTTCCGACACGCTGAAGATCGATTCGACCACCAACCAGCTCGAAGCTCTGGTGGAGATCTACCGGATGATGCGTCCTGGCGAGCCGCCAACCAAGGATGCAGCAGAGACCCTGTTCAACAACCTGTTCTTCGCCTCGGAGCGTTACGACCTGTCTGCGGTCGGCCGGATGAAGTTCAACCGTCGTATCGGTCGCACCGAGATCGAGGGTTCCGGTGTATTGAGCCGCGAAGACATCGTTGCGGTGCTCAAGACACTGGTCGATATCCGTAACGGCAAAGGCATCGTCGACGACATCGATCACCTGGGTAACCGTCGTGTCCGTTGCGTTGGCGAGATGGCCGAGAATCAGTTCCGTGTTGGCCTGGTGCGTGTTGAACGCGCGGTCAAGGAGCGACTGTCGATGGCCGAAAGCGAAGGCCTGATGCCGCAGGATCTGATCAACGCCAAGCCGGTTGCGGCGGCGGTGAAAGAGTTCTTCGGTTCCAGCCAGCTCTCGCAGTTCATGGACCAGAACAATCCGCTCTCCGAGATCACGCACAAGCGCCGTGTTTCGGCTCTTGGCCCGGGTGGTCTGACCCGTGAGCGTGCCGGCTTCGAGGTTCGTGACGTACACCCGACCCACTACGGCCGCGTGTGCCCGATCGAAACACCAGAAGGTCCGAACATCGGTCTGATCAACTCGCTGGCAGCTTATGCTCGCACCAATCAGTACGGCTTCCTGGAAAGCCCGTATCGCGTGGTCAAGGAAGGCGAGGTTACCGACGAGATCGTGTTCCTCTCGGCGATCGAAGAGGCCGACCATGTAATCGCCCAGGCCAGCGCCAAGCTGGATGGTCGCAAACTGGTCGACGAACTCGTCGCCGTGCGTCACCTGAACGAGTTCACCGTCAAGGCGCCCGAAGACGTGACTCTGATGGACGTGTCGCCGAAGCAGGTCGTTTCCGTTGCCGCCTCGCTGATTCCGTTCCTCGAACACGACGACGCCAACCGCGCCCTGATGGGTTCGAACATGCAGCGTCAGGCCGTGCCGACCCTGCGTTCGGACAAGCCTCTGGTCGGAACCGGGATGGAGCGCAACGTGGCGCGCGACTCCGGCGTCTGCGTGGTAGCTCGGCGTGGCGGTGTGATCGATTCGGTTGATGCCAGCCGTGTGGTTGTGCGCGTCCATGATGCTGAGGTCGAGACCGGTGAAGCGGGTGTCGACATCTACAACCTGACCAAGTACACCCGTTCCAACCAGAACACCTGCATCAACCAGCGTCCGCTGGTTCGCAAGGGTGACGTGGTGGAACGCGGGGACATCATGGCTGATGGTCCCTCCACCGATATGGGTGAACTGGCGCTCGGGCAGAACATGCGCGTCGCGTTCATGCCGTGGAACGGTTACAACTTCGAAGACTCCATCCTCCTTTCGGAGCGCGTGGTTCAGGAAGACCGTTTCACCACCATCCATATCCAGGAACTGACCTGTGTGTCGCGTGACACCAAGCTCGGCCCAGAGGAAATCACCGCGGACATCCCCAACGTGGGTGAGGCTGCGCTGAACAAGCTGGACGAGGCGGGCATCGTCTACGTCGGCGCCGAAGTCGGCCCGGGCGATATCCTGGTTGGCAAGGTCACTCCGAAAGGCGAGACGCAGCTGACTCCGGAAGAGAAGCTGCTGCGTGCGATCTTCGGTGAGAAGGCGTCCGATGTTAAGGACACCTCCCTGCGCGTGCCGACCGGCACCAAGGGCACTGTTATCGACGTTCAGGTATTCATCCGTGACGGCGTCGAGCGTGACTCCCGTGCGCTGGCGATCGAGAAGATGCAGCTCGACGAGATTCGCAAGGACCTCAACGAGGAGTTCCGCATTGTCGAAGGCGCGACTTTCGAGCGTCTGCGCTCGGCGCTGGTCGGTGCGACTGCCGAAGGTGGTGCTGGCCTGAAGAAAGGCGCGGTAATCACCGACGAGATTCTCGACGGTCTGGAGCATGGCCAGTGGTTCAAGCTGCGCATGGCCGAAGACGCACTGAATGAGCAGTTGGAGAAGGCCCAGGCCTACCTGTCCGACCGCCGTCAGCTGCTCGACGACAAGTTCGAAGACAAGAAGCGCAAGCTGCAACAGGGCGACGATCTGGCGCCGGGCGTACTGAAGATCGTCAAGGTCTACCTGGCAATCAAGCGTCGCATCCAGCCGGGTGACAAGATGGCCGGTCGTCACGGTAACAAGGGTGTCGTCTCGGTAATCATGCCGGTGGAAGACATGCCGCATGATGCCAACGGGACGCCGGTCGACATCGTGCTCAACCCGCTGGGCGTACCGTCGCGTATGAACGTCGGTCAGATCCTCGAAACCCACCTGGGCCTCGCGGCCAAGGGCCTGGGCGAGAAGATCAACCTGATGCTCGAAGAGCAGCGCAAGGTTGCCGAACTGCGCAAGTTCCTGCACGAGATCTACAACGAGATCGGTGGTCGTCAGGAAAATCTGGATGACCTGAGCGATCAGGAAGTGCTGGACCTGGCGAACAACCTGCGTAAAGGCGTGCCGATGGCGACTCCGGTATTCGACGGAGCCAAGGAGCGCGAGATCAAGGCCATGCTGAAGCTGGCCGATCTGCCGGAAAGCGGTCAGATGCAGCTGTTCGACGGTCGTACCGGTAACAAGTTCGAGCGCACCACCACGGTCGGCTACATGTACATGCTCAAGCTGAACCACCTGGTCGACGACAAGATGCACGCGCGTTCCACCGGTTCCTACAGCCTGGTTACCCAGCAGCCGCTGGGTGGTAAGGCGCAGTTCGGTGGTCAGCGCTTCGGGGAGATGGAGGTCTGGGCGCTGGAAGCCTACGGCGCCGCGTACACCCTGCAGGAAATGCTCACGGTCAAGTCGGACGACGTGAACGGGCGGACCAAGATGTACAAGAACATCGTGGACGGCGATCACCGTATGGAGGCCGGCATGCCGGAGTCCTTCAACGTGTTGATCAAAGAGATCCGCTCGCTCGGTATCGATATCGATCTGGAAACCGAATAACCACGCACCGCCTGCGCGGCGCCCGGCACTGGCCGGGTGTCGCAGGTCCGTGAGGAGGAAAGGCCTTGAAAGACTTGCTGAATCTGTTGAAAAACCAGGGTCAAATCGAAGAGTTCGATGCCATCAAGATTGCCCTGGCTTCGCCCGAGATGATCCGTTCCTGGTCCTTCGGTGAAGTAAAGAAGCCGGAAACCATCAACTACCGTACCTTCAAGCCAGAGCGCGACGGCTTGTTCTGCGCCAAGATCTTTGGCCCGGTGAAGGACTATGAGTGCCTGTGCGGCAAGTACAAGCGCCTCAAGCACCGCGGCGTAATCTGCGAGAAGTGTGGCGTTGAAGTCGCGCTCGCCAAGGTTCGTCGTGAGCGCATGGCACACATCGAGCTGGCTTCGCCGGTCGCCCACATCTGGTTCCTGAAGTCGCTGCCGTCCCGCATCGGCCTGCTGCTGGACATGACTCTGCGCGATATCGAGCGCGTGCTCTATTTCGAGAGCTACGTCGTCATCGACCCGGGCATGACCACTCTGGAAAAGGGTCAGCTGCTGAATGACGAGCAGTACTTCGAAGCGCTGGAAGAGTTCGGTGACGACTTCGATGCCCGCATGGGTGCCGAGGCTGTGCGCGAGCTGCTGATTCAGATCGACCTGGAGCACGAAATCGGTCGCCTGCGTGAAGAAATCCCGCAGACCAACTCCGAAACCAAGATCAAGAAGCTCTCCAAGCGGCTGAAGCTGATGGAAGCGTTCCACGGCTCGGGCAACCTGCCGGAGTGGATGATCCTCACTGTGCTGCCAGTACTGCCGCCGGACCTGCGTCCGCTGGTTCCGCTGGATGGCGGCCGTTTCGCGACTTCGGATCTCAACGATCTGTATCGCCGCGTGATCAACCGTAACAACCGCCTGAAGCGTCTGCTCGACCTGTCGGCGCCTGACATCATCGTGCGCAACGAAAAGCGCATGCTGCAAGAGGCGGTCGATGCACTGCTGGACAACGGTCGTCGCGGTCGCGCCATCACCGGCTCGAACAAGCGCCCGCTCAAGTCCCTGGCTGACATGATCAAGGGTAAGCAGGGTCGCTTCCGTCAGAACCTGCTCGGTAAGCGCGTGGACTACTCCGGTCGTTCCGTTATCACCGTGGGCCCGACCCTGCGTCTGCACCAGTGCGGTCTGCCGAAGAAGATGGCCCTTGAGCTGTTCAAGCCGTTCATTTTCGGCAAGCTGGAAATGCGCGGCATGGCCACTACCATCAAGGCGGCCAAGAAGATGGTCGAGCGCGAGCTGCCCGAGGTCTGGGACGTTCTCGCCGAAGTGATTCGCGAACATCCCGTGCTGCTCAACCGCGCGCCGACGCTGCACCGTCTGGGTATCCAGGCGTTCGAGCCGGTGCTCATCGAAGGCAAGGCGATCCAGCTGCACCCGCTGGTCTGTGCTGCATACAACGCCGACTTCGACGGTGACCAGATGGCCGTGCACGTTCCGCTGACGCTGGAAGCCCAGCTGGAAGCGCGCGCGCTGATGATGTCGACCAACAACATCCTCTCGCCAGCCAACGGCGAGCCGATCATCGTGCCGTCGCAGGACGTGGTTCTGGGTCTGTACTACATGACCCGTGAAGCCATCAACGCGAAGGGTGAGGGTCGCGTGTTCGCTGACCTGCAGGAAGTCGACCGCGTATTCCGCGCTGGCGAGGCCTCGCTGCACGCCCGGGTGAAGGTACGCATCAACGAAGTGATCAAGGATCGCGACGGCAGCATCACCAAGAACACGCGCATCGTCGACACCACCGTTGGCCGCGCGCTGCTGTTCCAGATCGTGCCGGACGGCATGTCCTACGACGTCGTCAACCAGCCGATGAAGAAGAAGGCGATCTCCAAGCTGATCAACCTGTGCTACCGCACTGTTGGTCTGAAGGACACCGTCATCTTTGCCGACCAGCTGATGTATACCGGTTTCGCCTACTCGACCATTTCCGGTGTTTCCATCGGCGTGAATGACTTCGTCATCCCGGATGAAAAGGCACGCATCATCGACGCGGCTACCGAAGAAGTGAAGGAGATCGAATCGCAGTACGCCTCCGGCCTGGTGACCCAGGGCGAGAAGTACAACAAGGTGATCGACCTCTGGTCCAAGGCGAACGACGAAGTCTCCAAGGCGATGATGGCCAACCTCTCCAAGGAGAAGGTCATCGATCGCGATGGCAAGGAAGCCGAGCAGGATTCGTTCAACTCGATGTACATGATGGCCGACTCGGGCGCCCGGGGCTCCGCTGCGCAGATTCGCCAGCTGGCTGGTATGCGTGGTCTGATGGCCAAGCCGGATGGCTCGATCATCGAAACGCCGATCACCGCGAACTTCCGTGAAGGTCTGAACGTACTGCAGTACTTCATCTCCACCCACGGCGCTCGTAAGGGTCTGGCGGATACCGCACTGAAGACCGCGAACTCTGGTTACCTGACCCGTCGTCTGGTCGACGTGGCGCAGGATCTGGTGGTTACCGAAGTGGATTGCGGTACCGAGCAGGGCCTGTTCATGACCCCGCACATCGAAGGCGGTGACGTCGTCGAGCCGCTGGGTGAGCGTGTGCTTGGCCGCGTGATCGCGCGTGACGTGCTCAAGCCGGGCACCGACGATGTACTGGTGCCGGCTGGTACGCTGGTCGACGAACAGTGGGTCGACTTCATCGAGCTGAACAGCATCGACGAAGTGGTCGTGCGTTCGCCGATTTCCTGCGAAACCCGCTACGGTATCTGCGCCAAGTGCTACGGCCGCGACCTGGCCCGTGGGCATCAGGTCAACATCGGTGAGGCAGTGGGCGTTATCGCTGCTCAGTCAATCGGTGAACCGGGTACCCAGCTGACCATGCGTACGTTCCACATCGGTGGTGCGGCTAGCCGGACTTCGGCTGTCGACAACGTCATGGTGAAGAACGGCGGCACCATTCGTCTGCACAACCTGAAGCACGTCGAGCGTGCCGATGGTGCGCTGGTGGCGGTATCCCGCTCCGGTGAGCTGGCGGTAGCCGACGACTTCGGTCGTGAGCGCGAGCGCTACAAGCTGCCGTACGGCGCGGTGATTTCCGTCAAGGAAGGCGACAAGGTCGACGCTGGCGCCGTGGTTGCCAAGTGGGATCCGCACACTCACCCGATCGTTACCGAGATGAAGGGTGTCGTGACCTTCGTCGGCATGGAAGAGAACATCACCATCAAGCGCCAGACCGACGAGCTGACCGGTCTGACCAACATTGAAGTGATGGATCCGAAGGACCGCCCGGCATCGGGCAAGGACATTCGTCCGGCGATCAAGATGGTTGACGCCAATGGCAAGGAACTGTTGCTGCCGGGTACCGACGTACCTGCTCAGTACTTCCTGCCGGCTAACGCTCTGGTGGGTGTGGCTGACGGTGCCGAGATCAATGTGGGTGACGTTATCGCACGTATCCCGCAGGAAACCTCGAAGACCCGCGACATCACCGGTGGTCTGCCGCGCGTTGCCGACCTGTTCGAGGCGCGTCGTCCGAAGGAGCCATCCATCCTGGCGGAAATCAGCGGTACGATTTCCTTCGGCAAGGAAACCAAGGGCAAGCGCCGCCTGGTCATCACTCCGACCGACGGTAGCGATCCGTACGAGGAGCTGATTCCGAAGTGGCGTCACCTCAATGTCTTCGAAGGCGAACAGGTGAACAAGGGGGAGGTGATCTCCGACGGTCCGAGCAACCCGCACGATATCCTGCGTCTGCTGGGTGTCAGCGCGCTGGCCAAGTACATCGTCAACGAGATCCAGGACGTGTACCGCCTGCAGGGTGTGAAGATCAACGACAAGCACATCGAGACCATTCTGCGTCAGATGCTGCGCAAGGTTGAGATCACCGAGTCCGGCGATTCCAGCTTCATCAAGGGTGACCAGATGGAGTTGACCCAGGTGCTGGAAGAAAACGAGCGCCTGAGCGAAGAGGACAAGTTCGTCGCCAAGTACGTGCGCGTCCTGCTGGGCATCACCAAGGCGTCGCTGTCGACCGAGTCGTTCATTTCCGCTGCCTCCTTCCAGGAGACCACGCGCGTACTGACCGAGGCGGCCGTAACCGGCAAGCGTGACTATCTGCGCGGCCTGAAGGAAAACGTGGTCGTGGGTCGCTTGATCCCGGCTGGTACTGGCTTGGCCTATCACAGCGAGCGCAAGCGCAAGCGTGATGCTGACAAACCAGTTCGCGTAAGCGCCGATGAAGTCGAAGCGGCTCTGACCGAGGCGCTGAACTCCAGCGGTAACTAAGTGCGGAGCCCCGGCGGCGAGCCGGGGCCTGCCTTGACGGTGGGCGAGAAGCTCTTTAGACTCTCGTACCCCTAATTTGGCGGGGCTTCGTGCCCTGCCATTTTTCGTTTGTGTCGAAAGACAACAGTGGAGCTAGTAGATGGCAACTATCAACCAGCTGGTACGTCAGCCGCGTAAGCGGGTCGTCGAGAAAAGCGACGTCCCTGCGCTGCAAAACTGCCCGCAACGTCGTGGCGTGTGCACTCGTGTGTACACCACCACGCCGAAGAAACCGAACTCTGCACTGCGTAAAGTGTGCCGCGTTCGCCTGACCAATGGCTATGAAGTCGCCTCGTACATCGGCGGTGAAGGCCACAACCTGCAAGAGCACAGCGTAGTGCTGATCCGTGGCGGTCGTGTAAAAGACCTTCCGGGTGTGCGTTACCACACCGTGCGCGGTTCGCTGGATACTTCCGGTGTTAAAGACCGTAAGCAGGGTCGTTCCAAGTACGGCGCCAAGCGCCCGAAATAAGCAGCATTTCTATTTATTTGAGTCGATAAGAGTAAGGTCGGGCGTAACTTGAAGTTACCGTTCCGAGCTAACCTGAAGACCGTTTGAGGGCTTATCAATGCCAAGACGTCGTGTAGCAGCCAAGCGCGAGATCCTTGACGATCCGAAATACGGAAGTCTGATCCTGGCCAAATTCATGAACCACGTGATGGAGAGCGGCAAGAAAGCCGTTGCCGAGCGTATCGTTTATGGTGCACTGGACAAGGTGAAGGAGCGCAAGAACAGCGATCCCCTGGAAATCTTCGAAAAAGCACTCGATGCCATCGCTCCGCTGGTCGAAGTCAAATCCCGCCGTGTCGGCGGTGCTACCTACCAGGTTCCGGTCGAAGTTCGTCCTTCCCGTCGCAATGCCCTGGCCATGCGCTGGCTGGTAGACGCTGCGCGCAAGCGTGGCGAGAAATCCATGGCGCTGCGCCTTGCTGGCGAGCTGATGGATGCTTTTGAAGGTAAGGGCGCTGCAGTCAAGAAGCGCGAAGACGTGCACCGTATGGCTGAAGCCAACAAGGCCTTCTCGCACTACCGCTTCTAAATCAAGCGCAACTTTTACGAGGACCTTATTGTGGCCCGTACTACCCCAATCAACCGCTACCGTAACATCGGTATCTGTGCCCACGTCGACGCGGGCAAGACCACCACCACGGAGCGGATTCTGTTCTACACCGGCCTCAGCCATAAGATGGGTGAAGTGCACGACGGCGCAGCGACTACCGACTGGATGGTTCAGGAGCAGGAGCGTGGTATTACCATTACCTCTGCTGCTGTAACGACTTTCTGGCAGGGTTCGCGCGGTCAGTACGACAACTATCGCGTCAACGTCATCGATACTCCCGGTCACGTTGACTTCACCATTGAGGTGGAGCGCTCGCTCCGCGTTCTCGATGGTGCTGTGGTTGTATTCTGCGGTACTTCCGGCGTTGAGCCGCAGTCCGAGACCGTATGGCGTCAGGCCAACAAGTACGGCGTTCCGCGTATCGTCTACGTGAACAAGATGGACCGTCAGGGGGCCAACTTCCTGCGCGTAGTTGGTCAGATCAAGCAGCGTCTGGGGCACACTCCGGTGCCGGTCCAGCTTGCAATCGGCTCCGAAGAGAACTTCGAAGGTCAGATCGATCTGATCAAGATGAAGGCCATCTACTGGAACGATGAAGACAAGGGCACCAGCTACCGTGAGGAAGAAATTCCTGCAGAGCTGATGGATCTGGCTGAAGAGTATCGCTCCAACATGATCGAGGCTGCGGCCGAGGCCAATGAAGAGCTGATGAACAAGTATCTCGAGGGCGGTGAGCTCACCGTTGACGAGATCAAGGCTGGTCTGCGTCAGCGCACCATCGCTTGTGAAATCGTTCCGGCTGTCTGTGGCTCCTCCTTCAAGAACAAGGGTGTGCCTCTGGTTCTCGACGCCGTTATCGACTTCCTGCCTGCGCCGACCGAGATTCCGCCGATTCAGGGTGTCAATCCGGATAACGAAGAGCAGGTCGACGAGCGTCATGCGCGCGACGACGAGCCTTTCTCCGCGCTGGCATTCAAGATCGCCACCGACCCGTTCGTCGGCACCCTGACCTTCACTCGTGTTTATTCGGGTGTTCTGTCTTCCGGTGACTCGGTGATCAACTCGGTCAAGGGCAAGAAAGAGCGCGTGGGTCGGATGGTGCAGATGCACGCCAACCAGCGTGAAGAAATCAAAGAGTGTCGCGCGGGTGATATCGCTGCTCTGATCGGCATGAAGGACGTCACCACTGGTGACACCCTGTGCTCGATCGAGAAGCCGATCATTCTCGAGCGCATGGACTTTCCGGAGCCTGTGATTTCGGTTGCTGTGGAGCCGAAAACCAAGGCTGACCAGGAGAAGATGGGTATTGCTCTGGGCAAGTTGGCTCAGGAAGATCCGTCGTTCCGCGTTCAGACCGACGAAGAGACCGGCCAGACCATCATCTCGGGTATGGGTGAGTTGCACCTCGATATTCTTGTCGACCGTATGCGTCGCGAGTTTAACGTTGAGGCGAACATCGGCAAGCCGCAGGTTTCCTATCGCGAAACCATCACCAAGGACAACGTCGAGATCGAAGGTAAGTTCGTTCGTCAGTCCGGTGGTCGCGGTCAGTTCGGTCATTGCTGGATTCGTTTCTCCACTCCGGATGTGGACGAGAAAGGCAATATCACCGAGGGTCTGGTGTTCACCAACGAGGTGGTCGGTGGTGTGGTTCCGAAGGAATACATCCCTGCGATCCAGAAAGGCATCGAAGAGCAGATGAAAAACGGCGTCGTCGCCGGTTATCCGCTGATCGGCCTGAAGGCGACCGTGTTCGATGGTTCCTACCATGACGTCGACTCCAACGAGATGGCGTTCAAGGTGGCGGCTTCCATGGCCACCAAGCAGCTGGCCAGCAAGGGCGGCGGCAAGGTGCTTGAGCCGATCATGAAGGTCGAAGTAGTGACCCCTGAAGACTACATGGGCGACGTGATGGGTGACCTGAACCGTCGTCGCGGTCTGATCCAGGGTATGGAAGACTCGGTATCCGGCAAGGTTATCCGCGCCGAGGTTCCGCTCGGAGAGATGTTCGGTTATGCGACCGATGTCCGTTCCATGTCTCAGGGTCGCGCGAGCTACTCCATGGAATTCTCCAAATACGCTGAGGCTCCGGCGAATATCGTCGAGACACTCGTTAAAAAACAAGGTTGATTCAGCCCTTTAAGTAAGAGGTTTACTGTCGTGGCTAAGGAAAAATTCGAACGTAACAAACCGCACGT
>NZ_RFFN01000011.1 GCF_003696315.1 Pseudomonas songnenensis | reverse complement strand
GTTTGCTTTTGCGCTCAAGAAAATCACAGTAGGCGCTTGAGGGTGGGTTCGTACGAAACGCATCGGGCATGTGGCGCTTGAGAGCCGGCGAGTCGAAGGGTCGGGGTGGGTCAGGAGTAATCAGTGTCCAAGCCGAAGGGCCGTGTGCGGCCTGCACCCAGGCCGGAGCTATTCGTTCAGATAGCGCCAGGATGGTGTCGGAGGTTTCTGCCAGTGTATGACTGCTCTTTGCAAATCGGCCACAGCGCCTTACTTCTACGGCGATCTAGGGAGGGCGTCGTGCATTGCACAGTGACCAGAGCTGGAGCCCTTCGAAAATAAGGGTAATTGGCAGCTTCGGCTGTATGGTCGACCTGCTCGACTAACCGCTCACAGCGACATCTATCGCTCGTTTAGAATGAGCACTTTGCTCGGATATTTGCCATGCCGGAATCGGCTGCTACGCCAGGGCTTGAGGAGGTTCCGCTCGAGCAGCTGGCTGCTTGTCCTGAATGTGACCTGCTGATGCTCAAGCCGACGCTCAATCTCGGTGAGGTCGCCGAGTGCCCGCGTTGCGGTTGTGAGCTGTTTCGCTTGCGCCATCGCATCGTCGGGCCCGGCCTCGCCCTGGTGCTTGCCGCGTTGCTGCTGTACTTTCCGGCCAATTTTCTTCCCATCATGCAATTGAATCTGCTGGGAAGGGTCACCCAGGACACCGTCTGGAGTGGTGTGCTGAGCCTCTATAACAGCGGCATGCAAGGCATTGCCGTAGTGGTATTTCTTTGCAGCATGGCGGTGCCATTGCTGAAGCTGCTGTGTCAGCTTGCCGTGCTGTTGTGCATTGCTGTCGATCGAGCAAAGCCATTGGGCGTGGCGCTTTATCGGACGTATCACCATCTACGCGAATGGGGAATGCTGGAGGTCTATCTGCTCGGCATCCTGGTATCGATCATCAAGCTCAGGGATATGGCCGAGCTCAGCCTGGGTATCGGGCTGGCGTGCTTTGCCGGTCTGCTGGTCGTTCAGGTATGGCTGGAGTTGGTGATGTCACCGCACCAGGTTTGGGAAGCCTTATCGGAGCGTCGCGATGCGCGCCGCTGATGCCGGACTGATGATTTGCCACGAGTGTCACCAGCTTAATCGGACCGACGCCGGCCAGCGACATCAGCGCTGCACCCGCTGTGGCGCTCGCGTGCATATGCGCAGGCCCAATAGCATCGTTCGAACCTGGGCATTGTTGATCACTGCAGCGCTGCTCTACCTGCCTGCGAACCTGCTGCCGATCATGACGGTACGTATGCTCGGCAGCGGCACGCCGGACACGATCATGTCCGGCGTGGTGACCCTGGCCAAGCATGGCATGTTCCCGATCGCGGCCGTGGTTTTCATCGCCAGCATTCTGGTGCCGACCTTCAAGCTGGTAGGGATCGCGATGTTGCTGTTTTCGGTACAGCGCCACCATCCGATGTCACCGCGCCAGCGGATCCTGGTTTTTCGCTTTATCGAGTGGATCGGACGCTGGTCCATGCTCGATATCTTCGTCATTGCCATTCTGGTGGCAATCGTCAATTTCGGCAGCCTGGCCAGTGTCGAAGCCGGCTTCGGCGCAATAGCCTTCGCCAGTGTGGTGATCCTGACCATGCTGGCTGCGATCACATTCGATCCTCGTCTGATCTGGGATAACACGGAATCCGGGAACAAGCATGACTGACCTGCCACAAGCCAATACCCGTCCTGCCTCCAGCTGGTCGGCCATCTGGATCCTGCCCCTGATCGCTCTTGCGATCGGGGCGTGGCTCGCCTGGCAGGCCTATAGCGAGCGAGGCATCCACATCGAGGTGGTCTTCGAGAGTGCCGAGGGGATCGAGATCGGCAAGACGTCGGTGCTCTACAAAGGCATGACGATCGGTGTCGTGCGCGATCTGCGGCTGGAAGATGACGACCGCCGGCAGGTCGTGGTCGCCGATATCGAGATGAACAAGGATGTCGACGGCTATCTGCGCAGCGGCACGCGCTTCTGGCTGGTCAAGCCCAGCGTCACCCTGGCCGGGATCACCGGGCTGGAGACGCTGGTGTCGGGCAACTACATCGGCATGAGCCCTGCCGATGGCGAGCCGACCAAGCGTTTCGTCGCGCTGGCAGAAGAACCGCCGATGTCCGACAGCCGCATCGGCCTGCACTTGACGCTCAAGGCCGAGCGGCTCGGCTCGTTGAATCGCGGCAGCCCGGTGTTCTACCGGCAGATCCAGGTTGGGCAGGTGAAGAACTACGTACTGGCTGAGGATGACAGCACGGTCGAGGTGCAGCTGTATATCCAGCCGGAGTACGCGCATCTGGTGCGCAAACACACGCGATTCTGGAACGCCAGCGGCGTCACCGTGGATGCCGGCTTGACCGGAGTGAAGTTTCGTACGGAGTCGCTGGCCAGCATCGTGGCCGGCGGGATTGCCTTTGCCACGCCAGCGCACCGCAAGGACAGCCCTGCGACCGACCCGAGCATTCCGTTCCGCCTTTACGAGGATTTCGATGCCGCTCAGGCCGGTATCAAGACGCTCGTATCGCTGCAGGATTTCGATGGGCTGCAGGCCGGTCGCACACCGGTCATCTACAAGGGCATGCAGGTCGGTTTGCTGAAGAAGCTGGATATTGATTCGGACCTCAGTGGTGCGCAGGCCGAACTCTCCATCGATCCGCTGTTCGAGGACTATCTGGTCGAGGACACGCAGTTCTGGGTGGTCAAGCCATCGGTTTCGGTGGCCGGAATTTCCGGACTCGAGGCTCTGGTGCGCGGCAATTACATTTCGGTTCGCCCTGGCGAGAAAGGAGCGGAACCCCGGCGCGATTTCGTCGCGCGCGCCAAGGCGCCGCCGCTGGATATTCGTTCGCCCGGTCTTCACCTTGTGTTGACCGCCGACAATCTCGGCTCGCTGGATGTCGGCAGCCCGGTCCTGTATCGCCAGGTACGGGTTGGCTCCGTGCAGAGCTACCAGTTTTCACGGGACCAGCAGCGGGTCGTGGTGGGTGTGCATATCGAACAGCCGTACGCGGATCTGGTGAACACCTCGAGCCGGTTCTGGAATGCCAGTGGCATCTCCCTGACCGGCGGGCTCTCCGGTATCGAAGTGCGCAGCGAATCGCTGCAGAGCCTGCTGGCCGGCGGCATTGCATTCGAGACGCCGGATCCCCACGCAGCGGCCACGAGAAAGGTGCCCCGATTCGAATTGCACAAGGACAGGGATAGCGCCATACGACGCGGCACCGCGGTTGAGATTCGCCTGGAGCGCGGCGACGGTCTCGGTGCCGGGACACCGATTCGCTACAAGGGGCTGGAGGTCGGCGAAGTGGATAGCGTGACGCTGAGCGATGACCTCGGGCACGTCGTGCTGCGTGCTCGGATTACCGCCGCAGAGTCCCGCATCGCTCGTGCGGGCACGCAGTTCTGGGTCGTACGGCCCGAGCTGGGCATCATGCGCACCGCGAATCTGGATACGCTGGTCAGTGGTCCTTATCTTGAGGTTGCTCCCGGCAAACCGGGTGCGGCCGCTCAGGCGCGTTTCGTGGGGCAGGAGCGTGAGCCGCAGAAGGCTGGCGAAGGACTCGCCCTGGTCCTCAGCGCGGCGCGCCTGGGCTCGATCAAGCCGGGCAATGCGGTGACCTATCGCGAGGTGAAGGTCGGTGAGGTGACCGGTTACGAGCTCGGTCAGACTGCCGACCGTGTGCTGATCCGCGTACTCATCGAGCCGCGTTACGCCGCACTGGTGCACACCGGCAGCCGCTTCTGGGAAACCAGTGGCTTCGGTGTCGACTTCAGCCTGTTCAAGGGCGCCAGCTTGCGTACCGATTCGCTGGAGTCGCTGATCGAGGGCGGCGTTGCCTTTGCCACGCCTGATGGCGAACGCATGGGGCAGCGCGCTCGGCCGGGACAGACCTTTGCCTTGTTCAAGGAGCCCCAGGAGGAGTGGTTTGACTGGGCGCCGAAGATCGAACTGGGGCGAGCGGCCAGTGGCAAGTGACGATCGATCCGGGACGTTATTGGTGGGCTGAGGTTTACCCTACGGTGACCGCCGGATGTATGTGAAAAAGGGCCCCGCGGGGCCCTTTTTCGTTGCAGGGAGATCAGGCCGGTTCTTCGGTCCGTTGGGCTGAAGCAGTGTGCTCGCTGGCGACCGGTTCGCGGCGGCTGATGTATTTCCAGTCCGCCTCGTCGATGTAGATGCCGGCTGGTCCGCTGCCGCCTTCCAGGTCGATGGCCACGTGGGCCGAGACCTGGGGTTTCACCGAGGCGAGGATTGGCACGAAGCCCAGCTGCAGGCTGGTTTCGATCAGCGCCTGCTGGTTGCGCTCGTCGATGTCCGCCGCCTCGTCGAGGTAATAGGGCAGGCGGATGCGCCCGGCCTGCTCGCGGTCCATCAGGTGCAGCAACAGGTACATGTTGGTCAGCGCCTTGATGGTCATGGTGGTGCCGTTGGACGCCGCACCGTCGATGTCGGTGTGGATCACCGGCTGCCCGCCGACCTTGGTGATCTCGAACGCCAGCTCGAACAGGTCCTTCAGGCCCAGCTGGTTGTTGTTCGCCGCCACCAACCGCGCCAGGTACTCCTTGGCTTCCTCGTTCTTCGCGTCCTGTTCGGAGGACTGGGACAGATCGAACACCGACAGCGTCTCGCCTTCCTCGTACTGTCCGGCGCTGTGGATGATCTGGTCGATGTGCTTGAGCGCATCCTTGTTCGGCGCCAGCACGATGCGGAAGCTCGCCAGGTTGGAAACCTGGCGTTTGTTGATCTCGCGGTTGAACAGCGCCAGCTGGTGTTCCAGGCTCTCGTAGTCGCTGCGGATGTTGCGCAGCGTCCGGGCGATGTCGGTGACCGCGGCACGGCGCGCCTTGGCCAGGGTCAACGCCTCGTCCTGGCGATGCGCGTAGGCGTTGACCAAGAGCTGCAGGCGGCGCTCGGGATCTTCCTCGCTGTCGAACTTGGCCACGCCCTTCAGGCGCACCTGGGCATACAGCGCCTCGATCTGGCCATCGACGCGCTGCAGCGCCTGCCAGCTGTCCTGGTAGTCGTTGAGCAGCGGCAGCAGGTTGTCCAGCGAGTCGTCCACCGGGTCCATGAACGGCGTGCCGAACGGCAGGTTGGCCGGCAGCAGCTGGCGACGACGTAGGGCGTCTTCCAGCGTGCGCTCCTTGGCTTCCAGATCGGCTAGCTGACGGCCGACCAGCTGCAGCTTGGCTGACAGGTGCTGCACGCGCTCGGCGAAGGCGTCACTGGTGCGCTTGAGTTCTTCCTGGGCGGCTTCGGCCTGGGCCAGCTGTTCCAGCTTGGCCGACTCCTCGGCGGCCAGGGTCTGGCTGCGGCGGAAGTCTTCCAGCGCTTTCTGCGCATCGAGTACGGCCTGATACAGCGCCTCGGCCTGGGCCTTGCTCGCGGCGCGGTCGACGGCCACCGCATGCTGGGTCTTGAGCTGCTTGAGTTCGCGCTCCAGGCGATCCTTCTGGTCGCGCAGGGCGGCACGGTCGGCCAGAGCCTGCAGCGCCGGTGGCTCGATATGCGAGAGGTCGATGGACAGGCCCGGTACCGAGAAGGTGTCGCCCTTGAAGCGGTCCAGCACCGCTTCCACGGCCTTGACCCAGTCGTCACCCTCGGCGCTGATGCCTTTTTCACCCAGCGGCAGGCTGAACAGCTGGCCGTTGAACAGGCGCATCAGGCGATCCACATCGGCCTGGGAGAACTCCTCGCGCAAACGCGAGTAGCTGTTGTTGTCGGCATGGTCGAGCTGCTGCCGGACCGACTTCAGGCGTTTTTCCAGATCACGCAGGCGCTCGTCCAGGTCCTCGCTGGAGAACTGGCGGGACTGCGCCAGCGCACCGGCCAGCTCGTCGTGGGCGTCCTTGGCGGCGAGCAGCTGCTGCTCCAGCACATGGGCGTCTTCGACCAGGGCGAAACGGTTCTTCAGCACCGCCAGCTCGCCGAGCCAGCGCTGGGCTTCGCTGATCTCGCGCTCCAGGCGCATCAGCTCGCCGGTCGAGCCGCGCTGTTCGTTCTGCAGGCCGTCCTGCTCGCGGCGATAGTGCTCGGCCTGGATCACCAGCTCTTCCTTGCGTGCATCGGCGTAGTCGTGCCAAGTGCCGAGCAGGTTATCGAGCAGCGGCGACAGGCGATGCAGCTTGCCGCGCAGCAGCTCGCGCTGGCCGACACCGGCAGCCAGCGCCTCGACCAGCGGGCCGGCGGCGACCAGCGCCTGGTAGTCCTGCTCCATGCGGCGCACGTCGCGGAAGGCTTCTTCGGTGGCGGCGATGTAGTCGACGCTGCCCGAGCGCAGGCTGTGCTCGAAGGCATCGAGGAACAGCTGCTTCAGTTTGGCCGCCGTGATCTCGCGCATATGCAGCAGGTTGATAAACAGCGCGCGGAAGGTCTTCAGGCTCTGCTCGCTGGTCGAGCGCAGCGGGATCAGCGTCATGTCCAGCGGGATCGAGGTATGCCCGCCGACCAGCAGCCGGCGCAGCTCGTCCGGCTTGGCCTCGTAGGCCTTGATGCCGGCGCGTTCGAGGTTGGCGAACAGCTCGCGCTGGCGCAGGCAGGTGCCGTTCTGCTGGTAATGGTCCAGATCCAGCGAGCCCTGATAAACGAAGAACTGATGACCGAAGCCGCCGCCCGGCCCGCGGCCGGCCACGCCGATCACATGCGGGCCGTGGGGCAGCATGACTTCGACAAGGATGTAGCTGGTGTCCGAAGCGAAGTAGAACTTGCGCGACTGCTCGAGGCTGTACTTGCCGAAGCTCATGTCCGACATGCGCGCCAGGATCGGGAACTGCAGCGCGTTGATCGACGCGGACTTGCCGAGGTTGTTGGCGCCGTAGACCGACAGCGGGTTCTCCAGCGGAAAGATGCCGAGACTGTAGCCGGCGGTGTTCAGCAGGGCGAAGCGGCGGATGCCGTAGCGTTCCTGGCTCATGCTTCAAGCTCCTTTTCTTCGGCGATGGCGCGCGCCAGGGCATCTTCTTCCGATTCTTCGGCCGCTTCCTCGATGAGGATGATGTCGTCTTCGCCCTCGTCCTCGGCGATCAGCTCCGGGGCCGGTAGCGGCAGGTCGCTGCTGTGCAGGCTGGCGGCCAGGTCGCGGTCCTGCTGCACCGACAGGCAGACGTCGAGGAAGCGGTGCATCGGCGGCAGGAAGCGGTAGACGCCATTGCTGTCCTCGGCGAAGCCCAGCTGCGTCAGGCGGCGGATGACCTTCTCTTCCAGCTCTTCCTGGGTGGTGACTTCGGCCTGCAGGAACAGGTCGCGGTACTTGTCCAGCAGCGCCGGCAGTTCATCGCGGCCAAGGCTGCCACCGTCGAGCACGGCCAGCGGATCGCGACCCTGGTCGGCCAGGTGCTCGACGAGGATGAAGGTGAACAGCGCCAGGCGCTGGGCGGTCTTGTTCACCTGCGCGCCCATCTGCTCGGGGACGAAATAGTAGAAACCGCGCGGATCGCAGACCAGCTCGAAGCCGAGCGCCTTGAACAGTGCGCGGTACTGGTCCTGCATGTTCGACAGCTGCGCGTAGGGCTCCGGCTCGCTGCGCGACAGGTGATAGCCCTTGAACAGCTCGCGGAAGATCGGCGCCAGCTGGGTCATTTCCTTGAGGTCGATGTTCATTCAGGTCGCTCGGATATCGTCGGGGTGATGGTGGACAAGCTGCGTGTTGTCCACCCTACGTAGGGATCAGCCATTGGCATTGGCCACCAGCGCAAAGGAGCTGAGGCTGACGCGGTGCTCGCGGGTCAGGTATTCGCGGCGCTCCAGGCGGTCGCGCTGGAAGCGGGCGTCGCGGGACAGGCGCGAAAACCAGTAGAGCAGCTCGTCGGTGGCGCCCTCGGGTTCCTGTTCCAGCAGCCAGGCCATCAGGTCCGGCAGCGGCAGTGCCTGCTGGCAACGCTCGATCATCTCCCGTGCGGTGCGCGGTGCGCGCGGCTGCTCGCCCTTGCGCTTGCCGCTGGCCCGCGGGAACTGCGCCGGCTTCGGCTCGAAGCGGGCCAGGGCGTAGACGTAGGCCTCGACCTGGCTGGCAGTGCCGAGAAAGGTACTCTGCGGACGGGTGAACAGCGGCAGCGAGGCCTGTGGTACGGCGTCCAGGCCCTTCTTGCGGATCGCCGACAGCGCCAGTGCTGCGCCGCGGGTCACGGCGTTGTGCCGGCGCGCTTCCTCGCGCAGCGGCAGCAGCAGTTCGCGGGCCTTGCGCAGGGTCAGCTGGGCGGTGGTCTGCATTTCGAGGATGCGCGCGTGGGTGCGCAGCAGGAGGTCGTCGTCCACCAGCTGGCCAAGGCGTTGCTGTTCGCCGAGCAGCTTCATCAGCACCTGCTCGACGCGGTGCACGCCCTGCTCGAAGGCGCCATCGGCGGAGACCAGCTGGATCATTGGCTCGACGTATTCGTCCCAGGTCGCCAGCACCTCGGCATAGCGCTGGCGCAGCGGGATCTGGCGGTCGCTGGTCTTGGCCCGGTCGGCCACGGCGACCAGGGCCTGTTCGTCGTTATCAAGCTTCTTCAGTACATCGCGCACGCGCATGTCGAGCAGGCGCAGCTGGCGCGCGAGATCGTTGCCGTCGCGAATCTCGAAGGCATCAAGGATATGCCCGGCCAGGCGCTCCAGGTGGCGCAGGTAGGCTTCGATCTCCAGGCACAGGCCGAGGCGGTGCTCGCGGCGCAGGTAGGCGAGGAAGTCGTGGATCTGCGCGTTCAGCTCGAAGCGGTTGGGGCTCTTGGCCACCGGCACCAGGATGTCCAGGCGGATCCACTGGTCGAGCAGGGCGGTGATATCGGTGGGCGTGCCTTCGGGCAGTTGCGCGGCCAACTGATGACGAAGTTCGACCAGGCTCAAGGTGCCGGCGTCGAAACGCTCGCACAGCGGCTCGAGCAACGTCCAGTGTTCGGCGAGGGCACGCAGTACGCGCTTGGGTTCGATCATCGTGGCGCCAGTCCAGCCAGTGAAAAAGCGCGAATTGTACTGCATTGAGCCTCGGGTGAAGGCCCGCCCGGCGACTGGAAACCGCACTACGTGACGTCAGGCGGGTAATTCACCCGAACGTCATCGCACCTGGGCTAGGCTGTCTGCCATCGGCGTTAGCCGCCGACAGTGACGCGACCGGATGTCCTGAATGATGACGAAGTGTTGAAAAACTATTCCGATATGCGTCGGTAATCGGCACAATTCGCGGCTTTTGCAAACGGGGAGCTGCCGGCTCCCGCCGGGCGAACTACCTGGGGGCATGTAGACATGATCAAGACGCCGTATTACCTCATCGACAAGCAGAAGCTCCTGGGCAATCTGGAGAAGATCGCCTACGTGCGCGAACAGTCCGGCGCCAAGGCGCTGCTGGCGCTCAAGTGCTTCGCCACCTGGTCGGTGTTCGACCTGATGCAGCAGTACATGGACGGCACCACCTCGTCGTCGCTGTACGAGCTCAAGCTCGGCCGGCAGAAGTTCGCCGGCGAGACTCACGCCTACAGCGTTGCCTGGGCCGACGACGAGATCGAAGAGATGGTCGCCAACTGCGACAAGATCATCTTCAACTCCATCGGCCAGCTGGAGCGCTTCGAGGCTCCGACCTCCGGCACCATCCGCGGTCTGCGCGTCAATCCGCAGGTCAGCAGTTCGGACTACCTGCTCGCCGACCCGGCGCGGCCGTTCAGCCGCCTGGGCGAGCATGATCCGGCGAAGATCGAGGCGGTGATCGGCAAGATCAGCGGCTTCATGTTCCACAACAACTGCGAGAACTCCAGCTTCGAGCTGTTCGAGCAGATGCTGACCACCATCGAGGAGCGCTTCGGCCACCTGCTGGAACAGGTCGAGTGGGTCAGCCTCGGCGGCGGTATCCACTTCACCGGCGAAGGCTATCCGCTCGATGCCTTCTGCGCGCGGCTGAAAGCCTTCTCGGAAAAATTCGGCGTGCAGGTCTACCTGGAGCCGGGCGAGGCGGCGATCACCATGAGCGCCTCGCTGGAAGTGACGGTGCTCGACACCCTGTACAACGGCAAGAATCTCGCGGTGGTCGACAGCTCGATCGAGGCGCACATGCTCGACCTGCTGATCTACCGCCTCAATGCCAAGATGGCGCCCAACGACGGCGAGCACAGCTACATGGTGTGCGGAAAGAGCTGTCTGGCCGGCGATATCTTCGGCGAGTACCAATTCGATCGCCCGCTGGCCATCGGCGATCGGCTGTCGTTCATCGACGCGGCAGGCTACACCATGGTCAAGAAAAACTGGTTCAACGGTCTGAAAATGCCGTCCATCGTGGTAAAGCAGCTCGACGGCAGCGTCGAGGTGGTTCGTGAGTTCGACTTTAACGATTACCTGTCCAGCCTTTCCTGAGGCCGCAGTACAAGGGGGTGAAACAATTGAAGAAAAACGTTCTTATCATTGGTGCAGGAGGTGTCGCCAAGGTGGTGGCCCATAAGTGCGCGCAGCACAACGACGAACTCGGTCGTATTGCTATCGCGTCGCGCAACATCTCCAAATGCCAGGCCATCATCGACAGCGTGCAAGCCAAGGGCGGGCTCAAGCAGCCCGGCGAAATCAAGGCCTATGCGCTGGACGCCATGGACGTGGAAGCGACCAAGGCACTGATTCGTGAAACCGAATCGCAGATCGTCATCAACGTCGGTTCTGCCTTCCTCAACATGTCCGTGCTGCGCGCCTGCATCGACACCGGCGCCGCGTATCTCGATACCGCGATCCACGAAGAGCCGGGCAAGATCTGCGAAACGCCGCCGTGGTATGGCAACTACGAGTGGAAACACCTGGCCGAGTGCCAGGAGAAGGGCGTCACCGCCATCCTCGGCGTCGGTTTCGACCCGGGCGTGGTCAACGCTTACGCTGCCCTGGCGCAGCAGGAATACTTCGACAAGATCGAGTCGATCGACATCCTCGACGTCAACGCCGGTTCTCACGGCAAGTATTTCGCCACCAATTTCGACCCGGAAATCAATTTCCGCGAATTCACCGGTCAGGTTTACAGCTGGCAGAACAGCCAGTGGACGACCAACCGCATGTTCGAGGTCAAGCGCACCGACGACCTGCCGGTCGTGGGTGAACAGAGCCTCTACCTGACCGGTCATGACGAGGTGCACTCGCTTTCCAAGCACCTCGACGTGCCGAACATCCGTTTCTGGATGAGCTTCGGCGAGCATTACATCAACGTCTTTACCGTGCTGAAGAACCTCGGCCTGCTTTCCGAGCAGCCGGTGCGCACCGCCGAAGGCCTGGAAGTGGTTCCGCTCAAGGTGGTCAAGGCCGTGCTGCCCGATCCCGCCTCGCTGGCGCCGGGCTATACCGGCAAGACCTGCATTGGCGATCTGGTCAAGGGCACGAAGGACGGGCAGCCGCGCGAGCTGTTCATCTACAACGTCGCCGACCATGAAGAGGCCTACGCCGAGACCGACAGCCAGGGCATCTCCTACACCGCCGGCGTGCCGCCGGTTGCCGCCGCGCTGCTGGTGGCGCGTGGCGAGTGGGATGCGCAGCGCATGGTCAACGTCGAAGAGCTGCCGGCCCAGCCGTTCCTCAAGCTGCTCGATGTGATGGGTCTGCCCACTCGCATCAAGGACGAGCACGGTGACCGGGCCTGGGATCAGGCTTGATCGGCTGCGCGTCGGCCCTGCTGCGTTAAAAACAGGCTCGGAATGCTCATTTACAGCAGTAAACTCCGCTTCCTCGCCTGTTTTTGCCTTGCATGGCTCTAGCTCGCTCGATCAGCCTAAAGCCCGCCTAAAGGCGGGCTTTGTGTTTTCTGGCGTAGGGTGGAAAACGCCGAAGGCTTTTCCACCAATGGGGGCTGGCGGAAACCGCGTTGCGGTTTTCCACCCTACGCTGCTTACGGTGGATGTAAAAAATGACATCCACCCTACGAACACAGCTTCGCCTTCCCGCTTCGTCGATTTCACGCGACAATCCATGGACTACAGCGCCCTCCGAGAGGCGCTCGGCAGCCGTGAGGATTTCCTATGAGCAGCAATGATCGCGTCATCATCTTCGACACCACCCTGCGCGACGGCGAGCAGAGCCCCGGCGCGTCCATGACCGGTGAGGAAAAGCTGCGCATCGCCCGGGCGCTGGAGCGGCTGAAGGTGGACGTGATCGAGGCGGGCTTCGCCATTGCCAGCCCCGGCGACTTCGCCGCGGTGAAGCTGGTTGCCGACAACATCAAGGACAGCACCGTGTGCAGCCTGGCGCGCGCCGTCGATGCCGACATCGAGCGTGCCGCCGAAGCACTGGCCGGCGCCAACTCCGGGCGCATCCACACCTTTATCGCCACCAGCCCGATCCACATGCAGTACAAGCTGCGCATGCAGCCGGACCAGGTGGTCGAGCAGGCGGTGCGTGCGGTGAAGAAGGCGCGCAGCCTGTGCGCCGACGTGGAGTTCTCCTGCGAGGATGCCGGGCGCTCGGAGATCGATTTCCTCTGCCGCATCATCGAGGCTGCCATCGATGCCGGCGCGCGCACCATCAACATCCCGGACACCGTCGGCTATGCGATTCCGCACCAGTACGCCGACACCATCCGCCAGCTGCTCGAGCGCATCCCCAACGCCGACAAGGCGGTGTTCTCCGTGCATTGCCACAACGACTTGGGCCTGGCCGTGGCCAACTCCCTTGCGGCAGTGGTGGCCGGTGCGCGGCAGGTGGAATGCACCATCAACGGCCTCGGCGAGCGTGCCGGCAACGCCGCGCTGGAAGAAATCGTCATGGCGATCAAGACCCGCCAGGACCTGCTCGACGTACACACCCGCATCGAAACCGAGCACATCCTCGCCGCCTCGCGTCTGGTCTCGGGCATCACCGGCTTCCCGGTGCAGCCGAACAAGGCCATTGTCGGCGCCAACGCCTTCGCCCACGAGTCGGGCATCCATCAGGACGGTGTGCTCAAGCACCGCGAAACCTACGAGATCATGTCCGCCCAGTCGGTTGGCTGGAACGCCAACAAGATGGTCATGGGCAAGCACTCCGGCCGCGCCGCATTCCGTTCGCGCCTGGATGAGCTGGGCATCCTGCTTGAAGGCGACGAGCTGAACGCCGCGTTCGCCCGCTTCAAGGAACTGGCGGACAAGAAACACGAAATCTTCGACGAAGACTTGCAGGCGCTGGTCTCCGACACCCTGGCCGACGAGGCGCCCGAGCATTTCAAGCTGGCCAGCCTGGAAGTCGCGAGCAAGACCGGCACGATCCCCGAAGCCAGGCTGGTGCTCAGCGTCGACGGCGCCGAGCGCAGCGCCCAAGCCCAGGGCTCCGGCCCGGTGGATGCCACGTTCAAGGCTATCGAAGCGGTCGCCCAGTCGGGTGCGACCCTGCAGCTCTATTCGGTCAACGCCATCACCCAGGGCACCGACTCCCAGGGTGAAGTTACCGTGCGGCTGGAGAAGGGCGGGCGCATCGTCAATGGCAACGGCGCCGATACCGATATCGTCGTCGCCTCGGCCAAGGCCTATCTCAACGCGCTGAACCTGATGCAGGTCGGCGCCAAGGCACATCCGCAGGTGGAGGGCGTTTGATCAACGAAGCCCGGCGTCGCGCCTACCTCGACGCCATGCAGGTAGCCAGCTGGCTGCCGCGTACCGAATTGCCCTTCGCTGCGCCGTCGCGGCCGGAGTTGCTGTTGCCGGTCGCGGCCGAAGCGGAGCCGGACATTGCTGTCGCGCCGCCAGCCGAAGTGCCGGTGGCCGCGCCGGTAGTGGAGCGGGCACCCGCAGCGCCTGCAGCGGAACCGCCGCAGGCGCCGCGCCCGCGTATCGCCATGCCGGAGCCCAAGAAGCCGGAACCGGTTGCTGCCACGGCGGAAGAACAGACGGCCGAGCCAGCCAAGCCCATCGAGCCACCGCCGCGTTTCTCGCTGCAGCTGATGCGCGCCGGCAACGTGTTGCTGGTGGTGGAACTGCCCACCGGCGAATCCTTCCAGAGCCGCGATCCGGCCTACATCCTGCTCAAGGACCTGCTGCGCGCGGCACGCCTGCCGGACAAGCCGCAGCAGGTCGGCGATGGCGAGCCGATTCGCTGGCCGCTGCTGAACAAGGGCAGCCTCGACCAGGGTGGAGAAGCCGCGCGTGATTACGTGCAGGGCGTGATGGCCGCCGAGCTGGAAAACATGGGCTGCGACTGCATCTGGCTGATCGGTCGCCCGGCGCTGCGTTTCGCCGGTGAAGTGGATGTCGACGCCTGTTATCGCGAAGTGGCTGTCGAAGGGCTCGGTCGCGCCCTGGCGATGCCCGGCCTGGAACAGCTGATGGAGCAGCCGGCCGCCAAGGCCGAGCTGTGGAAAACCCTGCGCCGCAGCATGCCGCGCTGGCACATAGGTTCATGAGTACGCGTGATGAGTGATGCAGTCAGCTTCCGCCCGATGACCGCGGCGGACATCGAAGCCGTGTTGAAGATCGAATACGCCGCCTTCAGCCACCCCTGGACGCGCGGCATCTTCAACGATGCGCTGAGTGCCTACGAGTGCTGGGTGATGTTCGAGGGTGAGCAGCAGGTCGGTCACGGTGTGATCAACCTGATTCTCGACGAGGCGCACCTGCTCAATATCACCGTCAAGCCGCAGAGCCAGGGCCGCGGCCTCGGCCTGCGCCTGCTCGAGCACCTGATGCAGCGCGCCCGTGAACGCGGCGGGCGCGAGTGCTTCCTCGAAGTACGTGCGAGCAACACCACGGCCTATCGGCTTTACGAGCGTTATGGTTTCAACGAAGTTGGCCGGCGGCGGGCCTACTACCCGGCGGCAGACGGCCGTGAAGATGCGCTGGTGATGGCCTGTACGTTGCTGGATTGATCGCTGCGGGCCGAGGTTCCGGCTCTTGGGTTCGCCAGCGCTACGATCGCGGTTCCCGAACTCCTGACTGTCGCCGGCCTCGTAGGGTTGGATCACGCTTCATCGATCCACCGTCCCCCGTCTTGGTGGATGTAAAAAGCGACATCCACCCTACGGTCACTGGCCCGATCTGCTGCTGGGCGGAGCTCCGGCTCTGAGACGGAGCTCGTCAGCGCTACGATCGCGGTTCCCGAACTCCTGACTGTGCCGGCCTNGAAGTTGGCCGGCGGCGGGCCTACTACCCGGCGGCAGACGGCCGTGAAGATGCGCTGGTGATGGCCTGTACGTTGCTGGATTGATCGCTGCGGGCCGAGGTTCCGGCTCTTGGGTTCGCCAGCGCTACGATCGCGGTTCCCGAACTCCTGACTGTCGCCGGCCTCGTAGGGTTGGATCACGCTTCATCGATCCACCGTCCCCCGTCTTGGTGGATGTAAAAAGCGACATCCACCCTACGGTCACTGGCCCGATCTGCTGCTGGGCGGAGCTCCGGCTCTGAGACGGAGCTCGTCAGCGCTACGATCGCGGTTCCCGAACTCCTGACTGTGCCGGCCTCGTAGGGTGGATCACGCTTCATCGATCCACCGTGCTCTGGTCAAGGTGGATGTAAAAGGCGACATCCACCCTACATCTACGAAGTCACCGAGGCCGCCTTATGAGCGCCGAGCCCTGTCGCTCCTGCCTGCCGAGTGCGGCGAATGGTTCGCGCTATTCCCCCGGCCGCTTGTCTCGTCCCGAATCCAGTGGGGCTTCGCCTTCCAGTTCTTCATCGGACAGCACGCTGTCGTCCTCGCGCAATACCGCATCGCCGCCGCCAAGGCCGGTGTCTTCGTCGCCTTCGGCGGGGCCGTCCCAGGGTTTGCCATCAAGCGGGTCGTAGCGGCCGAGTTCGGCTTCGTCGAGATCCACGTCGGCGCCGATCTCATGCTCGGAAACCACGCTCAGATCCTGGTCCGCAGGGCCGCCATGGCCGCGTTCGCTCGGCGAGCGCGCGCCATCCTCGGGGATCAGCGTTTCCGGTGCCATATCGTCCATGGTGGTTTCGCCATCCGGCACTTCGCCGGCCGTCATGCCTGCCTCGGCAGCGCGTTCGGCGGTGAACTCATCGGCCACCTGCTCACCGGGCACTTCGTCACCGATGCGGCCCTTGCGCTCGTCGCGGCGCTGATCGAAATCGAGCTGTTCGATGGAGCCCATGCGGTCCTCGGTGTCGTCGATTTCCGTCGGGGTGTAGGGTTTTTGATCGCTCATGATCGTCTCCTGTCAGGACATCGGTCTTGCAGGTTGTGACCCGGCGGCTCGGCGAAGATTCAGGCTCGCCGGCTGGCCGGATCCCACATCCGGGTCCATTCTTCTCCCGCCGCAGATGCACGGCCGTATTGGTGAAAAAGGGGGACGAACCACCGCGCGTGATCCGGAGTCCTACTCTGCATGAACGATCAAAACGACCAACCCGCGCCAGGGGATCGGCGCTACGCCTTCTTCTTCGATGTCGACGGAACGCTGGCTGAGATTCAGCCCCGACCGGAACTCGTCTTCATTCCACCGGCCACTCTCGCGGCCCTGGAACGCCTGCATGCCGGCGGCATTCCGGTCGCCGTGATCTCCGGCCGACCGCTCGCGCAGCTCGATGCGCTGCTGGCGCCGCTGCAGCTTCCCGCCGCTGGCGTACACGGTGCCGAGCGTCGCGATGCCACGGGTGAGCTGCGCAACCTGGCACTCGACAACCAGGCGCTGGCGCGCATCCAGCGCGAGTTGCAGGAGGCCTGCAGCGAGCATCCCGGCCTGCATCTGGAAAACAAGAGCGTCGCCTTTGCCCTGCATTTCCGTCAGGCGCCGGAGCTGGAGGAGGTGGCCCGCACGCTCGCCGAAGACTTCGCCCAGCGTTACGCCGAGGTCCTGACCCTGCAGCCCGGCAAGTGTGTGTTCGAACTCAAGCCTCGCGGCGCGAGCAAGGGCGAGGTGATCCGCGCCTTTATGCAGGAGCCGCCTTTTGCCGGCTGCATCCCCGTGTTCCTTGGCGACGATCTCACCGATGAAGCCGGCTTTGCCGCCGTCAACGCGCTCGGCGGCCGGTCCATCAAGGTCGGCGACGGCCCCAGCGAGGCCCGCGAACGGGTGGCGTCGGTGGCTGCCGTCGGCAGCTGGATCGAAGCGCTGCTGAACGAACTCGGTCTGCCGGCCGAACCCAGAACAAAACCCGACTAGAGCGAGATTTACTGCCATGAGCCGTTTAGTAGTGGTTTCCAACCGCGTGGCGCCAATCAAACCGGGCAAGGTAGCAGCCGGAGGGCTGGCCGTCGGTGTCTACGATGCGCTGCGCCAGGCCGGTGGCATCTGGTTCGGCTGGAGTGGCGAGATCAGCGCGACCCCGACGATCAACACCGAGGAAGTAGGCAACATCACCTACGTCACGCTGCCGCTGAACAAGCGTGACTACGACCAGTACTACCGCGGCTTCTCCAACAACACGCTCTGGCCGATCTTCCACTACCGTATCGACCTGGCGCGCTACAGCCGCGAAGAATACGACGGCTACCGGCGGGTCAACGGCATGCTGGCCGAGAAGCTCCTACCGCTGCTTGAACCTGACGACATCATCTGGATTCACGACTACCACCTGATCCCGTTCGCCGAAGCCTGCCGCCAGCTGGGCATCCGCAACCGCATCGGCTTCTTCCTGCATATCCCGTTTCCCGCGCCGGAGATCCTCACCGCGATCCCGCCGCACAACGAGCTGCTGAAGACCCTCTGCTACTATGACCTGATCGGCTTCCAGACCGACACCGACCGCCTGGCCTTCCAGGACTACATCACCCGCGAAGTGCGCGGCGTCATCGAGCCGGACGGCAGCCTGACCGCCTACGGGCAGAACTTCCGCGCCGGGGTTTACCCGATCGGCGTGGTACCGGACGAAATCCAGAAGCTCGCCGAAGGCTACAAGGGTCGCGCCCATCCCATGCGCAGGGCCAGCGATACCCGGCGCCAGACCATCATCTCGGTCGACCGCCTGGACTACTCCAAGGGCCTGGTGGAACGCTTCCGCGCCTACGAAGAGTTTCTCGACCGCTACCCGAGCCATCGCAACAACGTCGAGTTCCTGCAGATCGCGCCGACCTCGCGTTCCGACGTGCGCACCTATCAGCACATCCGCGAACAGCTCGAAAGCCAGGCCGGGCACCTCAACGGGCGCCTTTCCGACCTCGACTGGACGCCGCTGCACTACCTCAACAAGAGCTACGACCGCCGCGTGCTGATGGGCCTGTTCCGCACTGCCGACGTCGGTTTCGTCACGCCGCTGCGCGACGGCATGAACCTGGTCGCCAAGGAATACGTCGCCGCGCAGGACCCGGAAGATCCCGGCGTGCTGGTGCTGTCGCGATTCGCCGGTGCGGCGCGCGAGCTGACCTCCGCGCTGATCGTCAACCCGTACGACTGCGTCGGTATGGCCGAAGCGCTCGACCGCGCGCTGAGCATGCCGCTCGCCGAACGCAAGGATCGCTACGAGCACCTGATGCGCGCCATACGTGCCGCCGATCTGGATGCCTGGCGCGACAACTTCATGCGTGACCTGCGCTCGTTCGTCTCCCAGCCCAGCACCACGGTCATCGAAACGGAAGAACTCGTCGAGCCAGACTGACCGCCCGCGCGAGCCGGCCTTGCTTGTCAAAGGCCAGGCCGGCTCGTAAGGTGCGGGGCCGAACCATAGGGACAACGTAGATGAGCGAACTGGAACCGCTGTTCGAGAACAACGCCCGCTGGGCCGAGGCCATCAAGGAAGAAGACCCCACCTTCTTCGAAAAACTGTCCAAGCAGCAGGCGCCGGAATACCTGTGGATCGGCTGCTCCGATGCCCGCGTGCCCGCCAACGAGATCGTCGGCCTGTTGCCGGGCGACCTGTTCGTGCATCGCAACGTCGCCAATGTCGTGCTGCATACCGACCTCAACTGCCTGTCGGTCATCCAGTACGCGGTCGATGTGCTCAAGGTCAAACACATCCTCGTCACCGGTCACTACAGCTGCGGTGGCGTGCGCGCCTCCATGCGTGACGACCAGCTGGGCCTGATCGACGGCTGGCTGCGCAGCATCCGTGACCTCTACTACGAGCATCGCGTGCACCTGTCCAAGCTGGCCAGCGAAGAGGAGCAGGTCGACCGCCTCTGCGAGCTCAACGTCATCCAGCAGGTCGCCAACGTCAGCCACACCACCATCGTCCAGAACGCCTGGCACCGCGGCCAGCCGCTGGCCGTGCATGGCTGCATCTACGGCATCAAGGATGGCCTGTGGAAGAACCTCAACGTCACCGTCAGCGGGCTCGATCAGCTGCCGTCGCAATACCGCCTGCGTCCGCCGCGTAACGCCTGATGAACAGCCGTCACGCCCCGGCGTTCGCCGGTCTGCTTATCGCTGTGCTCTGCTGGAGCGGTAACGCGCTGGTGGCACGTGCCTTTTACGATCAGATCCCGCCGCTGAGCCTGTCGTTCTGGCGCTGGGTGCTGGCCACCACGCTGCTGCTGCCCTTCGTCGCCCGTGGCATCTGGTTGCACCGCGCCACCCTGCGGGCTGCCGGCTGGCGCCTGCCAGTGATTGCCGCGCTCGGTATCGCCAGCTACAACTCGCTGCTCTATACCGCCGCGCAAAGCACCGAAGCGATCAACCTGACGCTGGTGAACACCTGCCTGCCACTGGCGACCTTTATCGGCGCAGGTTTTCTGCTCGGTGAATGGCCGCTGCGACGCGCCTGGTTCGGCATGGCCGTGGCGGCGGCGGGGCTGCTCTACCTGATCAGCCGTGGCAGCTGGCAGACCATTGCCAGCCTGTCGTTCAAGGCGGGCGACCTCATCATGCTGCTGGCCGTGCTGGTGTGGGCCCTGTACACGCTGCTGCTGCGGCGCTGGTCCGTTTTCCTTACCGTGCCACCGCTGGTGCTGCTCGGCGTGCTGATGCTGCTGGGCGTGCCGCTGATCCTGCCGTTCTACCTGTACGAACTGAGCCGGGTAGGGGGCTTCGCCGCCACGCCGGCCAACCTCGGCGCCATCGGCTACACCGCCGTGTTCGCTTCGCTGATCGCCTACCTCGCCTGGAACCACGGCGTAAAAGTCGTCGGCGCCGCCAAGGCCGCCATGGCCAGCTACCTGATGCCCGTCTTCACCGCACTGCTCGGCTGGCTACTGCTCGGCGAGGCCCTGCAACCCTTCCACTGGATCGGCGGCGCCCTGATCTTCGCCGGCTTGCTGCTGGCCACGCGGCCGTCGTTCCGCTGAGCCCGTAGGGCTCCGACCTAGGCGGTCCCACCTGCGCGGCCCGGGCTAGGCGCCCCCGCCGTTCGTAACTAACCGTTTGAAAAGGATAAAAAATCTGCGGGGCCAGGGTTGACAGCCCAAACTGACAAGAGAATAATGCGCGCCACTTGGCTACATAGCTCAGTTGGTTAGAGCGCAGCATTCATAATGCTGATGTCCCAGGTTCAAGTCCCGGTGTAGCCACCAGACACATAAAGGCGGTTAGCGAAAGCTAACCGCCTTTTTTGTTTTTGGCTCGGTGACTAGCGCACGCCTGACTCGCCCCGCTTCAGCGGCAATGCTGCTGCTCGCACGGAACGCCATCCATATCCCCGTCCATGGCCGTGCCAGGGCAGTTCCGAAGAAAGTATGTCGCTTCTTCGCAGGATCGCATCTGCGAGCAGTGCGTGCGCCCGTCGCATGAGTAAGCGCGAGGCGCTGGTTTGGTGAAACTGGTAGCTGCACTAGATGGGGCTGTCGATGCGGGGTAAACCGTGGAGCTAGACCTTTGCCCTGCTTCGGGCTTCAGATAAAAATGCCAAACTGCCGCACCGATCAGTAACGCAATCAGTAGGTTCTTCATCGTGAGTCCTTTCAGCTATTGTCCAGAGGCGCGGACAGTAGATAATCGCGCGGCAGCACGCAACGTTTGGTTTTTTGACGGCGCAACGCTCGGGGCTGGTACGGCGGGACGCTGGAAAATAAATCTGTCCCCTTTATTAGAGGAGTTCCTTTTCACTTGGGCGACATAGTTGAAAGATCAAAATCTTGATATCAAAGGCAGGGTCACTAGACTAAATAGCGCCGCGAAAAGCTTCAGGGTGACGACAGAAGATGGGGGTTCCGTTAGCTTCCAGCTCACTCCTGAGCAATCAAGTGAATGGAGATTGATAAGGTCATTTGAAGGCTGATCAATAATACGGAAGCGGCCTATTGCTTGTTCCAGCTTGAGATCAACAAGTCGTTCGTGTAAGAAATGTGGCTACATCCAGGTAACTAAAGGAAGCGTTGGCTTGCAAAGTCGGCGCGAGGCTCACAATAAACCAATCGAGATATGCAGATGGATTTGAACTTCAAGATTTCATACTCTGGCGGCCCCGCTGATAACGGCCTACTAGATATTTATGATGCCAGTGTCTCAACGAGAGGGTTGGCTAGAGCGCTCTCCATTACAACTCACGCATTCATAAATGATGGTCAGATTAGACAGCGTGCTGAAAGGGTGGCTGGCGCAAAGGTATACCTGCACCCGCCGAGGCATGGGAGTTTTGAAGAGTTAGTAACTATTGCATTTAATGATCCGGTAGTTACAACTATAGGCACGAGCGTAATCGCAGCAGCATTTTGGGATTTTCTGAAGTGGACATGGTCTGAGGCTGTTGGGCAAAGCCACCAGCCTACAACGCCGTTTGTGAATAGAATAAGCACTAGAGTCGAACCATTTATAGGCGAAATGGGGATAGCATTGGAGTCCTCAATGGAGGAACTACATAGGCCAATCCAGTCCGTGCAGAATATGGAGATATCGATTTCCCGACCTCGCGTTGGAGAGATCGTTAGGCTAGATCATAGTACCAGGGCGTATGTCTCGATTCGGGATGAAGAGGATGTCGAGGATTTAGTCGGCAATGTGACAAAATACAATATTCTTAGCGGATACGGCCGCTTCTTTGTTGATGTATTGAATAGAACGCTTCCCTTCGATCTTCATCATGACGTAAGCCCAGGAGAAAAAGCCTTGCTGACAAAATCGATGGACGAGCGGAACAGGGGGCTAGACGGAAAAATTATCTTAAGAGCTTCTAGAATCATCACTGGTCGAGGCGAATTAAAAAGGTTCAAAGTGTATGGCGTCGAGCCTAGTATGATATGAAAGCATCATGACTCAGGAAAGAATAGCTCTTTATTCATCCGCAGCGCTAGATCGTCTTGGTCAACTGGGTGCGTCCTTGGTTGGCCTTTCGGCCTTTGCTTATATAGCGGGGTACTTCAAGCTAAAACATTCCTATTCGGTGATAGGCGCTGAATGGGTAATGAGTTTTCTCTCGGGAGAAGATATTTTAAGGGCGGGGCTTGGGCCGATGGCGCTATTCGGGCTATCAATATTGTCCTGTGTAATTATGGTCGGTTCGGGAGTCTTGGTAAAAACTAAGATTGCGACCTTTCTAGTTTTAATAGCAATTGTTTTATTTGTATTGAGAGGGGGCGATCAGGTCGCCAGTCCTGACCTTCCTACAGTGCTTTCTGAATACAATTTCTCTTACGCTATTGCAAATTTTTTGTATGCCGCGTCCGGTGCGCTACTGGTTTATTGTGTGTATAAATTTATTTTTGTTGGACTGAACGGCGCGACGTCCATTCTGTTCGTTGGTGCGCTCATGATGGGGCTATATGCGGCGCCAGTTTATTTAGGGCACTCTTGGGGCAAAGCCGCTATTGCCAATGACCCATCCTTTCTCCCTTGGGTGAAAAATGCCAACGAAAAAGGAAGTGGTTGGAGGCTCATTGGAAATGTCAACGGGAAATATCTGTTGATGTCAAATCGAACGGGGCTAGGAGATACATACTTTCAACTGGTTGAGATAGGGCCTGACTGGAAAGTGATAGCGGCGACCTCTTTCAACAGAAGCGAAGGGAAGTGACTACATCCGCACGGCTCCGTGAAAACATATGGTACAACGAGGGCCAGAGATAACTACGCCCCCGATTTATGGGACGACGCGGCGCAGCAAGGAACTACACAAGCGATTCATAATCCTCAGCGCTGCATTTAATCGCCTTCCACTAGACATCCAAAGGCGCCTAGCCAAAGCTAGCCGCCCTTTGTCGTTCCACCTATTTGCTGTTCCGTTTACCGAGGTAAACCATGCGTGACCGTTTCGATGAGATTCGTGCCGAGCGGGATGTTCATTCCGTGGAGCCGGTTGTTTACAGCCGTGATCCCCATGCCGGGCTGTGGAAGCAGATCGCGTTGGGGATTGTTGTGGGTTATCTGGCGTTGGGTCTGATCAGTGCCGTCGGTTGGGCGGTGTTTGCGCGGTTCGCCTTGGGCGGGCTGCAGCTTGCGGTGCCGTGAAAGCTGGGGCGATAGCTGGCGAGCTGATTCGTGTGGGGGCCGCGGTATCAGCGGTCTGTGGCGGGTTCTCTTGCCGTTGACGTTACCTGTAGCGCGGCGCAGAATCGGCGCCATTTCGCGGGGAGCCATCCGCCGCTAGCGGTTTTTCTTTGGTGTCTTAAGGGCGTGTGATGAATACGTTGCTGTCTGCGGTCTCGGTGATCGTTTGTGTGTTGGCAATCAGTGCGGGTGTGATGCTCGATGTTCGGCACAAGCCGAGCGACGAGGCGAAGCGGGTGTATACCGCGGAGCGGGTGAACGAGATTCTGCGGCGTAATACGAAGCAGGGCTGAGTCGAGAGGCGAAGCAATAGAAGAAGAGGCGGCCCGAGGGTCGCCTTTTTCATGCCCGGAAAAAAGCCGGGCGCGGGGCCCGGCGAAGTCCAACGAGGAGAGGTGTTGCGGCGTGGTGCTTACCAGAGCGGCAGGCTGTAGCTGACGATAAAGCGGTTCTCGTCCAGGTCGCTGCCGAAGTTGCTGCGGGTGGTGGCGTTGCGCAGGCGCAGGCCGAGGTTCTTCAGCGGGCCGCTCTGGAACACGTAGGCGAGGTCGGTATTGCGCTCCCAGGTCTTGCCTTCGCTGGCGCCGGGGCCGCGGTCGACGTTGTCGCCGGAGAGGTAGCGCGTCATCAGGCTCAGGCCGGGGATGCCCATGGCGGCGAAGTCGTAGTCGTAGCGGACCTGCCAGGAGCGTTCGTCCTCGTTGCCGAAGTCGTTGATCTGCACCAGGTTGACCAGCGAGTTGTCGCTGCCGGCGATGTAGGCGAAGCCGGTGTCGCCGTTGAGCTGCTGGTAGCCGGCGCCGAAGGCGTGGCCGCCGAGCTTGTAGGTGAACATGGCGCCGAAGGCATCGGCGTCGACGTTGCTGCCGCCGTCGTCGGTCTGGTGCACGTAGCGCAGGTCTGTCTTGAAGCTCTGCTTGTCGCCGAGCGGCAGCACGTGGACCAGGCCGAAGTTGTGCTCCTTGTAGATGCCGTCCAGCCCGCCGTAGAAGTAGCTGGTGCTGAGCTCGGGCGACCAGGCGTAGCGTGCGCCGGCGAAGAGGAATTCGTCGCTGCTGGTCTGGCTGCCGAACTGGATGTTGCGGCGGCCGCCGTTGAAGGCGGTCATTTCCTCGTTATCCGAGGAGTTGCGCTGGTTGACGCGGTCGAGCTTGCCGAGGTCCAGGGTCAGGCCGTCGATCTCCTTGCTCTGCAGCCAGGCGCCGCGATAGGTCTGCGGCAGCAGGCGGCTGTCGTTGCGCATCACCACCGGCAGGATGGGTTGCAGGGTGCCGACGTGCAGGGTGGTGGCGGACAGTTTGGCCTTGGCCGTGATGCCAGCGGAGCCGTAGTCGTCCTGGGCGCGGTTGGGCGCTTCGCGGTCGCTCTGCAGGATGCCGGTGCCGACGCGGTCGGGGCTGGAGTCGAGCTTCACGCCGAGCAGGCCGATGGCGTCCACGCCGAAGCCGATCGGGCCTTCGGTGTAGCCGGATTCCATTTTCAGCATGAAGCCCTGGGCCCATTCCTCGGCCTTGGATTGGCCGTCGCCGGAGCGGAAATCACGGTTCATGTAGAAGTTGCGCAGGTCGATGCTGGCCTTGCTGTCTTCGACGAAGGCGGCGCTGGCGGGGTGGGTGGCGATCACTACGGCGCCGCCGCAGAGAATGTGGCAGAGGGATTTGTGGTGCAGTCGCATGGTATTTCCTCTTGTTGTTGTTTTGGGCCGCTCTCGGGCGGCTGCAGGGCATAGAGCGAAAGGCGTGCCAGTGGCGCAAAGAGCCGGCCTGTTCGGCTGGATGGCGCGTGCCAGAGCGCTTGCGCGTTGGAATGGCATGGCTCGGGAGCGGCATGGGAAGCGTCCGGCTGGCTGGACATGTATGGCGCGCGGCCAGCTTTGGCGAGGCGGTGTCCAGCGCGGCGGACGGTTGGAGGAGGGCGCAGGCCGGGGAGCCGGCGCCGGTTCAGATGCTAGCGGGTGCCCTTGCGGCTCTGCACGCAGACGAAGCTCGTGGCGGCATTGACGTCGCCCTTGCCGACGTACTTCGGCCAGCCGGGGTATTCGCACAGCGGGCGGGTGCGGCCGGGCACGCCGACGCTGTCGGCAACGACCTGCCGGCGCGGCGCACGGCCCTGTTCGACCCAGTCTTCCAGTGCGCTCAGCGAATCCCAGGCGGCGTTGAACACGGTGCTCGCGGCGTGGCCGTAGCCGGGGATCTCGTAGTAGCGCAGGAAGCGCTGCGTCTTGCCCGGGCCCATGTCGCGGCGCACACGCTCGTAGTACTCGGCGGTGGCGCGGGTGCTCACCAGTTGGTCGGAGGTACCGTGGGCCATGAGGATCTTGCCGCCGTTGCGGGCGAACGCGGACAGGTCGGTCCGGTTGACGTCCTGGCGCAGCGACAGCTCGCTGATGCGCGCCTGCCACGGGCCGGGGTTCTGCGGGTCGAGGGTGAGCGAGTTGAAGGTGGGGTTGCGCGTCACGAAGAAGCGCACCCATTCATCCCAGAAGCCGGAATGGTAGGGCGCGCCCTCGGCGAAACCGGTACCGTGCACGGGCATCGGGTAGCTCGGCTGCAGGGTGTTGAGGCCGAGGCGGTTGACCACCAGCTGCACGCCTTCACCCGGCCGGCCGAGGTCGGTGCCCCAGGTGTTGAAGCCAGGGTAGTGCGTCTCTCCGCTGGCCAGCGGGAAGTTGAAGCGGATCGGGCTGTTGAACACCCGCAGCGCCTGGATCTGCGCATCCGACAGGCAACGCTGCGAGGTGTCGGCACCGCCCGGGCAGCGCAGCGGTTTGCCGTTGAGCTTGGCACGGGCCGGGTCGAACTGCGCATTGCACGCGGCCTGATGGCTGATCACGCCGTCGCGCACGCCGTCCAGCCCGTCACAGGCCTGCATCGCGGCTTCCAGCAGTGCGGCGCGTTTTTCCAGGCTGGGAAAGGCGCCGGGCTGGGCGAGGGCACGGGTGATGCGGCCGAACTGCAGGTCCAGCGCCAGGGCGTTGTAGGCGGGGTAGAGGACGATGGCGCCGTGGAAGTCGGTCGGCCATTGCTGCACCACCGCCAGCGCCTCGCGGCCACCGGTGGAGCCACCGGCGAAATAGCTGCGCTCGGGCGCGGCGCCGTAGCGTTGTTCGATCAGGTAGACGGCGGCATCGCGGGTTTTCTTCAGCGCATCGTGGGCGTAGTTGGCCAGCGCTTCGTCGTTCCAGGCAAAGGAGCCGGGGCTCGCCGGGTCGGCGACGTGCCCGGAGTCGCTACCGAACACGGCGTAGCCACGGCCGAGTGGTGTGGGTTGATCCAGCGGGCCGGCGGGGACGTTGCCGGCGACGTTCGGCACCGTGCCGTTGTAACCGCCGCCGCCGAACATCATCGCCTTGCGGTTCCATTGTTCGGGCAGCACCAGGCGCATGCGGATTGCCGGTGCGGCGGGATCGACCGGGCGAATCTCGGCGCTGACATCGCAATAGGCGCCGAACGTCTGCGGGGCGCTGCCGCCGGCGGCCACCTGGGTCGCCGCCGTGACGCGGGCGCCGCTGGTAGGCAGGCCGATGGCCTGGGCCGGAATCTCGCGACCGAGCAGCTCGGGGCAGGTCGCCGCCTGGGCGGACTGACTGGCCAGCAGCGCCATGGCGAGGGAGGCCAGAGGCAGGGAACAGCGCGCAAGCGAATTGCAGGATGGATGCATCATTGAGGCTTTCCTTCTTCTTGTTTTCGGGCCATGCGCCACGCGGGCGCATAAGCGCTCAAGCCAATGACATGCCAGCGGACGGAAGGAAGGGAGAGCAGGCGATGGCCGGTCGCCACGGTTGCGGCGAAGGCTCTGGCGCAGGGATCGGGTCGATAACGGGGAAGGTTGCGCGGGGTGGCTGGGGCTCGGGCAGGCGAGGCAGGGTGTCCGGCGCGCTGGACGACTGTCCGCCGCGCCGGACACTCAGGTGGCTAGTTGTAGCGGCCGTTCAGCCCGCCGACGCTGTAGCGCCCGGCGCCGAGCAGCAGGATGGCCAGCGAGCCGAACAGGAACAGACCCTGCAGTTCGATGGCCCAGCCACCCATCGGCCCGATGTCGAACAGTTCGGCCCGGTGCGCCAGGGCGAGGGCGACGACCATATTGCCCAGCATCAGCAGGGCGCCGAGGCGGGTGTACAGGCCAAGGATCACCAGCAGCGGCCCAACCACCTCACCCAGGTAGACGCCGTAGGCGAGAAACGTCGGCAGGCCCATGCCGGCCAGCATGCCGCCGATGCCGTCCACGCCGTGCAGCAGCTTGTGGATGCCATGCAGCAGCATCAGTACGCCGACCGAGAGCCTGAGAACGAGTTTGCCTGCATCGTCTGTCATCTTCGCGCATCCCAGTTGCGGCGCCGGGAGTCGGCGGCCCTGCCTCCAATGTAGATCAGCCGCTGTGACATTGCCGCGTCGCGGTTGGCGCCAACCCGCGCGTTAGGCTGCTCAGCGCTGGCTCAGGCCATGCTGCTGCAGCTTGCTGTAGAGGCTGGCGCGGGAGATGCCGAGTTCCATGGCGGCGCGCCGACGGTTGCCCTTGCAGGCGAGCAATGCGCTTTGCAGGGCGCGGCGCTCGGCCTGGGCGATGGTCTGGGCCAGTGGTTGCAGCGGGAGTTCTTCGATATCGGCTGCCGGCACGGCCTGCGCTGGCGCTGGTGCAGCAGCGACATAGGCCGGTGCGTCCGCGGAACGGGCCTGATCGCCAAGCAATGGCATCAAATGCGCCGCCTGCAACTGCGGGCCATCGGCGGACAGCTGCGCACGCTCCAGCAGGTTGCCCAGCTCGCGCACGTTGCCGCGCCAGGGTTGCGCGCAGAGCAGCGCCAGCGCCTCGGGGCTCAGCTCCATCGGCGGCTGCCCGGAGCGGTTGGCGATGTCGTCGAGCAGGTGCTCGACCACGGCGGGGATGTCGCTGGCGCGCTCGCGCAACGGTGGCACGCGCAGTGCGAGGACGTTGAGGCGGTAGTAGAGGTCGTCGCGGAACTGGCCGGCGGCGACCTTGGCTTCCAGATCGATATGCGTGGCGGCGATCACCCGCACATTGAGCGCCTTGACCTGGTTGGAGCCCAGCGGCTCGACCTCCTGCTCCTGCAGCACGCGCAGCAGCTTGGCCTGCAGCGGCAGCGGCAGGTCGCCGATCTCGTCGAGGAACAGCGTGCCGCCGTTGGCCACCTCGAACTTGCCGATGCGCGCCTTGCGGTCGGCACCGGTAAAGGCGCCGGGAGCGGTGCCGAACAGTTCGGCCTCCACCAGGCTTTCCGGAATCGCCGCGACGTTGACCGCGACGAAGGGCCCGCGTGCCCGCGGTGAGAGGTTGTGGATGCCCTGGGCCAGCAGCTCCTTGCCGGTGCCGGTCTCGCCACGCAGCAGCACCGTGGCATCGAGCTGCGCGGCGCGCCGGGCCTGGCGCTTGATCTCGCTGGCGGCCGGGCTGTTGCCGATGAAACCGGCGATGGTGTAGCGCGCCCGGCGCGCCTTGGCCAGTTCGTTCTGGGTGGCCACCAGCTGGGTTTGCAGGCTGGTGTACTTGGACATCAGCGGCTTGAGGTGGCGCGCGCGGTCGAACAGCACGAAGCCCAGCGCGCCGACCAGGGTGCCGTCCTCGTCGCGCAGCGGAATGCGGGTGACCACGAAGTGCTCGTCGCCAAAGGCCATCAGGTCGATCATGCTCGGCTGGCCGCTTTCCACCACCTCGCGCAGGCGGCTGGCCGGCAGCACCTCCTCGATCTCCTTGCCGAGCACGCTGGACGGATCGCGAATGCCAACCTTCTCGGCGTACTTGTCGTTGATCCAGACGATGCGCGCCTGACGGTTGACCGCGATGGTGCCCTCGCACTGCGCGTTCAGGTGATCGAACAGCAGCGGCATGGCCACGGCACGGAAGCGTTCCGGGGAAACGCCGACGATCAGGCCGTGGTTGTCGAGTGCGTCGCGGGCAATGCTCATGGGCAGTCAGGTCCGTTCTGGGGCGACCGATTATGGTTGGCCCCGGCTGCCACGGGCAAGGCAGCCGGGCATGCTCAGGGCTGGGAATACACTTCGTTGGGCAGCCAGGTGGCCAGCGGGGCGAAATAGAACACCAGGGCCAGGCCGATCAGCTGGATGACGATGTAGGGCAGCACGCCGAGGTAGACATCGCGGGTGGTGATGCCCGGTGGGCAGACGCCCTTGATGTAGAACAGCGCGAAGCCCACCGGCGGCGTGAGGAACGAGGTCTGCAGGCAGAGCGCGAAGAGGATCGCGAACCACAGCGGATCGATGCCCATGGAGAACAGCACCGGCGCCACCAGCGGCAGGATGATCAGGGTGATCTCCACCCAGTCGAGGAAGAACCCCAGCAGAAAGGTGATCGCCAGCACTGTGAGCAGCACGCCGGTCTGGCCGAACGGCAGGCCGGTCAGCGCCGCACGGATCACGTCGTCGCCACCCAGGCCACGCAGCACGGCGGCGAACACCGTGGCGCCGATGAATATGCCGAAGATGAACGCGGCGGTGCGGCTGGTCTGGTACAGCGCATCCTTGAGCACCGGCAGATTCAGGCGGCGGCTGGCCGCGGCCATCAGCAACGCACCGAAGGCGCCGACCGCTGAAGCCTCGGTGGTGGTGGCGATGCCGAAGAAGATCGAGCCGAGCACGGCGAAGATCAGCGCCAGCGGCGGCACCACGGCCCAGAACACGTCGAGCAGGGCACGGGCGTCGAGTTTCGGCCGGTTGGCCGGGGCCGGGGCGAAGTCCTTCTTCAGCCAGGCGACGATCACGATGTAGAGGATGTACATCAGCGCGAGCATCATCCCCGGGATCAGCGCGCCCATGAACAGCTTGCCCACCGAGGCTTCCGAGGTGCCGAGGCGGTCGGCCATCAGCACCAGCATGATGCTCGGCGGAATGAGGATGCCCAGCGTGCCCACCGAGCAGGCGGTGCCCACCGCCAGGCTCTTGTTGTAGTTGGCCTGCAGCATCGGCCCGATGGAGAGCATGCCGAGCAGCGCCACCGAGGCGCCGACGATGCCGGTGGAGGCGGCGAGCAGGATGCCGACCACTACCACCGTCACCGCGTAGCCGCCGCGCAGCGGGCCGAGTACGCGTACCAGGCTGTGCATCAGGCGTTCGGCGATGCCGGAGCGGTCGAGCATGATGCCCATGAAGATGAACAGCGGCAGGGCCACCATCAGTTCGTTGGCGACGATGCCGTAGATGCGCGCGTCGAGCACGCCGATGGTGCCGTCCCAGGTAAACCAGAGATTGGCGTCGAAGTGTTCCACCAGCACATAGCCGAGCACGGCGAACAGCAGGCCGATGCCGGCCAGCGACCAGGCGACCGGGAAGCCGAGCAGCAGCAGGCCCATGAAGCTGGCGAACATGGCGATGACGAGGATTTCTTCCAGACCCATGATTGCGACTACTCCATCAGGGCTGCGAACGAGTGCGGTCGCGCTCGTCCGAGGGGGCCGTCAGGGCCCGCGGGAAATTGAACAGCAGGGTGCTGCAGCGCAGCGCGCGGGACAGCAGCGCCAGTGCCACCAGCACGAGGCCGATGGGCAGCACGCTCTTGAAGATGAAGCGGTAGGGCAGCCCACTGGGCGCCTGGGAGCGTTCGTTGTAGAGGTAGGCCTTGTAGGCGTAGGGGATCAGCGCATCGATCATCAGCACGATCACCGGCAGCGCCAGCAGGGCGATGGCGATCAGCTCGATCCAGGCCTGACTGCGCAGGCTGAAGCGCTCGCGTAGCACGTCGACGCGCACATGGTCGTCGCGCACCACGGCGTAGGCGAGGGCGAGCATCAGGGCGGCGCCGAACAGGTGCCAGGACAGTTCCTCCAGCGCAATGGAGCCGCGCGAGAGGGCGAAGCGGCTGAACACGTTGGCCAGCACGACCAACAGAACCGCCAGCCAGAGCCAGGCGCTGGCCTGGCCGATGGCGACCAGCAGGCGGTCCAGCGGCCGCGAAATACGGTTGTACGGCAGCGCGTCGGGCGCTGGCGCATCGGGAGAGACGGGCTTGAAGGACACGGCGGACCTCGGAATCTCGGCACAGGGATAGGAGGCGGGCACGTCGCCGTGCCCGCGGGTTAGTGGCCTGTTTGGTAAGTCTGGTTGGTCAATTTCGGCGCCCATGGCCCCGATACGGCGTTGCCGCTCATTGCCTCAACCCACTCACCGCACAGGCCACATCGCGCAGCCGTCAGTCGTACTTGTAGAAGTCGCGCGGCAGGTAGCCCATGCCGTGCCAGATCGAGTGGTGCTTCATGAAGTCGCGCTGGCTGGTCAGCACGCGCTTGAACATCTCGTCCTTGGCAGCCATCTCGTCGAGCACCTCATCGGTGACCTTCTGCAGCTCGCGCAGTACCGGCTCGGGCAGCACCTGGGCCTTCACGCCCTGCTTCTGGTAGTCACGCAGGGCGGTCGGCTGAGCCCACTCGCTTTCGGCGAAGCCCTTGAGCGTGGCCGACTCGCAACCCATCTCGATGAGCGCGCGGCTTTCCGGCTTGAGCTTGTCCCAGACGTCCTTGTTCACCAGCAGGTGCGAGGTGGTCAGCGTCTGGTGCCAGCCGGGCATGATGTAGTTCTTGATGATCTGGTCCAGGCCCAGCATCTTGTCCACCGCCGGCTGCGAGAACTCGGTGGCGTCGATGGTCTTGCGTTCCAGCGCCTGGTAGATCTCGCCGCCGGGCACCATGGTCACCGAGGCGCCGAGCTTTTCCAGCACCTTGCCGCCGATGCCGGCAAAGCGGATGCGCAGGCCGTCGAAGTCCTCCAGCTTCTCGATGGGCTTGGCGAACCAGCCGGCGCCTTCCGGGCCGATGATGCTGCACAGCATCGGGTGGATGTTGCGCTGGGCGTAGATTTCCTCCAGCAGCTTCTTGCCGTCACCCTGGTAGTACCAGGCCAGGTGCGCCGGCGGCTCCATGTTGAACGGCGCGCCGGAGTACAGCGGCAGGGCCGGGATGGTGCCCTGGTCGTAGCCGATCCAGGTGTAGCCAGCCGGGTACTTGCCGCTGCTTACCGCATCCATGATCTCGAACGGCGGCACCAGCTCGCCCGGCTCGTAGTAGCGCAGCTGGATATCGCCGCCTGAGACGGCCTTGAGCGATTCGGAAAGATGCTTGACCGGGGTGGAGAGGCCGATCAGGTGCGAGGGGAAGGCCAGCGGCACCTGCCAGCGGATCTTCTCCGCGGCACTGGCGACGCCACTGAGCAGGCTGGCGCCGAGCAGGGTGGTGGCACCGATGGCGCAAGCGATACGGGAAAGCTTGTTCTTGGTCGACATGCAGATTTTCCTTCTTGTTGTTGTTCTGTGCCCGAGGGCGGACGCGTAACCGCCCGTGGGTCGAGGGCGTTAACAGGCCAGAACAAGAACAGAGGCCGAGCCGATGCTGCCGATCCGGCGCCAGTCTTGTTCTTTGGTTTGTTCTGGCGTCGCGGGGTGGATTGCAGGTTCTGTGCCTATCGCCCGCGAACGAGGAAAGGCGCGCGCTGCAGCGCTATTGGAGTGATTGCAGGACGATAGCGGTGTCCGCTGCGGCAGACACTGCCCGGGTGGATATCCGACAGTGTCCGAAATTCTGGAACATGTCCATTTCTGTGGACGGCGCGATAACGAACTGGCGGACAAACGAATCGGCGTGCGCAGGGCGCAACGCCGGATGAGAGGCAGGCGAGAAAGGCGGTCGATCAGCTGGCGGCTTGCTTGGCCAGTGTGCTTTCCAGTGCGGTGCGGCAGCGCTCCTCGGCGGTGTCCAGCTCAAGCTGCATCTGCTGGATGTCGAGCAGTTGCTGCTCCAGCTGCTGGCGGCGATCGGCGATCATCTGCAGCATGATATTCAGCTGCTTCTGGTTGCCGGCCTTGGGGTCGTAGAGCTCGATCAGCGTCTTGCATTCGGCCAGCGAGAAGCCGATGCGCTTGCCGCGCAGGATCAGCTTCAGCGCGACGCGATCCTTGGGCGAATAGATGCGCTCCTGGCCGCGGCGGGTCGGCGTGAGCATGCCCTGTTCTTCATAGAAACGGATGGCGCGGGTGGTGATGTCCAGCTCGTTGGCCAGGTCGGAAATGCTGTAGGTCTGTTTAGCCATGATTCCTTCCGATCATCCTCTGTCACGCCCGGTGATCCGGGCGCGTATGTCTGCCCCGCGCCGTGTGATTCGCTCAGGGGCGTTCGACTGCCAAGGCTACTCCCTGACCACCACCGATGCACAGTGTCGCCAGGCCCTTGCGCGCGTCGCGGCGCTGCATCTCGTGCAGCAGGGTCACCAGGATGCGGCAGCCCGAGGCGCCGATCGGGTGACCGAGGGCGATGGCCCCGCCGTTCACGTTGACCTTATCGGCATCCCAGCCCAATTCCTTACCGACCGACAACGCCTGCACGGCGAAGGCTTCGTTGGCTTCGATCAGGTCCAGCTCGGCCAGCGTCCAGCCGGCCTTTTCCAGGCAGCGACGGGTGGCGGTGACCGGGCCGATGCCCATGATCGCCGGGTCGACGCCGGCGTTGGCGTAGCCGGCGATCTTGGCCAGCACCGGCAGGCCCAGAGCCTCGGCCTTGCTGGCGCTCATCAGCACCACCGCGGCGGCGCCGTCGTTGAGGGTCGAGGCGTTGCCGGCGGTGACGCTGCCGTCTTTCTTGAAGGCTGCACGCAGGCCGCCGAGGGATTCGGCCGTGGTGCCGGCGCGCGGCTGCTCGTCACGGGCGAAGGCAACCGGATCGCCCTTGCGCTGGGGAATCATGACCGGGGTGATCTCGGCATCGAAGCGGCCGCTTTCGATGGCCGCCGCGGCACGCTGCTGCGACTGCGCGGCGAAGGCGTCCTGCTGGGCGCGGCCGATGCCGTACTTGTCGGCCAGGTTCTCCGCGGTGATGCCCATGTGGTAGTCGTTGAAGGCGTCCCACAGGCCGTCGGTGATCATGCTGTCGACCATCTGCGCGTGACCCATGCGCAGGCCGGTGCGTGCGCCGGGCAGCACGTAGGGCGCCAGGCTCATGTTCTCCATGCCGCCGGCGATGACCACGTCGGCATCACCGCAGCGGATCGCCTGCACGGCCAGATGCACGGCCTTGAGGCCCGAGCCGCAGACCTTGTTCAGTGTCATGGCCGGTACGGCGTGGGGCAGGCCGGCCTTGATCGAGGCCTGGCGTGCGGTGTTCTGCCCGGCGCCGGCGGTGAGCACATGGCCGAGGATGACTTCATCGACCTGGGCCGGCCCGATGCCGGTCTTTTCCAGCAGGGCGCGGATCACGGTGGCGCCCAGTTCGACTGCCGGCACATTGGCCAGCGAGCCCTGGAAACTGCCGATGGCGGTGCGGGTTGCAGCTACGATGACGACGTCTTGCATGACGGACTCCGAATAAAAAAGCGCTACGCCGGGGCGTAACGCGAGGACCAGGCACGCGGCCTGGCTCCGGGAAAGGGTGCCCTCGAACGACAGGGGGCAAGCCGCTGGTCAGCGCGCTGGCAGACCGGTCGATGCCGCAGTATACGGGCGCCTGGGTGACTGGCCAGTGCTGGCGGGCAGCAGGCTCGAGGGCGTTCGGGGCAGGCGGGAAGAGGCGGCGGGCAAGGGAGGCTCCGGCGTGCTTCCCGCACGCTGGCTTCAGCGCTGGATCGGGCTGCCGGTGGCCTCCTGCAGCTCATCGAAGCTGACGCCTTCGGCCAGCTCCACCAGCTTCAGGCCCTGCTCGGTGACGTCCAGCACGCCGAGGTCGGTGATGATCCGGTCGACCACGCCGAGGCCGGTGAGCGGCAGGTCGCAGGCCGGCAGGATCTTGTGCGCGCCGCCCTTGGCGGTGTGCTCCATCAGCACCACGACGCGCTTGACGCCGGCTACCAGGTCCATCGCGCCGCCCATGCCCTTGACCATCTTGCCGGGGATCATCCAGTTGGCCAGGTCGCCCTTTTCCGACACCTGCATGGCGCCGAGGATGGCCAGGTTGATGTGACCGCCGCGGATCATGGCGAAGCTCTGCGCGTTGTCGAAGAAGCTCGAGCCGGGCAGGGCGGTGACGGTCTGCTTGCCGGCGTTGATCAGGTCCGGGTCGATCTCTTCCTCGCTCGGGAAGGGGCCGATGCCGAGCAGGCCGTTCTCGCTCTGCAGCCAGACGTCCATGCCTTCGGGGATGTAGTTGGCGACCAGGGTCGGCAGGCCGATACCGAGGTTGACGTAGAAGCCGTCCTGCAGCTCCTGGGCGGCGCGTTGCGCCATCTGTTCACGTGTCCAGGCCATGGTCTCAGCTCCTCACCGTGCGTTTTTCGATGCGTTTTTCCGGGTTCGGGTTGTGCACGATGCGATGCACGTAGATACCCGGCAGGTGAATCTGGTCCGGGTCCAGCTCGCCGGTCTCGACGATCTCCTCCACCTCGACGACGCAGACCTCGCCGGCCATCGCTGCCAGCGGGTTGAAGTTGCGCGCGGTCTTGCGAAACAGCAGGTTGCCGGCCTTGTCGGCCTTCCACGCCTTGACCAGGGCCAGGTCCGCGGTCAGCGATTCTTCCATCACGTACCACTCGCCGTTGAACTGGCGGGTTTCCTTGCCTTCGGCCACCAGGGTGCCGTAGCCGGTCCTGGTGTAGAACGCCGGGATACCCGCGCCGCCGGCACGCAGCTTCTCCGCCAGGGTGCCTTGCGGGGTGAATTCCAGGGCCAGTTCGCCGGCCAGGTACTGGCGCTCGAACTCCTTGTTCTCACCCACATAGGAGGAAACCATCTTGCTGATCTGCCGCGTCTCCAGCAGCAGGCCGAGGCCGAAGCCGTCGACACCGGCGTTGTTGCTGATGGCAGTCAGGTCCTTCTTGCCGCTGTCGCGCAGCGCGCCGATCAGCTGCTCGGGGATGCCGCACAGGCCGAAGCCGCCGACGGCGATGGTCATGCCGTCCTGAACCAACCCTTCCAGGGCGTGGGCGGCGTTGGGGTAAATCTTGTTCATGAATTACCTCTACTTGTTGTTCTGTCCGTGCCGGGCGCTACCTGAATGGGCGCCCGACGAATAGGGTTTAGCAAGAACGGTGCCGCTAACCGGCATGTCTGGCGCGGGCGACCCGCGAACCGTTGGCACGCCCCAGCAGCTGGCTGATGCGCTGGCCGGCAGCGATCAGCGCGTCGAGGTCGATGCCGGTGGCTATGTCCAGCCCGTTGAACATGTACAGCACGTCTTCGCTGGCGACATTGCCGCTGGCGCCTTTGGCGTAAGGGCAACCGCCGAGGCCGGCGACCGAGCTGTCGAACACGGCGATGCCTTCCAAGAGGCTCGCATAGATATTCGCCAGCGCCTGGCCGTAGGTGTCGTGGAAATGCCCGGCCAACCGTTCGCGCGGCACTTCGCGGGCCACGGTATCGAACAGCGTGCGGGTCTTGCCCGGTGTGCCGGTGCCGATGGTGTCGCCCAGTGAAACCTCGTAGCAGCCCATGGCATACAGCTCGCGGGCGACTTCGGCGACCTTGGCTGGCGCCACCTCACCCTCGTAAGGGCAGCCGAGCACGCAGGAAACGTAGCCACGCACGCGAATGTCCTGCTCGCGGGCAGCCTCCATCAGCGGGGCGAAGCGCGCCAGGCTCTCGGCGATGGAGCAGTTGATGTTCTTTTGCGAAAAGGCTTCGGACGCCGCACCGAACACCGCGACTTCCTTCACGCCGGCCTCGATGGCCGCCTCCAGGCCCTTCATGTTCGGCGTCAGCGCCGCGTAAGTGACCCCGGCCTTGCGCTGGATCTGCGCGAAGACTTCGGCGGAGCCGGCCATCTGCGGCACCCACTTGGGCGAGACGAAGCTGCCGACTTCGATATAGGACAGCCCGGCGGCGCTCAGGTCGTCGACCAGACGCACCTTGTCCGCCACGCTGATCGGCTGCTGCTCGTTCTGCAGGCCGTCGCGCGGGCCGACTTCCACCAGCCGGACCTGTTTGGGCAGGCTCATATGTCCTCCAGGGGCGAGCGCGATTGGCGGGCTCGCCGGTTCATGTGTGTCAGCCGAGGCGTCCGGCTACCGGTGGAAAAGCCTGCGGCGTTTTCCACCCTACGGCCTTGCGTTCGTGCATAGGGTGGACAACGGCGAAGCCTTGTCCACCTTGGCGACCGTCACGCCTCTTCCATCTCCAGCAGCACTGCGCCTTCGCTGACCATTTCGCCTTCGCTGCAGAACAGGCTCTTGACCACGCCAGCCTGGGCGCTGCGGATGCTGTGTTCCATCTTCATCGCTTCCAGCACGATCAATGCGGTGCCGGCCTCGACATGCTGACCGGCCTCCACCAGTACACGCACGATGCTGCCGTTCATTGGCGCGGTCAGGCCGCCGTGATGCTGGTGGCTGGCCTCGGCTTCGGCGATGGGGTCGAAGGCGCGCACGGCCAGCCATTCGCCGTTCCACTGCAGGTACAGTGCATCGCCCTGGCGGATCGCCCTGGGCGTGCGGACGTTCTGCCGCGGCGCTGCCGGGTCGACCTTCAGCCGGCGGCTCTCGCCATTGCACTGCAGGTGCAGGCTGATCTGCGCCGGCATGCCGAAACGCAGCCCGCTGCGCTTGGACCACGGCGAATGGGCATCGTCGTCGCGAACGGTGGTCGGCTCGCTCTGTACGAAGTACTCGGCAGCCTGTTGCCAGAAGGCATCGGACAGCTCGCCGGCCGGACGCAGCAGTTCGCTTTCGTGGCGCGGGATAAAGCCGGTATCCAGCTCGGCCTCGGCAAACGCGCGATGGCCGACGACGCGGCGCAGGAACGCGAGGTTGGTGCGCACGCCGCCGACGGCGGTCTCGTCGAGCATGGCCAAGAGGCGCAGCCGCGCTTCCTCGCGGTTCTCGCCCCAGGCGATCAGCTTGCCCAGCATCGGATCGTAGAACGGCGACACCGTATCGCCCTCGGCGACGCCGCTGTCGACGCGACGGCCCGGACCATCCGCGGCTTCACGGTAGAGCTCGAGGGTGCCGGTGGCGGGAAGGAAATCGTTGTCCGGGTCCTCGGCGTACAGCCGTACCTCGATCGCATGGCCGATCAGCGGCACCTGCTCCTGGCTGATCGGTAGCGGCTCGCCGCGGGCGACGCGAATCTGCCAGGCGACCAGATCGAGGCCGGTGATGGCCTCGGTAACCGGGTGCTCGACCTGCAGACGGGTGTTCATTTCCATGAAGAAGAACTCGCCACGGGCATCCAGCAGGAACTCCACGGTGCCGGCGCCGACGTAGCCGATGGCCTTGGCCGCCTTCACTGCGGCTTCGCCCATGGCACGTCGCAGCTCGGGGGACAGGCCTGGCGCTGGCGCCTCTTCAACCACCTTCTGATGGCGGCGCTGGATCGAGCAGTCGCGCTCGTTGAGGTACAGGCAGTTGCCGTGCTGGTCGGCGAAGACCTGGATTTCCACATGGCGCGGCTTGAGCACGTATTTCTCGACCAGCATGCGCGAGTCGCCGAACGACGACTGCGCTTCGCGCTGGGCGGACGCCAGTGCTTCGGCCAGGTCCGCCTCGCGCTCGACCACCTTCATGCCCTTGCCGCCGCCACCGGCGGTGGCCTTGAGCAGCACCGGGTAGCCGATCTTTTCCGCGGCAGCACGGAAGGTTTCCACGTCCTGCGCTTCGCCGTGGTAGCCCGGCACCAGCGGCACGCCGGCTTCTTCCATCAGCGCCTTGGCGGCGGACTTGCTGCCCATGGCGTCGATGGCGGAGGCGGGCGGGCCGAGGAAGATCAGCCCGGCCTGTTCGATGGCGCGGGCGAACTCGGCGTTCTCCGAGAGAAAGCCGTAGCCCGGGTGGATCGCCTGGGCGCCGCTGGCCTTGGCCGCCTCGATCAGCTTGTCGATGCGCAGGTAGCTCTCGGCCGGCTTGGCGCCGCCCAGGTCGATGCGGATATCGGCTTCGCGGGCATGGCGCGCGCTGGCGTCGATGGCGCTGTGCACCGCAACGGTGGTCAGGCCCATGGCCTTGGCGGTGCGCATCACGCGGCAGGCGATCTCGCCGCGGTTGGCGACCAGCAGGGTATCGATATGGCGATTCATCACTTCTTCTCCTGCCAGGCGGGCGTGCGTTTTTCCAGAAAGGCGCTCAGGCCTTCCTGACCTTCCGGGCTGGTGCGTAGGCGCGCGATGGCCTGTTCGGTGGTCTGGCGCAGGTCGGCGCTGAAATCGCCATCGCCCACTTCCAGCAGCAGGTCCTTGCAGGCCTTGAGCGCCTGCGGGCTGTTGAGCAGCAGGTTGTCGACCCATTGCTCCAGCGCGGCGTCCAGCTCACTGGCCGGGTAGGTTTCTGCGAGCAGGCCAAGTTCGCGGGCACGTGTGCCGTCGAAGCGTTCGGCGGTCAGCGCGTAGCGGCGGGTGGCGCGCTCGCCGATGGCCTTGACCACGTACGGGCTGATCACCGCCGGCGCCAGGCCGATGCGGACTTCCGACAGGCAGAACAGTGCGTCGCGGGCGCCGATGGCCATGTCGCAGCAGGCGATCAACCCCAGCGCGCCGCCAAAGGCCGCGCCCTGTACCACGGCCAGGGTCGGCTGCGGCAGCTGGTAAAGGCGCTGCATCAGCTCGCCCAACTCATGGGCATCAGCGAGATTGGCTTGGTAGTCGAGTTTGGCCGACTCGCGCATCCAGCCGAGATCCGCACCAGCGGAGAAGTGCTTGCCACGCCCGCGCAGGATGAGGAAGCGGATGCCCGCATCGTCCTGCACCTGGGCCAGTGCTGCGTTCAGTTCGCCGATCACCCGGGCGTCGAAGGCATTGTTCTTGTCCGCGCGGTTGAGCCAGAGAGTGGCCACGCCGCGCGCGTCTTTGTTCAGTTCGATGGTCTGGAAATCGGTCATCTCGGCATCCTCGAGGGGACTGCAGTCGCCGGCGCGTTCGGCTGCCAGCGGCACGGATTACATGCGGAACACGCCGAAGCGGGTCGGCTCGATCGGCGCATTCAACGCGGCGGACAGCGCCAGCCCCAGCACCTCGCGGGTCTGCGCCGGGTCGATCACGCCGTCGTCCCACAGCCGCGCGCTGGAGTAATAGGGATGGCCCTGGCGCTCATACTGTTCGAGGATCGGCTGCTTGATGGCCGCCACCTCGTCGTCGCCGAGACTCTTGCCGGCGCGCTCGCTCTGTTCCTGCTTGACCTGCGCGAGCACCCCGGCGGCCTGTTCGCCACCCATCACGGCGATGCGCGCGTTGGGCCACATCCAGAGGAAGCGCGGGTCGTAGGCGCGGCCGCACATGCCGTAGTTGCCGGCACCGAAGCTGCCGCCGATGAGCACGGTGAACTTCGGCACCTGGGCGCAGGCCACCGCGGTGACCAGCTTGGCGCCGTGCTTGGCGATGCCGCCGGCCTCGTATTTCTGCCCGACCATGAAACCGGTGATGTTCTGCAGGAACAGCAGCGGGATGCCGCGCTGGCAGGCCAGCTCGATGAAGTGCGCGCCTTTCTGCGCCGCCTCGGCGAAGAGGATGCCGTTGTTGGCGAGGATGGCGATCGGATAGCCGTGCAGGTGGGCGAAGCCGCAGACCAGGGTGGTGCCGAACAGCGCCTTGAATTCATCGAACTCACTGCCGTCCACCAGCCGCGCGATCACCTCGCGCACGTCATAGGGCTGCTTGGCCTGCGCCGGGATCACGCCGTACAGCTCGTCGGCGGCATACAGCGGCGTGCGCGGTTCGCGGGTCTGCAGCTGGCCGAGCTTGCGCCAGTTGAGGTTGGCCACGCAGCGGCGGGCGATGGAAAGGGCGTGCTCGTCGTTTTCGGCGTAGTGGTCGGCGACGCCCGAGGTCTTGCAGTGCACGTCCGCGCCGCCCAGTTCCTCGGCGGTTACCACCTCACCGGTGGCAGCCTTCACCAGCGGCGGGCCGGCGAGGAAGATGGTCGCCTGGTTGCGCACCATGATGGTCTCGTCGGCCATCGCCGGCACGTAGGCGCCGCCGGCGGTGCAGGAGCCCATCACCACGGCGATCTGTGGAATGCCCATGGCGCTCATGTTGGCCTGGTTGAAGAAGATGCGACCGAAGTGTTCGCGGTCCGGGAACACCTCGTCCTGTCGCGGCAGGTTGGCGCCGCCGGAATCCACCAGGTAAATGCAGGGCAGACGGTTCTCGCGGGCGACGGTCTGCGCGCGCAGATGCTTCTTCACCGTCAGCGGGTAGTAGGTGCCGCCTTTCACGGTGGCGTCGTTGGCGATGATCATGCACTCGACGCCTTCGACGCGGCCGATACCGGCGACCACGCCGGCGGCGGCGACGTCTTCGCCATAGACCTCATGGGCGGCCAGCGGTGCGAGTTCGAGAAAGGCCGAGCCGGCGTCGAGCAGGGTATCGATGCGCTCGCGCACCAGGAGCTTGCCGCGCGAGACATGGCGCTGCTGGGCGGTGGCACCGCCGCCTTCGCTGACGCGACCGAGCAGGGCGCGCAGGTTGTTCACCTGTTCGAGCATCGCCGCGCTGTTGGCGGCGAACTCCGGCGAACGGGTATTGATCTGGGTGTGCAGGATGGCCATGGTTGGCTCCGTTCAATTCCATCATGGATGGCTCTGCCATCCACCGACTGCGGTGGAAAACGCTTCTCGGTTTTCCACCCTACGAGGCTGGGGGCATTCTTTCCGCCCGCAGGCTCACCTGGATTCGTTGAACAGCTCGCGGCCGATCAGCATCCGGCGGATCTCGCTGGTGCCGGCGCCGATCTCATAGAGCTTGGCGTCACGCAGCAGGCGGCCGGTGGGGAATTCGTTGATATAGCCGTTGCCACCGAGGATCTGGATCGCCTGCAGGGCCATCTGCGTGGCGTTTTCGGCGGTATAGAGGATCACCCCGGCGGCGTCCTTGCGGGTGGTCTCGCCGCGGTCGCACGCCTGGGCGACGGCGTAGAGATAGGCGCGGCTGGCGTTGAGCTGGGTGTACATGTCCGCCACCTTGCCCTGGATGAACTGGAACTCGCCGATGCTCTGGCCGAACTGCTTGCGGTCGTGGATGTAGGGCACCACCACGTCGAGGCACGCCTGCATGATCCCGGTCGGGCCGCCGGCCAGTACCACGCGCTCGTAATCCAGGCCACTCATCAGCACCTTGACGCCGCCGTTCTCGACGCCCAGCACGTTCTCTTGCGGCACCTCGACGTCATCGAAGAACAGCTCGCAGGTGTTGGAGCCGCGCATGCCGAGCTTGTCGAACTTGTTGCCGCGCGAGAAACCCTTCCAGTCGCGCTCGACGATGAACGCGGTGATGCCGTGCGGCCCCTTGTCCAGGTCGGTCTTGGCGTAGATCACGTAGGTATTGGCGTCCGGGCCGTTGGTGATCCAGGTCTTGCTGCCGTTGAGCACGTAGCGGTCGCCGCGCTTTTCGGCGCGCAGCTTCATGGAGACCACGTCGGAGCCGGCATTCGGCTCGCTCATGGCCAGCGCGCCGACGTGTTCGCCGCTGATCAGCTTGGGCAGGTAGCGGGCCTTCTGCTCGGGGTTGCCGTTGCGGTTGATCTGGTTGACGCACAGATTGGAGTGGGCGCCGTAGGAGAGGGCGACCGAGGCCGAGCCGCGGCTGATTTCTTCCATCGCCACCACGTGGGCCAGGTAGCCGAGGCCAGCGCCGCCGTACTCCTCGGAGACGGTCACGCCGAGCAGGCCCATCTCGCCGAATTTTCTCCACATGTCCGCCGGGAACAGGTTGTCCTGATCGATGGCTTCGGCGCGCGGAGCAATCTCGGCGGCGACAAAGGCCTGCACCTGCTCGCGCAGCATGTCGATGGTTTCACCGAGGGCGAAATTGAGGCTGGAGTAATTCATGGGGCCACCTGCTTGTCTTGTAATTGTTCTGTTTTCAGAGGATTCGTTCGTCCGGCGGAGTGCAGGCCGACGCTCTGGTAGCGGTTCGAGGTCATCGCCATGGATGATCGTTCGCTGCTTTACGTTAACGTAAAGGTCCGCTCTCGGTCTGTCAACACACCACCGAGCCGGCATGCTGCAAGCATAGGCCTGCCAAGATGCGGTCGTCGGTAGTCGGTCCTGTGGTGGTGTTTCGTCGGTGGCGGGGCACTCGCCGCGAGGCTGGCGGGACTAAACAGGCAGTGGCCGCAATGCCGGCCTGCCACCCGACGAGGAACCCCATGCCCCGCATCGGTTTCGCCTGCATGTATCGCCACCCGCAACAGAGCCTCTCGCTGAAGGAGCTGGAGCGCATCGAGCGCACCTTCAATCCGCGCAGCACCACGCTGCGCTGGATGGCCTCGGCGGGGCGCGAGGCGGCGGAAGCGAAGCTCGAGGAGATCGTCGCGCACAACCTGAGCGCTCAGCGGGTATTGCTCGAATACGTCGCCACATTGCCGCCGATGCTGCGCATGTTGCGCCTGTCCAGCGACTTGCTGCCGTTCTACAGCCATGCCGAGATCGCGCCGTTCTATCGCCGCGCTGAAATGCAGAGCCGCCTCGAGGCGGGTTTCGCCGCGATCGGCGAACTGGCGCGGGCCCACGGTATCCGCCTGTCGATGCATCCCGGCCAGTACTGCGTGCTGGGGTCGGACAAGCCCCAGGTGGTGGAAAACAGCCTGGCGGAATTCGAATACCACGCCGACATGATCCGCATGATGGGTTACGGCCGGCGCTTCCAGGACTTCAAGTGCAACCTGCATATCGCCGGGCGGCTCGGCGCCGACGGCGTGCGTGCCGTGTGGCCGCGCCTGTCGAGCGAGGCGCGCCACTGCCTCACCTTCGAGAACGATGAAAAGACCTATGGCCTGGACGACTGCCTGAGTCTCGCGGACCTCGCGCCGGTGGTGCTGGATATCCATCACTGCTGGATTCACGAGAACCGCTATATCGAGCCGGACGACCCGCGCATCGAGCGTGTTCTGGAAAGCTGGCGCGGTGTGCGGCCGACCATGCACTACTCGCAGCCGCAGGAGAGCCTGATGGATCTGGGCTTCGCGCCGGAGCAGAAGCTGGAAATCCCCGAGTTGCTGGAAAAGGTCAGCAAGCGCGACCTCTATGCGCATAGCAAACGCATGTGGAACCGCTGGACGAATCGCTATGCGTTTCAGTTTCTGGATCGCTTCGACATCATGCTCGAAGCCAAGGACAAGAACCTCGCTGCGCTGGACTTCCATCACGAGTACCAGCACGAAAGTACCTGACGGGGCGGGCGCGGCATCATGGCGAAGCACCGAATCCGCGCCGCGATTGCCAGCATCCAGGTGTGCCGTACAGCCTGATCTGACCCGCAACTGGCCCCGCGCCACACCGCGAGATGCTGGCTATTTGCCTCCTCGCGCCCTCGACTTTCGCCTACCCTGCGACATATTGTCAGCTAGTTACCTTTACGTTAACGTAATCGTGACCTAGGGTGACTGTCAGCAGCGCCAGCGCCAGCGCCAGCGCCCTTGCGAGCACGCCTCATAACAAACATAAGACTGAGGAAAATCGTCATGAGTCTTCCGAGCTATACCTGCGGACCGCAGAGCAAACCCCTGTTGCCCATGACCATCGGCGCGGCGTTCGACCGTACCGTGGAGCGCTTCCCCCAGCGTGAGGCCCTGGTGGTGCGCCATCAGCAGCTGCGTTACACCTGGGCGGAACTGGCGAAGGCGGTGGACCGTTGCGCGCGTGGCCTGCTGGCCCTCGGACTGCAAGCTGGCGAACGAGTGGGCATCTGGTCGCCGAACAATGCCCAGTGGTGCATCACCCAGTTCGCCACCGCGAAGATCGGCGTGGTGCTGGTCAACATCAATCCCGCCTACCGCCTCAGCGAACTCGAGTACGCCTTGAAGCAGTCCGGCTGCCGCTGGCTGATCTGCGCCGATGCCTTCAAGACGTCCGATTACCACGCCATGCTCCACGAGCTGCTGCCGGAGCTGGAAAGCGCCGCCGTCGGCGCCCTGCAAAGCCATATGCTGCCCGAGCTGCGCGGCGTGATAAGCCTGTGTGACAAGCCGGTGGACGGCATGCTGCAGTGGCAGGCGCTGATGGAGATGGCCGAGCAGGTCGGCCCCGAGCAGCTGCGCCAGTGCGGTGAGCGCCTGCAGTTCGACGACCCCATCAACATCCAGTACACCTCTGGCACCACGGGCTTTCCCAAGGGCGCCACGCTCAGCCACTACAACATCCTCAACAACGGCTACATGGTCGGCGAGAGCCTCAGGCTGACCGAGCACGACCGCCTGGTGATCCCGGTGCCGCTGTACCACTGCTTCGGCATGGTCATGGGCAATCTTGGCTGTGTCACCCACGGCACCACCATGATCTACCCGAGCGCCGCCTTCGAGCCGCTGGCCGCGTTGCAGGCTGCGGCCGAGGAAAAGGCCACCGGCATGTACGGCGTGCCGACCATGTTCATCGCCATGCTCGACCATCCGGAGCGCCAGTCGCTGGACCTGAGCAGCCTGCGCACCGGCATCATGGCCGGTTCCACCTGCCCGATCGAGGTCATGAAGCGCGTCATCGACGACATGCACCTGGCCGAAATGCAGATCGCCTACGGCATGACCGAAACCAGCCCGGTCTCGACCCAGACCAGCGCCGACGACGACCTGGAGCGTCGCGTGACCAGCGTCGGCCGCACGCAGCCGCATCTGGAAAGCAAGATCGTCGACGAGCACGGCGCGGTGGTGCCGCGCGGGCAGATCGGCGAACTCTGCACCCGCGGCTACAGCGTGATGCTCGGCTACTGGAACAACCCGGATGCCACCCGCGAGGCCATCGACGGCGCGCGCTGGATGCACACTGGCGACCTCGCGGTGATGGACGACGAGGGTTACATCAAGATCGTCGGCCGCAACAAGGACATGATCATCCGCGGCGGCGAAAACGTGTACCCGCGCGAGATCGAGGAATTCCTCTTCACCCACCCGGCGGTGGCCGACGTGCAGGTGATCGGCGTGCCGGACAGCAAGTTCGGCGAGGAGATCGTCGCCTGGGTCAAGCTGCACCCGGGCCATCAGGTCGAGGCCGAGGCGCTGCGCGAGTTCTGCAAGGGCCGCATTGCCCACTTCAAGACGCCGCGGCACATCAAGTTCGTCGACGACTTCCCGATGACCATCAGCGGCAAGGTCCAGAAGTTCCGCATGCGCGAGATCAGCGTGGTCGAGCTGGGCATCAGCGAACAGCACTGACCGGCACCGGCCGGGTTCGCCCGGCCGGCCATTCGCTCATCCGAAATGGAGCTTTCCATGGCGCTGCCTACTACTCAGTCGATCAGCCGTTTCCCGCTGCCCGACAGCCTCGACACACTGCCCTCCGACCTGCGCGAACGGATTCTCGCCGTGCAGGAAAAGGCCGGTTTCATTCCCAACGTGTTTCTCATGCTGGCCCATCGGCCGGCGGAGTTCCGTGCCTTCTTCGCCTATCACGATGCGCTGATGGAACGTGAAGCCGACAGCCTGACCCAGGCCGAGAAGGAGATGATCGTGGTCGCGGTCAGCGCCGATCACGGCTGCCTGTATTGCGTGGTCGCCCATGGCGCGATCCTGCGCATCCTCGCCAAGGATGCGCAGCTGGCCGACCAGATAGCCGTCAACTACCGCACCGCGCCGATCTCCGAACGTCAGCGCACCATGCTCGATTTCGCCCTGCACCTGGCCGCCGGGCGCGGCGTGCTGGACGACGCCTGGCAGGCGCGGCTGGAAGCCCAGGGTTTCAGCCTCGACGACATCTGGGACATCGGCGCCATCGCCGGGCTGTTCGGCCTCTCCAACCGCCTGGTGTCCATGGCGCGCACCCCGCCCAACGACGAGTTCTATCTGCTGGGCCGCGTGCCCAGAAGCACCGCGCGCTGAGCGCGAGCACCGCATTACCGCATGACGTGGTAATCCGAGCCCGGGCAGTTCGCAGTCGGGCTCAACAGCTGCATCAACGATCACAACAACAAGAGAGAAAGCTATGCAACTGAAACCAGCAAGCCGAACCGTCCTGTCCGCCAGCATCGCGGCCATCGCCCTCGGTGCATCGAACGTGGCCTCGGCCGCCTTTATCGAAGACAGCAAGGCCGCTGTCGAACTGCGCAACTTCTATATGAACCGCGACTTCCGCCAATCGGGCGCCACTCAGTCCAAGGCCGAGGAGTGGGCCCAGGGCTTCATCCTGAAAATGGAATCCGGCTACACCGAAGGACCGGTCGGCTTCGGTCTGGACGCCGTCGGCCTGCTGGGCGTCAAGCTCGATTCCAGTCCTGACCGTACCGGCACCGGGCTCCTGCAGCGTGATCGCAACGCGCCTAACCGCGCCCAGGATGATTACGGCTCGGCCGGCCTGACGGCAAAGGCCAAGCTGTCAGCCACCACCCTGCACGTCGGTACCCTGCAGCCGGTGGTGCCCGTGCTGATGCGCAACGACAGCCGCCTGCTGCCACAGACCTACCGTGGCGCCTGGCTGCAGAGCAAGGAGGTCAGTGGTCTGACGCTGGACCTGGGCAAGCTGGACCGGGTCAATCAGCGTGACTCCTCGGACAATGAGGAAATGACCGTCTTCAACGGTGGCCTGCGCAACATCACCTTCGGCAGCGGTGGCACCACCAGCGACGAGTTCCTCTTCGCCGGCGGTCGCTACGACTGGTCGCCGCAGCTGGTCACCAGCTACTACTACGGCGGACTGGATGGCATTTACGACCAGCACAACTTCAACCTCGTCCATGTGCTGCCGCTCGGCGACAAGCAGAGCTTCAAGACCGACCTGCGCTACGTGCGTTCGACCGACGATGGCGGCAGCAATGTCGACAACGATGCCTTCGGCGCACTGTTCACCTACAAGCTCGGCGGCCACGGCTTCACCGGTGGCTATCAGCAGATGCGCGGCGACACCGGTTTCGCCTATGTCGCCGGGGGTGACAACGCGCTGATCAACCTGCTGCAGATCAACGACTTCGGCAACGAGGACGAGCGCTCCTGGCAGGTCCGCTATGACTACGACTTCGCTGTCATGGGCATCCCCGGGCTGACGCTGATGACCCGTTACGTCTCCGGTGACAACGTCGACCGCGGCGCCGGCGCCAGTGAAGGCAAGACCTGGGAGCGCAACACCGACATCGCTTACGTCATCCAGAGCGGCCCGCTGAAGAATCTCGGCTTGAAGCTGCGCAACGCCACCACGCGAAGCAACTTCCAGAACGACCTGGACGAGAACCGCGTCATCGTCAGCTACAGCCTGCCGTTGTGGTAACCACAACGCTGCAGTGAACCTCCTCGTTGGAATTTCCGGGCCGCACAGGCCCGGCTTTTTTGCGTCGTCGAGGCGCTGACTTCGGCATTCCGGCGGCACGAAAACGAGACGCCGAGGGGACTGGGCAATGGTGAAAAGTGGGCAACATGCTGGCTATTTGCCTGCAAGTTGTACGCTTTTACCGCTCAATCACCCGTTTGAAAAAGCCACTTGCCGTATACGGAAACTGGTTGTTATCGTTTACGTAAAGGTCATGCAGCGACCTGCGCCATAACCAACAACAACAAATCAAGGTTAGAGGGCACCCAATGGAACCAGAGTTCGTGCTTGAAACGCGCGGCCTGACCAAGGAATTCCGCGGCTTCACCGCAGTGGATTCCGTCGATCTGAAGGTCCGTCAGGGTCACATCCATGCGCTTATCGGCCCCAATGGCGCCGGCAAGACCACCGTATTCAACCTGCTCACCAAATTCCTCACGCCCACTCGCGGCGAGATCCTCTATCGCGGCAAGAACATCACCTCGATGAAGGCCAACGAGATCGCCCGGCTCGGGCTGGTGCGCTCGTTCCAGATTTCGGCGGTGTTCGGCCACATGAGCGTGCTGGAGAACGTGCGTGTCGCGCTGCAGCAGAAGATGGGCAATTCCTTCCACTTCTGGAAGTCCGAACGCAGCCTGCGCGAGCTGGACGACAAGGTGATGCAGCTGCTCGCCGAGGTCGACCTGCAGTCTTTCGCCCAGACCCTCGCCGTTGAGCTGCCCTACGGCCGCAAGCGCGCGCTGGAGCTGGCCACCACCCTGGCGCTAGACCCCTTCGTGCTGCTGCTCGACGAACCGACCCAGGGCATGGGCAGCGAGGACGTCGACATGGTCGTCGAGCTGGTGCGCAAGGCGGCCGCCAACCGCACGGTGCTGATGGTCGAGCACAACCTCAGCGTGGTCAGCCGCCTGTGCGATCGCATCACCGTGCTGGCGCGTGGCTCGGTTCTCGCCGAGGGCGATTATGAAAGCGTTTCGGCCAACCCGCAGGTGCGCGAAGCCTATCTCGGCAGCGAAGCCGCGACACTCGAGGAGGCGCACGCATGACCCCACCCATGGACCGCGATCAGCTGCGCGTCAGTGATCTGCATGCCTTCTACGGCGAGTCGCACATTCTGCATGGTGTCGATCTGGTGGTCGGCCGCGGCGAGCTGGTGACTCTGCTCGGACGCAACGGCGCCGGGCGCTCCACCACGCTGCGGGCGATCATGAACATGGTCGGGCGCCGCACCGGCTCCATCGTGGTCAACGGCAACGAGACCATCGGCATGCCGGCCCACCAGATTCCGCGCCTTGGCGTCGGCTACTGCCCGGAAGAGCGCGGCATCTTCGCCAGCCTGAGCGTCGAGGAAAACCTGCTGCTGCCGCCCACGGTGCGCAGTGGCGGGATGAGCCTGGACGAGCTCTACGAGATGTTTCCCAACCTCTACGAACGCCGTTTCAGCCAGGGCACCCGGCTCTCCGGTGGCGAGCAGCAGATGCTGGCCATGGCGCGCATCCTGCGCACCGGCGCCAACCTGCTGCTGCTCGACGAGATCACCGAAGGCCTGGCGCCGGTCATCGTGCAGAAGCTCGGCGAGGTGCTGATCAAGCTCAAGCAGCGCGGCTTGACCATCGTCCTGGTGGAGCAGAACTTCCGCTTCGCTGCGCCATTGGCCGACCGCCATTACGTCATGGAACACGGCCGCATCATCGAGGAGATCGAGGCGGCGGAGCTGGATTCGAAGAAGGATTTCCTCAATTCCTGTCTCGGGGTGTAAGCCCTGGACGACTCAGGAAGCAGCAACCGGCCGCAGTGGATGCCGGCCCGAACCACAACAAAAACAATCGAGAGTGGTGAATACATGAGTTTTTTCCGCAAGAGTGCGAGCGCCATCCTGGCTTCAACCCTGATCGCCTCGGCCGCCCAGGCCGAGATCAGCAACGACGAAATCCGGATCGGCTACCTGGCCGATATGTCCGGCACCTATCGCGACCTGTCCGGCCCGGGCGGCCTGGAGGCGCTGAAGATGGCGGTGGAGGATTTCGGCGGCAAGGTCGACGGCAAGAAGATCGTCGTCTTCCATGCCGACGACCTGAACAAGCCTGACGTTGGCGCCAACACCGTGCGCCAGTGGATCGACGAGCGCAATGTCGACATGGTGACCGGCATGGTCGCCAGCTCCGTGGTGCTCGCGGCAAGCAAGGTGGTGGAGCAGGGCGGCAAGCTGGCGCTGATCTCCGGTGCCGCGGCGTCCAGCATCACCAACGAGTTCTGCTCGCCAAATCACATTCACTGGACCTACGACACCTATGCGCTGGCCAACGGCACGGCCAAGGCGGTGCTCGCCGATGGCGGCAAGAGCTGGTACATCCTCACCGCCGACTATGCCTTCGGCCACGCCATGGAAGCCGACATCACCAAGGTCGTGGAAGGCGATGGCGGCAGCGTCGTCGGCAAGGTTCGCCATCCGTTCCCGAGCAGCGATTTCTCCTCCTACATGCTGCAGGCCCAGGGCTCCGGCGCGGAGGTGATCGCCCTGGCCAACGCCGGCGCCGATACGGTCAACTCGCTGAAGACTGCCAGCGAGTTCGGCGTTACCCAGTCCGGGCAGAAGCTCGCCGGCATGGTGGTGTTCCTCAACGACATCCACGCCATGGGCCTGGATGTGACGCAGGGCCTGATGCTGACCACCGGCTGGTACTGGGACATGAATGATGACACCCGCGCCTGGGCCCAGCGCTACTACGAGCGCACCAAACGCATGCCGACCATGGTGCACGCCGGTATCTACTCGGCGACCACGCACTACCTGAACGCGGTGAAGACCGCCGGCACCGACGAGACCGTCGCGGTACGTGCGCAGATGGCCAGAACGCCGGTCAACGACATGTTCGCTACGGACGGTCGCATCCGCGAGGACGGCCGCATGGTGCATGACATGTACCTGGTGCAGGTCAAGACGCCGGCCGAATCCACCGGCGAGTGGGATCTGTACAAGATCGTCCGGACCATTCCTGGCGAGCAGGCCTACCGGCCGATCGCCGAAACCCAATGCACCAAGCTGGTCGCCAAGGACTGACCGGCTGATCCGCGCCATCACCCGGTCGGCAACGGCCGGGTGCCACGGACTTCCTTTGGGTGGTGAACCATGACTCTCGTATTCGGCGTACCCCTGAGCGTGCTGCTCGGGCAGCTGCTGCTCGGCCTGATCAACGGGGCGTTCTACGCGCTGCTGAGCCTGGGCCTGGCGATCATCTTCGGCCTGCTGCGCATCATCAACTTCGCCCATGGCGCACAGTACATGCTGGGCGCCTTCGTGGCGTTCCTCGGGCTGAACTACCTGGGCGTAAGCTACTGGTTCGCGCTGGTGCTGGCGCCGTTGGTAGTGGGCTGCCTGGGCATGGCCATCGAGCGCGGCCTGCTGCGGCGCATCGCCGGTGAGGATCACCTCTACGGGTTGCTGCTGACCTTCGGCCTGGCGCTGATCGTCGAGGGCAGCTTCGTCAAGCTGTTCGGCGTGTCCGGCTCGTCCTATCCGATGCCGGAGCTGCTGCGTGGCGGCTTCAATCTCGGCTTCATGTTCCTGCCGACTTACCGCGCCTGGGTGATCGTCGCCGCGCTGGTGGTGTGCCTGGCGACCTGGTACGTGATCGAGCGCACGCGGCTGGGTTCCTACCTGCGCGCCGGCACCGAGAACCCGAAACTGATGCAGGGCTTCGGCATCAACGTGCCGCTGCTGGTGACCCTGACCTATGGCTACGGCGTGGCCCTGGCGGCCTTCGCCGGCGTGCTGGCGGCACCGATCTACGCGGTGACTCCGGGCATGGGTTCGAACCTGCTGATCGTGGTGTTCGCCGTGGTGGTGATCGGCGGCATGGGCTCGATCCTCGGCGCCATCATCACCGGTATCGCCATGGGTCTGATCGAGGGGCTGACCAAGGTGTTCTATCCGGAAGCGGCCAATACCGTGGTGTTCCTGGTCATGGTGGCGGTGCTGCTCATTCGTCCTGCGGGACTCTTTGGTAAGGAGGCATGAGCATGACGAATCCGGCAAACGTGCAGGCCGCAGCGGTGCGGCAGGCCAGCGTGGTACGCGAGCGCAGGCACGCGGCCGCGCGGCGGCAGAAGATCTTCTATGCGGTGCTGCTGGTGATCGCGCTGTTGGCGCCGCTGGCGGTGTACCCGGTGTTCCTGATGAAGCTGCTGTGCTTCGCCCTGTTCGCCTGCGCCTTCAATCTGCTGCTGGGCTACGCGGGACTGCTGTCCTTCGGCCATGCGGCGTTCTTCGCCACCGGCGGCTACATCACCGGTTACATGCTGAGCAGCTACAGTGGGCTCAGCACCGAGCTGGGCATCCTCGCCGGCACCCTGGCCTCGACGGTGCTCGGTGCGCTGTTCGGCATGCTGGCGATCCGCAGGCAGGGCATCTACTTCGCCATGATCACCCTGGCGCTGGCGCAGCTGGTGTTCTTCGTCTTCGTCCAGGCGCCGTTCACCGGTGGCGAAAACGGGTTGCAGGGCGTGCCGCGCGGGCATCTGTTCGGCCTGGTCGATATGAAGAACAACATGGCGATGTACTACTTCGTGCTGGCGGTGTTCGTCCTCGGCTTCGCCATCATCCAGCGCACCATTCACTCACCGTACGGCCAGGTGCTCAAGGCCATCCGCGAGAACGAGCCGCGCGCGGTATCGCTCGGCTACAACGTCGACCGGCACAAGCTGCTGGCGTTCGTGATCTCCGCGGCGCTTGCCGGCCTGGCCGGCGCGACCAAGACCGTGGTGTTCCAGCTGGCCTCGCTGACCGATGCGCACTGGCACATGTCTGGTGAGGTCATCCTGATGACCCTGCTCGGCGGCGTCGGCACCATCCTCGGGCCGCTGGTCGGCGCCACCGTGGTGGTGACGCTGCAGAGCTCGCTGTCCAACGGTCCGCTGGGGGAGTGGGTGCACGTCATTCTCGGGGTGATCTTCGTGCTCTGCGTGCTGCTGTTCCGCTCCGGCATCGTCGGCTGGCTGGAACGGCTGGTAAAGCGCAACTTCAAGTAGCGACCCGGTACGACACCGCCCGGATTACGCCGGGCGGTGTCTTGCCTTCCGAACCCGGCGGTCAGATGCGTGCCTAACCTGCAGACCCCTCGAGAGGACACCATCATGCCTGGTATCGAATCGCGCCAACCCTCGCCGCCGCTCTGGCCGTGGCGGGCCGACGAATCGCCGCTCAACGATCTGGACGATGCCGAGAGCGACACCGAACTGGACGGCCCGGATGAGCTGCCGGAAGAAGTGCTCGAACAGCTGGAGAAAGTCGCGCCACCGCCCGAGCCGATCCCCGATCCGGGACCGCTGTAGCTCCAGAGCTTTGCCTACCGGAAACGAAAAGGCCCCGACGAGTCGGGGCCTTTTGCCGAGTGCCTGACGGACTCAGACGTTGAAGCGGAAGTGCATTACGTCGCCGTCCTTGACGATGTACTCCTTGCCTTCCAGGCGCCACTTGCCGGCTTCCTTGGCGCCGGCTTCGCCCTTGTACTGGATGAAGTCGTCATACGCGATGACCTCGGCGCGGATGAAGCCCTTCTCGAAATCGGTGTGGATCACCGCTGCCGCCTGCGGGGCGGTGGCGCCGATGCGAACGGTCCAGGCACGGACTTCCTTCACCCCGGCGGTGAAGTAGGTCTGCAGATTGAGCAGCTCGTAACCGGCGCGGATCACACGGTTCAGGCCCGGCTCGTCCATGCCCATGGTCTCGAGGAACATCTGCATCTCTTCCAGATCGTCCAGTTCGGCGATTTCGGCCTCGATCTTGTTGCAGACCGGCACGACGATGGCGCCTTCTTCCTCGGCAATGGCGTTGACCACGTCCAGATGCGGGTTGTTCTCGAAGCCATCTTCGGCGACGTTGGCGATGTACATCACCGGTTTGGTGGTCAGCAGGTGGAAGGTCTTGGTCAGACGCTTCTCCTCGTCGCTGAAGTGCTTCAGCAGGCTGCGCGCCGGCTTGCCTTCGGTGAGGTGCGGGATCAGCTTTTCCAGCAGACCCTTCTGCGCAACCGCTTCCTTGTCGCCGCCCTTGGCGGTACGGGCGACGCGCTGCAGCTGCTTCTCGCAGCTGTCGAGGTCGGCCATGATCAGCTCGAGGTCGATGATCTCGATGTCGCGCTTGGGATCGACGCTGTTGGCGACGTGGATGACATTCTCGTCTTCGAAGCAGCGCACGACGTGGGCGATGGCGTCGGTCTCGCGGATGTTGGCGAGAAATTTGTTGCCCAGACCTTCACCCTTCGAGGCGCCTGCCACCAGGCCGGCGATGTCGACGAACTCCATGGTGGTCGGGATCACCCGCTCCGGCTTGACGATGGCCGCCAGCGCGTCGAGACGCGGATCAGGCATCGGCACGATGCCGCTGTTCGGCTCGATGGTGCAGAACGGGAAGTTCTCCGCCGCGATGCCGGATTTGGTCAGGGCGTTGAACAGGGTGGACTTGCCGACGTTGGGCAGACCGACGATGCCGCAGTTGAATCCCATGGTGATCTTGCCTCGGAGTTAGGTTCAGGCCTTCTGACTGTGCAGGCGCTGCATCGCGCGGGTCCAGTCGCCGGTAAGGATTTCCGGCACGACGTCGAGCGCGAAGTCGATGCTGGCGTCGAGCTTTTCGCGCTCGGCCTGCGGCGCACGTCCCAGCACGTAACCGCTGACCAGGCTGGCGTGGCCCGGATGGCCGATACCCAGGCGCAGGCGATGAAAGCTGTTCTGATTGCCGAGCTTGGCGATGATGTCGCGCAGCCCGTTGTGCCCGCCATGACCACCGCCCTGCTTGAGCTTGGCGACGCCGGGGGGCATGTCGAGTTCATCATGGGCGACCAGGATGGACTCGGGGGGAATTCGGAAAAAGCCGGCCAGTGCCGCCACCGCCTGACCGCTGCGGTTCATGTAGGTGGTGGGGATGAGCAGGCGGACATCTTCGCCCTGATGGCTGAACTTGCCGACCAGGCCGAAGTACTTGCGATCGTTACTGAGCGAGACGCCCTCGCGGGCAGCCAGACGCTCAACGAAAAGAGCCCCCGCGTTATGCCGGGTCTGGTCGTATTCAGGGCCTGGATTTCCCAGGCCGACGATCAGTTTTACGGCAGTCACGACGGGGGCCTCTTCTTTGGCTATGCGAGTGGATTACTCGGCAGCGCCTTCTTCTTTCGGAGCGTCTTCCTTGCTCACGCGCGGAGCGTGAACGTTGGCAACCGGCAGGTCGCTGCCGTGGGCCAGGGCGACCAGCTCAACGCCTTTCGGCAGTTTGATGTCGGTCATGTGCAGAACCTGACCAACTTCGACGTTGGCCATGTCGACTTCGATGAATTCCGGCAGGTCTTGCGGCAGGCAGGAAACTTCGACTTCGTTCAGGTTGTGCAGGATCTCGCCGCCTTGCTTCTTCACGCCAATGGAAGATTCCTGGTTGATGAAGTGCAGGGGAACGGTAGCGGTCAGCTTGTGGCCGGCAACGACGCGAACGAAGTCGGCGTGCAGCACGTAGCTCTTGGCCGGGTGACGCTGCAGCGCCTTGATCAGAACGGATTCGTTCTGGCCGTCGACGTTCAGGTTCAGAACGTGGCTGAAGGAAGCCTCGTTCTCCAGCAGCTTGGCGAAATCCTTGGCCAGGATGCTGATGGACTGCGGGGCCTTGTCGCCACCGTAGATGACGGCCGGAACCAGGGCGGCGTTACGACGCAGGCGGCGGCTCGCACCTTTCCCCAGGTCGGAACGCACTTGGGCATTCAGAGTGAAATCGTTCATGGTGATTCTCCAGTAGCAACATTACCTGTCGCGCTTGCGACCAGCGCTCGGGCTGTTGGGCAAAAAGCCCCGCGCGAGGCGGGGCACATTACGTTCAGTGCGATTTGCGTAGCTTTCGCTTAGCGGAACATCGCGCTGATCGATTCGGCATTGCTGATGCGGCGAACCGCTTCAGCCACCACTGGCGCGATGTCCAGTTGGCGAATTCGGGTACACGACTGTGCGGCTGCCGACAGCGGAATGGTGTTGGTCACCACTAGCTCGTCGAGCACCGAACCTTCGATGTTCTCGATGGCGCGGCCGGACAGGATCGGGTGTGTGCAGTAGGCGTAGACCTTGGCAGCGCCATGATCCTTCAGTGCCTTGGCTGCATGGCACAGGGTACCGGCGGTATCGACCATGTCATCGACGAGGATGCAGGTACGGCCTTCGATATCACCAATGATGTGCATGACTTCGGACTGGTTGGCCTTCGGCCGACGCTTGTCGATGATCGCCAGATCCACACCGAGGGACTTGGCCACGGCACGGGCGCGGACCACACCACCGATGTCCGGGGAAACGATCATCAGGTTTTCGAAGCGCTGAGCCTGAATGTCGTCGACCAGTACCGGCGAGCCGTAGATGTTGTCTACCGGCATATCGAAGAAGCCCTGGATCTGGTCGGCGTGCAGGTCGACGGTCAGAACACGGTTGACGCCAACGACGTCGAGCATGTCGGCCACGACCTTGGCGCTGATCGGTACACGCGCAGAGCGCGGGCGACGATCCTGGCGGGCATAACCGAAGTAGGGGATCACGGCGGTGATTCGCGACGCCGAGGAGCGGCGGAAGGCATCGGCCAGTACCACCAGTTCCATCAGATTGTCGTTGGTCGGAGCACAGGTCGGCTGGATCAGAAAGACGTCCTTACCACGAACGTTCTCGTTGATCTCGACACTGATTTCGCCGTCGGAGAACTTTCCGACGTAGGCATCACCGAGGGGGATATGCAGCTGACGTACGACACGCCGGGCCAGGTCGGGGTTGGCGTTCCCCGTGAAGACCATCATCTTGGACACGCGCAGTACCTGCCTGAGGGTGGGTCCGATGAATAAAAAGCTGTTCAAAAGGCAAGCTCTTGAACAGCTTCAAGTGTATGGCAGGGGCGGCTGGATTCGAACCAACGCATGCCAGGATCAAAACCTGGGGCCTTACCGCTTGGCGCCGCCCCTGTAGGGTCAACTTCTATATATCCAGTGCGCTTTCGATCATACGAACCTTGGGAGGTTATGGCAGGGGCGGCTGGATTCGAACCAACGCATGCCAGGATCAAAACCTGGTGCCTTACCGCTTGGCGACGCCCCTGTATCGTACAACCTGTGTGCTACGCACTTACTTCCTGCGCCAGTTTCTCAAGGCATCGGTGCAACATCGAAACGTTACGACCGCGCGCCACGAAACTTGGCAAAGTGTCTGGAAGTTGGCGGCGGACTTTATCAGCCTCGCCTTCGTTTGGGAAGCTCCCAAACACACAAGCTCCAGTGCCAGTCATCCTTGCCGGAACGAATTTGTTCAACAAGCTCAAAGCGTTACGAACTTCTGGATAACGCTTCTCGACGACCGGCTGGCAGTCGTTATGACCGCCCCCTGCAAGAAGGCTGCGAACTGTAATGGCCGAGGTATTACGTGTCAACTCTGGGTCGGCAAATATTTCCGCTGTACTAACAGAGACTTGCGGCGCGATTACGAGGAACCAAGGCTCGGGTAAATCGACCGGTTGCAGGCGCTCGCCAACCCCCTCCGCAAATGCCGCGCGGCCGCGGACGAATACCGGTACGTCGGCGCCCAGGCTGAGTCCCAGCTCGGCGAGGCATTCTTCGCCGAGGTGCAGGTTCCACAGGTAGTCGAGACCGAGGAGGGTGGTCGCGGCGTCGGAGCTGCCGCCGCCGATGCCGCCACCCATGGGCAGGCGCTTGAGCAGGCGGATGTCGGCACCCAGTGGGCAGCCGCTCTCGCGCTGGAGCAGGCGTGCCGCGCGAACGATCAGGTTGCTGTCGTGATCGACCCCCGGCAGTTCGGTATGCAGGCGGATTTCGCCGTCAGCCCGCAGGCTGAAGCTGAGTTCGTCGCCATGGTCGAGAAACTGGAACAGCGTCTGCAATTCGTGATAGCCATCGGCGCGGCGGCCGGTGATGTGCAGCATCAGATTGAGCTTGGCCGGTGCCGGCAGGGTGAGTGTCTGCATTCAGCGGCCCAGCTGTCTCGGTTGCCAGTCCTTGACCACCAGGGTGATCTGCAAGTCGCGGCCTTGCAGGCGGATGCGTTCGGGCAGGACGAAGCCGTTGTGTTCGGCATAGGCCAGATACTCGACCTGCCAGCCGTCCTGCTCCAGGCGTGCCAGACGGCTGTCGCTATCCAGACTCAGGCGACTGCGACTGTCCGGTGCCGGCAGTCCGCGCACCCACCAGAGCAGGTGGGAGACCGGCAACTGCCAGCCGAGTTGCGCTTCGACCAGAGCTTCCGGGGACTCCGCTTCGAAGCGGCCCTGGCCGGCAACTTCCAGCGACACGGCATCCGGCCGGCCGGTGAGTCGCGTGGCGCCACGACCTAGCGGGCCAGACAGGCGAATGTCGAAATAGTCCTGACGTTGCAGCCAGAACAGCGTGCCGCTGCCTGATTCCTGCGGCGCGCGAATGCCGATCTTGCCGCTGATCTGCCAGCCGTCGAGCGTCTCGAGTTGGCTGCGGTGTTCTTTCCAGGCGGCGGCGTTGCCGGGGCCTTCGACCGACTCCTGCGGGCCCATGCCGGCGCAGCCGGCGAGTAGGAGGGCCAGGCAGGGGGCGACGAGTTTTTTCAGCAGGGACATGGGTCAGGGCTTCTCCGAGCCGGTCAGCCGCTTGAGCGTTTCGCGCAAGATCTCGCTGTCGGGTTGTGCTTTGAGTGCCTTGGTCCAGACCGCGCGGGCCTCGCTGCGTTCACCCCTGGTCCACAGCACTTCACCCAGATGTGCCGCTACCTCATGGTCGGGGAAGCGCTGCAGGGCCTTGCGCAGCAAGGCTTCTGCCTCGGTCAGGTTGCCCAGGCGGAAGTTGACCCAGCCGAGGCTGTCGAGAATTGCCGGGTCATCCGGATTCAGCTGGTAGGCCTGCTCGATCAGCTGCAGGGCCTCGTCATGGCGGTTGGTACGATCGGCCAGGGTGTAGCCGAGTGCATTCAGAGCCATGGCATTGTCCGGTTCGCGCTCGATGATGAAGCGCAGGTCGCGTTCCAGCTGGGCCAGATCGCCGCGCTTTTCCGCAAGCATGGCGCGGGTATAGAGCAGGTTGAGATCGTCGGGGAAGTCTTCGAGTGCCTGCTCTGCCAGTTTCCATGCCTGCTCGATGCGATTGTGTTCCGAGAGCGCTTCGATCTCGATCAGGTACAGCTGAATGGCGTAGTCGGGCTGCTGCTGGCGTGCGTCGGCGAGGACCGCAGAGGCTTCCTGGTCGCGCTTGGCGGAGTACAGCAGCTGGCTCTGCAGTAGCTTCGCCGGCAGGTATTCATTGCCTGGGCCGACCTGGGCCAGCGCATCCAGGGCCTTGGCGTTTCGCCCCATGGCCTGGTAGGCACGGCCGAGATTGAAATAGGCCGCGTCGACATGGCTGCCGCGCTCGATCAACTCTTCCAGGTAGACGGTGGCCTCACGCCAGGCTTCGGCTTCCATGCAGACCAGCGCCATGGAAAAGCGCAGATCGTCATCGGCCGGATGCTGCTGGACCAGGGTGGCGAACTCGCCCATGGCGTCTTCCAGGCGTTCCTGCTCGACCAGCAGGCGTGCATAGGTCAGGCGCAGGCGCTTGTCCTCGGGATGCTGGCGCAGGCTTTTCTCGAGCAGCGGCAGCGCCTCATCGCTGCGCTGCAGGCTGTGCAGCAGGCGCGCTTCAAGCAGGATCGAGGGGATCTGCCGCTGCTTGGCCGGCTGCTTCTGCAGCAGGCTAAGGGCCTCTTCGCTGCGATCGTCCTGCTGTAGCAGAACGGCTTTGCCGAATGTCAGCTGAGGGTTGTCCGGGTGCTTGAGCAGCAGTTTGTCGAAGCTTTGCAGAAGGCCGGCGCGGGTGTCCGGATCGGTTTCCGATGCCGAAAGTGCAAGGAAATCGAAGTGCGTATCGCCCTGGCCCTGCAAAACCTTTTCCATGAACTCCATGGATTCCTCGTAGCGACCGGCGCGGGCCAGCTGCACGGCAGCGGCGCGCTGGGCATCGAGGCTTTGCGGGGCGTTGCGCGCCCAGATCATCGCTGTGTCCAGCGCGGCCTGCTCCGCGCCGAGGTATTCGGCGATGCGGAAACCGCGTTCGGCGACGCCCGCATCCTGAGTCGCATGGGCTTGCTGGACGTAGTTGCCCAAGGCGATATCGAAGCGATTGCGCTGGCCGGCCAGCTCTGCAACCAGCAGCGCATAGAGGGACTGGCGGCTGAACGAGCCATACTCTGCCGCGTCGCTGACGGAGCTCTCCGGCGCAGCGTCCTCGACCGGCGGGCTGCTTTCGGGTGCTTGCTGCGTGAAGGTCTGGCAGCCGCCGATCAACAGCAGGGCGGCAAGTGCGGCGAGTCTTTTCATAGGGGAAATGTACGGCTGTATGCGGTCGCGGCATGATGACACAAGCCGCAGGTCAAGCCCATGGCCCCTGTTGGGCGCGCGCGGGCCGGTTCGGCAGGCAGTGGCCCTACCAATCGCATCCGACAATCGAGGGCAATGGTTGTTCTCCATCTGACGAAGTAGGAGAATTGCGCGCTCTGTTATCAATCAGCGATTCTGCATGGCTTTCCTCGCGCTTGGCATCAATCACAAGACCGCTTCGGTGGACGTCCGCGAGCGCGTAGCCTTCACGCCCGACCAGATGGTCGAGGCCTTGCGCCAGCTGTGTCGCGTTACGCCGACCCGTGAGGCGGCGATCCTCTCGACCTGTAATCGCAGCGAACTTTACCTGCAACAGGATCAGGTCGAAGCCGATGCCGTGCTGGCCTGGCTGGCCAATTATCATCGTCTCAGCCTCGAAGAACTCAAGGCATGCGCCTATGTGCATGTCGACGATCAGGCCGTACGCCACATGATGCGGGTCGCCTCGGGGCTCGACTCGCTGGTGCTGGGTGAGCCGCAGATTCTCGGGCAGATGAAGTCTGCCTATGCCGTCGCGCGGGAAGCCGGCAGTGTCGGCCCGCTGCTTGGCCGCCTGTTCCAGGCGACATTCAGCACCGCAAAAACCGTTCGCACCGACACCGCCATCGGCGAGAACCCGGTTTCCGTCGCGTTCGCCGCGGTCAGCCTGGCCCGACAGATCTTCAGCAATCTGCAGCGCAGTCAGGCGCTGCTGATCGGCGCAGGTGAGACCATCACGCTGGTGGCGCGCCACCTGCACGAGCAGGGCGTGAAGAAGATCGTCGTTGCCAATCGCACCCTCGAACGCGCCAGCGCACTGGCGGCGGAACTGGGCGCGCAGGCGATCCTGCTTGCCGACATCCCCGACGAATTGCACAACAGCGACATCGTCATCAGTTCTACCGCCAGTCAGTTGCCGATCCTCGGCAAGGGTGCGGTGGAGCAGGCGCTGAAGCGGCGCAAGCACAAACCGATGTTCATGGTCGATATCGCGGTGCCGCGGGATATCGAGTCGCAGGTCGGCGAGTTGGACGACGTTTATCTGTATACCGTCGATGACCTGCACGAGGTGGTTGCGGAGAACCTCAAGAGCCGCCAGGGCGCCGCCCAGGCCGCCGAGGAACTGGTCGCCGCGGGCACCGAAGACTTCATGCAGCGCCTGCGTGAACTCGCCGCGGTCGACGTGCTCAAGGCCTATCGGCAGCATGCCGAGCGAATTCGCGACGACGAGCTGAGCAAGGCCCAGCGCCTGCTCGCCAATGGCGGCAGTGCCGAGGATGTGCTCGCCCAGCTCGCCCGCGGACTGACCAACAAGCTGCTGCATGCCCCGAGCGTGCAGCTGAAGAAACTCTCCGCCGAGGGCCGCGTCGAGGCGCTGAGCATGGCCCAGGAACTCTTCGCCCTGCACGAGGGCACGGAAAAACCATGAAAGCTTCACTGCTCAACAAGCTGGACATCCTGCAGGACCGTTTCGAAGAACTCACCGCACTACTTGGCGATGCCGAAGTCATCAGCGACCAGACCCGTTTTCGCGCCTACTCCCGCGAATACGCCGAAGTCGAGCCGGTGATCGTCGCCTATCGCCAGCTGTGCAAGGTCCAGCAGGACCTCGAGGGCGCCCAGGCGCTGCTCAAGGACAGCGATCCGGACCTGCGCGAGATGGCCGAAGAAGAGGTCGGCGAAGCCAAGGCCCAGCTCGAAACCCTGGAAGCCAATCTGCAGCGCATGCTGCTGCCCAAGGACCCCAACGACGGGCGCAACGTGTTCCTCGAAATTCGTGCCGGTACTGGCGGCGACGAGGCGGCGATCTTCGCCGGTGATCTGTTCCGCATGTATTCGCGCTATGCCGAGAAGCAGGGCTGGCGCGTCGAGATCCTCTCCGAAAGCGAGGGCGAGCACGGCGGCTACAAGGAAGTCATTTCCCGCGTCGAGGGCGACAACGTCTACGCCAAGCTCAAGTTCGAGTCCGGCGCGCACCGTGTGCAGCGTGTGCCGGAAACCGAGTCGCAGGGGCGTATCCATACCTCGGCGTGCACCGTCGCGGTTCTGCCCGAGCCGGATGAGCAGGCAGCGGTGGAGATCAACCCGGCCGAGCTGCGTATCGACACCTATCGCTCCTCCGGTGCCGGCGGGCAGCACGTCAACAAGACCGACTCGGCGATCCGCATCACTCACCTGCCGACTGGCATCGTCGTCGAGTGTCAGGAAGAGCGTTCGCAGCACAAGAACCGCGCCAAGGCCATGGCCTGGCTCGCCGCCAAGCTGCAGGATCGGCAGGACGCCGCGGCGCACAAGGAAATCTCCGAGACGCGCAAGCTGCTGGTTGGCTCCGGCGATCGCTCCGAGCGTATCCGGACCTACAATTTCCCCCAGGGCCGGGTCACCGATCATCGGGTCAACCTGACGCTGTATTCGCTCAACGAGGTGATCGCAGGCTCCGTGGAGCAGGTCATCGAGCCCTTGCTGCAGGAATATCAGGCCGATCAGCTGGCCGCGCTGGGCGACTGATTTCCCATCCTGGCTTTACGCTGGCCACATTCACGAGCACCCCATGCCTACCATCGAGTCCCTGCTGCACAGTGCCGATCTGCCGGATTCGCCGAGCGCCAGGCTGGATGCCGAGTGGTTGCTCGCTGCCGCGCTGGGCAAGTCCACCAGCTATCTGCGCACCTGGCCCGAGCGTGAGGTGCCGGCTGACTGCGCCGAACGCTTCGCCGCCGATCTGGCGCGGCGTCGGCAGGGGGAGCCGGTTGCCTATATCCTCGGGCGTCAGGGCTTCTGGAGTCTGGAGCTGGAAGTGGCAGCGGATACGCTGATTCCACGGCCGGACACCGAGTTGCTTGTCGAAACCGCGCTGCAACTGCTCCCCGCCACCCCGGCTCGGGTGCTTGATCTGGGTACTGGCACCGGCGCAATCGCGCTGGCACTGGCAGTCGAGCGGCCGAGCTGGGAGGTCTGCGGTGTGGACCGGGTCGAGGCGGCTGTAGCGCTGGCCGAGCGCAATCGGCTGCGTCTCGGGCTGGGCAATGCCGCATTCTCCGTTAGTGACTGGTTCGCGGCGCTGGGCGCTGAGCGTTTCGAGATGATCGTCAGCAATCCTCCCTACATCCCGGCCAGCGACCCGCATCTGCAGCAAGGTGATGTACGTTTCGAGCCGCAGAGTGCGCTGGTAGCAGGCGCGGATGGACTGGACGACATTCGCTTGATCATCAGCCAGGCTTCGACACACCTGCACCCCGGTGGCTGGCTGCTGCTTGAGCATGGCTACGATCAGGGTGAAGCGGTTCGCGCGCTGCTGGTTCACCATGGTTTCGCAGATGTGCAGAGCCGGCTCGATCTGAGTGGGTATGAGCGCATCAGCCTTGGCCGCCTGCCATGATTCTGTTTCGTGAGGTGCTGGATGCTGAGTGACGAAGAGCTGCTGCGCTACAGCCGGCAGATCCTGCTCAAGCAGGTGGATATCGATGGGCAGCTGCGCCTTAAGCAGAGCCGGGTGCTGATCGTCGGCCTCGGCGGCCTCGGTTCGCCGGTGGCGTTGTATCTCTCGGCCGCAGGGGTCGGCGAACTGCATCTGGCCGACTTCGATACGCTGGACCTCACCAACCTGCAGCGGCAGATCGCCCACGATACCCCGTCGCTTGGGCTGCACAAGGTCGACTCGGCCATGGCCCGGCTGCAGGCGCTGAATCCGAATGTGCGTCTGATTCCTCACCGCAGCGGGCTGGACGCCGACTCGCTGGATGCGGCAGTTGCTCGCGTCGATCTGGTACTCGATTGCACGGACAACTTCGGGATTCGCGAGGCGGTCAACGCTGCCTGCGTGAAGGCCAGGAAGCCGCTGGTCAGTGGCGCGGCGATCCGTCTGGAGGGACAGCTGTCGGTATTCGATCCTCGCGTCGAAACCAGCCCGTGTTATCACTGCCTGTACGGGCACGGCAGCGAAGCCGAACTTACCTGTAGTGAGGCCGGCGTGATCGGCCCGTTAGTGGGGATGGTTGGCAGTCTGCAGGCGCTGGAGGCGCTCAAATTGCTGGCCGGTTTCGGTGAGCCGCTGATTGGCCGGCTGCTCTTGATCGATGCCTTGAGCAGCCGATTCCGCGAGCTGCGCGTCAAGCGGGACCCGCATTGCGCGGTGTGTGGTCGTGACTGACTGTAACGCGCCCGTCGGTGTATTCGATTCTGGCGTGGGTGGGCTCTCCGTGCTGCGCGAGATCCGCCAGTGTCTTCCGCATGAGTCGCTGCTCTACCTGGCTGATAGCGCGCATGTGCCGTACGGCGAAAAGAGTCCGGAGTACATCCGGGAGCGCTGCCGCGTCATCGCGGCTTTTCTTGTCGAGCAGGGCGCAAAGGCGCTGGTGGTAGCGTGCAATACCGCAACCGCTGCGGGGGTCGCCGAGCTGCGCCAGTGTTACCCGCTGATGCCGATCATCGCCATGGAGCCGGCTGTCAAGCCGGCCGCTCAGGCCACGCGCAGCGGCGTCGTCGGCGTACTTGCCACAACCGGGACGCTGAAGAGTGCAAGGTTCGCAGCGTTGCTCGATCGCTTCGCTGCCGATGTGCGTGTCATCACCCAACCGTGTCCCGGCCTGGTCGAGCGTATAGAGGCTGGCGAGCTGGGTAGCGCCGAAACCCGCGCCATGCTACTCGGCTGGGTCGAGCCGCTGCTGGCGCAGGGGTGCGACACGCTGATCCTGGGCTGCACTCATTACCCGTTTGTTCGCCCGTTGTTGAAGCAACTGCTGCCTAGTGACGTGCGTCTTATTGATACCGGGGCTGCTGTCGCGCGACACTTGAAAGAGATGCTGGCGGAGCGCCATCTGCTTGCCAGTGGGGAAGCCACGCAACGTTTCTATAGCAGTGGCGATCCGCGGCGAATGGCCCGCGTGCTGCCTATACTTTGGGGTGAAAACGCCGAGGTCGAGTTCTTTCCTGGCTAGGAACTCCCAACGCGGCCGGGTTTCTCAACTGATGCTGGCAATAAACAACCAAACAAACGCAGTGTTTTTTATAAGGATGTTCCCATGAAAAAACTGTTTTCCCTGGCTGCAGTGGCCGCGCTTTCGGTGGGGCAAATGGCAACTGCCCACGCGGTGGACTTCACTGTTGCTGTCGGCCAGACCGACGAGTCGACCATGACCTATCGGTTGGGTGCGCAATTCGACTTCAACAGGAGCTGGTTCCAGACCAGCGTGGGTCGGCTGACTGGCTACTGGGACGCCGGTTACACCTACTGGGCAGGTGACGAGTCGTCGAGCAACCACAGTATTTCGCTGGCTCCGGTCTTCGTCTACGAGTTCGCGGGTGAGTCGGTCAAGCCGTATGTCGAGGCAGGCATCGGCGTCGCGGCGTTCGAGAATACCGAGGTTGAAGGCAACCGCCTGGGTTCGTCGTTCCAGTTCGAGGACCGGATCGGCGCCGGCCTGCGTTTCGCGGGCGGCCATGAAGTCGGAGTGCGTGCGATCCACTACTCCAATGCCGGCATCAAGAAGCCGAACGATGGGGTCGAAAGCTACGCCCTGCATTATCGGATGGCGTTCTAAGCGAGACCGTTTCAGTACTGCAGGGCTTTCGCCGGCCCTGCTGTAATCCTGCTTGAGGCGACCTCAGACATACGCCGTGGCGCTGCCCTTGCGCTCTTCGTGGCAATCTTCCGAGCCCAGTTCGAACTCTCTGCAGATCAGGGGGCGATTCTCATAGATCGTGCAGCGCATGCTGTCGCGATCCAGCGCAGCGCACCAGCCATCCTCCAGTCGAAGCATGACTTCGCCGCCCCAGCTGTCGGTATCGATAAAGCGTTCAGGGACGCCGGTATCGCTGAACAGCAACACTTCGAGCCGACAGCAGCACGCCGCGCAGGTAGCGCAGCTCACCGAGGTGTCTTCGAGTTGCTGGTGGGGGATAGTCGAGTCGTTCATTGCGCCAGTCTAGTCGATACGTCCAGCCGGACGTGCACTAGATGGCGAACGGCAGCACCAGCGCTGGGCCGGTGCCGCATCTTTCACAGCTCTTCGTTCAGCTGCTTGTTGCGCCAGCCTTCACCGCCCGGAAGCAGCAGATTGAGCAGCAAGGCGATGATGGCGCACAGCGAAATACCCGAGAGGGTGAACTCACCGTAGCCGATGGCCATACCGCCGATGCCGAACACCAACGTCACCGAGACGATGATCAGGTTGCGAGCCTCGGAGAGGTCGACCTGATGGCGAATCAGTGTGCTCAGGCCGACTACTGCGATTGACCCGAACAGCAGGCAGAGGATGCCGCCCATCACCGGTACCGGGATGCTGAGCAGGCCTGCGCCGAATTTGCCGATAAAGGCCAGGGCGATGGCGAACACGGCAGCCCAGGTCATGATCTTCGGGTTGTAGTTCTTGGTCAGCATCACCGCGCCGGTCACCTCGGCGTAGGTCGTGTTAGGCGGGCCGCCGAACAGTCCTGCCGCGGAGGTGGCTACTCCGTCGCCCAGCAGCGTGCGGTGCAGGCCGGGTTTCTTGACGTAGTTGTTACCGGTCACGCTGCCGATGGCCACCACGCCACCGATATGCTCGATGGCTGGCGCCAGTGCGACCGGAACCATGAACAGAATTGCGCCGATGTTGAATTCGGGTGTCACGAAATTCGGCATGGCCAGCCAGGGCGCTGCAGCGATTCCGCTGGTATCGACTACGCCGAAGGCGAAGGACAGTCCGTAGCCGACTGCAACGCCCGCGAGGATCGGCACCAGACGGAACAGCCCTTTGCCCAGCACGGCCACGAGCAAGGTAGTGACCAGCGCCGGCATCGAAATGAGCATCGCCGTCTGGTACGGAATCAACTGTGCGCTGCCGTCGCCAGCCTTGCCCATGGCCATGTTCACGGCCACAGGGGACAGCGCCAGGCCGATGGAAATGATCACTGGCGCGATCACCACCGGCGGCAGCAGGCGATCGATGAAGCCTGGCCCTTTCAGCCGAACAGCGAAGCCGAGCAGCATGTAGACAAGGCCCGCGGCGACCACGCCACCCATGACGGCTGGCAGGCCGAACTCACCCTTCGCGGCAATGATCGGCGCGATGAAGGCGAAGCTTGATGCCAGGAAGACCGGCACCTGGCGCCGTGTGATCACCTGGAACAACAGTGTTCCAAGGCCCGCGGTGAACAGGGCCACGTTGGGGTCCATGCCGGTGATCAGCGGCATCAGCACCAGGGCGCCGAAGGCGACGAATAGCATCTGTGCGCCGGCCAGTACCTGCCGGCCAAGCGGCTCGTCGGTATGCGACATGCTCAGATGTCCTTCTGCTTGGTGCCGAAGATCTTGTCGCCTGCATCGCCCAGGCCGGGGACGATGTAGCCGTGCTCGTCGAGACGCTCATCGACAGACGCGGTGAAAATCAGCACGTCGGGATGTGCTTTCTCCACGGCGGCGATACCTTCCGGAGCAGCGACTAGCACCAGCGCACGAATCTCCTTGCAGCCGGCCTTTTTCAGCATATCGATCGTGGCGACCATCGAGCCGCCGGTGGCGAGCATCGGATCGATAATGATGGCCAGGCGTTGTTCAATTTCCGGAACCAGTTTTTCCAGATAGGTCTGCGCCTGCAGCGTTTCCTCGTTACGGGCGATGCCTACTGCACTGACCTTGGCGCCCGGAATCAGACTGAGCACGCCGTCGAGCATGCCGATGCCTGCACGCAGGATGGGTACGACGGTAATCTTCTTGCCGGAGATTTTCTCGACCTGCACCGGGCCGCACCAGCCGTCGATGTTGTAGTGTTCCAGTGGCAGGTCAGACGTTGCTTCATAAGTGAGGATCGAGCCCACTTCCTGAGCCAGTTCACGGAAGTTCTTGGTGCTGATATCGGCGCGGCGCATGAGGCCGAGCTTGTGGCGGATCAGCGGGTGGCGGATCTCTCGAATGGGCATTGTGGGCTCCGGCGGGCAAATAAACCGGCTTAGATTAAAGCATCGCTGGGTCAGCGGCTATTCGCGCGTCATCCAGCCGCCTGACTTGCTGCGCGCGGCGCGGGTGGGTATCTTCCACGCCCTTTCTCGGACGGCTGAAAATCGGCTGTTCGGTCAGGTTTTTCGCTGTTCAGGTACGGCGATTCAACCGCTTGGGCTGCCGGTGTCATCTGGCGCTCTAACACTCATCATTCTGAGGGGAATCGCATCATGTCCGTCGATCTCGCGCATATCCGCCAAGTCATGGCCGAGGCAGACTGCCTTTACACCGAAGAGCAAGTGGAAGCCGCGATCACCAAGGTCGCGGAAACCATCAACGGAGAGCTGGCGGATCGCAATCCGGTGGTTTTCTGTGTCATGAACGGCGGCCTGATCTTCTCCGGCAAGCTGGTGCCGAAACTGAATTTCCCACTGGAGCTGTCGTACCTGCATGCGACTCGGTACCGCAACGAAACCAGCGGTGGCGAGCTGTTCTGGAAGGCCAAGCCGGAGATATCCTTCATCGATCGCGACGTGCTGATCATCGATGACATTCTGGATGAGGGGCATACGCTGGGCGCGATCATTGATTTCTGTCGCCACGCCGGGGCTTCCGCGGTGCATACCGCCGTGCTTATCGACAAGGACCACCAGCGCAAGGCGCGCCCTGATCTGAAAGCTGATTACGTTGGCCTGAGCTGCATCGATCGCTACATTTTCGGCTACGGCATGGATTACAAAGGCTACTGGCGTAACGCACCGGGCATCTACGCAGTAAAAGGGCTGTAAACGGGATATCTGGCATGGCTCCCTCGTCGAGCCATGCACCCCTCCAGCAATGCGCATGCTGGGCTGTGACGCAACGTCGCAGTTTGCGGGTCTGGGCTGGCTCCTAGCGGCTTTGACCGACTGATCCTTGGCGCAGGTTGCGGTTGTAACCGCTGGCGCCCGTCTCGCCTGTTTCCTTTCGTCTCATCTTTCCTTTGCGGTAACGCTCTATGCGCATCGCCTCTTATTGCATGAGGTGCATCCATGGATGCGATTGGCGTCGCTGTGTCTCAGCCCCGGGGGCCATATTCGGCAGATTTCGAAAGCCTTATCGCTCGCGTGAATTGCACTTTAGGATAACTGGCCGACAAATCTTTGCGCCCATGGTGGCGAAGGCTCTGCGACGGGCTTTGCGGCCCTGGCAATCGCGGCTAAGCTCTGGAGGACCTTAATACGCATGGCCAAGGCCAATCACGCTGAAAGCCACTGCTGGAAAGGCTATTAACACTAAAGGATTACAAGCTAAATCAAACCTTAGTGCGCTTAACCCTCCCTCGGCGTCTGGGTAGGGTTGACGCACTTCGAACCAACCAGGAGCGCCTCATGACAAAAACAACAAGGCAAGGAATCTTCCAGCCGAAGTCTCTAGCTCTCGCCGTCGCGCTGAGCATCGCTGCCCCGGCATACGCTGTGAACTTCAATATCGGCGAGATCGAAGGGCAATTCGACTCGTCCATGTCCATCGGTGCCAGCTGGGCTATGGATAAGCCGGATATGGATCTTGTGGGTAATGCTAACGGCGGAACAGGCTATACCCAAACTGGCGATGACGGCCGCCTGAACTTCAAGCGTGGCGAAACTTTCTCAAAGATCTTTAAAGGTGTGCACGATCTTGAGCTTCGCTATCGCGATAGCGGTGCGTTCATTCGCGGTAAGTATTGGTACGACTTCGAACTCAAGGACGAAAGTCGGCTGCATAAGGATGTTAGCGATAGTAATCGTAAAGAGGCCGCTCAGTCGTCTGGTGCGCAGATCCTGGATGCGTTTGTTTATCACAACTATGTGGCTGGTGATTTGCCGGGTACCGTTCGCGTAGGTAAGCAAGTAGTTAGTTGGGGCGAAAGTACTTTTATCGGTAACAGTATAAACTCGATAAACCCGCTAGATGCGGCCGCCTTTCGCAGGCCTGGTGCAGAAATTAAAGAAGGTCTTATACCCGTTAACATGCTTTATCTTTCTCAGAGCCTAACTGATCGGCTCAGTATGGAAGCCTTCTATCAACTCGAATGGGACCAGACGATCGCAGATAACTGCGGAACCTTCTTTTCTGGTGCAGACTTTCTCGCTGACGGCTGCACTGGATATGACATTCTTCCAGGCGGGACGCGCGACGCTTTAATCGCTAACGGGGCGATAATTGATCAGTTGAACGATGCGCTCGCCGGATTGTATCCGAATGGTTATTACCCGAGTTATGCGGACTTGGGCTTGAACGTTGGGCCTGAGGGTGTTCGGGTAAGGCGAGGCAGCGATAACGATGCTAGGGATTCGGGGCAATACGGATTTGCGTTCCGCTGGCTTGGTGACTCTACAGAATACGGCTTGTATTTCATGAATTACCATAGTCGGAGCCCGTTTGTTAGCTATCGTAATGCAGGCGCCCAAACTATCCAACAGCTAGCAGATCTTGCTGTTCTGCCGCAGCCGGTAGTGCCTGGCACCCCGTTCCCTGTTCCAGGAACTCCAAGCGGGAGTGCTTTTTCCGCATTAGGCCTTCCAGTGCTGCTAAGCAATGGCGAATACTTTGTAGACTATCCAGAGGATATTCGCCTATACGGTGCAAGTTTCTCCACTACCCTGCCTACCGGCACTGCATGGGCAGGCGAGCTTAGCTATCGCCCGAATGCACCGCTACAGTTGAACGGAACATATTTGACGGGGCTCCTAGCAGCTGGGATCGGTGGGTCTCTCGGAACGGGCGACTTGGAGGGTGCTCTGGCCCAAGCAGGGCAGATGCATCGTGGATATAACCGTAAAGAAATTACACAGTTCCAAACTTCGTTTACGCACTTCTTCGACCAAGTCCTGGGGTCGGATCGGGTGACTGTTGTCGGTGAGCTTGGGTACGTGCATGTAGGCGGTCTAGAGAGTAAAAGCGAGTTGCGCTATGGGCGCGATTCGATTTTTGGTCTGGATACGCCGGAATACGGTAACCATGGTTTCGTAACCAAGGACGCTTGGGGTTATCGCCTCCGCGCCATTGCTGATTACAGCAATGTCTTCGCTGGTATCAACCTCAAGCCGAACCTGTCCTTCTCCCACGACGTCGACGGTTACGGCCCGAACGGTCTGTTCAACGAAGGCTCCAAGGCCGTCAGCATTGGCCTGGACGCCGAGTACCAGAACACCTACACCGCCAGCCTGTCCTACACCGACTTCTTCGGCGGCGATTACAACACACTGGTTGATCGCGACTTCCTCGCGTTCAGCGTCGGCGTGAACTTCTAAGGAGAGCAGCCTGGCGTCCGACCGGCGAGGAAGCGCCGGTCGGACGATAGCGGTAGGCATGGCCTCCGGCCGTATAACAAGATCAAGAGGAACTGGAATCGTATGAAAACAACAAGAAAGCTATTCAGTGTCTTGGCCTTCTCTCTGCTCGCAAGCAGTGTGATGGCTGCCGTTTCCCCTGAGGAAGCGGCCAAGCTTGGTACCTCGCTGACCCCGCTGGGTGCGGAAAAGGCGGGTAACGCCGATGGGAGCATTCCCGAGTGGACTGGCGGTCTCAAGGCCGACGCGGCTCCGCTGAAGAATGGGCATCTGACCAATCCCTTCAAGGACGAGCAGCCGAAGTTCGTTATCACCGCGCAGAACGCCGAGCAGTACAAGGACAAGCTGACCGCGGGTCAGATGGCCATGTTCAAGCGGTATCCGGAAACCTACAAAATCCGCGTATTCCCCACCCATCGCTCGGTCGCCGTACCGGATGAGATCTACGAAGCTGCGAAGAAGAGCGCGGTAAATACCGAACTTGTCGAGGGTGGCAACGGTATCGCCAATTTCACCGACAGCCGCTACTACGCGTTCCCGATCCCGAAAAACGGGCTGGAAGTGGTGTGGAACCACATCACCCGTTATCGCGGTGGCAACGTGCGGCGCAATATCGTCCAGGCTACTCCGCAAACCAACGGCAGCTACACCATGGTCCATTTCGAGGACGAGGTGGCGTTCCCGCTGGGTATGACCGATCTGGACCCGGAGCGCGCCAAGAACGCGCTGCTGTTCTTCAAGCAGCGTGTGACCGCCCCGTCTCGCCTGGCGGGTAACGTGCTGCTGGTGCACGACTCGCTGGATCAGGTGAAGGAGCCGCGGCAGGCCTGGATCTACAACGCTGGCCAGCGTCGTGTTCGCCGCGCGCCGCAGGTCGCCTATGACGGCCCGGGTACCGCTTCGGACGGCATGCGCACCACCGATAACTTCGACATGTTCAGCGGCGCGCCGGATCGCTATGACTGGAAGCTGGTCGGCAAGAAAGAGCTGTTCATCCCCTATAACAGCTATGAAATTGCATCCAGCGATCTGAAATACAAGGACGTCATCAAGGCTGGCCACGTCAATCAGGACCTGGCGCGTTACGAGCTTCATCGCGTCTGGGAGATCGAAGCCACGCTCAAGAGCGGCGAGCGCAACATCTACGCCAAGCGTCGCTTCTTCGTCGACGAAGACAGCTGGACCATCGTTCAGTCGGAGCTGTATGACGGTCGTGGTCAGCTCTGGCGTGTCGGTGAGGCCCATTCGCTGCAGTACTACCAGCACAAAGTGCCGGCTTATGCCTTCGAGGCGCTCTACGACATCATTTCCGGCCGCTATATTGCGATCGGCATGAGCAATGAAGAGAAGCCTCACGAGTACGGCTACCGCGCATCCGCTCGTGACTTCACGCCGGCTGCGTTGCGCAACGCTGGGGTGCGCTGATTTAGCTGCATTTAGCGGGTGAATAAGGCGGCCAAGTTGGCCGCCTTTTTTTTTGCTGCGAACCGGTGGATGATAATTTCTCTTCCGGGCCTTGTGTTACTGGGGTGCCGTGCCATCGGTAGCCCGACTTCTACAGCGACGGCGTTGGGGCTTGTGGGGCCACTATCGAGCGTAGCGCCTGACATGCATCGCGCTGTGTTTCAATGGACTGACTAGAACAAGAGAACCGTTGCCATGTCCGTACGCTTCATTCCTGATGCGCTCAGCACAGAGGCCAACGCCGCGGGGCAACACGCATCGATCCCACGGCTGCCTCCGCTGCATGTCGGGCGGCCACGACTGGTTCAGGCTTTGCTTGATACAGATTGTCGCCTGCGGCTGATCTGCGCGCCGGCAGGGTTCGGTAAGACCGTGCTGATGAGCGAATGCGCTCGGCTGGTACCGCCCGGTACGCGCTTGGTGTGGCTGGATCTAGGCGGTCGCATGAGCACGGTTCACATGCTTTACGAGCAATTGTGCGCTGCGCTGGGTGAGCCGGCTTGCAAAGAGGCGGGCTCCGAGAATGACATGCTTGCTTTGTTGCGGCGCGTCGGCCAGCCATTGTGGATCATGCTCGATGATTATCCCCGCGATGACTGCCCCGCGCTGGATGCATGCCTCGACATGCTGCTGGACATGGGGCCGGCACCTGTCAGTTGGTGGGTCTCGAGCCGGCGCCAGCCGGCGTGGAAGTTGCCAAGGCTGCTGCTGCAAGGGCATCTGTTTGAATTAGAGGCCGAGGCGCTGGCATTCACTGCCGAGGAGCTCGACCAGATACTCAGGGTGCATCGGCTTACATTGTCTCCCGAGAGTTTTCAGCAGTTGCAGCGCGGCATGGAGGGATGGCCCGCTGGCGTCTGTCTGATGTTGCTGAATGCCGATGAACAGGCCTTGCGCGAACGGCTCGTTGCCGGGACCCCGCTGCTTCGTGATTACGTTAAGCGTGAAGTGATGGTCGGGCTGACTGATGAGGTGCGCCGTGCTTTGCTGGCATTGGCGCGAATGCCTCGTTTCTCTGCAGAACTTTGCGATCATGTACTTGACGGCATCGGTCGCGAGATTGTCGATGTTCTCAAGACCCGTCAGTTGTTTATCCGGCAGATCGATAATTGTGGCGAGTGGTTTCGGTTGTGGAAGCCGCTCGCGCAGATGTTGCAACGCTCCAGTGAAAACACCGTGCCGACCCAGGTACACCTGCGTGCCTGCCAGTGGTTCGCCAGTCGCGGCGAAATGCGTGAAGCGGTGGAGCACGCGCTGTGGGCGGGGCAGCCGGAAGTGGCAGCGAATTATCTGCAGCGTTACGGACAGGAACAGCTGCTGATCGGGGACAACGTGTCCCGTTTCTTGAAATGGCGAAGCGAGTTGCCTCAGGACCTGTTTGCCAGTACTACGCGCCTGATTGTCTTGCAGGGATGGGCGCTGATCATTTCGGCGCGTCTCGATGAAGTGGATGACTGTCTGGCTGAGCTGACCAAGTTCTTTCCGCAGCCCGATGCGCGCCGGCAGGCGCAGCTGCTGGCGCAATGGCAGGCGCTTCGCGGGTTCCTTGCCCGGTTGCGGGGTGAGCCCGAGGCGCGGCAGAACTGTCTGCAGGCGCTTGAGGTGCTATCCGACCACGCATGGGCCCAACGCGTGCTGTGCTATCAGGTTCTGACTCAGCAGGCGATGGCCGAGGGCGAGCTGGAGCTTGCTCAGCACTACAACAGCGAAGGAATGAAGCTCGCGCGGCTAAAGGGCAGCGTGCTTTACGAAGTGATGCTCAGCGTCGATCGCATTCAGCTGCTGGAGTTGACTGGTGAGTTCGAGCGCGCGGTGGGGGTGCTGAACGAGGCGCTGCAGGCACTGCGTGAATCGGTTCAGCATAGTCCTCTTATTGGTCGGCTGCAGTTGCTGCAAGGGCATCTGCTGGCCTATCAGGGGCTGGATGAGCCGGCGCAGGAGGCCTATCAGCTCGGTAAGTCCGAGACTGAAACCTGCGGCGACTCCTATTGTTTCTTTGGCTACGTCGGGCTCGCCGAGCTTGCCGCACGTAATCATGAGTTCGCCTGTGCCTACCATTGGTTGCGCGATGCTGAGCGCTTGTCGCAATGGCGGCATGTGCCGGAGGCGCGATTCCGCGGCATCCTGCCGTTGATAAATGGGGTGGCCTGGTTGCACCAGGGGGAGCTGCGCAAAGCGCGCAGTGCACTGTGTCAGGTACTGGAACTGTACGAAGGGCAGGGCTACCTGTCGCCGTCCGGCTTTTACGAGCTGCTGCCAAGGGTCCGCCGTTATCTTGCTGTGATCGATATGCTCGATGGGCAGCCAGCAAGGGCCATCGCCGCGCTCCGCGAGCAGGTCGAACAGAATCTGCAGTCCCAGCGGTTGGGCCTGGCATGCGAGTGCCGTTTCAGCCTGGCGGAGGCGCTACACGCCGATGGTCAGACGGTCGAGGCGGAGTTGGAAGTGCGTCTGGCGCTAGGGGAGGCTGCACGGCAGCATCTGGTAAAGCCGTTGTATGAGCTGCACTACCGTCAGCCGCAATGGCTGGCCGCCATGCTCCCCGCGCTCAGGGGCGAGTCGCTACGGCAGCGACTGCTGAGATATGAGCGCGAACCTGAAATGGTGTTGCCGGCACCGGACGAAACGGTGCTCAGCAATCGCGAACTGACGGTCTTGCGCCTGATCGCTCAGGGCTGTTCGAACCAGGAGATTGCCGAGCAACTGTTCATATCGCTGCATACCGTGAAGACGCATGCGCGCAGGATCAACACTAAGCTCGGGGTAGCCCGTCGTACCCAGGCAGTGGCGAAGGCGAAGGCGCTTGCGTGGTTGTGAGCGACGCTTAACTAACCGGCTGGAGGCATTTGTCGCTGCACCTGGCATAGAGCGCGCCAGGCGCAGCGATGCGCTGCTGGTCTTGCGGCCGGCAGGCGAAAAATGAGTTCTTATTGTTGTTTTTCGGATGGGGCTGGGAGTGAGCGGCGGCAACCTGCAGGCAGTCAGGTCGATGGCATTACACAGGGGACGGGTGGAAACCTCCGCGGGCCATCCTCGGTGAAATCTGGTCGCCGCGTTCGATGGCAAGGCTGACTTGCAGGCTGGTGATCAGACGCTGCAGCTGCTGTTGGTCGCGCCACTGGTCGGCACTGATATAGCGTTTTACCGCGACGCCTTCCGCGCCGGTGAGGGTCAACAGAATGCTGCCGTCCGGCTTCTCGATGCTGAAGTTGACGTTATAGCGGGGACGAAACACATCGCTGATCTTCTGAAATGGACTCGTCATTACCTGATACCTGTTTGAGGGGTTGCCAGCAATGGACCCGGGGAGGCGGTGACAAGTTTCCCAAGCGAAACGTTCCAAGCTGCCTCGAAACATCGCAGGTGATCGGCAATCTGCGCCTCATGCCTGCGCAGTCAGTTCCGCGAGCGCTTCGGGGCTGCTCTTGAAGGCCTTGGCGAACAGTTCGCGATGCCGGGCCATGTAGATCCCGATATCTTCGGCCTGTTTTTCGCTCAGCGATGGAGACGCTTGCTGCAGAACGGCGGCCAGGGCTTCGGCAAGCTCCAGCATCTTGTCATGACGATCGGCTTCGGCTTTATCCATGAACAAACGCTCCAGGTCCCGACTGCTGCGGTACACCACTTCGACGGCCATTTACCACCTCGGTCATTGGCAGATTGATACTGTTTATTTGTACAGCATAAGCGGGCGGAGCGAAGATTGATAGTGGGCGATTGGCAGAGCCGCAGGATCAGTTTGTGAAATGCCCCTGCAAGCGTTCAGCCTGAAATTCCAGGGTAGCTGCGCGATAACCGCTACGCAGCAGCGGTAATGGCAAGCATGACTCCCAGCTGGCTCCAGGCTGCAAGTCACCGGGCCCCTGGTACGTTGGAGCGTCATAGGCGCGTCGGGCCAAGTTGGTGCGTGAGCCGGGCGAGTAGGCCGCCACTTCCCACTGCAGGCTCTGCAGTTTCTTGCCGGTGTTGTTGTGCAGCCGCACATGCAGCGGCTGCGCGGCCGGGCAGCGCTGGGGGTCGTGAATCAGCTGAATTTCGAGGCGGGCGAGCAGTTGCTCTTCCCGATGTTCTTGCCAGAGCACCCAGCCTGCCACCAGCGCAAGGCCAAGTACGGCGCCCAGCGAAATGGGCACTGCCCTGAGCGGGTAGCGAATCAGCAATACAAGCCAAGTCAGAATGAGCAGGGCGCCAATCAGCATGATTGGGTACTGCCGGACAGGTGGCTAAACAGCATGGCAGTCCTCCTTTGCGACGCAGTCCATGCTACCCCGTGCAGGTGGGCTCCGTGCAACGATGCGGCAAGCATTTGTAGCAGGATGTCAGCCTTCCTTTTTGCTACGGCTGGCCAGGCGTTCCAGGGCGGCCCGCAGCTTGGGATCACGGATGCCATCGGCTGCGGCCTGGATGCTGTTGGCTGCACTGCTCGAAAGCGGTTGCGTGCGAGCCGGGGTGTGCCTTGGTGGCGGTGGCGGTTGCACCTTGAATTGAATGCGTGTCAGCCCGGCAAACTCTTCGAGCATCTCGAGTTGGCGCTGCAGTCGCCTTTGCTGGTAGCGCAGCCGCGTCGCCCAGTGGCCATCGGTGACGATCAGCAGAAGGCATCCCTCGCGCCAGGACGCCACGCGACAGTGCTCACGTGCGGCTGGCTGCAGCTGGCTTTCCAGCAGCTGTTGCAGGCGGTCGAGGCGAAGGGCTTCTCCGAACAACGCTCGGAGCGGCTTCGCTTCACGCAGCAGAGAGGCCGGAACTCGGGCCGGCGACGGACGGAAGGCCATGATGGTCCACAGAGCAGAGGTAGAGTGGCCATGGTAGCAGAAGCCCATAGTGTGCCCTTGTCCTCATGGCGTTGTGCTGAGCCGTATTTCAGCCCGGGAAAACGCATCTGCCAACGCTGTTATGGCTGGTGAAATCGACCCAATGGTCGCGTCCAAGCACAGCTGTTGCGTCGCAGCGCTGCGTGGTTAGGCACCTTTCCTCAGTGTCGTTTCCGAGTAGAATGGCCGCTTTGCACGTTACCGTGACCCCGCGGACGTGCCTCCATCCCCAGCATGGAAGTCTTTGTCGATATGTTTGCGCCTTTATTGAAGAAACTCTTTGGAAGCAAGAATGAGCGTGAGGTCAAACGCATGCTCAAGGCGGTTCAGTCCGTCAATGCACTCGAAGAGCAGATGCTGTCGCTCTCCGACGAGCAACTGCGCAGCAAGACCGAAGAGTTCAAGGCCCGTCTCGAGAAAGGCGAAACCCTCGATCAGATCCTCCCCGAAGCATTCGCTGTCTGTCGTGAAGCCGGCAAGCGTGTCATGGGCATGCGTCACTTCGATGTGCAGCTGATTGGTGGCATGACCCTGCACGAAGGCCGTATCGCCGAGATGCGCACCGGTGAAGGCAAGACGCTGGTCGCTACCCTGGCTGTGTACCTCAACGCACTGGCTGGCAAGGGTGTGCATGTGGTCACGGTCAACGACTACCTGGCCCGCCGCGACGCCAACTGGATGCGCCCGCTGTACGAATTCCTCGGCCTTTCGGTCGGTATCGTCACGCCGTTCCAGCCGCCGGAAGAAAAGCGCGCTGCCTACGCCGCCGATATCACCTATGGCACCAACAACGAGTTCGGCTTCGACTACCTGCGTGACAACATGGCCTTCAGCCTGCAGGAGAAGAACCAGCGCGAACTCAATTTCGCCGTGATCGACGAAGTCGACTCCATCCTGATCGACGAGGCGCGTACGCCGCTGATCATCTCCGGTCAGGCTGAGGACAGCTCCAAGCTATACCAGCAGATCAACCTGCTCATTCCTCGTCTTACCCAGCACATCGAGGAAGAAGAGGGCGTCGTTACCCAGGAAGGGCATTTCTCCATCGATGAGAAAACCCGTCAGGTCGAACTGAACGAGGCGGGCCACCAGTACATCGAGGAGTTGCTGACCCAGGCTGGTTTGCTCGCCGAGGGCGAGAGCCTCTACTCCGCGCACAACCTCGGTCTGCTGACTCATGTGTATGCAGGCCTGCGTGCGCACAAGCTGTTCCATCGCAACGTCGAATACATCGTGCAGAACAATCAGGTGCTGCTGATCGACGAGCACACTGGTCGTACCATGCCGGGCCGTCGTCTTTCCGAAGGCCTGCACCAGGCCATCGAAGCGAAGGAAGGCCTGCAGATTCAGCCGGAGAGCCAGACCCTGGCCTCCACCACGTTCCAGAACTACTTCCGCCTGTACAAGAAACTCTCCGGCATGACGGGTACTGCGGACACCGAAGCGTTCGAGTTCCAGCAGATCTACAACCTGCCGGTGGTGGTCATTCCGACCAACCGCCCGCTGGCGCGCAAGGACTTCAACGACCTGGTCTATCTGACCCAGGAAGAGAAGTTCGCCGCGATCATCGCGGACATCAAGGAGTGCCGCGAGCAGGGGCGTCCGGTGCTGGTAGGTACGGCCACGATCGAGTCCTCCGAGTACGTGTCCCGTCTGCTGGAGAAGGAAGGTTTCGAGCACAAGGTGCTCAATGCCAAGCACCACGACAAGGAAGCCGAGATCATCGCCCAGGCTGGCCGCCCCGGGGCCGTGACCATCGCCACCAACATGGCCGGTCGTGGTACCGACATCCTGTTGGGCGGCAACTGGGAAGTGGAAGTCGCAGCCCTGGAGAACCCGACCGAAGAACAGGTCGCGCAGATCAAGGCGGATTGGCAGAAGCGTCACCAGCAGGTCCTCGAAGCGGGCGGCCTGCATGTGATCGCCTCCGAGCGTCATGAATCCCGTCGTATCGACAATCAGTTGCGCGGTCGTGCCGGTCGTCAGGGCGATCCGGGTTCGAGCCGTTTCTACCTGTCGCTGGAAGACAGCCTGATGCGCATCTTCGCCTCCGACCGGGTGAAGAACTTCATGAAGGCACTGGGCATGGAGTCCGGCGAGGCCATCGAGCACCGCATGGTCACCAATGCCATCGAAAAGGCGCAGCGCAAGGTCGAAGGCCGCAACTTCGACATGCGCAAGCAGCTGCTCGAGTACGACGACGTGGCCAACGAGCAGCGCAAGGTGATCTATCACATGCGCAACAGCCTGCTCGCCGCCGATGAAATCGGCCAGACCATCGCCGAATTCCGCCAGGAAGCGCTGGACGCCGCGATCAGCGCGCACATTCCGCCGCAGTCGCTGCCGGAACAGTGGGATATTCCGGGCCTGGAAGCGGTGCTCTACAGCGATTTCGGTACGCGCCTGCCGGTCCAGCAGTGGCTCGACGAGGATGAGAAGCTCTACGAAGAAACCCTGCGCGAGCGGATTCTCGAAGCGCTGCTGGCCGCCTACAACGAGAAGGAAGAGCTGGCTGGCGCCGAGGCGCTGCGTTCCTTCGAGAAGCAGATCGTGCTGCGTGTGCTGGATGACCTGTGGAAAGACCACCTGTCGACCATGGACCACCTGCGTCACGGCATCCACCTGCGTGGCTACGCGCAGAAGAACCCGAAGCAGGAATACAAGCGCGAGTCCTTCACGCTGTTCCAGGACCTCCTCGAATCCATCAAGCGTGACAGCATTCGCGTGCTGTCCCACGTTCAGGTGCGTCGCGAAGATCCGGCCGAAGAGGAAGCCCGCCTGCGTCGCGAAGCCGAAGAGCTGGCCAAGCGCATGCAATTCCAGCACGCCGAGGTGTCGGCGCTGGATCAGCCGGAGGAGGAGCCCGAGGTTGAAGGCCAGGCCGACGTCGCCGCGACTCCGGTGCGTACCGAGCCGAAGATCGGCCGCAACGAGCCTTGCCCATGCGGATCGGGCAAGAAGTACAAGCATTGCCACGGGCAGGTTCAGTAAGTCCGACCTCGCCTGATGAGTCCGCGCCGCGACCGGCTTCTGCCGCTCGCGGCGTTTTTGTCGCAATCTCTTTTCTCGGCCTGTTGGCCATTTATTGTCTGAAGGAGCGCATCCATGGCTGTCGGTCTTGGTCCTTTACCCACGCTGCACCCGGTACCCGGTTTCGAACTCGGCATTGCTTCGGCGGGCATCAAGCGACCGGGCCGCAAGGATGTGGTGATCATGCGCTGTGCCGAGGGCTCGCGTGTCGCCGGGGTTACCACCACCAATGCCTTCTGCGCCGCTCCGGTCATCGTGACCCGCGAGCGTATGCACGGGCTGGTGCGTTATCTGCTGACCAACACCGGTAATGCCAATGCCGGAACCGGGCCGCAGGGCCTGGCTGATGCGCGGCATACCTGCGCGGCCCTCGCTGCCATTACCGGCGTCGACGAGACCGCCGTGCTGCCTTTCTCGACTGGCGTGATCGGCGAGCCGCTGCCGGTGCAGAAGATCGAAGCGGCGCTGCAGGCTGCACTCGATGATCTGTCGCCGGACCACTGGGCCGAGGCCGCGACCGGCATCATGACCACCGATACGCTGCCCAAGGGTGCCAGCCGTCAGTTCCAGCACGATGGCGTGACGGTGACCGTCACCGGTATCAGCAAGGGCGCGGGGATGATCCGGCCGAACATGGCGACCATGCTTGGCTATATCGCCACCGATGCCAAGGTGGCCGGCAGCGTGCTGCAGGATCTGGTGCGCGATGCGGCGAACAAGTCGTTCAACCGCATCACCATCGATGGTGATACTTCCACCAACGATTGCTGCATGCTGATCGCCACCGGCCAGGCGGCGCTGCCGGAGATCACCGAAGCCACCGGCGAGCTGTTCGGCAAGCTCAGGCAGGCGGTGCTGGACGTCTTCATGGAAGTGGCCCAGGCCATCGTCCGCGATGGCGAAGGTGCGACCAAGTTCGTCACGGTGCAGGTCAACGGCGGTGGCAATCATCAGGAGTGCCTGGACGTCGCCTACGCCGTCGCGCACTCGCCGCTGATCAAGACCGCGCTGTTCGCCTCCGACCCGAACTGGGGCCGCATTCTCGCTGCGGTCGGCTACGCGGGCGTGCCGAACCTGGACGTGAGCAAGATCGATGTGTTCCTCGGCGAGGTCTGCATCGCCAGCCAGGGCGGGCGCTCGCCCAGCTACACGGAAGAGCAGGGCGCGGCAGTAATGGCCCGTGAGGAAATCACCATCCGTATCGAGCTCGGACGTGGAGATTGCAGCGAGACCATCTGGACCACCGACCTGTCCCACGAGTACGTGAAGATCAACGCCGAGTACCGGACCTGATCGAACCCTGCCCTTAGCCATTCCCGTTGCGCATGGCCCCATGTGCAACGGGAATTTGCCATTTCCGCTTGCCGCGCTTTAACGTCCGCTGACTCTTCCGAAGGCCACTCGAGGTGCATCGGTCATGGCTCTGCAATTGGTAATCGGCGACAAGAACTACTCATCCTGGTCGCTGCGCGCCGCCCTGGCAGTAGAACTGTCCGGCGCTGCGTGCGCACAGGTTCCGGTCTCGCTCTATCGGCCGGACAGCCGAGCCCGGCTGCTGGCTTACTCGCCGACCGGCAAGGTGCCGGTGCTGCTGACCGAGGACGGCCCGGTGTGGGATTCGCTGGCAATCGCCGAATACCTTGCCGAGCAGTTCCCCAATGCACACCTCTGGCCACGCGAGCGCTACGCGCGCGCATTGGCGCGAAGTATCTGCGCGGAGATGCACAGCGGTTTTCAGGCGCTGCGCAGTCATCTGCCGATGGATATGGCGCGCGATCAGGCCTTGCCCGAGTTACCCGAGGCAGTGCGGGCAGATGTTGAGCGAATCTGCGCCATCTGGAGCGATTGCCGCGAGCGCTTTGGCCAGAGCGGTGATTATCTGTTTGGCCAACCAGGCATCGCTGATGCGTTCTATGCCCCGGTGGCGTCGCGCCTGCGAAGCTATCGAGTGGCATTGCCGGCGGTTGCAGCGAGCTACGTCGAGACGATTCATCAGTGGCCGGCTTTTCAGCGCTGGCATCAGAGTGCTCTGCAGGACGTGCGAAAGTGAAACGAATCCATGTAGCCGCAGCCGTCATTCGTGGCGCCGACGCGCGCGTGCTGATCGCCAAGCGCCCGCTCGACAAGCACCAGGGTGGGTTGTGGGAGTTCCCAGGCGGCAAGGTCGAGGCTGATGAGCGCGTCGAGGCGGCGCTGGCGCGCGAGCTGCAGGAGGAACTGGGCATCGTCGTTACCGCGGCGCAGCCGTTGATCCAGGTGCGCCACGATTATCCGGACAAGCAGGTGCTGCTCGATGTCTGGGAGGTGCAGGCGTTTACCGGTGAACCCCATGGGGCGGAAGGCCAGCCGCTGATGTGGGTGACGGCGGATCAATTGACGAGCTACAGCTTCCCGGCTGCGAACCAGCCGATCGTCGCGGCTGCGCGCTTGCCGCACCGCTACCTGATAACGCCGGATGGCATCGCCCCGCAACGATTGCTCGATGGGCTCATGCGAGCGCTGGATGACGGCATTCGGCTGATCCAGCTGCGTGTGCCGTCGCTACCGCCTGCCGACTACCGTGCAATGGCAGAGCAGGCGCTGGCCTTGTGCGAGGGGCGGGCTCAGCTGATGCTCAAGGGCCCGCTACAGTGGGCGTGCGACTATCCCGAGGCTGGCTGGCATCTGACCGCTGAGCAGCTGCGAGAGCAGGCTGGGCGGGAACGACCGATCGCGATGAATCGCTGGTTGGCGGCGTCCTGTCACGATGCCGAGGAGCTGGCGCTGGCGGCCGCATTGGGAGTAGATTTCGTCACGTTGTCGCCAGTGCTGGCGACCGCCAGCCATCCGGATGCCTCACCGTTGGGCTGGCCGCAGGTCGCGGATTTACTGCTAGGCTTCGACCGACCGGCCTACCTGTTGGGCGGACTTCAGGCATCCGACCTGTCCGCGGCACGCCAGGCCGGTGCGCAGGGTGTCGCTGCGATTCGAGCGTTCTGGCCGGATTGAACCGCTGGCGCTGATGCAGGTCACTGGCGATGCTGCTGTAAACCCGATAAGTGTGTCTTCGATAGATGAAAGCAATCGCGGCCATGCCCTTAATCAATTAACGGTATGCTGCTGACTGCGTTATCGTAGGCCCCGTTAAGTTTCTGAACCCCCTAAAGGAGTTAGCAGATGTCGCTGATCAACACTCAAGTTCAACCCTTCAAAGTCAATGCCTTCCACAATGGCAAGTTCATCGAAGTCACCGAAGAATCCCTGAAGGGCAAGTGGTCCGTGCTGATCTTCATGCCGGCTGCCTTTACCTTCAACTGCCCGACTGAAATCGAAGACGCTGCCAACAGCTACGCCGAATTCCAGAAGGCCGGTACCGAGGTGTACATCGTCACCACCGATACCCATTTCTCGCACAAGGTCTGGCACGAAACGTCCCCTGCCGTTGGCAAGGCGCAGTTCCCGCTGATCGGCGACCCGACTCACCAGCTGACCCGCGCTTTCGGTGTGCACATCGAAGAAGAAGGTCTGGCGCTGCGTGGCACCTTCCTGATCAACCCGGAAGGCGTGATCAAAACCGTCGAGATCCACTCCAACGAGATCGCTCGTGACGTGTCCGAGACCCTGCGCAAGCTGAAGGCCGCTCAGTACACCGCCGCTCACCCGGGTGAAGTCTGCCCGGCCAAGTGGAAAGAGGGCGAGAAGACCCTGGCTCCTTCGCTGGACCTGGTCGGCAAGATCTAAGGCTTTCGCCTATCTGCCCTGCGTGCCGGAGGGCTGTTCACCGCCCTCTGGCAACCCAACGCCTGGACGCGAACCGTCCGGGCGTTTTATTTCCTGAATTCCGAACGGGGTACCGCTGCTCATGTTGGACACCAATCTCAAGACCCAGTTGAAAGCCTACCTGGAGAAGGTCAGCCAGCCCTTCGAGATCGTCGCGTCCCTCGATGACGGCGAGAAATCCCGGGAGCTGCTGAGCCTGCTGCAGGACATCGCCGGCCTCAGCGACAAGATCACCTTGAAGACCGACGGCGACGATGTGCGCAAGCCGTCGTTCTCGCTCA
>NZ_RFFN01000010.1 GCF_003696315.1 Pseudomonas songnenensis | reverse complement strand
CTGAACGCCTTCTTCACCTACACCGTCGTGCTGACCATGGGTTACACCTGGCAGACCGCACTGGGTGCGGTGTTCCTCTCGGGCGTGATCTTCTTCGGCCTGTCGATCTTCAAGATCCGCGAGTGGATCATCCACAGCATTCCGCTGGCCCTGCGCGCCGGCATTGCCGCGGGTATCGGCCTGTTCCTGGCGATCATCGCGCTGAAGAACGCCGGCATCGTCGTCGATAACCCGGCCACCCTGGTCGGCCTCGGCGACCTCAGCGCCGGCGGCCCGCTACTGGCCTGCCTGGGCTTCTTCCTGATCGCTGCGCTGGCCTACCGCCAGGTCACCGGCGCGGTGATGATCGGCATTCTGGTGGTCACCGGCCTGTCGATCCTGCTCGGTCTGTCGCAGCTCAACGGTGTGGTATCGATGCCGCCGTCGCTGGCGCCGACCTTCATGCAGCTGGACATCATGGGCGCGCTGGATATCGGCCTGATCAGCGTGATCTTCGCCTTCCTCTTCGTCGACCTGTTCGACACGTCCGGCACCCTGATCGGCGTCGCGCAGAAAGCCGATCTGCTGGACAAGGACGGCAAGATGCCGCGCCTGGGCCGCGCCCTGCTGGCCGACAGCACCGCGACCATGGCCGGCGCCGCGCTGGGCACCTCGACCACCACCAGCTACATCGAATCGGCCGCCGGTACCGCTGCCGGTGGCCGCACCGGCCTGACCGCCTGCGTGGTCGCCCTGCTGTTCCTGCTCAGCCTGTTCTTCGCCCCGCTGGCCGGTGCCGTGCCGGCCTATGCCACCGCACCGGCACTGCTGTTCGTCGCCGTGCTGATGATGAGCAGCCTGGCCGGCATCGACTGGGACGACCTCACCGTCGCCGCGCCGGTCGTGGTTGCCGCGCTGGCCATGCCGCTGACCTTCTCCATCGCCAACGGCATCGCCTTCGGCTTCATCGCCTGGACCGCGATCAAGCTGCTGGCCGGCCGCTGGCGCGAGCTGAGCCCGGCGATGTGGATTCTCTCGGCGCTGTTCGTGGTCAAGCTGGGCTGGTTCGCCGGCTGACGCTCCGTTAAAGGTGGATGGCGCTTTTTCATCCACCTTTCATCCGGCGACGGTGGATGGATGAAGCGTCAGCTGCGCGCCGCGATCCACCCTACGATTTACCTACCTTTCCAAGAGTCTTCATGAGCGCTCCGCAATTCGATCCCGCCACCTACGCCGCCCAACTCGCCGAGAAAGCCGCCCGGCTGGAGGAGCTGCTGGCACCGTTCGATGCACCGGCAGCGGAGGTCTTCGACTCGCCCCGCGAGCATTACCGCCTGCGCACCGAGTTTCGCCTGTGGCGCGAGGATGGCCAGCGCCATTACGCGATGTTCGAGCAGGGCGACAAGCACAAGGCGATCCTGATCGACGACTTCCCTATCGCCAGCCGGCGCATCAACGAGCTGATGCCGCAACTGAAGGCCGCCTGGCAGGCGTCGGAAGTGCTCAGCTTCAAGCTGTTCCAGGTCGAATTTCTCACCACCCTGGCCGGCGATGCGCTGATCACCCTCGCCTACCACCGCCCGCTGGACGAGGCCTGGCAGGCCGAAGCCGGGCAGCTTGCCGCCGACCTCGGCGTGAGCCTGGTCGGCCGCTCCAAGGGCAAGCGCATCGTCATCGGTCGCGATTACGTTGAAGAACAGCTGGTGGTCGCCGGCCGCAGCTTCCGCTACCGCCAGCCGGAGGGCGCCTTCACCCAGCCCAACGGCGAGGTCTGCCAGAAGATGCTGAACTGGGCCTTCGAGGTGCTCGGCGAGCGCGATGACGACCTGCTAGAGCTGTACTGCGGAAACGGCAACTTCACCCTGCCGCTGGCCACCCGCGTGCGCCGCGTGCTGGCCACCGAGATCAGCAAGACCTCGGTCAACGCCGCGCTGGCCAATATCGCCGACAACGGCATCGACAACATCGAGCTGGTGCGTCTCTCAGCCGAGGAGCTGACCCAGGCGCTGAACGAGGTGCGCCCGTTCCGCCGCCTGGCCCATATCGACCTGAAGCGCTACGACTTCGGCAGCATCTTCGTCGACCCGCCGCGCGCCGGCATGGACCCGGACACCTGCGAGCTGACCCGCCGCTTCGAGCGCATCCTCTACATCTCCTGCAACCCGGAGACCCTGGCGCAGAACATCGCCCAGCTGGCCGACACCCATCGCATCGAGCGCTGTGCGCTGTTCGACCAGTTCCCCTACACCCACCACATGGAGTCCGGGGTGCTGCTGGTTCGCAAATGATCGCCGAGTGAACGTCGGCCACCCGTCGACGTTCCACATCCGTAACCATTCAGCCGTTACGGAGGTGCAACCATGCTGGTCTTCGAGCCGATCTATACCGACGGCCTGGCGCAGATTTCCTACCTGATAGGCGACAGCAAGGCCGCGGTCGCCGCGGTGATCGACCCACGCCGCGACGTCGATGTCTATCTCGCCCTGGCCCGAGAGAAGGGCCTGCGCATCGCCTACGCCATCGAAACCCACATCCATGCCGACTTCGTCTCCGGCGCCCAGGCGCTGGCCGAACGCAGTGGTGCCGAGATCATCGGTGGCTGCTCGCCGGACTATGCCTTCGAGCTGCGCCAGGCGGCCGATGGCGAAGTGCTGGAGCTCGGCCAGGTCAGCCTGGAAATCATCTACTCGCCCGGCCACACGCCAGAACACATCTCGCTGCTGCTGCGCGACGGCCAGCAGGGCGATGAGCCGTTCGCGCTGTTCACCGGCGACACCCTGTTCAACCTCGACGTCGGCCGCCCCGACCTGCTCGGCGAAGACAGCACCAAACAGCTGGCCGCACAGCTCTATGCCACCCTCTTCACCCGCTACCTGCCATTGGGTGAACGCGTCGAGATCTACCCCTGTCACGGTGCGGGCTCGGCGTGCGGCAAGTCCATTGGCGACCGCCGGCGCTCCACACTGGGCAACGAGCTATTGTTCAATCCGGCACTCAACCAGCGGCGCAACGAAGCCGAATTCATCGACTGGCTGCTCAGCGGCATGCCCGAGCCGCCGCGTCACTACGCGCGCCTGAAGAAACTCAATGTGCGTTCGGCCACGCGCATGCACGGGCCGAACCTGCCGGCGCCGCTGTCGCCGCAAGAGTTCGCCGAACGAAGCGCCGACCACAGCGCCGTACAGCTGGTGGACCTGCGCTCGATCCTCGCCTTCGGCGGCGGCCATGTACCCGGCGCGCTGAACATCGCCCTGCAGAACGAATTCGTCAGCTGGGCCGGCTGGATGCTCGACGACCAGCGGCCGATCTATCTGATCGGCGAAAACAGCCAGCAGATCCACCAGGCCACGCTGCAGCTGTATCGGATCGGTCTCGATCGCGTGGCAGGCTATCTGCGCAACGGCATGACCGACTGGCAGAACGCCGGCCTGCCGCTGGCCAGCGTCGGCCAATGGACGGTGCACGAGCTGAACCGTCGTCGCGAGGATCCGCAGGTCCAGGTGCTCGACGTGCGCGCACCCGAGGAGGTCGAGCAAGGCCGCGTACCCGACGCCCACCACGCCTTCGTCGCCCATCTGCCCGAGGGGCTGGGGCGCCTGGACAAGGGCAGGACGGTGGCGACGTACTGCGGCAGCGGCTACCGCGCCTCGATCGCCGCCAGCATCCTCAAGCGCGAGGGCTTCCGTGATGTGGTGAACGTGCCAGGCTCATGGATCGCCTGGCAGCAGCATGATCTGCCGGTGGAAAAGCACTGAAGCGCATCCTCTCAGTACTCCACCTCCAGTCGCGCACTGGTCGGTACTGCCTGGCAGGCGAGCGTCCAGCCCTGGCGCACCTGCTGGTCGCTGAGCACCTGGTTGCTGCGCATGCGCACGCTGCCGTCCACCACCCGGCAGCGACAGGCTGCGCAGATGCCGGCGCGACAGGCGCTGGGCGGCTGCAGCCCGGCCTGCTCCATGGCATCCAGCAACACCTCGCCATGCGCCACATCCAGTGCATGCCGGTGACCGTCGAGCGCGACGTGCAGGCGGCTGCGCGCCGGCTGTAGCGGCTCGCTGAGCAGGACCGCCGGTTCCGGGGCGTCGAAGCGCTCGACATGGATGGACTCGCTCGCCACACCAGGCCCGGCGAGTGCCGCCGAGGCGCCCGCCATGAATGCCGGCGGCCCGCAGACGAACGCCTCGCCCAGCGGCCAGTCGGCGATCTTCGCAGCGATGGCCGGCCCGCTGGGCACCCCCTGCTCGGCATCCAGCCAGATGCGCAGCTGCAGACGTTCGGGGTAACGCTCGGCAAAGTCCGCCAGCTCCTCGGCGAAGATCAGTGATGCGGCGTCACGGCTGGCCTGGAACAGGAAGACCCGTCCACGCCCCTGCTCGAGCACCGCCTGGGCAATCGCTCGCAGCGGCGTGATGCCGCTGCCGGCGGCCAGCAAGAGCAGATCGCCGTCCAGATCATCCGGCACCAGGCGGCCCGCCGGTGGCAGCACGTCGATACGCTGGCCGATCTGCAGGTTGTCCGCCAGCCAGTTCGAGGCCCGCCCGCCGGCGACGCGCCGGACGCTGATACGCAGCACGCCATCGCTGCCGAGCGGCTTCGATAGCGAATAGCAGCGCAGCAGCGGCGGCTCCGCGCAGGGCACACGCAGGGTGACGAACTGCCCCGGTTGCGCGGCGAAGCGCTCACGCAGCTCCGGCGGCACCTGCAGGCTGAACGACAGCGTATCGCTCGCCTCGACCTGGCGCGCAGTCACCGCCAGCGCGGCAAATGCCGGCACGACGGACGCCGCAGCAGGCACCGGCTTAGCCGGCTGCGCCTCGGGTGCGGGCTGGCGTGGGCCACGCAGCATCGCCCAGGCGGTGGTACGGCGAAACAGCAGCACATAGCCGATATGCAGAGCGACCAGGGTCAGCGCCAGATTGGCGAAGAACTCGTGCACCTCCTCGGCATCACCCAGCCAGCCGACGAAATCGATGTCGCTGGCCGCCCCGAACAGATCCGGGCCGACACCCGGCAACGCCGCCAGCACATCGCCGTTATCCACCATGCCCAGGCCGAGCAGGCTGGCCAGCGCCAGACTGACCAACATGCCAAAGGTCAGCCAGCTGCCCAACGAAGTCAGACTCAGGTTGCGCCGCAGCATCGTTGCCGGCAGCAGATCGGGAAAACCGCGCAGACGCAGCGGTGCGATCAGCACGCGCAGCACCAGCAGGGCGACCAGGCCGTAGCCCAGCCAGACGTGCAGCAGCTCGGCGTCGTCGCCGCTCAGGTAGGCAGCGACAAAGAAACCGGCGAGCAGCCAGTGAAACAGGCGGAAGCGCTTGAAGGCAGCCACGATGGCATCCTCTGGATGGGAAGTGCTGTCTTTTTAAGCCTTCCAGCTGAAGCGAAACTGAATGCCATCAAGCTGCCATATTCAGCTTCGCGTAAGGCGCCCGGCCTAGGCTGCGCTCATTCCACACTGGAGCGTGCCCCCATGAAAAACCACTGGATCGTCCTGGCCTGCTGCCTGAGCCTGCCCGCACTGGCCGAAACCGAACACCCGCTGCTGCCCGGCTACGCCGCCCAGGCCCGCCTGGAAAATCCGGCCTTCGCCGGCTTTTCTGCCGAGCGCGGTCAGGCGCTGTACGTCGCCGAGGAGCAGCGCGCCGACAAGACCATGAGCTGCACCACCTGCCACACCGCCGACCCGCGCAAGGCCGGCAAGACGCCCGCGCACCGCAAGGTCGAGCCGTTGGCACCGGTGGCCAACCCCGAGCGCTTCAGCGATGCGCAGAAGGTGGAGAAATGGTTTCGTCGCAACTGTGACGACGTGTTTGCCCGCGAGTGCACGGCGCAGGAAAAGGGTGACTTCATCACCTGGATCAGCGGACTGCAGTAGGAGCACACCCCATGAAACGCATCCACTGTCACCGGGTTGGCCCTGGCGCTGAGCCTTGCCGGCTTCAGCCTGGCCGATGACGACGAGCATCACGAGCGCCAGGGCTACAAGCGGCCCAAGCGCCTGGCGGTGCCCAGCGATGCGCCGCTGGTGTGGCGGGAGGAATGCGCCGCCTGCCACATGCTCTACGCCCCGGGCCTGCTGCCCGCCGATGCCTGGCGCGAGCAGATGCGCACGCTGGCCGATCACTACGGCAGCAACGCCTCGCTGGACCCGCTGCAGGAACAGGAGATCCTCGACTTCCTGGTCCGCGCGCCAGCCGCCAACCGACTGCCGACAGAGCCCTCGCCGACCGCCGGCGAGCCACCGCGCATCAGCCAGACCCGCTGGTTCGAGCGCAAGCACGACGAAGTCAGCGCGGCCAAGTTCGCCCGCGAATCGGTCGGCGGGCGCTTCAACTGCGTGGCCTGCCACCGCGACGCAGAACGCGGCGACTTCGATGACGACCGCGTGAAGATCCCGCGCTGAGCGATGACCTGCGCGGCCAGGACTCGGCATTCCTGAGCCACGCTGGCGCGCTCAACCCTCCCGGGGTCCGGGCGTGCCCTGCGCAGGAACGGCCGGTTTGCTGTCTCCCTCGGCGCGCGCCAGGGTCCCGCGGCTTGACTCCTCCCGCTCGCGATCACCGGCGGTATTGGCCAGCAGGCTTGCGGTAGCGATCTGCAGGTAGGCCTGCAGCTGGCGTAGCAACGGCGCTGTGCTGTGGGCATCCTCGATGCGCTCGGCCGCGGTATTGGCACCCAGGCTATAGCGGTACAGTCGCGGTTCGAGATCCCTGGGCTGCACCAGAATCCGATCGCCGCGGATCATCGCCACGGTCTGGTCGCTGCCCGAGGGCTTGATGATGCCGAAACCCGGGTCACGCTCGTCCAGTGCCAGCAGGTCGCGACCCCAGCACTGATGGCGCACCTCGCCACCGAGGCGGCCCATGATGGTCGGCACCACGTCGACCTGGGTACCCACCACTTCGCGCCGGCTGCCGAACTCTTCGGTGAGGCCCGGCGCGATCAGCAGCAGCGGCACGTGGAAGCGGAAAAGGTCCATCTCGGTGAGCTGCTCCGGCGCACCGAAACCATGGTCGCCGACCACCACGAACAGGGTGTCCTTGTACCAGGGCTGGCGCTTGGCTTGCTCGAAGAAGCGACCCAGCGCCCAGTCGGAATAGCGCATGGCGGTCAGGTGCGCATCCTGCGAGCCATGCCCGCTGACCGCCGGCACCGGCAGCGGCTCCGGCAGCGCATAGGGCGTGTGGTTGGACAGCGTCTGCAGCAGCGCATAGAAGGGTTCGTCCGCTGGCAGGGAGCCGAGCTCCTGCACCGCGCGGTCGAACATGTCCTGGTCGGATACGCCCCAGGTCGGGTCCGCCACCACGGGGTCGACATAGTCGCTACGCCCGACGAAGCGGGTCATGCCCTGGTTGCCGAAGAACCCGGCCTGGTTGTCCCAGGCGAAATCGCCGTTGTAGACGTAGACGTCGTTGAACGCCCGGGCGCTGAGCAGCTGCGGCAGCCCGGAGAAGCGGTTGCCGCCTTCCGGTGACTGCATCAGGTACTCGAAGCCCGGCAGATTGGGAAAGCACGCCATGCTGGCGAACATGCCCTGGTGGGTGTGGGTGCCGTTGGCGAAGAAGCGCTCGAATAGCAGGCCCTCGCCAGCCAGGCGGTCGAAGTTGGGCGTGATGCCGTCGCGGCTGCCCAGCGCACCGACATAGCGCCCGGCAAAGCTCTCCATCAGGATCACCACCACGTTGCGCACCGGCAGGCGACCGGCCTCCGGCGCCCAATAGTCGCGGCGCACGGCGGCCAGCTCCGGGTCGGCCAGCCGGTCATTGCCGGTCAGCAACAGCTCGCGGGTCACCGCCAGTGCGTCGTCCTCGGGCAGCACCGCCTTCCAGGCGTTGTCGCGATGATCGGAATAGCGGTTCTTCGCCGCCTCATAGAGCGTCAGCGCCGGATTAAGGCCGAGCTGGTTGATGAACACCGAATCGGTGGTGAAGGCATCGCCCCAGCGCAGCGGCGGCCCCTGGCGCAGGGTGCCGCGGGCGGCGACCACGCTGATCAGTACCAGCACCAGCAGCGTGGCGCCACGCCAGTGCCAGGCCAGCGGCGGACGAGTTGGCGAGCGGCGCATCTGGCTGACGCCGCACGGCCGGCAGCGACCGTCGAGCCAGCCAAACAGCAGCGACCAGAGCAACGTCAGCCCTGCCCAGACACTCAGCAGCTTCACCACCGCAAAGCCGTGCCAGAGCATGCTGAGCACCGTCGCCGGGTCTTCGGCGAGATACTGGAAGACCAGCGCGTTCAGCCGCTGATGAAATTCCTGATAGAAGTTCAGCTCGATCATGCCGAGCAGGATCGCCAGGCTGGCGCAGGCGCCGAGCCAGATCCGCTGCAACCTGCGCGCCGCCATCGCGCGCGGGCTCAGCACCGCCAGTGACAGCGGCACAAGCATGTAGACCAGCACGCGCAGGTCGAAGCGCAGACCGTTGCCGAAGCCTTCGAGCACCGTAGCGGACGAGGCGTCGCCGAGCAGCTCACGGTTGTACAGCAACAGCGCCAGGCGCAGCAGGGCAAACAGCGCCAGCAGCGCGAGGGCACTGCCGGTGGTGAACAGCAGGTGCTGGCGCAGACCGGGCTGGCCAGCCTGCGCGCGAGCGGTTCCATCGATCATCGGGACATTCCTTGGTGAAACGGAAGGGAGCTCACAGCAGGATCACCGCCCAGACCAGGGCAAGCAGACACAGCGCCAGCAGTTGCGCGGCGCTGCCCATGTCCTTTGCCTGTTTGGAAAGTGGATGCAGCTCGTAGGAGATACGGTCGATAGCGGCCTCGATCGCCGAATTGAGCAGCTCGACGATCAACGCCAGCAGCACCCCGGCGATCAGCACGGCACGCTCGATGCGGCTGACGTCGAGCAGCAACGCCAGCGGCAGCAGCAAAAAGCTCAGCCACACCAGCTGGCGGAACGCTGCCTCGCCCGCGTAGGCGGCGCGCAAACCCGCCAGCGAGTAACCGCAGGCGTGCCAGATACGCGCCACACCGCTGCGACCCTTGAGGGTCGTGCCATCGATCACCGCACTGGTCGGTTCAGATGACATCGCAGCGCACCCGGCTGAACGCCGCATGGGCGGCCAGCAGTCGCTGCCAGTCCTGCTCCGGCATCGTCTGCCGATGGCGCTTGAGCTGGCGCAGGTCATGCCGTGCCGCCGCGCTGCGGCGCAGACGACGGCGACTCTTTTCCAGGTCGAGCAGCGCCACCTCCACCCAGGCCGCCGAGCCCTCACCATGAACCTTCAGAAAGATGTGCTTGGGGTAGCAGCAGCCATGCTGCCAGCGCGCCTGATGGATACGCCCGAGGGTGCTGCCGACCGCCTCGAGCATGCGCCCCTGCAGGGTGTCGCCGTAGTAGGCGGGCATCTCCTCGCCGTACCAGTCCTCCAGGCTGACAAAGCCGTCCAGCGCCTTCGTCACCAGCAGAGCCTGCCACCGCCCGGCCTGCTGCCGGGTACCGCAATAGATCAGCTCCGGTACCCCTACGCCGAGATCGCGCATGGCCTGCAGCGCGTGCCGCTCACGCAACGCCGTCGGCCGGCCGAACGGATGGAGCAGCGAGCGGTACAGGTGGCCGATCTGGCGTTTGCAGTACAACGGCGGCTGTTGTGCGTCGCGCAGCCGGATGCGCTGCACCCCGCTTTCACCGTCACGCCGGCGATTGGGCTCCTCGACCCATTCGCCTTGAGTATCCCACCAGCGCTGAAAGGTGCTGGTGCGCGGCTCACGGGCGGGCAGTACGAGAGGACGATTCATGCTCACCCCCGCTTGCGCAGCACGTAGACCCGCCACATGGCGTAGCCCGGGAGGAAATCGCTGCGGTCGAGGATGTCGAAGCCGGCCTCGGCGAATTCCGCCTCGATCACCGAGCGGGCGACGACGAAGCGGTTCTGGTTGTCCTTGGCCGGCCGCCGACGCTCCAGGCGCTTGCGCTTCCACGCCTTGTAGTTGCCATCGACCCACAGCGAGACGATCAGCGTGTCGCGCGTGACGCGATGGAATTCGCGCAGCATCGCCAGGCGATGCGCCGGGTCGGCGATGTGGTGCAGCAGGCGCATGCAGAAGATGTTGTCGACCGCGTTGTCGCCCATGTCGATGGCAAACGCCGACGTCTGGAAGCTCTCCACGCGCTTGAGCACGTCCAGCGGCTGCGCCGACTCGGCGATCGCCAGCATGTCGGCGGAGTTGTCCGCGGCGAAGATCATCCGGCTCGGGTGTTCGGCCAGCAGCGGCCAGAAGCGCCCGGCGCCACAGGGCAGGTCGAGCACCAGATCGGGGTCGCCGGCAATCTTCAGTGCGCGGCGCGCCATCTGCTCGTCACGCCAGTGCGACAGCCGGCGGGCCAGCCCGTCCTGGTGCTTGTGCAGGTATTCGTAGGCGTGCTGGCGGTCGTACTTGCGCGAGAACTCCAGTTCGATAGGGCTCGATGTCGTCATGGCGGGCACTCCTGTAGGAAACGGAACGCCAAACTAGCGAGACGGACATCAAGGCTCTGTCAAATGGATGTGAAAAAAACGTCAAGCGGCGCCGGGCTGAAGTCGCACCTCAAAGCAGCTGCCCTGCGGTTGCCGTGGTGTAACCCCAACGTCCCAGCCCTGGTGCGCACAGATCCGCTTGACCAGCGACAGCCCCAGCCCCAGCCCCTCACCGCGTTCCTCGGCACCGCGCACGAACGGCTGGAACATGCGTTCCTGTTCCGCCAGCGGGATGCCCACGCCGCTGTCCTCGACGCGAAAGCCACCACTACCCAGGATCAAGCGAACCGTGCCGCGGTCGGTGTAATGCAGCGCGTTGCGCAACAGATTGGACATCACCGCGCCAAGCAGCGTGTGGTTGTAGACGGCTGAATCCTCTTCCTCGACCTGCAGCTCGAAGGCCAGGCCCTTTTCCGCCAGCAGCGGTGCCCAACGCTCGCTCTGCTCGGCTGCGACGCTCTTCAGGCTGGTATTTCCGGCGAAGGAGGCCTGCTGTGGGCGTGCCCGCGCCAGCATCAGGAAGGTTTCCACCAGATCCTGCATCTCCTCCGCAGCGCGATGGATGCGCGCCGCCTGACGCTGTGCCCGCGGCGGCAGCTCGGCCTGCTCGAGCAGCTCGCAGGCGCCGAGCACCACCATCAGTGGCGTGCGCAGCTCATGGCTGACATCGGCGGTGAACAGCCGCTCGCGCTCCAGGGTCTGGCGCAGCTGGCCGAGGGTGCTGTCGAACGCCGCCGCCAGGTGACCCACTTCATCGTCCGGATACTGCAGGGCCAGTGGCGGCGCCAGCGGGTGCAGCTGGTCGCGATGACGTACCTGATTGGCCAGGCGGCTGACCGGCGCCATCACCCGATTGGCCATCAACCGCCCAAGCAGCCAGGCACCCACCACGCTGAGCAGGAAGCCCGCCAGCACTACATTGAACAGCGCATTCTCACGCGCCTCGAACTCGTGCTGCTCCTGCACCAGTACGTAGCGGTTGTCACCGATGTCGCGCACATAGACGTAATAGGCCTCGTCGTCGCGCACCAGCTCGGTGAAGCCTTCGGCGAGCGCAGCAAACACCTCGGGCATCGGATGTTCGGGCAGGTGCGAGGCAAAGAAATGCGTACTCGCGTCCAGCTGCGGCGACCGTCCAGCCGGCAGGTCTTCGTTGAGCACGATGTCCAGGTCACGGCTCAGCTCCTCGGTGACCAGCTGCTCCTCGATGAAGTGCACGACACCGACGATGCCGAGCGCAAAGGCACCGCTGACCACCAGCGTGGTCAGGGTGAAGGCGATGACGATCCGCCGCGCCAGCGGTTGCTTAGCGAGCATCGCTGTCCTCCGCCAGGCGGAAGCCGACACCATGCACCGTGTGCAACAACGGCCGGTCGAATGGCTTGTCGAGCACCTGGCGCAGCTGGTGGATGTGACTGCGCAGAGCATCGCTGTCCGGCGCGTGATCACCCCAAAGGGCCTCTTCCAGCGCTTCGCGGCGCACCACCGCCGGGCTGCGCTGCATGAGGATGGCCAGCAGCTTGTGGCCGATCGGATTGAGGCGAATGGGCTGGCCGGCGCGGCTGGCTTCCAGCGTATCCAGGTCGTAGCAGAGATCCGCGACCTGTAGCTGGCGTTTGCGCGAACCCTGACAGCGCCGCAGGATGGCCTCGATTCGCGCCACCAGCTCGGACAACGCGAACGGCTTGATCAGATAGTCGTCGGCACCGGCGCTCAACCCCTGCAGCCGGTCGGCCAGGGCATCGCGGGCGGTGAGCATGATGATCGGCGTATCGCGTCGGGCATCCTCGCGCAGGCGCTTGCACACCTGATAGCCATCGATACCCGGCAGCATGATATCCAGCACGATCAGGTCGTACTCCTGGGTCGCGGCCAGGTGCAGGCCGCTCAGCCCGTCCTGTGCACAGTCGACCACATAGCCCTTGAGTTCGAGGTAATCCAGCACGTTGGCCAGGATGTCGCGGTTGTCTTCGATGACCAGAATGCGCATCGCTCGGGTACTCGCAGAATGATTCGAAACGCTGTGGCGGACAGTATTGCGCCTGCGCGCGGGGCGGAACATAGCCGAAACGATGTGAAAAAAACGTCGCCTCGCGGGTTAGCCATTGCAGCGCCTCGGACTTAAGACTGCCTTAAGCATGTCGTCCAACAATCACCCCAGGCTTCTAACCGAGGTTCCCCGATGGAACTGCCCTGGGTTGATCAAACTGACGTACTGGCACGTATCGGCCGTGAGCCGGCGCTGACCCTGCAACTGGCGCAGGCCGATGCCGGTGAGCGGCGCGCGGCGCTGGAAGGCTTCATCCGTCAACGCTTCGCCGAACACTATCAGGCACGGGTGCGGCACTTCATGCCCTGCCTGCTGGGCCTGCATGACCAGAACGGCGAGGTGCAGGGCGCGGTCGGGCTGCGCAGTGCCCAGCGCCGGCCGCTGTTTCTCGAGCGTTATCTGGATGAGCCGATCGAGCGGGCTGTCAGCCAGCGCTGCGGCCTGGAAGTGACCCGCACGGAGATTGTCGAAGTCGGCAATCTGGCCGCTTTCGGCAATGCCTCGGCGCGGCTGCTGATCGTTGCCCTGACCGATCTGCTGGTTGCTCAGGGCTTTCGCTGGGTGGTGTTCACCGGCACGTCGGCCCTGCTCAACAGCTTCCAGCGACTGGCCCTGGAGCCGTTGCCGCTCGGCCTGGCAGACCCGACACGGATGGGCGATGAGCTGGCCGACTGGGGCAGCTACTACGCCAGTCGGCCGCAGCTGATGGCCGGCGAGATCCTGCCCGGCCACCAGCGCCTGCTGCAACTTGGCATCTACGCCCGACTCGGCTACCAGCCGTTGTTCGATGCCTCGCAGGTGCCCCATGCAGCCTGCAGCTGAACGCTTCTGGGCAACCCTGGAACAGCACAGTGGCATCGCCCTGAGCGAGGGGCCGCGCCAGCTGAGCTATGCCGAGCTGCACCACGAGGTCGCGACCCGTGCCAGTCAGCTGCAACAGCTCGGCGTGCAGCGCGTCGCCCTGGCGCTGGACAACGGCCTGGACTGGGCGCTTTGGGATCTGGCCCTGCTGCGCACCGGGCTGGTCTGCGTGCCGCTGCCGGGTTTCTTTTCTCCGGCGCAGCAGGAGCATGTACTGAAACACGCCGGCATCGACTGCCTGATCGGCACGCCAGGCGCGCTTGCCGAGCGTTGCGGCTTCCGACCGGCTGAAGCCGGCCTGCTGCTGCGCCAGCCGCAGACAGTCATGCCGGTGCCGGCCGGCACCTGCAAGATCACCTACACCTCCGGCACCACCGGCCAGCCCAAGGGCGTCTGCCTGGATGCCGAGGCGCAGCTGGCGGTGGCCGAGAGCCTGTGGCAGGCCAGCCTGCCCTGTGATGTCCGGCAACACCTGTGCGTGCTGCCGCTGGCCACCCTGCTGGAGAACATCGCCGGGCTCTATGCGCCGTTGCTGGCGGGGGCACGGATCGACTTGCGCCCGCTGGCCGAGATCGGCTTCAGCGGCGCCGCAGGTTTCGAGCTGCCGCGCTTTCTCGCGACGCTGAACGAGAACCGGCCGCACAGCCTGATTCTGCTGCCGCAGCTGCTGCTGGCGCTGGTCAGCGCCGCCGAACAGGGCGTAGCGCTGCCGACTTCGCTGCGCTTCATCGCCGTGGGTGGCGGCCGGGTAGCGCCGCAGCTGCTGGAACGCGCCGAGCGGCTCGGGCTGCCGGTGTTCGAGGGCTACGGCTTGTCCGAATGCGCCTCGGTGGTCTGCCTGAACACGCCCGAAGCACGGCGCATCGGCACGGTCGGCCGGCCGCTGGCGCACGTCGAGTTGCGCCTGGCCGATGACGGCGAGGTGCTGGTCAGGGGCTCGCGCATGCTGGGCTACCTCGGCGAACCGCCGCTTACCGAAGAGTGGCTGCCAACCGGTGACCTCGGCCATTTCGAGGGCGGCTTCCTGGTCCTGCACGGGCGCAAGAAGCACCAGTTCGTCACCGCCTACGGGCGCAACGTCAACCCCGAGTGGGTGGAGGCCGAGCTGGTCCAGCAGGCGCCGATCGCCCAGGCCTGGCTGCATGGCGAGGCCCTGGCGCAGAACGTCGCGGTGCTGGTGCCGCGGTATCCCGAACTCAGCGATGCCCGGCTGCAGGCGGCAATCGACCGGGTCAACGCCGGCCTGCCGGACTACGCCCGCGTGCACCGCTGGCTGCGTGCCGACGCTCCTTTCGCTGCCGGCAACGGCCTGGCCACCGCCAACGGCCGGCTGCGCCGCAACGCCCTCTTCAAGCATTACCAATCGGCGATCAACGCCCTTCAGCCCTGACTTTCGAGGTTCACCATGGAATTCTTCGACCAGCTGCAACATCAGACCAACACCGAACGCGAATACCTGCTGGCCGCGCCGATCATTCATTGCGCGCTCGCCGGCACCGCCAGCCGCGCGCAGTACATCGCCTTCCTCACCCAGGCCTATCACCACGTCAAGCACACCGTGCCGCTGCTGATGGCCTGCGGCGCGCGCCTGCCGGAACGGCTGGAATGGCTGCGCGAGGCGATCGCCGAATACATCGAGGAAGAGATCGGCCACCAGGAATGGATCCTCAACGACATCCGCGCCTGTGGCGGTGACGCCGAGGCGGTGCGCCATGGCCAGCCTGCCCTGCCCACCGAGCTGATGGTCGCCTACGTCTACGACCGCATCGCGCGGCACAATCCGGCGAGCTTCTTCGGCATGGTCAACGTGCTGGAGGGCACCAGCATCAGCCTGGCCACCCAGGCCGCCGGCGTGCTGCAGGACAAGCTGGACCTGCCGGCCAAGGCGTTCAGCTACCTGAGTTCCCACGGCAGCCTGGATCTGGAACACATCGAGTTCTTCAAGCGCCTGATGAACCGCCTCGATAACGAGGACGACAAGGCCGCCGTGGTGCACACCGCACGGGTGGTCTACCGCCTCTACGGCGACATCTTCCGCAGCCTGACCGCGGCGGAGCACGACCATGCAGCTGCGTGACGCGCGCATCCTGCTCACCGGCGCCAGCGGTGGCATCGGTCAGGTGCTGGTCGAGCAGCTCTGCGCCGGCGAAGCCCGGCTGCTGCTGGTCGGCCGCGACAGCCTCGCCCTAGAAGCGCTTGCACGCCGCTATCCGGGCCAGATCAGTCTGGTCTGCGCCGACCTCTCCCAGCGCAGCGGGCGGCAAACGGTGCTCGCCGCCGCACGCCGCTTCGGCGCGCTCAACTGCGTGATCAACGCCGCCGGGGTCAATCAGTTCAGCCTGCTCGAACAGCAGGACGAGGACGCCATCGCCCGGCTGATCGGCGTCAACGTCACCGCCACCCTGCAGTTGACCCACCTGCTGCTGCCCTTGCTGCGCCAGCAGCCGCGAGCGCTGCTGGTCAATCTCGGTTCGACCTTCGGCTCCATCGGCTACCCGGGCTTCACCGCCTACTGCGCCAGCAAGTTCGCCTTGCGCGGCTTCTCCGAGGCGCTGCGCCGCGAGCTGGCCGACAGCCAGATCAAGGTGCTCTATATCGCGCCGCGCGCCACCCGTACGGCGATGAACAGCGCCGACGTGGTAGCGATGAACGACGAGCTGAAGGTGGAGATGGATGATCCGCAAGAGGTCGCCCGGCAGATCGTCCATGCCATCACCGCCGAGCGAGAGGAGTTCTATCTCGGCTGGCCGGAAAAACTCTTCGTGCGCCTCAACGGCGTGCTGCCGCGGCTGGTCGACCAGGCGCTGCGCAAGCAATTGCCGGTGATCAAGCGCTTTGCCCGTGCCGAACAGCCACCCGCACCGCAACCCACCGCTCCCGGAGAACGCCCATGAAGCCTCTGTTAGGCCTTTGCGCCCTGATGCTGGCCCTGGCCAGCCAGCCCTCCTTCGCTCTCAGCCCGGCCGGCGAGTCGTCGCTGCGTCAGATCCAGACGCGCTGGGCCGAGATCAACTACCAGACGCCCGAGGCCCAGCGCGAAACCGCCTTCGCCAGGCTCGCCTCGGAGGCCGAAAGCGCGGTGATCGGCGAACCGCAGGCCGCCGAACTGCATATCTGGCACGGCATCGTGCTCAGCACCTGGGCTGGCGCCAAAGGCGGACTCGGCGCGCTGGGGCTGGTCAAGCAGGCCAAGGCCGAACTGGAAAAGGCCATCGAGCTCGACCCGGCGGCACTCGACGGTTCGGCCTACACCAGCCTCGCCAGTCTCTACTACCAGGTGCCCGGCTGGCCGATCGGCTTCGGCGACGAAGACAAGGCCGAGGCGCTGTTCAAACAGGCGCTGGCGCTGAACCCGGACGGCATCGACCCCAACTATTTCCACGGTGACTTTCTGCTGCGCCAGAAGCGCTATGGCGAGGCGCAGGCCGCGCTGCAGAAGGCCCTCGCCGCACCCAATCGCCCCGGCTGTGAAGTGGCCGATGCCGGCCGCCGCGACGAAGCCCGCGCGCTGCTCGCCAAGGTCAAGGAAAAGCTGGAATAACCCTGAGCGGCGGCGTTGAATGCACAGCAATGCCGCGCCCCCTTGAAAACGACAGGAACGACATGCGCATTCTGCTGGTGGAAGACGATCGCGCCCTCGGCGAGGGCATCCGCACCGCACTCAGGCCCGAGGGCTACACGGTCGACTGGCTGCAGGACGGCGCCAGCGCGCTGCACGCGCTGAACCACGAGAGCTTCGAGCTGGCGATCCTCGATCTCGGTCTGCCGCGACTCGATGGACTGGAAGTGCTCAAGCGCCTGCGCGCTGCAGCCAACCCGGTGCCGGTGCTGGTGCTCACCGCGCGCGATGCCACCGGCGACCGCATTGCCGGCCTGGATGCCGGTGCCGACGACTATCTGGTCAAGCCGTTCGACGTGGCCGAACTCAAGGCACGTCTGCGCGCCCTGCTCCGGCGCAGCTTCAACCGCCCGGAGCCGGTGCTTGAATACCGCGGCATTCTGCTCGATCCGGTCAACCAGCAGGTCAGCTACCAGGGCACGCCGATCAACCTGCCGCGCAAGGAGTTCGTCCTGCTCCACGAACTGCTCGCCCAGCCCGGCCGCGTACTGACCCGCGACCGCCTGCAGCAGGTGCTCTACGGCTGGGACGAGGACGTCGAGAGCAATGCGCTGGAGGTGCACATCCACCACTTGCGCAAGAAGTTCTTTCCCGAGCTGATTCGCACCGTGCGTGGTGTCGGCTATCTGGTGGACAAATGCTGAAGCGTTCGATTCGCCAGCGCACCCTGGCGCTGCTGCTCGGCACCCTGCTGGTCTCGCTGAGCCTGATCTCCTGGCGCAGCTATCGCGACGCCAGTCATGAGATCGAGGAACTGTTCGACGCCCAGCTGGCGCAGAGTGCGCGACTGGTGCAAGGGCTGGTCGGCCACGAGATGGACCCGCAGGCACGCCGCGCATTGCAGGAGGCGCTGGACGCGGCGGTGAACGCCCGCCGCGATCAGGGCGTGCCGGGCCATGACTACGAGACCAAGCTGGGGTTTCAGGTGTATGCCGCCGATGGCAGTACCCTGCTGCAATCGGCCGGCGCCCCCAACGGTGCGCTACAGCAACTGCAGGCCGGTCTCGGCGCGACGGCGGCGCCTCTTGCGCGCCTGTCCGCCGGCTACCACGACGTGATGCTCGACGGCCATGCCTGGCGCCTGTTCCTGTTGCACGACCGCGAAGACGACCTGTGGATTCTGCTCAGCGAGCGCGGCGACGTGCGCGGCGAGCTGGTCGGCAAGATCGCCCGCCGCAGCCTGCTGCCGGATCTGATCGGGCTGCCGCTGCTGGCGCTGCTGATCTGGTTCGCGGTCGGCTGGGGCCTGCGGCCACTGGCACGCATGGCGCAGTTGCTCAAGCGCCGCGACCCGGACAACCTCGCGCCACTGTTGCTGGCACCGCTGCCGCAGGAGCTGGAACCGGTGGCGGCCTCGCTCAATCGCCTGCTGCAACAGGTCAATCAGCTGATCGAACGGGAGAAGCGCTTCATCGCCGACGCCGCCCATGAGTTGCGCACGCCGCTGGCGGTGCTGCGCATCCATGCGCAGAACGCGCAGCAGGCACAGGACGAGCAGGAGCGTGCAGAAGCACTCGAGCAGCTGGTGGTCGGCGTGGACCGCACCACCCGCGTGGTCACGCAGCTGCTCACCCTGGCGCGCCTTGAACCCAGTGCCCAGCAATTGCGTCTGGCGCCATTGGATCTGCGCGCCCTGGCGCGCGAGACACTCGCCGAACTCACCCCGCTGGCCATCGCCCAGGACCAGGCGCTGACCCTGGAAGTGGACGAGCAGGCTGATTGCCGCCTCACCGGCGATGCCGCGAGCCTGACCACGATGTTGCAGAACCTGGTGGGCAATGCGCTGGAATACACACCCCATGGTGGGCGGATCGAGGTTCAGCTGCACGGCGATGCCGGACAGCTGATCCTCGCGGTGGATGACAGCGGGCCGGGCATCAGCACTGAACTGCGCCCCCAGCTGTTCGAGCGCTTCTTCCGCCTCGGCGGCGGTCAGGGTGCCGGCCTCGGTTTGTCCATTGTCGCGCGCATCGCCGAGCTGCACGGTGCCAGCGTCGAGCTGCTGGACTCGCCGCTGGGCGGCCTGCGGGTCCTCGTGCGGCTGCCGCGGCGTCTCCCGGTGACGGCGTCCTAGCTGCGGCAAACGGTCCGCCCACCGCTAAGCTTCGCTTAAGTTTCGCCACCTAGAATCGCCACGTTACCCACACGTGGAGTAGGTGAAATGAGCAATAAGGCAGAGGCGGCGAGATACGGGCGGCTTTCCATCGGGCTGCACTGGCTGATGCTGCTGTTGATCGCGGCGGTTTACGCGACCATTGAACTCAAGGGCAATTTCCCCAAGGGCAGCGAGCCGCGAGAGTTGCTCAAGCACTGGCATTTCATGCTCGGCCTGACGGTGTTCGCGCTGGTCTGGCTGCGTCTGATGGCGCGCTGGCTGCATCCGGCGCCGAAGGCGGTGGTCAGTGCCGTCTGGGAACGGGCGCTGGCCAAGCTGATGCACCTGGCGCTGTACGCGCTGATGATCGGCCTGCCTCTGCTCGGCTGGCTGACCCTGAGCGCGGCAGGCAAGCCGATTCCCCTCTTCGGCCTCGAGCTGCCGGCGCTGGTCGGTGCCAACCAGGAGCTGGCCGGCCGGTTCAAGGAGCTGCATGAAACGCTGGCAGTAGCCGGCTACTGGCTGATCGGCCTGCATGCGGCTGCGGCGCTGTTCCACCAGTACGTGCGCCGCGACGGCACCCTGCAACGCATGCTGCCGCGCCACCGCCAGGCCTGACGCGCAGACGCAGAAACGCCCGGTCGACTGATCATCGACCGGGCGTTTTCATGTGTCAGCCGAGCAGTTCGCTGAACGGCAGATATTCAACCGTTTCACCCTCTTCCAGCGTACGGTTGCGCTCGACGATGGCCAGGCCTTCGGCCCAGCTGGCCGAGGTCAGCATCGCCGAACCCTGGCGCGGGTGCAGGCACACGCGCATCTCGCCATCGACCTGCTCCAGCCGCGCGCGCAGGTACTGGCGGCGGTTGTTCGGTTTGCGCCAGGCGAAGCCGGCGGTCAGGCGCAGCGGCTTGGGCAGCACCTCGGTGCAACCCTGGGCACTGAGCAGGAACGGCCGCGCCACCACCAGCGAGGTGATCAGCGCCGCAGCCGGATTGCCCGGCAGGCCGATCCACGGCTTGCCATTGACCTCGCCAAAGGCCAGCGGCTTGCCGGGCTGGATCGCCAGGCGCCACATGTGCAGCTCGCCCAGTTCGCGAATGGCCTGCTTGAGGTGATCCTCCTCGCCGACCGAGACGCCGCCGGAGGTGATCAGCATGTCCCATTCGGACGCGGCCAGCGCCAGGGCATCCCGGCTGGCGGCCAGTTCGTCGACGAGGATTTCGTAGTCGTGAACCTCCATTCCAAGGCTGCGCAGCACCGTGAGCAGGCAGTAGCGGTTGGAGTTGTAGATCTGCCCGGGCGCCAGCGGCTCGCCGGGTTCGCGCAGCTCGTTGCCGCTGGAGAGCAGACCGATACGCAGGCGCCGATAGACCGCCACGCGGGCGACGCCGAAGCTCGCCAGCAGGCCGATCTCCTGCGGCCGCAGGCGCTTGCCGGCCTGCAGCACCGGGGCGCCGGCCTCTAGCTCCTCGCCCTGCCGACGCACATGGGCGCCCTGGATGACGCCGGGGAAATGCACGCGATCAGCCTCGATCTGGCAATCCTCCTGCGCCACCACGGTATCGGCACCCGGCGGCAGCGGCGCGCCGGTGAAGATGCGCACGGCGTGGCCGGCAGGCAGTTGCTGGTCGGCGGCATCACCGGCGGCGATGCGCCCGGCCAGTGGCAGCCAGCCGCCTTCGGCCGGCAGGTCGGCGGCGCGCAGGGCGTAGCCGTCCATTGCGCTGTTGTCCCACGCCGGCACCGGGAAAGGAGCGTCGAGGGATTCGGCCAGCACCCGGCCGAGGGCATCGGACAGCGCGACGTGTTCTACCGGCGGCAGCGCCGGCACCCGTGCCAGCAGTTCGGCGATGGCCTCGTCGACCGGTTTCAGGCCACTGGTGTCGCAGCCACAGGCGCTCATGAGCGCGGCCCGCAGTATTCGACCGCGCTGGCCTTGAGGTGCGGCACGAAGTTGCAAGGCTTGGTGCGGCTGTCCAGCTGCTCGACAAGGATCTTGTTCCAGGCGGTGCGGCAGGCATTGGTCGAGCCCGGCAGGCAGCAGACCAGCGTGCCATTGCTCATGCCGGCCAGGGCGCGGGACTGCACGGTGGAGGTGCCGATCTCGCCCAGCGAAACGTAGCGGAACAGTTCGCCGAAGCCGTCGACGTCCTTGTCCAGCAGCGGCTGCACCGCCTGCGGAGTGTTGTCGCGGGCGGTGAAACCGGTGCCGCCGGTGATCAGCACGACCTGCACGTTTTCGCTGGCAATCCAGCTGCAGACGCGGGCGCGGATCTGCCAGACGTCGTCCTTGACGATGGCCCGTTCGGTCAGCGTGTGGCCTGCGCTCTGCAGGCCGTCGATCAGCGCCTGGCCGGAGGTATCGGAATCGATGTTACGGGTGTCGCTCACCGTGAGCACCGCAATGCTCAGGGGCTGGAATTCGCTGTTGGACAGGTGAGCCATGGCTCGAAACTCCCTTGAAGATGTGTGCGCAGGCTGCACCGGCGCCGTGCGCGAACCCATTCCCCATTGGAGGTATGTCCGCGCGGCACGGGTGCCATGAGGTCTGACAACGCTGCAGGCGATTGTGCGACCTGGCTCTGCGACAAGGCCCGGCTGCGGCAGCCGGGCACGTGGGTCAAACCGGCAATGCCGGTCGATGGTAGCGAATTAGGCGGTCGACTCGTAGCCCGTGGGGCACTGGTCTCAACCGCCGCTGGCATTCATGAAGCGCAACACCTGGACCTCGCCGCTGCTGGAGAATTCATGGCGCAGCGGTTTGCGCTGCAGCGCGGCGTGGATGGCGTCGATCACCGGCTGGTCGTTGGTCGGATGGCGGCGCAGCAGTGCGCGCAGGTCGATGGAATTCTCGTGCCCCAGGCACAGCAGCAGGCGCCCCTCCACCGTCAGCCGTACGCGGTTGCAGGTGGAGCAGAAGTTGTGGGAATGCGGCGAGATGAAGCCGATGCGCGTCTGTGGATGGTCCGCAAGGCGCACGTAGCGCGCCGGGCCGCCGCTCTGCTCGGCCGAATCGATCAACGTGTGGCGCTCGGCGATCAGCGCGCGTACTTCGTCGCTGGAGCAGAAGCTCTCACCCCGCGACCGACCGACGTCGCCCAGCGGCATTTCCTCGATGAAGCTCAGGTCCAGCCCGCCGGCGATGGCGAAGTCCACCAGGTCGGCGACCTCCTCGGCGTTGCGGCCCTTCATCACCACCGCATTGAGCTTGATCCGCTCGAAGCCGGCGTCACGTGCCGCATCGATACCGTCGAGCACCTGTTGCAGCTGGCCGGTGCGGGTAATGGCGTGGAATTTCTCGGCGTCCAGGCTATCCAGGCTGATGTTCAGCCGCTTGACCCCGGCCCGAGCCAGCGGCGCGGCAAGCTTGACCAGCTGCGAGCCGTTGGTGGTCATCACCAGTTCGCGCAGGCCCGGCAATGCCGCGATGCGCTCGCAGAGACCGACGATGCCCTGGCGTACCAGCGGCTCGCCGCCGGTAAGGCGAATCTTCTTCACCCCGAGGCCGACGAAAATGCGCGCGATGCGCTCCAACTCCTCCAGACCGAGCACCTGCTGGCGCGGCAGGAAGGTCATGTCCTCGGCCATGCAGTAGACGCAGCGGAAGTCGCAGCGGTCGGTCACCGACATGCGCAGGTAGTCGATCTGGCGGTTGTGGGCATCGCGTAATTGAGTCATCGCCAAGCTCTCTGTACTTCGTGGGGCGGATGCCGCTCTGCTCATCCGCCGGGGCCCTCACAGGCTCGCTCATTACCGCCTAGGTGGATGGATGCAGCGCCATCCACCATTGGCCCCGCTCGGTGATGGGTAAAACATCGTCCACCCGACGCGGAGCCAAGCCGCCGCTATTGCATCAGTGGCGTTTCCGCACCCTGCATATGGATGCCTTCGATGTTCGCCGCACCCACCAGATTCTGCAGGTACTGGCTGACACCGATCTGCCAGACGCGCTGGTTGAGCTCGGCGCGAATCGAACCGGCGACCACCTCGTAAGGCAGCTGCTCGCCTTCGATGCGCTGATCGACGAACACCAGGTGATAGCCGTAGCGGCTTTCCAGCGGCTGCGTGCACAGACCGACCGGCAAACGGAACAGCTGGCGCTCGAACTCCGGCACCGTCTGGCCCTTGCTGATCTGGCCCAGTGCGCCGCCCTGCGCCTTGGACGGGCAAGCGGAATGCTGCAACGCCAGCTCGGCGAAGCGTTGCGGTGCGGCCTGCAGCTCGGCGATCAGCCTCTGGGCCTGTTCGCGAGCCAGGCTGCGCGCCTCGGCGTCATCCGCCGGACAGGCCAGCAGGATGTGCCGCGCGGCCAGCAACGGCGCGCTGAAGAAGCGCTGCTGGTTGCCACTGTAGTACTGCCGGCAGGCAGCCTCGTCGGCCAGCGGCAGCGGTACTTCCTGCTCGATCAGCGTGCGGGTGGCCGCCTCCTCCTCGCTTTCGCCGGCCTCGGCGCGCACCACCAGGCCCAGCTCGCCGATGCGCTGCTGCAGCAACTCACGCAGCACCAGCGCCTGGGTCGCCAGGTAGACGGCCTCTTCGCGGCTTTCGGCCGGGTGATACTGCAGTTCCTGGGCGATGGCCTGGGAAGCAATCGCCACCCCATTGACCCGCACCCGCGGCCATTCCTGTTCGCTGCTGGCGATCAGCAGCGGTTCAGCGGATGCCTGCTCGGCAGCCGGCTCGCTGTCTTCCTCGTGCGGCAGCTCCTCGAACAGAGGGGCATCCGCCGGCACTTCGATTTCCGGACGCGCGCCGCCACCGCAGCCGCCGCTTCCACCTGTGCTACCACCGCATCCACAACCCATGATGATTACCTCGATAAGACGCTTGAACCTTCGATCCGATCGGCCAGACCGGCTGACGCACCAGGCGTCAGCCGGCAAGGGTCATACCGGGGTCTTGCTCTTTGCCGTGGCAGGCACAGCGGTCGGCACTGCGGTTTCGCGGGCCGGTGCTTCGTAGGTGCGCGGGCGCTGCGGGCGCGGCACGCTCGGCTTGACGCCCTTCTGGCGGACGATCTGGTAGCGCCGGCCCAGGTACCACACCGGCGCACTGACGATGTGCACCAGACGGGTGAAGGGGAACAGCACGAACAGGGTCACGCCGAGGAACACGTGCAGCTTGTAGATCACGCTGACCGACTCGATGGCACCTGCGGCCTTGACCGGCTGCAGGGTGACCAGGCTCTGCGCCCAGGTACCCAGCAGCACCATCACCGAACCGTCCAGATGGCCGGTGGAGGCGACGATGGTCAGCAGACCCAGCACCAGCTGCGCCAGCAGCACGAAGAGGATCATGATGTCGCTGGTGTTGGAGGTGGCCCGCACGCGCGCGTCGGTCAGCCGGCGATGAATCAGCATCACCAGACCGATCAGGCAGAGGATGCCGAAGAAGCCGCCGGACACCATCGCCACGATCTGCTTCTGACCGCTGGTGATGAACGAGTGGTACAGCGCCTCGGGCATCAGCAGGCCGACGAAGTGCCCGGCCAGGATGAAGATGATGCCGACGTGAAACAGGTTGCTCGCCAGGCGCATGCGGTTGTTCGACAGCATCTGGCTCGAGCCGGCCTTCCAGCTGTACTGGGAAAGGTCGAAACGTGCCCAGCTGCCGATCAGGCAGATGGCCAGGGCGATGTAGGGGTAGACCCCGAACAGCAGGAAATTGAAGTTAGACATTGCGCACCTCCTGGGCGAGCGCGGCGGCCTGCCCGTCATGCTTGAAATCGGTCCAGTGCAGCGGCACCGGGCTTTCCTCGCGAGCCTTGCCCGGCCCGCTCGGCATGGATGGGCAGCGATCCTGCTGCTCGGCCTGGAGGAAGTTGACCTGTTCCTCCTCCCAGATCTTGTCCAGCGCTTCCAGCGAGTCGTCGCGTTCCTCGGCGGCGACCTGCTCCTGCAGGCTGGCCAGGGTTTCCTGCACCGGCTCGCCGGCGATCTGCAGCAGTGCGCGGAAGCACGCGGCATGCGGGCTCTCGCGTTCCTGCAGACGCGCTGCCAGCAGAGCCAGCAGGTGCGACACGTCGGCCAGACCCTCGCGGGCCTCGAGGTCATCGCGGGTGGCGAGGTACTCGAGGTACAGCGGGATGTAGTCCGGCAGCTCGCGTACGCCGATGTCGAAACCGGCCTCGGTGTACTGCGCCATCAGGTCGACCATGGCCTGGCCGCGGTCGCGGGACTCGCCATGCACGTGCTCGAACAGCAGCAGCGACAGTGAACGGCCGCGGTCGAACAGGTCGGTGTAGCGCTCCTGCACGTCCATCAGGTCGTCTTCGGTCAGCTCGTCGAGCAGGCGGCGCAGCGCGATGCGCTGCTCCGGGCTGATCTCGCGGGCCGAGCCGATGGCCTGAGCCAGTTCGGCATGGCCGTCGCGCAGGTGCTGGTCGGGATAGTCCAGCAGCAGGGAAATCACTTTAAGGATGCGCATGGCTCAGTCCTCCCACAGCTGGACGGTCTTGATGATGTCGCGGCGGTTGGCCTTCTTGGCACCGAACATGTTGGTGTCCGAGGCGCCCGAGCAGCCGCTGCCGAAGCTGAAACCGCAACCGGAGCGCTCGGCGAAGGCATCGCTCATGGCCTCTTCGCGGTGCGCGGTCGGGATCACGTAGCGGTCCTCGTAGTTGGCGATGGCCAGGTAGCGGTACATGTCTTCCACCTGGGCCACCGACAGACCGACGCTCTCCAGCACCTTGAGGTCCTGCACGCCATCGACCTGCTCGGCGCGCTTGTAGGCACGCATGGCGAGCATGCGCTTGAGCGCCAGCTTGACCGGCTCCTCGTCACCTGCAGTGAGCAGGTTGGCCAGGTAACGCAGCGGGATGCGCAGGCTGTCGACGTCCGGCAGCACGCCGTCCATGCTGACGTGACCGGCGCTGGCAGCGTTCTGGATCGGCGACAGCGGCGGCACGTACCACACCATCGGCAGCGTGCGGTATTCCGGGTGCAGCGGCAGGGCCAGCTTCCAGTCGACCGCCATCTTGTACACCGGCGACTTCTGCGCAGCTTCGATCACCGACATCGGTACGCCGTCGTTGAGCGCCTGCTCGATGACCTTCGGATCGAACGGATCGAGGAAGATCTCCAGTTGCTTGGCGTACAGGTCCTGCTCGTTGACGGTGCTGGCCACTTCATGGATGCGGTCGGCGTCGTAGAGCAGCACGCCGAGGTAGCGGATGCGGCCTACGCAGGTCTCGGCACAGACGGTCGGCATGCCGGCCTCGATGCGCGGGAAGCAGAAGATGCACTTCTCGGATTTGCCGCTCTTCCAGTTGAAGTAGATCTTCTTGTACGGGCAACCGCTGATGCACATGCGCCAGCCGCGGCACTTTTCCTGGTCGATGAGGACGATGCCGTCCTCCTCGCGCTTGTAGATCGCACCGCTCGGGCAGGACGCGGCGCAGGTCGGGTTCAGGCAGTGCTCGCACAGGCGCGGCAGGTACATCATGAAGGTGTTTTCGTACTGCCCGTAGATGTCCGCCTGGATCTTGTCGAAGTTCTTGTCCTTGCGACGCTTGGCGAACTCGGTACCGAGAATTTCTTCCCAGTTCGGGCCCCACTCGATCTTCTCCATGCGCTGACCGGAGATCAGCGAGCGCGGACGTGCAACCGGCTGGTGATCGGAGATCGGCGCGGTGTGCAGGTTCTGGTAATCGAAGTCGAACGGCTCGTAGTAGTCATCGATCGTCGGCAGGTCCGGGTTGGCGAAGATGTTCGCCAGCACGCGGAACTTGCCGCCGATACGCGGATTGATGGTGCCGTCACCATTGCGCACCCAGCCGCCCTTCCACTTGTCCTGGTTCTCCCACTCTTTCGGGTAGCCGATGCCAGGCTTGGTCTCGACGTTGTTGAACCAGGCGTATTCCATGCCTTCGCGGCTGGTCCAGACGTTCTTGCAGGTGATCGAGCAGGTGTGGCAGCCGATGCACTTGTCCAGGTTCAGGACCATGCCAACTTGTGAACGAATCTTCATGGCCTATTCCTCAGATGTCTTGCGGCAGGGGTTGCGGCAGGTCGTTGCCGTTCGGGCCGTCGAGCCAGTCGACCTTGGCCATCTTGCGTACCACGACGAACTCGTCACGGTTGCAACCCACGGTGCCGTAGTAGTTGAAGCCGTACGCCTGCTGGGCGTAACCGCCGATCATGTGGGTGGGCTTGAGCACCACGCGGGTCACCGAGTTGTGGTGGCCGCCGCGGGTCTTGGTGGTCTCGCTGCCGGGCACGTTCACGATGCGTTCCTGGGCGTGGTACATCATCACCATGCCTTCCATCACGCGCTGGCTGACCACCGCACGGGCGGTCAGGGCACCGTTGGCGTTGAAGCACTCGATCCAGTCGTTGTCCTCGATGCCGGCCTTCTTGGCATCGACTTCGGACATCCACACGATCGGACCACCACGGCTGAGGGTGAGCATGATCAGGTTGTCCGAGTAGGTGCTGTGGATGCCCCACTTCTGGTGCGGGGTGATCCAGTTGAGGACGATCTCGGTATTGCCGTTGCTCTTCTTGCCCTTCACGTAATCGATGGTGCGGGTGTTGATCGGCGGCCGGTAGCTCATCAGCTGCTCACCGAAGGCCTGCATCCAGGGGTGATCCTGGAAGAACTGCTGGCGGCCGGTGATGGTGCGCCACGGGATGAACTCGTGGACGTTGGTGTAGCCGGCGTTGTACGACACATGCTCGTCTTCCAGGCCTGACCAGGTCGGGCTGGAGATGATCTTGCGCGGCTGCGCCTGGATGTCACGGAAGCGGATCGCCTCGTGCTCCTTGGGCAGCGCCAGGTGGCTGTGGTCGCGGCCGGTGAATTCCGACAGCGCGGCCCAGGCCTTCACCGCGACGTGGCCGTTGGTTTCCGGCGCCAGGCTGAGGATGACCTCGGCGGCGTCGATGGCCGACTCGATCTGCGGACGCCCTTGGCTGACGCCCTCCTCGCGCACCTTGTAGTTCAGCTCGCCGAGGAAATCGACTTCATCCTGGGTGTTCCAGTTGATGCCCTTGCCGCCGTTGCCGAGCTTGTCGAGCAGCGGGCCGAGGGAGCTGAACTTCTTGTAGGTCGCCGGATAGTCGCGCTCGACCACGGTCATGTTCGGGCAGTTCTTGCCCGGCTGCGGATCTGTGCCTGCGGTTTTCCAGTCGGTGCCGCCGAACGGCTGCGCCAGTTCGCCGGGGCTGTCGTGCAGCAGCGGCACGGTGACCAGATCCTTCTCCACGCCCAGATGACCTTCGGCCATCTTCGAGAACGCCTTGGCGATGCCCTTGTAGATCTCCCAGTCGGAACGCGCTTCCCAGGCCGGATCGATCGCTGCCGACAGCGGGTGGATGAAGGGGTGCATGTCCGAGGTGTTCATGTCGTCCTTCTCGTACCAGGTCGCGGTCGGCAGAACGATGTCGGAGTACACGCAGGTCGAGGACATGCGGAAGTCGAGGGTGGTGACCAGGTCGAGCTTGCCGATGGCGCCGTCGTCCTGCCACTCGGCCTCGAGCGGCTTGAAGCCGTCGCGCTTGCCGAGGTCCTCGTTCATCACGCCGTTCTTGGTGCCCAGCAGGTACTTGAGCATGTACTCGTGGCCCTTGCCCGAGCTGCCCAAGAGGTTGGAACGCCAGATGAACATGTTGCGCGGGAAGTTATCCGGGTTGTCCGGCTGCTCGCAGGCGAACTTCAGCGAGCCGTTCTTGAGCGACTGGGTAACGTAATCGACCGGCGACATACCGGCGGCTTCAGCTTCACGGCAGATCTGCAGCGGATTGCGGTTGAGCTGCGGCGCGCTCGGCAGCCAGCCGGCGCGTTCGGCGCGGATGTTGTAGTCGAGCATGTGCTCGGGGAACTGCGACTTGTCGGCCAGCGGCGAGAGCACTTCGTGAATGCTCATCTTCTCGTGGCGCCACTGCGAGCTGTGGTTGTAGAAGAAGCTGGTGCCGTTCATCTGGCGTGGCGGACGGTGCCAGTCGAGGCCGAAGGCCAGCGGCAGCCAGCCGCACTGCGGACGCAGCTTTTCCTGACCCACGTAGTGCGCCCAGCCACCACCGGTCTGACCCACGCAGCCGCACAACATCAGCATGTTGATCAGGCCGCGGTAGTTCATGTCCATGTGGTACCAGTGGTTCATCGCCGCGCCGACGATGATCATGGAACGGCCATGGGTCTTGTCGGCGTTGTCGGCGAATTCACGGGCAATCTGGATCGCCTTCTCGCGGGACACGCCGGTGATGACTTCCTGCCAGGCCGGGGTGCCGGGCACGCTGGCGTCGTCGTAGCTGGAAGCGACGTTGGCGCCACCCAGGCCACGGTCGATACCGAGGTTGGCGGCCATCAGGTCGAACACGGTGGCGACCTTGGTGGTGCTGCCGTCGGCCAGGGTGATGCTGCGGACCGGCACGCGGCGCAGCTGGATGCTTTCGCCTTCGGCGTGCTGGAAGTGCTCGTGGAGGATGCCGCCGAAGTACGGGAAGGCGACCTCGGCCGTCTCGCCGCCATCGATCTGGGTCAGGGAGAGGTCGACATCACGGCCGTCCTTGCCTTCGCGGGCTTCGATGTTCCACTTGCCCTTCTCGCCCCAGCGGTAGCCGATCGAGCCCAGCGGCGACACCAGCTCGCCGGTGGTGCCGTCGACGGCGATGGTCTTCCACTCGGGGTTGTTTTCCTGGCCGAGGTTGTCGGCCAGGTCGGACGCGCGCAGGAAGCGGTCGGCGATGTAGCTGCCATCCTTCTCGTTCAGGCGCACCAGCACCGGCAGGTCGGTGTAGCGCTTGGCGTAGTCGCGGAAGTACTCGCTCGGTTTCTCGAGGTGGAATTCCTTGAAGATGACGTGGGCGAAGGCCTGGGCCAGCGCGGCGTCGGTGCCCTGCTTCGGGTTGAGCCAGAGGTCGGTGAGTTTGGCGACTTCGGCGTAGTCCGGGGTGATGGCAACGGTCTTGGTGCCCTTGTAGCGGACTTCGGTGAAGAAGTGCGCATCCGGCGTACGAGTCTGCGGGACGTTGGAGCCCCAGGCGATGATGTAGTTGGAGTTGTACCAGTCGGCCGATTCCGGCACGTCGGTCTGCTCGCCCCACACCTGTGGCGAGGCCGGCGGCAGGTCGCAGTACCAGTCGTAGAAGCTCAGGCACACGCCACCGATCAGCGACAGGTAGCGGCTACCTGCCGCGTAGGAAACCATCGACATGGCCGGGATTGGCGAGAAGCCGATGACGCGGTCCGGGCCGTACTGCTTGACGGTGTAAACGTTGGCTGCAGCGATGATTTCGTTGACTTCTTCCCAGCTGGAACGGATGAAGCCACCCATGCCGCGCTTGCTCTTGTAGGACTCGGCCTTGGCCTTGTCCTCGACGATGCTGGCCCAGGCGTCCACCGGGGTCATGTTGCGCCGCGCTTCACGCCACAGTTTCAGCAGCGGCTTGCGCACCTTTGGGTACTTCAGGCGGTTGGCGCTGTAGATGTACCAGCTGTAGCTGGCCCCACGCGGACAGCCGCGCGGCTCGTGGTTGGGCAGGTCGTTGCGGGTACGCGGGTAGTCGGTCTGCTGGGTTTCCCAGGTGATCAGGCCGTTCTTGACGTAGATCTTCCAGGAGCACGAACCGGTGCAGTTCACGCCATGGGTGGAACGGACGATCTTGTCGTACTGCCAGCGCGAGCGGTAGACGTTCTCCCAGTCGCGGGATTCGATGCGGGTTTCGCCATGACCATCGGCGAACTCGCCTTGCTTCCTGTTGAAGAAGCGCAGTTGATCGAGCAAGTGGCTCATTGTTTTCTCTCCTCACTCCGGTTGCGAACCACTGGCCCGACCGGTCGGCTTATCAATCTCGGCTCGCGCCAGCCACACGAACTGGCGCATCTCGGTAGAAATCTCAGGAAGCGATCTTCTGGCGGGCCTCCAACTCGCGGTCCACGCTGGACACGTAGTACTCGTCGGAGAACGCCCCCTCGGGCTCCTTCAGCCAGAGCAGGCAGAGCCCGAAGCTGACGAAGGCACCGGCGGCAATCACCATGAAGAATTGCGATGGGGTCACGAAGGTGAACAGGGTCAGGTAGCAGACCGCGCCAACGTTGCCGTAGGCCCCGGCCATGCCGGAGATCTGCCCGGTCACCCGGCGCTTGATCGAGGGGATGATCCCGAAGGTCGCGCCCTCGGCACCCTGGACGAACACCGAGCAGAGCACGGTGATCGCCACGGCGACGATCAGCGGCCACTTGGAGTTCATCAGGCCCATCAGCAGGAAGCCGACGGCGATCCCCAGCATGTACGCCAGCATCACGAAGCGACGGTTGCCGAAGCGGTCGGAGACCAGGCCGCCCATGGGCCGCGCCACCAGGTTCACGAAGGCGAAGGAGGCCGCGATGATGCCGGCGGTGGTCGGGGTCAGGCCCCAGGTCTGTTCGAAGAACATCGGCAGCATCGACACCACGGCCAGCTCCGCACCGAAGTTGGCGAAGTAGGTGGAGTTGAGCGCAGCCACGGTGTTGAAGGGGTACTTGTCGTCTTCCGGCACGCCCTTCTTCAGGATCGGCACGTTGACCCGCAGGATCTGCACCACCTGGAAGATCACCACCAGGGCGATCACCGCGTAGCAGATCATCGCGCCGGTGGAGCCCAGGTAGCCCAGACCCTCGATGCGCCAGACCAGGATGCCGAGCACGCCGACCATGGGGATGGTCCAGATGATCAGCTTGATCATGTCGGCCCAGGTGCTGACTTCCAGCGCGCTGGCCTTGTGCGGCTTGCGGTGGATGGTGCCAACCGGGCCATCGGTGAGCGCGAACCAGTAGTACACGCCGTACAGCGCCATGATGATCGCCGAGCTGGCAATCGCCCAGCGCCAGCCTTCCGGACCACCGAAGGCATGGATGGCGATGGCTGGCAGGCTCATCGCGGCGGCAGCGGAACCGAAGTTGCCCCAGCCGGCGTAGAAGCCTTCAGCGAAACCGATGTCCTTGGGCTTGAACCACATGGCGGTCATGTGGATACCGACCACGAAGCTGGCACCGATGGAGCTGAGGATCAGGCGCGACACCAGCAGCTGGGTGCGGCTGTCACCGAAGGCGAAGAACAGTGCGGGTGCGGCCATCACCACCAGCAGCACCGAGAACACCCGGCGCGGGCCCCAGTGGTCGAGCGCCATGCCGACCAGGATGCGTGCCGGAATGGTCAGCGCCACGTTGGCGATGGCGAACAGCTTGAGGTCTTCGGGCGTCAGCCAGTTCACGCTTTTCAGCATGCTCGAGGCCAGCGGCGCCATGCCGAACCAGACGAAGAAGCAGATGTAGAACGCGATCCAGGTCAGATGCAGAGCTCTGATTTCGGGGCGCTTCCATTCGAACAGCGTAGAAACTCTCATGTTGAGCTCCTCACTCAGGGGCAGGCTTGAATCAGGACCGGGCAAGGCGCCCGGCGGGCCAGGAATGCGCTGACGCTGCCGAAGGTCATGTAGTCGAGTTCGTCGACCAACAGATTCAGCGAGCGGGAGATGAAGCCGCCGTCCGGTTCGTTGGAATGCCGCGCGATGACCAGCAGGTCGGGCTTCTTGTGCTCGGCTGCCTTGAGAATCATCTTGCGGGCGTCGCCCTCGGCGATGATCACGTCGGCGTCCAGGCCAAAGGCGCTGACCTTGTCAGCGGCCTCCTGCAGAAAGCTCTGGAACTCGCCACGCTCGCGCTCGTAGAGCTCGACGGCCGAATCACTGGTGTCACGGGTTTCTTCCACTACCCCGATGAGCATGATCAGCGGCTTGAGCGGGCCGAACATGTCGAGGGTCGCTTCCAGGGCTTTCCTGGCATTACGCGAGTTGTCGTAGGCAATCATGATTTTCATGGCGGCACTCCAGACTCAGGGATTCTTCACGTAGGCGTTGGGGCGCAGGTAGAACCACCAGTTGAGGATCAGGCACAGCGCGTAGAACACCGCGAAGCCGTACATGGCCACCTCGGGGGTGCCGGCCTTGACCTGCTCGCCGATCACGATCGGGGCGACGAAGGAGCCGTAGGCGGCGACAGCGGAGGTCCAGCCGAGTACCGGGCCAGCCTTCTCGCGGTCGTAGATCACGCCGATGGTGCGGAAGGTGGAACCGTTGCCGATGCCGCTGGCAGCGAACAGCACCAGGAACAGCACCAGGAAGAGGAAGAAGTACTCTTCAGGCTGAGCCGAGCCGTAGGCCTGCTGCATCACATAGCCCGCGGCGACCGAAGCGCCGACCATCACCACCGAGATCACCTGGGTAACGATGGAGCCGCCGACCTTGTCGGAGATCCAGCCGCCCAGCGGACGGATCAGGGCGCCGATGAACGGGCCGATCCAGGCGTAGGTCAGTGCGCTCGGTGCGTTGGGGTTGGCGACGCGGGTGATGGTGCCGTCGGCCGCCACTTCGTTCATGAAGCCGAAGATCACCGTGATCGACAGCGGCAGCGCCATGGAGAAGCCGATGAAGGAACCGAAGGTCAGGATGTAGAGGATGCTCATCGACCAGGTGTGCTTGTCCCGGAAGATGGTGAACTGGCGCTTGATGTTCGGCTTGATGCTGCCTGGCAGCATGCGCAGCATGCCGAGGGTCAGGCCGATGGTGAGCAGCATCACGCCCCACATGTTCAGCACGCCGAGACCGGTCGGCGCTGGCAGGTAGAGGTACAGGCCAAGCGCGGCAGCGACGAAGGCCACGCCGTAGAGGCCGAGAATCTTGCCAAAGGCGTTCAGCGGGTAGCCCGGAGTCGGCGAGATCACCAGCAGGTTGTTCATGCCGAACCAGCCGGCGAAGGCCAGCGGGACGAGAAACAGCAGCCAGACCCAGCCGGCGTTCTGGATCCAGGTTTCGGTACCGGCCGAGATCTTGCCGATCAGCGTACCGCTGTCCTTGATCAGCTCCATCGGCGCGCCAGCTACAGCACCGAACACACCGGCGGTCATCACCAGCGGAATCAGGATCTGCATGGTGGTCACGCCGAAGTTGCCGAGGCCCGCGTTCAGGCCCAGGGCCAGGCCCTGCTGGTTCTTCGGGAAGAAGGTGCTGATGTTGCTCATCGAGCAGGCGAAGTTGCCGCCGCCAATGCCGGAGAGGAAAGCCAGCAGCTGGAATACCCACAGCGGAGTGTCCTGGCTCTGCAAGGCGAGACCGGCGCCGGCCGCCGGGATCATCAGCAGCGCGGTGGTCAGGAAGATGGTGTTGCGTCCGCCGGCGATGCGGATCATGAACGACGCCGGAATGCGCAGCGTGGCGCCAGTGAGGCCGGCGATGGCGGTCAGGGTGAACAGCTCAGCGGGCTGGAACGGAAATCCCAGATTGAGCATCTGCACCGTGACGATGCCCCACATCAGCCAGATGGCAAAGCCCATCAGCAGGCTCGGGATGGAGATCCAGAGATTGCGATTGGCGATCCGCTTGCCGGTGGTGTCCCAGAATTTCTGGTCCTCCACGTCCCACTTTTCGATATTGCTCATGGTCGATCCTCTTGGCGCCAGGACCCTGCTTGCAAACGCAGCGGGATCAGGAATGGCTCGCACGCTAAGCGGAGCGGACCGAGCGAAATTTGACTCAGGTCAATACACGACTGGTGGCAATTTGCTTGGCCGGGTCTTTCTACCTCTTTGGAGATACCCTGAATCCTTCGAAAAAATCGTTTTATTTCAACATGTTAAACGTACTAGACGGAGCGCCTCATGGGCCCCGGATTAACCCTCAATGCATTGGGAGTACACCCCCACCGTGGCAAGCCTTCGAGACAAGGCGCAGAATGCGAACACCGCCACAGCGACGATCAAGAACATGCCCCACTCCGAAAGCGAGCAGCTCGCCACACGCCATTCGATCGTGTTCAACACGCTGGTTGCCTTCGTCGTGATCATCGGGTTTTCGCTGATCAGCATGCTCGCCAGCCTGTACCTGGCCGACGCCCTGGAGGGTGATGCCGAAGCGATCAACCAGGCCGGCAGCCTGCGCATGCAGGCCTATCGCCTGGCCTTCACCGCCGAACATGGCCCGCAGGATCTGCTTGCCGAACGGATCGAGACACTCGAGCGCACACTGCGCTCGGCCTCGCTGCGCTCGGCGCTGCACCGTCATGGCGACACACCGCTGCCGGGGCTGCATGCCGGCGTGATGCAGCATTGGCAGGAGCGGATGCGACCGCTGCTCGATGCGCAACCGGCGCAGCTCGATGACTACCGTCAGGAAGCACCGGAGTTCGTCAGTGAGCTGGACGTCTTCGTACGCACCCTGCAGGAGGCATCCGAAGGCAAGCTCGGCGTCATCCGCGCCCTGCAGGCCGGCACCCTGTTCGTCATCGTGCTGATCGCCTTCGTGCTGATCTACGGCTTGCACAACAACCTGGCCTCCCCGCTGCGCAGCCTGACCAGGATGGCCCGCGACATCGGCAAGGGTGACTTCAGCGGCCAGGTGCAGATTCCCGGTGACACCGAACTGAGTCTGCTGGCGCGCACGCTGAACCAGATGAGCCAGGAGCTGGCCGGCCTCTACGCAGAAATGGAGCAGAAGGTCGACGACAAGACTGCCGCCCTCACCCGCAGCAATGCGACCCTGCAGTTGCTGTTCAACAGCGCGCGAATGCTCTACAGCCAGCCGGATGACCCCTCGCAGATGATGGGCTCGCTGCTGGCCAAGGTGCAGCAGATCCTCGGCACCGGCCCGATCTCGCTGTGCCTGAACCGTACCGCCGAAACCGGCAGCCACACCGCGATGACCTCGAACGACCTGCAGCCGCCGGAGTACTGCAAGCTGCCGCAATGCGATGTCTGCCTGGTCAACCAGACCGGCCGGTTGCCCAGCGGCGAGGAGCTGGTGACATTCGAGCTGCGCTCGGGCCAGGATGATCTCGGCTCGCTGCGCGTCGCTCATCCGGAAGGGCAACCACTGGAATCCTGGCAGACCTTGCTGCTGACGACCCTGGCTGACCTGTTCGCTGCCTCGCTGAGCCTCGCCCAGCTGGGTCAGAAACAGGCGCGCCTGGCGCTGATGGAGGAACGCGCGGTGATCGCCCGCGAACTGCATGACTCCCTGGCGCAGGCGCTGTCGGCGCAGAAGCTGCAACTGGCCCGCCTCAAGCGCCTGATGCAGAAGGAAAGCGGGCAGGCGCAGCTGGACGACAGCGTGCAGCAGATCGACCGCGGCCTGAACTCGGCCTATCGGCAGTTGCGCGAGCTGCTCACCACCTTCCGCATCAAGGTCAACGAACCGGGCCTCAAACCGGCGCTGCAGGCGACCGTCGAGGAGTTCGGCGCCAACTCCGGCCTGCAGATCATCAACGACTACCACCTGGACCACTGCCCGCTCACCCCCAACGAGGAGGTGCACTGCCTGCAGATCATCCGCGAGGCATTGAGCAACGTGGTCAAGCACGCCGAGGCCGACCACTGCTGGCTGAAGCTGACCCAGGACGAGATCGGCACCATCCACGTGAAAATCGAGGACGACGGGATCGGTATCAGCCCGGAAGAACAGCGTGCCGGCCATTACGGCCTGATCATCCTGCGCGAGCGCGCCAACAGCCTGAACGGCAACATCAGCATCGGCCTGCGCCCCGGTGGCGGCACCTCGGTGCATCTCCGCTTCCCGCCAGCCTATCGCCACATTCCCCTGAAACAGGAGCCAGTCACGTATGAACGAAGGGACATCCACACGAATCCTGCTGGTCGACGACCATCCCATGATGCGTCGGGGTCTGCGTGATCTGCTGGATCTGGAAGACGACCTGGAGCTGATTGGCGAGGCAGGCAACGGCGAAGAGGCGATCCGCCTGGCGCTGGAGATCGAACCCGATCTGATCCTGATGGACCTCAACATGCCGGGCATCGACGGCCTGGAAACCACCCGGCGCATGCGCGATGCCGACATCGACGCACGCATCGTCATGTTCACCGTCTCCGACGAGCAGAGCCACGTGCTCGAAGCGCTGCGCAACGGTGCTGACGGCTATCTGCTCAAGGACATGGACGCCGAGCAGCTGATCGAGCAGATCCGCATTGCCGCCACCGGACGCATGGCGCTCAGTCCGGAGCTGACCCAGGTGCTGGCCGAGGCGATCCGGGTCCGCCCGAAGCCTTCGGGCCAGGTGCAGTTCTCCAGCCTGACCAAACGCGAGAAGGAAGTGCTGCGCCTGATCGCCAAGGGCCAGAGCAACAAGATGATCGCGCGCAAGCTCGGCATCACCGAGGGTACGGTCAAGGTCCACGTGAAGAATCTGCTGCACAAGCTCGGTCTGCGCTCGCGGGTCGAGGCCGCGGTCTGGGTGCTGGAGAACGAAGCGAAAGCCTGACCACAGCACCACCGCCGGCGGTTTCTGTGCGCCAACACCCAACCCGCAGCGACGCCGGCACGCCCTTGACGATCATCAATGCCATCGCAGTCAAGCGCTCTATCGTCTCGTCCTCGCCGAGCTGACTACCCAGTCAGCATCGCGCCCCGCCCGGACGTAAGGAGCGCCCATGTTCAGATTCCTGCTACCCACCTCACTGCTGCTGGGCCTGCTGGCCGGCAGCCTGTCCTGCCAGGCCGCCATCAGTGACGCGGAGGCCGTCAACCGCGCCGGCATGCAACGCATGCTCAGCCAGCGCATCGCCAAGAACTACCTGATGATCGGCACCGATACCCGGGTCGATCTTGCCGGGACACAGCTCGACAGCAGCATTGCCAGCATCGAAGAGAATGCGCAGCTGCTCAACGATTACGCCCCCAGCGAAAGCATCCGCAAGGCGCTCAACGAGGCAAACCAGACCTGGGGTCAGTACCGGCAGATCGCGCTGACCCGACCGGATCGCGCACAGTCCGCCGAGCTGCTGCGCCTGGCCGAGCGCTTTCTCGGCCAGAGCGAAGCCCTGGTCCAGGAAATCGAGCGTCATAGCGGCAATCAGGCCGCACGCCTGGTCAATCGCAGCGGCCGCCAGCGCATGCTCAGCCAACGCATTGCCATGCTCTACCTGGCCATGAGCTGGAAGCTGCCGGAGCAACGCCTGCGCGGCGACTTCGACGCTGCGGTGGCCGAGTTCGAACGCGGCCTGGAAGAACTGCAGAAAGCGCCGCAGAACACCGAGCAGATCAGCCGCCAGCTCGAGCAGATCGACACCCAGTGGCGTTTCGCCCGCGCGGGATTCAGCCTGGCGGATGACTCCCGCTTCGTGCCGACCGTGATCGTCACCACCAGTGATTCGCTGCTGCGCAAGATCGAGCAGCTGACCCTGGACTACGAGCGCCTGGCTGGCAGCGCGCGCTGAGGGTCGACTACCTCTCCTGCTCAGAAAGAGGTATGGCTTAGGGGAAATGGGATAGCGGCACTGTGCAACCTAGCATGCCCTCCATCTAAGGGAGGGGTAGCCATGCTGACGGGCTCTGCAGTGCTGAATACCTTGCGTCGTCATCATCTGTTCAGCGGGCTGGCAGAAGCGGCGCTGCAGGATATTGCGGCGCATACCACGGTGAAGCGCCTGCCAGCGGGTTGCACGCTGTTCCATCAGGGCGATGCCGCCGAGCACTTTCACGTGCTGATCAATGGGCAGGTCAAGCTGCACCGGGTCACCTGCGATGGCCAGGAGAAGGTCATCGAGGTGGTCCGTCCCGGCGAGGCCTTCGCCGAGGCGATGCTGTTCAACAAGCTCCCCGAGCATCCGCTGAGCGCCACCACGCTCAAGGAAAGCCTGGTGCTCAACGTGCAGAACAGTCATTACCTGCGCCTGCTGGAGACCCAGCCGCAGCTGTGCATGCAGCTGCTCAGCAGCCTCAGCGCACGCCTCAATCAGCGCCTGCACCAGATCGATAACCTGACTTCATCGAACGTCTGTCAGCGCGTCGTGCGTTATCTGTTCCAGGAACTGCAGGCCGCGCGCAGCGGTGTGATCGACCTGGACCTGCCCAAGCGCCTGATCGCTTCACAACTGGGTATCCAGCCGGAGACGCTGTCACGCATCCTGCATCGCCTGACCGATGCCGGGCTGATCGCGGTGCAGCGCCGGCGCATCGAAATCCTCGATCAGCACAGCCTCTCGGCCTACCTCGAAGCAGCGGCCTGAATGCCTAGGCGGCAGGATCGCCACGCCGGAACGGCTGTGGCGCCGCTTCCGCCGGAGACGGCTCGACTGGCGGCGGGCCATCGCCGAGCTTGAACGGTTGCGGCGGCTCGCTGACCAGCCTGCGGGTGGCGGGCGCCATGCGTTGCGGCTCGGGCTCCGGGCGCTCGCGAATGACGTGCCAGGCAAACCCGGCGAGCAACGCCGCCAGCACACGGTAGATCAGCGAGGCCAGATCGAAGCCGACCAGCGCACCGCCGTCCAGCCAAAGCGACACCAGCCTGCCCAGCACCAGTGCCGCCATGGTGATCATCAACATCATCAACGCCGGTCGCGCGCGCTCCGGTTCACGCGCAGCCCACAGCAGGAACAGCGCCAGGCCCAGCTGCAGCCCGCCGTAGTAGACCCGCATATGACTGACCGAGGCGCTCTCCATCAGCAGCATGCCGTTCAGATTGGCCATCTCGTAGGGCCAAAGCCAGTAGGCGAGGCTCAGGCAGGCCATGACCAGCGCCTGCGCAAGCAGAACGAAACGGGCAAAACGCATCGAAAACTCTCCTGATGTGCGACTCGGTATCCCGGTAGGTCAGAGACTGTTTCAAACGCACTTGGTTCGCCCGGCCAGCCGCCAGCGATGCGCTGTGACGCTCGACCGGCTCACCGGCAATCGCTTCTACCTCCTACGAAGGCGATACCCCATCGGCAGGATCGGCCGGCTACCGGCCACTTACTACCATCCGACCGCGGAGGTAACTGATCATGTCCAAACAGTCCACACACCTGGCCGTGCTTCGCAACCATCCGCTGTTCAACGGGCTGCCCGAATCGGCGCTCGACGAGCTTGAACAGGCAACCTGCAGCAGACGACTGCAAGCCGGCCAGACCCTTTATTACCAGGGCGACAGCGCCCAGAACTTCTTCATCCTTGTCCACGGCCAGCTCAAGCTGCACCGCCATAGCAGCGACGGCAACGAGCATGTCCTCGGCATCGTGCGTCCCGGTGGCGCACTGGGCGAGACGCTGCTGTACGACAGGCGGCCGAGCCATCTGCTCACCGCCACAGCACTGCGCGACTCGCTGGTGATCCAGATACACAACGCCAGCTACCGCAACCTGCTCGAGCGCTACCCACGACTGGCGCCGGCGCTGCTCGCCCGGCTGAGCGAGCGGCTCAACCAGCGCCTGGAAGACATCGACAACCTGGCCACGTCCAGCGCCAACCATCGCGTTGCGCGCTTCCTCATGCTTCGGCAGAAGGGCAACAGCGGCGTGGTCGAGCTGGACATACCCAAGCGGCTGATCGCGTCCAAGCTGGGCATCCAACCGGAGACGCTGTCGCGCATCCTGCATCGCCTGTCCGATGCCGGACTGATCAGCATGCAGAGCCGGCGCATCGACATTCTCGACCAGCGCAAGCTTGCGGCCTTTCTCCACGATTCGGTCGATCAGCGCTGCCATCCAATGGGCACCGGCAGCCTGACCACGCTGCGCAAAGCCGGCTGATGCCGTCCGGCGCCGACCGTCGGAACCTGCAAACGCTGAAACATGTGGCACGCAGGAATTGCGGCCCGGCCGCCGGACGAGCGCTATGCTGCACACCTCGCCTGTCGGAGTAATCCTATGCGCCGCCTTCTGCTGCTGCCCGTCCTGTTCGCCGGCTTTGCCCAGGCGGCCGAGCCCATCGCGATCGACGTCTACCGCGACCCCAACTGCGGCTGCTGCGAAGCCTGGATCGACCACCTGGAAGCCAACGGCTTCACGGTGACCGACCACGTGGTCAACGACATGACCTCGGTAAAGATGGAGCACCGTGTTCCGCATCGCCTCGGCTCCTGTCACACCGGCGTGATCGACGGCAAGTTCGTCGAGGGCCATGTGCCGGCCGCCGACATCCTCAAGCTGCGCGCACAGCCGGACCTGATCGGCGCTGCGGTGCCGGGCATGCCGGTCGGCTCACCCGGCATGGAGATGGGCGAGCGCAAGGATGCCTTCAAGGTCATCGGCGTCAGCAGGCAGGGCAAGGAACGTGTGCTTTCCGAGTACCCCGGCAACTAGCCAGCGATTCAACGTGGCTGCTGTTGCAGCTTTTTCGCGCTGAACGGGTCTTAACGGGAGCAGCGGCCGCTTCGGCGCTGCGTACTCAACCCGTGAACCGTTCAGAGGGGCAACTCATGCGCTGGAATCGCGCCCGACGCAGCGACAACGTAGTGGACGCCCGAGGCCGCAGCGGCATGCGTCTCGGCGGCGGCCTGGGCCTGGGCGGCATTGCCATCGTTGTGATCATCGGCCTGCTCTCCGGCCAGGACCCGCTGCAGATTCTCGGCCAACTGGCCAACCAGGGTGGGCCTGCAGTTACCCAGCAGAGCCAGCGGCCAGCCGGCGATGACCCGCAGACCGAGTTCGTCCGGGCCATTCTCGGCGACACCGAAGACACCTGGCGGGCCCTGTTCCAGCAGCACGGCGCGCAGTACCGCGACCCGACCCTGGTGCTGTTTCGCGGCGGCGTGAATTCAGCCTGCGGCTTCGCCAGTTCGGCGGTGGGCCCGTTCTATTGCCCGGGCGACCAGCAGGTCTACCTCGATCTGCAGTTCTTCGACGAAATGGCCCAGCGCTTCTCAGCCTCCGGTGACTTCGCCCAGGCGTACGTCATCGCCCATGAAGTCGGCCACCACGTGCAGACCCTGCTCGGCGTTTCGCAGCAGATGCAGGCCGCCCGCCAGCGCGGTGCGAAGATGGAAGGCGACAACGGTCTGCTGGTGCGCCAGGAACTGCAGGCCGACTGCTTCGCCGGTGTCTGGGCCTATCACGCGCAGCAGCGTCATGACTGGCTGGAGGAAGGCGACCTGGAAGAGGCACTGAACGCCGCCAACGCCATCGGTGATGACAACCTGCAGAAGCGCAGCCAGGGCCGCGTGGTGCCGGATGCCTTCACCCACGGCACCTCGGCGCAGCGGGTGCGCTGGTTCCGCGATGGCTTCGAGCACGGTGACCCGACACGCTGCGACACCTTCAAGGCCGCGCGGCTGTAGGGACGGCAGGCTCGGGTCAGGTCACTCCTGCGGGCTCGTTATGGTTTACGGCCGGGTGGGTACGAAGGGCGCCGACGCGTGTCGTCATCATCCGCAGTGCCGCGTTCAAGCCTCGCCCGAAGACAGCAGCCCGTGCAGAACCCGGCAATCCCGCGCGTACAGATCGGTCAGCTCCGGCCATTCGTTGTGCGGCACGTTCACCAGCACACCGCGCGCGCCCGCTGCCCTGGCGCATTCCAGATCGAAGCGGTAGTCGCCGACCATCAGCATCGCCGCCGGGGCCACGCCCCAACGCTGCGCCAAATGCAGCAGTCCGCCCGGATGCGGCTTGGGCGGCGCTTCGTCGCGACCGAGAATGTCCTCAGGCAGAAAGCAGTCGCCCATGCCGACCGCATCCAGGGTCACCTTCGCCAGCTCGTGGGCGTTGCGCGTGAGCACGCCAAGCCGGCAGCCACGCTCGCGCAGCGTGTGCAACAGCTCGCGGGCGCCTTCTGCCGGGCGTGCGGCATAGGCCAGTTCACGCTCGTGTTCGAGCAACCAGGCGTGCTTGGCCGCCGCTTCCTCGGCCGGCAGCGCCGCCAGATGATGGAGGATGTCGTCTTCCTCGGGGATCTCCAGCGCACGGCGGATCGCGGCGAAATCGTGCACGGCGATGGTCAGGGTGCCGTCCATGTCGAACACCCAGTGCCGCACCTCGGCGATCCTCACATCCAGTCCTCGCGCACGCGGATCAGGCCTTCCTGCGCCACCGAGGCGACCAGCTGGCCCTGGCGGTTGAAGATGCTGCCACGGGCGAAGCCGCGCGCATTGCCGGCCCAGGGGCTGTCGATGGAGTACAGCAGCCAGTCGTCCATCTTCACCTCGCGGTGGAACCAGATGGCGTGATCGAGGCTGGCCAGCTGAATGAACTTGCTCCACGAACTGACGCCATGGGGCTGCAGCGCGGTGCCGATAAAGCTGAAGTCCGAGGCGTAGGCCAGCAGGTACTTGTGCAGCGCAGGGCTGTCGGGCAGCGAGCCGTCAGCGCGGAACCACAGGTGGCGCACCGGCTCGATCGGCTGCGGATTGGCCGGATCGACCAGGGTCACCGGGCGGATCTCGATGGGCTTGGGCCGACGCAGCTTTTCCATCACCCGCTCGGGCACCATCGGCGACAGCTTGTGCAGCAGCTCCCACTCGTTGGGCAGGTCGTCCGGCCCAACCACGTCCGGCATCGGCAACTGGTGCTCGTAGCCGCTCTCCCCGGCCTGGAACGAGGCGATGCCGGTGAAGATGGTCTGCCCCTTCTGGATCGCGCTGACCCGGCGCGTGGTGAAGCTGCCGCCATCGCGCACCCGATCGACGTCGTACACCACCGGCTGGTGCGAGTCGCCAGGACGCAGGAAATAGCCGTGCAGCGAATGCACATGGCGCTCCGGCGTCACCGTCTGGCTGGCAGCGGAGATCACCTGGCCGAGGACCTGGCCGCCGAACAGCTGGGGAAAGCCGAGATCCTGGCTGGCACCGCGGAAGAGGTTTTCCTCGATGCGTTCCAGGGTCAGCAGGTTGACCAGCCCGTCGAGTATCTGAGTCATGTCGGCTTCCTTGTTAGGGGGCATGCAGGCGCGCCATGTTACGGATTTCGCCGAAATCGCTCCAGCAACAGTGCTTATTGTCGCCAATCGCCCCGCTGCAGGCGGTAGAGCACCTGCAAATGCAGAGGGTGTTCAGGCGCCAGATCGGGATGGCCGAACGAGCTTGCGTGCTCCGCGCGCATGCCGAGCCCTTCCAGCAGCTGCGTGGCCGGCTCGTTGATCTGCGCCGCACAGGCGACCACCTCGGGCAGGCCGAGCTCGCCAAAGGCGCAGTCAAGTACAGCTTGCGCGGCCTCATGGACCAGACCCTGCCCCCACTGATCGCAGGCCACGGCCCAGAGCAGCTCGAGCGCGGGCGTCGGCGAAGGCAAGGAACACGAGGCGAGCCCGCAGTAACCGATGAACGCCTTGCTGTCCTTGCGCTCCAGCGCCCACAGGCCGAAGCGGTGACGCACGAAGTGCAAGCGACTGCGCACCATCAGCGCCGCACAGTCGTCACGCGACATCAGCGCCGAGCAATAGCGCATCACTTCCGGGTCGGCACACATCCGTGCCAGGGGCTCGAGGTCCTCGTCGTGCCAGTTGCGCAAACGTAGCCGCGAGGTTTCCAGTGCGATTCGTTCGACCAATCCCTGCTCCCTTGAGCGCGCCGAGGGCCAGCCTGCATACTGCGGCGCACATCCATCGACCACGCGTGGTTCATGTCGCTTCCCCTGATTTTCCACGATGATTACAGCCCGCCCCTGCCGCCGGGCCATCGCTTCCCCATGGAGAAGTTCCGTCTGCTGCGCGACCATCTGGTCACACTGGGTTTGACCACAGACGCAACGCTATTGCGCCCCGAGCTGTGCAGCCACGACATTCTGGCGCTGGCACACGATCCTGACTACGTCCGGCGCTACTGCAGCGGCGAGATGGGCCGCGACGAGCTGCGCCGCCTCGGCCTGCCCTGGAGCCCGGAGCTGGCGCAGCGCACCGTGCGGGCGGTAGGCGGCTCGCTGCTGGCGGCTGAACAGGCCCTGCAGCACGGCCTGGCCTGCCATCTGGCGGGTGGCACGCACCACGCCCACCGCGACCACGCCTCGGGTTTCTGCATCTTCAACGATCTGGCGGTGATCGCGCTGTATCTGCTGGAAAGCGGGCGTGTCGGCCGCGTGCTGGTCTTCGACTGCGACGTGCATCAGGGCGACGGCACCGCGCGCATCCTGGAGAACGTGCCGGATGCGGTGACCGTCTCGCTGCACTGCGAGAAGAACTTCCCCACCCGCAAGGCCCACAGCGACTGGGACATCCCGCTGCCGCCGGGCATGGGCGACGAGGCCTACCTCAGGGTGGTGCACGACACCCTGAACTACCTGCTGCCGATCTACCAGCCGGACCTGGTGCTCTATGACGCCGGCGTCGACGTCCACCGCGACGACGCCCTGGGCCTGCTCTCGCTGACCGACGCCGGGCTCGCAGCGCGCGACAGCGCGGTGCTCGATCACTGCCTGGGCCGCGACATCCCGGTGGTGGGGCTGATCGGCGGTGGCTACGACAAGGACCGCGCCCTGCTCGCCCGCCGCCACGCGACCTTGCATGTCAGCGCCCACTCGGCCTGGCAGCGCCACGGGCTCGGCTGAGCAACCGTCAGCGGCTACAATGCCCGCCCCGCTCGCCTGCCCGGTTGCCGCCATGCCCCAGCCCGCCTCCTCTTTTCGCGTCGCCGTCATCGGTGGTGGTCCGGCCGGCCTGATGGCCGCCGAGGTGCTCGGCCAGGCAGGCGTGAATGTCGACCTGTATGACGCCATGCCCTCGGTGGGGCGCAAGTTCCTGCTGGCCGGGGTTGGCGGCATGAACATCACCCACGCCGAGGACTACGCTGACTTCGCCAGCCGCTACGGCGAGCGCGCCGGCGACCTGCGTCCGCTGCTCGATGCCTTCTCCCCGGATGCGCTGCGCGAGTGGATTCACGGGCTGGGCATCGACACCTTCGTCGGCAGTTCCGGCCGGGTTTTTCCCACCGACATGAAGGCCGCGCCGTTGCTGCGCGCCTGGCTCAAGCGCCTGCGCGAAAGCGGCGTGCAGCTGCACACCCGCCAGCGCTGGCTGGGCTGGGACGAGCATGGCGCGCTGCGTATCGCCGGACCGCAAGGCGAAATCCGGGTCGCGGCGGACGCCACCCTGCTCGCCCTCGGCGGCGGCAGTTGGGCCAGACTGGGCTCGGATGGCGCCTGGGTGCCCTTGCTGCACGACCGCGGGATCGCCATCGCGCCGCTGCAGCCGGCCAATTGTGGCTTCGAGGTAGCCGGCTGGAGCGAGCACCTGCGGGAGAAGTTCGCCGGCGCGCCGCTGAAGACGGTCAGCCTGGCGTTGCCCGGCGAAGCACCGCGCAAGGGCGAGTTCGTGCTCACCGCCACGGGCATCGAGGGCAGCCTGGTCTATGCACTGTCCGCGCGCATCCGTGAGGCGATCAATCGCGACGGCACCGCCACCGTGCTGCTCGACCTGCTGCCCGATCGCAGCCAGGCGCAGATCGCCGACGCCCTGGCCAGACCGCGCGGTTCGCAGTCGATGGCCAAGCACCTGCATCGCCAGCTGAGGCTCGATGGGGTCAAGGCCGGGCTGTTACGCGAACTGAGCGATGCGGCAACTTTCCAGGATCCGCAGGCGCTGGCCGCGGCCATCAAGGCGCTGCCGATCCGCCTGCTGCGCCCGCGCCCGCTGGACGAAGCCATCAGCAGCGCTGGCGGCGTACCGTTCGAAGCGCTGGACGCCAACCTCATGCTGCGCCAGCTGCCCGGCGTGTTCTGCGCCGGTGAGATGCTCGACTGGGAGGCACCAACCGGCGGCTACCTGCTGACCGCCTGTTTCGCCAGCGGAAGGGCCGCGGCCGAGGGCATGCTGCGCTGGCGGCGCGACCACGAGTCACTCGCCGGTTGGCCCGCGCGCTGCTAGCTTCAGTTGCAGAGCGCGCCGCAAGCAGTACCCCGCTTGGCGTGCGAGGACGAACACGCGCGAGGCAACATCGATGGCGGTCAACGCAATCCCGGTGGATCAACGTGTCATCGACATCGACTCCAGGCGCTTCGCCTCGATCGAAAAGGCGCTGGTCGAACTGATCACCAACAGCGACGACAGCTACGCCCGACTGGAAGCAGCGGGCGTGGCAGTTTCCGGGCAGCTCCTCGTGCAGTACGAGCGCCACAGGCGCGGCGCCCTGCTGGCGGTCACCGATCACGCCCAGGGCATGTCGTTCGCCGCCGCCTGCGCCATTCTCAGCTATGGCGGCGCACACAGCCCGCTGGCGCAGGGTACCGGTGGCGGGCGCGGCTATTTTGGCCGCGGTCTCAAGCAGGCGATCTTCGGCCTTGGCTACGGCTGGCTGGAAACCATCCATGATGGCCGGCTGTCGCGGATCGAGCTGTTCCGCGCCGAGAACGGCGGCTATCTCTACGATGACGGTGGCCAGGATCGCGCGGTGACCGAGCGCGACCGTGAGCGCCTCGGCATTGCCGGCAACGGCACGCGCGTCGCCATCATCATCGAAAGCAGCCAGGTGCGTATTGCCCAATTCAGCGCCCTGACCGAGTCGCTGGCCAACAACATCTATCTGCGCGACGTGCTCGGCCGTCGGCACTTGGAGATGGCGCATCTGCGTGACGGTGTCGAGATCGAGCGCAGCGGGCGTATTCGTTTCGAGGAACCGCCGTCACTGTTGTTGCTTGGCCCGGACCTGCCGGGCGAATTCCACTGCGACGGCCAGACCTTTGCCTTCAGCCTGACGCTCAAGCGTGCACTGGACGCACAACTGGTGCTGCGCGGCGATGAGCGCACCAGCGGCCTGCTGGTGCTTTCCGGCACGGCGGCGCTGGATTGCCAGCTGTTCGATTACGAGAACCAGGTCGGCACCGAATACCTGTTCGGCACCGTTCGCTGCCCGGCGCTCAGCGAGCAGCTCGGCCAGGGCGTCGCGGTGATCAGCGACGAGCGCGCCGGCCTGAACCTGAAGACACCCTTGGTGGCGGCGTTCGCCCGGGCGGTCAGTCAGTTGATCGCCCCGTTCGTGATGGCCGAGCAGGAAAAGCTCAGGCACCTGGAACGCGCCACCACCTCCGGGCGCACCGCGCACATGATCGAGCACCTGTTGCAGCGCATGAGCCAGGCGGCGATTCACGACTTCGGCATCGTGGCGCCGGCCAGCGCGACGACAGGCCCCTCCGGCACCGATGTGCGACCGGCCGCGCTGCGCTTCAGCACGCCGTTCTACTATCGCCAGCCGAATCATTCGTTTCACGTCAGGCTGCTGATCGACCCGCAGCAGCTTGCCGCGGACGCGGTCCTGCAGGTGGACGCCAGCCTCAGCGACGGGCTGAGCATCGATCCGCCGCCCGCGCCTGTTCCGCTACAGGCACTACGCGACAAGCCGTGCGTGGAGTGGACGGTCAGCGGCCAGTCGGCGGCCGGTCATGGCGAGATCGTCGTGCGCGCCGGCAACTACCTGGCCTGGTGCGAGATCGTTATCGCCGAGCACGCGTCGACACATGCTCACCACTACCCGGCGGGGCAATACCATGCTGCCGCGCGCCGCCCTTCGCGCGATCACGGCGAGGCCATGTTCACCGGCTACGAGTTCCGCTATCTCGGCGAAGACCAGGACCGCGCCGTCTACAGCCCGGAAGAACGCAAGATCCTGATCAACACCGCGGCACCCACCGTGCAGCTGTACGTCGACGGCCACGGCAACTTCCGCGACTCGGCACGCCTGCTGCTGGCCGAGCTGTTCATGGACGTGATCGCCGAAGAACTGGCGCGCTGGAAGCTCGGCAGGTCGGGGCTGGCCGAGGACGTCGCCGCGTTCCATGACGCCAAGCGCGAGATCATCCGCCGCTACGGCAGCGACATTCACCTGTCCTTCATGCGCGGCTGAGGCCAGCTACCCGGCGCGCCGCCTTACATCTTCATCACGATCCGGCCTTCGATGCGACCGGCGCGCATGTCATCTAGGATCTGGTTGATGTTGTCGAGGCTGTCGGTGTGGATGGTCGCCTTGACCTGGCCTTCACCGGCGAAGTCCAGCGCCTCCTGCAGATCGGCGCGGGTGCCGACGATGGAGCCGGTGATGCTGATCGCCTTGAGCACCACATCGAAGATCGGCGTCGGGAAGTCTCCCGGCGGCAGACCAACCAGCGCGACAGTGCCACGCCGCCGGGCCATGCCGATGGCCTGACCGAAGGCACTGTTGGATACGGCAGTCACCAGTACGCCGTGAGCCCCGCCGATGTCGCGCTGCACCACTTCCACGGGGTTTTCCGTGCGTGCGTTGATGGTCAGATTGGCCCCCAGACGCTTGGCCAGCTCAAGCTTGGCGTCATCCACATCGACTGCCACCACGTGCAGGCCCATGGCCTTGGCGTATTGCACCGCGACGTGGCCGAGGCCGCCAATACCCGAGATCACCACCCATTGGCCGGGCCGCGCTCCGGTGACTTTCAGCCCTTTGTAGACGGTGACTCCGGCACACAGAATCGGCGCAATCTCGTCGAACTCGACGCTCTTCGGCAGGATGCCGACGTAGTTCGGGTCCGCCAGCACATACTCGGCATAGCCGCCGTTCACCGAGTAACCGGTGTTCTGCTGGCCTTCGCAGAGCGTTTCCCAGCCGGTCAGGCAGTGTTCGCAGCAGCCACAGGCGGTGTACAGCCAGGGTACGCCGACGCGATCACCCTCTTTCACGCGCGTGACGCCGGCGCCGACGGCGGAGACATGGCCCACACCTTCATGGCCGGGGATAAACGGCAGTGCCGGCTTGACCGGCCAATCGCCTTCGGCAGCGTGCAGGTCGGTGTGACACACACCGGAGGCGGCAATCTTCACCAGAATCTGGCCGGGGCCGGGCATCGGCACCTTGACTTCCTCGAGGCGCAGCGGCTCGCCGAAGGCGTGTACCACTGCAGCTTTCATGGTCTGGGTCATGGGCTAGCTCCTTCATGCGGGACGTTCGAGTCTGCATTGGCGCAGACCCGATCAGCCTAGACCCGGATCGATCGTCGCGTGACCCTCTGGACCGCCGGTCGGCGGCGAAGACGCGTGTGTTGCAGTACGCCATGACAGGGTTGTTGCTGTCGGCGCCATTGAGCCTGTGACGGGAGCACTGTGGAAATGGCTTCGCCGATTCCACCCTACGCTGCGATCAGCGCTTCTTCGCCGGCTTGCCGCCACCCAGGCTTGGCACCTTGCGAATCGGCCTGGCATTGGGCTTTTCGCTCTCGTCGAACCAGTTGCCGAGATGGATCTTGCCCTTGCCGCCGGCATCCTTGGCCTTTTTCGGTTTCTTCGGCTTCTTGATGATCTGCCCGCCCAGCGTGGTGGTCGGCACACGATGGTCCGGCACGAAGCCCAGCTCGTCGTGGCGCGGCAGCACCTGATTGATCAGGGTTTCGATGGCGGCGAGCTGATCGACCTCGTCGGCACTGACCAGCGAAACCGCCTCACCCGTGGCGCCGGCGCGGCCGGTACGGCCGATGCGGTGCACGTAGTCTTCGGCGACGATCGGCAGGTCGAAGTTGACCACCTGCGGCAGGTCGTGGATATCCAGCCCGCGCGCGGCGACATCGGTCGCCACCAGCACCTGCACCTCGCCCGCCTTGAAGCGCTCCAGCGCGCGCAGACGCGAGGCCTGCGGCTTGTCGCCGTGGATCGCATCGCTGGAAATGCCCGCGGCCTGCAGCTCGTCCACCAGCTGGTCGACGCCCTTGCGCGTCTTGACGAACACCAGCACCTGCCCCCAGCGCTTGTCCGCCAGCAGATGCAGGAACAGCTCGCTCTTGCGCTTCTTGTCCACCGGCACCAGCCACTGCTTGACCGTCTTCGCCGCGGCGTTGCGTGGGCTGACCTCGACCGACAGCGGATCGCGCAGCAGCTCGCGGGCCATCTGCCGGATCGCCTCGGAGAAGGTCGCGGAGAACAGCAGGGTCTGGCGCTTCTTCGGCAGTGCGGCGAACAGTTGGTCCAGCTCGTCGGCGAAACCGAGGTCGAGCATGCGATCGGCCTCGTCGAGCACCAGCGCCTGCAGCTGATTGAAGCCCACGGCGTTCTGCCGGTAGAGATCGAGCAGGCGCCCGGGCGTCGCCACCAGCACATCGATGCCCTTGCGCAGCGCCATCATCTGCGGGTTGATGCTGACCCCGCCGTACACCGCGTAGGTGCGCAGTGGCAGGTTCTGCCCGTAGACACGAAAGCTCTCGTGGACCTGCTCGGCCAGCTCGCGGGTCGGCACCAGTACCAGCGCGCGCACCGAATTGCTCGCCACCTTGGCGCCTTCCATGGTCAGGCGCTGCAGCAACGGCAGGGCGAAGCCGGCGGTCTTGCCGGTGCCGGTCTGCGCCGCTGCCATCAGGTCGCGGCCCTTGAGCACGGCGGGAATGGCTTGGATCTGCACCGGCGTCGGCTTGCGGTAGTCGAGGGTTTCCAGGGTCCGCAGCAGCGGATCGATCAGGCCCAGGGAGGCGAAGGTCATGGCAGGCTCGCAGCGCCGTTTCGGCGGGATGAAAAAGGGCGGATTCTAGCAGCTGCGCGGCAGGGCTCGCTCGGCCTCACCTGTTGGCGAAACAACCCTCCGAACGGGTTTACGTTTTGCCACAACCGGCGCTGGCGGCGAACAACGCACTGCCGCAGGATAGGCGCGGCGCCGCGGCGTCACCCCCCATCTTCACGGAGACATCGATGGAAGCGCTGCTCGCCCACGGCCCCTTCGCCGAATTCGCCATGCTGCTGATCATCTCGGCGGTGGTCGGCGCGATTGCCGTGAGCCTGCGTCAGCCCTTGCTGATCTCCTACATCGTGGTCGGCATTCTGCTCGGTCCGGCGCTGTTCGGCCCGGTCAATGCGGCCGAGCAGATCCACCTGCTGGCCGAAATCGGCGTCGCCGTGCTGCTGTTCGTGGTGGGGCTCAAGCTCGACCTCGCGCATATCCGCAATATCGGCCCGGTGGCGCTGGCCACGGGGCTCGGGCAACTGACCTTCACCATCATCTTCGGCTTCGCGCTCACCCTGCTGATGGGCAAGAGCGCCATGGAGGCGATCTACATTGCCGTGGCGCTGACCTTCTCCAGCACCATCATCATCGTCAAGCTGCTCTCGGACAAACACGAGCTGGACTCGCTGCACGGGCGCATCGCGGTCGGCTTTCTGATCGTCCAGGACCTTGCCGTGGTGCTGGCGATGATGACCATGAGCGCCCTGCGCGGCGCCGGCGATGCCGGCTGGGCCGAGGTCTCCGGCTCGCTGCTGCTGCGTCTGGCTGGCGCAGCCATCGTGATGTACGTGCTGATGCGCTACATCCTGCCGAAGCTGGTCAGCCGCATGGCGCGCTCGCAGGAGCTGCTGCTGATCTTCGCCATCGCCTGGGGCACCGGGTTGGCTGCGCTGGGCGACTATGTCGGCTTCAGCAAGGAGGCCGGGGCCTTCGTTGCCGGCTTCTCGCTGGCCTCCACGGCGTATCGCGAGGCGATGAATGCGCGACTGACCGGTATCCGCGACTTCATGCTGCTGTTCTTCTTCATCGACCTGGGCGGCAGGCTGGATTTCTCCACACTCGGCAACGAAATCCTGCCGGCTGTCGTGCTGGCGTTGTTCGTGCTGATCGGCAATCCGCTGATCGTCATGGCGATCATGGGCTACATGGGTTATCGCAAGCGCACCGGCTTTCTTGCCGGGCTGACGGTGGCGCAGATCAGCGAGTTCTCCATCGTCTTCGTCGCCATGGGCATCACCCTCGGTCATGTCGGGCCGCAAGCGCTGGGGCTGACGACGCTGGTCGGGCTGGTGACCATCATGCTCTCGACCTACATGATCCTGTTCTCGCAACCGCTCTACGAAAGGCTGGCACCCTGGCTCGGCGTGTTCGAGCGCAAACGCCCCTATCGCGAACTGGAAGTGGAGGCACTGGGGAAGCCGCAGGGCCATCCGCGCATCATCGTCTTCGGCCTGGGCCGCTATGGCTCGCGCCTGTTGCAGCAGTTGGCGGCGGCTCGGATGCCCGTGCTTGGCGTTGATTTCGACCCGGAAGCCGTGCGCACCCTGCGTCGCAGCAAGCTGCCGGTACGTTTCGGCGACGGCGAGGACCCCAGCTTTCTCGAGTCCCTGCCGCTTGAGCATGCCGAATGGGTGGTCACCAGTTTTCCGCAGTGGGAGGCCAATCGCGCCTTTCTGCACGCCCTCAAGCATGCCGGATTCCAGGGCAAGATCGCCGGAGTGGTGCGCGACGACCAGCATGGCAAGGCGCTGGATGCAGCCGGTGTCGCGCGCGTGCTGAACCCTTTTACCGATGCCGCGGATTTCGCCGCAAGCAGCCTCATCGAGGAGCTCGGCACCAAGCCCAGACCCCCCACGCACCCCGTTGCGAAGCACTGAAGGCTGCCGTACGTGCCGCGCTGGCAGACCAGCGGACTACAGCAAAAGGCCGTTCCGCCGCTAACCTGCCATCAGCCCGGCCCCAATCGAGTGAGCCCATGAGTTCAAGCAACACCCGCAACGCCCCAGCTGCCGATGCCCATGCCTGCCATGGCGCCAGCGAACACGGTGCCTGCCCCAGCTGCGCCAGCGGCGAACGCCTGGGGTTCGGCTTCAGCTATGCCTTTCAACCGATCATCGACCTGCGCAGCCGGCAGATCTTCGCCCACGAAGCCCTGGTACGCGGTCCGGGCGGCGAGCCGGCCCCCACCGTGCTGTCGCAGGTCAACGAGGACAATCGGTTTCGCTTCGACCAGGCCGGCCGGGTCAGGGCGATCAAGACCGCCGCCAAGCTGGGCATGCAGAGCAAGCTGTCGATCAACTTCATGCCCAATGCGATCTATCGTCCCGAGCTGTGCATCCGCTCGACGCTGGAGGCCGCCCGCGCCCATGACTTTCCGATCGAGAGAATCATCTTCGAGACCGTCGAAGGCGAGCGCATCAGCGACGGCAAGTGGCTGACCGAGGTGTTCCGCGAGTACCAGCGCATCGGCTTTCTCACCGCCATCGACGACTTCGGTGCGGGCTTCGCCGGGCTCAATCTGCTGGCCGACTTCCAGCCGGACATCATCAAGCTGGACATGGACCTGATCCGCGGCATCGACCAGCGCCGCCCGCGCCAGGCCATCGTCCGGGCAACGGTGGCGATGTGCGAAGAACTGGGTATCCAGGTGATTGGCGAAGGTATCGAGACCGCCGACGAATGCAGCGCCCTGTTCGACCTCGGCATTCACCTGATGCAGGGCTATCTGTTCAGCCGGCCGCTGTTCGAGGCCTGTGGCCAGGCGGAACAGCTGGCCTGGCCGCAGTGATCAGCCGCGCAGCAGCTTGAGCAGTTCCTCTGCCGCCGCTTCCGATGAAGCGGGGTTCTGCCCGGTGACCAGCAAGCCGTCGACCTGCACGTAGGGCTCCCAGTCCGCGCCCTTGCTGTACTGACCACCACGCTCGCGCAGCCGGTCCTCGAGCAGGAACGGCACCACCTCGGTCAGCTCCACACCGGCTTCCTCGCCATTGGTGAAACCGGTGACGCGCTTGCCCTTGACCAGGTATTCGCCATCCTTGCCCCGCACCTCGCTCAACGCCGCCGGTGCATGGCAGACCGCGGCCACCGGCTTGTCGGCCTTGACGAAGGATTCGATCAGCGCAATGGAGGTCGGGTTGTCCACCAGATCCCACAGCGGGCCGTGGCCACCGGGGTAGAACACCGCGTCGAAATCCTCGGCCGAGACCTGATCCAGACGATAGGTGTTGGCCAGCAGCGTCTGCGCCTCGCCATCCCCGTTGAAGCGCTCGGTGGCCTCGGTCTGGGCATCGGGTTCGTCGCTCTTCGGGTCGAGCGGCGGCTCGCCGCCCTCGGGTGACGCGAGCACCACCTGTGCGCCGGCATCCATGAAGACGTAATACGGCGCGGCGAATTCCTCCAGCCAGAAGCCGGTCTTTTTGCCGGTGTCACCCAGCTGGTCGTGGGACGTGAGCACGATGAGAATCTTCATGGAGCCTCCTTGTTGAAGCGCGACGTGAACAGTTGAGACTGTAGTCACGGGCACATTGCTCCGCTGCCGAATCACATCCATGGAAAAGGGCGCCGCAGCGCCCTCAAGAACCACCGTTGCGGTCAGATGCGGAAGCTGTCCACCAGCTGCTTGAGCCGGCGCGCCTGCTGATCCAGGTCACCACAGGCCCGCAGCGTCGACTGCAGGTTCTCCACGCCCTGCTGGTTAAGCGTGTTGATCTCGGTGATGTCCATGTTCAGCGACTCGATCACCGCGGTCTGCTCCTCGGTGGCGGTGGCCACCGACTGGTTCATGCCGTCGATCTCGCCGATGCGCTGGGTCACCTCGCCGAGGCGCTCGCCGGCGCGGTCGGCGATGGAGACGCTCGACTCGCTCTGGCGCTGGCTTTCGGTCATGGTCTGCACCGAGGCGCCGGCGCCGACCTGCAGCTGCTCGATCATCTGCTGGATTTCCTGCGCCGAACTCTGGGTGCGGNCTCGATCATCTGCTGGATTTCCTGCGCCGAACTCTGGGTGCGGTGCGCCAGGTTGCGCACCTCATCGGCGACCACGGCGAAACCGCGGCCCGCCTCGCCGGCCCGTGCCGCTTCGATGGCGGCGTTCAGGGCGAGCAGGTTGGTCTGCTCGGAAATGCCCTTGATCACTTCGAGAATCTGGCCGATGTCCACCGTCTTGGCGTTGAGCGCCTCGATCTGCGCACAGGAGGCGCTGATCTTCGCCGACAGCTCGCGCATCGCGGCAATGTTCTGCTCCACCACCTGGCGACCGTCCTCGGCCTGATGCCGGGCGCCGCTGGCCTGCTGCGAGGCATCGGCCGCGTTGCGCGCAATCTCCTGCGCGGCAGCGCCGAGCTCGTTGATCGCCGCCGCCACGCTGTTGGTGCGGCTGGCCTGCTCATCGGAGTTGGCCATCGAGGAGTTGGACGCGGCCAACACCCGGGCGGCAACCTCATTGACCTGCTGCGTCGCCGAGGACACCTCGCGGATCGAGGTGTGGATTCGCTCGACGAAGCGGTTGAAGGCCGAGGCCAGTTCGCCGAACTCGTCCTTCGATTGCACCGCGAGCCGCCGGGTCAGGTCGCCCTCGCCTTCAGCGATGTTCGCCATGGCACGGCCCATGTCGGTGAGGGGGCGCATCAGCACGCGCATCAGCATGCCGAGCAGCAGCAGGATCACGCCAACGGCGATCAGCGCGGCAACCACCGCGGAGGTGCGGAAACTGTCCAGCGCGGCGTAGGCCTTGGCCTTGTCCAGGGAGATACCGACGTACCAGGTCACCGAAGGCAGGCCCTGCACGCGGCTGAAGCTGAGGATGCGCGTCTGCCCGTCCAGTTCGACCTCGCTGTAGTTGGCGTCCAGCGATGGCGTGTGCCCGGGGAACAGTTCGCCAAGGGATTTCATCACCTTGCTGCCGTCCGGATGCACCAGAATCTTGCCGTCGCCGCTGACCAAAAACGCATGCCCCATGCCGTTGAAGTCCAGCGCGTTGATGATTTCCACCAGCACCTTGAGCCCCAGGTCACCGCCGACGACGCCAATGTTGCGACCGTTCTGCTGCGCCGGAGTGGCGATGGATATGACCAGCTCGCCGCTTGCCGCATCCACATAGGGTTCGGTCAGCGTCGAGCCACCGGCAGCGATCGCGTCCTTGTACCAGGGGCGCGCGCGTGGATCGTAGTCGGCAGGCATCTCTTCGGCAGGCCGCATGAGGAAGCTGCCGTCCTGCCCACCGAGGTAACTGAACATGAAGGTCGAAGCCAGCGCCTTCTGTTCGAGCAGCTCGGCCACGCGCGATTCGGCGTCATCGCTACCGATGCTCTGCGCGGCGCTTTCCACCAGCAGGATACGGCCGGACAACCAGTTCTGGATGTTGTGCGCGGTGACATCACCCATCTCGTCGAGGTAGCTGTTGAGATTGTCGCGAATGGCATTGCGCTGCAGGTAATCGTTGAACAGGGTGAACAACGAGAAGGTCGCGATCACGATCAGGGATGCGGCCAGAAGGATCTTGTGGCTGAACTTCAGGTGCTTGGGCATGGCGTGGTCCGCAACGGTTGGGGCAGATGAACAACCTTGTTCCGTGCGCCAGATCCCTGGCTTTCAATCAAAGTGTCGGCCACGCCCAGCCGAACTTTACGATCAGATGACATCGATCAACTCATACACCAGGCCTGTCGGCACCCGGTACCGCGCCCTGACCGTAGTCGCGGCCTCGGAAACAGAAACGCCAGCCTCGCGGCTGGCGTTTCCTGTTGCCCAGGATGAACTCAGCGCCCGGCCAGCGCCGGCATCACCCGCGGACGTAGCAGCTCGCCAACCAGCGTGAGCGCGCCGATGGCACCGGCGATCCAGTACCAGCGCTGCAGCGGGTCGAAGCCCAGCCAGCCGAGGGCGTGGAGGAAGACCATCAGGATCAGCACCGGGCAGACGTAGCGCACCATGAACAGCCACAGCGCGTAGCCCAGCGGCGGCAGGTTCAGCTCGTCACGCATGATCTCGCTGCGCAATGCGTAACCGGCCAGCAGCACAGTGAAGATCCCGCCGAGCGGCATCATCCAGCGCGAGGTCAGGTAATCCAGCCAGTCGAAGAAGTTCTTGCCCATCGGCGTCCAGCCGGACATGAGGTTGAACGAGAGCATCGCCAGCATGCTGATCACCAGCAGCACCGCTCCCGAGCCCATCGCCGCCTTCAGGCGCGAGATGCCGTGCTTCTCGTTGAGGTAGGCAACGGTCGCTTCGATCATCGAGATTGCCGAAGTCAGCGCGGCGATCGACACCATGGCGAAGAACAGCACGCCGAACGCAGTGCCGAACGGCATCTGCTGGAAGGCCAGCGGCAGGCTCATGAAGATCAGGCCGGGGCCGGCGGTCGGGTCCATGCCATTGGCGAAGATGATCGGGAAGATCGCCAGGCCCGCCAGCAGCGCCACACAGGTGTCGGCAATGGCGACCATGAAGGTGGTGCGGGCGATGGACTGGTCATCGGGAATATACGAGCCGTAGGTGAGGATCGCGCCGGACGCCAGGCTGAGGGTGAAGAAGGCGTGGCCGAGCGCGGCCAGCAGCGCCTCGCCGGTGATCTTCGAGGTATCGAAGCTGAACAGGAAGGCGAAGCCCTGATCAAAGCCGCCGCTGGTTACCGCATAGCCGACGAGGATCAGCAGCAGCACCGCCAGGCCCGGCATCATCCAGCGCACGGCGTTCTCGATGCCCTTCTGCACGCCCTTGGCGACGATCCACAACGTCAGCAGCGCGACCAGCAGGCTCCAGCCACCGAGTTCCCACGGGTTGGCGTTGTGCGCCTCGAATACCCCGCCCAGCGCCTCGACGCTGGTCGCCGCCAGGGAGCCGTCAAGCATCTTCACCGTGTAGGCGAAGGCCCAGCCGGCGACTACCACGTAGAAGCAGAGGATCAGGAAGCCGGCCGTCATGGCCATGCCGCCGACCGCCTTCCACAGCGGGTTGCCGTTGTTCTCGCGGACCACCCGGCCGATGGCGTCGATCGGGCTGCCACGGCCGCGGCGGCCAATGGCGATCTCGCACATCATCACCGGCACGCCGATGGCGAGGATGCACAGCAGGTACATCAGTACGAAGGCACCACCGCCGAATTCGCCGGTGATGTAGGGGAATTTCCAGATGTTGCCCAGGCCCACGGCCGAGCCGGTTGCCGCGAGGATGAAACCCCAGCGCGACAGCCAGAGGTTCTTCGGTTTTTCACGAGTCATACGTCACCTGTTTGTTGTTATCTGTGACGGGATCGGGACCGTCGCGCAGGGCGCGGCGGCGTGCAAGGCGGATTCAGTCGTTCATTGAGCGTCGGGCTGCACCTCCGGCGCGGCCTGCTGGAAGGCCGGAAGCGTCTCGCAGCGTGCAACGATCTCGAGAATGCGTGGATACGCCGCGAGGTCACAGGCAAAACGGCGCGCATTGTATACCTGCGGCACCAGGCATGCCTCCAGATAACCTGGCCGATCGTTCAGGGAAAGCTTGTCACCAAAGGTTTCCAAGCCCTCTTCCACCGCCGCCAGCCCCTGGCTGACCCAGTGCCGATACCAGGCATTCTTCGCCTCGTCGTCGACCCCCAGTTCGGCGCTGAGGTACTGCAGCACGCGCAGGTTGTTCAGCGGATGGATCTCGCAGGCGATGTGCATGGCCAGTGCGCGCACCCGGGCGCGCTCGACCGGATCGGCCGGCAACAGGGCCGGCACCGGGAATACCTCGTCGAGGTATTCCAGGATCGCCAGCGACTGGCTGATGCGCGCGCCGCCGTTGGCTTCATCGACCAGCAACGGCACCAGCTGCTGCGGATTGAGGGCGCGGTAATCGGCCGCACGCTGCTGGCCGCCATCCTTGACCAGATGCACCGGCACCTGCCGGTAGGCCAGGCCCTTCAGATTCAGCGCGATGCGCACCCGGTAGGCGGCACTGGAGCGCCAGTAGCCGTAGAGCGTCAGCTCAGTGCTCATAGCGCTCGACCTGCTGATCGATGGCGCCGAAGATGCTCTGCCCGGCGGCGTCGAACATCTCGATGCGCACCCGGTCGCCGAACTTGAGGAACGGCGTCTTCGCCTCGCCGTGCTCGATGACCTCGAGCATGCGCTTCTCGGCCAGGCAGGACGAGCCGGCACTGCGATCGTAGTTCGACACCGTGCCCGAGCCGATGATGGTGCCGGCGCCCAGTGGGCGGGTGCGCGCGGCATGGGCGACCAGGGTCGGGAAGTTGAAGGTCATGTCGGTGCCGGCATCCGGCTGGCCGAACAGCTCACCGTTGATATGCGAAACCAGAGGCCGGTGCACCTTGCCGTCGCGCCAGGTTTCGCCCAGCTCGTCCGGCGTCACCGCCACCGGCGAAAAGCTCGACGACGGCTTGCTCTGGTAGAAGCCGAAGCCCTTGGCCAGCTCGCCGGGGATCAGATTGCGCAGCGACACGTCGTTGACCAGCATCAGCAGCTGGATGTGCGCGGCCGCCTCGGCCGGCGTCGCACCCATGGGCACGTCGTCGGTGATCACCGCCAGTTCGCCTTCCAGATCGATGCCCCAGGCCTCGTCGGCCAGGCGGATCGGGCTGTGCGGCGGGATAAAGGCATCGGCGCCGCCCTGGTACATCAGCGGATCGTGCCAGAAGGACTCCGGCATCTCGGCGCCACGCGCCTTGCGCACCAGCTCGACGTGATTGACGTAGGCGCTGCCGTCCGCCCAGTGATAGGCGCGCGGCAGCGGGCTGTGGCAGGCGGCCTGGTCGAAGGCGAATGCGCCCTCCTCCAGCCCGTCGTTGAGACGCTGATAGACCGCTTCGAGCTTGGGCTTGCAGTAGTTCCAGTCATCCAGCGCGGCCTGCAGCGTGGCGGCGATCTGCGGCACTTTCACCGCCTGGGCGAGATCACGGGAAACGACGACGAGCACGCCGTCGCGGCCCTGGTTGAGGGTTGCGAGTTTCATCAGGATTCCTTGCCCGGCGCACGCCAGGAGTTGACGTATTCGGGGACATCGACGGCTGCGGCAGCCTCGCCGACTTCCAGCGCGCGGCGGGTGTCGATCATCACCGCCACCTCGTCGGCAAAGGTCGCCGGGTCGGTGCTGGCCTTCTTCAGTGCCTTCGGGTGCGGCCCGTGGGGGAAGCCGCAGGGGTGGAAGGTCACCATGCCCTGCTCGATGTTGTCGCGGCTGAAGAAGTTGCCGCGGTGGTAGAACAGCACTTCGTCGTAGTCGTCGTTGTTGTGGAAGAACGGCACCTTCAGCGCACCCGGATCGGATTCCACCGGCCGCGGCGTGAAGGTGCAGACCACGAAACCGTTGGCGACGAAGGTGGTGTGCGCCGACGGCGGCAGGTGGTAGCGATGGCTCATCAGCGGGCGGATGTCACGCCAGTTGAGCCGTACCACGGTGTTGTCGCCGTGCCAGCCGACCACGTCCAGCGGGTTGTACGGGTAGGTCACGGTGGTGATCTGGTCGCGCCGATTGATGCGGATCTGCCAGGGGTTCTCGTCCTGCTGCGCGCGGAAGGCGTCGTCCAGCCGCGGATGGTCGAGCACTGCGGCGTCGAAGATGGCATGCGGGCCGACCAGGCCTTTTTCCGGCAGCTGGTAGGCGCCGTCGGTGTTCTCGATCAAGAGCATGAACACCGGCTGCGTCGCCTCGATGCGCCAGGCGGTGCCGCGCGGGATCATCAGGTAGTCGCCGTCGCGGAATTCCAGGTGGCCGAAGTCGCAGTAGAAATGCCCGGCGCCCTCGTGGATGAACAGCAGTTCGTCACCATCACCGTTGCGCACCAGGTGGCGCATGGCGCCGTTGGTCTTCCACAGGCGCAACTTGACGTCGGCGTTGTGCAGCGCCAGCGGCGCCTGCAGCGGGCAGTCGCCTTCGCTGGGGATGTGATTGAAGTTGAAGGCGTGCGGGCGCAGCGGGCCTTCCCAGTCGATCCAGCCGGTCGGCGGATGCTTGTGATGCAGGTGCGAAGCCGGGCCGAAGAAGCCTTCGCGGCCCATTTCACGCTCGTAGGTGCCCTGCGGAAAATCGCAGTGCGCCTGACGCGAACTCTCACCCTCGCGGATGGGGAAACTGATCCATTTGCGGCTCATGTGCCTCTCCTTCGTGATACCGCGTGATCTGAATGGCGGCGCAGTGGATGCCGGTGCGTAGGGTGGATGTCGCGAAGCACATCCACGCGTTGGTCGGCCCGACACAGACGCGTGGAAGATGCTTCGCAGTCTTCCACCCTACGTCCTGGCTCTGGACTTACTCGTCCGCCTTGATCACGCCGCGGCGCACCTGGTCTTCCTCGATGGATTCGAACAGCGCCTTGAAGTTGCCTTCGCCGAAGCCCTGGTTGCCCTTGCGCTGGATGATTTCGAAGAAGATCGGGCCGATCACCGTGTTGGTGAAGATTTGCAGCAGGATGCCGTCATCGCCCGGCGCCCCATCGATCAGCAGGTTCAGCTCGCGCAGCTGGTCGAGCGGCTCGCCGTGGCCGGCGACGCGGGTATCGACCTTCTCGTAGTAGGTGTCCGGGGTGGTCATGAAGTCCACGCCGTTGGCGCGCAGGCGGCGCACGGTCTCGTAGATGTCGTCGGTGGACAGCGCGATGTGCTGGATGCCCTCGCCGTGGTACTCGCGGATGAATTCCTCGATCTGCGACTTGTCGTCGGCCGACTCGTTGATCGGGATGCGGATCTTGCCGCAGGGCGCGGTCATGGCACGGGAGAACAGGCCGGTCAGCTTGCCTTCGATGTCGAAGTAGCGAATCTCGCGGAAGTTGGCGATGCGCTCGTAGAAACCGGACCAGACATCCATCTGCCCACGCATGACGTTGTGGGTCAGATGGTCGATGCACATCAGGCCGACGGCGTTGTCATTCGGCGTGCGCCCTTCGATGTACTCGAAGTCGACGTCGTAGATGCTCTTGTCGCCGTAGCGGTCGACGAGATACAGCAGCGAGCCGCCGATGCCTTCGACGCAGGGGATGTTCAGCTCGCCGAAGTTGGCGTGGCTGCCGACCAGCTTGGCGCCCTGGGATTCGACGTAGGCGGCGGCCTGCGCGGCATTCTTCACCCGGAAGGCCATGGCGCAGGCGCTCGGGCCATGCTTCTCGCCGAACTCGCGCACATGCCCGGTGGGGCTGCCGTTGAGCACGATGTTGATGTCGTGCTGCTGGAACAGCCAGACCTCCTTGGAGCGGTGCTTGGCGGTTTCGGTAAAGCCCATCTGGGTGAACAGCGTGCGCAGCTGCTCGATGCCCTCGGCATTCGGCGCGGTGAATTCGACGAACTCGAAGCCGTCGGTGCCGATGGGGTTGTGCTGTTCGATCTTGTTCACGGCGTTCATATCGCCTCCTGATTATTGTTGTGAGGACGGCCGTTGCACGGCTTTGGCTGGCCCCATCACACCCCAGGGCCGAGCGCCGAACAATGCTGTTTACGGGCACGGAAAGCGGCTGGCGCCGTCCCCGCTGTCAGGTTTTCCTTACAGCGCGTTTTTCGCTGAAAAGCCTGGCTCGGCGGCTTGCCAGGCGTAACGAAAAGCTTACAACCCGGTGCGACAAGCTGCCGCACATGTCATCCCGTGCATGGCGTCGCGCATAAAAAAGGTGGGCTGAAGCCCACCCCACCAAAGCCTGTGTCGGCTTCCGATGGGATGGACCTGAGCCCACCAAAAGGACTTCCTGAGAAGCCCGCAGCATGCTTGCGGAGTGGGCTTCAGCCCACCGGCGCGGTCTGCACGGACGACCGTGGTCGCGCTAGATCAGCCCGAGCAGGTTGAGAAATACCAGCACGATGGCCACCGGCGTGCCGTAGCGCAGCAGCTTCCACCAGGCCTGGAACAGCCCGGCGTTGCGAATGCCGATGGCCTCGCTGACCACGTGGCGCTGCAACACCCAGCCGGTGAACAGCACCGTGCCCAGCCCGCCCAGCGGCATCAGCCAATTGGTGGTGAGGTAGTCCAGGGTGTCGAAGAAGGTCTTGCCGAACAGCTGGTAGTCCGCCCAGTGGTTGAACGAGAACACGCTGCCCAGGCTCAGCAGCCAGAGCACCAGGCCGCTGCCCAGCACGGCCTTGGTCCGGCTGATGCAAAAGCGCTCGGTAAGCCAGGCGATGCTCGGCTCGGAGAGCGAGATGGCCGAGGTCAGCGCGGCGATCACCAGCATCACGAAGAACAGCCCGCCCACGACCTGCCCCAGCGGCATCTGGCCGAAAGCGATCGGCAGGGTGACGAAGATCAGCCCCGGCCCGGCCCCCGGCTCCAGCGCGTTGCCGAACACCAGCGGGAAGATCGCCAGGCCGGCCAGCAGCGCCACCGCGGTATCGGCCAGCGCCACCAGAATCGAGGTCTTGGCGATCGAGGTGCCTTCCGGCAGATAGGAGCCGTAGGCCATCATCGCGCCGCAGCCCAGACTCAGGGTGAAGAAGGCATGGCCGAGGGCGACCAGCACGCTCTGCGCGGTCAGCGCCGAAAAGTCCGGCACGAAAAGAAACTGCAGCGCCTGGGCGAACTCGCCTTCGATGGCGGCGTAGACCACCAGCACCAGCATCAGCACGAACAGCCCGGGCATCAGAAAGCGCAGCGATCGCTCCAGCCCGCCACGCACGCCGAAGCCGACGATCAGCATGGTCGCCGCCAGCACCAGCGTGGCACAGACCACCAGGCGCACAGGGTCCGCCAGCAGCGCGCCGAACAGCTCGCCACTGGCCTCCCCGCTGACCCCGGCGAAGCCGCCGCTGAAGGTCGTCGGCACATAGGCCAGTGCCCAGCCGGCCACCACCAGATAAAAGCTCAGAATGAGAAAGCCGGTCAGCCCACCGAGCCAGCCGACCACGCGCCAGCGTGAACTGGCCCCGGCTTCGCGCGCCAGCCGCGCCACGGCGCCATCAGGGTTCGCCCGGCCACGGCGGCCGATCATCACCTCGGCCATCAGCAGCGGAATGCCGATCAATACGATGCAGGCGAGATAGACCAGCACGAAGGCGCCGCCGCCGTTCTGCCCGGTCACGTAGGGGAATTTCCAGATATTGCCCAGGCCCACAGCGGAGCCGGTGGCGGCGAGGAAGAACACCCAGCGGGAGGACCACAGGCCCCGGCTGGCGTTGTCCTGGATGCGTGCGCGCGCGCCGGCGAAGGTGCCGGCCGCGAGGCTGGTTTTATCGGTCATTGCGGATTCCTGCTTGTTGTTTTTGTCAGGGATGGTGCGAACGAACGGAGCGGGCACGGCGCTGGCGATCAGAGCCCGCCGCCCCGCTCAGCGAAGGCCGGCGCGCTGGGGTGACCGGCCATGTGCCATCATGAAGCCTGCCGCTGCAGCGTCGCGACCTGCGGCGCGCCGCCGGCCTGCAAGCGTTCCAGCGCCAGGCGGTCGGCGATCACCGAGGTGCATTCGCCGCTGGCGGCGGCCCGCTCGAAAATCTCGCGCAGCGTGCCGGCGATGGCGTTCACATGGGCATCGATCTGCGCGGCGCTGCCGCCGTTGCGCTGGTAGTAGACGTCGATGATGCCGCCGGCGTTGATTGCGTAGTCCGGCGCGTAGAGCTGGTTGCGCCGCTGCAGTTCGACGCCGATCTCGGCGCTGGCCAGCTGGTTGTTGGCGGCACCGGCGATCACCGGGGCACGCAGCACTTCGAGAGTCTGCTCGTTGAGGATGCCGCCCATGGCGCAGGGCGCGAAAACGTCCACGTCCAGACCGTAGATGTCCTGCGGGCGCACCACGTTGGCTCCCAGCTCGTCCATCGCCTGCTTGACGTTGGCATCGAAGATGTCCGCCACCCACAGTTCGGCGCCGGCCGCCTTCAGGTGCCGCGCCAGCCCCAGCCCGACATGGCCGACGCCCTGGATCGCCACCTTCAGCCCGGTCAGATCGTCACGACCGAGGCGCTGGCGCACCGCTTCCTTGAGGCCGACGAACACGCCGTAGGCGGTGGACGGCGACGGGTCGCCGCTGGCGACGCTGCCGTCGAGCAACGTGCGCGGCGTGGCGCCGACCACATGGCGGGTGCGCTGGGCAAAGGCCTGCATTTCGGCATCGCCGGTGCCGGAGTCGGCGGCAGTGATGTAGCGCCCGCCAAGGCTGTCGACGAAGTCGCCCATGGCGTGCAGCAGCGCCTGGCTCTTGCCGGTATGCGGGTCGCCGATGATCACCGCCTTGCCGCCGCCGAGCTTGAGCCCGGCCAGCGAGGATTTCAGCGTCATCCCGCGCGACAGCCGCAGCACATCGCGCAGGGCCTCGTCGTCACTGGCATAGGGGAACATCCGGCAACCACCCAGCGCCGGACCGAGGCGCGTGTCGTGGATGGCGATGATGGCTTTCAGACCCGACGCCTGGTCATGGCAGAAGACCACCTGTTCGTGGCGGTCGAAGTCAGGATGAGCGAAGACGGACATTTGGTTACCTCGTTCTTGTTGGTCTGGTGGCCTGTCACGGACAGGGCCTCGTTAGCGGGTAGCGCCTGCGGCGGTGTGCTCATGCGGGGTGACCGATTTCACCCCGCTAGCGCACTGCGAACTACGCCGCCGGCTGGAACAGCCGTACGCTCTGTACCTCGTCGCCTTTGGCCAGCTGCTCGCGGAGCAACTTCTCCTGCTGGCGGGCCTTGGCGATGGAACGCTCCTTCACCGGGCCGTAGCCGCGGATCTGTTCCGGCAGCGCGGCGATGGCCACGGCGGTGCGGTAGTTGGTCGGCTTGAGCTGGGCCAGCAGCTCGTCCACGGTCTTCTCGTACTCGCCGATCAGCTGGCGTTCGACGCGGCGGTCGTGGCCATAGCCGAACGGATCGAGCGGTGTGCCACGCAGGAAGCGGAACTTGGCCAGCACGCCGAACACATTGAGCACCCACGGCCCCAGCTCGCGCTTGCGCGGCTCGCCGGTAACCGCATCACGCTTGGCCAGCCAGGCCGGAGCGAGGTGGAACTGCAGCTTGTAGTCGCCCTCGAACTGCGCCTGGAGCTGCTGGCGGAATTCCGGCTCGCTGTAGAGGCGTGCCACCTCGTACTCGTCCTTGTAGGCCAGTAGCTTGAAGTAGTAGCGGGCGACGGCCTTGGACAGCGCCAGATCGTCCGCGCTATCGGCATCGCGCACGCGCTCGACCAGCTGGCGATAGCGGCGCGCCAGCCCGGCGTTCTGGTAGCGGGTAAGGAAATCCACGCGCCACTCGACGATCTCTTCCAGGGTCTTGCAGATCGGCTCCGCTATTTCGGCCGGACGCGCCAGCTGTTCGACTGCTTCACGCTCTAGCACGGCACGGCGGCCCCAGCGGAAGGCCTGCAGATTCAGCTTGGCGGCAACGCCATTGAGCTCGATGGCCTTCTCGATGGCCTCGGCGCTGATCGGCAGCAGCCCCTGCTGATAGGCGAAGCCGAGCAGGAACAGGTTGGTGGCGATGCTGTCGCCCAAGAGCCGCGTGGCCAGGCGGGTGGCATCGACGAAGTGGGTCTTGTCGGCGCCGACCGCGTCGCTGATCGCCTGGCGCATGGCCGCGCCGGGCACCTGGGCGTCCGGGTTGCGAGTGAACTCGGCGGTGGCGGACTCGTGGCTGTTCACCACGGCATTGCTGATCTGCTCGTTGAGGCGGGTCAGCGATTCATCGCCCGCCGCGACGATCAGGTCGCAGCCCAGCAGCAGATCGGCCTCACCGGCGGCGATGCGCACCGCGTAGATATCGCTCTGCTTGGCGGCGATGCGCACGTGGGTGGTCACCGGGCCGAATTTCTGCGCCAGACCGGCCTGGTCGAGCACGGTGCAGCCCTTGCCTTCCAGGTGCGCGGCCATGCCGAGCAGCGCGCCAAGGGTGGTCACGCCGCTGCCGCCAACGCCGGGGATCAGCACATTCCAAGGCCGCTCCAGCGACGGATGCTGCGGCTCGGGCAAGGTCGCCGCCTCGATACCGCCTGCTACGGCTTCGGGCTTGCGCAACCCGCCGCCATGCACGGTGACGAAGCTCGGGCAGAAACCCTCGACGCAGGAGAAGTCCTTGTTGCAGGCGTTCTGGTCGATCTCGCGCTTGCGCCCCAGTTCGGTTTCCAGCGGCAGCACCGCCAGGCAGTTGGACTTCTCGCCGCAGTCGCCGCAGCCCTCGCAGACCGCCGGGTTGATGAAGGCGCGCTTGGCCGGGTCTTCCAGCTTGCCGCGCTTGCGCCGACGACGCTTCTCGGTGGCACAGGTCTGGTCATAGATGATCACCGAGACGCCCTTGAATTCGCGCAGCTCGCGCTGCACGGCATCCAGTTCGCGGCGGTGATGGAAGCTGGTGATCGGCGCGAAGGTATCGCGGGTCGGGTACTTGTCCGGCTCGTCGCTGACCAGGGCGATGCGCTTGACGCCCTCGTGGAAGATCTGCCGGCTGAGCTGGTCGACGCGCAGCTCGCCGTCGATGGGCTGGCCACCGGTCATGGCCACGGCATCGTTGTAGAGAATCTTGTAGGTGACGTTTACGCCCGCCGCGACGGCGGCGCGCACCGCCAGGCTGCCGGAGTGGAAATAGGTGCCGTCACCGAGGTTCTGGAACATGTGCGGGGTGTCGGTGAACGGCGCCTGGCCGATCCAGTTGACGCCCTCGCCGCCCATCTGGGTGAAGGTCTCGGTGCGCCGGTCCATCCACTGCACCATGTAGTGACAGCCGATACCGGCCGAGGCGCGGCTGCCCTCGGGCACCTTGGTGGAGGTGTTGTGCGGGCAACCGGAGCAGTAGTGCGGCGTGCGCACGGTGCTGTAGCTGCGCGCGGCCAGGGCCTTCTCCTTGGCGGCCAGGAAGGCCAGCCGTGCCTGGATGCTGTCGCTGGTGTAGATCGGCGCGAGGCGCTTGGCGATCACCCGGGCGATCATCGCCGGGGTCAGTTCGGAGAGGTTCGGCAGCAATGAATTGCCCTGCTCGTCGAACTCGCCAACCACCCGCGGACGCTTGCTGACCGGCCAGTTGTAGAGTTGCCCGGTGAGCTGGTCCTCGATGATGCTGCGCTTTTCCTCGACCACCAGAATCTCGTCCAGCCCTTGGGCAAACTCGTGCACCGAGACCGGCTCCAGCGGCCAGCTCATGCCGACCTTGAGCACGCGCAGGCCGACCGAGGCGCACAGCGCTTCGTCCAGGCCCAGGTCGTCCAGCGCCTGACGCACGTCGAGATAGGACTTGCCGGTGGTGATGATGCCAAGGCGCGGATTCGGCGAATCGAGCATCACCTGGTTCAGGTTGTTGGCCCGGGCAAAGGCGCGAGCGGCGTAGATCTTGTACAGGTTGAGGCGCTTTTCCTGAGCCAGCGGCGGGTCCGGCCAGCGGATGTGCACGCCGTCCTCGGGCAGCTCGAAGTCTTCCGGGATGCGCGTCTGCACGCGCAGCGGATCGACCTCCACCACGGCGGAAGAATCGACGTTCTCGGCGATGGTCTTCAGCGCCACCCAGCAGCCGGAGTAGCGCGACAGCTCCCAGCCGATGATGCCGTAGTCGAGGATTTCCTGAACGTTGGCCGGGTTCAGCACCGGAATCGAGGCGGCGATAAAGGCATGCTCGCTCTGGTGCGGCAGCGTCGAGGATTTGCAGCCGTGGTCGTCACCCGCCAGCAGCAGCACGCCACCCTTGGGCGACACACCCGCCGCATTTGCATGCTTGAACACGTCACCGGCACGGTCGACACCCGGCCCCTTGCCGTACCACATGGCGAACACGCCGTCGTACCTGGCGCCGGGGAACAGGTTGGTCTGCTGGCTGCCCCACACCGCGGTGGCGGCCAGCTCTTCGTTGACGCCCGGCTGGAAGTGGATGGCGTGTTGCTTGAGGTAGTCGCGGGCTTCCCAGAGGCTCTTGTCCAGCCCGCCCAATGGCGAGCCGCGATAGCCGGAGATGAAGCCACCAGTATTCAAACCACGGGCCTGATCACGCTGATGCTGCAGCATCGGCAAGCGGGTCAGCGCCTGGGTGCCGGTGAGGTACAGATGACCGGTAGCAAGCCGGTACTTGTCGTCCAGACGGATCTCGGCCAGAGACATGGGGCGCTCCTAATTTGTTGTTATCGGAGTCAGGGCAGCGTTGTTCACTACCCGCCTGACGCGGTCATGGAGAAACCGCACGGTTGTTTCTCCACGCCGGCAATCGGCAGGGGATCACCCCACCGTCGCGTGTCGATTAACAGTCTGGCCGTGACGGAGAGAGATTTTCTTTCTACTTTTGCGGTAGAACAGCGCTTCTGTGCATGACCCATTCGCTAACAACAAGAAAACAGGCACGACCATGCAGACTTCGCCACTGAGCAGCATCGATCGCAAGATCCTCCTGCTGCTGCAACACAACGCCGACCTCTCCGCCGCGGAAATCGCCGAGAAGGTCGAACTGTCGCAATCACCCTGCTGGCGACGCATCCATCGCATGCAGGAGGAAGGGCTGATCGAGCGCAAGGTCGCCCTGCTCAACCCGAAGAAACTCGGGCTGAACATGACGGTGTTCGTCAACATCAAGCTCTCGGCCCACGGTCGGAGCAACCTCGACGAGTTCGAGCGGGCGGTGGTGGGTTACCCCGAGGTGTTGGAGTGCCACACCATGGCCGGGGAGTCGGATTACCTGCTCAAGGTGGTGGCGCGCGATATCGACAGTTACGAACGCTTCCTGCGTGACCAGCTCCTGCAGCGCCCCCACGTGCAGGAGGCGCACTCGCATATCGCCATGAGCGAGGTGAAGCGGACCACGGAGTTGCCGCTGGATTGAGGCGGGACGCGGGTCGTTGGGCAGGGTTGGCCTACTCCACCGGAATCCCTGCCAGCCGCGCGCCCCGTCCGATCTCCCGCTCGGCGAACCAGCCCTGGTTCATCTCCAGGGCATAACGCGCGGGCCGCTTCGAACAGCGTATCTCCGTATTGAACGGCTCCAGGTCGATCACATCGACCAGAAGCCCAGCCTCATCGAAGAACGCCGCCGACAAGGGCAGCGGCGTGTCCTTCATCCACAGGCAGTGGCGGCGCACTTCATCAAAGCGGAACAGCATGCCGCTGTCGGCGGCCAGCTCGCGGCGCCCCATCAGCCCGCGCTCGCGCTGGGCGACGGTCTGCGCGTATTCGGCGTGCAGCTCATGCCCCTGGATGCGCAGCCGCAGCGGCTCTTGTGCCTGAGCGGAAGCCACAAACAGCAGCAGCGACAGTGAAAGCGCAACACGCATCGACCAACCTCCTCAGGCGCAGCGCAACGGGAACAGCCGGCCGCCGCCGCACTCATAAGCGAAGCGCCGCACCTGCGCGGCGACATAACGACAACAAGGGAGAACCCCATCGTGCTCAACAGAATAACCGCCGCCAGCGTCTACCTGGTGCAACGCTTCCTTCCCTCGCCCTTCGTCTTCGCCATCCTGCTCACGCTGATCGTGCTGATCGCCGCCATGCTCAGCACCGGTCAGGGCCTGCCGGCCATGGCGCAGCACTGGGGCAATGGCTTCTGGAACCTGCTGGCCTTCACCATGCAGATGTCGCTGATCCTGGTCACCGGCCATGCCCTGGCACGGGCCCCGGCAATCAATCGCCTGCTCGACCGCATGGCCCGCATCCCGCAGTCCCCGGGCCAGGCCATCGTGCTGGTGACTCTGGTGGCGCTGGCCGGTTCCTGGATCAACTGGGGCTTCGGCCTGGTGATCGGCGCCGTGTTCGCCCGCGCGCTGGCACGCCAGGTGCGCGGCGTCGACTACCCGCTGCTGGTGGCCTCGGCCTACTCCGGCTTCCTGATCTGGCACGGCGGCTTTTCCGGCTCGATTCCGCTGTCGCTGGCCAGCGGCGGGGCCGATCTGGAGAAGATGACCGGCGGCGCGCTGACCGAAGCCATCGGTGTCGGCCAGACGCTGTTCGCTTCCTACAACCTGATCATCATCGCCGTGCTGGTGGTGGGCCTGCCGCTGCTGAACTGGGCCATGCAGCCGAAGACGCCGAAAGTGGTCGATCCGGCGCTGCTGGAAGAGCCCCAGCCGAGCGACATCCCGCGGGAAACTGCCACCCAGCGCCTGGACGACAGCCGCATTCTCGGCCTGATCATGGTCGCGCTGGCGGTGCTGTTCTTCTACCGGCACTTCAGCGAGAACGGTCTGGCGCTGAGCCTGAACATCGTGATCTCGATCTTCCTCTTCGCCGGCCTGCTGATGCACGGCACGCCGGAGCGCTACATGCGCGCCATCGAGGAAAGCATCCGCGGCATCGCCGGCATCGTCGTGCAGTTCCCTTTCTACGCCGGGATCATGGGGATGATGGTCGGCGCCAACGCCGCTGGCCTGTCCCTCGGCCGGCAGGTCACCGACACCTTCATCGCCTGGTCGTCGGCCGAGAGCTTCCCGGTGCTGGCCTTTCTCAGCGCCGGGCTGGTCAACGTCTTCGTGCCGTCCGGCGGCGGCCAGTGGGCGGTGCAGGGGCCGATCATGCTGCCGGCCGGCGCGGCGCTGGGCGTGGCGCCGGAAGTCACGGCCATGGCGATCGCCTGGGGCGATGCCTGGACCAACATGATCCAGCCGTTCTGGGCCCTGCCGCTGCTGGGCATCGCCGGGCTCGGTGCCCGCGACATCATGGGCTATTGCCTGCTCTGCCTGGTGTTCTCCGGTGTGGTGATCGCCGGCGGGCTCTATTTCCTGACCTGAGGCCGGGCATTCCGGACGGCAACGCTGTCCGGAATGCTGGACCACGCTGTCCAGGATGCAAGACACAAGCGCCGTCCAACTATCTGGACACTCAAGATAAACACCATGCAAATCAGTGAGTTGCGTATCTGGCATGGAACTCGCTAAATCACCGTGCGGCCTGTCCGCAGCCGAAACAAGAAAAACAACGCGCCTGCCGTGCAGCAGCGAGTCCCCGAATGCCCTCGGCAGCGTTCGGTCGTGCCGCACGGGGCCAGGAGATCGTCCCCGATGAGCGTCGTCATCGCCCTTGCTGCATTGGCCCTGCTGATGCTCGCCGCCTACCGCGGCTACAGTGTCATTCTGTTCGCCCCCATCGCCGCCATGGGCGCGGTGCTGCTCACCGACCCGTCCGCAGTGGCGCCGGCCTTCACCGGCATCTTCATGGAGAAGATGGTCGGCTTCATCAAGCTGTACTTCCCGGTGTTCCTGCTCGGTGCGGTGTTCGGCAAGCTGATCGAGATGTCGGGTTTTTCGCGCTCCATCGTCGCCGCGGCGATCCGCCTGCTCGGCACCAGCCAGGCAATGCTGGTGATCGTGCTGGTCTGCGCGCTGCTGACCTACGGCGGCGTGTCGCTGTTCGTCGTGGTGTTCGCGGTGTACCCGTTCGCTGCCGAGATGTTCCGCCAGAGCAACATGCCCAAGCGCCTGATCCCGGCGACCATCGCCCTTGGCGCGTTCACCTTCACCATGACGGCCATTCCCGGCACGCCGCAGATCCAGAACATCATCCCCACCACCTTCTTCAACACCACCACCTGGGCCGCGCCCTGGCTGGGCCTGATCGGCACGATATTCGTATTCGGCCTGGGCATGCTCTATCTCAAGTGGCAGCTCGGCAAGGCCATTGCCGCCGGCGAAGGCTACGGCACCAACCTGCGCAACGAGCCGGAAACGCCCGCCGACATCGCCCTGCCCAACCCCTGGCTGGCGCTGTCCCCGCTGATTCTGGTGCTGGTGGCCAACCTCCTGTTCACCCGCTGGATTCCCGAGTTCTACGGCACCAGCCACAGCCTGCAGCTGCCCGGCATGAGCGCACCGCTGGTCACCGAGGTCGGCAAGCTCACCGCGATCTGGGCGGTGGAGGCCGCGCTGCTGCTGGGCATCGCCCTGGTACTGGCGACCAGCTTCGGCACCCTGCGCGGCAAGCTCGCCGAGGGCAGCCGCACGGCGGTCGGCGGTTCGCTGCTGGCGGCGATGAACACCGCGTCGGAATTCGGCTTCGGCGCGGTGATCGCCTCGCTGCCGGGCTTCATCGTGGTGGCCGATGCGCTGTCGGCGATTCCCAATCCGCTGATCAACGAAGCCATCACCGTCAACCTGCTGGCCGGCATCACCGGCTCGGCCTCCGGCGGCATGAGCATTGCCCTGGCGGCGATGGCCGACAGCTTCGTCGCCGCCGCCAACGCTGCGCAGATACCGCTGGAAGTGCTGCACCGGGTCGCCTCGATGGCCTCCGGCGGGCTCGACACCCTGCCGCACAACGGCGCGGTGATCACCCTGCTGGCCGTCACCGGACTGACCCACCGCGAATCCTACAAGGACATCTTCGCCATCACCCTGATCGCCACCGCCGCGGCCTTCTTCGTGATCGGCGTGTACTACGCTACCGGCATCGTCTGACTGCGGCGGCCGCTCGCCGATATCGGCGAAGCGGTGCGCCATCAGCGATTGCCTTCCGACAACAAGAAAAAACAAGGCGCCGCCCCGTGCGGGCGCCACCAAGCGGGAGAAACCATGAACCTCACAGGCAAGACCGCACTGGTCACCGGCTCCACCAGCGGGATCGGCCTCGGCATCGCGCTGAAGCTGGCCGAGGCCGGCGCCGACCTGATCCTCAACGGTTTCGGCGATGCCTCGGCAGCGCTGGCCGAAGTCGGCCGGCACGGCCACAAGGTGGGCCACCACGGCGCGGACGTGTCCGACCCGGCGCAGATCGCCGAGCTGTTCGCCTATGCCGAACGCGACTTTGGCGGCGTCGATATCCTGGTCAACAATGCCGGCATCCAGCACGTGGCGCCGGTGGAGGAATTTCCCGTCGAGCGCTGGGACGCCATCATCGCCATCAACCTGTCCTCGGCATTCCACACCACACGCCTGGCCCTGCCCGGCATGCGCCAGCGCGGCTGGGGGCGGATCATCAATATCGCCTCGGTGCACGGGCTGGTGGGCTCCGAGCAGAAGGCCGCCTATGTCGCCGCCAAGCACGGGCTGGTCGGGCTGACCAAGGTCGTCGCGCTGGAAACCGCCACCACGCCGATCACCTGCAATGCCATCTGCCCTGGCTGGGTGCTGACCCCGCTGGTACAGCAGCAGATCGACGAGCGCGCGCGGGAGAGCGGCGACGAGCAACGCGCCCGCCATGACCTGCTCGCCGAGAAGCAGCCTTCGCTGGACTTCGTCACCCCCGCGCAGCTGGGTGCGATGGCGCTGTTCCTCTGCAGCGAGGCCGGCGATCAGGTACGCGGCGCCGCGTGGAACATGGACGGCGGCTGGGCCGCGCGCTGAACAGGTCTTTTTGCTGACCTGCGGCAACGCGCCAGGGCAAAACGCGCGGGGCCGCTTGGCAAGCGGCGCTACGCTGAGGCTAGATAGCCATCATCCCTCCAGCGAATGCGCGCGCATGACCACCATCAGCAGTGATTCACCGATCAACGGCAAGTCTCCGGTACACCTGGCGTTGCGCCGGGTGGCCATCGATACCTACCGCGAGAACGTCGCCTACCTGCACCGCGACTGCGCCGCCTGCCGCGCCGAAGGTTTTCAGGCATTGGCCAAGGTCGAGGTACGGGTCAACGGCAAGCGCATTCTGGCCAGCCTCAATCTGGTGGACGATCCGGCCATCGTCGGCTGTGACGAGCTGGGTCTGTCCGAGGACGCCTTCGCCCAGCTCGGCGCCGAAGCCGGTGTACCGGCGGCAATCGCCCAGGCCGAGCCGGCCGCGTCGATTCCGGCGCTGCACCGCAAGATCGCCGGCGAGCGCCTGAGCCGCGAGGACTTCCTGGCGATCATGCGCGATATCGCCGAGCACCGTTACTCGAAGATCGAGCTGACCGCCTTCGTGGTCGCCTGCAACCAGGGCGAGCTGGATCGCGAGGAGGTGTTCTTTCTCACCGACGCGATGATCCGCGTCGGCCGCCGGCTCGACTGGCGCGAGCATCCGGTGGTGGACAAGCACTGCATCGGCGGCATCCCGGGCAACCGCACCTCGATGCTGGTGGTGCCGATCGTCGCCGCCCACGGGATGCTCTGCCCGAAGACCAGCTCGCGGGCGATCACCTCGCCGGCCGGTACCGCTGACACCATGGAAGTGCTGGCCAACGTCGAACTGCCGTTCGAGCGCCTCTGCGAAATGGTCCGCGAGGAACGCGGCTGCCTGGCCTGGGGCGGCAGCAGCGAGCTGTCGCCGGCCGATGACGTGCTGATTGCCGTCGAGCGACCACTGTCGATCGACTCGCCCGGGCAGATGGTCGCTTCGATCCTGTCGAAGAAGATTGCCGCCGGCTCCACCCACCTGCTGCTGGACATTCCCATCGGTCCGACGGCCAAGGTGCGTTCGATGGCCGAGGCGCAGCGCCTGCGCAAGCTGTTCGAGTTCGTGGCCTCGCGCCTGGGCCTGACCCTGGACGCGGTCATCACCGACGGTCGCCAGCCGATCGGCAACGGCATCGGCCCGGTACTGGAGGCACGCGACGTGATGCAGGTGCTGCAGAACGACCCGGCGGCGCCGATCGACCTGCGCCAGAAGGCGCTGCGCCTGGCCGGACGCATGCTCGAGTTCGATCCCGACGTGCGCGGCGGTGACGGCTATGCCATCGCCCGCGACATCCTCGACTCCGGCCGCGCGCTGAAGAAGATGCATTCGATCATCGCCGCCCAGGGCGGCAAGGTCTTCGATCACAACCATCCACCACTCGCCCGCCTCAGCTTCGACGTGCTGGCCGAGCGCAGCGCGGTGGTCACCGGCATCGACAACCTGCAGCTGGCGCGCATCGCGCGGCTGGCCGGCGCACCCAAGGTGCAGGGTGCCGGCGTGGACATTCTGCGCAAGCTCGGCGAACCGGTACAGGCCGGTGACTGTCTGTATCGCGTTTACGCGGATTTTCCCGCCGACCTCGCCTTCGCCCGTCAGGCCACCGAGCGCGCCAGCGGCGTCAGCCTCGGCAGTGCCGACCAGGTTCCCAGTGTTTTCGTGGAGTTCTGATGCAAAGCCAGCTGCTGTATTTCGATGACGAGCGCGCCGCCGCCCTGCGCCTGGCCGAGGCCTGTGGCCTGCCCGCGGCGCAGATCGAGCGCCACCGCTTTCCCGATGACGAACTGCGCCTGCGCCTGCCGCTGGCCGAAGGCGAAGCGATCGCCGAGCAACTGGTGTTCTATCGCGGCCTCGATCACCCCAACGAAAAGCTGATCGAGCTGCTGCTGGTGGCCGGCGAAGCGCGACGCCTGGGCGCCAAGCGACTGATCCTGGTCACGCCCTATCTGGCCTACATGCGTCAGGACATCGCCTTCAACCCGGGGGAAGTGGTCAGCCAGCGGGTGATCGGCCAGCTGCTGGCCGGCCAGTTCGACGCACTGATCACCGTCGATCCGCACCTGCACCGCGTCGCCACCCTGCAGGAAGCGGTGCCGCTGGCCGATGCGGTCACCCTCTGCGCGGCCCCGGCATTGGCGCGACTGATCGCCGAACGGCATCCCGATGCGCTGCTGATCGGCCCGGATGCCGAGGCGCAGCAATGGATCGAGGCGGCCGCCGCCGAGCATGGTTTCGAACATGGCGTGTGCAACAAGCTGCGCCATGGCGACCATCAGGTGGAGATCGCCCTGCCGGACCTGCAATTCGCCGGGCGCCATGTGGTGCTGCTCGATGACGTCGCCAGCTCCGGGCGCACCCTTGCCGAGGCCGCGCAGAAACTGCTGGCCGCCGGCGCCGCCTCGGTGGACGTGGCCGTGACCCACGCGCTGTTCGCCGGCGACGCGCTGCAGGTGATCCGCGCCGCCGGTGTCGGACACGTCTGGAGCACCGACTGCATCGCCCACGAGAGCAACGCGGTGAGCATGGCGCCGCAGCTGGCCGAGGCGCTCAGGCGGCTGTTGCGCTGAGGCGATAGGCAACGAGCGGCACATAGGGTGAGAAACGCGGCAGCTGTCCCACTGTTCTTCCAAGCCAGCCGCGTGGACAAGGCGGTGCCGTTGTCCACCCTACGAGGGTCCTGCACCGGCGAACCATCTACGCCCCACACCACAGCCGCCGTAGGGTGGAAAACGCGCAGCTTTTCCACCCTACGGCGACCACCTCGGCGGTGACGAATCAATCGCGTCGATAAGGCGGTGCCGTTGTCCACCCTACCCCTCATCCACCGCGCTCGGCTCCTCGGCCGCAACCTGCGCTGAGTCGCCGTAGCGCTTCTGGCAGCGCTCGCAAAAGAACGCCCGACGCTGGCTGCGGCCCAGCTCTTTCACCTTGACCAGCGGAACCCGGCAGCGCACGCAGCTGGTCTTGCCGTGTGCCAGCCAGTTGGCCTTGAGCACGCCGGCCCGCTTCCACTCGAGAAACTGGAAGCTGTAGGTGCGCGCCTCGCGCACCAGCTCGCGCAGCTTGGCCGCCGGCAGTTCGCCGATCAGCGACAGCGGGTGCACGCGGATGCGATAGAGCACCTCGTTCTTGATGATGTTGCCGGAGCCGGCGAACAGCGTCTGGTCCAACAGCGCATCGCAGGCCAGTAGCCGCGGGCGTTCACGCAACCGCTTGAGCGTCGCGCGCGGTCTCCAGGCATCGCTCATCACATCCATGCTCCAGTCGTAAGCTGCATCCAGCGGCCCCTCGATCAGCTGCACGGAACAGGCATAGAAGTTCAGCTCGCCATTGGCAAACCCCAGGCTCAGCCGTGCTACGGCGTCCTTGCGCTCGTTGATGCGATAGCTGCCGAACAGCAGCAGGTGGATGCGAACGGAGACGTCCTCCAGCTCGATCAGGAAATGCTTGCCCCAGCTATGAAAGCCACGCACCGCCTGACCGGCCAGCCGGGCCATGTCGATCTTCGCGCTGCCCTCGGCACGCTCGATGGTGCGGCCGGCGAATGCCGCGACTTCTTCACGCAGGATGACGATGGAAGGACCTTCGGGCATGGCTGCACCAGTGGCTGGCCTGTCTTCGAGTTGAGACTCGCCGATGCCGCGAAGGTGCGCCGGCTATCACCACTCCAGCTGAAGGCTGCTTTCGAACTCGCGAACTTCACCACTCAACGGGTCGCGAAAACGCAAGCCACGGGCCAGCAGCTTGAGCGGGCGCGCGTAGTCGTCAGCGTCGCGCTGGCTTCGCTCCAGCAAGTGCGGGTAGAAGGGGTCGTTGCAGATACCGGCGCCGAGGGTCGCCATGTGCAGGCGCAGCTGGTGCTTTTTACCGCTGATGGGGGAAAGCCCGTAGCGCCAGAGGTCGCCGCGCCGTTCGAGCACCTCGATCAGCGTCTCGCTGTTCGGTTCGCCCTCGCCTTCGCGCATCAGGAAGAACGGCTCTCCCGGCACCATGCACAGGCGTCGGCGCATGGGGAATTCAAGCCCAGGCAGCGCCGGGCAGATCGCCTCGTAGCGCTTGCTGATCTCCCGCTCACGGAACAGCGCCTGGTAGGCACCGCGGCTCTCGCGGTTGGCCGAGAACAGCACCAGCCCGGCGGTAAGACGATCGATGCGATGAATCGGCACCAGATCGGCGTTCCCCAGCCGTTTGCTGAGCCGTGCCAGCAAGGTTTCGTTGACGTATTCGCCGGCCGGCATCACCGAGAGAAAGTGCGGCTTGTCCGCCACCACCAGGTGCTCGTCGACATGGAGGATGCGCTCCTCGAACGGCACCGGCGTCTCGTTCGGCACTTCGCGAAAGTAATGGATGCGCATGCCGACCCGATAGGCCTGCGCAGCATCGATCGGCTGCATCTGCGCATCGAGTACGCGGCCGCGGGCCATGCGATCGAGCCAGGTGTCGCGACCGATAGCCGGAAAGTGCGCGCACAGGCAGTCGAGTACCGTGGGCCAGTCGCCTTGGGGCAGATGCAGGGTGCTGGGGCGGGAATTGGAAGCGGACATGACAGCGGCTACGCGGCGCGACGAGGAGGCGAATGATACCCGCTCTGTCAGTGGCTGCCTCCCGTTGCGGGAGCATTGCCGCACGTGCCCGCCGGGCACAGCGCCGCCTCAGCAAGGCGACACGTGCGCTCAGCGTAAACGTCAGTTGCGTGGTGGACGCAGCATCAGTCTTCCTTTTCCTTGGTCACTTCACCGGTGCGGCCGTCGATGCTGAACTCGTACTTCTTGCCGTCCTGCTTCATACCCTCGCCTTCCCAGCCATCGTCATCGGCTTCGATGCCGTGCAGCTCGGTATAACCGGCGGCCTTGGCCTTCTCCACGGCTTGCTCGAGGGTGATCCAGTCGGCGCCGGGCTTGTCGGCTGCAAAGGCAGCACCAGAACCCAGGATGGCAACGGCGAACGCGGCGGTCAGTGTCTTGTTGTACATCTCGTTATTCCTTCTGCGAACGGGATCAGAGCGGGCCATACGGTTGGCCCCTGCCTGAATTACGAGCGCAGCGGCGGCCGCTAAGTTCAACCGCCGCGCCGCCAGCCGCCGGGCGTTCACTGGTCCGATGTCGATTTCGCCCGGCGCCGATCGACTCTGTCACAGGGCCATCGCCGCGCGGCGGCGGCTCCGCGTCCGCTCCCAATCCGCGCCCCGGAGGTCTACATGGCAACGCACAAGGTCGTATCCGATCAGGACTGGCTGGCTGCCCACAGCGTCCATCTGCAGGAAGAGAAACAGCTCACCCGCCAGCGCGATGCGCTCAGCGAAAAGCGCCGGCAATTGCCCTGGCGGCGCCTCGCGCAGGACTATCGTTTTCACGATGCCAGCGGCGCGGTTCGCCTGAGCGAGCTGTTCGAGGGTCGCAGCCAGCTGGTGATCAAGCACTTCATGTTCGGCCCGGACTGGAGCGAAGGCTGCGTCGGCTGTTCGTTCGAGGCCGATCATATCGGCGGCGCGCTGCTGCACCTGCTGCAGCATGACGTCAGCTTCGCCGCCATTTCCCGCGCGCCGTTCGATCGGCTGGAGGCGTTCCGCCAGCGCATGGGCTGGCAGTTCCGCTGGCTGTCGTCGGCAGGCAGCACATTCAACCGCGACTTCCACGTGTCCTTCGATGCCGAGGACATCGTCGAGGGCAAGGTCTTCTACAACTACGTCTGGCAACCCTTCGTCTGCGAGGAGCTGTCGGGCTTCAGCGTTTTCTACCAGGACCCGCAGGGCGACATCTTCCACACCTTCTCGGCCTATGGTCGCGGCGCGGAAGAACTGCTCGGCACCTATGTCCTGCTGGACATGACGCCCAACGGTCGCAACGAAACCGGCCCGCAACACAACCTCACCGACTGGGTACGCCTGCACGACCGTTACGGCAGCAGCGATCGCGTCGCCCCGAGCGGGCGCTCAGAGCCCGCCGGCTGCTGCCACGAGCAGCAGCGAGGCTGAGGGCTACTGCCGTCGAATGAAGACGATCTGCGGGTCCATCTCGCCGTCGGTGAAGCCAAATTCCACCGCATCACCGACTGCCAGCCCACCAAGCTGCGCAGCATCGGCTTTGAACGGCATGATCATGGCAGGCCACTTCAGCTCAGGCACGGGGCCGTGGGCGATGGTGACGCTGCCCTGCTGCAGATCAATGGCGCGAATCACCCCGTTGGCCTGGTGGGCCTGCTCGGCCTCCAGACTGTTGCCGGGCGCCACATCGTCCACCGGCGGTGGTGTGGTGGAAGGTTTCAGCAGATCCTCGGCTACGGCATGGCTCCCCAGGCAAAGCGTGGCAAGCAGCGCGATAAACACGGTCTTCATGTGGTTCACCCCGATCGATTCGGTGCGACGTGCTGGATAAACCTAGTAGGCCTGGCGGCGCTCGCCCTCGCTCGAACGATGCATTTGCCACGGCTGGATGACATTAAGTTTCGTTTAAGCCAGCCCTCATAACCTGTGAATCGTCGAAACCAACCACAGGAATCAACACCATGAAAACACTGACTACGCTGTTCACCGCCGCCACCCTCGCCTTCGGTGCCAACCTGGCCATGGCCAAGGACATCGGCCCGGACGAAGCACTGCGTCTGCGTGACGCCGGCACCATCCAGTCGTTCGAGAAGCTCAACGAAGCGGCACTGGCCAAGCACCCCGGCGCCACCATCGAGGAGTCGGAACTGGAAGAAGAGTACGGCCGCTACGTCTACCAGCTTGAATTGCGCGACGACAAAGGTGTGCAATGGGACGTCGAGCTCGACGCCAAGACCGGCGAAGTGCTGAAGGACCATCAGGACGACTGAGGCCAGCCATGCGTGCCCCTTTTCTCGTAACGCTTCCACTCGCGCTGCTGCTCGCTGCCACTCCGGCAGCGAGCCGCGACCTCGATCAGGACGAAGCCCTGCGGCTGCGCAATGAAGGTCTGATCGTGCCGCTGGAAACGTTGATCCAGCGGGCAATGGAACGCTACCCCGGGGCGCGTCTGCTGGAGGCAGAGCTGGAAGAGGAAGACGATATCTATGTCTATGAAATCGAATTGCTGACCACCCAGGGCGTTGCCCGCGAGCTGGAGTTCGATGCGCGCGATGGCCGCCTGATCAAGGACGAGGAAGACTGATGCGTCTGCTATTGGTCGAAGACAACGTTCCGCTGGCTGACGAACTGGTTGCCAGTCTCAGCCGTAACGGCTACGCGATCGACTGGCTCACCGATGGCCGCGACGCCGAATACCAGGGCGCAACCGAGCCCTACGACCTGATCATTCTCGACCTCGGATTGCCCGGCAAGCCGGGGCTGGAGGTGCTGCGCGCCTGGCGCGCCGCCGCCGTTACCACGCCGGTGCTGATCCTCACCGCCCGCGGCTCCTGGGCCGAACGAATCGACGGCCTCAAGGCCGGCGCCGATGACTACCTGACCAAACCCTTCCACCCCGAAGAACTGCTGCTGCGCATCCAGGCGCTGCTGCGCCGTGCCCACGGCCTGGCCAACCAGCCCATGCTGCAGGCCGGCGGCCTGGAGCTGGACGAGTCGCGCCAGTGCTGTCGCAAGGACGGCCAGGACATCGAGCTGACCGCCGGCGAGTTCCGCCTGCTGCGCTACTTCATGCTGCATCCGGGGCAGCTGCTGTCGAAAACCCAACTGACCGAACACCTGTACGACGGTGAAACCGAACGCGACTCCAACGTCATCGAGGTGCACGTCAACCGTCTGCGCGGCAAGCTCGGCCGCGAGCTGATCGAAACGCGCCGCGGTCAGGGCTATCGCTTCGGCGGCCAGACGTGAAGTCGATCCAGCGCAGCCTCGGGCTGGCACTGATTGCCACGTTGCTGCTGGTGGCGCTGGTATTGGTACAGACCAGCCTGTGGCTCTTCGAGTCAGGCCTCAGACGCAGCCTGGAGACCGATCTGCGCGAGGAGACCGAGGGCCTGCTGATCGCCCTGGTGAAGGGGCCGAACGGCGATCAGCTGGACCTTCAGCGCCTCAATCCGCGCTATCAGCGACCGTTCTCCGGCCACTACTTCAAGATTGAACTGCCGGGGCGAACCTGGCGCTCGCGCTCGCTGTGGGATGCCACACCAGACTGGCCAGCACGATCAGGGCTGGCGGACGAACTGCTCGACGGTCCACAGGGTCAGCGATTGCTCGGCTATCGCGCCGAATACCGCCGCGATGGTCAGCCGATCATCATCAGCGTCGCGCAGGACTACACACCGGTCCTCGACAGCTTTGCGCGCGTGCGACTGAGCGGTCTGGGCCTGGTCGGTTTCGCCCTGCTCGCCCTGCTGCTGTTGCAGCGCTACGCCATGGGCCTGGCACTGCGACCGCTGGAGCGCGCCCGGCAGCAGATCGCCCAGCTGCAGCAGGGCCAGCGCCAGCAGCTGGACCAGCAGGCGCCCGTCGAGCTGCAGCCACTGGTGGAGCAGATCAATCATCTGCTCAGCCACACGGAGGAGACCCTGCAGCGATCGCGGCACGCGCTGGGCAACCTCGGCCACGCACTGAAGACACCACTGGCGGTGCTCGGCAGCCTGGTGCAACGAGAGGAACTGGCCGCCCACCCCGACCTGCAGGCCAGCCTGCAGGAGCAGCTGAGCCAGATCCAGCAACGCGTGAGCCGCGAGCTGGGCCGTGCACGGCTATCGGTGGACGTCTTGCCCGGTGCGCATTTCGACTGCGACGCCGAACTGCCGGCGCTGTTCGACACCCTGGCAATGATCCACCGCTCCGACCTCGAGCTGCGCTGGCATGCTCCGGATGGTTGCCGTCTGCCACGTGATCGCGAAGACATGCTGGAGCTGCTGGGCAATCTGCTGGACAACGCCTGCAAATGGGCGAGCAGCCGCGTCGAGCTGACCATCGAGCGCAGCGGCGATGGCTTCGTCCTGCTGGTGGACGACGACGGGCCGGGCATTCCGGCGCAACAGCGGGAAAAGGTCATCGACCGCGGTGTGCGGCTGGACGAGACGTCGGAAGGTCACGGCCTGGGGCTGGGAATCGTCAGCGATATCCTGACGGCCTGGCGTGGGGAGTGGAACCTGGAAGAAAGTCCGTTGGGTGGCTTGCGTGTACGCGTCGCGCTACCCGCGATTCGTTGAGACGGTTACTGCGGGCGAGCCAGCTCGTTGCGCATGTCTTCGAGGATGGTTTCCACCAGCAGCGTGTTCTGTACCTGGTGCCCGGCGACGATACGCGTGGCATGGGTGCCATTGATCGGATAGCCGACATGGACTTCCAGCCTGCCGTCCGCCTGCGGTTCCACGCGGGTGCGATATTGCGAAGTAAACGTATCGGCCAAATGACGGGACAGAGTCTTCATGGAGCATCTCTAGCAGTGAGCCTGAGACAAAGACCCGGTTCTACGCTCGGAGATTCCAGCCGTCCATCGGGAAGCCTCCGATCTTCACCAAACTGTAACCCTCCCCGTCATTTGCGGTCGGCATCGGCATAGGCCAGCCACGCCAGCAAAAGCATCGCGACGAACGCCGTACAGGACATCGCCAGGGCATTGATCAGCAGGCTCATGTCAGGATCTCCTCATCCACCGGATCGAGTTGAAACATACCCTGAATATATGTAGCGTTGCGCGACACGTCGACCTGCTCGACATAGGCATGTAAATCTTTGGAACAGGTGCAGAGGCGATGAAACGCAAGCAATCGATCAGTCAGATTCGCTGGGACCTGGCGCTGCGCTACCGCCTGATCGAGACCATCGCCTGGTGGGAAGGCCGCCTGACCACGGGCCACCTGATGCAGAGTTTCGGCATCAGCCGCCAGCAGGCCTCGAAGGACATCAACACCTACCTGAACGAACATGCGCCCAAAAACCTGACATATGACCGCCACCTGAAGGGCTACAAGCCGACCAAAGGCTTTCAGCCGCTGTTCATCGACGGTAGCGCCAGCGCCTACCTGCACCTGCTCGACCAGAACCGCGTGCGCGCCCCGCACATCGAAGGCCTGGCGCTGGCCTACGCGCATACCGAGGTACTGCAGGTGCCGGACCGCAGCATCCGCCCCGAGGTGCTGCGCCCGATCCTGCAGGCCTGCCGCGAAGGGCTGCGGCTGGAGAGCGAGTACGTCTCGCTGGCCAATCCCGAGGTGGAAATCCGCGTGATGGCGCCGCACACGCTGGTGTTCACCGGCATGCGCTGGCACGTGCGCGCCTACTGCGAGAAGAACCGCGAGTACCGCGACTTCGTGCTCAGCCGCTTCCGCGGCGAGCCGGACCTGATGGATGAAAGCAAACACACCCGCGAGCAGGACGAGGCATGGAACACGCCGGTGACGGTGCTGATCGAGCCGGACGCACGGCTGAGCCCGGCACAGAAGGCGATCATCGAGGTGGATTACGGGATGCTCGACGGCCACTTGCCGGTGGAGACGCGCGGCGCACTGGTGCAGTACGTGCTGCAGCGGTTCGGCATCGACCCGAACACCGTGCAGGCCAATGCGGCGGCGCAGCAGCTGCAGGTGGGGAATCTGCAGGCGTTGAAGGGGTGGTTGTACTCGTGAGGGCTTGTGGGGGTGGTTTTGTGCGCGAAGAGCGTCGGCACAGATTTCGGTATGTGAGCGCCGCGCTTTTCGCGGCCGGGACTACAGGTTGCGCCTTGCACGGCGCCTCGCTGGCTTCCGCTCCGCGCTCACACTCGACTGGCCCGTCTGGCGGAAGCATTGGTTTCGCCCTGCTGGGCGACTCACTTTTTCCAAACGCCGGACGTCCGGACCCAAAAAAAGTAAGCAAAAACGCTTGCCCCTGCATCCGGGTCTCGCTGCGCTCGACTTCCCTCACTCCATCCGCGCTCCGGCGGCCGGCGTACAAGGGCCATCCTTGGCCCTTTACGCCTCTCGCGGCATCCATGCCGCTCGCTCCCCTCCGCGCGGATTCCGTTCGGCCTCCTGAAAGGGGCATTCGGTGGGGCCTGATAGCTTCTTGGTCAACAAACAAGCAACGCGTGCTTGTTCCGCTGTTTGCGAATTTTCAGGCGGCTCGGACTCGACTCCCCTTCAGGAGGCCGAGCGTAGGTGCTGCGCAGGGGGACGCGAGGCATGGACGCCGAGCGAGGAGCGAAGGGACAGGGACGTCCCTTCGCGACGGCCCCCGGAGCAGCGCCGGAGGGAGGGAAGTTTTGCGAAGCAAAACCCGGATGTCGGGGTGGCCTTCTTTTTGGTTACTTTTTCTTGGCCAAGCAAGAAAAAGTGACGCGCCGTGCAAGGCGCAACCTGTAGTCCGGGCCGAGGAAAGCGCGGGGCGTCCAAACCGTCCGCCGAAGCCCGCGACAGTCACGAGTTCCACAAGCCTTACATCCGACGCAACCACCCGCCGCACAACCCACGCCAGCGGCTCGCCACTGCACCCGCCCACAATGAGCCTGAGCCCATGCGCCTGATCCACACCTCCGACTGGCACCTCGGCCAGACCCTCCACGGCCAGGACCGCGACTACGAACACGCGCAATTCCTCGCCTGGCTGCTCGACCAGTTGATCACCCACCGCGCCGACGCCCTGCTGATCGCCGGCGACGTGTTCGACACGGTAAACCCGCCACTCAAGGCCCAGGAGCGCCTCTATGACTTCATCGTCCGCGCCCACGAAAAGCTCCCGCAGCTGGACATCGTGATGATCGCCGGCAACCACGACTCGGGCGGGCGCATTGAGCTGCCGGCACCGTTGATGAGGCGCCTCAATGCCCATGCCATCGGCCGCATCAGCTGGGTCGCCGAGGGCCAGCTGGACCACCAGCGGCTGCTGGTGCCGCTGCACGACGCCGCTGGCAACACCGCCGCCTGGTGCCTCACCTTGCCCTTCCTGCGCCCGGCCGAGGTCACCGGAATGACGCTGGGCGACGACTACATGGCCGGCATTCGCCAGGTGCATGAACGCCTCATCGACGCCGCCGAATCCGCACGCCAGCCCGGCCAGGCGCTGGTCGCCATGAGCCATGCGCACATGGCCGGCGGCGTGGTGTCGGAGGAGTCCGAGCGCAACATCGTCATCGGCAACGCCGAGGCCCTGCCGGCCAGCCTGTTTCCCGAGTCCGTCGCCTACGTCGCCCTCGGCCACCTGCACAAGCCGCAGCAGGTCGCCGGGCAGCCGCGCATCCGCTATAGCGGCTCGCCGCTGCCGCTGTCCTTCGCGGAGGTCAACTACCCGCATCAGGTGCTGCTGGTCGAACTCGACGGCGAGCAGCTGGCGCAGGTCGACAGCCTGGCGGTGCCGCGTGCGGTGGAGATGATCCGCATCGGCCGCGCCCCGCTGGCCGAGGTAATCGCCGCGCTGGAGGCGCTGCCGCCCACCGGCCTGTTCGACGAATACCTGCCCTGGCTGGAGGTACGCGTGCTGCTCGACGAGCCGCTGCCGGACCTGCGCCAGCGCATCGAAACCGCGATAACCGGCAAGGCCTGCCGGCTGGTGCGCATCGCCAGCGAATACGCCGGCAAGCGCGGCGAAACGGAATCGGACGTGCTGCTCGGCCTCGACCAGATCACCCCGCAGGAGCTGTTCGCACGCGCCTGGGAAGAACAGTACGGCAACCCGGCGGATGAACAGGCGCTGGACGATTTCGCCACCCTGCTGCAACGGGTCGAGTTCGCCGATGAGGAGATTGAGCGATGAAAATCCTCGCCATCCGCCTGAAGAACCTGGCGTCGCTGGCTGGTGAGCAGGTCATCGACTTCACCGCCGAACCCCTGGCCAGCGCCGGGCTGTTCGCCATCACCGGGCCCACCGGTGCCGGCAAGAGCACCATTCTCGACGCCCTGTGCCTGGCGCTGTTCGGCAGCACGCCGCGACTCGACAGCGTCTCGCCGCTGAACAAGGTCCCCGACGTGGAAGCCGAAATCGGCGGTGGCGACGAGCGCAATCTGCTGCGCCGTGGCTGTGGCAGCGGCTACGCCGAGGTCGATTTCGTCGGCGTCGACGGCCACCGCTACCGCGCACGCTGGGAGGTCAAGCGCGCCCGCGAGAAGATCGACGGCCGCCTGCAGGCCAGCAGCCAGAGCCTTACGGATCTCGACAGCGGCACGCTCCTGGCCAGCGGCAAGAAACGCGAATTCAAGGAATTGCTCGAAGCCCGCCTGGGGCTGACCCTGGCGCAGTTCACCCGCGCCGTGCTGCTGGCGCAGAGCGAGTTTTCCGCCTTCCTCAAGGCCGACGACAACGAGCGCGGCACCCTCCTGGAAAAGCTCACCGATACCGGGCTCTACAGTCGCCTCGGCCAGGCCGCCTTCGAGGCCGCCAAGCAGGCGAAGGAAGGCCTCGCCCGTCTGGAGCAGCAGGCCGGCGGCCTGCAACCGCTGGAGCCGGAGCAGCGTGACGAACTGGAGCGCGAACATCAGGCCCAGCTCATTGAGCTGAAAGCGCTGCAGCAGCAGCTCAAGGCGCTGGAAGCGCAGCGGCAATGGCTCAGCGAACTGCAGCACCTGGAAAACGAGCGCGAAGCGGCCCGCCAGCAACTGCAGGATGCCGAAGACGAGCGCGAAAACCTCGCCGAGGCCCGGCGCATCCTCGACCTGTTCGAGCAACTGGCGCCGCAACGCCATCGTTTCCTGCGCCAGCAGGATCTCGGCCCGCTGCTGGACAAGGCCGCCGACAGCCTGGCGCGCCTGCAGCATGAGGAACAGGCCGTGCAGCAGCGCCTGGCCGAGCTGCAGAGCCAATGCAGCGCCGCCAGCGAGCAACTGCGTTCGGCCGAACAGGCGCGCCAGGACGCCGAGCCGCGGCTCGTCCAGGCGCGCCGTGAAGAAGAACGCCTGCAGCATCTGAACGCCGACCTCGCCTCGATCCGTGAAGAAAGCGTCCAGGCCGATGCCGCGGCCAGCGCCGGCGAGGCAACGCTCAAACAGCTCGAGCAGCAGCAACAGCGCACCGCCGAACAGTTCGCGGCGCTGACGCAGCCACTCGAAACGAGTGCAGCCCTGCAACCACTCTGTGCGGCATGGGACGGTTACCGCCCGCGGCTGCAGCAGGCCGTCCAGCTGGCGGCACGCCTGCAGCACGGCCAGAGCGAGCTTCCCGCGCTGGAAGCGCAGGCCCAGGCCGCCGAAACCCAGCAGAATGTGGCCCGCGAGGCGCTGGACAACCTGCAACGCGAGCGCGACAGCGATGTCGGGCTGGCCGAACAGCTGGCCCAGCTGCATCGACAGCTCGACGACTGGCGCCAGGCCGAGCGCGAAACCGATGCGCTGCAGCAGCTCTGGTCTCAGCAGCTGACGCTCGTCGCCAGCCGGCGCGAATTGGCCGACGCCCACGTCAGCCAGCAGGCTGAACTGGACAGCCTGGTGCCGCTGGGCAAACAGGTTCGCATTGATAGAGATGCCGCCGAGCAGGCGCTCAAGGTCACCCTCGCCGTGCTCGAGCGCCAGCGTCTGGCGCGCAGCGAGAATGTCGAGGCGTTGCGCGCGGCACTGGTGCCCGGCGAGGCCTGCCCGGTCTGCGGCAGCCACGAGCATCCCTGGCAGCAGACCGATGCACTGGTTGCCAGCCTTGCTCGGCACGACGACAGCGAGGCCGCGCACGCGCAGCAGGCGTTACAGGAACAGGACCAGCGCCTGCAGGAGCTGCGCGATCGCCATGTGGCGCTCAGCACGCAGTTGCGCCAGACGCAGCAACGCCAGAGCGAAGTCGACGCGCAGCTGCAGGCCCTGGCGCCGCGCCTGCTCGCCCTGCCTGCGCACGCACGATTGCTTGAGCAGCCGGAAGCCGAGCGTTCACCATGGTTGGAAACGCAGCTGACGGCACTCAAAGGCCAGATCGCCAGCGCCAGCCAGCGTCAGCAGCAACTGCTCGCCCTGCAACAGCGCAGCGAAACCCTGCAGCAGGCCTGGCAGGCCGCGCGCGAGGCCTGTGTCGAGGCGACTCAACAGCTCGCGCGCCAGCGCGATGCCCTCGCCCGCGATAGCCAACAACTCGACGAGGAGCTGACGGCCTTTGCCGAACTGCTGCCCGTCGAGCAACTGCAGCGCTGGCGCGAAGACCCGGCGCAGACCTTTATGCAGCTGGACGCCAGCATCGCCACGCGGCTGCAGCAGCTGCAGGCGCAGTCCGAACTGAGCGAGGAGCTGCGCCAGGGCGAACAGCGCCGCAGCGACGAACAGTTGCAACAGCACCATCGTCAGGAGAAACAGGCAGGCTGCAGCGTGCGACTGGCTGAGCGCGAAAAGCTTCTTGTCGCCTGCCAGCAGGCGCTGCGGACCAGCCTTGGCGAGCAAAGCAGCGCCAGCGCCTGGCAACATCAGCTGGACGCGGCCATCCAGACTGCGCGGCAAACCCAGGCCGGGATCGATCGGCAGCTCAACGAGAGCAAACTTGGCCTGACGCGCCTGCTCAGCGAGCAACAGAACTGCCGCCAGCGCCACGCCGAATTGCAGCAGGAACGCGACGCGCTGAACGCGGAACTGGGCGCCTGGCGCGCCGGCCATCCGGCGCTGGACGACACCACCCTCGCCCAGCTGCTGCAGATGGACGACGCGCTGCTGGCTGAGGCGCGCCAGCGCCTGCAGCAGAACGCCGAAACCCTGACCCGCTGCCGCGAACGCCTCGACGGCTGCCTCAGCCGTCTGACGGCACATGAACAGCAGCAGCCCGAAGCGCCGGATGCCGCACAGCTGCAACTGCGCTACGCAGAGCAATTGCAGCAGTGCGAGCAGGCCGACCAGCGCTGCGCGGAAACCCGTGCCCAGCTGCTCGACGACGACAAGCGCCGCCGCCAGAGCCAGGCGTTGCTCGCGCAGATCGACGCCGCGCGCGCCGAAATGCAGCGCTGGGGGCGCATCGCCGCGCTGATCGGCTCAAGCGACGGCGGCGCCTTCCGCAAGATCGCCCAGGCCTACAACCTCGATCTGCTGGTGCAGCACGCCAATGTGCAGCTGCGCCAGCTGGCGCGGCGTTATCGGCTCAAGCGCGGCGGCAGTCCGCTGGGCCTGCTGGTCATGGACACCGAGATGGGCGACGAGCTGCGCTCGGTGCATTCGCTGTCCGGCGGCGAGACCTTCCTCGTTTCGCTGGCCCTGGCCCTGGGCCTGGCCTCGATGGCGTCGAGCAAGCTGAAAATCGAATCGCTGTTTATCGACGAAGGTTTCGGCAGCCTCGACCCCGAGTCGCTGCAGATCGCCATGGACGCGCTGGATTCGCTGCAGGCCCAGGGCCGCAAGGTGGCGGTGATTTCCCACGTCGCGGAAATGCACGAGCGCATCCCGGTTCAGATCCAGGTGCGCCGTCAGGGCAATGGGCAGAGTGATCTGCAGATTGTCGGGGGGCTTTCATAAAGCTCGGCGCTGTCGCGCGGACATGCCGCCGTCGCTTGGCGACGGTCGGCACGACCTCGGCGGCTTCGAGCCCAACGCAGCCATCCGCAAGCCAGCGCCGATCGCTAAGCATTGCGCGCCATCGCGGCTGAATGTTTTTCGAGCAACGTCCGAGCGCCCCTGGGACGCGGCTTTGCTTGGAAAGCACTGACCTTGCGGCCATTCGTCCGCTTGTGTTTCCCCAGCACCAGCCGTAAGGTTCGCGCGTTTTCTTATCCGCCCAGGTGTGCACGACCGCAAGGTCCGCATTAAACGGGAAGCCGGTGCGCTCGATGAGCAAGGCCGGCGCTGCCCCCGCAACGGTAATCGACCGCGATCCTCAGGGATCGCCGTCCGCTCCACAGCCACTGTGTTCCGACATGGGAAGGTGAGCGTGATGCGTGTCGAAAGCCCGGAGACCGGCCTGACGGATTCGACTGGTGTTGCGGAGGGCAGCACCGTCAAGCGCTGCTGCCCGTCATCCCCGCGCTTGTTCCTGCCCTCCTCAAAAGTCTGCGATCTTTTGAGGAATTCCAAGAATGAAACTGTCCCGACTTGCCCTGGCCGTGGCGCTGCTGCCTGGCGTGCAGGTGTTTGCTGCTGAGCTGACACGCGACGAAGCGCTGAAGCTGTCCGATACGGTGGTCAGCGCAAACCGCGAACCACAGCGACGCAACCAGACCCCGGCGGCCACCACTGTATTCAACCGAGATGATATCGAGCGGTTGCAGATTCGCAGCGTCGCGGAGTTGCTGGAACGTGTGCCGGGCGTAAGCATCACCCGCACAGGCGGAGCAGGCAGCCAAACCGGCCTGTTTCTTCGCGGCACCTCCAGTACCCAGACCCTGGTTCTGGTCGATGGTCAGCGCATCGCTGCAACCTCCAGCGGCACCAGCAGCCTCGAATTTCTCAGCCCCGATCAGATCGAACGGATCGAAGTCGTGCGCGGCCCGCGGTCGGCGCTGTATGGCTCGGATGCCATCGGCGGCGTGGTGCAGATCTTCACCCGCCAAGGCAGCGGTCAGGGGCTTGCGCCTGCGGTCCGCTTCGGCGCGGGAAGCAACGGCACCTTCGAACGCAGCCTGAACCTCTCCGGTGGGAATGGCCAGACTCGCTTCAACCTGGGGGCCGCGATGGATGAAACCCAAGGTATCGACGCGACGCGCGATAGCTTCGGCGCCAATGGCGATGACGACGCTTACCGCAATCGTTCGCTCAGTCTGAACGTTGCACACCGCTTTAATGATCGGCTCGAGGCGGGTGTCAGCGCGCTCGATCAGCGAGGCGAAATTGAGTTCGACGACACCTTCGACGGCTTTCAGCCGACCGTGGATTTCCAGTTGAGCAGCATCTCCGGGTTCGTTGACGCCAAACTCAATGATGTCTGGAACAGCCGCCTTGAGGTCGGGCACAGCGAGGACAAGCGGGACACCGGAAACGACAGCCTCCTGGCTCCTGACTATGTGTTTTTCAGCTACTCGACCTATCGTGACTCGGCCAGCTGGGTGAATACACTTCAGCTCGATCCGGCCCATCAATTGTTGCTGGGTGCCGATTGGCATGAGGACCAGCTGCACAGCTCGAGCGACTTTGCCCAGGACTCCCGTTGGAACCAGGCGGCCTTCATCCAGCACCGCTATACCGGCAACGCCTTTTCTACAGAGATTGGCCTGCGCCACGACAAGAACGAACAGTACGGCAGCGAGAACACTTGGAACGCGGCGCTTACCGTACCGCTGGATACTCGCAATGACCTGGTCGTTTCCTACAGCGAAGGCTTCCGCGCTCCAACATTCAATGAACTATATGACGCGTGGTACGGAAATCCCGACCTATCACCTGAAAAGTCCAAGAGCTACGAGCTGCAATGGCGCAACCGCTACAGCGAAAGCGGCTCGCTGGAGGTGTCGCTGTACCGCACCGACATCGAGGACGCCATCGTCTCGGACGCCTTCTGGATTCCTCAGAATGTCCAGACCGCACGGATCAACGGCCTGGAGGCCACCCTCCGGCAGGACGTGTTCGGTTGGCAGGCTAGCCTCGCGGCCGGCCTGATCGACCCGCGCGATCGCGATAGCGGTCATACACTCGCCCGTCGCGCCAAGCGCACGCTAAGCCTGGATCTGGACCGGCAGCTGGGCGAGTTTTCGGTGGGCGCTAGCTGGAGAGCCGTCAGCGGCCGCTATGACGACGCCGACAATAACATCGAGCTGGGCGGCTACGGCCTGCTTGGCTTGCGTGGGAGTTGGCAGGCCAGCTCGGAGGTGAAGCTGGACCTGAAGCTGAACAACCTGTTCGACAAGGACTATGCGGAAACCACCTACAGCACCGCCAACGGACGCTACGGATACAACACCGAAGGCCGTACCGCGCTATTCGCCATCACCTGGACTCCCTCGCTGTAGCAGCGTCTACCGGCGCGCCCGCTCAGGGCGCTGCCGCCATCACTTCGCAGAGCTTCCGGATCGCCCCCAGCATCTGGAAGCTCGGCCGCTCCAGGCCCTTGTCGGGCACTTCAAGCAGTCGACCGCTGCGCACGGCACTAAGCTGCGGCCAGGCCTGCCACTCATCCAGCTGCGCACCGCTACCGGCGAGGATGACCTCGGGATCGCGGGCAAGCACGGCTTCGACGCTGACCTGAGGTGCCGCCAGGGTCAGGTCGGCGAAAACATTCTGTCCCCCACACACCTCGATCGCTTCGCTGATGATCTGCCGACCGCCGAGGGTATAAAGCGGGCGATTCCAGATCTGGTAGAACACCCGCAGTGGCTCCGCGCGCAGGTAATGGCTGCGTAACTCGGCAAGGCCTGCGCGAAATTGCTCCGCCAGCCGCTCGCCTTGTTCGGCGCGGCCTACGGCATTACCAACCACAACGAATTGTTCGGCCAGTCCTTCGAGCCGGGTTTGTTCGACAACCAGCACCGGAATACCGAATTGCTGTAGCTGTTCGCGCTGGCTGCGCGGCACGCTATCCGGCCAGAGCAGCACGAGATCAGGGCGCAGGCTGAGCAGGGTTTCCATCTCCACCTGGCCGTAGCGCCCAACCGAAGGCACTGACTGCAGCTCGGCAGGGCGCTCGCCACCATCCAGGACGCCAACCAGCCGGTCGGCAGCATCGAGTTCGAGCATGATCTCGCTGAGCGATGGCGCCAGACTCACCACCCGCTCAGCAGCCAACGCAGGCAATGACGCCAGGGAAATCAGCGCAGCGAGGAGTAGACGTCGCATCAATGCAATTGCCGCGGAATGCGGTAGAGCACCAGCAAGACCAGGCTGCCGAATACCAGCAACAGGCGGGCGACCGGCTCCATGCCCAGCAGGGCCCCGGCGGCCGCGAGCCAGGCGGGCAGCGATGCGATCAGCAGGCCGCGACGGCGAACACGGCGCAAACGCGCCCAGGCTTCCGCCTCGCCAGGGCTGTCCAGCGCCTGTTCGGTAGCAATCAGTGCATGTTTGAAGGCGGTGAAGGCCCGCAGGCTGAAGAACAGCGAAACCAGGCCAGCAGCGAAGAGTGGCAACCCCCAATCGGCAAACACCACCGATGTACGCCCAAGGACCAGCACAGGCAGCACCATCAGCAGTGTATGCAGCCAGCCGTCACGTGCGAGCTGGCGGCGGGCAGCAGTGCGGTTCACGACTGTTCGGCTTCGCCCTGGTGGATCTCGCCGAGCATGTGGCCGAGCTTGCCGGCCTTGGTGGCGAGGTAGTTGCGGTTGTAAGGGTTGTGCGCGATCTGCAACGGCTTGCGCTCGGCGACGCGAATGCCGAAGCCCTGCAGCGCCTTGACCTTGCGCGGGTTGTTGGTCATCAGCTTGATTTCGGCGATGCCGAGATGCTCGAGCATCGGCAGGCAGATGCCGTAGTCGCGCATGTCCGGCGCGAAGCCCAGGCGCTCGTTGGCCTCGACGGTATCGGCGCCGGCGTCCTGCAGCTCGTAGGCACGGATCTTGTTCAGCAGGCCGATGCCGCGGCCTTCCTGGCGCAGATAGAGCAGCACGCCGCGGCCCTCGTCGGCAATCGCGCGCAGTGCCGCTTCCAGCTGGAAGCCGCAGTCACAGCGCAGACTGAACAACGCATCGCCGGTCAGGCACTCGGAATGCAGACGGCCCAGCACCGGCTTGCCATCGGCCACATCGCCCAACGTCAGCGCGACATGCTCCTTGCCAGTGTCCTGGTCGAGAAAACCATGCATGGTGAACACACCGAACGGCGTCGGCAGTTGGGAAGCGGCGACGAACACGACAGACACGGGCGGAAGTCCCAGAGGCAGAAAAGCGGACATTGTAACACCAACAAACGGCGAATCAGGCCGGAGAGTTTTGCCGGCGAAAGTGCCAATTGTGCCGCTCAGCGAGCCTGGCGGTTGCTAGGATGTCTTCGACTCCAGCACCAGCACGCCCTGCTCCTCGCGCCAGCTGACGCGACCGAGAAAGCTCATGCCAAGCAGCGCGTCGGTGGGCGAGCCGCCCTCGACGACTACCGCTTCCACGCCGATCACCTCGATCGCCCCGACCTTCACGCTGTTGAGATGAACGCGCCAGGCCTTGGCGGTACCGCTGGCGGTGCTCACCACCATCGGCCGGCCGTTGACCCGGTAGTCGATGCCCAGCCGGCGCGCCTGATGTTCGTTGATCGCCACCGAGGTAGCGCCGGTATCGACGAGAAACTGGATCGGCTGGCCATTGATCGCGCCGGCGATCCAGTAATGGCCGCCGGTGCCCTTGGCCACGCTCAGTTGGGTCTTGCTTGGTGTGGCGTAGGCGCCGCTGTATTCGCGGCTCAGGTTGTAGTGACGTTCGACGCCATCGACCCGCAGTACCGCGCCGCTGGCATCGGCACTGACTACCTGAACGCCGCCTGGGCCCGTCTGCCCGACCTTGACCAGCTTGCGCTGGCCGTCGACATTGACCACCGCAGCTCCCGGAAACAGCCCGACCACCTGCACCATGGACGCGGCCTGCGCCAGCGCAGGCAGCAGCAACAGGCTGGCGAACAGAATGGGGATGCTACGCATGGCTATTTCCTCGAAACCAGGCCGTCCGGGCCGGAACGACCGATCATCCATTAACAACCGGCACGCTGCAGCGACCGGCCGCACAATCAAACCAGCAGTGCCACCAGCCCCTGCATGACCGCCCAGGCAGCAACCCCGGCGAGGATATCGTCGAGCATGATGCCCACCCCGCCGTGGATATGCCGATCGACCCAGCTGATCGGCCAGGGTTTGGCGATGTCCATCACGCGGAAGATGACGAACCCGAGCAGCATCCAGTACCAGCCTTCCGGGACCAGCCAGAAGGTGATCCAGATACCGACAAATTCGTCCCAGACGATGCCTTCGTGGTCGTGCACACCGAGTTCGCGCGCCACCTTGCCGCACAGCCAGACGCCGAACAGCATGGTCAGGCCGAGCATCAGCAGATAACCCCAGCCTGGCAGCAGTTGCCACAGCGGCACGAACGGCAGCGCTACCAGCGAACCCCAGGTTCCCGGTGCCTTGGGCATCAGCCCGGAGCCGAAGCCGAACGCCAGGTTGTGCCAGGGATTGGACCAGACCAGGGTTTGCGGCTTGGCCGCGACCGGCGAGGTATCAGTCAAAACAGCGTTCCTTATCGGGTCGGAGGCAAGCGGCTGCTCTCGCAGCGGCGCTTACGCATTGAAATGGTTGTAGCCGCGCTCGGAGACGGGCACTTCGTTGCCCGCTGCATCGATCAGCTGAACACCCTCCCCTGCCCACACCCGGCCGATGACCTGCACCGGCCAGCCGGCAGCCTGCAGCGGCGCCAGCTCGGCAGGCGGCAGGGTGAAGGCCAGCAGGTAGTCGTCGCCGCCAGCCAGCGCGCAACGCAGCGCTTCGGCGTCGCCGGCGAAACGGCGCAGCGGCTCGGACAACGGCAGCCGATCACGCTCGATCTGCAGCGCGACGCCTGATGCCTTGGCAATATGCCCGCAGTCAGCCAGCAGACCGTCGGAGATATCCAGCGCCGCCGTGGCCTTGCCTCGTAGCACCTCGCCCAAGGCCAGCTGCGGTTGCGGCGACCAGTAACGCGCCAACAGGTGTTCGGCGACATCCGCATCGGCTTCGGCCTGCCGCAACACCAGCGGCAACGCGCCGGCTGCCTCGCCCAGCACACCGCCGACGCAGAGCAGATCGCCGACCTGCGCGCCGGACCGAACCAGCGCCTGCCCGGACGGCACGCGGCCGAACACGGTGACGGTCAGGCTCAGCGGGCCACGGGTGGTATCGCCGCCAATCAGACGCAGGCTGCAGTCGAGCGCCATGGCATCCAGTCCGCGGGCGAACTCGGCGAGCCACAGCGGATCGCCGTTCGGCAGGCTCACGGCAAGGGTGAAGCCGATGGGTGTGGCGCCCATGCCGGCCAGGTCGCTGGCGGCGACGGCCAGGGCGCGCTGGCCGAGCAGGAACGGATCGCAGGGATCGGGGAAATGCACCCCGGCGACCAGGGTGTCGGTGGACACGGCCAGCTGTTCACCGGTGGGAATCTGCAGCAGGGCACAATCGTCGCCGATGCCGAGAACGACTTCGCCGCCGGCCCTGGCACAAGCGGCGGCGGCGAAGTAGTGACGGATCAGCTCGAACTCACCCAGCAAGGCGAGCGGCCCTCAGCGCTTGTGGTTGCGCACTTCGGCGCTGCGCAGCGTGGGGGCCAGCTTGTCCAGCACGCCGTTGACGAACTTGTGTCCGTCGGTGGCGCCGTAGACCTTGGCCAGCTCGATACCTTCGTTGATGACCACACGATAAGGCACGTCGATGCGCTGCATCAGCTCGTAGGTGGACAGCCGCAGAATCGCCAGCTCCACCGGATCGAGTTCCTCCAGCGGGCGGTCGAGATTCGGCGCGATGGCACCGTCGACTTCGCTCTTGCTGCGCGCGACACCGGTCAGCAGCTCATGGAAGTAGCTGCCGTCCACCCCGGAGAAATCGTTGTCGACGCGGAACTGCGCCTCGATTTCGTTGAGGCTCTGACCGGCCATGTGCCACTGATACAGCGCCTGCATCGCCAGGCTGCGAGCAACCCGGCGCGTGGCGATCTTGCCCTTGGCCTTGGGCTGGGGAGCGTCCTGGCTATCGTCGTGATTCAGGCTCACTTCGCCTCCAGCTGCGACAGCAGGCTCACCATTTCCAGTGCGGAGAGTGCGGCTTCGGCGCCCTTGTTACCGGCCTTGGTGCCGGAGCGCTCGATGGCCTGTTCGATGGAATCGACGGTCAGCACGCCAAAGGCGACCGGCACACCGAACTCCATGGAAACCTGAGCCAGGCCCTTGGTGCATTCGCCGGCAACGTATTCGAAGTGCGGCGTGCCGCCGCGGATGACCGCGCCGAGGGCGACGATGGCGTCGTATTCACCCTGCTGGGCGACCTTCTGCGCGACCAGTGGAATCTCGAAGGCACCCGGTGCGCGGATGATGGTGATGTCGTTTTCGCTGACGCCGTGGCGAACCAGCGCGTCGACCGCGCCGCTGACCAGGCTCTCGACGACGAAGCTGTTGAAGCGGCCTACGACCAGGGCGTATTTGCCCTGCGGGGCGATGAAGGTTCCTTCGATGGTCTTCAGGGGCATGGGTGCTTTCTCATCTCTTTAAAGAACGAAGGCGCCGCGGACTGCGCGGCGCCTCTGATTTATTCGGCCGGGAGGTATTCTACAACTTCCAGATCAAAGCCGGATATCGCGTTGAACTTCATCGGCGCGCTCATCAGGCGCATCTTGCGTACACCAAGATCACGCAGGATCTGCGAACCGGCACCGACGGTGCTGTAGGTCGCCGGGGTCGGCGGCTGCTGGCGGGTCAGCTGCGCCAGCAACTGCGGGCCGGTCAGCGGGTTGCCGAGCAGCAGCACAACGCCCTTGCCGGCCTTGGCCACTTCGCTCATCGCAGCACGCAGGCTCCAGCGACCCGGCACGGTGACCAGCAGCAGATCACGCAGCGGCTCCATGTTGTGCACGCGCACCAGCGTGGGTTCTTCCGGGGAGATTTCACCTCGGGTCAGTGCCATGTGCACGGTGTCCTCGACGCCGTCGCGGTAGGTGACCAGGTTGAACTGACCCAGCTCGGTTTCCAGCGGCTGCTCGGAAACCCGCTCCACGGTGCGCTCGTGGATCATGCGGTAGTGGATCAGGTCGGCGATGGTGCCGATCTTCAGCCCGTGCTGCTCGGCGAAGACTTCCAGCTCAGGACGGCGCGCCATGGTGCCGTCGTCATTCATGATTTCGCAGATGACACCGCTGGCCTCGAACCCGGCCATGCGCGCCAGGTCACAGGCAGCCTCGGTGTGGCCGGCACGCGCCAGCACGCCGCCCGGTTGCGCCATCAGCGGAAAGATGTGGCCCGGGCTGACGATGTCCTCAGACTTGGCGTTCTTCGCCACCGCGGCCTGCACGGTACGCGCGCGGTCGGCCGCGGAAATGCCGGTGGTCACCCCTTCGGCGGCCTCGATGGAGACGGTGAACTTGGTGCCGAAACCGGAACCATTGCGCGGCGCCATCAGCGGCAGCTTGAGCAGTTCGCAGCGCTCGCGGGTCATCGGCATGCAGATCAGGCCGCGGGCGAAGCGCGCCATGAAGTTGATGTGCTCGGCGGTGACGCACTCGGAGGCGACGATGATGTCGCCCTCGTTCTCGCGGTCCTCGTCATCCATGAGGATGACCATCTTGCCGGCGCGGATGTCTTCGATCAGTTCTTCAGCGGTATTGAGCGCCATCGGGCGTCTCCTCAATTCTTCAGGTAGCCGTGCTCGGCGAGAAAACCTTCGGTGAGCCCCGAGGCCTTGGGTTCGGCGGCCTTGTCGCCCATCATCAGGCGCTCCAGGTAGCGCGCCAGCAGGTCGACCTCCAGGTTCACCTGCCGCCCGGGGCGGTAGTCGGCCATGATGGTTTCGCCGAGGGTGTGCGGCACGATGGTCAGCTCGAATTCGGCGCCATTGACCGCATTGACCGTGAGGCTGGTGCCGTCGACGGTGATCGATCCCTTCAGCGCAATGTACTTGGCCAGCTCGCGCGGGGCCCGGATGCGGAACTGCACGGCGCGGGCGTTATCTTCCCGGGAGACGACCTCGCCGACACCGTCGACGTGGCCGCTGACCAGATGGCCACCGAGGCGGCTGGTGGGGGTCAGGGCCTTTTCCAGGTTGACCCGGCTGCCGGCCTTGAGATCGATGAAGGCGGTGCGCGCCAGGGTTTCGCGGCTGACGTCGGCCCAGAAGCCGTTGCCCGGCAGCTCCACCGCCGTCAGGCAGACGCCGTTGACGGCGATGCTGTCGCCCAGTTTGACATCGCCCAGATCCAGCTTGCCGGTGTCGACCAGCACGCGGACGTCGCCGCCCTTGGGCGTGAGCGCACGAATGGTGCCGATGGCTTCGATTATTCCGGTGAACATGTGGCCTCCCGTGGAAGGCGGATAAAACGCTGCATACGACGAACTCCTGTTTTTGAAAAACAGGGCGCTACGGATCGATAGGGATGCATGACGGGCGCACGGACGGCGCCCATCGGAATATCCCGCTCTCTCTCATCCGGACTATACCGTCGGCCCCGGAATCACACCGGGTCTGCTGACCTTGCCGAAGCAAGCGCTCGCGGGCTAGACGCGATTGAAAGCTACTGCGCGCAGAGCATGCTGCGTTGTGCTCCTCCTCGAAGTGCTCATTTACCAAGGTAAACTCCGCCTTCTCGTCGAATCACGCCTTGCCTGCTCAGCGCTCGCTACGCTTTCATCCTTGTAATTGCGCCATTACCGCCGGTGGGGAATCGCACCCCGCCCTGAGAACGTTGGGCCGTTTGCGGCCCGGCAGCGTTTTTAACACAAATAGCGACGCGGGGCAGCCCGTTATCGCCCGGTAGCAGCTATCTGAATGCAAGACGCAGGCTATCGGCGGCCACCGCAGGCACGGGTTGCCGATCAGTTGGCCGGGCGCGCCACGATCTTCCAGTCGCCACCCACCGCCCGGATGTCGACGATCTTCAGCTCGCGCGCCTCGCTCATGCGCTCGAGCGGAAGCTCCAGCAGCGGCCGCGCCGAGGAGCCGAGAAACTTGGCCGCCATGAACACCTGGTATTCGTCGATCAGGCCGAGGCTGGCGAACGCACCGACCAGCCGCGGCCCGGCCTCGACCAGCACCTCGTTGGCGCCACGAGCGGCCAGCTCACGCAACAACGCAGCCAGATCGACCCGTTCCCGGCCCAGCACCAGCAGCTCATGCCCCGCGCCAGCGAACGCACCCTCATGGCCAGCGACAGTGGTCGCGACCAGCGCCGGACCAGCCTGAAAGAACGGCGCATCCAGCGGCACGCGCAGCCGACCATCGACCAGCACCCGCAGCGGCGGGCGCTGCAGCGCCAGCGCGGTGGTTTCCGCCTCCAGCCCCAGTTCATCGCCACGCACGGTCAGCCGCGCGGCGTCCATCAGCACGGTGTCGGCGCCGGTCAGCACCACGCTGGAGCGGGCGCGCAGGCGCTGCACCTCGGCACGCGCCGCCGGGCCGGTGATCCACTGGCTCTCGCCGCTGGCCATCGCCGTGCGCCCGTCCAGGCTCATGGCCAGTTTGGCGCGCACGTATGGCAGACCGCTTTCCATGCGCTTGATAAAGCCCGCATTGAGTTCCCGCGCCTCGCCTTCCAGCACGCCGCAGGCAACTTCGATACCGGCGCTGCGCAGCAGCTCCAGACCGTTCCCGGCGACCTGCGGATTGGGGTCCTGCATGGCCGCCACCACCCGCCCGACCCCGGCCTTGACCAGCGCTTCGGCACAGGGCGGCGTGCGCCCGTAATGGCTGCAGGGTTCGAGGGTGACGTAGGCGGTGGCACCGCGGGCGCGCTCGCCGGCCTGGCGCAGCGCATGGACCTCGGCATGCGGCTCGCCGGCGCGCACGTGCCAGCCTTCGCCGACCAGTTCGCCATCGGCGACGATGACGCAACCGACCCGCGGGTTCGGATGGGTCGAATAAAGCCCCTTGCGCGCCAACTGCAGCGCCCGTGCCATCCAGGCGTGATCGGCCGTCATTCGGGCTTGGCCGGCTCGCGGGACAGCCGCTCGATTTCCTCGCGGAACTCGTTGAGGTCCTGGAAGCGGCGGTAGACCGAGGCGAAGCGGATATAGGCGACCTCGTCGAGCTTCTGCAACTCGGCCATCACCAGCTCGCCGAGCACCCGCGACTTGATTTCGCGCTCGCCGGTGGCGCGCAGCTGATGCTTGATATGGGCGATCGCAGCTTCCAGACGCTCGACGCTGACCGGACGCTTCTCCAGCGCACGCTGCATGCCGGCGCGCAGCTTCTGCTCGTCGAACGGCTGGCGGCTGCCGTCGGATTTGATCAGTCGCGGCATCACCAGCTCGGCGGTTTCGAAGGTGGTGAAGCGCTCGCCACAGGCCAGGCACTCGCGGCGGCGGCGCACCTGATCGCCCTCGGCGACCAGGCGGGAATCGATGACCTTGGTGTCGTGGGCACCGCAGAAGGGACAATGCATGGGGCTGGAATCGGTCGTACGTCGGACGGCCATGGTAGCGCATCCGACCGGCAAGACAAGGCGACGGCTTTGCTGCTATACAAGCCCGCAATCGCCGTTCAGGAGGCCGTCCGTGCCATCACGTTTTCTCGCTCTGCCCGCCCTGCTGACGCTGCTCGCCGGCTGCGGCAGCCAACCCAGCGAACCGCCGACAGCCCCCGTCGAGCTGAGCACCGCCCCCCATTCCAAGCTGCTCAACGAACTGAGCGGCAGCCTGATCGGCGCACCGGCTGGCAGCGACGTGGAGCTGGCCCTCTTGGAGGTCGATCGTCGCGACCAGCCCGACCGCCTGCTCAGCAACGTGCAGCTCAAGGGCCGCGACGGTGAGCTGCCGTTCATCCTCCAGTTCAACCCCGACGCCTTCCCGGCCGGCCAGCGCGTCGAGCTACGCGGCCGCGTCACACGGGCCGGCCAGCTGATCATGCGCCTGCCGCCGCGCACCATATCGAGCGCCGCCAGCCAGGCGCTCGGACCGCTGCAGCTGGTTCCGGCACCGTGAGCGCACCGGCGCAGCTGCAGGCCGCGCTGCACGAACTACTGGGCGATGCCCGCCTGGTCGCCGAAACGCTGCCGGACACCGAGCTGCGTCTCTGGCTGATCGATGCGGCCAACATGGATCGCGCCTTCAGCACCGAGGAAACCCGGCGCATTCTCGACGAGCCACCCTATTGGTGCTTCTGCTGGGCCAGCGGGCTGGTCCTGGCCCGCTGGCTGGCCGAACGCCCGGAGTGGGTGCGTGGCAAGCGCGTGCTGGATTTCGGCACGGGTTCCGGCGTCGCCGCCATCGCCGCGGCCAAGGCAGGCGCCGCCGAGGTGGTGGCCTGCGACCTGGACCCGCTAGCGCTCGCGGCCTGCCGGGCAAACGCCGCGCTCAACGGGGTCGAGCTACGCTATTCGCGGGACTTCTTCGGCGAAGCGGATCGCTACGATCTGATCCTCGTCGCGGACGTGCTCTATGACCGCGCCAACCTGCCGCTGCTGGACCAGTTTCTCAGCCGCGGCCGGGAAGCACTGGTGGCCGACTCCCGCGTGCGGGACTTCGCCCATCCGCTGTATCGGCGCCTGGGCGTGCTGGATGCCTGCACCTGGCCAGATCTGGCGGAGCCTGCGGAGTTTCGCCAGGTGAGCCTCTACCACGCGACACGCTAGCCATACGGAGACACCATGAGCGAGGAAAGTCTGCGCCTGTTCTTCGCCCTGCCCTGCCCGCCCGAGCAGGCGACGGCCATCTGCGCCTGGCGTGACGGCCAGGCACTCGACGGGCGCCCGGTGGCCGAAGCCAATCTGCACATGACCCTGGCCTTTCTCGGTGCCCAGCCGAAGGAGCGGCTGGAGGCACTGCTGACCATGGCATCAGGCATCGAGGGGACGGCATTCGACCTCCGGCTGGACCGGCTGACCACCATCGGCAAGGGCTTCATCTGCCTGCAACCGAGCACGACGCCGCAGGCCCTGCCGAAGCTGGTCGCAACCCTTGCCGAGCATCTGGCCGCGCTCGGCGTGGTGCTCGACAGCCGGCCCTTCCTGCCGCACCTGACGCTGAGCCGCCAGGCCCGGAGCCGGCCGCAGAAACCGTCACCGGATTTCAACTGGTACGCCGACCGCTTCGTGCTCTACCGCTCGCGCAATGCCGAGGACGGTGTGCACTACGACGAACTGGGCAGTTGGCCGCTGTCGGCGCCATAGCAGCCGGCTAGGTTGATATGGCGCTGCCGCTCAGCGCGGCACTTCGATGAGAAAGCGGAACAGCGGACCGTGCTGCTCCACCGCCAGGCAGTTGTAACCCTTGGCCGTGGCGTCCTCGGGAATGCCGTGCACCGATTGCGAACAGTCCGTCACCACTTCCAGCAACTGCCCAGGCTGCATGGTCGCCAGGGTTTCCAGCGTAGCGATGGCGTTGTACGGGCAGTGCTCGCCACGCAGATCAAGCGAGAGATTCGGTTTGGCCTGGCTCACGGGCAGGACTCCTTTTCGGTTGGAAACGACGTGCGTTGAGGTGCACCAGCAGCATGGCGACGGCCAGGCCGGCAAAGGTCAGCAGCAATCCGCTGGCCGGGCCGAAGCTCTCCAGCAGATTGATCTTCGGATAGGGCAGCGCCAGCGACGTGCCGAGCTGGTCCCAGTACACCGCCACCAGCGTGCCGCCGATGACGTTGCCGACGCCGACCACCCAGAAGTGCACCTGCCCTTCCATGGCGCGATACATCCAGCCGGTTTCGCAGCCACCGGCGACGACAATGCCGATGCCGAACAGCACGCCGCCGAGAATCGCGTTCGGCCCCATCCAGAAAATCTTCGGACTTGCCCCCAGCGCGATGGCACCGAACGTACCGACGCAGGCCACGGCCATGCCGAGCAGGATGCCGTAGGCCGCACGGGTTCGGCCGGTGGTCCAGAGGTCGCGGGCAGCACTGGTGAAGCAGATCTGCGCCCGCTCGATCAGCCCGCCGAACAGCAGGCCGAACAGCACCGCCATGCCCAGCACCAGCGAGGCATCGAAGCGCCAGGCAGCGAATGCGATGGCCAGCACCGCCACCGCCGTCCCGATCTTCGCCTGCACGGCTGCCCGCCGCCGCGTGCCTTCCACGTCACCGAACAGCGAACTGGCCTGGCTACCGACCTTCAGCGGCGTGCGCAGCCAGGGCAGCAGGCAGATCTTCACGCCGACCCAGGCGCCGCCCACGGTGGCCAGCATGAAGGCCCAGGCATGCAGCGAGAACATCGGAATGCCGGTGAAGAAGGCCGCCAGGTTGCAACCCATGGCCAGACGCGCGCCGAAGCCGGCGATGATGCCGCCGATCAGCCCCTGCAACAGGCGGCGCTTGCTGGTCGGCCAGCGCAGGCTGACGTTGTTCGCCCACAGTGCCGCGCACAGTGCGCCAAGCAACATACCGATGATCATCACGCCGTCGATGCGATCGAGCGGCGTACCGGCCAGGCCGATCAGCTTGAAATAGCTCCACTCCTGCGGGGTGTAGCCGAACCAGGAAATGACGTGTCCACCCCAGCGGGTGAACTCGCCGGTGACGGCCCAGAAGGTCCCGGTGATGGCGAAGTAGTAGGCGGAAGCGACGCCCAGCGCGACAAGCGCGGGCAGCGGCGACCAGAAGCGCACGAGATAGCGCTCCCGGAAGTCGGAGAGAACGGACATGTGAAGCTCCTTATGACGCGCGACTGCAAACGCCGCACCGGTCTAGGAAAAGGGTTGCGCCACGATGCGCCGACAAGACGCCTGCGCAACCTGGCGGGCGCAACCATAGACCAATGGCAACCACCATGCGAGCCCTTGCTTCCCGTGGCGAGCGCCCCCACATACCATGCACAGCCTTTCAGTCATTCGTCGCCCACGAGAATCCCGATGAGCCAGACGCCCTATATCTTCGATGTCACCACCGCCAGCTTCGAACAGCTGGTGCTCGAGAACTCGTTTCACAAGCCGGTACTGGTCGACTTCTGGGCCGAATGGTGTGCGCCGTGCAAGGCGCTCATGCCGTTGCTGGCGAAGATCGCCGAGGAGTATCAGGGCGAGCTGCTGCTGGCCAAGGTCAACTGCGATATCGAGCAGGAGGTCGTCGCCCGCTTCGGTATTCGCAGCCTGCCGACCGTGGTGCTGTTCAAGGATGGTCAGCCGGTGGACGGCTTTGCCGGTGCGCAGCCCGAATCCGCGATTCGCGCCATGCTCGAACCCCATGTACAGCCGCCGGCGACACCGCAGGGCAACCTGCTGGAAAGCGCCCACGCGGCCTTCGCCGAAGGCCGTTTCGCCGAAGCAGAGGCGCAGCTGCAACAGCTGCTCAGCGAGGACAACGAGAACGCCGCCGGCCTGATCCTCTATGCGCGCTGCCTGGCCGAACGCGGCGAGCTGGCCGAGGCGGAAACCGTGCTCAATGCCGTGAAGGGGGACGAGCACAAGCAGGCGCTGGCCGGTGCGCGCGCGCAACTGACGTTCCTGCGCCAGGCCAATGACCTGCCCGAGGTGGCAACGCTGAAGAGTCGGCTGGCACAAAACGGCGAGGACGATGAAGCGGCTTATCAGCTCGCCATCCAGCAGCTGGCTCGCCAGCAGTACGAGGCGGCGCTCGACGGCCTGCTCAAGCTGTTCGTGCGCAATCGCAACTATGCCGACGGGCAGCCGCACAAGACGCTGCTGCAGGTCTTCGAGCTGCTGGGTAACGACCATCCGCTGGTGACGCTGTACCGCCGCAAGCTCTATCAGGCGATCTACTGATCGTTCGCGACAGCAGGCGAGCCGTTCAGGACGGCTCGCCGATCCAGTGGTAGCAGGGCGAGTCGGCACCGTGCTCCACCTTCACGTCGTCGCAATGACGCAACCGCACCAGCAGCCGCTTGGCCAGCTGCGCGTTCCCGGTCAGGGCTTCCAGTTCGGCGAGCAGCTCGGGGCCGTCCAACTTGCCAGCGCAGCGCAAACGCTCGCGAGCGCTGTGCCACAGCGCATCTACGGGCGGCGCTGCGGTCGCCGGAGCGCCGCCGGCCACCACGCCGACATCGGCAAAGCCACGGGCCAGCTGCGACCAGTCCCGCTCACCAAGCTCGATTTCAAGATCGACCGGCCAATCGCCTATACGTCCGCGAATTCGAATCATGCTGCGCCTCCTGATTGATGCACTCATGCTCACATGACGGCAACGGACTGGCCAGCGGCGCAGCAAAGTTGTTATAAGGTAACACCCCTTCGAATGGAGCTGACCATGCGCCACCTACTGCTTGCCGTGCCTGTGCTTCTGCTGCCTCTGACCTCCAGCCACGCCCAGGAAGAACACCATCATCATAAGCATGAAGAGGCCTCCAGCCTGAGCGCACATGAACATGGCTCGGCGCGGCTGAATGCGGCACTGGACGGTAATCGGCTGGAACTGGAGCTGATCAGCCCGGCGATGAATCTGCTGGGTTTCGAGCACGCACCGGCCAATGCAGCGGATGAGGCGAAGATCGCCAGCGCCCGCTCGCAACTGGAACAACCCCTGGCGCTGTTCGGCCTGCCGGCGGCAGCTGGCTGCAGCGTGAGTGAACAGCAGTTTGCCGGCGACCTGCTCGGCTCGGCCCATGCGGGCTATCAGCGCGGTGATGAACATGCTCACAAGCAGGAGCATAAGCACGATCACGACGACCACGAAGCCGGTGGCCATAGCGATATCGAAGCGCACTACCAGTTCGACTGCAGCAAACCTGACGCGCTGCAGGCCTTGGATCTGAAGGGCCTGTTCGAACGCTTCCCCGGTATGGAGAAGATTCAGGTACAACTGATCGGCCCCAACGGCCAACAGGGCGCAGAACTGACCCCCGCGCGCGCGCAGCTGCCCTTCTGAATCAGCACTGGACACCGATGACCGTTCCACTCCTCGCAATCGACAACCTCGGCTTCGCCTGGCCACGCCAGGCCGAGCTGCTGGACATCCCCTGCTTTCGCCTTGAACGCGGTGAGAGCCTGTTTCTCAAAGGCCCCTCGGGCAGCGGCAAGACCACCCTGCTCGGCCTGATCGGCGGCGTGCAGAAGGCCGCGCGCGGCAGCGTGCGCCTGCTCGACCATGATCTTGGCCGCCTTTCGGCCGGTGCCCGGGATCGCTTCCGCGTCGATCACACCGGCTACATCTTCCAGCAGTTCAACCTGCTGCCTTTTCTATCGGTGCGTGAAAACGTCGGTCTGCCCTGCCATTTTTCGCGGCTGCGTGCCGAACGTGCGCGCAAGCGTCACGGCAGCACCGATGCCGCGGCGGCGAGCCTGCTGGAGCACCTGGGGCTGGCACCGGAGCTGTTCGAGCGGCGGGCCGACGCGCTGTCCATCGGACAGCAGCAGCGCGTGGCCGCCGCCCGAGCGCTGATCGGCCAGCCCGAGCTGGTCATCGCCGACGAACCGACCTCGGCACTGGATGCGGACAGCCGCGAAGCCTTCCTGCAGCTGCTGTTTTCCGAATGCCGGGCGGCGGGCGCCAGCCTGCTGTTCGTCAGTCATGATCAGAGTCTCGCACCGCTGTTCGACCGCAGCCTGTCGCTGGCCGATCTCAATCGCGCCGCACGCGCGCCGGAGTGCTGAGCGATGTATCTCCTGCGCCTGGCCCTGGCGAGCCTGAACAATCGCCGCTTCACCGCCCTGCTGACCGTCTTCGCCATCGCGCTGTCGGTGTGCCTGCTGCTTGCCGTCGAACGGGTGCGCAATGAAACCCGCGCCAGCTTCGCCAACACCATCAGCGGTACCGATCTGGTGGTCGGCGCCCGTTCCGGTTCGGTAAACCTGCTGCTGTACTCGGTGTTCCGCATCGGCAATGCAACCAACAATATTCGCTGGGACAGTTACCAACGCTTCGCCGAGCACCCACGGGTCGCCTGGGCAATCCCGATTTCCCTCGGCGATTCCCATCGTGGCTATCGCGTGATGGGCACCAGCGCCGGCTATTTCGAGCACTACCGCTACGGCCGCAAACAGCCGCTGCAGCTGGCCGAAGGCCGCGCCTTCGAAAGCGACCCGTTCGAGGTGGTACTGGGTGCCGAAGTGGCCAGCGCGCTGGGCTACCAGCTCGAAGACAGCATCGTTCTCGCCCATGGCGTTGCCCGGGTCAGCCTGGTGCAGCACGACGACAAGCCCTTCCGTGTGGTCGGCGTGCTGCAGCGCACCGGCACACCGGTCGACCGCACGCTGCACATCAGCCTTGAAGGCATGGAAGCGTTGCATGTCGATTGGCAAAACGGCATGCCGGCCCGCGGCGCGGCGCGTATCGATGCGGAGCAGGCGCGGGAACTCGATCTTCAGCCACAGCAGATCACGGCGTTCCTGCTCGGCCTCAACAGCAAGATCGCGACATTCACCCTGCAGCGGGAAATCAACGAGTACCGCGGCGAGCCGCTGCTGGCGATTCTGCCCGGCGTCGCGCTGCAGGAACTGTGGAGCCTGATGGGTACGGCCGAGAAGGCGCTGTTCGTGGTTTCACTGTTCGTCGTGCTGACCGGCCTGATCGGCATGCTCACGGCGATCCTGACCAGCCTGAACGAACGCCGCCGCGAGATGGCGATCCTGCGCTCGGTGGGTGCTCGCCCCTGGCACATCGCCGCGCTGCTGATCATCGAGGCGTTCGGCCTGGCGTTGGCTGGAACACTGCTGGGTCTGGCCCTGCTCTATCTCGGCATCGCCGTGGCGCAGTCACCGCTGCAGAGCCTTTACGGACTTTACCTGCCGCTGGCCTGGCCGAGCGCCTATGAGTGGAGCCTGCTCGGCGCTATCCTGCTGGCCGCACTGCTGATGGGCAGCGTGCCGGCCTGGCGGGCCTATCGCCAATCGCTGGCCGATGGCCTGTCGATCCGACTATGAGGAAGCCCATGCCACGCCTGCTGTTCGTCCTGCTCCTGGCCTGCGCGCTGCCGCTGCACGCGGCCGAAGTCCGCCTGCTGCAATGGTCGGAGCTGATCCCGGAAGGAGCCCCTCCGCCGCCACCGCCGCTGGCGATACATGACATGTCGCAGCTGGCCGATGCGCTCGCCGCCGAGGCCGGCCCTGCCGCGGCGCAGCAGTCGCCGGCCGCGCCGGTGGTTGAGGCGCTTGATGGGCAGATGGTGAAGTTGCCAGGCTATATCGTGCCGCTGGACATGACCGACGAAGGGCGCGTCATCGAGTTCCTGCTGGTGCCGTATTTCGGCGCCTGCATCCATGTGCCACCACCGCCGTCCAACCAGATCGTGCATGCCACCAGCGAACTGGGCGTGCGGGTGGAAGCACTGTACGAGCCGTTCTGGATCGAGGGGCCCATGCGCGTCGAGCATGCCAGCAGCGAGCTGGCAGAGGCCGGCTACCGCATGCAGGCGCAGAAGATCTATCCCTACGAGTTGCAGTGATCGCCAGCCGACCAACGCGGCGGCGATTACATTTTGCCAGTCTGATCAGTGCGCGCTGGCGATCTGCTTCTCGCGCTCGAAGCTGAGCTCGCCTTCGGCCCATTCGCGCCATTCACGCACCCGACGACGCTCCGCACCAGCGCGCTCGGCCTGCTTCAGCGCTTCGAGCCCGGCCTGCCAGCGGGCCTGTTCCAGCTCGAGCTGTGCGACATTCATCCAGAACTTTGCGCTGCCGGTCTGGGTCGCCAGCTGCCGATAGATCTTGGCGGCTTCGGTACGCTCCCGCGCCTGCCACCAGAGCATGCCCATGCGCTCCTGACGGGCTGCATTGCCGGAAAGCAAGTGTGACGCCAACATCCCTTCGAGCAGTTTGGCACCTTGCCAGGGCTGGCCTGCAGCACTGGCAAGAGCGACTAGGTTATCCAGTTCCGCTTCGCTGAAACGCAAGCCCTTTGCATGCGCCGCGCGCAGCGTTGCCAGCGCGCGATCCTCGGCACCAGCCAGCTGCTGCAAACCGGCCAGCTGACGCCAGGCCTTGGCCTGATCGGGATGGCGCAGCAACAGCTTCTTCTGCCAGCCTTCAGCCGCTTGATAGCGCTTAAGCTCCGCATTACCAGCGACCAGGAACTGCAGCCAGGTATCGCCGGCTTTCGGATTGGCCTGCACGTAACGCTCGGCCAGCGGCAGGGCCTTGGCATGCTGGCCAAGCCCCTGATAGGCCTGCACGAGCATCTGCAGGACCTCCTCGTCGGCCTGATTGGCCGAGCCCAGCAGGCTGACGACCTTGGCATAGCGCCCCTCGACCAGGTTCAGGCGTGCCAGATTGAGGCGCTCGCCGGCCAGCAGTTGCTCGTCCAGCTTGCCACTGGCCACGGCCTTGTCCAGCCACTCCAGCGCCTGCCTGTTGTTGCCTTCGGCCCAGGCCAGGTAGCCCCGGCTGCGCCAGAGCAAGGCCTCTTCGTTGCTCCCCGGCTTGGCGCTTGCGCCTTCAAGCGCCTTGCGTGCAGCCGCATAGTCGCCCTTGCTCTGCGCGGTCTGCGCTCGCTCGAGCGCCATGAACACGGCCGGGTCGATGGCCTGGGCAGCCTGGACCGAAGCAGCGAGGGAAAGGGTCAGCACAAGCAGCAGACGAAGCATCTCAGCGTTCTCCTTGCAGGCGGAAGTGCAGGGTTTTAACGGCTTCTCGGGATACCGGCGCGCCGTTCTCGGTGCGCGGGGCGAAACGCCAGCGGGCCGCGGCACGCCGGGCCTCGCGATCGAACACGTTGCGTGGCGAGGCCTCCAGCACGCGGATGTTCTCCACCCGGCCCTGCGGGTTGATGGTGAAGGCCAGCTTGATATGGCCCTCGATGCCCTGCTGCCGGGCACGATAGGGATACTCAGGGCGCACATCATTGAGCGGCATCACTTCCTGCTCTGGGCCACCCGGGTTACCGGCCGCTTCCACTGCCGCGCTGGCTGGCGCAGGAGCAGCCGCAGGTGCGCTCGGTGCGGCCGTCAGGCCGGACAGACTGGGCGCCGGCGCGGTCGCCACCGATATACCCGCATCGATGCTCGGCAGATCGAGGTCGAGCTTCGGCAGGTTGGCATCCGGCGTGGCCATGTTCGGCGTCGGCGGCGTCGGCGGCTGCGGCGTCTTCGGCTGTGGTGGTTGCGGCGCCTGCTGGCGAGTGCGCGTGGCGCTGTCTTCGTTGCGCCCATCCATACGCACGAAATTGGCGATGGCCAGCGGGTCTTCCTGAATCTTGCTGCGCGGTGGATTGACCATGCTCAGCATCAGAGCGAACAGCAGCAGCGCCACCACGCAGGCGGCGACGAACGCCAGACTGAAACGGACCAGCCGCGGTTGCATCAGCGCGACCCCGTGCTGGCAGCCAGCGCCACGTCCTGCACGCCGGCCTGGCGCGCCTGGTCCATCACCTGCACCACAAGGCCGGTGCGGGCATCCTGGTCGGCCTGGACGACCACCGCGCCCTCCGGCTGATCCACCCGCATCCGCTCGACGTGCGCGCGAACGCTGCGCACGTCCACCGCCTGCTTGTCGATCCAGACCTGCCCATCGGCGGTGACGGCGATAAGGATGTTGCCCTTGTCCTGCGTGCTCGCGGTATCGGCCTGCGGGCGCTGGACCTCGACACCCGACTCCTTGATGAAGGAGCTGGTGACGATGAAGAAGATCAGCATGATGAAGACCACGTCGAGCATCGGCGTGAGATCGATGCCGGTGTCTTCTTCCTGCTGGTAATGGTGACGACGCATACGCATCCGGCTAATCCTCAATCGTGACGCAGCTGGTCGGCCAGCCGGTCGAGAGACTGGCGCGCGATTCGCTCGAGGCGCGCCAGACTGAACAATCCCGTGATGGCCAGCACCATGCCGGCCATGGTCGGCAGGGTCGCCTGCCAGACGCCCGCAGCCATGCCGCGAGGGTTGCCGGTGCCGCTGAGCGCCAGCACATCGAAAACCGCGATCATGCCGCTGACCGTGCCCAGCAGGCCGAGCAGCGGATACATCGCAACCAGTGTCTTGCTCAAACGCAGCGGGCCGGACAGCTGCTGCTGCGCCTGGGCCAGCCAGGCCAGGCGCACGGCGCGCTGCCAGCTACCGGGCTCATCGGCCAGCTGTGCCCAGGCCTGCCGGCGCGACTCGACCCAATGCGGGAAGACCCGACGCATGAACCACAGGCGCTCGAACACCAGCGTCCAATACAGCACGCACAGGCCTGCCAATGCCCACATCACCACCCCACCCGCGGTCATGAAGTCGAGCAGCGCGTGACCGCTGTCGACGACACTCAGCCAGTGAGCGCGCAGATCAGTCACGGCGCGGTGCTCCGGACAGATGCAGCGCGATCAGCCCGGCGCTCTGCTGCTCCAGCAGCTGGATCAGCGCCTTGCTGCGGCTGGCCAACAGGCTGTGCAGGAACAGCAGCGGAATCGCCACCACCAGGCCCAGCACCGTGGTCACCAGCGCCTGGGAAATGCCGTCGGCCATCAGCCGCGAATCGCCGCCACCACTCTGGGTGATGGCCTGGAAGGTGATGATCATGCCGGTCACGGTACCCAGCAGGCCGAGCAGCGGCGCCACGGCGGCGAGCAGCTTGAGCAACGGCTGGCCACGCTCCAGCGGCGGGGTTTCCTGCAGGATGGCTTCGTCCAGCTTGAGCTCCAGCGTCTCCAGGTCCGACAGCTGAGGCTTTGGCCCCAGCACGCCGATGATGCGGCCGAGCGGGTTGTCATCACGCGGATGATTGAGCTCGCGCATCTGGCTTCCAACCTTGCGGCCAATGCCACCGAGATAGACCATGCGCCAGATCGCCAGCAGCAGGCCGATGGCGCCGAGCACCAGAATCACGCCGCCGACCAGACCGCCCTGCTTGACGCGATCCCACAGGTCCGGCTGGCGCTGCAACTGCGCCAACAGGGTACCCCGGCTCGGGTCGACAGGCAGCGTGGCCAGGGCATCGGAGCTTTTCAGGTAATCCTCGATCAGGCCCTTGCCGGACGGCTGACGCGGCGGCACCAGCAGCTCGCCGGCATCTGCGTCGTAGCGCAAGAAGGCGTCGCTGGTAAAGGCAGAGAAGCTGCCGACGCGCAGTACCGGCTGCTCGCTGCGCGCACCATCGGTGCCCACCACCGGCAGTTGCACGCGCTCGACGCGGCCGCTGGCCGCCAGGTCTTCGAGGAGGGTCATCCAGAAGGCATCGAGGTCATCGGCTGATGGCAAGGCACGGCTTTCGGCCAAGCTGCGCAGCTGCTTGAGGCGCTCGGGATACTGGGCATTGAGCAGGCTGTCCTGCCACTGGCCGGCGATATCACCGGCACCCTGCCGCACCACGCCGAACAGCTCGCCGAGATGACCGACACGCTGTGCCAGCAACTTTTCCTGCTCGGCCAGCTCCGCTTCCTGACGGTCGAATTCAGCCTTCAGCCGCTCGGCCTCGGCCTTCTGCTCGGCGAGGGCGGCCCGTGCGCGTGACAGCAGTTGCTGCTGCTCGCCACGGTCACGCACAAAGGCCTGCTCGCGGGTCTGCATGGCGCTGACCTCGGCCGCGCGGTCGCTGCGAATGCGCTCGAGCAGCTGGTCGGGACTGAGCGGCTCCGCCGCATGAGAGGTGAACGGCAGCAGCGCGACAAGGAACAGGGAAAACAGACGGCTCATTGCGCGGCCTCCTCGGCCAGAGTCTTCACGGGCAGTTGCAGATACGCGGGGGCCTGCTGCTGGCGGGCAATGGCGATGGCCTGGGTCAGCGGACGTCGGGCGCTGCCATCAAGCACTTCCCAGCTGCGTGTCTGCGGGTTCCACCAGCCGCTCTCGTGTGCATCGAGGGTCTGGTAATAGAGCATCACCCGGCCCAGGCGCAGGAACTCGACGCTACGCGAATCACCGTTGCCCGGCAGTTCGCCGCGCCAGGCTTCCAGCGTGCGGCCGTAGTCGCTTTCGATCTGATAGGCCTCGAGGATGCGCCGGTACTTCTCCGCCAGGCTGACGTCGGCACGCGGCAGCAGGTCCTGCAGCCCGGCCAGACGATCAGCGCGCTCCTCGGGCAGGAACGGCAAGTCGGCCGCGATGAACTCGCCAAGCACCTCGACCATGCGACTCATCTGCGGCGTTACCGCTTCCTGAGTGCGCTCGATGCTGTCCAGCTGGCGCTGGAAGCCGACCAGCTCCTTGCGCTGCGCAGCGGTCAGTTCCTGCAGCTGCTTGTTGTAGGCCTTCAGGGCTTCGGTCTGCTGCAGCGCGTTGCGGTACTCGGTGAGCATCTCGCGCGTGGCATCGTCGAGCTGATCGATCCGCGCTTGCGAAGCCTTGGCTTCGGCAGACAGGCGCTCGCTCTCATCGAGCGCAGCGTCCAGCGGAGCGGCGGACAGCGACCCGGCATAAAGCTGCAGACAGCATGGCAGCACGGCAGCCGCCAGCAGGCGGGGGATGAAGGAAGGCATTGAGGAATCCTTGGGACGGGCGTTAACTCAAAAGAGAAACATTATCATCTGTGAGTTGACGCAAAGCAACCCGGGCGTTTCGTCGCAGCAGCCGAGGCTTCTTTCATTGAGCTGGATCAAAAAGCGCCCGCGCTCACTCCCTACCATGGCCCCCAATCGCATTCCAACAAACGGAGCATCATCATGCGCAAGACCCTGTTCACCGCTTCCGCGCTGGCCCTGGCGCTGGCCGCCCCCTTCGCCCAGGCTTTCGAAGCCGGGGACATCATCGTTCGCGCTGGTGCGATTACCGTTGATCCGCACGAAAGCACCTCCAGCGTCAAAGTTGACCGGGGAACTCTCGCGGGCACCGACCTAGGCGGAAAAGCTTCGCTGGACAGTGATACCCAGCTCGGACTCAACTTTGCTTACATGCTGACCGATAATGTCGGCATTGAGCTACTCGCCGCTACGCCATTCCAACACAACGTATCCATCTCCGGCACCGCTGGCGGAATCGCCGACGGCAAACTTGGCGACCTGAAGCACCTACCACCAACACTGAGCTTGGTTTATTACCCGCTGGACAATAAATCGGCGTTCCAGCCTTATGTCGGCGCGGGGATCAATTACACATGGTTCTTCGATGAAAGCGTTGGTAGCGCCGCAAGCGCTGGCGGGTTTGACAATTTCCGCGTGAAGAATTCGTGGGGCTGGGCCGCTCAAGTCGGCATGGATTACATGCTGACCGATAACGTCATGCTTAATGCCCAACTTCGCTATATCGACATTGACACCGAAGCCTATGTCGACAACACAATCCTCGGCGTTCGCGCAAAAGTCGACGTTGATGTAGACCCCTTCGTCTACATGGTCGGCCTCGGCTACAAGTTCTAACGAATCGGCCCAATCGAATCGTAGACAGACAAAAGGCGCCAATGGCGCCTTTTGTATTTTTGGTTTCGCTTACTTCCCCAATAAACGGGCCAGCCCTTCGCGCATGCTGGTCGGTGGTTCTGGCAGGCGGTAGCGCTGCACCAGTCGCGCATTGTTCGCCCGCGAATGACGAATGTCTCCCGAGCGCGCCGCCTGGTAGCTAACCTCGGGCAGACCGCCCAGCACATCGCCAATCGCGTCGAGCAGCTGGTTCAACGACGTCGCCTTGTTGAGCCCCACGTTCACCGCCCCTTCCGGCGCATCCGCAGCTTCGAGTGCCTGCACCAGCACCTCGACCAGATCCCCTACATAGATGAAATCCCGCGTCTGCTCCCCATCGCCGAACACCGCAATCGGCTGCCCCTTCTGCGCCCGCTCGGTAAAGATGCTGATCACCCCGGAATAGGGCGACGACGGGTCCTGCCGAGGGCCATACACATTGAAGAAGCGGAAGATCACCGGCTCCAGCCCATGCTGGCGCCGATAGAAATCCAGGTAGTGCTCACTGGCCAGCTTGTCCGCGGCGTAGGGGGTTAGCGGCGCCTTCGCGGTGTCTTCGTCGATGGACTGACCTTCGCCGTTGTTGCCATAGACCGCCGCGCTCGAGGCAAACACCACTCGCTTCACGCCTGCCTCGCGCATCGCTTCGCACAGATTGAGCGTGCCGATCAGATTACTCTGATGCGTACCGAGCGGATCATCCACGGACGCCTGCACTGAGGCCACCGCGGCCAGATGCACCACGGCGCGACAACCCTGCACCGAGCGACGCACGCATTCGGCGTCGGCGACATCACCGACGATCAGTTCGACGCGCTCATCCTGTGGCAGGTTTTCACGCTTGCCAGTGGAGAGGTTATCCAGCACTCGAACGGCGTAACCGCGTACCAGCAGCGCATCGACCAGATTGGAGCCTATGAACCCGGCACCGCCGGTCACCAGAATCGGGGCATCAACCATGGCGGTAGTAGCGCTCCAGCAGACTCGGCAGCCCCGTGCGCCAGGCACGCGGCTTGATGCCGAAGGTGGTGAATATCTTCTTGCAGGCCAACACGCCGTGCTGCGGCTCAGCCGCGGCATCCGAACAGTCGGCGTGAGCGACCGGCGTCAGTTTGGCGGTCGTCACATCGCGATACTTGGCGGCCTCGCCAAGCAGCGCCTGCGCGACCAGCAACGGCGTCGAGGCTTCGTGCCCGCCGTAATGGTAGGTACCCCACAACGGGGCCTGGCAATCGAGCTGCTTGAGCACTGCAAGAATGACTCTCGCAGCGTCATCCACCGGCGTCGGATTGCCACGGCGATCGTCCGCCAGCAGTATCGCCTCGCTCTGCTCCAGCCGTTGCAGTACACGCCCCAGCACACCGTCACGACTGTCGTCGAGCAGCCAGCCGAAACGCAACAGCACATGACGCGGGCACAGCGCACGCACGCTCTGCTCGATGCGCCAGAGCGCCCTGCCCCGCGCATCCAGCGGCGCGACTTCGTCCTTCTCGCTGTAGGCCGTGGTGCGCGCGCCATCAAACACGCGGTAGCTCGACGGCTGCAGGAGAACGAAATCGTGGTGCTGGCACAGCTCGGCAAGCCGCTCCACAGCGCGCTCCTGAGCCGCGAGCGCCGGTTCGTTGGGCTGCCCGCTCTGGAACCAGTCGTAGTAGTAGGCAAGGTTGACGACGACATCCGGACGGTTGTCGTCGAGCAACTGGGTGAGACTGGCGGCATCCCAGCCCTGGGCGGGCGGGCGCGGCGCGAGAAAGCCGATGTCTTCCTCGGCGCCGAGGCGGATGAGCGCCTGGCCCAGGGCATTGCCGCCGCCCAACAGCATCAGGCGCATTCGCATTCAGAGAACTCTAGAAGGGGATGTCGTCGTCGAAGCTGTCGTAGTCCGGTGCCGGCTGTTGCCGTGCAGCCGGCTGCTGCGGCTGAGCCTGCTGACGCGGTGCCTGTTGCGGCTCGCGCTGCTGCGGACGAGCTTGACGCGGGGCATCGTCGGAACTGCCGCCACGGCCACCGAGCAGCTGCATGCTGCCGTTCATGTCAACGACAATTTCGGTGGTGTAGCGCTTGACGCCGTCCTTCTCCCACTCACGGGTCTGCAGACGGCCTTCGATATAGCACTGCGAACCCTTGCGCAGGTACTCGCCGGCGATCTCCGCGACCTTGCCGAAGAGCACCACGCGGTGCCACTCGGTACGTTCCTGGAGCTGGCCGGTCTGCTTGTCCTTCCAGCTATCGGTGGTTGCCAGCGTGATGTTGGTCACCGCATTGCCATTGGGCATGTAGCGGGTTTCCGGGTCGCCGCCGACATTGCCGATCAAGATGACTTTATTCACCCCTCTGGCCATGGGTAACTCCTCTTGGAACATTGAAATTAAATGGGCTCGCCGATGGCGGTCCTGCTACCAGCAAACCCGATGACCGCGAATCTTACCTCAGCCACCCCTGACAACCAACCGACGCACCGTCAAGTTGCGCCGGCTTCCTCACCCGTCCGGGCAAGCGTACGGTTTCAAGCGACGAGACGATCCAGCGCTTCTCGATCCAGCTGCTGAGTATCGACCTTGATGTACGCCGCAGCCTCTTCGATGACGATCAGCACATCGCTGACGCCCGCCACCCGCAACAGGTCATCACCAAGCCCGCTGTTGGCCAGCGCACCGCTGGATAACGGCAAACGCAAGCTGGTCACATAGGGGGGCTCACGCATGCTGAAGGCCACCACGAACCACAGCGCGCAGAGCGCAGCGCAGCCAGCGAACACCAGCGCCAGCCCGCCCTGCTGATAGAGCATGCCACCCAGCACGCCACCGAGACCGGCACCGAGGAACTGGCTGGTAGAGTAGACCCCCATCGCGGTGCCCTTGCCGCCGGCCGGCGCGACCTTGCTGATCAATGAGGGCAGTGACGCTTCCAGCAGATTGAACGCGATGAAGAAGCCCACCATGCCGACAACCAACATCCAGAGCCCGTTACCGAACCACCAGAAGAACAGCTCGCAAAGCAGCAACGCAGTGACCGCGCCCAACAGCACGCGGCGCATCTGTCGCTTCTTCTCGCCATAAATAATGAAGGGAATCATGCCGAAGAAGCCCACCAGCAGTGCCGTGAGATAGACCCACCAATGCTCCTCCTTGGGCAATGCGCCCTGCTCCACCAGTGCCAGCGGCAGCGCAACGAAGCTGGCCATCAGGATCGCGTGCAGCGCCAGAATACTGAAATCCAGGCGCAGCAGATCAGGATGGCGCAGCGTCAGACCGAGCGCCTGCTTGGCGACGCCCGACTCACGATGGCGCACGTGGGCCTCGGCCTTCGGCAGCACAGCAACGATCACGCCACCCAGCACCGCCATCCCGGCGGTCACCCAGAACAACCCGGACAGTCCGAACGCGCGGGTCAGCAATGGCCCGACGATCATTGCCACGGCGAACGAGAAACCGATGCTCACGCCGATCAGCGCCATCGCCTTGGTCCGATGCTGTTCGCGGGTGAGGTCCGAGAGCAGCGCCATGACCGCAGCAGAAATCGCCCCGGCACCTTGCAGAATGCGCCCGGCCACTACGCCCCAGATGCTGTCCGACATCGCCGCCAGCACGGCGCCGGCGGCGAAGATCAGTAAGCCGAAATAGATGATTGGCAGGCGACCAATACGATCGGAAAGGATGCCGAAGGGAATTTGCAGCAGCGCCTGGGTCAAACCATAGGCACCTATCGCAAGACCGATAAGGGTCGGCGTAGCGCCCTCCAGGTCCATGCCGTAGGTTGCCAGCACAGGCAAAACCATGAACATGCCGAGCATGCGAAAAGCGAAAACCAGAGCCAGCCCGGAAGCTGCGCGTTTTTCGCTGGCGCTCATGCGCTCGCTGTAAGGGTCCTGCATGGAGGGTCTCGCTTGTATGAACCGGCGGCGATTCTAGCAGCCCAACCCTGTTCGGCACAGGCGCGCGGTTTTGCCGCGACCATCACCCCGGCCGTATACTTTCGGGTTTCCGCCCGCCACGCGAGGCTGTTTTGGACAAGATTCTGATTCGTGGGGCCCGCACCCACAACCTGAAGAACATCGACCTTACCCTGCCGCGCGACAAGCTGATCGTCATCACTGGCCTCTCCGGCTCCGGCAAGTCCTCGCTGGCCTTCGACACGCTGTATGCCGAAGGCCAGCGCCGTTACGTCGAATCGCTTTCGGCCTATGCCCGGCAGTTCCTCTCGATGATGGAAAAGCCCGATGTCGACACTATCGAAGGGCTCTCCCCGGCGATCTCCATCGAACAGAAATCGACGTCGCACAACCCGCGCTCCACTGTCGGCACCATCACCGAGATCTACGATTACCTGCGTCTGCTCTATGCCCGGGTCGGCACGCCACGCTGCCCGGATCACGATGCGCCGCTGGAAGCGCAGACGGTCAGCCAGATGGTCGATCAGGTACTGGCGCTGCCGGAAGGCCGCAAGCTGATGCTGCTGGCGCCGGTTATCCGCGAGCGCAAGGGCGAGCATCTGGCCGTGTTTGACGAGCTGCGCGCCCAGGGCTTCGTGCGTGCTCGCGTCAATGGGCGGCTGTACGAACTGGACGAGCTACCCAAGCTCGATAAGCAGAAGAAGCACTCGATCGATGTGGTGGTCGACCGCTTCAAGGTCCGCAGTGACCTGCAGCAACGCCTGGCCGAGTCCTTCGAAACGGCGCTCAAACTGGCCGATGGCATCGCCCTGGTTGCTTCCATGGAAGAGGACGATGAAAGCGAGGAGATGATCTTCTCCGCGCGCTTCGCCTGCCCGATCTGCGGCCACTCGATCAGCGAGCTTGAACCCAAGCTGTTCTCCTTCAACAACCCGGCTGGCGCCTGCCCGACCTGTGACGGCCTGGGCGTGAAGCAGTTCTTCGACGCCAAGCGCCTGGTCAATGGCGAGCTGACCCTGGCCGAAGGCGCCATTCGCGGCTGGGACCGGCGCAACGTCTATTATTTCCAGATGCTCGGCTCCCTGGCATCGCATTACGGCTTCAGTCTCGACGAGCCTTTCGACTCGCTGGCGGCCGATCACCAGAAGTCCATCCTGCGCGGTAGCGGACGCGAGAACGTCGAGTTTCGCTACCTCAACGACCGCGGCGATATCGTCAAGCGCTCGCACCCCTTCGAAGGCATCATTCCCAATCTGGAACGCCGCTACCGCGAAACCGAATCCAATTCGGTGCGCGAAGAGCTCGCCAAGTACCTCAGCACCCAGCCCTGCCCGGACTGTCGCGGCACCCGCCTGCGCCGCGAGGCCCGCCACGTATGGGTCGGTGACAGAACCTTGCCGGCGGTCACGGCTATGCCCATCGGTGACGCCACCGATTATTTCGGCGGACTCTCGCTCAGCGGCCGGCGCGGCGAGATCGCCGACAAGATTCTCAAGGAAATCCGCGAGCGTCTGCAGTTTCTGGTCAACGTCGGCCTCGACTACCTGACCCTCGACCGCAGCGCCGACACCCTGTCCGGCGGGGAAGCCCAGCGCATACGCCTGGCCAGCCAGATCGGTGCCGGCCTGGTCGGCGTGATGTACATCCTCGACGAGCCCTCGATCGGCCTGCATCAACGCGACAACGAGCGCCTGCTCGGCACCCTGCGTCACCTGCGCGATATCGGTAACACAGTGATCGTGGTCGAGCATGACGAGGACGCGATTCGCCTCGCCGACTACGTGGTGGATATCGGCCCAGGGGCCGGTGTGCACGGCGGGCGCATCGTCGCTGAAGGCACACCTGACGAAGTGATGGCGCACCCGGACTCGCTGACAGGCAAGTACCTCTCTGGCCGGGTGAAGATCAACTACCCGCCAGAGCGCACCCGCCGCGATCCGAAGAAGCTGCTCAAGCTCAAGGGCGCACGTGGCAACAACCTGCGCAATGTCGATCTGGAGATTCCGGTCGGCCTGCTCACCTGCATCACTGGCGTTTCCGGCTCGGGCAAGTCAACGCTGATCAACAACACGCTGTTCCCGATTACGGCCACCGCGCTAAACGGTGCGACAACGCTTGAGGTGGCCCCGCACGACAGCTTCGACGGTCTGCAACACCTGGACAAGGTGGTGGACATCGACCAGAGCCCCATCGGCCGCACCCCACGTTCCAACCCGGCAACCTACACCGGCCTGTTCACGCCGATTCGCGAACTGTTCGCCGGCGTGCCGGAAGCACGCTCCCGCGGCTATGGCCCGGGTCGCTTCTCCTTCAACGTCAAGGGCGGCCGCTGCGAAGCGTGCCAGGGCGACGGCGTGATCAAGGTGGAGATGCACTTTCTGCCGGACATCTACGTGCCTTGCGATGTCTGCAAGGGCAAGCGCTATAACCGCGAAACGCTGGAGGTGAAGTACAAGGGCAAGAGCATCACCGAGGTGCTCGATATGACCATCGAGGAGGCTCGCGAATTCTTCGACCCCGTACCAGCCGTTGCCCGCAAGCTACAGACCCTGATGGATGTGGGGCTGTCCTACATCAAGCTGGGGCAGAGCGCGACGACCTTGTCCGGCGGTGAAGCGCAGCGGGTCAAGCTGTCTCGCGAGCTCTCCAAGCGCGATACCGGCAAGACCCTGTACATTCTCGACGAACCCACCACCGGCCTGCATTTCGCCGACATCCAGCAACTGCTCGACGTGCTGCATCGCCTGCGCGACCACGGCAACACCGTCGTTGTCATCGAGCACAATCTGGATGTGATCAAGACCGCTGACTGGCTGGTGGATCTGGGGCCGGAAGGTGGCTCCAAGGGCGGCCAGATCATCGCTACCGGTACGCCGGAAGAAGTGGCAGGCATGGAACAGTCGCATACCGGGCACTTCCTCAAACCCTTGCTCGAACGCGACCGCTCGGCGGGTTGATCTCGGCTTCGGCAACAAGCGCAAGCGCAACGGGGTCCACTGCGGACCCCGCCGGGCAGTTGGGCGGGACATCCCAGCCTGATAAGGAGAATTCCTCATGCGTATTGCGCTTGCTGCCTGCCTGGTTGGCGTCGGCCTGTTACCCGGCCTTGCCACCGCGGTTCAACCCAACGGCCCTTGGATCACGGATAAGCAGAATGTCTCGCTCGAGGCGTTCATGAGCAATCAACAGCTGTACGATCAGCTCAGCGCCATGTCGCGCCGCTTCCCCGATGCGCTGCGCCTGGAACAGGCCGGCAGCAGCAATGAGGGCCGCCCCATCTGGCTCGCCAGGCTGGGTAATGCGGACAAACCCGCGGTGATGATCATCACCCAACAGCACGGCAATGAACCTCACGGCACCGAAGCTGCAGTCAACCTGATTCAACGTCTCGCTTCGGGTGGCGCGCTGTCGCGGCGGGTGTTGGACAATCTGCAGGTATTGATCGTACCGCGGGTCAACCCGGACGGGGCGGAGCGCTTCAGCCGCGGCAACATGGACTTCAGCGCGCCGCAAACCAGCGCAGACTGCCTGCGTGACGACGGCACCCTGGATCCCGCCAAGCTAGATCAGCGCCTGGGCGCCAACGTGACGGCCTACAGCTTGGCCGACGGCCAGCGTCGCTGGAGCTATGACATCAACCGCTACCATTGGACGGACTGGAGCGAAAGCACGCAGATTCGCTGCAATCCAGGCCTGGCCAGTGAGCGTCACTTCAATCCTGGGCAGAACCCGGTTCCTGAAGCGGTAGCGGTGCGCGGCATCTACGACCGTTACCGCCCCATCTGGCTGGTGGATGTCCACAACCAGAACCCCGCCGTGGTACTCGACGATGTCGACCCTGAGGTGAATCGCCCCGGACGTCAGGTGACCGGCTCCATCACCTGGCCAACCCACCCGGAGGTCGCGCCGGAAGCAGTAGCGCTGTCGAAACAGCTGGCAATCGTGATGAAGCAGCGCTCCCTGCAGCTTGGCTTCATGGAAATCACCAACTACTACCATGAGCACCCCAACGGTGATGTCCGCCGCGGAGGCGGCGATCCAGGCATTGCCCGAAACGCCTACGGCCTGCTGGGAACAGAGCGACTGGCGGCTGGCGAAACTGGCCCATTGGGCGGCAGCGTGCTCATGGAAATCGGTGGATTGAACAGTCGCGGCCAGAAGTCGGTCGGCATGCTGCGCAACAATGTGCGTGAAATGCTTGAGGCCGTACTTGTAGCGACTGCCGATGGCAGCCTGATGGCTATCGATCCGGCAGAGGCCGATCGCCTTCTGCCACCCGGACAGCAGAGCGACAAGCCGCTGAGCAATCCCCACGAGTAGCGCTGAAGGAACAAGAAAGCCCGCAGCACTCGCTGCGGGCTTTTCGGTGTTGCGGATACCGCGATTCGCTTATGCCGGGACGTCCGACAGCGGAATATCCAGCGCGGCAGCAATGCCTGCTCCGTAGGCCGGATCAGCCTTCAGGCAGTGGCGGATGTGGCGGATCTTGATGTGACGCTCCACTCCCTGCATCGACCGAGCGGTGTTTTCGAACAACCTCTGCTGTTCATCGCCCCCCATCAAGCGGAACAGGTTGCCCGGTTGAGTAAAGTAATCGTCGTCATCGGCACGGAAGTCGTGACGATCCGCTGCGCCCTCGAGAGCCAGCGGCGGCTCGCTGAAGTCAGGCTGTTCCTGCCACTCGCCGTAGGTGTTCGGCTCGTAATGCAGGCGACCGCCCTGATTGCCATCCACGCGCATGGCGCCATCGCGATGGTAGCTGTGGACCGGGCATCGCGGAGCATTGACCGGAATCTGGTGGTGATTGACCCCCAACCGGTAGCGTTGCGCATCTCCGTAGGAGAACAGACGGCCCTGCAGCATCCGGTCCGGAGAGAAGCTGATGCCCGGAACGACATTCGCCGGTGTGAATGCGGCCTGCTCGACATCTTGGAAGTAGTTGTCGGGATTGCGGTTGAGCTCGTAGTAGCCGACCTCGATCAGCGGATAGTCGGCATGCGGCCAGACCTTCGTCAGGTCGAACGGATGGTAAGGCACCTTCGCCGCCTCGACCTCCGGCATCACCTGCACATACATCGTCCAGCGCGGGTATTCACCACGCTCGATAGCCTCGAACAGATCGCGCTGCGAACTCTCCCGGTCATTGGCAACGATGGCTGCCGCCTCGGCATCGGTGAGATTCTTGATGCCCTGCTGGGTCCGGAAGTGAAACTTCACCCAGAAACGCTCGTTGTTCGGACTGATGAAGCTGTAGGTGTGCGAACCGAAACCGTGCATATGGCGATAAGACGCCGGAATGCCGCGATCGCCCATGACATAGGTAATCTGATGCAAGGCTTCGGGCAGCCCGGTCCAGAAGTCCCAGTTGTTGTTCGCGCTGCGCATGTTGGTGCGCGGGTCACGTTTTACCGCGTGATTGAGGTCAGGAAATTTCAGCGGATCGCGGAAAAAGAACACAGGGGTATTGTTGCCCACCATGTCCCAGTTGCCTTGCTCGGTATAGAACTTCAGGGCGTAACCACGAATGTCGCGCTCGGCATCGGCGGCGCCCCGCTCGCCTGCGACGGTGGAAAAGCGCGCAAACAAGGGAGTGCGTTTGCCAATCTCGGAAAACAGCTTGGCTTTGGTGTAACGGGTAATGTCATGGGTGACGACGAATTCTCCGAAAGCGCCCGACCCCTTCGCATGCATGCGTCGCTCCGGAATGACTTCCCGATCGAAATGGGCGAGCTTCTCCAGAAACCATACGTCCTGGAGCAGCATCGGACCGCGACGGCCCGCAGTCATGGAGTTCTGATTCTCGGAAACCGGTGCACCAGCAACGGTTGTCAGCTTCGGCTTGTCAGTCATGGTTGCGACTCCTTGGCATTCAATAGGCTTCCAGGGTCTCGGTGAGTACCTGCTGGTCGAATGCCATCATAGGAATCAAGCGCAACGGCGACCAATGATGAAGATCAACGCCCCTTATAGAGCCAGTCTCTCAGACTTCGATGGAGCGGTTCTTGAGACATAAAAAAACCGAGCCCAAGGGCTCGGTTCTTAATTACTGCTACCGATCTTACTCGGCGGCTTCCACTTCACCAGTGACCGGACGGTCAACCAGCTCGACGTAAGCCATAGGTGCGTTGTCACCAGCGCGGAAACCGCACTTGAGGATACGCAGATAGCCGCCCTGACGGGTGGCGTAACGCTTGCCCAGATCGTTGAACAGCTTGCCTACGGCAGCCTTCGAACGAGTACGGTCGAAAGCCAGACGACGGTTGGCGACGCTGTCTTCCTTGGCCAGGGTGATCAGCGGCTCGGCGACGCGACGCAGTTCCTTGGCCTTGGGCAGGGTGGTCTTGATCAGTTCGTGCTCGAACAGCGACACCGCCATGTTCTGGAACATGGCCTTGCGGTGGGCGCTGGTGCGGCTCAGGTGACGGCCACTTTTACGATGACGCATGATTGAAATTCCTTACCAAACGTTCAGTTCGGTTACTGGGGGCGATCAGGCAGTGGCCTTATCGTCCTTCTTGAGACTTGCCGGCGGCCAGTTATCCAGACGCATACCGAGGGACAAACCACGCGAAGCCAGAACGTCCTTGATCTCAGTCAGGGACTTCTTGCCCAGATTCGGCGTCTTCAACAGCTCTACTTCGGTGCGCTGAATCAGATCACCAATGTAGTAGATGTTTTCCGCCTTCAGGCAGTTGGCCGAACGTACGGTCAGCTCCAGGTCATCAACCGGACGCAACAGGATCGGATCGATCTCGTCTTCCTGCTCGATTACAACCGGCTCGCTGTCGCCCTTGAGGTCGACGAACGCAGCCAGTTGCTGTTGCAGGATGGTCGCTGCACGACGGATCGCCTCTTCGGGATCCAGGGTGCCGTTGGTTTCCAGGTCAATGACCAGTTTGTCCAGGTTGGTGCGCTGCTCGACACGAGCATTCTCGACCACGTAAGCCACGCGACGAACCGGGCTGAAAGTGGCGTCGAGCTGCAGACGGCCGATGCTACGGCTTTCGTCTTCATCACTCTGACGCGCATCAGCAGGCTCGTATCCGCGGCCGCGAGCGACCTTGAGCTTCATGTTGAGCGAGCCGTTGGCCGCCAGATTGGCGATCAGGTGATCGCCATTGACGATTTCGACATCGTGATCCAGCTGGATATCGGCAGCGGTAACAGCGCCCGCGCCCTTCTTCACCAGGCTCAAGGTCACTTCATCACGGCCGTGCAGCTTGATGGCGATACCTTTGAGGTTGAGCAGGATTTCGATGACATCTTCCTGCACGCCCTCGATGGCGCTGTACTCGTGGAGCACACCGTCGATCTCAGCCTCGACCACAGCGCAGCCGGGCATGGAGGACAACAGGATACGACGCAGCGCGTTGCCCAGGGTGTGGCCAAAACCACGCTCGAGGGGCTCGAGAGTGATCTTGGCACGGGTCGGACTGACCACCTGCACATCGATATGGCGGGGGGTCAGGAACTCATTTACCGAACTCTGCATGGATACACCTATTTTCTAGCCCTTACTTGGAGTAGAGCTCGACAATCAGGTTTTCGTTGATGTCGGCGGACAGATCGCTGCGAGCCGGAACATTCTTGAAAACACCGGATTTCTTGTCGGCATCTACTTCGACCCATTCAACGCGACCGCGCTGAGCGCACAGTTCGAGGGCCTGGGCGATACGCAGCTGGTTACGGCACTTCTCACGAACAGCCACTACGTCACCGGCCTTGACCTGGTACGACGGGATGTTCACGGTCTGACCGTTGACGCTGATCGACTTGTGAGAAACCAGCTGACGCGATTCGGCACGCGTGGAACCGAAGCCCATGCGATACACGACGTTGTCCAGACGGCACTCGAGCAGTTGCAGCAGGTTCTCGCCGGTAGCGCCCTTACGGCTGGCAGCTTCCTTGTAGTAACCGCTGAACTGACGCTCCAGCACACCGTAGATGCGGCGCACTTTCTGCTTTTCACGCAGCTGGGTGCCATAGTCGGACAGACGGCCACGGCGCTGGCCATGAACACCTGGCGGAGTTTCGATGTTGCACTTGGATTCGAGCGCGCGCGCACCACTCTTCAGGAAGAGATCGGTGCCTTCACGACGAGACAGTTTGCACTTGGGACCAATATAACGAGCCATTCTTCACTGTCTCCTGATTACACGCGGCGCTTCTTCGGCGGACGGCACCCGTTATGCGGGATAGGCGTCACGTCGGTGATGCTGGCGATTTTATAACCACATGCGTTCAAAGCACGCACGGCGGACTCACGACCCGGACCTGGGCCCTTGACGTTCACGTCGAGGTTCTTCAGGCCATACTCCAGAGCAGCCTGGCCAGCGCGCTCTGCAGCGATCTGGGCAGCAAACGGAGTGCTCTTACGCGAGCCGCGGAAACCGGAACCACCGGAAGTAGCCCAGGACAATGCATTGCCCTGACGATCGGTGATGGTCACGATGGTGTTGTTGAAAGACGCGTGGATATGGGCGATCCCATCAACCACTGTCTTTTTGACTTTTTTACGAGGACGAGCAGCAGGTTTTGCCATGACTAAATTCCTGTCGATTCGCTAACGCGATTACTTGCGGATCGGCTTGCGCGGGCCCTTACGGGTACGTGCGTTGGTCTTGGTACGCTGACCGCGAACCGGCAGACCACGACGATGACGCAGGCCGCGATAGCAACCCAGGTCCATCAAGCGCTTGATTTTCATGTTGACTTCGCGACGCAGGTCGCCTTCAACGATGAACTTGCCGACTTCGCCACGCAGCAGTTCGACCTGCTCGTCGGAAAGATCCTTGATCTTTGCTGCCGGATTCACACCGGTAGCGGCACAGATTTCCTGCGCACGGGTGCGACCAACACCGTAGATGTAGGTCAGCGAGATAACAGTGTGCTTGTTATCCGGAATGTTGACGCCTGCAATACGGGCCATTCAGTGAAACTCCAATTGACAGCTACCTACGCCCCGGAAGCCAAGAAAAGGGCGCGAGATATTAACGCTGTAATAACAAATATTCAACCCGGCAGCGCACTAGCTGCCGGGTTATAACGCCTTACACAATCAGCCTTGGCGCTGCTTGTGACGCGGTTCTGCGCTGCAGATCACGCGCACGACACCGTCGCGACGGATGATCTTGCAGTTACGGCACAGCTTTTTAACCGATGCACGAACTTTCATCACCAACTCCTAGAACCTTACGAACCACCTCAGCGGAGCATTCCGCTGCCGTAGCCCTTCAGGTTGGCTTTCTTCATCAGGGAATCGTACTGGTGCGACATGAGGTGTGATTGCACTTGCGACATGAAGTCCATGACAACCACAACAACGATCAGCAACGAGGTCCCACCAAGGTAGAACGGCACATTGGCCGCGACCACAAGGAACTGCGGAAGCAGGCAGACGGCCGTCATGTACAGGGCGCCGAACATGGTCAAACGGGTCAGCACGCCATCGATGTAGCGCGCCGACTGCTCGCCAGGACGAATCCCAGGAATAAACGCACCGGACTTCTTCAGGTTCTCCGCGACATCTTTCGGATTGAACATCAATGCCGTATAGAAGAAGCAGAAGAAAATGATCCCAGCACTGAACAGCAAGATGTTCAACGGCTGACCGGGAGCGATTGCCTGCGAGATATCAGCCAACCACCCCATGCTCTCGGACTGGCCGAACCACTGCCCCAGAGAGGCAGGGAACAACAGGATGCTGCTGGCGAAAATAGCCGGGATCACACCCGCCATATTCACCTTCAAAGGCAAGTGGCTGGTCTGCGCAGCAAACACCTTACGACCCTGCTGACGCTTCGCGTAGTGCACGGCGATACGACGCTGGCCCCGCTCGATAAAAACCACGAACCCGATGATCGCAACAGCCAGCAGCCCGACAGCCAGCAAGGCGATGATGTTGATGTCACCCTGGCGAGCGGATTCGAACGACTGACCGAGCGCTCCCGGCAAGCCGGCGACGATACCCGCGAAGATCAGCATCGAAATACCGTTGCCAACCCCACGCTCGGTGATCTGCTCACCCAGCCACATCATGAACATCGCGCCGGAAACGAAGGTAGTGATGGCCACGAAGTAGAAGCCGAAATCATTGCTGAACGCGACACCCTGCCCAGCTAGACCGACCGACATCCCGACAGCCTGCACGATCGCCAATACCAGCGTTCCATAACGCGTGTACTGACTGATCTTGCGCCGCCCGGCCTCACCTTCCTTCTTCAACTGCTCCAGCTGTGGGCTGACAGCAGTCATGAGCTGCATGATGATCGAGGCCGAAATGTACGGCATGATCCCCAGTGCAAAAATGCTCATGCGCTCCAGCGCACCGCCGGAAAACATATTGAACAAGCTAAGGATGGTCCCTTCGTTCTGACGAAACAGCTCAGCCAGCCGATCGGGATTGATCCCGGGAACCGGGATGTGCGCGCCAATCCGATAGACGATGATCGCCATGAACAGAAAGCGCAGACGAGCCCAGAGTTCGGACAGACCACCATTACTCAGCGCGGAGAGAGCACCTTGCTTAGCCATTTATTCCTCGAACTTGCCGCCAGCTGCTTCGATAGCCGCACGCGCACCCTTGGTGGCTGCGATACCCTTGAGAGTAACCGCGCGACCAACCTCGCCCGACAGCATGATTTTCACGCGCTGCACGTTCTGGTTGATGACGTTGGCGTCCTTCAGGCTTTGCACAGTGACAACGTCGCCTTCCACCTTGGCCAGCTCGGAAGTACGCACTTCGGCGCGATCCATGGCTTTCAGCGAAACGAAGCCGAACTTCGGCAGACGACGATGCAGAGGCTGCTGACCGCCCTCGAAGCCGGGAGCAATCTTGCCACCGGAACGGGAAGTCTGACCCTTGTGACCACGGCCACCGGTCTTGCCCAGGCCGCTACCGATACCACGACCGGGACGCAGCTTTTCGCGACGGGCACCCGGCGCAGAACGCAGATCGTTCAGTTGCATGGCTTAGCCCTCCACACGGAGCATGTAATAAGCCTTGTTGATCATGCCGCGATTCTCAGGGGTATCCTGAACCTCGACAGTATGACCAATGCGACGCAGACCCAGGCCCTTGACGCACAGCTTGTGATTGGGGATACGACCGCTGACACTCTTGATCAGCGTGACCTTGACGGTGTTAGCCATGATCAGGAAATCTCCTCGACGCTCTTGCCGCGCTTGGCAGCGATCGACTCAGGCGACTGCATCGCTTTCAAACCCTTGAAGGTGGCGTGAACCACGTTGACCGGGTTGGTAGAGCCGTAGCACTTGGCCAGGACGTTCTGCACGCCAGCGACTTCCAGGATGGCGCGCATGGCACCACCAGCGATAACGCCGGTACCTTCAGAAGCAGGCTGCATGTATACCTTGGACGCGCCATGCGCAGCCTTGGTGGCGTACTGCAAAGTAGTACCATTCAGATCGACCTGAATCATGTTGCGGCGAGCCGCTTCCATGGCCTTCTGAATAGCAGCCGGAACCTCACGGGACTTGCCACGACCGAAGCCGACGCGACCCTTGCCATCACCCACTACGGTCAGCGCGGTGAAGGTGAAGATACGACCACCCTTAACAGTTTTTGCGACGCGGTTAACTTGAACCAGCTTCTCGATGTAGCCTTCGTCGCGCTTTTGCTCGTTATTTGCCATAACTTAGAACTCCAGCCCGCCTTCACGAGCAGCATCAGCCAGTGCCTTCACACGACCGTGGTACTTGAAGCCAGAACGGTCGAACGCCACCTGAGTGACACCTGCGGCTTTCGCACGCTCAGCGACCAGCTGACCGACTTTCTTGGCAGCGTCGACGTTGCCGGTGGCAGCGTCACGCAGTTCTTTGTCCAGAGTCGAGGCGCTGGCCAGGACCTTGCCGCCGTCGGCCGAAAGGACCTGGGCGTAGATGTGCTGGGAAGAGCGGTACACGCAAAGGCGTACGGTTTCCAGCTCGCGCATCTTCAGGCGTGCCTTGCGAGCGCGACGCAGACGAGTTTCTTTCTTTACGCTCATTTGCTATGCCCTACTTCTTCTTAGCTTCTTTGCGACGGACTACTTCATCCGAGTACCGCACGCCTTTGCCCTTGTAAGGCTCAGGACGACGGAAATCGCGGATCTCAGCAGCCACCTGACCGACCAGTTGCTTGTCGACACCCTTGATCAGGATATCGGTCTGGCTGGGGGTCTCAGCGGTAACGCCTTGCGGCAGTTCATAATCCACCGGATGCGAGAAACCGAGAGCCAGGGACAGCACTTGACCTTTGGCTTGCGCCTTGTAACCAACACCAACCAGCTGAAGCTTACGCTCGAAGCCTTGGCTGACGCCGATCACCATGTTGTTGACCAGAGCACGCGTGGTGCCGGCCATAGCACGGGTCTGCTGATCGCCATTACGACCAGCGAAACGCAGCTCACCAGATTCCTGGATGACTTCCACGGACGGGTGGACATTCAGTTCGAGAGCGCCTTTTGCGCCCTTCACCGAAAGCTGCTGACCGGACATCTTGATTTCGACGCCAGCAGGCAGCTTGACGGGGTTCTTAGCAACGCGAGACATGCTTATCCCCCCTTAGAACACAGTGCAAAGCACTTCGCCGCCAACGCCGGCAGCCCGAGCAGCACGATCAGTCATCACACCCTTGTTGGTGGAGACAATCGACACACCCAGACCACCGCGCACTTTCGGCAACTGATCAACGGATTTGTACTGGCGAAGGCCAGGACGGCTTACGCGCTTCAGCTCCTCGATGACCGGACGGCCTTCGAAGTACTTCAGCTCGATGGACAGCTGCGGCTTGGCGTCGCCACTGACCTGGTATCCCGCGATATAGCCTTCACCTTGAAGAACGTTGGCTACAGCCACCTTCAGCGTGGAAGACGGCATGCTTACGACGGACTTTTCGGCCATCTGGGCATTACGGATACGAGTTAGCATGTCCGCTAACGGGTCCTGCATACTCATGGGCTCTTAGCTCCTAATACAAAAAAATAAGCCTTAAACGGCTCGTGTCGCCAACGGGCAAGCCTGCGAAATTCGAGGCTCAGGCGAGCCGGGCATTCTAGAGCGTTGCCATAAACGAATCAAGCCCCATAAGGGGCTTGATCGAAAAACAAACAGGACCCGAAGGTCCTGTTAGCTTATTACCAGCTGGCCTTGACCAGACCCGGTACGTCACCACGCATTGCAGCCTGACGCAGCATGTTGCGCGAGAGACCGAACTTGCGATAAACGCCGTGCGGACGACCGGTCAGACGGCAGCGGTTACGCAGGCGCGAAGCGCTTGCGTCACGTGGCTGCTTCTGCAGTGCGACCTGGGCTTCCCAACGCGCTTCCGGAGTGGATTCCGGGCTGGCGATGATAGCCTTCAGCGCAGCACGCTTCTGGGCGAACTTGGCAACCGTTTGCTGACGCTTCAGCTCACGGTTCTTCATGCTTTGCTTAGCCATGTGCCTACTCCAATCAGTTACGGAACGGGAAGTTGAAGGCACGCAGCAGAGCGCGACCCTCTTCATCCGTCCGAGCAGTGGTGGTCAGAGTGATATCCAGACCACGCAGGGCATCGATCTTGTCGTAATCGATTTCCGGGAAAATGATCTGCTCTTTCACACCCATGCTGTAGTTGCCACGACCATCAAAGGACTTGGCATTCAGGCCACGGAAATCACGTACGCGCGGCAGGGAGATCGAAAGCAGGCGATCCAGGAACTCGTACATACGATCGCTGCGCAGGGTGACCTTGACGCCAATCGGCCAGCCTTCGCGGACCTTGAAGCCTGCGATGGACTTGCGAGCGTGGGTCACTACAACTTTCTGACCAGTGATCTTTTCCAGATCGGCAACCGCATTGTCGATGATCTTCTTGTCACCGATCGCTTCGCCGATACCCATGTTGAGGGTGATCTTGGTAATGCGCGGAACTTCCATCACGTTCTTGAGCTGAAGTTCTTGCATCAGCTTCGGCGCGATTTCCTTCCGATAAACTTCTTTTAGTCGTGCCATGGTTATCTACCTAGCAGTCTCAAGCGTCAACCGGCTTCTGGGTCGACTTGAAGACACGAATTTTCTTGCCTTCTTCAACCTTGAAGCCAACGCGGTCTGCCTTGTTGGTCTCGCCGTTGAAAATGGCGACGTTAGAGACGTGCAAAGGCGCCTCTTTCTCGACGATACCGCCCTGAACGCCGGACATCGGGTTCGGCTTGGTATGGCGCTTGACCAGGTTGATCCCGCCAACGACCAGACGGTCGTCAGCGAGAACCTTGAGCACCTTACCGCGCTTGCCTTTGTCTTTGCCGGCGATGACGATGATCTCGTCGTTGCGACGAATCTTTTGCATGCGGCTACTCCTTACAGCACTTCAGGGGCGAGCGAGACGATCTTCATGAACTTCTCGGTACGAAGCTCACGCGTCACTGGCCCAAAGATACGGGTGCCGATAGGCTCCTGCTTGTTGTTCAGCAGAACAGCAGCATTGCCATCGAAGCGAATGATGGAGCCATCGGGACGACGAACGCCGTGACGGGTGCGAACCACAACAGCAGTCATCACCTGGCCTTTCTTGACCTTGCCACGAGGAATCGCTTCCTTGACGGTTACCTTGATAATGTCGCCGATGCCGGCGTAACGGCGGTGGGAACCGCCGAGCACCTTGATACACATGACGCGACGAGCGCCACTGTTATCAGCCACATCGAGCATGGATTGAGTCTGAATCATATAATTTCTCCGACCCCTAGCCCTTAGACTTCGACGGCGCGTTCAACGACGTCAACCAGCATCCAGGACTTGGTCTTTGCCAGCGGACGAGTCTCGCGGATGGTGACCTTGTCGCCGATACGGCACTGGTTGGTTTCGTCGTGGGCGTGCAGTTTGGTCGAACGCTTCACGTATTTACCGTAGATCGGGTGCTTGACGCGACGCTCGATCAGAACGGTGATGGTCTTGTCCATCTTGTCGCTGACGACGCGGCCGGTCAGCGTGCGGACGGTTTTCTGAGCTTCAGCCATGATCACTTACCTGCCTGCTGGTTGAGCACAGTCTTGACACGAGCGATGTCGCGCTTGACTTGCGAGAGCAGGTGAGACTGCCCCAACTGGCCAGTCGCCTTCTGCATGCGCAGATTGAACTGGTCCCGCAGCAGCTCGAGCAGTTGCTCGTTCAGCTGCTCAACGGATTTTTCACGAAGTTCATTCGCTTTCATCACATCACCGTCCGCTTAACAAAGGAGGTGGCGAGCGGCAGCTTTGCAGCGGCCAAGGCGAAAGCCTCACGCGCCAGCTCTTCGGAAACACCCTCGATCTCGTAGAGCACCTTGCCCGGCTGAATCTGGGCTACCCAGTACTCGACGCTACCCTTACCTTTACCCATACGAACTTCGAGGGGCTTCTTGGTAACGGGCTTGTCGGGGAACACGCGGATCCAGATCTTGCCGCCACGCTTTACGTGACGAGTGAGCGCACGACGTGCAGCCTCGATCTGGCGCGCGGTCAGACGACCACGGGAAACAGACTTCAGCGCGAACTCGCCGAAGCTGACCTTGCTACCGCGCTGAGCCAGACCACGGTTGTGGCCGGTCATCTGCTTGCGGAATTTTGTACGCTTGGGTTGCAACATTTGGCGTACCCCTTACTTAGCAGCTTTTTTACGAGGAGCAGGCGCTTGAGGCTTGAGCTCTTCATGGCGACCACCAATCACTTCGCCTTTGAAGATCCACACCTTCACGCCGATCACACCGTAAGTGGTGTGCGCTTCGTAAGTGTTGTAATCGATATCGGCACGCAGGGTGTGCAGAGGCACACGACCTTCGCGATACCACTCGGTACGGGCAATTTCAGCCCCACCCAGACGACCACTGACCTGGATTTTGATGCCCTTGGCACCAATACGCATGGCGTTCTGCACGGCGCGCTTCATGGCACGACGGAACATTACGCGGCGCTCCAGCTGCTGAGCTACGCTCTGTGCAACCAGCATGGCGTCGAGCTCCGGCTTGCGGATCTCTTCGATGTTGATGTGCACCGGCACACCCATTTGCTTGGTCAGGTCCTGACGCAGCTTCTCAACATCTTCACCTTTCTTGCCGATCACGATGCCGGGACGAGCGGTGTGGATGGTGATGCGTGCGGTTTGAGCCGGGCGATGGATATCGATACGGCTTACGGACGCGCTTTTTAGTTTGTCTTGGAGGTACTCACGCACGTTCAGATCTGCAAGCAGATAGTCTGCATACGTACGGCCGTCTGCGTACCAGACGGAGGTGTGCTCCTTGACGATTCCCAGGCGAATGCCAGTGGGATGTACTTTCTGACCCATCTGATCGACTCCGTTACTTGTCCGCAACCTTGACAGTGATATGGCAAGACCGCTTGACGATGCGATCAGCGCGGCCTTTGGCACGCGGCATGATGCGCTTAAGCGAACGCCCCTCGTTGACGAAGACGGTGGAAACCTTCAGGTCGTCCACATCAGCGCCTTCGTTGTGCTCGGCGTTGGCTACGGCCGACTCCAGCACTTTCTTCATGATCTCGGCGGCTTTCTTGCTGCTGAAAGCCAGGAGGTTGAGCGCTTCGCCCACCTTCTTCCCGCGGATCTGGTCGGCGACCAGGCGGGCTTTCTGGGCGGAGATGCGAGCGCCCGACAACTTAGCGGCTACTTCCATCTTTCCTTACCCCTTAGCGCTTGCCTTTCTTGTCCGCCACATGCCCGCGATAGGTGCGGGTAGCAGCGAACTCGCCGAGTTTATGGCCGACCATGTCTTCGGACACGAGGACCGGGACATGCTGACGACCGTTATGTACAGCGATGGTCAGACCGACCATTTGCGGCAGGATCATCGAACGACGCGACCAGGTTTTAACCGGCTTGCGATCATTCTTTTCCACCGCCGCTTCGACCTTCTTCAGTAGGTGAAGATCGATAAAAGGACCTTTTTTCAGAGAACGCGGCACTGTCGTATCCCTCTAGTTACTTGCGACGACGGACGATCATGTTATCGGTGCGCTTGTTAGTGCGGGTCTTCGCGCCCTTAGTCGGGAAGCCCCATGGCGACACCGGATGACGACCACCGGAGGTACGACCTTCACCACCACCGTGTGGGTGATCGACCGGGTTCATCGCGACACCACGAACGGTAGGACGAATGCCCTTCCAGCGCTTGGCGCCAGCCTTGCCCAGCGAACGCAGGCTGTGCTCGGAGTTCGAGACTTCGCCCAGCGTGGCACGGCACTCGGCCAACACTTTACGCATCTCGCCGGAGCGCAGACGCAGCGTCACGTAGGAACCCTCACGAGCGACCAGCTGAGCCGAAGCACCAGCAGAGCGAGCGATCTGAGCACCCTTGCCCGGCTTGAGCTCGACACCGTGAACGGTAGAACCCAGCGGGATATTGCGCAGCGGCAGACTGTTACCAGCCTTGATCGGAGCGTTGACGCCCGAAACCAGCTGATCGCCAGCGCTTACGCCTTTTGGCGCGATGATGTAGCGACGCTCACCGTCGGCATACTTCAGCAGCGCGATGTGTGCAGTACGGTTCGGATCGTATTCGATACGCTCGACGATGGCAGGAATGCCATCCTTGTTGCGACGAAAATCGACCAGACGATAGTGCTGCTTGTGACCACCGCCAATATGACGAGTGGTAATGCGACCGTTGTTGTTACGGCCACCGGTCTTCGACTTCTTCTCGAGCAGCGGTGCGTACGGAGCGCCTTTATGCAGCTCCTGATTGACCACCTTGACCACAAAACGGCGGCCCGCGGAAGTCGGTTTGCATTTAACGATTGCCATGATGCACCCCTTCCTTACTCAGCACTGCCGGAGAAATCGAGATCCTGGCCCGGCTGAAGAGCGATATACGCCTTCTTCCAGTCGTTGCGCTTGCCCAGACCGCGAGCGGTGCGCTTGGTCTTGCCCTGAACGTTCAGGGTGTTGACGGCGGCGACCTTCACGTCGAACAGGCTCTCGACAGCCTTCTTGATTTCCAGCTTGGTTGCGTCGGTCGCAACCTTGAAAACGAATTGCTTCTTGCTGTCAGCCAGCACGGTAGCCTTCTCAGAGACGTGCGGACCAAGCAGGACTTTGAATACGCGTTCCTGGTTCATCCCAGCAGCTCCTCGAATTTCTTCACAGCCGACACGGTGATCAACACCTTGTCATAGGCGATCAGGCTGACCGGATCGGAACCCTGGACGTCACGTACATCGACATGCGGCAGATTGCGCGCAGCCAGGTACAGGTTCTGATCTACAGCATCGGAAACGATCAGCACGTCGTTCAGACCCATACCATTGAGCTTGCTAGCAAGCACCTTGGTTTTCGGGGCGTCGACGGCGAAATCTTCTACGACAACCAGACGCTCGGAGCGAACCAGCTCTGCAAGGATGGAACGCAACGCAGCGCGATACATCTTCTTGTTCAGCTTCTGCTCATGGTTCTGCGGACGAGCAGCAAAAGTCACACCACCGCCACGCCAGATCGGACCACGACTGGTACCAGCACGAGCGCGACCGGTGCCCTTCTGGCGCCACGGACGCTTGCCACCACCGGACACATCGGAACGGGTCTTCTGCTGCTTGCTGCCCTGACGACCGCCAGCCATGTAGGCGACGACTGCCTGGTGCACCAGCGTCTCGTTAAACTCGCCACCAAAGGTGCGATCGGAGACTTCGATGGCCTGTGCGCCATTTACATTCAATTGCATGTGAACTCCCCCTTAACCGCGAGCCTTGGCGGCCGGACGCACGAGCACGTCACCACCAGTGGCACCGGGCACTGCGCCCTTCACCAAAAGCAGATTCCGCTCAGCATCGACACGCACGATTTCCAGAGACTGCACGGTTACGCGCTCGGCGCCCATGTGCCCGGACATCTTCTTGCCCTTGAATACACGACCTGGAGTCTGGCACTGACCGATAGAGCCCGGGACGCGGTGGGATACGGAGTTACCGTGGGTATTGTCCTGACCACGGAAGTTCCAGCGCTTGATGGTACCGGCAAAGCCTTTACCCTTGGACTGCCCGGTGACATCCACCATCTGTCCAGCCTGGAAAATCTCGGCATTGATCTGGTCACCAACCTGGAACTCCTCGCCTTCGAGGCGGAATTCCCAGACGCCACGACCTGCAGCAACATTCGCCTTAGCGAAGTGACCGGCCTGAGCCTTGGTAACACGGGACGCGCGACGCTCGCCGACAGTGACCTGCACTGCACGATAGCCATCGCTCTCTTCATTCTTGAACTGAGTGACGCGATTCGGCTCGATCTCGATGACCGTAACCGGAATAGAGACACCATCCTCGGTGAAAACGCGGGTCATACCGCATTTGCGACCGACTACACCAATAGTCATTTTGAAACCTCTTGAGTGTACGGGGCTTTCACCCGCTATGGCCGCCCATTTCAGAGCGTTACACGACTAAAACTCTCAGGTTTTAGCCGAGGCTGATCTGCACTTCCACACCAGCCGCAAGATCGAGCTTCATCAGCGCATCGACGGTTTTGTCGGTCGGCTGAACAATGTCCAGCACACGCTTGTGGGTTCGAATTTCATACTGATCGCGCGCGTCTTTGTTGACGTGCGGAGAAACCAGCACAGTGAACCGCTCTTTGCGGGTTGGCAGCGGAATCGGACCACGCACCTGAGCACCAGTACGTTTCGCGGTTTCCACGATTTCCTGGGTTGATTGATCGATCAGGCGATGGTCAAAAGCCTTCAACCGAATACGGATTTGTTGGTTTTGCATTTTGACCTCAGACTCCAAGTAGCCACCCTACCAGGCGCAATACCCCCGGTAAAAGGAGGCGCAATTGTACGGATGCGCCCATAGGGTGTCAATAAATGATCAACAATAGAAAAAGGCCCCCGAAGGGGCCTTTTTCATCATCGTCAATTATTACTCGACGATCTTGGCAACCACGCC
>NZ_RFFN01000001.1 GCF_003696315.1 Pseudomonas songnenensis | reverse complement strand
CCACCTCTTTCAACCGCTTCCGACCAACCTGACCGAAGCTACCAACAGAGCTCAACCACCACCCTGTCAGCCCGGCGCATTCTACTCGAATTCGCCATCCGTGCAACCCTTTTATTTAGCTAACCGTTTGATTTACAAGAGGTTTTGCTTAAGGACTGCGCCGGAAGTGGTGCGCATGATAGGAGCCTGAAAACTAACGTCAACCGGTTATTTCAGGTTTGTTCGGGCTTTAATTCTGCCTCGTACCGAAGCAAGAGTCATAGCCATCAGAGGAACGCGCAACAGCAGCAACACCGTCGCAATACCGGCATAGAGAAACCAGCGCGCCGAGTCCGACCTAACGACCCAAAGCATGTGCAACAGCACGATGATCACGATGGGGTAGATCAATCGATGCAACGCTTTCCAGCGCTTCCCGAGACGACGCATGCTCCACCGGGAAGAGGTCATGGCCAGGATTGCCAAACCGGAGAAGCCAAACGCTCCCACGAGAATATAAGGCCGCTCCACCAGCTCCCCACCTAGGCGCCATAATTCGCCCCCAAGCAGGAAATATAGATAGCTGGCTAGATGTAGGAACCCATAGGTAAAACACCAGAGGCCGAGCTGTCGGCGGACCGCGAGCCAGCCGCCCCACCCGGTCAGCCGCTGCAGGGGCGTCATCGAAAGCGTCAACAGCAACAGCACCAGCGCACCCTGCCCCAGGTTATCAACCAGTACTTTCCCCGGATCCGGCCCGAGTGCGAACTGCCAGGCCAGATACAGCCAGTACAACGGGACGCTTAAGGTCAACGCGAAGACGACCAACCGCCACCAGCGGTAGCGCATCAGTAATCCTTACCCAGATCCATCGAGCCGTATAAGCCTGCGACCTGCTCGGCATAGCCGTTAAACAGCAACGTGTCTTGAACATTTGTGTTGAAGAGACTCCCTGGCAGCCGGCGCTCGCGGGCTTGTGACCAGCGGGGATGGGACACCTTGGGATTGACGTTCGCATAGAAGCCGTACTCCTCCGGCGCCATCGATTGCCAGGTGGTCGCCGGCTGGTCACGTACGAAACTGATGCGCACAATCGACTTGATGCTCTTGAATCCGTATTTCCAAGGAACCACCAGCCGCAACGGCGCACCGTTCTGGTTAGGCAGCGTGCGGCCATACATGCCGACAGCCAATAACGTCAGCGGGTGCATGGCCTCATCCATTCGCAACCCTTCGACATAGGGCCAGTCGATCAGCGCAAACCCTGAGCGAGTTCCGCGCATTTCCTCGGGTCGGTATGCCGTCTCGAAACGAATGAACTTGGCGGCTGAATGCGGCTGGACTCTTTTCACTAGGTCCGCCAGAGGAAAGCCCAACCAAGGAATGACCATCGACCAGGCTTCCACACAACGCAGTCGATAAATGCGCTCTTCCAGCCGAGCCTCCGAACACAGATCTTCGAGCGAGTAACGCCCGGGCCGCTCAACATCACCATCAACCAGCACAGTCCAAGGCTCAACCTTTAGCGCTGAAGCATGGCGCGCCGGATCGCCCTTGTTCGGGCCGAACTCGTAGAAGTTGTTGTACGACGTGGCATCCGCATATGGCGTGACAGGTTCGCCGTCCGGTACGACAGCTTGCCAGCGGGCGCTAGCAAGTTTGTCAGCGAACCAGGTCGGAGCAGGCTCTGCGGTAACGCCGGGATAGCGCTCGGAAGCAATTGCCAGAGAAGGCAGACCGACAACAGCACCGGAGAGTATGGCGCCACGAAGCAGCTGACGGCGACTCAGATAAGCCGCCTCGGGCGTTACGTCAGACTCGCGGCATTCGCCGGAGGCGGGAATCCTGATGAGCATGGAGAAGCTCCGCGTATTGATCCTCTGGAGCAATACGCGCAGCCGGAGCCAAAATCAACCCTCGACGCGTTTGCGCCGACGCAGCTGCATCAGGTATTGCACAGGGCCGGAAGCCGCATACGCAAGGAATATCAGCAGGAGAATGCGCGGCGGGTCACTGAACACGACGGCAAACACAAGCACGACCACAAGAATGGCAACGAACGGAACGCGCCCTTTCAGATCGAGATCCTTGAAGCTGTGGTATTTGATGTTGCTCACCATGAGCAGACCCGCGGCAGCAACCATCAGCGCAAACAACATGACCAGCACCAGCGGCAGATCGACGCCACGGATACCTACCTCATCCAAGGCCCAGACAGCCCAGACCCAACCGGCGACGACCCCTGCCGCAGCCGGGCTTGCGAGGCCGATGAACCAGCGTTTGTCCACCTTGCCGATCTGCGTATTGAAACGGGCAAGCCGCAGCGCTGCACAGGCGACATAGATGAAGGCAACCGTGAGACCGACATTGCCCAACTCGGACAATGCCCACTCATAAGCCAACACCGCCGGCGCCAACCCGAACGCCACCATGTCCGAGAGCGAGTCGTACTCGGCACCGAAGGCGCTTTGCGTATTGGTCAGGCGAGCCACCCGCCCATCCAGGCTATCGAGCACCATGGCAACGAAGACCGTCGCTGCTGCTACATAAAAGTTGCCGTTGATAGCCGTGATGATCGAAAAGAACCCTGCGAACAGGTTGGCAGTGGTGAAGAGGTTCGGCAGCAGATAAATGCCACGGTGGCGCACCTTGCGACCGTCGGGCTCCTGGATCTCCTCGACATGCTCGTCGATCGGCAGAATGCTCTCTGGCTCGACTGGCTTGTTCGGCTCTTCGGGTTGTCCACTCATGCGCATTCACCTTCTACAACAGGTACGGATAGATTTCGACCAGGCCGATGGACCTGCGGTTCAGCCTGGCCAAACCCGCGATTTATACCAGAAGCCGGGCAGGCAGAACGAAAAAACGCGGCCGAAGCCGCGTTTTCGTGAGCAGGAGAACGATCAGTTCTTGCTCTTGTCGACGATCTTGTTGGCTGCGATCCAAGGCATCATGGCACGCAGCTTCTCGCCGACCACTTCGATACCGTGCGCCGCGTTGTTGCGACGGTAGGCAGTCATGGACGGATAGTTGGCAGCGCCTTCGGTGATGAACATCTTGGCGTACTCACCATCCTGAATGCGCTTCAGGGCATTACGCATGGCGGCGCGGGACTCGGCGTTGATGACTTCAGGGCCGGTCACGTATTCACCGTACTCGGCGTTGTTGGAGATCGAGTAGTTCATGTTGGCGATGCCGCCTTCGAACATCAGGTCGACGATCAGCTTCAGCTCGTGCAGGCACTCGAAGTAGGCCATTTCCGGCGCGTAGCCAGCTTCGACCAGGGTTTCAAAGCCAGCCTTGACCAGCTCAACGCAACCGCCACACAGAACAGCCTGCTCACCGAACAGGTCGGTTTCGGTTTCGTCCTTGAAGGTGGTTTCGATGATGCCGGTACGGCCACCGCCGACGCCGCAAGCGTAGGAAAGAGCAACGTTACGGGCATTGCCGGAAGCGTCCTGATAGATCGCGATCAGGTCGGGGATGCCGCCGCCTTTGACGAACTCGGAGCGCACGGTGTGACCCGGAGCCTTGGGGGCGATCATGATGACGTCCAGATCACCGCGCGGCACAACCTGGTTGTAGTGGATCGAGAAGCCATGGGCGAAGGCCAGAGTCGCACCCTGCTTCAGGTTCGGCTCGATCTCGTCCTTGTACAGACGCCCCTGGAACTCGTCAGGAGTCAGGATCATCACCAGATCGGCGGCGGCAACAGCGGCCGGCACATCACTGACTTTCAGGCCATGGGCCTCGGCCTTGGCGATCGACGACGAACCCGGACGCAGACCAACGGTTACGTCGACGCCGGAATCTTTCAGGTTGCATGCATGTGCATGACCCTGTGAGCCGTAACCGATGATGGCGACCTTCTTGCCCTGAATGATGGAGAGGTCGCAGTCTTTATCGTAAGAAACCTTCATGAATTACCCCTGTTGCCGGCCTCGTGGCCATCGATAAAACGGTGCTGACTGGAATGGCGACGTGCCCTACAGCCGTTAGATACTCAGTACTTTGTCACCGCGGGAGATCCCGGTGACACCGCTGCGCACCACTTCCAGGATCGAAGCGGTGCCCACGGCCTGAATGAAGCTGTCCAGCTTGTCACTGGTTCCGGCGAGCTGAATCGTATAGACGCTGGTAGTCACGTCGACAATCTGCCCACGGAAGATATCGGTGGTGCGCTTGACCTCGGCACGCTGGGCGCCGGTGGCCTTGACCTTGATAAGCATCAGTTCACGTTCGATGTGAGCGCTCTCCGACAGGTCTACCAGCTTGACGACCTCCACCAGCTTGTTGAGGTTCTTGGTGATCTGCTCGATCACCTCTTCATGCCCTACCGTGGTCAACGTCAGACGCGACAGGGTCGGGTCCTCGGTCGGCGCCACAGTGAGGCTTTCGATGTTGTAGTTGCGTTGCGAAAACAGGCCGACCACACGAGACAGCGCACCCGGTTCGTTTTCCATCAGCAGGGAGATGATGTGTCTCATGATCAGGTCCGCTCCGTCTTGCTCAGCCACATGTCGCGCATTGCACCGTCTTTGATCTGCATCGGATAGACGTGCTCGGCGGTATCGACAGCGATATCCAGGAAGACCAGACGATCCTTCATGGCAAACGCCTCTTCCATCATCGGCTTGAGGTCCTTGAGGTCGGTAATGCGCATTCCGACGTGACCATAGGCCTCGGCCAGCTTGACGAAGTCCGGCAGCGACTCCATGTAGGAGTGCGAGTAGCGGCTGTTGTACACCATGTCCTGCCACTGGCGAACCATGCCCAGCGCACCGTTGTTGAGGTTGATGATCTTCACCGGCAGGTCGTACTGCAGGCAGGTCGACAACTCCTGGATGTTCATCTGGATGCTGCCCTCACCCGTCACCACCGCGACGTCGGCTTCGGGGAAGTTCAGCTTCACTCCCATGGCTGCCGGCAGGCCGAAGCCCATGGTGCCGAGGCCGCCCGAGTTGAGCCAGCGGTTGGGCTTGTCGAACTTGTAGTACTGGCAGGCGAACATCTGATGCTGACCAACGTCCGAGGCGACATAGGCCTCGCCCTTGGTCACCTCGCAGAGCACCTCGATGGCGGCCTGCGGTTTGATGATCGAACCATCGCCCTCGTTGTAGGGGAACAGCCGGCCATTACCGCGCCACTCGTCGATCTGCTTCCACCAGCTGGCCACGGTCTCGGCATTAGGCGCCTGACCGATCTCCTTGACGATAGCGACCATCTCGGTGAGCACGCTGTCGACAGGACCGACGATCGGGATGTCCGCCTTGATGGTCTTGGAGATGGACGCCGGGTCGATATCGATATGGATGATCTTGGCGTTCGGGCAGAACTTGCTCGCACCATTGATCACGCGGTCATCGAAGCGGGCACCAACCGCCAGGATCACGTCGGAGTGATGCATCGCCAGGTTGGCGGTGTAACTGCCGTGCATGCCGAGCATGCCGACGAACTGGCGGTCGCTGCCGGGAAAGCACCCCAGGCCCATCAGGGTGTTGGTTACCGGCAGATTGAGCATCTTCGCCAGCTCGGTCAGCTGCGCCGAGGCCTTGCCCAGAATCACGCCGCCACCGGCGTAGATGATCGGCCGCTTGGCGCCCAGCAGCAGTTCCGCCGCCTTGCGAATCTGGCCCGAATGCCCACGCACGGCCGGGCTGTACGAACGCAGCTTGGCCTTCTTCGGATAGACGTATTCGAATTTTTCGGCCGGGTTGGTCATGTCCTTCGGAATGTCGATGACAACCGGCCCAGGGCGGCCAGACTCGGCGAGATAGAATGCCTTCTTCATCACTTCGGGGATTTCCGAAGGATGCTTGATCATGAAGCTGTGCTTCACGATGGGTCGGGAGATACCGATCATGTCGGTTTCCTGGAAGGCGTCGGTGCCTACCATGGTGCTCGGCACCTGACCGGAGATGACCACCATCGGGATCGAGTCCATGAAGGCAGTGGCGATACCGGTGATGGCATTTGTCGCGCCAGGGCCAGACGTCACCAACACCACCCCGGCCTTGCCAGTCGCGCGCGCATAGCCATCGGCCATGTGTGTAGCGGCCTGCTCGTGACGAACCAGGATGTGTTCGATGGCCTTTTCCTTGAAAAGCGCATCGTAAATATGCAGAACGGCACCGCCCGGGTACCCGTAGATGTACTTAACGCCTTCGTCACGCAGGGAGCGGACGACCATTTCAGCGCCGGATAAGAGTTCCACGTTGTTCACCTCTGAAACGCCAGATAGCGATTCCAAGTCGGAGCCGCCAGAAATAGGTTTACTGCCAGCAGGGCATGAGCGACGGTGGTCGCCGACTACGTCAGCCACTGACTGAGCCAGTATTGGAAGAGACCCTGGTGTCGCGGGCTCTCCACCCAGCGCGAGGTAACGCGTTGCGGGTGATGCAGGTCGGCGCGGGTAGCACCTCATGTCTGTCTAGACTGAGCCGGTATCGCTTGCGGCGAGGCGACTCAGGACAGCAAGCTTCGAATTGTTCGGATTCGGCACCAGCAAGTCAAGCTTGCCGTTGTGTTTGAGCAACTTGAGCTGTGACAGGGTGCAGAAGCGGCGAGCCGGCTTTTGGGTATAGTGACCACCGGTTTCCGATTTCAACGAAGGTAACAGCATGCGATTCAGGTTTCTTGCGGGCGGCTTGCTACTGGCGCTTTGCGGCAACGTCATGGCCGCCCAGGTCTACAAATGGGTAGACGCTCAAGGGATTACGCATTTCGGTGCACAACCGCCTCAGGGCCAGCAGGTGGAAACCGTCAATACTGTAACGGCGCCAGCGAAATCGGCGGCAACACCGCAACCTCCAGCACAGGAGGAGGCTGATGCTGACCAGAGCAGCATCGACCGCAAGGTGAAGCAGCAGGTCGCCGCGCAGGAGGCCGAACGCAAGCGCTACTGCGAAAGCATGCGCACCAACCTGGCACAGCTGCAGAACAACCCACGCGTGCGCGTCGAGGACAACGGTGAAACCCGGCGGCTAACCGAGGAAGAGCGGCAATCGCGCATCAACGAGACCCGCGACAAGATCGCCGAAAACTGCAACTGAGCAGACGCACGGCCAGCGGCGTGATATCCCGCCGCTGCCTAGGGTGACTCGATCAGCGCATCGAAGTCGCGCAACGCGTCAAGCAGACCTAGCACCCTCGCCTCCCGGTAAACCACCTCAGCCATCGCGCAGATTCCAGAGGCAGCGGGCAGAGGCAGATCGGCTTCGACGATGGCTTTCATCCGCGGCAGGAATATCCATTGCAGCCACTGTTCGAACCGCAGCGTATCCACGCAGAACGGCTCGACACTGGCCAGCGCATCCGGAGTCGGAGGCTCGATACCCCAGAGCCCCAGCACCCGCAGCTCACGCTCGATCAACAGCAGTTGCTGCGCGACCGCAGGCAGGCGCCGATCCATCACAGGCTGACCTTGGCGCGCTCACGCGCCTGCGCGGCACCCGCGCTATCCCCCTGACGCTCCCGCGCTTGCGCGATCAGCTCCCAGAGGCTCGCTTGCAAGGCTGGACGCCCACTTGCATAGCTCAGGGCGCGACGCGACAACTGTTCGGCCTGAGTGGCGTCTCCCTGGGCCAGTCGAACCTGGGCGAGACGATAAAGCACCTGCGGTTCACGTGGTGCAATCCGCTGCGCGCGTTCGAGGCTGGAGGCCGCGCCGTTCAGATCACCGCCGCCCTGCTGTTGCTGAGCCGTCGTAAGCAGCGCGAGCACTGGGCCGTCGAGCTGCTCGTCGGCAGCCAGACCGCTCCCGGCACGAGGAATGCCGCTGGGCATGCTCGGCTGCGGGGTGCTGGCCGGCGCCGAGATCGACGGCGCCGGCTGCCAGGCGGGCTGATTCGCACCCGTCGCCCCACCTGAACCGGCAAACGGCACATCGGGCGCAGCGAAGGTCTCAAGCGGTGCGGAACTGCCTTGCGGCACCATCACGACCACTCCCGAGTCCTCCTGCTGCTGCCTCGGTGCTGCAGTCGTCGGAGCTGGCGGCGCACGATAGCCCTGGCGGGCAGCCACCTCTTCGGATACCGGAGCGCCCGAATCCACTACGGGGATCGAACGACGATCGACCGTGGCGCAGCCCTGGATCAGCACCACCGCCGTAACAACAGCCATCCACTGCTTGTTCACCAATTCAGACCTCTCCACAAGAAAAACACGAGATGCAATCAGGCCGGCAATTACTGCAGCCAGCCACGCACCCAATCCATGACTGATTCGGCCGGCGCCTGGATGCCACAGCCAGGCCCGGGAGCCGGTTCGCTGCCGCGAATATAGGGCATCTGCACGGCATCAGGGCAGCGCTCGTCCGTACCCAGGCCGCTGCGTGCATCGACCCAGGCGTACGTCACGTTGTCCGGCACCGGCATCTGCAGAGGCAGCGGATCGGCCCGACGCATGAAGTCGGTCCAGACCTGCAGTGCGCCGGTCGCGCCGGTCAGCGACGTCTTGCCGTTGTCATCACGGCCCAGCCAGACCACCGCCAGCAGATCCTGGCTGAAACCAGCGAACCAGCTGTCACGCGAGTCATTGGTGGTTCCGGTCTTGCCGGCAAGATTGAGTGACCGCGGCAGGCGGTTGTAGGCGGATCGTCCGGTGCCCTCGCTCATCGCGCGCTGCATGGCGTACTGGGTCAGGTAGATCGCGCCCGGATCGAAGCGCTGCTGAATCTGGAACGGATAACGCTTGAGAGGCTCGCCATCGGCTGTCAGTACACTGCGAATGCCGCGCAGCGGCGTGTTGAAACCGCCGTTGGCCAGGGTCTGGTACATGTCGGCCACTTCGATCGGCCGCAAACCGCCCGCGCCGAGCAGCATCGACGGGTAAGCTGGCCACTTCGGCGAGGCGCCCAGCCGTTCCAGCGTCTTCAACACGTTCGGCACGCCCAGATCGAGCCCGAGCCGCGCCGTGGAAAGGTTGTAGGAGTTGGCCAGCGCCTGATACAGGTAGACCGTTCCATAGGCCTGACGCCCGTAGTTCTGCGGCTTCCAGACCTGCCCGTCGGCGCCCTTGACCGAGAACGGCTCATCTTCGAGCAGGCTCGTCAGCGTGTACTGGCTAGGCTTTTCCAGGGCGGCGAGATAAATAGCCGGCTTGATCAGCGAGCCGATCGGGCGCGACGCGTCCAGTGCCCGATTGAATCCTGCGAACCCCGGCTGGCGGCTGCCCAGCATGGCCTGAATCTCGCCGGTCTCGGGATTGGTCACGATCATCGCGCCTTCGACACCTTCGGTGCTCTTGCCAAGCCGCTTGAGCGTTTCGCTCATGGCCTGTTCGGCTTTGAGCTGAAGGATAGGATCGAAACTGGTGAAGACGCGCAGGCCCTCCTCGGTGAGGTCCTCGTCCCGATAATCCTCGCGCAACTGGCGCTTTACCAGGTCGAGAAAGGCCGGGTAGGAGCTGTCCGCCATACTACCGCGCTGGGTCACCCCCAACGGCGCCTGCTTGGCCTTGGCCGCCTCCTCGGGACTGACCACCTGTTGCTCGGCCAGCAAGTCGAGAACCAGATTGCGTCGTTCCAGCGCTCTTTCCGGGTTGCGGCGCGGATTGTAGTAGGTCGGTCCTTTGACCATGCCTACCAGAAGTGCCACTTGCGGCAGTTTCAATTCCGCCAGCGGCTGGCCGAAGAAGTACTGGCTCGCCAGGCCAAAGCCATGCACGGCGCGACGGCCATCCTGACCAAGGAAAACCTCGTTCAGATAGGCCTCGAGAATCTCCTGCTTGTCGTAGTGCAGCTCCAGCAGCACCGCCATCATCGCCTCGGTGGCCTTGCGATTGAGGCTGCGCTCGTTGGTCAGGTAGAAGTTCTTCACCAGCTGCTGGGTCAGCGTACTGCCGCCCTGGCGAACCTGGCCAGCAGTCAGGTTGACCCAGACGGCACGCGCGATGGACTTGGGCGATACACCGAAGTGATTGAAGAACTCCCGGTCCTCCACGGCGACCAGCGTCTCCACAAGGTAGGGCGGCACCTGATCCAGCTTGATCAGAATGCGGTCCTCGTTGTGCGCCGGATACAGCCCGCCAATCAGCACCGGCTCCAGGCGCGCGACCGGCAGCGTGCCGCCATTGCCAGCACTGAGGCCGGCGACGAAATCGCCGGAAAAGCGCACCCGCAGTCGTTGCGACTGCTCGGCACCCTCATAGAACTGGAAGCCACGGGTATGCAACTCGATGTCGTTGCCGGCGACCGATGCGCCGCCAGGACCACTCACGGCGCGCTCGCGGCGGTAGCCCAGCGCATCCAGCTCGGCGAGAAAGTCGTTCTTGTCCAGCTTCTGCCCGACGAACAGCTCCAGCGGCCGGGCATAGACCTTGGCGGGAATCGTCCAGCGCTTGCCGGAGAATTTCTCCTGCACCACGGCATCGAGATAAATAGCGAAACCAGCCAGGATCACCAGGCCGACAATGGACAGTTTTACCGCCCAGCCCAACCAGGGGCGAGCGCCAGCGGAGCGGCGTCTGGAGCGTGTACGGGGGGAGCGAGGTTTAGTCATGGCGGCGCATTATACGCACTTTGCTGCAGCGGACCGACGGCCTCTCAGCGGTTTGCAGCGCAACGCACAGCGGCCATAATGCCGGCGACTTTTCGACTGTGTGGACTGCTTCGCAGTGGACTCGCACGCCCCCGCTCAAGAACTTCAACAAGGAATGACCGTGAGCCAAGCACTGATCGCCGCCCTGCAGAATCCTGCCCTGTACCCGCACCCCACCGAGGGTTTTCGGGTCATCGAGACCCATATCTCCTGGGTAATCCTCACCGGCACATACGCCTACAAGATCAAGAAGCCGGTGGACTTCGGCTTCCTCAACTTTACCGATGTCGCCTCGCGCAAGCATTTCTGCGAGGAGGAGCTGAGGCTCAATCAGCGCATGGCGCCGGATCTGTATTTGGAGGTCCTGCCCATAAGCGGATCACCAGACGCACCCGAACTCAACGGCACAGGCGAGCCCTTCGAATACGTGCTGAAGATGCGTGAATTCCCGCAGACCCAACTGCTTGCCGAGCTGCAGGCGCGCGGGGAGCTCACGGACGCGCACATCGATGCCCTGGCCGAACAGATTGCCCGCTTTCACCAGAGCACCCCGCAGGTACCTGCCGGCCATGCCCTGAGCAACGCCGACGCAGTCGTTGCGCCGATGCGGCAGAACTTCGAGCAGATTCGCCCATTGCTCAGCGAGGCGGCGGACCTGCGCCAGCTGGACGCGCTCGAGGACTGGACCGAAACCAGCATCCAGCGCCTGCGCCCGTTGCTCGAGCAACGCTGCCAGCAAGGATCTATCCGTGAGTGTCACGGCGACCTCCACCTGGGCAACGCCACGCTGATCGATGGCAATGTCGTCCTGTTCGACTGCATCGAATTCAACGAGCCGTTCCGCCTGATCGATGTCGCCTCGGACGCTGCGTTTCTCGCCATGGACCTGGAGGATCGCGGCCTGAAATGCCAGGCGCGCCGCTTCCTCAACGGCTGGCTGGAACACACCGGCGATTACGCAGCATTGGCACTGCTGAATCTGTACAAGGCCTATCGCGCGCTGGTTCGCGCCAAGGTGAGCCTGTTCCGTCTGTATCAGGAGCAGGACGCAGTTCAGCGCAAGGTGATCGTGCGTCAGTACCGCAGCTATGCGAACCTGGCCGAGAGCTACAGCGCCATACCCTCGCGTTTTCTTGCCATCACCCATGGTGTTTCAGCCGTGGGCAAAAGCCACGTTGCACTGCGCCTGGTCGAGGCTCTGGGTGCGATACGCCTGCGCTCGGATGTCGAACGCAAGCGGCTGCACGGGAAGCAACCCCAAGAACAGCAGGGCCAGCTCGATACCGGCATCTATACCCAGCAGGCCAGCGATGCGACCTATCGGCATCTGCACCAGCTCGCGACCACCGCGCTGCAGGCAGGCTTCTCCGTAGTGATCGACGCCGCGTACCTGAAACGGCAGCAACGCCAGGACGCCTGGCAGGCGGCGGAAACCACCGGAGTGCCGTTCCTCATCCTCGACTGCCAGGCACCCGATGCGGTGATCGCCCAGTGGCTGGCGCAGCGTCAGGCCGAAGGGCTTGACCCATCCGATGCGACGATGGAGGTGGTGCACGCGCAGCAAGCCAGCCGTGAAGCCCTGAGCGAAAGCGAGCGCCTGCACAGCCGCCGGGTGGATACACAGGATGCTGGCAGCCTCGACGAGCTGGTGGCGAGCATCCGTCAACACCTGCCCGGCCTCTGACCGCCAGGCACCGCCGCCGGCAGAGCGCGGCGGTGCTTCTATACTCCGGTATCCCAATCGCGGATGACCGATATGCCTGCCAGCGAAACACGTTCCTCCGGGGCGGCCAGCGAAAGCGTTCAGCTCTTCTCCAGCCGTTCCGATGACTACGCGCGCTTCCGTCCAACCTACCCCGAGGCGCTCTTCGCCTGGCTAGCAGACCAGTGCGCGACGACCGATACCGCCCTGGATCTCGCAGCTGGCAACGGGCAAGCCAGCTTTCCGCTGACACGCTACTTCCGCCATGTCCTGGCGTGCGACGCCAGTGCCGAACAGTTGAACGCAGCGAATGACTGGCCGGACGTGCAACGCTTCGTTGCCGATGCCGGGCACCTGCCCGTGCAGAGTGGAAGGCTCGATCTGCTGGTGGTCGCCCAGGCATTGCACTGGTTCGCCACACCGGACTTTTTCGCCCAGGTGCGGCTCGCGCTGAAGCCGCACGGCCTGTTTTGCGCGTGGTGCTACAGCCTGCTGGAGGTGACCCCCGCGGTCGACGCCCTCATCCAGAAGCTCTATGGCGAGACCCTCGCGGGTTACTGGCCCGCGGGCCGGGCCAGCGTAGATGCTGGCTATCGCGATATCCAGGCGCCTTTCGCACCTATCGAATGCCCGGCGTTTTCCCTTGAGGCTGATTGGGAATTCGCCGAGCTGGTTGGCTATCTGCGCACCTGGTCGGCGGTCAAGCAATGGCAGAAGCGGCACGGGCAGGATCCGGTTGCCGAGATCGAAGCCGCGCTGTCCTCGACCTGGGGTCCAGCTGATCGGCGGCGACCCGTGCGCTGGCCGCTACACTTGCTGACAGGCTTCCCCAACCGCTAGCACCGCAAGGATGCCGCCATGCACGACGAACTGCTTTCGCTCCGCAATCTGGGCAAGACCTCGGTGCAGTGGTTGCACGCATCGGGCATCCATACTGCAGCCGACCTGCGAAGACTCGGCGCGGTAAGCTCCTATCGCGCGGTGAAGTCGCGCGGCTTCGGTGCCTCCAAGGTGTTGCTGTATGCCATCGAAGGCGCATTGCGCGACGTGCCCTGGCAACAATTGCCCGCGCCGCTGAAGGAACAACTCAATCGAAGTCTATGCGACGGAGGCGACAACTAGAGCTGGCTCACATCCTCCGCTCGGCGAGATTTACTCGATCACGTCACAAGCCCTATTGTGCGCCGACGTGACCCTGCCAATCGCCTGCCCGTTCGTTCAAGGATTACCGATATGTATTTACTCGGGGAGCAACCGGCGTACGCCGATCGCCTGATCAACCGTCTGCAAACAATCCCCTCACAGCTGCTGGAAGGTTTGCAGCCATCGGGCCCGAACCTTGAGCTCAAGCACACCGATGACCTCTGCGCCGAGCTGCCGGCACAGCAACTCTTCGTCATCGAAACGGGCCTGCTGCACGCCCTGATCGACGGCAAGGCGCTTTTCTATCTTCAAGAGGGCGATCTGGTTGGCTTGCGCCAATCCGGCGACCTGCCCGAGTGCCGCTATTGTAGTGACGAGCCGATCAGCCTGATTCCCTATTCGCGCAGTGCCGCGTTTCAGCATATCCATGCCGATGCTCACCGTCAGGAGCTGTTCATCCAGTACCTGATCGGCCATACCGCATTGCTAGGTGACGCGCTGGCGCGGCTCAAGCAACCGGAAATCCGGCCATCCACCGGGTTCAAGCATTTTGCCGTGGGGGAAGAACTGATTCGCCAGGGCGACGAGGCGGACAACGTGTTCATCATCATCGAGGGCCACGCCGAGGCGATCGTCGACGGGCAGAAGGTCGGCGACGTCCAGAAGGACGAAATCTTCGGCGCCATGGCGGTCTTCACCCGCGAGCGGCGTAGCGCAACGGTGGTGGCCAGCGAGCCTTGCACGGTGATGGTCATTCCGAAGGAGCAGTTCCTCGGTCTGACGCAAAGCAATCCGCGCATCGCTCACAGCCTCATCGAGAGCATGGCGCGGCGCATCGACCTGCTGAACAAGGAGGTCACCCACCTTCGTGTCAACGTTGCCGTCTGAATGCCGGCAGCAGCGCCGCACAATTTTCTTACGAAAGCCTGTTGACACAGAAATGAGAATTGTTATTATTATCGCAACTGATCGCGAGGTCAGCCGATAGCTGAAGGCTCAGGCAGTCGATCCTTCAGGTTATCTCCTCATCAGGCTAATCACGGTTTTGACCCGGCTCTGCCGGGTCTTTTTTTGCCTGCATAAAAGCGAGCCATTCAATTGCGCGGTTGGCGCAGCTGTTCGCAATGATCCTGCTCCGGTTGCGCCGGTGTATACCAGACGTAATCGGCCTGAGCGGCGGACACCGTCTCGCCCACTTCGGCAAGCATCAGCACACCAACCGGCTCCCCAGCCAGATCCTCGATATGCAGCGGCACGCCCAAATCACGCCGCACATGGAACGCGCCCGCGAGCAGCATTGCGGGTTTGGGTGCTGCAATCATCCGCTCGGCCATGCGTCGATCACGCTGCTGCTGCACCGCCAGCATCGCTGGCAACTGCGTCGCGGGCAGCATTCCACAATGGGAGACTTCGATCTGCGCCAGCAAGGCATCCCGCACCGCAGCGGTAGCGGACGCGCGCCCAGCCAGTGCCGGCGCAGCACGGTAGATCGACATGATCTCCTCACGGCCCAGGTTGGCATGCAACAGCGGATAAGGCTGGACAAGCGCATAACGGACCAGCGGCCCGTACAGATTCCAGTCCCACCCCTTCTGCCAGCCAAGCGCCTTTGTCAGATCGTCGTCCGCACGACCCTCCGCCAAATCCCCGCGCACCATATCGACTCGTGCCTGCTGCCCGGGCTCGAGCATCTCCAGCAACAGGCTGCCTTGCGGACGCGCCTGCGCAAGCGCCTGCAACAGCCAGAGCTGCAGGGCGTGATGATCCGGATTGTCGTGGCGCTCGCCGATCAGTAGACCTTCGTGTGTCTGCAGTCTCGCCACGAGCTGGGCGGGCGTTACTGCTATGCCGCGACGGAGATCGACGATCACGCCAAGGTCGGGATGATCGCGGCCCTCGGGGCTTTGCCATTCGGGCAGTGGCGGCAATGCCTGGCAACCCGCAAGCAATCCCAATATCAGCAACAGAGCAATGCGCACGACGAGCCTCCTCAACGGGCGATGATCAGCGGATGACCGCGTTCGGGATGGCGCTGCACCAGCACGTCCAGGCCGAACACCGCCTCCAGCGGTTTGGCACGCAACACTTCGTCGACCACGCCCTCCGCATGAGGACGGCCGTCCTTGAGCAGCAGAATCCGATCACAGTAGCGCGCCGCCAGGTTCAGGTCATGCAGAATGACCATAGCCGCCCCCCCCTGCGCAGCGAAGCCTCTGACCGTCTGGAGAATGCTGTGTTGATGAGCCGGGTCGAGCATCGAGGTGGGCTCGTCGAGCAACAACACGCGCCCCGGCCCGCCCGGCCACAGTTGCGCCAGCACTCGGGCAAGATGGACCCGCTGGCGCTCACCGCCCGATAATTTGAGGTAGCTGCGTGCGGCCAGATGCTGTGCGTCCGCCGCAGCAAGCGCCGCTTCGACAATGGCAGTATCGGCCCGACGTCCGGTGCGGTGAGGCAGACGCCCCATGGCCACCACGTCCGCGACGCGGAAGGCGAAATTGAGCGTCGAGCTCTGCGGCAACACCGCCAGACAGCGCGCGCGCTCCAGGTCCGGCCAGTCAGCGAGTGCCCGCCCCTGCAGCACGACATGACCCGCGGATGGCACGAGCTCACCGGACAGCGCCGCGAGCAACGTACTCTTGCCAGCACCATTCGGCCCGAGCACACCGAACACCTGCCCTGGCCGCAGCTGCAGCGATACTCCCTGCAAGGCGGTGATCGCGCCACGCCGTATCGTAAGATCATTGCCAGCCAGCATCAGACGCGCTCACGCAGCAGTAGATAAAGGAAGAACGGCGCACCGAGCAGTGCCGTGACGATGCCGATCGGCAGCTCGGCAGGCGCAATCACCAGTCGAGCGGCGACATCGGCAAGCAGTAGCAGGCTGGCGCCGGCAAGCGCCGATGCCGGCAACAGCAGCCGATGATCGGGCCCGACCAGCAGGCGCATCAGATGCGGCACGACCAACCCGACAAAGCCAATCAAACCGGCCGCCGCGACCGCTGCACCGACTCCCAGCGCGGTGCAGACGACCAGCTCGCGCTTGATGCGCTCGACATCGAAGCCCAGATGGCGCGCTTCCGACTCACCCAGCAGCAGCGCATTCAACGCCTTGGCCCGCTGCGGCAGCCAGAACGCCACAGCGATCGTGATCAGCAGCAGCGGCCATAACCGCGCGTAGCTGGCGCCATTGAGGCTGCCCAGGTTCCAGAAGGTCAGCGAGCGCAACGTCCGGTCGTCGGCCAGATACGTGAACAGTCCGACCACCGCACCCGCGAGGGCCGTGAGTGCGATACCGGAAAGCAACATGGTGGCGACATGAGTCTGGCCATCGCGCCGCCCCAGGCGATAGACCAGCAGCGTAACGCCGAGCCCGCCGATGAAGGCGAACGCCGACAACAGGTAGGGCTCCCAGATCAGCGGCAATCCCGGGACGAATGTGGCTCCGACGATCGCAACTGCGGCCCCCAGAGCTGCGCCGCTGGACACCCCGACCAGCCCCGGATCGGCCAGCGGATTGCGAAACAGGCCCTGCATCGCCACCCCACAAAGGGCGAGCACCGCGCCGGCGGCACAACCCAGCAGCGTCCGCGGCAGGCGAATCTGCGCAAGGACCAGCTCCGCCTGCTCCAGCCCGGCCCTTTCGATTGGCGCGCCAAGCAGCCTGAACGCAGCCGCCAGACTATCACCCAGCGCCAGATTCAGCGGCCCCAGGGCCAGCGATAGCCAGATTGCGATCAATAGCAACAGAGCGAGTACGACAAACAGCAAGCGCGCAGGAACCAGACTACCCATCGGAGTGCTTCGCCAAGCGGTATGAGCGGCGAAGGATAAGAGCGTGCTGCGAGCGCCGCCAGCCCGAAGAAGGCGATCCGGCTGCACATGACAGCTAGCTGGGCGATAATCGCCGCCTCAGGGGGAGGACATGATGATCCGATTGTGCGCGACATCCGAACTGCTCGAAGGACAGAGTCGCGGCTTCACTGTCGGCGACCTGAAGGTGATCGCGGTTCGCAGGGATGGCCAGCCGTACCTGTACGAGAATCGCTGCCCCCACCGCGGCGTGCCCCTGGAATGGCAACCACACCAATTTCTCGACGACAGTGGCAGCCTGCTGCAATGCGCGACCCATGGCGCACTGTTTCTCATCGAATCCGGCGAGTGCGTGGCCGGGCCCTGTGCCGGACAGGCGCTACGCCAGCTGGATGTCGCCGAACAGGCGGGGAGCATCTGGTTGCAAACTGATCGGCAGAGCGACAGTTGAACGCGGGCGCCGAGACCCGCGCTTGGTTATCATGCCGCCACAGCTTTACCGTGAGATCGCCATGCTTCGCCTGCTGAGTCTGCTGCTCCTGCTCTTTGTGTTACCCGCCAACGCCGGCCTGTTCGACAGCAAGCCCAGCGCAACCCTCGGCGGCGCACTGAACAACAGTGGCGACTTCCTGCCGGTGCGCGAAGCCTTCCGGCTGAGCCTGATCGAAGCAACCCCTGAACGGGTCACGCTGCGCTTCGTCGCCGCGGACGGTTACTACCTCTACCGGCACCGCTTTGCCTTCCAGACCAGCGAACCGAACGTCACGCTTGGCGAGGCGAAGCTGCCCGATGGCGTGCCCAAGGTCGACGACTATTTCGGCGAGATCGAAGCCTATTACGGCATCGTCGATATCGACGTACCAGTCACCAACCCGGACAACCGCCCTTTCGTTCTGCAGGTGTCCTATCAGGGTTGCGCCGACAAGGGGCTGTGCTACCCGCCGGAAACCGAGTCGCTGCCGATTGGCGACGGGGCCGCATCAGCGACCACTGGCGCCGGCAGCCAGACCAGCCAGCGTGACCTTTCCTGGAAGTCGATCGCCCTGTTCTTTCTCGCCGGGCTGGGACTGACCTTCACGCCCTGCGTCCTGCCAATGCTGCCCATTCTCACCGGCGTCGTGCTGCGTGATCAGCCGGGTGGCATGCGCAGCTTCCTGCTCTCGCTGGCCTACGTACTGCCCATGGCCGGCGGCTTCGCCCTGCTTGGCGCGCTGATGGGGGTGTTCGGGGCAGAGCTGAACCTGCAAGCGCGCCTGCAATCGCCCTGGGTTCTGGTCCCGTTTGCGCTGTTCTTCGTCGCGTTTGCTCTGGCGATGTTCGGCCTGTTCGAGCTGCGCCTGCCGCAGGCACTCGCCAGCCGGCTCGACCGTCTCGCCGGCAATGCACGGGGGGGCTCGTTCACCGGCGCCGCCTTGCTTGGCGCGGTATCGAGCCTGCTGGTATCGCCCTGCGTCTCAGCGCCACTGGCCGGCGCACTGCTGTATATCAGCGCCAGTGGCGACGCGCTGGGCGGAGGCCTGAAGCTGTTCGCCCTGGGGCTGGGGATGGGCGCGCCACTGGTGCTGTTCGCCACCGGCGGCGGTGCCCTGCTGCCCAAGAGCGGCCCCTGGATGATCAGCGTGCGCAACGTATTCGGCGTGCTCCTGTTAGCAGTCGCCGTCTGGATGCTCGAACGCGTACTGCCTGGCCCGCTGGCGCTAGCTTTGTGGGGTCTGCTGGCCGCCGGCAGCGCGGTCTTTCTCGGCACGCTTGAGCTCACCAGCAAGACACCACGGCAAAAGCTCGCCCAACTCGCCGGCCTGGTACTGCTGGTCTATGCGCTGGCGGCCTGGATCGGCGCATTGCAGGGTGGCTCGGACCCGCTTCGCCCGCTACCGCATGCCATTGGCGGGGCAGCGCCAAGCAGCGCGGCCAGCGAAGGCTGGCACACGATCTCCACGCCGGCGGAGCTCGACGCACAATTGGCCGCGGCCCGCACTGCCGGCCAACCACTGATGCTGGACTGGTATGCCGACTGGTGCATCAGCTGCAAGGTGATCGAACGCGAAGTCTTCGCCAATGCCAAGGTAGCGCCGCGCCTGGCCGACTATCGTCTAATCCGCTTCGATATCACCGAAAGCAACGCAGCCCAACGCAGCTTGCTGGACCGTTACAAGCTGTTCGGCCCCCCCGCCATCCTGTTCTTCGATCGCAGCGGTAACGAGATGGCCGATGTCCGCGTAGTCGGCGAAATAGACGCCTCCGGCTTCGCCGAGCGGCTGGATCGGGCCGCCGCAGGACTCTAGTCAGCAGACGAAGCTGCCCCGCCTCGCCCGCGGCAAGCCAAGCGCTCATTTCCGGATGGAATGATTGCGGCAATCTTCAGACATAATGCGGGCATTTCCCTCGATTGAGACATGACTGGACAGTCAGCCCTCGCTTGGGGCATAGTTTTTCCCCTTCGCGACCCAGCCGCCATTGGCCGGCCAGCGCATCCAGAAAAACAAGGAACATCAATGGCCACGCTTCTGGTCCTCCACGGGCCGAATCTGAATCTGCTCGGCACCCGCGAACCAGGCGTCTACGGCGCAGTGACGCTGGCGCAGATCAACCAGAATCTCGAACAGCTTGCCCGTGATCGCGGACACCACCTGCTGCATCTGCAATCCAACGCCGAGTACGAGCTGATCGAGCGCATCCACGCCGCTCGCAGTGAAGGTGTCGACTTCATCCTGATCAATCCCGCGGCATTCACGCATACCAGCGTCGCATTACGTGACGCGTTGCTGGCCGTGAGCATCCCATTCATCGAAGTGCATCTGTCCAACGTGCACAAGCGTGAACCTTTCCGCCATCACTCCTACTTTTCCGATATCGCGGTGGGTGTGATCTGCGGCCTTGGCGCCAGCGGCTACCGGCTGGCCTTGGAGGCCGCCCTGGAACAACTCGCTGCTTCCTGAGGGACCCGCACGCACGGCGTCGTGTCTTGAAGAAGCGAGCAGCAATGCCCTTTGAACTTACCTCGGAGTCAATGCTTCATGGATATTCGCAAAGTCAAAAAGCTGATCGAACTGCTGGAAGAGTCCGGTATCGACGAACTGGAAATCCACGAGGGTGAAGAGTCGGTACGCATCAGCCGCCACAGCAAGCAGGTCGCGATGCAGCAGCCCATCTACGCCCAGGCTCCGGCCGCACCAGCTCCCGTTCCGGTAGCGGCTGCCGCCCCGGCCGCTGACGCTGCTCCGGCTGCGCCCAAGCTGAACGGCAACGTGGTCCGCTCGCCGATGGTCGGCACCTTCTACCGGGCATCCTCGCCGGAATCCAAGGCATTCGTCGAAGTCGGTCAGAGCGTGAAGAAGGGCGACATCCTCTGCATCGTCGAAGCCATGAAGATGATGAACCATATCGAGGCCGAGATCAGCGGCACCATCGAATCCATCCTGGTGGAGAATGGTCAGCCGGTCGAATACGACCAGCCGCTGTTCACCATCGTTTGAACCGCGGAGAGCCAGCGATGTTGGAAAAAGTACTGATCGCCAACCGCGGCGAGATCGCCCTTCGAGTTCTGCGCGCATGCAAGGAACTGGGCATCAAGACCGTGGCGGTGCACTCCACTGCCGACCGTGACCTGATGCACGTGTCGCTGGCCGACGAGTCCGTCTGCATCGGCCCGGCCGCCTCTGCCAAGTCCTACCTGAGCATCCCGGCGCTGATCGCCGCTGCCGAAGTCACCGGCGCCGACGGCATCCATCCCGGCTACGGCTTCCTCGCCGAGAACGCCGACTTCGCCGAACAGGTGGAGAAGTCCGGGTTTACCTTCATCGGCCCAACCGCCGACGTCATTCGCCTGATGGGCGACAAGGTATCGGCCAAGGACGCAATGAAGCAGGCCGGCGTGCCGACCGTTCCGGGTTCTGACGGCCCACTGCCGGAAGACGAAAAGGAAGCGCTGCGCATCGCCCGTGAAGTGGGCTACCCGGTGATCATCAAGGCCGCCGGTGGCGGCGGTGGTCGCGGCATGCGCGTGGTGCACAAGGAAGAGGATCTGATCGCCTCGGCCAAGCTGACCCGCAACGAAGCCGGCGCAGCCTTCGGCAACCCGATGGTCTACCTCGAGAAATTCCTCACCAACCCACGCCACGTGGAAATCCAGGTGCTGGCCGACGGCCAGGGCAACGCCATCCACCTTGGCGACCGCGACTGCTCGCTGCAGCGCCGTCACCAGAAGGTGATCGAGGAAGCCCCAGCCCCGCTGATCGATGAAGAAGCCCGCCGCAAGGTCCAGGCCCGCTGCGTCAAGGCGTGCATCGACATCGGCTACCGCGGCGCCGGCACGTTCGAGTTTCTCTATGAAGACGGCAACTTCTACTTCATCGAGATGAACACGCGCGTTCAGGTCGAACATCCGGTTACCGAGATGGTCACCGGCATCGACATCGTCAAGGAGATGCTGCTGATCGGTGGCGGCCAGAAGCTGTCGATCAAGCAGGAAGATGTGGTCATCCGCGGCCATGCCGTGGAGTGCCGCATCAATGCCGAAGATCCGCGCACCTTCATGCCCAGCCCGGGCAAGGTGAAGCACTTCCACGCGCCAGGCGGCAACGGTGTGCGCGTCGACTCGCACCTGTACGACGGCTACTCGGTTCCACCGCACTACGACTCGCTGATCGGCAAGCTGATCACCTTCGGTGCCAACCGTGACGAAGCCATGGGCCGCATGCGCAACGCACTGGACGAGCTGATCGTCGACGGCATCAAGACCAACGCCCCGCTGCACCGCGATCTGGTGCGCGATCCCGGCTTCTGCAAGGGCGGCGTGAACATCCATTACCTGGAGAAGAAACTGGGTATGGACAAGCACTGAGCCCCGCTCGGCGCTGTACTACAGAGGCTGCCTTCGGGCGGCCTCTGTCGTTTCTACGGCTCGGCACCAAACCGCCCACGCTGGCCGCAACACGCCGCCTCCAGTAAGCTTGCCGGCCTTTACCGCGACCCCACTCGAGAGGCTTCCATGTCCTGGCTGCAGATCCGACTCGCCATCACCCCCGATCAGGCCGAAGCCCTGGAAGACCAGCTGCTGGACGTGGGCGCGGTTTCCGTGACCTTCATGGACGCCGAAGATCAGCCGATCTTCGAGCCGGATCTCAACACCACGCCGCTGTGGTCGCATACGCACCTGCTGGCACTGTTCGAAGCCGATACCGATCCAGACGCCTTGCTTGCCCATCTGCGACTGCTGCGTGGCGGTGAGCTACCCGAGCATCAGATCGAGGTGATCGAGGATCAGGATTGGGAGCGCAGCTGGATGGACAACTTCCAGCCGATGCGCTTCGGTCGCCGCCTGTGGATCGTCCCTAGCTGGCACGCGGCACCCGAGCCTGACGCCGTCAACCTGCTGCTGGACCCCGGACTGGCCTTTGGCACCGGCACCCATCCCACCACGGCGCTGTGTCTCGAATGGCTGGATGCGCAGTCCTTGCAGGGGCAGTCGTTGCTGGATTTCGGCTGCGGCTCGGGGATTCTGGCAATTGCCGGCCTGCTGCTGGGCGCCGAGCACGCCGTCGGCACCGACATCGACGTGCAGGCATTGGAAGCCTCGCGCGACAACGCCATGCGCAATGGCATTGCCGATGAACGTTTCGCACTGTATCTACCCGAGCAGCTGCCGGAAGAGCCCGCCGATGTAGTGGTCGCCAACATCCTTGCCGGGCCCCTCGTCTCGCTCGCACCGCGCATCACTGCTCTGGCCAAGCCTGGCGGCCGTCTGGCGCTGTCCGGCATCCTGGCCGAGCAAGCGGAAGACGTCCGCGCGGCTTACAGAGAGGCGTTCGAGCTCGACCCAACCGCTGAAAAGGACGGCTGGGTACGTATCAGTGGCGTTCGCCGTGACTGAGGCAGCTTGAGACTCCGCCCGCACCCCCGCATGCCAGCCGCCGCGACCCACTGCCGCTCTGCGCCTGGCTTACGCTAGACTAGCCGGCACATTCGCGCGGAAACACGCATGACCAGCTTCATCACCCAGTGCCCCAACTGCAGCACCCGCTTTCGTGTCGGCCGCAGCCAACTGCGCGCAGCCCATGGCGCAGTGCGTTGCGGCGCCTGCCTGGAAGTCTTCAACGCAGCTCACCGTCTGCTGCGCGATGAACTGAATCCAACCCAGCCGCTGAGCGCCCCTGAGGCCACGCAGGCCACGCCTCAGACGGCCGGAGTCGCCGGTACCGCCGAGCCAGCCGCAACCACAAGATCCGATGAAACCCTGTGGATCCATGACGACCTGGACCTCGACAGCCTCGATCTGGACGAGGAGCTGGCCAAGCTGGAGCAACAGGAGCGCGAGCTCGCACGCGACCTGCTCAGCCTGGAATCTGAACGTCAAATCTCATCGGAGCCGATTGTCCGTAACGCGAATGCCGCCTCCGAGCACGATGAAAGCTGGGCAGAGATCCTGCTGAACGCCGAACGCGGCGCCGGACCGTCAATGGACAGTTCGCCCGAGGAGGCGATTCACTTCACTCCGGTGACAGCTGAATCGCCACAACCACCAAGCCCGTTGGCGATAAGCTCCGCGCCGCTCGCGACGGCCAAGGCCCAACAGATCCGTAGCGAGCGCATTGAGCCAGCGCTTGCCGCTTCGACTGCCGCCGATAACGAGAATGATGCAGCCAGCACAACCGCACCGCGTCGAGAGCCGGACCTGCGTGGCGAGCCGCTATTCGAACTCGACGACGAGCCCTTGCAACTGGATTGGCAGGAACGCAAGAAGCCCTGGGGACGCTGGCTGGGCTGGGGTGCACTGAACCTCCTCGCGGTGCTTGCCCTGGGCGCACAGTATGTCGCCTACAACTACGAAGAGCTGTCGCGACAGCACCAGTACCGCGCCTGGTTCGAGCGTATCTGCCCGACGCTGGGCTGCGAACTGCCTGCGCTGGTCGATATCGACCAGATCAAGAGCAGTAACCTGGTGGTACGCAGCCATCCGGAGTTCACCGGCGCGCTGGTGGTGGATGCGATCCTCTACAACCGAGCCCCTTTCGCGCAACCGTTCCCGCTGCTGGAGATCCGCTTCGCCGACCTGAACGGCAAACTGCTGGCCAGCCGCAGTTTCAAGCCCAGCGAATACCTTTCTGGTGAGCTCGCAGGGCGTTCGCAAATGCCGCCGCAGGTGCCCATCCACATCGCCCTGGATATCCTCGACCCCGGCGCCAAGGCCGTTAATTACAGCCTGAGCTTCCATTCGCCGGAATAGCGACTCGACCCTTTCCGCTCCGCCCTGAGCGCATCAACGCCCTACAACTGTCATATCCAAACTCCCGGCGATAAGGCGACCGCTGTTCAGAATTTGTTCAAAACAGCCTTTAACCCGTCATGCGTAGCGGGTATTATGCCCACCCTTTTTTGCAGTCCCGATCGACCTAACAAGCAGGCCCCAAGCAGGGAATCTTCATGTCAGCGGTACGCATCGGCCCCTACACCTTGACCAATCCGTTGATCCTCGCGCCCATGGCCGGCGTGACCGATCAGCCGTTCCGCCAGTTGTGCCGCCGCTTCGGCGCGGCCCTGGTGGTCTCGGAAATGCTCACCAGCGACATGCGCTTGTGGAACAGCCGCAAATCGCGCCTGCGCATGCCCCATGCGGACGAACCCGAACCGCGCTCGGTGCAGATTGCCGGTGGCGATCCGCAGATGCTGGCAGATGCCGCACGGCGCAACGTCGAGCTAGGGGCGCAGATCATCGACATCAACATGGGTTGCCCGGCGAAAAAGGTCTGCAACAAGGCGGCCGGCTCGGCACTGATGCGTGATGAGCGACTGGTTGGGGAGATCCTCGACGCCGTCGTGGGCGCGGTAGACGTTCCGGTGACACTGAAGATCCGCACCGGCTGGGATCGGCAGAACAAGAACGGCCTGAACGTCGCGCGTATTGCCGAGCAGGCAGGCATTGCAGCACTTGCCGTTCATGGCCGGACCCGCGCCGACCTGTACACCGGCGAGGCCGAGTACGACACCATCGCCGCCATCAAGCAGGCGGTTTCGATCCCGGTGTTCGCCAATGGTGATATCGACTCGCCGCGAAAGGCCGCCCAGGTTCTGCGGGCGACCGGCGTGGACGGCCTGCTGATCGGACGTGCGGCGCAGGGTCGCCCGTGGATCTTTCGCGAAGTGGAGCATTATCTGCGCACCGGCGAGCTGCTGGCAGCGCCGACGCTGGAAGAGATCGAAGCCACCTTGCTGGAGCATGTGCAGGCGCTGCATGAATTCTATGGCGAGGTGATGGGAGTCCGTATCGCCCGCAAGCACGTGGGTTGGTATCTCGCAACACTACCGGGCGCGAGGGACTTCCGTGCCCGTTTCAATCATCTGGAAGACAGGGATGCACAGGGCTTCAGCATTCGGCAGTTCTTTGCCGAACAACGCTCAGGGCCTGGCTCGGTGGATGGAACAGAGGTGGCCGCATGACGCTGTTGAATGAAACATTGGTAAGTGGAACAACATCCGTGAGTGACAACGTGAACCTCAAGCAGCACCTGAACACGCCGAGCGAAGCGGGGCAGACGCTGCGAGGCAGCGTCGAGAAAGCGCTGCACAACTATTTCGCCCGCCTCGAAGGTGCCGACGTCACGGACGTTTACAACCTCGTACTCTCCGAAGTGGAAGCGCCGCTGCTGGAAACCGTGATGCACTACGTCAAGGGCAACCAGACCAAGGCTTCCGAACTGCTGGGCCTGAACCGCGGCACCCTGCGCAAGAAACTCAAACAGTACGACCTGCTCTGACGCGACAGCTGGCGGGCGCGGCTGTCCGCACCTGCCTGCTTCGCGGACTCAAGCCTGTAGCCTCTAGGAAACGTCAATGACCGACCAAACCACCCGCCTCCCCGTGCGCCGCGCGCTGATCAGCGTGTCCGACAAGACCGGCGTCGTCGATTTCGCCCGCGAACTCGAAGCCCTCGGGGTCGAGATCCTCTCCACCGGCGGCACCTTCAAGCTGTTGCGTGACAACGGCATCGCTGCCGTCGAAGTGGCCGATTACACCGGCTTCCCGGAGATGATGGACGGACGGGTGAAGACCCTGCATCCGAAGATCCACGGCGGCATCCTTGGCCGCCGCGACCTGGATGGCGCGGTGATGGCCGAGCACGGCATCGCGCCGATCGACCTGGTGGCGGTCAACCTCTATCCGTTCGCCGCCACCGTGGCCAAGCCCGGCTGCACCCTGCCGGACGCCATCGAGAACATCGACATCGGCGGTCCGACCATGGTCCGCAGCGCGGCGAAGAACCACAAGGACGTCGCCATCGTGGTCAATGCCGAGGACTACGCGGCAGTGGTCGACAACCTGAAGAGCGGCGGGCTGACCTACGCCCAGCGCTTCGACCTGGCGCTCAAGGCGTTCGAGCACACTGCCGGCTACGACGGTATGATCGCCAACTACCTCGGCGGCATCGACCAGAGCACCGAGCAGCTCAGCACCGAAAATCGCAGCCTGTTCCCGCGTACCTACAACATGCAGTTCATCAAAGCGCAGGACATGCGCTACGGTGAAAACCCGCACCAGCAAGCTGCCTTCTATGTCGACCAACCGGAAGAAGCCTGCGTCGCCACTGCCAAGCAGCTGCAGGGCAAAGAGCTGTCGTTCAATAACGTCGCCGACACCGACGCCGCGCTGGAATGCGTGAAGAGCTTCACCAAGCCGGCCTGCGTGATCGTCAAGCATGCCAACCCCTGCGGCGTCGCGGTGGTTCCGGAAGACGAAGGCGGCATCCGCAAGGCCTACGACCTGGCCTACGCCACCGACAGCGAGTCGGCCTTCGGCGGCATCATCGCCTTCAACCGCGAGCTGGACGGCGAAACCGCCCAGGCCATCGTCGAGCGTCAGTTCGTCGAGGTGATCATCGCGCCCAAGGTTTCTCAGGCCGCGCGCGATGTGGTCGCCAGCAAGGCCAACGTCCGACTGCTCGAATGCGGCGAGTGGCCGGCCGAGCGCAGCCCGGGCTGGGACTACAAGCGCGTCAATGGCGGCCTGCTGATCCAGAGCCGCGACATCGGCATGATCAGCGAAGCGGACCTCAAGATCGTCACCCAGCGCGCGCCAACCGAGCAGGAGATCCACGACCTGATCTTCGCCTGGAAAGTGGCCAAGTTCGTCAAGTCCAACGCCATCGTCTACGCCAAGAACCGCCAGACCGTTGGTGTCGGCGCCGGCCAGATGAGCCGCGTCAACTCCGCGCGTATCGCCGCGATCAAGGCCGAACACGCCGGCCTGCCGGTTCCCGGCGCGGTGATGGCCTCGGACGCCTTCTTCCCGTTCCGCGACGGCATAGACAACGCAGCCAAGGCCGGCATCACCGCAGTGATCCAGCCGGGTGGCTCGATGCGCGACAACGAAGTGATCGCCGCGGCCGACGAAGCCGGTATTGCCATGGTGTTCACCGGTATGCGCCACTTCCGCCACTGATGGTGGATTGACCGCACTGAAGCGCCCGTCTGCAGCGTTGGCGGCGGACTCGCCGATGCTCATTGCCATCCAGGCAACTGCGCTCGTCGAGCCGCCGCCTTGCATGCAGCCGCTTCATCGCGCCCCGACAGATTTGAATAGGCCGGGCACAGCCCGACACCGGACTCGTAGGGTGGAAAACCGCGCAGCGTTTTCCACCGATGGGCCGCAAGCCACTCCCCCAGGAGAGACACATGAACGTACTGATCATCGGCAGCGGCGGCCGCGAGCATGCCCTGGCCTGGAAGGTCGCGCAGGACCCGCGCGTTGCCAAGGTATACGTCGCCCCCGGCAACGCCGGCACCGCCACTGAAGCCAAGTGCGAGAACGTCGCCATCGACGTGCTGGCCATCGAGCAGCTGGCAGACTTTGCCGCGGCCAACGTGCAGCTGACCATCGTCGGACCGGAAGCACCGCTGGTGAAGGGCGTGGTCGATCTGTTCCGCTCGCGCGGCCTGGACATCTTCGGCCCTACCGCTGCCGCTGCGCAGCTGGAGGGTTCCAAGGCCTTCACCAAGGACTTCCTGGCTCGTCACGCGATTCCTACTGCCGACTACCAGAACTTCACCGAGGTCGAGCCGGCGCTGGCCTACCTGCGTGAGAAAGGCGCTCCGATCGTCATCAAGGCCGACGGCCTGGCCGCCGGCAAAGGCGTGATCGTGGCGATGACTCTGGGAGAAGCCGAGGACGCCGTGCGTGACATGCTCTCCGGCAATGCCTTCGGCGACGCCGGCGCCCGTGTGGTGATCGAGGAGTTCCTCGATGGCGAGGAAGCCAGCTTCATCGTCATGGTCGATGGCGAGCATGTGCTGCCGATGGCGACCAGCCAGGACCACAAGCGCGTCGGCGACGGCGACAGCGGCCCGAACACCGGCGGCATGGGCGCCTATTCGCCGGCTCCGGTGGTCACCGCCGAGGTGCACAAGCGCGTGATGGACGAGGTGATCTACCCGACCGTGCGCGGCATGGCTGCCGAAGGCAACGTCTACACCGGCTTCCTATATGCCGGCCTGATGATCGACAAGGCCGGCGCGCCGAAGGTCATCGAGTTCAACTGCCGCTTCGGCGACCCGGAAACCCAGCCGATCATGTGCCGCCTGGAAAGCTCCCTGGTGCTGCTGGTCGAAGCTGCGCTGGCCAAGGCACTGAACAAGGTCGAGGCCACCTGGGATCCGCGCCCGACGGTGGGTGTGGTACTGGCAGCCGGCGGCTACCCGGGCGACTACGCCAAGGGTGATGTGATCGAGGGGCTGGACGATGCAGCCAAGCTGGATGGCAAGGTGTTCCATGCCGGCACCGCACTGAACGCCCAGGGCCAGGTCGTCACCGCCGGCGGCCGCGTGCTCTGCGCAACGGCCATCGGCCGAACCGTCTCGGAAGCGCAGCAGCAGGCCTACCGTCTGGCGGAAAAAATTCGCTGGAATGGCTGCTTCTATCGCAAGGACATCGGTTATCGCGCCATCGCCCGGGAGCTTGGCGAGGGTTAAACCCGGTCAGTCGCCAGGAATGCGTGCGGCGCCAGGTTTTATCGCCGCCGCACGCATTACAGGCCGAAGGCGGCATGGCTATAATCCGCCGTCACACTCATGAACGGACTTCTCTAGTGGGTCGGCTCCGGATCGCCATCGCTGTCATCTTCGGCCTGCTGCTGATCAACCTGATCCCGCTGTCGGCCCAGGCTGCCATTGCCCAGCCGTCGTCCTCTGCCGCCCTCGCCGAAGCTGACTCGGTGCCGCAGAATTGGCGAATCCTCATCGATCAATCCGGCGGGCTGACGCTTGACGAAGTCCTGTCTCAGCGCGCGCTGTTCCAGCGGCTCGATAAGCTTTCCTACAGTGCCCCGGCGAGCAATCGCGCGGTCTGGCTTCAGGTAAGCCTGCCATCATTGACCAAACCCAAATGGCTCTGGCTGTTTGCACCTCGAGTGCAGTATCTGGATTTCTATCTGCTGCGCGATGGGCAACTGGAGCAGCACACCGCCACTGGTGAACTGCGGCCGCTCAGCGCCAGACCTCTGCCCAACCGCGCCTACCTGTTCAGCCTGCCGAATGATGGCCAGCCGCGGGAAGCCTATATCCGCCTGCAGTCCAGTCATCCGGTGATGACCTGGTTCAAGACCATCGACGACAGCGGCCTGGTCAGCCAGACCAAACCGGCCTACCTGTTCGGCGCTCTGTTCGGCGCACTGGCCTTGTTGATGGTGTACAACCTGCTGCGTTTTGCCTACACGCTCAGTTACACCCACATCTGGCTGAGCCTGCTGCACGGCGCGCTGCTGGTCTGCGCCATAGCCAACCTGGGCGTACTCGCAGTCTGGCTGCCGGGGCTGACCTATAGTCAACCGCTGATTGCCGATCTGGCCGCATTGCTGGCCAGTACTGCATTGCTCGGCTATACGCTGGGCTTCTTCCACCACCGTGGTCGCACCTGGATCACCTGGCTGCTGGGTATCGAGTTCAATCTGATCCTGGCCCTGGCCGGCAGCATCCTGCTCGGCCAATGGCCCTGGTACAGCTGGCTGATCTATTCGATGGGGCTGGTCGCCTCGTTCAGCGTGCTGTTCGTTGCGCTCTATCACTGGCGCCAGGGTTACCAACCGGCGCGCCTGGTTGTGGCCGGGCTGATGCTGTTCAACAGCGGCATGGTGTTCTTCATGCCAATGTTGCTGGGCTTCGATCAGCTCGATCCGGGCTGGCTGACTGGCGGGCTGTTCAGCCTCGCCACGCTCGGCGGCCTGCTGCTCAGCTTCGCGCTTCTCGAACGGCAACGTCAGCTGCAGAGCGACAGCCGCACCCAGTACACGGCCGAAGCGGTCACCAGCGCCGAACTGAAAACCAAGGCCGACTTCCTGTCGAAGATCAGTCATGAACTGCGCACGCCGATGAATGGCGTGCTGGGCATGAGCGAGCTGCTGCTCGGCACGTCGCTCTCGGCCAAGCAGCGCGACTACGTCCAGACCATCCACAGCTCCGGCAACGAGCTGCTCAACCTGATCAACGAGATTCTCGACATCTCCAAGCTGGAGTCCGGGCAGATCGAGCTCGATGATGTGCAGTTCGATTTCAATGCGCTGATCGACGACTGCCTGAGCATCTTCCGCGCCAAGGCCGAACAGCAGAAAGTCGAGCTGATCAGCTTCATCCAGCCACAGCTGCCGCAAGTGGTAGCCGGTGACCCGACGCGCCTGCGCCAGACCCTGCTGAACCTGCTGGAGAACGCCTTCAAGCAGACGGACGAAGGCGAGGTGCTGCTGATCGCAGCGGTAGACGGCCCACAGGACAACCCTCGACTGCGCATCACCGTACAGGACAGCGGCAGGCCGCTTGAGCCCTACGAGCGCGATGCGCTGCTCAATGCCGCGGTCGACAGCCACGACTTCCTCGCGGCCACGCGCCATGGCGGGCGCCTAGGTCTGATCATTGCCCGTCAGCTGGTACAGCTGATGGACGGTGATTTCGGCATCCAGACGGGTACTACCCAGGGCAACACGCTATGGATCAGTCTGCCGCTGGCCAGCGAAGGGCTGGCGCAGAACAACGCCGATCTCGACGGGCCTCTGCAGGGCACGCGGCTGCTGATCGTCGATGACAACGACACTTGCCGCAAGGTTTTGGTCCAGCAGTGCAGCGCCTGGGGCCTGGAAGTCAGTGCCGTTGCCTCAGGCAAAGAAGCACTGGCCCTGCTACGGACCAAGGCGCATCTGCGCGAATACTTCGATGTGGTGCTGCTCGACCAGGACATGCCCGGCATGACCGGCATGCAGCTGGCGAGCAAGATCAAGGAAGACTCCAGCCTCAACCATGACATTCTGCTGATCATGCTTACCGGCATGGGCAGTGCTCCCAGCAAGATCATCGCGCGCAACGCCGGCATCAAGCGCATCCTGGCCAAGCCGGTCGCTGGCTACACGCTGAAGACCACGCTCGCCGATGAACTGGCGCAGCGCCTGCAGAGCAACCAACTTCGTCCCACGGTCACGTCGCCACCCCCGGTTCCGCTCGAGGTTCCCAGCGACTTCCGCATCCTGGTAGCCGAAGACAACAGCATCTCCACCAAGGTCATCCGCGGCATGCTGAACAAGCTGAACCTGCAGCCGGACACCGCCTGCAACGGGGAGGAAGCGCTGGAAGCCATCAAGGCCCAGCCATACGACCTGGTTCTGATGGACTGCGAAATGCCGGTACTCGACGGCTTCCAGGCCACCCACCAGCTGCGTGAGTGGGAGGCCAGCAATGGGCGCCCCCGCACGCCGGTGGTTGCGCTGACTGCACACATCCTCAGCGAACACCGCGAACGGGCTCGCGAAGCCGGCATGGATGGCCATATGGCCAAGCCGGTTGAGCTGTCGCACCTGCGTGAGCTGATCGACCACTGGGTCCGGGTCAAGCAGGCCGAAAGCGTCGACTGACCGACTGGCCTGCAGTCATCAGCCGGCTAGCGGCCTCACATCGCTGATCACCAGGCCACTCTCGGGCTTCGCCGGCATGCGTGACAGGTCGATGCGCAGATCCTGTGCTGGCACCGCGTATTCCATCTCGCGGGTCAGCATGCGCAACGCGACCTTGAGCAGTTCGATGGCCAGTTGTTCACCCGGACAACGATGCCCCTCGGCAGGATCACCGCCACCCTGTGTCACGAAGCTGAAGGCATTGCCCTGCCAGTTTTTGAAGCGTTCAGGCTGAAACGCGTCGGGCTCACTCCAGTGGCTCGGATCCCTGTTGGTGCCCCACAGATCGAGCATCACCCGCGTGCCCGCCGCAAAGTGATAGCCCCGCCAGTCGAAGCCCTCGCGTACCCGTGCGGCGCTGAACGGGAAGAACGCATGAATGCGCCGCACCTCCTGCGCGAAGGGCTCGAGCATGGCATCGTCGCTGCGCAAACGCGCGCGCCACCGGGGATGTGCCAGCAACTCCAGCGCACCGTAGATGATGAAATAGGAGACCGCCACGGTCGGGCGCAGCAAGTTGAGCAACTCGACTGCCGCTACCCGACTGTCGAGAAGCGCCCCATCCAGGTCTCGGTGGTGGGCGGCGACCATGAGCGCAGTCGCCGGGCCGGCTTCGAGCCCACCCGAGCGGGCCTGTTCGATCAACGGCTGCAACCAGGCTTCCGCTTCGCGCCGGGCCTTGCGCGCCGCCCAGTGCCGGGCGCCGATCCCGCCCGCGCCGTCGATCATGGCCACCAACTGGTTACGCCGCTCAGGCAATTCCGCCGACGACAGCGGTACACCGGCCCACCGGCAAACGCTGTCAGCAAGAATCGTCTGCACCTCGCTCATCAGCTCGATTTCACTGCGCGCCTGCCATTCACCGATGGCGCGGCGCCAGACCTGCTCGGTCAGCTGCGCCACCTCTTCGACGGCAGCGGTATCCAGCAGCTGCAAGAACATGCGCTTGCGATGCCGATGCGCCTCGCCGTCCAGCCCCTGAACGCCACCCTCGCCGATCAAGGTCTTTTTCAGCATGCGCGGCATCGCCTTCTCCCGTTGCAGGTAGCGTTCGTCATAGAACAGCCGCGCCGCTTCTTCGCCACTCATGCAGACGGTGTTCTGCATCAGCAGGCGCGCCTGGAAGACGTTGCTATGCAAGCGCCGGCAACGGTCGCGAATGAAGGGGTAGCCTTCACCAAGCAACGCCAGCGAGCTTTCGAGGTGTTCGTCACGGGGAATGTCGGTCATCGGCGTACTCCACAGTTAGCCAGGTCTGCAGTCGACAGCTCAGTGTTTCGAGCGTTGCCGCGAGGATGCCCCGAGAGCCGGAAAACTGAACAAAGCCGGCCGGTTGCTGCCGATTATCTGGACGAGTCGAAACAGGGCGGAGGTTATTAGCCCTGGCGGCGAATCAGGACGACCGGCGTGCGCCGGCGCCGAGCAGGTTCGTTCTGCACACTCTCCATGGAGCCAAGCAATGATGAAGAGGAGCGACGTCGCCTGGACCCTGATCGGGATCTCGGCTGTGCTGCTGTCCGGCTATCTGCTGTACCACGAGGTGCGCAATATCTCGCTTGCCGAACTCACCGACAGCTTGCACGCGATCGGTGCCGGCGGCTGGCTGTTGGCTGCCCTGTCGACCCTGGGTGCCTATGTCGCACTGGCCTGGTACGACCGCATCGCCATGGCGCACCTGGGCAAGCAGATCTCCTGGTGGTTCATCGCCCTCTGCTCGTTCACCACCTATGCCCTGGCCCACAACATCGGCGCATCGGTTTTCTCCGGCGCGCTGGTACGCTACCGCGCCTACCGCAGCAAGGGGCTCACGCCCCAGGAAATCGGCATCCTCATCGTCTTCTGTTCCCTGACGTTCGCGCTGGGGGTGCTGTTGGCCGCAGGTGTCGCTCTGATCCTCAAACCGCAACTGCTGGACCGCATCGTCCACAGCGCCCGCTGGGTGTCGTTCGCCCTCGGCTCAGGGCTGCTCATGCTGATTGCGCTGTATGTCTTCGGCGCCTGGCGGCAATTGGCCCCTTGGCGCCTGGGCAAATGGCACATCGAGTATCCCCGGCTGCCGATCGTCGGCCGGCAGCTGCTGGCTGGCCCCCTGGAGCTGCTCTGCGCAGCGGCGATCATCTACTTCGCGCTTCCGGCGGAGAGCAATCCAGGCTATCTGACGATACTCGGCGTATTCCTCGCTTCGTTTTCACTGGCTCTGCTGTCACACGCTCCCGGCGGGCTGGGCGTACTGGAGCTGACGTTTCTTGCCGCACTTCCGGAGCTACCCACAGTCGATGTGCTGGCGGCGCTGATTGTCTTTCGCGGGTTCTATCTGCTGTTACCGTTCGCTCTGGCCATGTTGATCGTGCTGGTATTCGAACACGACCAATGGCGCGAGCGACGGGCCGCCATGCAGCGGCGCTGAAGGCTTACGAACAGCAGAATAAACGCATGTAACGCCCAGTCCGACGAAGATGGTCTGGCGAACGGACGCCACACAGGCGATCATGCAGCCCTCTTCAGACCAACCCGATGTCATGACCGATACCACCCACACTCACGCCGAACACAAACCGCGCCCGCTGATCGACCTGGCCGTCAGTATCGTGCTCCCCTCGCTGATCCTGATGAAGCTAAGTGGCGAAGAACGCCTTGGTGCCGACGGCGCACTGCTGGTCGCCCTCGCATTCCCGCTGGGCTGGGGGCTATGGGAGCTGGCCAAATACCGCAAGTTCAACTGGATCGCCCTGCTCGGCCTGATCAGCGTGTTGCTGACCGGCGGCATCGGTCTGCTGCAGCTGGATACCCAATGGCTGGCAGTCAAGGAAGCCGCCGTGCCAGGCATCATCGGCATCGCCGTACTGGCCTCGACCCGCACTCGTTATCCGCTGATTCGCACCTTGCTGTACAACCCGAAGGTGCTCAACGTGGACAAGATTCACGAACAGCTCGAGCACAACGGTCAGGTCGAGCATTTCGAGACGCGCCTGCTGCGTGCGACCTACCTGCTCAGCGGCACCTTCTTCTTCTCGTCGTTCATGAATTACGTACTGGCCAAGTGGATCGTCAACAGTCCGGCCGGCAGCGAGGCGTTCAACGCCGAACTCGGACGTATGACCCTGCTCAGCTATCCGATGATCGCGATTCCCAGCATGCTGATGATGATGGCGATCTTCTATTACCTCTGGCGCACCATCCACGGCCTGACCGGCTTGCGCCTGGAAGACATCATGGCCGGTGCGCAAGAACAGAGCCGCAGCAAATAGCCGCACGCAAGATCGCGCATGAAAAAGGGCTGCCCGACGCGAATCGGCAGCCCTTTTTTTGCTCCTGTCTGGTCAGAACAGCAGCTTGAATATCCCGATCACCACGATCAGGCCGATGATGAAGATGATGCCCGCGGTCCCGCCGATGAATTTCAGCATGCTGTTCTCTCCCGTTTTCCAAAGTCTGTGATTTTGTGACACCCCCGGCCCGGGGGCGTTCGACAGAACCCGACATGCGAACGGCGAGAGTCCGCCCGCTGGCAACGAAAAATGCGCAATCAGCCGGACGCCAGCAGCATCCAGAGCGGCAGGCTGATGACCGCCATCAGCGTGGACAGAAAAACCGTCGAACTCACCGCCCGCGTGTCCTCCGAATGCTTGACGAAGGCCAGCACATTCACTCCGCTCGGGCAGGCCGCCAGCAGCACCAGCACATGGCGTGCGTCCGCATTCAGCCCCGGCAGCAAACCGCTTAACCACCAGACCAGCGCCGGGAACAGCGCCAGCTTGATCAGCGTCAGCAGCAATACCGAGCCGCTGGGTCGCAACCGGTAACGCGACAGACTGATACCCAGCACCATCAGTGCGCAGGGCAGTGCCGCTTGAGCCAGCCATCCGGCGACGCGCCACAGTGGCTCGGGCAGCTCCAGGCCGGAGACATTCAGCAACGCACCCAGCAGCAGGCCGATGATCAGCGGGTTCGCCAGATTCTTCAGCAGCGCCGGCACGCTTACCTTGTCGCCGTCGCCCAGCGCCGCATAGAAGCTCTGCAACGAGAACAGCACCAGGCTGTGGAACACCAGGATGGCGAAGACGTAGACCAGGCTTTCTGCGCCAAGCAACGTCGTCACCAGCGGGATACCGACCAGCACATTGTTTGAATAGGCAGCGGTCAGGCCCAACGGCGTAGCCCGTCCAGCCCGGTGATGGGCAACCGCGTTGACCAGCAGGAAGACCAGCAGAACCGGCACAAAGTAGGCCAGCAGAAGCATCGGCGACATGCCGTCGCTCAGCTCGGCACGGGCAATTCCGCTGAAGAGCACCGCAGGCATGAACAGTTTGAAGGTGACGCTAGCCAATCCGGCGGCACCCTCGTTGCCCAACCATTGGCGCCAGCCGAACAGATAACCGAGCGAAATCAGACCGAAGATCGGCAGGATTGCCAACACCACCACCATGCTGCGCCTCTCCCTAGAGCCGAACGTCAGGCCGCGCCCAGGCGCGGGGGCGCAAGAATACACCGGTGACTGGAGCAATCGCACGGCGGCCAGGCGGCCACCGTAACAGTCGCATCAGGCGCGAAAGGTTCTTTCGCGCGCGGCGGGGCGTTGTTCCTGCCGGCGCAGGACAGCAATGACCTCGCCCAGGTCGTCCTGCCAGGTGTGGGGCGTGATGCCGAACGTCGACTCGAAGCGACTGCAATCGAGCACCGACCAGGCCGGTCGGCGAGCAGGCGTTGGGTATTGCGCGGTCGCGATCGGCGAAACGCTCGGCTGCCGTGCAATCAGGCCGGCTGCTTCGCCCTGGCGGAATATCTCGACGGCGAAGTCGTACCATGAGCAGGCCGGTACGCCGCTGTAGTGGTACACCCCCCAAGCGAGCCTGGCACCGGCGGCATAACGTCGAGCCAGTTCCAACAATACCGAAGCGATCGCACCTGCCTCGGTCGGGCAGCCAATCTGATCGCTCACCACACCGAGCGCGTCGCGCTGCCGAGCGAGCCGCAACATGGTCTTGACGAAATTGTGCCCATGCACGCCATAGACCCAACTGGTACGCAGGATCAGATGAGCCGGCAGGCAGGCGCGGATCGCCTCCTCACCGGCCAGCTTGCTCGCACCGTAGACGCCGGTCGGCCCCGTTTCATCGCTCTCGAGATACGGGTGGTCGGCTTCCCCAGAGAACACGTAGTCGGTAGAGATATGAAACAGCGGAATACCGGCACGCTCGGCGGCCTCGGCGAGATTACGCGCACCATCCCGGTTGACCGCATAGGCCTGGTCGCCGTGGGATTCCGCGTTGTCCACATGGGTATAAGCCGCCGCATTGATGATCAGCCCGGGGCGTTGCTGCATCGCCGCTGCAACCTGCTCCGGTCTGGCAATGTCGAGCTGCGCCCGAGCCGGCGCCAGCACTTCCAAGCCAAAACTTGCCGCTCGCTCAACCAGCTCTCGACCGACCTGGCCACCGGCACCGCAAACGAGGATTCGCATTCTTTGTCGCCTCATCGATGACGCCCGCAGCAAGGCGAACGTGCGAAATCAAGTCTGTCCACGACGCCGCGCGCGCAGGTCGCGGTGCCGCCCAAAAAAACCATCGAAACCGGCTGGATCGCGTCATTACGCCGTAACAAAACGGCGGAGCAGAGCCTTCCCGTGCGTGATGGTTGTGGTTTCCAGCCTCGTTGAGGCCAGACGAAAGGCACTTTGTTCCCCAGTGGCGCACAAAAATTTATCGCGGTGCCGTTCATGGCAACTCACAGCAATACCGGCAATCGGCCACCGATGCGTAGCTCGGCGGGCGACAGATCGACGCCGTACGCGAGCACTTCCACCCCAGCCGCCACCGCATCCCGCAAGGCGGCCGCATATACCGGGTCGATCTCTTGCGCGGGCCGAACCGCCTCGATGTCGCTGAGATTGACGCAGTAAAGCTGTACGGCACGCACTCCCGCACGCGCCAAGGCCGCCAGTTCACGCAAGTGCCTGGCGCCGCGCGTGGTCACCGCATCCGGAAATGCCGCAACCGCCGTGTCAGCGAACCCGAGCGTGACGCTCTTGACCTCGACGAATGCGGCAGTGCCGCCATAATCGAGGCGAAAATCCACCCGGCTGTTCTCCACTCCGTAGGCCACTTCACGCTTGAGCGCCGTGAAGCCTGCCAGCTCGGCGATCTGCCCGTTCAGCAGCGCCTCCTCGATCAGCGGATTGGCGCGCGCCGTGTTCACGCACGCCAACCGCCCCTGCGGCGTCTCGACCAGTTCCCAGGTGCCCGGCAATTTGCGCCGTGGATCGCTGCTGCGCTGGAACCACACCCGCGCACCCTCGCTCATGCAGTTGAGCATAGAGCCGGTGTTTGGGCAGTGGATGCACAGCGCTTCGCCCTCGTCCGTGACGATGTCGGCGAGAAAACGCTTGTAGCGCCTGACCAGTCGCCCCTGCTCCAGTGGCTGCGCAAAACGCATCAGGCTTGCCAGCTGCGCAGGCCGCGGGCGATACGCTCGACTGCCTGCTGCAGGCGCGGCAGGTTCTGGGTATAGGCGAAGCGCACGTGATGCCCGGCCTGAAAGCGGCCAAAGTCCAGTCCCGGGGTGATCGCGACAAACTCCGTTTCCAGCATGTGCTGACAGAACGCGTAGGCATCGCCGCCAAAGGCGCTGATGTCGGCGTACAGATAGAACGCACCTTGCGGCTCGACCGCGATACCGAAGCCCAGCTCGCGCAAGGCCGGCAAGAGGAAATCGCGCCGGCGGGCGAACTCGCCACGGCGCGCCTCGAGAATATCCAGCGTTGCGGGCTCGAAACAGGCCAGGGCCGCGTGCTGAGCCATGCTCGGCGCACTGATATAGAGGTTCTGCGCGAGCTTCTCCAGCTCCGGAACCGCAGCCGGTGGCGCCACCAGCCAGCCCAGGCGCCAGCCGGTCATGCCGAAATACTTGGAGAAGCTGTTCAATACGAAGGCGTCATCATCGACTTCCAGCACGCTGGCCGCGTCCACGCCGTAGGTCAGTCCGTGGTAGATCTCATCGACCACCAGATGACCACCGCGCGCTTTCAGCGCAGCGGACAACCCGGCCAGTTCGTCACGCTCCAGCAGCGTGCCTGTCGGATTGGCTGGCGACGCGACCAGCGCACCGACGCTGTCACGGTCCCAGTAACGCTCGACCAGCTCGGGGGTCAGCTGGTAGCGCACGTCGGGGCCGACTGGCACCAGTTGCGCAGCACCTTCCACCAGCCTTAGAAAATGCCGGTTGCAAGGATAGCCGGGGTCGGCGAGCAGCCAGTGCTTGCCGGGATCCACCAGCAGGCTGGCAGCAAGCAGCAATGCGCCGGAGCCACCGGGCGTAATCAGGATGCGTTCGGGGTCAACGGATAATCCATAGCGCTGCGCATAAAAGCCGGCGATCGCTTCGCGCAGCCGTGGCAGACCGCGAGCAGGCGTGTAGCGCGTGTGCCCCGCAGCCAGCGCGGCTTGCCCTGCGGCCACGATGGGCGCGGCGGTAGTGAAATCCGGCTCACCGATTTCCAGATGAATAACGTCGTGGCCTTGAACTTGCAGCTGGTTCGCCCGCTCCAAAAGCGCCATGACGTGAAAAGGTTCGATTGCGCGGCTGCGCGCGCTGTATGACGAGGTCATCTGACCTTCCTGTTGAGAACGAAACGTGAATTCTACCCAAGGTCCCGATACCGCTGCAGTTACTGTTGGATTCGGGAGTAGCGCACCCCGATCCGATCTGGTAAGTTCGCCCGCTTGCAGCCGCAGGGCCGGCACGGGCCGGCAAGGGACAAATCATCCTGCGCAATGGACATAGCGAGAGGCGTTCATCCATGCCCATTACCAAAGAAACACCGTCGAGCAAGCAACTGATTCGCGCCTTCGAGCCCTATAAGGAAAGCAAGGGCGAGGAATACATGAGCGACAAGATGCGCGCCCATTTCACTGGCATCCTGAACAAGTGGAAACAGGAGCTGATGGAAGAGGTCGATCGCACCGTGCACCACATGCAGGACGAGGCTGCCAATTTCCCTGACCCGGCCGACCGCGCCAGTCAGGAAGAAGAGTTCAGCCTGGAACTGCGCGCCCGCGACCGCGAGCGCAAGCTGATCAAGAAGATCGACGAAACGCTGCAGCTGATCGAAGACAACGAATACGGCTGGTGCGATTCCTGTGGCGTCGAGATCGGTATCCGCCGACTGGAAGCCCGCCCCACCGCTACGCTCTGCATCGACTGCAAGACGCTGGCGGAGATCAAGGAAAAGCAGATCGGTTCCTGATCCCGGACGGGGCGCTTCGGCGCCCCGCTTCATTTCCGCTCTGCTTCGCTTCATCCGCCCCGCCATCCCTGATCGCGCCGGCTCTGCCATGCCATCTGCCACTCCTGCTCAGTCCGATCGCTACGTCGGCCGTTTTGCCCCGACGCCCAGCGGCTATCTGCACTTCGGCTCACTGGTCGCCGCCCTTGCTTCCTATCTCGACGCCCGCGCGGTCGGCGGTCGTTGGCTGCTGCGCATGGAGGACATCGACCCACCGCGGGAAATGCCCGGCGCGCAGAAGGCAATCGTCGATACGCTGTCGAGCTACGGCTTCGAATGGGACGGCGAGATGTTGCGCCAGAGCGAGCGTCAGGCCGCCTACGGCGCCGCCATCGAACGCCTGCTGGACGAAGGCCTGGCGTACGCCTGTACCTGCTCGCGCAAGCAGCTCGAAGGCTATCCGGGCCCCTACCCGGGATTTTGCCGCACGGCCGCGAACGGCCTCGACGATGCCGCCATCCGCCTGCGCGTACCTGAACGCGAATACGGCTTCACCGACCGTGTGCAGGGCGAATTCCGCCAGCACCTGGGGCGCGAGGTCGGTGACTTCGTGATCCGTCGCCGCGACGGTTTGATCGCCTACCAACTGGCGGTGGTGCTGGATGACGCCTGGCAGGGGGTAACCGACGTCGTGCGCGGTGCCGATCTGCTCGACTCCACGCCGCGCCAGCTCTACCTGCAGGAAGTGCTCGGCGTGCCGCAGCCGCGCTATCTGCACCTGCCGCTGATCATCCAGCCCGATGGGCACAAGCTGGGCAAAAGCTACCGTTCGCCGCCATTGCAGCCCCACGAGGCCAGTCCGCTGCTGCTGCGAGCATTACGCGCGCTGGGCCAGCAGCCTGCAGAGGCGCTGAGCGACGCCCTACCGGGCGAAATCCTCACCTGGGCGACAAGGCACTGGAACGCCGATCGCATCCCGCGCACCCGGACACTGGCGGAAGCGCAGCTGCGCTGAGTCGTCGGAAGCAACAAGGCGGCACACAAGGCCGTTTTACCCTCCGCTGGTGGCTTGCAACGTGCCGCTGCTCTACCATCGCCTCACTTCCGACACGAGACCCGGCATGTATATCTACCGACTGGTGCTGCTCCTGGTAGTGGGGATCTATCTGTTCTCCCCCGCCATCATGGACTGGTGGATCGACCCCAACGGTGCCTGGTATCGGCCCTACGTGCTGTGGCTGATCCTGATCGTGGTGACCTTTATTCTCCAGAGCCAGCGTGATGCAGACGAGCTTTAGCCTGAGCCACCTGATCCTGATCAGCGCCGCCTACCTGTTCATGCTGTTCGGCGTCGCCTGGGTCAGCGAACGCGGCCTGATTCCGCGCTGGATCATCCGCCACCCGCTGACCTACACCCTCTCGCTCGGGGTCTACGCCAGCGCCTGGGCCTTCTATGGCACCGTGGGCCTGGCCTATCAGTACGGTTACGGCTTTCTCGCCACCTATCTGGGCGTCTGCGGCGCCTTTCTGCTGGCACCGGTGCTGCTCTACCCGATCCTGCGCATCACCCGCACCTATCAGCTGTCATCGCTGGCTGATCTGGTCGCCTTCCGTTTCCGCAGCACCTGGAGCGGCGCGCTGACCACCATCGTCATGCTGATCGGCATGTTGCCGCTGCTGGCGCTGCAGATCCAGGCGGTGGCCGATGCCATCGGCATCCTCACTCTGGAGCCGCTGCAGGAGCGTGTGGCGCTGGGCTACTGCCTGATGATCATGCTGTTCACCATCCTCTTCGGTGCCCGCCACATCGCCACGCGGGAAAAGCACGAAGGCCTGGTGTTCGCCATCGCCTTCGAATCGATCGTCAAGCTGGTGACCTTCGGTGCCATCGGCCTTTACGCCCTGTATGTCGTATTCGGCGGCCCGCATCAGCTGGAGATCTGGCTGCTGCAGAACCAGTCGGCGCTGCAGGCGCTGCACACGCCGCTGCAGGAAGGCCCCTGGCGTACGCTTCTGCTGGTGTTCTTCGCCTCGGCGATCGTGATGCCGCACATGTACCACATGACCTTTACCGAGAACCTCAACCCACGCGGACTGGTCAGCGCCAGCTGGGGGTTGCCGCTGTACCTGCTACTGATGAGCCTGGCCGTGCCGCTGATTCTCTGGGCCGGACTGAAGCTGGGTGTGAGCACCAACCCAGAATACTTCACCCTTGGCCTGGGGCTCGCCGCACAGAGCGAGACCCTCGCGCTGCTGGCTTTTGTCGGCGGACTGTCGGCATCCAGCGGGCTGATCATCGTCAGCACGCTGGCGCTGTCCGGCATGGCGCTCAACCATCTGGTGTTGCCGCTCTATCAACCGTCCAGTGAGGGCAACATCTACCGCTGGCTGAAGTGGACGCGGCGCAGCCTGATCTTCGCGATCATCATGGCCGGCTACGGTTTCTACCTGCTGCTGGGCGCCGAGCAGGACCTGTCCAACCTCGGCATCGTTGCCTTCGTCGCCACCCTGCAGTTCCTCCCCGGCGTGCTGTCGGTGCTCTACTGGCCGACTGCCAACCGCCGCGGCTACATCGCCGGCCTGCTGGGTGGCATCGGCGTCTGGGTGGTGACCATGCTGTTGCCGCTGGTGGGCAACCTGGATGGCTTTTATATACCGCTGTTCAACGTCGTCTATGTGCTGGATGACACCAGCTGGCACCTCGCAGCGATCGCCTCGCTGGCGGTCAACGTGCTGGCGTTTTCGCTGTTCTCGATCTTCACCGAAACCAGTCCCGAGGAGCAGAGCGCCGCCGAAGCCTGCGCAGTGGAAAACGTGCGGCGCCCGCAACGGCGCGAGCTGATGGCGGCCTCACCGCAGGAATTTGCCACCCAGCTGGCCAAACCGTTGGGGGCCAAGACCGCCCAGCGCGAAGTGGAGCAGGCGCTGCGCGATCTGCAACTGCCCTTCGACGAGCACCGCCCCTATGCACTGCGCCGTCTACGTGACCGCATCGAAGCCAACCTGTCGGGCCTGATGGGCCCCAGCGTGGCCCAGGACATCGTCGAGAACTTCCTGCCGTACAAGAACGGCGCCGAGGGCTACATCACCGAGGACATCCACTTCATCGAGAGCCGTCTCGAGGAGTACCACTCGCGCCTGACCGGCCTGGCCGCCGAGCTCGACGCGCTGCGCCGCTATCACCGGCAGACCTTGCAGGAGCTGCCGATGGGCGTCTGCTCGCTGGCCAAGGATCAGGAAATCCTCATGTGGAACCGCGCACTCGAGGAACTCACCGAAATACCTGCGCTGCAGGTCGTGGGCTCGCGCCTGTCGACCATTGCCGAACCCTGGCGCAGCCTGCTCAGCGACTTCATCGAGCAAGCCGACGAGCACCTGCACAAGCAGCGCCTGGCGCACAACGGCCATCGCCGCTGCCTTAACCTGCACAAGGCGGCCATCGCCGAGCCGCTGGCCCCAGGCAACAGCGGCCTGGTGTTACTGGTCGAAGACCTGACCGAAACCCAGCAGCTGGAAGACCGCCTGGTGCACTCCGAGCGCCTGGCCAGCATCGGCCGCCTGGCGGCCGGGGTGGCGCACGAGATTGGCAACCCCATTACCGGCATCGCCTGTCTGGCGCAGAACCTGCGAGACGAACGCGAAGGCGACGGCGAGATCGTCGAGATCAGCGGCCAGATCATCGAGCAGACCAAACGCGTATCGCGCATCGTGCAATCGCTGATGAGCTTCGCCCATGCCGGCGAGCGACAGCACCAGCTCTATCCCGTTAGCCTGGCGCAGGTGACGCAGGACGCCATCGGCCTGCTCTCGCTCAACCGCAATCGCACCGAGGTACGGTTCATCAATATCTGCGATCCGACGCATTTCGCCGAGGGCGACCCGCAACGCCTCGCCCAGGTGCTGATCAACCTGCTGTCCAATGCCCGCGACGCGTCGCCGCAAGGGGGCGTGATCCGCATCAGCAGCGAAGTTGCCGAGCAGACCGTGTACCTGACGGTGGAAGACGAGGGCAGCGGCATTCCCAAGGACATTCAGGACCGCCTGTTCGAGCCGTTCTTCACCACCAAGGATCCAGGTGAAGGCACTGGCCTGGGCCTTGCGCTGGTCTATTCGATCATTGAAGAGCATTATGGCCAGATTGATATCGACAGCCCGGCCGACCCGGAAACACAGCGCGGCACCCGTTTTCGCATCACCCTGCCGCGGCATGTCGAAGCGTCCCATGCCGTAAGTTGAAGAGGCGACTGCCGTACCGGCCCTGTGCCGGCGCTGCCTCCAGACCGTCGAGAGAGTACTGATGTCACACATTCTGATCGTCGAAGACGAAACCATCATCCGCTCTGCCCTGCGACGCCTTCTCGAACGCAACCAGTACGAGGTCAGCGAAGCCGGCTCGGTGCAGGAGGCACAGGAGCGCTACAGCATCCCGGGCTTCGACCTCGTCGTCAGCGACCTGAGGCTGCCCGGTGCGCCCGGTACGGAACTCATCAAGCTCGCCGAAGGCACGCCGGTACTGATCATGACCAGCTACGCCAGTCTGCGCTCGGCCGTGGACTCGATGAAGATGGGCGCGGTCGACTACATCGCCAAACCTTTCGATCACGACGAGATGCTGCAGACCGTCGCACGCATTCTCAACGACCATCAGCAAAGTGCAGCCGTGCAGGCCCAGCCTGCGCGCAACGCAAGTGCCGCAGCAGGCGACACGGGGCGGGACGACATCGGCATCATTGGCCACTGCGCGCCCATGCAGGACCTGTTCGGCAAGATCCGCAAGGTCGCGCCCACCGATTCCAACGTGCTGATCCAGGGCGAATCGGGCACCGGAAAGGAACTGGTCGCCCGTGCACTACACAACCTTTCGCGACGCGCCAAGGCGCCAATGATCTCGGTGAACTGCGCCGCCATTCCGGAAACGCTGATCGAATCCGAACTGTTCGGCCATGAAAAAGGCGCGTTCACAGGCGCCAGCGCAGGACGCGCCGGCCTGGTCGAGGCTGCCGACGGCGGCACGCTGTTTCTCGACGAAATCGGCGAACTGCCCCTGGAAGCACAGGCACGTCTGCTCCGGGTTCTGCAGGAAGGCGAGATCCGCCGGGTTGGCTCGGTGCAATCGCAGAAGGTCGATGTGCGCCTGATTGCTGCCACTCACCGCGACCTGAAAACCCTGGCCAAGACCGGGCAGTTCCGTGAAGACCTTTACTACCGGCTGCACGTCATCGCACTCAAGCTACCCCCGCTGCGCGAACGCGGCAGTGACGTGCTGGAGATCGCCAAAGCATTCCTCGCCCGCCAGGGTGAACGCATGAGCAGCGACGACATGCATTTTTCCCGTGACGCCGAACAGGCCATCCGTCACTACTCATGGCCTGGCAACGTGCGCGAACTGGAAAACGCCATCGAACGCGCCGCAATCCTGAGTGAAAGCCCGGAGATCGATGCCGAGCTGCTGGGCATCGATATCGAGCTGGATGAGCTGGACGATGACTTCGACGAGCCGCTCGGCAGCATCCGCGGTATCGCCAGCAGCAATGAGCCGACCGAGGATCTTTCGCTGGAGGACTATTTCCAGCACTTCGTGCTCGAGCATCAGGACCACATGACCGAAACCGAGCTGGCTCGCAAGCTGGGCATCAGCCGCAAGTGCCTGTGGGAACGCCGTCAACGCCTGGGCATTCCGCGGCGCAAGTCGAGTAGCGCCGCTGGGTAGTTTGTTACCGCAGCCGCATGATTCGTAACAAAAACCGGGAGCAACGGTAACGTTCTCCCGGTTTTTTCTTGTCCGCCCCACCGACCTAAATAGCTAACCAGCTGATAAATAACGATTTTTTAAAACTGGCACAGCAAATGCTTTCTAAGTGGCACAACAACAATAACAAGCAGCTCCCATAACAAGAACAAGACGTAACGGCTCCAGCAAAATAACGACAAGAAGGCGGAGGCGCAGCTAACTGATTCTTTTGGAGAGGACTTGCCACGGGGTTCGCCCCACGACCAGGCCGAGAACAATAAAAACTGCAGCAAGCAGGGCCCGCACTGGTTGGATCGAAGATCAAGGCAAAGTCAGCGACCAAAGAAATCCGTTTGCTATTAGCTCCCAGTATGGGAGCGCTCTCGAAGGCCACGGCCCAAGAGAACAGGCGAACAACAAGAACAGCAACGCCTGAACGACTAATAACAATAAAGCACGCGACATTAATTCAAAGGGGAGCCTCGGCTCCCCTTTGTGCTATCCGGGCTTGCTGACCCGCCCGCGAAGCCGTTGCACTCGCAGCGTACCTTGCACTCCTGCATCCGCTCCGCCTGCCGTCCCAGGCAGTACCCTGTCACGCGGCGCAAGATGCTTTTTGACACCTCCCCGCGCATCGTTCAACATCCAGCACTCTCGGTGCTAGAATCCGCGCAGGTTTCGCGGCCATTCGCGACACCGGCCCGTCATTCCGCCACACAGTTGCCCTCCATGCTGAAAAAGCTGTTCCAGTCTTTTCGTCTTCCTCTGCGCCGTATCCCGCATCCCCGCCGCACACCTGAAATTCTGTCCAGCCGGCAGCATTCCCTGCATCGCAACGAGATCAGCCGTTACGCGGTGAGCGTGGTCGAGCGCCTGCAGCAGGCAGGTTACGAGGCTTATGTGGTGGGCGGTTGCGTGCGCGATCTACTGCTGCAGTTGAACCCCAAGGATTACGACGTCGCCACCAGCGCGACGCCCGAGCAGGTGCGCGCCGAGTTCCGCAACGCGCGGGTGATCGGCCGACGATTCAAGCTGGTGCATGTGCATTTCGGCCGCGAAATCATCGAGGTTGCCACCTTCCGCGCCAATCATCCTGAAGAGGATGACGATGACGCCAGCCATCTGGCCTCGCGCAACGAGAGCGGGCGCATCCTGCGCGACAACATCTACGGCACCCTCGAGGACGATGCGCAGCGTCGCGACTTCACCATCAACGCGCTGTACTACGATCCGACCACCGAGCGCATCCTCGATCACACCCGCGGCGTGCACGACATCCGTAATCGCCTGATCCGTCTGATCGGCGATCCCGAGCAGCGCTACCAGGAAGACCCGGTGCGCATGCTGCGTGCGGTGCGCTTCGCCGCCAAGCTCGATTTCGAAATCGAGCGACACAGCGCCGAACCCATCGTCGATCTGGCCGACCTGCTCGACGGCATTCCCTCGGCCCGTCTGTTCGACGAAGTGCTCAAGCTGTTTCTCGGCGGCAAGGCCGAGCGTACCTTCGAGCTGCTGCTCGAATATGATCTCTTCGCCCCGCTGTTCCCGGCGAGCGCTGCGGCACTGGAGCGCGACCCGGAGTACGCCGGCACGCTGATCCGCAACGCCCTGGCCAATACCGACCTGCGGATCCAGCAGGGCAAGCCGGTAACCCCTGCGTTTCTTTTCGCCGCCCTGCTCTGGCCTGCCCTCCCGGCACGCGTGCTGGAGCTGCAGAACCGCGGCATGCCGCCGATTCCGGCGATGCAGGAAGCCGCGCACGACATCATCTGGGAACAGTGCCAGCGCACCGCGATCCCGAAACGTTTCACCATGCCCATGCGCGAGATCTGGGACATGCAGGAGCGTCTGCCGCGTCGCCAGGGCCGGCGTGCCGACCAGCTGCTGGAGAATCCGCGTTTCCGAGCCGGTTACGACTTCCTCCTGCTACGAGAGAGCGCCGGCGAGCAGACCGGCGGACTGGGCGACTGGTGGACCGACTACCAGGAAGCCAGTGAAAGCGAGCGGCGCAACATGATTCGCGGACTCAGCAACAAAGACGATAACGGCGGAGCGAAGAAGCGCCGCCGCGGCGGACGTCGCCGCCGGGCTCCAGGCGACAGTACCGCCACTCCGGCCGAGTAGGATGGAACGCGTCTATATCGGCCTGGGCAGCAACCTGGCCGAGCCGCGGCAGCAACTGCGCGGCGCCCTGCAAGCGCTGGCCGAGCTTCCACAGAGCAGTCTGGCCGCAGTCTCGTCGCTTTATGCCAGCGACCCGCTCGGGCCTGCCGACCAGCCCCGCTATATCAACGCCGTCGCCGCCCTGGATACCGACCTTGCGCCATTGAAGCTACTCGACGCCCTGCAGCGTATCGAGCTGGCCCAAGGCCGCGAGCGCAAGGCCGAGCGCTGGGGCCCACGCACCCTCGATCTGGATATCCTGCTGTTTGGCGACAGGCTGATCGACGAGCCGCGCTTAAAGGTTCCGCACTATCACATGCAGGCCCGCGCGTTCGTGCTCTACCCATTGGCCGAAATCGCCCCGGGGGAACTGGTCTTCGCCGACGGTCGCCGGCTCGCCGATCTGCTCACAGCCTGCCCTTTCAGCGGCCTCGAGCGGCTATCCAGCGACAGTGTCACCGCCACGGTAACGAACGTAACGCGCAGGTAACACTCGCGATTGACTTACTCTGCCGCCGCCGGGACTATAAGCGCCCTCTGCCACCTGCGGCCGTAGCACCCTCCCGGTGTGCCGCCCGGCAATTCTGACCTCCGAGGCTCGAAGAGGACGGCATTCATGCCAGACGTAACCCTGACCACGCTGCAAGGGCTCAAGCAGAAGGGCGAGAAGATCGTCATGCTCACCTGCTATGACGCCACCTTCGCCAAGACGGCCTGCGACGCGGGCGTCGAGATGCTCCTTATCGGCGATTCACTCGGCATGGTCCTGCAAGGTCACGACAGCACCCTGCCGGTTACCGTTGCCGACATGGCCTATCACACCGCCAGCGTCAAACGCGGTAATCGCGGCGCGATGATCGTCGCCGACCTGCCGTTCATGGCCAACGCCACCACCGAACAAACCCTGAACAATTCGGCCGCGCTGATGCAGGCCGGCGCGCACATGATCAAGCTGGAAGGCACCGCCTGGCTGGCGGAGTCGATCCGCCTGCTGGCTGAGCGCGGCATTCCGGTCTGTGCGCACATGGGCCTGACGCCCCAGGCCGTCAACCTCTTCGGCGGCTACAAGGTACAAGGCCGCGAAGAAGCCCAGGCACTGCAGATGCTCGAGGACGCCAAATCGCTGGAAGCGGCCGGCGCCGCCATGTTGCTGCTCGAATGCGTACCCAGCGAACTCGCCGCGCGCATCACCCGCGCCGTGCAGATCCCGGTGATCGGCATCGGTGCCGGCAGCGACACCGACGGCCAGGTCCTGGTGTTGCACGACATGCTGGGGCTTTCGCTCAGCGGCCGCGTGCCGAAGTTCGTCAAGAACTTCATGCGCGAGCACGGTGACATTCCTTCTGCCATCGCCGGCTACGTGAAAGCCGTCAAGACCATCGAGTTTCCCGCAGCCGAGCACGGTTTCTCCGCATGAACATCGTCAAGACCATTGCCGATCTGCGCGCCGCGGTCGCCCGCGCGCGCAGCGAGGGCAAGCGCATCGGCTTCGTGCCGACCATGGGCAACCTGCATGCCGGCCATATCGCGCTGGTGAAAAAGGCCGGTCAGCGTGCCGACTTCGTGGTCGCCAGCATCTTCGTCAATCCGCTGCAGTTCGGCCCCAACGAGGACCTGGACAGCTATCCACGCACCCTCGCGGCGGATCAGGACAAGCTCTTCGAAGCAGGCTGCCATCTGCTCTTCGCGCCGAGCGTGGACGAAATGTACCCGCATGGGCAGGCCCAGCAGACGATCGTGCGCGTCCCAGGTGTATCGGAAGGCTTGTGTGGCGGCAGTCGTCCCGGACACTTCGACGGTGTCTCCACGGTAGTCACCAAGTTGTTCAACATGGTCCTGCCGGATCTCGCCGTGTTCGGGCAGAAGGATTTCCAGCAGCTGGCCGTGATCCGCACCATGGTTCGCGACCTGAACATGCCGGTGCAGATCCTTTCCGAGCCGATCGTTCGGGCCGATGACGGCCTGGCATTGTCGTCGCGTAACGGGTACCTGACGGCGGACGAGCGTGCCACGGCACCTGTGCTGTACCGCACGCTGAAAGGGCTCGAGCTGGCGATCCGGGGTGGCCGCCGCGATTATCCGGCACTGATCGCCGAAGGGTTGAGTGCGCTACAAGCCGCCGGCCTGCGTCCGGACTATCTGGAGATCCGCAACGCCGTCGATCTGCAGCCTGTGAGCGACGCTTCCAGCGAAGTAGTCATCCTTGCAGCCGCCTATCTCGGCAAGACACGACTGCTCGACAATCTGCTCGTCGACATCCACATATCGGCCTGATTCCAGCCAATTGCCCGCAGCCTTGATCACGTTCAAGGCTTGAGGCACACTCTGCGCCGCTTGCGCACCCGGAGGACCCTGCCATGCACGCCATCATGCTCAAGGCCAAACTGCACCGCGCCCAGGTGACTCACTCGGTGCTCGACTACGAAGGCTCCTGCGCCATCGACGGCGAGTGGCTGGACCTGGCCGGTATCCGTGAATACGAACAGATCCAGATCTATAACGTCGACAACGGCGAGCGCTTCACCACCTACGCCATCCGCGGCGAGGAAGGCTCGAAAATCATTTCGGTCAACGGTGCCGCTGCCCACAAGGCGGGCGTCGGCCATCGCCTGATCATCTGCGCCTATGCGCACTACAGCGAGGCCGAGCTGGCCAACTTCAAGCCTCACGTGCTCTACATGGGTGCGGACGGCGAGCTGAGCCATACCAGCAACGCCATCCCGGTGCAGGTCGCCTGACCTCTGCTCCCGGCAACGCTGAAAGAAAGCCCGAAGTGTCCGCACTTCGGGCTTTTTCGTTGTGCCGGGGCCGCAACGGCCTGGATGCTTGGCCAATGTGTCAGCCCGGGCAGAATAGGCGAAATAGCCCGGAACGCAGCAGGGGTTTCCCCTGTCAGAGCTGACTCTGATGGCATAGGATGTGCCTTTACCGGCTCGGCCAAAGCCGGGTTCGGCCAGCATCCGCAGCACTCAGGACGAGTGCCGGCGTGCCCGCACGGTCATACATATCACTGAATCCTGTCGCGGCCAGTGGCGCCCCGATGCACGACCGCAAGGATTCAGCGGCCTGTCAAAGCAAAGGAAGCCGCATCACCATGAGCTACTACCAGCATCCGCTCGATGTCACCGGCCTGCCGTCCTGGAAGGCCCTGGAAGAACACCGCCTGGACATGCAGAACTTCAGCATGCGCGAAGCGTTCAAGGCCGACCCTACGCGCTTCGATGACCTGTCGGTTTCCTGCAGCGGCCTGTTTCTCGACTATTCGAAGAACCTGATCACCCCCGAGACCCGCACCCTGCTGGTGAACCTGGCCCGCGAGGCCGGCGTCGAACAGGCCGCCCACGCGATGTTCGAAGGCGAGCGGATCAACGCCTCGGAGAATCGTCCGGTACTGCATACGGCGCTGCGCCGCCCCATGGGCGAATCGGTGATGGTCGACGGCAAGAACATCATGCGCGACGTGCACACCGCCCTGGCGCAGATGACCGATATCGTCACCCGCATTCACAACAACCTGTGGCGCGGCTTCAGCGACAAGACCATCACCGACGTGGTGAACATCGGCATCGGCGGCTCGTTCCTCGGCCCGCAGCTGGTCTCCGAGGCGCTGCTGCCATTCACCCAGCACGGCGTGCGGACGCACTACCTCGCAAACATCGACGGCAGCGAGTTCCGCGAAGTGACCGCCAAGCTGAATGTCGAAACCACCCTGTTCATTATCTCCAGCAAGACATTCGGCACCCTGGAGACATTGAAGAATGCCCAGGCCGCGCGTAACTGGTACCTGGGCAAGGGCGGCACAGAGGAAAAGCTCTACCGTCACTTCATCGCCGTCACCAGCAACAAGCAGGCGGCGGTCGAGTTCGGCATTCGCGAGAAGAACATCTTCCCGATGTGGGACTGGGTCGGTGGCCGCTACTCGCTGTGGTCGGCGATCGGCCTGCCCATTGCCCTGGCCATCGGCATGTCCAACTTCAAGGATCTGCTGTCCGGTGCCTACAGCATGGACCAGCATTTCCTCAGCGAGCCGTTCGAAAGCAACATGCCGGTGCTGCTGGCGATGCTGGGCATCTGGTACCACAACTTCTGGGGCGCGCAGAGTTACGCCTTCCTGCCCTACGATCACTACCTGCGCAACTTCGTCAAACATCTGCAGCAGATGGACATGGAGTCCAACGGAAAAAGCGTACGCCAGGACGGCACGCCGGTTTCCTGCACCACCGGCCCGGTGATCTGGGGCGGCGTCGGCGCCAACGGCCAGCACGCCTACCATCAGTTGCTGCACCAGGGCACCCCGCTGATTCCGGCGGACTTCATCGTCCCGGTGGTCAGCCACAACCCGGTCGCCGATCACCACGAGTGGCTCTACGCCAACTGCCTGTCGCAAAGCCAGGCCCTGATGCTCGGTAAGACACGCGAGGAAGCCGAGGCCGAACTGCGTGCCAAGGGCCTCAGTGAAGCCGAGGTCCAGCGGCTGGCACCGCACAAGGTGATTCCGGGCAACCGGCCGAGCAATACCGTGGTGATGGAGACCATCAGCCCCGGCCGCCTCGGCGCCCTGATCGCACTGTACGAGCACAAGGTCTTCGTTCAGGGCGTGATCTGGGGAATCAACTCGTTCGATCAGTGGGGCGTGGAGCTCGGCAAGGATCTGGGCAAGGCTGTCTACAACCAGATGACCCGCTTCGATGCCGCGCCGGCCGAGGATGCGTCGACCCAGGGTCTGATCGACTTCTTCCGTGGCCGCCATCGCGGCTGATTGCGACCTGACCGGGCAGTGCACTGCTGCCCGGTCACGCCTCTTGGCCCCCTCGTCCGAACCTGCCTGCAACCGCAAGCAACGATCGTCTCCTCAGGTACTATCGGTCGCTTCGCAAGCCAGCAGCGCCATTTGCCATGGAATTCATCCGCCGTCAGATCGAAACCCGCGTGCTGAGCCTCACCGGCCTGGCCATCGGCGGGGTCGACTACGAAAACCCGCCAGGCGATCCCGGCCTGTTCGGGCCCGAGTCAGTGTGCTGGCGGGTGCATGGCGACTTCACCTCGATGATGGTCGGCGGAATTTCCGCGCTACTGCTGCAGGCCCTGCATCCACTGGCCTTGGCCGGCGTCTGGGATCACTCGAATTTTCGCCAGGACCTGCTCGGCCGGCTGCGACGTACCGGCCAGTTCATTTCTGCCACGACGTTCGGCAGCCAGGCCGATGCCGATCGGCTGATCGAACGGGTCCAGCGCATTCACGCCGGCGTGACCGGCACGGCGCCGGATGGCCGGCCGTATGCCGCATCCGACCCTGACCTGCTTACCTGGGTCCATGTCGCAGAAGTCAGCAGTTTTCTCAAATCGCACCTGCGTTACCTGAACCCGGCGCTCTCGGCTGAGGAGCAGGATCGCTACTACGCCGAAGTCGCGCTGATTGCCGAACGCCTCGGCGCTCAGGACGTGCCGCGTTCGCGCGCGCAGATTGCGGCCTACCTGGAGCGGGTCCGACCGCAGCTGCGCAGTGACGACCGCGCACTGGAAATATTTCGGATACTGCGTAGCGCCCCGGCGCCGAGCCCGCTGCTCAGGCCGTTCGGAACATTGATGCTGTACGCCGGTGTCGATCTCCTGCCCGAATGGGCCCCGGCAATGCTTGACCTGTCGCTAAGCGAAAATCGACGCCAACTGATCCGCGCCGGCGTGTGCTGCACTGCACCGGTGCCGCGTTGGGCCGTGCGCAGCGGGTCCGTGCATCGCGCGCGGCGACGCATGGGCCTGCCGCCGCGCCAGCCCGGATAAATCAGCGCAGCATTTCTTGGTAGACTGCGCGCCCTCCTGTTTTCGAGTCGCCGCGCATGCCATCTCTAGACCAGGCGCTGCGCGCCGCCTTTGAAAGCCGTCGCCCGCTGCTCGAGGAGCTGCACCAACAGGACACCGATTGCTATCGGCTTTTCCATGGCAGCCAGGAAGGCGCAGCCGGCCTGACGATCGACCGCTACGGTCCGCAACTGATGGTGCAGAGCTTCCACCAGCCGGTCGATGCGCCATCCCTGCAGATCATCCAGGATGCAGCCTGCGAGTTCCTCGGGGCGCCGCTGCAGTTCGTCTACAACGACCGTTCGCAGAGCAACTCGCGTATCGACCGCAGCGCTGCGGGACATCAACCAGACGATGCCGCACTCGAGGATCAGATCGGCCATGAGTGGGGGCTGCGCTACCGCGTACGCGCGCGTCACTCCGGCCAGGATCCGCTGCTTTTCCTCGACCTGCGCAACGCCCGCGGCTGGGTCAAGCGACACAGCGCCGGCAAATCGGTGCTCAACCTGTTTTCCTACACCTGCGGCGTCGGCCTGTGCGCAGCTGCAGGAGGCGCGGCTGAAGTCTGGAACGTCGACTTCGCCGAGCGCAACCTGGCGGTTGGCCGGGAAAACGGCGAGTTGAACCCTTCCTTGCTGCCGATGCATTTCGTCCACTCCGACTATTTCCCTGCTATTCGCCAGTTGGCCGGCCTGCCGGTGAGTGCGCGTCGTGGCCGGACATTGCCGGCTTACCCGCGCCTGGCGCAACGCCAGTTCGATCTGGTGTTGCTTGACCCACCAGCCTGGGCGCGCAGCGCGTTCGGCACGGTGGACCTGCTGCGTGACTACCAGAGCCTGCTCAAACCCGCACTGCTGGCCACCGCCGAAGGTGGTGTGCTGATCTGTTGCAACAACCTGGCGAAAGTGTCGATGGAAGACTGGCGAACCCAGGTGCTGCGCTGCGCGGAGAAAGCTGGCAGGCCGGTACGCGAATGGCAGGTGCTGGCGCCAGCTGCCGACTTCCCGTCCCTCGATGGGCTTGCACCCTTGAAGACGCTGATTCTGCGGCTCTGAGCGCATTGCCGGCATCGCTCGATTCGGGGAACCGCATGCCCGTGCCATACTCCAAGGCATCCATCCGCCAGGAATACTTCCGGTCATGCCCAATGGAATGAAGCGTGCGTTCACCGGTGTGGCGCTCGTGCTGATCTGCTACAGCCTGCTTGGCTTTCTGATCCTGCCGGGTATCGCCCAGCGCGTCGCCAATCAGCAGTTGGCCAACTACGCCACCGTACCGGCCAACCTGCAACGTATCGAATTCAACCCGTTCAGCCTTGAGCTTTCACTGTTCGGCCTGCGCATCGGCGCGCAGGACGACCGCCAGCTGGCCTTCGAACGGCTCTACCTCGACCTGCAATGGGACAGCCTCTGGCAGCGGACCCTGCATCTGGCTGCAGTCGAGTTGTGGGCGCCGCATGTCGAGGCGCGCTTCGCCAGGGATGGCGCGCTCAACCTTGGTCAGCTGTTCGAAGTGCCAGAGGCAGAGGCGACAACCAGCGAAGCGGGCGAGATCTTTCCGCTGCGTATCGACCGGCTGCAACTGGTACGCGGACATCTCGGCTTCGAAGACAAGCGACCGAGCGAGCCCATCGTTCTGATCTACGATTCGCTGGATTTCGAACTGCATAACCTGGCAACTCGCAGTGACGGCAGCGCCGACGCACGTCTCACCGCCAGCGGGCCGAGTGGCGGACGCATTGACTGGCAGGGCGACCTCAGCTTGCAGCCGTTGGCTTCCCGCGGCTCACTGCAGGTCAGCAAACTGCAGCTCAAGGACTTCTGGCCCTATGTGCGCGACGCCGCACCGCTGGTGCTCAAGAATGGCACCCTAGAACTCAGCACGGGCTATCGCCTCGATCTCGACGACGGCTTCACGCTTACGCTGGAAAACGCCAGCGCCGCGGTAGGCCAGCTGGCACTGGATAGCCCGGACGGGCGCAAACTTGTTCGCCTGGAGCGGCTGGAGCTGAGCGATACCGCGCTGGACCTCGCCAAGCAACAGGTCACCATCGGCACGCTGCGCAGCCGCAACCTGGAAACCTGGGCCGCCCGTGAAGCAGACGGCGAGCTGGACTGGCAGAAACTGTTCGCCTCTTCCCCGGCGAAAGCGGATGCCAGCAAGGCAACAGCGGAAGAACAAGCACAGCCCGCCGCAGAACCGTGGCAACTGCTGCTGCGCGACGCACAGCTACGCGACTATCGGGTACATCTGGCCGATCGTGTTCCGGACGAAGACGTCGAGCTGGCGCTGGGGCCACTGAATCTCGACATCCGCGATTTCGACAGTCTCGGCAACAGCCCCTTCGCCCTCAAACTGGACACCGGCGTCGGCAAGCAGGGTGCGGTTCAGGCCAGCGGACAGCTGCAGCTGAGCCCCATGAGCGGCAGACTGGCGGTGACCACGCGGGATATCGACCTGCGCATTGCCCAGGCCTACCTCAGCCCGCTGGTCCATCTCGAGCTGCGCAGCGGAATGCTCGCCAGCGAACTGGACATCGACCTGCAGGGCACCGAGCCTCTGGCCTTCAGCGTGCGTGGCAGCGCCGACGCCACGCAACTGCATACGCTCGACACGATCAACAACCGCGACTTCGTCAAATGGCAGCGGCTGCAGCTCAGCGGCCTGGATTACCGCCACCCGAACAGCCTGGCGATCGACCGCATCGATCTGAGCCAGCCGTACGCCCGCTTCATCATCAACCCCGACCTGAGCACTAACATCAATGATCTGCTGGTCAAGCGCGGCGATCCACCGAGCGCTGCGGAAGAACAATCGACGCCGGCGAGCGAGCCGCTAGCCATTCGCATCGGCGGCATCGGCATCGCCAACGGCTCGGCGAACTTTGCCGATTTCAGCCTGCGGCCGCCCTTCGTTACCGCTATCCAGTCGCTGAACGGCGAGATCGGCACGCTCGACAACCGCGAACAGAAGGCTGCCTCGGTGAATATCGCTGGCAAGGTGGATCAGTACGCGCCAGTCAGCATCAAGGGCAAGCTCACGCCGTTCGACCCGCTGCAGAGCCTGGACATCGCGACCAGCTTTCGCCAGGTTGAATTGACCACCCTGACGCCCTATTCCGGCAAATTCGCCGGTTATCGCATCCGCAAGGGTCGTCTCAACCTGGATCTGCACTACCGGATCGAGCAGGGCCGCTTGAACGCCGAGAACAAGGTGGTCCTCGAACAGCTGCAGCTCGGCGAGAAAGTCGACAGCCCGGACGCGGTGGATCTACCCGTGCGCCTGGCGGTAGCGCTACTCAAGGACAGCAATGGCACCATCTCCATCGAGCTTCCGGTCCAGGGCAACCTGAACGATCCCCAGTTCAGCGTCATGCCGATCGTCTGGCAGACGCTACGCAATCTGGTGGTTCGTGCCGCACAGGCGCCTTTCAAGTTCATTGCGGGCTTGGCCGGCGGTGACGATAGCGACCTCAGCCACATCGGGTTCGAACCGGCCAGCAGCACGCTGGACGCCGAAGCGCGCAAGGTTCTCGACACCCTCGCAGCAGCATTGAAGCAGCGTCCAGGCCTGCGCCTGGAAGTGGAAGGGATGAGTGCCGGTGCTATTGACGGGCCGCTCTTGGCCGAACAGCGTTTGCAGCAGGAATACCGCGAAACGCAGTACCGGATCCTGCAGCGTCGAGGCGACAAGGTGCCTGCCGATCCCTCGCTGATACGCATCGAGACAGAGGACGAAGCGCCGCTGCTGGAGGGCATCTACCGCAGCCGACTCGGCCATCAGCCGCCATCCGCATGGGCCGAACTGGATGCCGAACAACGTACCCAGCAGATGCGTCAGGCAGTGCTCGAGTCCTGGGCGGACAATGCAACACTACTGCGTCGGCTCAGCCGTGATCGCGCCGCGGCGATAAAGGGCTATCTGGTCGAGGCCGGACTGGATTCCGAGCGGGTCTATCTATTGGATACCGGCACCGCAGAACAGCCTAGCGATGGCAAGGTAGCCACTGCACTGCACCTGGGGAGTGACTGATGGAAATGATGAGATACGTCGTTGCCGGTGTGTTGCTGGCAACCATTACCAACGTCCAGGCCGACACCATGCGCTGCGGCAGCCAGCTGGTCACCACCGGCGATCGCGCCTTTGAAGTCGAACGCAAATGCGGAACCCCGGAACATCGCGATCTGGTGGGCTACACCCTGAGCCGCAACGACCGGCAAGAGTTTGCGCTGGAAGAGTGGGTTTACGGCCCTCGCAACGGCATGCTCAGCATCCTCACCTTCGAAGGCAACCGTCTGGTTCGTATCGAAACCCGCCGGGCCAATTGAACACCTGGAGTCAGCTGATGAATCGACGCATATCCGCCCTGCTGCTCTGCCTGTCGCTAGGCACTCTGCACGCAGAGGCATCGTCTACCTATCGCTGCAACAGCCGCCTGGTGAGCCTGGATGCCACCACGGCGGAGGTCCGCAGCAAGTGCGGCGAGCCCGCTAGCAGCTCAATGGCGGGTTACAAGGAGATCATCGACGAATACGGCTACCGGCAAGAGGTGCCGGTCGAGGAGTGGGTTTATGGGCCGAACCATGGAATGTTCCACTTCTTGCGCTTCGAAGGCAGCCGGTTGCGGCAGATCGACAGCCAACGCGGCAACTAGCCCATAAAAAACCCCGCTAAAAAGCGGGGTTTTTTCTCATCCCGGCAATAGCGCGCGGGACAGCACCATCAGTCGGCAGTCTTCAGGCCGTCAGCGGCAACATCGCGGACGCCCTTGATGCCTTTGGCCTTGGCGATAGCGGCTTCTTTCTCAGCCTCGGTGGCTACTGTGCCGGACAGAGAAACGACGCCATCCTTGGTTTCTACTTCGATGTCCATGCCTGGAGTGGCGTCTTCCGCCAGCAGAGTGGATTTCACCTTGGTGGTGATCCAGGTATCGGATGCAGCATCACCCGCGTCGTCCATGGTGTTGGCAGCCAACATCACGGTATCGGTCTTGTCGATAGCAGGGGTGGTATCAGCCAGGGCGGCGCCGGCGAACGGCAGGCTAAGAGCAGCGGCAATGGCGGCAGCGGTAAGGGTCTGAGTAGTCTTCATAGATGTCACTCCTGTTCTCATGGTTTCTGGGGCATGACTCCGGTCCCAGATGCACAGATAACAGCGCAAGCGGTGTGCCAACTTTAACCGTTATTTTTATCCTTAAAAAACAACGACTTGCAAAATAAGCCATCATTCGAACACATGCACTATGCATGTTTGGCCGAACCATTGCGTGCATCTTGCAATCCGCCGCAGAGCCCCGCGGAATTTTTGAAGGCAAACAAAAAGGGCCCGAAGGCCCTTTCTGTCAGCTACGTTGCCTGCCTCAGACGCCAGACGCTTCCGCGGCGGCTACGTCCTTGATGGACAGCTTGATACGGCCGCGGTTATCCACGTCCAGTACCAGGACCTTGACTTCCTGGCCTTCCTTCAGCACGTCGGTGACCTTCTCGATCCGCTGATCGCTGATCTGCGAGATGTGCACCAGGCCGTCCTTGCCAGGCAGGATGTTGACGAACGCGCCGAAGTCGACGATGCGCTCCACCTTGCCGACGTAGATCTTGCCGATTTCGGCTTCGGCAGTGATGCCCAGCACGCGCTGCTTGGCCGCTTCTGCCGCTTCCTTGGTCTCGCCGAAGATCTTGATCGAGCCATCGTCTTCGATGTCGATCGAGGCCTTGGTCTCTTCGCAGATGGCGCGAATGGTAGCGCCACCCTTGCCGATCACGTCGCGGATCTTGTCCTGGTCGATCTTCATCGCCAGCATGGTCGGTGCGTTGGCCGACAGCTCGCTGCGCGACTGGGCAATGACCTGGTTCATCTGGCCAAGGATATTCAGGCGCGCTTCCAGGGCCTGGCCCAGAGCGATCTCCATGATTTCTTCGGTGATGCCCTGGATCTTGATGTCCATCTGCAGCGCGGTCACGCCCTTGGCGGTACCGGCAACCTTGAAGTCCATGTCGCCGAGGTGGTCTTCGTCACCGAGAATGTCGGTCAGAACGGCGAACTTCTCGCCTTCCTTGACCAGACCCATGGCGATACCGGCTACCGGAGCCTTCATCGGCACGCCCGCATCCATCAGTGCCAGCGATGCACCACAGACCGACGCCATGGAGCTGGAACCGTTGGATTCGGTGATCTCGGAAACCACGCGGATGGTGTACGGGAACTCGTCGGCGCTTGGCAGCATGGCGGCAACGCCACGACGGGCCAGGCGACCGTGGCCGATCTCGCGGCGACCGGTAGCGCCCATGCGACCACACTCACCGACCGAGTACGGCGGGAAGTTGTAGTGCAGCATGAAGGGGTCTTTCTTCTCGCCTTCCAGGGTGTCGAGCAGCTGCGCGTCACGGGCAGTACCGAGGGTCGCAACGACCAGGGCCTGGGTTTCGCCACGGGTGAACAGGGCCGAACCGTGGGTCTTGTCGAGCACGCCAACTTCGATGTTCAGCCCGCGAACGGTGCGGGTGTCGCGACCGTCGATGCGCGGCTTGCCGTTGACGATGTTCTCGCGAACGGTGCGGTACTCGATCTCACCGAAGGCATCCTTCACTTCGCCGGCAGACGGCTGGCCTTCTTCACCAGAGAACTTGGCAACGACCTGGTCCTTCAGCTCGCCCAGGCGCGCATAGCGATCCTGCTTGATGGTGATGGTGTAAGCCTGGGAGATGGCTTCGCCGAACTCGGCACGGATGGCGTCCAGCAACGCCGTGTTGGCTTGCGGAGCGGTCCAGTCCCAGCGCGGCTTGCCGGCTTCAGCAGCCAGCTCTTCGACGGCCTTGATCACGGCCTGGAACTCGTCGTGGGCGAACAGGACGGCGCCCAGCATCTGGTCTTCGGTCAGCTCTTTGGCTTCCGATTCGACCATCAGTACGGCGTCCTTGGTGCCGGCCACGACCATGTCCAGGCTGGAGGCCTTCAGCTGCTCGTAGTTCGGGTTCAGCAGGTAGCCGGTTTCGGGATGGAAGGCCACGCGCGCAGCGCCGATAGGGCCGTCGAACGGAATACCGGAAACGGCCAGAGCGGCCGAAGTACCGATCATCGCGGCGATGTCCGGGTCAGTCTTCTTGCTGGTGGAGACGACGGTGCAGATGACCTGCACTTCGTTCTGGAAGCCTTCCGGGAACAGCGGACGGATCGGACGATCGATCAGACGCGAGGTCAGGGTTTCCTTCTCGGAAGGACGCGCCTCACGCTTGAAGAAGCCGCCAGGGATCTTGCCGGCTGCGTAGGTCTTCTCCTGGTAATGCACGGAGAGCGGGAAGAACCCCTTGCTCGGATCGGCGGTCTTGGCACCGACCACGGTCACCAGCACGGTGACGTCATCATCGACGGTGACCAGCACTGCGCCGGAGGCCTGGCGGGCGATACGACCCGTTTCCAGGGTTACGGTCGACTGACCGAATTGAAACTTCTTGATTACCGGATTCACGGTTTTTCCTTCTCTTTGTTGCCTTGGGGAAATTGGCAGAACGTTCGGGAGTCGGCCCGAAACGACCTGCAAGAAAGCCAAAAGCTGGAAGACCGAAGCTGATCGCAGGGATATCCCACTTTCAACTTCAGGCTTCCAGCTTCCGGCTTCCAGCGCGGGCGCGTCTTAGCGACGCAGACCCAGACGACCGATCAGGGTGCTGTAACGAGTGGTGTCCTTACCCTTCAGGTAATCCAGCAGCTTGCGGCGCTGGTTAACCATACGGATCAGACCACGACGCGAGTGGTGGTCTTTGCCGTTGGCCTTGAAGTGGTCCTGCAGCTTGTTGATGTTGGCGGTCAGCAGGGCTACCTGCACTTCCGGAGAACCGGTGTCGCCTTCAGCTTGCTTGTACTCGTTAACGATCTGGGCTTTTTCTTCAACGCTCAGTGCCATGATAGGGCTCCTTGAGTGAACAGGCCGGGAATCATCCCGTGTTTAATAAAGAGAAATGACCGTGCCTGCTGACAGCCACCCTCTGACGCAACGCGCGAACGCGCCGCGTAACGGTCATTCCGACCGAATCAACCGACGTGGCGCGATGCGCCCGTCTTCGCTCACTTCACCGATACCGATGAAGCGACCATTGTTATCTTGCACACGTACCATGCCGTACTTGGGCGCTTCCGGCGCCCGCACCGGCTGTCCGTGCAGCCAGTAATAGGCACTGTGTTCGGACAGCTGCAACAGCGGCCAATGTTCAAGACCACTATCAACGGGCTGCAGCAGACCATCCAGCGCCTCGGCACCACCCTCGCCGTGCAACTGCTCAAGGGTCTCGAGCTTCACCGTCTGCGAAAGGTCGAACGGTCCGGCCTGAGTTCGCCGTAGCTCGGCAACATGCGCACCACAACCGAGCAACTGACCGATGTCTTCGACCAGCGTACGGATATAGGTGCCTTTGCTGCATGAAACAGCGAGGCGCGCCTTATCGCCTTCGAGCGAAAGCAACTCCAAGCGCGCAATATTAACAGAACGCGGCTCGCGCTCCACCACCTCTCCGGCACGTGCCAGTTTGTACAACGGCTGGCCGTCTCGCTTGAGGGCCGAATACATTGGCGGCACCTGCAGGATGTCACCACGAAACTGCGGCAGCAGAGCCTCCAGCTCTTCGACGGTGACCGCGACCGGCTTGCGCTCCAGGACCTCGCCTTCGGCATCGGCCGTGGTCGTGGTTACGCCCAGCTGCATGACTGTTTCGTAAGCCTTGTCCGCGTCCAGCAGGTACTGCGAGAACTTGGTCGCCTCGCCAAAACACAGCGGCAACACGCCGGTGGCGAGCGGATCGAGACTTCCGGTATGCCCGGCCTTCTCCGCATTCAGCAGCCAGCGGACCTTCTGCAAGGCCGCATTGGAGGTAAACCCTCGCGGCTTGTCGAGCAGGATGATGCCGTTGACGTTGCGGCGTACACGCTTGACCTGTGCCACGTTTATTCTCCGCGCTCGTCGCTGTGCTTGCGATCTTCCGCCACGGCGCGCTCGATCAGCGAGCTCAGCTCGACACCCCGACGAATGCTCGCGTCGTAGTTGAAGTGCAGTTGCGGAACAGTGCGCAGCTTCATGCTCTTGCCCAGCTGCATGCGCAGGAATCCGGCAGCATCGTTGAGGATGCGCAGGTTGCCCTTGATTGCTTCCTGATCGTCGTCCTGCCCCATGATGGTTATGAAGATCTTTGCATGGGACAGATCGCGACTGACGTCGACCGCGGTGATGGTAATCAGGCCCAGGCGCGGATCCTTGATCTCACGCTGAATAAGCAGCGCCAATTCGCGCTGCATCTGATCGCCGATACGCTGGGTACGACTGAATTCTTTGGCCATAAATTTCTACCCGATTAAAAGCCGAAAGCTGGAAGCTCGAAGCGGTAACCGCACTCAGGCGGCCACCGACTCCTTGCTCCCAGCTTTCAGATTGACGCTTGCTTACAGCGAACGCGCCACTTCGACCTTCTCGAACACTTCGATCTTGTCGCCGACCTTGACGTCGTTGTAGCTCTTCACGCCGATACCGCATTCCATGCCGGCGCGGACTTCCGCGACGTCATCCTTGAAGCGGCGCAGCGATTCCAGTTCGCCTTCGAAGATGACGACGTCGTCGCGCAGCACGCGGATCGGACGATTGCGGTGGACCATGCCCTCGGTGACCATGCAACCGGCGATGGCGCCGAACTTCGGCGAACGGAACACGTCACGCACTTCGGCGATGCCGAGAATGTTCTCGCGAACATCGCTGCCGAGCATACCGGTGAGCGCCTTCTTGACGTCCTCGATGATGTCGTAGATGACGTTGTAGTAGCGCATATCCAGGCCTTCGGCCTCGACGATCTTGCGCGCACCGGCATCGGCACGGACGTTGAAGCCGAACAGCACCGCGTTGGACGCCAGCGCCAGGTTGGCATCGGACTCGGTGATACCACCGACACCGCCGCCGACCACACGAACCTGCACTTCGTCGTTGCCCAGGCCGTTGAGCGAGCCCTGCAGCGCCTCGAGCGAGCCGCGTACGTCCGCCTTGAGCACGATGTTGAGCGTCTTCTTCTCGTCCTGCCCCATGGTCTCGAAGATGTTTTCCAGCTTGCCGGCATGGGCGCGAGCCAGTTTCACTTCGCGGAACTTGCCCTGGCGGAACAACGCAACTTCACGGGCCTTCTTCTCGTCGGCCACAACGGTCAGGTCGTCACCGGCTTCCGGCGTACCATCCAGGCCGAGGATCTCGACCGGAATCGACGGGCCGGCTTCCTTAACAGGCTTGCCGTTTTCGTCGAGCATGGCGCGAACGCGACCGAAATTGACGCCGCACAGCACCATATCGCCCTGGCGCAGCGTACCGTCCTGAACCAGCACAGTGGCAACCGGGCCACGACCCTTGTCCAGACGCGATTCGACTACTACGCCACGGCCTGGCGCCGAAGGCGTGGCCTTGAGTTCGAGCAGTTCGGCCTGCAGCAGAACGGCTTCGAGCAGCTCGTCGACGCCGGTACCCATTTTCGCGGAGACCGGAATGAACGGCGTGTCGCCGCCCCACTCTTCCGGGATCACGTCAAGTGCACCCAGGCCGTTCTTGATGTTGTCCGGGTTGGCATCCGGCTTGTCGATCTTGTTCACCGCTACCACGATCGGAACACCGGCAGCCTTGGCGTGCTGGACGGCTTCCTGGGTCTGCGGCATTACACCGTCATCGGCAGCAACCACGAGGATCACGATATCGGTCGCCTTGGCACCCCGAGCACGCATGGCGGTAAACGCAGCGTGACCAGGGGTGTCGAGGAACGTGACCATGCCACGCTCGGTTTCAACGTGATAGGCACCGATGTGCTGGGTGATACCGCCGGCTTCGCCGACTGCAACCTTGGCGCGGCGGATGTAGTCGAGCAGCGAGGTCTTGCCATGGTCGACGTGGCCCATCACGGTCACGACCGGTGCACGCGATACCGACTCGCCTTCGAACTTCAGCAGCTCGGCCAGTTGCTCTTCCAGGGCATTGTCGCTGACCAGCTTGACCTTGTGGCCCAGCTCTTCGGCAACCAGCTGAGCAGTTTCCTGATCCAGCACCTGGTTGATGGTGACAGGCGAGCCCATCTTGAACATGAACTTGATGACTTCGGCCGCTTTCACCGACATCTGCTGGGCCAGCTCGGCCACAGTGATGGTCTCGCCAATCGACACTTCGCGCACGACAGGTCCTGTTGGGCTCTGGAACCCATGCTGGTTACGCTTCTTGAGCTTGGACTTGCCACGACCACCGCGACGGAAGCCATCGGCCTCGTCTTCGCCGGTACGTACGGTACGCGCCAATGGGGCCTTGGTCTTGAGCGACGGGCGATGCTGCGCATGCTTGCGATCACGACGCTCGTCGTCATCGCTGCGTGGCTTCTCGACACGACGCGGCTCTTCTTTCTTGCGCTCAGGTGCAGGAGCGGCAGGCTCGACTGCGACCGGTGCCGGCTCGGTATTGACCACCGGCTCGACTGCGGCCGGAGCGGTCACGTCGGCCTGAGGCTGGGGCGACTCGGCCTGACGGCGAGCCTCTTCCTCGGCACGCTCGCGCGCTTCCTGCTCCGCCTTCAGACGAGCAGCTTCTTCTGCCGCATGCTGCTCTTCGAGCTCGCGGCGCTGCTCCGCTTCGATTTCCTCGGCGCTGCGCTTGACGAAGGTTTTCTTCTTGCGCACTTCGACGCTGATGGTCTTGCTGCCACCAACCTTGAGCTTGGTAGTGGTCTTGCGCTGCAAGGTAATCTTGCGCGGCTCGTCCACTTTCGCCCCGTGGGTGCTTTTCAAATGGGCCAACAGGGCCTGTTTCTCGTTATCGGTCACTACTTGCTCGGCGCTGGTGTGCGACAGTCCTGCCTCACGCATCTGCTGAAGCAGTCGCTCGACCGGTGTGTCGACCACCTGGGCCAGTTCTTTCACCGTGACTTGCGTCATGCATTTCTCTCCTCAGGCCGCTAATTACTTACTCGAACCAATGGGCTCGGGCGGCCATGATCAGCTTGCCGGCACGCTCTTCATCGATGCCGTCTATGTCGAGCAGATCGTCTATCGACTGCTCGGCCAGGTCTTCGCGGGTGATGACTCCCCGCACGGCCAACTCGACCGCCAGTTCTTTATCCATACCATCGAGTGCCAGCAGATCTTCAGCCGGCTGAGCATCCGCAAGCTTCTCCTCGTTGGCGATGGCCTTGGTCAGCAGGCGATCTTTGGCCCGCGTACGCAGCTCATTGACGATGTCTTCGTCGAAGCCTTCGATGCCAAGCATTTCCTCCATGGGGACATAGGCAATCTCTTCGAGGGAGGTGAAGCCCTCTTCAACCAGCACCTGCGCCAGCTCTTCGTCAACGTCAAGTTCGTCGATGAAGTTACGCAGGATGTCGCCAGTTTCTTCCTGCTGCTTGGCCTGGATGTCCGCTTCGGTCATGACATTGAGCGTCCAACCAGTCAGTTGACTGGCCAGGCGCACGTTCTGACCGCCACGGCCGATCGCTTGCGCCAGGTTGTCTTCGGCGACTGCGATATCCATCGCATGGGCATCTTCGTCGACGATGATCGCCGCAACTTCAGCAGGCGCCATCGCGTTGATGACCAGCTGCGCGGGGTTCTCGTCCCAAAGGACGATATCCACTCGCTCACCACCAATTTCGCCCGAGACTGCCTGTACGCGGGAACCGCGCATACCGATGCAGGCGCCCTGCGGATCGATGCGCTTGTCCTTGGAGCGAACGGCGATCTTTGCCCGCGAGCCCGGGTCACGCGAGGCGCCCATGACTTCGATCAGGCCTTCGGCGATTTCTGGCACTTCGATACGGAACAGCTCGATCAGCATCTGCGGCGCGGTACGCGACAGAATCAGCTGCGGCCCACGATTCTCGGTGCGGATTTCCTTGAGCAGCGCGCGAACACGGGCACCGACGCGGAAGGTCTCACGCGCGATGATGTCTTCTCGGGCAAGCAATGCTTCAGCGTTGTTGCCAAGATCGACGATTACGCTGTCGCGGGTAACTTTTTTGACCGTACCGGAAATGATCTCGCCCAGACGATCGCGGTAGGCTTCTACCACCTGCGCACGTTCGGCCTCGCGGACCTTCTGCACGATCACCTGCTTGGCGGTCTGCGCGGCGATACGCCCGAATTCGATCGACTCGATCTTCTCTTCGAACACATCACCGAGCTTGGCGTCAGGATTGCGTTCCTGAGCCTGATCCAGAGCCAGCTGATGGGCTGGATCATCGAAATGCTCATCATCGACCACGGTCCAGCGACGGAACGTTTCGTAACTGCCGTTCTGGCGATTGATTTCTACACGCAGATCAACTTCGTCTTCGTAACGCTTCTTGGTAGCCGTGGCCAAGGCCAGCTCCAGCGCTTCGAAAATCACACTAGCCGGTACGCCCTTTTCATTGGACACCGACTCCACAACCAGCAGTACTTCTTTGCTCATCGTACGCCTCGCCTTTCGCAATCCATTGGGTCCGCGGGAACCGTTCTCAGTCAAAACGGGGAATGATGTTGGCCTTATCGATCATGTCGATCGGCAGCAGGTATTCATGATCATCGACCAGCACCACGACATCCTGCTCTTCCACCCCACGGAGAAGACCCTGGAAATTGCGCCTGCCCTCGAAGGGCGAGCGCAGCTTTATTTTTACCTGGTCACCGACATGGGCGGTGTACTGCTCAATGGTGAACAGGGGCCGATCCATACCGGGAGAAGAAACCTCAAGGGTGTAGTCCACGCTGATCGGATCTTCCACGTCGAGCACACCACTCAATTGACGGCTAACCTTCTCGCAGTCGTCGATGAGGATGCCGTCGGCATGGTCGATATAGACTCGCAGCAGTGAATGCCGCCCCTGGGAAATGAACTCAATACCCCAGCACTGATAGCCAAGCGCCTCAACCACCGGGGCCAACAAGGCCTGCAACTGTTCTAGCTTGCTCGACATCGAAGTCCCTCGCGCATGCTGTACAAATGAAAAATGGGCGAAACGCCCATCCCTTTGACCGCCTGTAAATGCCGGCGACCTGGCCTCAAGCTAATAAAAAGCCCCTGTACAGGGGCTCTTTATTGACTGGTTGCGGGGGCTGGATTTGAACCAACGACCTTCGGGTTATGAGCCCGACGAGCTACCAGACTGCTCCACCCCGCGTCAAACTGGGCACGAATTATACGACTCGCGCCTAATACAGGTCAACTTAAAACCCTTAAAACACAAGAAAGCCCGCACTAGGCGGGCCTGCTTGTTTGGTACCGAGGAGGGGACTCGAACCCCTACAGCCTATGGCCACTACCACCTCAAGGTAGCGTGTCTACCAATTCCACCACCTCGGCAAAAACCTTATTGCCCTTTTTCTACCTCAGGCAGATCACTAGCAGCATCTGCCGGCTTGCGCTGCTCGAGCACAGGCACATCTTCTACCGCCGGCTTACTGACCGGAACTTCCAGCACAGCCGGATCCGGCAACCCCGCCTGAGACAACTGATCAGCCTGCTGCTTCGCGAAGAACGCCAAACCGAGACTAGTCACGAAAAAAACGCCGGCGAGTATAGCAGTAAGACGACTCAAAAAGGTAGCAGAACCTTGGCTTCCGAAAACAGTTGCCGAAGCACCCGAACCAAAAGAAGCACCAGCATCCGCACCCTTGCCCTGCTGCAGAAGCACCAGCGCAACAACACCTAGAGCAACCAGCAGATGCACCACAATCACGACAGTCTGCAACATCTGATCAGTTCCCCGCGGCGCGACAGATCGCACCAAATTCATTCGCTTTCAGAGAGGCCCCACCAACCAGCCCCCCGTCAATATCCGCCATCGAGAACAGCTCAGCGGCATTGTCCGCCTTGACGCTACCGCCGTACAAAAGCCTAACGCCCTCGGCGACTTGGCGATCTTGACGCGACAGCTGCTCGCGTATGGCAGCATGTACTTCCTGGGCCTGCTCGGGGGTTGCGGTCAAGCCACTACCAATCGCCCATACAGGCTCGTAAGCAATGACCGCCGACTCGAACGCTGCAATACCGTGATCATCCAGCACTTGCGCCAATTGGCGACCGACCACTTCCAGCGTCCTACCAGCCTCACGCTCCTCGAGCGTTTCACCCAAACACAGCACAGGCTTCAAACCTCCTACCTGCGCCGCCAAAAACTTGCGGCTGACCACCTCATCCGTCTCACCCAAAACCAGGCGACGCTCCGAGTGACCAACCAGCACCCACTCACACCCAACCTCAGCAAACTGCTCGGCCGACACTTCACCGGTCAGCGCCCCGAAGCCGTTCTGCGCCGCACAATCCTGGGCGCCAACAGCAACATGCTTGTCATCGACACCACCCAGAACCTGAGCGACATGCAGACAGGAGGGGAACACCGCGATCTCGACACTTACAGGCAACGCCTGCACACGGAGAGACTCGATTAGCTCTGCGACGCTAGCGCGGGTACCGTTCATCTTCCAGTTACCAGCTACCATGGGGCGACGCATGCTTTACCTCATCGGTCAAAGTGGGCGCAGATGTTACTCAACAGAAAAGGCCCTGGCAAGCGCGATTACGCACAAACTTCAGCAACGATCCTGGCGAGCTCTTCTGCCATACCCCGCACCTGACTTTCGTCATCGCCTTCGACCATCACCCGCACCAGCGGCTCGGTCCCCGACTTGCGCAGGAGCACCCTACCTCGCCCCGCCATACGTTCGGTAACACTGTCACAGGCAGCCTGCACGCTCGGATGGGAGATGGGATCCCGATCGCCGGTGAAACGCACATTGATCAACACCTGAGGGCATTTGTGCCACGCCAGCCGCTCCTGGGCGAGCGTTTGCCCGCGCCGACGTAGCGCCAGCACCACCTGCAAAGCCGCAATAATCGCATCACCCGTAGTAGTGTGCTGCGCACAGACGATATGGCCGGAATTCTCGCCACCCAGCGCCCAGCCGCGATCGAGCATCTCCGCAATTACATAGCGATCGCCGACCCTGGCCCGAGTGAACGGGATGTCCCGCGCCTTGAGAGCTAGCTCGAGCCCGAGGTTACTCATCAACGTGCCAACTACACCACCGGACAGCCGATCACGCTCTTGCAGATCGGTTGCGATGATATAAAGCAACTCATCGCCATCCACCACGGCGCCAGTGTGATCGACCATCATCACCCGATCGCCGTCACCATCGAAGGCGATACCAAGGTCCGCACCATGATCGACAACCGCTTTCTGCAGCTGCCCGACATGAGTGGAGCCGACGTCGGCATTGATGTTCAAACCGTCCGGCTGCGCACCTATCACGACCACTTCGGCGCCCAGTTCACGGAACACGCTGGGCGCAACCTTGTAGGTTGCGCCATGCGCGCAGTCGATCACCAGCTTCAACCCGGAGAAGTCGGTGCTGGTCGGCACGCTGCTCTTGCAGAATTCGATATAACGGCCCGCCGCATCGTTGATGCGAGACGCCTTGCCAAGCTGTGCCGACTCGACCACGGTCATCGGCGCATCGATCAACTCCTCGATCATCAGCTCAACTTCATCAGGAAGTTTGGTGCCGCGGCCGGAAAAGAACTTGATTCCGTTATCGTGATGCGGATTGTGCGAGGCACTGATCACGATGCCCGCCTCAGCATGAAAGGTACGCGTCAGATAGGCGACTGCGGGTGTCGGCATTGGTCCCAGCAGCAGTACGTCTGCGCCAGCCGCCGACAAGCCCGCCTGCAATGCTGACTCGAACATGTAGCCCGAGATGCGCGTGTCCTTGCCGATAAGAATCCGGCACTTTCCCTGCTTGCGAAAGGCCATGCCGGCTGCCCATCCCAACTTGAGCATGAAGTCCGGAGTGATCGGAGCCTGCCCGACATGTCCACGGATACCATCGGTGCCGAAATACTTTCTAGTCATGGTGTCTTCCCTATTCCGCCGTCTGCACTGCAGCAATCATTCGAACTACATCAACCGTCTCGGCGACATCGTGAACGCGAACTATTCGAGCGCCCTTGCTCACTGCCAGCGCAGCAAGCGCCAGACTGCCATACAAGCGCTCATCAACCGGACGCCCCAAAACCGCCCCCACCATGCTTTTGCGGGACACGCCGACCAGCAAGGGGCGACCGAGGCGGTGAAGCGCCTCCAGATGCCGAAACAGCACGAGGTTATGGTTCAGCGTCTTGGCAAACCCAAATCCGGGGTCAAGAACTATCCGCTCGTGCGGGATACCAACGCCGACGCAGGCCGCCATTCGCTGTTCGAGAAATGAGCAAACCTCGGCAGTGACGTCTTCGTAACGCGGGTCGACCTGCATATCCCCCGGCTCACCCCGCATGTGCATCAGGCAGACCGGCAAACCGGTGGCAGCAGCTGCATCCAGCGCACCATCGCGCTGCAACGAGCGCACGTCATTGATCAAACCCGCACCCAGACGAGCGCATTCGCGAATGACCGCCGGAGTGGAGGTATCCACCGAAACCACCACGTCCAGTTCGCGAGCGACGACCTCAACGATTGGCGCAACCCGTTCCAATTCCTCGGTCGGAGACACGGCGCGAGCGCCTGGCCGGGTGGACTCACCTCCAACGTCGATCAGCGTAGCTCCGGCAGCAGCCATGGCCTCTGCGTGCCGAAGAGCGGCATCGCGGTCGGCGAAGCGCCCACCATCGGAAAAGGAATCGGGGGTGACATTGAGAATTCCCATCACATGTGGACGGGACAGATCAAGAACTCGGCCGCCACACACCAGCCGAGAGGGAGATAACGAATCGATCATTCACAAGCCTTGAGCGTTCAGGCCGGACCCTCTAAGCGAGCGTCCATCCGACTGCACCACCATGGCACAACGGGGGTGAACAATTTACACCAGAAGGGGCGCCTATGCGCCCCTTCTGGTTACAGCCATTACTTCTGCGAGCGGAAAGCCGCAGGACCAGCGATGTCAGTGCTCGCCAGCCGGCCCGCCAATAGGCGTTTGCGGACGACTGTCATCTGGAACGACCGGCGTGCCGGAAGCTCCCGATCCGCCTTCCCAATCACGCGGCTCACGCGGCGTACGCCCAGCCATGATGTCGTCGATCTGCGGCGCATCGATGGTTTCGTACTTCATCAGTGCCTCAGCCATCATGTCCAGCTTGTCCCGGTTGTCGGTCAGGATCTGTTTGGCCGTGCCATAGCAATGATCGATGATGCTGCGTACCTCCTCATCGATCAGCCTGGCCGTTTCTCCAGAGACGTTGGAGTGCTGGCTGCCGGCGCTACGACCGAGAAAGACCTCGCCTTCCTCTTCGGCATACATCAAAGGCCCGAGCTTCTCCGACAATCCCCACTTGGTGACCATGTTCCGCGCCAACTGCGTGGCACGCATGATGTCGTTCGAGGCACCGGTGGTGACGCCTTCGAAACCCAGCGTCATCTCCTCAGCGATCCGGCCACCGAACAGCGAACATATCTGACTGATCAGCGCGCGCTTCGACAGGCTGTAGCGATCCTCTTCCGGCAGGAACATGGTGACCCCCAGCGCCCGCCCACGGGGGATGATGGAAACCTTGTATACCGGGTCATGCTCAGGCACCACACGACCGACGATGGCGTGACCCGCCTCGTGATAAGCCGTATTGAGCTTTTCCTTCTCGGACATGACCATGGATTTGCGCTCGGCGCCCATCATGATCTTGTCCTTGGCCAGTTCGAACTCGCGCATTTCCACGATGCGCTTGTTGGAGCGCGCAGCGAACAATGATGCCTCGTTCACCAGGTTGGCCAGATCGGCACCGGAGAAGCCTGGCGTACCACGGGCAATCACCGCCGGCTCGACGTTTTCGCCTACCGGCACCTTGCGCATGTGTACCTTGAGAATCTGCTCGCGACCACGAATATCCGGCAGACCGACCACCACCTGCCGATCGAAACGACCGGGGCGCAAGAGTGCCGGGTCCAGAACATCAGGACGGTTGGTTGCAGCGATGACGATGATGCCGTCGTTCATCTCGAAGCCATCCATCTCCACCAGCAGCTGGTTCAGGGTCTGCTCACGCTCATCGTGCCCACCGCCGAGACCGGCTCCACGATGACGGCCGACCGCATCGATCTCGTCGATGAAGATGATGCATGGAGCGTGTTTCTTAGCCTGCTCGAACATATCCCGGACACGGCTCGCACCCACACCGACGAACATCTCGACGAAGTCCGAGCCGGAGATAGTGAAGAACGGCACTTTGGCCTCGCCCGCAATGGCCTTGGCCAGAAGCGTCTTACCCGTACCGGGCGGACCGACCATCAGCACGCCGCGCGGGATACGCCCACCGAGCCGCTGGAATTTGCCCGGGTCGCGCAGAAATTCGACCAGCTCATGGACTTCTTCTTTTGCTTCATCGCAGCCGGCAACGTCAGCAAAAGTGGTCTTGACCTGATCTTCCGAGAGCAGGCGTGCCTTGCTCTTGCCGAAGCTCATCGGTCCACCCTTTCCACCGGCACCGCCCTGCATCTGGCGCATGAAGAACATGAACACGGCGATGATCACGAGAATCGGGAAGCTCGCTACCAGCAACTGAGTCCAGATGCTCTGTTGCTCAGGCTGCTTGCCTTCGATCAGCACATTGTTGTCGAGCAAATCACCAATCAGACCATTGTCCTGAATCGCAGGACGGATGGTTTTGAAGGTATCGCCTTCGCTTCGCTTACCGATGATGACGAAGCCATCGACCGTAACGCGCTCGACGCGCCCTTCCTTGACCTGCTCGAGGAAGTCCGAATAGTTCAGCGTCTGCGGCTCGCTCGGGCTGGAAAAGTTGTTCATCACCGTGACCAGGACGGCGGCGATGATCAGCCACAGAATCAGGTTTTTTGCCATGTCGTTCAAATTAACTACCCTCTGGAGCAAACCCGTTGTCTGCGGGCCGCATGACGGCCGATTGGTTGCTCGGCCTAACTTACTACACAACGTACTGGAACTGGCAGTCGGTCTGTAACCCTATGAAACAGCGTAGCCCTTGTCCTGCGCGGCCGTCCATTCGACTGAAGCCTGTCCGATAGACCGCCAAACCTGGCGTTCTGCACCGCATGCAACGCATCCGCTGCAAAACCACTACCGGAATTGACGCGTACTGCGGTCCGCCTTCACGAATAGGGACCAATGGCTCCGAGTCCTCAGGCACCACAGCACTGAAGTATCCTTACAGCGATATTGGGGCCATGCTGGAAATCACAAGGCCAATGAATGCGCCGTGCACGCCCCGTCTCGCATATGCGCGGCGGCGAAAGCAAACCATACGCTGCACCAGGCAACTTCTGCTGACGCTTGAATGTGCCCGGCCGATGCCTGCGCTGGGCGGCCTTTAACCTGTCGGGTACACTAGCCGCCATTTTCAAGGCTTCTGACGCAAGGGTCGAAATATGCCGCTCACCAACGAGCAAAAGAAACAGTACAAATCCATCGGCCATCACCTGAAGCCGGTTCTGATCGTGGCCGAGAACGGATTGACCGAAGGCGTTCAAGCCGAGCTCGAGCGAGCCCTGAACGATCACGAACTGATCAAGATCCAGTTCCGTATCACCGAGCGCGAGGACCGCCGCGCCCTAATGGAAGAGCTGTGCAAGATCGCGAAGTGCGAGCTGGTGCAGGTAATCGGCAAGATGGCACTGGTGTACCGCAAGAATCCGAAACCGAACAAGCAACTGTCCAACATTCACCGCTTCCAGGCTTGAGATCGCTGCGGCAGGCCGGGCCTGCCGCACACGTCAGAGCTCGCGCCCCGGAGCCGGCTGCAAGACCAGCATCAATCCGCACAGCGCCATGACCAGATAGCTGAAGCTTGCCCAGTAGAGGGATTCGAACCAGCCGGCCTGCATCAGCAATTGGCTGCCCGCAAGCACCACCACCGCCAGCAACAGCTGCCCCCGCACATCGCGCCACAAGCCGCGCAGCCCCGTCACCTGAACCAGCACCAGCGCCTGTAGCGCACTACAGAACGCAGCGAAGCCTACGAGCAAAGGCTTCAGGCTGCCGGCGATTTCCTCGACCAGCAACGGCGCCAGGCCGATACGCCCAAGCGCCGGCAAGACCATGAACTGCAACAGCCACAGGCCGCCAACCCAGAACGTCTGGGTCAGCTGCCATGTAATGATGCCGGCCCGCGCGGGCTGCCGATCAGATATGACGAACCTCGACAATCTCGTACTCGATCAGCCCACTGGGCGTCTTGACGGCCACAACGTCGCCTTCTTCCTTACCGATCAGCGCGCGTGCAATCGGCGAACTGACCGACAGCTTGCCCTGCTTGATATCGGCCTCGTCGTCACCGACGATCTGATAGGTCACCTGCTCGTCAGTCTCGACGTTGGCGATATCCACGGTCGTGCCGAAAATCACTTTGCCGGTGGGCGTGATGTTGGCGATGTCGATGACCTGAGCGTTCTGCAGACGTCCCTCGATGTCGCGGATACGCGCCTCGACCATACCCTGCTGCTCACGCGCAGCGTGATACTCGGCGTTCTCCTTGAGATCGCCCAGCTCGCGCGCCTCGGCGATCGCCTGGGTGATCTGCGGACGCAAAACGGTCTTCAGATGCTTGAGTTCGTCTTCCAGGGCCCGGGCGCCCTGGATGGTCATTGGGAATTTTGTCATGCCTTGATTCCTGCATGGAGATCCTGCAGCCGGCGCACGGTCTTCTCGGGACCAAACTTGAGCGCCTCACAGATCGCCTGACCACCCGCGATGGTGGTGGTGATGCAGATCTTGTGCTGCAGGGCGTTGCGACGAATGGAATAGGAATCCGCGATGGACTGACGCCCCTCGGTGGTGTTGATGACCAAGGTGACCTCGTCATTTTTGATCATGTCGACTACGTGAGGACGGCCTTCGGTCACCTTGTTCACGCGGCGCACCGGCAGCCCTGCGGCCTCGATGATGCGCGCAGTTCCGGCCGTTGCGACGACCTCGAAACCGAGGCCGACCAGATCACGGGCAACCTGTTCGACGTAAGGCTTGTCGTCTTCGCGCACGCTGAGGAACGCGCAGCCTGATGTCGGCAGGATTTCGCTGGCACCCAGCTGAGCCTTGGCGAATGCTTCAGCGAAGCTGTCGCCGACACCCATCACCTCACCGGTGGACTTCATTTCCGGGCCAAGGATGGTATCGACGCCTGGGAACTTGGCGAACGGGAATACCGCCTCCTTGACGCTGTAGTAGGACGGAATGATTTCGCGAGTGAAACCAATTTCCTTGAGGGTCTTGCCCGCCATCACGCGCGCTGCGACCTTGGCCAGCGATTCGCCGATGCACTTGGAGACGAATGGCACGGTACGCGAAGCACGCGGGTTGACCTCAAGCACGTAGATGTCTTCGCCCTGCACAGCCATCTGTACGTTCATCAGGCCGATTACATCGAGCTCCAGTGCCATCTTGCGCACCTGATCGCGAATCTCGTCCTGAATGTGCTGCGGCAGCGAGTAGGCCGGCAACGAACACGCCGAGTCGCCGGAGTGAACACCTGCCTGTTCGATGTGCTGCATGATGCCGCCGATGACAACGTCGGTGCCGTCGCACACGGCGTCGATATCGACCTCGATGGCGCAGTTGAGGAAGTGATCCAGCAGCACCGGGCTGTCGTTGGACACCTGGACTGCTTCACGCATGTAGCGCTTGAGCTCTTCTTCCTCGTAGACGATTTCCATCGCACGGCCGCCCAGCACGTAGGACGGGCGCACCACCAGCGGATAACCGATCGCCTTGGAGGCAGCAATGGCTTCCTCTTCGCTGCGCGCGGTGGCGTTCTGCGGCTGACGCAGATTCAGGCGCTGCACCATCTGCTGGAAACGCTCGCGGTCTTCGGCGCGGTCGATCGCATCCGGACTGGTACCGATGATCGGCACGCCCGCTTCTTCCAGCGCACGGCAGATTTTCAGCGGGGTCTGGCCGCCGTACTGCACGATCACGCCCTTGGGCTGCTCGACGCGGACGATCTCCAGCACGTCTTCCAGGGTTACCGGCTCGAAGTACAGGCGATCCGATGTGTCGTAATCGGTGGAGACTGTTTCCGGGTTGCAATTGACCATGATGGTCTCGTACCCGTCTTCACGCATGGCCAGCGCGGCGTGCACACAGCAATAGTCGAACTCGATGCCCTGACCGATACGGTTGGGGCCGCCGCCGAGGATCATGATCTTCTCGCGGCTCGACGGGTTGGCCTCGCACTCTTCCTCGTAGGTCGAGTACATGTAAGCCGTGTCGGTGGCGAACTCGGCGGCGCAGGTGTCGACGCGCTTGTAGACCGGCAGCACCTTGAGCTTGTGGCGGTGGCTGCGCAGGTTCTTCTCGGTGACGCCCAGCAGCTTGGCCAGACGTGCATCGGAGAAACCCTTGCGCTTGAGCTTGTACATCAGATCACGGTCGATGCTGGATAGACCCAGCGTCTTGACGTGCTCCTCGTCCTTGACCAGATCCTCGATCTGCACCAGGAACCACTCGTCAATCCGGGTCAGCTCGAACACCTCGGCAACCGTCTTGCCGGCACGGAAGGCGTCGGCAACGAACCAGATGCGATCGGCGCCCGGCACGGTCAGCTCGCGCTTGAGGGTGCTTTCAGCTTCGGCATCAGCCAGATTCAGCTTCGGATCGAAACCGGTAGCACCAACTTCCAGACCACGCAGCGCTTTCTGCATGGACTCCTGGAAAGTGCGACCGATGGCCATCACCTCACCGACCGACTTCATCTGGGTGGTCAGACGCGCGTCGGCCTTGGGGAATTTCTCGAAGGCGAAGCGCGGGATCTTGGTAACGACGTAATCGATGGCCGGCTCGAACGATGCCGGGGTGCGACCACCGGTGATGTCGTTGGACAGCTCGTCGAGGGTGTAACCCACAGCCAGCTTCGCCGCGATCTTGGCGATCGGGAAGCCCGTGGCCTTGGAAGCCAGTGCCGAGGAACGCGACACCCGCGGGTTCATCTCGATCACCACCATGCGCCCGGTGTTCGGGCAGATGCCGAACTGCACGTTGGAGCCGCCGGTTTCCACGCCGATCTCGCGCAGCACTGCCAAGGAGGCATTACGCAGGATCTGGTATTCCTTGTCGGTCAGGGTCTGCGCAGGGGCGACGGTGATGGAGTCGCCGGTATGCACGCCCATCGGATCGAAGTTTTCGATGGAGCAGACGATGATGCAGTTGTCCTTCTTGTCGCGGACCACCTCCATCTCGTACTCCTTCCAGCCGATCAGCGACTCGTCGATCAGCAGCTCGCTGGTCGGAGACAGATCGAGGCCGCGAGCGCAGATCTCCTCGAACTCTTCACGGTTGTAGGCGATGCCGCCGCCGGTGCCGCCCATGGTGAACGATGGACGGATGATGCAAGGGAAGCCGACCTTGTCGAGGACGCCGTAGGCTTCTTCCATGTTGTGGGCGATGCCGGATACCGGACAGGCCAGCCCGATGTCCTTCATTGCCTTGTCGAAGCGCGAACGATCCTCGGCCTTGTCGATGGTGTCGGCATTGGCGCCAATCATTTCAACGCCGAACTTCGCCAGTACCCCATGCTTTTCCAGGTCCAGCGCACAATTCAGCGCGGTCTGGCCACCCATGGTCGGCAGCAGCGCATCCGGACGCTCCTTCTCGATGATCTTGGCGACGGTGGCCCACTTGATCGGCTCGATGTAGGTGGCATCGGCCATCGACGGGTCGGTCATGATGGTGGCCGGGTTGGAGTTCACCAGGATGACGCGAAAGCCTTCCTCCTTCAGCGCCTTGCAAGCCTGGGCACCGGAGTAATCGAACTCGCAGGCCTGGCCAATGACGATGGGGCCGGCGCCGAGGATGAGGATGCTTTTGATATCTGTACGTTTTGGCATTTTCTTACTCTCGAATCCTTTGGTCAGTCGGCAGGCTTAGCGGCGCTTGGCCATGGCTTCGATGAAACGGTCGAACAGCGGCGCGACGTCGTGCGGGCCAGGACTTGCTTCCGGGTGGCCCTGGAAGCTGAAGGCAGCCTTGTCGGTGCGTTCGATACCCTGCAGAGTACCGTCGAACAGCGACTTGTGCGTCGCGCGCACATTGGCCGGCAGGCTCGCCTCGTCCACGGCAAAGCCATGGTTCTGACTGGTAATCATCACCACACCGGTCTTCAGATCCTGTACCGGATGGTTCGCGCCGTGGTGACCGTTGGGCATCTTCACAGTCTTGGCACCGGAGGCCAGAGCCAGCAGCTGGTGGCCAAGGCAGATACCGAATACCGGGATGTCGGTTTCGAGCACCTGCTGAATCGCCTTGATCGCGTAGTCGCACGGCTCGGGGTCACCCGGGCCGTTGGCCAGGAAGATGCCGTCCGGATTGAGCGCCAGGGCTTCGCTGGCAGGCGTCTGCGCCGGCAGTACGGTGACGCGGCAACCGCGGGCGACCAGCATGCGCAGGATGTTGTACTTCACGCCGTAATCGAAGGCGACGACGTGATAGGGCAGCTCGCTGGCCGGGATCTCGGCATGCGCGTCGTCCTTCAGGCACCAGACGCTGGAGCGCCACTCGTAACGCTCCTTGACGCTGACTTCCTTCGCCAGATCCATGCCCTTGAGGCCGGGAAAGCTGCGCGCCAGCTCCAGCGCTTTCTCTTCGGTCGCGTCAGCACCAGCCAGGATGCAGCCGTTCTGCGCACCCTTCTCGCGCAGGATACGGGTCAGGCGACGGGTGTCGATGCCGGCGATGGCAACGGTGCCGTTGGCCTTGAGGTAGTCAGGCAGGGGTTGCTTGTCGCGCCAGTTGCTGGAGATCAGCGGCAGGTCGCGGATCACCAGGCCGGCGGCCCAGACCTTCCAGGATTCGGCGTCTTCCGGCGTCGTGCCGGTATTGCCAACGTGAGGATAGGTGAGCGTAACGATCTGCTTGGCGTAGGAAGGATCGGTGAGGATTTCCTGATAGCCGGTCATGGCGGTATTGAACACCACCTCACCAATGGTTTGCCCATCGGCGCCGATGGATTCGCCGCGAAAGATGCTGCCATCGGCAAGAGCCAAAATGGCTGGCGTAAGGGCTGGCTTAGTCAAGAGACCTCCCGTAGATCAAGGCTGGAGCAGACGCAGATTGTAAAAAAGCGGGATGACGTGTGAAGGTCATCCCGCTTTTTGTTTGATTCATTTCTGCGCAACTTTTAGTGGACACACTAAAGCGAGTAGCTTACAGAAAACCCTATTTAGGGTCCAGCCATAATGCCCGACAAGCGCACCCGGAAGGAGCACGGCGCTGCCGAGCGGCGCAAAAACTCATTTCAGACCAAGCACATCCTGCATGTCATAAAGCCCGGCGGGCTTCTCATCCAACCAGAGCGCGGCACGCACCGCCCCCTTGGCGAAGGTCATGCGACTGGAGGCCTTGTGGGTAATTTCCACGCGCTCGCCGTCGGCGGCGAACAGCACGGTGTGATCACCCACCACATCGCCGGCACGCACGGTAGCGAAGCCGATGGTTTCGCGCTGACGCGCCCCCGTCTGCCCTTCGCGCCCGTACACCGCAACCTTCTGCAGGTCACGACCCAGCGCCTCGGCGACGACCTCACCCATGCGCAGGGCGGTACCGGAAGGCGCGTCCACCTTGTGCCGGTGATGCGCCTCGATGATCTCGATATCCACGTCGTCGCCCAGCACCCGCGCCGCCGTATCCAGCAGCTTGAGGCACAGATTGACGCCAACACTGAAGTTGGCCGCAAAGACAATCGGGATTTCTCTGGCCGCCGCGGCCAGGCGCTCCTTTTCTTCCGGCGAAAAGCCGGTGGTGCCAATCACCATGGCCTTGCCGGCGCGCCGGCAGACCTCCAGATTCTTCAGGGTCACCGAGGGGTGAGTGAAATCGATCAACACGTCGAACTCGTCGACTGCCCGGGCAAGCTCACCAGTCAGCGGCACCCCCAGGCGTCCGATGGCGGCCAGCTCGCCAGCATCGGCACCGACAAGCGTACTGTCCGGCCGATCGATGGCTGCCGTCAGGCCGGCCGCGCCGCTGGTCTGCTGGACCGCTTCGATCAGGGTCTTACCCATGCGTCCGGCGGCGCCGGTCACTGCAATACGTCGCATCAAATCAGCTCCAGGCTGTGGGTCTCAGACAGCAGGCGAAGGCATGCAGCCTGTCGCCGGCCGCCCGCAGCCCTTGTCATACATCGCCGAAAAAGCGCTTCACACCCTCGAACCACCCGCTGGCCTTGGGTGAATGAGAGGTGTCGCCCTGCAGGGTGCCACGGAATTCCTCGAGCATCTCGCGCTGACGCTTGCTCAGGTTGACCGGTGTTTCGACCACCACGCGACACATCAGGTCGCCCGCTGCACCACCTCGAACGGGCGCAACACCCTTGCCGCGCAGACGGAACTGCTTGCCGGTCTGCGTGCCTTCGGGGATTTTCAGCTTGACGCGACCATCCAGGGTGGGCACTTCCAGCTCACCACCCAGTGCCGCATCGGCAAAGCTGATCGGCACTTCGCAATACAGATGCTTGCCATCGCGCTGGAAGATCGCGTGCTCGCGCACATTGACCACGACATACAGGTCGCCGGCCGGACCACCCTGGGTGCCCGCCTCGCCCTCACCGGACAGACGAATGCGATCGCCGGTATCCACACCCGGCGGCACCTTGACCGAGAGCGTCTTCTGCTCTTCGACGCGCCCCTGCCCATGGCAGCTGCCGCACGGGTCGGAAATCATCTTGCCGCTGCCATGGCAGCGTGGGCAGGTCTGCTGCACCGAGAAGAAACCCTGCTGCATGCGCACCTGACCGATACCACCACAAGTGGTACAGGTCACCGGGCTGGTACCCTTCTTCGCGCCGGAGCCATCGCAGGTCTTGCACTCGACCAGGGTCGGCACACGAATGGTCACCGTAGTGCCACGCACCGCCTCTTCCAGATCGAGCTCGAGCGTGTAGCGCAGATCGCTGCCGCGCTGCGCGCCGCCCCGGCCACCGCCGCGACCACCACTGAAGAAATCGCTGAACACGTCGCCGAAGATGTCGGAGAAGTTCGCCCCACCGTAACCAGCACCGGCTGCGCCAGCACCCATCTGCGGATCGACGCCGGCGTGCCCGTACTGATCGTAGGCAGCACGCTTGCTCGGGTCGGAGAGCACCTCGTAGGCCTCGTTGGCCTCCTTGAAGGCTTCCTCGGCTGCCTTGTCTCCCGGATTGCGGTCCGGGTGATGCTTCATCGCGAGGCGCCGGTAAGCCTTTTTCAGCTCCGCCTCGCTGACGCCGCGCTCGACGCCCAGCACCTCATAAAAATCGCGTTTGGCCATAACTATCCTGAACCCTCAATTTCGTGCCTTCCAGACACGCCGACGCGGGAGCAAGCCCCCGCGCGGCGGTCGGGCCCGCCCGAACGATGTCGGGACGGGCTGGAGCGGAAGCAAGCCAGGGCTTACTTGTTGTCCTTGACCTCTTCGAACTCGGCGTCGACCACGTCGTCACCCGGCTTGCCCTGCTCATCGGCCGGCTGACCTTCGCCCGCCTGAGCCTGCTCGGCGTACATCTTCTGCGCGACCGGAGTGGAGGCCTGGGACACCGCCGCGATCTTCGCTTCGATCTCCGCCTTGTCGTCGCCCTTGATGGCCGCTTCCAGCTCGCCCAGCGCCTTCTCGATCGCAGCCTTGTCGTCATCGCTGGCCTTGTCACCGGCCTCGACAAGCATCTTGCGAGTGGCGTGCACCAGCTGATCGCCCTGGTTACGGGCAGTGGCGAGCTCCTCGAACTTGCGGTCTTCCTCGGCGTTCGCCTCGGCGTCGCGCACCATCTGCTCGATTTCCTCCTCGGACAGACCCGAGTTGGCCTTGATCACGATGGACTGCTGCTTGCCAGTAGCCTTGTCCTTGGCAGACACATGCAGGATGCCGTTGGCGTCGATGTCGAAGGTGACTTCGATCTGCGGCATGCCGCGCGGCGCCGGCGGGATCTCGGCCAGATCGAAGCGACCCAGCGACTTGTTCTGCGCGGCCTGCTTGCGCTCGCCCTGCAGCACGTGAATGGTCACGGCGCTCTGGTTGTCGTCCGCAGTGGAGAACACCTGCGACTTCTTGGTCGGGATGGTGGTGTTCTTCTCGATCAACGGAGTCATCACGCCACCGAGGGTTTCGATACCCAGGGTCAGCGGCGATACGTCGAGCAGCAGCACGTCCTTCACGTCACCCGCCAGGACCGCGCCCTGAATGGCAGCACCCATGGCGACGGCTTCGTCCGGGTTGACGTCCTTGCGCGCTTCCTTGCCGAAGAACTCGGCGACCTTCTGCTGCACCAGCGGCATGCGGGTCTGACCACCAACCAGGATCACGTCGTCGATCCTGGAGACGTCGACACCGGCATCCTTCAACGCGATGCGGCAAGGCTCGATGGTGCGCTGCACCAGGTCCTCGACCAGCGCTTCCAGCTTGGCGCGGGAGATCTTCACGTTCAGGTGCTTAGGACCGGTCGAGTCTGCAGTGATGTACGGCAGGTTGACGTCGGTCTGCTGGCTGGACGACAGCTCGATCTTGGCTTTCTCGGCAGCCTCCTTCAGGCGCTGCATGGCCAGCGGGTCACCCTTGAGGTTCATGCCGGTTTCTTTCTTGAACTCGTCGACGAGGTAGTCGATCAGGCGAATGTCGAAGTCCTCACCCCCGAGGAAGGTGTCCCCGTTGGTAGCCAGTACCTCGAACTGGTGCTCGCCGTCGACTTCGGCAATCTCGATCACCGACACGTCGAAGGTACCGCCACCCAGGTCATAGACGATCACGGTGTGGTCGCCCTTGGCCTTGTCCATGCCGTATGCCAGCGCAGCCGCGGTCGGCTCGTTGATGATGCGCTTGACGTCCAGGCCGGCGATACGACCGGCATCCTTGGTGGCCTGGCGCTGGCTGTCGTTGAAGTAGGCAGGAACGGTGATCACCGCCTCGGTCACCGGCTCACCGAGGTAGTCCTCGGCAGTCTTCTTCATCTTCTTCAGAATCTCAGCGGAGATCTGCGGCGGAGCCATCTTCTGGCCATTCACCTCGACCCAGGCATCGCTGTTGTCAGCCTTGACGATCTTGTAGGGGACCATCTGGATGTCTTTCTGCACGACTTCTTCGTCGAAGCGACGACCGATCAGACGCTTGACCGCGTACAGGGTGTTGTGCGGATTGGTCACTGCCTGGCGCTTGGCCGACTGACCAACCAGGATTTCGCCGTCGTTCGCATACGCGATGATCGATGGCGTGGTGCGGCCGCCTTCGGCGTTCTCAATAACCTTGGCCTTGCCGTTTTCCAGGATCGAGACGCAGGAGTTAGTGGTTCCCAGGTCGATACCGATGATCTTGCCCATTTAATTCGCTCTCCAAATTTCGATTGGTCCGCGCCTGTTTTACCGGCTGCGGGTAACACAAAAACGCTTGGCTACCAGATGGGGGTCGGCAACCGGATTTCAAGCCTTCTCATCGATCGAAGGCGGCACATCGGCGGGCGCCTTGCTGACGACGACCATCGCCGGACGCAGCAGGCGGCCGTTGAGCAGATAACCCTTCTGGAACACCTTGAGCACGCTGCCCGGCTCGACATGGGTGCTCTCTTCCATCGCCATGGCCTGATGATGCTCGGGATTGAAGGGCTCGCCGTGGGGGTCGAGCTGCTCGAGCTGGTGACGCGCGAGGGTATCCAACAGCAGCTTGAGGGTCAGCTCGACACCTTCACGCATCGGCTTGACCGCCTCGTCACCGGGGCTGGACAGTTCAAGACCACGCTCAAGGCTGTCGGCAACCGCCAACAGGTCACCGGCGAACTTCTCCAGCGCGAACTTGTGGGCCTTCTCGATATCCTGCTCGGCGCGCCGACGAATGTTCTGCAGCTCCGCCGCCACGCGCAGGGACTGGTCCTGCGCCGCCGCCAGCTGTTCTTCCAGCGATTGCACGCGTGCAGCCAGGTCCTCGGCTACGTCCGCTTCCGAATGCTCGGGCGTTTCCGGGTTCTGGTTATCCAGGTTCTGCTCGTCGGCCATGAGTCCTCCTCTCTATGCGATCAGCGGGCAGCAAACCCGCGCTTGTGCCGCTATATGGGGGCGGGAAAACCGCCTTCAAGGGCACGAAGCAAAGTGCAGCGCACGAAATGACCAGCGACCGCACATTCATCTACCCGTACTTGTAGGCACAAGGAAAACCACTGTATAAATAGCCAGCCACACAAATATCGGGAGCCCCGCCATGCTGGTTCATCTGTCGGTACACAACTACGCCATCGTCGAGCATCTCGACCTCGAGCTGAAACGCGGCATGAGTGTCATCAGCGGTGAAACCGGCGCCGGCAAATCGATCATGCTCGACGCGCTCGGCCTGACGTTGGGCGATCGTGCCGACAGCAGCGTGGTGCGTACAGGTGCCGACAAAGCCGACATCCTTGCCAGCTTCGATCTGGACGATATTCCCGACGCCCGCGCCTGGCTCGCCGAGCGCGACATGGACAATGACGGCCCATGCATTCTGCGGCGAGTGATCACGGCCGAAGGGCGCTCGCGCGGTTATATCAATGGCACGCCCTGCCCCCAGGGTGATCTCAAGGCGCTGGGCGAGCTTCTCATCGATATTCACGGCCAGCACGAGCATCAGTCGCTGCTGAAGACGGACACCCATCGACGCCTGCTCGATGAGTTCAGCGGCAGCCAGGAACTGGCGCGCCAGGTACAACTTGCTGCACAACGCTGGCGGCAAACCCGCCAGACACTGGAGCGACTGAGCAACAGCGGCGACGAGCAGCGCGCCCGCCATCAGCTGCTCAGCTACCAGCTCGAAGAGCTGGAAAACCTTGCGCTTGGCGAGAGCGAGCTGGAGCAACTGGAGCAGGAGCACAAGAACCTCGCGAACGCGGAGCAACTACTTGGCGCCTGCCGCCAGGTCATGGAGCTGTGCAGCGAAAGCGATGCCGGCAACGTGCTGTCAGCACTGACCAGCAGCCTGCAACGCCTGACGGCCTTCCAGAACCAACCGCAGGCGCTGAGCGAAGCGGTCAACCTGCTGGCCAGCGCGCAGATTCAGGTGGAAGAAGCCATCGGCGAACTCAACCGCTTCGTCGATCATTTCGACGCCGATCCCGAGCGCCAGCAGACGCTGGAGGAGCGCCTGGACACCATCTACACCCTCGCCCGCAAACATCGCATCCAACCTTCCGAGCTGCCTTCACTGCATCTGCAACTGCTGGAAGAGCTCGAAGGACTCAACGCCGACGACGAAGCAGTCGAGCGACTCGGCGAAGAACTGGCGGCATACGCCCGGCACTATGAAGAAAAAGCCGGCGAACTCAGCCGCATGCGTCAGGTCGCGGCAGATCAGCTGGCGAGCGCGGTGGAAGTCGAGGTCCAGCGCCTGGGCATGCCCGGTGGCAGATTCAGCGTGCAGCTCAAGCCCGCTGCTGAGGGTGAGCTGATGCCCTACGGCCTGGAGCAGGTGGAGTTTCTGGTCAGCGCCAACCCGGGCCAGCCACTGCGACCGCTGGCCAAGGTCGCCTCGGGCGGTGAGCTGTCACGCATCAGCCTGGCAATTCAGGTCATCACGGCCCAGACGTCCCGCGTACCGACACTGGTATTCGATGAAGTCGACGTTGGCATCGGTGGCCCCACCGCAGAGATCGTCGGACAACTGCTGCGCCGCCTCGGCGAGCGCGGACAGGTACTGACCGTGACCCACCTGCCGCAGGTCGCCGCCCAAGGCCATCACCACCTGTTCGTGCACAAGGCTCGAGGCGCCGACGAGACTCGCACGGCAGTGACCGAACTGGATCAGGCCGGCCGGGTCGGGGAGATCGCGCGGATGCTCGGCGGCGTCGACCTCACCGAACAATCAATGGCGCATGCCCGGCAGATGGTCACCTCGGCCCAGGCCTGAGCCCGACGGACAGGCACAAAAAAGGCGGCCGCGGCCGCCTTTTTCATGCACAGGAGATCAATCCTTCTTGCGCACGTAGAGCACAAGGTTGTGATCCACCAGCTCGTAACCGTGACGCTTGACGATCTCTTTCTGCAACTTTTCGATCTCGGGATCGAAGAACTCGATGACATCACCACTGTCGACGCAGACCATGTGGTCATGATGCCCGCCGTCGGCAAGCTCGAAGACGGCATGACCACCATCGAAGTTATGCCGAACTACCAGGCCGGCCGCCTCGAACTGGGTCAGCACGCGATAGACCGTCGCCAGACCGACATCCTCACCCGCTTCCATCAACGCCTTGTAGACGTCTTCGGCACTCATGTGACGGCGATCGGTAGTGTCCAGCATCTGCAGGATCTTCACCCGCGGCAGAGTTACCTTGAGCCCAGCTTTACGTAGTTCGCTATTTTCGACCATGGTTGGCTTTCTCGCTGCTGCTGTTTCGCAGCCTCCTTCAATACGGGTATGATCCGGGTTCTTTGCCCAGCCAAGATAGTGGAAGTCACCCACCGATGCAAAACACCAAGCTCATGCTGACCAGCCTCACCCTCGTGGGTCTGTTCGCACTCGCCGGTTGTTCATTTCCCGGGGTTTACAAGGTCGACATTCAACAGGGCAATGTCGTCACGCAGGACATGATAGACCAGTTGCGCCCCGGAATGACCCGCCAGCAGGTGCGGTTTATCATGGGCAATCCGCTGATCACCGACACCTTCCACGCCAACCGCTGGGACTACCTGTACAGCATCCAGCCCGGCGGCAGTCAGCGCCAGCAGGAACGCGTCAGCCTGGTGTTCAACGCGAATGATCAGCTGGCCGGCCTGGCCGGTGACTTCATGCCCGGCGTGAGCCGCGACGAACAGATCCTTGGCCGTCAGCCGCAGGGCACCAGCACGACTCCAGCCGCTGCGCCACGCCAGCCCGAAGAGCGCCCCGCGCCCGGCTCGCTACTGGAACAGATTCAGCGCGAAGTGGACCAGGCCGAACCGGTTCCGGTGCCAATTCCGGAGCCTCTGGAAACCGAATAAACAAACGCCCGGCAAGCCCGGGCGTTTTTGTATCGATCTGTTACGCATCATCGGCCTTGCTCTTCGCAGCCTTCGCTGCCCGCTGCTTGCGCACCTCTTTCGGGTCAGCGATCAGAGGCCGGTAGATCTCGACGCGCTCACCCTCCTCCAGCACCCTTTCCTCGGGCTTGGCCACCGCCTTGCCAAAGATCCCAAGCGGCGCACTCGCCAGATCGAGACCGGGGAAATGCACGTCCAGCCCCGAGCGCAGCGCGGCCTCGCGAACAGTGGTGCCGGCGGGCACGGTCATCTGCAGCAGCTTCTGTTTGTCCGCCAGCGCATAGACCACCTCGACCGCAATCGATGGCTTATCCATAAAGCTGCTTCGCCCGTTCGCAAAAGGCATCGACCAAAGTGTTGGCAGCCTGGTTGAACAGCGGCCCGAGCGTTGCCTTGACCAGCGGCCCGGCGTAATCAAAGGTCAGATCCAGGCTTATCTTGCAGGCCTTCTCGCCCAGCGCCTTGAATTCCCAGATGCCATGAAGATGGCTGAATGGACCTTCCTCAAGCGTCATCTCGATCCGCTTGCCGAACTCCAGCGCGTTACGCGTCATGAAGCGCTGACTCAACCCGGCCTTCGCCACCGTCATGCTGGCGTGCATCTCGGTCTCGCTACTGGAAAGCACCTCGGTCGCAGAACACCAGGGCAGGAACTGAGGATAGCTGGCTACATCGTTGACCATGTCGAACAGCGCCTGCGCGGGGTAAGGCAGCAGCGCGGAACGTTGAATGTGCGTCGTCATGCGGACCTTCTACGTCATCATTTCGTTGCGCGCCGATCCAAAGCACCCGACGCAGCCGGCCCGCAACCGCATAACTCAGGCGTTGAAGAGTCAAGGCGGCAGCAAAGCGCGCACATTGTCGGGGATTAACGGCCGCCCCTCAAGTTTCTGGCGCCGCGGCTGTCGAGGGCTGTCGCCAGCCGCAACGGGACTCCCTATAATGCGCCCCCTATGGCCAAACAGAAGAAACAGTCCCCCGGGACCATCGCGCTGAACAAGAAAGCGCTACACGACTACTTCATCGAACAGAAATTCGAGGCGGGCCTCGTCCTGGCCGGCTGGGAAGTGAAGAGCATGCGTGCCGGCAAGGCACAGCTGGTGGACAGCTACGTCCTGCTCAAGGATGGCGAAGCCTGGCTGATGGGCGCGCACATCACCCCGCTGACCAGCGCCAGCACTCACGTCATCGCCGACCCGACCCGCACCCGCAAGCTGCTGCTGAACAAGCGCGAGCTGGGCAAGCTGTTCGGTGCCGTGCAGCAGAAGGGGTACGCCTGCGTGGCGCTTTCGCTGTACTGGAAGAAGCACATGATCAAGTGCGAGATCGCCCTCGGCAAAGGCAAGAAAGAGTACGACAAGCGCCATACCGAGAAGGAACGCGACTCCGATCGGGAGATCCAGCGCGCCATGCGCACCAAGGGCAAGGACGACTGACCGCCATAGCGCGGCCTGATCAGTCCATGCGGCAATAGCGCGCCGGCAGCCAATGCCGGCTCCGCGCTCAACCTTCCTTCTGCATCCTTTCACCCTGCCGGCGCTGCGCGCGCGCCAGCCGCTGGGCTTCCTGCTGACCTTCGGCCAACACTTCCTGCACATAGTTGATGTGCCGATGGATCACCTCACGAGCTTCCACTGCCCGCCTGGCCATGATCGCCTCGTACAACTCGCGATGCTGACTCATCAGCATGTCCCGCGTTTCGTCACGCAGGGCATACATGCCACCGATGTTAGTCACCACGTTGCGCTTGAGCAGATCGAACAGGCCACGGATGGTGTGCAGCAACACTGCATTGTGGCTGGCTTCGGCAATGGCCAGGTGGAATTGGGCATCGGCTGCGCCTTCCTCCGCCCGAGTTACCTTGCCCTCTCGGGTATAGCAATCCTGCAACGCCACGAAGGCTTCGGTGAGGCGTTTCTGGTCCACCTCGGTTGCACGCAGCGCGGCGTAGTACGCACAACTGCCTTCAAGCGTGTGGCGAAACTCCAGCAAGTCGCGTTGCGCATCGCTGTTGTTTTCCAACAAGTGCAACAGAGGATCGCTGAACGTCGAGCCCAGCGACTCGGCGACGAATGTACCTCCGCCATGCCGACTCACCAGCAGCCCCTTGGCCGCGAGCTTCTGAATCGCTTCACGCAACGAAGGCCGCGAAACCCCAAAGCTCTCGGCCAGGGCGCGCTCAGCAGGAAGACGCTCACCCGCCTTGAGCGTGCCCTCGAGAATCATGGTTTCCAGCTGCGCGACGATATCGTCCGCCAGCCGCCGCTGCCGCACCATGCCCACATCCATATCAGCCCCCCAAATGGTCTTACCAATCCAGAAATGCTAGCCATGACCGCGCATCCGCACAAGGCCAGCGGTTGCGACCAAAGTCTATAGCTAGCTAATTGACGCCCCTATACGCAGCTCTTACGCTGGCCATTCCCTTCTGTTAATTGGTCTTACCAATTTACAGACTGGTCTAAAAATAAGAGGACTCAGCATGAGATCTGCGCACAACAACAACTCCACGGTCCGCTCAGGGCCCCATCTGAACCGAACCGCAGGGGAAGCCTGACATGTCCAACGGACTGCTCGCACTTTTCGCCTTCACACCCATTCTGCTCGCAGCAATCATGCTGATCGGTCTGCGCTGGCCCGCCAGCCGCGCCATGCCGCTGGTCTTCCTGTTCACCGCAGCCATCGGGCTGTTCGTCTGGGACATGAGCGTCAACCGCATCATCGCCTCCACGCTGCAGGGCCTGGTGATCACCCTCGGCCTGTTGTGGATCATCTTCGGCGCGATCCTGCTGCTGAACACCCTCAAGCATTCCGGCGGCATTACCGCCATTCGCGCGGGCTTCACCACCATCAGCCCTGACCGTCGTATCCAGGCCATCATCATCGCCTGGCTGTTCGGCTGCTTCATCGAGGGCGCCTCCGGCTTCGGCACCCCGGCCGCTATCGCCGCACCGCTACTGGTTGCGGTCGGCTTCCCGGCGATGGCCGCAGTCCTGCTGGGCATGCTGGTACAAAGCACGCCGGTGTCGTTCGGCGCGGTCGGCACACCGATCGTCGTAGGCATCAATAGCGGCCTGGATACCGCCACCATCGGTGCACAACTGGCGGCACAGGGTTCGAGCTGGAACGCCTACCTGCAGCAGATCACCAGCAGCGTGGCGATCACCCACGCCATCGTCGGCACCGTGATGCCGCTGATCATGGTGCTGATGCTGACGCGCTTCTTCGGCAAGGAGAAGAGCTGGAAAGCCGGCTTTGAAGTACTGCCGTTCGCGATCTTCGCCGGCCTGGCATTCACCCTGCCCTACGCCGCCACAGGCATCTTCCTCGGCCCGGAATTCCCATCGCTGCTGGGTGGCCTGGTGGGCCTGGCAATCGTCACCACCGCCGCCCGCTTCAAGTTCCTGACGCCGAAGACTACCTGGGACTTCGCCGACGCCAAGGAATGGCCGGCCGAGTGGCTGGGCACCATCGAAATGAAGCTGGACGAGATCGCCGCCCGCCCGATGAGCGCCTTCCGTGCCTGGCTGCCCTACGTGCTGGTCGGTGCGATCCTGGTGATCAGCCGCGTGTTCCCGCAGGTCACTGCCACGCTGAAATCGGTCTCCATCGCCTTTGCCAACATCCTCGGCGAAACCGGTGTCAATGCGGGCATCGAGCCGCTGTACCTGCCGGGCGGCATCCTCGTCATGGTGGTGCTGATTACCTTCTTCCTGCATGGCATGCGCGTTTCCGAGCTCAAGGCTGCCGTGAAGGAATCCAGCGGCGTACTGCTCAGCGCCGGCTTCGTGCTGCTGTTCACCGTGCCGATGGTGCGCATCCTGATCAACTCCGGCGTCAACGGCGCCGAGCTGGCCAGCATGCCGATCGTGATGGCGCGCTATGTAGCCGATAGCGTCGGCAGCATCTACCCGCTGCTGGCGCCAGCCGTCGGTGCGCTGGGTGCGTTCCTCGCCGGCTCCAACACCGTCAGCAACATGATGTTCAGTCAGTTCCAGTTTGGCGTTGCACAGTCGCTCGGAATTTCCGGCGCGATGGTAGTTGCCACCCAGGCTGTTGGCGCTGCGGCAGGCAACATGGTTGCGATCCACAACGTGGTTGCTGCTTCCGCCACCGTCGGCCTGCTCGGCCGTGAAGGCTCCACGCTGCGCAAGACCATATGGCCTACGCTGTACTACGTGCTGTTCACGGGGGTGATCGGCCTGATCGCCATCTACGTGCTAGGCGTGACCGACCCACTGGTCGGAGTGTAAGAAACAGGAATCGTGCCCCCGCTTGGGGGCATGGTTGCATTCCAGAAACCGCACCTGACAGGCAATTGAAAAACCTAGGCGAGGCAGGCAAGACGAGGCAAAAGCAGCCGAAGACGCGCAGTTTAGGTTTCTAAACGAGCATTCTCAGGCCGCTTTTAACGACGTATGCCCACGCAGATAGTTTTTTCAAAAGCCTGTTTGCGGATAACCGGGCTAACCCGGAGACCAAGCCGATGAGCGAACTCTTCTACGATGCTGCGCCGAACGCTACCCGCGTCGCGCCGCCGCTGCCAAAGCCGCGCGAATACCCCGCCAAGCCGAGCCAGGTTTATCTGTTCGGTACCTGCGTGGTCGACCTGTTCTATCCCGAGGCAGGCCTGGATGCCATCCGCCTGCTCGAACGTGAAGGCCTGACCGTGCACTTCCCGCAAGGTCAGACCTGCTGCGGTCAGCCGGCCTACACCAGCGGCTACACCGACGAGGCACGCAACGTCGCACGGGCGCAGCTGGATCTGTTCGCCAACGACTGGCCGGTGGTCGTCCCTTCCGGTTCCTGCGCCGGCATGCTGCGCCACCATTATCTGGACCTGTTCAAGGACGAGCCGCAGACCCTCAAGAAGGCGCAAGCGCTGGCCGAGCGCACCTTCGAGCTGGCCGAGTTCCTGCTCAACGTCTGCAAGGTCGATTTCAAGGACGCCGGCACGCCGACCAAGGTTGCCCTGCATACCTCCTGCTCGGCCCGCCGCGAAATGAACACCCACCTGCACGGCCGCGCCCTGCTTGCCCAGCTGGGCCAGGTCGAGCGCGTCGAGCACGACCACGAAAGCGAATGCTGCGGCTTCGGCGGCACCTTCAGCGTACGCATGCCCGACATCTCCGGCGCCATGGTGCTGGACAAGACCCGCGCACTGAAGGAATCCGGCGCGCATCAGGTAGTCAGCGCCGACTGTGGCTGCCTGATGAACATCAACGGTTCGCTGGAGAAGCAGCGTGAAGCCCTGCGCGGTCAACATCTGGCGACCTTCCTCTGGCAACGCACCGGAGGTGCCCGATGAACGCCGAACAACGTATTCCCGCGATACAGATCGAGAACGCCGGCGACCCGGATTTCCGCGCCCGTGCCCGCAAGTCCCTGAAGGACGACCAGCTGCGGCGCAACTTCCGCACCGCCATGGACTCGCTGATGACCAAGCGTGCCGTGGCCTTCAGCGATGCCGACGAACGCGAGCGGCTGCGCGAGATGGGTAACCGGATCCGCGCCCGCGCACTGTCCAAGCTGCCCGAACTACTCGAGCGGCTGGAAACCAACCTGACCCGCAACGGTGTGAAAGTGCACTGGGCGGAAACGGTTGAAGAGGCGAACAACATCGTCCTCGAGATCGCCCGCGCCCACGAGGCGAAGCAGGTGATCAAGGGCAAATCGATGGTCAGCGAAGAGATGGAGATGAACCATTTCCTCGAAGGCCATGGCATCGAATGCCTGGAATCGGACATGGGCGAGTACATCGTCCAGCTCGACCACGAAAAGCCTTCCCATATCATCATGCCGGCAATCCACAAGAACGCCGGCCAAGTCGCGTCCCTGTTCCACGAGAAACTCGGCGTGGAGTACACCAAGGACGTCGACCAACTCATTCAGATCGGCCGCCGCACCCTGCGCCAGAAGTTCTTCGAGGCCGATATCGGCGTCTCGGGCGTGAACTTTGCGGTGGCTGAAACCGGCACCCTGCTGCTGGTCGAAAACGAGGGCAACGGGCGCATGTCCACCGGCGTGCCGCCGGTACATATCGCCGTCACCGGGATCGAGAAGGTCGTGGAGAACCTGCGCGACGTGGTCCCGCTGCTCTCGCTGCTGACCCGCTCGGCGCTCGGCCAGCCGATCACCACCTACGTCAACATGATCTCCAGCCCGCGCAAGGCCGACGAGCTCGACGGCCCGCAGGAAGTACATTTGATCCTGCTGGACAACGGTCGCAGCCAGGCCTTCGCCGACAGCGAGCTGCGCCAGACGCTCAACTGCATCCGCTGCGGCGCCTGCATGAACCATTGCCCGGTGTACACCCGCGTCGGCGGCCATACCTACGGCGAGGTCTACCCCGGTCCGATCGGCAAGATCATCACCCCGCACATGGTCGGCCTGGACAAGGTGCCGGATCACCCCAGCGCCTCGTCGCTGTGCGGCGCCTGCGGCGAGGTCTGCCCGGTGAAGATCCCGATTCCGTCCATCCTGCGGCGCCTGCGCGAGGAGAACGTCAAGGCGCCGGACGACCCGCAAAAGGTCATGCGCGGCCAGGGCAGCAAGTACTCGCGCAAGGAACGGCTGATGTGGGCCGGCTGGCGCCTGCTCAACACCAGCCCGACGCTGTACCGCGTATTCGGCTTCTTCGCCACACGCCTGCGCGGCCTGACGCCATCGAACATCGGCCCCTGGACGCAGAACCACAGCGCACCGAAACCTGCTGCCCGCTCGCTACACGAGCTGGCCCGCGAGCACCTGGAGGGCAAGCGATGAGCGCCAAGGCCAATATCCTCGCCAAGCTGAAAAAGAGCCTGGAAGGCACCACGCCTATCGTCGATGACTACGACGTATCGCTGGTCACCCAGCCCTGGAGCTACGCGCCCGAGCAGCGTATCGCCCGGCTGCGCCAGCTGATGGAAGCGGTGCACACCGAGATTCACCTGACCACGGACGCCGGTTGGCCCACCCTGCTCGAACAGCTGCTGCACGACCGCCAGCTGCCGAGCCTGCTGATCGCCCCGACCACGCCGTACGGCCAGCGCTTCACCGCGCATTGCGCCGGCCGTGAAGGCCTGCCGACGCTGAAGGCCTACGACCGCCCGGTCGAGGACTGGAAGGACGAGCTGTTCAACGACACCCCGGCGAGCCTCACCGGCACCCTCGGCGCCATCGCCTCCACCGGCAGTCTGATCATGTGGCCGACCCGCGAGGAGCCGCGCCTGATGAGCCTGGTGCCGCCGGTGCATTTCGCCATCCTCAAGGCCAGCGAAATCCACGACAACTTCTACGAGATCCAGCAGAAGTTCCAGTGGGCCGCCGGCATGCCGACCAATGCGCTGCTGGTCTCCGGCCCGTCGAAAACCGCCGACATCGAACAGGTGCTGGCCTACGGCGCCCACGGCCCGAAGGATCTGATCCTGCTGATCCTGGAGGACGCATGAACGCGGCCGCGCAGCTCGAACGCGCGCCATTACCGGCAGTGTTCCTCCGCGAAGTCGAACGCCTGATCCCGGTCGAGCGGCGCTTCGACGACCCACTCTCCACCCTCGCCTTCGGCACTGACGCAAGCTTCTACCGGCTGATTCCCAAGCTGGTGGTGCGCGTCGAATCCGAAGCCGAAGTGATCGCACTGCTCAAGCTGGCCCACGCGGAAAACGTTCCGGTGACCTTCCGCGCCGCCGGCACCAGCCTTTCCGGCCAGGCGATCAGCGACTCGGTGCTGATCGTGCTCGGCGACAACTGGAACGGCCGCGAGATTCGCAACGGCGGCGAGCAGATCCGCCTGCAGCCCGGCGTCATCGGCGCCAATGCCAACGCCGTGCTCGCACCTTTCCAGCGCAAGATCGGCCCTGATCCGGCCTCGATCAATGCCGCCAAGATCGGCGGCATCGTCGCCAACAATTCCAGCGGCATGTGCTGCGGTACGGCACAGAACACCTACAAGACCCTCGCCGGGCTGCGCGTCGTGCTGGCCGATGGCACCGTGGTCGACAGCGAGGATGCCGCCAGCGTTGCCGCGTTCCGCAACAGCCACGCCGCTCTGCTCGAGCAGCTGGCTGAGCTGGGCCGCGAAACCCGCGCCAATACCGAACTGGCGGCGAAGATCCGCCACAAGTACCGGCTGAAGAACACCACCGGCTTTTCGCTCAATGCGCTGGTCGACTACGACGAGCCGCTGGATATCCTCAACCACCTGATGGTCGGTTCCGAAGGCACGCTGGGCTTTATCAGCGCGGTGACCTACGACACCGTACCGGACCACCCGCACAAGGCCAGCGCGCTGGTGGTGTTCCCCGACGTGGAAACCTGCTGCCTCGCCGTACCGGTGCTCAAGCAGCAACCGGTGTCCGCGGTGGAGCTGCTCGACCGCCGCAGCCTGCGCTCGGTCGAGCACAAGGCCGGCATGCCCGAGTGGGTGAAGGAACTGTCGCCGACTGCCTGCGCACTCTTGATCGAATCGCGCGCCGCCAGTCAGTCGCTGCTGCACGAGCAGATCAACCTGATCATGACCTCGATCGCGCATTTCCCGGTGGAAAAGCAGGTCGATTTCAGCGAAGACCCGGTGGTTTACAACCAGCTGTGGAAGATCCGCAAGGACACCTTCCCGGCGGTCGGCGCCGTGCGCCAGACCGGCACCACGGTGATCATCGAGGACGTGACCTTCCCGGTCGAGCGCCTGGCCGAAGGCGTCAATCGGCTCATCGAGTTGCTCGACAAGCACCGCTACGACGAGGCGATCCTCTTCGGCCATGCCCTGGAAGGCAACCTGCACTTCGTCTTCACCCAGGGCTTCGATGATCCGGCGCAGGTCGCCCGTTACGAGGCCTTCATGGGCGAAGTGGCGCAGCTGGTTGCCGTCGAGTTCGGCGGCGCGCTCAAGGCCGAGCACGGCACCGGGCGCAACATGGCGCCCTTCGTCGAGCTGGAATGGGGCAGCGAGGCCTACGCGCTGATGTGGAAGATCAAGCGCCTGCTCGACCCCAGCGGCATCCTCAATCCGGACGTGGTGCTCTCCGAAGACCCGGACATCCACCTGAAGAACCTCAAGCCGATGCCCGCCGCCGACGAGATCGTCGACAAGTGCATCGAGTGCGGCTTCTGCGAGCCGGTCTGCCCATCCAACGGGCTGACCCTGACGCCGCGCCAGCGTATCGTCATCTGGCGCGATATCCAGGCGCGCAAGCGCGCCGGTGTCGACACCACGGAAATCGAGCGGCTCTACCACTACCACGGCGTCGAGACCTGCGCCGCGACCGGCCTCTGCGCCCAACGCTGCCCGGTCGGCATCAACACCGGCGACCTGGTGCGCAAGCTGCGCGGACGCGAAGCGAGCAAAACAGGGACCGCCAACTGGCTGGCCGATCATTTCTCCACGGCCGTGCAGGGCACCCGGTTCATGCTGCATGCCGCCAATGGCGCGCACATCATTCTCGGTACCAAGCGCCTGGCCAAGCTGTCTGCGACCATGACCAACGCCAGCAAGGGCCGCGTGCCGCAGTGGACCCCTGCGACACCGCAGCCGCTGCAACGCCTGCATCTGCCCAAACCAGCCGTGCAGGACGAGCGTCCGCGCGTGGTCTATCTGGCCGCCTGCGTTTCCCGTGCAATGGGCCCGGCGGCACGCGATCAGGAACAGGAGCCGCTGCTCGACAAGACCCGCAGCCTGCTGGAAAAGGCCGGCTACCAGGTGATCTTCCCCGAACAGTTGAACGATCTGTGCTGTGGCCAGCCGTTCGCCTCCAAGGGCTATGCTGAACAGGGCGAACGCAAGCGCCAGGAAATGCTCGACGCGCTGCTCAAGGCCAGTCGCGGCGGGCTCGACCCGATCTACTGCGACACCAGCCCCTGCACGCTGCGCCTGGTCCAGGGCCTGACCGATCAACGCCTCGACATGTACGACCCGGTGCGCTTCATCCGCACGCATCTGCTCGACAAGCTGGACTTCGTCCCGCAGGACAAGCCGATCGCCGTGCACGTCACGTGCAGCACCCAGCATCTGGGCGAGGCGCAGGCGCTGATCGATATCGCCCGCCGCTGCGCAAACGAGGTGGTCATTCCGGAAGGCATCCACTGCTGCGGCTTCGCTGGCGACAAGGGCTTCACCACGCCGGAACTGAACGAGCACGCACTGCGCAGCCTGAAGAACGCCGTGCAGATCTGCGAAGAAGGCATCTCCACCAGCCGTACCTGCGAGATCGGCCTGTCGCGTCATGGCCAGATCGACTATCACGGCCTGGTCTATCTGGTTGACCGTGTAACGCGAAGCAAAACAGCCACGCAGCCGCTCTAGAAAGGGCACTACGGCCCCGCTCAGCGAAGCGGGGCCGTTTCGTTTGTGTCGCTTCGATGAACGCTCACGCGCAATCGCAGTCGGAATTTTAGAGCCCCTGACGGGTTCGATTCGACTCGGCGCCGCCGTTTCAGCAGTTATCAGGCAGGCCCGGGAAGTCCACAAGACTGGAGGACCCACAATGAAAGTTCATGCACTGCTCGCATCCGCGGTACTGCTAGCCAGCCCCGCCGTTTTCGCCCAGAACGACCTGTGCCAGACCAACCTGCAGGAAATCGATGACAACATGGCCACCAGCACCGCGACCCTGGGTGAGCCGGCCAAGAGCAAAGTCGAGGAGTACGTCCAGCAGGCGCGCCAAGCCCAGCAGTCCGGCGACACCGAGGCCTGCATCGCCCACTCCACCAAAGCCCTGCAAGAACTGAAAGGCCCTGGCAGCTCCGGTAGCGGCGGCACCGCAGGCTCCGGCTCCGGCGGCGGCAACTGAGCCGAGGCGGCGGGATCGTGCAAGCGATCCTGCCGCAGCTGCCTGTACACTTTTTAACCAGCATGATTAAAAAGTGATCGACATCCCGAAAGGATCGCCGTACACTCCCGCCCCAGCACCACAAGCGTCACCAGGGGCCGATTAGGATTCGACGCCGGTAACAAAACTTGAGGGGCATGCCGAGTTGGTAACAGAACTCGTAAATAAACTGTTGCAAACTTATAGTTGCCAACGACGACAACTACGAAGGGTACGCGCTAGCCGCCTAACCTTCATCTGGTAGCTTCGGCTCCAGCGGTCACTAGGGGATGCCTGTAAACCCGAAATGACTGTCAGACAGAACAGGATCGCCGCCAAGTTCGCTGTAGACGTAACGGCTAAAACTCATACAGCTCGCTCCAAGCACCCTGCCAATCGGGCGGCGCGGAGTTAACTCAGTAGATCTGGCTAAGCATGTAGAACCGATAGCGGAGAGCTGGCGGACGGGGGTTCAAATCCCCCCGGCTCCACCAATTAGAAGCACTTAAACCCCTGATTTTCCTAGAGAATTTCAGGGGTTTTTGCTTTCTGGAATAGCGGGTGTCGAAGAAGTGTCGAAGACTCACGCCTGCTGAGCGGCAGCTTCGATCTCGGCGAAGTTGCTGATCTTCACCGAACCATCTGGGAACCGGGCGATGACCTCAAGCTGCCCGCCCATTGCTTCGATGTGGCTACGCAGCGTGGAGATATACATGTCGGTGCGCTTTTCCATTTTCGCGATCGACGGCTGCTGTACGTGCAGTAGCTCGGCCAGCATCTTCTGCGACAAGCCACGCGCCTGACGCAGCTCGTTCAGCGGCATTTCAGCAAGCAGCTCCTGGGCTTTGGCTTCCACGCGAGCCTGAGCCTCTGGCGACATCTTTGCGCGCAAGTCTGCGAATTTCTTGGCCATCTTTCAGCCCTCCTTCTCAAGCTGTTCCAAGTGCTCGTCATAGAGACGATCTGCCAACGGAACGTTGATTTCATACCAACGGTTGTCGCCCGTCTTGTCTCCGCCAATCAGCAGGATCGCCGAGCGCCTGGGATCGAATGCATACAGCGTTCGTATCGGGCGCCCGTTGTGCTGGGTTCTCAGCTCTCGCATATGCCCATGACGTGACCCATTGATAGCGCTGCTATGTGGGAATCCGAGCGCCGGCCCCCGGTCTTCCAGCAAACGCACGGAGACCGCTATGGACTCCTGCTCCTCCGCAGTGAGCGACTCCCACCAGTCACCAAACTCATCGGTGTACTCAACGTCCCAAGTCATGCGAAATATAGCCCCTATGGAATATTCCATCAATGGAATGATGACACTCTAAGAAAAAACCGGCCCTAACCGTACCGCATCCTGCAGATGATCCGGCGCCAGATGCGCATACCGCATCGTCATGGCCAAGCTCGAATGGCCTAGGATCTTCTGTAGCGTGAGGATGTTGCCGCCGTTCTGGATGAAGTGGCTGGCGAAGGTATGCCGCAGCGCATGGGCGGCCTGCCCTTTCGGTAGCCTGATCGTGGTCCGCGCCAACGCACGCCGGAACGAGGTTATCGCTGGGTTGAAATGCCCGTGGCGCTTCCAGTGCTTGGTTATCTTCTTTTCCAGCTCCGGCGAGATCGGGACCGACCGAACCTTCCCGCTCTTGGTCCTGCTGAACGTGATAACACCGTTTCGGATAGATCCCGGCTGCAGCCTTTCGGCTTCGGACCATCGTGCCCCGGTTGCCAGACAGATCATGGCGACCAGCTCCACATGCGGGTTATCGCAGCCGTTGCGGATCGACTCCAGCAGTTCAGCGATCTGCTCATTCGTCAGCCATGAAAGCTCACGCTCCTGGATCTTCAACGGTTTCACCAGCGCGAGCGGGTTCTCGTACTTGATGACTCCCAAGCCGCGAAGCTCGTTGTACACCGAGCGCAAATAGCCCAGCTCATTGTTGAGCGTTTTCGGTGAGGCGCCTGCCTCCATGCGAACGCGGCGATCATGCGCATAGGCTTGCGGGTCGATCCGTGAGGCGATGGGATCTCGCAGCCGCTTGGCCAGAGCATCAAGCTTCTTGCGACGCCGCAGACCGTCTCTCAGCGAATGGCCGTGCAGGTCATACCAGGATTCGATCAGCGCACTCAGCCGTCGCGTGTCTGCCGTGCTGGGCGACCACTCCCGGTTCTCTATCACCTTCGCCCGACACGTCGCCTCGAACCGTTGGGCTTCGCCCTTGGTCTTGAACGTCTTGCGAAAGCGCTTGCCCTTGATCGGCTCTACATCGACTTTCCAGCGGCCATTGTCGGTTTGCTGGATCGCCATCAGATCGCCCTGCCCCACCTCACATGGCGTTCCTGCAGCAGATCCTTGATGTGCTTGTACAGATCCCGCTCGCTCATCTCTTTGGCGGCGTAGTGATCGCGGATGACCGGCCAGCAGTCCCATTGCTTCAGGGTCTCGAATGCTTTCTTAGCGCCCACTCGCTCCCTTGCCAGCAGGCTTACGAAGTTTCCCAGGAAGAGCTCCACGTTCTTGCCTGAGAAGCCTCGAGAGGTCTTGTAGTACCGCTTGTATTCCGTCTCATCGACCAGGGAATCGACCGGCAGATCGACCCGCGCATCGTCGCGCATCAGCGTCCAGATCGGGTCGAAGTAGCCGGGCCGGGCGAGCAACTTGAACTGGCTGAGGCCATAGCGCCACAGGCCGTCGAGGTGTGCCGAGAACGCTGCGAACGAGTCCGTGTCAATGGCTTGGCCGGTCTTCACGTCTACCGAGCCGCTGGCGAACTGCTGGATGATCGAGTGGTGATAACGCAGCTCGACGCGCCACACGTCCTGGGCTGGGTTGTAGTTCTCCGGGTCCTTGGCATCGAACGAATCCCGGCGACGCCAGACGCTTTCCCAGTAGTCGAGCTTGTCCGTTGCGCGGGCCTGTTCGGTCTTGTTGTAGATGCAGAGCTGGACGCCGCCAGCGGAACCGAACATAGACGTTTCCCCGCGACCGTAGACGCTGGACTTCGTCGCCCACTCCACCTGATTGATGCCCGAGATATCCCGATGTGTTCTGGCCCGGCAGTGCAGACGTGCCACCAGATCGACCGGAGGTTTCCAGCCTTGCAGATCCAGGGCGAGGTGGACGGCACACTGGTTGCGCTCCCGGTGGGTCATCACGGCAGCGGCGTAGTAGTCCATGCGTTCCTGGAGCCGTTCCGGCGACAGCGCATCGATGGCGTGCGGTGACACTTCGATTTTCAGGTGTGGGCCGATCTGCTCCAGCTTCGCGTTGAAGTTCTTGATCAGCAGCACGAAGCCCAGGTCGGCGTTCTGCAGCTTGTACTGGTAGCCCGAGTCCCGGCCCACACGTCCGGCGTGCCAGATCTCCCCGGCAAACTCGACCATCGNCTTCGCGTTGAAGTTCTTGATCAGCAGCACGAAGCCCAGGTCGGCGTTCTGCAGCTTGTACTGGTAGCCCGAGTCCCGGCCCACACGTCCGGCGTGCCAGATCTCCCCGGCAAACTCGACCATCGCGCCCGGCTTCTCGAACAGCGCCATGATCTCGGGGCGGATCAGCCCGCGGTACAGCTGGCGGACCGTATCGACGCCGCAGCGCAGCAAACGGACCTTGGACAGATCGACGAATGCCGCCGTGCTGGGATCGACGAACAGACGCCCGTTGCGATCTTCACGGGCAAGCATGTCCAGGCGGAGAAAATCTTTTGGTTTGGCCATTTGGTTTTACTTCCTAATGCTGATTAATGCGGTGCTGAACCTTCGTTTATCTGACGTGTTACAGGGACGTCAGCGAGGCGGCGCGCGCACGCCGGCACAGGCGACGCGCTCGCTCCGCTCGGCGTAGAGCTGTGCAGCCGTGCGCGCGCCAGAGAGCTTTAATGCGGTAACGGGGTCGGTGAATAACGTGGTCGGATCTTCAGGACAGGTTTGTTCCTGGATGAAGGTCATCAGGTGGGGACGTTGGGGCGGCGGCGTGCTGAGCCAAGCGATGCAGAGCGCGAGGCTGGCCAGCACGAGCAGGTGGGGAAGTTTGAGATCGGCGCGGCGCGCGAGGACGAATAACACCAAGGGCGCCGCCCTTGTCATCCCGCTCTTGCCGCCGAGGGCTCGGGAGCGTGGGGTGGAAAAGCTACCCCACACTCCCCGCGATAGGCTGGTCATGGTCGTGCAGGGTCAAGGGTGCGCTGCGCCCGTGCTTCCGTTCGACGGGACGGTGAAGCTGTCCCGACGAGCCGGGAGCGCGGCCCCTGACCTCCCAGCATTAGGGAGGGCAATGCGGTCCAGTACGTTGCCGGAACCATGCCGGTCGCGGTGCCGCATCACCCTGATGGTGAGAATGTCCATGAACGGGATTTCGCTCGGTGTGCGCCCGTCACTGGTGAAGCTCATGGCCATGAAGTAGGGGTAATCCCAGACACCTTCCTTCTCCAGCACCACGCCAACGACGTGCACACAGCACCAGTACGGCGGCTCGTCTTCATCCATGTACAGCTCCATCAGCACGGACTCGCCGATGTAGGCCATTGCGGCTTGGGTATCCAGGGTGATGCCGGGCTTACGCATGGCTGTAGTCTCCTTCCTTGAACTCCTTTTTGCCTTTCTTCAGGTCGGCCCGCAGGCGCGCGAGGTTGACCATGCGGAAGTCCGCGAGGCGCATGGTTGGGATGGTGCCGGTGGCGGCCCAGTCGGCGGCCTCTTCGACGGAAACGCCGCTCATTTCGGCAAAGGTCTTGAGGCTGCACAGGTCGAGGCTGTCGTCTGCCTTGCTCATAGCGTCCACTCCTGTTCGAGAAGCTGCTGGGTCAGCAGGGCGACATTGACCATGGTGCGTTTGCCCACCCGCTTCGACGGCAAGTAGTTCCGCTCCACCCAGGTGCGCACCACGATGGGTTCGTCGCCCATGCCGATCCACTCGGCAAACTTCTGCCACGGCATCAGGGGCGGGGCGCCGTGCAGCTTTTGCGGGTCAAGACCTTCCGTATCCATAAGCTTTGTTCCACTATGTTCGGCATTGTCAGTGTTTTGCGGTCAGTGAACTATGTTCACTGAACAAAGCATACCAACGCGCCCACCGTGGTGAAATAGTTTCAGTGGAGTATTTTTAGATCGTTATGGAATCAATCCAGCAGCGCGCTAGAACCTTGATCGCCAAAGCAGGCTTCGACTTGTTGATCAAGCACAGCGATATCGGCCTAAACCGCTGGCACACCGTGAGATTCAAGGACGTCCGTATGAGCACGGAAGAGCTGGAGGTACTGGTAAAGCTGTACCCGCAGTACGTGATGTGGCTGGCAAGCGGGCAGATCGCCCCAGAGGTAGGCCAGACCAGCCCCGACTACGACGAGGCCAACCGAAACTTGAGCCAACCCAGCGCGGGATAGCAATCACACGGAAAGTAGCTAGGCGATGGTATGCCCGAAAGCGCCAAGTTTCGGCCTCGAGCACAGAACTCGAGTGAAAAGGATTTAACCTACCGAGCGATCACAAGTCGAAAGGATTAAGCAACATTATTTTACCTAGACTTATATCGCATCAGACGCCGCTCAAGAGTCGGCTTTAGCGGAGGCTTTGATCTGCTTTCGTAATAGCCTCATCGTCTTTTTGTCGTGAGGAAGGATAAGGCTTATCTTGACTTTCTTGATTTCCACTCCATGAATTCGATTATAGAGCTCGCGATGTGTGGTGCTTAGATTAGTGTAACGAATTCTATGCGTTATAAGATTTGATACGTGGAGTAGCTGGCGAAGCCTGTCATCCTTTTCTGAGACTAAGCAGCAATAGAAGATGTACTTGGCTTCAGCTGAGGTTATCTGACTAGCAACAATCTCCCAGTACGGCTCGCGCTCGACATCATCCTTCAAGTCTCGTTGAATTAATTCTAATATTGATCGCAAAGTTCCTAGGTAGCGCGCTTGGCGAATAAGTAGCTTTTGGATCTCTATGAAAAGCTGCACTTCATATAAAGGGCGCTGATCCTCGGACTTTAGGAGATGTAAGTAATTCTGCATTGCCACGTTTAAGCGCTTGCAGATATAACTTAACGCGTCGATTCCCTCGAGAGCTTCAGTTCCATCGGTGACTCGGACACTAGCTAGATTGTCACGATACAAGTCAAGAAGCCGATAAAAAGATCCTTCGAAACGCTGTATGCGGAATATTTCTCTGGACTCTGTCAGCTCTTGCCGCTGATGTAGAATTGTAATGACAATCCCGGCAAAGGCCAGACCTGAAAATAGTGATGTCGTGACGCCAAAAGTATCTCCTAGTGCGCCTGCATGGGATATAGATAACTCGGTTATCGGCCAGGTCAACCAGATAACAAGCGAACCATAAGAAGCAATACATAAAAAGATGGCAGAGACGGCTAAGGTCGCGTATCTATTTAGGTTCACTAAACTCCCTCACGTAATTTTCTATTCAGAGATAGCCTTTCCTTAAGAGGGAAAGAATAGCGCTCATGTAAAGAAAAAAACAACGCATTGGATCAAGTGCCAGTGTCGAAAATCTGTCGAAATCACTGCAGAGCAATGCGGTACAACGCGGGCGAAACGGGGCACCAGGCCCAGTAATGCCGGGCTTTGCAGGTCAATGCGGAGCAAAAAGTGGGGTTCAAATCCCCCCGGCTCCACCAAACACAAAGCCCCGAGAATCTTGAGATTCTCGGGGCTTTTTCTTTGTGCTGTCGAAAGACGGTATGGAGCTTTCAGATAACGGGTTGGAGTAGCTGCCAACAAACGCTTGAGGTTCACAAGCGGCCTATTTTGCGCAAGATGCCTGCCTCGTCCTCCCGACGCCTCTCATTCCATCACCGCAAAGCCAACCCCCACTATGCTGTTCTGCTACGCCTACTGCACGGCGCGGTGCGGTGCGGTGCGGTGCGGTGCGGAAAATAAATCTGTCCCCTTTAGCGTCCCCTTTAGCCACGGCACCAGATAAATCCCGGCTGCAACTGCTCCGCGTCGGGCTAAGTCGGCCAGACAGGTCATTGCGACCTCGAAGTGCGGGTTATCGCAGCCGCTGCGGATCGACTCCATCACTCGGCCATCTACTTATTTGCCAGCCACGAAAGCTCAGGCTGCTGGATCCGCGTAGGCTTGAGCAGCGCCGAAGGGTGTTCCTACCTGATGACGACAGCACCCGCCTCAACCAGCACTCACCAACGGTAACGTCACCACGAATTCGCTGCCCTTCCCACTGCCCTCGCTCATGCCGACGACCTTGCCGCCGTGCGCTTCGACCAGCTCCCGTACGACAGTCAGGCCGATGCCCAGCCCGGACCCGTTGAAGCCGATGGCGTGTTCGTCTTGCACGTAGGGGTCAAAGATGAAAGGCAGCACTTTGGCGGAAATGCCGATGCCGCTGTCGCTGATGCTGATTCTCAAAACGTCAGCCTCGACTGTTGCAGCGAGGGCGATTTTGCCGCCGGCTGGTGTGTACTTGGCGGCATTGGCCAGCAAGTTGCCGAGAATCTGTGTGAGGCGAGCCGGGTCTCCGTTTACGAATAGAGCGCCGTTGGGAAGGTGGGTTTCGAAGTGCTGCTGTTTCGCCGTCATCACCGGGCTGCACGCCCCGATGGCATTGTTCAGAATCTCGATCATATCGACGTGCTGACACTCGACTCGCAACTTTCCAGTACTCACGCGGGAAACATCGAGCAGGTCATCGACCAGCTTTGAAATATGCCGTACCTGCCCCTCGATCAACTCGCGCATCCGCGGTAGCTGGTCGCTCGGCAGCCGAACCATACGCTCGGCAATCAGGCTGATGGGCGTTAGTGGGTTGCGCAGTTCATGGGCCACCATTGCGAGGATGTTTTTCTGCTGACTCAGTGCGCGCTCTGCGGTGGCATGCAGGTCTTGCGCGCTGAGTGCAGCGAGGACCAGTTGCGCATTCGCTTCACGCAACTCTTGGTACAAACACTGATCCTCCAAGCGCGGGAGGGTTGCAGCGTCTGATTGCGCAAGCAGTATCGCCAAGACCAACTGCTGATTGGCCTCTATCAGTTGCTCGACCTGCTGGGTATCCACCAGTCGATTGGTGGCGTCGCTCAACTGATTTTGCAGCGCGGCCAACACGGCCCGCGCCTCGACGGTCTTTTGCCCAAGCAGGAAGAGCTCGTGAGCGGCATTGGCCACCTCGCGTTCCTCCTTGCCGTCGTTTTCGCTCACGAGTCGGGCTCAAACATTTTTTATGTCCTGCGTGTGGCGGTCCTGCACTCTGTTCGTCGGTCGGCCACCGAGCAGTCCTTCTTGATCCGGCAGCATGTCGCGAATCTGCAGGCCGTTTTCGTCGATGTGGTATTGGCGCAACTCATTGCAGTGCGCGCTGGCGCGTACCTTGACCACCGCCATGATGCGCAGCAAGCGGCTTTCCACTTCAATATAGCGCTGCACGATGATCGCGTCGGTCATGAACGCCGTACCGTAGGGGCTGAAGCGCAAGTCGGTGTAACGGTCCTCCAGCTCAGAGGTCATCAACACGCTGACCCCGGCCCCCGTCAGCGCCGTGACCATGCGCGACAATGACTCACGGAAGTCCTCTCGGAAGGTCGGCGCCAGCGCCAGTTCGAAGCCCGAAAGCGAATCGATCACCACCCGGGTAGCATTCAATCGGCTGATCTCGCTCAGGAGTAACTGGACGACTTCGTCGATGGAAAGATCCGGGGCACGGCTGTCCACCAAACCTACCTGCCCGCTCATGATCAGGTTGGCCAACTTGGGATTCTGCGAGTAGCTGGGCCGCTGCTCGAACACGGCGATTACGCCGGTTTCGCCATTGCGCGCGCCTTCGGCCAGGAAGGTCGCGGCCAAAATGCTCTTACCCGATCCCGACGGCCCTGCCACCAGCAACGAGTAGCCCCGAGGCAGGCCCCCGCCGAGCATTTCGTCCAGCTTGGGCACGCCCATTTTCAAGCGTTTGATTGGGTGCTCCGGTGGTGCCTCCACCGAGAAATTGGGGATTGCCGGGGCGAAGACTTTGACCCCCGAGGTGGTGATGCGGAAGGTGTGCAGCCCAGGCACTGTCGGCTGGCCGCGCATCTTCATGATCTCCATCTTGCGCACCATGGAATTGCGCTCGACGCTCTGGCGCAGCCAGATCAGCCCATCGGCCACGGTGAAGATAGGGTTGGTGTCGGTTTCGGTGAAGTATTCACCGATCAGGAAGGTCGTTGCCTGCCAGGTGGTCATCAACATGCCCAATTGCTGGATGAACTGCGGCAGGTTGTTGTTCGGGTTGTCCTGAGTCTGGCTGGCCAGCACCACGGAGCGGAATGAGTCGACGAACACCAGCGACGGGGAGTGCGCCTCGACTTCACTGACGATACGCCGCAGCACTTCGTCCAGATCGCCGGCCAGGGTGTCGTCGGCCAGGTTGATGTAGCGAATCGACCGGTTTATCGCTTCGCTGTCGAAGAAGTCGAACTGCTGCTGATAACGCAGCATCTTCAGCGGCGGCTCGCCGAGCACGGTGAAGAACAGCGCCGGGCGTTCAGGCGTCGCCAGGGAAAACATCATCTGGTGCGCGAGGGTGGTTTTGCCGCAGCCAGGCGGACCGGCAATGAGGTTGAACGAAAACTCCGGAAGGCCTCCGCCCAGCACCTCGTCCAGTCCTGGCACGCCGGTGGCCAGACGGTTGATAGCTACTTTGGTGCTCATGGCGAATTTTCCTGCGAAGGGGTTTCACTCAAAGAAGGCTGCCACACGCCACGAAGCAGACGTGCGGTAAGCGAGGGCCCGATCAGCGTGGTCAGCAGCTCGTAGAGAGTAGTCAGCAACATCTCACCGAAAAACTGCGCGTCGCTTTCGTCCTGCTCGACGAGTACGGTTTTGAGTTCAATCAGATCCATCGGCGTCTGCAAATTGTCATACGTGCAGGCCAAACGAGGATGGGTGGATGCACACAGATGCAGGCTGCGGCGATAAAGCGCGATCACGCCTTGCTGACCAATGATGGGCGTAAGGGCTGCGCGTATATCCTGCAGTATCGCGACGATCGCTTCGGCAATTCGTGCAGTGTCAGCATCGGGACCAGCACGGTGCGCCAGAGAAGCTACGATCTGGCGGCTCTCTTCGCTTAGCGTGGACATGGCTGACTACTATCTGATGAGCAGAGCCCGATGGTACACCCTATAGCGCCCTATCGAGTCTCCATCGGGCGCAGCATTGCAAACGCGGTGTTTGCGGAGGGTGGATGGGGCGAAGGACAACGCCGGCGGGCACCGCCCCTAGCGTCGCGCCCCTTGGTTCAGACGCCTGCTGCAATTGCAGCGCGAAGCTGCCCTAGTCCCTGATTGGTGCGGCAGGGCGATTGAGCCCTGTCGCAGCGCTGCCCTTCTACGCACAGCGTATTGAACCAATCATCCGTAAATCGCCGGCTCCCGATAGTGCCGGGTGCAGGCCTCACCGTTTTCACGGAACAGGTGGCACTTGTCGGCCTTGAGGCCAGCGGCAAAGGTTTCACCTTCGGTGACGCGCAGGTTGCCGTCGACGCAAAGGGTGATCACGTCCTGCAGGCGCTCCAGCGTGAGGTACAGGAGGTTGTACTGGCCCAGCCGTTCGGCCACGGTGATCTGGCCGTGGAAGGTGAAGTCGGCCTCTTCCGGCATGACGAAGTGTTCGGGGCGAATGCCGAGGGTGAGCGGGTCGCCGGGGCTCACCGCGCTGCCGTCCACCGGCAGGGTCAGTGGGTAACCGCTGGGCAGCTCGATGGTGACGGCTTCAGGGCTGGCGGAAATGGCCCGCACCTCGACGAAGTTCATTTGTGGCGAGCCAAGAAAGCCAGCCACGAAACGGTTCTTCGGGTAGTGGTACAGATGCAGCGGCTGGCCGACCTGGGCAATTTCGCCGGCATTGAGCACGACGATCTTGTCGGCCAGGGTCATGGCTTCAACCTGATCGTGGGTCACGTAGATCATGGTGGAGCGGATGCGCTGGTGCAGACGGGCGATCTCGATGCGCATCTGCACGCGGAGGAAAGCATCGAGGTTCGACAGGGGCTCATCGAAGAGGAAGACCTTCGGCTCGCGGACCATGGTGCGGCCGATGGCGACGCGCTGGCGCTGACCGCCAGAGAGGTCCTTGGGTTTGCGTTCGAGCAGCTTTTCCAGTTGCAGGATTTCCGCGACCGCCTCCACGCGGCGCGCGATCTCGCGCTTGTCGACGCTGGCGAGCTTGAGGCCGAAGGCCATGTTCTCAGCAACGGTCATGTGCGGATAAAGCGCATAGGACTGAAAGACCATGCCCACCGAGCGATCCTTGGGTGGCAGGTCATTGACCCGCTGGTCGCCGATCAGCAGATCGCCCGAGGTGATGTCCTCCAGCCCGGCGATCAATCGCAGCAGGGTGGATTTGCCGCAACCGGATGGGCCGACGAAGACGACGAATTCGCCGTCTTCGATATCCAGGTCGATATGCCGGGTGATCGGCGTACCGTCGTAACTCTTGCAGATGTCGCGCAGCGTGACACTGGCCATCGTTGTTGTTCTCCGTTGGATGCCGCCATGCACTCTCTATTTGCAGCGGCGGGCTGGCCCACCGCTGCCAACTCGCTTAACCCTCGAGCCGCACGTAGCCGAAACCATGGGCCGGCAGCCGTGCCCATTGCCCATCGTATTCGGCGAAGCTGGCCGGCACGTCCACCAGCGGCACCGCCTGCCCGGGCAGCTCATAGCTGCGCGGCACGTCGCCCAGGTTGAACAGGCACAGCCAGACTTGCTCGCCGAGGCGCCGCTCGAACACCAGCAGGGCGTCGTCATGGTAGACCATGTGGATATCGCCCTCGATCAGCAGGCGCTGCTCACGTCGCCAGCCGAGAAAACGCCGATAACAGTTGAGCATCGAATGCGGATCGGCTTCCTGCGCCGCCACCGACAGCGAGCGGTGCGAGTCATCCACCGGCAACCACGGCTGGCTCCCGGTAAAGCCGGCATGATGCGCCTCGCTCTGCCACGGCATCGGCGTGCGGCATCCGTCGCGCCCTTTGAATTCCGGCCAGAAGGTAATGCCGTACGGATCGACCAGATCTTCGTAGCGCAGTTCCGCTTCCGGCAGGCCCAGCTCTTCGCCCTGGTACATGCAAACGCTGCCACGCAGTGATAACAACAGTGCCATCAGCAACCGGCCGCGCTCCGGGTCGGGTCGGCCATTGAGCGCCCAGCGCGTCATCACCCGCACCACGTCGTGGTTACCCATGGACCAGCACGACCAACCGTCCGCGAGTTCGCGCTCGATGCCTTCCACGGTGTGGCGGATATAGGCCGGGCTGCACTGCTCGGTGAGCAGGTCGAAGGAATACGCCATGTGCAGCGTGTCGCCGCCGCTGGTGTAGGCGGCCATGGTGCGTAGCGACTCGTCGCAGCCGATCTCGGCCACCGAGGACGCGCCGGGATAGCGCTGCAGCAGGGCACGCAGACGACGGAGGAAATCCATGTTTTCCGGCCGTGTCTTGTCGTAGATATGGCGCTGGTAGGCGTAAGGGTTGTCGATACGCACACCGATGCTGCCTTCGCGAATCTCGGTATTTGACGGGTTGTCGCGCAGTTCGGCATCGTGGAAGTAGAAGTTCGCGGCATCCAGGCGGAACCCGTCTACGCCGAGCTTGAGCCAGAACTCCATATCATCGAGCACCTGATCCTGCACAGCCTGGCAGTGGAAGTTCAGGTCCGGCTGGCTGGAGAGGAAGTTATGCAGGTAGTACTGCCGGCGCCGGCTGTCCCAGCTCCAGGCCGGACCGCCGAACACCGACAGCCAGTTGTTCGGCACGGTGCCGTCCGGCTTGGGGTCGGCCCAGACGTACCAGTCGGCCTTGTCGTTGTCGCGGCTGGAACGGCTTTCGACGAACCACTGATGCTGGTCGGAGGAATGGTTGAGTACCTGGTCGATCAGCACGCGCATGCCGCGTTCGTGGCACGCCTCGACCAGCCGGACGAAGTCGTCCAGCGTGCCGAACAGCGGATCGACGCCGCGGTAATCGGCCACGTCGTAGCCGAAATCCTTCATCGGCGAGGTGAAGAAAGGCGACAGCCAGATGGCGTCGACGTTGAGGCTGGCGATGTAGTCCAGCTTGTGCAGCACGCCGGGCAGGTCGCCCACGCCGTCGCCGTTGCTGTCGAAGAAACTACGTGGGTAGACCTGATAGATCACCCCGCCGCGCCACCAATTCTGAAGTTGCTCGGACATGCCACGTTACCTATGAGTGACCAGTGAAGATGTGGCCACTCTAGGTGCGGCAACCGGTCGCAACATCCTCCGGCGGCGGGCTGTTGCAGGCGTAAGGGCCGGGCGTAGACCGCCCGCTTGCCGAGGGCGTAGACGGCGACAGCGAGCCGGTCAGCGCAGCCGCGCCGGGTTGCCGACCACCGTGGCACCGGCCGGCACGTCACGGGTGACCACGCTGCCGGCGCCGATCACCGCGTCGTCACCTACCGTCACACCCGGGAGGATGATCGCCCCGCCACCGACCCAGACGTTGCGACCGATATGGATAGGCCGGCCGAACTCCACTCCCGAACGGCGCGCCTCGGGATCACGCGGATGGTCGGCGGTGTAGAGCTGTACCGCCGGGCCGATCTGCGCACCGGCGCCGATATGCACCTCGACCACATCGAGAATCACGCAGTTGAAATTGAGAAAGGCGCCTTCGCCCAGGTGGATGTTGTAGCCGTAGTCGCAGTGGAACGGCGGGCGGATCACCGCACCGGCACCGACCGAGGCCAGCCGCTCGGCCAGCAGCGCCCGGCGCTCGTCCGGCGAGGCGGCGAGTGCTGCGTTGTAGCGCACCATCCAGGCCTTGGCCGCGGCCTGATCGGCAACGATCTCCGGGTCACCGGGGTAGTAAAGCTCACCGGCCAGCATCTTCTGTTTCTCGCTCATCGCCATGGCAACGTCTCCATCTCTGAAAGCCCGAGGGTGCCACAGCCAGGCGCTGCACTCCTCCTCCCCCGCCCGGCGGCCAACGGACGAGGCGATAGATGGTTCCGCACGATGCCTTCGCATCCACCGGCGGGCTCGACTAGGGTTGATGCACTGTTCACCCTCGCCTTCGGAGCATTGCCTGTGAAACTGATCGGTCGCTACATGTCGCCTTTCGTCCGCCGCGTCGGCGTCAGCCTGCATCTGTTGGACATACCGTTCACCAACGAACCGCTCAGCGTTCTGACGGATAGTCTGAAGATTCGCGAGTACTCGCCGCTGGGTCGAGTGCCCGCGTTGGTGCTGAACGATGGGCAGGTGCTGATCGACAGCAATGCCATCCTCGATTATTTCGATCAGCAGGCGGGCGCCGAGCGCGCACTGCTGCCGCTGTCCGGCACTGAGCGCATCGAAGCGATGAACCTGCTGGCCTTTGCCGTCGGTGCCTGCGAGAAAACCGTGGCGGCGTATTACGAGCGCGATCGGCGGCCGGAAGGGCTGGTCTGGGACGACTGGTATCGTCATTGCGAGGATCAGGCGCGCGGCGCGCTGGCGTTGCTGGACGCACGCCAGGCCGAGCGCGGCGAGCGACCGTTGCTGGGCGAGCGCATGAGTCAGGTGGATATCAGCGCGGTGGTCGCCTATGACTTCGCCCGCCTCACCCTGCCCGACACGCTGGCGCCGGACGGCGCGTTCCCCCACCTGGCCTCAGCGTCACAGCGCGCCAACACCCTGCCCGCCTTCGCCCGGACGCAGTGGAAGGGCTGAGCGGCGCCCTGCAGTCCAAGCGCTATCGGCGCATTGCCGGTGAGCTCAGCGCGGCGCGCGAACCTGGGCCACCACCTCGTCAAGGGTCGGGTTGGCCTTGCCCATGCCATTGAAGAACACGGCGGGAATGCCACCGCTGAGCACCGCGACGGTGCGCTGCAGCTGGGCCCGCTGCTCGGCGTCGGGGTTGCTCGTCTCGGTACTGAAGTGGCTGGAGCGCTGCACCGCGATGCCCATGCGGGACAGCCCGGCCGCCAGCTCGTCGGCCCGCCGCGCTTCATCAGAAGGACAGTTGACCGGCGCAAAAACCATCACCACGCCCGGGCGCGCACCACCGGGCATCGCCACCGAGATGAACCCCGAGGGGCTGCTTGTCGTGCTTGCCTGGAGCAATGCCTCCTGCTGATGGCCGCTCCACAGTTTGTAGCCGAGACCCAGGACGGCGGCGATAAACAGCACGCGGGCCAGGCTCATGGGCGGCCTCCGTCGTGCTGTGCTGCGCCGAGCGGGCGCCGGCCGGTTCGTTGAGCTGTCGTTATCATCCGCCACATCCCTGTTGTGCTGTACGGCCCGCGAGCATAGCCGGTCGCATCGGCGGCGGCGAGCGGGCCTAGTCCCCCTGAATCTTGCTCAGCAGGTCGCGTGCCAGCTGCACCGCTTCGCTGCGATGGGTGATGTTGAGCTTCTGGTAGAGGCTGCGGATGTGCGTCTTGATGGTGGTGGGCGCGACGTTGAGGTGATCGGCGATCTGCTCGTTGGACTGCCCGGCGTGGATCAGGCTGAGCACCTGCCATTCGCGCCGGGTCAGCGGTGAGCGACGGATCAGCTCGGGCACGTCGGGGCGGTTGATGATGTCCTGGATCACCGCCTCGTCGAGGGTGATGCGGATGGCGCGGCTGAAGTCGCGCTGCTGCTGCGCCAGCTGGATCAGCCGCGTGGCACGCTGGGCTTCCGGCTCGTCGAGGGTGCGCTCGTGCAGCAGGCACTTGAGCATGCCGATGATCGGCTTGCCGACTCGCAGGAAGCTGCCGATCGCGCCGCTGCCGCTGGCCAAGGTCATGGCCCGTTGCAAATGGTCGAGCGCCTGCTGGCGTTCTTCACGCAGCCAGTGCAGCTGCGCCAGGAGGATGTGGTTGCGATTGCGGTCCATCAGCAGACCGTGACACTCGGCGTCGGTCAGCAACTGGCGCAGGATCGGCAACGCGCTGTCCAGCTGCCCCAGCGATACATGGGCACGGGCGTGATTGCGCGCGTTGAGCTGGGAGAAGTGGTTGGCACCAGCGCTGACCGGTGGCGCACTGATCAGCCATTGACGAATTGCCTCGCGGTCCTGGCTGGAATCCCAATAAGCAAGCATCACCGCATGGGCATTGGCCAGCCAGTCGATGTGGTAGCGATCATCGGCGAGCATCGTTTGCATCTGGCCGATGTAATCGGCGCAGGCATTCTGCTGGCCGCGGGCGTAGGCGACGCCGGCCAGCAGTGCGTGGCTCTGTAGGCGCCAGCGCTGGTCACCAAGTTCGTCGAGAATCTGGATGCCCTGCAGCGCGCACTGCTCGGCGGCATCCAGCTGATGCCACTCCAGCAGCACCTGACCGCGTACCCGGTAGATGAACTCGACAATCGGCGTGGCCTGCAGGTTCTGCTGTTCGATGTACTGGATGGCCCTTTCCTGCAGCGTGTAGGCCTTCTGCAGATGCCCCTGGGCGATGGCGATTTCAGACAGTTGGCCAAGGTTCCACACCACCAGATGCGAAGCATTGATCTCCCGTGCGCGACGCTCGGCTTCCTCGTACTGCTTCTGCGCCTGCGGCAGTGCCCCCTGCACGAAATGCGCCTCGGCTAGCCCTGACATCGCTGCCACGCGCGAGGTGCGCATGATCAGCGGTTCGCGGGTCAGCGCCTCCTGAGCCAGTGCGATGGCGCGTTGTTCATCGCCCTGGTTCATCGCCACCTGCGCCCGGACGGCATTGAACTCGCAGACAATGCGCGCCCAATCCTGTTCGGAGCAGCTGCGCTGCAGGGTCAGCTCGCTGGCCTTGAACCAGCGCTCGACGTGATCGAACTGATAGGAGTTCTGCGACACCCAGGCCTGCAACAGGGTTAGCAGCGGCGAGCCGGCGATTACCGGTTCTGGCAGGGTTTCCAGGCATTGCTGCAATAGCCCGAGACGGCCCTGACGATAGAAGGCGCGCCCGTGGCGCTGCAGAATTTCCGCGACCTGCTGCGGATCACTCGCCTGCACCGCGTGCCGTGCGGCCTCTTCGGGCATGTTTTCGGCCAGTAGCGCCTCGGCGGCACGCAGATGCAGCTGATTGACCCGCTGCGGCTGGTGGGTGCGCAGCTCGCCCTGCAGGAACACGGCGAACAATGGGTGATAGCTGTACCAGCGACGCAGGCTGTCCAGCGGCTGGATGAACAGCCCGCTGCGCTCGAGCCGCTCGAGCATTTCGCGGCCGTGGCAGGCTTCGGTCAGGCGGTCGGCCAGTGCCGCATCAAAGCGATCGAGCAGGCAAGTGGCTTCAAGAAAACCACGCAGGTCTTCAGGCAGACCCTCGACCACCTGTTCGCGCATGTAGTCGCGGATATCGGGGTGGCCAAGCAGCAGGTTTTCCAGAAACAGGTCCATGCCGCGGCTGGTCTGCACTTCCTGCAGCGCCAGCTGCAGTGCGCAGGGCCAGCCACCGATGCGGCGGTTGAGCCGTTCGACCTGCTCGCGGTTGATGTTTACCGGCACGCCCAGCTCCAGCAGGGCCTGCACCTCGTCGTCCTCGAACGCCAGCTGGCGGGCATCGAGCAGCAGCAGCTGATGCTTGACCCGCAGCTCGGCAACGCCAAGCTCCGGCAGCCGGCGGCTGCACACCAGCAACGTCATCCAGCAGGGCATATGCCGCAGGAAGAAGCGCAGCCCGGCGATCAGCTCACGCTCGTGCAGCACTTCAAATTCATCGAGCACGATCAGGATCGCCTCGTGCTCGCCCGGCAGTTCGGCCAGCAGTTGAGTGAACAGCGCATCCAGCGAGACCTGGCCCTGCTCGGCGAGTGCAGCGGATAGCGGGCAACCGGCATCGAGCTGGCGGTCCAGCGCCTGGGTCAGGTAGCGGGCGAACTGCAGCGCCAGGTTATCGCTGGCATGCAGCTGTAGCCAGGCGACGCGGCCATCGAAGGCCCGCGCCCATTGCGCTGCAAGGGTGGTTTTGCCGAAGCCGCTGGCCGCATGCAGCACGGCCAGGCGTACCTGTGGCAGGCGCAGTTGCCACTCGTCCAGTCGTGGGCGTTCGAGCAGGCCCGGCGGCAGCATGGGGATCGCCAGCTTGGTGGGGATCAGCGGCAGCAAGGCTGGCATCGAGGCATTCATGGACGGCTCCCTGTTCTCGTTATTGTTCTCGTCGTGGCCTGGCGCACCGGCTCGCATGGCTTCCGCTCCCCGGTCTCGCGCCCTGTTTCGCTATATCCTTCAGCCCTTCACGCCGCCCGCGGTAAGACCGCCGACGATCCACTTCTGGCAGTAGAGGAACACCGCGGTGATAGGTATCCCGGAGAGCACCGCCGCCGCGGCGAAATCACCCCACAGGTAGTTTTGCGGGTACAGGTACTGCTGGGCACCCACCGACAGGGTCAGCTTGTCCACGTCCATCAGCAGCACCGAGGCGATGGGGTACTCGGTGACACTGGTGATGAATGCCAGGATGAACACCACCGCCAGGATCGGCACGCTCATCGGCAACAGGATATGGAAGAACGCCTGCCAGGTGGTCGCGCCATCTACGATGGCGGCTTCCTCCAACGAGGCATCGATGCTCTCGAAGTAACCCTTGATGGTCCAGATATGCAGTGCCATGCCGCCCAGCGAGGCGACGATCACCGCGCCGTGGCTGTTCACCCCGAGCCAGCTGACGTGCTGACCAAGCTGGTCGAACAGCGCGTAGATGGCCACCAGCGAGAGTACCGGCGGAAACATCTGAAAGATCAGCATGCCTTTGAGGATCGGCGCTTTGCCGCCGAAACGCATGCGTGCGAAGGCGTAGGCGCTGGTAGTCGACAAGAGCAGGATCAGCACCGAGCTGACCAGCGCGATCTTCACCGAATTCCACAGCCACAGCAGCACCGGGAATGGCGGCTGGGTGACGCTGCCATCCTCGTGGGTGTAGGGGATGCCCAGCGCCAGCGACCAGTGCTCCAGCGTCGGGTTCTCGGGGAAAAGGCTGCCGGTGGCGAAGTTACCCTCGCGGAAGGAAATCGAGATCACCATCAGCAGCGGAAAGAGGATCACCGCAACGAACGCCAGCAGCGCCGCGTGGGTTGCCCACAGCCGGTAACGGGCGGATTTGGGTTGCACCATGGCCATGCGGTTCTCCTTATACCTTCACTTTCGAGAGTTTGAGGTTGAGCAGCGCCATGGCGCCCACCAGCAGGAAGATCATCGTGGCGATCGCCGCGGCCAGGGCGAAGTCCTGCCCGGAGTCCTGGAAGGCGATGCGGTAGGTGTAGCTGACCAGCAGATCCGTGGTGCCGGCCGGCGTGGTCGCGCCGATGATGTCCGGGCCGCCGCGGGTCAACAGCGTGATCAGCACGAAGTTGTTGAAGTTGAAGGCAAAGCTTGCGATCAGCAGCGGCATCAGCGGCTTGATCAGCTGCGGCAGGGTGATGCGCAGCAGGTTGTCCAGCGGACTGGCGCCGTCGATCGCCGATGCCTCGTACTGGTCCCGCGGGATGGCCTGCAGCAGCCCCATGCACAGCAGCAGCATGTACGGGTAGCCGAGCCAGGTGTTGACGATGAGAATCATCGTGCGCGCCAGGGCCGGGTCGCTGAACCAGTCCGGGCGCATGCCGAACAGGCTGTCGAGCAGCAAGTTGATCTCACCGAAGTTCTGGTTGAACAGGCCGCGGAACACCAGGATCGAAATGAATGCCGGTACCGCATACGGAAGGATCAGCATCAGTCGGTAGAAGGCCTTGCCGCGCACCAGTTCCCACTGCAGCAGGCTGGCCAGCACCAGGCCCAAGGCCAGTGTGAAGACCACCGTCAGGCCGGCGAAAGCGAAGGTCCAGGCGAAGATCTGCATGAAGGGTTCGCGGATGCTCGGCTCGGTCAGCACCCGGGAGAAGTTGGCGAAGCCGGCGAACACGGTGAAGCCCGGTGGCACAGCCTTGCCGGTTTCGTCGACATAGAAGCCGCGCTCCATGTCGGCGGTCAGCCGCGCGCCCGTGCGGTTGTCGACCAGCACGCCGGGGCCATCCTGCCGATATTGCGGCTCCACCGCCGCCACCTCGCGTAGCCCGTACAGCCGCAGCAGGCTGCCGTCCGGGGCCTGCATCACCCACTGTTCCAGCGCCTTGCGTCGCTGTATCACCTCGCGCAGCGCCAGCGCATCGCCCAACTCACCAGCGGCTTCGGCCGGTTGCAGGGAAAGCGGCGCTTCGACGTCTGGCTCTCCGGTCAACGGCGGGCTGACGAACACGCCCTGCTCGCCCTTGTCGATGCGCAGACGCTCGCCATCAGGACTTTGATGCAGCGTAAAACGGAAGCGCTCGCCGGCCAGGTAGGTCTGATTGAGGTGATAACGCTCGACCTGTGCCTGGCTCAGCAGATGGCTGCCGCTGTAGTTGGTAAAGCCGATGCCCACGGTGTAGAGCAGCGGGAAGATCACGAACACCAGCATCCCCGCCACCGACGGGAAGATGTAGCGCTGCGCGTACATGCGCCGGTTGATGAACAGGTAGCTGGCGATGCCCGAGACCACCAGCCCGAGCAGGGCGAATGCCATCTGCCCCTGAACGTAGAGGGCAACCACCAGATACAGCGCAAAGGCATTGAAGGCCAGCCAAAGCAGCCAGCGCAGGCCTGTGGTCACGGGGCGGGGCAGGCCCCAGGGAGTCGAACGGGTCATGGCAGGGCTGGGCAACTCGGCACGGGCATTCACGGGAGAAGAACCTATATGAACGGAGCTTAGTCTGCCGGCGCGCCTGTGCAGGCGGCCGGCGACGGGTTCAACGGGTGATGCGCTTGGCGGCATCATCCAGCGCGGCATCGACGTCCTGTCGGCCGGAGGTGATGTTGGTCAGCGCAGCGGCCATGGATGACCAGAACGCGCCCATCTCCGGCACGTTGGGCATCGGCTCACCCATTTGCGCGTTCTCGAAGGTCGCCTTGATGTGCGGGTTGGCAGACAGCTCTTCCATGTAGGCCGTGTTGGCCACGGCGCCCAGCGGCACGTCGGCGTTCACGGTCTTCAGCCCCTCGACCTGCAGCAGGTAGTTCTCGAGGAACTCCACGGCCAGATCCTTGTTCGGGCTGGCGGCGTTGAGCAGCGCCGCAGCAACGCCAACGAAGGGCTTGCCCGGCTCGCCGTCGACACCCGGAATCGGTGCTACGCCGAAGTCGATGCCACTCTTCTCGATGTTCGACCAGGCCCAGGGGCCGCTGATCATCATCGCCGAATCGCCTTTGTTGAACGCCGCCTCAGCCACGCTGTAGTCGGCACCCTTGGGCATTGCACCCTTGTCGATCAGGTCGCGCAGCACCTGCGCACCGGCCTTGGCGCCAGCGTTGTTAACCCCGGTGGACTTGACGTTGTAACCGCCGTCGTTCTGCTCGAATACGTAACCACCCTTGGCCGAAAGCAGCGGCCAGGTGAAATAGGTGTTGTTGTAGTCCCAGAGAATGGCGCGCTTGCCTTGGGCGGCGAGCTTCTCGTTTAGCGCGAGAACGTCATCGAAGGTCTTCGGCGGGGTGTCCACCAGCGCCTTGTTGTAGATCAGGCCGATGGTTTCCACCGAAATCGGGTAGCCCCACAGCTTGTTGTCGTAGGTCACCGCCTGCCAGGAGAAGTCGGCGATGCCGGACTTGGTGTCGGCGCTGGGGGTAACCGGGGTGAGCAGGCCGCTCTTGGCCCATTCGCCAATGCGGTCGTGGGCCCAGATGAAGATGTCCGGGCCGTTGCCGGTGGCCGCAGCCTGCTGGAACTTGTCGGTGGCGCTGTCGGGATGGGCCACTTCGACGGGGATGCCGGTTTCGGCGGTGAACTTCTTGCCAACTTCGGCCAGGCCTTTATAGCCCTTGTCGCCGTTGATCCAGACAACCAGCTTGCCTTCCTCGATCGCCGCCAGCGCCGGTAGCGGCAGGCTGAAGGTGGCCGCCAGGCCGACGGTGGCGATACACCAGAATTTCTTGTTCATGCTTCGCTTTCCTCGTGGCTTCTTATTAGTTGTTCCACCTGCTGCCGGCCTGAGGCTCTGGCAGTCGTTCCATCCTCGGCGCGTCCTATGCCATGTGCATCCTCCTCCCCAAGGGGGCGGAGGGCGTAGAAGCGGGGCGTAGATAGTTGGTCGCAGCCACACAAAATACGCCATCAGACTAGCGTTTACGCCTATACCCAGCTGCAAACGCGCGGTCAAATGTAGCGAAAAAGCATAATGGAGCCACATCTGATGCGTGCCCACCGGTTATCCGTCCTACCGCTACTGTTCGGCCTCGCCCTGCCCTTGTCCGGCCTCGCCGCTCCCGAGCTGAGCGTTCGCCTGAACGACCAGCCGCTGTCACCGAGCTGGAACCCGCTGGCAGCCGATCGCTACGACACGGAGCTGGAACTTGAACCCGGTCGGCTGCATCTGGTGATGCCGCAAGCAGGCGTCGAAAACAGCGCGCTTGCGCCGTTCCGTCGTCAGCCGCTTGGCAAAGACAGCGCCTACCGCTACGAAGTGCCCGAGGCCGGGCGCTATCGTTTGATCGTCGAGACCGGCCCGGACGCGGCGCTGCGCTTGTTGCCGATCAAGGCCGCCGAACCGAAGGCGGCTGCGTCGGTCTGCCAGGCCTGGGATGGCGGCGCGGTGGAGGTGGCGGTTGGCGACGTGTTCCGCGATGGCCAGACCCTGCGCGACGCGCTGTCCGGCGCCACGACGGTGGTCCGCGACGGCCGGGTCAGGCTGCACCCCGCCACCGGCAGCGACGGCCTCTTGCTGCTCGAAGCCGCCGAGCCGGCCAAACCGGCACCGCACGACTGGCGCAACGCGATCGTCTACTTCGTGCTCACCGACCGCTTCGCCAATGGCGATCAAGGCAACGACCGCAGCTATGGCCGCGAGCCGGATGGAGAACAGGAGATCGGCACCTTCCACGGCGGCGACCTCAAGGGGCTGACCGAGCGGCTCGACCATATCGCCAGCCTGGGCGTCGACGCGCTGTGGATCAGCGCGCCCTACGAGCAGATCCACGGCTGGGTCGGCGGCGGCGATCGCGGCGACTTCCGCCACTACGGTTACCACGGCTACTACGCACTCGACTTCACCCAGCTCGACGCCAACATGGGCAGCGAGAACGACCTGCGCACCCTCATCAGCGCGGCCCATGCCCGCGGCATCCGCGTGCTCTTCGATGTGGTGATGAACCACCCCGGCTACTCGACCCTGCAGGACATGCAGCAACAGGGCTTCGGCGCCCTGCGCGACGGCATGGCCGACTACCTGCCCGAGCAGTGGAGCGCCTGGCAGCCGGAGCCCCACGAGAACCTGCACGCCTACCACAACCTGGTGGATTACGAGCACCCGAGCTGGGCCGCCTGGTGGGGCCGCGACTGGGTGCGGGCCGGCATCGCCGATTACGACACACCGCCCAGCAGCACGGTCGATCCGCTCAAGGGCTCGCTTGCCTTTCTGCCGGATTTCCGCACCGAGTCCGAGGCGGTCGTCGCGCTGCCGGAGTTTCTCGCGCGCAAGGCGCAGACCCGTGCCGAGCCGCGCGAAGGCTACCGCGTGCGCGACTACCTAATCGAATGGCTGACCGGCTGGGTCCGCGAGTTCGGCGTCGACGGCTTTCGTGTCGACACCGTCAAGCATGTCGAACCCGCCACCTGGGCCGAACTGCGCGCCGCCGCGGAGCGCGCCCGCGCCGATTGGGCTAGTACCAACCCGGACGATCCCATGGCCAGCGAGCCGTTCTGGATGGTCGGCGAAGTGTTCGGCCACGGCCCCGAAGCCAGCGACTATCTGAACCAGGGCTTCGATGCGCTGATCAACTTCGACTTTCAGGAGCAGGCCGTGGCTGCCAGCGACTGCCTCGCCGCCGCCGAACCCAGCTACGCCGACTATGCCAGGCGCCTGGCCGAGACGCCCGGGCACAACCTGCTGAGCTACGCCTCGTCCCACGACACAGCGCTGTTCAACCAGCTCGCCAAGGGTGACCTGACCCGCCAGCGCGGCCTCGCCGCCGCCCTGCTGCTGGCGCCCGGCGCGGTGCAGGTCTATTACGGCGACGAAAGCGCGCGCGCCTTCGGTGCCAGCGGTTCGGACCCGTATCAGGGCACCCGCAGTTCGATGAACTGGGCCGAACACCAACGCCCTGAAGTTGCCGCACTGATCGAGCACTGGCAGCGGATTGGTCAGTTCCGTGCGCGCCATCCGGCCATCGGCGCGGGTGAACACAAACTGCTTTCGCCCGGCCAGCCCTATGCCTTCGCCCGCGAGCTGGGCGAGGACAAGGTCATCGTGGTGCAGGCACGATGAGTGCCGCCTCGCTGACCGCAGCGGCACGGCGCCAGGCCCAGCTGGCCTTTCTCGCCAGCGGCACCGAGTTTCGCCTGGGCCGCGCGGAGGATTGCCCGCTGCCACCGGAACAACTGGCGGCGGTGCGTGGCGACGAGCCCTGGGTGCGCGCCTGTCTCGACGACGGCCTGACCGCTCGGGTCTACCGCGTGCAGCTGGCCGGGCGCGACTGGGCGCTGAAGGTCGCCCGGCGGCCCTGTCGTGTGCAGAACCCGGACGGCCAGACGAGCTTTCTCAACGAGCTGCAGCGCCGCCGCGACCTTGCCCGGCTGATGCGCACGCCGGAGCAGGCCGAACGCCTGGCCGGCATCGTGCCGACGCAGTACGCCTCGCTGCAGCAGGGCATCGTGCTGTCGCCCTGGGTCGAAGGCCGGCGCATCGATCGCTGGGACGAACGTCAGCTCGTCGAGCTGTTCGACCTGCTGATCGCCCTGCTGCTGGCCGGCCTGTTCGAATGGGATCTGGCGCCTGGCAATACCCTGGACGATGGCCGCATCCGCCTGTTCGATTTCGGCTACCTCTACCCCTTCGACCCGCTGCGCCAGTACAACAGCGACGGCCTGGCCTCGCCTGGCTTTCACCCCGCCGAGCGTTTCGAGACGCGCCAGCTGTTCGCCTGCCTGCTGCGTCTGGAACAGCAAAGCGAGACATGGGCACTGGCGGATTTCGAGCTGGAGAAACGCATCGCGCTGGATGCCTACGAGCGGTTGCAGCGAGAACTCGCCGCCCGTGGTGCCAGCCAGGGCGTGCTGGACTGGCTGAGCGGCCTGATGCGTCGCTGGCGCAACGCGCTGGCTGGCGATCTAGGCGGGTTATACCTGCAGGAGGCCTGGCGCTCGCACTGGCTGGACGTGAAGGACGACCTCAGCGGGCAGAGCTGCACGCCGCTTACCCTGCAGCGCCTGGCCTGGCTCCGGAATAAAGCCACTGCCCTGCATGCCGACCTGCTCGCCAGCGGCGCACTGGCCAACGAGCGAAACCCCGGCCGCGATGCCTTGCTCGACGAGCTACGCCAGGCCGAAGCCCAGGCGATTCGTTGGCAATTGGCAGATGTTCAGAACGCCCAAGAGGTATGAGCCGCGCGGGTGGGGCGACGCTATCGCCACAGCGGGAACCTGAAGGTTGGCTGCAAGGCGAAGCTCCGCTGCGGTGGGCTGAAGCCCATTCTACGATGCGGCCAATCTCGCCCTACGCGTAAGCGTGCGACTCGCAACGGCAGTCGTCCCTGTAGGTACCAGCAGCACCTGCGCTGTCTCGCTCAAAATCCGCAGCTGGACCAGCCGCCGTAGGGTGGGCTTCAACCCACCACAACGATCCCAGCAACAGCCACGCGGCTACCAGGAACCACGGCCGAACCCAACACAACGGTGCCGCCAACAAAAAACCCGCCTCACATAGGCGAGGCGGGCCACAGGTGCTCGTGCTTCTTAGGGCTAGAAGCGCCCGACCGTACTGGTGCCTTCGCTGGGCGTCAGGCGGTTGTTCGCCCCGCCCTGCCACTGCCGCACCAGCGTTGCGTTGGCCTCATTGCGGATCAGGCATTTCCATTCCACGTTCTGGCCGGCAGGCAGCGAGATGCTGCCTTTCCAGGTCGGGTAGCCGCTGGTATCGGTCAGGCGCACGGCCGATGTTGGGCTCCAGTTGCCAAGCTGGCTGACGTTACCGGCCGCGTAGACGCTGTCACCAGGTTGCGTCACACCGTTGTCGCAGCGGAAGTTGACGCTGACCAAGGCGCCGGGCTCACCACCACCGTTATCGCCACCGCTCCCGGCGCCGCTGCGCCATACCCGCACCTGCCCGTTGCTGGCATTGACCGCCTCGCTGAAGCTGCCGCTGGCGACCTGGCCGGGATTGCCCAGGTTGGAGTTGAGCGCCACCACCAGGGTTTGCTGGGTTCCGCTGACGGTGGCGACCAGGCCGCTGTAGCCTTCATGGAAGCTGATCGCCGAGTCCGCGCGCACGCCAGCCGCGCGGCGCACCTGGATCAGCTGGCGGATGAAGTCACCGTAGCCCCAGTCGTACATGTGCGACCAGTACACCACCGGCGTGCCGGGGCTGGTGAGGATGTAGGCGTAGGCCTGGCGAATCAGCCCGTCTTGCAGCGCCCAGTGGTGCTGCCCGCCGTTCTGCCCGGGCGAATAGCCGGTGTCGTGGTTGTCGACAAAGGTCACCGCCACCTCGCGCCAGCGCGGGTCGGGGTTGCCGTTCAGGCCGTTCTTCCAGTCGGCGATCGAGCCGTTCTGCATGCGCTCCTTGAGGGCGAAGTCGAACACCGGGCACTTGGCCCGATCGGACCAGTCCTTGATGATCTGCTGCCAGCTGGCGGTGTTGCGCCAGTCCCAGCTCGGGTATTCCGAGGGGCCTTTCCACAGCTCGCCGACGCAGAAGCTGTTGTCGGCACTGTCGGTCATCCAGCTGTTGACCCGCTCCGGTGCGAAGCCGCGGACGAAATCGAAGCGGAAGCCGCCGGCGCCGTACTGGCTGCGCAGATTGGCGAACTCGTCGCGGAACATGCCGTAGACCTGCGGATGGCTGGTGTTGAGGTCTGCATCGCCGCCGACGAAACGGTCGCCGTCGTCGCAGTCATTGGGATAATTGCCCGGATCGGCGCAGTCGTTGCGCCAGAAGCCCTGACCGGCCGGCAGGTTGATTTCCTTGTTCGGGTAGCCGCGGTTCATGTGGTTGGGCACCACGTCGTAGAGCACCTTCACCCCGGCACCACCCAGCGCCCCGGCGGCCTGGCGCAGCTGGGCATCGCTGCCATAGCGGCCGTTCTTGTTGAAGTCGTGCCAGAAGTAACCTTCGCCGCCGCCGGACTTGCCGCCTTCGCTCCAGCTGGAGAAGTCACGCCAGGGCACCGGCATCCAGATTGACGAGAAGCCGTCGGCAGCGATGGTCGAGGCCTGTTGGCGGAGGATGTTGTACCAGTCGTTGGGCGCTTCGCGGACGACGTTCCAGTGGAAGCCCTGGAGGATGATTTCGTCGCCGCCGTGGTAGCGAACCCCGGCCGGGCTCTTGCCGGCCTGATCGGCCAATGCGGGAAACGGCAGCAGGACTGCCGCCAATACGGCGGCACGCAGGATGTGGCTCATCGCAATACTCCGGTTCTTGTGCTTGTACGGGTATCCGACGGCAAGGCCGCCAGACGAGGATGAACGCCGGCCGGGTCTTCGACCGGCACCCGCAGGCTGCCCCTGCACGCCCCCGTCACCAACCTCCCCCGCCCAGTTGCAGGCGGCGTAGTGGCCAGGCCGAAGGCCCCTGGCAATCATCTGCACCCCTCTCGTCTCATCCCCACCCCGGGGATTACGCCGTTCTCATCCCTGGTACGCCCTCGCCCTGCGCCAGCGAAATCCGCTGCCGGGAGGATGCTGCCGCCGTTCCTATCCCCGAGGCTTCTGCCACCCAGCTGCGCCGCCCCTGGCAGGCAGCTACGGCGTGATCGATTCGGCATTAACAAGAAAAACAAGGACCTCGTCATGAAGCACACCGCGCACCCCCTGTTCGTCCTCAAACCCGCCTGCCTGCTTGCCGCCCTGCTGGTCGGCGGCCCGGCCCTGGCGGTCGACTTCCACGGCTATCTGCGTTCGGGCGTCGGCGCCACGGCCGGCGGCGGCGACCAGGCCTGCTTCCAGGCCGCCGGTGCACCGGCGAAATATCGCCTGGGCAACGAATGCGAAACCTACGCCGAGATCGGCCTCGGCCAGGAGGTGTGGAGCGAAGGCAACCGCAGCTTCTACGTCGACAGCATGATCGCCTACCGCTCCGACCAGGGTAACGACTGGGAAGCCACCGGCACCGACACCAACGGCGGCGAGAACAACCCCTTCGACGAGGCCGGCACCACCTCCATCCGCCAGTTCAACGTGGTCGGCAAGAACCTCATCCCGAGCCTGCCGGGCGCGGCGATCTGGGCCGGCAAGCGCTACTACAAGCGCCACGACGTGCACATCAACGACTACTACTACTGGGACGTCTCCGGCCCCGGCGCCGGTATCGAAGACATCGACCTGGGCTTCGCCAAGGCGAGCGTGGCGTGGATTCGCAACACCGACGGCGACTGGGTCTACCAGGGTTCGGGCACTGGCACCAACCTGGCCAACGACACCCTCGACTTCCGCCTCGCCGAGATCGACGTCAACCCGGGCGGCAAGCTGGAGATCGGCTACGACTACGGCAAGGCCAACCTCACCGACGAGCAGGAGCGCGACCCCGGCTACCAGGACCAGAAAGGTCATCTGGTCACCCTCGAGCACACCCAGAGCGACTGGTTCGGCGGCTACAACAAGCTCGCCCTGCAGTACGGCACCGACGGCATCATCGGCAGCAGCGGGCGCAACAACACCGGTAACAGCGACGGCAAGATGTTCCGCCTGGTCAACCAGGGCGTGGTCGGCCTGACCGACAACATCGAGATGATGTACGTGCAGATCTACGAGGACCGCGACTTCGACAACGACTCCGGGCAGACCTGGGCCAGCTTCGGCGTGCGCCCGGTGTACAAGTGGAGCGACGTGATGAGCACCGCGCTGGAGTTCGGCTATGACCGCGTTGATCCGCAGGCCGACGGCGAGCGCAGCCGCGACCTGAAGAAGCTCACCCTCGCCCAGCAGTGGTCGGCGGGCAACAGCTTCTGGGCGCGCCCGCAGATCCGCGTGTTCGCCACCTACGCCAAATGGGACGGCGGACGTTACCAGGCCGCCAGCGAGTCCATCGATGCCGGTGACGACGACGGCATCACCTTCGGCGTGCAGGCCGAGGCCTGGTGGTAAACCGCACCGTTTGAACGCCGTTGCGCCAACCGCGACGGCGCCCTTTCCGCTCCCACCGTCCTGACGGTGCCTTTGCCCCGACGCTGGCAGGTCGGGGCATTTTTTGTTCGGAGAACCATCATGCATCGCTTGTCCTTTCTTACCGCCGGGCTATTGATCCTGGCGCTCACCGGCTGCGGTAGCGAACCGCTGCGCCGGGTCGATGCCCTCACCACCAGCCCCAAGCCGCTGGAACGGCCGATCGAACAGGCGCGTAGTGCGCTGGCCGCCGCCCCGACCTGCTGCAGTGGGATCGACCAGTTGCCGTACCAGCCACTCGAAGCCGGCTTCACCGGTGACGTGCTGATCGACACCCAGGCGCCGGCTTACAGCTTCGAGACCGGCAAGAGTTTCTTCCGCGCCTTCAGCCTGCCGGCCGGCGGCCCCTCATTCGAGATCCGTCTCTACAGCCAGGCCGGCAGCAGCGTGCTGGCGCCCAACGCCATGCTGCTGGACAGCCGCATGCGCCCGACCCGACTGCTGGATGGTGACGATTTCACCTACGTGCCGCCCACCGGGCTGAAAGGCGACAGCCTGGATGCACGCATCCGCATCGACCGCTCCCAGCCTGAACACCCTGGCAACGAGCGCTACCTGATCCTCTACACCAGCGACGCACAGATGGCCGGGCAGACCGTTTTGCAGCACCCGGCCAAGGCCTATGCCAAGGCAGCGGGCAACGAGCCGCCGAGCATTCCCGATCCAGTGGCGCCGCACTCGCCGGTGGGGGTGATCAGGCTGGTGATGATCCCCGACCGTGACGCCAATGCCCCGGCCAAGGGCTACGTGCCCGGCTACAGCATCGGCCAGGAAATGGGCAACGAACTGCCCGGCACGCCGGGACCGGCAGTACTGCCAGAAACCTCGGCCTACTACCGCCAGGCGATTGATGCCGCACTGACGCAGAAGGACCTGGAACGCGCCCTGCGCCTGGCCGAAGAAGCCACGCGAGTGGGTGATAGCGGAGCGAAGAAGTACCTGCTGGAGCGCATCGAGATTCGCTGAACAAAACCGGCAAGTGCGCGCACCATCGCCTGCTACCACTGTAGGGTGGGCTTCAGCCCACCAGATGCAGGAGGGCCGACTCTCCCAGCCGGCCCGGTACGAACGAGACGACTCGCACATCTGCGCCATCGAAGCGGTGGATGGATAAAACGTCATCCACCCTACGACGCCTGCTGGCACCGTAGGGTGGGCTTCAGCCCACCAGATGCAGGAGGGCCGACTCTCCCAGCCGGCCCGGTACGAACGAGACGACTCGCACATCTGCGCCATCGAAGCGGTGGATGGATAAAACGTCATCCACCCTACGACGCCTGCTGGCACCGTAGGGTGGGCTTCAGCCCACCAGATGCAGGAGGGCCGACTCTCCCAGCCGGCCCGGTACGAACGAGACGACTCGCACATCTGCGCCATCGAAGCGGTGGATGGATAAAACGTCATCCACCCTACGACGCCTGCTGGCACCGTAGGGTGGGCTTCAGCCCACCAGATGCAGGAGGGCCGACTCTCCCAGCCGGCCCGGTACGAACGAGACGACTCGCACATCTGCGCCATCGAAGCGGTGGATGGATAAAACGTCATCCACCCTACGACGCCTGCTGGCACCGTAGGGTGGGCTTCAGCCCACCAGATGCAGGAGGGCCGACTCTCCCAGCCGGCCCGGTACGAACGAGACGACTCGCACATCTGCGCCATCGAAGCGGTGAATGGATAAAGCGTCATCCACCCTACGACGTCTGCTGGCACCGTAGGGTGGGCTTCTGCCCACCAATTGCAGGAAGGCCGAGTGCGCAAACCGCCTTGCGCGCACGTCAGGACACGGCGCTGCGCGTCAGGCCGTCAGCTTCAACCCCACCAACCCCGCCAGCAGCAGCACGACACTGACGAGCCGCGCGGTCGAAGCACTCTCGCCGAAGATGACAATACCCAGGGCTACAGTGCCTAGCGCACCGATTCCGACCCAAATGGCATAGGCGGTACCCACCGGCAATACCTGCATTGCGCGGGCGAGAAGGAAGAAGCTGGCGGCCATGGCCACCAGGGTGAGCACGCTCGGCAGCGGGCGGGTGAAGCCTTCGGAAGCCTTGAGGCCAATGGCCCAACCTACTTCCAGGAGGCCGGCAATGGTCAACATGATCCAGGCCGAATGCATGACGATGACTCCATCAACTGCAGGGCCGTCCCCGCACGATTCGACATGCCAGCGGGTCGTCCCGCGGCGGACGCGACCCTAGCACAGCCGCGCACCAATTTGGACCACGCACAGGGCCCATTGATCGATAGCGTTCCTAATCGGGAAATGCCGAACCATCGCAGATGTCCGCGGTAGATGGATGAAGCGTCATCCACCCTACGAACCTCGCGTAGGGTGGAAAACTGCGAAGCATTTTCCACCTTAGATAGCGGACAGATCTCCCCTGCCTCAGGCCACCTCATGCCCGCGGGCCGCTTCGCTCAGGTAGAACCAGGCGGGACGGTCCAGCTCCAGTTCAGCGCCCAGCAGCGCCTCCTCGATCCGCTCCCAGCGCAGGCTGCCGAGGATCGGCAACGGACGACCGGGTAGCTGCCGCAGCCAGGCCAGCGCCACCTGATTGGCCGTTGCGCCCCGATCCGCGGCGACTTCTTCGAGCGCACTGCGCAGTCGCTCGCCGAAACGCCCACCGGCCATCGGCGACCAGGCCAGCACCTGCAGACCGGCAGCCTGCAGCGCATGCAAACCGCCATCCCACACCCAGTCCTGGGCCTGCAGTGACAGCTCGATCTGGTTGCAGCGCAGCGGCACGCACTGGGCCAGTGCCTGGCAATGCAGGATGCCGGCGTTTGACAGCCCGGCCCAGCCGACCTTGCCGCTGGCGATCAGGTCGTTCAGCGTGTCGGCCACCTCGTCGACCTGCAGCAGCGGGTCCGGGCGATGCAGCAGGAAGCCATCGAGCCGCTCGACACCCAGCCGCGCCAGGCTATCGTCCACCGCCCGGCGCAGATAGCGGGCACTGGAGTCGTAATGCTTGACCCGCCAGCGCGAACAGTCTTGCTCCGCCGGCACGATATCGGCCTTGCCGATGATCTGCAGGCGCTGGCGCAACCCGGGTGCCTGACGCAGGGCCGCGCCGAAGTGCGCCTCGCATTGCCCGCCGGCATAGATGTCGGCATGGTCGAAGCCGTTCAGCCCGCGCTCGACACAGCGTTCGATAAAGCCCAGCAACGCCTGGGGCTCGCCCAACTCGGGGTATTCCAGCAGGCGCATCATGCCCAGCAACAGCGGCTGGGCGAGCACGGGTGCGGCCATCGTGGCGCTCCGTCAGAAGATGTAGTCGGTGGTCAGGAAGCTCGACTGGCGGTCACGAATGATCCGGTCGACCAGCTCCTTGTTGGCCTCGTTGAAGCGCGTCGCCACCAGGGTACGGATGGAGAACACGCGCAGGGCGTCATGTACCGACAGCGTGCCTTCGGCGGAATTCTTGCGACCATTGAACGGGTAGCTGTCCGGCCCGCGCTGGCACTGGGCATTGATGTTGATGCGACCGACCTGGTTGACGAAGGCATCCACCAGCTCGCCGACCTGCGCCGGATCGTTGCCGAAGATCGACAGCTGCTGGCCGTAGTCGGAGGCGGTCACATAGTCGATCACTTCCTGCAGGTCGCGGTACGGCACTACCGGCACCAGCGGGCCAAACTGCTCTTCGTGATAGACACGCATGGACGAATCAACCGGGCTCAGCACCGCCGGATGAAAGAAGGTTTGGTGCGACTCGCCGCCGCCGGCATTGACCACTCGCGCGCCCTTGGCCACGGCGTCTTCGAGCACCGCATGCAGATAATCGGTCTTGCCCGGCTCGGGCAGCGGCGTCAGCGCGACGCCGGGCTCCCAGGGCATGCCCGGCTTGAGCGCGTTGACCCGCGCAGCGAAGCGTTCGAGGAAACCATCGAGCACCGCCTCATGCACGAAGAGGATCTTCAATGCCGTGCAACGCTGGCCATTGAACGACAGCGCACCGGTCACCGCCTCTTCCACGGCGTTGTCCAGATCGACATCCGGCAGAACGATGCCCGGGTTCTTCGCATCCAGCCCCAGCGCGGCGCGCAGGCGGTGCGGACGCGGGTGCAGTTTCTTCAGATCGGCGGCGCCCTTGTGGGTGCCGATAAAGGCGAACACGTCGATCTTGCCGCTGGCCATCAGCGCGCTGACCGTCTCGCGGCCTCGACCGTAGATGACATTGATGACGCCGGCCGGGAAGCTGTCGCGGAAGGCTTCGAGCAGCGGATGTACCAGCAGCACACCGAACTTGGCCGGTTTGAACACCACCGTGTTGCCCATGATCAGCGCCGGGATCAGCGTGGTGAAGGTTTCATTCAGCGGGTAGTTGTACGGCCCCATGCACAGCGCCACGCCCATCGGTACCCGACGGATCTGCCCCAACGTACCCTGCTCCAGCTCGAAGCGGCTGGAGCTGCGGTCCAGTTCCTTCAGAGCATGGATGGTGTCGACGATGTAGTCGCAGGTGCGGTCGAATTCCTTCTCCGAATCCTTGAGGTTCTTGCCAATCTCCCACATCAGCAGCTTGACCACCGCGTCGCGCTGTTCGCGCATGCGCGCCAGAAAGCTCTCGACATGGGCGATGCGCTCGGCCACGCGCATGGTTGGCCAGGCACCGCGACCGTAGTCATAGGCGGCGACAGCGGCGTCCAATGCACGCAACGCGGCGTCGGCATCCAGCAACGGCGTGCTGCCGAGGACCACCTGATGCTCGCTGCCATCGGCCTCGCGCAGAAACACCGGGCTGCGAACTTCGGCCAGCGGGCCGTCCCAGTGCATCAACTCGCCATCGACCAGATAATCGCGCTGCGTCACCGGTGCGTCCGGACGATAGGCTTCGGGAATCTCATCCAGACGGGGGAAAAGCTCGGAAAGCGGGCGCGCGTTGCTCATGCAACCTCCAGGTAGCGAGAAGATAGGGGAAGATGCGGCGGGCCTTCGCCCGCCGCGGGGGATGGGACGATTACAGCTCCCGCTGTTCGGCACGCTCGGCGCGCAGGTCGAAGTCGCGCGGCAGCTCGGCCGCCGGCGCGCTGTCCAGCGCCTGCAGGGCCTGGCGCGTGGCGCTTTCGATGGCGGCCCAATCGCCGGCACGCACGGCCTTGGCGTCGACCATCCAGGTGCCGCCAACGCACATCACATTGGCCAGGCTGAGGTAATCCCGCGCATTGCGCGCATTGACGCCGCCGGTCGGGCAGAAGCGGATGTCACCGAACGGCCCGCCGAGCGCCTTGAGCGCTGCCACGCCGCCACAGATCTCGGCGGGGAACAGCTTGAAGCGGCGATAGCCCATCGCGTAGCCGAGCATAATTTCCGAAGCACTGGCGACGCCTGGCAGCAGCGGTAGCGGGCCCTGCAAGGCGGCTTCAAGCAACGCCGGCGTGCTGCCGGGCGAGACGATGAACTGTGCACCAGCGGCCTCGGCCTGCTCGAGCATGTTGGCGTCGAGCACGGTGCCGGCGCCGACGATCAGCTCCGGACGCTGCTCGCGCAGCAGGCGAATGGCGCCCAGGCCCAGCGCCGAACGCAGGGTGATTTCGAGCACGCGCAGGCCACCGGCGGCCAGAGCATCGGCCAGCGGCAGAATGTCCGCCTCACGCTCGATGGTGATCACCGGCAGGATGCGCGCAGCGCTGCACCACTTGTCGATCAGGGCGATCTTGTCGTTCATGGCGTCGGCGCTGGTTTGGATAGATGTCATGGAAGATTCCTTGCGGCCTCAGGGGCACCAGTAGATTTCGAGGGGACGGGCGAGGAAGGCGCGAATCGGCATCGCTTCGTAGGGCTCGCCAGCCAGGGCCTGATTGAGCGTGGCTAGCTTGCCCGGGCCGTGCAGAGCGAGCAGCGTCAGGCGGGCGCTGGCCAGCAGCGACAGGCTCATACTCAGGCGCTGGCGCGGCACAGTTGGCGCCTGCATCGGCAGGCAGCGCCGCGTACCACGCGGGTCGAGCGCCTGCTGCAGATTCGGGCTCTCCGGGAACAGCGAGGCTGTGTGGCCGTCCTCGCCCATGCCCAGCACCAGCACGTCGATCGGCGGCAGCTCGGCCAATACGGCGTCGGCGCGTTCGGCGGCCTCTTCCAGAATCGCCGCGCTCTGGTACAGGCCAACCAGGCGTGCCGCGGCGGCCGGCCCCTGCAACAGATGGCGACGCAGCAGGCCTTCGTTGCTGTCGGGATGGCTGACCGGCACCCAGCGCTCGTCGGCGAGGCTGACGGTGACCTTGGCCCAATCCAGTTCCTGCTGCGCCAGGCGCTCGAAGAAGGCGATCGGGCTGCGGCCGCCGGAAACCACCAGGGTCGCCGCACCGCGCTCGGTGATCGCACCACGCAGGGCGTTGCTAACGGTCAGTGCCAGTTCGCCGGCCAGCTGCTCGGCGTCACCAAGGCTGAAACCCAGGGTCTGCACGGGCAGATCGAGATTAGAGATCGTCATACCAACTCCTGCCATCACGGCTGATCAGGGCAATCGAGGCAGCCGGTCCCCAGCTGCCTGCTGCATAAGGTTTGGGTGGGGCGCCGACGCGCTGCCAGCCGTCGATCAGCTGGTCGCACCACTTCCAGGCGTATTCGATTTCGTCCTTGCGCACGAAGAGGTTCTGGTTGCCCTTCATCACTTCCAACAACAGGCGCTCGTAGGCATCGGGGATACGCGGGCTCTTGTAGGTTTCCGAGAAGTTCAGCTGCAGCGGGCCGCTGCGCAGCTGCATGCCCTTGTCCAGGCCCTGGTCCTTGGTCATAACCAGCAGCGAGATGCCCTCCTGCGGCTGCAGGCGGATGATCAGCTTGTTGCCGATCAGCTGGCGCTGTTCCGGGGCGAAGATGTAGTGCGGCGGCGCCTTGAAGTGGATAACGATCTGCGACAGCTTCTGCGGCATGCGCTTACCGGTACGCAGGTAGAACGGCACGCCGGCCCAGCGCCAATTGCAGATTTCCGCCCGCAGCGCGACGAAGGTTTCGGTGTCGCTCTGGGTGTTGGAGTTTTCTTCCTCCAGATAGCCCGGCACGTGGCGGCCAAGGATGCTGCCGGCGACGTACTGGCCGCGCACCAGCTGCTGGCCAAGATGCTCCGGCGCGATGGGCGCCAGCGCCTTGAGCACCTTGACCTTCTCGTCGCGGATGCTGTCGGCCGAGAGGTCGCTGGGCGGGTCCATGGCGATCAGGCAGAGCAACTGCAGCAGGTGATTCTGGATCATGTCGCGCAGCTGGCCGGCCTGGTCGAAGTAGCCCCAGCGGCCCTCGATGCCGACGGTTTCGGCGACGGTGATCTCCACGTGGGAGATGTGGTTCTGGTTCCACTGGGTTTCGAACAGGCTGTTGGCGAAGCGCAGGGCGATCAGGTTCTGCACCGTGTCCTTGCCCAGGTAATGATCGATGCGGTAGGTGCGGTCTTCCGGGAAGAAGCGCGCCACCGCGTCGTTCACTTCGCGGGAAGATTCCAGGTCATGGCCGATGGGCTTTTCCAGCACCACGCGGGTGCGCTCGGCCAGCCCGGCCTCGGCCAGCCCGGCGCAGATCGCACCGTAGACAGATGCCGGGGTGGCGAAGAAGGCGACGATGCTTTCCGCGTTGCCGGCCTTGTCCGCTAGCGCGACGAAATCCTCGGCGCGGCGGAAATCCATGCTCAGGTAGTCCAGGCGCGCCATGAAGCGCTGCAGCACGGCTTCGTCGAGGTCGCGCTCGCCGACGTGGCGACGCAGATGTTCTTCGATCATCGCCAGATGGCTCGCCGCCTCGCCGCTCTCACGAGCCAGCGCGAGCAGGCGCGTTTCGGTTGGCAGCAGGCCGGCGCGATCAAGCTGATAGAGCGCGGGAAACAGCTTGCGCAGGGCCAGATCACCGAGGGCGCCGAACAGCGCCAGGGTGCAGGGTTCGACAGATAATGGCGTCATGATGTTTGTTCTTCTACTAAAACTGCACTATGAATACACGGCGATGCCCTGTTATTCAAGTTCAATGTAGTAATAAAAACAACATTTACCGCAAATTTAGATACCTGTGGCCGCTCCGCAGCGCCCCCAGTAGGATAGGCCACCCCTTTGGCAAGCCGCATCAGGACCGACATGGACCGCGTACACAACCTGCTCGAGCAGATCCAGCGCCGCATCGAAGACCTCAACAAGGCCGAGCGCAAGGTCGCCGAGGTGATCCTGCGCAACCCGCAGCAGGCCACCCGCTTCAGCATCGCCACCCTGGCGCAGACCGCGCAGGTCAGCGAGCCGACAGTGAATCGCTTCTGTCGCTCGTTCGGCGTCAGCGGTTATCCGGAACTGAAGATGCAGCTGGCGCAGAGCCTGGCCAGCGGCGCCGCCTACGTCAGCCAGGCGGTGGAACCCGACGACGGCCCAGCGGAATACACCCGCAAGATCTTCGGCTCGGCCATCGCCTCACTGGACAGCGCCTGCCAGAGCCTCGACCCGCAGCTGGTCAGCCGCGCCGTCGACCTGATGATCCAGGCCCGGCAGATTCACTTCTTCGGCCTCGGCGCCTCGGCCTCCGTGGCACTGGACGCGCAACACAAGTTCTTCCGCTTCAACCTGGCAGTGACCGCCCATTCGGACGTGCTGATGCAGCGCATGCTGGCCTCGGTGGCGCACACCGGCGAGCTGTTCGTGATCATTTCCTACACCGGGCGTACCCGCGAGCTGGTGGAGGTGGCGCGCATCGCCCGCCAGAACGGCGCCTCGGTACTCGGCCTGACCGCCGCCGGCTCACCGCTGGCACAGGCCAGCACGCTGAGCCTGAACATTCCGCTGCCCGAGGACACCGACATCTACATGCCGATGACCTCGCGCATCATCCAGCTCACGGTGCTCGACGTGCTCGCCACCGGCATGACCCTGCGCCGCGGCGTGGATTTCCAGCCGCACCTGCGCAAGGTAAAGGAAAGCCTCAACGCGAGCCGTTATCCGGCGGATGAAGAGCCGAGCTGAAGCAACCGCGCCGGCACAAGGCGGAGATGTTGCTTTAACAACATCCCACCATCACACACCCGAAAGCGCCAGATCAGCGTGCCAGCGCCTGCTCCAGCGCCACACCGGCGCCCTCCAGCCCCGGATAGTCAGCGGTAACCAGCCACACCGGCACATCGCCGAGATAGCCGCTCATGCAGCCCTTGCTGGTAAAGCCGCGGGCAAAACCACTGGCCGCGAAGAAATCGGCGAAACGCGGCACTACGCCGCCGACGATATACACCCCACCGCGCGCACCGAGCGTGAGCACGTTATTGCCGGCAACCCGGCCGAGCCACACGCAGAACTGCTCCAGGGTCGCCACCGCCACATGATCGCCCGCGAGCGCGGCCGCCGTGACTTCAGCCGGCGATGCCAGTCGCGGCGTCAAACCGGCCAGGGTGCAGACCGCACGATAGAGCATTAACAGGCCACCGCCACTGAGCACGTCTTCGGCACGCACATGACCAAGCTGCGCGAAGAGCATCTGCCACAGCGCCGCCTCGTGCGCATCCGCCACGGGCAGGTCGACGTGCCCGCCCTCTCCCGGCAACGCACGCCAGTTGCCACCGCCCAAGGGCATCAACGCGGCGACGCCAAGCCCGGTGCCCGGCCCGATGACCAGCGCCGGCGCATCCAGCTCGGCCTCGCCAGCACAGATCATGCGCCGCCCCGCTTCGCCTACCCGCGTCATGCCCAGCGCCATTGCAGCGAAGTCATTGATAAGCAGCAGCTCGTTCAACTGCAGAGCGCCGCAGAAGTCGCGGCGCGTCAACCGCCAGTGATTGTTGGTAAAGGTGAACTGCTCGCCCTTGACCGGCCCGGCGCAGGCCAGACAGGCCGCCTCGACGCTGCCCGGCGCCAGGCCCAGGGATGCCAGGTAATACTCAACCGCCGTTTCGGGCGTGACGAAATCCGCCGTCGCCAGCACCCGCACGGACTCCAGCCGCGAGTCGCGCCATAATGCGAAGCGCGCATTGGTCCCGCCGATATCTCCGACCAGCGCCAGTGTCATCGCAGCGCCTCCAGCCCGGCCGTGAACACGCTGGCGCCCTGCTCGGCGGAACTGAACGCCGAGCGCATGAAGCCGAACAGCTCGCGCCCACAGCCCTGCACGCTCGCAGCCGGCACAGCAGCCGGCGATCGGTCGGCCAGCTCGGCGGCATCGACCAGCACCTCGAGCACACCCCTCTGCCCGTCCACACGCAGCAGATCGCCGTCACGCACGCGCGCCAACGGGCCGCCATCGATTGCCTCGGGACAGACATGAATCGCCGCCGGCACCTTGCCCGACGCACCGGACATGCGCCCGTCAGTGACCAGTGCGACCTTGAAACCGCGGTCCTGCAACAGACCGAGATAGGGCGTCAGCTTGTGCAACTCAGGCATGCCGTTGGCACGCGGCCCCTGGAAGCGCACTACAGCAACAACATCGCGCTCCAGCTCGCCCGCCTTGAACGCCGCGACCAGCTCCAGCTGATCGGCAAAGACCCGCGCCGGCGCCTCCACGACGCGGTGCTCGGGCGCCACGGCGGACACCTTCATCACGCCACGCCCGAGATTGCCGCTCATCACCCGCAGCCCGCCTTCGGCCGAGAACGGCCGCGCAATCGGCCGCAGGAGGCTTTCGTCCAGGCTCGCCGCAGCGCCTTCACGCCAGGTCAATCCACCGCCTTCGAGGAAGGGCTCCTGGGTATAGCGACTGAGGCCACGGCCCATGACGGTATGCACATCCTCGTGCAGCAGGCCCGCGTCGAGCAGCTCGCGTACCAGCAGCGCGACACCGCCAGCGGCATGGAAGTGGTTGATGTCCGCCGAGCCATTGGGATAGACGCGGGCCAGCGTCGGCACCACGGCGGAAAGGTCGGCCATGTCCTGCCAGGTCAGCTGGATGCCCGCCGCCTGGGCGATGGCCGGCATGTGCAGGGTGTGGTTGGTCGAACCGCCGGTGGCATGCAGCGCGACGATGGCGTTGACCAGCACGCGCTCGTCGACCAGCTCACCGAGCGGCGTGAAGCCGCCGCCCTGTGGCGTCAACCGGGTGACCTGGCGCGCGGCCTCGGCGGTCAGCGCATCGCGCAGTGGCGTGCCTGGATTGACGAAGGAGGAACCCGGCAGGTGCAGGCCCATCACTTCCATCAGCATCTGATTGGTGTTGGCGGTGCCGTAGAAGGTGCAGGTGCCAGGACTGTGATAGGCCTGCATTTCCGCCGCCAGCAGCTCGTCGCGCCCGGCCTTGCCTTCGGCGTAGCGCTGGCGCACCGCCGCCTTGTCCTTGTTGGCCAGGCCGGATGGCATCGGGCCGGCCGGCACGAACACGGCGGGCAGATGACCGAAGCGCAGCGCGCCGATCAGCAAACCGGGAACGATCTTGTCGCAGATGCCGAGCAGCAGCGCCCCATCGAACAGGTTGTGCGACAGCGCCACCGCGGTGCTCATGGCGATCACCTCGCGGCTGGCAATGGCCAGCTCCATGCCCGGCTCGCCCTGGGTGACACCGTCACACATCGCCGGTACGCCGCCGGCCACCTGCCCCACCGAGCCGATCTCGCGCAGCGCCTGGCGCAGGCGCTCGGGGTAATCCTCGTAGGGCTGATGCGCCGAGAGCATGTCGTTGTAGGCGGTGACGATGGCGATATTGGCCGCATCCGGCAGGCGCAAGCGCTGCTTGTCCTGGGCGCCGCAACCGGCAACACCGTGGGCAAAGTTCGCGCACTGCGCCCCGTTGCGTGCCGGCCCGGCGCTGGCAGCGCCACGAATCATGGCGAGATAGGCTTCGCGTGTCGGCCGGCTGCGCTCGATCAGGCGCTGGGTGACTTGGACCACGACGGGATGCATGAAACCTCCTACTTGTAGTTTTTATAAACAATAGGAGCGAATCATAACGGCGAAACACGGCTTTTCGAAGAGATATGTTTGTTTAAACAACAAACATTATTCACTGGCGCAGCAATTCCAGCTGACGGCGTAGCTGGGCGACGCAGGCCTTTTCCGCCCGCAGTCCGCAAGTCAGCTCAGCCTTGTCCTGCTCCAGGCGCACGATTACCTGACCAAGGCCATCCAGCAGCTCGCGCAGCACCTCCAGTTCTCGGCATTGGCTTTGCCGGCCCATCCATAGCAACCAGAGCACTACCAGTAGCACCATCACGCTGCACAGCGAGGTGCCGATCAGCAGCCAGGCGAGGCTCATTGCACTCATCGTTTCGCTCCTTTGATTGCGGCGCAGTGCCGCTTCCAGAGGCCCAACGATATGTAGCTTATGATTACAGGTCGATAATGTTTACTTGCACAGGTAAACAATTGCAGCAGGTCATTGCTGCCATCCGGTCGCGAAGAATAGTCACGTAACACGTAGGCCGTTAGGCGATGTGCCAGCATGACGCAGCGCGATGCAACCACCTGTCGCCTTTCCTTACAGGTCAACACCGGATTTAATCGCCGACCTCCACCGTCCGACGAGCGTCGTCGGGCTCGCCAGGATCGCGCTGCTCAAGCTGCAGGAACAACGCAGCGGCGAGCATCGCCATGCCGCCGACGCAGAGAAACGTCAGCTGAAACGCCCGCAACACTTCGCTGCCCTGCGCATCATTCACGGTGAACCCACCCAGGAGCGCGCCGGCAGTGGCGACGCCGAGACTCATCGATAGCTGCACCACCACCGACAGCAGGCTGTTGCCACTGCTCGCGTCGGCATGGCTGAGGCCGACCAGGGTAACGGTGTTCATCGCGGTGAACTGCATCGAGTTGACCATGCCGATCAGCCCCAGGTGCACCAGCAGCAGCCAGGTCGGCGTTTGCCCATCGATAGTCGCCAGGCTGGCGATCAGCGAGCCGAGCAGCAGCGTGTTGCCGATCAGCAGACGGCGATAACCGAGACGATCGATGATCGGCTTGGCCAGGGATTTGACCGCCATAGCCCCCAAGGCCAGCGGAATCATGCTCATCCCCGCTTGGGCTGGCGAATAGCCCAGCGCCACCTGCAGCAGCAATGGCAGCAGGAACGGCAGCGCACCACCACCCAGGCGGGCGAACAGGTTGCCGAAGATGCCCACCGCAAAGCTGCGCGTGTGGAACAGCTTGGGACTGAACAGCGGCGCATCGATGCGCCCGGCGCGCAGCCAGTAGGCGGCCATGCACGCTGCGCCGCCGAACAGAAGCAGCATCACGCGAGCGTGCGACATATGCATCTGGCCGAGCCCCTCCAGGGCGACAGTGACCAGCACCATCGCCGCACCGAACAGCAGGAAGCCGAGCGTATCGAAGCGCACCCGCTCCGGTCCCTTGAGGTCCGGCATGAAGCGCAGCGCAGCGATGCAGCCGATTACCCCCACCGGCAGGTTGATCAGGAAAATCCAGTGCCAGGAGGCGTACTCCACCAGCCAGCCCCCCAGCGTCGGACCGAGCAACGGCCCGACCAGCCCCGGCAACGCGATAAAGGCCATGATGCGTACGAAGTCGCTGCGCGGAAAGGCCCGCAGCACCACCAGACGCCCCACCGGCAGCATCAATGCACCGCCCAGCCCCTGCAGCACACGGGATGCCACCAACTGGTTGAAGCTGGTGGACAGCGCACAGAACAGCGAGCCCACGGAAAACAGCACGATCGCGGTGACGAAGATGCGCCGGCTACCGAAACGGTCGGCAATCCAGCCGGACGCCGGAATCAGCAACGCCACGGTGAGCATGTAAGCGATGACCACGCCCTGCATGCGCAACGGGTTCTCCGCCAGATCACGCGCCATGGCCGGCAGCGCAGTGTTGAGAATGGTGCCGTCCAGCGTCTGCATGAAGAAGGCGATGGCCACCAGCCACGGCAGAATCCGCGCGGTACGAGCGTCGAGTGATACAGGCGGTTGCATGAAGGCCCCAACTACAAAAGTTGCACCATGTTAGAGGATTCGCTCGCCGCCGGTTCGCGCAGACATCGCTCACGCCCCCGCATCAATAGCGGCTGTGACGACCGGTCGCAGCCCATCGCTAGCCCGCGCGAACAGCAGCCTGTAGCGCCATACAGGCTTGCATACATCCCCGGGTAACAAAATATTTCTTGGGAAATTGACGCGAATCATTATCATTCGGAAGCGCAAGTGCAATCTTCTCTCCGTCCTTTTTCTGCTTTTCCGGAGGCTTCAATGCGCATCCCTGCCACCCTGGCCATCACCACGCTGCTACTCACCCCACTCGCCCAAGCGAAGGAATACCCCATTGGCGAACCGCAGCATTGCGGCGGCATGGAGGTCGGTGCGGTGTATCTGCAGCCGGTCGAAATGGACCCACCGGGCATGATGCGCGCCGCCGCCGAATCCGACGTGCACCTGGAGGCCGACATCAGCGCCACCGAAGACAACCGCAATGGCTGGCAGGAAGGCAGCTTCGTACCTTATCTGAGCATCCACTACACGCTGCGCAAGAAGGGCTCCGACGAAGTCGTCGAAGGCGATTTCCATCCGATGGTGGCTAACGACGGCCCGCACTACGGTGACAACGTCAAGTTGCTCGGTCCGGGCAAGTACCAGCTGACCTACAAGATCCTGCCGCCAGGCTCGGGCCACAACATGTTCGGGCGCCACACCGACAAGGAAACCGGCGTCGCCCCCTGGTTCGAAGGCTGCGAGCTGACGTACGAGTTCACCTACGCCGGTATCGGCAAGAAAGGGGGTTATTGATGCGTCGCGCCGGGCAATTGCTGCTCGGCGTACTGCCGCTGCTGGTCGGGCTCGCAGGCCCGGCTCAGGCAGCGCTGCCGACGTACGAGCTGACCATCCGTGACGGCCACTTCGAGCCGGCAACCATCGAAGTTCCGGCCCGCCAGCGCTTCAAGATCATCGTGCACAACGCCGGCAGTGGGCCGACCGAGTTCGAGAGCACGCCATTGCGCGTCGAGAAGGTGCTGTCACCCGGGGTGACCTCCTTCGTCGTGATCCACCCGCTGAAGCCGGGCCGCTATCCGTTCTTCGACGAATTCCATATGGATCTTCCCGAAGGCGAGATCATCGCCAAGTAGTTGCTTTTCTGAGGAGAGTCCCATGGGCCAATCCATGTTCATCGTCTGGCGCGAAAGCGTCGAGGCCCTGCTGGTCATCGGCATCCTGCATGCCTGGCTGCGTCAGCAACCGGGCGCCGGCAATGCGCTGCGCATGCTCTGGGCCGGTGTCGCTGCCGGCCTCGGCCTGGCTGCTGCGCTGGGCTGGGGTGTACTGCAGGCCGGCGACTGGCTGGCCGGTAGCGGTGGCGAATGGTTCCAGTGCGCGATGCTGCTGGTAGCCAGTATGCTGATCCTGCACATGGTCGGCTGGATGCACCAGCACGGTCGCACACTGAAGACCAGCCTGCAGAACAGCGCCGCGGAAAAGCTCAGCCAGGGCAGCGGCTTCGGCCTGTTGCTGCTAGCCATGCTCGCCGTCGGTCGCGAAGGCAGCGAGACGGTGGTGTTCCTCTACGGCATCGGTAACCAGCAACAAGGGTTGGACCTCACCCGCTTCGTCATCGGCGGCGTGCTCGGTTTCGTGCTCGCCCTGCTCAGCTATGCCGCGCTGCAGGCCGGCAGCCGCTATTTCAGCTGGCGGCGTTTCTTCCAGGTCAGCGAGGTGATGTTGCTGCTGCTCGGTGGCGCGTTGCTGATGGCCGCGCTGGACCGCTTCAGCGGCCAGCTGATGGGCATGGACGTACCGGAAGTGCTTTACACCGTGTTTGGCGATCCGCTCTGGGATACCTCAGCCCTGCTGGATGACGGCGGCACCCTGGGCGGCACCATCGCCGGCCTCACCGGCTATCGCGCGATGCCTTCGCTGGCAGCCGTGGTGATTCTGGGACTGTATTGGCTTGCCGCATGGGCCTGGCTCAGACCCCGGACACAGGTGCAGCTCGCTGCGAGGCCGGCATGATCACCCAGGCGCCGTGGCTGGCGCGACTCGGTGACCTGCTGCGCCAGCATGCGAAGGCCATTCGCACGCTGCAGTGGCTGGTAGTGGCCTTCTACCTGACGCTGCTGGTGATCCCCGCCGCTCTCGATCTGCCGCCAGCCCAGGCCGGCATGCTCGACAACCTGACGGTACTGGCGCAGTTCATCTTCTGGGGCCTGTGGTGGCCGTTCGTGCTGCTGTCGATGATCTTCTTCGGCCGCCTGTGGTGCGGCGTGCTCTGCCCGGAAGGCTCGCTCAGCGAATGGATCAGCTGGCGCGGACTGAACAAACGTACGCCGCGCTGGATCCGCTGGAGCGGCTGGCCGACCATCGCCTTTATCCTCACCACCGTCTACGGCCAGCTGATCAGCGTCTATGACTATGCCCAGGCGGCACTGCTGATCCTCGGCGGCTCCACCGTCGCGGCGATGCTGGTGGGCTTTCTCTACGGCCGCGGCAAGCGCGTCTGGTGCCGCCATCTGTGCCCGGTCAGCGGCGTGTTCGCCCTACTCGCCCGGCTGGCGCCGGTGCACTACAAGGTCGATGAGCAGCGCTGGCTGGAGAATCGCGAACCCCATCTGCCGACACCCAACTGCGCCCCGCTGATCGACATCCGTCGCATGCAGGGCAACGCCGATTGCCACGCTTGCGGTCGCTGCAGCAGCCAGCGCGGCGCAGTGCAGCTGAGCGCCCGTTCGCCGAACTCGGAAATCCTCATCGTCGGCGGTCAGCAACAAATCGATCACTGGGACAGCACCCTGCTGCTGTTCGGCATGATCGGCCTGGCCATGGGCGCCTTTCAGTGGACAGTCAGTCCCTGGTTCATCACCCTCAAGCAGGCTGCGGCGGAATGGCTGGTGGATCGCGACATCTTCTGGCCGCTGGAAGCCAACGCGCCCTGGTGGCTGCTGACCCACTATCCGCAGGCCAACGATGCCTTCACCTGGCTCGATGGCGCAGTGATCCTCACCTACATCTTCGGTGCCTCGTTGCTTGTCGGCGGCGCGCTGTGGTTGCTGCTACGCGCCGCCGTGCGGGTGATGCGCCGTGGCAACAACGTATTCCAGCACCTGGCATTGGCGCTGGTGCCGCTGGGTGGCGCCGGTCTATTTCTCGGCCTTTCCGCCACCACGGTGAAGCTGCTGCGCTACGAGGGCTTCCTGCTGGCCTGGGCGCAACCGGCTCGCGCCGCGCTGCTGATCGGCGCCGTGGCGTGGAGTCTGTACCTGGCGTGGAACGTGATCAGCCGTCACGGCGGCAACGGCCTGCGCCGGCTGCTGGCGTTTGCCTGCGTCAACGTGGGTTGCGCGCTGGTGGGCTACGGCTGGTGGTTGCAGTTCTGGGGCTGGTGAGTTGCCTGTACATGGTGGGCTAGAGCACGTTCAAGATGGGGCTGCAGCACCGGCAGGCGCAGGGTGGGTTCAGCCAACCAGAATCCCTTCAACGCCCTGCACGGTGGGCTAAAGCCCACCCTACAGAGCCAGGCCTAGCGCGTAGGCAGCGCGTGGAAAGGTGCTCGCCACCTTCGCTAGCCACGCAACACGAATGAAGGAAACAGACGATCCATGCGCTCCCACAAGCGCTGCTGGTCGTAGGGTGCACGGCTTTCGGCGAGGTTGTCGTCGAGCATCCGCGCGGTGCGTACGCATTGCACGGCGAAGCGTTCGACACCCAGCCGGCGCAGGCGCTGGGCCATCTCCCAAAGGGTATCGGCGTCAAACAGCTGCCAGTGCACGGTGGTCCGGCATTCGTGCTCGACGCCGCTTTCCAGCAGTTGTTCGAGACTCTTCCAGTTGGCCTTGCCGCTGCCATCCACGCCGGTGATCGCGGTGCTGTGCTCGGGTAGCGCCTTGATATCGAAACCGACCCAATCCACCAGCGGCAGGATGTTGGCGAACAGCTTCGGCTTGATGCCGGCGCTGTGCAGGCCGACCTTGTAGCCCAGCGCCCGCACCTGGGCGATCGCCTCGGGCAGCGCGGTCTGCAGGGTCGGCTCGCCACCGCTGAACACCACCGCCTCGAGCAGGCCGACGCGCTGTTCGAGAAAGGCGAGAATCTCCGACCAGGGTTTTTCCTCGTTGCCGCAGGCGGGAATCAGCTGCGGGTTGTGGCAGTAGCGACAGCGCCAGCCGCAGCCCTGACAGAACAGCACGCAGGCCAGATGGTCCGGAAAGTCCAGCGTGGTCAGGGGGACCAGCCCCCCGACGCGAAGTGCTGCGGTCACCGCGCCGCCGCTTCAGTGAAATGCAGGCGCTCGCGATGCTCGGACTGCTTGCCCGGATTGAACGCGGTAACCGGGCGGTGATAGCCCATCACGCGGGTCCAGACTTCGCAACGCTGGCGCTGGTCCTGGGGCAGTTGGCTGGCTGGGTTCATGGTGACGCTCCTTTTGCTGAGGGTGAAGTATGCGGCGCCGCACCTCTTGGAGCGGCGTGACATGGGATCGCAGATCAGACGGCCAGGGCCGCTTCGGCCTGTTGCTTGTGCAGCAGTGCCTCGTCGCATTTCGGGCAGAACTCGTGCTCGCCGGCGAGATAACCGTGCACCGGGCAGATCGAGAAGGTCGGCGTGACCGTCAGGTACGGCAGACGGAAGCGCGACAGCGCATTGCGTACCAGCTTCTTGCAGGCCTCGGCCGAGGAAATCTGCTCGGCCATGTACAGGTGCAGCACGGTGCCGCCGGTGTACTTGCACTGCAGCTCGTCCTGCAGCTCCAGGGCCTCGAAGGGGTCGTCGGTGAAGCCGACCGGCAGCTGCGAGGAGTTGGTGTAGTACGGCGCCTCGGCCGAACCGGCCTGGAGGATGTCGGGGAAACGCTTGCGGTCTTCCTTGGCGAAGCGATAGGTGGTGCCTTCGGCCGGCGTCGCCTCGAGGTTGTAGAGGTGCCCGGTGTCTTCCTGGAATTGCACCAGCCGCGCCCGCACGTGGTCGAGCACCTCGATCGCCAGCGCGCGACCGGCAGCGGTCTGCAGCCCCTCGGTGGCGTCGGTGAAGTTGCGCACCATCTCGTGCAAGCCGTTCACGCCAATGGTGGAGAAGTGATTGCGCAGGGTGCCGAGGTAGCGTTTGGTGTACGGGTAGAGCCCGGCGTCCATATGGTGCTGGATGACCTTGCGCTTGACCTCCAGGCTCTGCCGCGCCATGTCCAGCAGCACATCCAGCTGTTCGAGCAGCGCGGCCTTGTCACCACGGTAGAGATAGCCCAGCCGTGCGCAGTTGACCGTCACCACGCCCAGCGAGCCGGTCTGCTCGGCCGAACCGAACAGGCCGCCACCACGCTTGAGCAGCTCGCGCACGTCCAGCTGCAGGCGGCAGCACATCGAGCGCACCTGGTTCGGCTGCATGTCCGAATTGAGGAAGTTCTGGAAGTACGGCAGCCCGTAGCGCGCGGTCATCTCGAACAGGCGCTCGGCGTTCTCGCTGTCCCAGGGGAAGTCGTGGGTGATGTTGTAGGTCGGGATCGGGAAGGTGAACACCCGGCCGAGGCCGTCACCGGCCTGCATCACTTCTATATAGGCGCGGTTGATCAGCTCCATCTCGGCCTGCAGCTCGCCGTAGGCGAAGGGCATTTCCTCGCCGCCGATATAGGGGATCTGCTCGCGCAGGTCTTCCGGGCAAACCCAGTCGAAGGTCAGGTTGGTGAAAGGAGTCTGCGTGCCCCAGCGCGACGGCACGTTGAGGTTATAGATGAACTCCTGGATCGCCTGACGCACCTCATCGAAACCGAGCTGGTCCTTGCGCACGAACGGCGCGAGATAGGTATCGAAGCTGCTGAACGCCTGGGCGCCGGCCCACTCGTTCTGCAGCGTGCCGAGAAAGTTGACCATCTGCCCCAGGGCGCTGGACAGGTGCTTGGGCGGGCCCGCTTCGACCCGTCCGGGAATGCCGTTGAAGCCTTCATTGAGCAGCGTGCGCAGCGACCAGCCGGCACAGTAGCCGGCGAGCATGTCCAGGTCATGGATATGCAGATCGCCTTCGCGATGCGCGGTGCCGATCTCAGGACTGTAGACCTCGTCCAGCCAGTAGTTGGCGGTGACCTTGCCCGACACGTTGAGGATCAGCCCGCCCAGTGAATAGCCCTGGTTGGCGTTGGCGCGTACCCGCCAGTCCTCGCGCGACAGGTATTCGTTCATCGAGGCCGCCACGTCCACCACCGCCTTGCGATCGCGGCGCAGCCGCGCATGCCGTTCGCGGTAGACGATGTAGGCACGCGCGGTATCGAAGTAGCCGGCTGCCATCAGCGCGCGCTCTACGCCATCCTGCACCTGCTCGACCTCAACTGCCGTGCGATGCGCCAGTTGCTGACGAACGGCCTCGGCCAGCGCCTGCGCCATTTCGGCCTCGAATTCGCCAGTCGCCGCGCCTGCGGCGGCGATCGCACGCGCGATCTTGTCCACTTCGAACGTTGCCAACCGTCCGTCACGCTTGCGCAGCGAAACCGGTTTTGCCACTTCTGCCTGCCTGGGCATCGACGCCTCCATAACCATATGTAGTGTATTTTTTCTCAGGAAACACAATATGGTGTGACTTTAGAGGCGTAACGCCGTTACCGAATTGACCAGCGTCAAGCCTGTCCGAGCGACCGCCAAACGGCCTCCACGTGCCATGAGGGGCAGACTTGTCTCTGATCAAGGAAGCGCCGGATGCCTGCCTCCTAGGATGCAGGCTGATAAACCCGGTTCAGTCCGGGGGAGGACACATGCTCACCGAAAAAACCCTGGTGGCCGAGCTGCGCCGCCACCATCTGTTCAGCCGACTGCCCGAGGCCGCGCTACAGGAGGTGTGTACCTCTGCCAACCTGAAGCGCCTGCCGGCGGGGGCGTCGCTGTTTCATCAGGGCGACAAGGCCGATCGCTTCTATTTTCTCTTCAGCGGGCAGATCAAGCTGCACCGCGTCGTCTGCGACGGCCAGGAAAAGCTGGTCGAAGTGATGCGCGCCGGAGAATCCTTTGCCGAAGCCCTGCTGTTCAAGGGCACGCCAAGCTATCCGGTCAGCGCCACCGCGCTAAAGGCCAGCCTGGTGGCGAGCCTGAACGGCCCGCATTACCGGCGCATTCTCGAACAGCATCCGGACATCTGCCTGGACATCCTCGCCACCCTGAGCATCCGCCTGCATCAGCGCATGACCGAGATCGACACGCTCACCTTGGCCAATGCCAGCCATCGCGTGGTGCGTTTTCTCGCTCAATCGCAGCAGGACGACAGCGGCGTGGTGATGCTCGACGTACCGAAGCGGCTGATCGCCTCGAAGCTCGGCATCCAGCCGGAAACCTTCTCGCGCATCCTGCATCGGCTGATCGATGCCGGAACCATTTCGGTCCAGCGCCGGCGCATCGAAATTCTCGACAACCGCAAACTCGCTGCCTATGACGAGTGAGTTGCGGCACAGTTGTTCGTCATTCTTGATGGCTGTCCAAGCCTGTTGCCCGCGCGCCTCCAATGGCCCGCGTCACGCCACTGCCAGGAGAACGCGATGATCACCAGCACGCCCCTGCCCTTGGTCTATTCCTGCTCCGGTTGTTCGAATGTCGCTCAGCTGGCCAACACCCTGGCGGTGCGCCTCGATCGCGCCGGGCTCGCGGAAATGTCCTGCATCGCCGGGGTGGGCGGTCGCGTCGCCGCGCTGGTGAAGAAAGCCAACTCCGGCCGCCCTATTCTCGCCATCGACGGCTGCCCGATGCACTGCGCCCGCGCCTGTCTGGCGCAGCATGGCGTCACGCCGGACGTGCACATCACCCTCAGCAGCTACGGGCTGCGCAAACGCTATCGGGAAGACTGCAGCGAGGAAGAAATCACCGCGCTGTTCGAGGACATGAAGGACATCATTGCCAGCGACCGCATGCAAATGCACGCATTCTGAAGTGGTCGGGAAAACGCCAGCGCGCGACGCGCCTGGCCCGGCGTAACGAGATGCAGGGTTTGCCGCTGGCCACCACGCATCCACATGGAAACTCCAACCTCAGCGCTCTGCCCTGAAGCGTAGCGCGAGGTTCGACCAGGAAGAAAAGCAGCAGCTTTACCTCGGCAGCGGCAAACCGTGTATCAGGCGCCTGCTGCTTGCGCCCGACCGGCTGCAGCAACTTCCTCGCCGGCCCCCTGCAGCAGCTTCCACAGCCAGCTCGGCAGGGTATCGGGATCGAGGCTGTCGATCAGGTTCTTGATCGCCAGGCCCAGCTCGGTGTCGCCCTCGATGACCAGCCGGCGACGGAAGAACAGTGTGTCCGGGTCCTCCTGACGACTGGCCAGCAGCAGGAACTCGCGCCAGTTGCCGCGAATGGTCACCTCCACTGGCGCCTGCGCGGCAATGCGCAACTGCTCGCGCTCGCAGGTCAGGCACCAGGCCAGCCCAAGGTCGGCAACCTCGAGCCGCATCCAGTGGCCATCGAGCACATCGAAGGCACCGTCGCTCAGCGCTTCGGCGAAAACCTGATTCAGGCTGCGCTCCAGCGCCAGGCGCTGCAGGAGGAATGGTGTCTTGGCCGCCAGCGGCAGCAACCGGCCGCCGAGGTTCACCAGATGGGCACGCGGGTTCAGCATAATCCGGCCTCCTCGGCACGCAGCATGCCCGGCTGGCCATGCCAATAACCATTGCACCCATCCACCGCCAGGGGCGGCAGCGCGCCCTTGCGCACCGCGTCGAAGGCGCCGATCACCTCCTCCATGCCGGCGGCCCGCGGGCTCAGGCGCAGCAGGTCGGCGCCGCTGTCCACCAGCCCCTGATAGTCGGCGAGCAGGTTGCTGACCGAAGCGGACATGGTCTGGATGCCATTGATGGTGAACAGCGCCTCGCCCTCCTGGCTCAGCAACGCAATACCCTCGGGGTAGTTCTGGCAGCAGAACTGGCAGTCATCCTTTGGCCGGTTCTCGGCACGGGCGGTAAAGCAGCGCGCCGAATAGGCCAGCGGCAAGTGGCCGTAGGCGAAGATCTCGATTTCCGGCAACGGGATGCCCAGCTCCAGCATCTGCGTCCGAGCACTCCTGATCAGCTTGCCGGACGCTTCCACCGGCGGTACCCAGCGGCTCATCCCACTGGCCACCAGCTCGGCCAGCGCATGGCCGTTGTAGAGATTCAGCGCCGGCCCGCCGACGAAGGGCAGCTTGCGCTCGGACATCAGCTGCACTGCGCCCATGTCGTTGGCTTCGACCAGCAGTTCGCCGTTGTCGCACAGACGACGCAGGCTGGACAGCTCGGACGCCGCCTCGACCAGCGTCAGGCCGGACAAGACCAGCTGTGCCGACGAGGCTTCCGCGAGATCCCGGGCCAGCCCCAGCCAGTCATCGAGCATCAGCGCACGGCGCTTGGAGCACACCGTTTCACCAAGGTAGATCACATCCAGCGGCTGCTCCGCCATGTTGGCGTAGAAATCCAGCGTCTGCTGGCGATCCCAGTAGAACAGCACCGGGCCCAGAGAGAGTTTCATGCGTGGCTCCTCGTTCATTGCCAGGCCCGGTGGTAGGCACCCAGTGTGGTCTGCGAGCCTTCGGAAAGGCCATCGAGCACCTGCCGCCAGCCGGGTTCGACCGCATAGCGCTGCGGCGCCTTTAGGTAGCTGTCGAGCGCCGCGCGCCAGACCCGCGTGACCTGCTCGACGTAGGCCGGGCTGCGCTGGCGACCCTCGATCTTCATCGCGGTGACGCCGATGGCGGACAGTTCAGGAATCAGGTCCAGGGTGTTCAGGCTGGTCGGCTCCTCCAGCGCATGAAAGCGTTGGCCGTTGACCATGAAGCGGCCCTTGCACAGCGTCGGGTAACCGGCCGACTCGCCTTCGGCGTAGCGGTCGATCAGCACGTTGTTCAGGCGTGACGTGAGCCCTTCCGGCTCCTCGCTCCAGCGCACCGCCTTGGCCGGTGAACAGACGCCGCAGAGGTTGGGTGATTCGCCGGTGAGATAGGAGGACAGGTGGCAACGCCCCTCGGCCATGATGCACAGGCTGCCGAAGGCAAACACTTCGATCGGCACCGGGCTGCTTGCCGCAACCTGCTTGACCTGCTTGAGCGAGAGCACCCGCGGCAGCACCGCGCGGCTGATGCCGTAACGCTCCTGATAGAAGGCCAGCGCCGCGGCGTTGGTCGCCGAGCCTTGCACCGACAGGTGCAGCTTGAGCTTGGGATGGCGCTTGCTGGCATAACCGAGTACGCCGGGGTCCGCCGCGATCAGCGCATCGACGCCCAGGTCGGCGGCCTGATCGACGGCGCGCTGCCAGCGATTCCAGCCTTCCGGCTGGGCATAGGTGTTGACGGCGATATACAGCTGCCGGCCTTTCTCGCGAATCAGCTGCAGCCCCTTGTCGAGCTGCTTTTCATCAAGGTTGAGACCGGCGAAATGGCGGGCATTGGTGTCGTCGCGAAATCCGACGTAGATGGCATCGGCGCCCTGCTGGACGGCGGCCTTGAGCGCGGGCAGGCTTCCTGCCGGGCAGACCAGGTGCATGACAACTCCTAGACATTCGGGTACATGCGCGCCACGCGCCAATGGCGTGGCGGTCGTTCGGCTGAACGGAAAACAGCCGGCAGTCTAGGCAGCTGACCAGTGGCCAGCATTGATAGGGGTCAAGATTGGTCGGACGTCGCGACTGCGACGAAACGCAGCAGCGAGGCCTGCCTCGGCAGCGCCATTGCTGGCGCAGCGGCGGGTTCAGATGCCCTCGTCGCCCTCGAACTCCTCGGTGGCGCGGGCGACCATCTGGCGCCACGCACCGGACTCTTCACCCAGCAGGCGTATCGCCTTGAGGCTCGCCGCGAAGGCGTCGCGGTAGTGCAGCGGATTATTTTCGCTGGCGGCGCGTTCGGCGAAGGTCTGCGCCTCGCTGAGCAGCGCTTCGAATTGGTTCTGGTCCAGGGCCATTGGGCTCTCCTCGGGTGGTGATGTGAGGTTAGACCATGGCGCGGCGCCCGCGACTCTCGCGGGCCGACGGGCGCTACTTGAGCTTCAGTCGTCGCGCCAGTTTGTGCAGGTTGCTCGGGTCGACATCCAGCAGACGGGCGGCCTGCGCCCAGTTCTCGCCGCTGGCCTCCAGCGCCCGGACGATGGCCTGGCGCTGGGCAGCATCGACGGTGTGACGCAGCGGCAGCACCTCGTCGGTGGCCACCGGCTCGGCGGCCACCTGCGGCACGGTCACGCCGACGGCATGACTGTCCAGGTCCAGCAGATCGGGCTCGAGCGTGAGGATTTCGCTGCGCGACGCGCCGCGACTCAGCAGGCGCAGCGCCGCACGGCTGACCACGTGTTCCAGTTCGCGCACGTTGCCCGGCCAGGAATAACCGAGCAAGGCGCGCTCGGCGGCCGGCGACAGACGCATGCTGCGCAGCCCGAGGCGTGCGCGATTGAGCTCGAGGAAGTGCCCGGCGAGGATCAGCACGTCGTTGCCCCGCTCACGCAAGGGTGGAATCGGTGCCGGATAAACCGACAGCCGATGATAGAGATCGGCCCGGAAATGGCCGTCGCGCACGCTTTCGCGCAGGTTGCGGTTGGTCGCGGCGATGATGCGCACGTCGACCTGGCGCGGCTTGTCCGCGCCCAGGCGCTGAATCTCACCGTTCTGCAGCGTGCGCAGCAGCTTGGCCTGCACCGTCAGCGGCAGCTCACCGACCTCATCGAGCAGCAGCGTGCCGCCGTTGGCGGCATCGAAACGACCGGGCCGATCGGTGGTGGCACCGGAGAACGCGCCTTTGACGTGGCCGAACAGCTCGCTCTCGGCCAGGGATTCGGGCAGTGCCGCGCAGTTGACGTGCACCAGCGGCTTGTTGCGGCGCCGCGAATGCCGGTGCAGCCAGCGCGCGAAAAGCTCCTTGCCGACACCGGTCTCGCCGAGCAGCAGCACCGGCAGCTCGGAGTCGGCCACCACCTGCAATTCACGCAGCAGCTCGCGGATGACGTCGCTCTGGCCGAGGATTTCGCCGTCGCCGTGATCCAGCGCGGTTTCCATCACATCGCTGCGCGCCAGGCGCAGGCCGCGATTCTCGTGCTCCAGACGGGTCACGCGAACGGCAGCCTCGATCACCAGGGTGTAGCGCTGCAGGTCGCGCCGGGCATCGTCATCGAAGGTGCCGGCGTGCAGCGCATCCAGGGTCAGTGCGCCCCACAGCTTGCCCTCGACATAGAGGCTGACCCCCATGCAGTCGTGCACCGGCAGCGGCTCGCCGATATGAGCGTCGAGCAGGCCGTCGTACGGGTCCGGCAGGCGGCTGTCCGGCTCGAACCAGGTCGGCTCGCGCTGCGAGAGAATCGCGGCCAGCCGCGGGTGCTGGGCAATGACGAAACGCCGACCGAGCGCTTCCTGCACCAACCCCACCGCCGCCAACGGACGCAGGCTGTCCTCGTCGAGCCGCAGCAGCACCACGGCACCGCAACGAAAGCGCTGTTGCAGCGTATGAACCAGGCGCTGCAGGCGCACGGCGTTGGGTAGCTCAGTGGTCAGGTCGGCAAGCAGTGCGTCAGCCAGCATCATGGTTCCAGTTACCCTCCGGGTTTTCCTCACCATAACCGTTTCGGGTGTTTTTCACCACCAACCTGCCACAGTCGGCAGTTTTCGCCACATTCCGCCTGGCACGTCTGTTGCGATGGTCCTGACAAATTCACCAGGACTGTTGCGCATGACTACCGCACTTATCGACCAGACCCTCGGCAACCTCGCATGCTCCGTGCCAGGCGCGACACGGGTATTCCGTCAATATCGCCTGGATTTCTGCTGCGGCGGAGAGCTACCGCTGCGCGAGGCGGCACAGCGGATCGGCGTCGATCCGGAGACCATCGCCGCTGCGCTGCTCGCCCTCGAGCCGAACGCCGAGGAACAGGACTGGCGGACCGCGTCGGCCGGCCAGCTGATCGAGTACATCCTGGCGCGCTTCCACGAGCGCCATCGCGACCAGTTCCCCGAGCTGATTCGCCTGGCCAGCCGCGTCGAGCAGGTCCATGGCAGCCGTCCGGAATGCCCTAATGGTCTCGCCGAACACCTGTGGAACATGCAGCAGGAGCTGGAGAGCCATATGCTCAAGGAAGAACAGATCCTCTTCCCGATGCTGCAGCGCGGCATGGGCTTCCCACAGGCGCAGGGGCCGATCTCGGTGATGCGCTACGAACATCAGGAGCACGGCAATGCGCTGGAGCGACTGGCGACGCTCACCGATGACATTACCCCGCCGGCCAACGCCTGCAATACCTGGCGCGCCCTGTATCGCGGGCTGGAAGAAATGCGCAGCGACCTGATGCAACACATCCACCTGGAGAACAACGTGCTGTTCCGCAATGCCGAGGCGCCTGCGCGAATACCCATCGTGCAGGCCACCGAAAGCGCCGAGGAGGTCCGTCCATGAAGCAGTACCTGCAACCGATCGCCTGGGGCGTGGCAATGGCCTCCATCGTTGCCCTGGCCAGTAATTTCGCACTGAGCATGGTCGTCAGCACGGCCCACGCGGCGACTAGCCACGACCACAGTCAGCATGCCCCGGCCGCTGCGGCTCAAACCAGGCCGGGCGAGCGCTGGGCCACCGATGAGGCTCTGCGCGAAGGCATGACGCGGGTGCATGAATCCGTGCAGCGCAGCACGCCGAGCGACCCCCGCCAGCCGCTCAGCGACGAGTCGGCAGCGGCGCTGCAGCGCGACATCGAAGCGGCTACCAGCTACCTCATCGCCAACTGCCAGTTGCCGGAAGCGGCTGACGCGGCATTGCACGGCCTGCTGATCGATCTGCTCAAGGGTGCCGAAGCCCTGTCGGAAACCGACCAGCGCGAGCAAGGCCTGCAGCGGATCTTCGACGCGCTCGAACGCTATCCACAGACGTTCGCCGAGCCGGTATGGCGTGAGGGCTCCGTCGCCCATTTGCACTGATCTTGTGAAACAGCTCCCACCTGATATCGGTCCGACCTTGATGATCATCAAGGTCTGGCCTGCGCCATCCTCACCACATGCGCTAGGCTGAAGGCCGACGTTTGTTGTCATTGTTCAATTGAAACAGGACGCCTTGCATGGTGCTTCACCGCGTACACCACCAGATCCTCCGCAGCCACCACCTGTTCGAACCACTGAACGAAGAGCAGATGGAAGAGCTGCTCAATGCCAGCCAGCTGCTCAATCTCGACAAGGGCGACAACCTGTTCCACCAGGGCGAGCCGGCGCACAATTTCTACTTCGTCATCTCCGGCGCGGTGAAGGTCTACCGCCTGACGCCGGACGGCCAGGAGAAGGTCTTCGAGGTCATCGGCAACCGCCAGACCTTCGCCGAAGCCATGATGTTGATGGATACCCCCAACTACGTTGCCTCCGCCCAGGCGGTCTGCCCGTCCCAGGTCTATCGCTTCTCCAACGCGGCCTACATGCGCCTGCTGGAAGCCAACCAGCGGCTGACGTTCGCCCTGCTCGGCAAACTCTGCGTGCGGCTGCACCAGCGCATCAACGAGATCGAGACGCTGTCGCTGAAAAACGCCACGCACCGCGTGGTGCGCTATCTACTGACGCAACTGGCGCGGGTAAAGGACGAAAGCAACAGCTTCGAACTGCCGATGGCAAAGCAGCTGGTCGCCGGGCACCTGTCGATCCAGCCGGAAACCTTTTCGCGGATCATCCGGCGGTTGATCGACGAGGGCATCATTACCCAGGAAGGTCGGCAGATCGCCATCCTCGATCGCCAGCGGCTCGAGCAGTTCGAGTGAGTTGATTGTCATCAAAGCCCGCGGTTTTCCCGCCGTGTCAGACTCTACCGACCAAGAGGAAACCGCCATGCCCAGATGCCTGTACTGCCAACAGGACAACCCGCCGAACGAAGCCGAATGCAGCAACTGCGGCATGCCGCTGCCGGCACATGCCGACAGTGCACCCGAGCGCCGGCAACGGCGCTTCCTGTGGTTCTGCATCGGTCTGAGCATCTTCTGCGCGGTGATGATCGTATGGTTGCCGCGCTATCTGTTCTGACGGCCTTCCCGACAAGGCATAGCCCGTAGGGTGGATCACGCTTCACCGATCCACCGAACGGTGTGCACGGTGAAAGGCGACATCCACCCTACACGCCACCCACCTGCCCGACGAACATTCGTCGGTTGTAGGGTGGATCGCGGCTCACCGATCCACAGACCCACCGAACGGTGGGCACGGTGAAAAGCGACATCCACCCTACACGCCCCCCACCTGCCCGACGAACATTCGGCGGTTGTAGGGTGGATCGCGGCGCACCGATCCACAGACCCACCGCACGGTGTGCACGGTGAAAAGCGGCATCCACCCTACACGCCACCCCACCCGCCTACTGCCCCTCCCCGACTCCCGTCGGGTCGTAGGGTGGATCACGCTTCACCGATCCACGGAGTGGCCATCCACCGAGCGGTATGCACGGTGGATGCTGAAAGCGACATCCACCCTACGTGCACCGTCGCGTGTCCGTGGCACAGCGCTTACGACTGGGTCAGCTGCTTGTACAGCTGAGGCAGACGGAACGGCAGTTGCTGCGGTTCCTTGATCAGGGTGTAGCCATTGGCGCCGAACATGTACGGCAGGTAGTCGCCCGCCTCACGGTCGATGGTGATGCAGAACGGCAGCAGGCCCTGCTTGCGTGCTTCCATCACTGCCTGGCGGGTGTCCTCGACACCGTAGCGGCCTTCGTAGAGATCCAGGTCATTCGGCTTGCCGTCGGTCACCAGCAGCAACAGCTTGCGCCGCTGCTTGCAGTTGCCCAGCAGCTCGGTGGCGTGGCGGATGGCGGCGCCCATGCGCGTGTAGTAGCCGGGCTTGAGCGCCTGGATGCGGCCACGGGTTTCGTCGCCGTAGGGCTGGCGGAAGCTCTTCAGCTCCTGCATGCGCACCTGCTGACGACGCAGCGACGAGAAACCGTACAGGGCGAACGGATCGCCTACCGCCGACAGCGCCTCGCCGAACAGCAACAGGCTGTCCATCACCACGTCGATCACCCGGTGCTCGTTGTCCAGGTGCGCGTCGGTGGACATCGACAGATCGGCCAGCAGCAGGCAGGCCAGGTCACGGCGATTCTGCCGCTGCTCCATGAACAGGCCGCGCTCGGCGCACTGGCCGTTCTGCCGCTCGACGTGAAAATCGAGCCAGGCCTGCATGTCCAGCTCCGAACCCTGCGGTTGCTGACGCAGCCACTGGCGGTCGTTGCGCAGGTGCTCGAACTGCCGGCGCAGGCGCCGCGCCAACGGCGACAGATGCAGCGGCAGTGGCTTGGGTTCGGAGCCGCACGGCAGCATCAGCTGCAGGTTGACGAAATCCTTCTGCAGGCACTGCTTGCGATAGTCCCACTCGGGCAGCTTGATGCCCTCACCCAGCGGCACATCGTCGAAGTCCGCGGCCGGCAGGTCCAGATCGAGCTTCAGACCGCCGCCCTGACGCATGCGCTGACGCGACAGGGCCAGCTCGTCGAGATCCTCGGCGACGCGAGCCGCGTCCAGATCCTCGGTGTCGTCGCCGCAGCGATCCAGCTCGATGTGCTCGGACCAGCTGAACAGGTTTTCCAGACGGAACAGCAGCAGGCCGCCCTTGCTCGAGCTTTCATCGACCCGCCGGGCGCGCTTGCGCTGGCGGGATTCGCCGCCGGGTGGGGTTTCCAGATTGCCCTCGCCTTCCTCGGCGCGCTGGGCTGCCTGAGGCTCGCCAAGGTTGTCTGCCGGATAGAGCCACAGCGGCAACGGCCAGGGCGCGCGCTCGCTGCGCGGGAACTGGCTGACGCTACCCGGCTCGCGCAGGGCCTGGCACAGCGCCGTTTCCAGCGCGGCCTCGGCCTTGGGCAGCTGGCTTTGGTCCGGGCGCAACTGCAGATGGGCTTCGACCAGGCGCCGGTAACGCGCACGCATGGCCGGGAACTGCTCGAGGATCGCCTGGGTCCAGCGCTGGTTGTCCCGCGCCCAGTGGCGCATCGGGCCAGCCTGCGCGGCAAGCAGCGCCAGCCAGCGATAGAGATCCTGATTCAGCGATGCTTCCGGGTAGACCGCGAGGCTCTGCGGCAGCCGCAGATTGCTGCTGTCGCACCAGGCTACCGGCAATTGCTTGCAGGTGCCGGCGACCTGTTGCAGCAGGTTGCGCCTGAGCAGCAGATCGCGCGCGCTGGCGGCTTCAACGCCGACCCCGCTGGCGCCACCCATGGCGCGAAACAGCAGCGACAGCGGCCGCTGCATGCTTTCCAGATCGACCCGCGCCTCCGGAAAGTCCGGGCTGGCGCGACGGGTGATGAAGCGGTGCCAGACACTACCGACCCACTCTTCCACTTCGATGGTAAAGGCCATGGCGGTTACTCCGTACTGGCACTGAAAAAGCAAAACGGCCCGCTGTTACCAGCCGGGCCGTCGATACTCATTGCAACTCGTCTCAGGCCGCGGCGACAGCTGCGGCAACCGGTACGCGACCGCGCTGGCGGAAGCTGTACAGGTAGCAGATCAGACCGATCAGGAAGAACACCCCAGCGACCAGACGCAGCCAGAAGAAGATGGCCAGCTGATCCGAAGTCGCCATGAAGGACATGGCGGCCCCGTCGGCAGGGATGCGCTGCAGCCAGACCTGAACCACGCCAGCAGCGGTGAGGAACAGGGTGATGGCAACCATGGACAGGGTCATCAGCCAGAAGCCCCACACTTCGACGCGCTGAGCACGTGCATCCGGCGCTTCACCCAGACCACGCAGACGCGGCATGGCGTAGCTGATCATGGTCATCACGATCATGGCGTAGGCGCCGTAGAAGGCCAGGTGACCGTGGGCAGCAGTGATCTGCGAGCCGTGGGTGTAGTAGTTCACCGGAGCCAGGGTGTGCAGGAAGCCCCACACGCCAGCACCGAGGAAGGCCGTCACGGTGGTACCGATGGCCCACAGCGAAGCGGCCTTGTTCGGATGCTCGCGGCGACGACGGTTAACCATGTTCAGGGCGAACAGCACCATGGCGAAGAACGGCAGCGGTTCCAGGGCGGAGAAGATCGAGCCCAGCCACAGCCATACGGTCGGCGCACCGATCCAGAAGAAGTGGTGACCCGTACCGATGATGCCGGTGATCAGCGCCATGGCGATGATGACGTAGAGCCACTTCTCGACCACTTCGCGGTCCACGCCGGTGATCTTGATCAGGACGAAGGCCAGCATCGCACCCATGATCAGTTCCCACACGCCTTCCACCCACAGGTGCACGACGAACCACCAGTAGTACTTGTCGCGCGCCAGGTTCTCGGGGTTGTAGAAGGAGAACAGGAAGAACACCGCGAGGCCGATCAGACCGGTCATCATCACCGTGCTGACCACGGTCTTGCGACCCTTGAGCATGGTCATGCCGATGTTGTAGAGGAAGCCCAGGGCAACCACCACGATACCGATCTTGGTGATCGTCGGCTGCTCGAGGAACTCACGCCCCATCGTTGGCAGCAGCTCGTTCTTGGTCAGCTCTGCCAGTGCCGCATAAGGCACGAACAGGTAACCGAGAATGGTCAGCACGCCGGCAACGGCAAACACCCAGAACAGGATTATCGCCAGTTTCGGGCTGTGCAGTTCGCGGTCCGACTCCTCGGGGATGAGGTAGTAGGCCGCGCCCATGAAGCCGAACAGCAACCAGACGATCAGCAGGTTGGTGTGAACCATCCGCGCCACGTTGAACGGGATGAGGGGGAACAGGAAGTCACCGACGACATACTGCAGCCCCATGATCAGACCGAAGAGGATCTGACCGACGAACAGGATCAGCGCAAACACGAAGTAGGGTTTGGCAACGGCCTGCGATTGGAATTTGAGATGCGGATTGATACTGCTCATCTCGTGGCCCCTCCAGTGGATTCGGAAACAAAGACGTCCATCACTCAACCCTCCTTGTTTGGCGGCCAGTTGTTGGTATCGATCTTCGAAGTCCACTTGAGGAACTCCGCCATATCGTCAACTTGCTGCTCGGTCAGATTGAACTGCGGCATTGCACGGCGGCCGGGGGCGCCGAGTGGCTGGGCCTTCATCCAGGCATGCAGGAAGGGCTTGAAGGTCTCCTCTCCGCCGCGACGGACGTATACGTTACCCAGCTCCGGCGCGAAGTAGGCGCCTTCACCGAGCAGGCTGTGGCAGCCAACGCAGTTGTTGTTTTCCCAGACTGCCTTACCGCGCACGACCGCTTCGGTCATCTCTGACGCATTGGTTCGCTCGGGGAAAGTCTGCTCTGTGTGGTAAGTAAGACCGAGGAATACCAGGAAGAAGAAGACGCTTCCTCCGAAGTAGATATTCCTGGCCATACCCTTGGTGAAGGTCTCGGACATGGTCGCCTCCTCATGGCTTGGCGTGGCCAGTTTAAGAAGGCGCCTATCGAAACCTGCTTGATGGCAATCAAGAAAAACCCGAACGTGGCAGTAGGGCTTTATGAGGGGATGGAAGGGAGGGCGCAAAGCCTTGCAGGGCAAGGGCTGCAGCGTTCCGGGCGGTTTGCACCGGCCCCTTTTCCGCTGCTGCGATGGGTTTTATCGGCACCCACACCAGGGCGCGCAAGTGCAGCCGGGCGGCTGACGGCAATCAGGCCCGGCGCTGGCCCGCCAGGCGCAGGCCGGTCTTCTTCAGGATGCGGCTGGATACCAGCATCTCGTTCGCCCGGCAGGCACTGCCCAGCAACGCGCGGATCTGGTTGCGGTAGGCCTCGATATCACTGGCGTCGCGCCCGTGCACCATGGCGAACAGGTTGTACGGCCAGCCTTCCTGGCGCGGGCGGCGATAGCAATGGCTGACGAAGGGCTGCGCACCGATCAGCGCCCCCAGGCGCGCGATTTCGCCATCATCGACGTCCCACACGGTCATGCCGTTGTGCCGATAGCCGAGGCGGTAGTGGTTGGGTATCGCTGCAATCCGCCGGATCGCGCCAGCGGCCTGCAGGCGCTGCAGCAGCGCCAGCGTCTCGTCGACATCGATCCCCAGCTCCTCGGCAAGCCAGGCCCACGGATCGGCCACCAGCGGCAATCCGGCCTCGGTCAGCTCGATCAGGCGGCGGGTCAGGCCTTCATCAGACGGGGAAGTGCAAACCGACATGGAAGGTTTCCTCTTTCGGCAGATTCAGCACCGCCAGGCCGGTTTCGGCCTCGATGCGCGCAATGCTCTCGGCAATGCCCTGCGGGGTTTCGCAGCCGAGCACGAACCACATGTTCCAGCAGTGCTCACGGCGATAGTTGTGCGCAACCTCTGGCATCGCCGTGAGTTGCGCGGCGACCTCGTCGAAGCGCTCCTCGGGTACGGATAACGCAGCCAGGGTAAAGGCACCGCCGAGACGGTCGATATCGAACATCGGTCCGAAGCGGGTCAGCGTGCCATCCTCGAGCAAGGCCTGAACCCGCTCGCGCAGGGCCTCGGACGTGCTGCCAAGCTCCTCGGCAAGGGCTTCCCAGGGATGACGCACCAGCGGCAGGCCGTGTTGCAGGCGATTGATCAATTGGCGGTCGAGCTCATCCATTGGCGGTCTCCACCAACGGTGGTGCAAAGCGACCGCCGCACTGCTTGAACGCCCGCGTGCTGAACAGCAGCTGGTGCGGCACATTGCTCAGGCCGTTGTCGGCCAGCAGGCGCCCGATCAGCTGGCAGACCTGCTCGCGCTCGCGCCCATGCACCATGCAGAACAGGTTGTAGGGCCAATGCGGCAAACGCCGCGGGCGCTGATAACAGAGATTGACCCCGGCCGCCTGGCCAAGGCGCCGCCCGACCTCCTCGACCTGCGCATCCGGGATATCCATCACCAGCATGGCGTTGGCGCGAAAACCCAGCGCGCGATGCTTGAGTACCAGGCCGACGCGACGGAACAGTCCTTCCTCCTGCCAGCGCTGGATCTGCTCCAGCACGCGCTCCTCGACGCTGCCGATCTGCTCGGCGAGTCGCTGATACGGGCGTGCAGCCAGCGGCAGGCCGCCCTCGAGCAGCCGACGCAGCTGTAGCGCCTGCAGGTCGTTGAGGCAACCGGTCATGACGGGTCTCCCAGCGGAAAGCCAAGGTCGATACGAAAGGCGTGCAGCATCGGCAGGTCGAGCGGGGTGAGCCCGGTGTCGGCTTCGATCTCGGCCAGCAGCCGGTCGATGTGCGGGCGATCCGGCCCGGTCAGCACGAACCAGAGGTTGTAGCGATGCTCGCGCAGGTAGTTGTGATTGACCTCGGGAAAGCCGTTGATGCGCGCTGCAACCTGCTCCAGGCGCGCCTCGGGCACGGCCAGCGCGACCAGGGTGCTGGCGCCGGCACGGCTGTGTTCGAACACCGGGCCGATGCGCGACAGGCCACCGCCCTCCTGCAGCTGTCCAAGACAGGCGAGCACCTCGTCCTCGCTACAGCCAAGCTCTTCGGCCATAGCGCGGTAGGGTTCGGCACACAGCGGCATGCCATGCTGGTAGCGGTCGATCAGGCGGCGGCTGAGTGCGTCGATATGCATGTCACAACCCCGTCTCGTGGGCGCGGCTGCTGAAGAAGATGCCGCTCGGACTGTGCGCCGGCAGTCGCTTGAGCAGCTTCAGGGTATAGGGATCCCAGACCTGGATTTCCTCGCCATCGCGCACCGACAGCCAGAGCTGGTCGCCGCGGGCGGTGAACTCCATGTGCAGCACGGCCGGGCCCGGTTCCAGATCGGCGATGATCTCGTGGGTCTCGCTGTCGATGACCTGCACCTTGCCGTTGTCGGGATGGGCGAAGTTGACCCAGATCTGCCGCGCGTCCGGTCGCGCCATGACGAAGATCGGCTGACCGGCAACATCGATGGCCGCGGTCTGCTGCCAATTCTGCGAGTCCATCACCAGCACCCGGTGCTGGCCGACCGCGGGCACGAAGGTCTGGTTGCCGGCCACGGTCCAGCCTTCCAGATGCGGCATCTTGTACACCGGCAGTTTCTGCTGGCCGCGACCGTAGCCATCGAGAATGCGCTCGACGCCCCGCTCGGGATGCCAGAGGTCGATCTTGGCCATGCCATCCTCGCCGAACAGGCCGGCGATGTAGTAGCGGCCCTCCGGCGTCAGCAGGGCATCGTAGGGCTGGCGGCCGATACCCTCGAAACGGGTGATCTGCGGCTCGTTGCCCTGGCTGAAATCCAGCAGCCAGGTTTCGTCGGTGTCGAACAGGCTGTAGATGAAGCGCCGACCGGGTACGTCGATCACGCCGACGACGCGGGCATTGCGGCTGCCATCGGCCAGCGGCGTGGCGGGAATGTCGGCCACCAGCTCCAGGGTATTGGCGTCGAACACCTTGACCCCGCCCGGCTCGTAGTTGCCGACCGCGATCAGCGTGCCGTCCTGACTGATTGCGCCGCCGATGCTGTTGCCACCCTGGATCACCCGGCGATCGATGCGCTGGCGCAGCAGGTCGACCTTGGTCAGCCCGCCATCGCGGCCGAACACGTAGGCGTAACGCTGATCACGGGAGAACACCACCGAGGCGTGGGACAGATCGCCCAGTCCGTCGACACGGGCCAGCTGGCTCTGGTTGGTGCTCTCGATGATCTGCAGGCTGCCGGTGGCGCGTTCCACCACCACGCCCAGGTCACCGGTACCGCGCAGCGGTTGCTGTGCGCAGGCCGCAAGCAGGCCGGCCGCAGCCAGCAGCAGGAAAGGACGAATCATGGTTTGGGATATCCTTCGAGAAGGCGGTCGACCAGCCAGGCGATGTCCTGCTCGTCGAGCAGCGCATTCCAGCCAGGCATGGCGGTGCCGGGGCGGCCGTGGGTAACGGTAGCGATCAGGCTGTCACGGGGTTTGCCGGCGAGCGCCTCGCGGGTCAGCGCGGGGCCGAGGCCGCCAGTCATGCGCAGGCCATGGCAGGAGCCACAGTCCTGAAGTAACAGATGGTCGAGCTTCGCCTGGCGCTCGGCAGCGGGCGCTGCGGCCAGGGAAAGAGGAATCAGGAGAAAGGACGCCAGGGCCAGCCCCAGACGTGAAACGGCGTGTCGGGCAACTGTCATGGCGTCCTCCGGGGCGACTTACTTGAGGCTAAGAACCCACTCGGCGAGGGTCTTGGCTTCCTCTTCGGTAACTGGGTTTGGCGGCATCGGGATCGGACCCCAAACGCCTTGGCTGCCATTCTTGATGTGCTGGGCCAGGGTGTCGGCGGCGCCTTCGACGCCCGCGTTCTTGGCTGCGACTTCTTTCAGAGCCGGGCCAACCATCTTGGTGTCGACGCTGTGGCAGGCCGCGCAGGGCTTGCTCTTGAACAGCGCTTCACCGTCCTGAGCCAGGGCCGGCTGCAGGGTCAGCGCGCCACCAAGGGCGAGCATCGGGATAAGGATTTTCTTCATTAGAACTATTCCTCAAGGCTAAAGGGGTGAACGTTACCGCCCACCCAAAGGGTGCTCAGCAAAAACGCACTGAGCAAGTGCACGGTAAATTTACCGCTTGTGCTAGGCAACCTTTTGTCCTTGGTCATTGTTTGTGGGTTCCGGACCTCAAACGGCTGCGTCGCAACCGGTGCGGGCAAGCTCAGGATGAATGAGCCGCTGCAGCGCTTCCTTGACTGCAATCAAATCGTTCCTCCGGCGCGCTGCCGCTGCCTGCCGTTGGTCGGCGGCCGGAACGCACAGGGCCGGCATCATGCCGGCCCGTTGCCTCTCGCCTGGTTACTGCTTGGCGGCAGTGATGTCGCCCTGGGCGTCGATACCCAGCGTGTAGCCGAGCGACACGTGGTGGTAGCGACCAGTGGCACTGTCATCGTGGATGGCAAAGCCGAAGTTGTAGAGGTTGCCCGGAGCCAGCGTCACGTCGCCTTCGCCGCCGGCGAACTTGCGGGTGAACACCACGGACCAGGTATCCCCGTCGAGCTGCCCCTGGGCATCGACCAGCGCCTGACCACCTTCCATCACCCGCTCGGTAGCGACGTAGCCATCGAAGGCCTTGTTCTCGCCGCTGCGCCACTGGTTCAGGTCGTAGTACACGCCGTTGGCCAGCGAACCGTCCTTGACGTACTTGGTCTTGGTGTCCGCGGCACCGGGCATGGTGCGCGCATCGCCATGGCAGCTCCCCCAGCAGCCGCCCGCCTCGGCCAGCTCGACCTTGGAGCCGCCTTCGAGCATGTAGGCGATCTTCACCGGGTTATCGGCGTCCATCGGCGCTGCGCCGGAGGCAGCCGGCTGCTTCCAGGTGAAGCGCAGGTAGAGGTTCTCGCCGTCATTGGCGGCCTGGACCTTGGCATTGATGAACGGCGCCTTGCCGGCGATCGGGCTGGGCTCGAGCTTCTTGCCGCTGGCCATCTTGGCACCCATGTCACCGGCTTCCTCGGAGTGGCAGCCCGCACAGGTCTCGCCTTTCTTCAGGGCGCGCGCACCGCCGTGCTCGGTACCCTTGGTGATCCATTCCACCGGCGATACGCCCGGGTAGAACAGGGTGACATCGGTCGCAGCCACCGAATTCCAGTCGGCAGGCGCGGCGGCCATAGCACTCTGTGCACCGAAGGCGATTACCGCCCCCACTGCACTGGCGATCAGAGTCTTTTTCATAATCGGTTCCTCATCATCGATGGTGTGGCTGGCCCGCCAGGACCGTAGGTCAGTCTTCGTCTTCTTCGGTCATACCTTCGGGCAGATGGTGTGCGATGCCCTTGTGGCAAGCGATGCAGGTCAGGTTGTCTTCGCGCGCCATCTCGTGTTGCTTGCGGGCACGCTGCTTTTGCATATCGGAGCTCATGCTTTCCAGGCTGTGGCAGTTACGGCATTCGCGTGAGTCGGATGCCCTCATCCGCGACCATTCGCGACGCGCCAGGGTCAGGCGCTTGGCTTCGAATTTCTCGGCCGTGTCGATGGTGCCGACGATCTTGCCCCACAGCTCCTTGGAGGCCTCGACCTTGCGCACCATCTTGTGCGTCCAGTCGCGCGGCACATGGCAGTCCGGGCAGGTGGCGCGCACGCCGGTGCGGTTGGCGTAGTGAATGGTTTCCTTGTACTCGGGGTAGACGTTATCGCCCATCTCATGACAGGAAATGCAGAATGTCTCGGTGTTGGTGGCCTCCAGCGCGGTATTGAAGCCGCCCCAGAAGATGATCCCGGTAACAATGCCCACCACCAGAATGCCGCCGAGCGAATAGCGCGTGCTCGGCCGCCGCAGTAGCGCAAGGATGCCGCCCTTCTTTTGCTTGTTGCCGTCTTGATCTGTCATGGAATCTGTTCCCTTGCCAGGCCCACCGCGCCAGGCGCGGTGGGTGTTAACAGGCAATCCTCGGGCGGATTAGTACACGTCGTACATGGTGTTGAAGACGTTGAACTTGCCGGTCGGCGTGACGATTGCCGGGTCGGTGATCACCTTCTTCAGCTTCAGGGTCTTGTCGTCGTAGATCACGATCGCGGACTGGTCGGTCTTGCCACCCCACAGGGAGATCCACACCTCGTTACCCGCCTCGTTGTACTCGGGGTGGGTCGCGCGACGGATCGCCTTGCTTTCCGGCAGACCGGAGTCCTTGGCGACGTCGAGACGCTTGGGCTCCTTGCTCAAATCGGCCAGGTCGTAGACGTAGACGGACTCGGCGACTTCCCGCTCGGGGTTCATCGGCGCATCGGCCCAGAGGTTCTTCGACTTCGGATGGGTCTTGACGAACAGGTTGCCGGCACCCGGCATCTTCAGTTCCTGCACCACCTTCCAGTTGTGCTCCTTGTACTTGGCGTACTTCGGATCATCGGATGCGGTGGAGATCAGCGAGACCACGTCATCACCCAAGTGACCGGTAGTCCAGACCGGACCGAACTGCGGGTGGATGAAGTTGGCGCCGCGACCCGGGTGCGGGATCTTCGCGGTGTCGACCAGTGCGGCCAGCTTGCCGGTCTTGGTATCGACCGCAGCAACCTTGTTGGAGGCGTTGGCAGCAACCATGAAGTAGCGCTTGGAGTAGTCCCAGCCGCCGTCGTGAAGGAACTTGGCCGACTCGATGGTGGTGGTCTTGAGGTTCTTCAGGTCGGTGTAGTCAACCAGGATGATCTGCCCGGTTTCCTTCACGTTGACCACCCACTCCGGCTTGATGTGCGAGGCGACGATGGACGCCACGCGCGGCTCGGGATGGTATTCGCCGTCGACGGTCTGACCGCGGGTAGAAACGACCTTGATCGGCTCCAGGGTCTCGCCATCCATGATCGAGTACTGCGGCGGCCAGTAGGTGCCACCGATCAGGTACTTGTCCTCGTAGCCCTTGAACTTGGAGGTGTCCACGGAACGGGCATCGGAACCCAGGCGCACGGTGGCGACGGTGGTCGGCTCCTCGTACCACATGTCGATGATGGTGGTCAGACCATCTCGGCCCACCGTGTAGACATAACGCCCGGAAGCCGAGAGACGCGAGATGTGCACCGCGTAGCCGGTGTCCAGCACCTTCCAGATGGTATGGGTGTCGCCGTCCACCAGCGCCAGCTTGCCGGCATCGCGCAGGGTGATGGCGAAGACGTTCTTCAGGTTGATCTTGTTCATCTGCTTCTTCGGACGCTGATCAACCGGAACGATGAGTTTCCAGCTGTCCTTCATGTCCTGCAGGGAGAACTCTGGCGGCACATCCGGTGTGTTCTGGATGTAGCGCGCCATCATGTTGATTTCTTCCTTGGTCAGGATGTCGTCATAGTTGACCATCCCGCCCTCGGTGCCATAGGCGATGATGTTCTCCAGGCGCTTGGTGCCCAGATTGAGGGTGCCGCCCTCGGTCTTCTTGCCATCCGCATCGGTCTTGCTCCAGTGCGGTTCGAGATTCTTGCCCGTGGCTCCTTTACGCAGAACGCCGTGGCAACCGGCACAGCGTTCGAAATAGATCTGCTTGGCCGCTTCTTTCTCTTCGGCGGTCATCTCTGGGGCAGCAGCCTGGGCGACTGCCAGACCAAGCAACGATAGGCCGGCGATCAGGCCAGCCAGGATAGGTTTACCAACATTGCTCATCCTTCTCTCCTATGGGAGCGCTTCTGGCGACTCCTGCTAGTTACGGCGGTGTGGCAGTTCCCGGGGACTTCTTCTTTTTGCGATTTGGATGCTATGAGAGCGGCAATCCGAAAGCGCTTGACGGCAATCAAGAGAGCCCCCAGCACCCCCATGGCGTGACGCCTTGTCGCGGAGAGCACTGCCCGGCGGCGGACGAACGCCACCTTTTCGCCACTGATACGCGCCGTATCTCATCCAACTCTTGATCACAATCAAGCTTCGCCGGCGAGCGGCTTGAGACGCCCAGGAGGGATCGGTAGCGTGGCAATCGAAATAACCAACTGTTGCCGTGAGGTACTTGCCTGTGAATGCGTTTGAAATCCCGACTGCTGCCGGCACGCCTGACGCGCCCTTCTATCAACCGCTGGGCAACGAAGAACAGCTGTTCCAGCAGGCCTGGCAACACGGCATGCCGGTGCTGATCAAGGGCCCGACCGGCTGCGGCAAGACCCGCTTCGTGCAGCACATGGCGCATCGCCTGAACCTGCCGCTGTATACCGTGGCCTGCCACGATGATCTGTCCGCCGCCGACCTGGTCGGTCGCCACCTGATCGGTGCCCAGGGCACCTGGTGGCAGGACGGCCCGCTGACCCGCGCGGTGCGCGAAGGCGGCATCTGCTATCTGGACGAAGTGGTGGAAGCGCGGCAGGACACCGCCGTGGTACTGCACCCGCTGGCCGACGATCGTCGCGAACTGTTCATCGAGCGCACCGGCGAGGCGCTCAAGGCGCCGCCGGGCTTCATGCTGGTGGTGTCCTACAACCCCGGCTACCAGAACCTGCTCAAGGGCATGAAGCCGAGCACCCGCCAGCGCTTCGTGGCGATGCGCTTCGACTACCCGCCGGCCACCGAGGAAGAACGCATCGTCGCCAACGAGGCGCAGGTGGATGGCGAACTCGCCGCCCAGGTAGTCAAGCTTGGTCAGGCACTGCGCCGACTGGAGCAGCACGACCTGGAAGAGGTTGCCTCGACCCGCCTGCTGATCTTCACCGCGCGCATGATCCGCTCTGGCATGACGCCGCGTCAGGCCTGCCTGGCCTGCCTGGCCGAACCGCTGTCGGATGACCCGCAGACGGTCGCCGCGTTGATGGATGTGGTCGATGTCCACTTCGGCTGACCCCTTCTCCAGCCCGGCCCGGCGCCTGCCGGGTGATCTGGCGATGTGGTTCTTCATCCTCGCCGAGCTGACCGTCTTCGCCATCCTGATCCTGGCGTTCGCGGTCGCGCAGATGGTCTATGCCGAGCAGTTCGATGAAAGCCGCGCGGCGCTGGACAGCTCCATCGGCCTGGCGCTGACCCTGAGTCTGCTGACCTCGGGTCTGTTCGCCGCGCTGGCGGTGGAGCAGGTACGCCAGGCCCGCTCCGCACGCGCGACGCTGTTGCTGCTTGCCGCGCTGGGGTCTTCCTGCGTCTACGTGGTGCTCAAGCTCAACGAGTACAGCCATCTCGCCGGGCTTGGGCTGGGCATGGAGCACAACACCTTCTTCACCCTGTACTGGATCCTGACCGGCTTTCATTTCCTCCATGTGCTGCTGGGCATGGTGATTCTCGGCTGGCTGGCCGCGCGCTGTCGCCGGGGCGCGTACGGCCCCGACAACCACAGCGGGCTGGAGTCAGGAGTGCTCTACTGGCACATGGTGGATATGGTCTGGGTGCTGCTGTTCCCGCTGGTTTACGTGTTGAGGTAAGTCATGTCCGCTTCGAAGGTTCTGGTGGCCTGCTGGCTCGGCCTGGCCGTGCTGTCGGTATCCACCGTCCTGCTGGGCAACGCCGGCGCCACGCTGGCCTTGACCGCTGCTGTCCTGCTCACCGCTTTCGGCAAGGCCTGGCTGATCACCGACGGGTTCATGGAGCTGCGTCATGCCCCGCGGGCATGGCGTCTGCTGCTGCTCGCCTGGCCGCTGGTACTGGTGCTTGGCGTCCTGCTGACGCTGCTCTGACCAACGGTCTGCCTCCGCAAGAAGCTGACAAAGCGGTCAGCCCGCCCCCCGCGTCTTTTATTGTTTACGATCAAGGCCAGCCCTAACCCGCTCGGTGATCCTGCTGCCCAAGGAGCAGGCGGCCACCACGGCGCGCCCTGCGAAACACGCTGCCGAAGCGGAGCCGCCCCATGTTGAGAATCAGTCATTACCTGCGCGCCCTGGCCCAACCGGCCACACAGGTGCTGGGTGCCCGCAGCACCAGCGGCAAGCGCCCGCCCGTGGTGATCTGGAACCTGCTCAGGCGCTGCAACCTGACCTGCAAGCACTGCTATGCCACCTCCGCCGACAGCGAGTTTCGCGACGAGCTGGATACCGATGAGGCGCTGAAGGTCATCGATGACCTTCATGAAGCCGGCGTGCGGGTGCTGATTCTTTCCGGCGGTGAGCCGCTGTTGCGGCCCGATCTCTTCCTGCTGGCCGACTACGCCCGCGACAAGGGCTTCTTCGTCGCCCTGTCGACCAATGGCACGCTGATCGATGAGAACAACATCGGTCGTATCGCCGCAGCGCAGTTCGACTATGTCGGTATCAGCATCGACGGACTGGAAACGGTGCACGATGAATGGCGTCAGCTCAAAGGCAGCTTCGCTGCCTCCATGCATGCGATCGACCTGTGCCGTCAGCGTGACATCCGTGTCGGCCTGCGCACCACCCTGACCCAGAACAACTACCCGCAACTGCCGGCGCTGCTGGCGCTCATGCGCGAACACGACGTGCAGAAGTTCTACCTCTCGCACCTCAACTACAGCGGCCGCGGCAAGCGCAGCAGCAAGGCCGACGCCCATCATCAGATGACTCGCGACGCCATGCGCCAGCTGTTCGACCAGGCCTGGGATGACGTACAGCACGGCCGCGAGACCGACTTCGTCAGCGGCAACAATGACGCCGACGCGATTCTCCTGCTGCAGTGGGCCGAAGAGCGCCTGCCGGAACATCGCGACCGACTGGAAGGCATGCTGCGCGCCTGGGGCGGTAATGCCTCGGGCAGTGGTATCGCCAACATCGACAACATTGGTGACGTGCATCCCGACACCTACTGGTGGCAGCACACCGTCGGCAATGTGCGCCGGCAGCGCTTCAGCGACATCTGGCTGAACGAGCCGGCCCCACTGCTGCAGGAGCTGCGCCAGCATCCGCGGGCAGTAGGCGGTCGCTGTGCCGACTGCCGCTGGCTGGCGATCTGCAACGGCAACACCCGTACCCGCGCCTGGGCGCAGGGCAATCTCTGGGCCGAAGACCCGGGCTGCTACCTGACCGACGAAGAAATTGGTCGACCAGCCGCCGAGCGCATTCCCAGCATCGCCCTCTGATCAATCGAAGCGGCCAGCAAGCGCCGCAGCAAGCACTCCGTAAAGTCCGATGAGCATTCAGGAGCACCGCATGGACCAGCCATTCACACTTCCCGCTTCGCTGAGCGCCGCGTTCGCCCCCGGCGAAGTCGCCCTGGTCGGTGCCGGTCCGGGCGACCCGGGCCTGCTTACCCTGCGCGCCTGGAGCCTGCTGCAACAGGCCGATGCGGTGGTCTACGACCGTCTGGTCAGCGAGGGCCTGATGGAACTGCTGCCGACCAGCTGCAGCCGCCACTACGTCGGCAAGACCAGCGGTTACCACAGCCTGCCGCAACCGGAAATCAATCAGCTGCTGGCCGATCTGGCGCTGCAGAACAAGCGCGTGGTGCGCCTCAAGGGGGGCGATCCGTTCATCTTCGGCCGCGGCGCCGAAGAGCTGGAATTCCTCCTGCAACGCGGCATCGACTGCCAGGTGGTGCCCGGCATCACCGCCGCGGCCGGCTGCAGCGCCTATGCCGGCATTCCGCTGACCCATCGCGACCTGGCGCATTCCTGCCAGTTCATCACCGGCCACCTGCAGACCAACGGCGAACTGCATTTGCCCTGGGACGCCCTGGCCCAGGGTGGGCAGACGCTGGTGTTCTACATGGGGCTGGCCAGCCTCGGCGAGATCTCGCGCAATCTCATCTCCGCCGGCCTGCCGGTGGATACACCCGCCGCACTGATCGGCAATGGCACCCGTGAGAACCAGCAGGTGGTGCGCTGCACGCTACGGCAACTGCCGAGCATGGCCGACGAGCAGCACCTCACTCCACCGACCCTGACCGTCATCGGCCGGGTGGTCGGTCTGTTCGCAGAACGCCAGGTCCGGCACCCGGCACGCCTGCACGGTGACCCCACCCCGCAAACGGAGGCCTTATGCAACTGATGCCCGCCCTGCTGCTGGCCGCCGCATTGCCAGCAGCCACCTTAGTCGCCCTCGACATGGCCACTGCCGCCAGCCTGCCGGCAGACAGCCAGGCCCTCTACGAACAGCACTGCCAGAGCTGCCACGGCACCAACCGCCTCGGCGGCGCCGGCCCGGCCCTGTTGCCGGAAAGCCTCAGCCGCATCAAGCCGGCCGAAGCCCACGCGGTGATTCGTGACGGCCGCCCGGCGAGCCAGATGGCCGCCTATTCCCACGTGCTGAACGACGCGCAGATCACCGCGCTGGTCGACTATCTGTATCAGCCCTCGGCCGTACCGCCGACCTGGAGCGACGCCGATATCCGCGCCAGCCACCGCATCCTCAAGGACGTCGCCAGCCTGCCGAACACACCGCAACATGGTGCCGCCCCGCGCAATCTGTTCGTCGTGGTGGAAGCCGGCAATCATCACGTGCGGGTGCTGGATGGCGATCGCTTCGAGGAACTGGCCAACTTCCAGTCGCACTTCGCCCTGCACGGCGGGCCGAAGTTCTCGCCGGACGGCCGCTTCGTCTACTTCGCCTCCCGCGACGGCTGGGTCAGCGTCTACGATCTGCACAACCTGACCATGCTCGCCGAGGTCCGCGCCGGGCTGAACACCCGCAACCTGGCGGTCAGCAACGACGGCCGCTGGGTGCTGGTGGGCAACTACCTGCCGGGCAACCTGGTGCTGCTCGATGCCCGCGACCTGTCGCTGGTCAAGCACATCCCCGCCGTCGGCCAGGACGGCACGCCGTCACGGGTCAGCGCCGTGTACACCGCGCCGCCGCGCGACAGCTTCGTGGTCGCCCTGAAAGACGTGCAGGAAGCCTGGGAGCTGTCCTATGCCGGCGAGCCGACCTTCGAACCGCGACGGATCAAGGCAGCCGACTATCTCGACGACTTTTCCTTCACTCCGGATTACCGCTACCTGCTGGCCACCTCGCGCAAGGCACACGGCGGCCAGGTCATCGACCTGGATAGCGGCAAGGCGGTCACCGACATCCCGCTGCCGGGCATGCCGCATCTGGGCTCGGGCATCTACTGGAAGCGCGACGGCAAGTGGGTGTTCGCCACCCCCAACGTCAGCAAGGGACTGATCTCGGTGCTGGACCTGGAAACCTGGAAGCTGATCAAGGAGATCCCCACCGAAGGCCCGGGCTTCTTCATGCGCAGCCAGGCCAACTCGCCCTACGCCTGGACCGACGTATTCTTCGGCCCGAACAACGACGCCGTGCACCTGATCGACAAGCAGACCCTGGAAGTCGCCCACACCCTGCGCCCGATGCCGGGCAAGAACGCCGCCCACGTCGAATTCACCAACGACGGCCGCTACGCCCTGCTCAGCGTCTGGGACACCGACGGCGCACTGATCGTCTACGACGCCAACACGCTGGAGGAGGTCAAACGCATCCCGATGAACAAGCCCTCCGGCAAGTACAATGTCGGCAACAAGATCGAGTTCGCCGAGGGCACTTCGCACTAGAGAAACTGCCCTCTCCCCCAACGCGGACGCCAGTGCTACTGGTGTTCGCGCTGCCGCGCCAGCGCCTCCCCCCTCCCGCAAAACCTTGAACTGCGACACAAAAATTCGGCCTTTGTGACCAATCAGTCTATCTTTGACCGTGATGTCACAATAATATTTGTAAGCCATCACTGATCTGACATCACTTGTCGAAGTCGCGATGGCGGGAGTTCGCGCTCCCGACATGATCGGCCTCTCTTGGAGAAGTGATGTGGCTCGATATAAGGCGCGTGGTTTCACCCTGATCGAAGTGATGATCGTCGTGGTCATCATCGGCATTCTTGCCAGCATTGCGCTGCCGAATTATCGCCAATACGTCATTCGCAGTAACCGCACTGCGGCGCAGGCGCAGATGCTGGATATCGCCAACCGTCAGCAGCATTTTCTGCTCGCCAACCGCGCCTATGCCGATGCCGCGGCACTTACCGCCAGCGGTTTCAGCCTCTCGGGTGAAGTCAGCCCGCATTACAGCTTCGACGTTACCGTCGGCAGCGGTACGGTGCCGTCCTACCTGATCACCTTCACGGCCATTGGCAGCCAAGCCAGCGACGGCGACCTGACCCTGAACAACGAAGGCGTGAAAACGCCTGCAGACAAGTGGTGAGTGTCGTGCGCTCGGCAACCAGTCGGCAAACCGGAATCAGTCTGATCGAAGTGTTGATCACTCTGGTGATCCTGGCCGTTGGACTGCTTGGAGTGATGGCACTGCAGACACGCCTGCAGCAATCGGAGATGGAAACCTACCAGCGTTCCCAGGCACTGCTGCTGCTCGACGATATCGCTGCGCGCATGACGGCCAATCGCACTGCGGCTAGCAGTTATGTAACCGGTAGCGCGAACCCTCTGGGCGCCGGCATGACCTGCCCTACCTCGACCGCCACGCCACAACAACGCGACGCCGCCGCCTGGTGCGCGGCGCTGCAGGGCGCCAGCGAAAGCACCAGCACGGGCCTGGCTGGTGCATTGATTGGCGGACGTGGCTGTATCGAGTCGCTGGGCAGCAATCAGTACCTGCTCACGGTGGCCTGGCAGGGTTTGCTGCCGCTGTCGGCGCCCCCGTCCGATGTTGCCTGCGGCAGAAATGCATTCGATGGCGCGGCCGGCAGCCAGTGCAGCAACGATCGCTGCCGCCGTGTGGTAACCACCCTGGTGCGGGTGGCGCCGCTATGAGACGACCGGGGCCGATTCGCAATCGCACAACCATTGCAGGTTTCGGCCTGATCGAGCTGATGGTGGCAATGACCATCGCGCTGATCCTCAGCGCAGCCACGCTCACCCTTTACCTGAACATGAGTCGCAGCAACAGCGAGCTGGCCAAGACCAGCAGCCAGATGGAACATGGGCGACTGGCGATTCGCCTGCTGCGCGACGACTTGATGCATGCGGGGTTCCTCAACGGCTTCGTGCCGCAGTTCGAGGACCTGACCTACGCGGCCGTACCCGGCGACTATCCGGTAGCGGTACCGACCCCTTGTGCGCCGTATACCGACTGGAATGCCGCGTACAAGACGAACCTGATTGGAGTACCCGTTCAGCTTTACGCTGCCGTACCAGCCAGCTGCAGCGGAGCAATGCCCTCCGCGCTAGCCGGAAGTGACGTGCTGCTGGTACGCCGGGTGGCGAGCTGCGTAACCGGCTCGCCAAACTGCGAAGCCAACGTCAGCGGCAAACTCTATTGGCAAACCGGCTACTGCGACAGCGAACCTCGCTACGTGCTCGACAGCAGCGGTTTCACGCTGCACAAGCGCGACTGCACCACGCAGGCGGAGACGCGGCGTTTCCTCAATAACGCCTACTACATTCGCGACTATGCAGTGACCGCCGGGGATGGCATTCCAACGCTGATGCAATCCACATTCGATCTGGACAGCGGCGCGCTCGACCAGCAGGCAGCGGTCCCGATGGTCGAAGGTATCGAAGCGATGCGTTTCGTCTTTGGCGTAGACGACCTGAGCGACACTGGGATGCCGGTCGACTATGGACAACCCGTGCAATGGGCCAGCGAACTCAATCGCAACTCACCGACCAACCGTGGTGATGGCGCTCCGGACTCGACCTGCACCTCGGCGACACCCTGCGAGCTGGCGCACCTGACCAACACCGTGGTGGTGCAAGTTCATCTGCTGGTACGCAACATCGAGCCGACCCCCGGCTATCAGTCCGGCAAGACCTACAACCTGGGCGGCCAGACCTTCGGGCCGTTCACGGATGCATTCCAGCGCCACGTCTACTCCACGACCGTGCGCCTGACCAACGTTTCGGCTCGCAGGGAAACCCCATGAATGCATCCCGGCACCGGGGCTTCGCCCTCATCACGGCGCTGATCATGCTGCTGCTTCTGACAGTGCTGGTGACGTCGTCTTTCACCCTGAGCAAGGTCAACCTGGACGTGGTGAGCAATCAGCAGTGGCGTAACGAGGCACTGGCAGCAGCCGATGATGCGATCGAGCAGGTGATCCCGTCCCTGACCGGCTCCATTCCGGCCGCCCAGACGATCGGCGTCGATATCAATCGCGACCACATCGATGACTACGAGGTCGCCGTTGCCCAGCCCGAGTGCATCCGCGTCAGCGTCGCCACCCAGGTCGCGCCCAGCAGCCTGACCCTCGAAGGGATGTCCAGCTCCACCTGGAATACCGAATGGGAGCTGGTCGCCAGCGTGCTGGACCCCAGCACCGGCGCCTCGGTGAGGGTGCGCTCCGGCGTGCGCCTGCTGCTCTCCGATGCTCGCAAGAACCAGCTGTGCCCCTGAAGTCGGCCTCACGAGGTAAGCGCATGAAAACATATTTCAACCGGTTCCTGCTGGCGCTGGCCGCGAGTCTGGCCCAGGCCGCCAGCGCCGAGGACATCGACCTGTTCGTTGGCGTGCCGAGCAGTTCGACCGGCGCTCCCAACGTGCTGATCATTCTGGACAACACGGCCAACTGGAACGACGCCTTCTCCAACGAGATGGCGGCGTTGCGTTCGGTAGTCAGCGCACTACCGGAAGACAAATTCCGTCTGGGCATCATGATGTTTACCGAGACGGGAGGAAACAATTCGGGGCCGGACGGTGCCTACGTGCGCGCGGCGCTCCGCCCGATGGACGCTGCCAACAAGACCGCGATGGCAAACCTGGTGACCAGCTTCGACAAGCTCGGCGACAAGTCCAACGGTGGCAAGGTCAGCAAGGCCATGCAGGAGGCGTACCTGTACTTCGCCGGTGCTACGCCGCACGCTGGCAACAACAAGGCCAAGACCGATTTCGCTGGTAACCGCGGCGTATCCACAGCCTCCGATGCCGTCTATGCGTTGCCGAACAATGCCCTGGCCAGCAAGGACGCCACCAGCTATCGCTCCCCCATCGTCTCCGGTTGCGGCAAGAACTACATCATCTACATCAGTAACGGCCCAGCGCAGGACAACAGCTCCGATATCACCCAGGCCACCACGGCGCTTGCCGGTCTCGGCGGCTCGACCACCACCATTCCCATCACGCCCAGCGACTCGCAGGACAACGTGGCCGACGAGTGGGCGCGCTTCATGAAGAAGAGCGGCGAGCAGATCACCACTTACACAATCGATATCAACCGCACCACCAACCGCCAAGGACTCGGCTGGACGGCGTTACTGCAGAGCATGGCCCGTACCAGTGACGGCAAGTATTTCGACGTCACCAGCACCGGCAACCAGATTGTCGATGCGCTTAACGCGATCTTCTCCGAGGTCCAGGCGACCAACAGCGTATTCGCCTCGGTCAGCCTCCCGGTCAGCGTCAATGCCCAGGGCACCTATCTGAACCAGGTGTTTATCGGCATGTTCCGTCCCGACGCGGACGGTTTTCCTCGCTGGTACGGCAACCTCAAGCAGTACAAGCTTGGCTACATCGGCTCTGATCTGCGCCTGCTGGACGCCGATGGGGTCAGTGCGATCAACAGCAACACCGGGTTCATCACCGAGTGCGCGCGCAGCTTCTGGACTCCGACCGCAGCGGACAGCTACTGGAGCTTCAGTGCCCGCGGCAACTGCCTGACGGGCGCGGATTCGAGCGGATCCAACAGCCCGGACGGCAACATCGTCGAAAAGGGCGGCCAGGGCTATCTGCTACGAGCCTCCAGCACTCGCAACATGCTCACCTGTGGTACCGCGGGCGGCTGCACATCGCTGACCAGCTTCTCGACCGCCAACAACGGCATAAGCGCAACAGCCCTGGGTGCCACCAATGAAACCGAGCGCACTGCGCTGATCAACTGGGCCCGCGGTGTCGACCTCAAGGACGAAAATGGCAATGGCAACGTCAGCGAAATGCGCCCCTCGGTGCATGGTGACGTAGTGCATTCCCGCCCCGTGGCAATCAACTACGGCACGGCCGGGAACCCGAACGTCGTGGCGTTCTACGGCGGCAACGATGGTGCATTGCGCGCGGTGGTGGGCAACCGCACCAGCGCACTCGGCACCCACGCCGCAGGCAGCGAGCTGTGGTCGTTCATGCCGCCGGAGTTCTACGGCAAGATCAAGCGCCTCTACGACAACAATGTGCCGATCAGCTTCCCAGGCTATAGCGGAACCTCGACGCCCAAGCCCAAGGATTACGGCATGGACGGCCCGGTAGTGGCCTACCAGGACGAGTCGTCCGCCTGGATCTACGCCACCATGCGCCGTGGCGGTCGGGCTGTGTATGCGTTCAATGTCAACACACCAGCATCGCCGAGCCTGAAGTGGAAACGTGGCTGCCCGAACAACTTCGACGCCAACGGCGGGGTCGTCGACACCAGTTGCAGCGACGGATTTAGCGGCATCGGCCAGACCTGGGCACCGCCCAAACTACTCAAGGCCAGCGGATACGGGAGTGGCACGGCGCCGATGCTGATCATGGGCGGCGGCTACGACACCTGCGAGGATGGCGACCCACACACCTGCACCGACGCCACCAAGGGCAACAAGGTCTACGTGCTCGATGCCGATAGCGGCGAATTGCTCAGAACGTTCGATACCCAGCGCAGCGTGGTTTCAGACGTCACCTTGGTGCGCAATAGTGCCGGCCAGGCCCTCTACGGCTATCTCGCCGACCTCGGCGGTAACGTCTATCGCATCACCATGGGCGCGTCCGCCCCACTACAGTGGACCATGACGCGCATCGCCGCATTGGGCTGCGACACCGCTGGCACCTGCACACGAAACCGCAAGTTCATGTTCGCGCCGGATATCGTTGCCGATGGCGCGGACTACGTGCTCATGCTCGGTTCCGGCGACCGGGAAAAGCCTCTGCTTGACTACGACGACGCGGCGGCCACTACCAACTACTTCTTCATGCTGCGCGACCGTCCGAGTGACTCGACCTGGCTCACCAGCGAGGCAAGCAACTGCGGCGGGAACCTACTCTGCATGAACTCGCTACTGGGTGTGACCACCCAGAGCGCACCGACCACCACCAGCCTCGGACAGAAAAAAGGCTGGTATCTGCAACTGGACGCCACCGAGCAGGTGGTGACCTCGGCGATTACGGTGTTCGGCGATGTCACCTTCAGCACCCATCAGCCCCGCGTACCGACCACTGGGGTGTGTTCCGGACTCGGTGAGACACGCGTCTATACCGTCAACTACCTGACCGGCCAGGGCGTCTATCACGACGTGGTCGGCGATGGTCTGCCGCCCTCACCTGTGGCTGGCATGGTGACGCTGGACGATGGTGTGACCACCGTGCCGTTCGTCATCGGTGCCGATCCGTCCTCGCCACTGCAGGGCAGCCCGCCGATCAACCCCGCCTCGGTCATGCAGCCCACCTCCCGGGTGTTCTGGAACGTTGAGCAGTAGGTAAACGCATGCAGCATTGCAACCGGCTTCAGGTAAGCGCTGGCATTCGCCAGCGCGCTTTCACCCTGATCGAACTGATGGTGGCGCTGGCCGTCCTGGCGATACTGGCAGCGATCGCCGTGCCGGGTTACGACAGCGTCGTGCTCAGCAGTCGGCTGCGCACCTACACCACCGATTTCTCGGCCAGCGCCCAGTTCGCCCGCAGCGAGGCAATGAAACGCAACGCGCCGATCACCCTGTGCAGCTCCAGTGATGGTGCTAGTTGCGACAGCTCTGCCGGCTGGGAGCAGGGCTGGGTGATCCTAGCCGGCAGCACGCTGGTCAAGCACTACCCAGCGGCCAAGACCGGCTATCTGCTGTCCTCCTCGGTGCGTGAGCTGACCTTTCTGCCAAGCGGTTTTGGCTCGACGCCGGCCACACTGACGATTTGCCGCGCCACGCCGCTCGGTAATCAGGAGCGCTCGCTGACGCTATCGGTAACCGGGCGCATCACCATCACTCGAACCCATACCGGCAGCTGTTCCTGAGCGTAACTACCCGCCCCCGGCACCGTTGCGGTTGCTACAATCGTCCGCCCCACTCGCTCAGGGCTCGCACATGGACATCGATCTCGCCCGCACCTTTCTCGAGATCATCCGCAGCGGCAGCTTCATCGCCACTGCAGAGCGACTGCATATCACCCAGACCGCCGTCACGGCACGCATTCAGAATCTGGAAAGCCAGCTGAGCTGCAAACTCTTCGTGCGCAACCGTGCCGGCGCTCGGCTGACGGCCGATGGCGAGCGCTTCGCCTCGTACGCACGGCAGCTGGTGCAGACCTGGGAAGCCGCGCGGCGGGATCTGCCGTTGCCACGCGGCTATGGCGAGCTGCTCACGCTGGGCGCCGAGGTGAGCCTGTGCAATCCGCTGATGCTGGCCTGGATGCAGCGCCTGCGACAGGCGCTGCCCAGCCACGCCCTGCGCAGCGAAGTGGCCAGCGATACCGAACTGCAGCACAAGCTGGAGCTCGGCGCGCTGGATGCTGCACTGGTGCATCAGCCCGAGTACCGACCGGGTCTGCAGGTGGAACAGCTCCTGGAAGAAAAGCTGATCCTGGTGGCGCACAAACACCAGCCGGCTCCCTATCTGTACATCGACTGGGGCCCGGCATTCCGCAAGCAGCACGATCAGGCCCTGCCCGAACACACCCGTGCCGCGCTTACCTTCAGCCTCGGACCGCTGGCGCTGCAGTACCTGCTGCAATGCGGCGGGCGCGGCTACTTTCGGACCCGGGTGGTGCAGCGCTATCTCGATGAAGGCCTGCTCGAGCGGGTCGCGCACGCACCGGAGTTCAGCTATCCGGTGTATCTGGTGCACGCACGTGCCAGCGAATCACCGGCGCTGCTCAGGGCCGTGGAGGCTCTGCGCGATGTGGCCCGAGACGAGTATGACTGGTCGCGCTGGTACTACCCGCATTGAGGCCAACGCCTCAATCCGGCAGGTGTCGGAGCCAGTTGCGATAGAGCGCGGCGATCAGGTCGGTCTGGGTGATCATGCCGACCAGTCGCCGTTCTTCATCCACTACCGGCAGGCAGTGCAGGCCGCGATCGGAAAGCAGATAGACCAGCTCCACCATGTGCGTATCGGGCGTGACCGAAACCACCGGCGAACTCATGATGGCGCGCAGCTTGGTGCCGCGCAGGAATTTGAGCTGACCGAAGTTCAGCCGGCCTGGGCGCGGGTGAAAATGCTTGAGCAGGTCGACCAGGGTGACGATGCCGACCAGCTCACGGGCATCGCTCACTACCGGCAACGAGCGCAGGCGATTGCGCTGCAGTGTGTTCCAGGCCTGCTCGATGAAGGTATCGGGCGTATGCGAGTAGACATCCCGGGACATGATGTCCGCGGCGGTGACTTCGCCCATGCTGCGACGCAGCGCGTGCTTCTCGGTCTGCTTGATCAACCGCTCAAGGTCGTCACGGGTGACGTCGACATACTCGCCGAACTCGCGCAACGCACGGTCGACGTCGTCATGGCTGAAGCTCATGCGTTCGCTCGGCTGCGGATCTCGGGTGTGGTGAACGTTCTCCCGCGGCAACCGCGGTTTCGGGTAAGGGTGCCGGGTGAGGTTGTTGTAGAGCAGCGCAACAGCCAGCAGCAGCAGCGAATTGAACGCCACCGGATAGAGCAGCCCATAGCCCAGATGATGGATCTCGGGACTGCCGACCACCGCAACCAGGGCCAGCGCCGCCCCCGGCGGATGCAGGCAGCGCAGGCTGAACAGACCGACCAGCACCAGGCACACGCACAGTGCGGCAGCAGCCATCGACGGCAGGCTGGTCAGGCCGAGGCTGACCCCGATCACCGTAGCCAGCAGATTGCCGCCGAGCACCGACCAGGGCTGGGCGAACGGGCTGGATGACGCGGCGAAAAGCAGGACCGCCGAGGCTCCAGCCGGGGCGATCAGCTGCAGCGTCAGGGGCACGCCGAACAGCAAGAAGCCGCTGAACACACTGAGCAGCATGACGATGGCAATACCACCGGCAGCACGCAGCCATTCTTTCGGCGCGGCGTTGAACGGGGCGGGAACGAAGGAGCGGAACCAGTCGATGAGGTTGTCGTGCATGTGTCCTGCTTGGATCGATACGGCGAAAGGCACGCATCAACGCGCTGCGACTGAGCGCCCCGGCAGCAGGCTGCAACTGCCGCCTGTGCGGAACAGCGGCAACCGGTCGCAGCCGCTGCGACGCAATGCCACAGCGCGTGAATGCGGCCGGCATTGTCGACGGGGCATCGACCAATCTCTAACGAATACTTTTGAGCAGATAGTGCAATATAAATGCACTAAAACCGTGCATGCGCTTCGCTAAGGAAGCAGAGCCGGTGAAGCAGCCAGACCTGGAGCGCCCTGACTGCTCGGGGAGGTCGGCGCCACTGGGACGCCATGGCAAGCCACCTGGATCAGCTGATGGTGTAGCCGTTGTCCACCACCCAATCCTGGCCAAACACGCCGCGCGCACCTTGTGAAAGCTGGAACAGGATGACGTTGGCCACGGCCGCGGACTCGAGAAAGTGTCCGGGCAACAGGCGTTTTGTCACGCCTTCGGCAACGTTCTCGAGCTGATCGTCGCTCAGCCCCAGCGAGCCCCAGATGGCCGTGGCGGTAGGTCCCGGCGATACCATGTTGATACGCACGTCCAACGGTGCGAACTCCACCGCCAGCGTGCGCGCCTGCGCCGCCAGTGCGGCCTTGCTCGCGATATAGGCGGCCAGACCGGGGAAGCTCGAGCGGATCAGAAAGGTCCCAACGAATACCACCGAGGCGGGCTTGGCCAGCTCGTTGCGCAGCGCAGCGAACGTATTCAGCGCGCCCGCACCATTGACCGCCCACTGCCGGTCGAATGCCGCCATGTCCAGCCCGTCGGCCAGTTCGGCGATGCCGGCATTGGGCACCAGGTAGTGCACCGGCCCCAGCTGTGCGGCGCGCCGAGCCAGCTGGGCCAGGTCTTCGGCCGAAGTGACGTCGCCGCCCAGCCACTGCAGCTGCTCGGCATGGGTTTCCAGCAGCGGCTCGAGCCCGCCGATGGTGCGCGACATCGCCAGCACCCGCGCGCCACGCTGCAGCAGCGCCGAACACAATGCCAGACCGATCCCGGAGCTGGCTCCGGTGACAACAGCCAGACGATCCTGAAACTCGCTTTTCATCATCATCTCCGAGCTCGACGCATGCCGAGTCACAGGCCACCCCGCAAGGCAGCGTTTTTTGGGCTAGGTAATTTGGCGGACAGGTGCAGACGTGCACCCGCCCGATTCACGCTCCGGGTTCAGCCCGGATGACCGTCTACACGTGCGGCGACCAGCATCGGCGCATAGCGCCAGACATAGAGTGCAAAGGCCAGGCCCCAGCAGGTTGCTGCAAGCCACAGCCCGCCAACCGGCCAGGCGACGGAGAGAAAAACCCGCGCCGCCGTACCGAGATTGAACAGAACGAACGCCCCGACGATTCCCGCTGGCAGCTGCAGTGGCCGACCGGTATGGCCCAGGGTGACCCGCGCAATCATCGCCAGGATCAGCCCGCTCATGGAGCCCACGCTCAGCGCATGCAGGGATGGGCTGGACTGTGCCAGCAGACCGAAATGCCAGAGCGCCAGGCCGAACGCTGCGACCACCAGCCAGAGCATCGCCATATGCAGCGACCAGAGCAGGCCGACCTTCCAGATGCCCTTGTCGTACCAGCGCGCCAGGCGCAGCAGGTGGCCGACGCCGATAGCAACGAACAGCAGGCCCAGCAGCGGCTGTGGCCGCATGGCGACCCCGAAGGCATGCAGCAAGGCGATCACCCCAGTGCCCACCAACAAGGCGATATCCAGCCAGACCCAAGGCTTGACCGCCTCGACCTTGCCCAGCCCGCGCTGAGTGAAGAATGGAATCACCCGGCCGCCAATCAGGGCCATCAGCGCTGCGACCAGCCACAGGCCGGCCAGTACGCCCTGGCGCTGCAGCGCATCGTTACCTTGCAGCAAGCCGGTCAGCACCAGCACATCGGCACCGAACATCAGCGACAGCACCACCACGATGGGGTAGTTACGCTTCTGCCGCACCGCCCAGAGCATCCGCGCCATCATCCACGCCAGCGCCAGCAGAAACAGCAGGTCCAATGGCGCCAGCCACTCGGCGGGCAGGCCGAACAGCCAGCCCAGGCGCGCCGCCAGCCAGACCAGCGCCAAGCCCATCAGTCGTTTGCCGGATGGCGCCGTCTGGCCGGTCCAGGTCTGTACCGCGGTGAGCAGAAAGCCGGCGACGATGGCCATGGCGAAACCGAACAGCATCTCGTGACGATGCCACGCCAACCAGCCACCCGTGGGCTGAAAGCCCGGCCAGTGACCGGTCCAGGTCGCTACCCAGAGCGGAATCGCCAACAGCGCGTAAACCGCGCCGGCGAGAAAGAACGGGCGAAATGCGAGTCGCCAGATGGGCGGAATACTCAGGGCTTTTCGCCGATCGATTACTTGCACGGAAGGACCTCCAGACTTGCCATATCCGGCGGCTACACAAAACCTGCACGCCGGATCGATGAACGCTCCCATATCGGGGAGCCAGGACTACTTTCTACAGGGTAGAAGGCTTCGACAGACTTGATTGCGATCAGATTTTCTTCGAGGCGGAATACAAGTGACGACCGGAGCTGCGAGCCGCGCCCCGACGCACCATTGCAGTGCGCCGCGACCGACTTTTCCACGCGTTTACAGCGATCGATCCGTCAACCGGCAGGGTGCGGCAAAGCCCTGCGGCCGGATGCCGACACGCTGGGCGGGTGCCTGCCGGAGCGGCCTCGGTGGGGCGGGGTTACTTCAATTCCTGCTTGACCGTCTCGGCCTGGGCCGTGGTTTCGCCGTCACTGACTGACTTGCGGAACCCGCTGATCGCGCCGCCCAGGTCGGACCCCAGGCCTCGCAGGCGCTTGGTGCCGAACAGCATGACCACGATCAGGAGAATGATCAGAAGTTGCCAGACGCTGATACCCATCATTGTGCTTACCTCGGATGTGCCGAAAATCGATTGCAGCCCTGAGCTCAGTGACCGCTGTGTGCGTTGTGTGAATCGCTGGGCATGTGCCCGTGCATGCCACCGTGCTGCATGCTCGCGGCTTCCTGCAGCAGCGCCTGATCGATCTGATCGAAGCGCAGCACGCGACCGCCGTGTTCTTGCGCCAGACGCAGGGCCGTCTGCTCCTCGGCAAACGTCGCCAGGGAGGCGCCCATGGCGCCCTTGAGCGAAGTGCCGACCACATAGTAGGCGCTGGTTGCGTCGATCAGATGACCATCGTCCGGGTGCTCCCAGACGCTGCGTCCCATGTCATGCACGTACAGCTTGGCATTGAGCAGACGGTTCTCCGGCTGCAGCCACCAGCCGAGCATTTCTGCCGTCGAGCAAAACTTCCTCACCCCGCCCTTCTCCACCGCTTGCCCCTTGGGGCCGGGGAAATCGGTGATGATCATGCCGCAGACGTGGCATTCATCGCTGTCATGGAAGGCCACCGGCTCGAGCGACTGCTGGACCTCCTCCTTTTCCCCACAGCCGGCCAGCGCAAAGGCCAGCGCCAGGGCGAAGAGCGTTCCGGCGCCGATGCGATGCAGTGCGTTCATAGTTCGTTTCCTCGGATCTCGATATTCAGGTCAGACGACGGCGGAAGATGCCGTAGGCCAGCAGCAGCGAAGCCCCGATCCAGGCCAGCAGGCATAGCCAAAGCACCGAAGCCGGCACCGGCAGATCGGCACCCAGTGACAGCACGCCCATGGCGCTGCCGCTGCCCTCGAAGCCGGACAGGTTGATCAGCCGGTAGATGTCGGTGGGGTTGAGCAACAGCAGCCAGGGCAGCAGCTCCGGATTGAACTTGCCTTCGCTGAGCACCAGCAACGCCAGCAGCACCAGGTCGAACACCAGTACGAAGAGAAACCACACCCCGAGCGCAAGGCCCGCGGCGCTTGATTTTTCGTTGACCTTGCCACTGAGCACGTAGGCGAAGGCGAGAAACACCCAGCCAAGCAGCGTCGAGGAAATCATGAAGCGGCCGAAGGCCCAGAGCAGCAGGCCCAGCTCGACACCCTCGACCAGCAGGGCGATGGCCAGCGCTGCGCAGCCGAAGCCGATCAGCACAGCCAGGGCCAGGATCAGCCCGTGGCCGACGAACTTGCCCAGCAGGATCTGTCCGCGGCCCAGCGGATAGGTCAGCAGCAGCATCAGCGTGCCGCCCTCGTCCTCGCCGACGATGGCGTCATAGGCCAGCAGCAGCGCGATCAGCGGCATCAGAAAGGTGGCCAGGCTGGCCAGGCTGGCGATGGTCGCCGGGATCGAGGTGAAGCCCAGCTGGCCGGAGGCCGCGGCACCGAGCCAGGCGATACCCACCGCGAGCACCGCGAAGAGCAGGCTGATGGCGAGCAGCCAGCGGTTGCGCAGACCGTCGCTGAGTTCCTTGCGGGCGATGTTCCAGACCTGGTTCATGGGCGACCCTCCTGGGCGCGTACGTCACCGGCGCGCTCCATGTAATAGCGATAGAGGTCTTCCAGCGATGGCTGGTGGATCTCGATGTCCTCCGGCTCGCTCTCACCGAGCAACTGGCGCAGCAGCACCAGCTTGTGGCCGTTGACGGCCACCACCTCCAGACTCGATTCGCTGAGTCCGCGGGCGCTGTGCCCGGCATCGGTCCAGCGCTGCAGCCAGCTGTCCCGCTCGCTGACGCCGCTGGCGCGAATGCGCACCGGCAAGCCGGCTTCGGCACGCAGTTGCGACAGGCTACCGACGGCCTGCAGGCGGCCCTTGGCGAGGATCGCCGCGCGGTTGATATGGGCCTCGACGCCCGGCAGCACGTGAGAGCAGAGAATGATGCTGGTGCCACGCTGACGCAGGCGGTCGATCAGCTGGTAGAGATCCTGCGTGGCGATCGGGTCAAGACCCACGGTCGGCTCGTCGAGCAGCAGCAGCCTCGGTTCGCCGAGCAGCGCCTGAGCCAGGCCGAGGCGCTGGCGCATGCCCTTGGAATAGGTCTTCACCCGGCGATCGGCGGCATGGGCCAGGCCGACCTGCTCGAGCAGCTCATCCACCTGGCTTAGCGCCGCGCCCTTGAGGCGAGCAAAGTGGCGCAGGGTTTCGCGGCCGCTGAGCTGCGGATAGAAGGTGACGTTCTCCGGCAGATAGCCGAGCTGGCGGCGCACCTGCGGATCGTTCGGCGCGCGGCCAAGCACCTTGACCTGCCCTTCGCTCGGCGAGAGCAGGCCGAGAATCAGTTTCATGCTGGTGGTCTTGCCCGCACCGTTATGGCCGAACAGCCCCAGCACCTCACCTTCACCGAGGTTCAGGTTCAGATCGTGCAGCACGGTCATGCTGCCGTAACGCTGGCTTACGCCCTGGATCTCGACGGCGTTCATGACGTTGGTTCCTGCTTTTCGGTAAGGAGTTTTTCAGTGGGCAGCTTCATCAGCGGATGGCTGTCCTGTACGCCCGGCGACTTGACGACCGGGAAGGCACGCTGCACCCAGCGCAGCACTTCGATGCTCGGGCTGTTCATCAGCAGGCGCACCTGCGGATACAGCCAGAGCAGGCGGTCGACGTTGTCGTTGGGTTCGTAGGCGACATCGCCGAGGCCGTCGTTGTTGCGGTCCCAGCCGAGGTAGTCGCTCCAGTAGTTGCCGCGGCCGTCTACCGACCACTCCTGGGTGCGGCTGGCCACATACTTGACCTGCTGCTGATTGCCGACGAAGGCGTTACCGGAAATCCGGTTGTCTTCCGAACCCGCAGTCAGGTGGATACCCAGCGAGCTCTTTTCGAAGTGGTTGTTCTCGATGGTGTTGAACAGCGAGTTGTAGATGAACAGCGCCTTGCCCTCGCCACCGCTGATCATGCTGTCGCCGCCGGTATCGCCGCGCTGCACGTCACTGACGAAGTTGTCCTTTATCGTCGAGTAGGTGATGTAGTTCAGCAGGATGCCGTAGTTCTGATCCTGCTCGGAGCGGTTGCCGGTCACGATCAGCTTGCGACTCTGCATCAGCGCGTAACCGGTACGGGTCCGCCGGGTGATGTTGTCGATCACGCTGTTGTCGTTGGCGAACATGTAATGCACGCCGTAGCGGACATCCTCGATGACGTTGCCTTCCAGGTGATTGCCGTTGGAGGTATCGATGTAGATGCCGTCGCGCACGTCACGCACCTGGTTGCCGACGATCCGCGCCCCCTTCACCGCAAACAGGTGGATGCCGTTGCCGCGGTCCTGCGAGCGGACGCTCGGCTCACCGTCGATCTGGTTGCCGATCACCTGCACGTCGCTGGTGCCGTCGACGAATACGCCAAACCCCGGACCCCGCATCCGGTTGTTGCTGATCTGCGTGCGCACGGCGGCTGGCAGGATGAATACCGCAGAATCCATGGCGGTGAGGTCGGCGCCCCATTCGCGCAGCGTGCAGCCGTCGACGAGCACGTCGGGCGCGCTGATGAGCAGGCTGCTGCCCTGCCCTTGCGACTGGATGATTGCACCCGGCTCGCAACGCAGCTGCATGGGCTGCTCGATGGTGAACTGCCCCTGATATTCGCCGGCAGGCAAGCGCCAGCGGTTCTCACCGTCGGACTGCAGCGGCAGGGTTGTGATCGATTGCGGTGCCGCCTGGGCCGCACCACTGAATAAAAGCAGCAGTGCAACTGCCGCCGAGTACCGCGAGAAAATAGCCTGAGCTTTGAACACTGCGTTTTGACCTTCTTCAGCTTCCAGGCGGGTAACACTGCGGCAAGAGCCTCGGCAGCACCGAGGCTCATTGCGCAATCACTGAACCATCACCTGGTCTACAGGCGATGGCTCGACCAGCTTACGCAGGCTCGACCAGCATGCGTCCGACCATTTCCATGTGCAGGGCATGGCAGAACCAGCTGCAGTAGTACCAGTGCAGGCCGGGCTTGTCAGCCACGAAGGTAATGGAGGAGGTCTGCTGCGGGCTGATCTCCATGCTCACACCATGGTTGACCATGACGAAGCCGTGGGACACGTCCTCGATCTGGTCGATGTTGGTGATGGTCACGGTGACTTCGTCGCCCTGCTTGACGGTGAACTCCTGCACACCGAACGCCGGCGCCATGGAGGTCATGTACACGCGCACCTTGTTGCCGTCACGGATGACCTTGTTGTCGGCGTCCAGGTTGATGCCGTCTTTCTTCGCCCGTTCCAGCGTCGGCGCGAAGAACGGGTCGTTGCGGTCCCAGATCTTCTTGGTCTTGATCTGGTCGCGGCGGGCCATGATGCAGTCGTGCGGCTCGGCATAGGTCGGGCCGTCATGCACCAGTTTCATCTCGTCGCCGGAAATGTCGATCAGCTGATCGTTCTCCGGATGCAGCGGGCCGGTCGGCAGGAAGCGGTCCTTGCCGAACTTGCACAGCGCCACCAGCCATTTGCCATCGGCCTCGCTGGTTTCGCACAGCGAGGCATGGATGTGGCCCGGCTGATAGTGCACGTCCAGCTTCTGCTTGATGTAGTTGACCTTCTCGCCGTTGTAGGCGCGTACCGCGTCGGCCATGTTCCACTTGACCACCTGGCTGTCGATGAACAGCGTGGTGTAGGCGTTGCCGCGACCGTCGAAGGTGGTGTGCAGCGGGCCGAGGCCCAGTTCCACTTCGGCGGCGATGGTGTCGCGCGGGTCCTTCAGCTTGCCGGCGAACAGATCGGGCAGCTTGGCGATCTCGATCATCGACACGGTCGGCGAGAGCTTGCCGTTGGCGATGAAGTACTTGCCATCGGACGAGGTGTTGCAGCCGTGCGGGTTCTTCGGCACCGGGATGTAGCGGGTGAACTCGCTGTCCTTGTCGCCCTTCTTGCGGCCGTCGAGCACCGGCACCTTGGAGTCGCCGAGGGTGGTGAACTTGCCGGCCTTGACCGCTTTCTCCGCCGCCTCGATGTCGAACACCACGACCCAGTCGCGCTCGTTGCGCATCATGCCGCCGAGGTCGTAAGCCTTCTCCGAGTTGTAGCAGGTGGCTGCGGTGAAGCGGCCGGTGTAGTCCATGTCGGTGTTGTCGAGGTTGCCGTCGACGATGATCTGGAAGGCCATCTCCATGGTTTCGGCATCGATGGCGTTGTACATGGTGTAGCTGTTCTCATCCTGCAGATCGAAGACCTTGCCGTCGTTCGGGTGCGGGATGACGAATTCGGCGTTGGCGAACACGTACTTGGTATAGGGCACCTTCTGCAGACGCAGACCGTGGATCGCCTGGCAGTTGGGCACGGTCAGCATCTTGTCGCACTTCATGATATCCAGGCGGATACGTGCGACGCGGGTGTTGGCCTTGTCGTTGATGAACAGGTACTTGCCGTCGTACTTGCCGTCGGTCATCGAGATGTGCGGGTGGTGGCAGTCGCCGTTGAGGAACTTGGCACTGTCGCCCATGATCGCGCGGCTTTCGTTGGTCAGGCCCCAGCCGGTGGCGGAGTCGACGTTGAACACCGGGATGCGCATCAGTTCGCGCATCGACGGGATGCCCATCACGCGGACTTCGCCCTGGTGGCCGCCGCTCCAGAAGCCGTAGTAGTCATCCAGCTCGCCCGGGGCGACGTGGATGTTCTGCTGCGCATTCTTTACCGCTGCAGCCCAGGACTCGCGGCTCATTACCGCGCCACCGAAGGCAGTGGCCGCGACGGCCGCGCCAGTTACCGCGCTGGCACCGAGGAAACCGCGACGGCTCATGCCGCCCTTCTCCAGTACCTCGGGATTGTTCTTGCTCTTGTCACTCATGGGGTTTCGCTCCTTTGGGACATCTGCTTCAAACACATCGATCGAGCACCTCGCCAGCGGCGACGGCTCAGGGTTCCACCACTTGCACCACGGGAATCAGCTCGGCGGAGGCCGGCGCTTTCTTGCCGCGCTTGTTGCGCTTGTTCTTGTTCACCAGCGGCGGGCACTTGTTCTCGTTGTGATAGGTCATCTGGCAGTCGAGACAGTAGTGGCACTCGTTGGCATTGATGCGGCCGTCCGGATGGATCGCCTGGATCTCGCACTCCTTGGCGCAGAGCTGGCATGGGTCGCCACACTCCTTGCGGCGCTTGAGCCAGTCGAACAGACGCAGCTTGGTCGGAATCGCCAGCGCCGCGCCCAGCGGGCAGACGTAGCGGCAGTACACCTTGCGGGTGAAGATGTTGATGACCAGCAGGAACACCGCGTAGGTGACGAACCACCACTGGCGGTCGAACTTGAGGGTGATGGCGGTCTTGAACGGCTCAACCTCGGCGGCCTTCTCGGCCATCATCATCGACTCGAGGGAGATGCCGAACAGCACCAGCAGGACGATGTATTTGATCGCCCAGAGCCGTTCGTGCACCGCGAAGGGCAGCTCGTACTGCGGAATCTTCAGCTTGCGCGCGGCCTCGTTGATCAGCTCCTGCAGCGCGCCGAACGGGCACAGCCAGCCGCAGAACACGCCACGACCCCAGAGCAGGATGGTGGCAGCGGTGAAGGTCCAGATGATGAAGATCACCGGATCGGAGAGAAACAGCTCCCAGCGGAAATCCTGGAACAGCGCATGGACGAAGGTCAGCACGTTGACGACCGACAGTTGCCCCAGGGCGTACCAGCCAATGAACACCACGGTGAACACCAGATAGCCACGGCGCAGCCAGTGCAGGAAATGCGGCTTCTGGGTGAACTTGTCCTGCAGGAACAGGATGACCGTCAGCAGGCCGAGAGCCGCGAGAATGACGCCGATCTGGAAGGTCTTCTGGTACCAGATGTTGACCCACATCGGCCGGTTGGCTTCCTCGATTGCAGCCAGCTCGTCGGCGGTGGGCTGCGGCCGCTCGATGTACTCGTCGAGCATCTGGTAGGGCAGCTCGAAGCTGGTGAACATGCCGCTGACCGGCCCGATCTGCCGGCGTACCAGCAGCTCCAGCACCCAGGGCGAGCCCGGATCGAAACGCGCCGCCTCGCGGACGATGAAGATCGCCATCTCGCTGAAGCGCGGTGCACCGTCGATGTAGATATCGTTGAGTCGCTGGAAGTCGAGATCGCGGAAACTGATGATGTCGCCGAACTGGCGCAGCTGAACCCGATCGAAGATGCCGCCGCGCACGTAGCCCGAGCCCTTGAACGAATACTCACCGCTGCCCAGCACGGCGATGGCGTGCTCGCCCGGCTTGAGTTCTTCCATCAGAAAGCGGTACTGGTTGTCGCCCAGCAGGTTGCGGCCGATGGTCGGCGGATTCAGTTCCGTCACGTAGAGATCGATGAAGGTATCGTCGGCGGTTTCCGGAGAAGCTTCGTCGATACCTTCGGCCTCGGTCCCCTTGAAGGCTTCGTCGATCTGCCCGCGAGTCAGGTGCAGCCGTCGAATCGCCCCATTGCCGGTCAGCTCGGTCCAGTCGGCCGGCTGGTAAACGTCTTCGCGCACCAGTGCGATTTTCGGCCGTGCCGTGTTGCCCGCCTCGATCAGCCCCAGCGATACGGCCACCTCATGGGCGGCGCGCATCACCACCTCGTTGACCACCATCACCGTCACGGTGGCGCCGGTTACCGCATCGATGGTCACCGCATTGCTGTCGCTGGAGCGGCCGACCACCACGCGCTGGTCAGCCTTGATGCCCTCGTACTTGGCATTGAAATCGTGGAGCTTCTGCTCGGGGATACCGATCAGCAGGATCGGTTCATGGTGTTCCAGCACATAGGCGTCGCGGATCACGCCCTGTGGATCGAGCAGCACCTGCATGTTGATCGGCTTGCCGGAATAGGCCGGAATCTTGGTGACGTTGATGCTCTGGAAGGCGTAGCCGAGGACCTCGTCGCCCTTGCGCAGCGTTCGAACCTGATAGTCGCCCTCGGGCTCGGAAATGCTCGCACCGGGAAAAAACTGCTCGATGCGCTGTCGTTCGACTTCGTACTCAACGGCCTGCACCGACACTGAGCAAACTGCCAGGCTCAGGAAAATGAGCAAGCTACTGATCCAGGTACGCGCGGTACCGGTCAGCGACGAATGTCCACGGGAAACCATCAGATCACCTAAATCCACTGTCGACGTGGGGCGAATGGTAGGTGACCGCTGACGGGACTCCCCTTGATTGCAATCAAGGACGCGCCGGGCCGCCACTTTCGTTGTTCCATGTCAAAGAAACACCCTGACGGAGAACGAAGACGTCGTTATGACCAAGCCTAGGTCAGTACCGGGCAAATGCGAGAACGGCGCCGTGGCAGTGTGCGTTAGCGCAAGAAGGCGGCGGCGCGGCGATCGCGTCCGCGCCGCCTGCGGAGCGGCGCGTTCAGTGACGGCCGGGCGGGGTGAGATAGGCTGCCGTCGCGCCCCGGGTGGCTTCACTGGCCTTGATTTCCATCTTCGCAATGCTGCGCAGATGCACCTGGTCCGGGCCGTCGGCAAAGCGCAGTGCGCGGCCGCCGGTCCACATGTCGGCGAGCGGCGTGTCCGGCGTAAGCCCCATCGCGCCGTAGACCTGAATCGCACGGTCGACCACGTTGGTGTGCATGCGCGGCACCAGCGCCTTGATCATCGAGATTTCCTTGCGCGCCGCCTTGGCGCCGACCTCGTCGATCATCCAGGCGGTCTTGAGCACCAGCAGGCGCGCCTGTTCGATCTCGATGCGCGATTCGGCGATCCAGTCGGCGACGTTGGAATACTGCTGCAGGTATCTGCCGAACGCCTTGCGTTCCTGGCAGCGCTCGACCATCAGCTCCAGCGCCAGCTCGGCCATGCCGATCGAGCGCATGCAGTGATGGATACGACCCGGGCCGAGGCGCGCCTGGGCCATCATGAAACCGTCGCCCTCCCTGCCCAGCAGATTGCTCGCCGGCACCCGCACGTTGCGCAGCAGCAGCTCGCTGTGGCCCTCCGGGGCGATGTGGTTCATTACCGGAATGTTGCGCACCAGCTCGACGCCGGGCGTGTCGAACGGCACCAGGATCATGCTCTGTTGCTGATGGGTCTCGGCGTCAGGGTCGGTCTTGCCCATGACGATCAGGAGCCTGCAGTTGGGGTGCGAGGCGTTGGTGATGAACCATTTGCGGCCGTTGATCACGTAGTCGTCGCCGTCGCGGCGGATCAGCGTCTGGATATTGGTGGCGTCGGAAGACGGCACGTCCGGCTCGGTCATGGCGAAAGCCGAGCGGATCTCGCCTTCGAGCAAGGGCACGAGCCAGCGCTGGCGCTGTTCCGGCGTGGCGAACATGTGCAGCAGCTCCATGTTGCCGGTGTCCGGCGCGTTGCAGTTGAACACTTCGGAAGCCCAATGCACGCGCCCCATGATTTCCGCCAGCGGCGCGTACTCCAGATTGCTCAGGCCCACGCCCGGCTCGTCTTCGCCGAGCGATGGCAGGAACAGGTTCCACAGCCCTTCCGAACGTGCCAGCGCCTTGAGGTCGTCCATGAACGACACCGGATACTGCCCGGCCGCCACCTCCGCGTGCCAGGCGCCGATGCGCGGCACGATATGCTGGTCCATGAAGGCGCGCAGCTGGTGGCGCAGCGCCTCGACGCGTGGGCTGTAGGCGAAATCCATGGGTAACCTCTGCTGATCGGAAAACGATGCAGCCACCATAGACCCCGCTGCCGCTAAAGCAACGAGGCTGCGGTGACTGAATCAGGCCCGATAAGCAGGAAGCGAAGCGTCAGCCGAATTGACCGTGGTCATGACTGTCGCTGGTGAAACTGGTATGTGCGCAGCCTTACCAGTGCACGTAGAACATGCCCTTGGCCAGCAGCACGATACCGATCATCTGCAGCAGGATTGCCCAGTGAATGGCCCGGTAACGCGGCGGCGTCATCCGGCCTTTGCGCAGCAGAACCGCCACCAGGCCGAAGGTGAAGAACACGCCGATAGCCAGCAGAACCTTCAACGACAGAAGCGTGGCGAAACTGCTGGCGAACGGGTCGGCCAGCGCCTGGCGGTGATACCAGCCCAGGCCGATACCCGCGCCGTAGACGAACAGCACCACCCAATGCAGCACCACCCGCGAGCGGGCGCCGACGGCGCGCTCCACCAGCGGCATGGTCTGTTCACCAATCTGCTGGCGGATACGGCTGAGGATCATCACTTCGAAGAACAGCGTACCGATGAAGAAAATCGCGGCCAGCAGATGCACCACATGCAGAACGGAATAACTCATCGGTACCTCCAGGATGACTGTCAGCGGCGATCATCCTCCATCCGCACGCCAGCAGACTACCCACTCGGTCATTTCGCCGACGCGGTAACCTGCGCGCCATTGCGCTCGATGTGCTGACCTTGCAGGAATCCGCCGTCGGAGGTGCGGATGCGGCTGATGCTGCCATCGTCGCGTTTTACCACGTACAGCGTCTGCTCCAGCCCGGCAGCCTGCTGGGCACCCTGCCCGACCAGATAGCCGATGCCGCCACCGACCAGCGCGCCGATCGGACCACCCGCCGCCGCACCGAGCATGAAGCCACTGAGCCCACCGAAACCGCCGCCAACCGCACGATCTTCGTGCACCTCAAGAACCTCGTCCGCGCTGGCCATAGTGCTCGCCAGAACTACCGCTGCCGCCATCAGAACCGTTGCGCTTTTCATGTCATCGCTCCTTTCGCGAATGGGGGTAACCAGCATTCCCACTACAGGAACCGTGCCGTTCGGATAGACCAATGAAATCAAGGTGATATCAAACACAAGGGTGAATAGAACCCTACGAAGAATGGTGCTTTATACACCCTACAAAGTGATATACACCCTAATCAGTGCGGCATATTCACCTAAGCTTTTCGCAAGAAAGAAGAGGTGCAACACGATGATCCGCTGTAAACGCGCATACCAGCCAACCGCGCAGGAAGACGGGCAACGTGTACTGGTCGATCGGCTATGGCCACGCGGCTGCCGCAAGGACAGCCTGGCGCTGCACGCATGGCTAGCGGACCTCGCGCCCTCGGCCGAGCTGCGCAAGGCATTCAAGGGCGGAGCGATGCAGTTCGACGAGTTCAGGCAGCGTTACCGCGGAGAGCTGGCGGCACATCCCGAGCATTGGTGGCCGCTGCTGGAGATCGCCGAAAGGGGCACCCTGACACTGGTATATGCCGCGCGCGACGAGCAGCAGAACAATGCGCGCGTGCTGGCCGAATGGCTGGAACAGGAGGGAGAGCGGCTTGAACGCCCCAACTCGCCGGCCTGCATGGGCGGCGAGCTGGGAATTTGTCTCAGCGACGACGATTGACCGTCATCGCAGCGCGGATCAGATCGGCGCCGATGTCCGCTTCGTAGGTTTTCCAGACCGGCAGCATCTGCTCGCGCCACGCCTGACGCTCCTCCGGTGTAAGGGTGATCAGCTGGCTGCTGCCGCTGGCAAGAATGCGCTCGCGATCGCGCCGGTTCACCGCTGCGGCTTCGCGGTTCACCGCCTGGGTCACTTCAAGGATGATGCCTTCCAGCTCGGAGCGCACGGCGAAGGGCATGCTCAGCCAGAAATCGTTGTTGGTGATCAGCATGTAGTCGAGCACACCGTGGTTGCTCTCGGTGATGTACGGCTGAACGCTGTGCATGTTCTGGCTGAGGATGTTCGACCAGGGATTTTCCGCGCCCTGCACCACACCACCCTTGAGCGACTCGTAGACCTTGGCGAATGGCAGTACGACGGACTTGGCGCCGACCGCCGCGAACTGCGCCTCGAGCACGGGCGAGGGCTGGATGCGGAACGCCAGGCCATTGGCATCGCTCGGCTTGCGCAGCGGTGTCGTAGCGGAAAGCTGCTTCAGACCGTTGTTCCAGTAGGCAAGTCCGTAGACGCCGTGATCGGCCATCGAGCGCAGCAGCTGACGCGCCGCTTCGCGCTTCTGAAAGCGTTGCAATGCCTCGGCATCGTCAAACAGGAATGGCAGGTCGAAGACCTGCAGCTTCTTGGTGTAAGGCGCGAACTTCGACATCGAGGGCGCCAGCAACTGGACCTTGTTGTCGAACAGCGCCTGCATCTCCTCGGCATCGCCGACCAGCGTCGAATTCGGATACACCTCGACCTTCACCTTGCCGGCCATGCGCTCTTCGACCAGCTGCTTGAGCAGCAGCGCGCCCTTGCCCTTGGGCGTGTCGTCCGCCACCACGTGGGCGAACTTGATGACGATCGGCGCGGCCTCGGCGGCGATGGCCGGAGCACTCAACCAATACAGGGCTGCAACCAGCGCAGCGACACAAGACTTGTACATCTGACCCCCAATGGGAAATGCCCGAAGGCGCCTCGTGAGCACCGTTCGAGTGGTTAGTCGAAATGGATAAAGGTCCGGCTCACACATCGCGCAGCCGGTCTTTTCTGAGGTGGCCCGATCGACGCGTTTGCAGCAGTCGCCACTGGCCTTTATTGGAATGCGGCTGCGGCAACAGGAAGGCGCGAGGGCCATCCGCAGCTATACGAAAGTCTTAGTGAACGCCGCCGATGGCACAAGGCCAGAAAGTGCGACCAGCTCTCAAAACAGCGTTTTGCCCGCGCGGGAAAACCCTGCGACGAGTGTGGCAAGGCCCGTCGCAGAGCGCTCCGATGACAGCTCCGGAGGCAGGGCCGGAGCTGACAGCCTCAACGACGGTTGACGGCCAGCGCGGCGCGCATGATGTCTGCGCCGATATGCGCTTCAAACGACTTCCACACCGGCTGCATCTTCGCGCGCCAGGCCTGGCGCTGCTCCGGGGTCAGGGTGACCAGTGTGGTATTGCCGCTGGCGAGAATCTGCTCACGCTCATGCTGGTTGATGGCCGCAGCCTCGGCATTCACCGTCTGGGTCACTTCAAGCACGATGTTTTCCAGCTCCGACCGTACGGCGAAGGGGATGCTGGTCCAGAACTCGGAGTTGGTCACCAGCATGTAGTTGAGCACGCCATGATTGGTCTCGGTGACATAGCTCTGCTTGAGCCCGGCGTTCTGCCCGCGGATATTCGACCACGGCCCCTCGGTGCCCTGCACCGTACCGCTCTGCATCGCCTTGGACACCTCGGAAAACGGCAGTCGCACAGCCTTGGCATCGACCGCGGCGAACTGCGCCTCGAGCACCGGTGATGGCTGGATGCGGAACGCAAGCCCCACCGCATCGGCCGGACTGCGCAGCGGCTGGTTGGCCGACAACTGCTTGAGACCGTTATTCCAGTAGGCCAGCCCGTAGATGCCGCGCCCAGCCATCGAGCGCAGCAGGTCCCGGCTTGCTTCGCGCTTCTGGAAGCGTGCGACCGCTGCATCGTCATCGAACAGGAACGGCAGGTCGAACACTTCCAGCTTCGGCGAGTATTCGATGAACTTGGACAGCGACGGCGCCAGCATCTGCACCTTGTTGTCCAGCAAGGCCTGCATCTCGTCAGCGTCGCCTACCAGCGTCGAGTTCGGATACACCTCGACATCCACCTTGCCAGCCAGACGCTGGCGCACCAGCGTCTGGAAAAGCAGTGCGCCCTTGCCCTTGGGCGTGTCGTCCCCCACCACGTGGGCGAACTTGATGACGATGGGTTCCGCGGCCTGCGCAACCAGCGGAGAAAGAGTGAGAACCAGCGCCGCGAAAGGCGCAACAACCAGAGACTTGAACACGTTTACCCCCACGGGAAATAAGCTCGGCACGGCGCCTCGTGAGCTCCGTTCGAGTGGTGTTTGCGATTCGATGTGGTTCGGCCGTCACCTGGTGAGGCGTGGCCGACGTTTGTAGCGAGGCGACCAGTGCACCGCGAGCGAAGCCGCAGGCTGGCCTTTATTGGAATGGCGGTGACCGATCAGTACGGACTGGACCCGCTTGGTCACCGAGCCGCGCAGTGTTGGCTATCAACGGCTCTGGCACAAGGGCGGAAGGTCCGACCAGCTCGCAAAACGGAACATTGCATCCATCGGCTGGACCGAACTTTCCCGCCGGCACTGCCTTCTACTGGCTACCACCGCCCCGGGCAATGTAATGACTACCGACCAAGCGAACCCCTCCTCAACGGTGACCGACTGCCTGATTGTCGGCGGCGGGCCCGCCGGCCTCACCGCCGCGCTGTATCTGGCGCGCTTCCGGCGCAGTTGCCTGGTGGTAGACGCCGGCTCGAGCCGCGCGTCATGGATACCGCGCTCACGCAACTACCCGGGCTTTCCGCCGGGCATCAACGGCAACGACCTGCTGACGAGGCTGCGCGAACAGGCCAGCGGCTACGGCGCGCGCCTCGAACACGGCCGCGTGGAGCATATCGAGCCCCATGCCGAGGGCTTCAGCGTGCGCTATGGCGAACGCACCTGCCTCACGCGGCGGATCATTCTGGCTACCGGCATCGAGGACAGCCTGCCGGACATGCCAGACGTCGAGACGGCGATCGCCGAGGGCAAGGTGCGGCTGTGCGCGATCTGCGATGGTTATGAGGTCGACGGCGACAACGTCGCCGTGTATGGCGAAGCGGAAAGCGCCATCACCCACGCGGTGTTCCTGCGCACCTTCACCGACCGGGTCACCGTGGTGGTGCACGGCGAGCAGGACGCCTGCGATCAGGCCATCGCCCTGGCCGAGCATTACGCCATCCGCGTGATCAGCGACCGCGTCGAGTCCCTGCACCCCTGCGAGACCGGCATCGACCTGCTGACCTGCCGCGGCGACCGACACAGCTTCGACATCATCTATCCGGCCCTGGGCGCGCACTTTCGCTCCGAACTTGCCGTGCAGCTTGGCCTGGACTGCGACGAGTGCGGCGGGGTGAACGTGGACGAGCATCGGCAGACGTCGCTGCGCGGCCTCTATGCCATCGGTGATGTGACCATGGGCCTGAAGCAGATCAGTGTCGCCATCGGCCAGGCTGCCCAGGCGGCGACCGCCGTGCACAACAGCCTGGAGGCCAACCCCTGGGGTGGATCGACAGTGGCCGCGAGATAGACCTGGCGCAAAGACAACGGTCGATCGTCACCGTCTGCGCCGCGCGATCAACATTCGCGTGCGGCGGAAGGTCTAGGCTTATACGAGCCCTTGTCTCCGGAGCACCTCATGTCACTCAGCGTCTTCGACCTGTTCAAGATCGGTATCGGCCCGTCCAGTTCACACACCGTGGGGCCGATGCGGGCAGCCCTGCTGTTTGCCGAGGGGCTGCGGCAGGACGAACTGCTGGCGACCACAGATCATCTGAGGGTCGAGCTATACGGCTCGCTCGGCGCTACCGGCAAAGGCCACGGCAGTGACAAGGCGGTGCTGCTCGGCCTTGAAGGCGAGCGCCCGGAAAGCGTGGATACGACGAACATTCCTCCGCGCGTGGCGGCGATACGCGAGACCTGCGAGCTGCGCCTGCTGGGCGAAAAGACCATTCGCTTCGATGTCGGTCATGATCTGCAGTTCATCCGCAAGCCGCTGGCGTTCCACCCCAACGGTATGGTTTTCCGCGCGTTCGATGCGGCCGGGCTGCAAGTGCGCAGCCGCGACTACTACTCGGTAGGTGGCGGTTTCGTCATCGATGAAAACGCCACCGGCGGCGACCGCATCGTCGAGGACGCGACGCCGCTGCCCTATCCCTTTCATAGTGCTGCGCAGCTGCTTGCCCACTGCACGGCGCACAGCCTCACCATCAGCGAACTGATGCTGGCCAACGAAACGGTCTGGCGTCCGCAAGGCGAAACCCGTGCAGGGCTGCTGCGCATCTGGCAGGTGATGCAGGACTGCGTCGATGCCGGCTGCCGTACCGAAGGCGTGATGCCCGGCGGGCTCAAGGTGCGCCGCCGCGCGGCGGACCTGTATCGCCAGCTCAGCGAGCACCCGGAGGCCAACCTGCGCGATGCGCTCAACGTGCTCGACTGGGTCGACCTCTACGCGCTGGCGGTCAACGAGGAGAACGCCAGCGGCGGCCGCGTGGTCACGGCGCCCACCAATGGCGCGGCCGGCATCATTCCGGCGCTGCTGCATTACTACATGCGTTTCGTCCCGGGCGCAGACGAGGATGGCGTGGTGCGCTTCCTGCTCACCGCCGCCGCCATCGGCATCCTCTACAAGGAGAACGCCTCGATTTCCGGCGCCGAGGTGGGCTGCCAGGGCGAGGTGGGCGTGGCTTGTTCGATGGGTGCTGGCGCGCTGTGCGAGGTGCTCGGCGGCACGCCGCAACAGGTGGAGAATGCCGCCGAGATCGGCATGGAGCACAACCTCGGGCTGACCTGCGACCCGGTTGGCGGGCTGGTCCAGGTGCCCTGCATCGAACGCAATGCCATGGGCGCGGTGAAGGCGATCAACGCCGCGCGCATGGCACTACGCGGTGATGGCAAGCACTTCATCTCGCTGGACAAGGTGATCCGCACCATGCGCCAGACCGGCGCCGACATGAAGAGCAAGTACAAGGAAACCGCCCGTGGCGGGCTGGCGGTCAATATCGTCGAGTGTTGAGCCACGGGCAGGCCTGTGGCTTGCATTCGCCGCGAGAGCGCGCCTCCCACTCGCTATGCATCGCAGTGCAGAGGGGATGCTCGCGGAACGGCCGACCTCGGCGCGAAGCTTTTAAGGAAGCAACAAACGCCTGTTAGCGAACGGCATGCTCATTGACCGCAACCGTCCTAGGCGCGCGCGGAACGCCCGCACCGATCACGCCTCCGCCTTGCCCACCCCATGCTCGCGCAGCTTGTTGGCGATGGTGGTGTGCGATACACCGAGCCGCTTGCCCAGCTGGCGGCTGCTCGGGAACTGCTTGTACAGCCCTTCGAGCACGGCCTTCTCGAAGCGCCCGACGATGCTGGCCAAGTCGCCCTCCAGCGAGAAATCGCCCAATGGCTGCGCCGCGCCGTAGCCCGGCAGACGGATGTGCTCGGGCTTGATGATGCCGCCCTCGCACAGCGAAACCGCCTGGAACAGGGTGTTCTCCAGCTGCCGCACATTGCCCGGCCAGTGGTAGCCGGCCAGTCGCTCCAGCGCCTGCGGCGAGAGCGCCGGCAGCGCGCAGCCAATCTGCCGGCTGGCCTGGTCGATGAAGTGCAGCGCCAGCGGCTGCAGGCCGTCCAGGCAATCGCGCAGCGGCGGGATGTGCAGCGACAGCACGTTGAGCCGGTGGTACAGGTCCTGGCGAAACTGCCCGCTGGCGCAGAGTTCGGACAGATCGAGCTGCGTCGCGCAGATCACCCGCACATCCAGATAGACCTCCTCATCGCTGCCGACCCGACGGAAGCCTCCGTCCTGCAGGAAGCGCAGCAGCTTGGCCTGCAGCCGTGGGCTCATCTCGCCGACACCATCGAGAAACAGCGTGCCGCCTGCGGTCAGCTCCAGCAGGCCGAGTTTGCCTTCCGGACGCGCGCCTTCGAAGGCGCCGGGGCCGTAGCCGAACAGCTCGGTCTCGGCCATCGACTCGGGCAGGCCGGCGCAGTTGAGCGCCATGAACGGCGATTGCCCGCGCGGGCTCGACAGGTGACAGGCGCGCGCCAAGAGTTCCTTGCCGGTGCCGGTCTCGCCCTCGATCAGCAGCGGTGCATCCAGCGGCGCCATGCGCCGCGCCTCGCGCACCACCGCGGCCATCACTTTCGAGCTCTGGAAGATGCTGTCGAAGCCGCGCAGCTCCTGCTTGCGTACCTGGTAGATCCGCTCGCCCACCCGGTCGGCGCGATGCAGGGTCAGCACCGCGCCGGCCAGCGCCTCGCTGTCATCGTGTTCGGACTGCAGCGGCGCGATGTCGGCGAGGAACACGTCGCCCTTGATCTTCACCCGCAGGCCGTTGATCCGCGCCTTGTTGGCCCGCACCAGTTCGGGCAGGTCGAAGTCCTCGGCGTAGCGCGACAGGCTCATGCCCGGCACCTCGTCGACGCGCACGCCGAGCAGCTGCGCAGCGGCGCGGTTGGCGGCAACGATGGCACCGCTCATGTCGATGGACAGCACGGGAAACTCCAGCGCGCCGAGCAGTGCATTGAGTTCCAGCGAATGCCGCTCGCTGGGCATCAGGCTGACCTTGCGCAGCTCGAACACGCCAGGCAGCGCCTCGATCTTCGGCCGCAGGGCCTGCAGCTGCAGGTTCATCAGGTTGGGGCAGTGCAAATAGATGGCGTTGCCCTGCTCGCCGCCGACCTCGCCGCGGGCGACATTGATGCCGTAGTCGACCAGCAGGTTGAGCATGTCGCGCAGGATGCCGACGCGGTTCTGGCAGAGAATCTTGATACGCATGGCGAAGCCCTGTTGTTTTGTTGTGGGGCTGACGACGCTTCGTTCGAGCGCCGCAAAATTCCGTCAAGATTATTTGCCAGATAAGCCGCTTGGCAATGCCGCCGATCCAGACATTGACGCAAACGTCAGGCTTTCCTTACAGGCAGCATCCGGCAAGGTGCGACATCGCGCCACAGCGGGACTCGTCGAGGGTGCGTGTTCGCGTTCGAATGAGGGCAACAACAAGATGCCCAAGCGGCCAGGAGTACCGATGAAGACGACCCACTACGTAGCCCGCGAACCGGACGCGCAGGGGCATATTCATTACCCCGACGCCGAGCACGCGGTGTGGCAGACGCTGGTCGAGCGGCAACTGAAGCTGCTCGAAGGGCGCGCCTGCCAGGAATACCTCGACGGCCTCGACCAGCTCGCCCTGCCTCACGAGCGCATCCCGCAGCTGGGCGAGATCAATCGCGTGCTCGAGGCAACCACCGGCTGGCAGGTGGAGCGCGTACCGGCGCTGATCCCCTTCCAACGCTTTTTCGAACTGCTGGCGAGCAAGCGCTTTCCCGTCGCCACCTTTATCCGCACCCCGCAAGAGCTGGACTACCTGCAGGAGCCCGACATCTTCCACGAGATCTTCGGTCACTGCCCGCTGCTGACCAATCCGTGGTTCGCCGAATTCACCCACACCTACGGCCAGCTCGGATTGAAAGCCAGCAAGGAGGAACGGGTCTTTCTCGCCCGGCTGTACTGGATGACCGTGGAGTTCGGCCTGGTGGAAACCCAGGCCGGGCTGCGCATCTATGGCGGCGGCATCCTCTCCTCGCCGAAGGAGACGCTCTACAGCCTGTCCGCCGAGCCGGAGCGGCAGCCGTTCGATGCCATGGAAGCCATGCGTACGCCCTATCGCATCGACATCCTGCAGCCGCTGTACTTCGTCCTGCCGGACCTCAAGCAGCTGTTCGACCTCGCCCAGCAGGACATCATGGCCATGGTCCGCGAGGCCATGCGCCTGGGCCTGCACCAGCCGAAGTTTCCGCCGAAGGCGGCGTGATTCGGCCTGTGCGGTGCTGGTGGGCTGAGGCCCCGTACGCCCTCCACCTATTCGGGTAGGGTGAGCGTCAGCCCGCCATCTTGCCTAAGCTTCAACCTTCAAAAACGACTTCGATCATCAAGAAAGGGACCTACACCATGACCGCCCTCGCCCAAGCCCAATGCGAAGCCTGCCGCGCCGATGCACCCAAGGTGTCCGATGAAGAACTGGCCGAGCTGATCCGCGAAATCCCCGACTGGAACATCGAAGTGCGCGGCGACCACATGGAGCTGGAGCGTGTCTTCCTGTTCCGCAACTTCCGCCACGCCCTGGCCTTTACCAACGCAGTCGGCGCCATCGCCGAGGAAGTCGGCCACCATCCCGCCCTGCTCACCGAGTGGGGCAAGGTCACCGTCACCTGGTGGAGCCACGAGATGCGCGGCCTGCACCGCAACGACTTCATCATGGCCGCCCGCACCGACCAGCTCGCCGCCAGCGCGGAGGGCCGCAAGTAATGCACTTCGGCCAGATTCCCCGCGTGCCCGGCGACCCGATCCTCGGTCTGATGGACCTGTATCGCGCCGACACCAACCCGGCCAAGCTCGACCTGGGCGTCGGCGTCTACAAGGACGCCCAGGGCCTGACGCCGATCCCGCGCGCGGTGAAGCTGGCCGAGCAGCGCCTGGTGGACAGTGAGCAGACCAAGAGCTACATCGGCGGCCATGGCGACGCCCAGTTCGGCGCTCTCTTGCTGCGTCAGGTGCTCGGCAGCCGCGCCATTGCCCTCGGCGAGCAGCGCGCCGGCTGTACCCAGGCGCCGGGCGGCACCGGTGCGCTGCGCCTGGCCGGCGAGTTCATCGCCAAATGCCTGCCCGGGCGCAGCATCTGGCTGAGCGATCCGACCTGGCCGATCCACGAAACCCTGTTCGCCGCCGCCGGCCTGCGCGTGCAGCACTATCCCTACGTCGGTGCCGACAACCGCCTCGATGTCGACGGCATGCTCGCCGCGCTGCAGCAGGTGCCGACCGGCGACGTGGTGCTGCTGCACGCCTGCTGCCACAACCCCACCGGCTTCGACCTGAGTCACGACGACTGGCTGCGGGTGCTGGACGTGGTGCGTGCGCGCGAGCTGCTGCCACTGTTCGACTTCGCCTACCAAGGCTTCGGCGACGGACTCGAAGAGGACGCCTGGGCAGTTCGACTGTTCGCCGAAACGCTGCCGGAGATGCTCATCACCAGCTCCTGCTCGAAGAACTTCGGCCTCTACCGCGAACGTACCGGCGCGCTGATCGCCGTCACCAGCGATGCCGAGCGTCTGCTCGACGTGCGCAGCCAACTCGCGTCGCTGGCCCGCAACCTCTGGTCGACGCCACCGGCTCACGGCGCCTCGGTAGTGGCGACGATCCTGGCCGATGAGCCCCTGCGGCAGATCTGGCAGGACGAGGTGGAACGCATGCGCCGGCGCATCGCCAGCCTGCGTCAGGGGCTGGTCGAAGCGCTGACGCCCTATGGGCTGGCCGAGCGCTTCGCGCACATCGCCCAGCAGCGCGGGATGTTCTCCTATACCGGCCTGACCGCCGAGCAGGTACGCCGGCTGCGCGCCGAAGATTCGGTGTATCTGGTGGAAAGCGGCCGCGCCAACGTCGCCGGGCTGGATGCCGAACGCCTGGACGATCTGGCCAGGGCCATCGCACGCGTGGTGCAGGACTGAACGACGTGAAGGTGCGCGCCGGTGACGCCGCTTCTGGCGACGCCGCCGGGTACGCCGGAGCGAGGAGACAGTCGCGCGGCTCGTGACCACGCAGCTGGCTGCCGAAGCAGCGCCGGCACAGTAGCGCGGCAAGCTTTCAGCCGGCTTTCAACGCGCGCCCACCCTGCCTATGCTGAGCGAAAGTCATCCGCCAGCACCGCCATGCCTGAATCCAGCGACCTCCAGCAACAGCTCGCCGCCCTGCACCAGCAGGGCTTCGTGCTGCTGCCTGCCGTACTCGATCCCGCGGGCATCGCGGCGCCGCGCGAAGCCATCGATGGCCTCGAACCCATCCACTGGGATTACCAGGGCCTGGTCGACGACCACTACACGTGCGTCTTCAATCGCTCGCCGTTCTGGCTGCGCTTTCTCGATCTGCCCGGGGTGATCGAACTGGCCGAGGCGGCACTCGGGACGGACTGCCATATCATCGGCCAGACCGCCTGGCGCAGCCGCCCGGGCTTTATCGGCGGCGAGCTGCATGCCGACTACCTGGCCATGGAGCTGCCGGAAAGCCTGCTGGCCGATCCCTCCTTCGAACTGCCGATGCAGATCTGCACCGCGCACCTGTATCTGGACGACATCAATGCCGACCTCTGCCCGACGCTGGTGATTCCCGGCAGCCACCGCGCCGGGCGCAAACCGCAGCCGGGCGAAACCCAGTGGCACGGCCGCGCGGCCGTGCCGGTGCTGTGCAAGGCCGGCGACGTGCTGCTGTTTCGCAGCGACCTCTGGCACGCGGGCAGCCGCAACCGCAGCGCCGAGCGCAGCCGCTACCTGCTGCAGATCCACTACGGCCGACGCATGGTGGCGCAGAAGTTCTCGCCCTACCTGCACTTCAGTTTCAATCCCGAGGTGCTGACTGCCGCCACGCCGCGCCAGCGCCGCCTGCTCGGCGAGCACGAAGCAGCCGAATACGACTGAATCCCCTGGCACCGAACCTGCATCGACCGAAGCCCGCCGCGCCCGCGCGGCCATTGACTCGTATTCCCCAGATGAGGATTCGCCATGATCAGCAGTCGTGAACAGGTCACCCAGATGATCGTCGCCGCCAAGGTGCGCAAGGGCCTGAAGTGGGCACATGTCGCCGAAAGCATCGGCATGTCCAAGGAATGGACCACCGCCGGTTGCCTCGGTCAGATGGCCTTCGACAAGGCCCAGGCCGAGACCCTGGGGCAGCTCTTCGAGCTCTCCGACGAGGCCGTCGCCTGGCTGCAGATCGCCCCCTACAAGGGCTCGCTGCCCACTGCGGTGCCGACAGATCCGCTGATCTACCGCTGGTACGAGCTGGTCAACGTCTACGGCACCACCATCAAGGAACTGATCCACGAGGAGTTCGGTGACGGCATCATGAGCGCCATCGACTTCTCCATGGATATCCAGCGCCAGAGCGACCCCAAGGGCGATCGCGTCAATGTGGTGCTGTCCGGCAAGTTCCTGCCCTACAAGAGCTACTGAGAAATCAGCGGGTGCGGATCTCCCCGCGCGCCAGGCTTTCCACGCTGTTGCCCAGTGGGTCCGCCGCGTTCAGGTCCGCACCACGTTCGCGCAGCGCATCTAGCAATGCCTCGCGCTGGAACAGCGCGGCGTACATTGCCGGCGTCTGACCGGCGTTGTTGCGCTGGTTGGGATCGCACTCGGTGGCCAGCAGGCGCTTGGCGATACGCAGCTCGCCTTTGAAGATCGCCCCGAGCAGCGCCGTATTGCCGCGCTTGTCTTCGGCGCAGGCATCGGCCCCGGCGGCGAGCAGGCGCTCCACCGTCTCACCATGGCCGTTGTAGGCCGCCAGGATCAGGGCTGTATAGCCCTTGTCGTCGGCGCTGTTCAGGTCGTAACCGGCCTGGATGAATTCGTCGAGAACCTCGTTATCGCCGAAGCGCGCGGCATTGAAGAAGTAGTCGCGCAACTGCTGCCGGACCGCCTCGGGCGTGTCCGCGGCATTCGCCAGCGGGCCATCGGCGGCCAATGCAGCCCCGCTGCCCAACAGCAGCGCTGCCATCAGCAAAAAAAGACCTTGCATACTGCCTCCACAAAAAAAGACCCGGGCCATCGCCCGACCCGGGTCGAAACAACCGACGCCCATGCAGCGCAAAGGAGCCTCCACTGCATGCCGGGCGCCGGTCCGGGGACCTTAGTCCTTGAGCTCGGCGGCCAGCGCCTTGACCCGCTTGAGGTCGGCCTTGGCGACCTTGGTCAGGCCCTCGCCGTAGTTGGCATCGGCCTTGTAGAAGAACGACAGCAGGATGTGCCTGGCCTCGTCGTCCGCCTTGGCCAGCTCGCCGCCCAGGGTGTTGATCAGGTCGGTCTGCTCCTTCTTGCTGAACGAGCGATACAGATCGCCGGCCTGCTTGAAGTTCTGCTGACGCTGGATCGGCGCCTGCTGGGTGGTCCCGCTCAGCGGCAGCTTGGAGTAGACGGCGCGTGGCGTTTCCTCGCGGTTCTCGCGGCGGCTCGGCTGGTAGTTGACGCTGCTGGTGGTGTGGCCGGCGTTCAGCTGGCCGTCCTGGTTGCCGTTGTTGACCGGCACCTTCGGGCGGTTGATCGGCAGGCTCATGCCATTGGCACCGACGCGGTACATCTGGGTATCGGCGTAGGAGAACAGACGGCCCTGCAGCAGGCGGTCCTCGGACGGCTCGATGCCCGGCACCAGGTTGGCCGGCGCCATGGCGACCTGCTCGGTTTCCTGGAAGATGTTGTCCGGGTTCTTGTTCAGCACCATCTGGCCGATCTTGCGCTCGGGCACGTCAGGCCAGATCTTGGTGGCGTCCAGTGGATCGAAGTCGAACCTGGCCAGGTCCTCCGGCTTGAGCACCTGGATCATCAGGTCCCACTTGGGATAGTCGCCGTTGTCGATGGCGGTGATCAGGTCACGGGACAGGTGGCTGTAGTCCTTGCCCTGCATCGTCTCGTTCGCTTTCGGGTCGAGGTTCTTCAGGCCCTGCAGGCTCTTCCAGCGGAACTTCACGTAGTGCGTTTCGCCTTCGTCGTTGACGAACTTATAGGCGTGCACACCATTGCCATCCATCATCCGGTAGCTGGCCGGGGTGCCCTGGTTGGAGTACAGCAGGGTCAGGGTGCGGGTCGATTCGGGATGGTGCGAGAGGAAGTCGAAGCGGCGGCTGTCGTCATCCAGGTTGGTGCGCGGGTCCGGCTTGAAGGAGTGGACCATGTCCGGGAACTTGACCGCGTCGCGGATGAAGAAGGTCGGGAAGTTGTTGCCGACCAGGTCCCAGTTGCCATCGGCGGTGTAGAACTTGGTGGCGAAGCCGCGCGGGTCGCGCAGGGTTTCCGGCGAGTGCAGGCCGTGCACCACGGTGGAGAAGCGCACGAACACCGGCGTGGTGCTGCCCTTCTCGAAGACCTTGGCCAGGGTCAGGTCGGAGATGTCTTCGGTGGCGGTGAACTTGCCATGGGCTCCGGTGCCACGGGCGTGCACGACGCGCTCGGGGACGCGCTCGCGACCGAAACGCTGCAGCTTCTGCAGCAGCTGCACGTCCTGCAGCAGGGTCGGGCCGTTGGGGCCGGCGGTCTGGGAATTCTGGTTGTTGCCGACCGGCGCGCCATTGTCGCGGGTCAACGGGGCAGCATTGGCGGACAAGGCAAACAGGCTCGCGGAAAGAACGCCGAGCGCAAAACGCGCGGGCGCGGAGCGCAATTGATTCGGGGACATGATGCTTCCTCTTCTGATTTCTAATCGCGTACAGGACGCGGAATAGAAGCCTAAGAGCCGGCGCACGGATGCCCCAATTGAATAAGCCGAACAGACCGATAGAGAAAAAGTCGCTCCGCTTGCTGGAACTTTGAGTATTGGGCTTCATCGCGGTGCATTCGATTGCGCCTCGCACCAGCAAGCAACACGTGGGCGCCAGGCTCACGGACGCATACCGCGAGCTGGCCGATCGGTCAGCTATGGCATGGCATCTGCACCTCTGCTGCATCCACCTTGCGGAGCGTCCAACATGAAACAGCCCGTCGACACCGACTACCCCCTGAGCGAAGTGCCCGCCGGCGCGCGCAAGGGGCTGTGGTCCACCTCCATCCTGCTGTTCGGCTTCACCTTCTTCACCGCCACCATGTTCGCCGGCGGCAAGATCGGCCTGGCCTTCGACTTCAAGACCATGCTCTGGGCCGCGGTGATCGGCAATCTGCTGCTCGGCGCCTATGCCGCGGTGCTCGGGCTGATCGCCTGCCGCAGCGGGCTGAACTCGGTGCTGATGGGGCGCTTCTGCTTCGGCGAGGTCGGCAGCCGGCTTTCCGACTTCCTGCTCGGCTTCACCCAGATAGGCTGGTACGCCTGGGGCACGGCGACCATCGCCATCGTCCTGGTGCGCCTGCTGGCGTTGCCGGAAAGCTGGACGCTGCCGTTGATGGTGCTGTTCGGCTTCGGCTTCTGCCTGACCGCCTTCGTCGGCTACAAGGGCCTCGACCTGCTCTCGCGCATCGCGGTGCCGGCGATGCTGATCCTGTTGATCGCCTCGCTGTGGACCGCAACCCGTGACATTGGCGGGCTGGACGGCCTGCTGGCGGTGCAGCCGGGCGACAGCCTGACCCTCGGCATGGCCATCACCATGATCTTCGGCACCTTTGTCAGCGGCGCGACCCAGGCCACCAACTGGACGCGCTTCGCCCGTAGCAGCAAGGTCGCGGTATGGGCCAGTCTGATCGGTTTCTTCATCGGCAACGGCCTGATGATCGTCGCCGGCGCCTACGGGGCCATCGTCTACCAGCAGCCGGACATCGTCGAAGTGCTGGTGCTGCAGGGCCTGTCGATGGCGGCAGTGGTGATGCTTTTCCTCAACCTCTGGACCACCCAGGACAACACCATCTACAACTTCGCCGCGGCCGGCTGCAACCTGCTGCGCACCGAGCGCCGCCGCCTGGTGACCCTGGGCGGCGCCTTCGTCGGCACGCTGCTGGCGCTGGGCGGCATGTACGAGTTGCTGATCCCCTTTCTGATCCTGCTCGGCTCGATCATCCCGCCCATCGGCGGCGTGATCATGGCCGACTACTTCTACCGCCATCGCGGACAGTACCCGAAGCTGGCCGAAGCGCACCTGCCCAGGTACAACAGCCTGGGCCTGGCGGCCTATGTGCTGGGCGCTGCCTGCGCCTACTTCTCGCCCTGGGTGGCGCCCATCGTCGGCATACTGGTGGCCGCCGCAGCCTATATTGTGCTGTACGAGGGTCAGCGCCTGGCCCTGTCGCGCACGGTGCTGACGCAAACCGACGCCCGCTGATCAAGGAGCCACCATGAACATCCTCAACGCCCGCCTGCGCGGCCGCAGCGGCCTGTACCGCATCGAACTGGACGGCGCGCGCATCGCCGCCATCAGCGCGCAGCAGGCGCCGGCCGAAGCCAGCGAGGGCGATATCGACGCCGCCAGCAACCTGGTGGTGCCGCCCTTCATCGAACCGCACATCCACCTGGACGCCACCCTTACCGCCGGCGAGCCGGCCTGGAACATGAGCGGCACGCTGTTCGAAGGCATCGAACGCTGGGGCGAGCGCAAGGCGCTGGTGACCCACGAAGACACCAAGGCGCGGGCGAAGAAAACCATCGACATGCTGGTCGACCACGGCATCCAGCATGTGCGCACCCATGTCGACGTCACCGACCCGACGCTGTCGGCGCTGAAATCGATGATCGAGGTGCGCGAGGAAACCCGCCACCTGATCGACCTGCAGATCGTCGCCTTTCCGCAGGAGGGCATCGAGTCGTTCAAGGGCGGTCGCGAGCTGATGACCGAGGCGATCACCATGGGCGCCGATGTGGTCGGCGGCATTCCGCACTTCGAGAACACCCGCGACCAGGGCGTCAGCTCGATCAAGTTCCTCATGGACCTGGCCGAACGCACGGGCTGTCTGGTGGACGTGCACTGCGACGAAACCGACGACCCGCAGTCGCGCTTTCTCGAAGTGCTCGCCGAAGAGGCGCGGGTGCGCGAGTTGGGCGAGCGCGTCACCGCCAGCCACACCACGGCGATGGGCTCCTACGACAACGCCTACTGCTCCAAGCTGTTCCGCCTGCTCAAGCTGTCGAAGATCAACTTCGTCTCCTGCCCGACCGAGAGCATCCACCTGCAGGGCCGCTTCGACACCTACCCCAAGCGCCGCGGCCTGACCCGCGTGGCCGAGATCGACCGCGCCGGGATGAACGTCTGCTTCGGCCAGGATTCCATCGTCGACCCCTGGTACCCGCTGGGCAACGGCAACATCCTGCGCATCCTCGAAGCCGGGCTGCACATCTGCCACATGCTCGGCTACGAGGACCTGCAGCGCGGCCTGGACCTGATCACCGACAACAGCGCACGCACGCTGAATCTGGGCGAGCGCTACGGGCTGGAGGTGGGGCGCCCGGCGAACCTGCTGGTGCTGTCGGCGGCGGACGACTACGAGATGCTGCGCACCCAGGGCCATGCCCTGCTCTCGGTGCGCAACGGTGAGGTGCTGATGCGCCGCACGCCGGCGCAGATCCAGCGTTACTGAGCGGCGGCGGTGGTCTTGCGCAGGCGGCTGATGTTGGCCATCTCCTCGGCCGGGGTCAGCTTGAGGTGCGACAGGTAGGCCGCCAGCGCCTCGACATCTGCGGCGGACAGGTGGCTGGCAACGCCGATCATCACCGAGCCGGCACGGCTTGGGTCGTTCTCGCGGAAGCGCGTCAGCGCCTTGCGGATGTACTCGTCCGGCTGGCCGGCCAGCCGCGGCATGGTTTCCATGCCTTCGGCATGGGCACCGTGGCAGCCGGTACAGGTGGTCTTGAAGATCTTCTCGCCGCTCTTGTGCAATGCCAGGTTCGGTGCACCCTCCGGCGGATTGACCTTCTGCTGGCTGAAGTACACCGCGATGTTCACCCGTTCCTCCATGCTGAGGTTCTGCGCCAGCTTGGACATGACGAAATCGACGCGCTCGCCACTGGCGAACTTCTCGAAGGAATGGAACAGGTACAGCGGATTCTGCCCGGCGAGGTTGGGGATGTGCTTGCGCTTGCTGTTGCCGGTTTCGCCGTGGCAGTACGAGCAGAACACGGCGCGTTCCTGACCGGCCAGGCTGGCCTGCTCGCGGCGCTGTTCATCGGCCATCAGGTAGTTGAATCGCTCCATCGCCTCTTCGCTGGCATGGGCAAGCGGGACGAAGCAGGCGAGCAGAGCAAGAACGAGCGTGCGCATGAGGATCATCCGTGTATGGAGGTGGCCAATGGAACGTTGCGGGCGCCGACTATAGGAAGCGCGGCGGTGCAGAACCCCGGCACAAGTCAACAAAAGTGCTGCCTGACGAGCGCACCGCCGGACTTCCGTGACGAACATCACAAAAGCCCATCACTGGCCTTCTCGATACGATGATATTTGCGTCTTAGCACCGGCTTATTCAGCCAAATCACGCCAGTGCGCGCCTTTGCCGCATTGACGATAGAAAATTTTGATGAAGGGCTCTGCTGGTTTGACCAGACAGACGGGAGGCATTCGACTAAAGTAGCACCCCTTGATCACCGAGGAGCCGTAACCCCCATGCTAGATGGACACGCAGAGCTGACCATGACCGTGCTGATGACGCCGGACAAAGCCAATTTCTCCGGCAACGTACATGGCGGCACGCTGCTCAAGTATCTCGACGAAGTCGCCTATGCCTGCGCCAGCCGCTACGCCGGGCAGTACGTCGTCACCCTCTCGGTGGACCAGGTGGTGTTCCGTCAGCCGGTGCATGTCGGCGAGCTGGTCACCTTTCTCGCCTCGGTCAACTACACCGGCACCACATCGATGGAGATCGGAATCAAGGTCGTCACCGAAGACATCCGCGAGAAGACCGTGCGCCATACCAACAGCTGCTTCTTCACCATGGTTGCCCTCGGCGAAGACGGCAAACCGGTAGCGGTACCGCCGCTCAACCCGAAGACGCCGGAACAGCAGCGTCGCTTCGCCCAGGCCTACCAGCGCCGCGAAATCCGCCGCGAACTGGAACATCGCTACAGCGAGCTACGTGCTGGCAACGAGCGCCTCACTGCCGTGAAGTAAGCGCCGCTCTGTGAACCACGTGGAATCCGGCAGCCCGGATTCCACGGCGGCCCCAAATTTGTAACAAAACCTTATACAATGCACGGCTTTCCGCAATATCCCATTGAAGGACCTGCCGTGAGCACCTTGCCGCCCTGCCCCAAATGCAACTCCGAATACACCTACGAGGACGGCCAGATGCTGGTCTGCCCCGAGTGCGCCCATGAGTGGTCCGCCAACGAAAGCGCCGCGACCGCCGGTGAGAGCGACAAGGTGATCAAGGATGCCGTGGGCAACACCCTGCAGGACGGCGACACGGTCAGCGTGATCAAGGACCTCAAGGTCAAGGGCTCGTCGCTGGTGGTCAAGGTCGGCACCAAGGTAAAGAACATCCGCCTGTGCGATGGCGACCACGACATCGATTGCAAGATCGACGGCATCGGCGCGATGAAGCTGAAGTCCGAGTTCGTCAAGAAGGTCTGAGCCGCAATGCTCGCCCGAAAGCCCGGCATTCGCCGGGCTTTTGCGTTTCAGAGCAGCCGCAGCAGCCAGTCCAGGCGCTCGCGGGTAAAGCCGCTGCCGATGAACAGCAGATCGATCCAGAACGCCTGATGCAGCACCACGATCAGCCAGAACGCCAGTTGATAGCTCAGCTTGCGGGTCTTGTGGCGAAAGACCTGCTGCGCCACGAGGGCGCCCGGCCAGCCGCCGGCCAGCTCGAACAGGTGCAGCGTGGTTTCCGGCGTGCGCCAGCGATCCTTCAGCGCGCTGTGCTTGTCGCGCCAGTAGAGAAAGAAGGTCAGTAGGCTGGCAACGGCATAGAGCGCCAGCGGCAGCGCCGTGCCCATACGGTAAAGGCTACCCACCAGCGGCAGCAGGCACAGCAGCGCGAACAGCACCAGCTTGAGCGCAAGCCGCTGAATGTTACCGGCCGCCAGTCGACGTGCAGGTTTTCCAGCGGCTCGCCCGGACGTGCGCGGGCCGGCCTGCCGCTCGGTCGTCTGCCGCGCCCTGCCCGGGCGGTGGCGAATCGAGGGCTGATCCAGCGTCAGTGGCGCGTCCAGCCGCAGATGCTCGGCGCGCAGCCGTCCCTGTGGATCGCGCCCGGCCACATACAGCACCCGATCGCCCACCAGCGGCCGGCGCTCGCCATGCACCGCCGAGATGTGCGCGAAGACATCCTCGCCACCCTGCTCCGGGCGAATAAAGCCGAAGCCCTTCTGGTCGTTCCAGCTTTTCAGCGTGCCACGCTGTTCCATGCCTTCAATCCGTGCGTTCAAAGGCGCGCATGCTAACCGAGCCCGCCGTGTTCGGCATGCCCTGACCGCACGCCGCTATGGCCAGGGCACGGTTGTCGGCGTTATGGTCGGGCGATCTCAAGTCCAGGGAAGAACCATGGCCAGCAAGCCCAGCAGTTCGAACAAGCAGAAGCACCTCGCGGTTCTGATTGACGCCGACAACGCACCCGCCGCCATCGTCGAGGGGCTGTTCGAGGAGATCGCCAAGTATGGCGTCGCCAGCGTCAAACGCATCTATGGCGACTGGACCAAGCCCAACCTGGGCAGCTGGAAGAAGGTGCTGCTCGACTATTCCATCCAGCCGATCCAGCAGTTCGCCTACACCTCAGGCAAGAACGCCACCGACAGCTCGCTGATCATCGATGCCATGGACCTGCTCTACACCCGACGCTTCGACGGTTTCTGCCTGGTTTCCAGTGACAGCGACTTCACCCGCCTGGCCGCGCGCATCCGTGAGGAAGGCCTGACGGTGTACGGCTTCGGCGAACAGAAAACGCCCTCGCCGTTCGTCTCGGCCTGCGACAAGTTCATCTACACCGAGATCCTGCGTGCCGATGCGCCGAAAGCCGTCGAAGCGCCGTCGCCGGAGAAACTTGCCGCGGCGGCTCAGGTCGAGGAAGCAGGCAGCAAGCCGGCGCGTACCAACGACAAGGGCGATGCCATCAAATGCCAGCAGGTACCGGTGGACTTCATCGCCAAGGTGCTCGACGACCTGTCCGAAGAAGATGACTGGATCCAGCTGGGCACGCTCGGACAGAACATCAGCAAGCTGCGCCCCGCCTTCGATCCGCGACTATATGGCTGCAAGAAGCTCAGCGAGCTGATCGCCAACCAGCCCAGGCGTTTCGACCTGGAGTCCCGTGGCAGCAGCGCCACCGGCGGCAAGGATCTCTACGTACGGCTGCGCAAGCCCGGCAAGCACTAGCTCGGCTGCGCGTCGGCCGCCAGCCAGCAGACGCGGTCGCGGCCTTCACGCTTGGCCCGGTACAGCGCGGCGTCGGCGCGGCGCAGCAGGCTGTCCGGCGTGTCGCTCGGGCTCAGCTCGGCGACACCGGCGCTGAGGGTCTGACTGACGCCGGTGGCGAAAGGAAATGCCCGTGCCTGCTCACACAGACGTTCGGCGAACTGCACCGCCTGCGGGCCGCTGGTTTCCGGGCAGAGAATCAGAAACTCCTCACCGCCCCAACGCCCCACCGCATCGCTGCCGCGCAGGCAGTCGTCCAGCAGCGCGGCGAACTCCCGAAGCACGCGGTCACCCATCTGGTGGCCGAAGTCGTCATTGATGCGCTTGAAGTGATCGATATCCAGCATGACGATCGACAACGGTCGGCGATAGCGCCGCGCCTGCTCCAGCGCCGTGGCGAAGCGCCGATCCAGCGCCGCGCGGTTGGCCAGCCCGGTAAGCGAGTCGGTCTGCGACTTGATGCGCAGCTGATCGTTGAGCCGGCGCAGGCGCCTGATCCAGAACAAACTCGTCAGCAGCATCGCCGAGAAAACAACCACCACCTGCATGAGCAACCGGTAGTCGGTACCGGACTCGACGAGGATGGGTGCATGGCGGTTGGCGATCTGATGCAACTCTGCCGGTGTGATGGTGGCAATCGCCTTGTTCAGGATATCGCGCAGCACCGGCTCGCTCTTTAGCACACCGATCCGAAACTGGTTGTCGAGGCTGGCCACTTGCCCGGCGATCTTCAGGTTGAACCAGCCTTCGCGGCGAATGGTGTAGGCGGCCACGGTCAGCGAGCGCACCGTCAGGTCGGCCTTGCGCTCGTTTACCAGCGCCAGTGCCATGGCATCCGTCTCGGTGCTGATGACGCGCAACCGGGGAAAGTCGCGCCGCACGCTTTCCTCGATGAACGTGCCGGACGGCAGCGCCACCGTTGCATTCTCCAGAGCGGACAGATCAGCCACGTATGGGTGGTCTTCCCGTGCAATCACCACGTTGGCGTCGGTGAACAGCGGCTGGGTGAAGATCAGCCAGGCATCGCGCACGGGCGTCTGGTTGAGAAAGCTGAGCAGCTGGCATCGACCAGCCTGGGAAAAGGCGACCGACTGGCCCCAGTCACTGGTCGGCACGATATCCAGTTGCAGGCCTGACCGCTGCGCAACGAGCCGCAGCAGATCGGCCGCGATTCCCTCGTGCTCGCCACGCGCATTGAGCATTTCGAACGGCAGCCAGTCGGGATCGACGCAGATGCTGACCGAACGATTGGCCGCCAGCCATTCGCGTTCGGCCGCGTCGAGATCGAGCGCCACATCAGCCGTTGCCGCTGCACCGCCTGCAAACGCCAGCAACGCCAGAAGCAGATACCTAGTCACTTCAGCCACCCTCGGGAGAGCGCACGTAACATTGGCGACGGATACAGTTCAACACGACGCTAATGCCACGGCAAGGAAAGTCATGGCAATGAGCTATCACATATCGTGCCAAACGGTTTTTTGACGCTAGAAAATCATTTGCAATCATTCCTTGGCGCAACGATCGAACCGAGGGCGGATGCGCTCTTCTAAAGGGGACCGATCAATGGAGGTTTCCATGAGCAAACAGCTACTACTCGCCTGCGGCCTGGCGATTTGCGTGCCGGCAGCGCTGGCGCAGACGCCGCAGCCAGAGATCATCACCCACCTCAACGGCTTGGATGTCGAGGTCAGCCCCATGGGCGTGCCGGCCAAGTCCGAAGGCGTCGAGGGCGAACTGCTAGGGGTGCGCGCGGTGAAGGTGATGAACCGTACCGGCGGCCAGATATCCTGCGAATTCCACGTGCCGGCCGAAGCGCGCTCGGATACCTCGGCCTCGCCGGTGTTTACCGTCGCGCCAAATACCCAGCGTACCGAACGCGTGCCAGGCGACTATTCGCCCGACGAGCCCTACGCAGAGATCACCTGCCGTTCCAGCGACCAGAGCCAGAACCAGAACCAGAACCAGGCGCAGTAAGCCGTAAGGCTTTCAGCGGCGCTCCTCGCGGATAAAGGGAATGCCCAGCGCGCCCGGCTGGTTGCCGGTGGCGTGCCTGCCGCTGGCAACCCAGATCATCACCGCCAGCGTCACCGCGTAGGGCGTCATCAGCACGAAGTACTGCGGCAGGCGCACGCCAGCGGCGGCCAGCTGCGGAATCAGCGCCTCGATGCAGCCGAACAGCAGCGCTCCGGCCAGCGCCTTCCAGGGTGACCAGCGGGCAAAGATCACCAGCGCCACGGCGATCCAGCCGCGGCCGCCGGTCATGTCGGCGATCCACAGCTTGGTGCTGAGCAGCGAGATATAGCCTCCTGCCAGACCGATCAGCGCGGCACCGACGAGAATCGCTGCCAGCCGATAGCCGAGCACGGAAATGCCCGCGGCATCCGCCGCCTGCGGGTTTTCCCCCACCGCGCGCAGGCGCAGGCCCGTGGTGGTGCGGGTGAGAAACCAGACCACGGCGAGCACGATCAGCGGCGTCATGAACACCAGCGGGTTCTGCACGAAGAGCTTGCCCAGCAGTGGCAGCTCGGACAGCGGCCAGAGCTCGACGGCAGCCAGCCCCTTGACCGGCTTGTTGGTCCACTCCAGCAACGTGCCGAGCAAGCCGGTCAGCCCCTGACAGAAGAACACCAGCGCCAGGCCGGCGATGACCTGGTTGATGCGCAGCACCAGCACCATCAGCGCGAACAGCAGCGACACCACGGCCGCCGCCCCCATCGCCAACAGCAGCGAAACGCCGTGGCTGCCATAGGCCAGCTGCGCGCCGATGGCGGCCAGCGCACCGACCAGCATCAGGCCCTCGGCACCGAGGGCCAGCACGCCGGCACGTTCGGTGAGGATCAAGCCCAGCGCCGCGAGGGCGAAAGGCACGGCGAAGTCAGGCGTGTTGCCGAGCCAGTTGGCGATCATGTCCATCAGCTTTCGCCTCCCTGAACGCGGCGGATGCGGTGGCGGATAAAGAAATCCGAGGAGGCGACGCAGATCACCAGGATCGCCTGGATCAGCTGCACCATGGAAAAGGGGATCTGGTAGAACACCTGCAGGCTGCGCCCGGCGACGAACAACATCGCCATCAGCAGCGCCACCACCAGTGCCGCCACCGGGTTGTTGCGGGCGAGAAAGGCGATGAGGATGCCGGAGAAGCCATAGCCCTGATAGAACGACTGGGTCAGCCGCCCCTCCTGCCCCGCCGTGACCAGAAACCCGGCGATCCCGGCCATGGCGCCGGAAATCAGCACCGTGCCGATGATCATCTTCTGCACCGGCACGCCGACCGCGCCGGCCACCCGCGGGTTGGCATCGACAAAGCGCAGGTACAGCCCGGCGCGGGAGATGCCGAGAAACCACAGCGCCAGCAGCGCGACGACCACCGCCAGCGGCACCGCCGCGCTGATGCCATCGAACAGTTCGGGCAAGCGCTCGAACGTCTGGAACTGCGGCGAATAGGGAAACGAGCTTTTCGGGTCCTTCCAGCTTCCGTACAAAAGGTGCAGCAGGAAGTTGATCGCCAGGTAGTTGAGCATCAGCGTCGAGATGATCTCGTTGACCTTAAGCCGCAGCTTGAGCACCACCGGCGCCAGCGCCCAGAGCAGGCCGCAGAAAATGGCCGCCGCCAGCATCAGCGGCAGGCGCAGCGCCGGCGGGCCGACCTCGAACAGCGAGATCGCCGTGGCACCGATGGCGCCCCAGATCATCTGCCCCTCGAGGCCCAGGTTCCAGAACTTGGCGCGAAACGCCATGCAACCGGCCAGGCCGACAAGGATCATCGGCGAAGCCTGAAACAAGACCGCTTTCAGGCTCTGCGCATCGAACACCGTCAGGATGACGAACTCATTGAGCAGCTCGCCGGCCGGTACGCCAGCGGCGACGAGAATCGCGGCGGAAACGCCCAGCCCCAGCAACAGCGCGAGGCCGATGATCACAGCCTGCCAATGCCAGGCCAGTTGCTGGCGGATCTCCAGAGCGTAACAGCGCGACAGCAGCGGCTGTTTCGGGCGCTTCGCCGCCTGCGCGGCCTGCTCGAGCATCACCGGGCGTACCTGTTCATTCATGGCTGGCCCCTTCAGCTACTGGTTCTGCGTGGTCCTGTTCGTCGTGGCTGACCATGGCGCTGCCGATGGCCTGGCGATCCGCTGGCCGGTCGAATTCGGCGACGATGCGTCCGCCGCTCATCACGCCGATGCGATCGGCCAGGGCCAGCACCTCATCGAGGTCTTCGCTGATCACCAGCACCGCCGCGCCGGCCTCGCGGGCGGCGTACAGGCGGGCATGCACCGCGGCGGTGGCGCGCACGTCGAGGCCGCGGCTGGGGCTGTGTACCAGGACCAGCTGCGGGTCGCGGGAAAACTCCCGGGCGATCACCAGCTTCTGCGCGTTACCGCCGGAAAGCAGCGCGGCCTTCTGTTTCAGCGAGCGAACGCCCTGCACATCGAAACCCGCGACTGCCTCGGCAGCCTCCGCCTCCAGACGCTTGCGGCGCAATCGGAAGAAGGAACCGTAGCGGCCGCTATGGACCTGGCCGACACCGAAGTTCTCGGCCACCGAAAGCTCTCCCGCCAGCGCGGCGCCGTAGCGATCCGCCGGGATTGCGGCGATGCGCAGCTCGCGGCGTTGCTCGGCGCTGGCCCGGCGCAGATCGCCGAAGCCGGTCAGCTCCAGCGTGCCATCGCAGGGCTCGGGCAGCCCCATCAGCACGTTGGCCAGTTCGCTCTGGCCGTTGCCGCCGACGCCGGCGATGCCGTAGATCTCGCCGGCGCGCAGGTTCAGCGTCACACCATTGAGCGCGCCATGACCGCTCGCCCCCTTCGATCTGAGATTGCGCACCTGCAGTCGCACCTCGCCCGGTATCGCCGGCTGGTACTCGCTGGCCGGCGCCGACTCACCCACGGTGAGGCGCACCAGCTCGGGCACCGAGACCGTCTGCGGGTCGAGGGTCTGGATGGTACGACCGCCCCGCATCACGGTGACGCGGTCGGCGAAGCGCTTCACATCACTCATCTTGTGGGTGACCAGGATCACCGCCGCGCCCTGGCGGGCAAAGGCGCGCACCGTTTCCAGCAGGCGTTCGGCTTCCCCGTCGGTCAGTACCGCCGTCGGCTCGTCGAGGATCAGGATGCGCGCGCCGGCCAGCAGCACCTTGAGAATCTCCACCCGCTGCTGCTCGGCCACCGAAAGCGACTCGGTGATCTTGCGCGGGTCGATGCTGAAACCCAGTTCGGCCGCCTTGTCGCTGATCCGCTGCTCCAAAGCCGCCAGGCGCTGGCGATGGCTGCCCGAGAAGGCGTGGTTGCCCGGCCCCTCGGGCAGCGCCAGCTGGATGTTCTCGGCCACGGTGAAGGGCTTCACCAGCTTGAAGTGCTGATGAACCATGCCGATGTGGTAGCGGCTGGCATCCCGCGGGCCGCTGAGCCGCACCGCATTGTCGTTGATCAACAGCGATCCGCTCTCCGGTGCGTAGAGGCCGGCGGCGATGTTCATCAGCGACGACTTACCCGCGCCGTTCTCGCCGAGCAGCGCATGGACCTCGCCCCACCTGGCGGTAAAGTCCGCCTGGGACAGGGCCATGAAGCCGTCGAACGACTTGCTGACCCCGGAAAGCTGGATCGCGTTGAGGTTGCTCATTGCTGGGTGGTCACTCCCTTGACGAACCAGTCCATCTGCCACAGCGCGGGATCAGCCATCACCTCACCGGCGGCGATGCGCTCGGTGCCGTCACGGTCGAGCATCGGGCCGGCGTAGATCTGCTTCTCGCCTTTTAGCAGCTGCTCGCGGGTGGCCATGATCTTCGCTTTGTCCGCTTCGGAAACCGCCGGGCCGCAGCAGGCCGCGTCGGTGCCGCCCTCGGCCATGGACAGCAGCGCGCCGTTCTCCGGTGGCGTCCAGTTGCCGGCGCTGATCTTCTTCAGCTCCGGCGCGAGGAATCTGTCCCAGACCCAAACCGAGGAACAGACGGTGGCGTCCGGGGCAAATTCGCGCATGTCGCGATGGTGCCCGGTGCCGTGCACGCCGCGCTCCTGGGCGACGATCTGCGGCGTCGGGCTGTCGACGTGCTGGCCGAGCACGTCGGCGCCGGCATCGATCAGCGCCATCGCCGCGGCGCGCTCCTTGACCGGATCGTTCCAGGCGCCGGTGTAGACCACGGTGACGGTGGCGTCGGGGTTGATCGCCTGGGCGCCGAGGGCGAAGGCGTTGACCGTCCAGTTCACCTGTCCGAAGGGGTTGGCCGCGACGAAGCCGAGCTTGCCGGTCTTCGACGCCGCGCCGGCAGCCATGCCGCACAGGTACTGGCTCTCGTAGGTACGGCCGTAGAAGGATTCGAGGTTGGCGCTGTTGGTAGTGCCCGAGCCGTTGAGGAAGGCCACGTCCGGATACTTGGCGGCCAGCTCCTTGAAGGTGTCGGAATAGCCGAAGGCGGTGCCGATGATGACGTTGGCGCCGCGCTGGATCAGCCGGTCCACCGCAGGGCGGATCGAGGAGGCGTTCTCCGGCACGCTTTCGACGTACTGGATCTTGGTATCCAGCTCGGCTTCGAGCTTCTGCCGCGCCTCGTCGAAGGCCTGGGTCCAGCCACCGTCATTGCGCGGGCTGATGTAGAGCATGGCGATCTTCGCCGGTTTATCGAGGGTCAGCCCTTCCTGCGCCGAGGCGACGCCAAGGGTGGTCGCCAGGCCGAAAGCCACCGCCGCACACAAGGTCCGTTTCATCTGTTTGAGCATTTTGGGTCTTCCTGAGGGTTGGCACGTCAAAGCATGTGGTTGATGCGAAACACGTTGTCTTCCGGGTCCAGCAGTACCGCCTGATACCAGTGGTAATAGGTCTCGTAGGGCGCCTTGATCAGCCGCGCGCCCATGGCGACGGCGATGGGCACCAGCCGCTCGACCTCGTCTTTCGAATCGACGTCGATGTTCAGCAGGAACTTGCAGCCGCGGGCGTCGGCGAATGCGTCCAGCTGCAGCAGCTCGTAGGCTTGCGGCGCGTTGAAGCCGATGCAGCTCTTGCCGGTATCCAGCCCGCGAAAGATCGGCGAGGCGATCTCGGGGATGTTCCTGAAGCCGAACAGCTCGCGGTAGAAGCCGCTCAGCGCCTCGATGTCCCGGGCGAAGACGTTGACGTAGGACAGCGTGCTCATGCGACCTCCAGGCCTTTGCCGAAGGTGGTCTGCCTGACGAACTTGGAGAGCAGGTTGTCGCCGGAGGTGACTGGCGCGTGACGTGGCGGATTGGTCGCGCTGCAGCAGCCCGGCAGGCATTCGATCAAGGCGTCGTAGTTGGGTTGGTGGAAGAACACCAGCGACTGGCGACCGTTGTCCGCGGGGCTTTCGGCCGGCGGGTTGACCACTCGGTGCAGCGTGGAAATCCACTGATCATTGGTCCACTGCATCATCAGGTCGCCGATGTTCACGGCGAAGCCGCCCTCCACGTAGGGCACGTCCACCCACTCGCCCTGGCGGTTGCGCGCCTGCAAGCCGCCCAAAGCGTTGTCCGGCTTGACGATGGTCAGGCTGCCGTAATCGGTGTGGGCACCGGCGCGCATCTGCCCCGGCTCCACCGCGCCCTTCAGGTCCGGGTAGCTGAGGCTGCGGAACATGCTGATGTGCTTATCGATCTTGTCGTCGAAGAACGTCTCCGGCAGTTCAAGCGCCAGGGCGAAGATGCGCATCAGCGACTGCGCCAGCGTGCTCATGGCGGCGAAGTACTCGCGATAGGCCTGCTCGAAGCCCGCGATGCCGCTCGGCCAGACGTTCGGTGCGAAATGCGGGCCGGCGGCGGTGCAGCGGTAGTAGGGCTCGTCCGGTACGTCGCTGGGGCCGATGGAAAAGGACTCCTTCAGGTCACCCGGGGCCGCCTCTTCGAGCGAATAGGACAGGCTCTCCTCGGCCACCGCGCTGTAGCCGCGCACCATGTCCGGGCTGGGCCGGTCGACCTTGCGCTTCTCGGCCAGCGGCAAGGCGAAGAACTGCCGTGTTAGCCGCGACACCCGCTCGACCAATTCGGTAGGAATCTGATGGTTGGTGATGACCAGAAAGCCGATGTCGCGACAGGCCTGGTCCACGGCACGGGCGACTTGCAGCTTGCCCTCCGGCGTACCGGCGAAATATGGCGCCAGGTCGATGATGGGAACGTATTGCAGAGTCATGGGTGACGCACTCCTCTGACGCAAGGCGGGTAACGAGCGCGTCGCCGATGGCGCGGGCGCTTCTCTGTATGCGTGACGCCGCCGCCCGCGTGCACGCCGGGCGACAGGGAGGAGAGAGCAGAAAGCGTGCCACTGGATCGATTTGCTTATGGATCAGTAACTTGGCGTTTTAGCGAGGGCAAAACGGATCAAACGGTCCGCTTCGGAGCACTTGGTTTGTGCGTGGTGGCACGAAAAACGTGCCTGATAGCACTTCGCTCGCCGCGCTAGACCCCTCGATGGCGTTTTGCTAGCTTGGCAAGCACCTGCGGATGAAGCGTCGTCAGGACTTACACGTCCGCACCGGTGGCCTGGTGCAACCAGGCGTAAGGGGCAGGCCAAAGAACCCGTGCGTAAGTCGTCGGGAAGAGAAGTAATCGATGCTGACCAAACGCCGGCGCTCCTTTGCAGCCTTCATCCTGTTGTACTTGCTGCTGGCCGGCGTCTCCGCTCAGCTGCTGTTCGTGTCCGAAATTCAGCGCTGGGATGGCCGCTTCGCTCAGCAGGTGCAGCACATCTCCGCTGCGTTACGCTACAAGCTCGATACCAACGAAGCGGTCCTGGCAGGCTTCTCGGCCTTTCTACAAGCGGTCGATCAAAGCGACGAGGCTGCCGCCGCGCGCTATGCCGAGGCCGTTGTCACCGCATACCCACAGGTCTACATGCTGGAGGTTGCCCGCGGCGTTCCCCTGGCCGAGCAATACGCGTTCGAGGAGCTGCTACGTCTCAGCTGGCGCGCCGACTTCCGACTCAAGGACTTTCCCAGCTCGGCGCTACAGCCGGCGGCGGTACAGCCGCCATTGAGCGAAACCTGGCCGGTGCTGTTCATGTATCCGAAGCTCGTGCAGGCGAACACCATCTATGGTGTCCGCCTGGAGACGGTCGGCCATCTGTCCCAGGCGCTGGCCCGGAGCCGGCAAACCACGGCACCGGTCGCCTCGCCGGTATTCGCCCTGTACGAAGGGGGCGAGGCCTACATCCTGCTCCAGGCGGTCAGTCGCCCCGAAACACCTCGCCCGAGCGCCGGCCCCAACTTCTTCGGTAGCAGCATGGTTGCCCTGCTGCTGATGAGAACCGACGCATTGCAGGAAACTGTGCTTGCCACTGACAGGGATCGGCAGCTGCGCATCGAGGCGTTTCTCGATAGCGGCGTCGCTGCATCGAGTCTGCTGTTCGCGACCACCCCCGTACCGGCCGGCATGCTGGATCGCCTGTTGCTGCCACGCCTGGCAGCGCGGGTCGACATCGGCAGCAGCTCGCAGCCGACCACGTTGCTGATCGAACGGCAGCTGCATCTGGCCGATGTACTGACTCGCGAAACGCTGGCCGTCCTGCTGATTCTCATTGCCGCACTGGGGCTGCTACCGGCTGTGCTGGTGCGTCACTACCGGGCCATCGCGATGGCAGAGCGCGAGTATCAGCGTTCCACCTACCTGGCGACGCACGACGTCCTTACCCAGCTGCCCAACCGCCAGCTACTGGCGGACCGCTTCGCCGAGGCCTACGCGTACCTGCAGCGGCACGGAACGCCCTTTGCCGTGATGGTTGTCGACCTTGATCGCTTCAAGCACATCAACGATCGCTTCGGCCACGAGGTGGGCGACCAGGTGTTGATCGGCGTTGCCGAGCAGATGCGCCAGGTGATCCGCTTGTATGACACCGCGGCACGCTACGGCGGTGACGAGTTCGTCGTGCTGGTCAGGGATATGACCAGTGCTGCGGACGCCGAAGCCGCTGGGCACAAGCTGCTCGAGGCGGTCAGCCTGCCCATCGCGACCGACGCCGGCGAGCAGCGGGTATCGTGCAGCATCGGCATCGCCATGTGCCCCGCCGATGGCGAGAACCTCGACGAACTGCTGACCGCAGCGGACCGCGCCATGTACCAGGTCAAACAACACGGCCGTGAGAACGTCGCACTTTGCAGCGGCGATGCCTGACGGCGCATGCTTGCAGCGACAGCAGGTCAGCGGCCATCGAACGCTCCAGCGCCCTTCTCGTCTGTGCCAGGGCGCGCCAGGATCAACTCATTCCCGCCGCAATGAGCGCCCCGACTGTCCATCGGCAGTGAACTAACCCCGCGCCGTCACGATCCCCTTTAAAGCACAGCCAGAGCGATCCCGGCCGCCAGCGCATCCGCGCTGAGCATGAGGTCAGGCCTCCAAGCGATGAGGATATCCACGTGACCGTTATCACCCACCGCACCCAAACCACCACCCATAGCATCTCCCGCCATGTCCCCAACCCGTTGCATGGGACGTTGCTCGCCGGGACCGTCCCGCTGTTCCTAGGCGCCATGCTCAGCGACATCGCCTACTTCAAGACTTACGAGATTCAATGGAGCAATTTTGCCGCCTGGCTGATCGCCGGCGGGCTGGTGTTCTGCGGTCTGGCGCTGCTGTTTGCCGTGGTGAACCTAATCCGCGCACGGCACCGCAAAGGACGACCGCTGGCCTACTTCATCCTGTTGTTGGCGACCTGGCTGCTGGGCTTCATCAACGCGCTGGAGCACGCCAAGGACGCCTGGGCGACGATGCCGCTGGGCCTGGTGCTATCGGTGATCGTCACGGTGCTGGCCTGCGCCGCGACCTGGATCGGGCTGAGCAACCTGCGCGACGGAGGTGAGGCATGAAGCATCCAAGCTCAAGCGCACTAACCGCCCTGGCCATGGCCGTACTGCTGAGCGCATGCGGTGGCGAGCAGGACTCCGCCCAGCACTACGGGACGAACCCCAAGCTGCCCGAGCCGGAACGCGGCCTGCTGCCCAGCATGAAGATCGCCGAGCCAACCCCCTGGGGCGATCAGGTACCCACCGTGCCGGACGGTTTCAGCGTGACGGCAATTGCCACCGATCTGAAGATCCCCCGCCAGACCCTGGTGCTGCCCAACGGCGACATCCTCGTGGCGGAGGGCCGCGGCGGTAATGCAGCCAAGCTCAAGCCCAAGGACGTCATCGCCGGCTACCTCAAGGCCAAGGGCAACACCTCGGTAGAAAGCGGCAATCGCCTGACCCTGCTGCGCGACGCGGATGGCGACGGCACCTACGAGTTGCAAACGGTGTTCGCCGAAGACCTCAACGCGCCGTATGGGCTGGCCTTCCACGACGGCAATCTATATGTCGCCAACCAGGACGAACTCGTTCGCTTCGATTATCAGGATGGCCAGACCGAGGCGAGCGGCGCACCGACCAAGGTTGCGGACCTGCCGTCCGAGATCAATCACCACTGGACCAAGGCGCTGACCATCAGCCCCGATGGCCAGTACCTGTATGTCGGCATCGGCTCCAACAGCAACATCACCGAGCGTGGTATGGAAGCCGAGGTCGACCGCGCCATGGTCTGGCAGGTCAACGCCGAAACCGGCGCCTACAAGCCCTACGCCACCGGCCTGCGCAACCCCACCGCAATGGCGATACAGCCGGAAACCGGCCAGCTGTGGACGGTGGTCAACGAACGCGACGAACTGGGCGAAGACCTGGTGCCGGACTACCTGACATCGGTTAAGGAAGGCGGCTTCTACGGCTGGCCCTACGCCTACTGGGGGCAGAACGTCGATGATCGCGTGCGCCCGCAGGACCCGGACAAGGTGGCCGCCAGCATCACGCCGGACTACGCCCTGGGCTCGCACGTCGCCGCACTGGGCCTGGATTTTTCATCCGACGTGATGGGCGAGCGCTTCGCTGACGGCGTCTTCATCGGCGAACACGGCAGCTGGAACCGCAAGGAGCCGGTCGGCTACAAGGTGATCTTCGTGCCCTTCCGCGACGGCCGTCCCGCAGGCGAGCCAATCGACTTCGCCACCGGCTTTCGCACCGACGACGGCAAGACCCGCGGTCGCCCGGTCGGCGTAACCGTAGACCCGAGTGGCGCGCTGATCGTCGCCGATGACCTGGCCAATGTGGTGTGGCGAGTGACGCGTAGCCAGTAAGGCTCTACTGAACGCCGCCGCAGACTACGATCTGCATGATCGTTGCCTGCGACGGTGCCGTTAGCCTGCAGCGCCCGTGCTCACGTCAGCAAATAGAAGGTCACATACGATCGAGCGGACTCAGCACCGCTAACCCGCCACGGTTGAGCACATGGGTGTAAATCATCGTCGTTTTGACGTCCGCGTGCCCCAGCAACTCCTGCACCGTGCGTATGTCCTGCCCGCTTTCCAGCAGATGCGTAGCGAAGCTGTGGCGCAATGTATAAGACGTCGCAGGTTTGGCTATGCCGGACGCGTTGAGCGCACGCTTGAATGCGCGCTGTATACGCTTCTCATCGAAATGAGGCCGACGTACCGCTTGGCTGCGAGGGTCGACGGAAAGACCTGAGGCCGACTGTGCTGCTCAGTACGAAATGCATAGATCGAGCACTATTCGCAACAGCATCTATCTAGCCTGCAAGGAAGAGCGCGCCAAGCAGCGAATAAAAGAGCTTCAAAACTATGCTCCGTATTAGCCCTAACAAATGGTTCAAGTCGCTCGCTTCGCTCACTCGGGACCGGCTAAAGCCCGCCCCTTAACCAAACGTTAGGTCCATAGGAACCCTCATGAGCGTGTCAAAAGAATTCGCATTATTCATGCAAGAGGCTCCGGCCCATGCCAAGGCTTGGATGCAAGCAGCAGCAGCTCTTGATACTGCTAGCGCTCTGGACAAGAAGACCAAGGAACTAGCGTACATCGCCGTGCTGGGAGCGACCGGGAATACCTCTGGCATTCCATTTCATGTGCTTTCAGCAAAGTCGCATGGTGCGTCGAGACAGGAAGTATTGAGTGCTGTCCTTATCGGCCTGCCTGCCGCTGGCTCGGTTGTTATTGCCAGCTTCCTTGCTGCTGTGGAGGCGTACGATGGGCAAAACAAATAAGGCGTGGCATGAGATGAACCCCATGCCACGGAACGCAACTGTCCAGCAGCGCATTGATTGGCACATTGCCCATGCAGAAGCGTGTGGGTGTCGCCCGATGCCGCCCTCCATACGTGAGCTCGTTGAGGAGCGCAGGGCAGCTGGCGAGGCCTAACCAAACACCAAGCCTGAAAGCAGAATCCGACGCGCTACCCTAGGCCCTGCGTCGTCATGTTCATAGCACCCGCGACGCAACCCGTGTTGATCTAATCGCAACAGCAGGCCGTTACATGCTCCACTCGATCCACCATGCCGCAATCATCTGCTCCGACTATGCCGTGTCGAAGCGCTTCTATATCGAGGTGCTGGGCCTCAGCGTGATCGGCGAGCATTACCGCGAATCACGGCAGTCCTACAAGCTCGACCTGGCGCTGCCGGGTGGTGGTCAGATCGAGCTGTTCTCCTTTCCCGATGCACCGCTGCGCCCCTCGCGGCCCGAGGCGCAGGGGTTGCGGCATCTGGCGTTCGCGGTGGACGACGTCGCCGCCTGCAAGGCTGCACTGGAGGCGAAGGGCGTGGCCGTGGAGCCGATCCGGGTCGACGAATACACGGGCCGCCGCTTTACCTTCTTTGCCGATCCGGACGGCCTGCCGCTGGAGCTGTACGAAAAGGCATCGCGCTAGTTCGGCAGCCGGCCCATCCTGGCGGAGCTGGAAGCGAGATCACCTTGTTTCCTCAGGCCGTCCTCGGCTAGGGTGCCGCCTCGAAGAAATCGCTGGTCAGGAGCATGCGGATTGAGCAGAACAGGGATGTTGGCGCTGGGGTTGTCCCTGGCGCTATCGGCACAGGCGGCCGAGCGACAGGTCTATCTGGTGGCCACGGTGCAGCTGGACGGCTCCAGCCTGGCGCAGAGCATTTTCCTTCATGAGCCGCAGATCACCGAGCTGCAGGGCTGCCTCGACGCCGTGCGCGACGGGCAGAGCAAGCGTGACTGGCTCCTGTACCGGCACATCTTCCGCCGCGACCGCTTCAAGGGATTCTCCGGCCATATCCGCTACCAATGCGGCTACAGCGAGCAGCGCTTCAGCAGCTGGCACGACGGCCCGCGCTACAACAAGCCGCACCTGATTGGCGTGAACGACAACGCCGAGCTCAGGGTGGTGCGTACGCCCAGCCAGGCGCAGTGCATGACCCAGCTGCGCGCGCTGCCGGCGGCGCGGCAGGCTCAGAGCTTCTGTGCGATGGGCAACCAGGAATTGCAGCCCTGAACCGGAGCCGCCCGGCCAGCAGACCAGGCGGCACGCCATGCATCAGTCCGGCTGGTAACTGCCCGGCACCGGTGCGAAGGAGACGCCGAAGCGGTTCCAGGCGTTGATGGTGGCGATGGCCAGCGTCAGGTTGGCGAGCTGGGCTTCGGAAAACTGCTCGCGCACCTCCTCGAACAGCTGCTGCGACACGCCCTGGGGCAACAGGGTGTTGGCCTCGGCCCAGGCCAGCGCGGCACGCTCGCGGTCGCTGAAGAACGGGGTTTCGCGCCAGGCACTCAGGGCATAGATGCGCTGCTCGGTTTCGCCCAGGGCACGGGCGTCCTTGGTGTGCATGTCGAGGCAATAGGCGCACCCGTTGATCTGCGAGACGCGGATCTTGACCAGCTCCATCAGCGGCTTGTCGACGCCATCCTCGCGGCGGCTCTGCCGTGCCAGGTAGGTTTCCAGCCCGATCATGGCCGTCATCACGTCGGGGGCGGCGGCCTGGTAATTCATGCGCATGGTGGTCACTCCTCGGTTTGAATGTGCAACCCAGGCTACGCAGCCGCCGCGCTGCGCTATTGTAGATTTTCGACATCCTCCTACGGCGCTTGCCATGACCCAGTCCCTGCACGAACGTATGCCCTGCCTGCAGGGCTTCGTTGCCCGCCCGCCGAGCCCGGCGTTGGCGGCGTACGTGCAGCGTTTCTGGTGGATGGAAGGTGACGGTTCGCAGGTCTACGACGAACAGCTGCTGCACCCGGACGGCGGCAGTGGCGTGATCTTCAACTTCGCCGATCCGCTGAGTTTCGATGGCACGCTACGCGGGCCGCGGGCGCTGATCGCGGGCCCGCAGCTGGCCAGCACCCGCCTGCAGCTGGCCGGGCAGGTCAGGCTGATGGGGGTGCGTTTTCGCCCAGGCATGGGCGCTGCGGTATTCGGCATCGGCCTCGATGAGCTTCACGGATTTCAGGAGGCCGACTGGACCCGGCTGGGCCTGGCGCATCTGGTCGATCGGCTGGCCGAGCTGGAGCGGGACGCGCAGCAGGCCGTAGTCGAACTCGAATTGCTCCGCCGGCTCGAGGAGATCCAGGCACGCCGCAACCCGGTGCAGCAGCTGCTCAACCGGATCGCGGCCAGCGAAGGCCGGGCGCGGCTGGCCGATCTGCTGCAGAGCGTACCGCTCGGCCAGCGCCAGCTGGAACGCCTGTTCCGCCATCAGGTGGGGCTGACACCCAAACAGTTCAGCCGCATCCAGCGCGTGGCCCTGGTGCGCAGGGAATTGCGCGCCGGAGAGGCACTGCTGGACACCGCCCTGGCCTGCGGCTACAGCGACCAGGCGCACTTGATCCACGACTTCAAGACCGTGGTCGGCATGACGCCGGGGCAGTATCGCTTGCGGATCAAGCGCAGCGGCGCCTGAAGCGCAGGCCGCCATCCACAAAGTCGACTTTCGCGTTGCAGATCGCGCATGACCGCAGGTTCGCATGGCGCGATGCTGGCAAGATCCGTGGGAACCTTGTCATTGCGACAGCGGCGTCTCGGCAGCAGACTGCAGCCATCCACCCTGAGAGCTGCACCATGGACGCCACCCGCACCGTCGCCTGCCTGATCTACCCGGATGTGATGAGCCTGGACGTCACCGGCCCGATGCAGGTGTTCGCCTCGGCCAACGTCGAGCGGCAGCGCCAGGGTCTGCCGCGGCATTACGAGTTGATGCTGCTCGCTGCGAGCAGCGGGCCAGTCGCCACCTCGGCGGGGCTGAAGCTGATGGCGGACATGGGCTGGGCCGAGTGCGATCCGGCCATGCTGGACACCTTGCTAATCCCGGGCGGCGCCGGTGTGGATGCGCAGAAGCGCGACCAACGGCTGCTCGCCTGGCTGCGCGCCGCCGAACCCTGGGTGCGGCGCCTCGGCTCGGTCTGTTCCGGCGCGCTGATCCTGGCCGAGGCAGGGCTGTTCGACGGGCGCAAGGCGACCACGCACTGGGCAGACCTCGCGGCGCTGAGCGAGTACCCGACCATCGACGTGCAGGGCGACCGGTTGCACACCTACGACCCGACCGATCCGCAGGCGTCGCACCTGTTCAGCTCCGCGGGCGTCACCGCCGGCATCGACCTGGCGCTGGCCCTGGTGGAAGCCGATCTCGGCCGCGCACTGGCGCTGGCAGTCGCCCAGCGGCTGGTGATGTTCCTGCGCCGGCCCGGCGGGCAGACCCAATTCAGCCCGATGCTGGCGGCGCCGAGCGGCAACGTGGCGCGCCTCGCCGTGCTGCTGGAATGGATTCCAGGGCATCTGGGCGACGACCTGTCCATCGAGGCGCTGGCCGCCCAGGCGCATATGACCCCACGCACCCTCTGTCGCCTGTTCAGCCAGGAAACCGGCATGGGCCCGGGCCAGTACATCGAACGGGTGCGCCTGGAAGCCGCCCGCAATCTGCTGCTCGACGCCCAGGCCTCGATCGCGACGGTGGCGCGGCTGACCGGCTTCGGCCATCCGGAAAATCTCCGGCGCAGCTTCCAGAAGCACCTGTCGGTCAGCCCGCGGGACTTCTACCAGCGCTTCGGCTGACCAACCGACCTCATTCACCGTTCCCAGCCCGCTCGGCATCTGGCCAGGCAGCGCTGTGCCCGCTCGCCACCCTAAAGGAGCCGCTCATATGCACCTGTTGCTCAGCCATCCCCAGGTCCTGCGCCTGTTCATCGCCCAGGCGCTGTTCTGGTCCTGCTCGATGACCGGGATCATCTTCACCGCCATCGTCGGCCTGCGCCTGGCGCCAGCGGCCGGTCTCGCCACGCTGCCGCTGGCCCTGCTGATGCTCGGCGGCCTGCTCGCCCTGCAACCACTGGCGGGCCTGATGCAACGCCGCGGTCGCCGCGCCGGCTTTCTCATCGGTGCGTTGGCCGGCGTGCTGGGCGGGCTGATCAGCGCGCTATCGCTCTGGCTCGACAGCTTCACCCTGCTCTGTCTCGGCGCTCTGCCCATCGGCGCCTATCAGGCCTCGGCGATGTATTACCGCTTCGCCGCGCTGGAAGCGGTGAGCGATGCCTTCAAGGGGCGCGCCACGGCCTGCGTGATCGGCGGTGGCGTGCTGGCGGCGCTGATCGCGCCCACGCTCGGCCATATGGCGCGCGATCTCGCTGGCGTGCCCTTCGCCGGCACCTATCTGTTGATCGCCAGTCTGGCGGCACTGGGGTTCATGGTCTTGGCCGGGCTGCCGGCGACCTCGGGAATGCCGGCGACCCGGGCCGATGCGGCCACGGTCGGCTGGCAGGCGCTGCTAGCACGGCCGACCATTCGCGCCGCGGTGCTGACCACCGCTGCCGGCCACGGCCTGATGATCCTGGTGATGAACGCCACGCCCCTGGCGATGCATGGCGAAGGTCTGGATCTGCACGCCAGCGGCCAGGTCATCCAGTGGCACATGCTCGGCATGTTCCTCCCGGCGTTTGTCGCCGGGCCGCTGGTGGATCGTTTCGGCTGCCGGCTGGTCGCCTGCCTTGGCGGAGGACTGCTGATCGTCAGCGCAGTGGTCGCCCTGCTCGGGGTCAGCCACTGGCACTTCCTGCTCAGCAGCTGCCTGCTCGGCATCGGCTGGAACCTCATGCTGGTCGCCGGCACCACCCAGCTGGGCCAGGGCCACGCCGCGAGCGAACGCGCCCGGGCACAGGGCCTGATGGAGCTGAGCAACGGTAGCGTCGCTGCAGCCATGTCCTTCGCCTCGGGCGCGCTGATCGCCCAGGCGGGCTGGGCGGCGGTGAACATCGGGCTGCTGCCCATCGTGACGCTGGTGGTACTGCTGCAGGTTGCGCAGGGCTATCGGCAAAGGCAGGCGGCGTAGCGCTGCGCAGCCAGAGGTGCGTTCAGGACCGTTTCTGCTCGGAAATCAGATGGATGATATTGGCCGGGCTCGATATCCAGAACGCGCGGAAGCCGTCGGGCAGGGGTTCGATTTCGTCGCGACGGGCGCAATGCTGCTGTTGCAGAAAGGCCGCAGCAGCGTCCAGATCGTCCGTCACGATTTCCAACCATATTTCCGCCTGGCTGATACCCGCCACGCGATCGAGCCAGAGCACCTTGTCGCCGAACTCGAAGCGCGGTGTCTGTGCGCCAACGGCGTCGTTCGGTGTCAGCTCCTTCAGCCTCAGGGTTTCACGATAGAAGGCAACGGTGCTGGTGTACTCATGGGTGGGCACCTTCATCGCCATGTTTCGGCCGGGCAGGAATCTCGGATTCATCGGGTCGCTCCACTGGCGCGCCGACCAACCCGGCCGGCGCCGCTAGCAAGCCAGTACAGACGCCATCGGCCGTGCACGCAAGACGCCAGGGTAGGCGCTGCGGCTCAGCGCGGCCTGACGCCATCCAGGATCAGCGCCTGCAGACTCCTGAGCGTTTCCTCGAAGAAGGCCGGATCATCCAGCGTCTTGCCGGCCACGGCCTCGACCTGCACGCGGAAGTCGGCGTAGTGCTGGGTGGTCGCCCAGAGCGAGAAGATCAGGTGATGCGGCGCGATGGGCGCGAGCTTGCCGGCGTCGATCCAGGCCTGGATCACCGCGACCTTGTTCTCGACCAGATCGTGCAACGGCTGCTGCAGCTCGCCGAGCAGCAGCGGCGCGCCCTGCATGATCTCCATGCAGAACAGCCGCGATTCGGCGGGATGGTCGCGGGAGAGTTCGAGCTTGACCCGCAGGTATTCGCGGATCGCCTCGACTGGGTCCTGCTCAACGCTGAATGCTTGCAGTGGCTGCAACCAGACCTCCAGCAACTGCCGCAGGACGTTGATGTACAGCTCTTCCTTGCTGCCGAAGTAGTACAGCAGGTTGGTCTTGGAAACGTCGGCCTGCGTGGCCACCTGATCGAGGCTGGTGCCGTGCAGGCCGAAGCGGGAGAACAGCTCAAGCGCGGCGTGGAGGATGCTGGTGCGCTTGCTTTCGATCATGCGCAGGCGGCGGTCCTGGGCGCTGGCGCTTGGTACGCGGGTCGCACCCTTGAGCCGAGGGGTCTTGCTGGCAGTGAGGCGCTTGCGGGGCGGAACGGGAGGCTGATCTGTCACGGGATTACCGGCTGGGTTCGAACGAGTCGCTACTGTAGCGCGGCGAGTGTGTGGCGCACGAGCGACGAAGGCGGCTGCGACTGCTGCACGATCTTCGTGCGCCGCGCACAAACCAGGTGCTCCGATTCAGACCAAATGGTCCACATCGCACCACACAAGCGACTTATATCGTTGATAAGAAAGGCAATTCACTTTCTGGCCTGCATCCTGCTAATGCACCTTCGACCCTGCCCGTCACGTTCGGGCAGCGCTTTCTAGCCATTGCGTACAGAGGTGCTACCCATGGATGTTGGTGTTTTCATTCCGATCGGCAACAACGGCTGGCTCATCTCCGAGAATGCGCCGCAGTACATGCCGAGCTTCGAACTGAACAAGGCCATCGTGCAGAAGGCCGAGGGCTACGGATTCGACTTCGCGCTGTCGATGATCAAGCTGCGCGGCTTCGGTGGTAAGACCGAGTTCTGGGAGCACAACCTGGAATCCTTCACGCTGATGGCGGGCCTGGCCGCGGTCACCAGCAAGATCCAGCTGTTCGCGACTGCCGCAACGCTCACCCTGCCGCCGGCCATCGTCGCGCGCATGGCTTCGACTATCGATTCGATCTCCGGCGGCCGCTTCGGTGTGAACCTCGTCACCGGCTGGCAGAAACCGGAATACACGCAGATGGGCATGTGGCCGGGGGATGAATTCTTCGGCACTCGTTATCAGTATCTCGGCGAGTACGCCCAGGTGCTGCGCGACCTCTGGGCCACCGGCCGCAGCGACTTCAAGGGCGAGCACTTCCAGATGGAGGACTGCCGAGTCAGCCCGAAACCTCAGGCGGACATGAAGATCATCTGCGCCGGCTCATCCGATGCCGGCATGGCCTTCTCGGCGCAGTACGCCGACTACAACTTCTGCTTCGGCAAGGGCGTGAATACCCCGACCGCTTTCGCACCGGCCACCGAGCGACTGCTCAAGGCCACCGAGAAGACCGGCCGCCACGTCACTTCCTGCGTGCTGTTCATGGTGATCGCCGACGAAACCGACGAAGCCGCTCGGGCCAAGTGGGAGCACTACAAGGCCGGCGCCGATGAGGAAGCCATCGCCTGGCTTGGCGAGCAGGGTGCCGCCGACAAGGGCGCCGACAGCAACATCCGGCAGATGGCCGACCCGACTTCGGCAGTGAACATCAACATGGGAACGCTGGTGGGTTCCTACGCCAACGTGGCAAGGATGCTCGATGAGATCGCCACCGTACCCGGCATGCAGGGCGTGATGCTGACCTTCGACGATTTCCTTGAGGGCGTCGAAGCCTTCGGCCAGAAGATCCAGCCGCTGATGCAGAGCCGCCGGCACGTCACCGCGCTGAAGGAATCGGCCTGATGAACGCCGTCGAACAGATCTCCGGCTACGGCCTGAGCGCAACGGACGAACCTGTGCAACTGCCGGCACGACCCGAGCCGCTGGCGATGAAGGCGAGCGAAACCGCGCTGATCGTGGTGGATATGCAGAACGCCTACGCCAGCCGCGGCGGCTATCTCGACCTGGCAGGTTTCGATGTTTCGGCGACCCAGCCGGTGATCGCGAAGATCCGCCAGGCACTGGGCGCAGCCCGCGCCGCCGGCATGCAGGTGATCTTTCTGCAGAACGGCTGGGACAACGGGTACGTCGAGGCGGGCGGGCCGGGTTCGCCCAATTGGCACAAGTCCAATGCGCTGAAGACCATGCGCAAGCGTCCGGAACTGGCCGGCTCGCTGCTGGCCAAGGGCGGTTGGGATTACGCGCTGGTGGATGAACTGGCGCCGCAGCCCGGCGACATCCTGGTGCCCAAGCCGCGCTACAGCGGTTTCTTCAATTCGCAGCTGGACAGCACCCTGCGCGCCCGCGGCATCCGCAACCTGGTGTTCACCGGCATCGCCACCAACGTGTGCGTGGAATCGACCCTGCGCGACGGCTTCCACCTGGAATATTTCGGTGTGGTGCTGGCCGATGCCACCCACCAGGCCGGGCCGGAATTCGCCCAGCAGGCGGCGCTGTACAACATCGAGACGTTCTTCGGCTGGGTGTCCAGCGTCGACGCCTTCTGCCAGAGCTTCGCGACCACGCCAGAGGTGGCGGTAGCCAGCTGATTACCCCAAGTGCCCGACCGCGACGCCCGCAGAGGCGTCCGCCGGGTTCGCCTGAATGCCTTGCAAGGAATCAACCACATGCCCAAGCAATCGATCATCCCCGCCGGCACCGGCAAACCGCTCGCGCCCTACGTGCCCGGCTCCATGGCCGATGGCGTGCTCTACGTCTCCGGCACCCTGCCGTTCGACAAGGACAACAACGTGGTCCACGTCGGCGACGCCGCCGCCCAGACCCGCCATGTGCTGGAAACCATCAAGGGCGTCGTCGAGGCTGCCGGCGGCAACATGGACGACGTCACCTTCAACATGATCATGCTCACCGACTGGGCCAACTACGCCAAGGTCAACGAGGTGTACGCCGAGTACTTCCCCGGCGAGAAGCCCGCGCGCTACTGCATCCAGTGCGGGCTGGTGAAGCCCGATGCGCTGATCGAGATCGCCAGCATCGCCCACGTCGGCCAATAGCGCCTGCAGGGCGGGCCGTCCGGTCGCGCCGGCGGCCCGCATCTCGACCCCGCGGAGGTATGACATGCACTACGAACTTCATGGCCGCATGGAGCCGGATGCACCGACCCTGGTGCTCAGTTCCGGCCTCGGCGGCGCCGCTGCCTTCTGGACGCCGCAGCTGCCCGCTCTGACCCAGGACTACCGGGTGCTGGTCTACGATCAGTTGGGGACCAACAGGAGCCCGGCGAACCTGCCGGCGGGCTATTCCATCGAATCCATGGCAGTGGAATTGCTGGAGCTGCTGGATACCCTGGGCATCCGCCGCTGCCATTTCATCGGCCATGCACTCGGCGGGCTGGTCGGCTTGCAGATCGCCCTGCTGCGGCCGCAGCTGTTGCAGAGCCTGGTGCCGATCAATGTCTGGAGCAGCCCCAACCCGCACAGTGCGCGCTGTTTCGCGGTGCGCCTGAAACTGCTACACGACAGCGGCCCGGCAGCCTATGTACAGGCGCAGTCGCTGTTCCTCTACCCGGCCGACTGGATCGCGGCCAACAGCGAGCGACTGGCACGCGACGATGCCCATGCACTGGCGCATTTCCCACCGACGATGAATCTGGTGCGGCGCATCGAGGCACTGCTGGCCTTCGATATAGAGGCCGAGCTGCCGCGCATCACCACCCCGATCCTGCTGATCGCCAACCGCGACGACATGCTGGTGCCCTGGCAGCGTTCGCAGCACCTGGCCGCCGTCCTGCCCAACGCCCAGCTGGCGCTGCTGAACTACGGTGGCCACGCGTCCAGCGTCAGCGACAGCGAACCCTTCAACCAGATCCTGCTGGACCATCTTGCCGAGCAATGCGGCCAGGTCGCAGCAGCCTGAGGACCCGAACATGCACGCCCCCATCGACTCGAATGCCCTCGCGACGCTGTTCAGCGAGGCCCGCACCCACAGCGCCTGGCTGGACAAAGCGCTACCGGATGCCCTGCTCGAACAGCTCTACGACCACGTCCGCCTCGGTCCGACCGCGGTCAATAGCTGCCCGGCGCGCTTCGTCTTCGTACGCAGCGCCGAGGGCAAGCAGAAGCTCGCGCCCTGCCTGTCCAAGGGCAATCTGGACAAGACCCTGGCCGCGCCGGTTACGGTGATCGTCGCCTATGACGAGGACTTTCCGGAAACCCTGCCGGAGCTGTTTCGCCACGCCGACGCGCGCAGCTGGTACGCCGGCCAGCCGGCACTGATCACCGAGAACGCACTGCGCAACAGCTCGCTGCAGGCCGGCTACCTGATCCTCGCCGCCCGCGCCCTGGGGCTCGATTGCGGACCGATGTCCGGCTTCGACGACAAGGCATTGAACGAGGCCTTCTTCGCCGGCACCACCTGGAAATCCAATCTGTTGATCAACCTCGGCTACGGCGATGCCAGCAAGCTGCGCGACCGTCTGCCACGCCTGCCCTTCGACCGCGCCTGCGTCCTCGCCTGATGGAGAACCGACCATGCAACTGGCTCAATGCGAAACCACCAGTCAATTCAGCGCTCCAGTGATCCGTCAGGATTATCGTGATGCCATGGCGCGCCTGGCCGCGGCGGTCAATATCATCACCACCGACGGCCCCAGCGGCCGTGCCGGCTTCACCGCCACCGCGGTGTGCAGCATCACCGACGAACCGCCGACGCTGCTGGTGTGCCTGAACCGCAGCGCATCGGCACATCCCATCGTCATCGCCAATGGGCAGCTGTGCGTGAACACCCTGGCCGGTGCGCAGCGGGACTTGTCCAACCTGTTCGGCGGCAAGACGCCGATGGCCGAGCGCTTCGCCGCAGCGCAATGGAGCACCGGCGTGACCGGTTCGCCGCTGCTCGACGGCGCCACGGTGTCGTTCGACTGCCGCATCAGCCACAGCGCCAGCGTCGGCACCCACGACATCCTCTACTGCGAAGTGCTCGCCGTGTACCGCCGTGACAGCAGCGACGCGCTGGTGTACTTCGGCCGCAACTACCACGGCCTTTCAAGCAGCTGAGCAAACGAATGCTCTCCCATCGGGCGGGCTTGGGCGCATCCGCGGTGCAGAATGCGGTGGGCTGAAGCCCACCCTACAAAACCTCGAAGCCTTCTGCGCCTGCGCTACACGTCGCATCCCTCGTAAGGCGGGCTTCAGCCCACCAGAGCGCGCTAACTCGCCACAAGCCGGCGACAAGACCGCTATCGCAAACATCCTCGTAACCCAATCCAAGCCTACCCATCTGTTGCGCAATGCCTGGCACTACCCGATACGCACTCGTATCAGCCATAAATGTTATGTTATAACTAATCAATCAATCTTGCCGGGCACCCGCTCATGACCGAAGCCGAACTTCTCGCCCAACCCGCCGAGGCGTACATGAACGCCGAACAACAGGCCTTCTTCCGCGACCTGCTGCTGCACCAGCGACAGGAATTGCAGAGCCGCATCGCCGAGGAATTCGACGCCTTGCGCGAAGTTGAACCCAGCAGCGATCCAGCCGACATCGGCAGTGCCGAAGAGCAGCGCCAGTGGCAGCTGCGCGTGTTGGAGCGGGAAAAGAAGCTGCTGGACAAGATCGACGATGCGCTGGACGCCATCGCCCGCGGCGAGTACGGCTGGTGCGCCGAAACCGGTGAACCCATCGGCCTGCAGCGCCTGCTGTTGCGCCCCACCACGACGCTGTCCATCGAGGCGAAGCAACGCCAGGAACAGCGCGAAAAACACCAACGATCCGCCTGAGAGACCGCCATGAACCGCCTCCCCGTTACCGTCCTGTCCGGCTTCCTCGGTGCCGGCAAGAGCACCCTGCTCAACCACATCCTGAAGAATCGCGAAGGCCGCCGCGTGGCGGTGATCGTCAACGACATGAGCGAGATCAACATCGACGGCAACGAGGTGCAGCGCGGCGTCAGCCTCAATCGTGCCGAAGAAAAGCTGGTCGAGATGAGCAACGGCTGCATCTGCTGCACCCTGCGCGAAGACCTGCTCGAAGAGGTCGGCAAACTCGCCCGCGAAGGCCGTTTCGACTACCTGTTGATCGAGTCCACCGGTATTTCCGAACCACTGCCGGTGGCCGAAACCTTCACCTTCCGCGACGAGCAGGGCCAGAGCCTGGCCGATCTGGCTCGCCTGGACACCATGGTCACGGTGGTCGACGGGGTGAACTTCCTGCGCGACTTCCACGAGGCCGAGAGCCTGGCCAGCCACGGCGAAACCCTTGGCGAGGACGACGAACGCTCGGTCACCGAGCTGCTGATCGAACAGGTGGAGTTTGCCGACATCATCCTGATCAGCAAGATCGACCTGATTTCCGCCGCCGAGCGCGAAGAGCTGATCGCCATCCTCGGCAGGCTCAACACCCACGCCGAGATCCTGCCGATGAGCATGGGCCAGGTGCCGCTCGACCGAATCCTCGACACCGGCCGTTTCGATTTCGAACGCGCTGCGCAGGCGCCGGGCTGGCTCAAGGAAATGCGCGGTGAGCATGTGCCGGAAACCGAGGAATACGGCATCGCCTCCACCGCCTATCTGGCGCGCCGGCCGTTCCACCCACAACGCTTCTACAACTTCCTCAACCGCGAGTGGAGCAACGGCCGCCTGCTGCGCTCCAAAGGCTTCTTCTGGCTGGCCACCCGGCCAGAGGAAGCAGGCAGCTGGTCCCAGGCCGGTGGGCTGATGCGCTACGACTACGCCGGGCGCTGGTGGCACTTCACCCCGGAGTCGGCCTGGCCGAGCGACAGCGAAAGCCGCACGGCAATCCTGGCCAAGTCCCGCGGTGAGTTCGGCGACTGCCGCCAGGAGCTGGTCTTCATCGGGCAGAACATCAACTTCGACCAGCTGCGCCGCGAACTCGACGCCTGCCTGCTGAACGACAGCGAGTGGGCCGTAGGCGTCAACGGCTGGCTGCGCCTGCCGGACCCGTTCGGCCCCTGGCACGAGCAGGTCGCCTGATGCTGGCGCAGCAGATCATTCGCCCACAGCCACGCCAACTGCTGGGCGATTCTCCCGCGATACTCGGCGAAGCGCTGAACGATGGCGTCAACCTCGCCGTATGGCAGCGCCAGCTGCCGCTGCACATTGCCGAGTTCGCCGACACGCTGCTGGCCCTGGGCGAACCGCTGGCGGAATCGTTGGCGCTCGAACCGGCCGGCGACGGTGAGCTGCAGCTGCCAACCCTGGCGGCGGCCTATCGGGACCTTGCCGGCCATGCCGGTTTCGTCGCCGACGTGGCCTGGCTGGTGCGGGCGTTCAGCTGCCTGGTCGATGCGCGGCGCATTGGCTTGCGTCTGCGCATGCTGGACAAGCCCATGTGCCCGCGCTTTCACGTCGATCATGTCCCCCTGCGACTGATCACCACCTACGCCGGCGCAGGTAGCGAATGGCTTCATGAGGGCGGTATGCCGCGTCGGCGTCTGGGTGATCCGGCCGCCGAGCCGACCGACCCGGCTGCCATCCAGCAGCTCGGCGCTGGCGACGTGGCGTTGTTCAAGGGAGAGAAATGGCTAGGTAACGAAGGCGCCGGGATCATTCACCGCTCGCCGCAGGCGACAACGGCTGAGCGCCGTCTGATCCTGACGCTGGACTGGCTGAGCTAAAGCAAAAGGGCCGCAACTGCGGCCCTCCGGATCGACGAGAGCCGATCACGCGGCCATCTTTTCGCACTCTTCAGCACACTTGCGGCAGGCGTCGGCACAGGCCTGGCAATGGTCGTGCTTGTGCTTGCCGCACTCCGCGGCACAGTCGCGGCAGACCTGCGCGCAGAGCTTGCAGAAGGCCTTGGCGTAGGGGCTGTCGCGGGTCATCAGCACTGCCGCGATCGCACACATGTCGGCGCAGTCACGATCGAGCTCGATGCAGCGCGCCATCATCTTCACGTCATCCTCGCGCAAGCAGGATGCCGCACAGGTCTCGCAGACCAGGGCGCAATTGGAACAGGCCTGGATGCATGACTGGTAACTGGAATTGAGCATGGGATGTCCTCCATCTGGTGTGCCAGCGAAATGCGGTACGGCGGGGCCCTCTCCGGGCCACGCGAACCGCCCCTTACTAGCTAGGGGTTGGACGGTCCGGCGAAGTTCAATCCGTTCGCCGGATGGCCTCTTGCAGCATGGCGCAGCGCAGCCACGGCAGCGCCGTTACAATGGCCGCCCCGCAAACCTTCTCCGACGCCGTAACTGCCATGCCCTTTACCCTGTCCGCGCCCTGCGAGTTGCTGGAAGTCATCAGCAAAAGCCGCTTCCTGGCCAAGGCCGCACCGGTGCAAAGCCCGGAAGAGGCGCAGGCGTTCGTCCAGGCGGTCAGCGACCCCACGGCGACCCACAGCTGCTGGGCGTGGAAGATCGGCAATCAGTACCGCTTCAGCGATGACGGCGAGCCCGGCGGCACGGCGGGTCGGCCGATGCTCACCGCCATCGAAGGGCAGGATTTCGACCGGGTCGCGGTGGTGGTGATCCGCTGGTTCGGCGGCATCAAGCTCGGCACTGGCGGCCTGGCCCGTGCCTATGGCGGCACCACGGCGAAGTGCCTGCAGGCCGGCGAGCGCAGCGAGCTGGTATCGCGCTCGCGCTGCCGCTGTCATTGCCGCTTCGCCGAGCTGGCACTGTTCAAGGCGCGCCTGGCGGAGTTCGAAGCGCTGCTGGAAGCCGAGCATTTCGATGCCGAAGGCGCGACGCTGGAGCTTGCCCTTCCCGCCGCTCAGCTGCAGCCGCTGGAAAGATTGCTCGCTGATATCACCCGCGGGCGCAGCCAGCTGGAAGCATTGGACTAGAGCCTGCGTTGCCCACAAATACTGTGGACCCAATTGTGGATAACATTTGTATGGCCGTCTGCGAAGCGCTAGCGGCGGGCCCCCGAGAAGTCTGCACATTTTTTGACCAACCCGCTTCCAGCGCCCCAATGGAGTGCGTTAAACGCTTGAATTACTGCGTTTTTTGACTGAGCAGTCGGCTACTGACGTTTTGCCAACAATCGCGTTCTGCCACCCCAAGGTTATGCCCGAATCGAGTGGAGAACTTTGTGGATAACATTGGGAACAACCTCGCCAGCCCCCGTCAGAACTGGGCTGCAGACCGCTGGTCAATTAATCGCCAAATCGCGCCAATGGCCATGAAGCGGTCATCCGGCTGTCATCCAAGGGTGCTACGCCGGACAAACTGGTCGGCTGGCATATCAGTTGCTCCAACCCGCCGATAGAATGCCCAGACACCCGCAAGACGAGAATTTCGCGATGCACGACTGGCTCAACAACCTGCCCAAGGCCGAACTCCACCTGCACCTGGAGGGCTCTCTGGAGCCTGAACTGATGTTCCGCCTGGCCGAGCGCAACAAGATCGCCCTGCCCTGGAACGACGTCGAAGCCCTGCGCAGCGCCTACAACTTCGGCAACCTGCAGGAATTTCTCGATCTCTACTATGCCGGCGCCGACGTGCTGCGCACCGAGCAGGACTTCTACGACCTGACCTGGGCCTACCTGCAGAAGTGCGAAGAGCAGAACGTGGTGCACACCGAACCCTTCTTCGACCCGCAGACCCACACCGACCGCGGAATACCGTTCGAGGCCGCGCTCAACGGCATCAGCGCGGCGCTGGCCGATGGCCGTGAACTGCTGGGCATCAGCAGCGGGCTGATCCTCAGCTTCCTGCGTCATCTGCCGGAAGAGGAAGCCTTCAAGACCCTGGAACAGGCGCTGCCCTATCGCAACGCGTTCTTCGCCGTCGGCCTCGACAGCTCCGAAGTCGGCCACCCGCCGAGCAAGTTCCAGCGCGTGTTCGACAAGGCACGTGCCGAAGGCTTCCTGACCGTTGCCCATGCCGGCGAGGAAGGTCCGCCCGAGTACATCTGGCAGGCACTGGATCTGCTCAAGGTCAGCCGGATCGACCACGGTGTGCGTGCCGCGGAAGACCCGAAGCTGATCGCCCGGCTGATCGAGGAACAGATCCCGCTGACGGTCTGTCCGCTGTCCAACACCAAGCTCAAGGTGTTCGACGACATGCGTCAGCACAACATCCTCGACCTGCTGGAACAGGGCGTGAAGGTCACGGTGAACTCCGATGACCCGGCCTACTTCGGCGGCTACGTGACGGAGAACTTCGTCGCGCTGCACGAGAGCCTGGGCATGACCGAGGAACAGGCCCGCCGCCTGGCACAGAACAGCCTGGACGCGCGCCTGGCCTACTGAACCCGTCCGTCGGCGAAGGCCGACCTGCGGCACCATGGCTCGTCCCGCGGGCCATGGCAGCGCCTAGACTGTGCCGCGTCTACTACACGAGGAGATCGCCATGCACATTCTCGTCCGCCCCATGACGCCCCATCCAGACAGCGCCTGGCAGGTAAGTCTCGACCGACAGAAAGTCACCTTTCGCAGCGAAGCCGAGGCACGCGCCTTCGTCGAGACCCTGCGCCGTCGCCTGCAGGCGCCGCATCCCTTGCCACTCAGTGCCTGATCGTCATTCCGTGCTGGCGCGTGCCGTGGTGTAAGCCACGACCGTTGCCAGCAGGCCGCACAGGCTGATGATCGCCGCCAGCGGCACCGCCGTGCCGTTGTGCAGCGCCCCCACCGCGGACGCCGCGATGGCCGCGATGGTGAACTGCATGCTGCCGAGCAGCGCCGAGGCGCTGCCGGCATTGGCGCGCTGATCGGCCATGGCGCAGGCGGTGGCGTTCGGCAGCAGGCAGCCCAGGCAGGATACGCAGCAGAACAGCGGAATCAGCAACGGCCAGAGCGATTCGGGCTGCGCCGCCGCAACCGCCAGCAACGCCAGCGCACTGCCGAAGAAGAACCACACCCAACGCCGCACCCAGAACTCCGGCCCGCGCCAGCGCACCAGTCGCACGTTCACCTGCGCCATCAGGATGAAGCCCGCCGCATTGATACCGAACAGCCAGCCGAAATGCTCCGGCTTGATGCCGTACAGCTCGATGAAAACGAACGGCGAACCGGTGATGTAGGCGAACATGCCGGCCATGCACAGCGCGCCGGTCAGTACGTGGCCGATAAAAAAGCGATCGCGGAACAGGCGCAGGTACTGCCCTAGCGCGCCTGACATCGGCTGGCGCGGCAGCCCGACCGGATAGGTTTCCGGCAGCCACAGCGTGACCGCCACCAGGCAGATCGCGCTGAACAGCGTCAGCAGGATGAAGATCGACGGCCAGCCGAACGACGCCAGCAGCGCGCCGCCCGCCACCGGCGCGAGGATCGGCGCCAGGCCCATCACCAGCATCAGCTGCGAGAACACCTTGGCGCTGGTCATCGGATCGCACAGGTCGCGCACCACGGCCCGCGCCACCACCATGCCGGCGCAGCCACCGAGCGCCTGGACGAAGCGGACGCCGATCAGCCACTCGATGGACGGCGCAAAGGCGCTCGCCAGCGATGCCAGGGTGAATAGCGTCACGCCGATCAGCAGCGGCCCGCGCCGCCCGTAGCGATCGGCCAGCGGCCCGTAGACCAGCTGACCGATGGCCAGGCCGATGAAATAGGCGGCCAGCGATAGCTGCACGTGATCGACGCTGGTGCCGAACGATTGCGCCAGCAAGGGGAAGGCCGGCAGGTACATGTCGATCGCCAGGGGACCGAACGCGCTGAGCGCGCCCAGTATGAGAAGAATCCGCAGGGACATCGGAGGCTCGCAAGCTGAAAGAAGACGTGGCCGGGTGCGTTGTTGGGACCTCGACCGTGCCCGGGAATTTGCACCGGCGTGCAAGATGCTGTTACATACACCGCCGATTGTAAACATGCATCGCGACGAGATGCGCCGTTACACTGGCCGCCTCCATCGCTGCTGGACGCCCGAAGCAGCCGTCATCTGCCTGAACCTGCCCATGCGCCGAACCAAAGAAGAAGCCGAGAAAACCCGTATCGCCATCCTCGCCTCCGCCGAGCGGTTGTTTCTGGACAAGGGGGTGGCCCACACCAGCCTCGACCAGATCGCCCGTGATGCCGGGGTGACGCGAGGGGCGGTGTACTGGCACTTCCAGAACAAGGCGCACCTGTTTCACGAAATGCTCAACCAGATTCGCCTGCCACCCGAGCAGATGACCGAGCGTCTGTGCAGCTGCAATCAGCAGCAACCGCTGCAGGCACTGATCGCGCTGCGCAACCTGACGGTCGATGCCATCAGCACGCTGGCCAGCAACGAGCAGAAGCGCCGGATCTTCACCATCCTGCTGCACAAGTGCGAGTTCACCGATGAGCTGCGCGAAGCCGAAGAGCGCCACCACGCCTTCATCAACCAGTTCATCGACCTGTGCGAGAACCTGCTGCGCAACGCCTCGGCCTGCCTGCGCCCGGGCGTCACGCCGCGACTCGCCGCGCTGTCCCTGCATGCCCTGGTGGTCGGGCTGTTCACTGACTGGACGCGCGACACCGAACTGTTCGCCCCGGAGGTCGATACCAGGGCACTGATCGACCCGCTGTTCCGCGGCCTGGTCCGCGACTGGCCGGACGACCCCGACCAGCCCACCGGTTGAGCGATCAGCTCACCTGATACCCCTCTTCGCTGATCGCCTCACGGATCGCCTGCTCGCTGGCACTGCTCTGCACCTGCACGGTTCCGGCCGCCAGGTCCACCTGCACCTGCGCCTGCGGGTCCAGCGCCTGAATGGCCTGGGTTACCGCACGTTCGCAGTGGCTGCAGGTCATTGCGCTCACGTTGAATACTTGCATCGTCGCTCTCCTCGGCTGGTGATTGCGCCGATTCTCGACCTTGCCACCCGGGCAAGGTCAAGGCGCCTGCTGTCGCAGATCATGGTGTTGACCTTGCCATAGGGTTAAGGTCGATCCTGCGGCCATCGCAATCCCGAGGAGTCTCTACCATGTCCAGCGCCACCCATACGCTGCCGGTCAGCGGTATGACCTGCGCCAGCTGCGCCGGCCGCGTCGAGCGGGCCCTGCTCAAGGTACCTGGCGTCGCCGCCGCCAACGTCAATCTGGCCAACGAACAGGTGCGTATCGAAGGCCATGACCTGGGTGTGGCGACGCTGATCGAGGCCGTGGAAAAGGCCGGCTATGGCGTGCCGCTGCAGAACATCGAGCTGAATATCGAAGGCATGACCTGCGCCAGCTGCGTCGGCCGGGTCGAGCGGGCGCTGCTCAAGGTGCCCGGTGTACGCAGCGCCGCGGTGAACCTGGCCAGCGAGCGCGCGCATGTCGAAGTGATCGGCACGCCGGACCCGGCTGCGCTGATCCAGGCGGTCGAGGCCGCCGGCTACAAGGCAAGCGCTGGCGACCAGCAACGCCCCGAACAGGATGCCGAGCGGCGCCTGCAGCGCGAACGCTGGGCGGTGATCGCCGGCCTGCTGCTGGCTGCACCGCTGGTGCTGCCGATGTTCGGCGAACTGTTCGGGCAGCACTGGATGCTGCCGGCATGGATCCAGTTCCTGCTCGCCACGCCGGTGCAGTTCGTCCTCGGTGCGCGCTTCTACGTCGCCGGCTGGAAGGCGGTGCGCGCCGGTGCCGGCAACATGGACCTGCTGGTCGCCATCGGCACCAGCGCCGGTTACGGCCTGAGCCTCTATCAATGGTGGGCGACGCCGGCCGGGCAGATGCCGCACCTGTATTTCGAGGCTTCCGCGGTGGTCATCGCCCTGGTGCTGCTGGGCAAGTACCTGGAAAGCCGCGCCAAGCGCCAGACCAGCGCGGCGATCCGGGCACTGGAAGCCTTGCGTCCGGACCGCGCGACACGGGTGATCGACGGCCGCGAAGAAGACGTCGCCATCGCCGCACTGCGCCTGGACGACCTGGTGCTGGTCAAGCCCGGCGAGCGTTTCCCGGTGGACGGCGAAGTGATCGAGGGCGAAAGCCAGGCCGACGAAGCGCTGATCAGCGGCGAGAGCCTGCCGGTGAACAAGGCGCCGGGCGACCGCATCACCGGTGGCGCGATCAATGGCGAGGGTCGGCTGCTGGTGCGCACCACCGCGCTCGGTGGCGAGACCGTGCTGGCGCGGATCATCCGTCTGGTGGAAGACGCCCAGGCCGCCAAGGCGCCGATCCAGAAGCTGGTGGACAAGGTCAGCCAGGTGTTCGTCCCGGCGGTGCTGGTGATCGCCGTGTTCACCCTGATCGGCTGGCTGCTCACTGGCGCGCCGGCCGAAGTTGCACTGATCAATGCGGTCGCGGTGCTGGTCATCGCCTGCCCGTGCGCCCTCGGCCTTGCCACACCGGCGGCGATCATGGCCGGCACCGGCGTGGCGGCGCGCCACGGCATCCTGATCAAGGACGCCGAGGCGCTGGAAGTCGCCCATGCGGTCACGGCCGTGGCCTTCGACAAGACCGGCACGCTCACCTCCGGCAAGCCGCAGATCATCCACCTGCATGCCGTGGACGGCGACGAAGCGCGGATCCTGCGTCTGGCCGGCGCCCTGCAGCGTGGCAGCGAGCATCCGCTGGCGCGCGCCGTGCTGGAGCGCTGCGAAGCCGACGGCGTCACGGTTCCCGATGTGCAGAAGAGCCAGGCGCTCAGCGGCCGCGGTATCGCCGGAACGCTGGATGGTCAGCAGCTGGCGCTGGGCAACCGGCGCATGCTCGAAGAGTACGGCCTGCAGCCGGGCGAGCTGCTGGAAACCGCCCAGCGCTGGGAAGCCGAGGGCCGCACCCTGTCCTGGCTGGTGGAACATGCCCCCGAGCCGCGCCTCCTCGGCCTGTTCGCGTTCGGTGACAGCCTCAAGGACGGCGCCGCCGCAGCGATTGCCGGGCTCGCGGCGCGGCATATCCGCAGCCACCTGATCACCGGCGACAACCGTGGCAGCGCGCGGGTGGTGGCCGAAGCGCTGCATATCGACGACGTGCATGCCGAGGTGCTGCCGGCAGACAAGGCCGCCACCGTGGCGGAGCTGAAGAAGGGCGGCGCTGTGGTGGCGATGGTCGGCGACGGCATCAACGATGCGCCGGCTCTGGCCGCGGCGGATGTCGGCATCGCCATGGGCGGCGGCACCGACGTGGCCATGCATGCCGCCGGCATTACCCTGATGCGCGGCGATCCGCGCCTGGTGCCGGCAGCGCTGGAAATCAGCCGGCGCACCTACCGCAAGATCCAGCAGAACCTGTTCTGGGCCTTCATCTACAACCTGGTGGGCATTCCGCTCGCCGCCTTCGGCTTTCTCAGCCCGGTGGTGGCCGGTGCGGCAATGGCCCTGTCGAGCGTCAGCGTGGTGAGCAACGCCCTGCTGCTGCGTTCCTGGAAACCGGAAGAATGATCGGGAGCACGCCATGAACATCGGTCAAGCCGCCAAGCACAGCGGCCTCACGGCGAAGATGATCCGCTACTACGAATCCATCGGGCTGCTCACGCCCGCCGGGCGCGGCGCCAATGGCTACCGCCATTACAACGAGCGCGACCTGCATCAGCTGGCCTTCATCCGCCGCGCTCGTGATCTGGGCTTCTCCCTCGAAGAGGTCGGCAAACTGCTGGCGCTGTGGCAGGACCGCCAGCGCGCCAGCGCCGACGTGAAAGCCCTGGCCGGCGCGCATATCGACGAGCTGAACCGCAAGATCGCCGAGCTGGTCGGCCTGCGCGACACCCTGCAGGAGCTGGTCGACCACTGCCAGGGCGACGATCGGCCGGACTGCCCGATCCTGCAGGGCATCGAAAGCGGCTGCTGCGCCGTAGCGTCGTCTCGTCCCGCCGCCATGCCTTCGTCGAACAAAGGCTGACGCGGGCACCCTCACCCCACGCCTGGCCACCACATCCCAACGCCAGCGTGCCGGCAGGCCACGACCGTTCCTCGATTTACGTTCAAGTTCGTATGCGCGCAGCCGACAGAGGAGCCGAAGACACCCGCGGACGGCCGATGCCTCCGTTCGGATCGAACTATTCATTTGATTTGGAACGCCATGAATAACTGGTTTGCAAACATCGGGGTCAGCAGGAAGCTCGCACTGGGCTTCGGTGCCGTGCTGGTCCTGACCCTCATCCTTGCCTGGAATGGCTGGGGCAGCCTCGGCAGCGTCATCCAGCGCAGCGGCTGGATGACCGAAATCTCGTTGCTGAACAAGACGCTGACTGACCTGCGCATCGCCCGCCTGCAATTCATGCTGGCCAACGGCGACGTCGAGTCCACCGAGCGCCTGGACAAGAACCTCGGCATCTACCTCGCGCAGCAGACCCAGCTGCTCAATACGTTCAAGAACCCCGCCAACGTCGCCCAGCTCAAGGAGCAGGCCGGCTACAACGCGCAGTATCAGAGTTCGCTGAATGACATGCGCAAGGCCTATGCTCAGGCCAATGGCTCGCGGCAAGTCATTGATGGCGCCTCCGCCCGCCTGAGCGAGCTGACCGGCGGCGTCACGCGTCAGGTGTCGCAGCTTTCGGAGTACGACGAAGAGCGATTCGCACAGTTTCAGGCGATTACCGAGATCGAGGACGACGTGCAGCGTGCGCAATATCTGCTGCGCGTCTACATCGGCACGCCGGGCAACGAAGCAGCGAAGGCCATCTTCGCCCAGCTGGACGCCACGCAGGCCTCGCTGGCGCGCCACACCGCCGTGCTCGACGCCACCAGCGGCGCCGCGCTGCAGCAGATTCGCACAGTGCTCGACGAGTACCGCAGCGCCATCCAGGCGCTGGAGACGGCCACCCAGGCGATCGCCAAGGCGCGCCAGGAGATGACCGATCAGCAGAAGGAAATCGTCCGCATCAGCGACTCGCTCTACCAGTTCCAGCTGGATCAGCTCGAGGTGGAAAGCGCCGCTGCCCGTACGCGCCTGATTGTCAGCACCCTGCTGGCGCTGCTACTCGGAGCGCTGGCCGCCTGGCTGATCACCCGCCAGATCGTGCTGCCGCTGCGTGCCACCATGGCCGATGTCGAGCGCATCGCTTCCGGCGACCTCAGCGAAACCGCCCAGATCCACCGTCGCGACGAGCTCGGTGTGCTGCAGCGTGGCATCCAGCAGATGGGCTCGACCCTGCGCGAGCTGATCGGCGGCATCCGCGACGGTGTCAGCCAGATCAGCGCGGCAGCCGAGGAGCTGTCGGCCGTCACCCAGCAGACCAGTGCCGGCGTGAACAGCCAGAAGGAAGAAACCGACCAGGTCGCCACGGCCATGCATGAGATGTCGGCGACCGTTCAGGAAGTGGCGCGCAATGCCGAACAGGCCGCCCTGGCCGCCACCGAGGCGGACAGCGAAGCCCGGGAAGGCGATCGTGTGGTGACCGAGGTGGTGACGCAGATCGAGCGCATGGCCACCGCCGTGGTGCGCTCCACCGAGGCGATGACCGCACTGCAGGAGGAAAGCGACAAGATCGGCAGTGTGATGACGGTGATCCGCGCCGTGGCCGAGCAGACCAACCTGCTGGCGCTCCACGCCGCCATCGAAGCCGCCCGTGCCGGCGAGGCCGGCCGCGGATTCGCCGTGGTCGCCGACGAGGTGCGCGGGCTGGCGCAGCGCACGCAGAAATCCACCGAGGAAATCGAAGGGCTGGTCGCTGCGCTGCAGAACGGCACGCAGCAGGTCGCCTCGATCATGCACACCAGTCGCGACCTGACCGACAGTGGTGTCGAGCTGGCGCGCCGCGCCGGCGCGTCGCTGGGCAACATCACCCGTACCGTGTCGAACATCCAGGCGATGAACCAGCAGATCGCCGCGGCGGCCGAAGAGCAAAGCGCGGTGGCCGAGGAAATCAGCCGCAGTGTGGTGAATGTGCGTGATGTGTCGGAACAGACCGCCGCCGCCAGCGAGGAAACCGCTGCATCGAGCACCGAGCTGGCGCGTCTGGGCGGTCAGTTGCAGATGATGGTGAGCCGCTTCCGGCTCTGAGATGAGGCACCGCGAGGCAGGACCTGCCTCGCGGTGCAGCGATCAGCTGGCCTGGGATTGCAGGTAGTTCTGCAGACCGATGCGATCGATCAGGCCGAGCTGCTGCTCGAGCCAGTAGGCGTGGTCTTCTTCGGTGTCGTGCAGCTGCAGCGCCAGCATGTCGCGGGTCGGGTAGTCGCCATGCTGCTCGGCCAGCGCGATGCCCTGGGCCAGCGCAGCACGCACCTTGTACTCCAGCGCGAGATCGCTGCGCAGCATTTCAGGCACGGTATGCCCCGGATGGATCGGCTCCGGCGTCATGTCCGGCGTGCCTTCGAGGAAAAGGATGCGCTTGAGCAGTGCATCGGCGTGCTGGGTTTCCTCTTCCATCTCGTGGTTGATGCGCTCGTAAAGCTTGCTGAAGCCCCAGTCGGCGTACATCCGCGAGTGCAGGAAATACTGGTCGCGCGCCGCCAGTTCGCCGCGCAGCAGCTCCTTCAGATAGTCGATTACCGGTGCCTGGCCTTGCATTGCGTATTCCCCATGACTGATGCGCCTCTGACAGCGGGCAAGCATCCCCGCTGAGTCTGTGCCGGTCAAGCGTTGCGCAGCCGCAGCTGCGCCATTCCCCAGTGTGGCAGAACCCGCACAGAAAGCGACCGCCCGGTCACATCATTGGCAGTACTTTGCCGGCGAACTCCTGCGACGGCGCGGGGCTCTATTGTCAGTCCCAGCGCCTTCAACGCCATTCAGTCAGGAGCCCCGATGACGTCAACGCCAGCTTTCCCAGTGTCCAAGGCCTGGTTGACGATCATCGTCTGTGCGCTGCCGCTGCTCGGCGGCTGTTCCTCGGAAGCCGAGCCATCGCCCGAGCCGCCGCGGGTGGCGCTGGTCGAACCGCTGCAGCCGGCCAGGCCGGAGGCCGAGGCACTGCGTTTCTCCGGTGTGGTGCAGAGCGTGACCAGCACCCAGCTGTCGTTCGAGGTGGTCGGGCGCATCGAGCGCATCCTGATCGACGAAGGTGCCCGTGTTCGCCGCGGGCAAGCCTTGGCCCAGCTGGACCGCACCGACTATCGCCTGCAGATGCGTGAGGCCGAGGCGCGCCTGCGCCAGCTCGAAGCAGACCTGGCGCGCAAGCGCACCCTGCTCGCCGAAGGCATCCTCGCCCCCGCCGCCATCGAGGCGCTGGAGGCCAACACGGTGGCCGCCCGCGTGGCCCGCGACAGCGCCCAGCGCAATATCGATCACAGCACCCTGACGGCGCCATTCGACGGCGTAGTGGCGCGCCGCCTGGCCGAGCCGGACATGGTGGTCGCGGTCGGCACGCCGGTCTTCGAAATGCAGGACAACCGCCATATCGAGGTCAGCGTCGATCTGCCGGAAAGCGCGGCGCTGAGCGTTCCGCTCGGGCCCGAGCTCAAGGCCGAGGCCGAGCTGGTGATCGCCGACCTGCGCCTACCGCTGCGCTACAAGGAACACAGCACCCAGCCGCGCGAAGGCGCGCGCACCTACCGGCTGGTGCTGCAGGGCGAACCGCCGGAGGATTTCAACCTGCTGCCCGGTATGGCCATGCGCGTCAGCCTGGAGCGCCCCGCCCGGCCACAGACGGACGATGACGGCTTCCGCCTGCCGCTGTCGGCACTGCAGACCGACAGCAACGGCAAACACTTCGTCTGGCAGGCCGACGACGGCCGCGCCCGCCGCCATCCGGTTCAGCTGCAGCAGGTCGATGGCGATCAGGCGCTGATTCGCGGCGACGCACTGCAGGCGCAGATGCCAATCGTGGTAGCGGGTGGCAGCAAGCTGCACGAAGACCAGGCGATCGAAGCGCGGGAGCGGAACTGAGCCGATGGATTTCGCCCGTTACGCCATCACCCGCCCGGTCAACATCTGGATTCTGGTACTGATCTGCCTGTTCGGCGGCATCCTCGCCTTCTTCGAGATCGGCCGCCTGGAAGACCCGGAATTCACCATCAAGCAGGCCATCGTCAATGTGCAATACCCCGGCGCCACGGCGCTGGAGGTCGAGCAGCAGGTGACCGAGCCGCTGGAAAGCGCCATCCAGCAGATGTCGCAGATCAAGGAGATCCGCTCGCGCTCGATGCCGGGCATCGCCGAGATCCGCGTGGAGATGCAGGACCGCTACGCCGGCGATGCGCTGCCGCAGATCTGGGACGAGCTGCGCAACAAGATCAACGATGCCCAGGGCGACCTGCCGCCGGGCATCGAGCCGCCGATGGTGAATGACGATTTCGGTGACGTATACGGCATCTTCTACGCCCTGACCGGCGACGGGCTGACCCTCAAGGAGCTGCACGAAACGGCCAAGGACCTGCGCCGCGCCCTGCTCACTGCAGATGGCGTCGGCAAAGTGGAGATCGCCGGGGTACAGGAAGAACGCATCCTGGTGGAGGTCGATCAGGCGCAGCTGGCCGCACTGGGCGTCGCCCCGGACGAGATCGCCGCGGCCCTGGCCGATACCGATGCCGCGGTGGATGCCGGTGGCGTCAATGCCGGCGACTTCTTCGTGCGGCTGCGCCCGAGCGGTGCCTTCGACTCTCTCGACGAGTTGCGTGCACTGCCGGTCGGCCAAGGGCCACAACGGGTCGAACTGGGCGCCATCGCCAAGCTATCGCGAGAATACGCCGAGCGGCCACAACAGATCATCCGCCACAACGGCCAGCAGGCGCTGACGCTCGGCATCAGCGGGGTATCCGGGGCGAATATCGTCGAGATCGGGCATAGCGTCGAAGCTGTCCTGCAGGCCAACGAGCACCGTATGCCGCTGGGCGCCGAGCTGCATCCGCTGTATGAACAGCACCAGATCGTCGACGAGTCGGTGAACAGTTTCGCGCTCAACGTGTTCCTCTCGGTGGCCATCGTGGTCGGCGTTCTGTGCATTGCCATGGGCATGCGCGCCGGCTTCATCATCGGTGCGGTGCTGTTCCTCACCGTGCTTGGCACACTGCTGGTGATGTGGCTGGTGGGCATCGAGCTGGAACGGATTTCCCTCGGCGCGCTGATCATCGCCATGGGCATGCTGGTGGACAACGCGGTGGTGGTCTGCGACGGCATGCTGGTGCGCCAGCGCCAGGGCAAGAGCATTCTCGAAGCCTCGCAGCAAACGCTGCGGCAGACGCAATGGCCGCTACTGGGCGCAACCATCATCGGCATCCTCGCCTTTGCGGGAATCGGCCTGTCCCAGGACACCACTGGCGAATTCCTCTTCTCGCTGTTCTTCGTCATTGCCGTGTCGCTGCTGCTCAGCTGGTTGCTGGCCCTGCTGCTGGTACCGCTGTTCGGCCATTACCTGCTGCGCAATGCCGGCACCGACCAGGACCCCGATGCGGCCTACAACGGCCCCTGGTACAACCGTTATCGGCGCCTGGCCGGTGGCGTGCTGCACCGGCCCTGGCTGACCATCGGCGTGCTGCTGGTGCTGACGGTGGTCAGTGCCGTGATCTTCACCCGCCTGCCGCAGAGCTTCTTTCCGCCGTCGAGCACACCGCTGTTCTACGTCAACCTGTTCCTGCCCCAGGGCACGCATATCCGCGATACGGCGCGCACCGCGACTGACGTCGAGGAGTACCTGGCGGAGATGGAGGGCGTCAGCGGCGTGTCCAGCTTCATCGGCGCCGGGGCCTCGCGCTTCATGCTCACTTACATGCCGGAGCAGCCGAACTCATCGCTGATGCACTTCCTCGTGCGCACCGAGGATGCCGAGCTGATCGACGGCCTGGTCCGGCAGATCAACCAGGAGTTGCCGCAGCGCTACCCATCGGCTGACGTCACGGCCGCTCAGTTCATGTTCGGTCCCAATGCCGAGGCCAAGCTGGAGGCACGCATCAGCGGCCCGGACATCGACGAGCTACGGAGGATATCTGCCGAGGGTCGCAAGCGACTGCAGGATGAGGGCAAGGTGTTCAACGTGCGCGACGACTGGCGTCAGCCGGTGCTGGTGCTGCGCCCGCAACTGGCACTGGATCGCCTTGCAGACGCCGGGCTGACCCGCCAGGCGGTGGCGCGTGCACTGGCTGCCGGCAGCGAGGGCCAGCGGGTCAGTCTGCTGCGTGAGCGCGACGAGCTGATCCCGGTGCTGCTGCGCGCCGCGCCGGATGACCGCATCGGCAGCGACGACTTGCTGCAACGGCTGATCTGGAGCCCGGCGGGCAACGGCTACGTGCCGCTGGCGCAGGTCGCCGACGGCATCGAGCCGACCAGCGAAGACAGCATCATCGTGCGCTACGACCGCGAGCGCACCATCTCCATTCGCGCCGAGCCGCGGGATGGCGAGAACACCAACGAGGCGCACGAGCGCATTCGTCCGCTGATCGAGGGCATCGAACTGCCGGTCAACTACAGCCTGAAATGGGGCGGCGACTACGAACAGTCATCCGATGCCCAGCAGGCGCTGGCCAGCACGCTGGCAGTGCCCTACCTGGCGATGGTGCTGGTCACCGTGCTGCTGTTCGCCAAGGTGCGCCAGCCGCTGATGATCTGGCTGGTGGTACCCATGGCGATCTGCGGCGTGAGCTTCGGCCTGTTGCTCACCGGTCAGGCCTTCGGCTTCATGGCGCTGCTCGGCCTGCTCAGCCTGACCGGCATGCTGATCAAGAACGCCGTGGTGCTGGTGGACGAGATCGACCGGCAGATCGATGACGAAGTGCCACGCCTGACCGCCATCATCGAGGCCTCGGCGTCACGCCTGCGCCCGGTGATGATGGCTGCTGGCACCACGGTGCTGGGCATGGTGCCGCTGCTGTTCGACCCGTTCTTCGCCAACATGGCGGTTACCATCATGGGCGGCCTGGGCTTCGCCACGCTGCTGACCCTGCTCGCGGTGCCCTGTCTGTACCTGCTGCTGATGAAAGTGCGCCCGGAGGAAACCGCATGACTGCCAAGGCCCTGGCCGCCCCGCTGCTGCTCGCCCTGGCCCTGAGTGCCTGCTCCAGCGCACCGCAGCACGCCGATCCGCCACTGCCGGAAGGCTGGTTCAGTGCCGCCGGCGCGCAAGCGGCGGATGCCGAAACGCTGGCCGCCTGGTGGCGCCAGTTCGATGACCCACAGCTCAGCGCACTGGTCAGCCGCGCCATGCAGCAGAACCACGATGTGCGCCTGGCCATGGCCCGGGTCACCGCAGCGCGGGCTCAGCTGCGCCAGTCGCGTGCCGGCCTGCTGCCGAGCTTCGACCTGCCCGGTTCGGCCAGCCGCCAGTGGGTCGAGAACGATCAGGACGCCGAACCTGGAAGCCCGCTGGCCGACTTTATCCCTGACGACGATGTGATCAGCGTCGACACCTGGGAGCTGGCCTTGCAGGCCACCTGGGAGCTCGACCTGTTTGGCGCCAACCGCGCGCGGCGTGACAGCGCGGCCCGGCAACTGCGTTCGGCCGAGGCGCAGACGGTGGCGGCGCGGCTCGCCGTGGCCTCGAACACCGCGCAGGGCTATCTGCAACTGCGCGCGCTGCAGGGCCAGCGCGCCCTGCTGGTCGAAGGCATTGAAGTGGCGCGCGAGCTGGAGCGAATCGCCGGACTGCTGTTCCACGCCGGCGAGGTGACCCGGCTGGACGTGGAAGCCACCTCCGCCGAGCGCGCGTCGCTGGAAGCCGATCTGGATGAGCTGGATATCCACCTGGCGGAGGCGCAGCTGGCGCTGGACACCCTGCTCGCCGAATCGCCGGGCAGCACCGCCGCGCGCCTCGCCGCCAGCGCGCCGGTACCACTGGCAGAACAGCGCATCGCCCCCGGCCAGCCCATCGACCTGCTGCGCCGCCGTCCGGACCTGATTGCCGAAGCGGCACGGCTGGACGCCGCCGAGCTGCAATCACTGGCGGCTCGCCGCGACCTGTTTCCCAAGCTGGCGGTGCAGGCCGCGGTGGGCCGCTCCGGCTTCGCGCTGGGCGACGCCATTTCCAGTGCGTCGAACTTCGCCCGGGTCGGTGCCACCTTCGGCCTGCCACTGCTGGATTATCCACGCCGCGGCGCCGCCATCGACCTGGCCGATGCCGAGGGCGAGACGGCCTATGTCGCCTTCGAGCAGACGCTGGCCCGTGCGCTGGAGGAAGTCGAGCGGGGCCTGACAAGGATGGCCGGTCAGCAGCGCAGGCACGTATCGCTCAGCCGCACCCGCGAGCACCGCGAACGTGCGCATCGACTGGCGCAGCGCAGCTACGAGCTGGGGGAAGCCAACCTGAGTGAAGTGCTGGACGCCCAGCGTGGGGCGCTGCAGGCCCGCCAGCGGGCGCTGGAAGGCCGGACTGCGCTGGCGACGGCGCAGGTGGCGTTGTATGTGGCATTGGGCGGTGGGTGGCAGGCAGCGTCCGCCGATCGCGCGGACGCCGGGACAAGGTCTACCGAGCAATCGACGCAGTGACTAACCGGAGCCTTTGAAACCTCTGGCAAACCGGCAGCAAGACAGGACCGGCAGCCTCCGCCTGCTGCCGGAGGCTGCCGATCAGCCTCTCATCCATGGCGGCTCCGGCGGCTCATCCTTCGGCGCATCATCCGCCCCGCGCAAGGCCTCCCGGCGCTCCTGCTCGGCCAGCGTGGCCTTGATCTCGCGCATCACCGCGTCGATATCCGCGGCATCTTCGGGCTCGGCAAACTCGCCGGTCAGCTCGGTCTCGGTGGTCAGCTTGCCCTGCTCGTACAGCGCCCACATCTCCTTGGCGTAACGGGTGAACTTGAGTTCCGGCGCGAACTGTCCGAAATAGGCCGACATGTTGCCGACATCGCGTTCGAGCATCTCGAACGCATGGTTGTTGCCGGCCGCATCCACTGCCTGCGGCAGGTCGATGATCACCGGGCCGTGCTCGTCGAGCAGCACGTTGAACTCCGACAGGTCACCGTGCACCAGCCCGGCGCAGAGCATCTTGACCACTTCGTGAATCATGAACGCATGGAACTCGCGGGCATCGTCCGGATGCAGGTCGACGTCGTTCAGTCGCGGTGCGGCATCGCCATCCTCGCCGGCGATCATCTCCATCAGCAGCACGCCGTCGAGGAAATCGTAGGGCTTGGGCACTCGCACGCCGGCGTCGGCCAGGCGGAACAGCGCCGCCACCTCGGCGTTCTGCCAGTTGTCTTCCTTTTCCTTGCGCCCGTGCTTGGAGCCCTTGGCCATGGCGCGTGCGTCGCGGCTGCTGCGCACCTTGCGACCTTCCTGGTACTTCACGGCCTGGCGGAAACTGCGCTTGTTGGCCTCCTTGTAGACCTTGGCGCAGCGCAGCTCGTCGCCGCAGCGCACCACGTATACCGCTGCTTCCTTGCCGCTCATCAGCGGCCGCAGCACCTCGTCGATCAGGCCATCCTCGATCAGCGGTTCGAGTCGTTTAGGCGTTTTCATCAGCGGCTTGCAGGTCCTTCTCGGTCAGGGCGATGCTGCAGGTTACGGCAATCACGGGGCGGCTTCCATGCTCCCCATCGACTTTGAAAGCACGCTTTGGCTTGGCGCACGACCTGCGCAGGTCCGACAATCGCAGCATCAACCAGGGAGTCACGCCATGCTCGACCAGGACCGCTGCTGGCAAGCGCTATGTGAACGCGATGCCGCCTTCGATGGGCGCTTCGTGTTTGCCGTGCGCTCGACCGGCATTTTCTGCCGCCCCAGCTGCCCGGCACGCCGGCCGGCGCGCGAACGCGTGGTGTTCTACACCGACGCCGAGAAGGCCAAAGCCGACGGATTTCGCCCATGCCGACGCTGCTCGCCCTGCGGCCCGAGTCCGAGCGAGCAGCTCGATGCGTTGGTGGTCGCGGCCTGCCGCCTGCTCGATGAAACCGAGGCGCCGCTGCCGCTGCAGCAGCTGGCGATGCGTATCGGCTTGTCGCCGGCCTACCTGTCGCGTGCTTTCAAGGCCCGTACCGGTATGACACCCCACGCCTGGGCCGCAGCACGCCGCCGCGAGCGCTTGGAAGCTCGCCTGCCACAAGCCGATTCGGTTCTCGACGCGGCGCTTGCCGCCGGCTATTCGGGCACCCGCGCGCCCTATGCCGAAGCACAGGCGCTGACCCCGGCCCAGCGCCGCCGCAAGGGTGCAGGCGAAACCCTGCGCTACGCCCTTGCGCCCTGCCCGCTCGGCATGCTGCTGATCGCCGGCAGCGACAAAGGTATCTGCGCCCTGCTGTTCGGCGATGACGAAGCCGCGCTGGAAGAGGAGCTGCGGTCGCGCTTCGCCGCCGCGCAGCTGCAGCGCGACCAGGCCGGCCTGGGTGAATGGCTGCAGGCGATCATCGCGCAACTGGAAGAGCCACAGCGTGCCGCCCAGCTACCGCTCGATCTGCGCGGCACGGCCTTCCAGCAACGCGTCTGGCAGGCGCTGCAGCAGATACCGGCGGGCGAGACGCGGCGCTATGGCGAACTGGCCGCAACCCTCGGCAGCCATGCCCGCGCAGTGGCGCGCGCCTGTGCCAGCAACCCGGTCGGACTGCTGGTGCCCTGTCACCGCGTGGTCGGCAGCCAGCAGGCCTTGACCGGCTACCGCTGGGGCCTGCAGCGCAAGGCGGCGCTGCTCGAGCGTGAAGCCCGAGACGAGCCGGGAGCCTGAGCGGTTTTCGGCGGTCGGATGTATCAGCGCACCCACCGCAGGAAGCCCGCCATGACCGATCTGAAACGTTACCGCATCCACTACCGCATCAACGGCGAGCCCGCATCGCTGCTGATCAGCTCGTTCGAAGTACCCGGGCTGGAGCAGGCCGAGCTGGAAATTCTGCTGCATCACGTTCGTGAGCCGCGCGCCGCCGTCGACGCGCCCTGGGAAAATCCGATCCGCCCCAGCGAGGCCAGTCGACTCAACGAGCTGGGCGTCAGCGACATCCAGATCGAAGAGGAAAGCCGCTGAAGGCCATGTAGCATTACCGCCCGCCCACCGGACCACATGGAGTCTGCTCGTGCAGTTGATCGACACCCACACCCACCTCGACTTCGAGATGTTCGATCACGACCGGGCGCAGGTCATTGCTCGCAGCCAGGACGCCGGCGTCGAGCGCATCGTGGTGCTCGGTGTACATGAAGCCAACTGGCAGCGTGTCTGGCAGCTGGCCTGCGAGCAGCCAAATGTGTATGCCGCGCTGGGCCTGCACCCGGTGTTCATCGAAGCGCATCGGGACGAGCATGTGCAGCAATTGCGCGGCTGGCTGCAGCGCCTGCACGGCAACGCCAAGCTCTGCGCCATCGGCGAGATCGGTCTGGACTACTACGTGGAAGACCCGAACGTGGAGCGGCAGCACGAACTGCTCGACGCGCAGCTGGCGCTGGCCGCGGACTTCGCCTTGCCAGTGCTGCTGCACGTACGCCGTGCGCATGCCCCCATGATCGCCACGCTCAAGCGGCACGGCTTGGCACGCGCGGGTGTCGTGCACGCGTTCAGTGGCAGTTGGGAAGAGGCTCGGGAATACCTGCGCCTGGGATTCAAGCTAGGCCTTGGCGGCGCCGGAACCTGGCCACAGGCGCAGCGCATGCACCGGGTGCTGAAACAGCTGCCGCTGGACGCCATCGTGCTGGAAACCGACGCCCCGGACATACCGCCGGCCGGTTATGCCGGCGAACGCAACAGTCCGGAATTGCTGCCGGACATCTGCCGGATGCTGGCCGATCTGAAAGGCGTCAGCGCCGAAGAGCTGGCCGCTGCCAGCTATCGCAACAGCTGCGAGCTGTTCGGCTGGCCACGGCCCTGAGCGGTAGGGCACTCAGACGCGGAACGCGCTGATCAGCTGCTGCAGACGTCCGACCAGCTGGGACAGTTCGCGACTGGCCTGCTCGGTATGCCCGGCACCCTCGGCGGTACGCTGGCCAGCCTCGTTGATGGCGACAATGTTGCGATCGATATCGTGCGCCACGGCCGTCTGCTGTTCGGCCGCGGCGGCGATCTGCTGGTTCTGATCGACGATCAGCCCCACCGCACCGAGGATGTTCTCCAGCGCCTGCTCCACCTGCCCGGATTGACCAACCGTGTCTTCGGCAAGCGAATGGCTGGCGTGCATGGTTTTAACCGCGGCGCCGACCCCATTCTGCAGACGCGCGATCATCTGCTCGATCTCCGCCGTCGATTTCTGCGTCCGCTGCGCCAGCCCGCGCACCTCGTCGGCCACCACCGCGAACCCGCGGCCCTGCTCACCGGCGCGCGCAGCCTCGATGGCCGCGTTGAGCGCCAGCAGGTTGGTCTGCTCGGCGATGGTCTTGATCACGTCGAGCACCTGGCTGATCGCCTTGCTGTCGCCGGCCAGCTGATTGATCACCTGCACCGACTGTTCGATCTCGCCAGCCAGGCGCTGGATGCCACCGACCTGCGCCACCACCAGCGCCCGTCCACTGACGGTTTCCTCGTTGACGCTCTGCGCGCTGCCCACCGCCGCCTCGGCACTGCTGGCAACCTCCTGGGCCGTGGCGGACATCTCGTTCATCGCCGTTGCGACCTGCTCGATCTGGCCGCGCTGCTCGGACACGGTCTGATTGCTCTCGCCAGAAACGCTTTCGACCCGCTGCGCCTGCCGTTCCACCTCGGCGACCGTCTGGCCGACCCGCTCGATCAGCTCACGAACCTGCGCCACGGTGGTATTGAACACCTGTCCCAGCTCGCCGAGCTCGTCGCGGCTCTGCACCTGATAGCGCGCGGTCATATCGCCGGCGGCAACCTTGTCCATGATCTTGCCCAGACTGCGCAGCGAGGCGCGTGTCGAGGCATAGAAGCCGGCGTACAGATAGGCGACCAGACAGAGCACGATGGCCACTGCCGAGATCAGCAGGGTCATCAGCAGACGCTTCTGCTCCAGCCGCTCGGCCAGCTCCACTTCGAGGAAACCGAGGATGGCATCGTTCAGCTGGTAGGTTTTCGCCATCTCGGCACTGATGCGCTCGTAGAACTGCTCCCACGGCCGATCCAGCGCATCGGCCATGATCACCTCGTCCTGCAGGATGTCGCTGCTCGCCTGCAGGGATTCCCGGCTGGCGGTGGCGAACGATTCGAGCTTGCGCCGCGCGGCTGCGCTCGCACCGAGGGCGTCCTGCAGCTGAGCGGCGTACTGCGCCTGCTGCTTTTCCAGCTCCAGCACGAGGTTGTCGAGCGTATTGCTGGCATCCGAATTCAGGTAGCCCTGGCCGAAGGTGTAGGAGCCCACCGCGCGGCCTTCGCCGAGCGCTGCGCTGATGGCCGGGGTCACCGTGGTCAACAGCTCGGCAAGCAGGCGAACCTCGCGTTCGAGGTCCTGACTGAGGCCCGACTGCCCGGCGACCAGCTTGATCATCACCTGCGACTGACCCAGCAGCGTTTCCGCCATCGCGGCCTTGGATTGCAGCGATTGCTCGGCCTGGGCGGCATTCAGCCCCGCCACCAGCTCATCGCGGCGGGCATTGAACTCGGCGACCTGTTCTGGCGCATCGCCAACCGGGGCAAGGGCCTGCAACTGCGTCGCCAGCTCACCTTCGACACGGTTCAGGCGGGTTTGCAGGGCCTCGACATTGCCGGTCTGACCGATGATCGACTCGATCCGCACGAGGTCCTTCCAGTCTTCCATGCTGCGCCGCACCTGCAAGGTCGAGCCGAGCAGCTCCAGGCTTTGCAGTTCGGTACGGGTGCCGACGAACGCCCGGTACGAATCACGTACCAGGTAGTAGTTGCTCAGCAGCATGGGAACGAAGAACAGGACGCTGACCAGGCTGAACTTCATGCCGAAGCTCAGGCGGTTCATGAACGCGATCGCGGGATACAACAGGCTATTCACACGACGTCTCCCAATTTTATTGGTATGGGCTTGCACGCAATTGCAACGCGCAGCAGGGCTCGTCAGAGAGTGGCATCTGCCCGGGTTATACGGGATATCGGTAGGTGCTTTTGTAACTTAAGGTAATGGCCAAATGATGGCTACCGGACGGATGGTAGCCATTGCAAGCGCAGCCGCTCTGGCTCGCAGGCTGCGGCCTGTCGGGCAGCGAACGGCCATCCAGCAGTTTGATGGAGGGCCATTCACTTGAGCCTGCTCCAGGTCAGGCGAGGATGGTCAGAACAGCGATCACGGCGTACCAGAACACCCGGGTACGCACCAGCAGGGCGGCGATGCCATCGAGCCGGGCAATGCCCGCCTCGCCATCGATCGAAGGTGAGAGATCGGCGGCCAGTGGCCCTGCATCGGCCAGCAGGCGCCGCGCTGGTACGTCCCAGCTCAGCAGCTCGTGGAGCAACGCCCGGTTGACCGCGACGAAGTTGCCGACCAGGGCAAAGCTGCCCAGCAGTACGCGCACCGGCAGCCAGTCGAACGCATGGCGTAACTGCTCGGCACGTTCGCGCAGGCCGTCCAGCGAAGCATGTTCAGCACACAGCGCCAGCAGCCGATAGGCCAGCGCCGCCATCGGGCCCAGCAGCAGGTACCAGAAAATGACGGCGAAAAACCCCTCATAGCTCTTCCACAACAGCCGCGTCTGCACCGCTTGCAGCAGGCTGGGCGGATCCTGTTCCTGCAAGCTGAGGTCACGTTCGGCGGCCAGTGCCGCAGCCTCCTGGTCGCCACGCCGCCAGGCGTCGCGGAAGGCGCCAAGCTCGGACTTGGCATGGCCACGACCGAGGCTGTAGAGCAGGATCAGCAGATGCAGCGGCAGGCTCAGCCAGCCATACGCCAGCGGCTCCAGCGCCGCCAGCAACAGGCCCAACAGCAGCACCGGCAACAGCACCAGCAGGAGCAGCGCGAGCCAGGGCGCACGCTGCAAGCGCTGATTGCTCTCCGCCTGGCGCAGCCGCGCCAGCCAGGGCCCGTCATGTTGAACGCGCGGACGCCAATCAGAAAACTTGTCCACCAGCAGCACGAGCAGGATTACCAGAAAACTCATCGCTCTTTTCCTTTCGTCAGCAGGTAATGAAAGCCGCGCGCAACCGCTGCCAGTCGAACGCCGGGCCGGGATCGGTCTTGCGGCCCGGGGCAATATCGCTGTGGCCACACACCCGTTCGGGTGTAATGGCGGGATAAGCGCCTTGCAGCAATCGGCAGAGTTCGATCAGCGCGCGGTACTGCGCGTCACTGAAGGGCTCGTGGTCCGTACCTTCCAGCTCGATACCGATGGAAAAATCGTTGCAGCCCTCGCGCCCGTCGAAGCAGGACACGCCGGCATGCCAGGCACGGTCCAGACAGGAGACGAACTGGGTGACCGCGCCATCACGCTCGATGAGAAAATGCGCCGAGACCTGCAGCCCTGCGATCTCTTCGAAAAAAGGATGCTCGCAGCGCTGCAGTGCGTTCTGAAAGAACTGCTGGACCCTGCCGGTGCCGAACTGGCCTGGCGGCAGGCTGATGTTGTGAATCACCAGCAGGGATATCTCGCCGGCCGGACGCTGGTTGAAATTTGGTGACGGGCAGTGGCGGACGCCATGACACCAGCCGGTGGCGCGATCCAGATGCATCGTGAAGGTCCATGCTGACAGCATGGTCAGCAGGCTAGCGCCTGCGAGACGCCAGCTGCAAGCACCGCTGCAGCCCGTGGCAATCCCGGTTACAACTGCTGCTGGCTACTCCAGCATGCCCGACATGCGCCGCGCGGCAGCCTTTTCTTCCCGCCGCGACGCCAGCCGATCGGCCAGACGCGTCGGTTCGGGCAGGCGGTAGCGCGTCAGGTAGCGCATGACCAGCTCCGGCGCCGTGGCGATGCTCACCCGGTTGCCCGGCGAGATGATCAGCGGCCGCACCTTGTCCTTGCTGCGCAGCACGCAGCCAATCACTTCTCCGGACTTCTTGTCGCGCAACGCCACCTGCGCGCCGCGCGTAAGGCCGAGTTCGTCATGTTCGCCAGTCAGCAACTTCTTCGCCACGCCGATGGTAGGCAGGCCGGTGACCACGCCCAGGTGCGCAGCGATGCCAAGGCGCCGCGGGTGGGCGATACCATGGCCGTCGGAGAAGATCAGGTCGGGGACGGCAGGCAGCTCGGCAAGGGCTTGCAGAACGGCCGGCAGCTCGCGAAAAGACAGCAGGCCCGGGATGTAAGGCATGTTCGTCGGGATGCGCGCCAGGCTGCTGCCAACCAGTTCGAGCGTGTCGGCATCCAGCAGCACCGCCGCCGCCCGGGTGATGCTGCCACCCTCCTCGAAGCCTACATCCACCCCGGCGATAAGGCGCAGCGGCGGAAAATCGTCCTGCAATCGCACCTGCGAGGCCAAGGCCAGCTGCATCGCTCGCGCGGCTGCCGGACTGCCGTCCCAATCGCCGAACGGGGCGGCGGGATACGGGTTGTTTTCGCTCATGGTTCGCTCCTGTGCATCAGCGGTTCGACGCCATGCCGGTACAACGGTTCAGCCGATCTGCAGCAGTCGGACTGGACAGCGCAGTGGAAAAATAGGACGCTCCAGCCGCCAGACGGCAGTTTCACCCTGTTACTCCACACAATAATTAGAATCGCATGCCCAATCACGCCTCCATCAGACACGTCAGCATACTGGCCACCGAAGGAGTGTTCGCCTCGACACTCATGCAGGCCAAGGATTTCTTCCACATGGCCAGCCTGCGCTATGGCAGGCAAATCGGCCTTGACCTGACCCCCGCTTTCGAAACCCGCCTGGTCAGTCCCGACGGCCAGCCGGTGAACACTTTCAGCGGCACAGGCATAGCGGTCGATGGCCTGCTCGGCGAAGCCGACATGGTGATCCTGCCGGCATTCTGGGGCGATTTCGATGCACTCTGCGCGCAGTATCCGGAAGTCTCGCCGTGGTTGCGCGAGCGACACGCTGCCGGCAGCGTCATTTGCGGCGAAGCCACCGGCGTCTTCTGGATGGCCCAGGCCGGCCTGCTTGAGGGGCGGGAAGCGACCACCCACTGGCGCTTCGCCAATGATTTCGCCGAACGCTTTCCCGCTGTGACTTTCAGCGCCGACAAGCACCTCACCGACAGCGACAACCTCTACTGCGCCGGCGGTACGACCTCGGCCTGCGACCTGTACATGTACCTGGTCGAGCGCTTTTGCGGTGCGCATGTGGCGCAGGGCATGGCCCGCGATGTGCTGTTCGAGCTGCAACGCAGCTACAGCCCGGGGCGGCTCGGTTTCGGCGGGCAGAAGCTGCACCTCGATACGCGGATTCTGCAGATTCAGGAGTGGCTGGAAGCGAACTTCGCCGAGAAATTCCGCTTCGAGGATGTGGCGCGCCAGCACGGCATGAGCATTCGCAACTTCATGCGGCGCTTCCAGGCCGCCACCGGCGACAAGCCGCTGCACTATCTGCAACGACTGCGGATCGAGACGGCAAAGAGCCTGCTTGCCACCACCGGCAAGAGCATCAAGACGATCAGCTATGAAGTGGGCTACGACGATGCCAGCTTTTTCGCTCGCCTGTTCCGCCAGCACACCGAGCTGTCACCCAATCACTACCGGCAGAAATACCGGCCCGAGTCGTAAGGGAACCATGGAGAAGCCAATGCGGCCCTGCTGACGCAGGATGCCGCGCCCATCACGGGCGAGACCGCCGCTACGAAGCCGTAACGCAAGCGGCCCCGAGGCAGCGGCGCTGGCCGCGGAGGGTATCCGCGGCCAGCGTATGGTCAGGGCTTGTGCGGTCGAGCCAGGTACTCGTGGGACTGCATTTCCAGCAGGCGGCTCAGGGTGCGCTGGAATTCGAACTCCAGACGACCACCGGTATAGAGGTCCTTGAGTTCGACCTCGGCGGAGATGATGAGCTTGACGTTGCGGTCGTAGAACTCGTCCACCAGGTTGATGAAGCGGCGTGCCATGTCATCCTTGGCGACGTTCATCTGCTCGACATTGGCCAGCAGGATGGCGCCAAAGATCTTGCCCAGCTCGATATAGTCGTTCTGGCTACGCGGGCCGTCGCAGAGTTCGCGGAACTCGAACCAGGCCACGTCGTTGCCGGTCTTCACGGCGCGGATCTCACGATTCTCGATCATCAGCGCATCGTTGTTCACGACCCGGCAGTTCTCCGGCAGCAGGCTCTTGAAGCTGCGCTCCAGGCTCTGTTCGGCCTCGGCATCGAGGGGGAAGTGGAACAGCTCGGCCTGCTCCAGCGCGCGCAGACGATAGTCGATGCCGCTGTCGACGTTGACGATCTCGGTGTGCTTCTTCAGCAGCTCGATCGCGGGCAGGAAGCGCGCACGCTGCAGGCCGTCCTTGTACAGCCCGTCCGGGACGATGTTGGACGTCGCCACCAGGCTGACACCGTTCTTGAACAACTCTTCGAGCAGCGTGGCGAGAATCATCGCGTCGGTGATATCGGAGACAAAGAACTCGTCGAAGCAGATCACCCGCGATTCGTCGGCGAAGCGTTTGCCGATGATGGTCAGCGGGTTCTTTTCGCCCTTGAGCGTCTTCATTTCCTCGTGCACGCGCTTCATGAAGCGGTGAAAGTGCGTGCGCGTCTTCTGTTTGAAGGGCAACGCATCGAAGAAAGTGTCGACCAGATAGGTTTTGCCGCGGCCAACGCCGCCCCAGAAGTAGATGCCCTTGATCGGCTCCTGCTGTTTCTTGCCGAACAGCTTGCCGAGCAAGCCGCTCTTGCTGCGATCGTCTGCCACCAGATCGTCGTACAGACGCTGCAGGTGACGCACCGCGTTTTCCTGGGCGGCATCGTGGAAGAAGTCAGGACGTTTCAGGTCGGCCTGATAGCGCTCAAGAGGAGTCATGGCGGAGTCTGGGTAGTGAAACGGGGCCGACACTTTAGCCGCGCCCTCGGTGGTTGGCAATTTACTCAGGTCGTTCAAGCGTCAGCCCTCCTGGGACACCCGTTCATGGAGACCTTCACGAGGCAGCGGAACGCAGCCAATCGGTGCGTTCCGCCATGGCCGCGCAGCCTTACTCGACGAGCGTGGCCAGCGCCTCGCGCACCCGCAACATGGCGGCATCGAGCGCCTCGGCACTCTCGAAGTGCGGACTGTCGGCGATGCATTCGTCGTCCAGCCACAGAGTGAATTGATCGCCTTCGTCCTCGCGAAGTTCCAGCGCGTCCGGCCCGCCGGCAATCAACCGCTGGGTCAGGCTGCCAATGGCCTTTGGGTTGCTCAGCGGGCGGGACAGCAGCAGCTCTTCGCCGTCGGCGGCAAAGAAGCGGAAACGGAAGGCACCGTCTGCCTCGCGGAAGCTGGCGAAACGCGCCACCTTGCTGGATTTCTTCTTGGCTGGCGCCGCGCTTTTCACTTCGCTGCGGAAGTTGCGCAAGCCAACTGCCTCACGCAGCTCGCCGAGAAACGGCGTAGCGATCCGGCGCGCCTTGGCCGCGCCTGCCTGCAGGATATCCTCCAGCTCGGCGGGCTTGGTGATCAGCTGGTGATACAGCTCACGCGCCTCACCCAGTTCGTTATCGAGCAGCTCGAACAGGCGCTGCTTGGCATCGCCCCACGCCAGCCCGTCGAGCAGTTCCTGGCGGAAAGCGGCCTGCTGCTGCGCGGTGGCGAACGCCTGGTACAGGGTGAACAGGTGGGAGTTGTCCGGGTCCTTCGGCTCGCCCGGCAGGCGCGAGTCGGTGACGATGCGCGCGACCGCCGCCTTGAGCTCCCTGGCGCTGCCAAACAGCGGAATGGTGTTGTCGTAGCTCTTGGACATTTTGCGCCCGTCGAGACCGGGCAGCGTGGCGACGCCCTCCTCGATCACCGCTTCGGGAAGGGTGAAGAACTCGCGGCCGTTGCCGAACAGGTGATTGAAGCGCTGGGCGATGTCACGGGCCATTTCCACGTGCTGGATCTGATCGCGGCCAACCGGCACCTTGTGCGCATTGAACATGAGGATGTCCGCTGCCATCAGCACCGGGTAGCTGTACAGGCCCATGGTTACGCCGGCGTCCGGGTCTTCGCCATTCTCGACATTCTTGTCCACCGAGGCCTTGTAGGCATGGGCGCGATTGAGCAGCCCCTTCGCGGTGACGCAGGTCAGCAGCCAGGTCAGCTCCGGAATCTCCGGCACATCGGACTGGCGATAGAAGGTCACGCGCTCGGCGTCGAGCCCACACGCCAGCCAGGTCGCAGCGATCTCCAGACGCGAACGCTGGATGCGCAGCGGGTCATCGCATTTGATCAGCGCGTGATAGTCGGCCAGGAAATAGAAGGAATCGGCGGCCGCATCACGGCTGGCGAGGACCGCTGGGCGAATCGCACCGGCGTAGTTGCCCAGATGCGGTGTGCCAGTAGTCGTGATGCCGGTAAGGATTCGGGTAGTCATTCAGCGGTATCTCGATCGTTGCGTACTGAAGAACGAAAGCAGCGGCTAGAGGCGTGGTGCGACCAGCTCTTTCAATTCCACCAGTTTGCCGTGAAAAAAGTGGCCGCATTCTGCCACTTTCAGCAGCTCGTGGGGGTGCTGCAGCGCGGCGGAAAAGGCATATACCGACTCGGCTTCAATCACCTCATCCTGCTCTGGCTGGATGATGGTGAGCCGGCAATCGTCCGCCAGTGACAGGCTGTTCAGCCGCGACACGGCCGGTGCCACCATCAGCAGACGCTGCACACCCTGCCCCTCGTCTTTTAGGCGCGCCGCCAGGCTGCCGGCGACGAAGCCACCGAAGGAAAACCCCAGCAGCGTCAACGGCAGCTCGGGTTGCTGCTGCCGCAGCCAGCGCAATGCGGCCTCGGCATCATCGACTTCCCCTTCGACCATATCGTGCGCGCCGGCGCTGCCGCCCACGCCTCGGTAGTTGAAGCGCAGCGTGCAGTAACCTGCGTCGCGCGCGGTACGCTGCAGGGTCGACACCACCTTGTTGAGCATAGTGCCGCCCTTGACCGGGTTCGGATGGCAGATCAACGCCAGGCCGGTCGGCTGAGGCTGATCGAAATACAGCGCTTCCAGGGCGCCGCAGGGACCGTCGAGGGAGAGAGGGGTTTCGCGTTTCAACAAAGCAGGAACTCCGTGACCTTGGGACGAGTCGACTCGTCTTGCTAACTAGCTGCCAACAACCGCCGCCTCGCGTTGCGGTATACAGAGCAGGTACGAGACGTTAACGTAAGCACAGCCGTTTATATAGAGGAAGGACTCGTGGAACAGACCCTCGCGACCTGGTTGCTCCCGATCGTCGGCCTGATCGCCGGCATCGCCATCGGTTATCTGGTGGCGCGCAGCAGCGCACCGAACCGTACACAGCGTCAGGTCGATGACCTGCAGGAACGCTTCGACACCTATCAGAGTGAGGTGGTCACCCACTTCAACACCACCGCCAGCCTGCTGCGCAAGCTGACCAACAACTACCAGGACATTCAGGATCACCTGTCCGACGGCGCCAGTCGCCTGGCACTCGACGAGCAGACCCGCCAGCGCCTGATGGCAGCCTTGCACAGCGAGGACAATCACGGCACCCGCGAGCGCCTGTCGTCGCCGACCTTCACCGAGCCGCCCAAGGATTACGCCCCGAAAGGCGACGACACTCCTGGCACGCTGCATGAGAACTTCGGCCTGAAGAGCCGCCACTGACCTCTCCGCCTGGCGCAGTTTCTGCGCCAGGCAACGCAACCCCTTACTTATTGACGCAACCGCATCGACAGATCCACGGCGCGTACATGCTTGGTCAGCGCGCCAATGGAGATGTAGTCCACCCCGGTTTCCGCCACGCTGCGCAGCGTCTCATCACTGATGCCACCCGACGCCTCCAGCTTGGCCCGCCCCGCGGTCATGGCGACCGCAGTGCGCATGTCGTCCAGACTCAGCTCATCCAGCATGACGATATCGGCACCAGCGCACAGCGCCTGCTCGAGCTCGTCCAGACTTTCCACCTCGATCTCCACCGGCTTGCCCGGCGCGATGCGATGAGCGGCCGCAACGGCTTCGGCAATTCCACCGCAGGCGGCGATGTGGTTTTCCTTGATAAGGAAAGCATCGTAAAGCCCGATCCGATGGTTATGGCAGCCACCGCAGGTGACCGCGTACTTCTGCGCCAGGCGCAGCCCCGGGATCGTCTTGCGCGTATCGAGCAAGCGCACACCGGTACCGGAAACCATGTCGGCGTAATGCCGGCAACGCGTCGCGACACCGGATAGCATCTGCAGGAAGTTCAGCGCGCTGCGTTCGCCAGTGAGCAGCGCACGTGCGGGCCCCTCGAGCTGGAACAGAACCCGGTCGGCCTCGACCCGCTCGCCATCGGTGACCTGCCAATGGACCGCCACCCGCGAGTCGACCTGGCGGAATACCGCGTCAACCCAAGCGGTGCCACTCACCACCGCCGCCTCGCGGGTGATGACCGAGGCGTGGGCCAACCTCTCGGCCGGAATCAATTGCGCGGTGATATCGCCGCTACCGACATCTTCGGTCAGCGCTCGACGCACGTTGGCCTCGATTTCAGCAGTTAAATCGGCAAGGGTGAGATTCGGCATGGCGGGCTCCTCGGAATTGCGCGGATTATAAAGGTTGGACACGTCAGCGATAGCACCAACCTGCCAACCGGATTCGTGCCTTCAGACCGAGCTTTTTTACCTCTCGGCGGAAAACCTGCGAGTATCTGTGAGCCAAGTCATGTCCAATGAAAAACCGGGCTTGGCACATGCAATCGATGCTTATAATGCCGTCTAAGAAATTGACGCCACGCAAATGGCGACACCTTACTGACGAAGCGCCGTTGTAAAATCATACCGCTCGGCTATGCTGCGCCAGGATCCGGTTCGACATGACAAAAAACCGCACTAGACTGCGGTCTCGCCCGGTACCTTCCGCCTTGCCCTGCCGACTTGGTTACTTTATTAAGACGCTGCTGGAAATCTGGCGTTGTGTCCGCCCCAAATAGCAGGCGACAGCAGGAGAGTCTCGATGCGAACCGACGCGAAAGTGGTGCACCTGAACAAGGCCGCCCCTGAGCACAAGCCTTCCTCCCCGGCAGGCCGCTTGCCCGTGGCGCTGATTAGCGTGCGCGACAAGGCTGCTCAGCAACTTCGCCAGGCTCTGCAGTCGCTGTTCGACAACGCTGACGACTCGCTTTTCGAAATCGCTGACCGAGCGACGAGCAACGCCGAACAAAACGCCTTTTTCGAAGCGATGCGCGACTTGCGCATGAAGCGCCGCAACATCGAGCGCGGCTTTCTGCAACAGCTGTTCGACGCTTTCGCCAAGCTGAACCAGTACGAGATCGGCAAGCCGCCCGCCATGGACAGCGTCTCTTTCGACAGCCTGTCGCTGGTACAGAACGACGAACTCGAAGAATCGGTTGCCATTGACACCATGGTCGCCAAGGTCATGACTCGCGCCGCGCAGCCGCTGGCCCATCTGACCACGCGGATGAATGCGCTGATCAGCAAGAAGCTCGATGACAAGAGCAACCCGCTGGGTCCACATGCACTCTGCGACCATTTCATCGAAGCGAGCAGCAGCCTGGGCGTGGAGATCAAGGTAAAGCTGATCATCTTCAAGCTCTTCGAAAAATACGTACTCGGCGATATCGACCAGCTGTACGCCGAAGCGAACCAGACCCTGGTGGCGGCGGGCATTCTACCGGAACTGCAGTCAGCGCCGCCGCGTCGCCAGCAGCGCCCTGGAGCGCCAACAGGCAGTCACTCAGCGACTACCCCCCTGGGTGGTCAATCTACACACGCTGATGAGGGACTGCAGGAGGCCGCATTCAGCGCCCTGCACAACCTGCTCTCCGAACTTCGCGGCACTAGCATTCTCCCTGCCCGCAGCGTTCCGAGCGACGCCATTCCGATCTCCAGCGCAGACCTGCTTCGCCTGCTGTCACACATGCAAGCCAGGGCACCGCAGACCGTCGACGATTTCGATCTGCAGGAGCAACTCGCCAACCTGTTGAGCCGAGTCAGCGCAAAAACGGGCAAGTCACGCGTCGTAGGCGAAATCGACGACGACGTGATCAACCTCGTATCCATGCTGTTCGAGTTCATCCTCGACGATCGCACCCTGCCGGATTCGCTCAAGGCGCTGATCGGCCGTCTGCAGATCCCACTGCTCAAGGTCGCGGTACTGGACAAGACGTTCTTCAGCCGCGGCAGCCATCCAGCCAGGCGGCTACTCAATGAGATCGCATCCGCGGCGATGGGCTGGGGCGACCAGGACGAGGCGCAGCGCGACAGCCTGTACCAGAAGATCGAGCAGATCGTTGCGCGCCTGCTCAACGATTTTGTCGATGACCCGGCCATTTTTTCCGAGTTGCTGGCTGATTTTCTTGCCTTTACCGGTGACGAGCGCCGCCGCAGCGAGCTGCTGGAACAACGCACCCGTGATGCCGAAGAGGGCCGCGCAAAGGCCGAAATCGCGCGCCAGGAAGTGGAGCGCGCGCTGAACCAGCGCCTGCTCGGCAGAACCCTTCCCGAAGTCGTTGTGCGCTTGCTGCAAGAAGCCTGGAGCAAGGTCCTGCTACTGACCTGCCTGAAACATGGCACCCAGTCCGAGGAGTGGCAGGCCGCTCTCGACACCATGGATGACCTGGTGTGGAGCGTTACACCGCACGAGGATGACGTATCGCGAGCACGCCTGCTGGAGCTGGTCCCGAGCCTGCTCAAATCCCTGCGCGAAGGCTTGGTCAGTGCCGCCTTCGACCCCTTCTCCACTGGCGACTTCTTTACGCAGCTCGAAGCGCTTCACGTCCAGACGCTGCAGCGTTTTCAGCAGCCGCAGCTGCAGCCAGGCGACACGCAACCAGCCGACTCTGCAGCAACGGATACAGAGCCGACCGCAGCCGAAACCGCGCCAGCAATGGTCGAAGTGGTCGACCAGATCGTACTGCTTGCGCCGGGAGAAAGCCGCGAGCAGGAGCCCGAGATCAGCCTGCCGGATAACGACGAGGCACTGATTCAGGTCGATAACCTGCGAGTCGGCAGCTGGGTGGAATTCCAGGAGGACGAGGAACACAAGCTGCGCTGCAAGCTGGCTGCAGTGATCAAGCCCACCGGCAAGTATATTTTCGTCAACCGCACCGGCATGAAAGTCCTGGAGAAGACTCGCATGGGTCTGGCGACCGAGTTCCAGCGTGGCGCCATTCGGCTGCTCAACGACACCCTGCTGTTCGACCGCGCCCTCGAGTCAGTGATTGGCAATCTTCGCAAGCTGAAGAACACCTGACCACACCGATGAGCATGCTGCCCCGGCATGCTCATCGCTCCATCACGCGGCAAAGCGCCGCACTTCGCGCTTGGCTTTTGACTCTGCACAGCTAGAATGCCTGCATTCCATTCGAGGTGCCTATGCCCAGCCGCCTGAACCCCGAAGACCAGCAGCGCGTCGACGATTACCTCCGCGCTCCGCAGCACCAGGTCGAGCGCCAGCCGTTTCGCCCCTGGATCCTGCTGCTCGTCGTGCTGGCCGTGGTGCTTGGCCTCGGGCTTCTGAGCCGCCTACTGAGCCGACTGGTGCTTTGAGCCTCGCTCGCCCCGTCGCGCCGCAGATTTCCTTGCAGCTATGAGTCAATCCCATGTCACATCGGATCGTAATCGTCGGCGGTGGCGCCGGCGGGTTGGAGCTCGCTACCCGTCTGGGTAGAACCCTTGGCAAGCGCAGCAGAGCCCGGATCACCCTGGTTGACGCCAACCTCACCCATATCTGGAAGCCTCTGCTGCACGAAGTCGCCGCAGGCTCGCTGAATTCCTCCGCCGACGAGCTGAACTATGTGGCGCAAGCCAAGTGGAATCACTTCGAGTTCCAGATGGGCCGCATGGCGGGCCTGGATCGCGCCAACAAATGCATTCGCCTGGAAGCGACGCGCGACGAGTTCGGGGTGGAACTGGTGCCCTCGCGCTCACTGAGCTACGACACGCTGGTCATCGCGGTCGGCAGCACGACCAATGACTTCGGGACCCCTGGCGCTGCCGAGCATTGCATCTTCCTCGACACCCGCGAGCAGGCCGAGCGCTTTCACCGGCAGCTGCTGAGCCACTATATGAAGGCGCACGCCGGTGAGGGCGCCTCGAGCGAAATCAGCATGGCAATCGTCGGCGCTGGCGCTACCGGCGTCGAACTCGCCGCAGAACTGCTGCATGCCGCCAAGGAGCTGGCCGCGTATGGCCTCGATGGGATCAAGCCCGAAGACGTGAAGATCACCCTCATCGAGGCGGGCCCAAAGGTACTGCCGGCACTACCCGAGCGAATCAGCCAACCGGTGCACCAGACGCTGCTGGACCTGGGCGTCACGGTACTGACAGGCGCCGCGGTCAGCGAAGTGACCGCCGAAGGCCTGCAGACCAAGCAGGGCCAGTTCGTGCCGGCCAGCCTCAAGGTCTGGGCCGCCGGAATCAAGGCCCCGGCCTTCCTTCACGAACTCGACGGGCTGGAAACCAACCGCATCAACCAGCTGGTTGTACACCCGACACTGCAGAGCACACGCGACGACAACATCTTCGCCTTTGGCGACTGCGCCGCCTGCCCACAGCCGGACAGCGACCGCAACGTTCCGCCTCGCGCGCAGGCGGCACACCAACAGGCCTCGATGCTGGCCCGCTCGATCCGCAATCGACTGGAAGGCAAGCCTCTGCCTACCTACCGCTACAAGGATTACGGCTCGCTGATCTCACTATCGAGCTTTTCGGCCGTGGGCAATCTGATGGGCAACCTGACCGGGAACGTCATGCTCGAGGGCTGGCTGGCGCGAATGTTCTATATCTCGCTGTACCGCATGCATCAGATCGCGCTGTATGGCGTACCGCGAACGCTGTTGATGATGCTCGGCGACAAGCTGAGCCGCACCACCGAGCCGCGCCTGAAGCTTCACTGATGCCGAACCGGCGCACCTTCGGGTGCGCCAGCAAGAGCGATAAATCGCGGGCAAAAAAAAGCTGGCCATCCGTGAGGAAAGCCAGCTTTTCATGCTTGCCGAACAAGCTCGTATGGTGGGTCGTGTAGGATTCGAACCTACGACCAATTGGTTAAAAGCCAACTGCTCTACCAACTGAGCTAACGACCCAAAAATGGTCGGGGTAGGGGGATTCGAACTCCCGACATCCTGCTCCCAAAGCAGGCGCGCTACCGGACTGCGCTATACCCCGATTGGAATTTGGCTCCGCGACCAGGACTCGAACCTGGGACCCAATGATTAACAGTCATTTGCTCTACCGACTGAGCTATCGCGGAACAACTTCAATTCCAGCTCTTCGGCGTTACGTTACCGCCTCAGAGGCGCGCCATTTTACGGTTCCCGGCTCGCCTGTCAACCCTAAAAATACGATTCCTTACAACACTTTGCGTTCACCCTGCAGTTCGGTGAAAACACTGCGCCGCTTGGCGTGACCTGCAGGGATGGCTCCACCCCCACAGGCCACTGCATTGCTCAATCGAAAACGATCTGCTCGCCCTCTACCCGAGCCTTGACGCTGCTGCCAGGCGCGAACTGACCCGAGAGGATCTGCTGCGCCAGCGGGTTCTCGATCCAGCGCTGAATGGCACGCTTGAGCGGCCGCGCACCATAAACCGGGTCGTAGCCAACGGCGATCAGCTTATCCATTGCCTCTTGACTGAGCTCCAGACTCAGCTCCCGTTCAGCCAGACGCTTGCGCAGGCGGCCCAGCTGAATATCAGCGATACCGGCGATCTGCTCGCGACCGAGCGGATCGAACACGACCACTTCGTCGATACGGTTGATGAACTCGGACCGGAAATGATGAGCCACCGCATCCATTACCGCAGCCCGTTGCGCATCAGGATCACCGACCAGCTCCTGAATCTGTGTCGATCCCAGGTTCGAGGTCATCACGATCACGGTGTTCTTGAAGTCCACTGTCCGGCCGTGGCTATCGGTCAGACGACCGTCCTCGAGCACCTGTAGCAGCACGTTGAATACGTCCGGATGAGCCTTCTCCACTTCGTCCATCAGCACCACCGAGTAGGGCTTGCGGCGCACCGCTTCGGTCAGGTAGCCGCCCTCCTCGTAGCCGACGTAACCCGGCGGCGCACCGATCAGGCGGGCGACCGAATGCTTCTCCATGAATTCGGACATGTCGATGCGGATCATCGCCTCCTCGGTATCGAAGAGGAATTCGGCCAGTGCCTTGCACAGCTCGGTCTTGCCGACCCCGGTAGGGCCCAGGAAGAGGAACGAGCCACTTGGCCGGTTCGGATCAGCCAACCCGGCACGCGAGCGACGCACGGCATTGGATACAGCGACCACCGCCTCGTGCTGACCGATGACGCGGGTGTGCAGCATGTCTTCCATCCGCAGCAGCTTGTCGCGCTCACCTTCGAGCATCTTCGACACGGGAATACCGGTCCACTTGGAAACCACCTCGGCGATCTCCTCGTCGGTCACCTTGTTGCGCAGCAGCTGGTTCTCCTTCTTGCCGTGCTGATCGACCATCTCCAGGCTGCGCTCGAGGTCCGGAATGATGCCGTACTGCAGCTCGGCCATGCGTGCCAGATCACCCTTGCGTCTCGCCGCCTCGAGCTCGGCCTTGGCCTGCTCGATCTTCTGCTGGATCTGCGCCGAGCCCTGCACCTCGGCCTTCTCCGACTTCCAGATTTCTTCCAGATCGGCGTATTCGCGCTCCAGCTTGGCGATGTCGTCTTCCAGCTTGGCCAGGCGCTTCTTGGTGGCCTCGTCGTCCTCTTTCTTCAGCGCCTCACGCTCGATCTTCAACTGGATCAGACGTCGGTCCAGGCGGTCGAGCTCTTCCGGCTTGGAATCGATCTCCATGCGGATGCGGCTGGCGGCTTCGTCGATCAGATCGATGGCTTTGTCCGGCAGCTGACGATCAGTGATGTAGCGATGGCTGAGCTTGGCCGCTGCGATGATCGCGCCATCGGTGATGGTCACCCCGTGGTGCACCTCGTAGCGCTCCTTGAGGCCACGGAGGATGGCGATGGTGTCCTCCTCGCTCGGCTCGTCGACCAGCACCTTCTGGAAGCGACGCTCCAGCGCGGCGTCCTTCTCGATGTACTGGCGGTATTCGTCGAGCGTGGTAGCACCGACGCAGTGCAGCTCACCACGCGCCAGGGCCGGCTTGAGCATGTTGCCCGCATCCATGGCGCCCTCGGCCTTGCCGGCACCGACCATGGTGTGCAGCTCGTCGATGAACAGGATGACGCGGCCTTCCTGCTTGGACAGCTCGTTGAGCACGGCCTTGAGGCGCTCCTCGAACTCGCCGCGGAACTTGGCACCGGCGATCAGCGAGCCCATGTCCAGCGCCAGCAGGCGCTTGTCCTTGAGCCCGTCAGGCACCTCACCATTGACGATGCGCTGCGCCAGCCCTTCGACGATGGCCGTCTTGCCCACGCCGGGCTCACCGATCAGCACCGGGTTGTTCTTGGTGCGCCGCTGCAGGACCTGAATGGTGCGGCGGATTTCATCGTCGCGACCAATCACCGGATCGAGCTTGCCGTCCTCGGCGCGCTTGGTCATGTCGACGGTGTACTTGTCCAGCGCCTGCCGCGACTCCTCGGCATTGGGGTCGTTGACTGCATCGCCACCGCGCAGGTTGTTGATGGCGTTCTCCAGCGCCTTCTTGCTGACACCCTGGGCCAGCAGCAACTTGCCCAGACGCGTGCTGCTGTCCAGCGCTGCAAGCAGCACCAGCTCGCTGGAGATGTACTGGTCGCCTTTCTGCTGGGCGAGGCGATCAGCCTGGTTGAGCAAGCGGGCAAGATCCTGCGACAGGTTCATGTCGCCAGTTGGGTTCTGCAGCTTGGGTAGCTGGTCGAGCTCCTTGGTCAGGGCCTGGCGCAGCGCGTTGATGTCAAAGCCAACCTGCATCAGCAACGGCTTGATCGACCCACCCTGTTGCTCCAGCAATGCCTGCATCAGGTGAAGCGGTTCGATGGCGGGGTGATCCAGGCCGACAGCAATGGATTGGGCATCGGAGAGCGCAAGCTGGAGCTTGCTGGTCAATCGATCGATACGCATGGATGTTCATCCTCAAGTAGAGCGGGCCGGCACCGTGAATCGCGCCACACAAACCCGCGAGATGCAGCATAGATGAGGATGATTGTTGAGGATTCAAGGCGGATGACATTGATGCATGTCATGCCGGGACCGCAGAGCTACTGCCGGCCGGGCGAGAGTGGCGTCTTAGGGTGCCAGCCAGATGAGGCTGGCGAAGCGCCCTGTGCGCGAGGCACGACGGTAAGAGTAGAAACGCGCATCGCTGAAGGTGCACAGCCCGCCACCGTAGACCGCATGAACGCCAACAGCCGCCAGACGGATACGTGCAAGCTGGTAGAGGTCCGCCACGAAACGCCCGGCGTTGGCGCTTGGCACAAAGGCTGCGGCAGCGGCTGGATGCTGTGCCAGAAATGCCTCGCGCACCTCGGGGCCGATCTCGAATACCGCCGGCCCGATCGCCGGCCCCAGCCAGGCGAGCACCTCACCGGCAGGAACCGCCAATGCCTCGAGCGTTGCTTCGAGAACGCCGCCAGCCAGCCCCCGCCAACCAGCATGCGCAGCCGCGACACGGGTCGCCGCGCGATCACAGAACAATACAGGCAGGCAGTCGGCGGTCAGTACCGCACAGGCCAGGCCAGGCGTCTCGCTCCAGCTGGCATCGGCAGTCGCGCGATTTCCCGGAGCAGCCTGGACAGCCACGCTCGAATGCACCTGCTCCAGCCAGACTGGCTGGCAACCGAGCACATCCTGAAGGTGCTGGCGATTCCAGGACAGCGCGGCCGGCTCATCACCAACGTGGTCACCCAGATTGAAGCTGTCGAACGGGGCACGACTGACACCGCCCCGACGCGTGGTAACACAGGCGCGGACATTGGCCGGAGCGGGCCATTCGGGCAGCAGCCAGTCCTCGCCCCAGCGGCTCACCCGACGAACGCCTCGCGATCCTGTTGCAGCAAGGTCAGCAGCCAGACGAAGTCGTCGGGCAGCGGCGACTCCCATTTCATCCTCTGCCCGGTCACCGGATGATCAAGTTCGAGGAAGCGGGCATGCAGGGCCTGCCGCGGGAACTCGCGAAGTGTCTGCACCAGCGTCGGATTCGCCGCCGGCGGAATGCGGAAGCGCCCGGCATACAGCGGATCACCCACCAGTGGATAGCCGAGATGAGTCATATGTACGCGGATCTGGTGGGTACGCCCGGTCTCCAGCTTGACCCGAACGTGGGTGTGCGAGCGGAAGCGCTCCAGCACGCGGTAATGACTGACCGCCGGCTTGCCGCCTTCGACCACGGCCATACGCTGGCGCTGCTGGCCGTGACGGCCGATCGGGGCATCAATGGTGCCACCGGTGATGATCACGCCGATGACGATCGCCTCGTAGATGCGGCTGACGCTGCGCGCCTGCAACTGCTCGACCAGGCGGGTCTGCGCCTGCAACGTCTTGGCGACCACCATCAAGCCGGTGGTGTCCTTGTCCAGGCGGTGGACGATGCCGGCACGGGGTACGTTGATCAGGCCTGGAACATGGTGCAGCAGCGCGTTGAGCAGTGTGCCATCGGCATGCCCGGCCGCAGGGTGCACAACAAGCCCGGCAGGCTTGTCGATCACCAGAATCTGATCATCCTCGTAGACGATCTCGAGCGGGATGTCCTGTGCCACCCACTCGCCTTGTGCCTGCTGCTCGGCATTCAATTCGAGCACCGCGCCCGCATGCACGGTGTCACGGGGGCGCAGCACGGCGCCATCTACGGTCAGAAGACCATCCTTGATCCAGGCGGCAAGACGCGAGCGCGAGTGTTCGGAAAAGAGCTGCGCCGCGACCTGATCGAGACGTTGCCCGCCAAGGTCAAACGGCACCTCGGCACGGAGTTGAATGGCCTGTTTGGAAGTCGTGGACATACGGCGAGATAGGTTCGTCTGAGAGAGGCAGGCGGCATCCGTTGGTGACGGATGGGCCCGGGGACCGCAGATGGCGGAGCGGCCTTTGGTTTCGGCTACACGCTTGTGTTTAAATACGGCGTCTTTGTCCCGGCGCACCGGGGCGCTCATCATAACAGGACGGCTCCGCGCGAGACAGCCAGCCGTCACAGGGACGCAAGCCGCCATGCAAGTGAAACACCTGCTGCTGATCGCCATTCTCGCCCTTACCGCCGCCTGTTCATCCAACGAAACCGTCGACGAGAACCTTGGCGAAGTCGAGCTGTACCAGCAAGCACAGGCCGACCTGGACAATAAGAGCTACACCAGCGCCATCAGCAAACTCAAGGCACTGGAGTCGCGCTACCCATTCGGTCGCTTCGCCGAGCAGGCGCAACTCGAGCTGATCTACGCCTATTACCGTAACGTCGAGCCGGAAGCCGCACGCTCGGCCGCAGAGCGTTTCATTCGCCTGCATCCACAGCACCCGAACGTCGATTACGCCTACTACCTCAAGGGGCTGGCCTCTTTCGATCAGGATCGCGGCCTGCTCGCCCGCTTCCTGCCGCTGGACATGACCAAGCGCGACCCGGGCGCCGCACGCGACTCGTTCAACGAATTTGCCCAGCTCACCAGCCGCTATCCCAACAGCCGTTACTCACCGGACGCCAAGGCGCGCATGATCTACCTGCGCAATCTGCTGGCAGCCAACGAGATTCACGTCGCCCACTACTACCTCAAGCGCCAGGCGTATGTCGCAGCGGCCAACCGCGGCCGCTATGTGGTGGAGAACTTCCAGGGCACCCCCGCCGTAGCCGACGGTCTGGCCGTGATGACCGAAGCCTATCAGCGTCTCGGCCTCGATGACCTGGCCGACACCAGCCTGAAGACCCTGCAGCTCAACTACCCGGATCACGCCACGCTGGAAGGCGGCAAGTTCACGCCCGTCGAGCGCGAAGACGACAACCGTAGCTGGTTGAGCAAGGCGACCCTCGGCCTCATCGAAGGCGAGGCGCCGCGCCCGGATACCTCGCGCGCCAACCGCGACGTACTGCGTCAGTACGAGAATGCCTCGCGCGACCTGCCTGAAGAGCTGCGCCCGGTGCTCAAGGACGTGGAGCAGCAGGAGCAGAAACGTTCCTGGTGGAGCCGCCTTACCTTCGGCCTGTTCGACTGAGCGCGCTGCCCTGGCGCCGGAGCGACAAATACACCGCACGGCGCCAGCGCTACAAAGGGCCAGGACCGGCCCTGGCTCGACCGGTCGCCACGCTTAACAGGAAGGAATCGATATGGGGCTGTTTCGACTGCTGTTCTGGATCGCGCTGATCGCCGCCGCGTTCTGGCTCTGGCGCCGCCTTGTGCAAAAGAAGGCCGCCGCAAAGCCGCACCAGACTACGCTGCCGATGGTCCGCTGCGCCCAGTGCGGCGTACACGTACCTCAGGACCAGGCGCTACAGTCGCAGGACCGCTGGTATTGCAGCCGCGCTCACCTGGAGCAGGACAGCAACGCTGGTGGGCGCTGAAAATCTCACCTTCTTCGGCGACCAGGGACGGCGAATCCTTCGCCTGTATCACCTCTATCGCCTGACCATCGGCCTCGCGCTGGTCCTGCTGATCAGCGCCGACCTGCACAACGACCTGCTGCAGATGAGCAATCCGCAGGCGTTCCAGTATGGCGCATGGCTCTACCTGATCCTCAACATGCTGGTCGCCGTGCTGGTGCAAAGCCCCGAGCGCGATCTGTCCGTGCTTGGCCTGGCGTTGATGGACGTGATCCTGCTGTCGGGACTGTTCTATTTCGCAGGCGGCACGCCGAGTGGCATCGGCAACCTGCTGATCGTCGCCGTCGCCATCGCCAACATCCTGCTGCGAGGCAGGGTCGGCTTCTTCATCGCGGCGGTGGCGGCGACCGGACTGATCTATCTGACCTTCTACCTCAGCGTGAGCCGGCCGGAAGCGAGCAGCCAGTACGTACAGGCCGGTGCGCTCGGCACGCTGTGCTTTGCCGCGGCGCTGCTTGTGCAAGGGCTGACCCGACGCCTGCAGGTCAGCGAGACGCTGGCACGCCAGCGTGCCGAAGAAGTCGCCAACCTCGAGGCCCTCAACGCTCTGATTCTTCAGCGCATGCGTACCGGCATCATGGTGCTGGACCCTCAGGAGCGCGTCCTGCTCGCCAACCAGGGCGCGTTACAGCTGCTCGGCCAGGACTCGCTGGCTGGCGAACGCCTGGCGCCGCGTTGCCCCGACCTGCTCAAGGCACTGCAGCAGTGGCGTGACAACCCGACCCTGCGCCCAAGGAACTTCAAGGCCATCGCAGGCGGCCCGACCCTCCAGCCGAGCTTTGCCGCCCTTCAGCACGGCAACAAGCTGGACACGCTGGTGTTTCTCGAAGACACCTCGCAGATCGCGCAGAAGGCACAGCAGCTCAAGCTCGCCTCGCTCGGCCGCCTCACTGCCAGCATTGCCCACGAAATCCGCAATCCACTGGGCGCCATCAGCCATGCCGCACAGCTGCTCCACGAATCCGAAGAGCTGGACGGGCCCGACCGGCGCCTGGCGCAGATCATCCAGGATCACTCGCGGCGCATGAATCTGGTGATCGAGAACGTCCTGCAACTCTCACGGCGACGTCAGGCCGAGCCGCAGCTGCTCGACCTCAAGTACTGGCTGCACCGCTTCGTGAGCGAGTATCGCCAGGGGCTCAACGCTCAGCAGACGGTGCATCTGGAAACCATCGGCAGTTCGCTGCAGACGCGCATGGACCCCAACCAGCTGACGCAGGTCCTCACGAACCTGGTGCAGAACGGCCTGCGCTACAGCGGCCAGCAACATGAGCGCGCGCAGGTCTGGCTACGCCTGTACCGCGAGGAAACCACCGATCTACCCGTCGTCGACGTGCTCGATGACGGGCCCGGCATCGCCGTCGAGCAGCTGCATAACGTGTTCGAGCCTTTTTTCACTACCGAAAGCAAGGGCACCGGATTGGGACTCTATCTCTCGCGCGAGCTGTGCGAGAGCAACCAGGCACGCCTGGATTATCGCGAACGGCCCGAGGGGGGCAGCTGCTTCCGCATCGTCTTTTCCCACCCGCGCAAGCTGGGCTGAACCTCGCGGACCGGTTGCTGGCAACACATCACACATCGACCAAAGCGGCAGCCACGGCGGCCTCCGGGGAGTTAACATGCTCACCGGCCGCATTCGCGGCGACATACGCCTCACGAATTCAAGAGCAGGACCATGACCGCGCGCCAGAAAGCACTGATCATCGATGACGAGCCGGATATTCGCGAGCTGCTGGAAATCACCCTCGGCCGCATGAAGCTCGACACCCGCAGCGCGCGCAACCTCAAGGAAGCACGCGAACTGCTTGCCCGCGAGCATTACGACCTGTGCCTGACCGACATGCGACTGCCTGATGGCAGCGGCCTGGAACTGGTGCAATACATCCAGCAGCAGCATCCGCAACTTCCGGTGGCGATGATCACCGCCTACGGCAGCCTGGACACCGCGATCGGCGCACTCAAGGCCGGTGCGTTCGATTTCCTCACCAAGCCGGTAGACCTCAACCGCCTGCGCGAGCTGGTCAGCACCGCCCTGCGCCTGCGTGCACCCGCCGCGGAGGCGCCGGTAGACAGCCGATTGCTGGGCGGCTCGCCGCCGATGAAGGTGTTGCGCAAGCAGATCGGCAAGCTCGCCCGCAGTCAGGCGCCGGTGTATATCAGCGGCGAATCCGGCAGCGGCAAGGAGCTGGTGGCCCGCCTGATCCACGAACAAGGGCCACGTGCTGAAAAACCCTTCGTGCCGGTCAACTGCGGCGCGATTCCTTCCGAGCTGATGGAAAGCGAGTTCTTCGGCCACAAGAAAGGCAGTTTCAGTGGCGCCATCGAGGACAAGCCGGGCCTGTTCCAGGCCGCCAACGGCGGTACCCTCTTTCTCGATGAGGTGGCGGATCTGCCACTGCCGATGCAGGTCAAACTGCTGCGCGCCATCCAGGAGAAGGCCGTTCGTGCGGTCGGTGGCGCGCAAGAAGTCATGGTCGATGTGCGCATCCTCTGCGCGACTCACAAGGACCTGGCCGCCGAAGTCGCGGCTGGGCGCTTCCGTCAGGATCTGTACTACCGCCTGAATGTGATCGAGTTGCGCGTACCGCCACTGCGCGAACGCCGCGAGGACATCCGCCTGCTCGCCGATGCCATGCTCCGGCGCCTGGCCCAGGAATGCGGAGACAGCATCACCCATCTGCATCCTGAGGCCCTGGCCAAACTGGAGAGCTACCGCTTCCCAGGCAACGTGCGCGAACTGGAGAACATGCTTGAGCGCGCTTATACGCTCTGCGACGGGGAGGAAATCAAGGCCGGAGACTTGCGCCTCGCCGACAGCACCGGCCCGTCCGAAAACGGCGAAGCCAGCCTGGCGCAAATCGACAATCTGGAAGATCACCTGGAAGAGATTGAGCGCAAGCTGATCATGCAGGCTCTCGAAGAAACACGCTGGAACCGCACGGCGGCTGCCCAGCGGCTCGGCCTGACCTTCCGCTCGATGCGTTATCGCCTGAAAAAGCTCGGCCTGGATTGAGTAGCGACGGGCCTGGGCCCGCCGCCAAAGGATGCCAGCCTCAGCTAGCCCTGCGACAGCAGGTTGCGCAAATCGATGATTGCCGCGTTGGCGCGGGAAATGTAGTTGGCCATCACCAGCGAGTGATTGGCCAGCACGCCATAACCGCTGCCATTGAGTACCATCGGACTCCACAGCGGCTCCTGCGCCGCCTCAAGCTCACGAATGATCTGACGCACGCTGATCGTCGCATTCTTCTTCGCCAGCACGTCGGCGAAATCCACCTCGATAGCCCGCAGCAGGTGGGACAGTGCCCAGGCCTGGCCACGCGCTTCGAAGAACACATTGTCGATCTGCAGCCAGGGCGTCTCCACGACCTGCTCCTTGACCTGCGGCACGATACCCGCGCGCTCCTGCTCAGGAGCGATATCGGTATCCAGCCGCACCCGGCCGACACTGGCCGAAAGCCGTTGCGAAAGCGAGCCCAGTCGGGTAGCTGCGTCGCCAAGCCAGTTGTTCAGATTATCGGCGCGGGTATAGAACAGCGCCTTGGGCTCAGGATCGCTGAGGCGAGCCAGATAGCGATCCAGGCCGCGGATCGCGTTACGGTATTCGGACTCGGAGGCCGGTAGCGCCCAGCTGCGGTTGTCGAAGTTGAACAACGGTTCGGCCTTGGCCAGGTCTGGGTCTTCGGTGGACTGCGACTGCGAGCGCGCAAAGTCCTTGCGCAGCGCCCGCGAAAGATCCCGAACCTGCACCAGCACGCCATATTCCCAGCTCGGCATGTTGTCCAGCCAGAGGCCCGGCGGTGCAATATCGTTGCTCAGATAACCGCCTGGTTTGTCCAGCAGGGTGCTGGCAACGCGCTTGAGGGTTTCCACCGTCGTGTAACCGCTGACCAACTGGCGCTGCGATGCCTCAGCCGCCTGGCGAGTGTGCTGCTGCACGGGGAACATATCCGGCTCCCGACTCCAGTACCATCCGAGTATCAGCGTGACCAACAGGTAAACACCCAGAAGGCCAGCAAGAATCAGCAGAAGCGGGCTGCCTGGCCGATGGCCGGTCGCCCCGGCAGAGCCATTCGAGCGGCCTAGGCGGGCGAAGCGATTCTTCCAGTCCAACATGGGCAATGTGTCCTTCTCGCGAGTTCAGGAATTCGACCGCATAGCGTCGGCGACGTTGCGATGAGATACCCTCACTATAACGCACGCCCCCAACCAGCTCAGTGCCAAATTGAGAACCACTACCGCACCGACGCGCTTTCAAAGCGCCCCGCGGGTGATAGCATGCCGCCACTATAAAGCACCAGGGCAGCGCACCTGGCGCACCAGGAAAACCGAGATGTCGGATCAGGAAGAACTCAAGCAGCATTTCGCCCAACGCGTCATCCACCAGGCACGGGAAGTGCTGGAAGTGTGGCAGCAGCTGCAGCGCAGCGAATGGAACGGCGATTACCACGCGGCCCTCACCGAAGCGACCACCCGCCTGCGCCGCTTCGCCGACCGTTTCGAACAAGCCGAGCACAGCGAACTGGCGCTGAGTATCGAGGATTGCCTGGGCGACATCCGTGACAACCGCGGCCGCCTTTCCAGCAGCACCATCTCAACCCTTAGCCAGCTGATCTATCGCCTCGCGCGCACCGGCCTGCGCCACAGCGATCCGCACAATCAGTCGTTTCTTCCGCCGCTGAGCAAACCGGTGTATATCGCGCTGCAGGATCCGCAGCGCGCCGAACACCTGGTACGCCAACTGGATTTCTTCAGCATGTCCGCGCAGGCATTCACCGACGTCGCTGCCTTCCGAACCGCGATGCATCGACGCCACCCTGCGGCCATCGTCATGGATGTCGATTTCAACGGCCCCGGCGAGGGGCTGCGCCTGGCCGAACAGGTGCAACAGGGACTGGAAGCCAAGCTACCGATGCTGTTTTTCAGTCATGCCGAAACCGATACCCCCACGCGCCTGGCTGCCGTGCGCGCGGGCGGCCTGGAATTCTTCACGGGCACCCTGGACGCCAGCAGCCTGCTGGAGAAGATCGAAATCTTCACCCGTACCGCGCACTACGAACCGATCCGCGTGCTGATCATCGACGACTCCCGCGCCCAGGCCACCCATACCGAGCGGGTCTTGAACAATGCCGGCATCGTCACTCAGACGCTGATCGAGCCGATCCAGGCCATCAGCGTGCTGGCCGAGTTCCAACCGGACCTGATCATCCTCGACATGTACATGCCCGAGTGTCTCGGCACCGAACTGGCGAAAGTGATTCGCCAGCACGAGCGCTACGTCAGCGTACCGATCATCTACCTTTCCGCCGAAGACGACCTGGACAAGCAGCTGGATGCCATGGGCGAAGGCGGCGATGACTTCCTCACCAAACCGATCAAGCCCAGTCACCTGATCGCGACCGTGCGCACCCGTGCGACCCGCGCCAGAAGCCTGAAGGCGCGCATCGTGCGGGACAGCCTCACCGGCCTCTACAATCACACCCACAGCCTGCAGCTGCTCGAGGACGCCCGCTTCCGTGCGCTACGCGACAACCGTCCGCTGAGCTTCGCCATGCTGGATATCGATCACTTCAAGCAGGTCAATGACACCTTCGGCCATCCCATGGGCGATCGGGTCATCAAGAGCCTCGCGCTGTTCCTGAAACAGCGGCTGCGCAAGACCGACCACATCGGCCGCTACGGCGGTGAAGAGTTCGCCGTGGTCCTGCCCGACACGCCGGCCGAGGCGGCCTGCAAGGTGCTGAACGAGATCCGCCAGCGCTTTGCGGAGATTCGCTTCCCGGCTCAGCCGCAGGACCTCAGCTGCACGTTCAGCTGCGGCATCACCGAGCTCACCGGTGACGCCGAGGTCAAGGTGCTCACGCAGCAGGCCGACGAGGCGCTGTATCGCGCCAAGCACGGCGGCCGCAACCGCGTCGAGCGCTACTGATCCGCGGCCTCGTCTCAGCACGAATCCGGACGAGCCGGCTTCAATCGAACCGCTGACAGCGCCACCGCGACAGCTGTAACGCGAATGACATCAAACTGCCATACCTTGCAGGCCTCCCGATCTGTCCTGCGAGGCAAGGATGCGCCTGAAGTCGCTCACCACTCTCAATACCCTGCTGCTCGTTGCGGTCTGCCTGGCGCTCGGTGCCACGCTCTGGTGGTCCGAGCGCGCCATGGAGCGCCCCTACCTGCTCATGGCGCGCTACCTGAACCTGTCCCAGCAGTTTCAACACCATGCTGCAGAAAACATACAACGCTATCTCGCCAGCGGCGACGCGTTTCGCTACAGCCAGGCACAGCAGGCACTCGCCGAGCTGCAGGAAGGCACCACCGAGTTGCCTAGCGCCCTGGCGGAAAACCTGCGGCCGAGCCTGGACGAGCTGATCCGCTTCAGCGCCGTTGATCTGCTCGCCGCCGGCAAGCTGGCCGGTGATCCGCAGGGCCTGCTGCTGCAGGCGGAACGTGAAATATCCGCAGCACTGACGCAACTCGACGGCTATCGAGCCCAGTCCGACAACCCGGCTGCGCAGCATTACCAGCAGCCGTTGTTCACCACTGGGCAACAACTGCTGCGACTCAGCCATGCGCGGGGGAAGCTGGTGGCCTCCGGCCGCGACGAGCTCGCCGGTGAAGTCGAGCAAACCTTGCGCCAGCTCGAACAGAGCGCGGCGAAGATCGATGCGCTGCCACTGCTTGGCGTGTTGACTGCAGACCAATCGGCAGCCAGCAGTTTCGCCGCGCTACTCGATCTGAACGATAGGGCCGAACAGACCAGCGAGGACCGCGGCATCGCGCTGAAACGTGAACTCGCCGGCCTGATCAAGCGCTACCCGGCCGAACTGCAGCGCACCCGCGAGCTGATCCGCCAGCGCAGCGAGCTGTTGCAGAGCAGCGCCAGTAAGATCGATGCCGTGCAGCAGGCCCTGGCAGAACTGGAGCCGACGGTACGCGGCGAGCATGCCCGGATCCAGGCCGAGGTGCGCATGCTGCAGGTCGGCATCATTCTGCTGATCCTGCTGATCGCCCTCGCTATCGATCGCCTGCAGCGCCAGCTGACCCGCGCCCTCGGCCAGCTGGTGCCGGCCCTCTCGGCATGGGCTAGAGGCGACTTCGCCAGCGATGCGAGGCTCGAGTCGAAGATCCGCGAGATCGTCGATATCGAAAGCTCACTCAATCGCCTGCGCAGCTACCTGCTGGACCTGGTCGGCACCTTGCGCCAGCAGGCGACCCAGGTCGCCGCCAGCAGCCGCAGCCTTGATGAAATGAGCAGCGACCTGCACGAAGGCGCCCAGCGCCAGACTGGCGATACTGCACAGATACGCGATTCGCTGAGCGAACTGGAGGCCACCATCCAGCAGGTCGCCGATGGGGCCGGAGAGGCCGCCGAGGCGAGCCGCGCAGCGGCGCGGGCCGTGCACCATGGTCAGCAGGTGATCGGCCAGAGCCTGAGCGGCCTGCACGGGTTGGTCAGCGAGGTGCAGGACAATGCAGCGGCGATCGAACGCCTTGCCGACGAGACCACCACCATTGGCAATGTACTGACCGTCATCCGTGCCATTGCCGAGCAGACCAACCTGCTCGCGTTGAACGCCGCCATCGAAGCCGCGCGGGCCGGCGGTCATGGGCGCGGGTTTGCGGTGGTAGCCGACGAAGTGCGCTCACTCGCTCAACGCACCAGTGGCGCAACCGAGGAAATCCAGCAACTGATAGGCCGCCTGCAGCAGGCGGCCAGACAGTCGGTTGAGGCCATGCGCAGCCAGGTAGCACACGCCGAAAGCACGGCAAACCTGGCGCAAAGTGCCGATCAGGCGCTGAACGAGATCGTCTCGACCATCGCCACCATCAGTCGCATGGCCGAGCAGATCGCCCAGGCGACCGCCCAGCAGGGTGACGCGGTGGGCGAGATCCGCGGGCACAGTGAACGCATCCATCAGCTGGGCGATGCCAACCTGAACCACATCAGCCGGGGACGTGAGCAGAGTGCGCAGATGCTGCAACTGGGCAGTGAGCTGGATCGAGCGACCCAGGCGTTCAGGTTCTGAAAAAGAAAAACGGAGCCTGGCGCTCCGTTTTCTTGTGCCGAGGAACCGCTAACGCTAACGGGGTGCGACCGGGCGCTGCTGCTTGCCGCCCTTGCCCGCCGGCTTGCCGCTCTTTTCCGCCTTGCGCCGGGCTTCGGCCGCGGCCTTGGCCTGCTCGCGCTTGTCCCAGGCGTTGCCGTCATGACTGCGTGGCGGCAGACCGTTGTGCTGGGTGAGGATCTTGCCACCCTGCCCGGCCTTCTTGCTGCCGACCGGCGTCGAGTTCTTGCGCCGTGCGCTCTGATAGCCCTCGGTGGCCGGCTGGTGCGCCGGGATCAGCTGGTGCTTGCCGTTGCCGATCAGGTCGGCGCGGCCCATGCGGGTCAGCGCCTCACGCAGCAGCGGCCAGCCCTTGGGATCGTGATAGCGCAGGAAGGCCTTGTGCAGACGACGCTGCTCCTCGCTCTTGACCACGGTGACGCCTTCGCTCTTGTAGGTCACCTTGCGCAGCGGATTCTTGCCGGTGTGGTACATGGCGGTGGCCGAGGCCATCGGCGACGGATAGAACGCCTGCACCTGGTCGGCGCGGAAGCCGTTGGCCTTCAGCCACAAGGCGAGGTTCATCATGTCCTCGTCGGTGGTGCCGGGGTGCGCGGCGATGAAGTACGGGATCAGGTATTGCTCCTTGCCCGCCTCCTTCGAGTACTTCTCGAACATCCGCTTGAAGCGATCGTAGGTGCCGATGCCCGGCTTCATCATCTTGTCCAGCGGACCACGCTCGGTGTGCTCCGGCGCAATCTTCAGGTAGCCGCCGACATGGTGGGTGACCAGCTCCTTGACATACTCCGGCGACTCGACGGCGAGGTCGTAGCGCAGGCCGGAGGCGATCAGGATCTTCTTCACGCCAGGCAGTGCACGTGCCTTGCGGTACAGCTCGATCAGCGAGCTGTGATCGGTATTGAGGTTCTCGCAGATGCCGGGGAACACGCAGGACGGCTTGCGGCAGTGCTTCTCGATTTCGTGGCTCTTGCAGGCCAGGCGATACATGTTGGCAGTCGGCCCGCCGAGATCGGAGACCACGCCGGTAAAGCCCGGCACGTTCTTCATCTCCTCGATCTCGTGCAGGATCGACTCGTGGGAACGGCTCTGGATGATGCGCCCCTCGTGCTCGGTGATCGAGCAGAAGGTACAGCCGCCGAAGCAGCCGCGCATGATGTTCACCGAGAAGCGGATCATCTCGTAGGCGGGAATCTTCGCGCCGTTGTAGGCCGGATGCGGCACGCGCGCGTAGGGCGCGGCGAACACGTAATCCATTTCCTCGGTGGTCAGCGGAATCGGCGGCGGATTGAGCCACAACTCCCGGTCATCGTGACGCTGTACCAGCGCGCGGGCGTTACCGGGGTTGGTTTCCAGGTGCAGCACGCGGTTGGCGTGGGCATACAGCGCCGGGTCGTTGCGCACCTTCTCGAACGACGGCAGGCGAATCACCGTGCGGTCACGCTCCAGCTTCGGGTGCGGCAGCAGCTCCACCGGCCGGGCTTCGTTCGGGTCGTCCTGTGGCCCCTTGTCCTTCTCGATGGCGCAGGCGGACAGGTCCTGCGTGTTGACGTAGGGGTTGATGATCTTGTCGATCTTGCCCGGGCGGTCGATGCGGGTGGAGTCGATCTCGAACCAGCCTTCGGGTGCGTCCTTGCGAATGAACGCCGTGCCGCGCACGTCGGTGATCGCTTCAACCGGCTCGCCGCGCGCCAGGCGCTGCGCGACCTCGACGATGGCGCGCTCGGCATTGCCGTAGAGCAGGATGTCCGCGGTGGCGTCCATCAGGATCGAGCGGCGCACCTTGTCCGACCAGTAGTCGTAATGAGCGATGCGGCGCAGCGAAGCCTCGATGCCGCCGAGCACCACCGGCACATGCTTGTAGGCTTCCTTGCAGCGCTGGCTGTAGACCAGGCTGGCGCGATCCGGCCGCTTGCCGGCCAGACCACCCGGGGTATAAGCGTCATCGGAGCGGACCTTGCGATCGGCGGTGTAGCGATTGATCATCGAGTCCATGTTGCCGGCCGCGACGCCGAAGAACAGGTTCGGCTCGCCGAGCTTCATGAAGTCGTCTTTGCTCTGCCAATCCGGCTGGCTGATGATGCCCACGCGAAAGCCCTGCGCCTCGAGCAGGCGGCCGATGATCGCCATGCCGAAGGACGGATGATCGACATAGGCATCACCGGTGACGATGATGATGTCGCACGAGTCCCAGCCGAGCTGATCCATCTCCTCCCTGCTCATCGGCAGGAACGGCGCCGGACCGAAACACTCGGCCCAGTACTTGGGATAGTCGAACAGTGGCTTGACGGCGTGCATGGCGGGAAACCGGGGCAACGAAAACGGGCGCGGAATATAGCACAAAAAATAACCAAGTCCGACCAGCGTGCAGGGTCTTTATCAACCTTGGCGACGGGCGCGCGCAGTGTCATTGTCGCCCGCTATACTCGCGCCACCCGACCCACGCATCGAGCCCGGGAGATCCTGGTGCACGCCATCCTCCTCGCCCTGCTGCTGTGCCTAGGCACGCTCTTGCCGGCCCATGCCGATACTGCCCTGATCGGCGCACATGACAGCGGCCGCAGTCTGAATGCCCACGTGGAATTGCTGATGGATCCCGGCGCCGAGCTGAGCATCGACGAGCTGCAAGACCCAGACGTACAGGCGCGGTTCCTGCCAGCCGAAGGCAAGGCCAGCGTCGGACAGAGTCCGCATCCCTGGTGGATCCGCGTCAGCCTGCAACGGGACAGCGACGCGCCGCCGCAGTGGTGGCTGGAAGTTGGCTCGGTAACGCTGAAGGACCTGCGCATCTATTTGCCGGACGGCAACGGTGGCTGGACCGAGCGTCAATCCGGCGAGCTGGTCGGCTTTCACGAGGGCCGCGACCATGCCTACCGGCGCATGCTGTTCAGGCTTCCACCTCTCGGCGACCAGCAGCCGGTGACCTTCTACCTGCGCAGCCATGATCCCGCAGGCAACTCCTTTCCGCTCAAGGCCTGGCAGCTCGACGCCCTGCAGGAGCAGGCCGTGGGCGAGAACCTGTTTCTCGGCCTGATCTACGGCGTCATCCTGGCGATGCTGCTGTACAACCTGTTCATCTTTCTCAGCCTGCGCGACAGCGCCTATTTCTGGTACGTGGTGACCACCACCGGCGCGTTGCTGATGATCCTGGCGATGACCGGCCATGGCTTTCAGTACCTCTGGCCAGGCGGCCCGGTGCCCTTCTGGCTCGACCGCATCAGCATCCCGGCACTCTGGGGCTTCAGCGCCTGCCGCTTCACCCAGACGCTGTTGCAGACGCGGCAGTTCGTGCCCTGGGCCCATCGCCTGCTGACCTTCGCCCTGATTCTCTATGTCACGGCCGTACTGCTCAACGCCTTCGGCTGGCGGGCGTTCGGCGCCTGGGTATTCGTGGCCCTGGCGCTCACCGCGATCCCCGCCTCGCTATGGGCTTCGTTCCGACGCTGGCGCCAGGGCTATTTCCCGGCGCTACTCTATCTGCTCGGCTTCGGCGTGATCCTGGCCAGCGTCAACCTGCTTCTGCTGCGCGCCACCGGCATAGTTCAGCCTGCGAACTGGAATGCCTACCTCTTCCCGCTGGCGGTGACCGCAGAATCCATCCTGTTCTCCTTTGCGCTGGCCTACCGCATCCAGATCCTCAAACAGGAACGGGCAGCAGCGCTGGAGCATGCGGATCAGGAAAAGAGCGCACGACTGAGGCAGGTTCAGGCCAGTGCCGAGCAGCTCAGCCTGGCGGTGGAATTGCGCACCGCCGAGCTCGCCGAAGCCAACCGGCATCTCAGCGAACGGGAAGTCGAGCTCAAACAGGTCGCCTTCCACGACCCGCTGACCGAGCTACCCAACCGGCGCTACCTGATCGAACGTGTCGAGATGGCGCTGAGCGATGCCAGACGCCGCCATGAATCCATCGGCCTGCTGCTCATCGACCTTGACCACTTCAAGCCCATCAACGATAGCCACGGCCACGATGCCGGCGATCTGCTGCTGCGTTCACTCAGCCAGCGGCTGCGCGACCTGGTACGCAGCAGCGATATGGCGGCACGACTGGGCGGGGATGAATTCGCTGTGCTGCTCACCGGTCCGAACGTCGAACAGGACGCTGCGCAGATCGCCGAACGGCTGCTGCACGAACTATCGCAGCCCGTGCCCTACCGCGGCATCAGCCTGACTGTCACGATTAGCATTGGCGCGGCGTTCTTTCCACGCCACGCCGAGGGGTTTTCGCAGCTGTACAAGGCCGCGGATGAGGCGCTTTACCGCGCCAAGCATCAGGGACGCGGGAACTGGGTACAGCAGGACGAGCAACGGCAACCAGACGATCAGCCGACGTAGCGGCGCGGTACCCGACCGGTCACCTTGGTCAGCAGCTCGTAGCCGATGGTCCCGCAGGCCTGCGCCAGCTCGTCGATCGGCATCTGCGGCCCCCACAGCTCCACGGCATCCCCGAGCTGCGCCTGCGGCACGTCGGTCAGATCGACTGCCAGCATGTCCATCGACACCCGGCCGGCCAGCGGCACGCGCTGGCCATGGATCACCACCGAGGTGCCGGAAGGTGCGGTACGCGGATAGCCGTCGGCATAACCGCAGCTGACGGTGCCGATTCGCGAAGGGCGCTGCGCCACCCAACTGGCACCGTAGCCGACACTCTCGCCCGGCTCCAGCTCACGAATGGCGATCAGGGCGCCGGTGAGCGTCATCACCGGCCGCAGACCGAGCGCCTGTGCGCTCAGCTCGGCAAACGGCGTGGCGCCGTAAAGCATGATGCCGGGACGAATCCACGCCATGTGCGCCTGGGGTAATGTCAGGACCGCGGCGGAGTTGGCCAGCGAGCAGTTGTCGAACTCCAGCGGCAGCAACTCAGCGTAACGCTCCAGCTGCAGCTCAGTCAGCGGGTGGCCGCGTTCATCGGCGCAGGCAAAATGGCTGATCAGGTTCAGTTCACCGACCTGCGCCTTGCCCTTGAGTCGCTCATGGCAGTCACGCAGCCCCTCCAAAGTGAAGCCGAGCCGATGCATGCCGGAATCCAGCTTCAACCAGACGTTGAGTGGTCGACTGATATCGGCGGCCAACAGCCAGTCAGCCTGGCGCTGGTCCTGGACGGCGACATCCAGCCGCAATTCGGCTGCGCGTAGATACTCGGCCGGTTCGAAACAGCCTTCAAGCAGCAGGATACGCGCGTCCGGCGCGCTGAGACGGACATCTTCCGCCTCTTCCAGACAGGCCACGGCAAAACCATCGGCAATCTCGCGCAGTGCCGTTACCGCCTCGCGCGCGCCATGCCCGTAGGCGTTCGCCTTGACCACGGCAAACGCCTTGCGCTGCGGTGCGCATTGCTTGGCTAGCAGGTAGTTGTGACGAAGCGCGGTCAGATCGACCGTGGCAACCAGCGGGCGCATGAAAATCTTCCTGTACAACGGCGGGTGGACGAAATCTTACTCCTGTCGACCGGGGCGCGCAGGCAGAGGTTCTGCCGAAAGCGCGCCACGGATCATGCCGTACGCCTTCGAATACCCATACTCCTCCGGCTCAGGTCAGTCGTCGTCGAACTGATAGCTGCCCGGAGCCAGATTTTCGAAGCGCGAATAGCGGCCGAGAAACGCCAGACGCGTGGTGCCGATCGGGCCGTTACGCTGCTTGCCGATGATGATTTCGGCGACACCCTTGTACTCGGTTTCCGGGTGATACACCTCGTCCCGGTAAACGAACATGATGATGTCGGCGTCCTGCTCGATCGCCCCCGATTCACGCAGGTCGGAGTTCACCGGGCGCTTGTTGGGTCGCTGTTCGAGCGAGCGGTTGAGCTGCGACAGGGCGATCACCGGACAGTTGAATTCCTTCGCCAGCCCCTTGAGCGAGCGGGAAATCTCGGAGATCTCATTGGTACGGTTGTCGCCACTCGAACCGGGGATCTGCATCAGCTGCAGGTAGTCGACCATGATCATGGCGATCTCGCCGTGTTCACGAGCCAGGCGCCGGGTTCGCGCGCGCATCTCTGACGGACTGATGCCTGCGGTGTCGTCGATGAAGAGCTTGCGGTCGTTGAGCAGGTTCACCGCCGAAGTCAGTCGCGGCCAGTCATCGTCTTCGAGCTTACCGGCGCGCACCTTGGTCTGGTCGATGCGGCCGAGCGACGCGAGCATACGAATGACGATGGAGTCGGCGGGCATTTCCAGGGAGAACACCAGTACCGCCTTGTCGGTGCGCAGCACGGCGTTCTCGACAAGGTTCATGGCAAAGGTCGTCTTACCCATGGAGGGACGGCCGGCGACGATGATCAGGTCGGCCGGCTGCAGCCCGTTGGTGGCTTCATCCAGATCGGTAAAGCCGGTGGAAAGGCCGGTAATCGCCTCGCCCGCATTGAACAAGGTATCAATGCGATCGATCGCCTTTACCAGAATATCGTTGATGCCCACCGGACCGCCGGTCTTGGGCCGTGCCTCGGCGATCTGGAAGATCAGGCGCTCGGCCTCATCGAGAATTTCCTCACCGGTGCGACCCTGCGGTGCGTAGGCGCTGTCGGCGATCTCGTTGCTGATGCCGATCAGCTGGCGCAGGGTGGCCCGCTCGCGAATGATCTGCGCGTAGGCCTTGATGTTCGCCACCGACGGGGTGTTCTTCGCCAGCTCACCGAGATAGGCCAGGCCACCGACCTGCGGCAGGTGCCCTTCCTTGTCCAGCTGCTCGGACAGGGTGACCACATCGAAGGGCGAGTTACGCTCGGCGAGGGTAAAGATGGCGCGGAAAATGAGGCGATGATCGTGACGATAGAAATCGCCATCGGATACCTGGTCGAGCACGCGTTCCCAGGCATTGTTGTCCAGCATCAGACCGCCGAGCACCGCTTGCTCTGCTTCGATGGAGTGTGGCGGCACCTTTAGTGCGGCGGTTTCCAGATCATATTGCTGCGGGACGCTGATGTCGTTCATGGCACTCGGAATTCGGAACTACAGAAAAACAAAGGGCACGCTCCATTCGCATGGAAACGCGCCCGATGTTACTCGTCAGGCACCAGCGGTGCCAGACGATGGCTTAGCCGGCTACGACGATCAGCTTGACGGTCGCTTCGACGTCGGTGTGCAGATGCACAGCCACGTCGTATTCACCAACCTGGCGGATGGTGCCGTTCGGCAGACGAACTTCGCTCTTCGCCACTTCAACGCCAGAGGCGGTCAGTGCGTCGGCGATGTCGTGAGTACCGATGGAACCGAACAGCTTGCCCTCATCGCCCGCAGTAGCGGTGATGGTGACTTCCAGCTCGGCCAGCTGAGCAGCGCGAGCTTCGGCAGATGCCTTGCGCTCGGCAGCAGCTTTTTCCAGGTCAGCACGACGAGCTTCGAACTCGGCGATGTTAGCTGCGGTAGCAGCAGTAGCCTTGCGCTGCGGCAGCAGGTAGTTGCGGCCGTAACCAGACTTGACGTTTACCTTGTCGCCCAGGTTGCCCAGGTTTGCGACTTTTTCCAGCAGGATGACTTCCATTTGAGTCTTACCTCTTAACTTTTAACCTTCACCGTTCGCAGGTCCCGCACCGTTCTTACCGGCTGCGCGACCACGAAAATCAAACAGACTGTCGACAATGGCCAAAACGGCCAGTAACGGATAAATCAACTGCATGAACAGCACCAGCGTGACGTACAGACCCACCAGCCAGAATCGCGGCAGACGTCCCTGAGCCACCAACCCATGCATCAGCGCGATGCCGGCGAATACCAGCGGCACGCTGCACAGAGGCGTCAGCACGGCCAGCTGCGCACCGAGATTTGGCCCCAGCAGCATGCCGACCAGCAGCGACATCGCCAGCAGCGGTGGAAACCGCAGCGCACGAAACTCGCTGCCGAATCCGCCTGGGTTGTACAACGCAGCCTGCCAGTAACGACCAAGCATCAGGCTCAGCAGGGTGACGATCTGCAACAGGGCGGCCAGAAGACCGGTCAGCACAGGTGCCAGCAGTGATTCCAAACGCCCGCGCTCTTCCACCGAAAGCTGCTGATAGGCACCCGACAATGCGTCGGGCAACACTTTCTGCAGTTCGCTGGCCAGCGCCGCGATGGGCTCGCCAAACACCGCACCGAGCGCCCAGACATACAACAGTCCGAGCCCCACGCTGCATAACATGACCCGCTCCCACGACGCCTGGCTGCGCAACAGCAGCGCCAGCCCCAGCGAGCCCAACAGTACCAGCAGGGTTCGCGGATCGCCGAAGTACCACCAGGCCAGCGCCGGCAATACGGCCCAGACCAGCACACCCAGCGCATCGTTGAGGCCCCGCCGCAACAGCACCAGGCAGCCCGCAGCAGCACTCAACCAGAACAACATGGGCAGCGCCGCAGCCCCGGCCACCACGAAGATGGCCTGCATACGGCCGCGCATGATGAACTCAGCCAGGGCGCGCATGCGATTTATCCTTTACTTCTGCCGACCAGCCGGATCAACGGCCGTGGCTGTCGGTGTAGGGCAGCAGGGCCAGGTAGCGGGCGCGCTTGATAGCGGTAGCCAGCTGACGCTGATAACGTGCCTTGGTTCCGGTGATACGGCTAGGAACAATCTTGCCGGTCTCGGAGATGTAGGCCTTCAGGGTGTTGAGATCCTTGTAGTCGATCTCTTTCACGCCTTCGGCGGTGAAACGGCAGAACTTACGACGACGGAAAAAACGTGCCATGAAATAGGCTCCTCAATAGATCCGTGGATTACTCGTCAGCGTTGTTATCGCTGTCACTGTCGCTCTCGTTGGAGCCATCAGTGTTGTCAGGGCGATCACGACGCTCGCGGCGTTCGCTACGGTTTTCCTCGGCCTTGAGCATTTCAGACTGTTCGGTCTCGGCTTCGTCGCGACGAATGATCAGGTTGCGGATGACGGCGTCGTTGTAGCGGAAGTTGTCTTCCAGCTCGGCCAGGGCCTTGCCACTGCACTCGACGTTCAGCATCACATAGTGAGCCTTGTGCACGTTGTTGATGGCGTAAGCCAGCTGACGACGGCCCCAGTCTTCCAGGCGGTGAATCTTGCCACCGTCTTCTTCGATCAGCTTGGTGTAACGCTCCACCATGCCGCCGACCTGTTCGCTCTGGTCCGGGTGAACCAGAAAGATGATTTCGTAATGACGCATAATTGCTCCTTACGGGTTGCAGCCTGCCGACGATGCGGTCAGGCAAGGAGTGAATGACTTGTTGTCTTGCTTGCAGAAAGGCGCGCAAACGCCTGCCATCCAGGCAAGGGGCGCCATTCTAGAGAAGGGCCGACAGTGGCGCAAGGCAAACTGGTGAATATTTAACCAGCCCAGCGCATCTCAGACGTGCAGCGCGGCACGCTCGGCGCGAATGCCGTCAAGCAACTCGCGAACCTGATGAATATCGTACGGCTTGAGCATGGTACGCAGTCGATCGAGCCCGACGTCCGACGCATTGACCGGATAGCCCGAAGCGATCACCAATGACAGCAGCGGCTGACGCGTACCGGCTTCGCGCGCCAGATCGATTCCGCTCATCCCAGCCAGGCCGACATCGGTCAGCAGTACATCGAACGGCTGCTGCTCGAGAATTTCCAGCGCCTCTTCCGCCGTCTCACTGGCAACGACCTGGTGACCGAGCTCCATCATCACTTCCCCGGTCAGCATGCGCAGCGTAGGGTCATCCTCGACGAAGAGAATCCGAAGGCTGCCATCCTCTGAGTCCGCGCCCGACTCAGCAGCCGCGGGAGAGGTGTCAGCCTGATCCGGGATCAGCTCGACTGCAGCGTCGCCGCCCACACCCGAGTGCTGCTGCTCGCCTTCCACGTGGCGCGGCAAGTGAACATGCACGGCCGTGCCGCCCTGCTCGCCACTCTCCAGGGTGACGAAGCCACCACTCTGCTTGACGAAGCCATAGACCATGCTCAGGCCGAGACCGGAAGCATTGCTGTTCTGTTTGGTACTGAAGAACGGCTCGAATGCCCTGGCGCGCACATCCTCGGTCATGCCGCTCCCCTCATCGATCACGCTGAGCAACACATAGTCACCCCCCTGACCGACCGGAACGTCTGCGCCCAGCAGGCGATTCTCCAGGCGCAGCACGACGCGACCGCCACCGGACATCGCATCACGCGCGTTCGCAGCAAGATTCAGCACCACGCTCTGCAGGTTGCCGACATCCACGAATACCGGCCACGGCTGACCCAACACCTGCAGTTCGAGCTGCACGGCCGAACCCAGGGCACCGTTGAGCAACTCATGCATCTGCTCAAGCAGGTCCGGCAGATGCACCTGCTGCGGAAGCAATGGCTGGCGACTGGCAAAGGCGAGTAGTTGCGACGCAAGACGCGCGCCCTTCTCGACCCCACTGACAGCAGAGTCCAGCCGGCGCGCGGCGGTTTCGTCACCACCTAGACTGCGCCGCAACAGCTGCAGGTTGCCGCCGATGATCTGCAGCATGTTGTTGAAATCGTGGGCGATGCCGCCGGTCAGCTTGCCCACCGCCTCCAGACGCTGAGCCTGGAGCAGCGCCTGTTCGGTCATCTGTCGCTCAGCCTCGCTCTGCTGCAGCGCCAGCGTGCGCTCGCGCACCAGCTCTTCCAGATGATCGCGATAGCGGCGCAGCTCCGTCTCGTTGCGCTGCTGGTCGGTGACGTCCTGTCCTTGAACGAAGATACCGATCACCTTGCCGTCGTTTTCGAAGATTGGCTGCAGTACAAAGTCGAGAATCACCTCTTCGGGCTCCCGACCCGGCTGCCGCTTGAGGAACAGCGACACGCGTTTGCCGATATACGGCTGACCGGTCCGATAGACGTCATCGAGCAAGCCGATCAGGACCTGCCCCTCGATCTCCGGCAAGCCGTCGCGAATCGTCTTGCCCAGTAGCTGACGGTGGCCGGTGACCTGCCGATAGGCATCATTCACCAGCTCGTAGACGTGCCGCGGGCCTCGCAGAAAACAGACGAACCCGGGGGCCTGGGCGAACAAACGCCGCAACTGCTCGCCTTCCGATTGCAGCAGCTTCGCCCGTGACATGACGCTCTGCTCCAGCTGCTGCACGGGCTGGCGCCCGCCAGCCGCCTGACTCAACGAATCCTTGATCGCCTGTAGCTCAGTGATATCCGAGGTGTGCTGCAGAATCGCCGCCACCTCCCCCTGCTCGTCCAGGATCGGGGTATGCGTGGCGCTCCAGTAACGATCCTCGTAAACCGGGCCAAGCGGCGTTTGCCGCGCGATGGAGTAACGGATCACCGGCAGCGTATCGACAGCCTTGCGACTGAGAACACGTGCAAAGGAATCGAGCAATTCCTGCACCCGGGTCGTTTCTGGACTGAGCGGATCGGCGGCGAACGCCTCATGCAGGCGCTGCCCCTGGATCTCCTTCAGCTTGCGCCCGGTCAGCGCGAGATAAGCTGCATTGGCGTCCAGGATGACCAGATCGCGATCAAGCAGGACATAGGCGTTCGGGGAAAGCCGGAACAGGCTTTCGAAAGACGGGCGCTGCTGCATACAACCTCCATGGTACGAGCCTGACGCCGCGTAACGAACTCAGCAAGGCTCCGACAGCACCCGGAGCGCTCAAGCAATATGACGGGAAGCCGCTATCCGGCGGACGGGCCTGGGACACCGATTGACCACAAAAAGATCAATCGGTTTCAGGAGGGCGGCGCGACCACGCTGGAATCAGCTAGCGGCCTTGGCGACCTTGCGCTGACGCAAGGCCTCGAACAGGCAAACACCGGTCGCCACCGAGACGTTCAGACTGCTGACACTTCCCGCCATCGGCAGGCGCACCAGGTAATCGCAGTGTTCACGGGTCAAGCGCCGCATACCGCGACCCTCTGCCCCCATGATGAGAACGATGGGCCCGGTAAGGTCCTGATCGTAAAGCGACTGCTCAGATTCTCCAGCTGTCCCGACGACCCACAGACCGCGCTGCTGCAACTTCTCCAGGGTGCGCGCAAGGTTGGTCACGGCAACCAGGGGAATCACTTCCGCCGCCCCGCAGGCCACTTTCCGCACGGTGGCGTTGAGTGTTGCCGATTTATCCTTCGGCACGATCACGGCCAGCGCACCCGCGGCATCGGCAGTGCGCAGACAGGCGCCGAGATTGTGCGGATCGGTCACTCCATCGAGCACCAGCAGCAATGGTGGCCCATCGGCGCGATCGAGCAGCTCCTCGAGCATCGCCTCACCCCAGACCTGGCTTGGACTGACATCGGCGACCACGCCCTGATGGACGCCTTCGACCCAGGCGTCCATCTCGCGGCGCTCGCACTGCCCGACACTCACACGCGCCTGTGCGGCGAGCTCGATCAGCACCTGCACACGCGGATCGCCACGCCCCTCGGCCAGCCAGACCTGCTTGACCCGCTTCGGGTGATGGCGCAACAGCGCTTCCACGGCGTGCAAGCCGTAGATCTTCTCCAGCTGACTCATGACTTGGCCTTGCGCTTTCTGGGGCCACCGCTGGCAGCGGACGGCTTGTCACCCGACCTGGCGGCAGACTTGGGCTTCGCGGAGCCCGAGCGGGACTTGCCAGCGGCCGACTTCTCACCCTTGCCCTTGCGCCCCCCTTTGGCCTCGTCCAGCAGAGCCTTCTTCAGCTCGCGACTCTTGCGTACATCGGCATTGCCAGGCTCGCGACCACGCCCCTCGCCATCGCGCTGACCCGGGGCCGATTTGGTACCGCCTGCAATCAGCTCGAAATCGATCTTGCGCTCATCCAGGTCGACGCGCATGACGCGCACCTCGACGCTGTCACCAAGACGGAAGCTGCGCCCACTGCGCTCGCCGGACAGGCGATGGTGCAACGGATCGAAGTGGTAGTAATCGCCCGGCATCGCCGTGACGTGCACCAGCCCTTCCACATAGATATCGGTCAGCTCGACGAACAGGCCAAAGCCGGTCACCGCTGTAATTACACCAGGGAAGGTCTCGCCGACGCGATCCTTCATGAACTCGCACTTGAGCCAGTTGGTGACGTCACGGGTAGCTTCATCGGCGCGCCGCTCGGTCATCGAGCACTGCTCGCCCAGCTGCTCCAGCGCCGCTTCGTCATACGGATAGATACGCGCCTTGGGCATGCTGGTGGCGCCTTCACGGCGCACGTGCGGCGTGTCGCGACGGGAACGAATGACACTGCGAATGGCACGATGCACCAGCAGGTCCGGATAGCGCCGGATCGGCGAGGTGAAATGCGCGTAGGCTTCGTAGTTCAGGCCGAAGTGTCCGTGATTCTCCGCGCTGTACACCGCCTGACTCAGCGAGCGCAGCATGACGGTCTGGATCACATGAAAATCCGGACGCCCCTGAATCTGCTCCAGCAGCGCTTGATAATCCTTGGGCGTCGGACCTTCCTTGCCCTTGTGCAACGAGAGCCCCAGCTCGCCCAGAAACGCACGCAGCTTTTCCTGGCGCTCCAGCGGCGGCGCATCATGAACACGATAGAGCGCCGGGATTTCGTGTTTCTGCAGGAACGCGGCCGTCGCGACGTTGGCGCACAGCATGCATTCTTCGATCAGCTTGTGCGCATCGTTGCGCTCGGTGGGCTTGATCTCGGCGATCTTGCGATCGCTGCCGAAGACGATACGTGTTTCCTGCGTTTCGAAGTCGATTGCTCCGCGGGTGTGGCGCGCCTTGAGCAGCACCTTGTACAGCGAATAGAGCTGCTTGAGATGCGGTAGTACCTCGGCATACTCGGCGCTCAGTCGCTTGCCTTCGGCAGACTTGGGCTGCTCCAGCATCGCGCTGACCTTGTTGTAGGTCAGCCGTGCGTGAGAATGAATCACCGCTTCGTAGAACTGGTAGTCGGTCATCTTCCCCGACTTGCTCAGGGTGATCTCGCAGACCATGGCCAGTCGATCGACGTGGGGATTCAGCGAGCAGAGGCCGTTGGACAGCTCCTCGGGCAGCATCGGCACCACGCGCTCGGGGAAGTACACCGAGTTGCCGCGGACCACCGCCTCCTTGTCGAGCGCCGAATCGACTTTCACGTAGTGCGAAACATCGGCAATGGCCACATACAGACGGAACCCGCCGGTCAGCAGCTTCCACCCGCCCGGCTTCTCGCAGTAGACCGCATCGTCGAAGTCCCGCGCATCCTCACCATCGATGGTGACGAATGGCAGATGGCGCAGGTCGACGCGCTTGTGCTTGTCCTTCTCCTCCACCTCGGGCTTGAGGCGGGAAGCCTCCTTCAGCACCGCTTCCGGCCAGACATGCGGGATATCGAAGCTGCGCAGCGCGACGTCGATCTCCATACCCGGGGCCATGTAGTTGCCAATCACCTCGACAATGTCGCCCTGCGGCTGAAAGCGCTGAGTCGGCCAGTGAGTGATCTTCACCTCGACGAACTGGCCTGGTTTGGCGTCGAGCGCGCGGCCCGGCGTCACCAGCACTTCCTGCTGAATCTTCGGATTATCGGGAATGACGAAACCCACATCGCTTTCGATGTGGTAGCGACCGACGATGCTTTCGTGCGCGCGGCTGATCACTTCAACGATGGCACCTTCGCGGCGCCCGCGCCGATCCAGGCCGGCTACACGTGCCAGACAGCGATCACCGTCGAAAACCAGGCGCATCTGCGCGGGACAGAGAAACAGATCGTCGCTGCCATCGTCAGGAATCAGAAATCCGAAACCATCACGATGACCACTGACGCGACCACAGACCAGGTCCAGCTTGTCCACCGGGGCATAGGTGCCACGCCGGGTGTAGATCAACTGACCATCACGCTCCATCGCCCGCAGACGGCGACGCAGCGCTTCGATATCTTCTTCGGACACAAGCCCGAACTCTTCAACCAGCTCTTCGCGGGCGGCCGGCGAGCCGCGCTCACCGAGATGCTGGAGAATCAGCTCGCGACTGGGAATAGGGTTGTCGTACTTTTCCGCTTCACGAGCGGCCTCGGGATCGAGGGATTGCCAATCGGCCATTAAGAGATGTCACCTTTCATTCATTTATAGAGGCAGAACGCCCTTTTTCTATTGAAGCGCGAATCGCCGCCGGACGGCAGCTTTGATGCGAATTATTTTTCGGCATCAGGGGTTTACAAGGCCAAACCTCAGCCGTATAGTTCGCGCCCACAATGTCTGGTAGACGTTGTAACACGGAAACGGCCAAGTATCATCGTTTCTCGTGCCCAGGTGGCGGAATTGGTAGACGCACTAGGTTCAGGTCCTAGCGGTGGCAACACCGTGGAAGTTCGAGTCTTCTCCTGGGCACCACTTATTCAAATGAAACCCGCCGAAAGCTGGCGAGTCTCATGCAAGACGAAGAAGCCGACTTCGGCCGATCTGATCGGTGAAACGGCAAAAAAGTCGATGAGCAATCATCGCAATGTGCCCAGGTGGCGGAATTGGTAGACGCACTAGGTTCAGGTCCTAGCGGTGGCAACACCGTGGAAGTTCGAGTCTTCTCCTGGGCACCACTCTTCAAGAAAAAACCGAGCCTCTGGCTCGGTTTTTTCGTTTCAGCGCCAAACCGACCAGCAGCCTCAAAGCGCTCACCCTATCCGGGCCCAACCAGCCGCAAAACAAAAGACCGCCTTCGGGCGGTCTTTTGCTGCAGCCAGAGCCCGTTGATCAGGCGTATGGATGACGTAGCACGATGGTCTCGTTGCGGTCAGGGCCGGTAGAAATGATATCTACCGGCGCCTCGACCAGCTCCTCAAGGCGCTTGATATAGGCGCGAGCATTGGCAGGCAGCTCATCGAGCGTCTTCGCACCAACGGTCGATTCGCTCCAGCCCGGCATTTCTTCGTAGACCGGTTGCAGACCATCGTAGCTGTCGGCGTCAGTAGGCGCATCGACGAGCACGTCTCCGTTGCGGTCCTTGTAGCCGACACAGATCCGGATGGTTTCCAGCCCATCGAGCACATCGAGCTTGGTCAGGCAGATGCCGGAGATGCTGTTGATCTCGATGGCGCGACGCAGAATGACCGCATCGAACCAACCACAACGCCGCGCACGGCCGGTAGTCGAACCGAACTCGTGCCCACGCTCGGCCAGCCGAGCACCAACATCGTCGAACAGCTCGGTCGGGAACGGACCGGAACCGACGCGGGTGGTGTAGGCCTTGGTGATGCCCAGGATGTAATCCAGATACAGCGGACCGAAACCGGAACCGGTCGCCGTGCCGCCGGCGGTCGTGCTGGAGCTGGTCACGTACGGATAGGTACCGTGGTCGATGTCCAGCAGCGAACCCTGCGCACCTTCGAACATGATGCAGGCACCCTGCTTGCGCAGCTCGTGCAGACGGGCAGTAACGTCGGTGATCAGCGGCCTGAGGATTTCCGCATAACCGAGAGCTTCGTCGAGGGTCTTCTGGAAATCAACCGGCTCTACCTTGTAGAAGTTCTGCAGCACGAAGTTGTGATACTCCAGCAACTCATGCAGCTTGACCGTGAAACGCTCCGGATTGAACAGGTCAGCAATGCGCAGACCCCGACGCGCAACCTTGTCTTCGTACGCCGGACCGATGCCACGCCCAGTGGTACCGATCTTGCCTTCCGAGCGCGAAGCCTCGCGCGCCTGATCCAGGGCCACATGGTAAGGCAGGATCAGCGTGCAGGAAGGGCTGATGCGCAGGCGCTCGCGCACCGGTACACCTTTCTCTTCCAGCTTGGTGATCTCACGCAACAGCGCATCGGGAGCGACCACTACGCCATTACCGATCAGGCATTGCACGTTGTCGCGCAGGATGCCGGACGGAATCAGGTGCAATACGGTCTTCTCACCGTCGATGACCAGGGTGTGACCGGCATTGTGGCCGCCCTGGTAACGCACGACCGCAGCCGCCTGATCGGTCAGCAGATCGACGATCTTGCCCTTGCCCTCATCACCCCACTGGGTGCCCAGGACCACGACGTTCTTACCCATAACCCTTTGTCCTCTTCGGCGAAGCATGTGCCGGTCGCAACCGGCGATAATCGAAACCTGGCCGGCACCGCGGTGCGGCGCCGCAACCTTCAGGACGCCAGCGAGGCCACCGTCCAGACACCATTACTCAACAGCAACTTTCGATCACAGCCCAGCGGTGCGGCATCAGCCTGCGACTGACCTTCGAGCGCCTGCACCACGCGCTCACCCTGACGTCGCAATTCGCGAATCGCACCCCACAAACCAGGCTCATCGACATGCGGCGCCCAGATGCCCGACACAGGCGTCGAGAGATCCGCGTTACCCAGGCTGACCAAGGTTTTCAGATCCGTGGAAAATCCCGTCGCCGGACGTGCACGACCGAAATCGGCACCGATATCGTCATAACGCCCGCCCTGAGCGATCGACTGACCGACGCCAGGCACGAATACCGCGAACACCACTCCAGTATGGTAGTGATAGCCACGCAGTTCGCCCAAATCGAAATACAGCGGAACATCCGGATAACGCGCTGCCAGCTGATCAGCGATCAGAACCAGGGTTTCCAGCGCTGCCTGCACCTCAGCCGGCGCACCCGTCAACGCCTCACGAGCTTCATCGAGCGCCTGGCGTCCGCCGCACAGTCGCGCCAGCGCACGCAGCATATTAGCCAGAGCAGGCTCGAGCGCAGCGGTCAGCTCGGCGATCTCGTCCATCGCCTTGCGCTGCAACGCATCGAACAGGCGTTGCTCGGAGTCACCATTCAGGCCGGCAGCCTTGGCCAGACCGCGATAAATGCCGACATGACCGAGATCCATGTGCACGTCCGGAACATCGGCCAGCTCAAGCATCTCCAACATCAGGCTGATCACCTCGATGTCACTGGATGCAGACGCGTCGCCATACAACTCGGCACCCAACTGAATCGGACTGCGCGAAGTGGAAAGGGCCTGCGGCTTGGCATGCAGTACGCTGCCGGCGTAACACAGACGGCTCGGGCCTTCTCGACGCAAGGTATGCGCATCGACACGAGCCACCTGCGGTGTGATATCGGCACGAAGGCCCATCTGCCGACCGGAAAGCGGATCGATGACCTTGAAGGTACGCAAATCCAGATCCTGCCCGGAACCGGTGAGCAGCGACTCGAGAAACTCCACATGCGGGGTGATGACCAGCTCGTAGCCCCAGCGCTGGAACAGGTCCAGCACGCGTCTACGTGCCGTTTCGATACGCGCCGCCTCGGGCGGCAGCACCTCTTCGATGCCATCTGGCAAAAGCCAGCGGTCTACCGTTGCCATTCGCGAAATCACCTCTCGTTCCGGTAAGCCCAGACGAAAACCGTGGCAACAGCCTTGGCTGGCCTTCGGTCGCGTGCAGTTGTATTCGATCATGGCATCCGAGCCATGCCCCTCAGGGGTCGGCATGACCGCTGCATGCCTGGGATAGCCTGCGACCTCAAGGGCACAGACGCAAAAAAGCCGGGATTTTCCCGGCCGGCGGATCATAGCAATCTTTTCCCTACCGGTCACCCGGCGGCACTCGCGCGCCGCCGGGAAAGCCGTTCAGGTGGCCATGAAGCGCTACTTGCTGCTTTCCAGATAACGGAAGAAGTCGCTCTTCGGATCGAGCACCAGCACATCTTCCTTGCTGGAGAAGCTTTCGCGGTAGGCCTGCAGGCTACGGTGGAAGGCGTAGAACTCCTGGTCCTGTCCGTATGCGGAGGCGTAGATCGCAGCCGCTTTGGCATCGCCATCACCGCGCAGCTCTTCGGCCTCGCGGAACGCCTCGGCCAGCAGAACCCGCCGCTGACGATCAGCATCCGCACGGATACCTTCGGCAAGCTCCTTACCCTTGGCGCGGTGCTCACGAGCCTCGCGTTCGCGCTCGGAACTCATCCGCTCGAATACGCTGCGGTTCACTTCTCGTGGCAGGTCGATACCCTTGACCCGCACGTCAACCACTTCTATGCCCAGCTCCTGCTGTGCTGCGCGATTGAGGCTGGTGGTGACCTGAGCCATCAGCTCGTCACGCTGACCGGATACCGACTCGTGCAGCGTGCGCTTACCAAACTGGTCACGCAGCGCGGCTTCCAGACGGCGCGCCAGACGCTCATCGGCAATCTGTTTCACACCCGAGGTCGCGGTATAGAAGCGCTCGGCATCATCCACACGCCACTTGGCATAGGAGTCGACCATCAACGCCTTCTTCTCCAGCGTCAGGAAGCGCGAAGTGGTCGTATCCAGCGTCAGCAGTCGCGCATCGAACTTGCGCACCGAGTTCACGTACGGAATCTTCATGTGCAGGCCAGGCTTCACGTCAGGCTCGACGATACGGCCGAAGCGCAGCAATACCGCACGTTCGGTCTGCGAGACGATGTAAAAACTGTTCCACAGTACGATCGCAGCGACCACACCCACGATCAACGCCGTAAGGGATTTATTGCTCATCAGCGACTCTCCCTTGTACGAACTTCACGCGGATCCAGCTCCGGCGGCAGACGAGTGCCCTGAGTTGCGGCACCCGAAGCAACGCCGGCAGGCGCTGGCGTGCTTGCACCGCGACTGTTGATCATCTTGTCCAGCGGCAGATAGAGCAGGTTCTGCCCCCCGTCGCCACTGACCATGACCTTGCTGGTATTGCTCATGACTTCCTGCATCGTTTCCAGGTACAGACGCTCACGAGTGACCTCCGGCGCCTTCCGATACTCGGCGACCAGCTTGCTGAAGCGATCAGCCTCACCCGTGGCACGCGAGATTACCGCGTCGCGATAACCACTGGCCTCTTCCAGCATGCGCTGGGCCTGACCGCGGGCTTCGGGAATCACGCCATTGGCGTAAGACTCGGCCTGATTCTTCTCGCGCTGCTCGTCTTCGCGTGCGCGGATCACATCATCGAACGCTTCCTGCACTTCACGCGGCGCTGCCGCACTCTGCAGGTTGACCTGGGTGACGACGATGCCAGTGCCATAGTTGTCGAGGAACCGCTGCAGGCGCTCCTTGACCTCCCCAGCCATGACCTCACGACCTTCGGTCAGCACCTGATCCATTGCGGTCGAACCCACCACGTGGCGTACGGCACTGTCGGTAGCATGCTGCAGGCTGATTTCGGGCTGATCGACGCTGAGCACGAACGATTGCAGATTGCTGATCTTGTACTGAACGGTCAGCGGCACCTCGATGATGTTCTCATCCTCGGTGAGCATCTGCCCCTGCTTGCTGTACGAGCGCTCGCGGGTGACGTTCTCCTGGAACTTGCGATCGATCGGCGGGAAGTAGATGTTCAGGCCCGGCCCTACCGTCTCGTGATACTTGCCGAAGCGCAGCACGACTGCCTGCTCCTGCTCGTCGACGATGTAGATCGCATTGAACAGCCATACCGCCAACAGAACGACCAGGGCAACCCAGACCAAGCCGAAGCCGCCACGCTTGCCGCTGCCACCGAAATTGCTGCCACCACCACGCTTCTTGCCGCCGAACATGCCGTTCAGGCTGTCCTGCAGCTTGCGGAAAGCCTCATCGAGGTCCGGCGGGCCTTTCTGGTCGCCGCCGCCACCGCGACGACCACCACCACCACTGCCCCAGGGATCCTGGTTGTTCGAGTTGCCACCCGGCTCATTCCAAGCCATAGCGCTCTCCATTCAAATAAAGCTAAAGGCGCGCCCACGGCACGCCCGCCAATGCTACAGAAAGCCCCGAACCACCGGCAAAATTGCCAGCGGAGGCTTTATTGCAAAGTGTGTTGCTCGATGAACTCGTCCACCCGCAACCCTTCGCGGCTGATCAAGCGATTCAATTCGATTCTCGGCAAGCGAACTTCCAGCAGGCTGCCGCCTTCTTCATCATGGGTCTCGCGCTGCACAGCGCTCAGCTCGAAGAACTGCGCACGCAGCCGCCCGAGTCGCTGCGGCAGGCGCAGCGTTCCGACGAACAGGTCATTGCCCAGCAATTCGGCGATCGCCTGGCGCACAAGATCCAGACCCAGCCCGTCACGTGCCGACACCCAGACCCGCTGCGGTTTGCCATCGGCATCACGCTGGATCTGCGGCTCGATACCCTCCATGAGATCAACCTTGTTGTAGACCTCGAGCATCGGCAATTCGTTGGCACCGATCTCGCCGAGCACAGCCAGTACCTGCTCGATCTGCTGATCGCGCTCCGGCTCGTGTGCATCGATGACGTGCAGGAGCAAATCGGCATTGCTGGATTCTTCGAGCGTTGCCCGGAACGATTCCACCAGCTTGTGGGGCAGATGGCGGATGAACCCCACGGTATCAGCCAGAATCACCGGACCGACATCGTCGAGCTCCAGTCGACGCAGCGTCGGGTCCAGCGTGGCGAACAGCTGATTCGCCGCGTAAACATCGGACTCGGTCAGTGCATTGAACAGCGTGGACTTTCCGGCGTTGGTGTAACCGACCAGCGATACCGAGGGAATATCGGCGCGACGCCGACCACGCCGAGCCTGCTCGCGCTGCCCGCGGACCTTTTCCAGGCGCTGCTTGATTTGACGAATACGCACACGCAAAAGTCGGCGGTCGGTTTCCAGCTGGGTTTCACCCGGGCCGCGCAGGCCGATGCCGCCCTTCTGGCGCTCGAGGTGGGTCCAGCCGCGTACCAGTCGCGTGCTCATGTGCTCGAGCTGAGCCAGCTCGACCTGCAGCTTGCCCTCATGGGTGCGGGCACGCTGAGCGAAGATATCCAGAATCAGACCGGTACGATCCAGCACACGGCATTCAAGCGCGCGCTCGAGGTTGCGCTCCTGACTGGGCGTGAGGGTGTGATTGAAGATCACCAGCTCGACCTCGCCATCCTTGACGAGGTCATGCAGCTCTTCGACCTTGCCGCTGCCGATGAGGAACTTGGCGGACGGCTGATGCCGAGAGACATTGACGAAGCCGACCGTTTCGGCGCCGGCAGAACGCGCCAGCTCCTGGAACTCCTGTGGGTCCTCGCGTGCCGCGGGGTCCTGGCCGTCCAGGTGCACCAGGATAGCCCGCTCACCACCACCGGGACGTTCGAAGAACAAGGAAACCTACCTCAGTCGTTGCCCGACTCGGATTGCTCGGCATCGCCAGCGGTCGGCAGGCGCACTGGACGGCCCGGAACGACGGTGGAAATGGCGTGCTTGTAGACCATCTGACTGACTGTATTCTTCAGAAGAATGACGAATTGGTCGAAGGATTCGATCTGGCCCTGCAGCTTGATGCCGTTTACCAGATAGATGGAAACCGGAACGCGTTCCTTACGCAGTGTGTTGAGGTAAGGGTCTTGTAGCGAATGCCCTTTTGACATGTGCCGCACTCCTTAGAGGATCTGTTTTCATTAGTGTTCTAAAAGTACAACCGACGATCCACGTGTTGAGAATAGACGGTCAATTCGCAGTGTCAGCTCAATATGGAGAGCGATTGCAGGTATTTCAATGCGCGCGGCAGATTGTCGCGGGACAAACTGTCCAGCCAGTGCACCTCCCCCCAACTGCGCAACCAGGTGAACTGCCGTTTGGCCAGCTGCCGAGTTGCGATGATGCCGCGCTCCACCATTTGCTCTCGGATCGATGATCCGTCCAGATATTCCCAGACCTGACGATAACCGACCGCACGCATCGACGGCATTCCGGGATGCAGATCACCGCGGCGCATCAGGGCTTCGACCTCTTCGACGAATCCCTGTTCAACCATGTGCCGGAAACGGCTCTCGATACGCTCGTGCAGGATATGGCGTTGCGCAGGGGCGATGCACAGTTGCGCGACAGTATAAGGCAAGACTCCCGAGCCCGGCGCGTCTGCGGCGGCTTTTTGCGACCTTTGTCGGGCACGGTGCTCACTCATGGTCAGGCCGCTGACCCGATAGACTTCCAGCGCACGCACCAACCGCTGCGGATCGTTGGGATGAATGCGTGCAGCCGACTCCGGATCGACCTGCGCCAACTGGTGGTGCAGTGCCTGCAGTCCTTCGGCGGCGGCCAGTGCCTCCAGGTCGGCGCGGACCAAGGGGTCGGCCGCCGGCATATCGGCAAGACCATCCTGCAACGCCTTGAAATACAACATGGTACCGCCGACCAGTAGCGGAATGCGGCCCGCCGCAGTGATCTCAGCCATGGCGGCCAGCGCATCGGCACTGAACTCGGCAGCCGAGTAGCTCTCGGCCGGATCGAGAATATCCACCAGGCGGTGCGGGAACTCTGCCAATACTTCAGGCGACGGCTTTGCGGTGCCGATGTCCATGCCACGATAGACCAGCGCCGAGTCGACGCTGATCAGCTCGCAGGGCAGCACGCGCGCCAGTTCCAGCGCCAGGTCGGTCTTGCCCGATGCGGTGGGACCCATGAGAAAGATGGCGGGAGGCAGAAAAGACATCGGCGGGCTCGGCAGGCGTGGCCGCATAGTTTCCAGTGGCGGGCGACAGGTCGCAAGCACGGCCTGCCGTCCGGAGCCGGATCAGCGACCTCGCAGGAACAGCTTGTCCAGTTCGTCCATGCCCAGCTGAGTCCAGGTCGGGCGGCCATGGTTGCATTGCCCGCTGCGCTCGGTGTGTTCCATATCGCGCAGCAAGGCGTTCATTTCCGGCAGCGTCAGGCGGCGATTGGCGCGTACCGCGCCATGGCAGGCCATGGTCGCCAGCAGCTCGTTGAGATGCGCCTGGATGCGATCGCTGGTGCCGTACTCCAGCAGGTCAGCGAGTACATCACGCACCAGCTGGGTGGCTTCGGCCTGCTTGAGCAACGAGGGAATCTGCCGGATCGCCAGGGTTTCCGGACCGAGGCGCTGCAGTTCGAAACCCAGTTTCTGGAACCACAGCCCGTGCTCCTCGGCACAGTCCGCCTCCCGCTGGCTGACCGCGACGGATTCGGGCACCAACAGCGGCTGTCCGCGCAGGCCTTCACTGGCCATCGCGGTCTTCAGCCGCTCGTAGGTGATGCGCTCATGGGCGGCATGCATGTCCACCAGCACCATGCCCTGGGCATTCTCGGCGAGGATATAGACCCCCTTGAGCTGCGCCAGCGCATACCCCAGTGGCGGCACGTCATCCTGGCTGGCCGGCAATGCCGCGGGACCACTTTCGGGCAGGGGCGTAAAGAACTCCCGATATGCACCCTGGGCCTCGGCGGTATAGCCGGCCGACGCCGGGCGTGGCGCCTGATAGCCCAACCCCGCACCCCGCCAGGCGGGTGTCTCGCCCTGCGGCCGTTCGAGCACGCTGGCAGCCAGACTCATTTCGTTCTGCCCGCCGAACTCACCCGCCGCCAGTCCGGAAACCTGGGTCATCGGCGCCACGCTCGCCGGCGCGGCCAGTTGATCCTCGGGTCGCACATCGCCCAGTGCGCGGTGCAGCGTGCCGTAGAGGAAGTCATGCACCATGCGGCTGTCGCGGAAACGCACTTCATGCTTGGTGGGGTGCACGTTGACATCCACCACCGCCGGATCGACGTCGAGAAACAGTACGAAGGTCGGGTGCCGGCCATTGAACAGCACGTCGCGGTATGCCTGGCGCACGGCGTGCGCAACCAGCTTGTCGCGGACCATGCGGCCGTTGACGTAGAAATACTGCAGATCGGCCTGGCTACGCGAGAAGGTCGGCAGGCCGACCCAACCCCACAAGCGCAGGCCGTTACGCTCGATCTCGATGGGCAGCGCCTGCTCGAGGAAAGCCGGTCCGCAAACCGCAGCCACTCGTCGCGCACGCGACGCGTCATCGCTCGCCTGATGCAGTGCCAGCACCGCCTTGCCGTTATGACGCAGGTGAAAGGCCACATCGAAACGCGCCAGCGCCAGGCGCTTGATCACCTCCTGCAGGTGATCGAACTCGGTCTTCTCGGTGCGCAGAAACTTGCGCCGCGCCGGTGTGTTGAAAAACAGATCACGCACTTCCACCGATGTGCCCACCGGATGGGCAGCCGGCTGCACCCGCGCTTCCATTTCGCGGCCTTCGGTTTCCACCTGCCAGGCTTCGCTGGCATCGGCGGTGCGTGAGGTCATGGTCAGACGCGAGACGGAGCTGATGGAGGCCAGCGCCTCGCCACGAAAGCCGAGGCTCATGACCCGTTCGAGATCTTCCAGATCGCGAATCTTGCTGGTGGCATGGCGCGCCAGGGCCAGCGGCAGGTCATCCGGCGGTATGCCGCAGCCGTCGTCGCGCACCCGCAACAGTTTGACCCCACCCTGTTCGACGTCCACCTCGATGCGAGTGGCGCCGGAGTCCAGGCTGTTTTCCAGCAACTCCTTGATCACCGACGCCGGGCGCTCGACCACCTCACCGGCGGCGATCTGGTTCGCCAGCCGCGGACTGAGCAGCTGGATGCGCGGAGTATCGGTCATGGCTGGGAAGCCAGCGTGGTGGCGGGGATATTCAGCGTCTGGCCGACCTTGATCACGTCATTGCTCAGACTGTTGGCGCTGCGCAACGCAGCCAGGCTGACCTGATAGCGCTGGGCAAGCAGCGCCAGGCTCTCACCCGAGCGCACGACATGCTCGCGCGGGCCGGCGGCTATCTTGCCGGAATCACGCAGCCAGGCGACATAGGTGCCCGGTGGCGGATTCTCGTGGAAGAACTGCCGCACGCCACTGTGAATCGAGCGCGCCAGCGCCTGCTGATGGCTGGAGGTCTGCAGCTTCTTGGCTTCCGACGGATTGGAGATAAAGCCGGTCTCGACCAGGATCGACGGAATGTCCGGCGACTTCAGCACCATGAAGCCGGCCTGCTCGACGCGCCGCTTGTGCAGCGGCGTGATGCGGCCCATGTTGCTCAGCACCTTCTGCCCGACATTCAGGCTTGAGGACAGCGAGGCGGTCATCGACAGGTCCAGCAGCACGCCAGCGAGCATCTGATCCTTGTCGCCCAAGCTGACGTTTCCGGCACCGCCAATCAGGTCGGAGCGGTTCTCGCTGTCGGCCAGCCAGCGCGCGGTTTCAGAGGTAGCACCGCGGTCAGACAGGGCGAACACCGAGGCGCCGTACGCCGCCGAGCGCGGCGCGGCGTCGGCATGGATCGAGACGAACAGATCGGCGCCCTTCTTGCGGGCGATCTCGGTACGCTTGCGCAGAGGAATGAAGTAATCGCCGGTGCGCACCAACTCGGCACGGAAGCCCTTGTCAGCGTTGATCTGACGCTGCAGTTCCTTGGAAATCTGCAACACCACGTGTTTCTCGTAGACCTTGCCAGGACCGATAGCGCCCGGGTCCTCGCCGCCGTGGCCGGCGTCGATAGCGATCACGATGTCGCGCTTGCTGCCGCCCGTAGCCGGCAGCTTCACCGCCGGCAGGGTTGGCGAAACAGGAGCGGCAGGCGTGGCAGGCGTAGCGGTGACCGGCGGCTGGGTCGCGGCGCGGGCGGCCGTGGCCTGATCGAACAGATCGACCACCAGCCGGTGACCGTACTGCTGATTGGGCGCCAAACTGAAACTCTTCGGCGAGACCGGCGCGTGCAAGTCGACCACCACCCGCAGCGTGTTTGCGTCGTGCTGGCCGGCGCGCAGAGAGGCGACCGGCGTGTTCTGCAGCGCGAGCTTGTCGAGTTCGGCCTTGAGCGTGGCGCCAGTCACGTCGATGACCAGCCGATCGGGTGCGGTGAGCGTGAAGATCTTGTGCTCGACCGGTCCGGACAGATCGAACACCAGGCGGGTGTTGTCCGGCGCGCGCCACAGGCGCACGCTCTGCACATCGCTGGCCGCCAACAGGTCCGTTGCCATCAGCAACAGCGCCAGGCCGCCAATAAAGGTGCGAATGCGCATACCCAAACCCATGTTATTCATAGCTCTCCGTCGGTCAGGGCGACACACCAGGCTTCACCCCGCGCAGTGTGGGGCGACAGGCGCAGCGTACGGCCGGCCTCATGCGGTGCAATGGTAATGTCCATGTCGGCCTTTGGCAAAATGCCGGCCCCGCGCTCCGGCCACTCGATCAGGCACAGCGCGTTGCCTTCGAAGTAGTCGCGGATACCGAGGAACTCCAGCTCTTCGGGATCGACCAGGCGATACAGGTCGAAGTGGAAAACCTGCACATCGCCCAGCTCATAAGGTTCGACCAGGGTAAAGGTCGGGCTCTTGACCTTGCCCTCATGGCCGAAGCCGCGAATCAGGCCGCGCGACAAGGTGGTCTTGCCCGCACCGAGGTCACCGTGCAGATAGATCACGCCACGACCGCCGGTTGCCCGGGCGATGCGCGCGCCGACCGCGAGCATGGCAGCCTCATCCTCGGCATACAGATTCACTTCAGGCATGGCGACTGCTCCTCGAGCAACTGACGGATCACGGGAATCAGATCACTGGCAGCCAGGCCCCGGCCTTGCTGGCCGATACGTTCGCCGGCGGCGGCATGCAGCCAGGCGCCCAGGCAAGCCGCATCGAATGGAGCCAGGCCTTGCGCAAGCAGGGCGCCGAGCACCCCCGCCAGCACATCACCGAGGCCGGCGCTGGCCATGGCAGGATGACCACGATCGCACAGTGCGAGCCGGCCATCTGGTGCGGCGATCAGCGTACCGGCTCCCTTGAGCAGCGCCACGCAGGTATAACGGTGCGCCAATGCGCGCACCGCCGCCGGGCGATCAGCCTGGACTTCAGCCACCGAGCATTGCAGCAGCCGCGCGGCCTCGCCCGGATGCGGCGTGATCAGGCTGCCAGACGGCAGTTCGACGGCGCCGTTCGCCAGCAGGTTCAGCGCATCGGCGTCCCACACCTGCGGCAGATCCCGCTGCGCCGTCAGCGAAAGCAGGCTGCGGCCCCAGGGCGCCTGACCGAGCCCCGGGCCGACCACCAGCACATCGGCGCGCTCGACCAGCGCCGTCAAGCCATAAGTCGACTCGACACCACTGCACATGATTTCCGGGCAGCGCACCAACGAGGCAGTGACGTGCTCTGGCCGGGTCGCCAGCGTCACCATGCCCGCACCGCAGCGCAACGCCGCCTCGGCGCTAAGCAGTGCAGCGCCGCCGGTTCCCAGATCACCGCCAATCACCAGCACCTGGCCGAAGCTGCCCTTGTGCGCCACCCGCGAGCGCGGCGCGACGCGCGGCAGCGCGCCGTGGTCCAGGCGCACGGCCTCGCTCGCCACCTGCGCGACGATCGCCGGATCGGCCTGCAGATCGTCGAACACCAGGCTGCCGACGCGATCAGGCCCATCTGCGGTAAACAGGCCGAGCTTGAGGCCGATAAAGGTGACGCTGAGATCGGCGCGCACCGCGTGTCCCAAGACCCGCCCGCTGTTCGCACAGAGGCCGGACGGCAGATCGATGGCCAGCACCGGTAATTCGCTGGCATTGATTGCCTCGATCGCGGCGACATAGGGCTCGCGCACGTCACCGGCAATGCCGGTGCCCAGCAGCGCATCCACCAGCACGCCCTGCAGCGGCGCCTCGGAGTGCCAGGGCTCGACGACCACGCCGCTTGCCCGTGCCTCGGCCAGGGCCTGGGCGGCATCGCCTTGCAGCGCTTGCGAATCGCCCACCGCCAGCACGCGAACCTGCCAGCCGGCGCGCTGCGCCAGTGCCGCCAGCAGATAACCATCGCCGGCATTGTTACCGCGCCCGGCCAGCACAGTGACGGCACCCGCATCGGGCCAGCGCCGACGCAGTGCACGCCACGCGGCGTGGGCGGCACGCTGCATCAATTCGAAACCGGGCGTGCCGGCGGCGATCAGACGCGCATCGAGTTCGCGCACCTGAGCGGCGGTATACAGAGCGACGGGCAGGGAATCGGTCATCGGAGCAGGGATCATCGCGGTGGAATGTCTGGCAGAATTATACGCACCCGCCCGCCAAGCCGCCCTACTCTCCCGATGTCCAGCCAAGCTCTTCCAGATCCCGCCGCCCTCGCCACCTCCATCAAGGAGTGGGGCCGCGAGCTCGGCTTTCAGCAGGTCGGCATCACCGATGTTGACCTCGGCGAGCACGAAGCGCACCTCGACGCCTGGCTGGCGGCCGGCTATCAGGGCGAGATGGACTACATGGCCGCCCACGGCAGCAAGCGCTCACGACCGGACGAACTGGTGCCGGGCACCCTCAGGGTGATCTCCCTGCGCATGGACTACCTGCCCGGCGACACGCGCATGACCCAGCAGCTGGCCGCCCCGGAGAAGGCCTATGTGTCGCGCTACGCGCTGGGCCGCGACTACCACAAGCTGATCCGCAAACGCATCCAGCAGCTCGCCGAGCGCATCCAGCAGGTGGTCGGCCCGTTCGGCTTTCGCGCCTTCGTCGACAGCGCACCGGTGCTGGAGAAGGCCGCCGGGCAACAGGCCGGGCTCGGCTGGATCGGCAAGAACACCCTGTTGCTCAACCGCAAGGCCGGCAGCTGGTTCTTTCTCGGCGAGCTGTTCGTCGATATCGCGTTGCCGGTCGACGAACCGACGACCCGCGATCATTGCGGCAGCTGCCACGCCTGCCTGGACGTCTGCCCCACCGAGGCTTTCGTCGGCGAACGGCTGCTGGATGCGCGGCGCTGCATTTCCTATCTCACCATCGAGCTGAAAGGCGCGATCCCCATCGAGCTGCGCGACAAGATCGGCAACCGCGTGTTCGGCTGCGACGATTGCCAGATCGTCTGCCCGTGGAACCGCTTCGCCCGCCCTACCGAGCAAAGCGACTTCCAGCCGCGCCACAGCCTGGACAACGCCGAGCTGGCGACGCTGTTCCGCTGGACAGAAGAAGAATTTCTCAGCCGCACCGAAGGCTCGCCGCTGCGCCGCGCCGGTTACCAGCGCTGGCTACGCAATCTCGCGGTCGGCCTGGGTAACGCGCCGTCAAGCATCCCGGTGCTGGAAGCGCTCCAGGCGCGCCGCGACGATCCGTCGGAGCTGGTACGCGAGCATGTCGAATGGGCGCTGGCGAAGCATGCCCAGCGCCAGTCCGACTGAGTCACCAGCCCTGAAGTCGCATCAGGCCTGAGGGGATGTCTGCGCCGGATCACTGGCCGGAACAGCGCTGAGCTCACGCAACTGCTCGGCATCCAGCGTCTCCTGCTGCAGCAATTGCCGGGCGCAGCGCTCGAGCAGCTCCCGCCGCGCCTGGAGTAGCGACAGGCTGCGCTGGAAGGCCGCCTGCACCAGCTCCTGCACTTCCTCATCGATAGCGGTTGCCGTGCTCTCCGCGTAGTCGTGTTGCGGCTTGAGGCCGAGCATCGCCTCGTTGCCAAGGAACGAGTTCGGCTCACGCTCCAGCGCCAGGTGACCGAGACGCTTAGACATGCCGTAGCGCGTCACCATGGCGCGGGCGATATCGGTGACCTTGGCCAGATCGTCCGCCGCACCGGTGGACAGATGCGCATACACCAGCCACTCCGCCGCACGCCCGCCGAGCAATACCGCCATCTTGTTTTCCAGCTCGTCGCGGGTCATCAGGAAGCGATCCTCGATGGGGCGCTGGATGGTGTAACCCAGCGCGCCCATGCCGCGCGGGATGATCGACACCTTGTGCACCGGATCGACGCCTGGCAGCGCCATGGCCACCAGCGCATGGCCCATCTCGTGATAGGCGACGATCTCGCGTTCGCGCGGGTTGAGCAGGCGGTTGCGCTTCTCCAGCCCGGCGATGATCCGCTCGATGGCTGCGGTGAAGTCTTCCATGGCCACCGCTTCGGCATTGCGCCGGGTCGCCAGCAGCGTCGCCTCGTTGACCAGGTTGGCCAGGTCAGCACCGGTGAAGCCCGGCGTCAGCGCGGCGATGGCCTGCGGATCGACATCGGTGCCCAGTCGCGATTTCTTCAGGTGCACATTGAGAATCTGTACCCGCCCGACCTTGTCCGGTCGATCGACCAGCACCTGACGGTCGAAACGGCCGGCACGCAGCAGCGCCGGGTCGAGGATTTCCGGGCGGTTGGTGGCGGCCAGCAGGACCAGCCCGCTGGAGGTATCGAAACCATCCATTTCCACCAGCAGCTGGTTGAGCGTCTGCTCCTTCTCGTCATGCCCGCCGGACAGCGGCCCGGCACCGCGGGCGCGACCGAGCGCATCCAGCTCGTCGATGAAGATGATCGCCGGCGCCTGGGCCCGCGCCTGTTCGAACAGATCACGCACCCGTGCGGCACCGACGCCGACGAACATTTCGACGAACTCCGAACCGGAAATGGAGAAGAACGGCACCTTCGCCTCGCCAGCCACGGCACGCGCCAGCAGCGTCTTGCCGGTGCCGGGCGGGCCGACCAGCAGCACGCCCTTGGGCATGCGTCCGCCGAGGCGGCCATAGGTTTGCGGATCGCGAAGAAATTCGATGATTTCCTTGAGCTCGTCCTTGGCCTCGTCGACCCCCGCAACGTCGGCAAAGCTCACCTTCATGTCGGTCTCGACGTAGACCCGCGCCTTGCTCTTGCCGATCTGCATCATGCCGCCGCCACCCAGGCCGCTGCCGATGCGCTTGAGCAGGAACAGCCAGATGCCGAAGAACAGCATGGCCGGCACGATCCACGACAGCAGGTCACGCACCAGCGTGCTTTCCACCTTGCCGGTGTAGCGCACCGGGTACTGCTGCAGATGCTCGGCCAACTGCGGTTCGACGCGATTGCTGATGAACCGCCGCTGACCGCTGGCCAGCGGCTCCTTGAGCAGGCCCTCGATGCGTCGCTCGGTGATCGCCAGCTCTTCGACACGGCCCTCATTGAGATGCTGTTCGAATTCGCTGTAGGGGATGGTCGCCACTTCCTGCTGCATCGACAGCAGATACTGCAGACCAAGGAACACCAGAATGGCGATCATCCAGTAATTCATGTGGAACTGAGCCCGGTCTTTCACACCCTTCTCCTTGTGCCGCGAACACGCGCAGCGCGGTCAGACGCCTCGATTATGCCTGCCGCCCCGCCGGCAGGCCTGGACTCAGATCAGTTCGCCGCAACTAAAGCCCGCCGCGTACACCGAGGCCGACGCCCAGCTCCGCCGCGACGGCGAAGGGCAGCAGCAGCGTATCCAGCAGGGCGCTGGCGGGCAGATCCAGCGCGGCATATTTCGGCGCCACGGCACCGAAGCGATCCAGCGGGCAGCAACCGCCGTTGAGGCTGTACCAGTCCAGGCGCGTGCCGGAATAGATGATCGGCGCGCCGGGCTTGGCGGCATCCAGCGTGCGGACGCTGGCGCAGCCGCCGAGCAGACTCAGCGTCGTCAGTACCAGCAGCGCCCGGCCGATCATCTCAGTCGTCGCTGACGATATGGTGCTCACCCCAGCGCGGCAGCATGTCCTGCGGGATGTTGAGCAGGTTGAGGATGCGCGCGACGACGAAATCGACCAGGTCATCAATAGTCTGTGGCTGGTGATAGAAGCCCGGCGAGGCCGGCAGGATGGTTACGCCAAGGTTGGACAGCTTGAGCATGTTCTCGAGATGGATGCTCGAATACGGCGCCTCGCGCGGGACCAGGATCAGCTGGCGGCGCTCCTTGAGCGTGACGTCGGCGGCACGCTCGATCAGGTTGTTGCAGGCGCCGGTGGCGATCGCCGACAGCGTGCCGGTGGAACAGGGCACCACCACCATCGCGGTCGGCGCGCCGGAGCCGGAGGCCGGTGGCGCCATCCAGTCCTCCTTGGCGAACACGCGGATCTGCCCGGCGGCGGCACCGGTGTATTCCGAGAGGAACGCCTGCATCGCCTGCGGCTTGGCCGGCAGCACCACGTCGGTTTCGGTAGCCATTACCAGCTGCGCGGCCTTGGAGATCAGGAAGTGCACCTCGCGGTCTTCCTGGATCAGGCAGTCGAGCAGGCGCAAACCATACTGCGCGCCGGAGGCGCCGGTCATGGCCAGGGTGATGCGTTCCGGTCCGCTCATTCAATTTGCTCCTGATGCCATTCGCGTGGAAATGCCTGCGGCGATTTCCACCCTACGCCAGTGCGGCGGCCAATTGGCCGTGCAACCCACCAAAACCGCCATTGCTCATCACCACCACTTGGGTGCCCGGCACGGCATCGGCTTTCACTTTGGCAATGATCGCCTCCAGCGAATCGCACACGGTGGTCGGCACGGGCGAGCCCGCTACGGTCGCGGCGAGATCCCAGCCAAGGTTGGCCGGTGCGTACCAGATCGCCTGATCGGCCAGCGCCACGGATTCGGCCAGACCCTCGCGGTGCGCGCCGAGCTTCATCGAGTTCGAGCGCGGTTCGACCACGGCGATGATCGGCGTATCGCCGACGCGCTTGCGCAGCCCGTCGAGGGTGGTGGCGATAGCCGTGGGGTGATGGGCGAAGTCGTCATAGATGGTCACGCCATTGACCTCGGCGACTTTCTCCATGCGCCGCTTGACGCTACGGAATTCGCTCAGCGCCTCGGCGCCCTGTTTCGGCAGCACGCCGACATGCCGTGCCGCCGCCAGCGTGGCCAGCGCATTGTTGACGTTGTGCTTCCCGGTCAGCTCCCACTCCACCACGCCCTGCACAGCACCGTCGAAGATCACTTCGAAGCGCGAGCCGTCGGGGCTGAGCAGCTTCGCCTGCCACTGGCCGCCGTCACCCGTGGTCTGCACCGGTGTCCAGCAACCCATGCCGATCACGCGCTTGAGCGCCGTTTCGGACTCGGGATGGATGATCAGCCCCTCGCCCGGCACGGTGCGCACCAGATGGTGGAACTGCCGCTCGATGGCAGCCAGATCCGGGAAAATGTCCGCGTGATCGAACTCCAGATTGTTCAGGATCGCGGTGCGCGGGCGGTAGTGGACGAACTTGCTGCGCTTGTCGAAGAAGGCGCTGTCGTACTCGTCGGCCTCGACCACGAAGAACGGCGTGCCACCCAAGCGCGCGGAGATGCCAAAGTTCTGCGGCACGCCACCGATGAGAAACCCCGGGCTCATGCCGGCATGTTCCAGCACCCAGGCCAGCATGCTGCTGGTGGTGGTCTTGCCATGGGTCCCGGCCGCCGCCAGCACCCAGCGCCCCTGTAGCACGTGATCGGCCAGCCACTGCGGACCGGAGACATAGGGCAGGCCCTTGTTCAGTACGTACTCCACGGCCGGGTTGCCACGCGACAGCGCGTTGCCGATCACCACCAGATCCGGCGCCGGCTCGAGCTGGCTCGGCTCGTAGCCCTGGGTCAGCTCGATGCCCTGGGCTTCGAGCTGGGTGCTCATCGGTGGATAGACGTTGGCGTCGGAGCCGGTGACGCGATGCCCGAGTTCCTTGGCCAGTACCGCGAGCGAACCCATGAATGTGCCGCAGATGCCGAGAATATGGATATGCATGGATGCCCTCAAAACCGGTAAGACCCACTGAAAACTGCGGCGCAGGTTAGCACAGCAGGCCATGCGGTCCGACCAGGTGCCGTTAGTCGGACGCCGAGCCGAACCCCGACTGACCAGTCAGCTTCTTGAGCCAGATCATTCCTCCCGCCGATCCAGATGCGATGCTGCGAAACCCTCTTTCCAGACAATCAAAGGCATTCACCATGAGCAGCACCTTCTTCATACCCGCAGTGAACATGATGGGCGCCGGAAGCCTCGATGAAGCGATGGTCGCCATCGCCAACTACGGCTTTCGCAAAGCGCTGATCGTCACCGACGTTGGACTGGCACGCGCTGGTGTCGCGGAAAAGGTTGCCGCGCTGCTGGCTGCCGCGGATATCCAATCGGTCGTCTTCGACGGCGCACAACCCAACCCCACCGTCGGCAACGTCGAGAAGGGCCTGGCCCAGCTGCGCGACAGCGCTTGCGATTTCATCATCTCCCTCGGCGGTGGCTCGCCCCATGACTGCGCCAAGGGCATCGCCCTGTGTGCCACCAACGGCGGACAGATCGCCGACTATGAGGGCGTGGACCGCTCGGCCAAACCACAGCTGCCACTGGTGGCGATCAATACCACCGCCGGCACCGCCAGCGAGATGACGCGCTTCTGCATCATTACCGACGAAACCCGTCACGTGAAAATGGCCATCGTCGACCGCAACGTCACGCCGCTGCTGTCGGTGAACGACCCGGCACTGATGGTCGCAATGCCCAAGGGACTGACCGCCGCGACCGGCATGGACGCGCTCACCCACGCGGTTGAGGCCTATGTCTCGACCGCCGCCACGCCGATCACCGATGCCTGCGCGCTCAAGGCCATCGAACTGATCTCGGCAAACCTGCGTACCGCCGTCGAGAACGGCAGCGACATGCCCGCCCGCGAGGCCATGGCCTACGCACAGTTCCTCGCCGGGATGGCGTTCAACAACGCCTCGCTGGGCTACGTTCACGCCATGGCTCACCAGCTCGGCGGTTTCTACGATCTGCCGCACGGCGTCTGCAATGCCGTACTGCTGCCCCACGTGGAGAACTACAACGCCAGCGTCTGCCCCGAACGCCTGCGCGACATCGCCACCGCGATGGGTGTGGAGACCCGCGGGCTCGACGCCGCGCAGGGCGCCGTGGCCGCACTCGCAGCGATCCGTACCCTGTCGAAGGACATCGGCATTCCGGGCGGCCTGGCTGAACTTGGCGCCAAGGCCGATGACATCCCGACCCTGGCTGCCAACGCCATGAACGATGCCTGCGGCCTGACCAACCCACGCCGCGCCACGCAAGCGGAAATCGAAGCGATCTTCCACAGCGCCCTGTGACTCCTGCGGCCGGGGCTCCTGCCCCGGCCCGACCCGCGCGGCAACGCTCGCTCTGCCGCCACGAAAAGCACCCCTGCCCCGCCGCGACAGTATTCAAGTCGTGATCTACGCTTTGTGCAGCGAATCTCCATCCAAGAACAAACCGGAGCCCCCCATGATCTACGCCCCTCCCGGCACCGACGGTGCCCTCGTTACCCTCAAGGCCCGCTACGGCAACTTCATCAATGGCGAGTTTGTCGAGCCCGTCAACGGGCAGTATTTCACCAACCTCTCTCCGGTTAACGGACAGCCGATTGCCGAATTCCCCCGCTCCGACGCCGCCGACATCGAAAAGGCCCTGGACGCCGCCCATGCAGCTGCCGACGAGTGGGGCAAGACCAGCGTGCAGGCACGCTCGCTGATCCTGTTGCAGATCGCCGACCGCATCGAGCAGAACCTGGAGATGCTCGCCGTCACCGAAACCTGGGACAACGGCAAGGCGGTGCGCGAGACGCTGAACGCCGATATCCCGTTGGCGGCCGATCACTTCCGCTACTTTGCCGGTTGCATCCGTGCCCAGGAAGGCACCAGCGCCGAGATCGACGAACACACCGCGGCCTACCATTTCCACGAGCCGCTGGGCGTGGTCGGGCAGATCATCCCGTGGAACTTCCCGATCCTGATGGCCGCCTGGAAGCTCGCTCCGGCGCTGGCCGCGGGCAACTGCATCGTGCTCAAGCCGGCCGAGCAGACCCCACTGGGTATCAGCGTACTGATGGAGGTGATTGGCGACCTGCTGCCCCCGGGCGTGCTCAACGTCGTCCAGGGCTATGGCCGGGAAGCCGGCGAAGCCCTGGCCTCGAGCAAGCGCATCGCCAAGATCGCCTTCACCGGCTCCACCCCGGTGGGCTCGCACATCATGAAGCGCGCCGCCGAGAGCATCATCCCAAGCACCGTGGAACTGGGTGGCAAGAGCCCGAACATCTACTTCGAAGACATCATGCAGGCCGAACCGACCTTCATCGAGAAAGCCGCCGAAGGCCTGGTGCTGGGATTCTTCAACCAGGGCGAGGTGTGCACCTGTCCGTCCCGCGCACTGGTGCAGGAATCGATCTACGCGCCGTTCATGGAAGCGGTGATGAAGAAAGTCGCGCAGATCAAACGCGGCGATCCGCTGGACACGGACACCATGGTCGGCGCCCAGGCCAGCCAGCAGCAGTTTGACAAGATCCTGTCCTATCTGGAAATCGCCAAGGGCGAAGGTGCGGAGGTACTGACCGGCGGCGCCGCTGAAAAACTCGAAGGCTCACTGGCGACCGGTTATTACATTCAGCCGACCCTGCTCAAGGGCACCAACGAGATGCGCGTGTTCCAGGAAGAGATCTTTGGCCCGGTGATCGGTGTCACCACCTTCAAGGACGAGGCCGAGGCGCTGGCCATCGCCAACGATACCGAGTACGGCCTCGGCGCTGGCGTCTGGACCCGCGACATCAACCGCGCCTACCGCATGGGCCGGGCGATCAAGGCGGGCCGTGTCTGGACCAATTGCTACCACCTCTACCCGGCACACGCGGCGTTCGGTGGCTACAAGAAGTCCGGCGTCGGTCGCGAAACCCACAAGATGATTCTCGACAGCTACCAGCAAACCAAGAACCTGCTGATCAGCTACGACATCAACCCACTGGGCTTCTTCTGATGGATCGGCGCGGGTGGCACACGCCGCCCGCGCCTTGAACAAGACACCTGCCGGGCTCCGCCGTGGTGCTGTGGAGCACGCAAAAGGTGCGTTCCTGCCAAACTTGGCTGACAAATCACTGCAAACAACCCGTTTGTAGCGTGGGGCATGACGCTTGCTAGGGAGAGACTTGCCAACCTATCCAAGAGGATTCCCCCATGGCTCTCGAACACAGCCGTTCAACGCCACCGCACCATGCAATCGATTTCGAAACCGTTGGCAGTAGCTATTTCCAGGAACGCGAACTGAAGAAAGGCGCCGCCGGGTGGGTGCTGCTGGTCGGTCTGGGCGTTGCCTACGTCATCTCCGGCGACTATGCCGGCTGGAACTTCGGCCTCGCCCAGGGCGGTTGGGGCGGGCTGTTCATCGCCACGTTGCTGATGGCGACCATGTACCTGTGCATGTGCTTCTCGCTGGCCGAGCTGTCCTCGATGGTGCCCACCGCGGGTGGCGGCTACGGCTTCGCCCGCACCGCGTTCGGCCCGCTGGGTGGCTTTCTCACCGGTACGGCGATCCTGATCGAATACGCCATCGCGCCGGCGGCCATCGCTGTATTCATCGGCGCCTATTGCGAGTCGCTGTTCGGCATCGGCGGCTGGGCGATCTACCTCGTCTTCTACATCATCTTCATCGGCATCCATATCTTCGGCGTCGGCGAGGCGCTGAAGCTGATGTTCATCATCACCGCCGTCGCCGCCCTGGCGCTGGCGGTGTTCATCGTCGCGATGGTGCCGCACTTCTCGGTGGACAAGCTGCTCGATATCGCGCCGACCACCGCTGCCGGTGCCAGCAACTTCCTGCCCTACGGCTACGTCGGCATCTGGGCGGCGATTCCCTACGCGATCTGGTTCTTCCTCGCTGTGGAAGGCGTGCCGCTGGCCGCCGAGGAAACCAAGAACCCGCAGCGCGACATGCCACGCGGGCTGATCGGCGCCATGCTGATACTGGTCGCCTTTGCCGGCCTGATCTTGCTGGTCGGCCCGGGCGGCGCCGGTTCCAGCACCCTGGTGGCCTCCGGCAATCCGCTGGTGGAAGCGCTGACCACCGCCTACGGCTCGTCCACCTGGATGAGCGGCTTCGTCAATCTGGTCGGCCTGGCCGGGCTGATCGCCAGCTTCTTCTCGATCATCTACGCCTATTCGCGGCAGATCTTCGCGCTGTCGCGGGCCGGCTATCTGCCGCGCAAGCTGTCGCTGACCAACAAGAACAAGGCGCCGGTGCTGGCCCTGGTGATCCCCGGTGTGATCGGTTTCCTGCTGTCGCTGACCGGCCAGGGCGACCTGCTGATCCTCGTCGCGGTGTTCGGCGCGACCATCTCCTACGTGTTGATGATGGCCTCGCACATCGTCCTGCGCCTGCGCCGGCCAGACCTGCATCGCCCGTACAAGACACCCGGCGGCATCGTCACCTCGGGCGTGGCGCTGGTGCTGGCCTGCATCGCAGTCATCGCGGGTTTCCTGGTCGATCCGCGGGTGGTGATCGGCGCCGCGATCATCTACGGGATCTTCATCGCCTATTTCGCGATCTACAGTCGACACCATCTGGTGGCCGGCACGCCGGAAGAGGAATTTGCGGCGATTGAGCAGGCCGAGGCGACACTCAAGTAGGGAGAGCAGCCATGACGTACTCGCACAGCGTGGGCGGCACCACCTGGCGCTTCGACGACCTGCGCGAGGTAATGGCCAAGGCCAGCCCGGCGCGCTCCGGCGACCTGCTCGCCGGGGTCGCGGCGGGCAGCGACGCCGAACGCGTGGCGGCGCAGATGTGCCTGGCCGCGGTGCCGCTAAAGCGCTTTCTCGAAGAAGCACTGATCCCGTACGAAAGCGATGAAGTCACCCGGCTGATCATCGACAGCCATGACGCTGCGGCGTTCGCCCCGGTCAGCCACCTGAGCGTGGGCGATTTCCGCAACTGGCTGCTCGGCGAGGAGGCGGACGAGTCGTCGCTGAAAGCCCTCGCACCGGGGCTGACACCGGAGATGGTCGCCGCGGTGTCGAAGATCATGCGCGTGCAGGACCTGATCCTTGTCGCGCAGAAGGTCCGCGTTGTCACCCGCTTTCGCAACAGCATCGGCCTGGCCGGACGCATGTCCACCCGGCTGCAGCCGAACCATCCCACCGACGACGGCGCCGGTATCGCCGCGAGCATTCTCGACGGCCTGCTCTACGGCAACGGCGACGCGGTGATCGGCATCAACCCGGCCACCGACAGCACCGCCGGCATCTGCGAGCTGCTGAAGATGCTCGATGCGGTGATCAGTCGCTACGAGATCCCGACCCAGGCCTGCATTCTCACCCACGTCACCACTTCCATCGAGGCGATCAACCGCGGCGCGCCGCTGGACCTGGTGTTCCAGTCCATCGCCGGCACCGAGGCGGCCAATGCCAGCTTCGGCATCAGCCTGGCGACGCTGCAGGAAGGCTACGAGGCCGGTCTGTCGCAGAAGCGCGGCACCCTCGGCGACAACCTCATGTATTTCGAGACCGGCCAGGGCAGCGCGCTGTCGGCCAACGCCCACCACGACGTCGATCAGCAGACCTGCGAAGCCCGCGCCTACGCCGTCGCGCGCCGCTACAAGCCGCTGCTGGTGAACACCGTGGTCGGCTTCATCGGCCCGGAATACCTCTACAACGGCAAGCAGATCATCCGCGCCGGTCTGGAGGACCACTTCTGCGGCAAGCTGCTCGGCGTGCCCATGGGTTGCGACATCTGCTACACCAACCACGCCGAAGCCGACCAGGACGACATGGACATGCTGCTGACCCTGCTGGGCACGGCGGGCATCAACTTCATCATGGGCATCCCGGGCTCGGATGACGTGATGCTCAACTACCAGACCACCTCCTTCCACGACGCCCTCTACGTGCGCCAGGTGCTTGGCCTGCGGCCCGCGCCGGAGTTCGAGGAATGGCTGGCGAAGATGCAGATCCTCCGGCAGGACGGCAATCGCCTGCAGCTCGGCCGCGAGCTGCCCGAAGCCTTCCGCCGGGCGCTGGAGAAAATGGCATGAAGCCGCTCGCGTTACCTCGCCCATCCTCAGGTGGAAAACGCTGCGCGCTTCTCCACTCGCCTGACCGTCAAGCTCCGAGGTAGCCATGCACGACCGCTCCCCCACTACCGAAAATCCGTGGCAGCACCTGCGCCAGCTGACCCCGGCGCGCATCGCCCTTGGCCGGGCTGGTGTCAGCCTGCCCACCGACGCGCAGCTGGATTTCCAGTTCGCCCACGCCCAGGCGCGCGACGCCGTGCATCTGCCGCTGGACTGCCAAGCGCTGGCTGCCGAGCTGGAGAAACATGAACTTGGCTGCCTGCACCTGCGCAGCGCCGCTTCAGACCGACAGATCTATCTGCAGCGTCCCGACCTCGGCCGACGCCTCGACGAAGCCAGCGCCGCCAAGCTCGACGAGCATGCGGGAGACGGCTGCGACCTGGCGCTGGTGATCGCCGATGGCCTCTCGGCCCTGGCCGTGCAGCGTCATGCGGCACCCATGGCACTGAAGATCGCCGAACAATGCCAGGCCGAACGCTGGTCCCTCGGTCCCGTCGCGCTGGTGGAACAGGGCCGCGTGGCGATTGCCGACGAGATCGGTCAGCGCCTCAAGGCGCGCATGGTGGTCATTCTGCTCGGCGAACGCCCAGGGCTCAGCTCGCCAGACAGCTTGGGCCTGTATTTCACCTGGGCGCCGCAGGTCGGCCGGCACGATGCGCAGCGCAACTGCATTTCCAACATTCGCCCAGAAGGCCTGAGCTGCAACCTCGCCGCGCACCGCCTGCTCTATCTGATGCGTGAAGCCAGCCGCCGGCAACTCTCCGGCGTACAGCTCAAGGACGAAGCAGAAGTACCGGCGCTCGAAGGCGAGCCTCGCGCCGGCAACTTCCTGCTCGGCTGAGCCGGTTCAGGCCTGCTGCCAGGGCTCAAGCGTCTGGCTGTAGACCACCGTGCCGTCGATGTCGCGCAGGCTGACCTGCAACGCAGCTGTCTGCGCGTCGATCTCCACCTCGCCGAAGAACTGGAAGCCTGCCCGCGGCGAGCTGTTCGCGGTCGGCGGCGCCTTCTGGAACACCACCTCCGGGCCGAAGGTGCCATCCAGCGGGTTCGGTCCGAAGCTGCCGGCATTCAGCGGGCCTGCGACGAACTCCCAGAACGGCTCGAACTGCTGATAGGCCGCCCGATTCGGGTGATAGTGATGCGCCGCGCAATAGTGCACATCGGCGGTTAGCCAGACGGTGTTGCGCACCCGCGCGCGCTGGATGAAGGTCAGCAGCTCGGCAATCTCCAGCTCGCGGCCAAGCGCTTCACCGTCATGGCCGTTGGCGATCGCCTCCCAGCGCGGACCGTCCGGTACGTGCAGGCCGATGGGCATGTCGGCGGCGATGACCTTCCAGGCTGCGCGCGAGGCCCGCAGCTCGCGCTTGAGCCAGCGCAGCTGCTCGCGGCCGAGGAACGCCGTGTCGGCGCCCTGCTCCGCTTGCAGGTTGTGGGTGTTCGGCCCGCGATAGCTGCGCATGTCCAGCACGAACACATCCAGCAGCGGCCCGTAGCTGACCTTGCGGTAGATGCGCCCCTGGGTGTCGCCGCGGGCCATGCGCATCGGCGCGTATTCGAGATAGGCCTGGCGGGCGCGCTGCACCAGGGTATCGATGTCACGCACCTGCTGGTAACGGTCGTCCAGCTCCTTGCTCGGCGACCAGTTGTTCGTCACCTCGTGATCGTCCCACTGCCAGATCTGCGGCACCTCGGCGTTGAAGGCCCGCAGGTTTTCGTCCAGCAGGTTGTAGCGGTAGTTGCCGCGAAACTCGTGCAGCGTCTCGGCAACCTTGCTCTTCTCTTCGGTGACCAGGTTGCGCCAGATGCTGCCGTCCTCGGCGGTGACCTCGGCGGGGATCGGCCCGTCGGCGTAGATCACGTCGCCGCTGTGCAGGAAAAAGTCCGGCCGGCGCATGCGCATGCTTTCGTAGATGCGCATGCCGCCGAAGTCCGGGTTGATGCCGTAACCCTGGCCGCAGGTGTCACCGCCCCAGACGAAGCGAATGTCGCGCGGGCGCGTTGGTGCGCTGCGCAGATGGCCGAACCAGGGCTCGCTGAGCATGCCGCTGCGGGCATCCTCGAAACGCGCGCGGTAGAAGATCGACTGATCCGCGGGCAGCGCGCGCAGATCGACACGGGCAGTGAAGTCCTGGCCAGCGTCGGTGATCGACGAGACCATCCGCCGCGGATTGCCGAAACGGCTGCGCGTATCCCACTCGACGATCAGCCGGCCGGGCCGGTCGCAGCGGCTCCAGATCAGCGCGCGGTCACCCGCTACATCACCGGACTGCACGCCGTCGAGCATCTGCGGACGCTCGCGCGGCGCGGCGATGATGGCGGGCGCAACGCCCAAAGCCGGCAGGGCGAGGCCGGCGCCGATGCCCTGCAGCAGTTGGCGGCGTTTCTGATCCGGTGCGGTCATGACGGGGTCTCCTTGCGAGTGGGTAGTGCTCCTGATGTACCCACCACGCTTGACAGTCCCGTGACGCGCCGACCGGCGGTACTTCAATGCTTGTCGCATCCTGCTGCCACGCTTAATGTGAGCGCCCACTTCGCTGGAGCCTCCGCCCATGTGGTCCATCCGCGCCTGGCAGCGCAACCGCATCCTTGCCCGCAATCCGGTTACACCGGAGCTGTGGCAGCAGGTGCTCGACAGCCTGCCGATTCTCGATGGCCTGAGCGAGGACGAGTTGAACCGCCTGCGTGAGCGCGCGGTGCTGTTCCTGCATGAAAAGCGCCTGACGCCGCTGGCGGGCGTCGAGCTGCAACCCCAGGACCGCCTGCGCCTGGCGCTACAGGCGCAACTGCCGCTGCTGCACCTGGCCGAGCTTGGCTGGTACCGCGGCTTTCACGAGATCGTCATCTATCCTGATGACTTCCTCAGCCCGCAGAAGCACCGCGATGCGGCCGGCGTCGAGCATGAATGGGATGCCGAGCACAGCGGCGAAGCCTGGCTGCAGGGCCCGGTAATCCTCGCCTGGCCCGGCGTGCAGGAGAGCGGCGGCTGGGAGGCCTACAACCTGGTGATCCACGAATTGGCGCACAAGCTGGACATGCTCAACGGCGACGCCAACGGCCTGCCGCCGCTGCACCGGCAGATGCGCATCGATACCTGGGCCAGCGCCATGCAGAGCGCCTACGACCAGCTCGACCGCATGCTGGACGCCAATCCCGATGCCGAAACGCCGATTGATCCGTACGCTGCCGAGAACCCCGCCGAGTTCTTCGCCGTCACCAGCGAGTACTTCTTCAGCGCGCCGGATGTGCTGCACCAGGTTTTCCCGGAGGTCTACGCGCAACTCGCCGAGTTCTACCGGCAGGACCCGCTGGCCCGACTGCAACGCCTGCAGGCCGAACATCCGGCGTACCGGGAACCTGCGTAGGTTGTGCACGTCGAACCCCGGCGTGCATTGCGCGCGACATTGCGCCTATAATCGCGCCCACTTTTTTCCGCCCCCAGGCCGCGCTGGCCGATCAGGAGCCCATCGTTCATGAGCTACAGCAAAGTCCCGGCTGGCAAAGACCTGCCGAACGACATCTACGTCGCCATCGAGATCCCGGCCAACCATGCGCCGATCAAGTACGAAATCGATCACGACACCGACTGCCTGTTCGTCGACCGCTTCATGGCCACCCCGATGTTCTACCCGGCCAACTACGGTTTCATTCCGCACACACTCGCCGATGACGGCGACCCCCTCGACGTGCTGGTCGTGACCCCCTATCCGGTTGCCCCGGGTTCGGTCATCCGCTGCCGTCCGGTTGGCGTGCTGAACATGACCGACGAAGCCGGCGGTGACGCCAAGCTGATCGCCGTCCCGCACGACAAGCTGACCCAGCTGTACAAGGACGTGAAGGAATACACCGATCTGCCGCCGCTGCTGATCGAGCAGATCAAGCACTTCTTCGAGAACTACAAGGATCTCGAGAAGGGCAAGTGGGTCAAGGTCGAAGGCTGGGAAGGCGCCGACGCCGCCCGTGCCGCCATCATCAAAGCTGCCGAGGCTTATCAGAAGTAAGTCGAAGCACTGAAGAAAAGCCGGCCACAAGCCGGCTTTTTTATTGCCCGCGATTTGAGCTTGAGCCCGCAGGCGAGATGATCAGATGCTCAGGAAGGCGGGCTTTCGAGCGGACGGGGGGCGGCTGCGTGGACTTGATCGCGGCCGCCGTGTTTGGCCTGGTATAGCGCCCGATCGGCCTGCACGATCAGATAATCCGCATCATGTTGCCCACCCTCGGTACAGGCCAGACCGATGCTGACGGTGATGGATATCTCGCCGGCTGTCGTCGCCACGTGCGCTTGCGCGATGGCTTGGCGGATCTTTTCAGCCACGCAACGCGCACCTTCCACGTCGGTATTGGGCAGCGCGATGGCGAATTCCTCGCCGCCGATACGACCGAACAGGTCGTGACCACGCAGCAACGCAGCGCAAATGATGGTGAACTGCTTGAGCACCACGTCGCCGACCGGGTGGCCATGCACGTCGTTGACGCGCTTGAAGTGGTCGATATCGAGCATCAGCAAGCTCAGACACTCGCCATGCCGCCGCGCGCGCGCAAGTTCGGCGTCCAGCCCGTCCAGGAAAGCGCGGCGGCTGCTGACACCGGTGAGCATGTCGGTGTTGGCGAACTGTGCCAGCTGATCGTGCGCCTGACGTAGCCGCGCAGTGCTCTGGAAATAGCGGCTGCTCAGCACGAAAACCAGCACCGCCACTGCAAACAACAGCAGCGAAATGACGCCGGCCGAGGCGAGCAACACCTCCTTGCGCTCCTCGTGAGCGGCCATGAAATCCTTGGGCGAAAGCATCACCAGCACCACCACACCTGCGGCGGTCAGGCGCCGGTAGGCACCAAGGCGATACTCCCCGTCGAGAGAACTCACGCCCTCGTAGTAACCGCGGGCAGGCGCATCAGGGTCGACGTAGGGTCTGTCTGCCGGCACCTTGAAGCGCCCGAAGCGCCCGGCGATCGGCGTTCCCGAGGCGATGGCGCGCAGGCTGCGGTCGGTACCGAGCAGAGCGATGGTGCCATTCGCACCGACATCGATCTGCTGGTAGTAGTCGGCAAAGAAACTGGTGGGTACCGATAGGACAAGGACGCCGGCGAACCCACCGTCCTGATGAATGGGCCGGGTGAACTGGATGGTCCACTGCTTCGATACCCTGCCCAGCACCGGCTTGCTGATAAACAGCCGATCCTCTTGCGGGTTGTCCCGATGCACCCTGAAGTGCTCGCGATCGCTCAGGTCCACCGGCTTTACCGGCGACGCGAGGTTGGAGAAAGCCAGCTGGCCATCCTTGTCGATAACCGCCAGCTGCGCAACGAAGCTGCCGTAGGCCTGCAGTTCCTCACGGACGTGGCGCTCGAAGTCGGCGTTCTCCAGCACATCTTCACGCATGTCCAGCAGCACGATGTCCATGAGCCTGATCGTGCTCTGGACGTGCGCCTCGAAGGCAGTCGCCAGGTTCATCGCATCGTTGCGCGCGGCCCCGATCACCAGTTCGCGCTCATGCCTGATCTCGCTCAGTACGAACGCCCACATCGGCACCAGCGCCAGCACGAGTATCAGAGCCGCCAGAAGTCCTGCCTTGCGATTCAAGCTCTCTCCATCGCGCCCGGCGCGAACTTACTGTCCATGAACCTACCAGACGAACGGTAGCGCCCGCCAGACACGTTGCGAACAGGAAAAGCAGGAGCGCGAAAGCACACAGCCACCAGGCACTCCGGACTCGGCAGCCTGGCCTCTCAAGCGGGAGTCAGGGCAACGCCTTCGCCGTTGCGAGGCACCCCGGAAGCAGCTCGTGCACGACCAGCACCCGCCGGGTCAGCGTACTCATCAGCAATGCCGAACTCTGGTAAGCGCGTCGCTGCGCATCACGGCCGTGCTCGTAGCTGAAGACAAACGGATCGCCAGTGCCGGCGAGCAGCGCCTCGATGCCGTCTGCCAGCCTGGCGCCGGCATCGAACCCGTCGACGGTGGCCGCCCGGCAGCGTGCCAGGTAATCCAGCGTCTCGCATCCGGACAAGGCAGCCGGAGCGTTGCCGCCGGCCATCCAGACCTGATTGGCGGTGATCAGCCTGCCGTTGCCATCGACCACCCCGATGGCCAGCGGCAAGGCATCGATGATGCCGCGGGTAAACGCCTCGGCATCCTCCAGGCTCGCCTCGCGCCGTTGCTGCTCGGTCACATCCTGCAGGCAGCCCACCAGCAAACCGGCGGGGTGCGCCTTGGTGCGAATCACCGTGCCGGCAAAATGAAAGTGACGCCAACCCTCGGCAGCGGTGCCGCCCAGGCGAACCCGTGCATCGAACCCGGTCTGCCCCTCGGCCAGATCGAGCATGGCGGCCACGAACCCCAGCCTGTCCTGCGGATGCAAACGCTCCAGCAGCGCCTCGCCGGCGGCGGGGCCCGGCGGCATGCCCAGCAGTTGCAGGGCCTGGTCGGAGAAATCCAGGCGTTGACTCGTCAGGTCGAATTGCCAGTCGCCGAACAACCCGACCTGCTGAGTCAGGCGCAGGCGCGCCTGCACCGCCAGGGCTGTCTGGGCGCCCGCCACGTCGCGACTGATGTCGCTGAAGAACAGATACAGACCGTCCGCATGCGGATAAGCATGGATGCGATACCAGCCCTGATACTGCGGCGAAAAGGTCTCGATTCGCCGCGCGATGCCCAGGTCCATCACCTCCTGCAGGGCGACACCCAGCTCGGCGCCACGCGCCTGCGGCAGCAGATCCCAGAGCACGGTGCCGAGCAGTTCGCGGCGCGGGCGCTGCAGAAGGGCGACCGCCCGGCCGTTGAGCTCCACCAGCCGCCACGAGCGATCGAGCCGGCAGAAACCGTCGTCCAGGTGCTCCAGCAAGGTGGTGAGTTCGTCGTTGGTGGCCTGCAGCTGGCACGTACGTTGCCGCATTTCGGTGACGTCCCAGGACAGCACCAGCATCGATGCTGCCCCGGTAGCCCCCGGCAGCGGCATGATCAGCACATCCCACCATTTCGCAACGCCGGCCAGCGTCGGACAAGAGCCGGAGAAGCGTGCAAGCTCACCGGCACGGGCGCGCGCGAAGGCGTCCCGCGCGGCGACGGCGGCTTCGCCGGGCCAGACCCCGAGCCAGTCCGAACCGCGCAGCGCATCGAAATCGCATACATCCATCAGCTGGCGGCCGCGTTCACTCATCGCCAGCAGCCGTCCGTGGGCATCGACCTCTTTCAGGCAGGCGTCCTCGGATTGCGCCCATAGCGAACAGAGCTGGCGCAGCAAGGCGACCTCCCCGCGCGTATGGGCCAATCTCCTGCGCTGGTTCAGCAAGCGCGCACAGAGGTAGACCGGCAACGCGCCAGCCACGGCGATTCCCGGCAGCACCAGCGCAGGCCCGGTCGGCAGGCCGAGTGAGCGCCACAGCACGCCTGCCAGCAGGCTCACCGCGGCCGCAAGCAGCGCCAGTAGCCATGGCGCCTGCCAGGCCGGACGTTGCGCCGCAGCCGCAGGACCGGCGTGCCTTGCCAGATAGGCGTCGACGAACACGTCGGCGGAGTGGGGATGCATGGTGGATCTCGCTTGCCGGGGCCAGGCCACACTGTGGCGGCGCGACGACCGTCGCGCTATCAGGCAAACCCCTAGTCGTCGGGGCTGATCAGCCCCTGCCGCACCGCGTAGAGCACCAGCGACGGTACGTCGTGCAGGTTCAGCCGCGCCATGATCTGCGCGCGGTGGGTGTCCACGGTTTTCACGCTGAGCCCGAGGCCGCCGGCGATATCGCGGGTCGATACGCCACGTGCGATCAGGCGCAGGATCTCGATCTGTCGCGGCGTCAGCACCGGAGTCAGGCTTGTCTCGCGGCTGCGGCCTTCGACGATCGCCGAGCTGATCACCGTCTGCGCAATACCGGGGCTGAGATACGACTCGTTGCGCGACAGCGCCTGCAGGGCCATGTCCAGTTCCTGCGCGGCGGCGTCCTTGAGCAGATAGCCGCGGGCACCCAGGCGCAGCGCCGCCAGCACGTAGTCGGCGGTGGCATGCATGGACAGGATCAACACCTGCACGTGCGGATACTGGCCGTGCCATTGGCGCAGCGCGTCCAGCCCGCCCATGTGCTTCATGCTGAGGTCCAGCAGCAGAATGTCCGGGCGCGCCTGGCGCAGGATCGCCTCCACATCCTGGCCGTCGCCGCCCTCGGCGACCACCTCGTAGCCGGGCTGATCCTCGACCAGCGCACGCAGACCGGCCCGCACCAGGGCGTGATCGTCAACCAGGGCAACACGCTTGTTCAAAAGCTCATCCTCATCAGTCGTTCGGCGCCGGCAGAAGCGCGGTGATGCGCGTCCCCATGCCTGGCAGGCTGGAAATCCGCAGGTCGCCACCGAATGAGGCGACTCGCTCGTGCATGCTGGTCAGCCCCAGGCTCTGGGCGCCCTGCAGCGCGTCTGGCACGTCGAAGCCGCAGCCATCGTCGAGGATTTCCAGGCGCAATTCGTGTTCATCGCAGACCATGAGGATGCGCACCGTGCGCGCCCGTGCATGCCGCGCGACGTTGTTCACCGCCTCCTGCACCAGCCGGAACGCCGCCACCGCCCTGCCGGGCGGGATTTCCGTGGTCGAGCCGCGAACCTCCAGCGCCCAGTTCGTGCCGCTGGCTTCGAGGAAATGCTGCAGGTGCCAGCGCACGGCGGCTTCCAGCCCGAGCGTTTCCAGCTGCAGCGGGTGCAGCGACAGCGACAGGCTGCGCACCTTGGCCAGCGCCGCATCCACGCCGGCCACCAGCGGTTGCGACAGGCGTTCGAACTCGCTGTCGCCAGCCTGGCGACGGATCAGCCGCTGCAGATGCAGTTTCAAGCCGGTCAGGTGCTGGCCGACGTCGTCGTGCAGATCACGCGCCACCTCGCGCCGCTCGATCTCCTGCACCTCGATCAGCCGCTGCGAAAGATGCTGCAGCCGCTGGTTGGCCTCCTCCAGATCGCGCCGCAGCTGCTCGGCCTGGCTGACATCGCGGATCAGCAGCTGCACCTCGGCGTCACCGCCGGCGGGCAACAGCGTTTCGGTGACCTCCGCTTCGAACGGCCGGCCGTCGCGGCATACCAGCAGCAAGCGCTGCGGCTGGCCGCCCGCAACCCCGCGCTGCAGGGCCTCCAGCCGGGCAGCCTCGCGGGCGCGCTGATGCTCGGCGACGAAGTCGAGGAACGGCTGGGCGTTCAGAGGCTGCAGCGGATCGCCGGCCAGCAGACGGCGCGCGGCCGCATTGGCGTAGTGGATGCGGCCCTGGCGCAACATCAGCACGCCGTCGGGCAGGCCGTCGACCATGCGTTCGTAGCGGCGCTTCTCGTCGGCCAGGTTGCTGTCTGCGGCCTTGAGTTCGGTGACGTCCATCAGCACGCCAAACAGCGCCCGCTGGCGGCCGCCGAGGAGCTGTATGCGCTCGAACATCCAGCGTTGCTCGCCCCCCGCGCCCAGCACACGGAACTCATGGGCGAGACTTGCGTGCCGCTCGGCCTGCTCATGGGCAGCGGCCACTGCAGGGCGATCATCCGGATGCAGGCAATCGAGAAAGGCCGTCCAGCTCAGCGCACGAACGTTGGCGACGCCGAGCACGTCAGCCATCTCCGGTGACCAGTCGACCTGTTCGCTGCCCGGCAGCCGCTGCCAATGCCCCATGCGGGCTACCCGCCGCGCCAGCTCCAGTTTTCTGAGATTGCCGGCCAGCTGCGTTTCGGTCTGGAAATGCGCGCTGACATCCTGCGCCATCAACAGCGCGAAGGGCGACTCGTCGACATCCAGCGCGCTGCAGAGCACCTCGACATTCAGTTCGCGGCCGTCGCGCGCCACATGCTGGCGCAGCCCGGCCAACTGCTGCGGCGTCGCCGGTGGCGCAAGCGCCTCCAGCCGCTCACGCTCGTGGGCCGCGTACAGATCGAGGACTTCCAGCTGGGCGAACTCCTCGGTGCTGTAGCCATAGGCCGCCACCGCCTGGCGATTGCCGCGGACGATGCTCAGGGTGCGCTTGTCGAACAGCCACATCGGTGCTGGATGGCGATCGAAGAGCATGCGGTAGCTGTTCTCGGCGCGGCCCACCAGCTTCTGCGAGCGCATCACCCCGTCGGCCAGCCGTCGTGTGTACCACCAGATCCCCAGGGCGGTGAACAGCACGAACACCGCGATGCGCAGCGTATAGCTCGACTCGGGCAAGCCCAGCGCGGTGATGATCAGGTTCGTCGCGAAGATCCACACCACCGCCACCAGGGCATAGGCCAGGACGATCTTCCACGGTGCCACCCTCAGCGCACGGCGTGAGGCATGAAGACTCGCAGCGACATCGGCAGCATTGGGGATCATTGCGATGCTGTCACTCCTCGAAGGCGTCCGTCCGGCATGAGGCCGCGCGGGGATGCGCATTGCGCCAGTCTCACTGTAGACAACCCGCTGCAACGCTTGATCGCCAGAGGGCGAACTAGAGCACTCAGGGCCGACGCCCGGCAGATTCGCGGAAAACTTTAGCCCCCATGCGCCCTAGGCCACCCTAGGGGTTTGCCCGATACCCGCCCCGCTTCCGGCTGCCTATCGTTCGCCGCACATGAACCGGGAGGCAGGGTGAGATGATCGCCTACAGCACACTTTGGATTGCAATCGCCGCAGGACTCGCGGGCGTGGGCCTTGGCTGGCCGTGGATGACCGTCGCCGGGCTGCTCGGCAGCGCCGGCGCCGCGCTGCTGCTGCGCCCGGCCGCACCGACGCCGCATGCAAACCCCGAGCCGGCAAGCGCACCGGTGGCGCCGGCCAGCTCGGCAGTCGAAGCGCTGCTGCTGGCCGTGGTTCCCACCTGGCGCAGCAACGTGGATCAGGTGCGCCAGGTGCAGCAAGGCAGTGTCGGCGAACTGTTCAGCCGCTTCTCCGGCATGACGCAACGCCTGCAGCAGACCCTGAACACCTCCGAAGCGGTGGTCGGCGGCAATGGCATGGCCAGCAGCCTGCGCCAGGCGCGCGATCAGCTGAACATGGTGACGGGTGCCTTTCATGCCGCCAGCGAGCGCAAGGCCGAACTGCTCGGCACCATCGGCGAGTTGAATCAGCACGCCAGCGAACTGCAGAACATGTCGCGGCTGGTTCAGGACATCGCCCGCCAGACCAACCTGCTGGCGCTCAATGCCGCCATCGAGGCGGCCCGTGCCGGCGACTACGGCCGCGGCTTCTCGGTGGTCGCCGATGAAGTGCGCAAGCTGTCCACGCTGTCGGCCGAAACCGGCCAGGACATGGACCAGAAGGTCGGCGAAATCAACCAGGCGATCAGCGCCACGGTCAGCGCCGCCGAAGAATTGAGCAATACCGAACAGAGCAACCTGCACTACCTCGATGAAGTGACCGGAGAGGTCATGCAGGGCCTGAGTGCCAGCCTGGAAGAGCTCTCCGACACCTCGCTGCTGCTGCAGCAGGACACCCGCCACACCCAGGCGGACATCGAAGAAATCGTCGTCAACCTGCAGTTCCAGGATCGCACCGACCAGATGCTCGACCACCTGCAGCAGGACATGCAGCGCCTGCACGAGGCCGTCGACCGTCAGGACAGCGCCGTGCTCGACCCGCAACGCTGGCTGCGCGAGCTGCGCCAGCGCTTCACCACCGACGAAGAGCGCCACGGCGTCAAACGCAGCAGCGCCTCAACCGACGACGTGACCTTTTTCTGACCCCGCCAAGGAGACATTTTCATGGGCAAGACCATTCTCATCGTCGACGACTCGCAGTCCATGCGCCAGCTGGTGAAGATGACCCTCACCGGCGCCGGCCACCAGGTGATCGAGGCGGTCGATGGCCGCGATGCGCTGACCAAGCTCACCGGGCAGAAGATCAACCTGATCATCAGCGACGTGAACATGCCCAACCTCGACGGCATCGGCCTGGTCAAGGCGGTCAAGGCCAACCCGGCCTACCGTTTCACGCCGATCTGCATGCTCACCACCGAAAGCGAGCAGGGCAAGAAGGCCGAAGGCCAGGCCGCGGGAGCCAAGGCCTGGATCGTCAAACCGTTCCAGCCGCAGCAGCTGCTGTCGGCCGTCGAAAAACTGGCCGGCTGAAATGTTCACACTCGAGCAGCAGGCCAGCGAGGCCGGCACGCGTCTGGTCCTGAGCGGCAGCCTGACCATCTATGAAGTGCGCGACGCACGCGACGCGCTGCTGGGCGCGTTCGGCGGGCAGCCCAGCGGCCACTGGCAGCTGGACCTCAGCGCACTCGACGAACTGGATACCGCCGGCGCCCAGCTGCTGCTCGCCGCCCAGCGCCAGCTGCGCCTGAGCGACGCCACCCTGGAAGTCTGCAACCCAAGCGCCAGCGCGCTCGAACTGCTCCAGCTGCTGCATCTGCAGGGGCTGTTCTCCAGCCAGGGGCCGGCAGCAAGCGGAGATCGCCATGCTCAATGACCAACAGTGGAGCCAACTGCTGCTGAGCTTCGTCGAAGAGGCCCATGACCTGGCCAAGCAGGCCGAGGAATACCTGCTGCAGCTCGAGCAGACGCCGACCGACGAGGACGCCATCAACGGGCTGTTCCGCGCCATGCACACCCTGAAGGGGTCGGCCGGCCTGTTCTCGCTGACGCCCCTGGTGAACTTCACCCATCACCTGGAAAGCCTGCTGATGAAGGTCCGCGAGGGCCAGCAGGCGCTCACGCCCGTGCTGCTCGACCTGCTGCTGCGCGGCCTCGACGAGGTCAATGCGATGGTCGAGCTGATCGACGCGGACAGCGGCGAGCTGGTCGTGGACGAAGCGCGCCATGCTGGGCTGATCGCAGCTCTGACGAGCCATGACGACAGTCACCTCATTCCGCTGACCACGATCGAGCCAGACACCTGCAAGTCTTTCGGCCGCCTCGACAAATGCGCCAGCTGCGACCAGGAAGCGGCCTGGCACATCTCCCTGCGCCTGCAGCCGGAGATCCTCGGCAACGGGTTCGACCCGGCCTCCTTTCTCCGCTATCTCAGCCGGCTGGGCGACATCCTGCAGCTGGAACTGATCGACGACGCGCTGCCGGCGCTGGCCGAAATGGACCCCGAAAGCTGCTACCTGGGCATGGAGATCGACCTGTGCACGACGGCCGGCAAGGCCGAGATCGAAGACGTCTTCGAGTTCATCCGCGACTTCTGCACGCTGCGCATCCTGCCGCCGAACGCCGCGCTGGATGACTACCTGCGGCTGATCCACGAGCTGCCGGAAACCGACCAGAAGATCGGCCGCATCCTCGTCGCCAGCGGCCTGCTCACCGAGCTGGAACTGGACCAGGCGCTGCGCCTGCAGGCTGCCGACGCGCAACAGCCACGTCCGCTGGGCAGCGTACTGGTGGAGCAAGGCATGGTGCCGGCCCAGGGCGTCAACGCAGCGCTGGCCAAGCAACAGACGGTGCGCGAGAAGCGCAACCAGGAGAACAGCCAGATCCGCGTCGCCGCGCACAAGCTCGACGAGCTGATCAACCTGGTTGGCGAACTGGTGATCAGCGCCGCCGGTGCCCAGCTGCGGGCCCAGCTGAAGGGCGACGCCGCCTGCATCGAAAGCACGCAGACGGTCAATCTGCATGTCGAACAGATCCGTGAAGCGGCGCTGAAGCTGCGCATGATCGAGATCGGCGACACCTTCAACCGCTTCCACCGTGTGGTGCGCGACGTCAGCCAGCAGCTGGGCAAGGACATCCGCCTGGAGATACAAGGCGCCGACACCGAACTGGACAAGGCGGTGATTGATCGGCTGGCCGACCCGCTGACCCACCTGGTGCGCAACGCCATCGACCACGGCATCGAGCCGGCCGACCAGCGCCTCGCGGCAGGCAAGTCGGCCGAAGGGCATCTGCGCCTGGACGCGTATCACGAGTCGGGGATGATCGTCATCGAAGTCGCCGACGACGGCCACGGGCTGAACACCCGGCGCATCCGCGAGAAGGCCGTTGCCCGCGGCCTGATCGATGCCCAGGCGAACCTCAGCGATCACGACGTGCAAATGCTGATCTTCGCCGCCGGGTTTTCTACCGCCGACAACGTTTCCGACCTTTCCGGGCGTGGCGTGGGCATGGATGTGGTGCGCAGCGCCATCGATGCGCTGCGCGGCACCATCGAGATCGACTCGCGACCTGGCGAAGGCTGCACCTTCCGCATCCGCCTGCCGCTGACCCTGGCCATCATCGATGGCTTCCTGATCAGCCTTGGCGACGACTACTTCGTCATTCCGCTGGACATGGTCACCGAATGCCTGGAGCTGGAGGCCGATCAGCTCGATGGCGCCGCCTACGGCTACCTCGACCTGCGCGGCCGACCGCTGCCGTGCCTGTCGCTGGCCGCGCATTTCAAACTGCGCGAGGCCCCCAGCAAGCGCCGCAACATCATTGTCGTCAGTCACGGCCGGCAACAGGCCGGGCTGATCGTCGATCACCTGCACGGTGAACTGCAAACCGTCATCAAGCCCCTCGGCCAGCTGTTCCAGCATCTGCAGGGCATTGGCGGCTCAACCATTCTCGGGAGCGGGCAAGTCGCCCTGATCCTGGATATTCCCAGTCTGTTCCGTCATCTGCATACCCACGTCGAAGCGAGCCCTGCTGATCTGCGTACCAGCCAGCCCCGCCAGATCGCCGCAGGTCAGCAAGGAGAAACCCCATGCAATTCTTCCGCAACATGAAAATCGGCGCGCGCCTGACCCTGGGCTTCCTGCTGGTGGTGATGCTGACCATCGCCGTCGGCCTGCTCGGCATCCGCAACCTCTCCGAGGTCAGCGAGCTGTCCGATCTGATGTACGAGCGCGACCTGACCGGCATCGACGCGGTGCATAGCGCCAACTATTCGCTGATCATCGCCGGGCGCGCCCTGCGCGGCTCGCTGCTGGCCACCACCCAGGAAGCACGCGACAGCTCCGCCGCGGCAGCGCAGAAAGCGCTGGTCGATACCCGCGCCACTCTGGAGCAGGCCAAGAAGTCCTTCCACTCCGATCAGGCCAAGGCCTTGGTCAACCGCATCGATGAGCCGCTGGCCGACTACGAGCGCCGGCTCAACGAAATCCTCTCGATCCACCTGGCATCGGCCGAACTGGCCGAGCAGAGCGCCTTCAGCGAGCTGTTTCCGGCACTGTCGCGCAGCGGCGAGACGGTGGACAACCTGATGTCCGAAGCGGTGGCGTTCCGCCGCGACCGCGCCCAGGAAGCGAACGCGCAGATCAACGCGATCTATCTCGGCTCCAAGACGCAGATGATCGGCCTGATCCTGCTCGCCGTGGTGCTCGGTTTCATCGTCGGCATGCTCGTCACGCGCAGCATCACCCGCCCGCTCAATCGTGCCGTCAGCGTTGCCGACAGCCTCGCCGCCGGTGATCTGGGCGTGCAGCTGGAGGTCAACAGCAAGGATGAAACCGGGCGCCTGCTCAGTTCGATGAACAACATGGCCGAACGCCTGCGCAACGTCATCAGCGACGTTCGCAGCGCCGCCGACTCGCTGTCGTCGGCCTCCGAGGAAGTCAGCGCCACCTCGCAGTCGCTGAGCCAGGCCGCCAGCGAGCAGGCCGCCAGCGTTGAGGAAACCACCGCCTCGGTGGAGCAGATGTCCGCCTCGATCGCACAGAACACCGAAAGCGCGAAGATCACCGACAACATTGCCGGCAAGGCCGCCAATGACGCCGTCGAAGGCGGCCGTGCGGTACGCGACATGGTCCAGGCGATGAAGCAGATCGCCGACAAGATCGGCATCATCGACGACATCGCCTACCAGACCAACCTGCTCGCCCTCAACGCCGCCATCGAGGCCGCACGTGCCGGCGATCACGGCAAGGGCTTCGCGGTGGTCGCCGCCGAAGTGCGCAAGCTGGCCGAACGCAGTCAGGTCGCTGCCCAGGAGATCGGCGGTGTCGCCAGCAACAGCGTGCAACTGGCCGAGCAGGCCGGGTCGCTGCTCGACGAGATCGTGCCGAACATCCAGAAGACATCCGACCTGGTGCAGGAGATCACCGCCGCCTCGCAGGAGCAGAGCAGCGGAGCCGAGCAGATCAACATCGCCATGGGCCAGATGAACCAGATCACCCAGCAGAACGCCTCGGCTTCCGAGGAGCTGGCCGCCACCTCCGAGGAAATGAACGCCCAGGCCGGGCAGCTGCTCGAGCTGATCAGCTTCTTCCGCTTCGACGCCACCAACACCGCCTCGCAGCCGCTGCGGCGTCCGGTGCCGTTCGCCAGCCCACGCCCGGCGGCCACGAGCCCACGCGGCGAGCAGCGGGCGCGGACGTCGGTGGACGACAGCCAGTTCGTCAGCTTCAGCTGAGGGTGCGCGCATGAACCAGATCGCCAACACCGAGCACAGCATCCAGCACCTCTCGTTCCGGGTTCGCCAGGCGCGCTATGCCCTGCCGATCGAGCTGGTCCGGGAAATCATCGAGTACGGCCAGATCACCAGCGTGCCGATGATGCCCGCGTGCATCCATGGGGTAATCAACCTGCGCGGCAACGTGGTGCCCGTGCTGGACCTGGCGGCGCGCTTCGGCATGGAGCGCACCGCCGCGAGCAAGCGCACCTGCATCGTGATCATCGAGCTGGAGCTCAACGAGGTACAGCAGCGCATCGGCCTGGTGGTCGATGCAGTGGATGCGGTGCTGGACATCGAAGGGCATGAGGTCGAGCCGGCACCGCCCTTCGGCACCGGCATCCGCACCGACTTCATCGCCGGCATGGCGCGCAACGAACAGGGCTTCACCATCATCCTCGACGTGCGCCGGGTGCTCTCGCTGGACGACATCCTGCAGCTCAATCGCGTCATGGCGCTGGCAGGCTGAAGTGACGACGACCCACCTGCCAACGCTGGGCGATCGGGAGTTCCGCTATCTGCAGAAGCTGATGGCCGAGGCCTCCGGGATTCGCATGAGCGAAGGCAAGCGACCGCTGGTGGCCGGCCGGCTGATGCGCCGGCTCAGGGCGCTGGGCCTGCGCGACTATGCGCAGTATCTGGATCTGCTGCGCGCGCCGGAGCAGCAGGTCGAGCGGCGGCTGGTGGTCGACCTGCTGACCACCAACGAAACCTACTTCTTCCGCGAGCCGCAGCACTTCCGCTTTCTCGCCCAGTGGCTGGCAGGCCGCCGCGGGCCGCTGCGCTGCTGGAGCGCCGCCTGCTCAAGCGGCGAAGAGCCCTACAGCCTGGCGATGGTACTGGCCGAGCACGCCCGCTCCGACTGGTCGATCCTCGCCAGCGACCTGAGCCAGAGCGTGCTGCACAAGGCTCGCGAGGCGGTCTATCCGATGACCGATACCGACGCCTTCCCAGCCGGCTGGCTCAAGCGCCACTGCCTGCGTGGCGTCGGCGCTCAGGATGGCAACTTTCGTATCAGCCAGGCGCTGCGCGAGCGGGTCAGCTTTCGCGAGATCAACCTCATGCGTCCGCTGCCGCAGGATCTGGAACCGATGGACCTGATCATGCTGCGCAACGTGCTGATCTACTTCGGCGCCGACGACAAGCGCGCCATCACCGCACGCCTGCTGCAGCACCTGCGCCCGGGCGGTCTGCTGCTGATTGGCCACGCCGAGAGCGTGCACGGTTTCGGTTTGCCGTTGCGCGGTGTGGCGCCTTCGGTGTTCGAGCGTCTATGAACCAGCCAGGTAGCCACACATGATCAAGGTCTTCATCGTCGACGACTCCGCGCTGGTGCGCCAGGTACTGACCGCCTGCCTGGACAGCCACCCGGGCATCCAGGTCATCGGTCAGGCCGCCGACCCGCTGTTCGCCCTGGAAAAGATGCAGCGCGACTGGCCGGACGTGCTGGTGCTGGACGTGGAGATGCCACGCATGGACGGCATCACCTTTCTGCGCAAGATCATGGCTGAACGACCGACACCGGCGATCATCTGCTCGACCCTCACCGAGGCCGGTGCGGCGATCACCCTAGAAGCGCTGGCAGCCGGAGCGGTCGGTGTGTTCACCAAGGCCCGACTGGGCCTCAAGGAAAGCCTGCAGCACCTCTCCAGCGAGCTGATCCGGCAGATCGAACAGGCAGCCCGCAGCCGGCCGCGCGCCGCCGTGCGTGCGCAACCGAAACCCAGCAGCCCGTCCCGGGAGCCATCGCCGGCGGCGGGGCTGACCACCACCGATCGTGTCATCGCGCTTGGCACCTCGACCGGCGGCACCCAGGCACTGGAGCTGGTGCTGCGCCAGTTGCCGGCGGACAGCCCGGGCATCGTCATCGTCCAGCACATGCCGGAGAAATTCACCGCAGCCTTCGCCCAGCGACTGAACAACCTGTGCCAGATCGAAGTGCGAGAGGCGCGCCATATGGATCGGGTGCGCGCCGGACTGGCGCTGGTCGCGCCCGGCGGGCGGCACATGCAGCTCAAGCGCAGCGGTGCGCAGTACTTCGTCGAAGTGCTCGACGGGCCGCCGGTCAACCGCCACAAACCCTCGGTGGATGTGCTGTTCCGCTCGGTGGCGCGGCATGCCGGGCACAACGCGCTGGGCATCATCATGACCGGCATGGGCGACGATGGCGCACGGGGCCTGCTGAACATGCGCGAGGCCGGTGCCCGTACCGTGGCGCAGGACGAAGCCAGCTGCGTGGTCTTCGGCATGCCCAAGGAGGCGCTGCAGATTGGCGCTGCGCAGAGCACCGAGGCCCTGGAAAACCTGCCCAGGCTGATCACCGACTATGCCCGTGCAACCTGCCGCAACTGAGCACCGTGCCGTGCGGTTGGTGTCGATCGACCATCGCTGAAGCGATTCAGCGCACCCGCCGATGCATCCAGTCAATGTCCCCTGCTTTAGCAGGGATTCCCGTGACCGTACGGTTCCGCTATGGTGGCCAACAGATATCGCGGAGAAATCGTATGTTCCGCTGCACTACCGTCCTGCTGCTGTTGATCGCCTTGCTTGGCTGCCAGCCCGATTCGGAAGCCATTCGCATCGGCAGCAATCGCTGGCTTGGCTATGCGCCGATCTACCTCGCGGACGACCTCGGCTGGACAGCCCCCAGCGGCGTCCGGCTGGTCGAGTACCCGACCACCACCGGCGTACTGCGCGGTTTTCGCAACGGCATGCTGGATGCCGCCATGCTCACCCTCGATGAAACGCTGCTGCTGCAGGACAGCGCAGCGGAGCTCAATCTTGAGATCATTCTGGTCACCAACGTTTCAGCTGGCGCCGATGCGCTGTTCGCCCGCGCGCCGCTGACCGACCTGAAGGACCTCGCCGGCCATCGCATCGGCGTCGAGAACACTGCGCTGGGCGCCTACTTCCTTTCCCGCGTGCTGGATCAGGCCGGGCTGCGGATCGACGATCTGCAGGTGGTCAGCCTGCCGGTGCATGAGCAGGCTGCCGCCTTCGCCGCTGGCGATGTCGACGCTGTCATCACCTTTGCTTCGGAGGCTCCGGCGCTGGAAAGCAAGGGCGCCCGGCGCATCTTCGACAGCCGCCAGCTGCCCGGCGAAATCGTCGACGTACTGGTGGTCGACCGGCAGCGGGTCAACACCGAGCAGCGGCAGAAACTCAGAGCGCTCTGGTTCGATGCACTGCGCACATGGCAGGACAATCGAGGTGAAACCGATCCGCGCCTGCATGCGCGCCTGGGCCTGACGCCGATGGCACTGCAGGTCACCCTAGACGGCTTGTTGATGGGTGATCGCGCCGTCAACCGTGAGTGGTTCGACGAGGGCCAGTTGCAGCAGAGCATCGGGCAGCTCAGCCAGTATCTGCGCGAACGCCGGCTGCTCAACGGTTCGAACCCGATCAATCTGATCGCTCGCTGCGAGGGTCGAAAATGCTGACAAGGTTGTCGCTTCGCCGATCGCTGCCCCTGCTGCTGGGCATCTTCGGTCTGCTGTTCACGGTCATGCTGACTGCCTGGCACCTGCCGACCCGTATCGAGGAAAATCTCGCCGGCTGGCGCAATCACACCTCGCAGCATCTTGCCCTGTTGCAGAGCAGCCTGAGCGATCATCGCCGCCTCGGCCGCAACGCCGAGCTGGAAACCGAGCTGGCCGATCTGGCCAGCCTGGAAGGTGTGCTCTGGGCGATGGTGATCGACCGCGGGCTACAGGTGATCGCCACGACCCAGCTGGGCCTGTCACCCGAGCGCCTGACGCTGATCGATGCTGGCGAACTCGCCAAACAGGTGAACGGCGGCCGCGCGGGTTGGTTCGGCGAAGGTTCCAGGCAGCTGGCGATCTACCCGCTGGACCGTGTCGCCCAGGACGGTACGCCGCTTCGCGAAGCGCTGCTGGTGGAGTACGACTTCGCGCCGATGCTGGCGCAGACCAAGCGCGAGGCCTGGTTCTACCTGGCGCAGACGCTGACCCTGTTGCTGCTGCTCGGCTTGATCCTCAACCGCCTCTATGGCCGTCTGCTGACGCGCCGCCTGGCCCGCATCGACCAGGCCGCACGTCAATTCGCCATCGATCAGCAACCGCAGAACCTGTCGGTCGGCGGCCGCGACGAGATCGGCCGGCTGGCCAGAACCATCAATCAGATGATGAACCAGCTGCACGAGCGCCAGCTGGCGCTCAGCGAGAGCGAGCAGCTGTTCCGCGACCTGGTCGACACCGCGCCGATCGGCATGCTGGTGGTAGACCGCGAGCTGCGCGTGCTGCAGGCCAACCCTGCGGCGGCAGCGCTGTTCGGCTGTACCCCGGCGGAGCTGCTGGGCAACCTGCCGGGTGATCGCCTGCTGGAAAGCGATGCCACCACCCGCCTGCTGAGCACCCCGGCGAACACGCCGCTGGAGCTGACCGGTCGCCGTCATGATCGGGAGGTGCCGCTGGAGATCAGCTGCACGCCATTCCAGCGCTACGGTGTTCGCCATTTCCTCGTGCTGCTGCGCGACATCAGCGACCGCCTGCGCGCCGAACAGCGTCTGCGCTTTCTCGCCCACTTCGATCCGCTGACGCAGCTGGCCAATCGCAACTACCTGGTGCAGCGCCTCGAACAGTTGCTCGCGGCGCGCCTGCCGCTGACGCTGCTTTACCTCGACCTGGACCACTTCAAGCGCATCAATGACAGCCTCGGTCACGAGATCGGCGACAAGCTGCTGGTGCAGATCGGCGACCGCCTGGGCCGGCTGATGCCCGAGCATGCGCTGCTATCGCGTAGCGGTGGCGACGAATTCATGCTGCTGCTCGACGGCAGCAACCACATCCGCGCCGAGCAGCTGGCCCAGTGCATCATCGAAGGCTTCCGGCCGCCGGTGCGCATCGGCCAGTACGAGTGCTACGTCAGCCCAAGCATCGGCGTTGCCATCAGCGACGGCCGGCACAGCGCCAGCGACCTGCTCAAGCAGGTGGACCTGGCGCTGTATGCGGCCAAGGATGCCGGCCGCAACTGCACGGTGTTCTACAACGACGCGCTCAGCGATGCCGCCGCCGGACGCCGCGCCCTCGAGCAGGCCCTGCGCCGGGCGCTGGACCGGGACGAGTTCGTGCTGCATTACCAGGCCCAGGTCAATGCCCAGGGCGAGCCCGAAGTCATGGAAGCCCTGCTGCGCTGGAATTCGCCGGAGCGCGGCTTGGTACCGCCCGGAGAGTTCATCCCGGTGCTGGAAGACAGCGGCATGATCATCGAGGCGACGCGCTGGGTGTTCCGCGAAGCCTGCCGCCAGGCCTGCCGCTGGCATGCACAGGGCTACTCGCTGCGCATCGCGGTCAACCTTTCGCCACTGGATTTCAGGCAGGCCGACCTGGCCGGCAGTCTGCTGGCGATACTCGAAGAGGAAGGCGCCTCGACCAGCATGCTCGAGCTGGAGATCACCGAAAGCGCGCTGCTCGAAGCGGACGAGCACGTGCAGCAGACGCTTACCCGCCTGAAGGCCGCCGGGCTGCCGCTGCTGCTCGACGATTTCGGCACCGGCTATGCCTCGCTGACCTATCTGCAGCGCTTCCGCTTCGACGGCATCAAGATCGACCGCGAATTCGTCAGCGGCCTGCCCGACAGTGAAGAGTCCGTCGCGCTGGTGCGGGGCATCCTTACCATGGCCAGCCACCTCGGCCTGCACGTGGTCGCCGAAGGGGTAGAGAACGAGCGTCAGGCGGCGTTCCTGCGCCTCAACGGCTGCCCCAGCCTGCAGGGTTTCTATTACGCTCGGCCACAGCCGGCGGCGCAGTGCCGGTTGCAGCAGAACGGCGGCCCGATCAACCTGCAGCTGCCACTGGACGCCTGATCTGCATCTGCGCGGGCATACCGGCAAACCGCCTTCAATTGCGATTAATTCTCAGTTGAGCTAGGTTCGTTGCCCCCTCCGGCGGCACGCTCCCATGCGCGACAACAACAAGATTCCCGAAGCCTGCCTGCAGTGCTACATCCACCATCGCCAGCAACTGGTCGCCCATCTGACCCGCCTCGGCGGCTGTCGAGCACTGGCCGAGGACCTGGCCCACGACGCCTGGCTGAAACTGGCGCAGGTCATGCCGGCGCAGCACCTGGATAACCCCAAGGCCTATCTCTTTCGCATCGCCACCAACCTCTTGCGTGATGCCCTGCGCCATCGTGCGCTTGTCGGGGCCAGCGACGAGGCACCGCTGGAATTGATCGAGGCCGTGCAGGCCGATCCCTGCGGACTGGTGGAACACCAGTGTGCGCTTCTACGCGTGCTGCGCCAGCTCGACGATCTGCCACCGCGCTGCCGTGAGGTATTCGAACTGGCCCGGCTGGAAGGACTCAGCCAGGCGGAGATCGCCGAGCGCCTGGGCATTTCGGTGAACACCGTGATCGCTCAGCTGGCCAAGGCGCGCCAGCGACTGGAGCGGCCGTAATTTTTTCTTCGACCCCGTAATGGTTTTTCCGCGCTGATTCGTCTTGCCTGTGCCCTTGCGCAATTGAGAGTAATTCTCGATTAACCGGCATCCTCGCAGATGCTTTCGTGCGGTCCAGCCGCCAGACAAGAAACCACCGAAGCCGCGAAAACGGCCCGCTCCGGGTCGCGGCCGCGCTCGGCCCGAGGAATGTGCATGATCCCGTCCAGTACCGTAGTGCCTTTCGCCCCCGGCCCCACCAGCAACGGGCTCTTCACCCGCAGCAATCATGATGACTATCGTCGGCTCCTGCAGCAGGGTCTGAACCTGGTGCAGCAGTGTCTGCAGCGCCAGCAGCAGCCGTTCAGCGGCATCCTTCCGCAGGAACTGGCCGCCGATTTCGAGCGCGTCGATCTGGAGCGCCCGCTGGGCGACGCTGGTGCCGCGCTGCGCGAGCTGGATCAGCTCTATCTGCGCGACGCGGTGTATTTCCACCATCCGCGCTACGTCGCCCACCTCAACTGCCCGGTGGTGCTGCCGGCGCTGCTCGCTGAAGTGCTGGTGTCGTCGCTCAATTCCTCGCTGGACACCTGGGACCAGAGCGCCGGCGGGACGCTGATCGAACAGCGCCTGATCGACTGGACCTGCGCGCGCATCGGCCTCGGCACTCAGGCCGACGGCGTCTTCACCAGCGGCGGCACCCAGTCCAACCTGATGGGCCTGCTGCTGGCTCGTGAGCACGTCTGCAACCGCTTGCCCGGCCACGGCGGCAACCTCCAGCACGGGCTGCCGCCGGACGCGCGCCGACTGCGCATCTTCGCCTCCCGCGCCAGCCACTTCAGCGTGCAGAAATCCGCCGCGCTGCTGGGGCTGGGCTACGACGCCGTGCGCAGCATCGAAACCGACAGTGCCCAATGCATGAGCGTGCCGGCGCTGGCCCAGGCGCTGGCGGACTGTCAGCGCCTGGGCGAGCTGCCCATGGCCGTGGTCGCCACCGCCGGCACCACCGACTTCGGCAGCATCGACCCGCTGCCGGAGATCGCCGCGCTGTGCCAGCACTACGGCGTCTGGTTGCACGTCGATGCGGCCTATGGCGGCGGCCTGCTGGTCGCGCCGCGCTACCGCCACTGGCTAGCCGGCATCGAGCACGCCGACTCGGTCACCGTGGACTACCACAAGTCGTTCTTCCAGCCGGTCAGCTGCAGCGGCTTCTTCGTTCGCCAGCGTCAGCACCTGAGCTACATAACCCACCACGCCGACTACCTCAACCCGCGCAGCCAGACCCGCGAGGGCACGCCGAACCTGGTCAACAAGAGCATCCAGACCACCCGCCGCTTCGACGCGCTGAAGCTCTGGCTGACCCTGCGCATCCTTGGTGCCGAGCATATCGGTGCGATGTTCGAGGAGGTCATCGACCGCGCCGCCGATACCTATCGCCTGCTTGCCGACGACCCGGCGTTCGAGGTCTTCACCCCGCGCCTGAGCACCCTGGTGTTCCGTTTCGTCGCCGCCGGCGTGGCGGACGAGCGCCTGGACGAGATCAATCGCGAGATCCGCAAGGCGATCTTCCGCTCCGGCGCAGCGGTCATTGCCGCCACCGTGGTCGAGGGTCGGCAGTACCTCAAGTTCACCCTGCTCAACCCGGAAACCACGCTGGACGACCTGCGCGCCATCGTCGAGCTGATTCGTGGCCACGGCACCCGCCTGCTCGATGACCTACCCAGCAGCGCCAACCAGTAAGGAGATCGCACATGAACAAGATGTATGACTTCATCGGTATCGGCATCGGCCCGTTCAACCTCGGTCTGGCCTGCCTGGCCGAGCCCATCGACGGGCTCGACTGTCTGTTCCTTGACCGCGCCGAGGGTTTCAACTGGCATCCCGGCATGATGCTCGACAGCGCCACTCTGCAGACGCCGTTTATGGCCGACCTGGTGACCCTGGCCGACCCCACCAGCCGCTTCAGCTTTCTCAACTACGCCAAGCAGGTCGGGCGGCTGTACGCCTTCTACATCAAGGAAGACTTCTTCCTGATGCGCCGCGAGTACAACCAGTACTGCCAGTGGGTGGTCGAGCAGCTCGACAGCCTGCGCTTCGGGCATTCCGTACAGCACGTCGACTACTTCGACGAGCGCCGTTGCTATCGGGTGCGCGGCGTACACACCCGCAGCGGGGAGGGCTTCGAGCTCCTCACCCGCCGCCTGGTACTCGGCACCGGCACCACGCCCTATCTGCCGAGCTGCTGCGAAGGCGTGGCCGAGCACGTCAGCCACAGCGGCAACTACCTGCAGGACAAGCCACGCCTGCAGGGCAAGCGCTCGATCACCGTGGTCGGCAGCGGTCAGAGCGCGGCGGAGATCTACTATGACCTGCTGCAGGAAATCGACCGCCACGACTATCAGCTGAACTGGATCACCCGCGCGCCGCGCTTCTTCCCGCTGGAATACACCAAGCTGACGCTGGAAATGACCAGCCCGGAGTACATCGACTACTTCCACAGCCTGCCGCGCAGCACCCGGGAAAAGCTCATCGACAGCCAGAAGGGCCTGTACAAGGGCATCAACGCCACGCTGATCAATGCCATCTACGACGAGCTGTACAACCAGAGCCTCAAGGGCGAGGTGCCGACCCAGCTGCTGACCAACGCCGAACTGCGCCGCTGCCAGCGCTTGGGCGATGGCACGCTGGAGCTGGAGTTCTTCCAGCACGAACTGCAGCAGAGCTACCGGCACCGCTGCGAGGCGCTGGTGATGGCCAGCGGGTATCAGTACCGCCTGCCGCGCTTCATCCAGCCGATCGCCGAACGTATCGCCTGGCAGGCGCCGGAGCGCTTCGCCGTGGCGCGCAACTACAGCATCGACCGCAACGGCGGCGAGGTCTTCGTGCAGAACGCCGGGCTTGCCGATCACGGCCTGGTGACACCGGATCTCGGCATGGGCTGCTACCGCAACGCCTGCATCCTGCGCGAGATCTGCGGGCGCGAGCACTACGCGGTGGAGACGAAGATCGCCTTCCAGCAGTTCAGCCTGCCGCAGCCGCTTACGCCTCAGGGCGCGGTGGCGGCGCGATGACGCTGCGACGCGCACTGATCGGCATGACGCTGCTGGCCGTGCTCGGCGACAGCCTGCTGATGCCGTTCTACCCGCAATATTTCGCCGAGCGTTTCGGCGAGTTGCGCAGCGAGCAGGTCGGGCTGTACCTGGCCGCGGTGTGCCTGGTGGCGATGCTCGCACTGCCCGTGTGGGTGCGCCTGGCACGCCATGCCCACCCGCTGCGGCTGCTGATCCTCGGTCAACTGGTAGCCGGCGTGCTGGCACTGGCCTGCGCGGCCATCGACCGGCAGTGGCTGTTCTGGCCGGTGTCGCTGGCGATGATCGCCTTCAAGGCCAGCTACCTGCTGATGTATCCCTACGTCATGGGCCTGGTAGGCACCGACCAGCAGGTACGCACCATCGGCCTGCTTTCGGTGGTGGTGCACCTGGGCGCAATCGCTGGCGCGACGCTGGGCGGCGGCGTGCTGCACTACCTCAGTCCGGCGCGGATGTTCGTGCTGATGGGGCTGATGGACTTCGTGCAGATGGCCGTCAGCCTGCTGCTGTTGCGCCATGCGCCGCAGCCGGCACGGGTCGATGCGAGCACGCCGCCACGGGCTGCGCAGGAACACCTGGCGATCATCCGCCTGTGCCTGCTGATGCTGGCCTTCTACTTCTGCGTCTACCTGGCGCGGCCGTTCTTCACGCTGTACTGGGAACAGCTCGGCGGACCACAGGCCAGCTGGATCACCGGCCTGGTCTATGCCATTCCCGGCATGCTGGCGCTGCTCGCCCTCGCCCTGCACTACCACGCCGGTCAACGACTGACCGCCTGGCTGCTGCTCGGCGCCGCCGGGCTGGCGTTGCAGGGCGTCGAGCAGATGCCGCTGGTGCTGGCCGGGCGCGTGCTGTTCGGCTGGGCGCTGTACCAGCTCACCGTGGCGCTGGATGCGCGACTGTTCGCCCTCAGCCGGCCGGAGCACTACGGCCGCGACTACAGCCTGATCAACATCTTCCAGAACCTCGGCGTACTCACCGCCTCCTGGCTGGCCGGCGTGGTGGTACGTGATGCCGGCCTCGCCGCGCCGTTCCTGCTCTCGGCGCTGGGCCTCGTTCTCACCGCATGCACCCTGCGCTGGCTGCTGGTTTCGGCACCGGCCGGGGCGCCTCTCTGTGGAGCCAAACCATGAACACCGCTCTTTCCCGCGCGGACGGTCCGCGCTTCGTCCGCTACTGCACCCTCGGCGCGATGCACTTCGAAACCCTGCAAGCCGAGCACCTGCCGCTGCTGCAGGACTGGCTGCGCCGCGACTACGCGCGCTTCTGGGGCATGGGCCACATGAGCCTGACGCAGCTGGCCGACTACGTTGACGAGATCCAGCGCAGCAGTCACCGCGACATCGCCCTCGGCCTGTGGAACGGCGAGCCGGCCTTCCTGTTCGAGGGCTACCACCCGGCCCACGACCGCCTCGCCGACCACTATCAGGTGCGCCCCGGCGACCGCGGCATGCACCTGCTGCTCGCCCCCTGCGAGCGCCCGGTGCACGGCTTCAGCCTGGAGGTGATGCGCAGCATCCTCGCCTATCAGTTCGCCGACCCTTTCGCCCGCCGCATCGTCGTCGAGCCCGACGCCCGCAACGCCAAGGTGCATGCGTTGAACCAGCGCGTCGGCTTCGTCTACCAGTGCCTGCTGCACTTGCCGGAGAAGGACGCCTGCCTGGCGTTCTGCACCCGTGCGCAGTTCCTCGCCACCCTTCAGGAGAACCCGCAATGAATCAGCTCGTACGCCTGCCGACCGCTAGCAGCGACCTGGCCACCGACCATCTGCAGGCCGAACGCTGGGCCCGCGCCAATCGCCTGCTGCTGAAAAAGGCGCTGGCCGAGTTCAGCCACGAGAAGCTGCTCAGCCCCGAGCCGCTGGGCGACAGCCACTACCGCGTCGCCGTGCCGGACAGCTCGACCGAGTACCGTTTCAGGGCGCGGCGGCTGGCGCTGGATCACTGGTCGATCGTCACCGACTCCATCGAAAAGCTCAGTGACGGGGCACCACAGCCGCTGGATGCCCTGGCGTTCATCATCGAGTTCAGCGAGGTCCTCGGCCTTTCAGAAGCCAACCTGCCGCTGTACCTGGACGAGATCAGCAGCACCCTGTTCGGCAGCGCCTACAAGCTCGCCAACAGCCCGCTGAGCGCGGCCCAGCTGGCCCTGTCGGACTTCCAGCAGATCGAGACCGGCATGCGCGAAGGTCATCCGGGGTTCGTCGCCAACAACGGGCGGATGGGGTTCGACGCCCAGGATTACCGCGCCTACGCGCCGGAAGCCGCCAGCCCGGTGCGTCTGGTCTGGCTCGCCGTGCACCGCAGCCGCGCCAGCTACAGCGCCATCGACGGGCTCGACCAGGCGACCCTGCTGCGCGAGGAACTGGGTGGCCAGCTCGGCGTGTTCCACAACCAGCTGCAGGCGCTGCAGCTCGACCCGGACGACTATCTGCTGATGCCGGCGCATCCCTGGCAGTGGCACAACATCCTGGCCATCGGTTTCGCCGCGGAGATCGCCAACCGGCATATCGTCTATCTCGGCCTGAGCAACGACCGTTACCTGGCGCAGCAGTCGATCCGCACCTTCTTCAACCAGAGCGAGCCGCAGCGGCGCTACGTGAAGACCGCCCTGTCGATCCTCAACATGGGCTTCATGCGCGGGCTGTCGCCCTATTACATGCAGGCGACCCCGGCGATCAACGCCTACCTCGCCGGCCGCGTGGCGCGTGACCCGCTGCTGCGCGACTGCGGCTTCCAGCTGCTGCGCGAGGTGGCGGCGATCGGCTATCGCAACCCTTACTACGAGCAGGCGCTGCCGGCCAGCAGCCCCTACCGCAAGATGCTCTCGGCGCTCTGGCGCGAGAGCCCGCTGGGCCACATCGAACCCGGCCAGCGGCTGATGACCATGGCCGCGCTGCTGCACAGCGACGGCGACGAGCGCGCCCTGCTGCCGACGCTGATCAGCGCCTCGGGACTCACCGCCGACCGCTGGCTGCGGCAGTACCTCAATGCCTACCTGAAGCCGCTGCTGCACTGCTTCTATGCCCATGACCTGGTCTTCATGCCCCATGGCGAAAACCTGATCCTGGTGCTGGAAGACCATGTGCCGGTCCGCGTGCTGATGAAGGACATCGGTGAGGAAGCGGTGATCCTCGATGCCGAGGCGAAGATTCCCGAGGCGGTCGGCCGTCTCGCCGTCTCGGTGCCGGACGAGCTCAAGGTGCTGTCGATCTTCACCGACGTGTTCGACGGCTTCTTCCGCTACCTGGCGCAGATTCTCGACGAACAGGGCGGCCTGCCGGAGCAGCGCTTCTGGCAGCAGGTCGCCGACTGCATCGCCGACTATCAGGCCAGCCAGCCGCAGCTGCGCGACAAGTTCGCCCGTTACGACCTGTTCGCCGAGGAATTCGCCCGCTCCTGCCTGAACCGCCTGCAGCTGGGCAACAACCGGCAGATGCTCGACCTCGCCGATCCGGCCGGTGCGCTGAAATTCGCGGGCACCCTGAAGAACCCCGTGGCGCGCTATGCACCGGAGCGCTGAAGCGCGCTGGCAGCCCACGGATGCGCTGGGCAGCCTGCTGCTGCGCCTGCGTCGCGTGCTGCCGGGCCTCGATGGCCGGGTCGGCGCACCCCGCGCCGACGAGCTGACGCTGGAGCATCCGCAGTCTGTGGCCAGGCTGCTGGCGCACTGGCGGGAGGCCTGTCCGGAAGCGGGCCGCCACTACTGGGCGGCGCGCTGCTGGACGCTGCTGGTCTGGCAGCCCATCTACCTGCAGGTGCTCGCGGTGCGCCTGGCCGGCCAGGCCCCGTGCCTGGACGGACTGGCGCAGGGCGTCGAACAGGGCTTCGTCGCCGGGTTCTGCCTGCCCGATCACCAGCCACTGCAGGGCGAGCCCCAGCGCCTGCTGCGCCATGCCGGCGCCCAGATCCGTGGCTTCTGTGAACAGGCCCAGGCCGTCAGCGGGCCGCTGCTCGGGCTGCACCCCAAGCTGGCGCAGCGGCTGGCGGCCGACTGCGTCATGGCCGCACTGCTGCATAGCCAGCGCCTCGACGGTTGCGGCAACCTGCAATTGTGCCGGGCGGCTGACGTCTGGCTGGCGGCTTGCGCCATGTCCGGCGCCAGCGGCCTGCTCGCGGTACCGCTGGCCGAAGGCGGTACGCGCCTGGGCCTGCAGCGCAAGGCGTGCTGCCAGCACTTTCGCCGCGCCGATGGCGAACTCTGCGACAGCTGTCCGAAGCTGCCGCTCGCCGAACGGGAAAGGCGACTGCGCGAACAGGACCACTGAGCGGCAGCGCGGGTTGACGGGCACCCCGCCGGCCTACGCAGGTTGATACACATCACGCGGGCAAACCTTGTGGCTGCCGCGGGCGTTTCTTTGCTAATGTCGCGCCCGTTTCCGACTCGCCGCCGACGACAGGTTCCCGCCATGGCCCGCAAGAAAGCTGCACTCGATTTCGAACAATCCCTTGCCGAGCTGCAACAGCTGGTGGAGCGCCTGGAGAGCGGCGAGCTGTCGCTGGAAGACTCGCTGACCTGCTTCGAACAGGGCATCGGCCTGACCCGCGACTGCCAGGCGGCGCTGAGCCAGGCCGAGCAGAAGGTGCAGATCCTGCTGGAACGCGACGGCAGCCTGCAGGAAGCCCCCTTCGAGTCGGACCCCGAAGCATGATGATCGGCGACTACCAGAAAGGCTGTCAGCAGCGCGTCGACGGCTGCCTCGAAACCCTCTTCGTCCCGCCGCTGCCGCAACTCGAGCGGCTCTACCAGGCCATGCGCTACAGCGTGATGAACGGTGGCAAGCGCGTCCGCCCGCTGCTGGTCTACGCCGCCTGCGAAGCACTGAACGGTGACAAGGCCAGCGCCGACGGCGCCGCCTGCGCGGTCGAGCTGATCCACGCCTATTCGCTGGTGCACGACGATCTGCCGGCCATGGACGACGACGACCTGCGTCGCGGCCAGCCCACTACCCACAAGGCTTTCGACGAGGCCTGCGCCATCCTTGCCGGCGACGGCCTGCAGAGCCTGGCCTTCGAGGCCATGGCCCAGGAGCGCCACAACCCGCAGGATGCCGCCCTGCGCCTGCGCATGTTCGCCGTGCTGGCCCGCGCCGCCGGGCCAGCGGGGATGGTCGGCGGCCAGGCCATCGACCTCGGCTCGGTAGGCCTCAAGCTCGATCGCGATGCCCTGGAGCTGATGCACCGGCACAAGACCGGCGCGCTGATCGAAGCCAGCGTGCAGCTCGGCGCCCTCGCCAGCGGCCATGCCGACGCCGACAACCTCGCCTCGCTGAGCCAGTATGCACGCGCCATCGGCCTGGCCTTCCAGGTCCAGGACGACATCCTCGACGTGGAAAGCGACACCGCCACGCTTGGCAAGCACCAGGGCGCCGACATCGCCCGGGACAAGCCGACCTACCCGGCGCTGCTCGGCATGGACGCGGCCAAGGCCTATGCGCTGGAGCTGCGTGACCAGGCCCTGCACGCGCTGCGGCCGTTCGATATTGCTGCCGAGCCGCTGCGCGAGCTGGCGCGCTATATCGTCGAACGACGCAACTGAGCGTTTTCGCGTCGAACGCAGTCAAACCCCCTAGCGGACCCGGGGCCGTTCTTATCGAAGGGCCCATCGGGTAAACTGCCGCTCTTTTTTCAACAACAACGATCCGCCTGATGCCCAAGACTTTTCACGAGATCCCTCGGGTTCGCCCCGCGACGCCCGTTCTTGACCGAGCGGCGACTCCCGAACAGCTGCGTCGACTGGGCGAAGCGGAACTCGAAGAGCTTGCCAACGAACTGCGCCAGGAGCTGCTGTACAGCGTCGGCCGCACCGGCGGGCACTTCGGCGCCGGTCTCGGCGTGATCGAACTGACCATCGCCCTGCACTACGTCTACGACACGCCGGACGACCGGCTGGTGTGGGACGTGGGCCACCAGGCCTATCCGCACAAGATCCTCACCGGCCGCCGCGAGCGCATGGGCACGCTGCGCCAGAAGGAAGGCCTGGCCGCCTTCCCACGCCGTTCGGAGAGCGAATACGACACCTTCGGTGTCGGTCATTCCAGTACCTCGATCAGCGCCGCCCTGGGCATGGCGGTCGCCGCCCGTCTGAAAGGCGAGCAGCGCAAGTCCATCGCAGTGATCGGTGACGGCGCGCTGACCGCCGGCATGGCCTTCGAAGCGCTCAACCACGCCCCGGAAGTCGGCGCCAACATGCTGGTGGTGCTCAACGACAACGACATGTCGATCTCGCGCAACGTCGGCGGGCTGTCCAACTACCTGGCCAAGATCCTCTCCAGCCGCACCTATTCGAGCATGCGCGAAGGCAGCAAGAAGATCCTCTCGCGCCTGCCCGGCGCCTGGGAAATCGCCCGCCGCACCGAGGAATATGCCAAGGGCATGCTGGTGCCCGGCACCCTGTTCGAGGAACTGGGCTGGAACTACATCGGCCCCATCGACGGCCACGACCTGCCGACGCTGATCGCCACGCTGCGCAACATGCGCGACCTCGACGGCCCGCAGTTCCTCCATGTGGTGACGAAGAAGGGCAAGGGCTTCGCCCCCGCCGAGGCCGACCCGATCACCTGGCATGCGATCAGCAAGCTGGAGCCGGTCGGTGCGCCGCCAGCGCCGAAGAAGCCCTCGGGGCCGAAGTACTCGAATGTGTTCGGCCAGTGGCTGTGCGACATGGCCGCCACCGATCCACGCCTGACCGGCATCACCCCGGCGATGAAGGAAGGCTCCGACCTGGTGGCCTTCAGCGAGCGCTACCCGCAGCGCTACTTCGACGTCGCCATCGCCGAGCAGCACGCGGTCACCCTGGCTGCCGGCATGGCCTGCGAAGGGCTGAAGCCGGTGGTGGCGATCTACTCCACCTTCCTCCAGCGCGCCTACGATCAGCTGATCCACGACGTCGCGGTGCAGAACCTCGACGTGCTGTTCGCCATCGACCGTGCAGGCCTGGTCGGTGAAGACGGCCCGACCCATGCCGGCAGCTTCGACCTCTCCTACCTGCGCTGCATCCCCGGCATGCTGGTGATGACGCCCAGCGACGAGAACGAAATGCGCCGCATGCTCACCACCGGCTACCACTTCGAAGGCCCGGCCGCGGTGCGCTACCCGCGCGGCAGCGGCCCCAACGCCACCATCGAGCCGGGCCTGGAACCGCTGGAAATCGGCAGAGCCGTGGTGCGCCGTCAGGGCAGCAAGGTGGCGCTGCTGGTGTTCGGCGTACAGCTGCCCGAGGCGCTGCAGGTCGGCGAGGCGCTGGACGCCACGGTGGTCGATATGCGCTTCGTCAAACCGCTGGACAAAGCCCTGCTGCGCGAACTGGCCGACAGCCACGAGCTGCTGGTGACGGTCGAGGAGAACAGCATCATGGGCGGTGCCGGCAGTGCGGTGGCCGAGTTCCTCGCTGCCGAAGGCGTGCTGCGGCCGATCCTGCACCTGGGCCTGCCGGACTACTACGTCGAACACGCCAAGCCCAGCGAAATGCTCGCCGAATGCGGCCTGGATGCCGCCGGCATCGAAGCGGCGGTGCGCAAGCGCCTGGCCGCTCTCGGCAAAGCCTGAAGTCGCTTCGGTGGATGGGTGAAGCGTCATCCACCCTACGATCACAGCGCCGCTGAGTGGGAGGCGTAGGGTGGAAAACTGCGCAGCATTTTCCACGACGTGGCTCCGCTGCGGTGGATGGGTGGAGCATCATCCACCCTACACCGGCAACTCCGAGTCGCCCCGTTGGCAGATAATCCCGTTCTCTCAAAGCGGCGGATTTCAGCCACGCAACAGCAAATCACCCTCGATCGGCACGTAACGGGTCGCCGCTCGGATCAACGATTGCGCTGTGAGGCCCGGCACGCCGTAGGCCGTCGCTTCGGCGCCACCGGCACGCACCCGCTCGAGCAGCAGGTCGAAATCGCCGTCGCCGGAAGCCAGCACCACTTCGTCGACCCGGGCCGCCGCGTCCAGCACGTCGATGGTGATGCCCACGTCCCAGTCGCCCTTGGCCGAGCCGTCGCTGCGCTGGATATAGGGCTTGAGCTTCACCGTGAAACCAAGGTTGCGCAGGATCTGCTGGAACTGCTGCTGCCGCGCATCGCCGCGCTCGATGGCGTAGGCATAGGCTTCGACGATAGTGCCGCGCCGGCTGACGTCAGCCCACAGCGCCGAATAGTTGAAGTGGCAGCCATGGGCCTGACGCACGGTGTAGTAGAGGTTCTGCACATCGGCGAACAGGGCAATCTTCTTCACGCGGCAGCCTGGGTCTGGAATGGGCCATCAGTATGGACGGCGAAATCGCGCATGTCCCGCCTCGAGCACATCCGTTACAGTGGCGCCCCGAATCGATTCCTCACTTTCGGTCTGCAATGAACGTTCTTGCCATCCTGCGCGACGCCTGGTTCTTCTACTCCCGTCATTTCCTGACCATCGTCCGGCTCTGCCTGCCGCTGATCCTGCTGGAAAGCCTCACGCGCGTGGCGCTCGATCACTGGCTCGCCAACGACGCACCGCCTGCCCTGGACCTGCTGGTGGGCCTGATCTTCTACCCGCTGTACGTTGGCGCCCTGATCCTCTTTCTGGACGCGCGCAGCCGTGGCCATGATCCGGCTCTAGGCGCGGTCTATGCCCGCGCGCTGCCATTGTGGCCAGCATTGGCCGTGCTTTCGGGGCTGGGCTCGCTGCTGATCCTGCTCGGCGCCTCGCTGTTCGTGCTGCCGGGCATCTGGGTGATGGTCAAGATCGCCTTCGCCGAATACCTGCTGGTACTGCGCGGCCTGTCGCCACTGGCGGCACTGAAGCAGAGCTTCATCATGACCCGAGGGCATTTTCTGCTGATACTCGGCTGCGTGATGACCGTGCTGTTGCCGGTCTGGATACTCGAAGTCTGGATCGCCGCCCAGCTGTTCGCCGAGGAGACGCCACCGCTGTTGCCGAGAATGCTGCTGGATGGCGTCGTCGGCCTGCTGCAGCTGCTGCCAACGATCATGCTGTTCCGCTGCTTCATGCTCTGTACCGAGCCGACCGTGCGGGAAACGGACGCTGGCTGAACGCCGTTCGGCTGACGCCCTGGCCAGGCGCCCGGCGACTGCTAGGCTTGCTCCCGCCACATAGGAGACAGCGTCATGGCCGAACCGAACCCAAGCATCCTTTCGCACATTTCCCTGGGCAGCAATCGCTTCGACGAAGCGGTTGCGTTCTATGACCAGGTCCTCGCCACCCTTGGTTGCAAGCGCATCCTCGAACACCCGGGCGCTGTCTCCTGGGGTCGCGAATTTCCGGAGTTCTGGATCCAGCGACCGTTCGACGGCGGCACGGCATCCGTGGGCAACGGCACCCATGTCGGCTTCTTTGCCGCGAACCAGGCGGAGGTGGACGCCTTCCATCGGGCGGCAATTGCCGCAGGGGGCGTCGATGAAGGCGCACCCGGTCCACGTCCGGAATATGGCGAGCCCTACTATGGCTGTTTCATACGCGATCTGGACGGACACAAGATCGAGGCGTCGTATTGGGATATGGCGTTGATGCAGCAGCTCTACGGCACCGGCGGCTAGCCAGTCGCACTCAGGACGCGCGACCGCCGAGCAATCGCGGTAGCAACAGGTTCTGATACAACCGCGGAAAGCAGCGGGCCAGCAGGCGGGCCTTCCAGTCCAGATTGGACAGCACCAGCAGCCGTCGCCGGCGTAACGCACCCTGGTAGATCGCCTCGGCCACGTCCTGCGCCGAGGCGACCCGGCCGATGTCCAGCACTGGAGAAGGTGCCGTGGAGCCATCGCCGACCAGTACGTTCTTGCGCAGATCGGTGGCGGTGTAGCCCGGGCAGACCAGCATGACGTTTACATCGGTACCTCGCAGCTCGCCCCGCAGCGTCTCGAACAAGCCGTGCAGCGCATGCTTGCTGGCGTTGTAAGCCGCGCGGTTGGGCACCGGGGCGTATTGCGATAGCGAGCTGAGGACGATGACCTGCCCATCGCGGGCGATCAGGCTGGGCAGCGCGGCCTGAGTGCAATGCAGCGCGCCATAGAAGTTGACCGCCATGATCCGCTGGAAAACCGCCAGACTGGTCGTCGCCACCGGGCTGCGATGGGTGATGCCGGCATTGTTGATCAGCACGTCGATGCCGCCATAGCGCTCCACCACCAGCGCGATCGCACGCTGCACCGCCTCGGCATCGCTGACGTCGCAACACAGACCCAAAGCCTCGGTATTGTGGTGATCGGCCAGATGCTGCACCAGACCGTCCAGCGCATCCTGATGCAGATCGAAGATAACCAGCCGCGCACCCGCCTGCGCCATGCGCACCGCCAGCGCACGGCCGATCCCAGCGCAACCTCCGGTGATCACCACCAGCTTGCGGTGGAACACCTTGCGATCGAATACCTTGCGCTGCATGCCGTTCTCCTTCGTGGCGCATTCTTCACGTCTTGCTTTGAGCATAGGTCGATATAGGCGGACATTCCTCACACCGCAACAAGATGGTGCATGGACAACCGGACTGCGTCTGCGCATCCTTGCCAGAACAGCGCAAGGCAGCGATCGATCCATTGAAAGCATTTCTGTATCTGGCCCTGGTCAGCGTCCTGGGCCTCCCTGCCGAGGCCATGGCTGACCCCGGCACGCAGCGAATCCTCAACGTCGGCTATTACGAGTTCGCTCCGGCCATCTACACCGATGCCTATGGCACGGCGCGTGGCGAACTGGCCGAGCTGACCCGCCGCGTCGCCCGCCAGGCCGGCTACGGCGTGCGCTTTCGCGCGCTGCCCAGCGCTCGGCTCTACGGCGCTTTGGAGAGCGGCAGCATCGATCTCTGGCCAGGCGCCCAGGGCAAGCCCGAGCTGGCCGCCCATACGCTGGAAGGTCGGCATACCCTCAGCCAGATCAACCTCAACCTCTACCACCGCGCAGGTACACCGGCGCCGCGCATTCCCGAGGATCTGGCCGGCAAGGCGCTGATTCTGATCGGCGGCTACAGCTACTGGCCGAACATCAACACACTGCTTGAGGACCCGGCGCTCGACCTGCGCCTGCTGCGCACCAGCAATCATCTTTCCGCGCTGGAGATGCTGCGGCGCAAGCGTGGCGACTATCTGCTGGACTATCAGATTCCCGTGGAGCAGGCCCGCCAGCGGCTGCAGATGGAAGAGCTGCCCTACCTGCGCCTGACCCAGGTGCCGATCCACTTCATCGTTTCACGCCATGCGCAAGACGCCGAGGCGGTCGTGACGGCACTGGACCAGGCCTACGAATCATTGCGCGCGGCCGGCGAGGACCTCAGCCTGCCCTCCGACTGAGCTTCACTGCCCGCGCGGCTTGGCCCGAGCGGTGGGCTCGGCGATCAGCGGGTCGTCCGGCCAGTAGTGCTTGGGATAGCGCCCCTTCAAGTCCTTCTTCACCTCGGCATAGGTATTGGCCCAGAAACTCGCCAGGTCCTGGGTGACCTGTACCGGCCGGCGCGCCGGCGACAGCAGGTGCAGCTTGACGACCTGCCGGCCAGCGGCAATACGCGGCGTGTCGGCCAGGCCGAACAGCTCCTGCAGGCGCACCGCCAGCACCGGCGGCTGCTCGCTGTAGTCCAGCCGAATGCGCGAGCCGGAGGGCACCGTGATGGCCACCGGTGCCTGCTCCTCCAGGCGCTGCGGCAGCGGCCATGGCAGCAGGGTGGCGAGCATCGCGGCGAGATCGAGCTGGGCGAAATGCGCCAGCCGCGTGACCTTGCCCAGGTAGGGCAGCAGCCAGTCATCCAGACGTGCCAGCAGTGCGGCGTCGCTGACGTCCGGCCAGTCGCTGGTGCCGCCCGCATCCAGATCGAGCTGGCGCAGCAGGCCGATACGCGCCTGCCACTGGCGCAGCTCCAGCGTCCAGGCCAGCAGTTCCAGCCCCTTGCGCCGCACCAGAGCGAGCAGCGCCTTGCCGCGCACCTCTTCATCCAGCGTCGGCAGCGGTTCGCGGCTGAGCACCAGCTCGCCGACCCGCCGCTGCCGCTCGGCGCGCAGCACGCCCTCGCGCTCGTCCCAATCCAGCTCGTCACGCACGGCGACCTGCTCGGCCAACGCCCCCTCGAACAGCGCCGGGTCCAATGCCACGGCGCGATAGATGCGCTCCTCGCGCTGGCCCTGATGGCTGCCCAGCTCGGCAATCACCAGCCAGGGCTCCTTCATCAGCGCATCCGGCTCGCCGAACTGCGCCGCGCGGCCGTTGGCCAGCCGATAGCCACCGCCACCTTCCCGACGCTGCCGGGCGACCCGGTCCGGATAGGCGTACGCCAGCAGCGCCGCCAGGGCGTGTTGCTCATCGAGCTCGGCAGCAGGCGCCGCCGCGGCACCGCGCAGCACGCTGCGGAATTGCCGCGCCAGTTGCCGCACGCGCTGAACCCCAGCACCGCGACCATCCTGCAGCTGATGCAGGCGCAGCGCGAGATCGGCACCGCCGCCGCGCTGCCCTCCGGATTGAATGTCACGCTCGACCAGCAGCGCCGCCACGTCGGCAGCCAACGCAGCCACGCCCAACGCCTGCCCGCGCAGCAGCATGTGCGCCAGGCGCGGATGCGCCGGCAGCTCGGCCATCGCCTGGCCGTGGCGGGTCAGCTGCCAGCCGCCATGTTCGCTGCGCTGCAGCGCACCGAGGCGCTCCAGCAGGGCCTGCGCCTGGCCGTAGGCAGCGGTCGGCGGACGATCGAGCCAGGCCAGCTCGTCCGGCTCGACACCCCAGCGCGCCAGCTGCAGCGCGACGCCGGCAAGATCCGCCTGGAGGATTTCCGCTTCGCCATAGGCGGCCAACTGGGCGTGCTGATCCTCGGACCACAACCGATAGCAGACACCCGGTTCCAGACGCCCGGCTCGCCCTGCCCGTTGCGTCGCCGAGGCGCGGGAGATGCGCCGGGTCTCCAGACGGGTCATGCCACTGCCGGGGTCGAAGCGCGGCACCCGCGCCAGTCCGGCATCCACCACCACGCGCACGCCTTCGATGGTCAGGCTGGTCTCGGCGATATTGGTCGCCAGCACCACCTTGCGCAGGCCCGCCGGTGCCGGCTCGATGGCCGCGCGCTGCTGGGTCAGCTCCAGCTCGCCGTGCAGCGGGCAGAGCAGGATGTCGCCGCGTCCCTCCAGCTGTTCGGCCAGTGCTTCGTTGACCCGACGGATCTCGGCCTGCCCTGGCAGGAACACCAGCACGCTGCCCGGCTCTTCGTCCAGTGCCTGCAGCACCGTCTGCACCACGCGCGGCTCGATACGTTCATTCGCAGGGACGACGCGTCCCCAGCGCTGCGCGACTGGATGCATGCGGCCCTCGCTGCGCACCACCGGGGCATCGTCGAGCAACGCCGACAGGCGCTGGCCCTCCAGTGTCGCCGACATCAGCAGCAGTTTGAGCGGCTCGTCGCGCAGCAGTTGCCGCGCATTGAGCGTCAGCGCCAGCGCCAGATCGGCATCCAGGCTGCGCTCGTGGAATTCGTCGAAGATCACCAGCCCGACGCCTTCCAGTGCCGGGTCGTCCTGCAGGCGGCGCGCAAGGATGCCTTCGGTGACCACCTCGATGCGGGTATTCGGCCCGACCCTGCTGTCCAGCCGAATGCGGTAGCCGACGGTTTCGCCGACCCGCTCGCCCAGCTCGCTGGCCAGGCGCTCGGCGGCGGCGCGGGCGGCCAGCCGGCGCGGTTCGAGCATGATGATGGTCTGCCCGGCCAGCCAGGCTTCGCCGAGCAACGCCAGCGGCACGCGGGTGGTCTTGCCGGCGCCGGGCGGCGCTTCGAGCACGGCTTCGTCGCGCTGCTGCAGGGCCTGGCGCAACGCCGGCAGGGCTTCGTCGATCGGTAGGGAATTCATGGGCGCTCGCTTCGGGCAGACGATTCAACAACTGATGCGCCCGCCCGAAGCTGGGCGCATCAGTTGACGCTATAGCCGCGTCCGGTCAGGCAGGCACCGAGGGCGCGCCTGTAGGTGTCGGCAACGCTCGCCGCCGGAGCCGTTTGGGCGCCGGCCGGATCGAAACCGCTCTGGCTCACGGCCCAGCTATGACACTCGTAGCGGTCGCGGCTCTGCTGCTCGGCGCTCTGGCCCTTGGCCGGATAGGCGATGACATCATATCGCGTGGCCTCGCTGGCCGGCAGCGGCGGCTGGCTGACGGGTTCGTAGAGGTTGCGCTCGGCATTCCACAGGTAATAGGTACCGGCGGCGATGAAGTAGAGCATGCTGCCGATCCACACTTCCCGTGCCCCGGCAGGCAGACCGTGACCGTGACGCGGCCCCGGCAGATGATGCGGTCCCGGCGCTGTCGGCCCACGCTGCATGCCCGGCCCCGGACCCGGCCCGGGCGGTGCGGCAAGGGTGGTCGCTGCGACGCAGAAGGAAAGGAACGCGCCGAGCGCGGCGCACGGCAATGACCAGTTCATGTTGGCACTCCGAACGAAAGGATTCGCAGCGCGATTATCTGCCTGGGCCGTTCAGTTGATCGTCAGGCGAGGGTAAGGGCTGGGTAAAGCCAATCGCCTACCGAACACCCGAGCGCGGAGCATGGTCTGATGTCGAGAAAACATCATCCAGCCCTTGTATAGTTGCGCCACTTTTTCCAGGAGGTCCTTATGCGTACTCGTAACCGAATCATCGGCGGCGTGTTGGCCGTTTCCCTGTTCACCCAGCTGACCGCGTGCGGCACGCTGTTCTACCCGGATCGCCGCGGGCAGATCGAAGGCCGCATCGACCCAGCTGTCGCCGTGCTCAACGCCGTCGGCCTGCTGTTCTATGTCATTCCGGGGCTGATCGCCTTCGGCATCGACTTCGCCACCGGCGCGATCTACCTGCCCGACAACCAGTACTCCATGGCACCGGAAAAACTGCAGGAAGCCATTGGTGCTGACGGCCAGATCGACCAGGCGCGCCTGAAGGCCATCATCGAGGCGGAAACCGGCCGCAGCCTGCCACTGGACGACCCTCGTCTGATCCAGCACAACGGCAGCATGGAGCAGCTCGCCACCTTCGGTCTGCGCCCCGCTGCCTGATGACCCGCGAGGATAGCGGTCAACCATGAGCATCAACCGCGACCACGCCCGGCTCATGCGCCGGGCCACCGCCGCAGCGCTGGCGACGGCAATCGTCCTGGCGCTGAGCAAGGCGGTGGCCTGGTGGCTGAGCGGCTCGGTGAGCCTGCTCGCCGGTCTGACCGACTCGCTGCTCGATGGCGCCGCCTCGCTGCTCAACCTGCTGGCGGTGCACTACTCGTTGCGCCCGGCCGACGATGACCATCGCTACGGCCACGGCAAGGCCGAGGCACTGGCCGGGCTGGGGCAGGCGGCATTCATCTGCGTCAGCGCGATCCTCGTCGGCGTGCAGGGCGTCGACCGCCTGCTGCATCCACAACCGTTGGGTGCGCAGGGCGTAGGCATCGCGGTGATGATCTTCTCGCTGGTGATGACCGCCGTGCTGCTGACCTACCAGCATCACGTGGTCAAGATCACCGGTTCGACGGCCGTTCGTGCCGATTCGCTGCACTACCGCTCCGACCTGCTGCTCAATACCAGCATCCTGCTCGCGCTGGTCCTGGCCACCTTCGGGATGGAGAGACTGGACGCGCTGTTCGGCATCGGTATCGCGCTGTATATCTTCTGGAGCGCCATCACCATCGTGCGCGAGGCCGGTGCGGTGCTGATGGATACCGAACTGTCGCCAGAGATCAGCGAGCAGATGCAGCGACTGGTCTGCGAAGTGCCCGGGGTGCATGGGTGTCACGACTTCCGCACGCGTATTTCCGGCACGCGCTGGTTCGTGCAGCTGCATCTGGAACTACCCGGAGAACTGCCGCTGTCGCAGGCACATGACCTGTGTGTGGCGGTGGAGAACGCGATTCATGACCGCTATCCCAACGCGGAGGTGCTGGTGCATGCCGACCCGCTTGAGGTAGCGCCGCCGAAGCGGTGACTGGAGTGTTCGGATTCCATTTCCAAGGCACTACCACAACGCCCTGAACGAAAAAGACCACGCCTGGGCGTGGTCTCTTCGATTCGTCTGGCCGATGGTAACGGCTGCTTCGCGCGGCGCCTCGTGAGCACCGGGGGCCCGGACCGTCGACCTTGGTAAGGCCTTCGGTGGTCACGGCGGGGATCCTGTGCCGTGTCCGTATCTGCCGGGGGCTGAAGTTGAGATAAAGCTTACGCCGCCGCTCCCGGCACAGGATTGCGAAGATTGCTGAAATAACCATCACTTGCGCAACTGTAAGTCAGTAATCCATCATTCAGCGCAATGTGCATCCGAAAGAGCCTGAAGATGAGCAAACTTGACCGCTACGACCTGCGCATCCTCGCCGAATTGCAGCACGATGCCCGCATCTCCAACCAGGAACTGGCCGAACGCATCGGCCTGTCACCCTCGCCCTGCTCCCGCCGCGTCAAACAGCTCGAAGATGACGGCTATATCGCGCGCCAGGTCGCCCTGCTCGACCGCAAGAAGCTTGGCCTGACGCTGACCGCCTACGTCCTGATCGGCATGGACCGCCATACACCGGAACGCTTCGAGCACTTCGAGGGCGTGATCGGCAAATGCCCGGAGGTGCTCGAATGCAGTCTGGTCACCGGCATGGACGCCGACTACCAGCTCAAGGTGGTGGTGCCCGATATGGAGCACTATCAGCAGTTTCTGCTCGGCACCCTGACGCGCATCGAAGGCGTCTCCAGCGTGCGTTCCAGCTTCGTCCTGCGCCAGGTGGCGTCGAGCACAGAGCTGCCGCTGGAGCATTTGCGCAGCTGAGACGCAGCGCACAACCTGCACCCTACTTTTCGCAGGGTTACTGCCTATAATCCGCGCCCTTCATTCGGCTCCACGGTGGACCACCGCGGTGACCGGTCGCCAGAAGCGTCGCCCCATGCAGGCGTCGCCACGCAAGCCTTCGTTGCAAAGGAAATGCCCCTATGAAAGACACCAACCGCGTCATGCAAAGCTATGGCCGCTGCTGCGCGAGCCCCAGTTTCTTCGATGACTTCTACGTTGCCTTCCTCGCCAGTTCGCCTGCCATACGGGAAAAATTCGTCCGCACCGACATGACGGCGCAGAAGCAGCTGCTGCGCGCCGGCATCCTCAACCTGGTGCTGTTCGCCCGCGGCATGCCGGATACCAAGCTCCGCGCGCTGGGCGAGAGCCACTCACGCGGACGCCTGAATATCCATCCGGAGCTCTATGACCTGTGGATCGCAGCCCTGCTGAAGACCATCAGCGAGCATGACGGCGAGCTGCAAGCGCAGGACCTGCAGGCCTGGCGCACGGTGCTGAACAAGGGCATCGACGTGATCAAGGCCGGCTACTGAACGCAGGCGAGACATTTCGTCGCAGTAGCGCCCGGTCGGCTCGATTCGAACGCTTTCCGCGCTCGACCGTCCAACCAGCGGTGGCACACGTGCCGCTGGTTACCGGCGTATACTGCCGCGCTTTCGCGCCCGGCCTGCCACGGGCGCATTCGTCGAAGTCAGTCAGGAGAACCCTGTGGAGCCCGAAGTTTTCGAAAAGTGGATGATGATCGTGCTCGTCGGCGGGCTGATGGCCTTCATGGCCTTCATCATCTGGGACCTGGCGAAGAAGTCCAAGGCCGGTCGCCTCGGCACCGCCATCCTGTTTCTCGGCCTGGGTCTGTGCCTGTTCGCCTTTCTCGCCAAACCGGTCATCGGTTACATCATCGAAGTGACTCAGGGCATCCCGCACTGAGTTGAGGCACCGGCCGGCGCGCTACAGCTGCGCCGGCACTTCCCGCCATTCGCCCGGCTGCAGGCCGTCCAGCGCCCAGGGGCCGATGCGCACCCGCACCAGACGCAGGGTCGGCAAGCCAACCGCCGCCGTCATGCGCCTGACCTGGCGATTGCGTCCTTCGCGAATCACCAGCTCCAGCCAGCTGGTCGGCACGCTCTTGCGAAAGCGCACCGGCGGATTGCGCGGCCACAGCTCGGGCTCATCGAGCTGCCGCGCTTCGGCCGGCAGGGTCATGCCGTCGTTCAGCTCGACGCCCTGACGCAGCCGCTCCAGCTGTGTCTCGTCCACCTCGCCTTCGACCTGCACCCAGTAGGTCTTGGGCAGCTTGTGCTTCGGGTCGGCGATACGCGCCTGCAGGCGACCGTCGTTGGTCAGCAGCAACAGACCCTCGCTGTCGCGATCCAGACGCCCGGCGGGGTAGACGCCCGGCACCGAGACGAAGTCCTTCAAGGTCGCACGACCATCGGCATCGGCGAACTGCGTAAGCACGTCGAACGGCTTGTTCAGCAGCAACAGCCGCGGCTCGGCCGGCGGAGCCTTGGCGACGCGCCGCGGAGCAGGCGCTCTGGCAGGCGATCGCGAGGATGGAGAACGCGGTGGACGGGGCATGGCGACGGGTCTCGGAGCGGGCCGGCCATGCTAGAAGCCAGGCCCGCAACGGGCAAGTGGCGGGCCGCTACGGACCGGCACCGAAATCGGGCAAAGCAGGCCCTGGCAGTGCACCACGCGCCCCGCCATGCACCAGCATGGCTCACCACGAAAGCTGCCGGATCAACCCAAGATCGGCGCAAAGCGGCGTCGTAGAAGGCTTTGCGCCATTTGGCACGGATGCTGCCATTGCTCCTGGCGTTCCGATGTACCCAGCCCACAGTTGCGCACGGACAGCCAAGGAGCCCCAAATGAAACGCCGTCCTCTGATCAAGACCACCCTCGCCGCCAGTGCCCTGATGCTCAGCGGTCTGTTCCCTTTCACCCTGCAGGCCGCCGAAACCATCAAGGTCGGCATCCTGCATTCGCTGTCCGGCACCATGGCCATCTCCGAGACCTCGCTCAAGGACATGGCGCTGATGACCATCGACGAGATCAACGCCAAGGGCGGCGTGCTCGGCAAGCAGCTCGAGCCGGTGGTGGTCGATCCGGCTTCCAACTGGCCGCTGTTCGCCGAAAAAGGCCGCCAGCTGCTGACCCAGGACAAGGTCGCGGTGACCTTTGGTTGCTGGACTTCGGTATCGCGCAAATCCGTGCTGCCGGTCTATGAAGAACTCAATGGTCTGCTGTTCTACCCGGTGCAGTACGAAGGCGAGGAACTGTCGCCGAACGTCTTCTACACCGGCGCCGCACCGAACCAGCAGGCCATCCCGGCCGTCGAGTACCTGATGAGCGAAGACGGCGGCAGCGCCGAGCGCTTCTTCCTGCTCGGTACCGACTACGTCTACCCGCGCACCACCAACAAGATCCTGCGCGCCTTCCTGATCAGCAAGGGCGTGCCGGAATCGAGCATCGAAGAGGTCTACACCCCCTTCGGTCACAGCGATTACCAGACCATCGTCGCCAACATCAAGAAGTTCTCCGCTGGCGGCAAGACGGCCGTGGTGTCGACCATCAACGGCGACTCCAACGTGCCCTTCTACAAGGAACTGGCCAACCAGGGCCTGGACGCCACCGACGTTCCGGTCGTCGCCTTCTCGGTCGGTGAAGAAGAGCTGCGCGGCATCGACACCAAGCCGCTGGTCGGCCACCTGGCCGCCTGGAACTACTTCCAGTCGGTGGAGAACCCGGTCAACGAAGCATTCGTCAGCAAGTGGAAGGCCTACGCCAAGGCCAAGAACCTGCCGGGCGCCGACAAGGCGGTGACCAATGACCCGATGGAGGCCACCTACGTCGGCATCCACATGTGGGCGCAGGCGGTCGCGAAGGCCGGCAGCACCGAGGTGGACAAGGTGCGCGATGCCCTCGCCGGACAGACCTTCAAGGCCCCGAGCGGCTACACCCTGACCATGGACGAGAAGAACCATCACCTGCACAAGCCGGTGATGATCGGCGAGGTCCAGGAGGACGGTCAGTTCTCGGTGGTCTGGGAAACCGAAAGCCCGGTCCGCGCCCAGCCGTGGAGCCCCTACATCCCGGGCAACGACAAGAAGCCGGATTACGCGGTGAAGTCGAACTAACCGCTGCGGTCGTCATGGTGGATGGGTGACGCACCGATTTCGCGTCCCGATCCACCCCACGATCGCTCGGCTTTCGTCGGGCGGATCGGGACGCCTAGTCGAGACGTTCTCATCCGCCTGCCCACCGCCGCCACCTCCATCAAGAGAGCCCGCGGCGCCCCCTGGGGAATTCACGCATGAACACTGCCCTGCACCGATTATTGCTGCTGCTCCTGCTGGTTCTGCCCTGGGCAGCCCAGGCCGGAGACGCGGCCGACTACGCCAAGGCCAGCCCGGCCAAACAGGCCAGGCTGCTGGAAAGCTGGGCCGCCGCGCCCGCGCCCGAGCGGCTGCCGCTGATCGAAGCGCTGCGCGCCAATCGCGTGGCCATCGACCAGAACAAGACGCCCTTTATCGAGGAAAACGGTGCCTACCGTGCCCTCGAAGGTGATGCCGAGCCGGTCGGCACGCCGAAGAAGCTGCGCCTGAACAACCGCCTGCGCGGCCTGCTCAACACCGCCCTGGCCAGCCACCAGCTGTTCGCCGAAGACCCCGCACAGCGCCTCGCCGCGGCCAAGCGCCTGCAGCGCAGCGGCCAGCCGGAACAGCTCGAGCTGCTCCAGCAGCGCCTGGACGTAGAGGAAGATGCTGCCGTCAGCGAAGCGCTGACCTTGGCGCTAGCCAACCTGCAGCTGACCGCGAGCGACCCGGCCGTGCGCCTCGCCGCCGTGCGGTTGCTTGGCGAAACCGGTGCTCCACTGGCGCGGGTAAGGCTGGAAAATCTGCTGGCCGACGAGGCGGAAACCGACGCCGCCGTGCGCAAGGCCGCCGAGACCAGCCTGGCTCAGGTCAAGCGCAAGCTCCTGATCGGGGAGCTGCTCGGCCAGGCTTTCAGCGGCCTGTCGCTCGGCTCGATTCTGCTGCTCGCCGCCCTCGGGCTGGCGATCACCTTTGGCCTGCTCGGGGTGATCAACATGGCCCACGGCGAGATGCTCATGCTCGGGGCCTACACCACCTACATGGTGCAGGTGCTGATGGCGCGGCTCGCCCCGGAAGCCCTCGCCTTCTACCCGCTGGTGGCGTTGCCGGTGGCCTTCTTCGTCACCGCCGCGATCGGCATGGCGCTGGAGCGCACGGTGATCCGCCATCTCTACGGCCGCCCGCTGGAAACCCTGCTGGCGACCTGGGGCATCAGCCTGATCCTGATCCAGTTGGTGCGCGTGCTGTTCGGCGCGCAGAACGTGGAAGTCGCCAACCCCGGCTGGCTCTCCGGCGGGTTGCAGGTGCTGCCTAACCTCGTGCTGCCCTACAACCGCATGGTGATCATCGGCTTCGCGCTGTTCGTGGTGCTGCTGACCTGGCTCTTGCTGAACAAGACGCGCCTGGGCCTGAACGTGCGCGCGGTCACGCAGAACCGCAACATGGCCGCCTGCTGCGGCGTGCCCACCGGGCGCATCGACATGATGGCCTTCGGGCTGGGCTCCGGCATCGCCGGGCTCGGCGGCGTGGCCCTGAGCCAGATCGGCAACGTCGGCCCGGACCTCGGCCAGAGCTACATCATCGATTCCTTCCTGGTGGTGGTGCTCGGCGGTGTCGGGCAGCTGGCCGGCAGCATCTTCGCCGCCTTCGGCCTCGGCATCGCCAACAAGATCCTCGAACCGCAGATCGGCGCCGTGCTGGGCAAGATTCTCATCCTCGCGCTGATCATCCTCTTCATCCAGAAGCGTCCGCAGGGACTCTTCGCTCTCAAGGGGAGGGTCATCGATTGAACCAGCCACTTACCCTCACCGCCGCGCAGAAAGCCGGGCCGAAAGCTACGGTCATCGCCCTCGGCCTGGCGCTCGCCGTCCTCGTCGCCATGCCGCTGCTGCACCTGCTGCCAGCCGAGCATGCCCTGCACGTTTCGGCCTACACCCTGACCTTGGTGGGCAAGATCCTCTGCTACGCCATCGTCGCCCTGGCGCTGGATCTGGTCTGGGGTTACGCGGGGCTCTTGTCCCTCGGCCACGGCCTGTTCTTCGCCCTCGGCGGTTACGCCATGGGCATGTACCTGATGCGCCAGAGCGCCGGTGACGGCCTGCCGGCATTCATGAGCTTCCTCGCCTGGAACGAGCTGCCCTGGTACTGGTACGGCACGTCGAGCTTCCTCTGGGCCATGTGCCTGGTGGTGCTGGTGCCCGGCGTGCTGGCCTTCGTCTTCGGCTTCTTCGCCTTCCGCTCGCGGATCAAGGGCGTGTACTTCTCGATCATGACCCAGGCGCTGACCTTCGCCGGCATGCTCCTGTTCTTCCGCAACGAGACCGGCTTCGGCGGCAACAACGGCTTCACCGATTTCAAGACCATCCTCGGTTTCTCGATCTCGGCGCCGGCGACCCGCGCCACACTGTTTCTCGCCACCGTGGCGCTCCTGACCGGCAGCCTGTACCTGGGCTTTCGCCTGGCGCGCAGCAAGTTCGGCCGGGTGCTCACCGCCCTGCGTGATGCCGAGAACCGGCTGATGTTCTGCGGCTACGATCCGCGCGGCTACAAGCTGTTCATCTGGACGCTGTCGGCGGTGCTCTGCGGCCTGGCCGGTGCGCTCTACGTGCCGCAGGTCGGCATCATCAACCCCAGCGAGATGGCACCGACGCAATCCATCGAGGCCGCCGTCTGGGTCGCCCTTGGCGGACGCGGCACGCTGATCGGCCCGCTGCTCGGCGCCGGCCTCGTCAACGGCATGAAGAGCTGGTTCACCGTGGCCTTCCCCGAATACTGGCTGTTCGCCCTCGGTGCGCTGTTCATCGTCGTCACCCTGTACCTGCCCAAGGGCGTCATCGGCCTCATCAAGCGGAGGGGCGAATGATGAAAACCGTACCCTGCAGCGCCGTCATCGACGGTTTCGACCCCACCGGCGGCGGCCTGACCCGCGATGCCATCGGCCTCGGCCGGGTCGCCGAGAAGGGCCTGGACGTACGCCACGGCACCATCCTCAGCCTGGAAGACATCAACGTCAGCTTCGACGGCTTCAAGGCGCTGACGAACCTCAGCCTGTACATCGGCGTCGGCGAGCTGCGCTGCATCATCGGCCCCAACGGCGCCGGCAAGACCACCATGATGGACGTCATCACCGGCAAGACGCGTCCCACCAGCGGCAGCGCCTGGTTCGGCGAAACCCTGGACCTGACCCGCATGAGCGAGGTGGACATCGCCCAGGCCGGCATCGGCCGCAAGCTCCAGAAGCCCACGGTGTTCGAGGCGCTTTCGGTATTCGAGAACCTGGAGCTGGCGCAGAAGACCGACAAGTCGGTGTGGGCCAGCCTCAGGGCCAGGCTTTCCGGCGAGCAGAAGGACCGCATCGACGAAGTGCTGGAGACCATCCGCCTCGGCCAGTCGCGTCATCGCCCGGCCGGGCTGCTGTCCCACGGGCAGAAGCAATTCCTCGAGATCGGCATGCTGCTGATGCAGTCGCCGCAGCTCTTGCTGCTCGACGAACCGGTGGCCGGCATGACCGACGCCGAGACCGAATTCACCGCCGAGCTGTTCAAGTCCTTGGCGCGCAAGCATTCGCTGATGGTGGTCGAGCACGACATGGGCTTCGTCGAGACCATCGCCGACCACGTCACCGTGCTGCACCAGGGCCAGGTGCTGGCCGAGGGATCGCTGCAACAGGTGCAGGCGGACGAGCGGGTGATCGAGGTGTATCTGGGGCGGTAGAGCGGCTCGCAGGGGTGAATGAGGCCGGCTTGATCCATCGATGCCATTCCACGGTGGATGGGTAAAGCGTCATCCACCCTACGCCCGCCGAGCGCCCATGCCCGCATCATCACAAACCTAATCGTAGGGTGGATAACGCCAGAGGCTTATCCACCAAGTGAAGGAGTCGCACATGCTGCAAGTCCAGCAACTGCACCAGTACTACGGCGGCAGCCATATCCTGCGCGGCCTCTCGTTCGAGGCGAAGGTCGGCGAAGTCACCTGCCTGCTCGGACGCAACGGCGTCGGCAAGACCACCCTGCTCAAGTGCCTGATGGGCCTGATCCCGGCCAAGGAAGGCGCGGTGAACTGGGAGGGCAAGCCGATCACCGGCTTCAAGCCGCACCAGCGCGTGCACGCCGGCATCGCCTACGTGCCGCAGGGGCGCGAGATCTTCGGCCGCCTGACCGTCGAAGAAAACCTGCTGATGGGCCTGTCCCGCTTCAGCGCCAGGGAAGCCAGGGAAGTACCCGAGTTCATCTACGAGCTGTTCCCGGTTTTGAAGGAAATGAAGCACCGGCGCGGCGGCGACCTCTCCGGTGGCCAGCAACAGCAGCTCGCCATCGGCCGCGCGCTGGCGAGCAAACCACGCCTGCTGATCCTCGACGAACCCACCGAAGGCATCCAGCCCTCGGTGATCAAGGAGATCGGCGCGGTGATCAGGAAACTCGCGGCCCGCGGCGACATGGCGATCCTCCTGGTGGAGCAGTTCTACGACTTCGCCGCCGAACTGGCCGACCAGTACCTGGTGATGAGCCGCGGCGAGATCATCCAGCAGGGGCGCGGCGAAAACATGGACGCCGAAGGGGTGCGCGGGCTGGTCGCGATCTGATCGAACAACGCACCAAAACGGCGCATCAAAAGCTCAACGCACCAGCCAGAAGCACAAGAGCGTCGGCCAGAGACGCTTGGTCAGGATGCGAATACGCGCCGGAAAGCGCTGCAACGCCTACCTGTCAGGCCTCGCCACAGGACGACGCACCAGGGCAGCGCACAACGGGCATGGCGATTGCTCTGCTTTCCTGACCGACAGATCGAAAAGCCTGCGCCCATGAACGCCCCTGCACTGCTGTTCACCCCTCACTGGCATGCCGAGCTGGAGCTCGGTTATGCGCTGTGCGCCGGCGCCACGCGTCCCGTGCTGCGTCGCCACAGCGGGCCGCTGCGGGTGCAGAAGCATCTCTACCCCGAGGGGCCGGAAGTCTGTCAGCACATCATCGTGCATCCGCCGGGTGGCATTGCCGGCGGGGATCGGCTGGATATCAGCGCCTCGGTTGCCGCCGGTGCCTGGGCGCAACTGACCAGCCCCGGTGCGGCCAAGTGGTATCGCGCAGTCGGCCCGGCGTTTCAGGACCTGCGCCTGCGCGTCGAAACCGGCGCCACGCTGGAATGGCTGCCGCAGGAGACCATCGTCTACTCCGCGGCGCAGGCCGAGCTGAGCACGGTCATCGAGCTGGAAGGCGACGCGCGGCTGTTCTACTGGGACATGGTGGCGCTCGGCCGGCCGGCCGCAGGCGAGCGCTTCGACGCCGGGCATTTCCAGGCGCGCCTGGATATCCGTCGCGACGACCAGCTGATCTGGCACGAGCGCCAGCGCATCGCCGGCGCCGATGCGTTGCTCGACTCACCGATCGGCCTCGACGGGCGTTCGGTGTTCGCCACCCTGATCGTCAGCGGCGAAATCGATGCCGAGCTGATGGAACGCTGTCGTGAACTGCCCAGCCGCGTGCATGGCGACCTGACGCAGCTGCCCGGCCTGGTGGTAGCGCGCTGCCTGGCCGACGAGGCGCTGCACGCCCGCGCCTGGCTGATCGACCTGTGGCGGCTGTTGCGCCCCCAGTTGCTCGGTCGCGAAGCGCTAGCGCCGCGAATCTGGAGTACCTGAATGATCGGTGGGCACGGCTGCGCCGTTGCCCTCCCTACGCCGGCGCGCCTGCGTGCACGCCGCCCTGAACAACGCTGCGTGGTCTCGACCACCGGCCGGTGGATACGAAGAGCGACATCCACCCTACGACTGGAGCGGTTATGGATCTGTCACCAAGAGAGAAGGACAAGCTGCTGATCTTCACCGCCGGCCTGGTGGCCGAGCGCCGGCTGGCCCGCGGTGTGAAGCTCAACTACCCGGAGGCCATGGCCTACATCTCCGCCGCGCTGCTCGAAGGCGCGCGCGACGGCCAGACGGTCGCCGAGCTGATGCACTACGGCACCACCCTGCTCAGCCGCGAGCAGGTAATGGAAGGTGTGCCGGAGATGATTCCGGAAATCCAGGTCGAGGCGACCTTCCCGGACGGCACCAAGCTGGTCACGGTGCATCAACCAATCGCCTGAAATATCGGTCAATGTCTACTGCCCACGACCTTGAACCGTTCTTGAAGGAAACCAACGTGCAGATACGCGACGCCCTGGACACCGACCTCGAAGGCATCCTGCAGATCTACAACGACGCCGTGCAGAACAGCACGGCGATCTGGAACGACCACTGCGTCGACCTCGCCAACCGCCAGGCCTGGCTGGCCGAGCGTCACGCGCAGGGCTACCCGGTACTGGTCGCCATCGACGAGCTGGGCCGCGTGGCCGGCTATGCCTCCTTCGGCCCCTGGCGCCCCCACGACGGCTTTCGTCATACCGTGGAGAACTCGGTCTACGTCAGCCCCGACCATCGCGGCAGCGGCATCGGCCGCAGCCTGATGAAGGCACTGATCGAGCGCGCCCGCATGCTCGAGAAGCATGTGATGGTCGCCTTCATCGAAAGCGAGAACCGCGCCTCGGTGCATATGCACCAGCAACTGGGCTTCATCCATGTCGGCCAGATGCGCCAGGTCGGCTGCAAGTTCGGCCGCTGGCTGGACCTGACCATGATGCAACTGACCCTGAACAGGAGCTCCAATCCATGATTCCCGGCGAATACCAGATCCAGGACGGCGACATCGAGCTCAACGCCGGCCGCCGCACCCTGACCCTCTGCGTGGCCAACAGCGGCGACCGGCCGATTCAGGTCGGCTCGCACTACCACTTCTTCGAAACCAACGATGCGCTCACCTTCGATCGAGCCGCCTCGCGCGGCATGCGCCTGAACATCCCGGCCGGCACCGCGGTGCGCTTCGAACCGGGCCAGAGCCGCGAGGTGGAACTGGTCGAGCTGGCCGGCGAGCGCCGGGTGTTCGGCTTCGCCGGGCGGGTGATGGGCGCGCTCTAGGGCACAGCGCTTTTTTCGTAGGGTGGAGAACGCCGAAGGCTTTTCCACCGTGAACAGGATCGGTGGATGGCTTCGGCCATCCACCCTACGCGAGACGATACGGATGAAGATTTCCCGCCAAGCCTACGCCGACATGTTCGGCCCCACCGTTGGCGACAAGGTGCGCCTGGCCGACACCGAGCTGTGGATCGAAGTCGAAAAAGACTTCACCACCTATGGCGAAGAGGTGAAGTTCGGCGGCGGCAAGGTGATCCGCGACGGCATGGGCCAGAGCCAGCTGTGCGCCGCCGAAGTGGTCGATACCCTGATCACCAACGCGCTGATCCTCGACCACTGGGGCATCGTCAAGGCCGACGTGGGCCTCAAGGACGGCCGCATCGCCGCCATCGGCAAGGCCGGCAACCCGGATATTCAGCCCGATGTGACCATCGCCATCGGCGCCAGCACCGAAGTGATCGCCGGCGAAGGCATGATCCTCACCGCCGGCGGCATCGACTCGCACATCCACTTCATCTGCCCGCAGCAGATCGAAGAGGCGCTGATGAGCGGCGTGACCACCATGATCGGTGGCGGCACCGGGCCGGCCACCGGCACCAACGCCACCACGGTGACGCCTGGCCCCTGGCACATGGCGATGATGCTCAAGGCCGCCGACGCCTTCCCGATGAACATCGGCTTTACCGGCAAGGGCAACGCCTCGCTGCCCGAACCGCTGATCGAGCAGGTCAAAGCCGGTGCCATCGGCCTCAAGCTGCACGAGGACTGGGGCACCACCCCGGCGGCCATCGACAACTGCCTGAGCGTCGCCGACCAGTACGACGTGCAGGTGGCCATCCATACCGACACGCTGAACGAATCGGGCTTCGTCGAGACCACCCTCGGCGCGTTCAAGGGCCGCACCATCCACACCTACCACACCGAGGGTGCCGGTGGCGGCCATGCGCCGGACATCATCAAGGCTTGCGGTCTGCCCAACGTGCTGCCGAGTTCGACCAACCCGACGCGGCCGTTCACCCGCAACACCATCGATGAGCACCTGGACATGCTCATGGTCTGCCACCACCTCGACCCGAGCATCGCCGAGGACGTGGCTTTTGCCGAGAGCCGCATCCGCCGCGAGACCATCGCCGCCGAGGACATCCTCCATGATCTCGGTGCGTTCTCGATGATCAGCTCCGACAGCCAGGCCATGGGCCGTGTCGGTGAGGTGATCACCCGCACCTGGCAGACCGCCGACAAGATGAAAAAGCAGCGCGGCGCCCTGCCCGGTGATGGCGCCGGTAACGACAACTTCCGCGCCAAGCGCTACATCGCCAAATACACCATCAACCCGGCGATCACCCACGGCGTCAGCCATGAGGTGGGTTCGATCGAAGTGGGCAAGTGGGCCGACCTGGTGCTCTGGCGCCCGGCCTTCTTCGGCGTCAAGCCGACGCTGATCCTCAAGGGCGGCGCCATTGCCGCGAGCCTGATGGGCGACGCCAACGCCTCGATCCCGACACCGCAACCGGTGCATTACCGACCCATGTTTGCCAGCTACGGCGGCTCGCTGCATGCGTCGAGCTTCACCTTCATCAGCCAGGCAGCCTTCGAGGCCGGCGTGCCGGAACAGCTGGGCCTGAAGAAGAAGATCGGCGTGGTGAAGGGCTGCCGCTCGGTGCAGAAGAAAGACCTGATCCACAACGACTACACGCCGGATATCCAGGTCGACCCGCAGAACTATCAGGTGCGCGCCGATGGCCAGCTGCTCTGGTGCGAGCCGGCCGAAGTGCTGCCGATGGCGCAGCGCTACTTCCTGTTCTGAGTCCTGCACGGCGCTGCAGCCAGCCTGCAGCACAGCCCAATGGCATGGGCCTTCCCGGGCGCATCCAGCCTGATCGAGCGCCCTTGAGACAGGGCGCTCGACCATCTCCTCACCGCCACCCAGCGCGGTGCACTTCGTCGGTTCACGAATGAATCAACCGTTCGACGGATTGGGAATACGGGGCAGGTATTTACCTTCTGCGTACCCAAGCGCGACGCCCCGCTCAAGGACGCACGGATGCGAAGCGGCCACTGGCGCCAAAGCTCAAGGCAGGCACTGCCGGTACCGCTCTCGGGAGGGTGTGCGTTTGTCGGGTAACCGCGCCAGCTGATACGGCTGTGCGACTGACTGAATCCACGGAGAAACATCGATGTTCAAAATCAACGCGCTTTTCGCTGCTGTACTCGCTGTATCCGCTACCCAGGCTTTTGCGGCCAGCAGTGAAGCGGTTATCGAACAAAATGGTTTTGACCAGGTTGCCGACGTCTATCAGGAAGGTGTCGGCCAGGCTTCGTACATCTACCAGACCGGTGCGTCGCAGCAGAACGCTGCCAACACCACGCAAACGGGCCAGGACAACTTTTCCGAGGTGACCCAGCAAGGTGCATTGCATCAGGCAGACGTCATCCAGAGCGGTGTCGAAGGCCGGGTCATCATCAGCCAGTACGACGTCAACAACAGCACGCTCGTCGAACAGGCAGGCCTCGCGAACAGCGCCGACATCACCCAGGACGGGATGAACAACGATGTCGTGCTGATCCAGGACAACAGCTTCAACGATACCGTCGTCGATCAATTCGGCGAAGGCAACGAAGCGCTGATCTCGCAGACTGGCCAGGAGGGCATCATCGACGTGAGCCAGGCGGGCAACATGAACGTCGCCGACATCGCGCAAGAGGGTCTGGCCAACTCCGTGGACCTGATGCAACAGGGCGACGGCAACCTTGCACTGGTCGATCAGTTCGGTGAAGCGAACCAGGCCGTGGTCATGCAGAACGGCATGGATAACTTCGCCAACGTGACCCAGGCTGGCTTCGCTGATTACGCCAACATCAGCCAGACCGGCAGCAACAATACCGCGATCATTACCCAGCAATAAGCGCGTCCACCGGCCGATTCGGTCGGAGAAGCCAGGCCCCCACGCAGGGCCTGGCTTTTTTATGCGCCACCGGAACGCACCCTGCTGGTGCGCTGTGCGTTATCAGGCCCTCGAGCGGCGCATTCGTAGACAGCTTTCGCGCTCGAGCATGACTAAATTCGCCCGTCTTCTGTATACAAATAATCCAAGCAATCTGCCTGATAGCACCTGGAATCCAGGGGTCGGCGGTGCGACGCGCGGCGTCCCATCCGATTAATTCGCGAGCCCTGCCTTGCGCGGAACAAGAACTGCATACAAAAACTCAACAGTCTTGCTCAGAGCGCGCCCCATGAATAACGACGACTTCCAGATCAAGCAGATCGATCCCAGCCTGTACAACGCCGATCTCGCACCACTCGCTCCGGCGGAGCGCAAATGGGGCTGGTTCGAGATCTTCAATGTGTGGTCCAACGACATCCAGAGCCTGTTCGGCTACACCCTCGCCGCCACCCTGTTCATCAGTTACGGCCTCAACGGCTGGGCGGTGCTGGCGGGCATCGTGCTGGCCGGTTTCATCGTCATGGGCCTGGTGCAGCTCACCGGCAAGCCCAGCGTGAAATACGGCATCCCGTTCCCGGTGATGGCGCGGGCGAGCATGGGGGTGCGCGGCGCGAATTTCCCGGCCGTGGTGCGGGGCATCGTCGCGATCTTCTGGTACGGCGTGCAGACCTATTTCGCCTCGACCGCGGTGGCCCTGCTGCTGCGGACACTGCTCGGCAGCGAGTCACAGGCCGCCACGCTGCTCGGCCTGACGGCCATCGACTGGGCCGCCTACGTGATCGTCTGCGTGTTCCAGGTGGCGCTGTTCGTGCGTGGCGTCGACTGGGTAACGCGCTTTCTCAACTGGGCCGGCCCGCTGGTCTACCTGGTGATGATCGTACTGATGATCGCCATCTGGTATCAGGCCGGCCCCAGCCTGCTCGGCGCCCTCGGCGACATCTTCAGCGGCAGCGGTGAGCACGCCGGCGGACCGATCGCCGCGTTCGCCGCAGTGGTCGGCACCATGGTCGCCTACTTCGCCGCCGTGGTGATCAACTACGGCGACTTCGCCCGTTTCGTGAAGAGCGAACGGCAGATGCGCATCGGCAACTTCCTCGGTTTACCGGTCAGCCTGGCGATCTTCTCGCTGATCGCACTGGTGATCACTGCCGGGACCGTTGTGGTGTTCGGCGAAACACTGACCAACCCCACCGACATCGTCGCGCGCATCGACAACGTCACCCTGACGGTAGTGGCCGCCATCACCTTCTTTGCCGCCACGGTCGGCATCAACCTGGTCGCCAACTTCATTCCGCCGGCCTACGACATCGCCAACCTGGCGCCGGCCAGGATCAGCGCGCGTACCGGCGGTTTCATTACCGCGGCCATCGCCTTCTTCATCGGCGCGCTGTGGGTGGCCTTCATCAGCGAAGTCGGTATCGCCGCCTTCGTCGACACGCTGGGTGCGGTGCTGGCACCGCTGTACGGCATCATCGTCGCCGACTACTACCTGGTTCGTCGCCAGCACCTGGACCTGCAGCAGCTGTTCTGCGCAGAGCGCAGCGGGCTCTACCATTTCAATGCCGGCTGGAACCGCAAGGCAATGATCGCCTTTGGCGTCAGTGCGGTGTTTTCGGTGGCCTCGGTCTGGGTACCGGGCCTGGAGAGCCTGTCCGGCTTCGCCTGGCTGCTGGGCGCGCTGTTTGGCGGGGCGCTGCACTACGGTCTGATGCGCAACCAGTCGCTGCTCGCCAGCGCGGCACAACCCGCTCCGCTCGGCTGACCGCCGTCTGCAGAAGAGGTCGGCCATGTTAAAGTGGCCGGCCTTTTTTACGTCGCTCAGGGCCTGCAGATGGTGCGATCCATCCTCGACGACCTGCTCACCGTCCAGCGCATCAGCGCCGTCCCGGCCATCCTGCAAGTGGTCAGCGAAACAACCGGATTGCGCTTCGCTGCGGTTGCCCGCGTCACCGATACGAGCTGGACTGCCTGCGCCGTGCTCGATCGCATCGAGTTCGGCCTGAAGGTCGGCGGTGAGCTCGACGTGACCACCACCCTGTGCAGCGAGATTCACGCCTCCCATCAGCCGATCATCATCAGCCAGGTCAGCGCCGATCCGGACTACTGCCACCATCACACGCCGCAGATGTATGGCTTCGAAAGCTACATCTCGGTCCCGGTGCTGCGCGCCGACGGCAGTTTCTTCGGCACGCTCTGCGCGCTCGACCCGCTGCCCCGCGACCTGTCCAGCCCGGCGACGCGCGCAATGTTCGAATCCTTTGCCCGCCTGCTGACCCTGCAGATCGAAGCCGAGGATCAGCAGCAGGCCACGCGTGCGGCGCTGGCGGACGAACGCATCACCGGCCACCAGCGCGAACAGTTCATCGCCCTGCTCGGCCATGACCTGCGCACCCCACTCGCCTCGATCCAGGCGGCCAGCGACCTGCTGGTGCGGCGCTCGACGGAGCCCGGCACGCAGCAGCTCGCCGAGCATGTGCGCACGTCCAGCCAGCGCGCCTCGCGCATGGTCGATGATCTGCTGGATTTCGCCCGCGGCCAGCTGGGCAATGGCATACCGCTGAACTGGACGGCTGCAGCCAACCTGCACCTCACCCTGTTGCAGGTGGTCAACGAGCTGCGCACCGCCCATCCACGCCGGGTACTGCTCGAGCAGGTGGCGGAGCTGCCGGTGTTCGAATGCGACCCGGACCGCATCGCCCAGCTGCTGGCCAATCTGATCACCAATGCGCTGCACCACGGCGCCAGTACCGGTCCGGTGATCGTGAAGGCCGAGAGCGTGGGCGGGCATTTCCAGCTTTCGGTACACAACCGCGGCACGCCGATCCCGTCGGACCGGCTCGAGCGGCTGTTCCACGCCTATTCGCGGGAAGATGACACGCCGCGCAACGGGCTGGGGCTCGGGCTGTTCATCGTCGATCAGGTGGCGAAAGCCCATGGCGGCCGCATGCGGGTGACCTCGAGCGCCGAGGCGGGCACCACCTTCACCTTCTCGATGCCGGTTCGCCGCAGCTGATCAGCGCAGCTGGCTGTCCTTGCTGCCACGACGGTTGTAGCCGCTGAATCTGGCCTCTTCCTTGTCCCGCTCAGCCTGGCATTTGATACATAGCCGCACGCCAGGAACGGCCTGACGCCGGGCTTCGGGGATCTTCTCCCCGCATTCTTCGCAGTGGCTCAGGCTCTCGCCACGGCCGAGTTGGCTGCGTGCGCGCTGCACGGCATCCTCGACGGTGCTGTCGATCTGGTCCTGTACCGCGCCATCCCCTGCCCAACCGGTAGCCATCGCAACCTCCTCGATCTGCCCGAACCATCGCTTCTTCGGATATCCCATTCGAACGGCATTTGCGGCAAGCGTTTCCAACAATACAAACAAAGCGCGCCGGAATTCCGCCTCGCCGGCGGGCGGCACCGCCTGTCGATCTACTGGCGCCAAATCGACGAGCGGGGCTCGCCGACAGATTGCATTGACTATCCTCGGCCCGACATCGGGAAGCCTCATGTGCCGCTGCGCTGGAGCGCCCTGGCTCGGCCTTCCCATTCGCGGTCGTCACTGGTCGGCCTGTCACACATCACCAGTGAAGCGGTGTATGGACAACAGATATCTGATAGCTCTGGCCGTCGTGCTTGGCGGTTGTACCAGCCAGCCGGAGGTGGTCGAGCGCGAAATCGGGCAGTTCGATCTGAAGCTCGGCACGGCGCCCACCCGCAGCATGGCCCAGGGCCTGATACAGCCGACCACCGCCAGCACCTTTCGCGGCGGCCTGGATCTGACCCATGACAGCGGCGTGTATGTCGGGCAGTGGTCGCCCAGTGTCGGGCTGTTCGACGGCAGCCAGCTGGAACTCAACAGCTACGTCGGTTACGCCCAGCCACGCCTGGACGATTCAGCGGGCTATGAGCTTGGGGTGATTCGCTACAGCTTTCCCGAAGTCGAGACGCGAAACCGCGAGGCGTACTACGCCGGTATCAACCTCGGCAGCAGCCGTCTGGGCGGCGCGATGAGCAGCGCCCTGGGTCGCACCGACAGCACGCTGTTTCTCGAGCTGGGCGCGCTGCGGCCGTTCGATGTCGACGTACGGATGAAGTACGCCAGCCACTCGATGGACAGTCCCATGTATCACCCCGGCGGCAGTGTGCGGGTGTTCAACGACTGGTCACTGAACCTTTCCCGTCGACTGCTCGGCATGCAGATGGACCTGTCCTACAGCGACTCGAGCCTGCGCGGCGCGCAATGCGGCGTCTACTCGGGGCAAAACGCCTATTGCGAAGGCTTCATGATGTTCAAGGCCGAGCGTTCGTTCTTCTGAGCACGGGCCACGACGCACAGCCGACCCATGCACGATGCCGGCGCGGCTGACTTCAGCCAGGCGAGCGCGCCAGCGCCGGGGCTTACTCCTTGACCTGCATGTATTCCTCGGCCCAGACGACGTATTCATCGGCCGTGGAGTATTTGACCGACAGCTGCGAGGCGTTCAGGTCCAGCGCATCGACCTGGCGCTGTTCGCGCAGGCAGTCGTAGGTTGCCTTGATCGCGGCGAAGTAGGCCGCGTGGCCGTTGACCACGATGCGCACGCCAAGCGCGGCCAGGCGGGCGTTGTCGCGCAGGTTGGGGTTGCCATAGGTGACCAGCATCAGCGGTTTGGTCAGCTGGCTGGCGATGCTCTCCAGGTGGTCGAAATCCTCGATGCCGACCAGGCAGATGGCATCGGCGCCGGCCTTTTCGTAGGCCTGGGCGCGGGCAATGACTTCCTCGAAGCCGATCACGCCGGCATTGGTCCGGCCGATGATGGCCATTTCCGGATCGACCCGCGCCTCCAGCGCCGCGCGGATCTTGCCGACGGCCTCGAACATGCCGATAAGGTCGGTGGAGCGGCGGCCGAATTTCGGCGGCAGCAGGGTGTCCTCGATGGTCAGCGCGGAAATCCCGGCGCGTTCCAGTTCGGAAACGGTGCGCATCACGTTCAGAGCATTGCCGTAGCCATGGTCGGCATCGGCCAGCACCGGCAGCTGGGCAACGCGGCAGATACGCGTGGCCTGCTCGACGAACTCGCTCAAGGTGATGAGGTTGAAGTCCGGCGCGGCGAGGACCTGCAGCGAGGCCACCGAGCCACCGAGGATGCCCACTTCGAAACCGAGGTCGGCGGCGATGCGCGCGGACATCGGGTCGAACACCGAGGCGGTGTGGAAGCAGCGGTCGGCGTTCAGCAGCTCGCGAAAGTTGCGGCGCAGGTCGTGATGAGAGAGTCGCGGCATATAGGCTCCATGGGTGCACGCAAGGGTCGATTCGCCCTGTCTTTTCATTTCAGTGTTGTTGAGAAGCTGCCTGGTCGGCCGAATGGCACATTTTCGCGGGTTATCCCTCGGCCGGCCCCTGACGGCGCTGCACATAAGCCATGCACAGACCGCTGGCGATGATCACCGCCATGCCGATCAGCGCCCCGGCATCCGGCGCGTGATCGAAGGCGACATAGCCGACCACCCCGGCGAAAACGATCTGGCCATAGGTGAACGGCGCCAGCGTCGCCGCGCTGGCGAAGCGGAAGGCATTGGTCAGCAGCAGGTGACCGAGCATCGCCATGCCACCGAGCGCGCCCATCAGCAGCGCGTCGTGCAGCGTTGGCGTGCGCCAGTTGAAGACCACCAGCACGCTCAGAGTCACGCAACCGACCAGGCTGGTCAGGTAGTTGCTGGTCACCGGGTGGTCGGTACCGGCCAGGCGCCGGGTCACCAGCTGATACACGGTGAACGACAGCGCCGCGCCGAAGGGCAACAGCACCGCCGGGGTGAACAGCGCCGAACCGGGCCGCACGATGATCACCACCCCGAGCAGACCGAAGCCCACGGCCAGCCACTGGCTGCGGCTGACCCGCTCGCCCAGCAGCGCCGAGGCGATGGTCACCAGCACCGGGGTCAGAAAGATCACCGCCGTGGCTTCGGCCAGCGGAATGAAATGCAGGCCGTTGATGAACAGCAGGCTCACGCTGACCAGGCTCAACCCGCGCAGCAACTGTGGCCACGGGCGCAGGGTGCGAAACACGCGCTGGCCCATGCGCGGCACGAACAGCGCGGTCATCAGCACCGTCTGCGCGACGTAACGAGCCCAGATGACCAGAAACACCGGGTAGATTTCGGAAAGGTGTTTGGCCAGCCCGTCATGACTGGCCAGCAACAGACCCGACAGCAATATCAGCAGGACGCCGTAGAGCGGGTGATGGTGATCGTTCAACGCAGGCCTCAACCACTTGTTAGCAGGCTAACCATTATGCCTGTCATCTTGTCGCACCGCTGCACCAATCAGCTGAAACCTTTCAGCCGAGCGAGGACGGGGGTGCCACTGCGCTGTCCGTCCCGCTGCGTGGGCTGACGGGGCGCGGATATGCCGCCCGACGACAAGCGGAACGCCGGCAATTGGCGTATGATCGCCGGCTTTTTGCCGAGCCGCGCGGCGTTTCGCGGCGTTCGAGTGTAGTCGTGATGTACCAGTTGAGAGCGATGCAGGAGCGCGATATCCCTGCCGTCCTGGCGATCCAGGAAGAATCCTATGCCGCCGAGGTCCTGGAAGACGAGGCAGTGATCCGCTCACGGCTGGCAGCGTTCCCGCAACTGGCGTGGGTGGCCGAGGATGACGAGGGTGTCTGCGCCTACCTGTTCGCCTACCACTCGCGCCTGGGCAAGGTGACCCCGCTGGACGGGGAGTTCTGCACCGACGGCGACGCCGATTGCCTCTACCTGCATGATCTGGCCGTGGCCGGGCGAGCCGCCGGCCGCGGCATCGGCCCGGCACTGGTGCGGCACAACCTGCAACAAGCCGGCACCGCACAGCTGCGCTATTCGGCACTGGTGTCGGTGCAGGATTCCACCGGCTTCTGGTCGCGCCTGGGCTACGAAGCCCACGACGAACTGGACCCACCGCAGGCCGGCAACCTGGCCAGCTACCAGATCCCTGCCGTGTACATGGTGCGCGACCTGCACCAGTAAGGCGCACGCACCTGACCAGCCCCCCACAGGCGCACCGTGACGGTGCGCTCAAAGCCCCATTATCAGGCACGCAGGCCCGATAGCCGCCGCGATCGCGGTATATGGGGCCGGTTGGCAAGCCACTTGCTCTTGTTCCGGAAACGATCCGACCGGAACTCTGCTCATGCTGGTGATTCGCCAACGCATCGACGCCCGCCCCGAGTGGCAGGCCGAACTCGAACTGACCTACGACGCGCGCAGCAAGAGTCGCCTGCGCTGCTTCAGTACCAGCGGCGAGGATGTCGGCCTGTTTCTCGAACGCGGCCAGCCGCCGCTGCACGATGGCGAATGCCTGCTCGCCGGTGATGGCCGTGTCGTGCGCGTGCGCGCTCGGCCCGAACAACTGCTGCACGTCACCTGCGCCAGCGCTTTCGAACTGACCCGCGCGGCCTACCACCTGGGCAACCGCCATGTCGCCCTGCAGGTCGGCGACGGCTGGCTGCGCCTGCTCGACGACTACGTGCTCAAGGACATGCTGTTGCAGCTGGGCGCCCAGGTCGAACACATCGAGGCGCCCTTCCAGCCGGAGCATGGCGCCTACGGTGGCGGCCATCATCACTCCCACGCCGGCGAGGCGGAGTTCAGCTACGCACCGCGCCTGCACCAGTTCGGCGTACGCCCGTGAACGCAGCGGCCGCACCCGGCTCGGCCTGGGCTCTGCTCCGGCTGGCCAGCCCGCAGCTGCCGATCGGCGGCTACAGCTATTCCCAGGGGCTGGAAATGGCGGTGGAGAACGGCCGGGTGAGCGACGCCGACAGCGCCCGGCATTGGCTTGAGGATCAACTGCTGCTCAACCTCGCCCGCTTCGAGGCGCCGCTGCTGCTCGCGCATTGCCAAGCGGCGGCACAGGACGACTGGCCGCGCCTGTTACAGCTCGCCGCCGAGCACCGCGCCAGCCGCGAAACCCGCGAGCTGCAGCTGGAAAGCCGGCAGATGGGCTATTCCCTGACGCAGCTGCTCGACGGCCTGCCGGAACTCGACCAGCCGGCCCGCGATTGCCTCGCGGCCGCCGACGAGCCCGGCCTGGCACTGGCCTGGTCACTGGCCGCCCGCGCCTGGCGGATCGACCCCGCCGATGCCCTCGCCGCCTGGCTGTGGGGCTGGCTGGAAAACCAGCTGGCGGTACTGATGAAGACGCTGCCGCTGGGACAGCAGGCGGCGCAGCGGTTGACCTCGCAGCTGTTGCCGGTCCTGAGCCAGGCGCAGCGGGAGGCCAGCGAGCTGCCGGAGCGGGACTGGGGCAGTGCGCCGTTTGGACTGGTGCTGACCAGCATGGCGCATGAGCGGCAGTACAGTCGGTTGTTTAGGTCATGAGAGAACTGGCGCGAGCTCCGTACTACGGGCGCAGCTACACAGGAGCAGGCCGAGGCGGTGCACAGGTGGCACAGGTGGTGGCGGGAGCAGCTTCCCTCGACGGTGCGGCGTTGTTATGGGCACTGACCTTAGGTTTCGCCCTGTTGGGCGACTCACTTTTTTCAGTCGCCCGGATGGCCGGCCCCTCAAAAGTAAGCAAAAACGCTTGCCCCTGCATCCGGCCATTCGCTTCGCGAAGGGTTCGTTCTCTCCGCCGCCGCTCCGAGGGTCGCCGTACAAGGGCCATCCATACCGATGGCGGCCCCGACCCTTTGCGGCTCTTGCGGCATCCATGCCGCTCGCCCCTCTCCACGAAGACTCCGTTCACCCTCCTGAAGGGGCAATTGATGTCGCCTGCTCGTCCGTATAAGAAAAACCAACCTGAGGGTAACGCCAGCAACCTACAGACAGCCCTGCCGCTATCTCTCGCCCGCGATGTAGGGTGGAAAACTGCGCAGCATTTTCCACCGCAGGCTACAAGCACGCTCTCGCCGAGCCGTGGCGTATTACTTTTCAAACCGGTGGGTAAGCTTCGCGTTACCCACCCTACGGACCCGTTTAGAAACTTCCAACCGGCTCGGACCACAGCCCCCGGAGTAACGCCGGAGGGAGGGGAGTTTTGCGCAGCAAACCGGGGACGCCCAGTCCGGATGTCGGGGTCGCCTTCTCTTTGGTTACTTTCTCTTGGCGAGACAAGAGNCGTTTAGAAACTTCCAACCGGCTCGGACCACAGCCCCCGGAGTAACGCCGGAGGGAGGGGAGTTTTGCGCAGCAAACCGGGGACGCCCAGTCCGGATGTCGGGGTCGCCTTCTCTTTGGTTACTTTCTCTTGGCGAGACAAGAGAAAGTGACGCGCCGTGCAAGGCGCAACCTGTAGTCCCAGCCGAGGAAAGCGCGGCGCCTGACAACACTGCGTACGCCACCATCGATCACCCAACGATTTCTATTCCCCCCTGCCCCAATCGGCAGCGGCACCCCCTTCGCATCAACCCCGAGGCAACCACACCGCCTTTCAGAGGAGACCACCCATGAACACCCAACCCCTGCGCGTCGGCATTGGCGGGCCGGTCGGTTCCGGCAAGACCGCCCTGACCCTCGCCCTGTGCCAGGCCCTGCGCGATCGCTACAACCTCGCTGTGGTGACCAACGACATCTACACCCAGGAAGACGCCCAGTTCCTCGTGCGTAACGAGGCCCTGGCGCCCGAGCGGATCATCGGCGTGGAAACCGGCGGCTGTCCGCACACGGCGATCCGCGAGGACGCCTCGATCAACCTCGAGGCGGTGGAGCAGCTCAACCGGCGCTTTCCCGGCCTGGATCTGATCATCGTCGAGTCCGGCGGTGACAACCTCTCGGCGACCTTCAGCCCGGAGCTGTCGGATCTGACCATCTACGTGATCGACGTGTCCGCCGGCGACAAGCTGCCGCGCAAGGGCGGGCCGGGCATCTGCAAGTCCGACCTGCTGGTGATCAACAAGATCGACCTGGCGCCGATGGTCGGTGCCTCGCTGGAGGTGATGGATCGCGACGCCCGCAAGATGCGCGGCGAGCGCCCGTTCGTCTTCAGCAACCAGAAGGTCGGCCAGGGTCTTGAGGAGATCATCGCCTTTATCGAGAAACAGGGAATGCTCAGCGCCGCTTGACCGACGCTCGTACGGCGCGAGGACGCGTGGCCTCGCCCATCAAACGGCAATCGATCGAGTGACGACTTCTCGGTCCAGCTTTCAGCCATGCAATCAGAGGAAACTCGCATGAACGTACAGAAACTCCTGGTCACCTCCGCCCTGCTGCTCAGCCCGGCGCTGGCGATGGCACACCCAGGCCATGACCACGCCGGCGTGCTGTCCGGTATCGCCCACCCGATCTTCGGCCTCGATCACCTGCTGGCCATGCTCGCGGTGGGTCTGTGGGCAGCGCAACAGCAAGGCACTGCGCGCTGGGCGCTGCCGCTGACCTTCGTCGCCACCATGCTGCTCGGCGGGCTCGCCGGTTTCGCGGGGATCGAAATGCCGCTGATGGAAACCGGCATCGCTGGCTCGGTCCTGGCGCTGGGCCTGCTGGTGGCACTGGCGGTACGCCCGCCGCTGGTCGTCGCTGCAGCGCTGACCGCAGTGTTCGCCGCCAGCCACGGCGTCGCCCACGGCCTGGAACTTCCAGAGCTATCCAGCCCGTGGGGGTATGCCGCCGGCTTCGTTGTTGCCACTGCCGCCCTGCATGCCGCCGGTTACGCGCTGGTGCGTTACCTGCCGCAGGCAGCCGCGCCACTGGTGCGCATTGCCGGTGCTGCTTCGGCAGTCACGGGCGCCTGGTTGCTGGCCAGCTGAGAGCAACACCCCAGCGCCTCAGTGATAGCGCCGGCGCAGCGCGACGTTGAGGCGATCGACCACTTCGGCCCAGTCGGCATCCTCGAGAATTTCCTCGCGCAGGAAAGCCGCCTGGGCCGGCGTCCAGAACGACGCGTCGGCCAGATAGACGTCCTCGGCTAGCGGCGAATGGGTTTCGATAAAGCGCCTGATCGACACGTCATCGTTGGGCAGGCCCAACTGTTCGAACAGGTTATGGAAGGCGTGGATCGACTGTTCCATGTTGACCTCCGGTGCTGACGCGGGAATGAACGCTATGAGTATCGTCCATTCCCACGAAAGTGCCGGCAGCACATGCCGATTCAGCGGAACGGCGGCTCGTCGAAGCTGCGCAGCTTGCGCGAATGCAGCGAGTTGAGCTGACTGCGCAGCAGCTCCAGCGCAGTGATGCCGATCTTCAGGTGTTGGGTCACGGCTCGCTCGTAGAACGCATTGGCCGAGCCGGGCAGCTTGATCTCGCTGTGCAGCGGCTTGTCCGATACGCAGAGCAAGGTGCCGTACGGCACCCGCAGGCGGTAACCCTGGGCGGCGATGGTGCCGCTCTCCATGTCCACCGCGACGGCGCGCGACAGATTGATCAGCGGCCGTTCCTGCGCCCAGCGCAGCTCCCAGTTGCGGTCGTCGTAGGTCAGCACGGTGCCGGTACGCAAACGCTTCTTCAGCGCTTCGCCCTGCTCGCCAGTGACCGTCGCGGCGGCATCCTGCAGCGCCTGCTGCACTTCGGCCAGTGCAGGCAGCGGGATGTGCGGCGGCAGTACACGATCGAGGATGCCATCGCGGCGCATGTAGGCGTGGGCCAGCACGTAGTCACCGATGGATTGCGACTGCCGCAGCCCGCCGCAGTGACCGATCATCAGCCAGCAGTGCGGCCGCAGCACGGCGAGGTGATCGGTGATGTTCTTCGCGTTGGACGGGCCGACGCCGATGTTGACCAGGGTGATGCCGTGGCCATCTTCGGCGATCAGGTGATAGGCCGGCATCTGGTAGCGATGCCACATCACGCCGCCGATGATCGCCTGCGCCTCGCCCTCTTCCATGCCCCGTTCGATGACCACGTTGCCTGGCAGCACCATGCGCACGAAGCGGGTTTCGTCGCGCAGCATGTCCAGGCCGTGGCGGATGAACTGGTCGACGTAGCGGTGGTAGTTGGTCAGCAGGATCCACGGCTGCACGTGGCGCCAGTCACTGCCGGTGTAATGCACCAGCCGGCGCAGCGAGAAATCCACCCGCGCGCCGTCGAACAGCGCCAGCGGATAGGGATCGGCGTGCTCCCAGTCATAGAGCCCGTCGGCGATGTCGTCGGTGGCCGCCGACAGGTCGGTGCTGGGGAAAACCCGCGCCAGCTCGGCCGCAGTCACGCCGGTGCCGGCCAGCTCGTCGCCCTGCTCGATCACGTAGGGATAGGGAATGTTGCGGTCGCTCATGCCGACTTCAACGGTGACGTTGAAGTCCTGAATCAGCGGCTTCAGCTGATCGAGCAGGTAGGCACGGAACGCGGCCGGATGGGTCACGGTGACGCTGTACACCCCAGGCGCCTGCACCTTGGCGTAGGCACGGGTCGAGGCCGGCACTTCGCCGTGGCACTCGTAGGTCAGGCGCAGCTGCGGGTAACGGAACAGACTGCGTTCCTGCAGGCTCGGCTCGGTACGGCTGGTGACGTAGCGCTTGAGCGCCTGGTTCAGCGCCGCTGTGGCCTGCGCGTGCAGCTCGGCCAGCTTGTCGACCGCCTCCTCAGCGCGGGTGGCGACGGTGAAGGATCTGGATTCGTTGGAAGTCATGGCTAATCCTGGCTTAACACTCCGCTCTATCTTGGCTGCATTTGGTGACGGATGTATACGCAGCAGAGCGGATGGAGTCGCACCCGAGCCTTCCACACGTTGCGAATTCGGCCGTCAGCGGGCAAAAAAAATCCGACGCCAGAGCCTGGCGTCGGATTCGGGCACCGCTTCGAGCCCGCCGCCGATGCATCGCTGCATCAGCCGCACAGGCTCCTATCGATTACTTGTCCAGCAGCATGGTGCCGTTCTTGGCGAAGTTGGCGTGCCAGGAGAAAGCTTTTTCCAGCACGTGCGGGGTGTGGCCGCCACGCTGTTTCGCTTCTTCGAGGTAGGCAAGCGCCTGGGCCTTGTAGTCCGGGTGCATGCAGTTCTCGATGATTCGCGCTGCCGCCTCGACGGGGGCCAGCCCACGCAGATCGGCATAGCCCTGCTCGGTGATGATCACGTCGACGTCATGGTTGGTGTGATCCACATGCGTGACGAACGGCACGATGGAGGAGATCTTGCCGTCCTTCGCCGTCGAGGTCGTCACGAAGATGCTGATACGCGCGTTGCGGGCAAAGTCACCCGAGCCGCCGATACCATTCATCATGTGGGTGCCGTTGACGTGCGTGGAGTTCACGTTGCCGTAGATATCGGCTTCCAGCGCGGTATTGAAGGAGATGATGCCCAGGCGACGGATCACTTCCGGATGGTTGGAGATCTCCTGCGGACGGAACACCACCTTGCCCGCGTACTTGGCGAGGTCCGAGGCCAGGTTGTCCACGCGCTTCTTCGACAGGGAGAAGGCGGTGGCGGCGGCGAACTTCACCACGCCGGCGTCGATCAGGTCGAAAACGCCGTCCTGCAGCACTTCGGAAGCGACGGTCAGGTCCTTGAACTCGGAGGTCTTCATGCCGGCCAGCACCGCATTGGCCACCGAGCCCACACCGGACTGCAGCGGAGCCAGACTGTTGGTCAGGCGCCCCAGCTTCACTTCCTCACGCAGGAAGTCCAGCAGGTTGTCGGCGATCTTCTGGGTTTCGGCGTTCGGCTCGAACAGGGGGGAAGGAATGTCCGGCTCGCTGGACAGCACGATGCCGCGCACCTTGGCCGGATCGACCGGAATACCGATCGAGCCGATGCGCTTGCTGACGTTGTAGACCGGGATGTCCTTGCGCGAATCCTCGCCGGCCGGGCCGGGGATGTAGATGTCGTGCATGCCTTCGTACTCGCGCGGAGCAGAAGTGTTCAGCTCGATGATCACGTGCTTGGCGTTCTGCACGAAGATCGGCGAGTTACCGACAGAACCGGTCGGGATGATCTGGCCGTCCTCGGTGATCGCCGCCGCCTCGATGATGGCGTAGTCGACCTGCGGCAGCACGCCCTGGCGCAGCAGCTCGGCGGTGTGGGACAGGTGCTGATCGATGTAGAGCACCTCGCCGGCGTTGATCTTCTTGCGCTGCACCGCGTTGCCCTGATACGGAATGCGCTTGTTGATGATGCCGGCTTCGGCCATCGACTGGTCGGCCGCCGGTCCCATGGACGCGCCGGTGAACAGGTTGACCTTGAATTTCTCGCGCTGGCCGCGCTCGGACAGTGCCTTCGGAAACACCTTCGGCTCCCCGAACAGGGTGAAGCCGCTCATGCCCAGCGTCATGCCGTCCTCGATCCACGACGCGGCCTCTTCTGCCGAGACGACCTTGTCGAGAAACGCTGCGTTGCGGATGTACTTGTTTAGATCGGTTGCCATGAACTCACCTCAGAAACTCATCGAATGCTCGTCCGTGAAGGCTCTGCAAAGAAATTCGCCAGGCCTGACGAGGCAGGGAGACGGCCACTTGATGTCCGGAGACAAAGCGCCCATGTCTTTTGCCGCTCAATATCGGAACCTCAAAAAATCATGCGGCACTTGCAACCCCGTAACGTAGTCGCTGGCCCCATTCTAGGAGCACCAGCACGTTTGGCTGTTATACAAAGGTACTAGCAGGCCGCCGCACAGAAGAGGTCATAGCCGGTATCCGCGCCCAGTGCAACCACGACCGGCCAGCTGCGAGGCGCTCGCCGGCCGCGCCTCTGGCGGTGGAACCGGGGCGCACGGCCTGTCGCCGCGCTCAAAGCGTCGCCCGATCCCTGTCAAATCGGGAAACGAACCGGGCACCGCCCTCACTTCCCCGCGCTGGTCTTCGCCGCCATACTCGCGCCCGCCCGACTGTATTCAACGGTAGCCCAACGGTCGCGGGCAGGGCGATGATCGAAACAGACAGGTAGGCATCATGCAGGCAACCCCCGTGGAAACGAGCACTCGTAGTCGGCTCAAGCAGCTCATCGAGCGGCCAGCCGTTCAGCGCGGCATTCTGCTGCTGATCGTGATCAACGCGGCCATCCTCGGCATGCAGACCTCGCCGTCTCTGGTGGCTAGCTGGGGCGAGCTGCTCAGCGTGCTCGACATGCTGATCCTCGGCGTGTTCGTGGTGGAAATCGCAGCACGCATCTACGTTCATCGCGCGGCGTTCTTCCGTGATCCCTGGAGCCTGTTCGATTTCACCGTGGTCGCCATTGCGCTGGTGCCCGCCAGCGGCCCGTTCAGCGTTCTGCGTGCCCTGCGCGTACTGCGGGTGATGCGCATGGTCACCATGGTGCCGTCGATGCGCCGCGTCGTCGGCGCGCTGCTGTCGGCCATTCCGGGCCTGGGCTCGATTGCCATGGTGCTGGCGCTGGTCTTCTACGTATCCGCGGTGATCGCCACCGGGCTGTTCGGTGCTGAATTCCCCGAGTGGTTCGGCAACCTCGGCCGTTCGGTCTACACCCTCTTCCAGGTGATGACGCTGGAAAGCTGGTCGATGGGCATCGTGCGCCCGCTGATGGACGTGTTCCCCTACGCCTGGGTGTTCTTTATCCCGTTCATCCTGATTGCCACCTTCACCATGCTCAACCTGTTCATCGCCATCATCGTCAACGCGATGCAGACGGTTACCGACGCGGACCACGAAGCCACCCAGGCAACCATCGAGGCGGCACGCGAGCACATCGAGGCGGACCTGCATGAGGAGGTCCGCGCCCTGCGTGGCGAAATAGCCGAACTCAAGGAACTGCTACGCGGGCAGGCTCGCCACTAGCCGCTGCAACCTGCCGCGAATCATAGCTGCGGCGCGCTGCGGGCAAGCAGCGCGTCGATGTCCAGCCCGCGCGGCAAGGTGCCATAGACGCGCCCCTGCCCCTCCAGGCGACTGGCAATGAACGCATCCGAAACGGCCGCGTTGCCGGCTTCGAGCAGCAGCTTGGCCTGCAGCCCGACGGCTACGTCTTCGGTGAGCTGACGGGCGCGGTACTGGATGTCCTCGGTGTCACCGAAGGCCGTCTTCAGTCGCTGAATATGCGCCTTCAGCCGTGCATCACCGTGACCGTCACCGAGTTCGGCGAACAGCACCTCCAGCACGCCGGGTTCCTTGGACAGTGCGCGCAGCACATCCAGGCATTGCACATTGCCGGAGCCCTCCCAGATGGAGTTCACCGGCGCCTCGCGGTACAGCCGCGGCAGGATGGTTTCCTCGACGTAGCCAGCGCCGCCCAGGCATTCGCTGGCCTCGGCGATCATGTTCGGCGCGCGTTTACAGATCCAGTATTTGCCTACGGCGGTGACCAGCCGGGAGAACTTGTCTTCGTGCTCGTCATGGCGATTGTCCTGGGCGCGGCCCATGCGCAGGGTCAGCGCCAGCGCTGCCTCGCTTTCCAGGGCAAGGTCGGCCAGCACGTTCTGCATCAGCGGCTGCTCCAGCAGGAGCCGGCCGCCGACCTGACGGTGCGCGCAGTGGTGCATGGCCTGGGTCAGCGCCTGACGCATCAGCGAGCTGGAGCCGATCATGCAGTCGAAGCGGGTCGAGGAGACCATCTCGATGATGGTCGGCACACCGCGCCCTTCTTCACCGACCATCCAGGCCAGCGCGCCGCGGTACTCGACTTCGCTGGAGGCGTTGGCCCAATTGCCCAGCTTGTTCTTCAGACGCTGGATATAGAACTGGTTGCGCGTGCCGTCCGGGCGATGGCGCGGCAGCAGGAAGCAGGACAGGCCCCTGTCGGTCTGCGCAAGGGTGAGGAAGGCATCGCACATCGGCGCCGAGCAGAACCACTTGTGGCCGATCAGCTCGTAGGCCTGCCCGGGGCCACCGGCACCAACCGGATAGGCGCGGGTGCTGTTGGCGCGCACGTCGGTGCCGCCCTGCTTCTCGGTCATCGCCATGCCGATGGTCACGCCGGCCTTCTGCTCCATCGGCAGGTTACGCGGGTCATATTCGCGGGCGAGGATCTTCGGCAGCCAGCGTTCGGCTAGGTCAGGCTGCAGGCGTAGCGCCGGCACGCTGGCGTAGGTCATGGTCAACGGGCAGCTGCTGCCGGCTTCGGCCTGGTTGTGCAGGTACATCAGCGCCGCACGGGCCACTTGGGCACCGGGCTGCGGATCGCTCCAGGGCAGCGACGGAATGCCGTGCTCGACGGCAGCACGCATCAATTCGTGATAAGCGGGGTGAAACTCCACCAGATCGATGCGATGGCCATAGCGGTCATGACTCTTGAACACCGGCCTGTTCTCGTTGGCGAGAAAGCCGGCCTGCATCAAGGGCCCGCCGGCGAGCGCGCCGTAACGGTCCAGTCGATCTTCCGCCCAGCTGCCGTGGTAGCGCTGTACCCACTGCTGCAATGGCAGGTCGATGCGGTAGAGGTTGGCGCCATCCAGCGGCGGCACCTGATTGGTGACCTCATGGGTTTCGGCGCAGGTCTGCAGGTTCATCTAGCGTCCTCCTTCGATACCGATGCCGCGACGGTGCCAGCAAGCGTAGTCCGCGCTCGCGACGGATCAGCAGTGAACCATGCTGTACGGCGACGGTTGAAGCGAGGTATCGGCCAAAAGGTCCGCGCGTCAGGCAATCGGCGCGGACGGCGCAACGGCAGGCGACGAGTCGGCGGCAGGCCCGTCGGAAGGATTCAGCGCAAAGCGCAGATGGACGCCGAAGCGGCTGCCCAGGCCCGGCCGTGATTGCTGCTCCAGCTGTCCGCCGAGCAGCTCGATCAGGCCACGGCTGATCGCCAGACCGATGCCGAGCCCCCCATACCGCCGGGTCATCGAGCCGTCCACCTGGCGGAACTGGTGGTAGAGGAAGGCCTGATCGGCATCGCTGAAGCCGATGCCGCTGTCGACGACTTCGACGTTCAGCTGCAGCTGGCGCTCTTCGACTGCCCCCGTGAAGCGCAGGTTCACCGCCCCGCGAGCGGTGAACTTGACTGCGTTGTCGAGCAGATGGCAGATGCACTGTTCGAGCTTTTCGGCATCGCCGTAGACACGATCAGGCAGCTGTTCGTCGAAGTCGAGATCGAAGGCTAGCCCTTTTTCAAGGGCCTGGGGGGCGAACTGCTGGTGCAGCCGTGCCGCAGTCTCGCGGAGGCTGAAGCGCCGATCCTGCAGGCGCAGCTTGCCGGCACGCAGCTCGCTGAGCACCAGGATGTTGTTCACCAGGCGCATCATGTCGCGCGCCGATGCGGTGGCGATGTGTTGATACTGCTGCAGCTCTTCTGCCGTTTCGGAGGCGGGCAGCAGCTCCAGCGCGCCCATCACGCCCATCATTGGTGTGCGCAGCTCATGGCTGATGTTGGAGAGAAATTCATCCTTCAGCCGGTTACTCTCGGCCAGCTCACGGTTCAGCTGTTCCAGGTCGGAGCGGGCGCTCTCCAGGATCTTCGCCCGCTCGTCCTTGAGCGCGTTGATGCGGTCGGCCAGCGCCATCGACAGCAGCACGACCTCCAGCGCGGCTCCCAGCTGGCTGGCATACATGGTCAGGAAGTTGTGCGGCAGGTGGCCGAGCACCATCAGGGTATTGATCTGCCCACCGATCAGCAGCGCGCTCCAGGCGATGATGAAGTAGCGCGCCACACGCATGCCGCGCAGCCAGGCGAGGATGCCGGCGGCGAACACTGCCAGGGTGAAGAGCAGCGCCAGCGCGGTGGCCAGACGCAGCGACAGGCCATAGTCAGTGGTCAGCGCCAGGACCATCACCACTACCGAAAAGCCGATGATCAGCCGCAATAGCCGGTCCATCCAGCGGCTGTGCTCGGCGGTGCGCAGGAAGCTGCGGGTGAACAGGCAGCCGAACAGCCCGGTGGCACCGATCAGCAACGGCGTGGCGGCATTGGCCCACCAGGGTCGATCCGGCCAGAGAAACTGCACCCCGGCCCCGTTCACCGAGACCTGGTAGAGGCCGAACGCGGCGATGTAGAGGATGTAGAACAGGTAGCTCTGGTCGCGGATGCTCACATAGATGAACAGGTTGTAGACCAGCATCGCCAGCAGTACGCCGTAGATCATGCCCAGCACATAGATGCGCCCGGGCTGCGCCTCGAGGTAGGCGTGCTGCGACCAGAGGCTCAGCGGCACCTGTATCGATCCCTCGCTCTCCACGCGCAGATAGGCTCGCTGCGATTGGTTGGGCTGCAGCTCGATCTCGAACAGGTAGTTGCCCTGGCGGATTTCGCGACTGGCCCAGGGCTTGGTATCGCCGGTATCCCCGGCCAGACGGTAGCCGCCCCGGCCATCGGCCAGATACAGCTGCAGGCTGTCCAGCGGCGGATAGGCCACTTCCAGCAGCCAGCGTCTCGCCTCCAGCACCGTCTGTGGCCGGTAGTTCAGGTCGACCCGCACCCAATGCACCGAGCGGGAATAGCCGGCATTGAACACGGCGTTCTGGTGAGGCTGAAAGCGGCTTTCGAATGCGGCCGAGGTGATGTCTTCTATGCGCGCTGAGCCGAGCGGGTCCTCGAACACCTGCATGGTCTGGCCCAGCGGCAGGTGGCGGGTGTGCTCGTCGAGCTCGACAGCACTGGCCACGACAGGCAGAAAAGCCAGGAAAAGGAGGAAGACGTACCGCATGGTGCCTCGTGCAGGCCGGGCGACGAATACGAATTCACGCCCGTGAACCCCGCCGCTGCGTCCGAAAATCAAAGTGCCAGCAATCTACCACAGCGCTCCTTGTCGCCGGAAAGGCGAATCGCTCGCGCCTGGATTAGCCGATGGCCGGCGTTCGCAGCGGTGGCGGATCGACGCACAACTGCCGCGTCCCGCCAGGGCGGTTTGGTGATAAGCTCGCACGCCATGAAAAACCCAACTTCACGCCCCGTCGTCCTCTGTCTGTCCGGCCATGACCCCAGTGGTGGCGCCGGCTTGCAGGCGGACATCGAAGCCCTGCTGGCGCAGGCCTGCCACGCCGCGCCGACCGTCACCGCGCTGACCGTGCAGGATACCGTCAACGTCTCCGACTTCCGCGTGCTCGACCGCGAATGGGTGCTGGCCCAGGCCAACGCGGTGATCGCCGACCTGCCCATCGCAGCGGTCAAGCTGGGCATGCTCGGCTCGGTGGAAATGGTCGAGACCGTCCTCGAGATCATGACCCAGCTGCCCGGCGTGCCGCTAGTCTGCGACCCGGTGCTGCGTGCTGGCGGCGGCGGCGCACTGGGCAAGGACGATGTTGGCTATGCCATGCGTGAGCGACTGTTCCCGGTGTCGACCATCGCCACGCCGAACCTGCCGGAAGCCCGCATCCTCGCCGATCTGCCGAACGGCAGTGCCGACGACTGCGCCGAACGCCTGCTGCCGCATATCCGCCACCTTTTGATTACCGGCGGACACGGCGACGAAAGCGAAGTGCATAACCGTCTTTACTGCCGTGATGGTAGCCGCCACGATTTCACCTGCGCGCGCCTGCCGGGCAGCTATCACGGCTCCGGCTGCACACTGGCCAGCGCCCTGGCCGGTCGCCTGGCCCTGGGTGAGGAACTGACCAGCGCGGTCAGGTCGGCACTCGATTACACCTGGCGCACCCTGCGCGATGCCGAGGCGCCCGGTCACGGGCAATACATTCCCCGGCGCCTGCCGCTGGACCTGGCCTGACTGGAGAGCAGCGCATGAAGGAATCGACTCGCCTGCGCGGCCTGTACGCCATCACCGACAGCAAGCTGCTCGCCGACGGTCGTCTGCTGCCGTATGTCGAAGCCGCACTCAAAGGCGGCGCCCGGCTGCTGCAATACCGCGACAAATCCAGCGATGAGGCGCGTCGACTGCGTGAAGCCGATGCGCTGCAGGAGCTCTGCGCCCGCCACGGCGCGCAACTGATCATCAACGACGACGCCGAGCTGGCGGCGCGACTGGGCGTCGGCCTGCACCTGGGCCAGGAAGATGGTTCGCTGGCCGCCGCCCGTGCGCTGCTCGGCCGCCAGGCGATCATCGGCGCCACCTGCCATGCGCAACTGCCGCTGGCCGAACAGGCCGCACGTGACGGCGCCAGCTATGTCGCCTTTGGCCGCTTCTTCCAGTCGCAGACCAAGCCGGGCGCGCCTTCGGCCAATCCCGAACTGCTGCGCGAGGCCCGCGCCCGCATCGGCCTGCCCATCGTCGCTATCGGTGGCATCACGCCGGAAACGGCACCGGGCCTGATCGCCGAGGGCGCGCAGATGATCGCCGTGATTCACGCCCTGTTCGCTGCCGAAAACGCCGCCGAGGTCGAACGCCGCGCCCGAGCGTTCAGCCAGTTGTTCACTACCCCCTGATTCCGCCACGGCTGACCCGCCGCACGGCGGTCAGCCCCTGTTTTGCGAGGCCCGCATGTCCCGTTCCGAAACCCTCTTTGCCAGCGCCCAGACCCACATCCCGGGCGGCGTCAACTCACCCGTACGCGCGTTTCGCAGCGTCGGCGGCACCCCGCTGTTTCTCAAGCACGCCGCCGGCGCCTATGTGATCGACGAGGATGACAAGCGCTACGTCGACTACGTTGGCTCCTGGGGCCCGATGATTCTCGGCCACAGCCATCCCGAGGTTCTGGATGCCGTGCGCCGTCAGCTCGAACACGGGCTGTCCTACGGCGCGCCGACCGCCATGGAAACCGAGATGGCCGAACTGGTCTGCCGTCTGGTGCCATCCATGGAGATGGTGCGCATGGTCAGCTCCGGCACCGAAGCGACCATGAGCGCGATCCGCCTCGCCCGTGGCTATACCGGCCGCGACGCGATCATCAAGTTCGAAGGTTGCTACCACGGCCACTCCGACAGCCTGCTGGTGAAAGCCGGCTCCGGCGCCCTGACCCAGGGCGTGCCGAGTTCGGCCGGCGTGCCGGCGGACTTCGCCAAGCACACCCTGACCCTGGCCTACAACGACCTCGCCGAGGTCGAAGCGACACTGAAGGAAAAGGGTGAGCAGGTCGCCTGTATCATCGTCGAGCCGGTCGCGGGCAACATGAACTGCGTGCCGCCGGCGCCGGGCTTCCTCGAAGGTCTGCGTACCCTGTGCGACGCCCACGGCGTAGTGCTGATCTTCGACGAAGTGATGACCGGGTTCCGCGTCGCACTCGGCGGCGCTCAGGCCTACTACGGCGTGACCCCGGACCTGTCGACCTTCGGCAAGATCATCGGCGGCGGCATGCCGGTCGGCTGCTTCGGCGGCAAGCGCGCCATCATGGAGCGCATCGCCCCGCTCGGCCCGGTCTATCAGGCCGGCACCCTGTCGGGCAATCCGCTGGCCATGGCCGCCGGCCTGACCACCCTTGGCCTGATCAGCCGTCCCGGTTTCCACGACGAGCTGAGCGCCTACACCGCCCGCATGTTGCAGGGCCTGCAGGACCGCGCCGATGCCGCCGGCATCCCGTTCGTTACCACGCAGGTGGGCGGCATGTTCGGTCTGTATTTCAGCGGCGCCGACGACATCGTCACCTTCGCCGACGTCATGGCCAGCGATGCCGACCGCTTCAAGCGCTTCTTCCATCTGATGCTCGAGGGTGGCGTCTACCTGGCGCCGAGCGCGTTCGAGGCCGGCTTCACCTCCATCGCCCATGGCGACACCGAACTTGCAATCACGCTGGAGGCGGCCGAGCGCGCCTTCGCCAAGCTCAAGTGAGCGAGACGATGCAATTGCTGCAAGCAGTACTGCTGCTCCTCGCCGCGGGCACCAGCGCGATATGGATCGGCCGCAGCCGACGCCACTACGGCGACGCGAATCAGCCGGCGCTGTTCAGCGCGATGCTGGGCTTCATCCTCGCAGCGGCGAGCGGCGCCTGCGCCGCGGCGAGCCTGATCGGTTTCGACCTGGAGGAAGCCCATCAGTGGCTGGAGCGCGCCAGCCTGCTGCTCGGCCTGCCACTGATTGCACTCGCGGCGCTGACACTGGCACGACGCTGGATCTGGAGCCGACCGAACTGGGGACGCGTGGTGCTCGGGCTGTGCGTGTTCTTCGAACTGGCACGGCAGCTTGGCTGGAGCGAGCCCTACGCGTTCGGGCTGATGCTGACCAGTGCGCTACTGATCATCTACGCCGGCGCGCTGCAATGGCCAGCGAGCCTGCCGGCCGCTGCCGGAGTAGTTGCTGGCACGCTGCTCCTGGGTTCCGCTCCGTTGCCGGCAGGCATGCTGATGGACAGTCCGCTCAGCGAGCTGCGCCCACTATTGCTGGCCGTCGCCAGCCCGCTTATCGCCGTCTTGCTGGTGCGCATGCCCGGCAGCGCAGGCGAGGACCAGCCGGCAGCCGGATAAAAAGCCGATGGCAGGCGGTTAAAGGCTTTGTAAGCAGACTGCAGCTTATCCATAATGTGACGGCTGGCTCGTTCCAGCCTTTCATTACCGCCCTGCTCCTCGAGGCGCCAGATTTTCATGATCCGCACCGGCCGCATCCTGTCTTTGGGCTGTCTGCTGCTTCTCTCGCCTCTCACGGTCATGGCCGGCGGGAACACTTTGCTGATCCCGGCCACTGCCCGCTGCGCGCTCGACACGCTCCCCGAGGAACTACCGGAAGCCCTGCGCAGTTGCCAGCAGGCTGCCAGCGAAGGCGACGTGCAAGCCGCTTACGAACTGGGCGAGTTTCATTACGACGGTCGCCGCGCACCGCGCGATCTGGCCAAGGCGTTGTACTGGTTCGAACAGGCATCCTTGCGCGGCCATGCGACGGCGCAACACCGGCTCGGCGTGATGTTTTTTCGTGGCGAGGGCGTCAAGGCCAACAATGTTCAGGCCTATATCGTGCTGAAGATGGCCGCGGTCAACGGCGAAGACGAAGCACTGGATACCGCCGACCGGGTTTCCGCGCAGATGCGCCGCGACGAGCTGGAGATTGCCACCCAGGTGCTCGGCCAGATTTTCCGCGACTACCTGATGCAACTGCAGGCCGCCGACGCGCCGCTGATCCCCTGAGCCGTAGAAAACACTGCGGCATCCGTCCGCGCTTTCCCCTGCCCGGCCGTGGGCATATAATCGCCGGTCATTTTTTGCACAACGCCGGCCCGTAACATGACCCGCAAGCTTTTCATCGAAACCCATGGCTGCCAGATGAACGAGTACGACAGCTCGCGCATGGTGGACCTGCTGGGCGAACACCAGGCCTTGGAAATCACCGAGAACCCGGCTGAAGCCGACGTGATCCTCCTCAATACCTGCTCGATTCGCGAAAAGGCCCAGGAAAAGGTCTTCTCGCAACTGGGTCGCTGGCGCGAACTGAAACTGGATAATCCGCAGCTGGTGATCGGCGTTGGCGGCTGCGTCGCCAGTCAGGAAGGCGCGGCCATCCGCGACCGCGCCCCGTACGTCGACGTCGTATTCGGGCCGCAGACCCTGCATCGCCTGCCGGAAATGATCGACGCCGCGCGCACGACCAAGAAGCCGCAGGTGGACATCTCCTTCCCTGAGATCGAGAAATTCGACCGCCTGCCCGAGCCGCGCGTCGATGGCCCCAGCGCGTTCGTCTCGGTCATGGAAGGCTGCAGCAAGTACTGCACCTTCTGCGTGGTGCCCTATACCCGTGGCGAGGAAGTCAGCCGCCCGCTGGCCGACGTGCTGGCGGAAATCGTCCACCTCGCCGAGAACGGCGTGAAGGAAGTCACCCTGCTGGGACAGAACGTCAACGGCTACCGCCACGACGGGCATGATTTTGCCGACCTGCTGCACGCGGTCGCCGCGATCGAAGGCATCGGCCGGATTCGCTACACCACCAGCCACCCGTTGGAGTTCTCCGACGCCATCATCCAGGCACACGCCGACATTCCGCAGCTGGTCAAATACCTTCACCTGCCGGTGCAGGCCGGCTCCGACCGCATCCTCGCGGCGATGAAGCGCAACCACACCGCGCTGGAATACAAGTCGCGCATCCGTCGGTTGCGCGCGGCGGTACCGGATATCCTGATCAGCTCGGATTTCATCGTCGGCTTCCCCGGCGAGACCGACAAGGACTTCGAGCAGACCATGAAGCTGATCGAAGACGTCGGCTTCGATTTCTCCTACTCCTTCGTCTACAGCGCACGCCCCGGCACGCCGGCTGCGGACCTGATCGACGACACACCGGATGACGTGAAGAAGCAGCGGCTGGCTATCCTGCAGCAACGCATCAACCAGCAGGGTTTCGAGAACAGCCGGCGGATGGTGGGCACGACCCAGCGCATCCTTGTCAGCGATTACTCGAAGAAGGACCCGGGCATGCTGCAAGGCCGGACCGAGCACAACCGCATCGTCAATTTCCGCTGCGACAACCCTCGACTGATCGGCCAGTTCGTCGACGTGCACATCGACGATGCGCTGCCGCATTCGCTGCGTGGCAGCCTGCTGTCTTGAGAAACTCGACTGCGGCCCCTATATGGATTGGGGCCGCGACCACCTGCGCTTTCCGCTTTGCGCCCGCGGCGCTATTCTTCCCCCATCATTCCGCCGACCACGGCCACAAATAAAGCCCTTGAACGCACCCATAGAACCGCATCGCTTCACCCTCGAACCCTTTGAAGCCCGTCGCTTCGCCAACCTCTGCGGCCAATTCGATGAGCATCTGCGCCTGATCGAGCAGCGCCTGGAACTGGAAATCCGCAACCGCGGCAATCAGTTCGAGCTGATCGGCCCGGCCGACGTGGCCAAGTCTGCCGAGCAACTGCTGCGCCGGCTGTACCGGGAAACCAAGAACACCGAGCTCTCCCCCGACATGGTGCATCTGTACCTGCAGGAATCCGGGATGGAAGAGCTGGCCAATCCGAACGCGCACCAGGGCGTCGCCCTGCGCACCAAGAAAGGCATGATCCGTCCGCGCGGCGCCAATCAGCAGCGCTACGTCAAAGCCATCCTCGACAACGACATAAACTTCGGCGTCGGCCCGGCCGGTACCGGCAAGACCTACCTGGCAGTCGCCTGCGCGGTGGATGCGCTGGAGCGCGAGCAGGTACGGCGCATCCTGCTGGTACGCCCGGCAGTCGAGGCTGGCGAAAAGCTCGGCTTCCTGCCCGGCGACCTGGCGCAGAAGATCGACCCCTACCTGCGCCCGCTGTACGACGCCCTCTACGAGATGCTCGGCTTCGAGTATGTAGCGCGGCTGATCGAGAAGCAGGTGATCGAGATCGCTCCACTGGCCTACATGCGCGGGCGCACGCTGAACAACAGTTTCATCATCCTCGATGAGAGCCAGAACACCACCCAGGAGCAGATGAAGATGTTCCTCACGCGGATCGGCTTCGGCTCCACCGCGGTGATTACCGGCGACATCACTCAGGTCGACCTGCCCCGCGGCACCAAGAGCGGTCTGGCGCACGTCATCGAGGTACTGAAGGACGTCAACGGCATCAGCTTTACCCACTTCAAGCCCAAGGATGTGGTCCGCCATCCGCTGGTGCAGCGCATCGTCGAGGCCTACGAGTCCTTCGAGGATCGCCAGTCGCCGGGCAGCAAGCGCGCCGCGCAGGATGCCGCCGGTGATTGAGCTTGACCTGCAGTGCGCCAGCACTGGCGCGGCGCCGGCCCTCACTGATCTGCAGCACTGGTGTGAACTGGCGCTACGTCAGCGCAGTGGCGACTCCGAACTGACCATTCGCCTGGTCGACGAGGAGGAAGGCCGCGAGCTCAATCGCACCTGGCGGCAGAAGGATTACGCGACCAACGTGCTGTCGTTCCCGGCCGACGTCCCCGACGAAATGCTGGAGATTCCGCTGCTCGGCGACCTGGTCATCTGTGTGCCGGTGGTCGAGCGCGAGGCGGCGGAACAGGGCAAGGCGCTGACCGCACATTGGGCGCACCTGGTCATTCACGGCTGCCTGCATCTGCTTGGCTACGATCACATCGATGATGACGAAGCCGAGGAGATGGAAGATCTGGAACGTCAGCTGCTGGCCGAACTGGGTCATCCCGACCCCTATGCTGAAGAATCGCCCGCTTCGGGCACTTGCAAGGACTCTTGAGTCAACGACATGAGCGAAGATCGATCGATCAGCGGGCAAAAGACCTGGCTGGAAAGAATCACCCAGGCTTTTGCCCATGAACCCAAGAATCGCCAGGAGCTGCTGGAAGTCCTGCGCGAAGCCCATCAGAACAAGCTGCTCGACAACGAAGCACTGGCCATTGTCGAGGGCGCCATCCAGGTCGCCGACCTGCAGGTACGCGACATCATGGTGCCGCGCTCGCAGGTCATCAGCATCCGGGCCGACCAGTCGCCACGCGAATTCCTGCCAGCCATCATCGCCGCCGCGCATTCGCGCTATCCGGTCGTCGGTGAAAGCCTGGACGAAGTGATCGGCGTGCTGCTGGCCAAGGATCTGCTGCCACTGATCCTCAAGGAGGATCAGCAGAATTTCGACATCAAGGATCTGCTGCGCCCGGCCACGTTCGTGCCCGAATCCAAGCGTCTGAACGTCCTGCTGCGCGAGTTCCGCGCCAATCACAACCACATGGCCATCGTCATTGACGAATACGGCGGCGTGGCCGGCCTGGTGACCATCGAGGATGTGCTGGAGCAGATCGTCGGCGATATCGAGGACGAGCACGACGTCGAGGAAGACAGCTATATCCGCCCGTTGCCCAGCGGCGACTTCCTGGTCAAGGCGCTGACGCCGATCGACAGCTTCAACGAATATTTTGGCAGCGCCTTCCCCGACGACGAATTCGATACCGTTGCCGGCCTGGTGATGAGCACCTTCGGCCACCTGCCCAAGCGCAACGAGGTGACCGAGATCGACGGCTTCCGCGTGCGCGTACTGAACGCCGACAGCCGCCGCGTGCACATGTTGCGTCTGAGCCGCACGGAAAGCGCGTAGAACGCACCGAATAGCTCCGCGCAGCCAGCCTGCGCGGAGCTCGCGCCGAACCGGCTTGCCCGGCCGCCCCATTGCCCTTAGCCTCCCCTCCCGCATCTATTGCGCAAGGAACCTCCATGCATTGGATCACCCGCCCCGGCTGGCCGGGCAATCTGCTGGCGCTGGTCGCCGGCACGCTGACCACCCTCTCCCTGGCGCCCTTCGACATCTGGCCATTGGCCCTGCTGTCGGTGGCGCTGCTGTACCTCGGCCTGCGCGAAACCGCAGCGAAGCAGGCGGCACAGCGCGGTTGGTGCTATGGCTTTGGTCTGTTCGCCTCGGGTGTCAGCTGGGTCTATGTCAGCATTCATGATTTCGGCGCGGCGTCGCCGGCGCTGGCCGGCCTGCTCACGCTGGGCTTTGTCGCCGGGCTGGCACTGTTCTTCGCGCTGCTTGGCTGGCTCTGGGTACGCCTGCTGCGCAATCGCCATTCCGCACTTGGTGATGCGCTGGCCTTCAGCGCGCTCTGGCTGGCATTCGATGCGCTGCGGGGCTGGGTTCTCACGGGCTTCCCCTGGCTGTACATCGGCTACAGCCAGCTGGATGGCCCGCTGGCCGGCTTGGCGCCGCTCGGCGGCGTCTGGCTGCTGAGCTTTGCCATCGCACTGAACGCGACGCTGCTGGTCGCGCTACCACGCCTGCGTGCCGATAAGCCGCGCCTGGCGCTGACCATCGCGCTGCTGGCAGCGCCCTGGATTGCCGGGCTGCTGCTGAACGGGCATGCCTGGACGACGCCCAAGGGTGAGCCGCTCAGCGTCGCCGCGGTGCAGGGCAACGTCGCGCAAAGCATGAAGTGGGACCCGAAGAAGCTCGAGATGCAGCTGCTGCTGTATCGCGACATGACCTTTCGCAGCCGCCCGGCGGACCTGATCGTCTGGCCGGAGACTGCTGTGCCGATCCTCAAGGAACACGCTGAGGGCTATCTGAAGATGATGGCCGGCTTCGCCGAACAGCGCGACGCGGCCCTGATCACCGGCGTGCCGGTACGCCAGCCCAACGCCGACGGCGAACTGCGCTACTACAACGGCCTGACCACGGCCGGTGATGCCAGCGGCAGCTACCTCAAGCAGAAGCTGGTGCCTTTCGGTGAGTACGTGCCGCTGCAGGATCTGCTGCGCGGCCTGATCGCCTTCTTCGACCTGCCGATGTCCGATTTCGCCCGCGGCGAGTCCGGCCAGCCGCTGCTGCAGGCCAAGGGACTGCAGATCGCACCGTACATCTGCTACGAGGTGGTTTATCCGGAGTTCGCTGCCGGCCTCGCGGCGCAGAGCGACCTGCTGCTGACGGTGAGCAACGACGCCTGGTTCGGCCGCTCCATCGGCCCGCTGCAGCATCTGCAGATGGCACAGATGCGTGCGCTGGAGGCCGGACGCTGGATGATCCGCGCAACCAACAACGGCATTACCGTGCTGATCGACCCTTACGGGGACATCACTGAGCAGATTCCGCAATTCGAACAGGCGGTGCTGTATGGCGAGGTCACGCCGATGCAGGGGCTGACGCCCTACCTGCGCTGGCGCTCCTGGCCGCTGATCGCGGTATGCGTGTCGCTGCTCGGCTGGGCGCTGATCAGGCGCAAGGCGTAGTCCGATAGCCTTTCAGAAGGCAGGCTTCGGCGCCGGGTGCCGATGCCTGCCGATGCTGCACGCAAGTCAGGCCAGGCAAACCGCGCAAGAATCAGGTCGTCGCCTCACTCTGCCGCAGAGCGGTAAACCAGCGGATAGACCGCCATCCCGACCACTTCGTTGAGCAGCATGCCGTTCTGCCAGAACGCCTTGGATTCCGGCAGCCAGCCATCGAGCGGGCGCGCGTTGTGCCCGCCCATGAAGCCCACGGGGGCCGCGATCACCTCGATGCCGTTCTGCTCGAAGCACCAGCGCGAGCGCGGCATATGCGCGGCAGAGGTGACCAGCACAACCCGCTCGACGCCGGCGGCGCGCAGCATCTCGGCGCTGAACAGGGCGTTTTCCCAGGTGGTGCGACTGCGCTCCTCGAGCCAGCGCGTGGCCACGCCGAAGTCACGCTGCAACACCTCCGCACCGAGCATCGCCTCGCTGGGCGGCTGCCCGTAGTGCAGGCCGCCACTGGTGAGAATCGGCAGCCCGCTGGCCTTGGCCAGCCGTGCGGCATAGCGCAGGCGCTCCAGTGCGGTGTAGCCGGGCTGATCGCCGCCCCAGGCCGGATCGTTCTGCTCGCGCCCCGCGCCCAGCACCACAATGGCACCCGCCTGCTCCGCCACTCCCGACCATTGCGCCTCGACGAGCGCCGGTTCGCTCTCGACCAGACGAGCCGTCCACTCCACGACGATAGGCAAACTCATCAGCCAGAGTCCGGCGAACCCGGTGACGAAACACAATGCTGCCAGCCTCGGCGAACGACGACGCAGCCACCACCCGAGCAGCAGCAAAAGCAGCAACACACCTGGTGGCAACAGCAGTTGCTTGAAGAAATAGCGAATCGGCATCCAAGCTCTCCGGCAAAAGGCCAACACTCTAGCGGCTGTCAGCGCTTTTGTCGGCGCAAGCCTGGCTCAGTGTCTCGGATAGGTATGCAGACGTTGTCGCGCTCGCAGCAACTGCGAGCCACAAGCCGGGCACGCAGCGGGGCCGGCGCCGTCCGGCCAGCTCACTTCGGCATTGCACAGCGCGCAGCTCAGGGTCTGCTGCAGGTGCAGGGGTGCATGTTTGGGGCGTATGGCATGTCGCTGCCGGCTACCGCCGCGCACCGTGGGGCGCAACGCCTGGCGGCTCAGATGGGCCTGTTCTTCCGCGGCTGCATGCCAGCCCGAAAGCCATTGCGAATCGCGCTGTAGGTAGGCACGGATCAGCTCGAATTCGGCCGGTGTCAGACCCCGGACTTCCAGGTCACCCACACCAGCTTCGCCTGCCGTACCCCGCTCCGCCTCCTGCAACGCCGAACTCAGCCGCTGCAATACCCGCGCATAAAGACTGCTGTCCTCCGACTGCGGCTCTCTGTTCATCAAACTCACCTCGCATTCATCCCGCCCCTGGATCAAGCGTAGCTCAGCCTGACTCAGTGAAGCCGCGTGCGACGGACGGAACCCCTGCCGGATACGGCAAATCGGGTTTCCCTAGGCCGCGGGGGGTCATGTATGCTACGGCGCTTCCATGCCTCCGCCCGCAACCCGCAGGGCCGCGTTTGCGCCAGTTCCGCCGGACCTGCCAGACGAGCCTGCGCCAGCATATTTGCGGAGAGCCAGCCCCCATCCCAACGCCAGTAGCCATGCACGAACAGTATCAGCCCCGCGAAATCGAAGCCGCCGCGCAGTCCCATTGGGATTCGCAGAAATCCTTTGAAGTGAGCGAACAGCCCGGCAAGGACACCTTCTATTGCCTGTCGATGTTCCCCTACCCCAGCGGCAAGCTGCACATGGGGCACGTGCGCAACTACACCATCGGTGACGTGATCGCCCGCTATCAGCGCATGCAGGGCAAGAACGTGCTGCAGCCCATGGGCTGGGACGCCTTCGGCATGCCGGCAGAAAACGCCGCGATGAAGAATCAGGTGGCGCCGGCCAAGTGGACCTACGAGAACATCGCCTACATGAAAGCCCAGCTGAAGAGCCTGGGCCTGGCGGTCGACTGGACGCGTGAAGTCACCACCTGCAAGCCCGACTACTACCGCTGGGAGCAGTGGCTGTTCACCCGCCTGTACGAAAAGGGCGTGATCTACCGCAAGAACGGCACCGTCAACTGGGATCCGGTCGACCAGACCGTGCTGGCCAACGAGCAGGTCATCGACGGCCGCGGCTGGCGCTCGGGCGCGCTGATCGAGAAGCGCGAAATCCCGATGTACTACTTCAAGATCACCGCCTACGCGGATGAGCTGCTGGAGAGTCTGGACGAGCTGGATGGCTGGCCGGAACAGGTCAAGACCATGCAGCGCAACTGGATCGGCAAGTCGCGTGGCATGGAGATCAGCTTCCCCTACGACGTCGCCAGCATCGGCAGCGAAGGGCAGATGAAGGTCTTCACCACCCGCCCCGATACGCTGATGGGCGCCACCTACGTGGCGGTGGCCGCCGAACACCCGCTGGCGACCCTGGCCGCACAGAACAACCCCGAGCTGCAGGCCTTCATCGACGAATGCAAGCGCGGCGGCGTCGCCGAAGCCGACATCGCCACTCAGGAGAAGAAAGGCCTCGCCACCTCCCTGCGCGTGCAGCATCCGCTGACCGGCGAGCTGCTGCCGGTGTGGGTCGCCAACTACGTGCTGATGAACTACGGCGAAGGCGCGGTGATGGCCGTTCCGGCGCACGACGAGCGCGACTTCGAATTCGCCAGCAAGTACGGCCTGCCGATCAAGCCGGTGGTACGCACCAGTGCCGGCGACCAGACCCCGGCGCCCTGGCAGGACGCCTACGGCGAGCACGGCGAGCTGATCAATTCAGGCGTCTTCGACGGCCTGGATTTCGAGGGTGCCTTCGACGCCATCGAAGTGGCGTTGCAGAAGAAGGGCCTCGGCCAGGCGCGCACCCAGTTCCGCCTGCGCGACTGGGGCATCAGCCGCCAGCGTTACTGGGGCTGCCCGATCCCGATCATCCATTGCGACAGCTGTGGCGACGTCCCCGTGCCGGAAGACCAGTTGCCGGTCGTGCTGCCGGAAGACGTGGTGCCGGACGGCGCCGGCAGCCCGCTGGCGCGCATGCCAGAATTCTACGAATGCAGCTGCCCGAAGTGCGGCGCGCCGGCCAAGCGTGAAACCGACACCATGGACACCTTCGTCGAGTCGTCCTGGTACTTCGCCCGCTATGCCAGCCCCCACTACGATCAGGGCATGGTCGACCCGGCTGCCGCCAACCACTGGCTACCGGTGGATCAGTACATCGGCGGCATCGAGCACGCCATCCTGCACCTGCTCTATGCACGCTTCTTCCACAAGCTGATGCGCGACGAGGGGCTGGTCAGCTCGAACGAGCCGTTCAAGAACCTGCTGACCCAGGGCATGGTCGTGGCCGATACCTATTACCGCACCCTGGAAAACGGCGGCAAGGACTGGTTCAACCCGGCCGATGTCGTCGTCGAGCGTGATGCCAAGGCCAAGGTCATCGGCGCCAAACTCGCCAGCGATGGTCTGCCGGTGGAAATCGGCGGCACCGAGAAGATGTCCAAGTCGAAGAACAACGGCGTCGACCCGCAGGCCATGATCGATGCCTATGGCGCCGACACCTGCCGCCTGTTCATGATGTTCGCCTCGCCGCCGGACATGAGCCTGGAGTGGTCCGACTCCGGCGTCGAGGGCGCGAGCCGCTTCCTGCGCCGGGTCTGGCGTCTGGCACATGCACATGTCAGCGCAGGCGTCGCAGGCGCGCTGGACACCGCCGGCCTGAACGACGAGCAGAAGGCCGTGCGCCGGGCGATTCACCTTGCGATCAGACAGGCCAGTGTCGATGTCGGCCAGCACCACAAATTCAACACCGCCATTGCCCAGGTGATGACGCTGATGAACGTGCTGGAAAAGGCCCCGACCGCCGACGCACAGGACCGCGCGCTGCTGCAGGAAGGTCTGGAAACCGTCGCCCTGCTGCTCGCGCCGATCACGCCGCATATTTCTCACGAACTCTGGCAGCAACTCGGCAAGCAGGGCGCGATCATCGATGCCTCATGGCCGAAGGTCGACGAATCCGCCCTGGTGCAGGACAGCCTGACCCTGGTGGTGCAGGTCAACGGCAAGCTGCGCGGTCAGATCGAAGTACCGGCCGCCGCCACTCGCGAGGAAGTCGAGGCCGCCGCCCGTGGCAACGAGAACGTGCTGCGCTTCACCGAAGGCCTGGCCATCCGCAAGGTCATCGTGGTGCCGGGCAAACTGGTCAATATCGTCGCTAACTGATTCGGCCCCGGCGCATGCGCCGGGCCTGCAAGGGGATAACAAGATGAACACACGGAACCTGATGGTGCTGGGCCTGACGCTGCTGCTGAGCGCCTGCGGCTTCCAGCTGCGCGGCACCGGCGATGTCGAGTTCGGCCTCAAGGAAGTCAACCTGCAAGCGCGTAACAGCTACGGCGAAACGGTGCAGCAGCTCGAAGACCTGCTCAAGAGCAACGGCGTACGCGTCACTCCGGCTGCCAAGTACAGCCTCAACCTGGCCAACGAGCAGACCCGCCAGCGCACCGCGAGCTACACCAGCTCGGCACGCAGCGCCGAGTACGAGCTGACCAGCACGCTCGCCTACGAATTCCGCGGCCCGCAGAATCTGCTGCTGCTCGAAGACAGCATCGAAGTGCAGAAGGTCTACGTGCACGACAGCAACAACCTGATCGGCTCGTCCCAGGAAGGCGATCAGCTGCGTCAGGAAATGCGCCGCGAGCTGCTGCAACAACTGGCCCTGCGCATCCAGCGCATCACGCCGTCACAGCTCGATCGCCTGCAGCAGGAAGCCGAAGCCAAGGCGCGCGCCGAGGCTGAAGCCATGGAAGCCGCCCGACGCGCCCAGGATGCACAGCCGCAACAGTCACCCATCCAGCTGCCCATCCAGTAACCGGTAACGGGGGCCTCAAGGCCCCCGTCTTCGCATCATGAAGCTTTCTCCCGCTCAGCTCGGCAAACACCTGCAAGGCCCGCTGGCGCCGGTTTACGTCGTCTGTGGCGATGAGCACCTGTTGTGCCAGGAAGCCTACGATGCGATCCGCGCCGCGACACGCGCACAGGGTTTCAGCGAGCGTCAGGTCTTTCATGTGGAAACCGGCTTCGACTGGGGCCAGCTGATCGAGGCAGGCGCCAGCCTGTCGCTGTTTGCGGAAAAACGCCTGCTCGAGTTGCGCATTCCCAACGGCAAGCCCGGGGACAAGGGCGCCGCGGCGCTGCTGGACTACCTGGCGCGCCCGGCCGAGGACACCGTACTGCTGATCAGCCTGCCCAAACTCGACGGCAGTACCCAGAAGACCAAATGGGCGAAAGCGCTGATCGACGGCAAGGACGTGCAATTCCTGCAGATCTGGCCGGTAGATGCCGCGCAGTTGCCGCAATGGATTCGCCAGCGCCTGGCCCAGGCGGGCCTGTCCGCCGATCAGGAAGCGGTCGAACTGATCGCTGCCCGGGTTGAAGGCAATCTGTTGGCTGCGGCACAGGAAATCGAGAAGCTCAAATTGCTTGCCGAAGCCGGGCAGGTCACCGCGGACACCGTGCAAGCAGCAGTCGCCGACAGCGCCCGCTACGATGTCTTCGGCCTGATCGACGCCACCCTGCATGGTCAGGCTGCTCACGCCCTGCACATGCTGGAAGGACTGCGCGGCGAAGGGGTCGAAGCGCCGGTGATCCTCTGGGCGCTGGCGCGCGAACTGCGCTTGCTGGCCAATATTGCTCAGCAGTACGCCCAGGGTATTCCACTCGACCGCGCCTTCAGCCAGGCCCGCCCACCGGTATGGGACAAGCGCCGCCCGCTCGTTTCCAAGGCACTGCAACGGCACAACGTGGCCGGCTGGAGCCGATTGCTGATGGATGCGCAACGCATCGACGAGCAGATCAAGGGCCAGGCGCCCGGCGATCCGTGGATCGGGCTGGCCGATATCTGCCTGCAGCTGAGCGGCCGTCGCATCGGCGCCTAGCTGCCAGAACGCGTCGCCCGCCCGCACTGGACAATTTTTGTACAAGGCCTATGATGCCCTCGCCCGACAGTGGGCCACTACGAGGGAAATCCGATGAGCACACGCAAGAAACGGCCGAACAAGGCCAAACGCCTGGTCGCGCAACCCCTGTTCCGCCAACGCCAGGAAACGCCGAAAAAAGGCAAAGGCAGCTACCGTCGCGAAGCCTCCCAGTCCACCAACTGGGAGGCTTCGGTCCTTCTGGCAGCCTGAAAACCCAACACCGCCAAAGCGTGATAATGTCTGCGGCCGACGACACGTTTCGAGAGTGGTGCATGTATCACACCTTCGTTCCCGTTCTGCTGCTACGTACCCTGGTTGCCGCTTCGGCGATGAGCCTGGTCGTTGCCTGTGCAGCCGAACCCCTTGCGCAGTCCACTCTGGTCAGTACCGCCTCACCCTCAACCAGTGCGCATAGCGACACCGCCGCGGTCGACCTGGTCCCCGAAAGTCCGCATCTGAGCTTCAGCCAGTGGCGCGACCAGTTCCGTAGCGAGGCCCTGGCGGCAGGCATTTCCGCCAAGACCTTCGATCAGGCGTTTGCCGGCGTCGAACCCGACCCTGCCGTCATCGCCGCCGATCGTAGCCAGCCCGAATTCACTCGCCCCGTATGGCAGTACCTGGAAGGTGCCATCTCCCCTCAGCGCGTGCGCAGCGGCCAGCGCCTGCTCAGCGAGCATGCCGCCACGCTGGACAAGATCGAGGCGCGCTACGGCGTCGATCGCGAAACCCTGGTCGCCGTCTGGGGCCTGGAGAGCAGCTTCGGCCAGATCATGGGCGACAAGTCGGTCATACGCTCGCTGGCGACGCTTGCCCATGAAGGCCGCCGTCCGGCCTTCGCCAAGAGCCAGCTGATCGCCGCACTGGAAATCCTCCAGCATGGCGATGTTGCGCCACAGCGCATGCGCGGTTCCTGGGCCGGCGCCATGGGACAGACGCAGTTCATTCCGACCACCTACAACACCCACGCCGTGGATTTTGACGGCGACGGCAAGCGCGACATCTGGAACAGCTCCGCCGATGCCCTGGCTTCGGCAGCGCACTACCTGCAGGCGTCCGGCTGGAAACAGGGACAACCCTGGGGATTCGAGGTGCAGTTGCCGAAAGGCTTCGACTACGCCCTGGCCGACAACGAGATCCGCAAGCCGCTTGCCGAATGGCGCCGCCTTGGCCTTCATGGCCTGCCAAGAGGCCAGGACGAAGCCAACGCCAGCCTGCTGCTGCCAGCCGGTCACCGCGGCCCGGCATTCCTCATCATGGATAACTTCCGCGCCATCCTGCGCTACAACAATTCTTCGGCCTATGCGCTGGCGATCGGCCTGCTGGCAGAGAATTTCCAAGGCAAGGGACAGGTTGCCGGCAGCTGGCCACGCGGCGAACAGCCGCTCAGTCGCTCCGAACGCCTGGAACTGCAGGAACGCCTCGTCGCTCAGGGCTTCGACCCAGGCACACCGGATGGCATCATCGGCGCCAATACCCGCAAGGCCATCCGCGGCTTCCAGCAACGCCTGGGCTGGCCTGCAGACGGTCACCCCACCCAGGAACTGCTCGGCCGTCTACGCGCCCAACCCTGATCGCCAAACTCAACAGATAGCGACGAAAAAGCCCCGGTCATGCCGGGGCTTTTGCTTTCATCTACAGGCGAGAGCCGTGGTTACCATCAATGCTTGATGGCCACCTCATAGAGGTAATCCGGCAACGGATCGATGACCACCTGCTGCCCCTGGTAATGCGCTTGCACTGCCTCACGCGGCACGACGCCATGGGGTACGCGCTGGTCGCCGCCGAGACGCTGGCGAGCACGGTAGTCGATCACACAGCCATCGGTTTCGACCCAGAAGTGCGGCGATACCACCTTTCCGTCCAGCTCGACCTGCCCCAACATCGCTCGGTATGGAATGTGCTGCTTGGCCAGTCGCGTCACGACCAGGCGACTCATTGCATCGCACTCGACCTTCGCGGCATCCAGATCGTCAAGGAGGTTCTTTAACTGGGGTTCGTTCATCTGCTGTGGCCCTCGGTTGGCCTCATGGTGTAAACGAACGCCACTATAGACGAAAGTCTAATGCGGCGTAATGCCGCAATTTTCTTGCCAACGCTTCGCTTGCACGCAGGAGAGATGTAAGCGCGCGGGCAGAAAAAAACCGCGGAGTCACTGATGACCTCCGCGGTTTCCTTGTAACGGCTGTCCAGATCAGTCGTTCTTGGCCCCATGGGCCTGCTGATCGGCGTGGTACGAAGAGCGTACCAGCGGGCCTGAAGCAATGTTCTTGAAGCCCATCTTCATGCCCTCTTCGGCAAACCAGGCGAAGGTATCGGGATGCACGAAGCGCTGCACCGGCAGGTGGTTGCGCGACGGCTGCAGATACTGGCCGAGCGTGAGCATGTCGATGTCGTGCTCGCGCATGCGGTGCATGACCTCGATGACCTCTTCGTCGGTTTCGCCCAGCCCGAGCATCAGCCCGGATTTGGTCGGTACGCCCGGAACGCGCTGCTTGAACTTCTCCAGCAGATCCAGCGACCACTCGAAATCCGAGCCCGGGCGTGACGACTTGTACAGCCGCGGCACGGTTTCCAGGTTGTGGTTGAACACATCCGGCGGCTCGCTGGCGGTGATGTCCAGTGCGATATCCATGCGGCCGCGATAGTCAGGGACCAGCGTTTCCAGCTGGATCGATGGCGACAGCTTGCGAATCTCGCGCAGGCAATCGGCAAAATGCTGCGCGCCGCCGTCACGCAGGTCGTCGCGGTCGACCGAGGTGATCACCACGTACTTCAGGCGCATGTCGGCGATGGCCTGGGCCAGGTTCTTCGGCTCATCCGGGTCCAGCGCATTCGGCCGACCATGGCCGACGTCGCAGAACGGGCAGCGCCGCGTGCAGATGTCGCCCATGATCATGAAGGTCGCCGTCCCGCTGGAGAAGCACTCGCCCAGGTTCGGGCAGGAGGCCTCCTCGCAGACGCTGTGCAGCTTGTGTTTGCGCAGGGTCTGCTTGATCTGGTCGACCTCCGGGGAAACCGGGATGCGCACGCGAATCCAGTCCGGCTTCTTCGGCAGCTCATCGGTGGGGATGATCTTCACCGGAATTCGCGCAACCTTCTCGGCACCGCGCAGCTTGACGCCGGCTTCAACCTTGGCTGGGCGCTTGCCTGCTGTTTCTACACTACTCATATGCTTCGATTCCGCCCGCGAGGGTCTTCTGTTGCGCGTATCCGAGCTGCCGGACCAGTTGCTCGCGCAGTCTATCGGCCACTTGGCAGATGTCGATCGGTCCGATCAAGTCACGTATCTGGGTCATGGGCAACCCTGCATAACCGCAGGGATTGATGCGCCGGAAAGGTTCGAGATCCATATCCACGTTCAGCGCCAGGCCGTGGAAGGATCGGCCGTTGCGAATGCGCAGGCCCAACGACGCGATCTTCGCGCCATTGACGTAAACACCGGGAGCATCCGGTTTGGCTGTCGCCTCGACGCCGTACTCCCCAAGCAGATCGATCAGGCTGCGCTCGATGCGGCTTACCAGTTCGCGCACGCCGATTCCGAGGCGACGGACATCGAGCAACAGATAGCCAACCAACTGGCCGGGGCCGTGATAGGTGACCTGCCCGCCACGGTCCACCTGTACCACCGGGATATCGCCCGGAAACAGCAGGTGTTCGGCCTTTCCGGCCTGCCCCTGGGTAAACACAGGCGGATGCTGCAGCAGCCAGATTTCGTCGTCGCTGTCCGCATCGCGTGTATTGGTGAACTGCTGCATGGCCTGCCAGGCAGACCGGTATTCGATCAGACCGAGCTCACGCACACCCACTTCGTGGGTCATCACAGCACCATGTGAACACGGCCGGTGGCCCGCAGGTCGACATGGATGGCCTGCAGCTGCTCGACGCCGGTGGCGGTGATCAGTACCTGCAGCGAAAGAAAGCGCCCGTTGCGACTGTCACGGGTGACTAAGGTGGTCTCGTCGAAATCCGGCGCGTGGCGCTGGATGACTTCGATCACAACCTCCCGAAACCCTTCGCCGGCGTCGCCGATCACCTTGATCGGGTAGCGCTCGCAAGGGAAGTCGATCTTGGGTGCAGCAACATCTTGATTATCGGTCATGGCGTAACGGACTCGTGATCCGCAGGTGCGCCGCGGCGGGATCAGCCAGGGCGCACTGGAGCGTGGTCAGTTGAACAGGCTGTAGAAGAAGAGGCGAATGCTATCCCAAAAGCGACGGAACAGCCCACCCTCTTCGATGGTCTCCAGCGCCACCAGGTCAGTGCTGCGTACCACCTTGTCGTCCAGCTTGACCTCGACCTTGCCGATCACATCGCCCTGCTGGATCGGCGCGGTGAGTGTGCCGTTGAAGCTCATCACAGCCTGCAGTTTTTCTACCTGGCCACGCGGCAGGGTCATGGTCAGATCCTGTGCCAGACCCGCCTTCAGCTTGTCCTGCTGGCCTTTCCAGACCTGCGCCTGGGCCAGCTCAGTGCCTTTCTGGTAGAAGGTGCGGGTCTCGAAGAAGCGGAAGCCATAGGTCAGCAGTTTCTGGGTCTCTGCTGCACGGGCCTGCTCGCTGTCGGTGCCGAACACCACCGAGATCAGACGCATGTTGTCGCGCACTGCGGAGGCCACCAGGCAGTAGCCGGCTTCTTCGGTATGGCCTGTTTTCAGGCCATCGACGGTCTTGTCGCGCCACAACAGCAGGTTGCGGTTCGGCTGCTTGATGTTGTTCCAGAAGAACTCTTTCTGCGCATAGATGGCGTAGTGCGCCGGATCTTCATAGATGATCGCCCGGGCCAGCTTGGCCATATCGCTTGCCGAGGAGTAGTGATCCGGGTCCGGCAGGCCGGTGGCATTCATGAAATGGGTATTGGTCATGCCCAGACGCTGGGCCGCGCTGTTCATCAGATCGGCGAACGCTTCTTCGCTGCCGGCGATGTGCTCGGCCATGGCCACGCTGGCGTCGTTGCCCGACTGAATGATGATGCCGTGCAGCAGGTCGTCCACCGAAACCTGCGTATTGACCTGGATGAACATACGCGAGCCACCGGTACGCCAGGCTTTCTCACTCACGGTGACCATGTCGTTGTCACTGATCTGGCCCTTCTGGATTTCCAGGGTGGCGATGTAGGCAGTCATCAACTTGGTCAGGCTGGCGGGCGGCAGGCGTTCGTCACCATTGTGCTCGACCAGCACCTCGCCGCTGGCTGCGTCCATCAGCAGGTAGGACTTGGCCGCCAGCTGCGGAGCCGACGGCAGGATCTGGGCCGCCCAGACGGTCGGAGCGACCGCCAGCAGAGTGAGGACTATGAAGCGTTGCACGAGGCTGGTGATGTTCATCCGAATCTCAAGGTTGGTCAGGTAAAACAGGCAAGGTTTGCAAATGGTCAGTCGGCGGCGACACGTCGCGGCTGTCCAAGATTGGCCAGGCGTACGCTCTGCTCGAGCTGCATCGCCTCATCCGGCGTGTCGATGGGTCCCAGTCGCACCCGATGCAGGGTCTGCTGGTTGTGTACCACCGAGCTGATGAACACCGGAGCAGACACCACGCCGCTCAGCTTGTCCTTCAGCAACTGCGCTGCATCCGGATTGGCGAAGGCGCCAACCTGGAGAAACAGGCCAGAGGCTGCGGGCGAAGCGTTTTTTTTTGCGTCGATTTCAAGCGGTACCGTGGCCGCAGCGTGTTGCTGGGGTGGTGGCGTGTACTGCTCGATCGGCTGGGCAATGCTGCTTGCGGGCTTGGCAGCCGCCATCTGCGGCTGCGCCATCATGCCAGGTACCGGCCGCCCCTGCTGCGCCCACCATTGCTCCGGGTCGATCCCTTCGACCTTGACCCGCGCCGTACCGCTTTCGGCAAAGCCGAGCTTTTTCGCCGCCGCGAAAGACAGATCGATGATGCGATCGGAGTAGAACGGACCTCGGTCGTTGACGCGCAACGTCACGGTACGTCCGTTATCCAGATTGGTGACCTTGACGTAGGTGGGCAATGGCAGGGTCTTGTGCGCCGCGCTCATGCCGTAGAGGTCGTACTTTTCGCCATTGGCGGTGGGCTGTCCGTGAAACTTGGTGCCGTACCAGGAGGCGGTCCCGGTAGCGGAGTAACGCCGACCGTCACTGATCGGGAAATACGTCTTGCCCAGCACGGTGTAAGGGTTGGCCTTGTACGGACCGTAATGCGGCATCGGTACCGCATCCTGGATCTGCGAAACATCCACATCCCACCAGGGCGCGCCGTCCTTGTGTGGCCGCGCGTAATCGCCTGGGCCGCTGGTCCCGGCGCTCTTGCTCGGCGGGCTGCTGGGCGCGGGGGTCGACGAACAACTCGCCAATAGCACGCCAGTCACGCCCAGCGCTACAAGCCTTGTCCAGATAGCACTCATTGTTCGCCTCGCGCTTCGGCCAGCAACTGTGACAGCTGATGCACGGCCATGGCATACATGACGCTGCGGTTATAGCGGGTGATGACGTAGAAATTCGGCAGGCCCAGCCAGTACTCGTCACCCTCTGCACCTTCCAGGCGGAACGCGGTTACTGCGGTGTCATCGGCTACGGACTTGTCGAACTGCCAACCCAGGCTGCGCATCTCGCCGGCGTTCTTCTGCGACTCCAGGCCGACGGTGAGACCTTCCTCGAAGCGCTTGCCGGACACTTTTGCACGAGCCACGACGGGCCCGCCGGCAGTCCAGCCGTGCTGCTTGAAGTAGCTTGCCGCACTACCGATGGCATCGGTGGGGTTGTTCCAGATATCAATGCGGCCGTCGGCATCGAAGTCGACGGCATAGGCGCGGAAGCTGCTCGGCATGAATTGCGGCAGTCCCATGGCCCCGGCGTAGGAGCCCTTGAGGGTCAGCGGGTCGACCTGCTCTTCACGGGTCAACAGCAGGAACTCCTTGAGCTGCTGACGGAAGAAAGGCTGCCGCGGCGGATAGTCAAAGCCCAAGGTGGACAGCGCATCGATCACTCGATGGCTACCCGTGTTGCGACCATAAAAGGTTTCGACACCGATGATCGCCACGATGATCTCGGCCGGCACCCCGTACTCGGTTTCCGCACGAGCCAGCGCCGCTTCGTTCTCGCGCCAGAAATCCACCCCTTGGGCGATGCGCGAATCGGTAAGGAAGATCGGCCGGTATTCCTTCCACGGCTTGACCCGCTCCGCCGGCCGCGAGATGGCGTCGAGAATGGCCTGCTTGCGTTCGGCCTGTTTGAACAGGTCACGCAGCTGCTCGCCGGCGAACCCGTAATCGCGGGTCATTTCCGCGATGAACTCGTCCACGTTGGGGCCGGTGTAGTCCGCGGCCTGCAGCGGAAGACTTCCCAGCACAGCGCCGGCCAAGCCCACGCCCCCCAGCATCCGTGCCACCCAGCCACGCCGTAATGAAGTCAACAAATTCACTCTCATCAAACCTGTGCGATCCACTTGCGATGGGTGTGGATCGACATCAAAACCCCGAACCCTGACAACAGGGTCACCAATGAAGTTCCACCGTAGCTTATGAAGGGCAGAGGCACCCCCACAACCGGCAGCAGCCCACTGACCATACCGATATTGACGAAAACGTAAACAAAGAAGGTCATCGTCAACGCACCGGCCAGCAGTTTTCCGAACAATGTCTGCGCCTGCACGGTGATCACCAGCCCGCGGGTGATCAGCAGGATATACACCAGCAGGAGCAGGCAGACCCCAACCAGACCGAACTCTTCGGCGAGCACGGCGATGATAAAGTCAGTGTGGCTTTCCGGCAAAAAATCCAGATGCGACTGCGTGCCAGCCAACCAGCCTTTGCCAAACACCCCACCCGAACCGATCGCCGCCTTCGACTGGATGATGTTCCAGCCGGTACCGAGCGGATCGCTCTCTGGATCGAGGAAAGTCAGCACGCGCTGTTTCTGGTAATCGCGCAACACGAAGTACCACATCGCCACGGCGATGGGCACCACGGCCGCCACCGCACTGATGATCCAGCGCCAGCGCAGCCCGCCAATGAACAGCACGAACGCGCCGGAGGCGAGAATCAACAGCGCGGTGCCAAGATCCGGCTGCTTGAGGATCAGCACGAAGGGAATCAGGATCATCGCCAGGCTGATCGCGGTGTGCTTGATGCTCGGCGGCAGGCTGCGTGAAGACAGATACCAGGCGATGGTCATCGGCATGATGATCTTCATGAACTCCGACGGCTGGAAGCGGATCACCCCGGGAATGTTGATCCATCGCGTGGCCCCCATCGCCGTGTGACCCACCACTTCCACCGCCACCAGCAACGCAACCACGCCGAGGTAACCCAGCGGCACCCAGCGCGCCATGAAACGTGGCTCGAGCTGCGCGATCACCAGCATGGCACCGAGGCCGAGGCCGAAGGAGGTGGCCTGCTTGATGACCAGGTCCCAGTTCTTGCCGCTGGCCGAATAGAGAATGAACAGGCTGCCGGCCGCCAGCACCAGCAGCAGCACCAGCAGAAGCCCATCGATATGCAGGCGCTGCAGCAGACTGGCGCGCCGGCGCAGGACGTCGTCACGCGACAGGGTGCGGTCGAAGTTGCCGCTCATGGCTTTTTCCCTTCGGCAGTCAGCGGCGGGGCGAATTCGGGCTTGAGCTTGCCCTCGTCGTCCAGCAGCCAGGCATCCATGACCTGCTTGGCCACTGGCGCAGCGACGCCGGAACCGGACTCACCGTTCTCGACCATCACCGCCACCGCAATCTTGGGGTCATGTACCGGGGCAAAGGCGACAAACAGGGCGTGGTCGCGATGGCGCTCAGCCAGCTTGGCACTGTCGTATTTCTCACCCTGGCGGATGGCGACGACCTGCGCGGTACCGCTCTTGCCGGCGATGCGATAGACCGAGGTGTCACCGACCTTGCGCGCCGTGCCGCGGGCGCCATGCAGCACCTGCTCCATGCCGTGGATGGCATGCTCCCAGTGACGCGGATCGCGCAGCTGGATGTCCGGCAGCGGATCGGGATCCACCGGCGGCTCGCCACCGATGCTGCGCGCAAGGTGCGGGCGGATCCATTTGCCGCGGGTCGCCATAAGCGCAGTGGCCTGGGCCAGCTGCAAAGGCGTGGCCTGCATGTAGCCCTGGCCGATACCGAGGATGACGGTTTCGCCGGGGTACCACGGCTGGCGGTAGCGCGCCCGCTTCCAGTCCCGCGACGGCATCAGCCCGGCGGTCTCCTCGTGCATGTCCAGCGAGACGCGCTGACCCAGGCCAAAACGGGTCATGTAGTCATGCATGCGATCGACGCCCAGCTTGTGGGCCATGTCATAGAAGTACGTGTCATTGGAACGGGCGATGGCGAGGTCCAGATCCACCCAGCCGTCGCCACTGCGGTTCCAGTTGCGATACTTGTGCTGCACGTTGGGCAGCTGGAAGAAGCCCGGATCGAAAACCCGGGTGGTCGGCGTGACTACCCCGGCGTCGAGTCCGGCGACGGCCATCATCGGCTTGATCGTCGAACCCGGCGGGTACAGTCCACGCAGCACGCGGTTGTAGAGCGGCCGATCGATGGAGTCACGCAGCTCGCCGTAGTCCTTGAAGCTGATACCGGTGACGAACAGGTTGGGGTTGAAGCTCGGCTGGCTGACCATTGCCACCACTTCACCGGTATCCGGCAGCAGCGCGACGATCGCGCCGCGGCGGCCGCCCAGCGCCTCCTCGGCGGCTTCCTGCAGATCAAGATCCAGCGACAGGGTGATGTCCTTGCCCGGGATCGGATCGGTTCGCTTGAGCACACGCAGCACGCGGCCGCGCGCGTTGGTCTCGACTTCCTCGTAGCCGACCTGGCCGTGCAGTTCATCCTCGTAGAACTTCTCGATGCCGGTCTTGCCGATGTGGTGCGTACCGGCGTAGTTGACCGGATCGAGCTGCTTGACCTCCTGCTCGTTGATTCGCCCGACGTAGCCCACCGAGTGGGCGAAGTGCGCGCCCTGCGGGTAATGCCGGACCAACTGCGCCGCCACCTCGACGCCGGGCAGGCGGAACTGGTTAACCGCGATGCGCGCGATCTGCTCTTCCGACAGCTCGTACATGATCGGCACCGGTTCGAATGGCCGGCGTCCCTGGAGCACGCGCTTCTCGAACAGGCCTCGCTCTTCCTCGCCGAGCTCGAGCACCTCGACCACCGCATCGAGCACGGTCTTCCAGTCCCCGGCACGCTCGCGGGTAACCGTCAGGCTGAAGCTAGGCCGGTTGTCGGCGATCACGCGCCCCTGCCGGTCGAAGATCAATCCGCGGTTGGGTGGAATCGGCTGCACGTGGACGCGATTGTTCTCCGATAGCGTCGAATGATGTTCGAACTGCACCACCTGCAAGTAGTACATCCGCGCCACCAGCACGCCGATCAGCAGCAGCACGACTGCAAGGCCCACGATGACGCGACGGCGCACCAGTACGGCGTCCTTCTCGTGATCCTTGAGCTGAATCGGTTGCGGCATCTTCGCGAACTACTTGTGGTAAGGATGACCGGACAGCAGCGTCCAGGCGCGGTAGATCTGTTCGCCGATCAGGATTCGCACCAGCGGATGCGGCAGGGTCAGCGGTGACAGCGACCAGCGCTGTTCGCTGCGCGCGCAGACCTCGGGCGCGAGCCCTTCCGGACCGCCAACCATGAGATTGACGTTGCGCGCATCGAGTCGCCAGCGCTCGATCTCGGCAGCCAGCTGCTCGGTGCTCCACGGCTTGCCGTGCACCTCGAGCGTGACAATGCGCTCGCCCGGCTGGACCTTGCCCAGCATGGCCTCGCCTTCCTGGCGAATCAACCGCGCCACATCCGCGTTCTTGCCGCGGGTGTTGAGCGGGATTTCGTGCAGCTCAAGCGGCAGTTCGGACGGCAGACGCTTGGCATACTCCTGCCAACCGTCCTCGACCCAACGCGGCATCTTGGAGCCGACCGCAATCAGCTTGATACGCACGGATCATTCCGAGTCGTGAGTATGCTGCGCGCGGCTCTGTTCGGCGCCCTGCCACAGACGTTCCAGGTCGTAGAACTGGCGGGTCGGCACCTGCATCACATGGACGACCACATCGTCCAGGTCGAGCAGTGCCCACTCGCCGCCCTCGAGCCCTTCGCTGCCTAGAGGGCGAACGCCCTGCTCCTTGACCTTCTCCAGCACGTTCTCGACGAGCGACTTGACGTGGCGGCTGGAGCTGCCGCTGGCGATGATCATGTAATCGGTGACGCTGGTCTTGCCGCGCACATCGATGGTGGTGATGTCCTGGCCTTTCAGATCTTCCAGGGCGGCAATCGCCAGCTGGACCAACTCTTCAGTTTGCATAACGTGAAAACAACCTCAGTTCGACGCCCGGTACAGTCCGTGCGCGTTGATATAAGCCAGTACGGCATCGGGAACCAGGAATCGGACCGACTTGCCACTGGCCAGCAATTGGCGAATCTGTGTGGCGGACACCTCCAACGGTGTCTGCCAGACGAAAGCAATCTGTCCACTACCCCCACAAAGCGCCTGGGGGTCGGACACGCTGCGCGCTGCAAGCAGATCGCGCAGTTCCTGCGGCGCCTCGCTGCCGGCATCCGGCCGCTGCAGGACAAGGATATGGCAGTAGTCGAGCAGTTCCTCCCAGCGATGCCAGGTAGGCAGCCCGCAGAAGGCATCCCAGCCCACCACCAGCAACAGCTGGTCCTGCTCGTCCAGTTCGGCGCGCAGCGATATCAGCGTGTCGATGGTGTAGGACGGTTTCTCCCGCTCCAGCTCGCGCGCGTCCACGCACAGCGGCGGCAGATCCTGCACCGCCAGGCGGACCATCGCCAGGCGATCCTGCGCCGAGCAATTGGGGGTATCACGGTGCGGCGGCCGCGCATTGGGTATCAGCCGCAGCTCGTCGAGACCGAACATCTCGGCCACTTCCAGCGCACCGCGCAAGTGACCGATGTGTACCGGATCGAAGGTGCCGCCGAGGATACCGATGCGCCGGGCGCTGCTGCCTTGGCTCATCAGGTACGAACGTGGCCGTCGCCGAAGACCACGTACTTCTCGCTGGTCAGCCCCTCGAGGCCGACCGGACCGCGAGCGTGCAGCTTGTCGGTGGAGATGCCGATCTCGGCGCCCAGGCCGTACTCGAAGCCGTCGGCGAACCGCGTCGAGGCATTGATCATCACCGACGCCGAATCTACCTCGGTGAGGAAGCGCCGGGCGTCGGTGAAGTTCTCGGTGACGATCGCATCGGTATGCTGCGAACCGTAGCGATTGATGTGCTCGATAGCCGCATCCAGCGAGTCGACGATGCGGATCGACAGGATTGGCGCGTTGTACTCGGTGGACCAGTCCTCTTCGCTGGCCTCAAGCACATCGCCACCAAGCAGGGTGCGCGTGCGCGGGCAGCCGCGCAGCTCGACGCCCTTGTCGCGGTAGATCGCGGCAAGCGGCGGCAGCACCTGCTCGGCGATGCCCGGATGCACCAGCAGCGTCTCCATGGTGTTGCACGGTGCAAAGCGCTGGGTCTTGGCGTTGTCGGCGATGCGGATGGCCTTGCCGACGTCTGCTGCCACGTCGATATAGACATGACAGATGCCGTCCAGATGCTTGATCACCGGCACCCGGGCGTCGCGGCTGATACGCTCGATCAGGCCCTTGCCGCCGCGCGGCACGATCACATCGACGAACTCCGGCATGCCGATCAGCGCGCCCACCGCCGCACGGTCGGTGGTGTCCACGACCTGCACGGCAGCAGCCGGCAAGCCGGCTTCGGCGAGGCCGAGCTGGATGCAGCGGGCGATCGCCTGGTTCGAATGGATCGCCTCGGAGCCACCACGCAGGATGGTCGCGTTGCCGGACTTCAGGCACAGGCTGGCGGCGTCGATGGTCACGTTGGGCCGCGATTCGTAGATGATTCCGACCACGCCCAGCGGCACACGCATCTTGCCGACCTGGATGCCGGAGGGCATGTAACGCATGTCGCGGATCGCGCCGATCGGATCCGGCAAGGTGGCGACCTGACGCAACCCTTCGATCATGCCGTCGATCACCTTGGGCGTCAGCGCCAGACGATCGAGCATGGCGGCGTCCAGACCATTGGCACGCCCACCCGCCAGGTCCAGCTCATTGGCGGCCACCAGCTCGTCGCGAGCCGCATCGAGTGCGGCGGCGGCAGCCTGCAGGGCGCGGTTCTTCTGCGCCGTGCTGGCGCGCGCGAGCACCCGCGAGGCCTCGCGCGCGGCGCGGCCCAGGCGGGTCATGTAATCGAGTACGGACTCGGTCATGGATCTAGCTGGCCTGACTGAAGGGAAAGCGGCTGATTATAGCTACCCCGGAGGCCTACGCACAGCAGCGCCGGGCGAAAGGCGCTCGAATGCCATACAGCCCCTGTCCGCGCGGGGCAACACTGCTCGGCCGCCAGCATGGCGCAGTATCCTCGCGGGAGGAAACCCACCGCCCTATCATCGGGTCGAAAGGCGTTCACGACGCAAGGAATTACCCATGGGCCAATGGCTCGACACCCTCACCCAATGGCTGGCGGCCAATCCGCAATGGCTGGGACTGGCACTGGTCATCGTCGCCTGCATGGAATGCCTGGCAGTGGTCGGGCTGATCATTCCAGGCACGGTCATGGTCTTCGCCATCGCCGTGCTGGCCGGCAGCGGCGTACTGACCCTGGGGCAGACGCTGCTGCTCGGATTTATCGGCGGGCTCATCGGTGACCTGCTGTCCTATGCACTCGGGCGGCGCTATCACCAGGGCATTCGCAGCTTGCGCGGTCTGCGCGATCATCCGGAATGGCTGTTGCGCGCGGAGCATTATTTTCAGCGATACGGCGTCGCCAGCCTGCTGGTGGGCCGCTTCATCGGCCCGCTGCGGCCTATGCTGCCGATGACGGCCGGCATGCTCGACATGCCATTCGGGCGCTTCCTGCTGGTCAGCCTGTGCGCTGCCGCCGGCTGGTCGATGGCATACCTGCTGCCTGGCTGGAGCGCCGGAGCAGCGATGCGCCTGCCACTGCAAGACGGTTTCTGGAGCGAGGCGGCTGTAGTCGTCGGCGCCCTGCTGATCCTGATTGGCGCGACAGCCTTCGGCAGCCTGCGGCAGTTGCGCTGGGTCAGTGCGGTGTCGGCCGGGCTGAGCGTCGCCATCCTTCTCGGGCTGTTTTTCGGCTGGCCGTACCTGAAGGAGCTCGACGAGGGCCTGCTGGCGGTAATCCAGGGTGAACGCAGCGCCACCTTCGACCGCATCATGGTGGTGATCACCCGCGCCGGAGACTTCCACACCCAGTTGTGGGCCGCGGTATTGCTCTGCGTGCTGCTGCTGACCGCACGCCAGTGGCGCGCTGCGCTGTTCGCCATTTGCACATTGCTCGGAACGGCAGTCGCCAACGGCGCACTGAAGGCCAGCTTTGCCCGGGTCCGCCCCGAAGTGCTGATGGAGCCGCTGAGCAGCTACAGCTTTCCCAGCGGACACAGCTCAGCGGCGTTCGCCTTCTTTCTGACCCTCGGAGTGCTCGCTGGCCGTGGCCAGCCACCGCGCCTGCGACTCGCCTGGCTGGTGCTGGCTAGCCTGCCCGCAACGGCGATCGCACTCTCGAGGGTCTATCTGGGCGTGCACTGGACCACGGATGTCACCGCTGGCGCGCTGCTCGCCGCGAGCATCTGCGCAGCCAGCTTGACGCTGCTGCAGTGGCGCAGCCCGCTAAGCGCGATGGCACCCAAGGTCTGGTGGCTGATCCTGCCGGCGTGCCTGGGGCTGCTCGGCGCATTCAGCGTCTGGGCGCTGCCGACGGCGATGCAGATGTACCGGTATCAGTAGAGCCCCGAACTCGCGAGTTCCGGGTGCGCCGAACTAGGCCCCATCCTGCAGCAGCTCCAGCAGACTCTGAATCTGCTCGAGCTGCTGCTCGGGCTCGTCGAGCCCGAGCAGCTCGATCTTCTGTCGAGCCTCGAACGGCAGCAGATAGGCCAGCTGACTGGCCAGGGCGGCCTGATCGCTCACCGCGCCACCCAGACCAAGGGTTTTCACCATCGGATGTTGGCCGAGCGCCGCGAGCAGCACGATCAGGTCGGCGTGGTGCTCGGCCAGCGGCTGCGGATCGGGGGCACTGCGCCAGGCCACCTCGGCAACCGTCAGCTGGTCGCGCAGCACCTCGGATGACTGGACGTCGAATCGCCTTCCACCCTCCACGCGAATGCCCAGCAGGCCGTTGGGCAGCTGCTGCCAGTCACGAATCAGCGCCTCGCAACCCACCCGGGCAAAGGATGTCGGCGCGGCGCCCACCTCGCCGCCGGCGAGGATATGCACTACACCAAAGCCATGCCCGGCCTTGAGGCACCGACTCACCATGTCGAGATAGCGCGCCTCGAAAATCTGCAGGTCGAGAACGCAACCGGGAAACAGCACGGTATCCAGCGGAAACAACGGCAATCTCATGCGGACTCCATCACAGCAACAGGGCTACCACCAGCGGCAGCAGCACCGCGGTCATCACCCCCATCAGGCTCATGGCCAGCGCCGCGAAGGCACCGCATTCGTCGCCTTCCTGCAGCGCCTGCGCGGTGCCCACGGCGTGGGCAGTCAGCCCGAGCGCAATGCCACGGGCTGCAGGATGCTGAACGCCAAAGCGGCGCAACAGTTCCGGACCGAGAATCGCACCGAGCACGCCAGTGATCATCACGAATACCGCAGCCAGCGCCACCACGCCGCCGATCTGCTCGGCCACCAGCATGGCAATCGGCGAAGTGACGGACTTGGGCGCCAGGGTCATCAGGATCATCCGATCGGCACCAAACGCCCAGGCCAGCGCCATGCCGAGCGCAGTGGCGAACACACCAGCAACCAGCAGGGTGATCACGATCGGCCCGAACAGCTCGCGAATCCGCCGCAGGTTCAGGTACAGCGGCACGGCCAGCGCAACGGTGGCCGGGCCCAGCAGCAGCGTCAGCCACTGCGCACTGATGCGGTATTCGTCATAGTCGATACCACATAGCAGGAGGATGCCGACGATCAGCGTCATCGACACTAGAACCGGCTGCAGGAATACCCAGCGGGTCTTCTCATACGCCGCATACGCCAGCTGGAAGACAGCCAGGGTAATAGCCACACCGAACAGCGGATGATGGATCAGCGCCTGCCAGGCGGCATACCAGTTCAACTCCATCATGCGGCCTCCTTGCGGCGCTGCTTGCGACGAATCAACGCCTGCATCAACCAGCCAGTGAAGACCAGCGAAACCAGCAGCGAAATCACCAGCACGCCGACGATGGCCCAGAAATCCTCGAGAATCGCCTCGGTATAAGCCATCACCCCCACCGCTGGCGGCACCAGCAAGAGCGGCAGATAGCGCAACAAGCTACTGGCCGCCAGCTGCAGCGACTCGCTCGCGCGCCCACGCGCCAGCAGACCGGCGAACAGCAATACCAGGCCGATGATCGGCCCCGGCAGCATGGGCAGGAACAGCACGTTGAGCACGGTGCCGAGCAACTGGAACGCGACCAGCCAGGTCAGACCTCTGAGCAGCATGGGAGCCTCCCGCAAAATTGCGACAGTATAAGGGCCAACGGCAACAGGTGCCCGCGCTGCGCTATGACGGGCCATTCGCAGGGCCGATGCTGGTTTGCCGGCAACCGATCGCGTGCTGATCTAGGCCGGCAATGCCGCCCGCGCCCATCGATCGCTTCGGGCGCGGCACATCCCTCTACTCAAGCTGCATTCCCTGCAGCCATACAAGAACAACCAGGAGGACACATGCCACAGGTACCCGTCGCACAGCTCAAGGATTACATCGGCAAGGAACTGGGCCACTCCGAGTGGCTGACCGTCGATCAGGAGCGCGTCAACCAGTTCGCTGACTGCACCGGCGACCACCAGTTCATCCACATCGACACCGAGAAAGCCGCGCAAACGCCGTTCGGCGGCACAATCGCCCACGGCTTCCTGTCGCTGTCGTTGCTGCCGATGCTATCTGGCGACCTTATGGTCGTGCCGGAAGGCACAAAAATGGGCGTCAACTACGGCCTGGACAGCCTGCGTTTCATCCAGCCGGTGCGCGTCGGCTCGCGGGTACGCCTGGGGCTGACACTGATCGACGCTCACGAAAAGAACCCGGGGCAGTGGCTGTTAAAGGCACGCGCCGTGATGGAGATCGAAGGCTCGGAAAAACCGGCCTATATCGCCGAAACCCTTGCCCTGTGCATCCTCTGACCATCGCGCCTGCGCAGTTGTCGCAGCCTGCCAGGTTTGCGGCATACTGCGGCCGTCTCGCCTGAGCGGATGTCCGCATGCTGCGCTTTCTCCCCTTCGTTCTGATCGCCCTACTCACCGCCTGCGGTGAAGGTGAACCTCTCACGCCGGCCAATGCGGTACTGCCGGACGGCGGCCGCTATCGCGGCGACATCGTCGACGGGCTGTTGCAAGGCGGTGGCCGCATCGACTACCCGAACGGCAGCTATTACCTCGGGCAATTCGAGGACGGTCAGTGGCACGGCCTCGGAACCTGGCACGGTGCGACCGGCGACCGCTACGAGGGCGAGTTCAAGCACGGCCTGTTCGACGGCCTCGGCCGCTTCAGCTATGCGGAGGGTGGCGTCTACGAGGGCGAATTCCAAGATGGCCGCATGCATGGCCATGGACGTTTCAGCCAGGACGGCACCGTCTACGAAGGCGAGTTCCGCGACAACCTCTACCACGGCCAGGGCAGTCTGGAATACGCCGACGGCTTCAGTCATCACGGCCAGTTCCGCAAAGGCCAGCCGGATGGCCCCGGCACACGCAGCGACGCCGATGGCCAGCTCAGCGGCCACTTCAGTGCCGGCAGCCTGAACGGCGAAGGCAGCTTCGTGACGACGCAGGGCCAGCGCTACAGTGGCCAGTTCGAAAACGACCAGTTTCACGGCCAGGGGCACTACGAAGACACCGCAGGTAACGTCTGGAGCGGCACCTTCGTGCAGGGCGAACTGACTGGCACCGGCACGCATGTCACTGACGACGGCAGCCGCTACAGCGGCCAGTTCCGCGGCTGGCGCTACCACGGTCAGGGTCGCCTCGATCGCCCCGGCGGCAGTTTCTATACCGGCAGCTTCCGTCTCGGCCACTTCCACGGCGATGGCGTGCTGACCGAGGCCGATGGCACTGAGCTTCGCGGCATTTGGCGCAACGACAGGCGTATTCGCGACGAAAAGGGGCGTGCGCTGCCAGACCCGCTCGAACTTGCCTTGCTGAATCAGGGCACGCTGCTGGAACAGGCCATCGAAGCGCTACCGCCGTCCAGCCCGGCGCAGGAGCTTTACACGCTCACCGTTGCCGGCGACGGTCGCCAGAGCGTATTCATGCGCGAAGCCGACTACGTGCAGCAGCTACTCGCCGAGCGCTTCGCCGCTCACGGCCAGCTCAGCCTGGTCAACCATCGTGACCATCTGGCCGACCGCCCGCTGGCGACCCGGGAAAACCTGGCCCGGGCCATCCGCGCACTGGTCGAGCGCAGCGGCGAGGAAGACCTGATCTTCCTCTACCTCACCAGCCATGGCTCGGCCGATCACGAACTGGTGCTGAACCAGCCGCGCCTTTCCCTGGACGACCTGCCCGCAGCCGACCTGGCGCAGACGCTCGCGCCGCTCGCCGGACGGAACACCGTGCTGGTGATCTCGGCCTGCTACTCCGGTGGTTTCATCGAGCCACTGAAGAACGAGCACATGCTGATCATGACTGCCGCACGCGCCGACCGGGTGTCCTTCGGCTGCTCCGAGCAGAGCGACTTCACCTACTTCGGTCGCGCGCTGTTCGCCGAAGCGCTGCAGGAAACCGACGATATCGTGCAAGCCTTCACGCTGGCGGCGGCAAAGGTTGCCGAACGCGAGCAGGCCGACGACTATCAGGCATCGGAACCGCAAATCTGGGCGCCGGAAACGGTCGTCCAACGCTGGCAGGAACTGCGGCAGCGGCATGCCACCCAATGATCGCCACAGGAGCAAGACCATGTATTTGACGCCCCAGCGCATTTTGCTTGCCGGCGCCACCGGACTCACTGGCGAGCATCTGCTCGATCGACTGCTCAACGAACCCACCGTCGAACGCGTGCTGGCGCCCACACGCAGACCGCTGGCGGCCCATCAGCGCCTGGACAACCCGGTTGGTGAGCTGCTGGCGCTGCTGCCAACGCTGAGCGGCGAGATCGACACGGCCTTCTGCTGCCTGGGTAGCACACTCAAGCAGGCAGGCACACAGGAAGCGTTCCGCGCCATCGATCACGACCTGGTATTGGCATTCGCCCGCCGGGCGAAGGAGATGGGCGCGCGTCACCTGCTGGTGATCAGCTCGCTGGGGGCCAATCCGGACAGCTCGATCTTCTACCTGAAGGTCAAAGGCGAAATGGAAGCGGCGCTGCAACAGCAGGACTGGCCACAGCTGACCATCGCCCGCCCCTCCCAGCTGATCGGACCGCGCCTGGAGCCGCGGCTGAGCGAACGCATCGCGGCGCCCCTGTCGCAGCTGCTACCGGGCAAGTACCACGGTATCGAGACCTGCACCCTGGCCCGTGCGCTGTGGCGGCTGGCGCTGGAAGAAGGCGACGGGCTGCGCATCGTCGAATCGGACGAGTTGCGCAAGCTGGGGAAATGACTGTCGGCGCCTCGCCAAGAGACGCCCTGTTGATCGCGGTACCACAGGGTGGGAGTCGCTTCCCACCAGGCGCCCGCCCGGTGGATCCGCACTCCGATCCCCGAGCCCTCAGGCGCCCATGCCGCCTTTTTCAGACCTTGATGAAATGCTCGCGGTAATGGCGCAGCTCGGCGATGGAGTCACGGATGTCGTCGAGCGCCAGGTGTGTGCCGCTTTTCTTGAAGCCTTCCATGATCTGCGGGGCCCAGCGCGCGGCCAGCTCCTTGAGCGTCGAGACGTCCAGGTTACGGTAGTGGAAATAGGCTTCCAGCGTCGGCATCTGCCGATAGAGGAAGCGCCGGTCCTGGCAGATGCTGTTGCCGCAGATCGGCGACTTGCCCTTGGGCACCCACTGCTCGAGGAAGGCAAGCGTCAACTGCTCGGCCTCCGCCGTGGAAATCTTGCTCTCGCGCACGCGCTGGGTCAGGCCCGAACCGCCATGCTGGCGGGTGTTCCACTCATCCATGCGCGCCAGCGTTTCATCGCTCTGGTGCACCGCGATCACCGGCCCTTCGGCCAGCACGTTGAGCTGACTGTCGGTGACGATGGTCGCCATCTCGATGATGACGTCGTTATCCGGATCCAGACCGGTCATTTCCAGGTCGATCCAGATCAGGTTCTGCGGGTTCTGCATGGCGGGCTCCTTGGCTGTGCGGCGCAGTTTAGCCGCTCGTATCGGCGCCGTCAGGTGTCGCGCTGCCTGGGTACCAGATCAGCAAGCGCGAACCGCGCCAGTCGTTCAGCTCGTGCACCTCGACCGGCTCGACCCCCGGCACCGCGAAGCTGTTGCTGATCAGCAATGCACCGGGACGCATCTCGGCGCGTGCCTTTTTCCACAAGGCAGGCATGGGCGCCGGCGAGAGGAAGCAATAGACCACGTCGTACTCGGCGAGATCGACCCGCCACAGGCTGAGCAGGCGGATATGGCAATTGCGTCGCGGCAGGCAGCGCAGCCAGGACAGCGCAAAGGTCAGCGGCGCGGTTTCCACGCCAACGAACTGCGCAGCCGGAAAGTCCTGCGCAAGACGCGACAAGCTGCCGGCCAGGCCGCTGCCCAAATCGATATAGCGAAAGTCCGCCGGCAGCTCGGTCAGCCGGTTGCGCAACTGGCGCTCGGCTTCGCGGCCAGTCAGATAGAGCGGTACGCGCTCGGTGAAGGCATTCCAGTTCAACAGCAGCAACAACGTAAACGCCCCCAGCGGCAACCAGCCCGGCACGTCGAAATCCCGCAGCAACACCAGACCCGGAACGAACATCAGGTTGATCGCCAGCCACCAGGCCGACAACCCGAGCCGGGCCCCGATCAGCGCCGCCAGACAACCCTGCGCCAGCGCGACGACGACGAGATTCGGGCGTATGCCGAGCACGCCGGCCAGCCCGAGCAACAGCAGCCAGACCGCCACCAGCGCCAGCAGTTGGGCCAGCAACGCACGCAGGACAGGCAGGCGAGTAACGACAGAAGCAGGCATGACCGACAATCGAACGGGTAATGGAACGCCAGTCTAACCCCCCGGCTTCGACGCCATACAGGCCGAAGTGGGCGCGTTGCAGCATGCTAGACTCGCTCACCAACCTCAGAGACAACCGAATTCATGGCCAAACGCCAACTCAACCGCCGACAGAACTGGCGCATCGAGAAGATTCAGGAAGAGCGCGCCGCCCGTGCTGCCCGCCGTGAAAGCCGCGCGCTCGAAGAGCTCGAAGGCGGCGATCTCGGCCCGGAACAGACCGGGCTCGTCATTGCGCATTTCGGCGTGCAGGTCGAGGTCGAGGCGCTGGAAGGTGAGCAGAGCGGCCAGGTGTTCCGCTGCCACCTGCGCGCCAACCTGCCGGCCCTGGTCACTGGCGATCGCGTGGTCTGGCGCCCCGGCAACCAGGGCATCGGCGTCATCGTCGCGCAGCTGCCGCGCCATTCGGAACTCTGCCGCCCGGACACCCGCGGCCAGCTCAAGCCGGTCGCGGCGAACGTCGACCTGATCGTCATCGTCTTCGCGCCGCTGCCCGAGCCCCACGCCAACCTGATCGATCGCTATCTGGTTGCCGCGGAGCACGCCGGCATCACACCCTTGCTGCTGCTGAACAAGGTCGACCTGATCGACGATCAGAACGAGGCCGCGCTGAATCGCCTGCTGGAGGTCTATCGGCAGCTGAACTATCCGCTGCTGGAGGTCTCGGCCCACGGCGGTGGCGGCATGGATGCGCTCAAGGAGCGACTCGACGGGCATGTCAGCGTTTTCGTTGGACAATCCGGTGTCGGCAAGTCCTCGCTGGTCAACAGCCTGTTGCCGGGGGTCGACACCCGAGTGGGAGCGCTGTCGGAAATGACCGGCAAAGGCACCCATACCACGACCACGGCACGGCTGTTCCATTTTCCCGGTGGCGGCGAGCTGATCGACTCCCCCGGCATCCGCGAATTCGGTCTGGGCCATGTCAGCCGGGCCGACGTCGAAGCGGGCTTCATCGAATTCCAGGAGCTGCTCGGGCACTGCCGCTTCCGCGACTGCAAGCATGACCGCGAACCCGGTTGCGCGCTGCTCCAGGCGCTGGAAGACGGCCGCATCCAGCCGCAACGCATGGCCAGCTACCGACACATTCTCAGCAGCCTGCCCGAGCCAGATTACTGAGGCGCCGCTTAGCGTCCGCCGGGCTGGCTGAACTGCAACACGCCGTCTTCGAAGATGTTCAGCCGCTCGCGCAGCTGGGGCGCCTGTAGCGGTTCCTGCACCACCGGTGCGGCGCCTTCCGCCGGCACCGCACCTTCGACCGCGTCAGATTGCTCACCCTCGATCGAACGCTGCGCCTTCTTGGTCAGCACCAGGATGTCGATACGGCGGTTGACCGGATTGAAGGGATCCTTGCGATCGAACAACGCCGACGACGCATAGCCCACCACCCTTGCGATCTGTTCTTCGGGATAGCCGCCGATTACCAGCGTGCGGCGCGCGGCATTGGCGCGGCCCGATGAAAGCTCCCAGTTGCCGAAATCACCGCGCCCAGAATACGGCTTGGCATCGGTATGGCCGCTGATACTGATCTTGTTCGGCACAGCCGCAATGGTGTCGACCAGCGCCAGCAGAATGTCTTCGAAATACGGCTGCAGCTGCGCACTGCCAAGGGCGAACATCGGCCGGTTCTCGGCATCCATGATCTGAATGCGCAGGCCGTCCTGGGTGATTTCGAAGAGGATCTGGTCCTTGAACTTCTGCAGCTCGGGATTCTCATCAACCTTGTTCTGCAGCTCCTGGAGCAGCAGCTCGAGGCGTTCGCGCTCGATCTGCTCGGCGAAGGTCTCGGCCTGCTGGGCGTCGATCTGCGCCTCGCTCTGGGCTGGTTCCAGCTCCGGGTTGAGGGTGCGATCCGGCGATGGCGTCGGCGTGCCGCCCAGATCGATCACATGCGGGCTGGCGCTCTCGGTGAAGCCAATCGGATCCTGAAAGTAGCCTGAGATAAGTTTCTTCTGCTCCGGCGTGGCCGAGCTCATCAGCCACATCACCAGAAAGAACGCCATCATCGCCGTTGCGAAGTCGGCAAACGCGATCTTCCAGGCGCCGCCGTGATGACCGCCAGCGACCTTCTTGACCCGCTTGACGATGATCGGTTGGGTGTTGTCCATGGTGAACCTTTAGGCGCCACGCATGGCTTGTTCGAGCTCGGCGAAGCTCGGGCGGTGGGCGGGATAAAGAACCTTGCGCCCGAACTCGACGGCCAGCGTCGGCGGCATGCCGGAGGCCGAGGCAACCAGCGTCGCCTTGATCGCCTCGTAAACGTTCAGCTCTTCCTTGGCATCGTGTTCCAACGCCGCGGCCAGCGGGCCGAAGAAGCCGTAGGAAGCGAGGATTCCGAGAAAAGTCCCTACCAGCGCCGAGCCCACCTTGTAACCGATCATCGCGTTATCGGCTTCGGCCAGGATGGACATGGTGATCACGATACCCAGCACCGCCGCGACGATACCCATCGCGGGCAGGCCGTCCGCGACCTTGCTGACGGCATGGGAGGGATGATCGAGCTCTTCCTTCAGGCTGTTCAGCTCCATGTCGAACAGGCCTTCGAGCTCATGGGGCGCCATGTTGCCCGACGACATGATGCGCAGGTAATCACAGGTGAAGGCGGTCATCCGCTCGTCCTGCAGGAAACCAGGGTACTTACTGAACAGCGGGCTCGCGGCCGGATCTTCCAGGTCGGCCTCGATCGCCATCATGCCTTCACGGCGACTCTTGTTGAGAATCGAGTAGAGCAGGCTGAGCACTTCCAGGTAGTACGCATGGGTGAAGCGTGTGCTGAACATCTTCAGCGACTTCTTGAACACCAGCATGGTGGTGCTGGCGGGATTGGCCTGCAGAAAGCCACCCAGCGCCGCACCGCCGATGATCATCACTTCGAATGGATGGATGAGCGCGCCGATCTTGCCGCCGGATAGAACAAACCCGCCCAGCACGCTGGCGAACACGACGATGATGCCGATGATTTTGACCATAGAGGTACGTCTGAAACCTGGTTACGAGCTGTCCGGGACCGCAGGCAGAAACCGCCCTGAATTGCCGCCAGACGGCCTTGCAGAAGGAATGTTGGAAGAATTGTTCTGGTTATCGGAACTTTTGCGCCAGACTAAAGGCCATCCCGATGAAAAGCCAGTTCGGTCATGACCACCACACCACCGTTGCCCCGCACCATACCCGCCTGGATCAAGCTGCTCGATGATGCTCCGCTGCCAGCATTCGCCGATGTTCATGCCCGCGTGCGTCTGGCGTTGCGCGATAGCAGCAAGTCGATGCGGCAGATCGCCGAGCTGATCCAGAGCAGCCCGGTGCTGGCACTGCGCTTCATACAGGAAGCCAACCGCGGCATTGGTGACGGGCAGCCTGCCGAAAGCCTGGAGGTGGCGCTCAGCCGCATCGGCCTGCAACGCGCGGAAGTCCTGCTGACGCGCATTCCCGCGATGGAAGCCGATGCGATGCCGCTGCCTCTGCGCCAACTGGTGCTGATCAGCCGCCACGCCAGCCAGCAGGCCAACGGTCTGTTTGCCGCGCGACTGGCAAGGCTGTGGCAGGACATCCACTGGGGTAGCCTGCTGTTCCTCGCGCCCGCCTGGGCGCTGGTCGGGGCCTTTCCGCAGCTGCTGGATAGCTGGGAGCAGCGGGTACTGGTCAAGGGTGAGCCGGCCAGCCGTGTCGAGCGCGAACTGCTCGGAGTGCCGCTGCTGGAGTTGTGCCTCAAGCTCGCCGAACACTGGCGCCTGCCGGATTGGGTCATCCAGGGCTACCGCCTGCTCGGTGGTGACCGACGCATGCTGATCAAGGCGCTGCATATCGCCCGCGACAATGAACACCCGTTGCATCAGCAGCAGATGCTCGATGCCGACCCGGATCTGCGCCGCTGGGTGACCCTGCCGAGCAACACCATCGTCCTGGCCAATGGCCTGGCGCTGTCTTCGCACCACAGCTGGGGAGGCGTGCACAGCTTGCGCTGGCAGCGTCTGGCCGGATTGTATCTGCAGGTCCCGCTGGGCGAATTGCAACAGATGGTGCATCAGCAGGCCGTGATCAGCGCACGTGAGTTTGGCCGAACCGATCTCTGGCATCCGGCCCAGGGGCTGCTGTGGCCTACCGGAAGCCGTTTCCAGACGCTGCGAGCGGCTCCGGCGTCCAACGAAGCCGAACTCGCCGAATGGCGTGAGCAGTGCCGTCGCCTGCTCAGCGAGCCAACGCCATTCAGCAACGTGCTGCAACTGACGGCCTGTGCCAGTCAGGCGATGACCTGCGCCGGCCTGCAGCGCTCGCTGATCATGCTGGTCGATCGCAAGCAGAACCGTCTCGTCGCCCAGCAATGCGTCGGCCTGCCGGGCGATGCCGCGCGCCTGACCCTGACGGCGGAACAGAGCCAGATCCTGCGCCGATTGCTGGAAAAGCCTGCGCAACTGCGCCTGCAACCGACCAATATGGCGCAGTTTTCCGCATTGCTGCCGGGCACGCTGAAGGCCCTGTTTGCCGGAGAACACCTGCTGTTGCGCTCGCTGGGTATCGATGGCCGCGTGCTGATGCTGATCGTTGCCGACCAGAACGGCGCGGCCATTTCCGATGCAACGCTGCAAACATTCACTAAAACATCCCAGTGCATCGAGCGCGCATTGAGTCTTTTCAGCAGGCGCGGGGCCTGAGCTTTTTCGCTAGACTTCGCCACTTCTACGACTAGTCGAGGCCTGCCGTGTCCGCCTTTTCCAACCTGCCGCTGGTGATCGAGCCCGCCGACCTGGCCCCGCGTCTTGATGCGCCCGAGCTGATCCTGGTCGACCTGACCAGTGCTTCGCGTTACGCCGAAGGCCATCTGCCTGGCGCTCGCTTCGTCGATCCCAAACAGACGCAACTCGGCCAGCCACCGGCGCCCGGTCTGCTTCCGCCACAGGCTCAGCTGGAGCGGCTGTTCGGCGAACTGGGCCATCGGGCCGATGCCGTCTATGTGGTCTACGACGACGAAGGCGGCGGCTGGGCCGGACGCTTCATCTGGCTACTCGACGTGATTGGCCATCACCGCTATCACTACCTCAACGGCGGGCTGCGCGCCTGGCTGGAGGAAGCGCGTCCGCTGACGCAGGAAGTGCCCGCAGCGGCATCCGGCTCACCAAGCCTGACGCTGGACGACGCCCCCACCGCAACCCGCGCCTACATCGAAAGCCGTCTCGGTGCCGAGGACCTGCTGATCTGGGATGCGCGCTCGCCGGCTGAATACCGCGGCGAGAAGCTCTTCGCCGCCCGGGGAGGTCATATTCCCGGCGCAATCAACTTCGAGTGGACGGCCGCCATGGACCCCGCCCGCGCGTTGCGCATCCGCGAGGACATCGCCGAGCGCCTGCTGGCACTGGGCATCGCTCCGGAGAAGGAAATCGTCACCCACTGCCAGACTCACCACCGCTCAGGCTTCACCTACCTGCTGGCCAAGGCCCTGGGCTATCCCCGCGTCAAGGGCTATGCCGGTTCCTGGGCCGAATGGGGCAACCTGCCCGACACCCCGGTGCAGCAATGAAAAGGACACACATGAAAGACCGCCTGTTCGTCATCAGCCAATACGTGCTGCCGCATCACCTCATCTCGCGCCTGGCCGGTTGCCTGGCCGAATGCCGCTTGCCCTGGGTGAAGAACACGTTCATCAAGTGGTTCGTCCGTCATTTCCAGGTCGACATGCGCGAAGCGCAAACCGAAGAGCCCACTGCATACGAACACTTCAACGCCTTCTTCACCCGCGCCCTGAAGGATGGCGCGCGCCCGCTGGACACCACCCCCGGTGCGATTCTCAACCCCTGTGACGGCGCCATCAGTCAGCTCGGCCGGATCGAGCAGGGCCGCATCTTCCAGGCCAAGGGTCACAGCTTCAGCGCCATGGAGCTGCTCGGCGGTGATCACGAGCGCGCCGCGCCTTTCATGGGCGGAGCTTTCGCCACCGTCTATCTATCGCCCAAGGATTACCACCGCGTCCATATGCCGGTCAGCGGAACGCTGCGCGAAATGGTCTACGTGCCAGGACGGATCTTCTCGGTCAACACCGTCACCGCCCAGGGCGTACCGGAACTCTTCGCCCGCAACGAACGGGTGGTCTGCCTGTTCGACACCGAGCACGGCCCCATGGCCATGGTGCTGGTCGGCGCCATGATCGTCGCCAGCATTGAAACCGTCTGGGCAGGGCTGGTCACACCACCCAAGCGCACCTTGAAGACCTTCCGCTACGACGAAGCGGCGCGCGCGCCCATTCACCTGGAGAAGGGTGCGGAGATGGGCCGCTTCAAGCTGGGGTCTACCGTCATTCTGCTTTTCGGACCGGACCAGGTGCGCTGGGCCGAACAACTGGGTCCGCTGAGCCCGGTTTGCATGGGCGAAGCGCTGGGACAGGCCGCGGCCACCTCGACCATCGAGTTGATCGAGCCGACGGAGCTGAGCTAACCAAGCCAATCGAGCCAACGGGCTGGCGCGACAATTCGGTAGTCAACGGGTGCCGAATGTCGGGTAATATCACCGAGCCATCATTTAGTCCTGCCCTGCGCGGCAGATATTGATAGAGTTCACATTTACCTATGCCCTGAGCCGCCGCGGAGCCCTCCCGTTTTGGATAGACAGAGCCACCATCTGCTGTTGCGCGCACCCGCACCGACTCGGCAGAGCCTGTCCTTCTGCGACGCCAGCGTTCGCGGGGTAACAGGCTGGCTTGCCGGGTTGCCCAAGGCCAACATCGGCGAAACCGCGCGACAGCTCTATCAGGCGCTGATCGAGCTCAACCAGCTGCGCATCGCCTCGGAAACGCGCCTGCAGTTGCTCGAGCTGCTGCGACCGGACGTTCAGTTCGTCTGCACACAGCTGGAAAAGCACTACGTCAACCAGCCTATCGTCCTCAGTGAGCGCCCCCGCAAGGTTGCGGGGCTCTGCCAGGCGCTGCAGAACCACCTTGCGGTCGGTTACAAGCTGATCGTCGTGCGCGTGGTCGCGCAGCCCGAGCGGGACCGCCAGCAGCTGCTCTCGGTCGCCCTGCAACGCGCCATACACAGCCTGGGCGCTCTACTGATCCGCTCCACTCAACTCTATGGTCCGGCCGCTCCCGGCCTGTGGCTTGAACTGCATCAGCTCTACCAACTGGCAGTCGAGCAGGGGACCGAGCGCCTCCTCATCCGCGACCCGCTGGCGCGCCATGCCCAGGGACTGAGCGCGGAACAGAGCTACCTGGCGTCTCTGTTGCTCGGCTGTGCCCGCTGCAACCAGATGCGCCAGCAGAGCATCGTCAGGCTTGCTGCTGCGCTAGAGGCTTGGAGCGCGATGGCCAGCGTCCAGGCTGCCAACGTGCCGAGCAGCCTGTTCCTGTTCTCGCCGGTGGTCGACGGGCCGCCGCGCTACCGATCGCTGTTTCCGGGCCGCGAGCAGCAGAACCTGCTCGGCATCGACACCTCGACGCTGGTCGAGGTCATCGACGAACATCTGCGACTGGCTGCCGACAACCGTCAGCTGACGCGCCTTCCCGCAGCAATGGGGCTGGATGATGACCTGCTGCGCCATCTGAGCTCGGCCTGGGGTGCCATTTCCGAGCGCACTTTCCAGCGCATTCCGGCCCAAGGCACGATGACCCTGTGTATCGGCATGACTGCACTGCATTACGAGCTTGCCGGCCAACGGCCGTTCAACGAGGTGCTCGAGTTGCCGCGCAGCTCCAATTGCGCTGTGTTCAAGTTGCACAATGGCGCGGCGGACGTCTGGGCCAACGCTTTCGATGCGCAAAGCAGCAGCGCCGAGCTGCTGCCGATGCACGACCACATCGAATTCGTCAGGCCCGACCTTCCCCGCCCAGCGCCTGCAGCCCGCGCGCAAACTGCCGCCAGCGCATCGCCTCAGCGCTCGGCCACAACGGAAAGCTATCCCATCTACCAGATCCAGCTCGTGGACCACAGCCCCGGCGGCTACTGCCTGGCATGGGAGGGGGAAGTGCCGAGCCAGCTACAGACCGGTGAGCTACTGGGGCTGCGCGAAGGCGCCGCGCAGAGCTGGAGCATTGCCGTAGTGCGCTGGATTCGCCAGGTCCGTGGCGGAAGCACCCAGATGGGGGTCGAGCTGATCGCTCCGCAGGCGCTTCCATGTGGGCTGCGCCTGCTGCGCAAGGTGGATCAGGGTAGCGAATATCTCAGGGCGCTACTGCTGCCAGAAATCACGGCAATTTCTCAGCCGGCGATGCTGATCGCTCCACGCCTGCCCTTCCAGGAAGGCCACAAGGTGCAGATCAACCGTAACGGTGAGGAACAGCGCGCCGTACTTGACCGCCGCCGGGCTAGCATGGGCAACTACAACCAGTTCGAGTACCGCACCATCGGACAGGTTTCAACGGGGCGAGAGACCCCCGTCACAGGCTGGAAAGGCCACACGACAAGCGGGGATGAAGATTTTGACTCACTCTGGAAGTCGCTGTAGATTGCCGACTCTCGCATTCTTGCCTGCCCGCGCCCTCTCGGCGCGCACTTAAGCTGTTGCCATGGCCCTGCAAAAGAAAACCATCCGCCTGCTGATCCTCGAAGACTCGCAGAATGAAGCCGAGCGTCTGGTCAGTCTCTTCCGTAATGCCGGACAGGCGACCCGAGTGCATCGCCTCACCTCCAGCGACGATCTGGCTGAAGCCCTGAAACAGACCTGGGATCTGCTGATCAACGCACCGCAGAGCGAAAATCTCGACCCCAGCGAAGCGATAGCCGCCATTCGCCGACAGGCCAAAGACATTCCGATCATCCAGCTGACTGCTGGCAACGATGCCGAAGCGATCACCGAAGCACTCATGCTCGGCGCACAGGATGCGCTGCCGCAGGGTGAGGATGAATGGCTGCTGCTGGTGGCCAATCGCGAGCTGGCCAATCTCGAGGAGCGCCGCGCGCGCCGCTCGGCCGAGGTCGCCCTGCGCGAAGCGGAAAAACGCTGCCAGTTGCTGCTCGACAGCTCTGTGGATGCCATCGCCTACGTTCACGACGGCATGCATATCTACGCCAACCGCGCCTATCTGGAGCTGTTCGGCTACGCGGATGTGGAAGACCTCGAAGGCATGCCGATGATCGACCTGATCAGTGGCAGCGATCAGAGCGCCTTCAAGGTATTCCTGAAGAATTACCAGACCCTTGAAGGCAGTGCCGAACTTGCCTGTGGCGGCGTTCGTGCCGATGGTGAAACGCTCAAGACGCGCATGCATTTCTCGCCAGCGGCATATGACGGCGAACCCTGCATTCAGGTGGTCATCCGCGCCGAGAACGACAGCGCCGAACTGCAGAAACTGCGCGAGATCAGCAGCCAGGACCCGGTCACCGGCCTGCTCAACCGCAACAGTTTCCTCGAGGTGATGGATGCCGCCGTCGAGCGCGCCGTCAATGCCGGCCAGACAGCCAGCCTCGCCTATATCCGCGTCGATCGCTTCGCTGCGTTGCAGGCCGAGATAGGCCTGACCGATTCCGACCAGCTGCTCAACCAACTGGCCATCCTGCTGCGCGGCCACTTCCCCGCCGAAACCCAGCTGGCTCGCTTCGCCGACGACGTCTTCACCGTGCTGCAGCCGGGCATCATTCCCCAGCAGGCCGAGCCGGAGCTGCGCAAGTTGCTGAGCAAGGTCGAAGGCCATCTGCTCGACGTCGGCGGCCGCACAGTGCAGACCACCCTGAGCATCGGCGTCGCCGGCCTCGACGAAAAGACTGCCAAGGCGCAGGACGCCATCGAGCGCGCGCACCGCTGCGCCGATGAACTGAGCGACGGCAACGCACTGAAGATCTACGATCCGGCCGACGAGCTGGCCGCTGCAGCCAACCGCGGCGACATCGCGGCGATGCTCAAGCAGGCCCTGGAAAACAACAGTTTCCGTTTGCTGTTCCAGCCGATCATCAGCCTGCGTGGCGACAGCTTCGAGCACTACGAGGTGCTCCTGCGCCTGCTCGACCCGCAGGGGGCAGAGGTTCCACCGAACGAGTTTCTCAGCACCGCTGCCGATGTCGGGCTGTCCGCCAAGATCGATCGCTGGGTGATCCTCAATTCCATCAAGCTGCTGGCCGAGCATCGCGCCAAAGGGCATCGCACGCGGCTGTTCCTGCACCTTTGCGCCGCCAGCCTGCAGGACCCCAGCCTGCTGCCATGGCTTGGCGTGGTATTGAAAGCATCGCGTCTCCCAGGCGACTCACTGGTATTCGAGTTCGGCGAAGCCGACGCCGTGGCTTATCTGAAGCCTGCCAAGGCGCTGGCCCAGGGGCTGGCAGGTCTCGGCTGCCATATCGGTCTGGCCCAGTTTGGCTGCGTGCTCAACCCGTTCAACACGCTCAAGCACCTCGATGCCGGTTTCATCAAGGTCGACGGTTCCTACACCCAGGACCTAACCCGCCAGGAAAACCAGGAAGCGCTGAAGACGCTGCTCGCCGACCTGCACGAGCAGCAGAAGCAAAGCATCGTACCCTTCGTCGAAAGCGCCACCGTGCTCGCCACGCTTTGGCAAGCAGGCGTCAGCTACATCCAGGGCCACTACCTGCAAGGCCCCAGCCAGTCGATGGACTACGACTTCTCCTCCGACGAGGAGTAAGCCTGATGCCGGGCTGACATGGTTCAGCCTCGGCCTGTGCATCCTGCTCCAATCGAACGCGGCTTGACCGCGGTCATCCGCCGGTCGTGCCGCTGGGCTAGAGTGGTTGGACGCCTTGAATCCAAAAGGAGTCCCACCATGGCCATGATGAAAGCCGCCGTGTTCGTAGAACCGGGCCGTATCGAGTTGCAGGACAAGCCCATCCCCGAAATCGGCCCCAACGACGCCCTGCTGCGCATCACCACGACCACCATCTGTGGCACCGATGTGCATATCCTCAAAGGGGAATATCCAGTCGCCGCCGGGCTGACCATCGGCCATGAACCGGTGGGTGTCATCGAAAAACTGGGCAGCAACGTCAAGGGCTACCAGGAAGGCCAGCGGGTGATCGCCGGCGCCATCTGTCCGAGCTTCACCTCCTACGCCTGTCAGGACGGCCTGCCCTCGCAGGATGGTGGCTGCTCATGCCACGGCTACAAGCCCATGGGCGGCTGGCGCTTCGGCAACACCATCGATGGTACTCAGGCCGAGTACGTGCTGGTACCCGATGCGCAGGCCAACCTGGCGCCAGTGCCGGACGGCCTGACCGACGAACAGGTCCTGATGTGCCCTGACATCATGTCCACCGGTTTCGCCGGTGCGGAGGCTGCCAACATCAAGATCGGCGACATCGTGGTGATCTTCGCCCAAGGGCCCATCGGTCTGTGCGCCACCGCCGGGGCCAAGCTGCGCGGCGCCAGTACCATCATTGCCGTCGACGGTGTCGATGCACGCCTGGATATCGCGCGCAAGATGGGCGCCGATGTGACGCTCAACTTCCGCAACGTCGATGTAGTGGAAGAGGTGCTCAAGCTGACCGGCGGGCGTGGTGCCGACGCCTCGATCGAAGCGCTGGGCCTGCAATCCACCTTCGAAAGCGCCCTGCGCGTCCTCAAGCCAGGCGGTACCCTGTCCAGCCTGGGCGTCTACTCCAGCGACCTGACCATTCCGCTAGGCGCCTTCCATGCAGGCCTGGGTGACAACAAGATCGTCACCTCGCTGTGTCCGGGCGGCAAGGAGCGCATGCGACGGCTGCTCAATGTGGTCGCTTCCGGACGCGTCGATCTCGGCCTGCTGGTGACTCACCAATATGCGCTGGACAACATCACCGACGCCTACGACCTGTTTGCCAATCAGCGCGATGGCGTGCTGAAAGTGGCGATCAAACCCTGATACCAGGAAATCCAACACACGCCACCCGGCCAATGAAAAGCCCTGAGTCGGCATCGACCCAGGGCTTCGTTGTTCTTGACGCGTTGCCTGCGTGTTCTTACTCCGAGCCTTCGCGATCCCGAAAGCCCAGCAGATAGAGGATGCCATCCAGGCCCAAGGTGGAAATCGCCTGTTTGGCCGACTGTTTGACCAGCGGCTTGGCGCGGAAGGCGACGCCCAGCCCGGCCAGGCCGAGCATCGGCAGATCGTTAGCACCATCCCCTACGGCAATGGTCTGCTCCAGGCACAGACCTTCCTGCTCGGCCAGCTGGCGCAGCAGGTCAGCCTTGCGCTGCGCATCCACGATTGGCTCCACCGCCACGCCGGTGACCTTGCCGTTCTCGATCTGCAGCTCGTTGGCGAATACGTAGTCGATGCCGAGCTTGGCCTGCAGCTGCTTGGCGAAATAGCTGAAGCCGCCGGACAGAATCGCCGTCTTGTAACCCAGGCGCTTGAGCTCGGCGAACAGCACTTCGGCACCCTCGGTCAGGCGCAGGCTGGCACCGATATCGGCGAGCACGTCTTCCGACAGGCCCTCCAAGAGCGCGAGGCGCTCCTTGAAGCTGGCACGGAAATCCAGTTCGCCGCGCATCGCACGCTCGGTGATCTCGGAAACCTGCTCGCCAACCCCGGCCGCCTTGGCCAGCTCGTCGATGACCTCGGCCTCGATCAGGGTCGAGTCCATGTCGAATACCGCCAGACGACGGTTGCGCCGGTAGACCGAATCGCGCTGGAAGGCGATATCGACGTTGAGCTCCTGCGCCACACTGAGGAACTCGGCGCGCAGCGCCGCGGTATCGGCCGGCTCGCCGCGCACCGAGAATTCGATGCAGCCCTTGCCCAGCTCTTCCGGCATGTCCAGTGGCATGCGCCCGGACAGCCGATCGATATGGTCGATATTGAGGCCGTACTTGGCGGTGATCGAGCTGACCCGCTGCAACTGCTCGGCAGTGACCTTGCGCGTCAGCAGCGTGACGATGTGCCGAGGCTTGCCCTGCCCGGCCACCCAGTGCTGGTAGTCAGCCTCTGCGACAGGGGTGAAACGCACCTGCTGATCGTGCTTGTAGCCCATGAACAGCACGTCCTTGAGCACCGACGAGGCGCGCTCGTTATCCGGAATCTCGATGAGGATGCCGAACGACAGGGTGTCATGGATCACTGCCTGGCCGATGTCGAGGATGTTCACGCCACCCTGGGCGAGCACGCCGGTAATGGCCGCGGTCAGGCCCGGGCGGTCTTCACCGGTGATATTGATCAGGACGATTTCGCGCAAGGCGCAGCTCCCATGACAGGCAATGAAGGCCGGCATTCTACATCAGCTGACCCGAACACTGGGCAGGCGGCGCGCCAGCGCAGTCAGGCTGATTGGTGCCGGTTTCAACGCAATTCGTCAGCTTGCAGCCGCAGACCTTCAGCGCCTCCTGCGCTTTACGTATACTGCTCGGCAATTTCCCGACGAGAAGAGCCGCGCTCTGTGAACCGGCCCGCATCCGTAAAGCCAGACAACTTCTTTCTCATGCTCTATCGCGCCGTGCGCCTGCACCGTGTGCCGCTGGTGTTGCGCATCGCCGCCCATACGCTGCTGCTCGTGGCGCTGGCGCTGATCATCTACGCGTGGGTGATCGGCATGCAGTTCAAGCATGCCATGGAGCAACAGGCCGACGCCCTCGGCCAGAGCCTGACCACCCAGACGGCCGCCTCAGCCACCGACCTGCTGGTGGCCAACGACATTCTCAGCCTCAACGTACTGCTCAGTAATCTGGTAAAGAACCCGCTGGTCGCCCATGCGGCGATCTACAGCGTCGATAACCGTGTGCTTGCCGAATCCGGCACGCGTCCTCAACAGGGCCTGCTCGGCGACGACAACGGCCTGTATTCGACTCCGATCAGCTTCCAGGAGGTGATCGCCGGACACCTGCGCGTCAGCCTCGACATGCAGCAGTTCCAGCAACCGATGACCATCAGCCTGCAAAGCATGGGGCTGCTCAGCCTGATTCTGCTGGCCCTGACGCTGATCCTCAGCCTGCGACTGGGCCGGCAACTGGCGACGCCGCTGATGCAGTTGCGGCTGTGGCTCCGCGACCCGGACGACCCTGCCCCGGGTGCCGGTCGCCAGGACGAGATTGGTGATCTTGCGCGTCAACTGCAGGCTCGCCTGGTGCCGGAGAAGCCTGAACCAGAGCTGGATATGAGTGACGCACTCGAAGACGACTATTTCGAGCAGGATGACGATCGCGGCAGCAGCGAGCCGTCCTTCGCGAAACAGCCGGATCGCTTCGCTATCGAACTGGACGAGCAGCCGCAGCGCCCGCCCCGCTTTTCGGCGAATCTGGATGATGACGATCTGGAGATGCTCGACGACGAGACTCCATTCGACGCCTCGCCACTATCGGCCAGTGCTGCACCGCCCGCACCAAAACCGCAACCGACTCGCAGCGCGGTGCTGGCCATCCAGCTCGGCGGTCAGGAGCAACTGCGTCGCCTGCCGCGGCCGCGCCTGACCGAACTGCTGCAGCGCTATCGCGACTGCCTGCAGCAGGCCGCCACGCTTTACCAGGCCGAACTGCACACCCTCAATGACGGCAGCAGCCTGATGCTGTTCCACAGCCAGGATGACGAGCAGAACTACCTGACCCACGCGATCTGCTGCGGCGAGTTGATGCGCGCCCTCGGCCATGCTCTGCAAATTGACGTCGCCGACATAGGCATTGCCTTGCAACTGCAACTTGGCCTGACCCAAGGCGACAACCTGTTCGACCTGAGCCAGGGTGATCTGCTGCTCAGCGAGCCAGCACAGGCTGCCCTGGAAATGTCGATGCACAGCCGCAACCTGCTGCTGGTCGAGCGCAGCATCAGCGACGACCGGCTGATCCAACAGCGCGCTCGCATTCGCCCGATTGCCAGCCCCGAAGGTGCCTGCTGCGTCGAGCGCCTGCTCGATCCCTATCCCTCCCTGCTCGAGCGCCAGCTCGCACGCATGCACGAGCTACGCAGTCGCGCGCTCTGACAGGCGCCACGCGGCTGGAGAGCACGACCCGCAGGGGGTCAGCAGAAAGCGAAAAGCCCGATCAGACTGACTGATCGGGCTTTTCGTTGAAGGCGCGTCGCTGTCCAGCTTAGAAGCGGAACACTTCCATATCGGTCCGGATTGGCTCGGCAGCGGGAATGCGTGGCGCAGGAGCCTCGGCCGATCGGTTTACCTGTGGCTTGACCGGCGCCGGCTTGGGTGGGTTCTTGGCGACCAACGCAGGTTCGACGGCACCAGCGACCATTTCGCTCAAGCGCTGCAGCAGTAAGCTCTGCGCCCGCACCTGATCGGACACACTACCCTGGTGCTCTTCCTGCAGACGCACCAGACGGCTGCCCAGATGCTTGCCCGCCTTGTCTCGCAGACGCCACTGCGCCTCGAGCACCGCCGGGTATTCGGGACCCGAATCGAGCCGCGTAATCGACAGTTCGATCTGCACGTCCGGTGCAAATCCATCATCCACCGGTCCTAGCACCAGGCTTTGCGTATCCAGGCGCCAGGCCAGTTGGCGTAGCAGCAGCTGCTCGATATCGGCCTTCAGGCTGCCCGCCCAGCGCGCCTGCTGATCGTTGCCAGCCAAGCTGCCATCGGCCAGCCGCTGGAGCAGCGCGTCGCGCTGCAGATAGTCGGCAAGCGTAACCGGCGCCAGCAATACGGCGGCACCGTCGGTGCGCTCCGGCATCTCGGTCGTACCACTGTCCAGCCGATACATCGGAGCCGGCTGCAGGCCAACACAGCCGGTCAGGCCGATGCTGGCGAGCAACAAAACAGTCGGAACACGCAGCAAGTTCTTCATTACCGTCATAACACCAAAGTTCAGGCCGCTCTTGACTCGTAAGCCAACGAAGCCTTGCGCTCGAAGCGCGCCAAACAATCGACTCCGCCGACGCGAAAGAAAGCACCGGGCCATATGCCACAGGCTGGAAAGGCCGCTATCTTCCGTGAAAGCGGCCTTCGATTCCAGCGCCAATGCACATTGTCACACTTCGACCAGCAGGCCCTCGACGCGCTGGAAGCCCCGCGGCAACTTGTTACCGCGCCTGCCACGCTCGCCTTTGTAATGCTCCAGGTCCTCGGCCTTGAGCGACAGCGTGCGCTTGCCCGCCTGCAGCACCAGCGTCGCACCGGCCGGCAGCACAGCGAGATCGATCAGGTATTCCTCACGGCTGGCCACGCGCTCGCCGGGGATGCCGATGATCTTGTTGCCCTTGCCCTTGCCCAGCTGCGGCAGGTCACGAATCGGGAACACCAACAGGCGACCCTCGGTCGTCACCGCTGCCAACCAATCATCCTCACGACTGGCCAGCGGCCGCGGCTCGACCACTTTGGCGCCGGCAGGCAGCGAGAGCAGCGCCTTGCCGGCCTTGTTCTTGGCCTGCAGATCCTCGCCCTTGACCACGAACCCGTAGCCGGCATCCGAAGCGATGACGTAGAGCGCATCATCTTCGGGCAGCAACACGCATTCGAAGCTTGCCCCCGGCGGCGGAGCCAATCGACCGGTGAGCGGCTCGCCCTGGCCGCGCGCAGACGGCAGCGAGTGCGCCGCCAGCGAGTAACTGCGCCCGGTGGAGTCGATGAACACCGCGTACTGATTCGAGCGCCCCGCCGCTGCGGCCTTGAAACCGTCGCCGGCCTTGTAGGATAGCCCTGTGGCGTCGATGTCGTGGCCCTTGGCACAACGCGCCCAGCCCTTCTCGGAAATCACCACGGTCACCGGCTCGGACGGCAGCAGCTCGTTCTCCGACAGCGCCCGCGCCTCGGCCCGCTCGACAATCGGCGAGCGACGCGCGTCGCCATAGGTTTCCGCATCCTCCAGCAGCTCCTTGCGCACCAGCTTTTTCAGCTTGGCTTCGCTGCCCAGCAACGCCAGCAGCTTCTCGCGCTCCTTGGCCAGTTCGTCCTGCTCGCCGCGGATCTTCATCTCTTCCAGGCGCGCCAGCTGACGCAGGCGGGTGTCGAGGATGTAGTCGGCCTGCAACTCGGACAATTCGAAGCGCGCCATCAGCACTGGCTTGGGCTGATCCTCGGTACGGATGATGTGGATCACCTCGTCGAGATTGAGGAAGGCCACCAGGAGACCTTCCAACAGGTGCAGGCGCTTCTCGACCTTGTCCAGGCGGAACTGCAAACGACGGCGCACGGTGCCGATGCGGTAGGTCAGCCACTCGCTGAGCAGGGTACGCAGGTTCTTCACCTGCGGACGTCCGTCGAGACCGATGACGTTGGCGTTGACCCGGTAGCTGGACTCCAGATCGGTGGTGGCAAACAGGTGCTGCATCAGCCCTTCCACATCGACCCGGTTGGAGCGCGGGATGATGACGATGCGGCACGGGTTCTCGTGATCCGATTCATCCCGCAGATCGGCCACCATCGGCAGCTTCTTGGCCTGCATCTGCCCGGCGATCTGCTCGAGCACCTTCGAACCGGACACCTGATGCGGCAGCGCGGTGACGACGATGTCGCCGTCCTCGACCCGGTAGACCGCTCGCATGCGCACCGAGCCTCGGCCGGTTTCGTAGATCTTCAGCAGGTCGGCGCGCGGAGTGATGATCTCCGCCTCGGTGGGGAAGTCCGGCCCCTGCACATGCTCGCAAAGCTGCTCCACGCTCGCACCTGGCTCGTCGAGCAGGCGCACGCAGGCTGCCGCTACTTCGCGCAGGTTGTGCGGCGGTACGTCGGTGGCCATGCCCACGGCGATACCGGTGGTGCCATTGAGCAACAGATTGGGCAGCCGCGCCGGCAGCGTCGCCGGCTCGTCGAGGGTGCCGTCGAAGTTCGGCACCCACTCCACCGTACCCTGCCCCAGCTCGGACAACAGCACCTCGGAATAGCGCGACAGCCGCGCCTCGGTGTAGCGCATCGCGGCGAAGGACTTGGGATCGTCCGGTGCACCCCAGTTGCCCTGACCATCGACCAGCGTGTAGCGATAGCTGAACGGCTGCGCCATCAGCACCATGGCTTCGTAGCAGGCACTGTCGCCATGGGGGTGAAACTTGCCGAGCACGTCACCCACGGTACGCGCGGACTTCTTGTGCTTGGCGTCGGCGTTCAGGCCGAGCTCGCTCATGGCGTAGATGATCCGTCGCTGCACGGGCTTCAGGCCGTCGCCGATATGCGGCAATGCGCGATCCATGATCACGTACATGGAGTAGTTGAGGTACGCCTGCTCGGTGAAATCGGCGAGGGAGCGACGCTCCACGCCGTCCAGGCTCAGGTCGAGGGATTCGCTCATGGTCGATCCGTTACATGCTGGCGCAGCACCAGGGTGCCGGCGCGCTGGGTGAATTCAAGTTGTTTCAGGGCACTCATGCCGAGCAGCACCTGTTCGCTGCGAAAGCCGGGGGCGACGAGGGCGCGCACGTCGTGCAGGCGGATGTCACCCAGATCAAGGCTCGACAGCACGGTTCGATAGCCCGTGGTCTGGCCATTGGCGGTGTGCAGCATTACCGGTGCGCCACGCTGCAAGCCCAGACGCTCAGCCAGCTCCGCGGGGATGGCGACATCGGTGGCGCCGGTGTCTAGCAGAAAGGTCACCGACTCACCATTGATACGTCCGCTGGCGACGAAATGCCCTTGGGCATTGCCGGCCAGCTGTACTTCTACCTGCTCGCCCTGCACCAGCGAGACTGGTTCGCGGTTGGGGTTGATTCGGCCTTCTTCCCAAGCCGCGAAGAAGCGAATGGCCAGGAACAGCCCGGCACCCCAGGCCAGCACCAGCATCACGCGCCCGGCACGACGCCCGGCTGTCTGGCTCACGGCCGGGCCATCCAGCCGCCCTCCGGCGCAGCGAAGCGCCAGACGATCGGACGCTTCTCGCCGTCGCCACGTGCCTTGCCGTTGTTGTCGACGCCGATCCATGCCCCTTCGGCATCGACCCACAGAGCCTCAGCGTTACCATAGGGTTCACCGTAGCGGCGCTCGTCGGTCAAGGCTTCGCCAGCGAACGACCAGCAGCGCTCGACCGCCCCGTTCGCCGGACTGCGGCGACACACGCGATAGGCCGAAGGCTCCAGCACGAACAGCTTGTCGCCGAAGAACGCCAGTGCCGAGAAACTGCGCGGCAACGGCGTATCGCCCAGCGCGGCGGGCGGCTGCTGATTGCCGCCCTGGGCCATGAGCACACAGCCACCGGTGCATTGCCAGCTGCTCTGCTTGCGATGCAGCACCAGCAGGCCGCGGCGCTCACGTTCGGCCGCCAGCCACAGGCGTTCGGCCTTTGGGTCGACGGCGATGCCTTCGAACAGCGCATTGAAATGCCAGAGCATGCCACTGGCCCGCGCCTGACGGACCAGCGAATCGGGCAACCGCAACCATTCCGCCGTGCCTGCCGGGCTAACCCGCAGCACCGCGGCATGAGCCTCGCTGACCACGTAACGATTGCCCGAGCTGTCACAGCTCAAACCCTCGAAGTCCAGATGACCGCCACGCACATGACCACTGACCCAGGCGCGCATGCGCATGCCCCACGGCAAGCCACTGTCCGGTGGCGGGCCAACCTCGAAGCGCTCGGGCTCTGCCTGCCAGGGCGAAGCACTGGTATCCAGGCGAAACAAGGCGTCGTCCACGCGATCGGAAACGGCCCACAGGGCGTCGCCGCACCAGGCCATCCCGGAAAGGTTGCCGCCAGCCATTCCCTCTACCGGGTGCTCGCTGAGCAACTTCAGTTCTGCTGCCGGCTCATTGGCCCAGAGCGGAGCCGAAACCAGACTCAGCAATGTCAGCCAGCGGCGGATCAAACCAGCACCTCCGCGAGGTTACCCTTGGACTCGAGCCAGTTCTTGCGATCGCCGGCCCGCTTCTTGGCCAGCAACATATCCATGATCTCGCGCGTTCCTTCGAAGTCGTCCAGGGTCAACTGCACCAGACGGCGGGTATTGGGGTCCATGGTGGTCTCGCGCAATTGCGGCGGGTTCATCTCACCGAGGCCCTTGAATCGCGTGACCTGGGGTTTGCCGCGGCGCTTCTCGGCGACCAGACGTTCGAGGATGCCGTCGCGCTCGGCTTCATCCAGGGCATAGAAGATGTCCTTGCCCAGGTCGATTCGATACAGCGGTGGCATGGCGACATAGACGTGCCCGGCTTCCACCAGCGGGCGAAAATGCTGAACGAACAGGGCGCACAGCAGCGTCGCGATATGCAGGCCATCGGAGTCGGCGTCCGCGAGGATGCAGATCTTGCCGTAACGCAGCTGGCCCAAGTCGGCAGCGCCGGGGTCGACGCCAATCGCCACGGCGATGTCGTGGACCTCCTGACTGGCAAGCACTTCACCGCCGTCGACCTCCCAGGTATTCAGGATCTTGCCGCGCAACGGCATGATCGCCTGGAATTCCTTGTCGCGCGCCTGCTTGGCGGAACCACCGGCCGAGTCACCTTCGACCAGGAACAGCTCGGCACGCATCGGGTCCTGTCCGGCGCAGTCGGCCAGCTTGCCCGGCAGCGCCGGACCTTGGGTGATCTTCTTGCGCTCGACCTTCTTGCCCGCCTTGAGCCGGCGTCCGGCATTGCTGATCGCCAGCTCGGCCAGCTGCATGCCGAGGTCCGGATGCGCATTCAGCCACAGGCTGAAGGCATCCTTGACCACACCGGAGACAAACGCGGCGGCTTCGCGCGACGACAGGCGCTCCTTGGTCTGCCCGGAGAACTGCGGCTCCTGCATTTTCATCGAGAGGACGAAGGCGATGCGCTCCCAGATGTCTTCCGGTGCCAGCTTCAGCCCACGCGGCAGCAGGTTGCGGAACTCGCAGAACTCGCGCATGGCGTCCAGCAGCCCCTGGCGCAAGCCGTTGACGTGGGTGCCGCCCTGGGCCGTCGGGATCAGGTTGACGTAGCTTTCCTGAACGCTTTCGCCGCCCTCTGGCAGCCACAGCAGCGCCCAGTCCACTGCTTCAGTGTTGCCGGCGAGTGTACCGACGAAGGGTTCATCGGGCAGGCGCAGGTAATCGCTGACCGAATCGACCAGGTACGAGCGCAAGCCATCCTCGTAGTGCCATTCGACCTTCTCACCGCTGCCCTTGTCTTCGAAGCTGACACTCAGCCCCGGACAGAGCACGGCCTTGGCCTTGAGCACATGCTTGAGCCGGCTGATGGAAAACTTGGGGGAGTCGAAGTATTTCGGGTCTGCCCAGAAACGCACGCTGGTGCCCGTATTGCGTTTGCCGACGCTGCCGATGACTTCCAGATCGGTTGCTTTGAAACCGTCAGCGAAGCTCATGCGGTACTCGCTGCCATCACGCTTGACGGTCACTTCGACCCGCGTGGACAAGGCATTGACCACCGAAATACCGACGCCATGCAGGCCGCCGGAGAACTGGTAGTTCTTGTTGGAGAACTTGCCACCCGCGTGAAGCTTGGTGAGGATCAGTTCGACCCCCGGCACGCCCTCTTCCGGATGGATGTCCACCGGCATGCCGCGGCCATCGTCGATCACTTCCAGCGAGTTGTCTTGATGCAGGATCACCTGGACGGAGCGGGCATGCCCGGCGAGGGCCTCGTCGACGCTGTTGTCGATGACTTCCTGGGCCAGGTGATTGGGCCGCGAGGTGTCGGTGTACATGCCCGGGCGCTTGCGCACCGGATCGAGGCCGGAAAGAACCTCGATGGCTTCTGCGGTATAAGACATCTGTCTGGCACTGTCCTTATATTCTGAACAATCAGCCCTCACGGACTGTTAAAAAATCAGCGCACCGGCCGGCATGAAACGACGGGGCCGCATGGGTGAAGCCGAACAGGGCGGCCAACCGCGTGATCTGGGCATCCGTTGCTCCGAACCACATCCGCCTGTCAGAGCCGTTCCAACCATATTTGCGGGGCGACGCCAGCAAAGGCCAGCAGCGCCGGCAAGCGCTCGCCGAAGCCTTGAAAACCATGATCTCCACCGGCCTGAATACGCAGCGCACAGCCACGATAGAACTGCGCAGCGTCACGGTAATCCAGCGTTTCGTCGCCGGTCTGCAACCAGACCTGATAACGCTCGGCATCCTGTGGTGGTGCGGTCTCCAGTTCAGCCAACGCGGCGACGTGATCCTCGGTCAGCTCCCAGACTTCCCCGCTGTACAGATTCGTCTGCGGTCCGAGGTAACCGTCGAAGCGGCGATGCGGGGTTACCGCCGGGTTGATCAACAAGGCCCTCAGGCCATGCCGCTCGGCGAGGTGCGTCGCATAGTAGCCGCCAAGCGAGCTGCCGACCAGCAGCGGCCGCCCGAGCTCGATGATGCATGCCTCAAGCTGGGCGATGGCCTGTCGAGGGTGATGGTGCAGCGCAGGAACCCGCAGCCGCTCGGCCAAACCCAGTTTTTCCAACGCAGCGGACAGTTGACTGGCCTTCTGTGAAAGCGGTGAGCTGTTGAGGCCGTGTATATAAAGGATCGAAGGCGAATCACTGGACATCGATACAGCCCATGGAAAAACCGCAAGCCTACAAGGCACACGCAGCCATCTGCAAGCAGACCGGCGACGAGCGCGCGCCAGGCAGTCGATTGATGGGAAACAAGCAGAAACGGTTCACTGCGTCCCGACGCCATGCCCCGCCACGCGGGCTCACGGGCTGCAGGTCTTCAATAGCCCTTCACGCTGTAATCGATTTCGAACTCGATACCACTGACGCGGGAAACGCCGGTGTTCAATCGCCCGTCAGCGTACAGCCGCAGCCAACGATAGCCTGGCGCTACGCTGTCGACCTGGAAATCCTCGCTCCGGGGTGTGAACTGCACGCCGGTGGAAGGCGACGCCAGCAAACGCAAGTCGTTGCGCCAGTGATCGAACTCCTGATGGATGTGCCCCCAGAGCAATGCCCGCACGTTGCTATGACGGTCCAGCACCTCGAACAGCGCATCCGGGTTGCGCAGCCCGATGCTATCCATCCAGCGACTGCCGATGGACACTGGATGATGATGCAGACAGATCAGGTGATGGTGGGCCGGGGCCTCGGTCAGCGCCTGATCGAGCAGATCCAGTTGGTCGCTGCGCAGCATGCCGTACACCGAGCCCGCCACCAGCGTGTCGAGCATCACCACGCGCCAGCCGCCAATCTCCAGCACAGGCTCCAGCAACGCGCTGCCGCGACTGGCTTCGCGCATCGACGCCAGCTCGTCGTGATTGCCCGGGCACCAGCGCGCCGGCGCTTCGATGCGCTCGGCAAGCCGACGAAACCGCTGGTATGACGCCACCGAGCCATCCTGCGACAGATCGCCGGTAGCCAGGACCAGATCGATGCGCGGCTGCTCGTCGATGGCAAGCTCGATTACACGCTCCAGGCTGTCGCAGGTATTCATGCCCAGCAACTTGCCGTCCGCTTCGGCAAACAGATGGCTATCGGTCAGCTGCACCAGCAGAACCGAATCTTCAACAGCAGTCAGGGTCGCACCAGGCAAGGCCCTTCTCCTTGAGCTAAATCGCAACGGAATTATGGTAGGAGCCCGCTAGGAGGGTAAACCTCGGAAGTGGGCCTAGGTCACATAACCGTGCGGCATACCTACCAGGAGATCGGATGCGGATCGCCGTCCACTGTCGATGGCGACGGAAAATCAGAGTACCGGTTCGAGTTCGTGACCGCAGGCCAGGCAGTGACCCAACCACTCGCCGAGGAAGAGGTTGAGCTGGTTCTTCTCGTCCGGCTGGTGCATCTGTGCATTGGGATAATGGTAGATCCCGCGAAAACGCCGGGCATTCTCGGCGCGAATGACCTCGGCCATGCGTGCATCGTGATAGACGCGCACTTCCATTTTCGGCACGGGCAACCAGGTCAGGCAATGCTCCTGACTGACTTGCAGCGTCGTGGTGTAGGGACAACTCTCCAGCACCTCGAGCACCAGCACACCGAGCAACATGTTGCCCTGGCTGATCGCGATACGACGTGCGTCGCAAGCACCGCGCATGCCTGGCAGCAGCCGCATCAATCGTAGGTAATTGGCCTCGCAGGCCGACTGCAATTCGAGCAGGTCGACTCGGTAACGCTCGCGCGTCTTTCTCATGTCCACGCCCCCCGCACCTGCTCGCGATTCAAGGCCAGCCACTGCAGCGCAATGATGCTGGCAGCATTGTCGATACGACCATCATTCACGGCGCGGAGTGCCTCCGGTAGCGACCAGACGTGCACACGGATGTCTTCGCCCTCTTCGGCCAGTCCGAACACCCCATCGGCACCCTCGCTGTCGCAGCGACCGACATACAGGTACACCCGCTCATCGCTGCCACCAGGGGATGGAAAGTACTGGCTGACGGGCCACAGTTCGCCCAGTTCCAACCCTGCCTCTTCGATCGCTTCGCGCCGTGCAACCTCTTCGGGTGCTTCATCCTTGTCGATCAGACCTGCCACCAATTCGATCAGCCAGGGGTTGTCGACCTTGCCCAGCGCACCGACGCGGAACTGTTCGATCAGCACCACGCGATCGAGTAGCGGATCGTAGGGCAGCACGCACACCGCATCGTGGCGGACGAACAGCTCCCTACTCAACTCCGCGCCCATGTCACCGTTGAACTGGCGATGGCGCAGGTGCAGACGATCCAGTCGGTAGAAACCGCTGAAGCATTGCTCTCGTCGGAGGATCTGGACATCATCCGGGCCGGGTTTGAAGGTCTCGCTCATGGGCACCACTCATATCGGTTTGATCCGCGCCGGACACGGCAGCGAACGACTGCAACCGTCACATCGTGAGCGGCTTCGTCGTCATCCTAGCGCGGCAGTGTCTCCGGTGCAGCCCTTTGCAGACCACCGTAACCGAAGAAGGCTCAACCAGCCGGAACTCACGAACTTCGGGTGTGACCGGCAATCGAAAGCGCACTGCCATGTCTGGACGAACCATGATACCAACCGCATACATTCGCAATTTCATCGTGCTGAGCAGCCTTGCAATGCTGCTTGGCGGCTGTCAGCACTTTGCTTCGGAACATCCGGTGGAGGTCCGCCAGACCGTCACCGAACAACGGCCAGACGGCTGTAAGGGGGAGAACTGCCCGCTGGTAAACATCGATAGCCTGACATTTGCCGACGAGCCGGAACTGAATCGCCTGATCGACGCGCGCCTGCGCCGGATGACGCTCAACGGCCCGGATGATCGGCTGCCCGAATCCTTGCAGAGCTATCAACAACGTTTTCTGAGTACGGCTGAGCCAGGCTGGAGCAGCTATCTGCAGGCCAAGCTGCGCGACCAGCACCGCAACATTCTGGTCGTCGAGCTTTCCAGCTATCTGTATGTCGGCGGGGCCCACGGCATGCCCGGTCGCGGCTTCATCAATTACGACAGCAAGAGGGACAGCGAGCTGCGCCTGGAAGATCTGCTGATCCCCGGTCAGGAAGGCAACTTCTGGCGTACGGCGCGCCAGGCGCATCAGCGCTGGCTGGTGGAGAACGAACACGACCAGGATGCCGCATTCCTCGAGTTCTGGCCGTTCCAGCAGACCGCGAACGTCGCGCTGCTGAAGGACAGCGTACTGCTCAAATATGACGTGTACAGCATTGCACCGTACTCGAGCGGCCACCCCGAGCTGTTCATTCCCCATGAGCAGCTCAAAGGCATTCTGAAGCCGGAATATCTCTGAGGATATGAAGCGGGCCGGCATCGGCCGGCCCGCTTTGGCTCAGGCAGTCGATCACACCTCGCCGGTCACACCTGCTTGTAGATCACCGAACCCTCGTCCTTGAAGCGCGAGGACTGCTCGGCGAAGCCGGCCTCGATGGCCTTCTGCTCGTCGGTCAGGCCGTGCTCGGCAGCGTACTCGCGCACTTCCTGGGTGATCTTCATCGAGCAGAACTTCGGCCCGCACATGGAGCAGAAGTGCGCCACCTTCGCCGACTCCTTCGGCAGCGTCTCGTCGTGGAAGGCACGCGCGGTGTCCGGGTCGAGGCCGAGGTTGAACTGGTCTTCCCAACGAAACTCGAAGCGCGCCTTGGACAGGGCGTTGTCGCGGATCTGCGCGCCCGGATGCCCCTTGGCCAGATCGGCAGCGTGCGCGGCAATCTTGTAGGTGATGATGCCGGTCTTCACGTCATCCTTGTTCGGCAGCCCGAGGTGCTCCTTCGGCGTGACGTAGCAAAGCATGGCGCAGCCGAACCAGCCGATCATCGCCGCACCGATGCCGGAGGTGATGTGGTCGTAGCCCGGGGCGATGTCGGTCGTCAGCGGGCCGAGGGTGTAGAACGGCGCCTCGTCGCAGCACTCCAGTTGCTTGTCCATGTTCTCCTTGATCATGTGCATCGGCACGTGACCCGGGCCTTCGATCATGCACTGCACGTCGTGCTTCCAGGCGATCTTGGTCAGCTCGCCGAGGGTTTCCAGCTCACCGAACTGCGCGGCGTCGTTGGCATCAGCAATTGAGCCCGGACGCAGGCCGTCGCCCAGCGAGAAGCTGACGTCGTAGGCCTTCATGATTTCGCAGATTTCCTCAAAGTTCGTGTAGAGGAAATTCTCCTTGTGATGCGCCAGGCACCACTTGGCCATGATCGAGCCGCCGCGCGAGACGATGCCGGTGACGCGCTTGGCGGTCAGCGGCACGTAGCGCAGCAAGACACCCGCGTGGATGGTGAAGTAGTCGACGCCCTGCTCGGCCTGCTCGATCAGGGTGTCGCGGAACAGCTCCCAAGTCAGGTCTTCGGCAACGCCGTTGACCTTTTCCAGCGCCTGGTAGATCGGCACGGTGCCAATCGGCACCGGCGAGTTGCGGATGATCCACTCGCGGGTTTCGTGGATGTGCTTGCCGGTGGACAGGTCCATCACCGTATCCGAGCCCCAGCGGATGCCCCAGGTCAGCTTGGCCACTTCCTCTTCGATCGAGGAACCCAGCGCCGAGTTGCCGATATTGCCGTTGATCTTCACCAGGAAGTTGCGGCCGATGATCATCGGCTCGAGCTCGGTGTGGTTGATGTTGGCCGGGATGATGGCGCGACCGCGGGCCACTTCGTCACGCACGAATTCCGGCGTGATCTCCTTGGGGATCGAGGCGCCGAAGCTATGCCCGGCGTGCTGATCCTTCAGCAGCCCAGCCTCGCGAGCTTCGGTCAGCTTCATGTTCTCGCGGATGGCAACGTATTCCATCTCGGGCGTGATGATGCCCTTGCGCGCATAGTGCATCTGGCTGACGTTGTGCCCGGCCTTGGCCCGCCGCGGATGGCGTACATGGGCAAAACGCATGGCAGTCAGCTCGGCATCGTTGAGGCGACGCTGGCCGAACTCGGAGGTCAACCCCGGCAGCTTCTCGGTATCGCCGCGCTCCTCGATCCAGGCACTGCGCACGTCGGCCAGGCCCTTGCGCACGTCGATCTGCACGTTCGGATCGGTATAGGGGCCAGAAGTGTCGTAGACGGTGACCGGGGCGTTGATCTCGCCGCCGAAGTCCGTGGGCGTCACGTCCAGGCTGATCTCGCGCATCGGCACGCGGATATCCGGGCGCGAACCCTGCACATAGATTTTTTGCGAACGCGGGAAGGGTTGGATCGACTGCTGGTCGACCTGGGCGGACTCACTCAGGTTCTGTTGTTCTACACGCATCAGGCTGGCTCCTAGAGAATTGTCGGAGCGAACCTGAAAACACGGATGGCAAGGGCATCGGGTGCGCCGGAACTGGCGCCGAGAGAGCTGGCCGAACGACTGGCGAGCACATCTTGTTCCCTACGCAGGCCTTAACCTGATCAGGTTCAACGGGATCCGGAACTTTCCGATCTCAGCCTTCGCTTCAAGGCACCCCGACAAGAACGCCATCGAGTCTAATCAAGAGCCGGTACGAACGCCATGCCGAGGGCGAAACTAGTCGACCGTTCGGTCATTCCGACCAGCCACATCCGGCATCCGACATTGCCTCGCACACACGCCTTGACCCCCCGTCAGCTGCCGCTTAGCCTTGCCCATCAGCTCTATTCAGGATGGACCCAACATGCTGCGCAGACTCCCCCTGGCTCTCGCCGTGGCCTCCCTCACCGCCGGAGCAGCCTGGGCACAGGAAACCGTCCCGCTCGCCAGCAAGACCGACCTGGTCAGCGTCTATCAGCAAGCCGTCAACAACAACGCCGACCTGGCTGCAGCTCGCGCACAGTTCCGCGCCCGCCAGGAAATCGTGCCGCAGGCACGCGCCGGCCTGCTGCCCAACCTCAGCGCCGGCGCCGAGCTGAGCGACACCGAGACGGACGTCGACACCAGCATGGGCTCAACCTCGCTGTCGCGCAGTGGCACCGCCTATCAGGCGACGCTGAGCCAGCCGATCTTCCGCGCCGACCGCTGGTTCCAGCTCAAGGCCGCGGAAGCCGTGAGCGAGCAGGCCGCAATCGAATACTCCATTGCCGAGCAGGACCTGATCCTGCAGAGCGCCCAGGCCTACTTCGCCGTGCTGCGCGCGCAGGACAATCTGGCCGCGGTAAAAGCCGAAGAAGCCGCATTCAAGCGCCAGCTCGATCAGGCCAACGAGCGCTTCGAGGTCGGCCTTTCCGACAAGACGGACGTGCTCGAGGCCCAGGCCGGATTCGATACCGCGCGGGCCAACCGCTCCATCGCGCAGCGCCAGGTTGACGACGCCTTCCAGGCACTGTTTACCCTGACCAACCGCGAATACATCGCGCTGGAAGGCATCCGCCACACCCTGCCGGTGCTGGCCCCGGTACCAAACGAGGCCAAGGCCTGGGTCGATACCGCGACGCGGCAGAACCTCAACCTGCTGGCGGTGAATTACGCGGTGACTGCGGCGGAAGAAACCCTGCGCCAGCGCCGCTCAGGCCATGCACCGACGCTCGACGCAGTGGCGTCCTATCGCAAGGGCGACAACGACTCGCTGGGCTTCAGCAACACCCAGGGCATCCCGGGCTTCGACATGCCGCGCTACACCGGCGACGTCGAGCAGCGCAGCATCGGCCTGCAGCTGAACATCCCGCTCTACAGCGGCGGGCTGACCACCTCGCAGAGCCGCGAGGCGTATTACCAGCTCAGTCAGAGCGAGCAGCAGCGCGAAAGCCTGCGCCGCCAGGTGGTCGAATCCACACGCAATCTGCATCGGGCGGTGAATACCGATATCGAGCAGGTCGAAGCCCGCCGGCAGTCGATCATCTCCAACCAGAGCGCGCTCGAGGCCACCGAGATCGGCTATCAGGTCGGCACCCGCAACATCGTCGACGTGCTCGACACCCAGCGCCGCCTCTACGGCGCCGTGCGCGACTACAACAACGCCCGCTACGACTACATCCTCGACAATCTGCGCCTGAAACAGGCCGCCGGCACGCTGAACCCGGACGACCTGCAGCAGCTCGCGGCCTACCTGAAACCCGACTACAACCCGGACACCGACTTCCTGCCGCCGGATCTGCCGCAGACCATCGGTCAGCCGGTGCGGGTGGATTATTGAGCAGGAGGCTCGCTTGAACCTTGGCCTGGTGGGCTAAGCCCACCAGGCGCTCGCACCCCAGACGGCGCAATGACGCCGGCAGCTGATCCGGCTTTCCTCGCAGACCAGACACACCGGCTAGCCGAGCAGCCTCGCCAGTCCCGTCAGCAGACGCTGCAACGCCCCCTGATTGGCCCTGAGCACGCCCAGCCCGGCGTCACGCATCCGTTGCGTGGCAGCCGGATCGCGCCAGAGTTCACCGACAGCATCAGCCAGCTGATCGGCATCCTGTACTTCGCGCAGGGCGCCGGCATCGCGCAGTTGCGCGGAGATTTCGAGAAAGTTGAACAGATGCGGGCCACTGAGCACCGGCTTGCCCAAGGCCGCAGGCTCCAGCAGATTGTGCCCGCCGTTGGGCACCAGGCTGCCACCGACGAAGGCGACGTCGGCCAGGGCATAGAGAAACAGCAGCTCGCCCATGGTGTCGCCGACCAGCAGCTGAGTGCCGGCGCCAACCGCCTCGCCCGTCGAGCGGCGCACCGCAGCAAAGCCTTCCTTGCACGCCAGTTCATACACCGAGACGAAGCGCTCCGGATGCCGTGGCACCAGGAGCAGCAGGGCCTGCGGAAATCGCTCCAGCAAGCGTCGGTGCGCGGCCAGGATGATTGCGTCCTCGCCGGCATGGGTGCTGGCGGCGATCCACAGCGGCCGATCCTGCGCCGCCCATTGATCGCGCAAATCGGTCGCCCGCGCCAGCAGTGCCGGGTCGATGGTCAGGTCGAACTTGATCGAGCCAGTCACTTCGACGCATTCGTGGCGTGCGCCGAGCCGGCGAAAACGCTCGGCTTCAGCCTCTGTCTGCACGGCAATCAGGCTCAGCTCGGCCAGCATTGGCGCGGTCAGCCGGGCGAAGCGCGCGTAGCCGCGGGCCGAACGTTCGGACAGCCGCGCGTTGGCCAGCGCCACGGGTATGCCGCGCCGGGCGCACTGATGGATATGGTTGGGCCAGAGCTCGGTCTCCATCACCACCGCCAGCTTCGGCTGCAGGCAATTCAGAAAACGCGCCGCGGTCCAAGGCAGGTCATAGGGTAGGTAGCAATGCTGCACGCTGTCGCCGAACAGCGCCTGGATGCGCTCGGAGCCGGTCGGGGTCATGCAGGTGACGGTGATCGGCAGGTGCGGGTAGCGCGCCATCAGCTCGCGGACCATCGGCGCCGCGGCGATGCTTTCGCCCACCGAGACCGCATGCACCCAGATGCCACCCGGACGCAGCGGCGGCAAATCGAAGGCGAAACGCTCGCCGATACGACGGGAGTAGGCCGGGGCGCGCCAGGCGCGCCACAGCAGGCGCAGGAACACCAGCGGCAGGCCGAGGTGAAACAACAGGGTATAGAGGGTGCGATTCATGGGCGCGGAGCTTAGCAAGCCGCCTGCTCGCGAGCCATAACCGCCCTGCCGGCGAACTTGTTGGCGAGGTCGGAACCGAACGAACTTGCCGCCCATAATCAGGATCTCGCCATGTCCGGCTATGTTTACCTGGCCATCGCCATCTGCGCCGAGGTGGTCGCCACCACCTCGATGAAGGCACTGGCCGGCTTCAGTCGCCCGCTGCCACTGCTGCTGGTGGTCACGGGCTACAGCCTGTCGTTCTGGATGCTCGCGCTGGTGGTACGGACCATCCCGGTCGGCATCGCCTATGCCATCTGGGCCGGGCTCGGCATCGTGCTGGTCAGCGTCGCCGCGGCGGTGCTCTATCGTCAGTACCTGGATCTGCCGGCAGTACTGGGCATGGGGCTGATCATCGCCGGTGTGGTGGTCATCCAGTTGTTTTCCCGCAGCGCCGGCCACTAAGCTGCCGGCGGACTGCAGTTATACTGCGCGACCGTTTACCCAATGAGGTCTGCACATGCCCGAATCCCTCAGCACCGACGTCCTGATCGTTGGCGGCGGCGTCGCCGGCCTTTGGCTGAACGCGCGCCTGCGCCGACTGGGTTTTGCCACCCTACTGGTCGACAAGGGAGCACTGGGCGGCGGGCAGAGCGTGAAGTCCCAGGGCATCATCCATGGCGGTACCAAGTACGCGCTGAGCGGTGCGCTCACCGGTGCCTCCGAGGCGATTGCGGACATGCCGCGGCGCTGGCGCGAAGCGCTCGAAGGCAAGGGCGAGCTGGACCTCAGCGGCGTGCGTCTGTTGTCCGATGCGCATTATCTTTGGTCGCCAGGCACGCTGGCCGGCAACCTCACCAGCTTCTTCGCCAGCAAGGCGGTGCGCTCGCGGGTCGGCCAGGTCAAGGGCGATGAGCTGCCGCCTGCGCTGCAGCATCCACGGTTCAAGGGCAAGGTCTATCGGCTCAGCGAGCTGGTGCTGGACGTGCCCAGCCTGATCGCCCGCCTGGCCGAGCTGGCTGGCGACAGCCTGCTGGCCTGCCAGCGGATCGAACCGCTGCTCGACGACAACGAGCTGGTCGGGTTGCGCGTCGATGGTCGCGAGATCCGCGCCCAGCGCATCGTGTTCAGCGCCGGTGGCGGGACTGCCGAGCTGCTCGCGTCGCTCGGCCTGCAGCAACCGGCCATGCAGCGCCGTCCGCTGCACATGGTTATCGTCAAGGCGCCCACGCTCAAGCCGCTCTATGCCCATTGCCTGGGCGGCGGCACCAAACCGCGGATCACGGTCACCAGCCATCCGACAGCGGACGGCGAGTGGCTCTGGTATCTCGGCGGCGACCTGGCCGAAGTCGATGGCGTGGCGCGCGACGAAGCCAGTCAGATCGCCGCCGCGAAAAAGGAGCTGGCCGAACTGGTGCCCTGGATCGACCTGTCCTCCGCGCAATGGGCCACGCTGCGTATCGACCGCGCCGAGCCTGCACAATCGGCACTCGCCCGTCCGGACAACGCCTTCCTTGCCGAGCAGGGCCGACTGCTGGTCGGTTGGCCGACCAAGCTGGCGCTGTCCCCCGACTTCTCCGACCGCGTCGAAGCCGCCCTCGCCCGTGACGGCATCCGTCCAGGCCAGCATCCGGCGCTGCCTGAACTGCCACGTCCGCCGCTGACCGGGCCGTTCTGGGAAGGGCTGCTGCCATGAACGCGACGCTGCATGACCTGCACCGCCTACTGGGCAGCACCGGCCTGCGCATTTCGCCGTTGGGTCTAGGCACGGTGAAGCTGGGCCGCGATCAAGGGGTGAAATATCCCAACGGTTTTTCCATCCCAGACGACGCCCAGGCTCGCCAACTGCTGACCCTGGCCCGCGAACTGGGCATCAACCTGATCGACACCGCGCCGGCCTACGGCGTCAGCGAGGAACGGCTGGGCCCGTTGCTGGCCGGACAGCGCGAGGATTGGGTGATCGTCAGCAAGGTTGGCGAGGAGTTCGCGAACGGCCAGTCGCGCTTCGACTTTTCTGCCACCCACACGCGCTTCTCGGTGGAGCGCAGCCTCAAGCGCCTACGTACCGACCGCATCGAACTGGTGCTGGTGCACTCGGACGGCAACGACCTCGATATCCTGCAGCACACCGAGGTCTATCAGACCCTGGCCGAACTCAAGCGCGAGGGCAAGATCCTCGGCTTCGGCCTGTCCGGCAAGACGGTCGATGGTGGGCTGCTGGCGCTGCAGCAGGGCGACTGCGCGATGGTGACCTACAACCTCAACGAGCAGGCCGAACGACCGGTCCTCGACTACGCTGCAGCCCACGGCAAGGGCATCCTGATCAAGAAGGCCCTGGCCAGCGGACATGCCTGCCTCAAGCCAGGCGACGACCCGGTCCGTCGCAGTTTCGAGCTGCTGTTCGGTCATCCCGGGGTCAGCGGCGCGATCATCGGCACTATCAATCCGCAGCATTTGACGTCTAACGTAGCCACTGCTGCCGCCGTCCTGACGGGCAACTGACCTCGGAGGCTCAGCGTTCCATTCGCTGCGCGGCAGCAGCCACCGGCGCCGCGCGGCGGCCCCGTTCGCCGTAAGGAGAGCCCGGATGCCTCGCGTTCTGGTACGCAAGAGCCCTGCCGCATTCAAGACCCTGCCTCTCTACGTCGAGGCCGGCCACGACAGCCTGAGCTACCAGAGCCTGGGTCGGCCGCTGAATTTCGCCGAAGTCATCGCGCGCCGCCGCCCGGTGGAGGTGGCCGATCCGGGCCGCTTTGCCATCGAGCTGGCCAATCTGGGCGTCTCGGTCCGCCTGACCCTCTGCTGGCAGGGCCGGGAATACTGGGTGCTGGTCCGCCAGCAGCGCCTGGACCGCGGCGACGTGGTGCTCAAGCTGATTTCCGGCTACATCCCGGCACATGAGCTGAACCTGCCATTGCTCACCGCCATCCAGGAAATCGCCGAAGAATGCCTGCTGGAGACGCCCGAAGGCTGGCTTGCCGGGCGCTTCGGCGACACCTGGTTGCCCACGCCCTATCAGGCCAGCCTGCACTACCGCGAGGCGGTGCATTTCAAGCTCGCCTCGCAGTCTGGCGCCACACGGCCGGTGCAGTGCGGCAACATGGTGCTCATGGAACGGCCACGCGCCTATGTGCACCTGCCGACGGCATCGTTGCAGCTGGTCTACGACATGCGCATGGAACTGCCGAAGGAGGTTCGCCAGCTCAGCCTGTACCATGTCGACGAACGCCTGGAGGCCGACAAGCTGGTGGCGCGCCTGAACCGCAACAGGCCCGACCTCTACCTTGTTCCGCTGCACCAGGGACAACCGCAGGAGCAGCTGCTGCAGTTGCGTGATGGCCAGTTCAGCCCCGTTAATACACGGGGGCTGTGGCTGTCAGAGAGTTTTGCACCACAGGAGGGCTGGGTGGTGCGCGACGAGCGGGTTCGCTGGAAGGACTGGTGGGCAGCCCGGCCAGCCGCCGCGGCGCGCTGAGAAGCCCGATCGCGCGGCACTTGGCTGCCGTGGTTCAGCGGGCGCGGATCTTCTCGACTATGGCGGTGGTCGAGCTGTTTTCCACCAGCCCCAGCACCTTCACCACACCGCCGTAGGCCTTGACCAGATCGGCCCCGACGACCTGATCGACGCCATAGTCGCCGCCCTTGACCAGTACATCGGGTCGCACCTGGGCCAGCAGGTTCTCCGGTGTGTCCTCGGAAAAGCACACCACCCAATCCACCGCTTCCAGACCGGCCAGCACCGCCATGCGTCGATCCACCGAGTTGATCGGCCGGCCCGGGCCCTTGAGGCGGCTCACCGAGCCATCATCGTTCACAGCCACCACCAGCCGGTCGCCCTGGGCCCGGGCCTGCTCGAGGTAGGTCACATGGCCGGCGTGCAGGATGTCGAAACAGCCATTGGTGAAGACGATCTTCTCACCCTCGGCGCGGGCATCCTCGACCGCGGTGAGCAGCTGTTCGACGGTCATCACGCCACGCTCGGAGCCTTCCTCGCGCTGCACCGCGCGGCGCAGCTCCGGCGCGCTGATGCAGGCGGTGCCCAGCTTGCCGACCACGATACCGGCGGCCAGGTTGGCCAGTGCCACGGCCTGTGGCAGTTCCTCGCCAGCCGCAATCGCAGCGGCCAGGGTTGAAATGACGGTATCGCCGGCACCGGTGACATCGAACACCTCGCGGGCACGGGCCGGCAGGTGCAGCGGCGCGTGATCGGGACGCAGCAGGGTCATGCCGTGCTCGCCACGGGTGACCAGCAGCGCATCCAGCTCGAGCCGGCTCATCAGCTCGGCCCCCTTGCTGACCAACTCGGCCTCGTCGGCACAATGCCCGACGATCGCCTCGAATTCGCCCAGGTTCGGCGTGATCAGCGTAGCGCCGCGATAGATGTCGAAATCCTTGCCCTTGGGGTCGGCCAGCACCGGAATGCCACGGCGCCGCGCCGCCTGGATCAGCGCCTGATGGTTCTTCAGCGCGCCCTTGCCGTAGTCCGACAGCACCAGCACCTTGACCCCGGCCAGCAGCCCTTCCACCTCGGCCAGCAACGCGGCCGGATCGGTGTTGAACAGCTCCTCGAAATCCATGCGCAGCAGTTGCTGATGGCGACTCATCACCCGCAGCTTGACGATGGTGGGCTGGTCATCGATGCACTGGAAATGCGCCTGCACACCGGCAGCCGCGAGGCTGTCAGCCAGGCTCTGACGCGCCTCGTCCTCGCCGGTCACACCCACCAGCGCCGCGGCAGCCCCCAACGCCGCGATGTTCAGCGCGACGTTGGCCGCACCACCTGGGCGATCTTCGATCTGCTCGACCTTCACCACCGGCACCGGTGCCTCGGGCGAGATCCGCGACGTGCCGCCATGCCAGTAACGATCGAGCATGACGTCACCGACCACCAGAACGGCGGCTTGGTCGAAACGGGGCATGGACAGCTTCATTGGGGCTCCGATGACTGACAGAAAACGGCGGCGATCATAACATGCGGGCCGCGCTGGCCCGGCCAGCGTGTCAACGCTGCTAGAGCTTGCGCACCCAGAATAGCTCGTGTCTGCGCACGGCCTTGCGGAAAAACTCGTCATCGCCAGTGGACGGCCAGCGGCGACCGGCGAGGGCGGCCTGGATCAGGCGGCGCAGACGCTTCTTGAGCGGCAAAGGACCCTGCAAATCGTGTTGCATCGCCAGCGCCATGGCCTTGTTCAGCCGAGCCTCGGAATCCAGCGTCGGGCTCCATAGGCGATCAGCCGGGAGTGGCTCGATGGCGGGCGGCAAAGCCACGCCGCCATCAGCCGGCCCCATCGGCCAGCGATCATTGTCGTGCAGGTGGTTGGCATACAACAGCAGTGTTTCCGGCAGCCAGTCGCCCTCCTCCATGGCCTGATACAAGGCCCGGGTGGCAGCCACATGGTCAGCGTGAGGATCCAGTTCAGGGTGCGGTGTGACCACCACCTCAGGGCGAAAATGAGCGAGCAGAACCCGCAGATCGGCCTGCAGATTGTCCCAACTGGGCACACCGTCCACATCCGCGGGCAACAGCAGCGGATTGTGCCGGCGCACGCTGCGCAAGTCCTGTTCACCGGATTCGCGCGAGCCGAACGGCGTCTGCGGATCGGCCGCCATGGCGGGCAGCTGCAGGCAGTAATAGCCCAGCTGGACGCACCGCGACTGCGGTACGCCGCCCCACAATGGCACCGCCAGGCTATCCCAGGTGCGCAACCGCCCCTTGAGCCTGGCGGCAGACGCATCGTCCAGACCCAGCCGACGGTATCTGTCGGCCTCGATCTCGCCCTGGGTCAGGGTCACGATGGCCACATCGTGTGCCCGACTGTACAGGCCGAAAGCGGCCAGCTCGGCATCGTCGGCATGCGGGGCGACGATCAGCACACGGCGCTCGGAATAATCCGGGTTGCGCATCGCGAAGAGCGTCGCCTCGCCGGACAGGCGACAGAAGCGCCCGCTGACACGCAGCACACCCCCACTCAGCGGCTCATGCTGGCCGGACAGGTTGAGATAGCGCCGGCCGGCAACGCCCCGCTCGAAATCCTGACGGTCGTCACCGACCCACACCTGCGGATCAAGCCATCGCCCCAGCCAGCTGGCCTTGAGCTCGATCTCGAGAATAAGCGTATCCGCGGCTTCGAAGCGCTCCGGCGGAGCGAGTCGGCCGCCGTCGATCCGCACCGAATAACGCTGGGCATCGTCCGGGAATACGTAGTCGTAATCGTCCTGAGGGCTGTAGAACAGGTGGTCGGCAAACCAGGCCTCATGAGCGATCCAGCCCAACACCAGCAAGAGCGGAACCAACCACCAAGCAACCAGCGCGCCGAGCAGCAGCAGCGCGACAAGCGCGACCAGCAAGGCGATGCGTTTGTGCTTGCGGTGGCGTTTAAGCAATTGCTGCTTGCGTGCACTCATGGCTCACACCTGATAGACCGGAACGCGGTTGCACCAGCGATCCTTGTACTCGCGATCCGCCCGGCCAAAGGAATAACGCAGCGGTTTGTCCAGCGCCCGCGCCTCGGCCCAGGCCGTCTGGGTGTTGACGAAACTGAGCACGCTGCCTGGGCTGAAGTCCCGCTGCACCGGATCGACACCGCCATTGATGTACTCGACGGACATCCATTTCGGCGACTCGACCCGATAGAGAACCTGAATGGCGATCGGCTGCTCGTCGAGAAACACCACCGAGCCGGTCATGAACTCGCGCAGTAGTGCAAAGACCTCTTGCAGATGGCTCTTACCGGGCGCCTCGAAACCCCAGCGGCGCTGGAACAGATCGGCATACATTGCAGCCTGCTCGGTCGGCGAGAAATCCAGCATCGACCGCAGCACACCGCCCGCCTCTTCCAGCAGGCGCTGCTCGCGGCGCTGGTTGTAACGAAACTTCTTCGAGTACGCCTCCGGTTCGCGCGCCAGCGCCAGACCCTCCGGTTGCTCGCGCAAGGTGCTGATCGCGCCAGCATTGAGCTCTGACACGTAGCGCATGCGCTGGCGGACCGGAATCGCCGCCTGCTCGGCGACGGGCAGGATGATCTCGGCATTACCCAGATCGAACAGCCCGCGCTTGCCGGTCTTTTTCAATACGTCCTTGGACAGCGCCAGATGGCGCCCCCAGCAGGGAACCGCAGCGATCAATTCGCCGTGCCGCTCCCAGGCCAGATAGCGCACCGGAATACCGGCAAGACCGGCCAGCCGCTCGACGACGGCTGGGTGAGTGGCGACGCTGCCGCCGTAGCGCTGCCAGATCTGCGCATAGGTGTCGGCATCGATCTCGCACCAGCCGCGTTCACGCCAGCTTTTCAGAAACTGCAGCATCAGGCGCCCTGCTCGTCCGATTCGTCGTCCTGGAACTGCGTCGCATGAAGCCGCGCGTAGGCACCGTTCACCGCCAGCAGCTCGGCATGGGTGCCACGCTCGACGATGCGGCCCTGCTCCATTACCAGGATCAGATCGGCCTTCTCGATTGTGCTCAGGCGGTGAGCGATGACCAGCGTGGTGCGGCCCTGCATCACATGGTCCAGAGCCCCCTGGATATGCCGCTCGGACTCGGTATCCAGCGCCGAAGTCGCTTCGTCAAGAATCAGCACGGGGGCATTCTTGAGCAGTGCACGCGCAATTGCCAGGCGCTGCCGCTGTCCACCTGAGAGCAGCACGCCGTTTTCCCCGACCAGGGTCTGATAGCCCTCGGGCATTTGCTCGATGAACTCGTCGGCGTAGGCATCGCGAGCGGCACGGCGGATGTCGTCCAGCGGCGCGCCGGCCAGATCGCCGTAGGCGATGTTGTTCGCCACGGTATCGTTAAACAGAGTCACCTGCTGCGTCACCAGGGCAATATGCCGGCGCAGGTTGCGCAACGTGTAGGACTCGACATCCGCACCGTCCAGCAGGATATGGCCGGTCTCATGATGGTAGAAACGCGGGATCAGATTGGCCAGTGTCGACTTGCCGCTGCCGGACCGACCGACCAGCGCCACCATCTGGCCGGGCTCCACGGTGAAGCTGATGTCGTGCAGCACCGGCTTGTCGCTGCCCGGGTAGACGAAATTGAGGTTGCGCACTTCCAGACGTCCGCTGACCGAATCGCGCTCCAGCGTGCCAGTGTCGATCTCGGGTCGCTCGTCGAGCTGCTCGAAGATGCTCTCAGCGCCAGCGACACCTTTCTGAATGGTCGAACTGACTTCCGACAGCTGGCGAATCGGTTTGGGCAGCAAACCGGCCAGCGTGATGTAAGCGACCAGATCGCCAGCCGACGCATCGCCTCGCAGCAGCAGCACAAGGAACATCAGCACCGCCATGGCGCTGTAGATCACCAGCTGCAGGCTCGGGGTGTAGACCGCGTTGGTCTTCACCATTTTCAATTGCTTGAATTTGTTCTGCTCACTGGCATTGAGGAAACGCTGCTTCTCATAGGCCTCACCACCAAAGCTGCGCACTACCCGATAACCCTGAATACTCTCGGAAGTAATGTGGGTCACATCACCCATGCTGGCCTGGATCTTCTTGCTTTGCTTACGAAACTTCTTGCTTGTGCTGGTTACCATGACGCCGATGACCGGTAGGATGGCCACCATAACCAGAGTGAGTTTCCAGTTCATCCACAGCAGGGTGGCAAACAGGAAAAGCACCGTCATGCCTTCACGCACCACCACCTTGATGGCATCAGTAGCGGCGCCGGTGACCATGGTCACGTTGTAGGTGATCCTTGAAATCAAGTGACCGGAGTTGTGGTTATCGAAATAGCGGTTGGGCAAGGTCAGCAGATTGTTGAACAGCGCGACGCGCAGATCCTGTACGAGCCCCATCGAAACCTTGGCGAGGTAGTAATTGCCCAGAAAAGAGCCAATGCCCTGCCACAATGCGATCGCCACGATCAATAACGGCACAGCCTGCAACAGCTTCAGGCGTGCGAGCCAGGGTGCATGCTCCAGCAGCCCCGGCACACCTTCGAGCAGGCTCGCATCGGGATTGGACAGGCCGTCGACGAAGTACTTGAGAATGTAGCCAAGCATCGGCTGGGTGGAAGCAAAGATCAGAAAACCGAGCATGCTGATCAAAAATAGACCGAAATAGGGTCTCACATACCCCAGCAAGCGGAAGTAAATCCCTAGGCTCGAAATTTTTTTTTCAGGATGGCTCATGACAGACCAATTGAGGATGAGAGCTGCGAATTTTAGCATACCCCTAGACCTAAGCTGGGTAAGACAATCGCCAAGCAGTACGTGTAAAATTCTTGCACTCCGCTGGGTACCAAACTAAATAGGTCCGGTCAAAACCTAGCCTAAACGTTTACAGATGACCGGAAAGCACTAATGCAAAAACTTCAAATAGAATCTTACGTGCGCATGCGTGAGGGAGCCCGAGTGCTCGAAAAAGACAGCTGTGGAGAGAAGGTGCTATTGCTAAATGATGGCACAATCTTGAAGCTTTTTAGGCTGAAACATTTCTTTAGCTCCGCGGTGCTCTACCCATATGCCAAGAGGTTCGCTGATAACATCAAAAATCTACAACGGCTGGACGTCGCCTGCCCGTCATTAATAAATACTTATAAAATCCCTTCAATCAAGCGAGACGCTGTGCACTACCACCCACTACCCGGCGTAACCCTGCGACAGCTACGCCGGCAAGCTGACGAAAGCCCCGCAAACCTATTTGACCAGCTCGGTCGATTCCTAGCGCACCTTCATGAAAAAGGTATCTTTTTTCGATCGATACATTTAGGAAACATTGTCCTTACGCCCGAAGGCAGACTTGGCTTAATAGACATCGCCGACTTGAAGTGCCAAACCAAACCGCTCGGCCCTTATAAAAGTCAGCGAAATTTTAAACACATGTTGCGCGACGAGGATGATCGCACATGGATTGAAAGCAGAGTGCACGGGGATTTTTTCAGCGCGTACTACCAAGAAAGGGCACGCCAGCGAACTTAGTTTAATGCTCCGAATTTTCTAGCATACGCTCCAACTCATTATTAGTAAGCCTTGGAAAGAGCTTTTCGGGCAGGCGACTTATAGGTGACAAATTGTAGACCTGAAAACCGGCGGACACAACGCGGCGCTTCATCCAGAGAAAACTTGGGAAAATATACTTATCGTAATCCTCATCCAAAGACGTGGGCAGCACGTCCGTGCCAGCTTCGTAAAAGCGACCGCCACCTCCGGAAAGATCAACGCCAATAAGAAAAATGCGCCGGCACCCAAGCTGGTAGCAAAGCTGCAAAGCCACGTAAGGAATTGTTCGCGCGACAAAATACCCCTTGTCTAAGTTTAGACTAAAGCCAACCCGATTAGGCGACTTCCGTATAAGTGAAAATTGGGAAATCAGATCCTGATCATTTCTTATAGACCAAGCATAGGATCGATCCGACAAGCGCTTACGACTTATGAATCGGTTTACCCGCTCCAATAAAAAGACAGATCGACCAGCCAGACAGCCAGGTTGCGCCGTGTGGAGCAAAGATAGAACCTCAAGACTCATAGCCACGTTCTGCGCGCGCTCAAGGCCGAGCAACGCCAGAGCAAAACGATCACGAGCAAAACTTTCGTCGTCACATAAATAAAACCTGGGAACGATATTGTTTTCAACGCACGCGACGACCGATCCGTTCATTGCGATGAAAGGATAACCATTGTATTTAGACCATGGAAAATCTCTAGCTGAAGATCCAGATGCCGCTATAAAAGCATTATCACCCCGCAAGCTCCCAGCCAACTCGCAGAATGAACGAATCGGGGTAATTAACGAACCTGCAGCATCAACAAGCCAGCGCCGCCCGTCAATGAAATCAACCTTAAGCATTTGCGCGCCTGTAACTACTCAGCGCTACTCCCAAGGGCAACCAAAACCAAAGCCATACCAAGTTCGGCGCACCAACGAACGTATTCAACTCAAAAAACATCACTACAGATGCGGCGGACAGCAACGCAAAAGCAAACACCGAAATTTCTCCACCGATCTTCTCTTTTGATAACTTGAAAAGCCGCAGCAAGGCAAAAAACAAAATGATAATCGCCAGCAAAAACCCAAGCAATCCAAACTGGTAAAATATCTCTAAGTACAAGCTATGGGCATTACGCACTGTTTGGGCGCCCATATTGACGACTACAGGCGCAATATCAGCTCCCGCCCCCTTGCCCCAAAACCAGTTTGGAAGAGCCTGCGCTAGCACGGACCGCCATATTTCATCACGATGGGTAAGACCGCGCACACCGAATTCATAGGCAGAGTATTTAAACAAAAAAAGTGTTGCTCCTCCCGCCATGAAAGAGGCGAACAATACATAGCGCCGCCAGCGCTGACGATCGATCATCAGTAACCAAAGAACACAGGAAACGATTAACGCTGCAATCCAACCACTACGCGCGTAGGTCAAGAATAGATAAACACTAATAACCAGCACGCAGCTCCCCCAAGCCAATAGAGCACTTCGCGTGCGAGACGAAAAAAACATCCATAGCGCTGCACAATAGCAAACAGCATAGTGCAGAGCGGCGACGATAGTATTTCCGAAATAGGCTATTTCCGGCACTCCAGAAGAAAAAACCTTCCCGGATCGGTACTCAAAACTAAGCATACCCAACCGATACAAGTTGGCCAGAGAGAACAAGGCGAACCCTGCTCCCAACAACCCCACACCTGCTATTATCCACCTCCAGTGAACCGAGGTCAGTCCTACCCGAGATACCATTAGAACGAAACACAAAATAAAGACGAGGCGCCTGAGCGGCTGCGCGCTTTCACTCAATACCATAGAGTTCAGCGCCAGGTAGACCCAAAACAAAAGAAACACTATTTGAAAACTATCCGGCTTATGTAGCGGCCAATCGCGCCACACTAATAAGCCTAGTGCTAGTACCGTACCTATTCTGATGAAATTCGCCCACCCTGCATTGCTACCAAACCAGTAAAATGGCCCTAGAAAGAAAGCAACCAATACCAACGAAGCAAAAAGCGCCACTGAAAATGAAGTCTTCTGGCCAAAACTCAAACGATTTCTCCCGCAGGCTGTTCAGCTTTTACAGATACAGGAAGTGACGAGAACCCCTCAGCGTTAATCATCCAGCCTTTTTCACGAGACAAACTGAGCATTTTATCTTCAGAAGGGACAGAGACCGAGGGCCAGGCGTCCCGCTTCCATCCAAAGAAGTGCAGATATGGAAACTCACGCTCCCCATTCAGATCGTTAGTTAGTCTACCCTCCAGCCAGTACCAGCGCTGTGGAAAACGATAACTTCCATCTACCCAAGGTTGCCCTGCATTCGGCGTACTGAATGCCTCCTTAAATTCACTACATCTGCGCCAAGGATTGAGCTTACCGACAAGATTGAATAGAGGCTTCGGGAAATTCTTACGCCAAATAAATATTCGGCTAAACGCTCCTTCGTCCAACGCGTGATGCTGCTGGTCAGCCAGCCGCTCGCGCCAGTTTGGAATAAGCATAAAGGCCTCACGCATGCGCGTGTTGTTTTTTAATAAGCACAAATGACCGGAAACGCGACGCGCATGCGTAGATAAAAGCTCGTATCGAGCCAAGCGATCAAAATTAAAGTATTCACGCAAACGCCCGTAAACGACGTCTATATCTCCAAACGCCCAAAAGTCATATCCATCGAGATCTTCGCAATGAATATAACCTAAAGCTTGTTTAATATCACAAAGCTTGTAAGGGTTTTCAGGAGAAAATCGTATTCCTAAGCGTTCACTGACCAAAGCACAGTAATTGGAGTAGCTAATCTCTTTCACACGCACGTTGGCAGGTAGATTTTCAGGCACTCCGCAATCACTGAAAAACAACCAATCAATATCTGAGTTTTCTGCGCAACTGCGAATAAATAAATGCATCCAAAATGGCCAACGACCAAAATAGGGGATAATAAAAAGAATCGAAGGCATTCCTTATATCCCCCAGCGCAATCGTTGGCGTTGCAACCAGCCTATATGACACCAAGGCCGTAAAGGCGCCTGCATTGCATGTACAACCTCACGCCCTAACAGATCAAAGCTAAAACGGCGCTGAACCAACTCTTGTCCACGACAAGCAATTTCATTTGCTAACTGCTCATTCTCGCGCAACAACGCCAACTTTTTTCGAAACTCGTCCAGATTCCGATAAAGTACCAAGTTATTCATATCTATAAAACCTAAGGCTCGGCTCTCCTCTTCCCCTTGATCGTATGCAAAGAGCACACAACCACAAGCCATAGCCTCAAAGTTCTTAATCATATATTCGCCCATACCAACATCGGCGCTAACGAAAAAACGTATGCGGTTAAGCGTATGTAAATAGGCGTCACCTGAATTGGTTCGCATGACCTGCAACGGCTCCACTGCGCCAATAGCATCCAACATCGCCTTGCGGCCGCTATACGCCACGCTTTTTGTGCTACCGACGAAAGCCAGTTCAATATCACGGGCAAGCTTTAAATCACGTAGCTTCTGATCATATCCTTTGGCAACAAAAACTGCGTCAACTCCCTCGGAACGCAACCTTTCCGCGACTTTAAAACCCGACGAAATCACACGTACCCACGGCAGTTGACGGTAATGCTTAGAAAAGAGCCCTGCATACTTGCATTTTATATAATTCTGATACGCATCATGCTCAAGAATTACAATATTTGGGAGCGTACGGAGAAACGCAACCTGGCGTATTTCTTGCTTAAAACGCAAAAAAAACAGGATCCGATCATATTTTTCAATCTGCACATGTCGTGAAAAATAGCGTTTCAGATTAGCCTGCTCATCTCGCCCGAGCCATCGAATATCGCAATCGCAGTTCTGGGCGATCGCATCATATAAACTATCCAGAATAACTCGCTGATCTTTTTGCACTAGAAACAAAACTTTAAGTCGGCTACTCATGCATGCTCCTGCGGAGCGCGGAACTCCAGCCATAATGAAAATGATCTATGCAAGCGCGCATCCGTGCCAGAGGCAACGCCAGACGATTCTCTCTCCGCCCCATTGAGCGCTTTGAGGAAAACGACTCTTCCACTATCTCTCCGCCAACTCTAACCCTGGACGCGCGCATTTCCAGAGTGCGTATTTTCGCGCCTGCTTGTGTCATGGCGAAGCGGAGCAGACGCTCGGAATGGAGTCCTCGGCCCAAGACTTTGCAGAATGGTAGAACTTGCTCAATGCGTCGACCATAGGCCCCGTAGACCGCGCGCCCACAAATAGCGAAACGATCATTCAACCCATTCCACCATTGCCAGTGCGGTATATAAATGGCGTTCGGCCGTGCCAGTACGGCTGGTAGCACAAAATCTGGCAGTGCATCATGATATAAAAGGTCGGGACGAAGAAAAATCACAACATCGGGTTCATAGTCGTCGACGCGACTCGTCACGGCGTGAAGCGAGTTGAGCTGATGCACGAGGTTAGAGAGCGATTTGAATTCGTCCCCCCAAACATCGCCATAGGATTTAATACGTTCGAAATCCCAACGTTCCAGGCACTCGCCAGTCACTTCGAGAATGCCAAGCATGTCATTGAATGCGCGATAGTTTTCTTCTCCAAGAACCCCAAGCTCTCTTGACCTAGGATTGTTAATTAGGAGCGGTTCATAGAAATGATAGAACGACTCAACTTGTGCGCCTGAGGGTAAGCGCCGATAGATGTTTTTTTCAATTGAAGGAAAGCAAACAGACGAGTTCCGCGGCAAACCAAAATACGCAAGTGCAATTCTCATATAGCCCTGCAAACTTAACCCAATCTAAGAACGTTATCCGCAGTAGGCCTGCCGACCGATCAAGTCACGCTTTAACCGAGCTGATTTGCGGCTCGCATGGACCCATCAGCAGTTTCCTTTAATTTCTGCATGATCTCACCGGAAATTACAATACCGTGCTCAAACCGCCTTCTAAATTTATTGTTAACCAGCGCCTCGAAACGCTCCTTGCGACTTACCTTTGCTGTCTTGAAGCGTTGATAGATACGCAAGAATCGCTCATCAAGAGGAAAACCCTTCCGCTTGGCCACCAAGCCCAGCACCCATTCATCATATATCTGCTCATCAACGAAATGCGAAAACCAAAAATGAAAAAAGTATCCCAGAGAAAATGCGAGAGCAAAGCATGGGTCACTATTGTCAAAGGCACAGCACTCAAGGTCAATAAACCGCGCATTTTCTTGTTGATCTCCTAACATGATATTGCTTGGATGGGGATCCATATGTATGAAGCCTGAATCAAGCATGCGATAGAAGAGATCAACTACCTGAGAGGCTACCCACTCGCCGGCCCCTGGAGTTTTTACCATTATTTCGTCAACCGTGCGCATTCCGGAAAGGAACTCAATCAACAAATACTCGTCTCGCGCTAAGCTGCGGCGCCCATAGCCGAATCCATAGACCTTGGGCACCAGCCCGCTACCATTAAGGCGACTAAGATTAAGAAACTCATTGCTCAGACAATAATCACCAGTCGGAACAATTCCAAGCTTACGGCGGACTAGTCTTTTCCACCCTTGTAGACGATTACATTTAAGGACGGCCGGCTTGCTATTGATCAGATAAAGCGCTCTATAGCCTTTTGGGTCCTCCAATAATAGAGCATTTTCGTTTCCTTTAAGGAAGGACTCTACCCACTCTCGCTCTGATAGCAAGTCGGAGCTGTAATGAAACACATGCTTCGAATAGACTACCTTATCCATTTTCTTTAATAGTCGACTAAGGCTAATCATAGTTTCCCTAAATGATGCCTAGTCTACGGATCCAGCGCTGGAATATTTCTTGGGCCTTGCCATAGGAGAATTCTTGGGTGAGTTTTCTCCTTGTATAATCTTTATATTGCTCGAGCAAATCGTGTTGCTTGCAGCTTTTGGAAAGATAAGTAGCGAGACATTCCGCGTCCCCTAGACGAAACAGTTGTGCGCAGCTGCCAACAACTTCACGCGCGCCTCCGCTATCGCTGCAGATTACCGGCACCCCGGCTACCATGGCCTCCAGCAGCACCATGCCGAATGGCTCATGGTCGGATGTCAGAGCAAAAACGTCGAACGCTTTGAAATAGCGTCGGCCATTTGGTACTTGGCCAAGAAAGCACACTACTTCGCTGATGCCCAGCTCCACCACCAGCGCCTTGAGCTCTGCTTCCAGTCGACCGCTGCCCATAATCGCCAAGAGGCTATTTCCCCGCAGCTGGGGCAACGCGAGCGCGAAGCCCCGAATAAGCGTCGCCTGATCCTTGTCAGGATGCAGACGCCCCACGTTCCCAACCACCCAAGCATCGCGGGGCAACCCCAAGGCTTCCCGGGCCTCTTCACGTGACACCTGCTCCGCTTGCACCGTCTCTACATCAATACGGTTGTAGAGCGTCTCGATGCGCTCAGCCGGCCAATCAGGGAGGCACGCACGAATATCGTCGCGTACGGCATTAGAGACGCCTAGCAAAGCCAAACGCTTTCGAAAGAAGTTCGCAAATACTTGACGCGAACGCCGCCGGTAGTCACCGAAAGCATGATGAACACCAATTACTGGCAACGCGGTGCCCAGCAAAGCTCCATATATTGGCTTGAAGCGATGGGCGATACAGAAGGCAAATTTACGTGTTGCGGCGATCCTGTGAATATCGCGAATTGCCCGCAGCTTCAGACCGCGAACCTCGCGACTGCTGTAATTGAGGAAGATCACCTCATCCGAAGCCGAGCCTCGCACAACTTCATCGCTTGGTGCCCCGGTTAGATAGACGGTACAGACTTTGTACTGCGTCTCAACGAAAAGCGCGGCGTATTGCCGCGCGCAATCGAGAAACGGGCCGTCATAGCCGTGGCAGAACTGCAGCACCCATCGCTGCGCCTGATCAGGTAGCCGTTTAGTTGTCGTCATACCAATCCTTACCGTCCTTGACCACGAGGATGTCCTCCATGATCAGGTACTGCAGGTCCGAGCCGTAGAACATGTTCAGCGCATCGGTCGGCGAGCAGATCATCGGTTCGCCGCGGCGGTTGAGCGAAGTGTTCAGCGACACGCCGTTGCCGGTGAGTTTCTCCAACTCCAGCATCAGGTCGTACCAGCGCGGATTGAAGCGGCGCTCCAACACCTGGGCACGCGAGGTGCCATCCTCGTGCACCACTTCGCCCACACGCTCCTTCCACTCCTCGTTCACCTCGAAGGTGAAGGTCATGAACGGGCTCGGGTGATCCACCTTGAGCATCTTCGGCGCCACGGTGTCGAGCATCGACGGGCAGAAGGGTCTCCAGCGCTCGCGGAACTTGATCTGCTCGTTGATGCGGTCGGCGACGCCCGGCACGCTCGGACAGCCAATGATCGAGCGACCGCCCAGCGCACGCGGGCCGAATTCCATGCGCCCCTGGAACCAGGCCACCGGGTTGCCGTCGACCATGATCCTGGCGATGCGCTCGGGGGTGTTGGCGATCTGCTTGAACACCGGCTTGTTCGGATGCCGGGCACAGGCAGCGATGACATCTTCGTTTGAATAAGACGGGCCGAGGTAGACGTGCTCCATCTTCTCTACCGGAACGCCGCGCTGCACCGACACATAGGCCGCCGCACCGACAGCGGTTCCAGCATCACCGGAGGCGGGCTGGACGAACAGCTCCTTGACCTCCTCACGGGCGATGATCTTCTGGTTGAGTTTGACGTTGAGCGCGCAACCGCCGGCAAAGGCGATCTTGCCGGTCTCGCGGATGATGTCACCGAGGTAGTAGTCCATCATCTCCAGCGCAAGCTTCTCGAACAGCGCCTGCATGCTGGCCGCGTAATGAATGTACGGGTCGTCGGCGATATCGCCTTCGCGCTTGGGTCCCAGCCACTCGATCAGCTTGGGCGAGAAGTAGTAGCCCTTGCCCTTCTCCTTGTAGCGACGGAAGCCGATGACGTTGGCGTATTCGGTATTGATGGTCAGCTCGCCGTTCTCGAAGGTCGCCAGGCGCGAGAAATCGTACTTGGCCGCGTCACCGTACGGCGCCATGCCCATGACCTTGAACTCGCCATCGAGCATCTCGAAGCCGAGGTATTCGGTGATCGCGCCATACAGTCCGCCCAAGGAGTCCGGGTCGTAGAATTCCTTGATCTTGTGGATCTTGCCGTTCTCACCCCAGCCGAAGAAGGTGGTGGCGTACTCGCCCTTGCCATCGATGCCGAGAATCGCGGTTTTCTCGGTGAAGCCGGAGCAGTGATAGGCGCTGGCGGCATGCGCCAGGTGATGCTCGACCGGTTGGATCTTGACCTTCTTCAGGTCGAAGCCCAGCTGCTGGAGACACCATTCGATGCGTTTCTTGTAGCGGTAATAGCGGCGGTTGCCCATGAGAATGGCATCCAGCGCGCGATCCGGTGCGTACCAGTAACGCTTGGCATAGTGCCAGCGCGCCTTTTCGAAGATGCTGATGGGGGCGAACGGGATCGCCACCACATCGACGTCGGACGGTTTGATGCCGGCCTGCTCCAGGCAGAACTTGGCTGACTCGTAGGGCATGCGATTCTTGGCATGCTTGTCGCGCACGAAGCGCTCTTCTTCGACGGCGGCGATCAGCTTGCCGTCGATATACAGGGCGGCGGAAGGATCATGACTGAGGGCGCCGGAAAGGCCGAGAATCGTCAATGCCACGGGTATTGCCTCTTAATCTTCGATGCTGGTGCCGGGCACCGCGGGTAAACGTTGGTCAAGCAGCCGGTACAGGGCGCTGTCGGTCGGCCAGTTGCGCAGGAATCGCGCACGGTCCTTGGCATACGCCCGAGCGAAGCTGGCATCGCCGCCATGCTGCTGCACGGCATCCAGGTCGATTAACGACCAGCGATCATGCTCCCAGAACAGGTTGTGCCCTTTGAGATCACCATGACTGATTCGCTCGCGGATCAGTGCCGCGAACAGCCGGTCCAGGGCAACCAATTCCTGCTCTGGAGGACAGCCATCCAGATATGGCTGAAAACGCGCAATTATATCTTCTCCGCGCAGCAATTCGGTAATCAGCCACGCCGGCCCGCGCATCCACAGCCAGCGGCGCTCGATCACGGCCAGCAAATGAGGAGTGGCGATCCCGAGAAAATCGAGCCGATTACCCTCGACCCAGCTGTGCCAGGCGCGGCTCGGCCGCCAGAAGCGCTTCAACCAATGCAGCGGATTCTTGATGTTGTAGCGCTTGATAAGCAGGGCCCGGCCGCCCAGTTCGCATTGCGCAACTGTAGCTGCACCACCGGTTTTGAAAAGCCGGCCCTGGGCGATGCAAGCGTCCGGATCAGCCAACAGCGAGTGCAGCGCGGCCGCCTCTTCACGCCTAACCACCTGCGCCCCGAACGGGCCGATACGCGCACTGAAGAGACTGCAGTCTCGGGCGATCTTCTTCAGAAAATCGTTTAGCCGCCAGTTACGAGTCTTGTGAACCTGCTTGAGCAACGCCTCCAGCGGCAGGGCGTGCTCGCTGTTGGTCAGCAGATAAGGCACCAGCAGCTCTTCGATGAACGGCTCGATCTCTGCCGGTAGCTGAGCGAAGAAGACGCCAAGATTCTCCAACACCCGCTCGCGCGACAGAGGGCGCCCGGGCGTCTCCGCCTTTACACCGCCGCCGTCGACCACGTAGAGCTGACCGTCGGCCTTGAGGAAGTTGTCAAGATGCAGATCCGCCTGCCAAAGGCCTTGCGCATGCATCCTGGCGATCAGCTCAAGCGCCTCACCGAGCACGCTACGCTGCCCGTCCGTCAGCACAGGCTCCGCCTCGACGGAGCGCCAGCTCTCCCACAGACTTTCGGCGGAATCGAGCCAGTCGAACAGCAGCCAGCCACCCTCACCCTCGTGCCAGCCCTGCCCCACCAGCTCAGGAGTTGGCAAATGCTGGTCGATCAGCAGCTTCGCACCAGCCAGCTCACGCCGGTAATGACGCTGCGCCTTACCACCCACCATCAGCTTGGCAAGGACCTGGCGACCGCTCCAACGCGCGCGACCGACATAGCGCTGGCCGGGCAGGATGCGCAGCCACGAATCGACATGCAGACTTGCCTCACCCGATAGCTCGACGAGCGCAGGGCAGGCTGGCTCGCGACCCGCGACCGCCAGATCAGCCAGCCTCATCAGTGCCCCTCCTTGGCTTCGCGCCGGCGCTGCAACTGCAGCAGCCATGGCTCGACCAGGCGAGGATCGTCCAGATAGACACTCAGCAAGTGCCGCACGCCCTGCTCACCGATGCAGCTTGCACGCCGCAGGAGCGGTTCCAGATCCTTGATCCGGTCGCGCCGCCCCAACAACAGAGGACGGGTTTTTTCCAGGTCGATCAGGCAAGCCTGCCAATGTCCGTCCTGCTCACGGAGAAAGATGTGCTTGGGATAGAAGCAGCCATGCATCTGACCGGCCTGATGCAACGTGTGCGCCAGCGCACCGACCGCACCGATGATGGCTTGGCGTCGAGATTCACTCAGCTCGGGCCATCGTTTCAGCCAGCCGTCCAGATCCGCCCAGCCATCCAGCGCACGCGTCAGGAGAATTGCACGCCTTTCGCCATCAATCTTGCGCTGCCCGAAGAAGCTGGCCTGAAGCGCCGGCACGCCAAGCTGCGCATAACGACGGATATTGCGGAACTCCCGGGCAAAGGTCGGCTCACCGAACGGGTGCGCCAGGGTGCGGGTCAGATGATTGCTCTGCCGCTTGAGGTAGAACGCCGAATCATCGAGCTCCAGCCTGAAAACACAGCTCCAGCCGCCGCGCTCGACATTGGGCTCATCCACCGCCGTCAGCTGCACCGACCAGAGCGCATCGAAACTCGCCAGGCCATGGCGCTCGAGTGTCGGACGGTCAGCCTGCGCAATGAAATCGTTCATTCCCGCCCCTGGAAATAATTCAGAATCTGCCGGATGCGCGGCTTGTCCTTGTCAACCAGTCGCTTTCGCTGGCAATACTGCAGATAGAACCGCAGGCGCTGGGTTCGGCTGAGCTGGTACTTGGCCACCTTGTCCAGACATGCCAGGTCTTTGACGATACGCCGCTGCAGAAACGGACCATGCCAGAAGGCACCCGTAGGGCAGTCGATCAGATACAGACGACGCTGCGGATCGACGAGCAGGTTGCGCCACTTGAGGTCATTATGGGCAAAGCCCCGATCGTGCATCGCTCGTGTCGAGCGCGCCAATTGCAGGCTGACCTCCTGCACCCAGCGCGGATCGCGGAGACGGGCATCGTGAGTGGCCGCCAGCAAAGCCAGATCATCGGTTTGCTCCAGCTCACGCGTTATCAGGGCGCCACGGAGAAAAGCACCGCCGCGCCGCTCCATGCCATAAGCCACGATCGGCGCAGTGGGGATGCCCCAACGGCGAAAAAGCATCAGGTTCTGCCACTCCGCCTTGACCCGCGGGCGCCCGAGGTAACGCCGCAGGCCTTTGCCCGCACCGGAATAGCGTTTCACGTAATAGCGCACCCCGTTGCGCTCGACACGAATGACTTCTGAAAGTGGGTCCTTGGTAAGCCGTTCACCTTCCAGCGCGAACACGCTTGCGAGACTGCCGAAATCATCATGCAGGTCGGCGTACGCAGGGTCCAGCGTCCAACCGGCCATCAAAGCGCATCCCCGTAGCGCTGCTTACGATCCAGTAGCTTTTCCGCCCTGCGCTGCAGCCACGCCAGCAAGGCAGCCTCGTCGCGCAGGACTTCACGCAGCGGCCGCTGGAAGTAATCACGCAGAAAGCGCAGCTTGTCACCTCGGGTCAGGCCGATCTCGAGGGCCGAGAAGTACAGCCCGGCCAGGTCCTTGTTGCGCCAGCGAACAGGTGTGTGAGTGCGAGTCTGGGCGCGGTGCAGGTCGATCAGCGACAGGCGGAAGTCACTTGCTGTCACCGGCCTGTCTGTATGCAGCAGAAAGTGGCAGATGTAGAAATCGCGGTGGTTGACCCCGGCGCGGTGCATGGTGCCGGCCATGCGGGCGACTTCGGCGATCAGGGCGCGCTTGAGTGCCGGCCGTGGCGGCTGGTCGCGCCAGTTAGCCGAGAAATCCTCGAGGCTGACAGTCGGCGCCAGCTCTTCCGTGATGATGAACGAGTGCTGGCTGGCCGGATTGCCCCCGCGTTCGCCGTAAGCCACCGCGGTCATGGTCGGCACACCCACTTCTTGCAGCCGCTGGATCGCTCGCCACTCTTGGCCCGCACCAAGCACGGGCGCCTTGGCCGTGAGCAGGTTCTTGGCAATCTCGCCCCAGCCGATGCCGCGATGAATCTTGACGAAGTAACCGCGCCCGGCAACCTCGGTACGCAGCGTGCGGCGACCTTCCAGTTCCCGGTAGACCTGGCCCTGCAGACGCTCGACCTCTTCGAAGGGGTCCTTGCCCTGCCACAGGCTTTCGAACGGCTCTGTCAGCATCAGGCGCATGGTGCCCCCAATGACGGCGCCCGCAGGAGACACACGACGCTCATGCGTTTTCCCCGAGAATCACGTCGGCGGCCTTCTGCGGCATCGAGTAGAGATCGGCCGTCTCGGCAAAGGCCAGCGCGTTGCGGCTCCAGGCCGAGCGCTGCGCGTCATCGGCGAGCATCTGCGCCAGCATCAGGTCGAGCATCTGCTGCTCGAAGGGGCTGGGCACCACGCGACCGCAATCGGCATCGGCGATGTAGTGGGCATAGCCGCACACATCGCTGACCAGCACCGGCAGCCCGGCGACCAGCGCCTCGAGCAACACGGTGCCGGTATTTTCGTTATAGGCCGGATGGATCAGCAGATCGGCACCGAGCAGAAAGCGCGGAATGTCGCTACGCCCCTTGAGAAACTCGACCATGCCGGAAACGCCCAGCGCCTTGGCCTGCAGCTTGAACGGCTTGGGATCGTCCTGACCGATCACCAGCAGCCGGGTGCGCTGGCTCAGTTCGCGCGGCAATGCGGCAAGCGCTTTGAGACTGCGGTCCAGACCCTTGGTCTTGAAACCTGAACCGATCTGCACCAACAGCAGCTCCTCGGGCCGCACTTCGAACTCCTCGCGGAACTCGGCACGGATCTGCGCGGCATTGGCCGGCGCGCGGCGATCCTGGGCGATGCCCGGCGGCAACAGGTGAAAGCGTTCGGCGGGTGTGGCGTAGTGCTTGACGAACAGCGACTGCTGCACCTCGGAGATCATCAGGATTTCGGTCTTCGCCTCGGGCGCGAACACCGCGCGCTCGTACTCGGCGAAGTGTTTGTAGCGCCCCCAGCGCCGATAGATCGGGTTGCGCAGCGTCTGCGCCTTGTCCTCGAAGCAAGGGTCGGCGGCGTAGTACACATCGAGCCCGGGCATCTTGTTGAAGCCGATCACGCGGTCGACCGGCCGCTTGGCCAGATCCGCCTCGACCCAGACAGTGAAGCGCTCGTTGCGGGTGTGGTTGAACAGCGCCTTTACCGGGACGATCAGTACCTCGAAGCCTTCAGGCACGTCACCTTCCCAGATCATCGCGTAGACGCGGATCGAGTGGCCGCGACGCTGGCATTCGAGGGCAATGCGCATGAAATCGCGCTGCAGCCCGCCAAAGGGAAAGTACTTGTAGAGAATGAACGCCAGTTGCATCAGACGGACTCCGGGGCCCGCAGCAGGGCTTTCAGTTCGGTGACGACGCGCTCGGGGCGCAAATCGTCGAAACAGGGCTTATGCCGATCACCGCGACCGGCATTCGGCCCGCTCGCGCACAGGTGCACCTGAGAGCGCCCATAGGCGCCGACTCGCCCGGGCAGGGTCGGACCATAAAGCGAAATGCTCGGCACATCCAGCGCCGCGGCCAGGTGGCCGAGACCGGTGTCCACCGCGACGCAGGCGCGTGCACCGGCGATGACCCGGGCGACACCGGCAAGATTGAGCTTCGGCAGCACCGCGGCGTTGGCTATGCCGCTGACGATGCGTTCGGCCCGCGCCTTCTCCTCGGCATTGCCCCACGGCAGGCGGATCGCCCAGCCGAAATCGCTCATGCGCTCGGCCAGCTCGCGCCAATAGGCTTCCGGCCAGTGCTTGCTCGGCCAGGTGGTGCCGTGCAGAAACAGCAGGTAGGGCTGGGCGCTGGGCGCCGCCATCTGCTCGCGATCGAGCCCGTAGTCGGCAACATCCTGCGGCAGCGCATAAGCGAGCGCCTGAGCGAACAGCTGACGCACCCGCTCCAGCGCATGCTGGTCACGCGGCACTGCGTAGCATCGGTCATAGAAGCGTGCGGCGATGGGCTCACGCGCGGAGTCCCGGTCCAATCCGGCGACCGGAGCCTTGACGTAGCGGGTCAGCCAGGCGCTTTTCAGCAAGCCCTGGGCATCGATCACCAGGTCGTAACGGCCTTCCCGCAGGCGTGCCTTGAAGCGCTGCCATTCACCGTTGCGCAGGGTCTGCAGCGGGTGCTTGCGCCAGCGACGAATCGCTACCGGGATCACCTGGGCCACCGCCGGATGCCAGGCCGGAATCTCGGCGAAGCCCTCCTCCACCACCCAGTCGAACTGGATGCCGGGCAGCGCCCGCTGCGCATCGGTCAGGGCCGGCAGGGTATGCACGACATCGCCCAGCGACGAGGTCTTGACCAGCAGGACCTTCAATCAGCGTACCTCGACCGACTGCGGGACCAGACGATCCAGCGCCTCGATCACCGCGCGCGGCTTCAGCTCGCGCATGCAATTGTTGTGGCCGAAGCGGCAGGTGCGCTCGAAACAGGGGCTGCAGTCGAGCCCCAGGCGCACCACTTCGACCTGCTCGGAAAGCGGCGGGGTGAAGGCTGGCGAGGTGGAACCATAGACCGCCGCCAACGGCCGGCTGAGCGCTGCGGAGACATGCATCAGACCGGAGTCGTTGGACACCACGGCATCGGCGCAGGACAGCAGATCGATCGCCTCGGCCAGACTGGTCTGCCCGGCGAGGTTCACCGCCTCTTCGCGCAACCCCGGAATCAACCGCTCGAGAATCTGCTCGCCGACCGGGTGATCGTTCTTAGAGCCGAACAGCCAGACCTGCCAGCCGTCCCGGATTTTCAGCTCGGCCACCTTGGCGAAGTGTTCCGCCGGCCAGCGTTTGGATTCACCGAACTCGGCACCGGGGCACAGCGCCAGCACCGGCCGGTCCAGACTCAGGCCGAAACGTGCCAGAGCGGCATCGCGAGTCGCGGTGTCGATGCGCAGCGAGGGGTTCGGATACGGCTTGGGCAGCTCGGCGCCCGGCTCGAAGGCCAGCGCCATGAAGCGCTCGATCATCAGCGGGTAGCGCTGCTTGTCGAGCTTGCGCATGTCGTTGAGCAGGCCGAAACGCATCTCGCCGCGCCAGCCCGTGCGCTTGGGGATACCGGCGAAGAACGGCACCAGCGCCGACTTCAGGGAGTTGGGCAGCAGGATCGCCTGCTGGTACTGACCGCGCAGGCTCTGCGCAACCTTGCGCCGGGTCGCCATGTCGAGCACGCCGTGCCCGACCGGAAAGGTCAGTGCCTGGCGTACCTCGGGCATGCGCTCGAGAATCGGCCGGCTCCACTCGGGCGCCAGCACGTCGATCTGGCAGTCGGGATGGCGCTGTTTCAGGCAGACGAACAGCGTCTGCGCCATCACCATGTCGCCAACCCAGCTGGGTCCTACGATCAGTATGTTCATAAGCTCTAAGCCATAAGCTGAGGGGCTGGAAGCGTGGCCGGCAAGCGAGTCATGCGTTGCCGGCTTCCAGCGCCAGGCTTACTTGACCAGGGTCCGCCATTCGGCGTGGGCATCAGTCTTGCCGGTGACCAGATCGAAGTAGGCTTTCTGCAGCTTCTCGGTGATCGGGCCGCGACGGCCGATACCAATGGCGCGGCCGTCCACTTCGCGGATCGGCGTGACTTCGGCGGCGGTACCGGTGAAGAAGGCTTCGTCGGCGATGTACACCTCGTCGCGGGTGATGCGCTTCTCGACCACCTTCAGGCCGTGTTCGGCGGCCAGGGTCAGCACGGTGCCGCGGGTGATGCCGTTCAGGCAGGCGGTGACTTCCGGGGTGTAGATCACGCCATCCTTGATGATGAAGATGTTCTCGCCCGAGCCCTCGGCCACGTAGCCTTCGGGGTCCAGCATCAGCGCTTCGTCGGCGCCGCCGGAAATGGCTTCCTGCAGGGCCAGCATCGAGTTGATGTAGGCACCGTTGGACTTGGCGCGGGTCATGGTGATGTTGACGTGGTGGCGGGTGAAGGAACTGGTGCGCACCTTGATGCCCAGCTCAAGCGCCTCGTCGCCCATGTAGGCGCCCCAGTGCCAGGCCGCGACGATCACGTGCACCTTCAGACCGCTGGCGCGCAGGCCCATGCCTTCGCTTCCGTAGAACACCATCGGGCGGATGTAGGCGCTTTCCAGGTTGTTCTCGCGCACTGCGGCGCGGGTCGCCTCGTTGATCTCTTCCTTCGAGTACGGCATCGGCATGTTCATGATGTGCGCCGAATCGAACAGGCGGTCGGTGTGCGCCTGCAGGCGGAAGATCGCCGTGCCGTCCGGGGTGTTGTAGGCGCGAACACCTTCGAACACGCCCATGCCGTAGTGCAGGGTATGGGTCAGCACATGGGTGGTCGCATCGCGCCACTGCACCAGTTCGCCGTCATACCAGATGACGCCATCACGATCGGCCATCGACATCTTGCCAGCTCCTCAGAATTCGATATTGCTCGGTAGCCCGACGCGGGCTCAGCTGAGCCCCAGCTCGCGCCAGATCCGCATGACTGCGCGACGCTCGTCGTGGAATTGATCCCCACTCACCACTCCGGGCTGCTTCTGCAGTGATTGCCGGTGGGCCGCGGCACGGTACGCCTTGTAGGCGTCCTGCAGCAGCCGCACCTCATCGCCGGTCATCAACCCGGCCTGCTCCAACCCATCGAGAATGCGGATGTTATCGGTATAGCGCAGCAGTTCGGGATGCTGGTGCGACCACGCCAAAGCCGCGTATTGCACCATAAATTCGATATCCACGATACCACCGGCGTCCTGCTTGAGATTGAACTCGGCAGCGGCGTCGAAAGCCTGCTCGGCGGTTCCCGCGTGCGTCGCGCGGGTACCGAGGTTGTCGCGCATCTTCGCGCGCATCTCGCTGACCTCGCGGCGCAGCGCCTCGAGATCGCGTTCGCGACCCAACACACCGGCGCGCACCCGCTCGAAGTCGGCCGTCAGCTGCGGGCAGCCGACCAGCACCCGCGCGCGCACCAACGCCTGGTGTTCCCAGGTCCAGGCCTCCTGGCTCTGGTAGCGCTCGAAGGCGCCCAGCGAGCTGACCAGCAGCCCGGAAGCGCCGGACGGGCGCAGGCGCATGTCCACTTCGTAGAGCTGGCCGGAGGTGGTCTGAGTCGTCAGCAGATGGATGATGCGCTGGCCCAGACGAGTGAAGAACTGCGCGGTGTCGATGGGCTTGGCACCATTGGTCTCGGCGGCGGGGTCGCCGTCGTGGATGAACACCAGATCCAGATCCGAACCATGCCCGAGCTCGATGCCACCGACCTTGCCGTAACCGACGATGACGAACGCCGGATCGCAGAGCGTGCCATCGCTACGCTGCGGCTGGCCATGACGCGCGACGGTGTGGCGCCAGGCGAGGGTCAACACTTCCTGCAGGATCGCCTCGGCCAGCCAAGTCAGGTAGTCGCTGACCTTCATCAAGGGCAGCGTCCCGGCGATTTCCGAAGCGGCGACCCGCAGCCGGTGCGCCAGCTTGAAATGCCGCAGCGCCTCCATCTGCTGCTCCAGGTCATCCTCGGGAATGCGCATCAGCCGTTCGCGCAACTCAGCCGCCAGTTCCGGCGCCAGCGGCGGGCTGTACAGACGACCGGCGTTGAGCAGCTCGTCGAGCAACAGCGGGAAGCGTGCAATCTGCTCGGCGATCCACGGGCTGGCCGCGCAGAGCTCGAGCAGTCGCTGCAGCGCCCCAGGGTTTTCGGTCAGCAATACGAGATAGGCCGAACGCCGGGCGACCGCTTCCACCAGCGGCAGCACACGCTCGAGCACGAGATCGGGGTCGGCCTGCTCGACAGTCTGCGCCAGCAGCCGAGGAATGAAGGCATCCAGACGCTCGCGACCGAGGCGCTGCATGGTGCGTACCTGGCTGGCGTTGCGCAGCGCGGCGAGCCGCTGGCAGGCGCCCTGGCCGTCGCGAAAGCCCGCCTCGGACAACTGGCGGCAGGCGAATTCCTCGTCCCAGTCCTGCTCCCACAGCGGCAGCCACTCACCACCGACCAGCGCATCGCCTTCGGCAGCTTCATCCTCGTCTGGGTCGGCAATCACCTGATGGAAATGCCAGTCGATGCGCCCACGCCAGTGCAGGAGTCGCTCGTGAAAGGTCTGCCAGCTGTCGAAGCCGAGCATGAAGGCGACGCGCGCGCAGTCGACTTCGCTTTCCGGCAGCATCTGCGTCTGCCGATCGGCGATGGCCTGCAGCGCATGCTCGGTGTAGCGCAGGAACTCGTAGCCTTCGCGCAGCTCGGCGACCGCCGCGGCCGGCAAATAGCCCTGCCCTTCGAGGGTGGCCAGCACGCCGAGCAGAGGCCGTTGCTGCAGGCTGAGATCACGCCCGCCATGGATCAACTGAAAGGCCTGAGCGATGAACTCGACTTCACGGATACCACCGGCACCGAGCTTGATATTGGCGGCCATACCCTTGCGCCGGACTTCCTGCTGGATCAGCTGCTTCATCGTGCGCAACGCTTCGATCGCCGAGAAATCCAGGTAGCGGCGATAGACGAAGGGCCGCAACATCTCCAGCAGCTCCTTGCCGGCCTGCTGATCGCCGCCAATGACGCGCGCCTTGATCATCGCGTAGCGTTCCCAGTCGCGCCCCTGATCCTGGTAGTACTGCTCCAGCGCATTGAAGCTGTAGACCAGCGGCCCGGACGAGCCGTACGGACGCAGGCGCATATCGACGCGGAAGGCAAAGCCATCGACGGTGATTGCATCCAGCGCCTTGATCAGCCGCTGACCAAGGCGGACGAAGAATTCCTGGTTGTCCAGCGAGCGCTTGGCGCCGACGGTCTCACCGCCCTCCGGATAGCCGAAGATCAGGTCGATGTCGGAAGAGAGATTCAACTCGTGGGCGCCCAGCTTGCCCATCCCCAGGATCACCATATGCTGCGGGTGGCCGCTGCGCCGCCCGGTCGGCACGCCGAACTGATCGCAATGACGTACGTACAGCCAGTGATAGGCCAGATCGACGGAGGCATCGGCGAGATCGGAGAGATCGCGGCAGGTTTCAGCAAGATCGGCCCGGCGAGTCAGGTCGCGCCAGATGATGCGCACCTGCTGGCGATTGCGAAAGCGGCGCAAGGTAAGCGCCAAGGCGTCTTCGTTGTCGCAGGCACCGACCAGCTCGCTCAGCGCTTCGCGCATCTCGCCAGCCTCCAGCGACCGTTCCAGCCAGCCCAGCTCGGCCAGCTGCAGCAGCATCTGCGGATCTCGACTAACCTGTTCGCTGACGAAGTCGCTCGCTGCACAGACCCGACTGAACGCCTCACGCTGCTCAGCCAACCAGACGTGACAACGTGCCGCAAGCGCTTCCGACAGGCTGCCGGCAGCAGCGAGGAACGACTCTTCGGCTCGACTGACAAAAGGCAGGAGCGAGGACGGCAATGCAACCAGCGGGGGCAGACTCATTGTGGTTTCCTTCACGACAGCAGTACGGTAGACCGCGATCCAGAGCCTCGCATAAGCCTTTTTCAGGAAAATGCCAGCGCCGCTGATCTGTAGTTTTACTACTAAAGAGTATTTCAGGGGGCTGATCCCGGCGCGTTTTTGTAGTAAAACTACAGGCGCCCGGTCCTACCCCCGGCATTCGTCCAAGAACATTACACGCACCGGCCCACAAAGCCGGTAGCGAACAGGCGACCGATTCTGGAAGCCTTTCCGCCATGGAGCAAGCCATGCAAGATCTCGATCCCGTCGAAACCCAGGAATGGCTGGACGCCCTCGAGTCCGTCCTCGACCGCGAGGGTGAAGACCGCGCTCACTACCTGATGACCCGGATGGGCGAACTGGCCACACGTAGCGGCACTCCGCTGCCCTACGGCATCACCACGCCGTACCGCAACACCATCCCCGTCACCCGTGAAGCCAAGATGCCCGGCGACCTGTTCATGGAGCGTCGAATCCGCTCCCTGGTCCGCTGGAATGCCCTGGCCATGGTGATGCGTGCGAATCTGAAGGATCCGGACCTGGGCGGCCATATTTCCACCTTTGCCTCCAGCGCCACGCTCTACGACATCGGCTTCAACTACTTCTTCCAGGCACCGACCGAAGAGCATGGCGGCGACCTGATCTACTACCAGGGCCACGCCTCCCCCGGCATTTACGCCCGCGCCTTCCTGGAAGGCCGCCTGACCGAAGAGCAGATGCTCAACTTCCGCCAGGAAGTCGATGGCAAGGGTCTGTCGAGCTACCCGCACCCGCACCTGATGCCGGACTTCTGGCAGTTCCCGACCGTCTCCATGGGCCTCGGCCCGATCACCGCGATCTACCAGGCGCGCTTCATGAAGTACCTGGAGAACCGCGGCTTCATTCCGAAAGGCAAGCAGCGTGTCTGGTGCTTCATCGGCGACGGCGAGTGCGACGAGCCGGAAACCCTCGGCGCGATCTCCCTGGCTGGCCGTGAGAATCTCGACAACCTGGTATTCGTCATCAACTGCAACCTGCAGCGTCTGGACGGCCCGGTTCGTGGCAACGGCAAGATCATTCAGGAACTGGAAGGCGTGTTCAAAGGCGCCAACTGGAACGTCAACAAGGTCGTCTGGGGCCGCCTGTGGGATCCGCTGTTCGCGGTCGACGAGGATGGTCGCATGCAACGCCGCATGGACCAGGCGATCGACGGCGAATACCAGAACTACAAGGCCAAAGACGGCGCCTACGTGCGCAAACACTTCTTCGGCGCCGACCCCGAGCTGCTCAAGCGCGTCGAGAGCATGTCCGACGAAGAGGTCTGGAAGCTCAACCGCGGCGGCCACGACCCCTACAAGGTCTATGCGGCCTATCACCAGGCCGTGCACCACAAGGGCCAGCCGACCGTCATCCTGGCGCATACGATCAAGGGCTACGGCACCGGTGCCGGTGAGGCGAAGAACATCGCCCACAACACCAAGAAAGTCGATATCGACAGCCTGAAGAAATTCCGCGATCGCTTCGACATTCCGGTCAACGACTCGCAACTCGAGGAGCTGCCGTTCTATCGCCCGGCCGAAGACAGCGCGGAAATGAAGTACCTGCGCAAGTGCCGCGACAAGCTGGGCGGGCATCTGCCGCAGCGCCGGCCGAAGAGCTTCAGCATCCCGACACCGCCGCTGGATACCCTCAAGGCAGTGCTCGACGGCTCCGGTGACCGCGAGATTTCCACCACCATGGCCTTCGGCCGCATCCTCTCGCAGCTGGTCAAGGACAAGGATCTGGGCAAGCGTATCGTGCCGATTCTCGCCGACGAGGCGCGCACGTTCGGTATGGAAGGCATGTTCCGCCAGCTGGGCATCTACTCGCCGGTGGGGCAGCTGTACGAGCCGGTCGACCGCGACCAGGTGATGTACTACCGCGAAGAGAAAGACGGCCAGATCCTGCAGGAAGGTCTGAACGAAGCCGGTGCGTTCTCCTCATTCATTGCCGCAGGTACCGCCTACAGCAACTACAACCAGCCGATGCTGCCGGTCTACATCTTCTACTCGATGTTCGGCTTCCAGCGGATCGGTGACCTGGCCTGGGCGGCCGGCGATGCCCAGACCCGCGGCTTCCTGCTGGGCGGCACTTCCGGGCGCACCACGCTCAACGGTGAAGGACTGCAGCACGAGGACGGCCACAGCCACATCCTCGCCAGCACCATCCCCAACTGCCGCAGCTATGACCCCACCTACGGCTACGAGCTGGCGGTGATCATGCACCACGGCATGCACGAGATGATGGAGCAGCAGAAGAGCGTCTATTACTACATCACCGTGATGAACGAGAACTACCAGCAGCCGGCCATGCCGCAGGGTGTCGAAGACGGCATCATCAAGGGCATGTACCTGCTCGAAGAAGCCAAGGGCGACTTCAAGCACCGCGTGCAGCTGCTGGGTTCGGGCACCATCCTGCGCGAAGTCCGCGCCGCGGTGGACATCCTCGCCAAGATGGGCGTGGGCGCCGACGTCTGGAGCGTGACCAGCTTCAACGAACTGCGCCGTGACGGCCTGGCGGTAGATCGCTGGAATCGTTTGCACCCGACCGAGGAGCCGCGCAAGAGCTACGTCCAGCAGTGCCTGGAAGGCCGCGAAGGCCCGGTCATCGCCTCGACCGACTACATGAAGCTGTTCGCCGACCAGATCCGTCAGTGGGTGCCGTCGCGCGAATACCAGGTGCTCGGCACTGACGGCTTCGGCCGCAGCGACTCGCGCGCCAAGCTGCGTGATTTCTTCGAGGTCGACCGTCGCTGGGTGACTGTGGCCGCACTCCAAGCACTCGCCGATCGCGGCGCCATCGAACGCACCGTGGTGGCCAACGCCATCACCGAGTTCGGTATCGACCCCGAGAAGCGCAATCCGCTGGATTGCTGATGCGTGCGCACAGGAGAACCTATTGTGAGTGAAACCATACGCGTACCCGACATCGGCAGCGGTGAGGGTGAAGTAATCGAATTGTTCGTCAAGGTCGGCGACCGTATCGAAGCCGACCAGAGCATTCTGACGCTCGAGTCCGACAAGGCCAGCATGGAAATTCCAGCGCCCAAGGCGGGCGTGGTGAAGAGCCTGAAGGTCAAGCTCGGCGATCGCCTGAAAGAAGGCGACGAGCTGCTGGAGCTGGAAAGCGAAGAAGGCCAGGACAGTGCGGCTCCGGCACAGGCTGCAGCCGAACCCGCTGGCGCGGCGACCGGCGGCCCGACAGATGAAGCCGAAGCGCCGACGCCTCCGGGCGACGACGATGCTTCGGCCTCGGCCGGCGAAGGCGAGACACAGGAGATCAAGGTTCCTGATATCGGCTCCTCGGGCAAAGCCAGCGTGATCGAAATCGCGGTCAAAGCCGGCGATACCATTGCCGCTGAACAAGCGTTGATCACGCTCGAGTCGGACAAGGCCAGCATGGAGATTCCGTCTCCTGCCGCCGGCGTGATCGAGAGCATTTCGGTCAAGGTGGGCGACGAAGTCGGCACCGGCGATCTGATCCTGATTCTCAAAGGCGCAGCGCCCAGCAAGCTGGCGCCAGGCACGGCGCCAGCGAGCCAGGCCGCAAGCGCTCCGAAGCAAAAGCTCAGCGAGCCGGCAGCTGAAGAGCCTGCCGAAGCCGCCGGCGAATCCGTGGAAGAAGTGCGTATCCCGGACATCGGCTCCAGCGGCAGCGCCAATGTCATCGAAGTGATGGTCAAGGCCGGGGACAGCGTCGAGGCGGATCAATCGCTGATCACGCTGGAATCGGACAAGGCCAGCATGGAGATCCCGGCGCCCAAGGCCGGTATCGTGGAATCGCTGTCGATCAAGGTCGGCGACGAAGCCAAGACCGGCGATCTGATCCTGACCCTAAAGGTCCAAGGCACCGCACCGGCGAAGAAACCCGCTCCCAAGGCGGAAGAGGCTGCGCCGCAGCAGCAGGCCGTCGCACCGAACAAGCAAGGCGTTCCCGAGGCGAAGGCTGCCGCGACGCCCGCTCCGGCGGTCAGCGGCCCGAGCAAGGCTGGCACCAAGGTGCATGCGGGGCCGGCGGTACGCATGCTTGCACGCGAGTTTGGCGTAGAACTGGCTGATGTTCCGGCCACCGGCCCGAAGGGACGCATCCTCAAGGAAGACGTTCAGGCCTACGTCAAGAACATGCTGCACAAGGTCAAGCAGGCTCCTGCCGAAGGTACTACCGGCGGTGCGGGCATTCCGCCGATCCCGGTGATCGACTTCAGCAAGTTCGGTGAAGTCGAAGAGGTGCCGATGACCCGCCTGATGCAGGTCGGTGCCGCCAACCTGCATCGCAGCTGGCTCAACGTACCGCACGTGACCCAGTTCGAGTCGGCCGACATTACCGAGCTGGAAGCTTTCCGCGTTGCGCAGAAGGCGATCGCCGAGAAGGCTGGGGTCAAGCTCACCGTGCTGCCGCTGTTGCTCAAGGCGTGCGCGCACCTGCTCAAGGAACTGCCGGACTTCAACAGTTCGCTGGCCCCGAGCGGCAAGGCGCTGATCCGCAAGAAGTATGTGCACGTAGGGTTCGCCGTCGACACGCCGGATGGCCTGATGGTCCCGGTGATTCGCAACGTCGACCAGAAGAGTCTGCTGCAACTGGCTGGCGAGGCTGCGGAGCTGGCGGAGAAGGCCCGCACCAAGAAGCTTTCTCCGGATGCGATGCAGGGCGCGTGCTTCACGATCTCCAGCCTCGGCCACATCGGCGGCACCGGCTTCACGCCGATCGTCAATGCGCCGGAAGTGGCGATCCTCGGCGTCTCCAAGGCGGCCATGCAGCCGGTGTGGGATGGCAAGGCCTTCCAGCCACGTCTGATGCTGCCGCTGTCGCTATCCTATGACCACCGCGTCATCAACGGTGCGGCGGCGGCGCGCTTCACCAAGCGCCTATCCGAGCTGCTGGCGGATATTCGTACGATGCTGCTGTAAACGGCTGCACCCAAACAAGAACGCCGCGTCCTCTCACGAAGATGCGGCGTTCTTGTTTTCCACCGTAGCGGAATCCCGTCCGCGCAAGAGAAATGGTGCCCTTCTGTCAGCCCTTTTGCAGGTTACGGATCAGAAATGACAATGCCTTGGCGAGCTCTTCGGCGCCCTTGGGATCGCGCAGGATGACCACCAACGGCAGACCGTCGACCGGGCTGTTGATGATGCAACTGGCGCCCTGAGGAGGACACTGGTATTGCAGGTAGGGATCGAGACCGAACACCGACAGGCTGCGATTGCGAACGGCTACGCCGCCGCTGCTGCCACGCACCTCCTCACGGATGCGCAATTCGCCCGGCGCGGTGACGCTCAGCTCGTAGAGAAAATCCTGGGGGTTGGTCTGCCCGACCTGGTAACCGGCACGCAATGCGTAGGTATCCAACAGGCTATTGCTGTGCGTCAGCAGCGCCGTACGATCGCTCGAGGTGAGATAAAGCTTCTTCAGTTCGGTCAGGTAACGGGTCGATTCGTCAGAACCGAATTCGATTGGCTCAGCCGCCATCAATGGTGTGCCGATCGCGCAGAAAACCGAGACCATCACTAACTTTGCAAGTCGACTTGTCAGTCCCTGTCGCATGATGCACCCTTGCCGAAATTAATATTATTTAGCCATCGTCCTTCGCTGGAACGGTGCCTGGAGCCCGAGCCAGCCCGACTCCGTGGAGCATACTGGAAGCCAACCGCTCGATGAAAATACATACCGATGCCGCCAGCCGCCTGGCGACCGAGGTTGTGACGCAGTTGCCAGTGCCTTCGCGGCTCGGCATGCTGCGTTTCGAGCGGCTGAACGAGTCCAGCTGGACGCTGCTTTTTCTCGACCCGGCCTGTGAGCGCCTGCTCGGCGTATCTGCCGGCGACCTGTGCTCACTGATCGACGCTCCTTACGCCAGCCTGATGGAGCCCAGCGCCCGCCTTCAGCTGCATGAAGATATCCAGCAGCAGCTGAGCGCGCGCAACCATTACTCCGTCAATTACCGGCTTCACACACCTGACGGAGTGCTGGATATCACCGAACTGGGCGAAGTCTGCCAGCAGTACGGTCGTGAATTGCTGCGGGGCTATCTGATGGCGGGCCGAAGGCCAGAGTCGGATCAAGACCTCCGATCCCAGAACGCCCGTCTACGCACCTCGCTGCAGCAGCACCAGCATACGCAGGACGAACACATCGAACACATGCTGCGCTCACGTACGCAGCAGGGACTTATCGTTAAACTGGCGCGACACCGGTACAGCTCCGCCAATCCACAGCAGGAAGCAGCGCAACTGATCACGCAGGCCGCCTGTGAAGTCTATGACGTCGACCGCGCAACCATCTGGCACCTGAACGGCACCCGCCTCGAGCCGATTGCTTGCTACAGGCTCGGCAGCGACAACTATGAAACGCTGCCGGAAGTGGATCTGGCACCCTTCCCGCGCTATCTGCAAGCTCTGCAGAGCGGACGGGCCGTCGATGCGCAGGACGTGTCGCAGGACCATCGAACCAGTGCATTAGGCGAGCAGCTCCATCGTCCGCAAGGCATTCGCTCGATCCTCGATGCCAGCATCCGGGTCGGTGGTGAGGTGATTGGCGTGTTGAGCCTGCAGCACGCCGGTCAGCCGAGGGCATGGCAAGCTGACGAGGTCGCCTTCGCCGGAGAACTGGCCGACCAGTACGCGCAAGTGCTGGCCAACCAGCAGCGCCTCAGCGCGACCCATATGCTTGGCCTGTTCCAGCGCGCCGTGGAACAGAGCGCGAGCGCCTTCATCCTGGTCGACCGTGACGGTCGCGTGGAGTACGTCAATCCGGCCTTCACCAGCATCAGCCAGTTCTCCGCGACCGAGGTGCGCGGCCAGCGCCTGACCGACCTCAAAGCCCTGGAAAATCTCAGCGAGCTGTTGTTCGATACCTCATCGGTACTCGCCCACAGCAACAGCTGGCAGGGCGAGTTCCGCTCCCGTCGCAAGAATCTGGAGCCCTATTGGGGCCAGCTCTCGATCTCCAAGGTGTTCAACGACGAAGGCGTGCTGACTCATTACATCGGCATCTACGAAGACATCACCCGCAGCAAGCTGGCCCATCAGCATATTGAGCGACTGGCCTATACCGATAACCTGACCAACCTCGGCAACCGGCCATATTTCATCCGTAGCCTCGAGGAACGCTTTGCTGCAGGTGCCGAGCCTCGGCTCTGCCTGCTGCTGGTGGATATCGACAACTTCAAGCGAATCAACGACAGCCTCGGTCACCAGACCGGCGACAAGCTGCTTACCAGCCTGGCGCGCCGACTGCGCAACGGCCTCAGTCAGCAGAGCGTGCTGGCACGTTTCGCCAGCAACGAGTTCGCCCTGCTGTTCGACGACATGGAGCTGGATGAGGGACTGCGGCTGGCCGATCAGGTTCTGCGCGTCCTCGACAAGCCACTGTTCGTCGACAAGCAGCTGATCAGCGTCAGCGCGTCGCTGGGTCTGGCCTGCTCGCCGCAACACGGACGTGATCCGGAAACACTGATGAAGCATGCGGGGCAAGCGCTGCACAAGGCCAAGGCCAACGGCAAGAATCAGGTGCAGATCTTTACCGAGGCCCTGCATGCCGAGGCCAACTACAAGCTGTTCGTCGAGAACAACCTGCGCCGCGCACTCACCCAGAACGAGCTTGAAGTCTTCTATCAGCCGAAGCTTTGCCTGCGTAGCGGACAGCTGCAGGGACTGGAGGCGCTGTTGCGCTGGAACCATCCGGAGAAAGGGATGATCCGCCCGGACCAGTTCATCAGTGTCGCCGAAGAGACGGGTCTGATCATCCCTATCGGCAAATGGGTCCTGCGCGAGGCATGCCGCATGGGCGTCAGACTGTCGGCACTGGGCCATGGCAAACCACAGATCGCAATCAACCTGTCTCCCAAGCAATTCTCCGATCCGGATCTGCTTGGCTCGATTGCCGCCATTCTTCTGGAAGAGCAGCTTCCTCCGGGCCAGCTTGAACTGGAGCTGACCGAAAGCCTGCTGCTCGACGCAACCGAAGAAACCCGGCAGCAGCTGATCGGCTTGAAAGCACTGGGGCTGACCTTAGCCATGGATGACTTCGGCACGGGATATTCCTCGCTCAGTTACCTGAAGAAATTCCCCATTGACGTGATCAAGATCGATCGCAGCTTTATCAAGGACATCCCCGATAACCAGGACGACATGGAGATCACGTCCGCGGTGATTGCCATGGCGCGCAAACTGCACCTGAAGGTGGTCGCCGAAGGTATCGAGACAGCCGAGCAATTGAAGTTCCTCCGCCATCATCGCTGCGATATCGGCCAGGGCTACCTCTTCGACAAACCGATTCCCGGCAACATCCTGAGCGACGCCTTGCGCCGCTATCCCCATTGGCGCTAAGCGCCGACAACCACTTTCGCCAGGATCGGCGACGCGCGGTCACCATCAAGCTTTCACTGTTACGCCCGCTTTTGTAGCCTAGCTGTCCGCCCCCATTTCGTCCGAGGCAACCATGTCGCTACGCTCGCAGATACTGGTCAACAAACAGGCACTGCCAACTGCCGAGCAGGCGCTGCCCGGCCGCTCGACGGCCGTACCGGTACCACCGGCCCATTATGTGAACGGCAACCCTTTGCAGCCGCCCTTTCCGGCCGGCTTATCCCAGGCCATATTCGCCATGGGGTGCTTTTGGGGAGCAGAGCGCCGCTTCTGGGAGTTACCGGGTGTGTGGACCACAGCCGTAGGCTACTCCGGCGGCTTGACACCGAACCCGACCTACGACGAAGTCTGTTCCGGCCTGACAGGCCATACGGAGGTGGTGCTGGTGGTTTTCGATCCTCGGCAGATCGATTACGCCACCTTGCTGCGCACGTTCTGGGAGGCGCACAACCCAACCCAGGGGATGCGCCAAGGCAACGATATCGGCAGCCAGTACCGCTCGGCGATCTATTGCACGGACGCGCAGCAGCGCAGCGAGGCGGAGGCCAGCCGGGAGCGTTTTCAGCAGCGTCTGAGCGATGCTGGGTTTCCGGCAATCACTACGGAGATAGCCGACGCACCGACGTTCTACTATGCGGAGGCTTACCACCAGCAGTATCTGGCTAAAAATCCGGGTGGCTATTGCGGGCTGGGCGGCACAGGTGTCTGCATGCCGGACTGAGGCAAATAAGGCGAAAGGGTTAAGTCCGAAGCGTCAATGTCAGCCTGAATGCACGGGATTGAAGCGGAGAACTAAGCAGAAAAGAAAAACCCCGCCGAAGCGGGGCTCTGCAGACTGAATCCTGACATCCATGATCGCGCGCCATCCTGGCGCCGCTCCCTGAGTGGTCCGTATTGTTGATTCGCGCTTTCCATGCGCCACGTCCCTATGCAGTAGATTACTGCCTGCCCTCGCGGACCTGTAGTAGCCATTGTGCATCACGCCTTGTAAGCCTTTTCCTACATCGCGTCATCCATGACACAGAGCTGTAAGTCGAAGCTTACATTGCGCGGTTTTTATGACCGAAGGGCCGGCTTAATCGTTCCACGTCATGGCCAAATAATTTCATATTGCCTTTAGATTAAGCCGCAGCTTCTCAGAATTGAGCAGCGTCGAGCAGGTACAGCGACTCGCTACCCGCCTTGACCGAAGCGCTCAGCGAATGGATCCGCGGCAGCAGCCGCGCGAAATAGAAACGCGCAGTACCGAGCTTGCTCTGGTAGAAATCGCCTTCCGCCCGCTTGGCAAACGCAACAGCGGCCATGCGCGCCCACATGTAGGCGTAGGCGGTATAGCCGAACACATGCAGGTACTCCACCGAGGCGGCGCCGATTTCGTTCGGATTGGCCTTGGCCTGATCGATGACCCACGCAGTCAGCTCGTCCAGGTTGTCCAGGGCGCCCTTGAGCGGCTCGGCAAACTCTTTCAGCTCGGGCCCCGCATCGGCGATGAATGCGCGGATCTCGTCGACAAAAGCCTGGTACATGGTGCCGCCGCTGCCGACGATCTTGCGACCGACCAGATCCAGCGCCTGGATGCCATTGGTACCTTCGTAGATCTGCGTAATGCGACAGTCGCGCACCAGCTGCTCCTGCCCCCATTCACGGATGAAGCCGTGACCGCCGAATATCTGCTGACCATGTACGGTGGTTTCCAGCCCCATATCCGTGAGAAAGGCCTTGGCAACGGGCGTCAGCAGTGCGACATGCGCCTCGGCGCGCTGCCGGGCCTCGTCGTCATCGCTGAACTTGGCAATGTCGAGCTGCAGCGCGACGTAGCTGGAGAATGCCCGGCCACCCTCGTTCAGTGCCTTCATGGTCAGCAGCATGCGACGCACGTCGGGATGCACGATGATCGGATCGGCAGCCTTGTCCTGAGCGACAGGCCCGGTCGGTGCGCGACTCTGGATACGATCACGGGCGTACTCGATTGCGCTCTGATAGGAACGTTCGCCAGTCGCCAGGCCCTGAATGCCGACGCCCAGGCGCTCGTAGTTCATCATGGTGAACATCGCCGCCAGGCCCTTGTTCGGCTCGCCGACCATCCAGCCGGTGGCGCCATCGAAGTTCATCACGCAGGTAGCCGACGCCTGAATGCCCATCTTGTGCTCGATGGAGCCGCACGACAGCGAGTTGCGCTCGCCCAGCGTACCGTCTTCGTTGACCAGCACCTTGGGCACAAGGAACAGGGAGATCCCGCGGGAACCGGCCGGCGCATCCGGCAGCTTGGCGAGCACCAGATGGATGATGTTTTCGGTCAGATCATGCTCGCCGCCGGTAATGAAGATCTTGGTTCCGCTGACCTTGTAGGAACCGTCTGCCTGGGGTTCTGCCTTCGTGCGAATGATGCCCAGATCCGTGCCGGCATGAGGCTCGGTCAGACACATCGAGCCGGACCATACACCGGCATACATGTTCGGCAGGTACTTCTGTTTCAGCTCTTCGCTGGCATGGGCGTAGATCGACAGGCAGGCACCGGAGGTCAGCATCGGATACAGACCGAACGCCAGGCTGGCAGAGTTCATCATCTCCTCCACCTGCGCCGAGATCACCTTGGGCATACCCATGCCACCGAATGCCGGATCACCACCGACGCCGACCCAGCCACCCTCGGCATACAACTGATAAGCCTCGCGGTAGCCGGCGGGCGTCGAAACCGCCCCGGCGTCCCAACGGCAACCTTCTTCATCGCCGCTGCGGTTGAGCGGCGCGATGCTGTTGGCGGTGATCTTGCCTGCCTCCTCGAGGATGGCGTCGGCCGTCTCGGCATCGACCACCTCGGCGAGCGCTGGCAGCGTCTGCCAGAGCTTCGGCGCGTCGAAGACTTCATTCAGGACAAAACGCATGTCGCGCAGCGGCGCTTGGTAGTCAGCCATGGCAAGGTTCCTCGCAAGACACTGGGTTGCGGCACTGAGGGCCGTTTCCAGCGAGTCTAACCGAATAACGAAGACAGGATTAAGCGTCTTTTTGTGACCGAATGGTTTTTAATGGTCACAATAAGCACCTCTCAAGCTTAATGCGAATGCCCGTTCATGCGCACCGCGCCGCGCCCGCTGCCATGTACGCGCACGCAGTTTCGACCGGCCTTCTTGGCGCTGTAGAGAGCTTGGTCGGCCGCCTTGATGACTTCGCCCGGGACGCGCTGCTCGCCCTGCCGCTCGGCCACACCGATGCTGATGGTCACCGATACCTGCGTCGCCGACGTCTTGCCTCGCGCCATGCGACCCTGACGGTCATCCTTCGGGCGGCTGCTCGCGTCGCGCAACTGCAGCGCATAGCTCTCCACGGACTGGCGTACCGCCTCGAGATGCGGCAGGCACTCTTCGACGCTGCGGCCGGGAAACACCAGGGTGAACTCCTCGCCGCCATAACGATAGGCGCGTCCGCCACCGCCTATCTTGCGCAGTCGGCTGGCCACCATCTTCAGAACCTGATCGCCGACGTCATGCCCATGGGTATCGTTGAAGCGCTTGAAATGATCCACATCCGCCATGGCCACTACGTACTGGCGACCCAGGCGCTGTAGCCTCTCGTTCAATGCGCGACGTCCGGGCAAGCCGGTCAGCTCGTCACGGAAGGCCATGAGATAGGCCTCATGGGCGATCGCCGCTACCAGCATCAACAACACGTGGCTGCTCAGAACATTCAACGCCGCGCCGCGGCTGAAGGTTTGCGGGAGCAACAGCAGCACGCCAGCCAGCCCGACGAGCTGCGCAGCATGGGAGGGCCTCGGCTGACGCAGGTACTGCACCGTCAACAACACCAGCGCGGCAAGAAAAGCCGGATACGCCAGCTGGATGAGTTGTAGCCAGTCGGCCTGCAGGGCCGGCCAACGGATCACCACCAGCCAGGCATGCAGCGCATCCGGAAATCGCCTCGCCAATGCCAGGGCCACGATACCGACGGCAAAGAGTACCGCCGCACGCGCCAAGCCTTCCTGGGCGAGATGGCTGCGCTCGCGCCATACCCCGAACAGGCCATAAAGCAATGGCAGCAGCAGGCTGCACAGATGGAATGTCAGGGCTGCGTCATCCAACAGCCTGCCATGATCGCGGTAATGGTCAGCATGCGTGTCGAGCAGGAAATAGACGAGATACACGCAGAGCAGCAGGAAGCACTCCCGGATGCGACCGTACATCAAGCAAAGCGCACCACCGAGCAAGAGCAGCACGGTCGGCAGGACGTTATAAAGCGAAGTGAAGAACTCGTTGAGCGATACCTGGCGTGCAATGACCTCACCACCGACCAGCAAGGCTAGCGGCGCTACGAAGTGATTGAAACGAGGCGAGACGGCACGCGACACAAAGGCTCCGGCAACCCACAAGAAAAGCAGGCATTGTGCCTCTACACACACGAACATGCAGCCAATTGCTGGTTAGAAGGCGCAAATACGTGGCCGACGAGCAAAAAAAAGCCGCTGCAGAGCAGCGGCTTCGTTTACAGCCTCACACCATCAATAGCCAAGCGCGAAATCCGCTTCGGCCATGTCCATCAGATTATCCGCGCCGGACAGCATGGCTTCCACGTGAGTGCGGGTACGCGGCAGGATGCGAGCGAAGTAGAAGCGCGCAGTCTGCAGCTTGGCCTTGTAGAAACCTTCTTCCTCGGTGCCGGCGGCCAGCTTCTCCGCGGCAACGCGCGCCATGTCGGCCCAGAAGTAGGCGAGGCAGGCGTAGCCGGAGTACATCAGGTAGTCCACCGAAGCAGCACCGACTTCCTCGCGGTTCTTCATTGCGGCCATACCGACCTTCATGGTCAGCTCGCCCCACTCCTTGTTCAGCTTGGCCAGCGGCTCGACGAATTCCTTGACGGTATCGTTGCCTTCGTTGGCCTGGCAGAACTTGTGCACGATCTTGGTGAAGCCCTTGAGCGCTTCGCCCTGGGTCATCAGCACCTTGCGGCCCAGCAGGTCCAGCGCCTGGATGCCGGTAGTACCTTCGTAGAGGCAGGAGATACGGCTGTCACGCACGTTCTGCTCCATGCCCCACTCGGCGATGAAGCCGTGGCCACCGTATATCTGCACGCCGTGGTTGGCCGCTTCAAAACCGACTTCGGTCATGAACGCCTTGGCGATCGGGGTGAGGAAAGCCAGCATGGCGTCAGCGGCCTTGCGCTGCTCTTCGTCCTGGCTGCGCTGCATCACGTCGACCTGCTTGGCAGCGAAGTAGAGCATGGCGCGGTTGCCTTCGGCGAAGGCCTTCATGGTCAGCAGCATACGGCGCACATCGGGGTGCACGATGATCGGGTCGGCGGCCTTTTCCGGCGCCTTCGGCCCGGTCAGCGAACGCATCTGCAGGCGCTCACGGGCATAGGCGATACCGCCCTGGAAGCCGATCTCGGCATGGGCCAGGCCCTGCAGAGCGGTGCCCAGACGCGCCGTGTTCATGAAGGTGAACATGCAGTTCAGGCCCTTGTTCGGCGGGCCGATCAGGAAGCCGGTGGCGCCGTCGAAGTTCATCACGCAGGTGGCGTTACCGTGGATACCCATCTTGTGCTCGATGGAACCGCAGGAGACACCGTTGCGCTCACCCACTTCGCCTTCGGCGTTAGGCAGGAACTTCGGCACGATGAACAGCGAAATACCCTTGGTACCTTCCGGCGCATCGGGCAGACGGGCAAGGACGATATGGACGATGTTCTCGGCCATGTCGTGCTCACCTGCGGAGATGAAGATCTTGGTACCGGTGACCTTGTAGGTGCCATCGGCCTGAGGCTCGGCCTTGGTGCGCAACATGCCCAGATCGGTGCCGCAATGCGGTTCGGTCAGGCACATGGTGCCGGTCCACTGGCCGGATACCAGCTTGGTCAGGTAAGCCTGCTGCTGCTCAGGAGTGCCGTGCTCATGCAGGGTATTCATCGCGCCATGGGACAGGCCGGGATACATGCCCCAGGACCAGTTGGCTTCGCCGATCATTTCGCTGATCGCCATGCCCAGCGACTCCGGCAGGCCCTGGCCGCCGTGCTCGACGTCATGGGCCAGGCTCGGCCAGCCGCCCTCGACGAACTGCTGATAGGCCTCTTTGAAGCCGGCAGGCGTCTTCACGCCGCTTTCGCTCCAGGTACAGCCCTCAATGTCACCCACACGATTCAGAGGGGCGATGACCTGCTCACAGAACTTGGCGCCTTCTTCGAGAATGGCGTTGACCATGTCCGGGGTGGCGTCTTCACAACCCGGAAGGCTCTGATAGTGCGCTTCGTAGCCGAGCAGTTCGTCACGTACAAAGCGGATATCGCGCAAGGGGGCCTTGTAGTCAGGCATAGCGTAAACCTCAGCGGTAGGTTCTTGGTTCAGGTGACTGATGATCAGCCACGCTTGATTATGAATTGGACCATCCGGCATCGCCCCGGCAGGTCAAACAGGCGTTTGAAACATACGTTTCGACCTGTGCGATGTCAAGCGAAGGAACACGCCGGCGTTGCATAGCCAGAAGCCATCGCTCCGCCTGTCAGGTGTAGCACCTGAGCGGAACATTGATGGCCGGGCGGAGGGTAGTGAAACGAGCTGTTGCAAATGCGGCAGGCGGGCGCGCGACGCAATGGAGCGGACGGAAAGATCGACTGGCGGGCGCCGAGGGGCGGCAACGGAAAGCGTGCGAACGTTGTGGAACCAGGCCGGACGATCAGGCCTGGGTGTCGATCAGCGTACCGAGCACTTCATCGGCGCTCTGGATCATGCGGGCGCCGAGCTTGGCGCTGTGCTCACCGACTTTCAGCTGAATCAGCTGCTCGGTGATTTCGGCGACGGCCTGAGAGTTGCCCAGGGCGGGCGCACTGGCCGAGGCAATGCCGGATGCGGCCTGCTCGACGCGCTGCTGACCGTTCTGGAAGGCACTCAGTCCGGCGCCCATGAGGCTGTTGGTGATCTGCATGGTTCGCTCCACGCGCTATCAGGTTGCCAGCATTCAAGCAGATGCCGGTTGCGCCGGCAAGGCGCTATTTCGTGGAACCTCGACCGCTAGGCAGTTGCAGGGCACCGAGCGACAGATGGAGGGCGACCTGCTGCGCAGCTGGCTGGTCGAGGCGCGGCACACGGCCGAGACAGGGTGCTGGCAGCAGCTCGGCCAGCGTCGCCAGATTCTCCTCCAGCCGCGAGGTCGCCGGATCGACGATGTTGGCCACCCAGCCAGCCAGCCTCAGACCATCGCGGGCAATCACCTCGGCACTGAGCACCGCGTGATTGATGCACCCCAGCCGCACGCCGACCACGAGGATCACCGGCAAGCCCAGTGCCTGCACAACCGCCGAAAGACTTTCCCGCGCATTGAGCGGCACGCGCCAGCCCCCTGCACCTTCCACCAGGGTGAAATCGGCCTGCCGCGCCAACACCGGCCGTATCACCTGAACGAGGCGCTCGGCGCTCAGCTCGACACCGGCTTCGCGCGCGGCGATATGCGGGGCGATGGCCGGTGCGAAGGCGAACGGGTTGACCGTCGCATAGTCCAGCGCCGGGTTGCACTCGGCCAGCAGCGCCAGCGCATCGCTGTTGCGCAGGCCGTACCCGGTCAGCTCGCAGCCGGAGGCGACCGGCTTGATCGCCGCAGTGGACATCCCCTGCGCGCGGGCGGCATGCAGCAGACCGGCGGCGATGGTGGTCTTGCCCACGTCGGTATCGGTGCCGGCGATGAAGAAAGAGTGGGCCATATCACGAGTCCTTGCGCAGAACGCCATAGACCACCTGATAGGTGGCCGGCAGGCCCGCGGGCTGACGGAAACCTTCATAGGCATCGATCAGTGCACGGATGCGGGCACGCCCGGTCAGCCCGCCGGGGCGTCCGGGGTTGAGGTTGTGTGCGCCGAGCGCCTTGAGCTCACCGGTCAGCTGGCGTAGCTCAGGGAAATGCAGAACCTCCGGCCGTACATCCAGGCTCACCAGGGCCATACCGCTGTCGCGGCATAGCGCCTGATAGGTAGCCAGCGAGCGGAAACGGTTGACGTGGGCAAAGCCGTCCACCATCTGCCAGGCGTCGCGCAACTCCTGCAGCGTGCCCGTGCACAGGCTGCTGAAGGCCAGGGTGCCGCCAGAGCGCAAGACCCGCCGCGCTTCACGCAGTACGCAGGCGAAGTCTTCGCACCATTGCAGAGCCAGGCTGGAATAGATCAGATCGACGCTGCCATCACGCAACGGCAGACGCTCCGCATCGCCCGCCACGAAGTGCAGCGCACCGCCCTGCGGCCGGGCGTGACGCAGCATGCCTTCGGCGATATCCAGCGCAATGCCTTCGGCGCGCGGAAAATTCGCTGCCAGTGCGCGCGAGAAGTGGCCGGTACCGCTGCCAAGATCCAGCCAGCTTAACGGCTCTGCAGCGGCCGGCAGACGCGCCAACAGCTGGCTGCCCACCTGCCGCTGCAGGGCAGCAACACTGTCATAGGTCGCCGCGGCGCGGGAAAAGGACGCGGCGACCTGGCGCTTGTCGGGCAGCAGGGCGGCGTCAGTCATCCTCGCCCTCACCCATGAACGCCAGCATGGCGGTCGCCACGTCGTCGGCGCGCTCCAGCGGCAGGCCGTGGCTGGCACTGGCCAGCACATCGACTTCCACATCCGGCAGACAGGCCAGCAGCGCCTCCGCGGCAGCCGCAGGGACCAGCGCATCGCTGCCCGCGAACAGGTGTAGCTGCGGCCCAACGTAACGCTGCAGCGACTCGCGTCCATCCAGATCGGCAAGCAGGCGCAAACCGGCGGCCGCGACGGCCACAGGCTGGTCGAGCAGGCTGACCTGCAACTGCCGGGCAAGCGTGCGCGGATCGTACGCACCGCGGCTGCAGAGCAAACTGAAGCGTTTGAGCGTGTCCTCCGGTCCCATCTGGAATGCCGCATCGAAGGCATCGAAGACTTCGGCTGGCATGGCCGTCGGCCAGTCGTCGCGGCTGCGGAAGCAGGGGTTGCTACAGATGGTGATCAGCCCAGGGCAGTTGTCGCCACGGCGCGCTGCCAGCTGCGTGGCCAGCATTCCGCCCAGGGACCAGCCCGCTATCCAGCTGTCGACGGGCAGCCGTGCATCCAGCTCGTCGAGCCAGGCAGCTGGTCGCTCCAGCGCCGGCAGCGGGACAATGTCGACCTGCAGCCGCGGCTCACGATCACGCAACAGCTCGGCCAGGGGCTCCAGAGCAGCCGGGCCGAACGCCCAGCCTGGCAGAAGAATCAGTCGATCACGCATCGTCGCTCTCCTTGGGCAACAAGGCCCAGCACTCGGCCAGCGCCTCCAACAGGCGCCCGAGCTGCGCATCGCTGTGGCTTGCGGTGAAGGTGATCCGCAACCGTGCGCTGCCGGCCGGAACGGTCGGCGGGCGAATGGCGCCGACCAGGATGCCGCGTTCGCGCAGCAATGCCGACAGCCTTAACGCCCGTTCGCTGCTGCCCACCAGCACCGGCTGGATCGGCGTCGGGCTGTCCATCAGCGTCAGCCCGATCTGCTGCGCGCCCTCGCGGAAACGCACGACCAACCGGTTCAGATGCTCTCGGCGCCAGCCTTCGCTGCGCAGCAGCTCCAAGCTTTTGAGTGTGGCACAGGCCACCGCCGGCGGCTGGCTGGTGGTGTAGATGTAGGGCCGGGCGAACTGGATCAGCGTTTCGATCAGCGCCTCGCTACCGGCGACAAAGGCACCCGCGGTGCCGAACGCCTTGCCGAGGGTGCCGACCAGCACCGGGACGTCGTCCATGCTCAGACCGAAGTGCTCGACGATGCCGCCGCCCGTCGCGCCCAGCGGACCGAAGCCATGGGCATCGTCGACCATCACCCAGGCGCCACGCTGCTTGGCCGTGGCGCAGATCGCCGGCAGGTCGGCGAGATCGCCGTCCATGCTGAATACGCCATCGGTCACCACCAGGGTATTGCCGCTGGCCTTCTCCAGGCGCTTGCCGAGGCTCTCGGCGTCGTTGTGCAGGTAGCGCGAGAAACGCGCGCCGGAGAGCAGACCGGCGTCGAGCAGGGAAGCGTGATTGAGGCGATCCTGCAGCACCGTATCGCCCTGCCCGACCAGCGCCGTCACCGCGGCCAGATTCGCCATGTAGCCGGTGGAAAACAGCAGGGCACGCGGGCGGCCGGTGAATTCGGCGAGGGCTTCTTCGAGCTGGTGATGCGGCGTGCTGTGGCCGATCACCAGATGCGAGGCGCCGCCGCCCACGCCCCACTTCGCGGCGCCCTGGTGCATGGCTGCGATCACCTCGGGATGGCTGGCCAGTCCCAGGTAGTCGTTGGAGCAGAACGCCAGCAGCCGCTGCCCATCGACCATCACTTCCGGCTGCTGCGGCGTTTCCAGCAACGGGCGTTGACGATAGAGATGGGCCGCGCGGCGCTCGGCAAGACGGGCGGAGAGATCGAAAGTCATGGACTCGGATACCGGCGAATGGTGGATAACCGCAAGCGGGTTATCCACCTTACGAAGAGTCGCGTTAAGTGTCGGGGGAATCGGGGCGCAGTTGGCGCCTCCATCCACCGAAACGAATCATCAGGCTGAAGCGGCGTTGTAGAACAGCTTGCTGTCGCGCTGCTCGATCAGCGCCTGCTCGATGGCCGCCTGGTGAACTTCGTCGGCGTGCTCGTGGCGCTCTTCCGGCTTGATGCCCAGGCGCGCGAACAGCTGCATGTCCTTGTCCGCCTGCGGGTTGGCGGTGGTGAGCAGTTTTTCACCATAGAAGATCGAGTTGGCGCCGGCGAAGAAGGCCAGGGCCTGCATCTGCTCGTTCATCTGCTCGCGACCGGCGGACAGCCGCACATGGGATTTCGGCATCATGATCCGCGCCACGGCGAGCATGCGGATGAAGTCGAACGGATCGACGTCCTGTTCCTCGGCCAGCGGCGTGCCCTTGACCTTGACCAACATGTTGATCGGCACCGATTCCGGGTGCTCCGGCAGGTTGGCCAGCTGGATCAGCAGGCCGGCGCGATCGTCCAGCGACTCGCCCATGCCGAGAATGCCGCCGGAGCAGATCTTCATGCCCGCCTCGCGCACGTAGCTCAGCGTCTCCAGACGCTCACCGTAGGTGCGGGTGGTGATGATGTTGCCGTAGTACTCCGGCGAGGTGTCGAGGTTGTGGTTGTAATAGTCCAGCCCCGCCGCCGCCAGCGCCTTGGTCTGCTCCTGATCGAGCTTGCCGAGGGTCATGCAGGTTTCCAGGCCCATGGCCTTGACCCCTTCGACCATCTTCAGCACGTAGGGCATGTCCTTGGCCGACGGATGCTTCCACGCCGCACCCATGCAGAAACGCGTCGAGCCGATGGCCTTGGCTTCGGCCGCCGCCTCCAGCACCTTCTGCACTTCCATCAGCTTCTCTTTATCGAGGCCGGTGTTGTAGTGCCCGGATTGCGGGCAGTACTTGCAGTCTTCCGGGCAGGCGCCGGTCTTGATCGAGAGCAGCGTGGAAACCTGCACGCGGTTGGCATCGAAGTGCTGACGGTGCACGGTCTGCGCCTGGAACAGCAGGTCGTTGAAGGGTTGCTCGAAGAGCGCCTTGACCTCGGCAAGAGTCCAATCGTGGCGGGTAACGGAAGCGGAGGTGGCGCTCATGGGCATTCCTTGTAATTAATAGCGGCTCGGCGGCCTGGCACGGATGCGGAATGGTTAGCCAAGCTCGAAACGCTGTCAACCAGGAAAGGAATCATGGTTTACAACTGGTCAATTAATAAACAGCAATGTTTATTGTGCGATGAGCCTTGCGAAGGCCATCCACTGTGTATCCCGTGCGAAGCGGAACTGCCCTGGCTCGATGGCCAGTGCGCAGTCTGCGCCGTGCCGCTGCCGACCCGGGGGCTGATCTGCGGCGAGTGCCTGAAGCGGCCACCGAGCTACGACCATGTCGAAGTGCCCTGGCGCTTCGCCTTTCCCGTCGACACGCTGATCACCCGCTTCAAGCATCAGGCGCGCTGGCCATTCGGCCGCCTGCTTGGCGAGCGCCTGGCACTGCATCTGCAACATGCCTTCACCGACGGGCTGCCGCAGCCTGATCTTCTCGTGCCGGTGCCGCTGGCCCGCCGACGCCTGCGCCAGCGCGGCTTCAATCAGGCGCAGATGCTGGCGCAGTGGCTGGCCGCCGCACTGAAACTGCCGGTCGATGAGCGCCTGCTCGAGCGGATCGTCGATACGCCACCGCAGCAGCAGCTGGACGCTGCCACGCGACGGCGCAATCTGCGCCAGGCGTTCCGCGTCGCACCCGCAGCCAACATCGAGGGCCTCCATCTGGCGCTGATCGACGACGTGCTGACCACCGGTGCGACCGCCGAAGCGCTGGCGCAACTGCTCAAGCGTGCGGGTGTGGTGCGAGTGGACGTCTATTGCCTGGCGCGCACGCCCAAGCCGGGCAACTGATCGCGGCGGACGCGCGGTTGTTTAAAAGCCCGGGTGCAATACACTGATCGGTCTATCCTGCGGAGCCGGTCATGTCTCATCCCTTCGATACACTCACGCCGGACCTGGTCCTCGACGCCGTGGAAAGCATCGGTTATCTCAGCGATGCCCGCGTGCTGGCGCTCAACAGCTACGAGAACCGCGTCTATCAGGTGGGCATCGAAGACGAAACACCACTGATCGCCAAGTTCTATCGCCCCGGCCGCTGGAGCAACGAGGCGATTCTCGAGGAGCACCAGTTCAGCCTGGAGCTGGCTGAGCACGAGGTGCCGGTGGTGGCACCGCTGCAGCGTAACGGCACGACGCTCTTCGAGCATGCCGGTTTCCGCTTCGCGCTCTTTCCACGCCGCGGCGGTCGCGCGCCGGAGCCGGGCAATCTCGACCAGCTCTATCGCCTCGGCCAGCTATTGGGACGCATGCATGCGATCGGTGCAAACCGGCCGTTCGAGCATCGCGAAACCCTGGGCGTACAGAATTTCGGCCACGACTCGCTGAACAGCTTGCTGGACGGTGACTTCGTGCCCAAAAGCCTGCTGCCTGCCTACGAGTCGGTGGCGCGCGACCTGCTCAAGCGGGTCGAAGACGTCTTCGCCAGCACCAACTTCACCCCGATCCGCCTGCATGGCGATTGTCACCCGGGCAACATCCTCGCCCGCGACGACGCCTTTCATCTGGTCGATCTCGACGACTGCCGCATGGGCCCTTGTGTCCAGGACCTGTGGATGATGCTCGCCGGCGAACGCCACGAGCGGCTCGGCCAGCTGGCCGAACTGGTGGACGGCTACAACGAATTCCACGATTTCGCCCCCCGCGAGCTGCCGCTGATCGAGGCACTGCGCGCGTTGCGGCTGATGCACTACAGCGCCTGGCTCGCCCGCCGCTGGGACGATCCGGCCTTTCCGATGAGCTTTCCCTGGTTCGGCAGCGAGCGTTACTGGGGCGACCAGGTGCTGATCCTGCGCGAACAGATATCGGCGCTGCAGGAAGAGCCGCTCAGGTTGTTCTGAGGCATGGTGTGGCTGCGGACCCGTGACGGTGGATGTGAAAAGCGACATCCACCCTACGGTTGATCACGCAGCGTAGGGTGGATCGCGCTTTATCGATCCACCGGGTGGCGGTCCACCGGGGGCGATGCTCAAGCCTCTTCGATCAGCCAGTCGAGGCGCCAGCTGCCCTGGCTCTGCGCCAGCTGCTCGGCCAGCCACGGCAACAGCGCACGCAGTTCGTCCTCCAGCCCCCACGGCGGGTTGACGATGGCCAGGCCCGAACCGCTCAGGCGGCTGGCATCGTCGGCCGGGTGGACGAACAGTTCGGCACGCAGCAGTTTCGGTGCGCCGCTGCGCGCGAGGTCCTGATAGAAGCGCTTGAGCTGGCGCTCGTCCTTGATCGGATACCAGATCACGCCGATGGTCTGGCGCATGCGGCCAAGTGCTTCCTTCATTGCAGTCACGCAACGGCTCAGTTCGTCGGCCTGTTCGAACGGCGGATCGATCAGCAGTACCACGCGCTTTTCCTGCGTCGGCATCAACGCCCGCGGCACATGCCAGCCCTCGCCCCGGTGCACGGCCACGCGGCGGTCGCCGGCCATGTTGTCCTTGAGCAGGGCGCCATCCTCGGGGTGCTTCTCGTTGAGCTGCAGCCGATCCTGCTCGCGGGTCAGCTGCCGCGCCAGTTCCGGCGAGCCCGGGTAATAACGAAGCGCGCCGTCCGGGTTGAGCTGGCGGATCACGCCGAGGTAGTCATCGAGCAACGCCGGGTGCGGCTCCGCCTGCCAGATGCGGGCGATGCCCTGCAGCCACTCGCCGGTACGGCTGGCCTGGTCGCCGGCCAGGTCGTAGAGGCCGACGCCGGCATGGCTGTCGAGGTAGGCGAAGGGCGCCTCCTTGCGCGACAGCAGGGCGAATATCCGGCTCAGCACCAGGTGTTTGAGCACATCGGCGTGGTTGCCGGCGTGGAAGGCGTGGCGGTAGTTCATCTGATCCTCCTCGAGAGCCGCGCAGTTTACCCGTCCGCCTTGCGCAGCGCAGGTCCGGCATGACCAGCGTCGTTTTCCCCGGCCACCGACACGGGCTACAGTGGCGCCCCACGACGACTGAACGGAGCTGACCTCATGGACCTGCGCGATCTCTTCGGCATCGAGCACCCGATCATCCAGGCGCCCATGGCCGGCGCGCAGAATCACCTGCTGGCCGCGGCGGTGTGCGAGGCCGGCGGGCTGGGTTCGATCCCGGCCGGCATGCTCAATGCCGAGGCGCTGGACGCCGAACTGACCGCCATCGAGGCGCTGACCGACCGGCCCTACAACGTCAACTTCTTCTGCCACCAGACGCCGGCTGCCGACCCGACGGCCTTCGACGCCTGGCACCGGATGCTCGCACCCATGTTCGCCGAGTTCGCCATCGACCCGGCGAGCATTCCCACCGGCGCCACCCGCCAGCCGTTCGATGCGGCAATGGCCGCGGTGCTGGAGCGGCACAAGCCGGCGCTGGTCAGCTTCCACTTCGGCCTGCCGGCGCCCGATCTGCTGCAACGCGCCCGCGCCACCGGGGCGAAGATCGCCTCCAGCGCGACTACGGTCGCCGAAGGCCTCTGGCTGCAGCAGCACGACGTCGACCTGGTGATTGCCCAGGGCCTGGAAGCCGGCGGCCACCGCGGCATCTTTCTCAGCGAGGACCTGACCACCCAGCTCGGCACCTTTGCCCTGCTGCCGCAACTGGTCGCCGCGCTGAACGTGCCGGTGGTCGCCGCCGGCGGCATCGCCGATGCCGGGGGCGTGGCTGCAGCGCAGACCCTCGGCGCGGCTGGTGTGCAACTGGGCACCGCCTACCTGCTGTGCCCGGAGAGTCGCACCAACGCGCTGCATCGCGCCGCGCTAAAGAGCCCGCAGGCGGTACATACGGCGCTGACCACCCTGTTCAGCGGGCGCCCGGCGCGCGGCATCGTCAACCGCATCATGCGCGAACTGGGTCCGCTGCCCGAAGGCGTGCCGCCCTTCCCGCTGGCCGGCAACGCCATTGGCGCGTTGCGCGCCCAGACCGAGAAGCAGGGCCTGGATCACTGCACGCCGCTGTGGGCCGGGCAGAACGTCAGCGGCTGCCGGGAGATCCCGGCCGGCCAGCTGACCCGTGAACTTGCGGCCGGCTGGCGGGCCTGAGTCATTACGCAGTCCGTCGCGGCGAGCCCTGGGCCGCTGCGACGGGGCGTAGAATCGACCGCACGTCACACGGAACGCCGCCATGAGCCCACTGACCAACACGCTCGTCTTCCTGGCCACCCTGGCCGGCATGGAAGTCTTTGCCTGGTGGGCGCACAAGTACGTGATGCATGGCTGGGGTTGGGGCTGGCACAAGTCGCACCACGAGCCACGCAGCGGCTGGTTCGAGAAGAACGACCTGTATGCGGTGGTGTTCGCCGGCGTGGCGATTCTGCTGATCGCCATGGGTACCGCCGGTTATCACCCGCTGGAATGGATCGGCGCTGGCATGACGGCCTACGGCTTTCTCTATTTCGTCGCCCACGACGGCCTGGTGCACCACCGCTGGCCGCTGCGCTACGTGCCGCGCAACGGCTACCTCAAACGGCTGTATCAGGCGCATCGCATGCACCATGCGGTCGAGGGCAAGGAGCGCTGCGTGTCATTCGGCTTTCTCTACGCGCCACCGCTGCCGGTGCTCAAGCGCCAGCTGCGCGAGCTGCACGACGGGCCGTTGCGCAAGCACTAGGGTGCATCTAGCGAGGACGCCTCCAGAGATCGACAGGACGCGGCCTGACCTGCATCCGCCGCGAGGCCAGCGCCAGCACACCACCCCCCAGCAGAAACTGCAGCTTCTGCCCTTTGCTGGTCGACACCCGCGCATCCCAGGCCGCCGCGCCGCGTGCCTTCACCTCGACGCCGATCTGCCGGTAGACGCCATGGGCCGTGGCAATCGACCAGGCCGAGCGCAGCGGCAGGTCGCGCAGGCCCTGCGACGCAGAGCGATAGTAGGGCTCGGCCAGATCCACCAGCCGCGCCGCCAGCGTCGCCAACGCGGCACGATGCCCAGGCAGTGCGATTTCATCTTCGGGAATGCCCACTTCAGCCAGCCACTCGGCCGGCAGGTAGACGCGGCCGATCTGCGCATCCTCGACGATATCGCGGGCAATGTTGGTCAGCTGAAAGGCCAAGCCCAGATCACAGGCGCGATCCAGCGTCGGCTCCGCTTCGGCGCCCATCACCCGCGCCATCATCAGGCCGACCACGCCGGCAACCCGGTAGCAATACAGCAGGGTGTCGTCGAGGGTCTGGTAGCGATAGCCCTGCACATCCATGCGAAAACCCGCCAGATGCTCCAGCGGATGGGCCTTGGGAATCCGGTGACGCTGGATCACCTGCTGGAAGGCCGCGAACGCCGGATCGGCCATCGGCTCGCCGGCATAGGCGCGCTCGGTGAGATCGACCAGCTCGGCCAATCGCGCTTCGCCGGTGGAACGATCGCCCTCGACCTGGCCATGCCCGAGGGTCTGACCGTCGATCACGTCGTCGCAATGGCGGCACCAGGCGTAGAGCATCACCGCACTCTGGCGGGTGCGCTCGTCGAACAGCTTCGCCGCCGCGGCGAAGCTCTTGGAGCCGACATTGATCGCCTGAGTGGAGTGATCGATGACCCGGTCGTTCATCCGGCCTGCTCCTTCAACATGAAGTCCTCCAGCATCAGCCCGGCGGTGGCCTTGGCCGAACCGACGACCCCCGGCACGCCGGCACCGGGGTGAGTGCCGGCGCCGACGATATAGAGGTTGGGGATCACGTCGTCGCGGTTGTGTGGGCGGAACCAGGCGCTCTGGGTAAGGATCGGCTCCAGCGAAAACGCCGAGCCCAGATGGGCGTTGAGCTCGTCGCGGAAATCATGCGGCGTGAAGATCCGGTGGGTGACGAGATCGCCGCGCAGCCCCGGCATGTAGTGCCGCTCCAGGTATTCGAAGATGCGATCGCGGTACTTCGGCCCCTCCTCCGCCCAGTCGATATCCGCCGTGCCCAGGTGCGGCACCGGCGCCAGCACGTAATGACTGGCGCAGCCTTCCGGCGCCAGCGAGGGATCGGTGACGCAGGGCGCGTGCAGGTAGAGGGAGAAATCATCGGCCAGCGTCTCGCGCTTGAAGATTTCATCGATCAGCTCGCGGTAGCGCGGGCCGAAACATACCGTGTGGTGCTGCAGGTGCTCATGGCGGCGCTTGAGGCCGAAATGGATGACGAACAGCGACATGGAGAAACGCTTGCCGGAGAGCCGTTTGGCCTCGTCGCGACCACGTTGCTCATGCCCGAGCAGTTGCTTGTAGGTGTTGACCACATCCGCGTTGGACGCCACCGCATCGGTGTCGAAGCGGCGACCGTCACCCGTGATCACGGCCTTCGCGCGCCCGCCCGCCAGCTCGATCCGCGCGACCTCGGCGTTCAGCTCCAGCTTGCCGCCCAGATCCTCGAACAGCCGGACCATGCCCTGCACCAGCGCCCCGGTGCCGCCACGGGGAAACCAGACACCACCCTGGCGCTCCAGCGCGTGGATCAGCGCATAGATGGACGAGGTCTCGAACGGATTGCCGCCCACCAGCAGCGAGTGAAAGGACAGCGCCTGGCGCAGCCGGTCGTTCTCCACGAACTTGGCCACCATGCTGTACACGTTGCGCCAGGCCTGCAGCTTGGTCAGCTGCGGGGCGACGCCGATCATGCTGCGAAACGACAGGAAGGGCACGGTGCCGAGCTTGACGTAGCCCTCCTCGTACACCGCCCGCGAATAGGCGAGAAAGCGCTGGTAGCCGGCCACGTCACGAGGGTTTAGCGCGTGGATCTGCCGGTCCAGCTCGACCTGATCGTTGACGTAATCGAAGCTGTAACCGTCCTCCCAGCACAGCCGATAGAAGGGGCTGACCGGCAGCAGCTCGACGTAGTCGGCCATGCGCTTGCCGGCGCCGCTGAAGAGTTCTTCCAGTGCCGGCGGATCGGTGATCACCGTCGGCCCGGCGTCGAAGGTGAAGCCCTGGTCGTGATAGACGTAGGCGCGGCCACCCGGCTTGTCGCGCTTCTCCAGCAGGGTGGTCTGGATGCCGGCACGCTGCAGCCGGATGGCCAGCGCCAGCCCGCCGAAGCCGGCGCCGATTACCACCGCTCGTTTAGCTTGGTTCATCGGTAATCCTTGCGATGCAGATCATGGGCGGCGATGGCGCGCAGCGCTTCGCCGAGCGGAACAGGAGGCTTGCCCGAGACGATGCGCAAGCGGTCGCGGGTGGTCAGATTGGCCGCGTAGAAACGCTGGATCAGCGGTTCGCGCAGGCGATAGAAACGCTGCATCACCGCCCAGCGGCGATCCGCCGGACCGGCCATGAACAGCATGCGATTGAGCAGTCGGAAGAAACCGCGCTGGCGCCACTGCGCCAACGAGTAATCGCGGATCGCCTCGAACAGGCTGGCGGCATCCCAGCGATCCAGCGCGATCAGGTGATCGGCCAGACGCACCGCGTCAGGCAGCGAGTAGCCGGTGGTGGGATGGAACAACGCCGCGGACAGCCCCGTCTGCGGCACGCCACGCGCCTCGCCCCAGAAGGCTGCGATGTCGCCGGACAGCACGATGGGCAGCACGCCCTGCTCCTCGCGCAGCACCTCGCGGATCGCCCAGCCGCGGCCCTCGGCGTAGCGCTCGATATTGGCGCGCAGTGTCTCCGGCGCTACCGCGTCGCCGTCGGCGTAGTAGGTGTCTTCGATCAGCAGACTGTCGATGCTGAGCGGCAGCACATAGACGAAGCGATAGCCGTCGCGCTGCGCGACGCTCGCGTCCATGATGATCGGCTCCTGCAAGCCGTGCGGCTGCTGCAGGCGCAGTTCCTGGCCGAGAAACTTCTGAAAGCCGAGGGCCAGCTGATCGGTCCGGCGCACGCCGCGTCCATCGATCACGGCGCCGGCCTGCAGGATGTCCCCCGAGCCCAGACGCACCCTGTGTGGCTCCACGCTTGCAACGGTGGTGCGCAGACGCACGCCATCGCTCAGTTCGGGCATCAGGTACTGGTGAAAGCGCTCCGAGAAGATACTCGCGTAACCGCTGCCCAGCCGGCGCTGCAGGTCGGGAAAGATCACTTCATAACCGGGCCAGCGCTTGCCCACCATGGGCTCCAGCCAACGCTGCTGAGCCGGCGTCAGATCGTGCTGGTGAAACGACCAGGTGTGATTGCCGCCCAGGACGTCGCCCTGCTCGACGATCAGCAGGCGCAGATCGGGTCGCTGCTGACGCAGGCGCAGGGCCAAGAGGCCGTTGGCCAGCCCGCCGCCAACCAGGATCAGGTCCGCATCAAGCGCCACGTGCCACCTCCAGCCGTTGCCCATCTGTCCCGAGCGCCGTCTCGATCAGGTCGGCGGCACGCACCACACCGCCGGCCTGACGTACTTCCGCCCCGAGCTGTGCCGCGCGCCGGCGAAACGCTGGATCGCTCAGCAGCTGCTCCAGCGCACGACTGATCCGCGCCGGGCTCGCCAGTTGCGGCTGCAAACGCAGGCCGACGCCGGCATGTTCGATACGCGCGGCGACACCCGGCTGATCGAAGGCAATCGGCAGTGCCAGCATCGGCACGGCGGCCTCCAGCGCATCGAGCACGGTATTCAGCCCGGCATGGGTGATGACCGCCGAGGCTCTGGCCAATGCCGCGCGCTGGGGCGCGAAGTCGGTGACCCAATGCGCGCCCTCCTGGCGCAGCCGCGCCGCTTGCGCGGCATTCAGCCCGCCACAATGGGCAATCAACAGCTGTACGCCGAGCGGCTTGCAGGCGCGGGCGATAGTGCGCAGCAAGGTATAGCGATTTCCCTGCAGGGTGCCCAGCGAGGCGAAGACGAACGGCCGCGCCGGGTCGATTGGCAGGTTCAGCTCGGCTTCGTTTTCCAGCGGACGCCGCAACGGCCCGACAGCATGAAAATTCGCCGGGAGCTGGCGGCGCGGAAAGTCGAACCCGGGCACCGTCTGGCTGATCTGCAGCAGCGGCGACAGGCATTCGCTCAGGGTCGAGCGCGGCGCCAGTCCGAACGTCTGGCAATAGTGCTGGATCACATTGGCATGGGGCCGCATCAGGCGGTCGTAGACACGGCTACTGTGCAGGTTGAGCTGCTCGCCCCAGTCGGTCGTCCGGTAGCGCCAGGGCATCACTGGCAAGGGCACCAGCGGCTCGCGGTTGAACGGCAAGGCACAGGCGATGGATACGAACGGCAGATCGAGATGTTCGGCCACCAGCGCCCCGGCCGGCTCCATCTGGTCGGCCAGCACGGCGTCGACCTTCAGCGAACGCAGCACGCCCGGCGCCTCGCGACAGAACAATGCGGTACTCGCCGCCATGTCGGCGATGACCCGGCGGATGCCGAACGGCCCCGGCTGCGCGGCGCGGCGGACCACCGCAGCCAATGTGCCCGGCGGATGGGACTCGGCGCCGATGGCGACGAATCCGGCGTCGGGCAGCGCCAGCAGCGCAGCGACATCGGCTTGCTGAATAAACGTCACCCGATGGCCGCGCTGGATCAGTTGCCAGGCGACCGCTTCGAAGGCGCGCAGATGGCTGAGAAATGGCGGGGCAATTGCCGCGAAATGGGTCATCTGGCGGCTCCCCCGGGCTTCAGTTGCCGGAGACTTGCAGCAGCCGCGCCTGCCGCAGCTCGGCCAGGCCGGCCGAACCTGTACAGAAGCAGGCGATGCGCAGCTGCTCGATCAGCACTTCGAAGTGCTTGACCACCGCATCACTGCTGAGCATCGCGGCCTGTAGTACGCCCGCTGCCTGGCCGACCAGGTCGGCGCCCAGGCAGATCGCCTTGGCTGCCTCCACACCGTCGCGAATGCCGCCGGAAGCGATCAACGGCGTATCCGGGCAGGCCTTGCGCACCGCCTGCAGCGCCTGTGCGGTGGGGATGCCCCACTCGGCGAAGGCCTGGGCGATCGCGCGCTGGCTGACATCAGTGGCGCGTTCGGCTTCCACCGCGGCCCAGCTGGTGCCGCCGGAGCCCGCGACATCGATGGCGGCGACGCCGGCGTCGACCAGCTGGCGTGCCACTGTCGCGGATATGCCGGCACCGACTTCCTTGATCACCACCGGCACCGCCAGGCGGCTGGCCAGCGCTTCGATCGCCCGCAGCACGCCTCGCCAATCACGGTCGCCGCCCGGCTGCACCGCTTCCTGCAGCGGGTTCAGGTGCACGATCAGCGCATCGCCATCGATCATCTCGACCGCACGCCGAGCCTCGTCCACGCCGTAGCCGCGTACCAGCTGGGCGGCACCGAAGTTGGCCAGCAAGAGGATGTCCGGGGCCAGCTGGCGCAACTGGCCCGTCAGGCCCTGATCGCCCGCAGTCTCGAGCGCGACCCGTTGCGACCCCACCGCCATCGCGATACCCAGGTGCTGCGCAGCTTCCGCCAGGTGCGCGTTGATCGCGGCCGAGCGCGCGGCGCCGCCGGTCATCGAGCTGATCAGCAGCGGAGCACGCAGCTGGCGGCCGAACAGCCGGGTGTGCAGCTCGATCTGGTCCAGGTGCAACTCGGGCAGGGCGCAGTGCTCAAAGCGAAATGCGCCAAAACCGGTACCTGTCGCACCGGCCGCCCGCGCCGGATCGAGAACGATGTCCAGATGATCGTTTTTGCGGCTGACCAACGATTGCTTGCTCATGGAAATCGGCTCCCGGGAAGACTTGTTTGGACGTGGCGCCCTGAAAAAAGTGCTGTGCGATGGCAACGAGTTGTACAGGTTTTTGTCATAACGTCCAATCGTTGTACAACATTGCGCAACCCGGCTGCTCGCACTGGGGCGCCAGCGAGGGCACCGCCATGCAAACGCAGAATTCCTCCGTCCCGCTCCCGCAACGCGACAGCCTGCTGCGCCTGCGCCGGCAGGTCGATGAGCGCCTGGCGCTGCGCCTGCCATATCCCGAGTCGGAGCTGGACAAGGTCAGCCTGGCCTTGCGCGAGGGCACCCTGGCACCGGGCAAGCGACTCAGACCGCTGCTGTTGCTGCTGGCGCTGAATGATCTGGGTGTCGACCCGGATATCGGCCTGGACCCGGCCTGCGCGCTGGAAATGATCCACGCCGCCTCGCTGTTTCTCGACGACATGCCATGCATGGACAACGCCAGCCTGCGCCGTGGGCAGCCGACCATTCATCTGCGCTTCGGCGAAGACGTCGCCGTGCTCGCCTCGGTCGCCCTGCTCAGCCATGCCTATGGCATCACCGCCACCGCGCCCCGGCTGACGCCACGGCAACGCAACGATGCGGTGGCCATCCTTGCGCGCTCGGTCGGTGCGCAAGGCCTGGTACGTGGGCAATTCCGCGACCTGCATGGTGCACAAGAAGCACAGCAGCTCGACGCGGTAATCGCCACCAACCAGTTGAAAACCGCCTCGCTGTTCACCGCCGCGCTGGAAGTTGCGGCCCTGCTTGCCGGCGCGGAGCGGACGCGGACACGCCACCTGCAAGGCTTTGCCAACGAACTGGGCCTGGCCTTCCAGCTGCTCGACGATATCGCCGATGGCCTGACGCCGGAGCAGACCGGCAAGGACTGTCAGCAGGACCGGGCCAAGGCGACCGTGGTTTCCTTGCTCGGTCAGCAGGCGGCCGAGCAGCAACTGGCAATGCACCGAGAGGCCGCGCTCAGCCATCTGGATGCCGCCGGTCTGGCCGATGGCGAGCTGACCGCGCTGATGCGTCAGCTGTTCGGCTGAATGGAGCGACCCCGTGTTGACGCTTCATCAGTGCAATGGATGAAGCTAGGCAACGGAAAACCGCGGTCCTTAGACTCGGGCCGATTAAAATGGAGGTTGACCATGACCGAGACCCTGCTCTGCCCGCGTAACCTGGCATTCGAACTCTACGAAGTGCTGGACGCCGAGGCCCTGACCCGCCGCGAGCACTTCGCCGATCACAGCCGCGAAACCTTCGACGCCGCCATCGGTACCGCGCGCACCATCGCCGAAAAATACTTCGCGCCGCACAACCGCAAGTCCGACGAGCACGAGCCGCAGTACGTCAACGGCGAAGCGGTGCTGATTCCCGAGGTCAAGCCGGCGGTGGACGCCTTCATCGAGGCGGGTTTCCACAATGCCCAGCGCAGCTTCGACGACGGCGGCATGCAGCTGCCGAACCTGCTGTCGCGGGCCTGCTTCGCGCATTTCCAGTCCGCCAACATCGCCACCAGCTCCTACCCGATGCTGAGCATGGGCGCCTCGCACCTGATCGAAGCTTTCGGCTCGGAGGAGCAGAAGCAGCGCTTCCTGCAGCCGATGCTCGAGGGGCGCTTCTTCGGCACCATGGCGCTCACCGAGCCGCATGCCGGCTCCTCGCTGTCGGACATCCGCACCCGCGCCGAACCGGCCGGTGACGGCAGCTATCGCCTCAAGGGCAACAAGATCTTCATCTCCGGCGGCGACCATCCGCTGTCGGAAAACATCGTGCACATGGTGCTGGCCAAGCTGCCGGACGCGCCGCCCGGGGTGAAGGGCATCAGCCTGTTCATCGTGCCGAAGTTCCTGGTCAACGACGATGGCTCGCTGGGCGAGCGTAACGACGTGCTGCTCGCCGGCCTGTTCCACAAGATGGGCTGGCGCGGCACCACCAGCACCGCGCTGAACTTCGGCGACAACGGCAACTGCGTCGGCTACCTGGTAGGCGAGCCGCACAAGGGCCTGGCCTACATGTTCCAGATGATGAACGAAGCACGCATCGGCGTCGGCATGGGCGCGATCATGCTCGGCTATGCCGGCTACCTCTACTCGCTTAACTACGCCCGCGAGCGTCCGCAGGGTCGCCTGCCGGACGGCAAGGACCCGGCTTCGACCCAGGTGCCGATCATCGAGCACACCGACGTCAAGCGCATGCTGCTGATGCAGAAAGCCTACGTCGAAGGCGCCTTCGATCTCGGCCTGTACTCGGCACGCCTGGTGGACGACGAGCACACCGCTGAAAGCGACGAGGAGCGGCGCAATGCCAGCGAGCTGCTCGATCTGCTGACGCCGATCGTCAAATCCTGGCCGTCGGAGTACTGCCTGAAGGCCAACGAGCTGGCCATCCAGATTCTCGGCGGTCATGGCTACACCCGCGAATATCCGGTGGAGCAGTACTACCGCGACAACCGACTCAACCCGATCCACGAAGGCACCCACGGTATTCAGTCGCTGGACCTGCTCGGCCGCAAGCTGATGCAGAACAAGGGCGCCGGCCTGCGCCAGCTGCTCGGACTGATCCAGACCAGCTGCGCACGCGCCGCCGAATACGACTCGCTGACCGCCCTGCGCCAGCCGCTGGAGCAGCACATCGCCCGCCTCACCAGCGTGACCCAGGCTTTGCTCGGCGATCTGGCTGCCGGCAAGGTGAACCAGGCGCTGGCCAACTCGGCGCTGTATCTGAAGGTGTTCGGTCATGCGGTGATCGGCTGGCGCTGGCTGGAGCAGGCCCTGCGCGCCGAACGGGGGCTGGCCGCGGGCAATCCGGCGGATGCTGACTTCTACCGCGGCAAGCTGCAGGCAGCGCGTTACTTCCTCACCTGGGAAGTGCCGGCTTGCGAGCACGAGCTGGCCATTCTCGACGCACGCGACGACACCTGCCTGACCATGCAGGACGCCTGGTTCTAGGGCATCGCATACACCACGTTCCAGCGCCCCGCTCATGCGGGGCGTTTTTTTGACAGCCTGTCAAATCATCAGGTTAGAATCGCTGGCATATCCCGTGCATGAGCGCGAGGCGGCATTCTCTGACGGAGACCTGATTTGGACCTCGGCAACCTCAACCACCTGTTCTTTATCGGTGCCTTGTTGGTGGCTGCGAGCATCCTGATGAGTTCACTGTCGAACCGACTCGGCGTACCGATTCTGGTCATCTTCCTTGCCGTGGGCATGCTCGCCGGCGTCGACGGCGTCGGCGGTATCGTCTTCGGCGATTACCAGCTGGCCTTCATCATCAGCAACCTGGCGCTGGCGGTGATCCTGCTCGACGGCGGCATGCGCACCCGCACCGCCACCTTCCGTGTCGCACTGAAACCGGCCTTTTCCCTGGCCACCCTCGGGGTCGCCATCACCTCGGGCCTGACCGGGCTGGCCGCCGCCTGGCTGTTCGACCTGCCGCTGCTGCAGGGCCTGCTGATCGGCGCCATCGTCGGCTCCACCGATGCCGCGGTGGTGTTCAACCTGCTCAACGGCAAGGGCCTGAACGAGCGGGTCGGCTCGACCCTGGAGATCGAATCGGGCAGCAACGATCCGATGGCGATGTTCCTCACCGTCGCGCTGATCGACATGCTGCTCGCCGGCCGCACCACCTTCGGCTGGGATTTCCTGCTCACCCTGTTGCAGCAGTTCGGCATCGGCACCGTGCTCGGACTGGTCGGTGGCTGGCTGCTGCTGCAACTGATCAACCGTCTTTCGGTGGCCGACGGCCTCTATCCGCTGCTGGCAGTGGCCGGCGGCCTGATGATTTTCGCGCTGTCCGGCGTCATCGGCGGCAGCGGCATCCTGGCGATCTACGTCTGCGGCCTGTTGCTGGGCAACCGGCCGATCCGCAATCGCCACGGCATCCTGCACATGTTCGACGGCCTGGCCTGGCTCAGCCAGATCAGCATGTTCCTCGTGCTCGGCCTGCTGCTGACACCCAGCGAACTGCTACCCATTGCGCTGCCAGCCCTGGCCCTGTCGTTGTGGATGATTCTTTTCGCCCGACCGCTGGCGGTGTTCGTCAGCCTGCTGCCGTTTCGCAGCTTCCATCTGCGCGAGCGCCTGTTCATTTCCTGGATCGGCCTGCGCGGTGCGGTGCCGGTGATCCTCGCGGTGTTCCCGCTGATGGCCGGGCTGGAGAACGCCCAGCTGTTCTTCAACGTCGCGTTCTTCATCGTGCTGGTGTCGCTGCTGCTGCAGGGTTCGACCCTGGCCTGGGCGGCGAAGAAGGCCAAGGTGGAGGTCCCCCCATCGCCGATGCCGGTTTCGCGGAGCGGCCTGCAGGTGCACACCACCAGCCAGTGGGAGATGTTCGTCTATCGCCTGAGCGCCAGCAAATGGTGCGTCGGCGCCGCGCTGCGCGAGCTGAAGATGCCACCGGGCACACGTATCGCCGCACTCTTCCGAGGCAAGGAACTGCTGCACCCCTCGGGCAGTACGCGGCTGCAGGTCGACGACATTCTCTGCGTGATCGGCCATGACGAAGATCTGCCTGCGCTCGGCAAGCTGTTCAGCCAGGCGCCCACGCGCGGCCAGGACCTGCGTTTCTTCGGTGACTTCATCCTCGAAGGCGACGCTCGGCTCAGCGACATCGCGGCGCTCTACGGCCTCAAGCTCGGCGAGGTGGATGGCAACCAGACGATCGGCGCCTTCATGGCCGAGCAGGTCAGTGGCAATCCCGTGGTCGGCGACCAGGTCGAATGGAACGGCCTGACCTGGACCGTGGCGGCGATGGAGGCCGGCGAAGTGCGCAAGGTCGGCCTCAAATTCCCGGAGGGCGACAAGCCCGGTCCGCAGCTGATGTTCTAGCGGCATCCCGCCCGCGAGCGGCGCCGACAACCGCCCGTCCGTCGGCCAGTTGCGCGGTACTCGCGCAGAACTGGCGCAGCCCGTAGACTTTCGCCCTCTCTGGTCATCCGCCTACGTCACGCCCCCATGTCACTTCTGCGCACCCTGCTGTTCTCGACGATCTGCCTGTTCGTCGCTCCCCTGCACGCCCAATCGCTGGAAAGCCTGACTGGCACGCCGCCGGCCGCCGAAGGCGAGGCGAAACCTGCGCAACTGTCGCTGGGCGAGCAGACCCAACGCATGGTTCAGCAGACCGAAACCAGCAACAAGCGCGCCGAGGACCTGAAGGCGCTGCTGGCCCAGGCCCCCAAGGAAATCGCCGAGGCCCAGCGCGAACTGGCCAAGCTCAAGGCCAGTCCCGATGAAGACCCGGCACAGCGCTATGCCAAGCAAACGGTCGAAGCCCTGGAGCAGCGTCTGAGCGCGCGGGTCGAAGAGCTCTCCGAATGGCAGAAGCAGTTCAGCGCTGCCAACAGCATGATCATTACTGCGCAGACCCGCCCGGAGCGCGCCCAGGCGCAGATCAGCACGGCGCAGACGCGCATCCAGGAAATCAACAATCTGCTCAAGAGCGGGCGCGAGTCAGGCAAGCCGCTGAGCGAAGAACGTCGGGCACTGCTGGACGCCGAGATCGTCTCGCTCACTGCGCAGATCGACCTGCGCCGCCAGGAGCTGGCCGGCAACAGCCTGCTGCAGGACCTGGGCAAGGCACGCCGTGACCTGCTGGCCGAGCGCATCGCCCGCGCCGAGCAGGACACCCAGGCGCTGCAGGGCCTGATCAACGAGAAGCGCCGCGCCGAATCGGAACAGACCGTCGCCGAGTTCTCGGCACGGGTGCAGCAGGCCGGCTCGGACAAGCTGCTTGCCGCCGAGAGCGCCGAGAACCTCAAGCTGTCCGACTACCTGCTGCGAGCCACCGAGCGCCTCAACCGCCTCAACCAGCAGAACCTCAGGACCCGCCAGCAGCTCGACACCCTCAACCAGACCGACCAGGCACTGGAAGAACAGATCGCCGTGCTCGAGGGCAGCCTGCTGCTGTCGCGCATTCTCTACCAGCAGAAGCAGGCCTTGCCGAGCCTGCAACTGGACAAGAATCTCGCCGACGAGATCGCCGATATCCGCCTCTATCAGTTCGAACTCAACCAGCGCCGCGAGGCCGCCGGTAACCCCGCGGCCTACGTCGAACAGCTGCTGGCACAGCAGAAGGAAGAGGAAATCACGCCTGAACTGCGGCGCACGCTGATGGACCTGGCGACCACCCGCAGCGAACTGCTCGATCGTCTCAACCGGGAACTGGACGCCCTGCTCAACGCCTCGATCACGCTGCAGCTGAATCAGAAACAGTTGCAGGACACCGCCCGCACCCTGAGCGATACCCTCGACGAGCAGATGTTCTGGATTCCGAGCAACAAGCCGCTGGATCTCGGCTGGCTGCAGGGATCGGTACAGCGACTGAAAATGCAGCTGGCGGCGATGCCCTGGCTGTCGGCGATCCAGGAACTGGGCGCTGGTCTCAAGGAACGCCCCCTGTTCTTCCTGCCGCTGCTGCTGCTGATTGCCGGGCTGCTCTGGTGGCGCAAGACCATCGACGCCAAGCTCAGCTCGCTGAGCGAGCAGATCGGCCACTTCCGCAACGACAGCCAGCTGCATACCCCGCTGGCGCTGCTGCTCAACCTGTTGCTGGCGCTGCCCGGCGCACTGTTCCTTGCGCTGTGCGGCTATCTGCTGCAGATGGACGCACGCGGGCAGAACTACGTGCTTGGCGCTGCGCTCTACGAAATGGCCCAGGCCTGGCTGGTGTTCTACAGCGCCTACCGCATGCTTTCACCCGGGCGCGTGGCCGAGCTGCACTTTGGCTGGTCGCGACCGCAGGTGGCGTTCCTGCGTGACGAGATTCGCCGGCTGGGCATGATCGTCATGGCCCTGGTCGCGGTCGTCAGCGTGGCCGAACACCAGCCGGCGCGGCTGGCCGACGATGTGCTCGGCATCCTCGTGGTGCTGGCCTGCTTCGCCCTGATGAGCTGGCGCCTCAACCGCCTGCTGCTCAAGGGGCCGTCGAGCCAGAACGCGCCACCCCTGCGCCTGATGATCGGCCTGCTGTTCAGTATGTTGCCGATCGCGCTGATCGTCGCGGTGGGCTTCGGCTACTACTACACCGCGCTGAAGCTCACCGACCGCCTGATCGATACGCTCTATCTGCTGATGATCTGGATCGTCGTCGAGGCCGCGCTGATCCGCGGACTGACGGTGGCCGCACGGCGTCTGGCCTACAAGCGCGCACTGGCCAAGCGTCAGGCGCAGACCGAAGAACCCGGCGACACGGTGGAAACCCAGGGCGAGCCCGGGCTGGATATCGAGCAGGTCAACCAGCAGTCGCTGCGACTGACCCGCATGACCATGTTCGGCGTGTTCCTGGTGGCGCTGTACTGGGTCTGGTCGGACCTGATTTCGGTGGTGTCCTATCTGGACAACATCACCCTCTACGAATACACCAGCGGCAGCGGCGATACCCTGACCACCGCGGCGATCAGCCTGAACAATCTGCTCGGCGCGCTGCTGATCATTGCCGTCACCGTGGCCCTGGCGCGCAACCTGCCCGGCCTGCTGGAAGTCATGGTGCTGTCCAAGCTGCGCCTGGCCCAGGGCAGCGCCTACGCGACCACTACCCTGCTGTCCTATGCGCTGGCCGGCTTCGGCATCGTCGCCACGCTGTCCACCCTCGGCGTCAGCTGGGACAAGCTGCAGTGGCTGGTGGCAGCACTCTCGGTGGGCCTGGGTTTCGGCCTGCAGGAGATCTTCGCCAACTTCATTTCCGGCCTGATCATCCTCTTCGAGCGCCCGGTACGCATCGGCGACGTGGTCACCATCGGCAACCTGTCGGGCACGGTCAGCCGGATCCGCATCCGCGCCACCACCATCACCGACTTCGACCGCAAGGACATCATCGTCCCGAACAAGACCTTCATCACCGGCCAGCTGATCAACTGGTCGCTGAGCGACACCGTGACCCGTGTGACGCTGAAGGTCGGCGTGGCCTACGGCTCGGATCTGGAGGCGGTGCGCAAGCTACTGCTGCAAGCCGCCCGGGACAACCCGCGCGTACTCAAGGAGCCGGAGCCACAGGTGCTGTTCCTCAACTTCGGTGAAAGCACCCTGGATCACGAGCTGCGCATCCACGTGCGTGACCTCGGCGACCGCAACCCGGCCACCGACGAGATCAACCGCTTCATCGACCGCGAGTTCAACAAGGCCGGCATCAACATCGCCTTCCGCCAGGTCGACGTGTTCCTGAAGAACTTTGCCGGCCAGCAGCTGCAATTGAGCGCCACGCCCAAGCCCGCCGACGAACAGAAGCCGTCGACCGACGATCGCGGCTGAGGAACGCTCTGCCAGGTCGCAGCCTCCAACGTCCTGAACACGCCCGGCACCGGCCGGGCCATTGCTGCTGTACGCCGCCGGAGGCATCTTGAAAAGCCTGACCCAACTGACCTTCGACAACCGCTTCGCCCGTCTCGGCGACACCTTTTCCACCGAGGTGTCGCCGCAGCCGCTGAGCGATCCGCGCCTGGTGGTTGCCAGCGAAGCGGCGATGGCGTTGCTGGATCTGGACCCGACCGAAGCCGAGCAGCCGCTGTTCACCGAGCTGTTTTCCGGGCACAAGATCTGGTCCACGGCCGAACCACGCGCGATGGTTTATTCCGGTCACCAGTTCGGCAGCTACAACCCGCAGCTGGGCGATGGCCGCGGACTGCTGCTCGGCGAAGTGATCAACGAAGCGGGCGAATACTGGGACCTGCACCTCAAGGGCGCCGGGAAGACGCCGTACTCGCGCATGGGCGACGGTCGCGCGGTGCTGCGCTCATCGATCCGCGAATTCCTTGCCAGCGAACACCTGCATGCGCTGGGCATTCCCAGCTCCCGTGCGCTGTGCGTCACCAGCTCGGATTCACTGGTCTACCGCGAGCGCCCGGAGCGCGGCGCCATGCTGATGCGCCTGGCGCCCAGCCATGTGCGCTTCGGCCACTTCGAGTTCTTCTACTACACCCGCCAGCACGCCGAACTGAAGCAGCTGCTTGAGCACGTCATCGCGGCACACTTCAGCGAGCTGCTGGAACACCCCGAGCCGTTCCATGCATTCTTCCGCGAAGTGCTCGAGCGCACCGCTGCGCTGATTGCCCGCTGGCAGGCCTACGGCTTCTGCCATGGGGTGATGAACACCGACAACATGTCGATCCTCGGCATCACCTTCGATTTCGGTCCCTACGCCTTCCTCGATGACTTCGATGCACGCTTCATCTGCAACCATTCCGACGACAGCGGCCGCTACTCCTTCGAGAATCAGGTGCCCATCGCCCACTGGAACCTGGCGGCACTGGCCCAGGCGCTAACGCCTTTCGTCGAGGTGAAGGTGCTGCGCGAAACCATGGAGCTGTTCCTGCCGCTGTACGAAGCCCAATGGCTGGACCTGATGCGCCGGCGCCTGGGTTTCAATCAGGCCGAAGCTGTTGACGAGACACTGGTACGCCGCCTGCTGCAACTGATGCAGGCCAGTGCCGTCGACTACACGAATTTCTTCCGCGAGCTCAGCGAGAGCCCTGCCGAACAGGCGGTGCGCCGTCTGCGCGAGGACTTCGTCGATCTGCAGGGCTTCGATGCCTGGGCGGCGGATTACTGTGCACGTACGGCCCTGGAGGGCGGCGATCCCGCCGAGCGCCAGGCGCGGATGCAGGCGGCGAACCCGAAGTACATCCTGCGCAATTACCTGGCGCAGCAAGCCATCGAGGCGGCGGAAAAAGGCGACTACGCGCCGGTGCGCGAACTGCACGCCGTGCTCAGTCGGCCGTTCGAAGAGCAGCCCGGCAGGCAGCGTTACGCCGAGCGCCCACCGGAATGGGGCAAGCATCTGGAAATCAGCTGTTCGTCCTGAGGATGGACGGCCGATAAAGCCTGGCTGACAGGCTTCGGCTATTCGCCCAGCGGCAGCAGGACGCGGAACTGCGAACCCTGCCCCTCCTCGCTCTGCACCTGGATGCGGCCGTTGTGCGCGCGGACGATCTGGTCGGCGATGAACAGACCCAGCCCCAGGCCTGCGCTGCCTTCGCTGCCCTCGGCGCGCTCGAACTGGCAGAAGATGCGCTCCAGGCTCTGCGGGCTGATGCCGATGCCATGGTCGCGAACCTCGATGCAGGCGCCATCGGCGCATGAGGTGACGCTGACCCACACCGGCTTGCCGGCACCGTAGCGCATGGCGTTGGTGAGCAGATTGGCCAGCACCTGTTCGATGCGGAACGCGTCCCAGACACCGATGATCGACTCGGCTCGCTCCAACCGCAGCTCGCAACCGCAGGCTTCCATCTGCGCTGCGAAGCTTTCCACCACGTTGCCCACCAGCTCGGCGAGATCGGTGCGACTCGGGCGGATCGACAGCTTGCCGGTACGGATGCGCGAAACATCGAGCATGTCGTCGATCAGTCGAATCAGGCTCTGGACCTGCCGCTCGTCCTTGTCGACCATGTTGCGCAGCCGCTCTTCGCTGAAGGCTGCGAGGTTGTTGCGGCTGAGCTGCAGCTTGCGCAGCTGGACCTCCAGAATCAGCGTGTTCAGCGGCGTCTTCAGCTCATGGGAGACGATCGACATGAAGTCGTCGCGCATGCGCACCGCATCTTCCAGCTCGGCCTTGGTCTGCCGCAGTTCGTCGAGCAGCACCTCCTGCTCGCGGCGACTCTGCTCCAGCGCCTCGAGCTGACGGGCCAGGCGCTTGCGGCTGCGGTACAGGTCGACAAACACGCTGACCTTGCTGCGCACTGCATGGGCATCCAGCGGCTTGTGCATGAAATCCACCGCACCGCTCTCGTAGCCCTTGAAGGCATAGTTGAGTTCGCGGCCGGCCGCGCTGACGAAAACGATGGGGATCTGCTTGGTCCGCTCGGTGCCGCGCATCAGCTCGGCCAGCTGGAAGCCGTCCATGCCGGGCATCTGCACGTCTAGGATGGCCAGGGCGAACTCATGGCGCAGCAGCAGTTCGAGCGCCTGCTCGGCCGACTCGGCCTGATGCACCCGCACGCCGGGCGCCTGCAACAGGGCATCCAGCGCCAGCAGGTTCTCCGGCAGGTCATCGACGATCAGCAGATTCACCTCGTCGGCACGGTCGGGCATGGTCACTCCAGTTCTCGCAACAAACGGTGGATGTCGCGCAGTGGCAAGATGAAATCCGGTGCGAAGCGCTGCAGGGCGGCGCGTGGCATGGTCGGCACCGCCGCTTCGGCGGGGTCCTGGATCACGGTCAGACCGCCGCAGCGATGAATCGCCTCGAGACCGGCAGCACCGTCCTCGTTGGCGCCGGTCAGCAGAACACCGGCGACCTGCGCGCCCCAGGTATCGGCTGCCGATTCGAACAGTACGTCGATCGAAGGGCGGGAGAAATGCACCGCATCGTCCTGGCTCAGCGACAGGCTGCGGTCAGCCTCGACCAACAAGTGATAACCGGGTGCGGCAAAGTACAGCATTCCGGAGCGTAACTGGTCCTTGTCGTCCGCTTCCTTGACCTGCAGCTGCGTTCTGCGAGCGAAGATCTCGGCCAGATGAGTGGGCCCGCTGGCAGGTATGTGCTGGACCACCAGAATCGGTGGGCGATAGCCGCCGGGCAGGCCTTCGAGCACCATGCCGAGCGCCTCCAGCCCGCCGGCGGAAGCACCGATCACCACCGCCTCGATGGGCGGCTGGCGTCTCGCCTGAAGAAGCGCCTGCGCAGAGCTGCTCATAGCTTGCGGAAGATCCTTTCCGATTTGTCGAACGGCTCGTAGTAACTGGCGTAGCCGGAAAACTCGACGGTTTCCTTGCTGCCGAGACCGAGAAAGCCCCGATGGCAGAGCGATTCGTGAAACAGCCCGAAGGCACGATCCTGCAGCGGCTTGTTGAAATAGATCAGCACGTTGCGGCAGGAGATCAACTGCGTTTCGGAAAATACGCTATCGGTCGCCAGGCTATGGTCGGCAAACGTAACCTTTTCTTTCAGCGACTTGTCCATGATCGCCGCGTCGTAGGCGGCGGTGTAATAGTCGGAAAAGCTGCGCGTGCCGCCGGCCTGCTGGTAATTGGCCGTGTACTGGCGCAGGTGGTCCATGGCGAAAATGCCCTGGCGCGCCTGCTCCAGCGAACGCGGGTTGATGTCGGTGGCATAGATGATCGAGCGCTCCAGCAGGCCTTCCTCCTTGAGCAGGATGGCCATGGAGTAGACCTCTTCGCCGGTGCTGCAACCGGCGATCCAGATCTTCAGCGACGGATAGGTGCGCAGCACCGGCACCACATGCTCGCGCAACGACCGGTAGTAGCTCGGGTCGCGGAACATCTCGCTGACCGGAATGGTGAGGTACTGCAGCAGGTCCATGAAGGCCTGCGGGTCGTAGAGGATCTTGCGCTGCAGTTCCGAGATGCTGTCGCAGTTCAGCTGCTTGAGCGACAGCAACACGCGGCGCTTGAGCGAGGCGCCGGAGTAGTCGCGAAAATCGTAGCTGTACTTGAGGTAGATGGCCTCGATCAGCAGCTTGAGTTCGATCTCGATAGTACGGTCGGGCATTTCACAGCAGCTCCACTTTCGGCAGCCAGACACGGATCAGCGAGAACAGCCGGTCGAGGTCGATGGGTTTGGCCAGGTAGTCGTTGGCGCCCGAGCGCAGGCAGCGATCCTGATCGTCCTTCATCGCCTTGGCAGTCACCGCGATGATCGGCAGCTTGGCGAAGCGCGCGTCCTTGCGGATTTCCTGCATGGCGGTGAAGCCGTCCATCTCCGGCATCATGATGTCCATCAGCACCAGATCGATGTCGGCTGCATGCTGCAGCTTGTCGATCGCTTCCAGGCCGTTGCGGGCGATTTCCACCAGCGCGCCCTTCTGCTCAAGCGCGCTGGTCAGGGCGAAGACATTGCGCACGTCGTCGTCCACCACCAGGATCTTGCGGCCCTCGAAGGCCTTCTCGCGGCTGCGCGCGCTCTTCAGCATCTTCTGCCGCTCCGGCGGCATGTCCGACTCGACCTTGTGCAGGAACAGCGTGACCTCGTCGAGCAGCCGCTCCGGCGAACGCGCACCCTTGATGATGATCGAGCGCGAATACTTGAGCAGCGCCGCTTCTTCGTCGCGGGTGAGGTTGCGCCCGGTGTAGACGATCACCGGCGGGAAGGAGCAGATGTCCTCCTTGGCCATGCGCTCGAGCAGTTCGCTGCCGTCCATGTCAGGCAGCTTGAGGTCGATGATCATGCAGTCGAATACCGTATCGCGCAGTTGTTCCAGCGCCTGCGCGCCGAACTCGACGGCGGTGATCTCGATGTCGACGTCCTCGATCAGCCGCGACATGCTTTCGCGCTGCAGGGCGTCGTCCTCGACCAGCAGGATGCGTTTGACCTTCTGCGCCAGCTTGGCTTCCAGACGGCTGAACACGTCCTTCAGTTCTTCGCGGGTGGTCGGTTTCATCGCATAGCCCACCGCGCCCATCTGCATCGCGGCCTCCTTGCGGTCCTCCACGGAGACCACGTGGACCGGGATATGCCGCGTCGCCGGGTTTTCCTTGAGGCGCTCGAGCACGGTCAGACCGGAGTGGTCCGGCAGGCGCATGTCGAGCAGGATCGCGTCCGGCTTGTACTGCACCGCGGTATCGAAGCCGTCGTCGGCGTTCTGCGCCAGCAGGCAGCTGTACTGCAGTTCATGGGCGAGATCATGGAGGATGCGGGCGAACTGCGGCTCGTCCTCGATGACCAGCACGCAGCGCTCCTTGAACGGGAATTTGTCGCGGTCATCCGGCAGCCGTTGCGGCGGCGCCGTGATCGCATGGCGCGGCGCTTCCGGCTCGGTGCGGCGCTGCGGCGCTGCGACCGGCCGGCGCGGCAGAGACGGGCTGCTGCTCGGTTCCACCACTACCGGCCCGGCAACGCGTGCTTCGCTGTAGCTCTGCGGCACGATCAGGGTAAAGGTGCTGCCCGCCCCTGGCGCGCTCTGGACCTCGATCTGGCCGCCGAGCAGGTTGGCCAGCTCGCGGGAAATCGACAGGCCCAGGCCGGTGCCGCCGTAACGGCGATTGGTGGTGCCGTCGGCCTGGCGGAACGCCTCGAAGATCACCGCCTGCTGCTCCTGCGCGATGCCGATGCCGGTGTCACGCACGGCAAAGGCCAGCAGGTCGTCATCGCGAGGCTCCACACGCAGCGTCACCGAACCCTTCTCGGTGAACTTGAAGGCGTTGGCCAGCAGGTTCTTGAGGATCTGCTCCAGCCGCTGGCGGTCGGTGAACAGGCTGGCCGGCAGGTCGTCGGCCAGTTCGACGCTGAACTGCAGCGAGCGCTCCATCGCCTGGGGCAGGAACAGGTTCTTCATGCCGTCGACCAGGCGGGTCAGGATGGTCAGCTCCGGATGCACCTCGAGCTTGCCGGCTTCCACCTTGGAAATGTCGAGAATGTCGTTGATCAGTGTGAGCAGGTCGTTGCCCGCTGAGTAGATCGAGCGGGCGAACTGGACCTGCTCGTCGCTGAGATTGCCGGCCGGGTTGTCGGCCAGCAGCTTGGCCAGGATCAGCGAGCTGTTCAGCGGCGTGCGCAGCTCGTGGGACATGTTGGCGAGGAATTCGGACTTGTAGCGGCTGGCGCGCTGCAGCTCGTCGGCGCGCTGTTCGAGCATCAGCTGCGCCTCGTTCAGGCGCTGATTCTTCTCGTCCATCTGATCGCGCTGACGGGCCAGGGCCTCGGTCTGCTCGGCCAGCTGTTCGTTGGTCTGCTCGAGTTCGGCCTGCTGCTCTTCCATGTGCGCCTGGGACTCGCGCAGGGCGTTGGATTGCTCTTCCAGCTCTTCGTTGGCGGCGCGCAGCTCTTCCTGCTGCACCTGCAATTCCTCGTTGAGCTGCTGAGTCTCGGCCAGCACCTTCTGCAGGCGCTGGCGGTAGCGCGCGGCTTCGATGGCCGAGCCGATGCTCGGCGCGATGCGCCGCAGCAGTTCGCTGTCCTGCTCACGCAGCGGCCGCAGGAAGCCGAGCTCGATCACGCCGTTGAGCATGCCGCTGTCTTCCACCGGCACGATGAGTACCGAGCGCGGCGCGGTGTCACCCAGCGCCGAGGTCACCTTGAGATAGTCCGCCGGCAGGTCTTCCAGCGCCATCACCCGGCGTTCGAGCGCTGCCTGGCCGACCAGGCCAGTACCGACGTTGAGCGTACGGGCACTCTGCAGGTGGTCCGGGTCGTAGGCGTATTCGGCGACACGCTGCAGCTTGCCGTCCTGCACCACGTAGAGTGCGCCGACCGCCGCGTCGATGTAACGCGAAAGGAAGTTCAGCACGCCCTGGCCCAGCGCCGGTAGCGCCAGCTCGCCGATGATCGATTCGCTGAGCTGGGTCTGCCCGGTGCGGTACCAGGCCTGTTTTTCCAGCGCCTCGGCATGAGCCTGCTGGCGCTGCAGCGATTCCGAGTAGCTGGTGGAAAGCGAGGTCAGGTCACGACGACCGAGGTACACCAGCAAACCACTGAAGATCAGGCTGAACAGCAGGAAGCCACCGATCAGTGCAGTGGTGACGACTTCCGAAGCATCGGTGCGCTGGCCACGCAGCTGGCGCTCCTCTGCAATGAACTCATTGAGCAGGTTGCGCCGCTGGTTGGTCAGCTCGAGGCCACGGCGGGTACGTACATAATCGACCACCGGTTCGCCAGCCGCCCGCCGAGAGATGCCCTCTTCGGCAAACGCCAGCCAGAGACGGTGGGCTGCCTCGATTTTTTCGAGGCGCGAAAGCTGCAGCGGATCGCTGCCGGCGTAAACCTTGAGCGCGTCCAACTCGCGCTCCATGTGCCCCAGCCCCTGGCGGTAGGGATCGAGAAACGGCTCCTCACCGGCGATCAGGTAGCCGCGCAGACCGGTTTCCAGGTCGGCGACCAGGCGCAGCGCCTCATGGGCGTGAGCGACACCCTTGACCGATTGCTCGACCCAATGGCTGACGCTCAGCAGGTAATAGACGATGGCGCTGAAGAAGAAGGCGCTGAGGAAACCGAAACCCAGTGGCACGGCCACGTTACGGTTGAGAATCCGTCTGAAATTGCTCTGGTCGATGAAGGACTCGCTCATGGTTTCCTTTCCGTATGCCCGGGGTGGGCTGAACGCGTATGGAGGTGCAGACGCCGGCCATCAGCAAGGGTTGATGGTGCTTGGTTTCCAGCGTTTTCTTGAGTGTTTCGCGCGTAATAGGTTCCGCAACGCAGAAGGCGCGACTCTACACGGGCAGGGAGAGGAGTTCAAAAACGGCCCGGCAGAAGCCGGGCCGGGACGATCAGCGGCGCGCGATGATCCAGACGGCGTGGATGATGCCGGGAATGTAGCCGAGCAGCGTCAGCAGGATGTTCAGCCAGAACGCGCCAGCGAAGCCGACCTGGAGAAAGACGCCAAGCGGTGGCAGCAGAATCGCAACGATGATGCGGATAAGGTCCATCAGGGTCTCCGTCAGTCAGGGGTGGCCGTTAAGGGGCCTACTGAATCGACCTGATCGGCGCAGACGGGTTCCTTGCTGTGGGGCGGGATGCCCGCTGCCGCTGGGCAGCGGGTAGAAAAGTCCGCAGGCGACCGGATAAGCCGCCGAGGGCATCGGATGGATGCACAGAGAGGGAAGACGCAGCCACCTCGAGTGGCATCGTGCGTCATGCCGCTTCGCCTTTTGAGCAAAGGGGCGGCGCCAGCTTTCACTTAGCCTGCTAACCATCCCAGACCAAAGGCGTAGCCGCCATTGGCCATTGGTCGATAGCCGAGCAATTCGGTAGGGAACAACCCCGGCGTCGGCGTCGGAACTCGTCACGGCTTGCACGGGTCGTCTAACCACAGCTTGCGTGCCAATACGCGCCTTCCCATGCATCAACCAGAGGGTTTCCCATGCCTGAACCAACCGCGGTGATCTGTGGTGCGACCGCCGGAGTCGGCCGTGCGACCGCCGAGGCATTTGCCAAAGCCGGCTACCGGGTCGCGCTGATCGCGCGCGGCGAACAGGGTCTGCGTGACACCCAGGAGCAGCTCGAAGCGCTCGGCGCGACGGTTCTGTCGATATCTGCAGACGTCGCCGATGCCGCTGCGCTGGATGCCGCAGCCACTCGCATCGAAGCGGAACTCGGCGCCATCGATGTCTGGGTCAACGCGGCGATGGCCACGGTGTTCGGTCCATTCGCAGCGCTGACCGCGGAGGAGATCCGTCGCGTCACCGAGGTGACCTATCTCGGCAGCGTGCATGGCACCCTCGCCGCGCTGCGCCACATGCGCCCGCGCAACCGCGGCACCGTCGTCCAGGTCGGCTCGGCGCTGGCCTACCGCGCGATACCGCTGCAGTCCGCCTATTGCGGCGCCAAGTTCGCCATCCGCGGTTTCATCGACTCGCTGCGCTGCGAGCTGATTCATGACAACAGCGCCATCCGCCTGACCATGGTCCAGCTGCCGGCGCACAACACCCCGCAGTTCGAATGGGCGCGCAACAAGGTCGGCTGGCGTGCGCAGCCGGTGCCGCCGATCCACACGCCGGAGGTCGCCGCCCGCGCCATCCTGCGCGCAGCACAGGAAGCGCCACGGGAATTATGGGTCGGCACTGCCAGCCTGAAGGCGATCATCGGCACGCTGTTCATGCCCGGCCTGCTCGACCGGATGCTCGCGCGGCAAGCCTGGGACGGGCAGCTGATCCCCGAACGCGCGCCTGAGGGCCGACCCGACAACCTGTTCGAGCCCGTCGAGGGTCTGCATGCCACCGAGGGCCGCTTCAGCGATCAGGCGCAGTCACATGCGCTGACCATCAGCGCAGCGAGCGTCGGCAAGCTCGCCCTGGGCGCCGGCGCGCTACTGGCGCTGGGCGCCGGCTGGGCACTGGGCAGACGCGGACGCTGACGCATTCAGCTGCGGGGCGGCTGCGCCCCGCGCTTGCGGCGGATATTGATCCAGGAGAGCACCGCCAGCGCCAGCATCGCCCCGACCATGGTGTAGTTACCGATCGCTGCATAGCCGACGGCGGCGAGCGAACAGGCAGCGAAGCCGATCCAGCGCACCGCGGCCATCATCGTCTCGACCGCCTTGCTGCGTGATGCCGGCATCAGTGCGCCCAACCCTGCAGGCGCGCCAGTTCCCGCGCGTCGTGCCCGCCGCACCGCGTCACCCCGTCGCGATGCTCCGGCGACAGGCAGGCGAGCGGTGCCGCCTGGCCTTGGCTGAAGTCATCGAACACGGCCCCACCGTGCGGACACATGCAGCCACAGTTCAGATGATGGATGGGCATAAGGACTCCTTGATCAGCATGCAGGCCGCGGAGGCCTGCCCCTACTGGCTCTGAGGGCATTGCCACGACCGGAGTTCAGCCCGGTCGGCGGATACGCGGCGTCCTGCCTCGCCGCGCCACCACGGTGCTGGTCTAAGCTGCCAGCAAGGGCACGACTGTGCCGTGCCGTCGCCAGAGGACATTCGCCATGCCTCGCCACCCCCTTCGCTGGCTGCTTTTTCTGCTCTGCGTGCTGGCGGTGCAGGGCGCAAGCGCCGCGGCGCCGGTGACACTGCTGCGGGTGGATGGCGCCATCGGTCCGGCCAGCGCCGATTACATCCTGCGCGGTCTGCAACACGCCCGCGACGAGGGCGCACAACTGGTGGTGCTGGAGCTGGACACCCCCGGCGGGCTCGACGTCTCCATGCGCGCCATCATCAAGGCGATCCTCGCCAGCCCGGTCCCCGTTGCCACCTATGTCACCCCCAGCGGTGCCCGTGCGGCCAGCGCCGGCACCTACATGCTCTACGCCAGCCACGTCGCGGCCATGGCGCCCGGCACCAATCTCGGCGCGGCAACGCCGGTGCAGATCGGCGGTGGAATGCCTGGCGCTCCGCCCGAGCAGCCGAAGGGCGAGAAAGATGAGGACGCGCACAAGCCCGCCGATGCCATGAGCCGCAAGCAGATCAACGATGCGGCGGCCTATATCCGCGGCCTCGCCCAGCTGCGCGAGCGCAATGCCGAGTGGGCCGAGCAGGCGGTGCGCGAGGCGGTCAGCCTGTCGGCCAGCGAAGCACTGGAACTCAAGGTGATCGATTACCTGGCGCGCGACGTGGCCGACCTGCTGCGCCAGCTCGATGGCACCAGCCTCGCCACCATCGCTGGCGACGTCAGCCTGAACACCGCCGATGCCCAACTGATCGAACATGCACCCGACTGGCGGGTACGCCTGCTGGCGGTGATCACCAACCCGAGCGTGGCGCTGATCCTGATGATGATCGGCATCTACGGGCTGATCCTCGAATTTTCCAGCCCGGGCATGGGCGGTGGCGGCGTGCTCGGCGGCATCTGTCTGATCCTCGCGCTGTATGCGCTGCAACTGCTGCCGGTGAACTACGCCGGCGTCGCGCTGATCCTGCTCGGCATCGCCTTCATGGTCGCCGAGGGCTTTCTGCCCAGCTTCGGCATGCTCGGCATCGGTGGCGTTGCCGCGTTCGTCACCGGCGCGGTGATCCTGATCGACACCGACGTGCCCGGCTTCGGCATACCCCTGTCGCTGATCGTGCCGCTGGGAGTCGTCAGCGCGCTGCTGGTGTTCGCCCTCGTCGCCATGGCCTTGAAGGCACGGCGCCAGCGGCTGGTCAGCGGCGACAGCGCGCTGATCGGCAGCCTGGTACTGGTCGACGCAGTGCCACCACAGAACCCGCACAGCGGCTGGGTGCACCTGCAGGGCGAGAACTGGCAGGTGCGCAGCGCCACCGCGCTGCAGGTCGGCCAGCAGGTGCGCGTGATCGCCCGGCACGGCCTGCAACTGGAAGTCGCACCACCATCTGCAACCAATCGAGAGGAGCTGAACCATGGCTTATGAAATGAGTTTTCTGGTGCTGCTGGTCCTGCTGGTGGGGGTGCTCGCCTCGGCGTTCCGCATCCTGCGCGAGTACGAGCGCGGCGTGGTGTTCATGCTCGGGCGCTTCTGGAAGGTCAAGGGACCCGGGCTGATCCTGATCATCCCGGGCGTGCAGCAGATGGTGCGGGTCGACCTGCGCACCCTGGTGCTGGACGTGCCGACGCAGGACGTGATCTCCCGCGATAACGTTTCGGTGAAGGTCAATGCGGTGGTGTACTACCGCGTGCTGGACGCGCAGAAGGCGATCATCCAGGTCGAGGACTACCACTCGGCGACCAGCCAGCTGGCGCAGACCACCCTGCGTGCGGTGCTCGGCAAGCACGAACTGGACGACATGCTGGCCGAGCGCGAACAGCTCAACAGCGACATCCAGCAGGTGCTCGATGCACAGACCGACGCCTGGGGGATCAAGGTGTCCAATGTCGAGATCAAGCATGTCGACCTCGACGAATCCATGGTCCGCGCCATCGCGCGCCAGGCCGAGGCGGAACGCGAGCGCCGAGCCAAGGTCATTCATGCAGAGGGCGAACTGCAGGCGTCGGAGAAGCTGATGCAGGCCGCCGAAATGCTCGGCCGGCAATCGGGCGCGATGCAGCTGCGCTACATGCAGACGCTGAGCAACATCGCCGGCGACAAGAGCTCCACCATCGTCTTCCCGCTGCCCATCGAACTGCTGCAGGGCATCAAGAACCTCGACAGGAAACCCTGAGTGCACATACTTGCCACGCTTCACCGCCCGCTGCGTCTGCTGCTGATCGCCCTGCTTGCCTCGGCACTCGGCGCCTGCGCAGCGTTTTCGCCACGCGACCCGCTGAACGTTCAGGTCGCCGGCATCCAGCCGCTGCAGGGCGAAGGGCTGGAGTTGCGCTTCATGGTCCGGCTGCGCCTGCAGAACCCCAACGAGGCCGCCATCGATTACAACGGCGTCGCCCTCGATCTGGAGGTCAACGGTCGCCGCCTGGCCAGTGGCGTCAGCGACCAGCGCGGTACGGTGCCGCGCTTCGGCGAAAGCGTGCTCAGCGTGCCGGTGACCATCTCGGCATTCTCCGCGGCACGTCAGGCGCTGGGCCTGGCCGAGCACGTCGGGCTCGACGAGGTACCCTACGTGTTGCGCGGCAAGCTCGCCGGCGGTCTGTTCGGCACCCAGCGCTTCGTCGAGAAAGGCACCTTCGATCTCTCTCCGGCAACAACCTCACCCTATCGTCGCCCGTGAGTCATACGATCACTCAACCAAAACCAATGATCCCCTGCGCAGGTATCCGATGATTGGCATCGTGCATTTCCGTGCGCCACACTGACGTCCTATCGGCGCTCACGGCGCCTACCCGGGCTTAAAACCCGCCTTCCAGCTCTACTGACCACCCTTGCGTTAGACCTTAGGCGACGTTGACAAGGACGAAGTCATGCCCATAATGCGATTAGTCATATGACAACTGACGTCATTAGACTTGCCATCAGGCATAGACCACCGCCCCCACGGTGGCCACACCGGGGCGGCCCATCAAGCAAGGGAGCACAACAATAATGACCCCACGCACCCCCTCGTCCGTCGCGCTGTTCGCTGGCGGCTGCATGACCCTGGCATCGCTCGGCTTTGCCGCCAGCGCGCAAGCCGAAGGCTTCATCGACGACTCGAAGCTTTCACTCAACCTGCGCAACTTCTACATCAACCGCAATTTCGTCGACCCCGACTACGCCCAGAGCAAGGGTGAGGAGTGGACACAGAGCTTCATCCTCAACTTCCAGTCCGGCTACACCCCCGGCCCGATTGGCTTCGGCGTGGATGCACTGGGTCTGTTGGCGGTCAAGCTCGATGGCGGTGGCGGCACCTACGGCACCGGCCTGCTGCCGGTACATGGCGCACCGGGCGACCGGCATCCGCCGGATGACTTCGGCCGCCTGGCGGTTGCGGCCAAGGCCAAGCTGTCCGAGACCGAAGTGCGTGTCGGTGAGTGGATGGTGGTGTTGCCGATCCTGCGCTCGGATGACGGCCGCTCGCTGCCGCAGACCTTCCAGGGCGGCATGATCACCTCCAGGGAGATCAACGGCCTGGCGCTTTACGGCGGGCAGATGCGGCAGAACAGCCCGCGCGACGACGGCAGCATGGACGACATGTTCCTGCAGGGTTTCGCTGGCGTGACGTCCGACCGTTTCAACTTCGTGGGTGGCGAGTACGAGCTTGGCGCGAAGACCAAGGTCGGCGCCTGGCATGCCCGTCTGGAAGACATCTACCAACAGAACTACTTCCAGTTCCTGCACACCCAGCCGATCGGCGAAGGCATGGCGCTGACCGCCAACCTTGGCTATTTCACCGGCAAGGAAGAAGGCAGTGCGCGGGTCGGCGACCTGGACAACAAGACCTACTCCGGCCTGTTCGGCCTGCAGGTGGGCGGCAACACCTTCTACGTCGGCCTGCAGAAGGTCAGCGGCGACAATGGCTGGATGCGCGTCAACGGCACCAGCGGCGGCACCCTGGCCAACGACTCGTTCAACTCCGCCTACGACAACCCCAACGAGCGTTCCTGGCAGCTGCGCCATGACTACAACTTCGCCGGCATGGGCGTTCCGGGCCTGACGATCATGAACCGCTACATCAGTGGCGATCGCATCGAGGCCGGTGGCGTGGATGATGGCAAGGAGTGGGGCCGCGAGTCGGAGCTGGCCTACACGGTGCAGAGCGGTCCCTTCAAGAACCTCAACGTGAAATGGCGCAACTCCAGCATCCGTCGCGACTACAGCGCCAACGAATTCGACGAGAACCGCCTGATCTTCAACTACCCGCTGTCTCTGCTGTAAGCGGTAGCGCAGTACGCAACCCTCCTCGCTCCGGTTGCGGTAAATCTTTGGCCCGTCGTCTGACGGGCCTTTTTTCGTCTCTCGCGCCGGCCGGTGCCCAGTCGTTACGAAACGCCCTGCAAGAGACCGCCCAGCGCGAGTACCGGCACAGCCGGCAACACCCAGTGCGCACGCCAGGCCAACAGCAGTACCAGCAGCAGGGCCGACAGCATCACCAGACCAAACCATACGACCGTTCCGATCTCGCCGCCCTGGCTGGCGATGCCCTGCCACAAGGCGATGCCGAAACAGCCCGCGGCCAGCAAACGAAGGATCGTCGCGCCGGGCAGACGCGCATCGGCGCGCAGCAGCACGCCACGGTGGCGATTCATCGTCAGGCACAGCAGCACCATGCCCAGATAGGCCAGGGCAAAAGCCAGTAACAACACGTTCATGCCTCCTGTATTCGAGCCGCGCGGCCACGCGCCGCGGCAGCAGCCGGCGTTGTGTTCAGGCGCCAGGCGCTGGCCGCACAGACCAGCCCGGCGACCATCAGGAACAGATCGACCGAGGCCAGCACCCAGTCACCACGACCGAGACTCGCGATCAGGTGGCCATCGGAGGTCAGCGCGTTGATGATTGGCAAGCCGAGCGCAAGCACCGCACCAAGTAACAACTGCTCGCGCAGCAAACGCCGCCCCTGCTGACGCCGCAGCACGGACCAGAGCGCAACCAGCAGCCAGGCGCCGGCGAACACCCAGCCTTCGGCGACCGCCCGCTCGGCGAAGCCGGCCGGGATCAACCGGTTGCCCCACAGCAGCGCCAGGCTGGCCAGCGGCAGACCGGCGAACACCGAGGCGTTCAGCGCACGCACCCAGACCACGCTCGCATCACCGCGCTGCTCGCGTTTGGCCAGCCAGACCTGCAGCCCACCGACCAGCATGGCGCACCCGGCAAGCCCCATCAGCAGATAGAGCAGACGCACCAGCGTGCCGCCGAACTGCGCCATATGCAGCCCCGCCAGCCAGAGGTAGGCGCGATAGCCGGTGGAGGCATCCTGACGGTTGAGCAGTTCACCAGTGCCGGCGTCGTAGCTGAGGGTGTCCTGCGGCGAGCCGATCCGCGAACGGTCCCGGCGACGGACATCCACCACCGCCGACGCATCATCGGGATGATGCACGCTGACCCAGCCCGCCTCGCCACCGCCCCACTGCCGCTGCGACTCGACAATCAGCGCATCGAGGGACACCGGAGCCGGCGGCGGCTGGCCCACTTCTTCGCGCTCGAAGCTGCCCATCACCTCGCCGAAGTACTGCATGACGTTGCCGGAATAGCTCACCTGCGCGGCAGCCGGCATGTAGGACGCGACGAAGATCGCCACGCCGGTGTAGGCGAGCACCAGATGGAATGGAAAGCCGACCACGCCGAACAGGTTGTGCGCATCGAGCCAGGCACGCTGGCCGTTGGCCTTGGGCCGCAAGGTGAAGAAGTCCTTGAAGATGCGCCGGTGGATGATCACCCCCGACACCAGCGCGACGAGCATGAACATGCCGGCCAGGCCGACGATGTACATGCCGATGTCGCCGGCGTGCAGGTTGTAGTGCAGCTTGAAGAAGAACTCGCCACCCACCGTTTCCGCCATCGGTTCGGCCTGCGCGCTGCGCGGGTCGAAGGCGACATTGTGGATCGTCTTGGTGGCATCCACTTCCCAGCCCAGTCGCCAGTACGGTTCACGCTCGGTAGGGCCGTGCATCCAGAAGGCATGCAGCTCCTCGCTGACGTTCTGCTGCAACCAGCCGCGCACGTCATCGGCGCCCAGACTCGATACCACGCCGTCATGCAGCGCGGGGCGCATCCAGCGGGTGAGCTCCTTGTCGAAGCAGGCGACGGTGCCGGCGAAGATGATCACGAAGAGCAACCAGCTTGGCAGCAAACCGCCCCAGGTATGCAGGCCGGCCATGCTTTGGCGCAGTTTCATGGACGAACCCTCCAGTCGCCGGAAAGGAACGCGGCCAGGCACAGCACCGCGGTAACGCCGATGATCGGCAGCCATAGCCGCGTGGCACTGCGGGCGGCGAACACGTAGATCGCCACGGCGGTCCACACGGCAAAGCTGGCGAGGCTGGAAAACACCACACGATCAGGCCGTGCCAGCGGCAGATAAACCGCCAGAAAGGCGGTCACCGCATAGGCGACCGCGTAACCGCCGACCAGCGCCGCGAGCACGCGCGACGCGATGTTCCAGCGGTTGATGGATACATTGCGACTCACCTCGAGTCCTCCCTTGCAGGCCTGTGTGTGGTGCCTGGCTCAGCGGCGATCAAAAGCTGTAGCTCGCGGTCGCTGTCAGGGTGCGACGGTTGCCAGTGAAGCAGTCGCCGCGTGACAGGCAGGTGGTGTAGTAGGTTTCGTCTTCCAGGTTGGTGGCGTTGAGGGTGAGCGACCAGTCCTGGTAGGCGTAGCCGAGCATGGCGTCGAACAGCGTGGTCGACGGCGTCTTCAGGCTGTCGGTGCCATCCCAGCTGGCGCCGACATAGCGCACACCGGCGCCGGCACTGAAACCGGGAATGCCGGCGATGCTGAAGCGATGCTGCGACCACAGCGAGGCCATGTGCTCGGGCACGCTTTCGATTCGTTTACCTTGCGTCTCTGCTTTGCCCACGACCGTTTCGCTGTCGAGGTAGGTGTAGTTGGCGATCAGGTTCCACTCGGGCGTCAGTTCCACCAGACCTTCGAGTTCCAGACCTTTGATCTGCGTCTCGCCAGCCTGAGCGCTGCCTCGCGCCGTCGCTCCGGATATCTGGCGATTCTTCTCGCGCAGATCGAACACGGCCGCAGTCAGCAAGGTGTTGCTGCCAACTGGCTGGTATTTCACCCCGAGTTCCCACTGCTCACCCTCAACAGGCTTGTAGGACTGCTGGGTGTCCGGGTTCAGGCCGATGATTGGCGAAAATGACTCGCTGTAGCTGATATACGGCGCCACGCCATTGTCGAATAGATAGGTCAGCCCGACCCGACCGGTAACCGCATCGTCTTCTTGCCGCGCACCATTCTCGACTCGGGTGTCGGTCCAGTCCTTGCGCAGACCGAGCGTCATTAGCCAGTTCTGGTAACGGACCTGATCCTGCACATACAGGCCTTTTTGCCCAACGCGCTGTTGCGGTTGATCCACAAGGCTAACCACCGAGGGGTCGAAGGTGCCGTATACCGGCGAATAGAGATCCAACGGCGTCGCCAAACCGAATGCGGTCCGGCTGTCGGTTACCGAATGCTGGTAGTCGATACCTACCAGCGCGGTGTGTTGCAGTGCACCGGTGTCGAAGCGGGACTCTGCCTGGTGATCAGCATTCCAGATGGTGACTTCCGGTTTGCTGACCCAATAGACGCGGTTGATCGTGCGGCCATCCGAATTCAACCCGAACGAACTACCGTACATCGTCTGATAGCTGACCTTGCTCTTCTGCCAGCGCAGGTTCTGCCGCAGTGTCCAGTTGTCGTCCAGGCGCCAGGCCATCTGCGAGGTCAGCGCTTTCTGCTCGGCGTCGTATTCATCGAAGCCGGGTTCACTGACGAAGCGCTCACTACCGATGTGCCCGTACGGCGCGCCAAGCACCGTGCCACGGTGCGGCAGAAAAGAGCTGGTGGTGCCGCCGTCGTCCTTCTGCACGTTGGCCATCAGCGTCCATTCGAACTGCTCGTTGGGCCGCCAGGTCAGCGACGGCATGAACAGCAGGCGGTTGTCCTTGGTGTGATCGACCTGGGTCTGGCTGTCACGCTGGATCGCCACCACGCGATAGAGCAACGTGCCGTCTTCATCCAGCGGGCCGGTGCTGTCGAAAGCGACCTGCTTGCGGTCGAAACTGCCGTATTGCAGCTGCAGCTCGCTTCTCTGTTCAGCCTGCGGGCGCTTGCTGACGAAGTTGAGCAGGCCGCCGACCGGGCTTTGCCCGTAGAGCATCGAGGATGGCCCCTTCAGCACCTCGACACGCTCGAGGGTATAGGGATCGGTACGGGTGTTGCTGTAGTAACCAACACTCTTCTGCAGGCCATCCAGAAAGATGCCAGGCGTGGTGCCGCGTATCAGCGCCGAATCACCACGGCTGTCGAAACCATAGGCCTCGCCACGCATGCCCGCCACGTAGCGCAACGAGTCCTGGATGGTCAGCGAACCCTGGTCGCGGATGCGATCGGCGGTGATCACGCTGATCGACTGCGGCGTCTCGATGATCGGCGTGTCGGTCTTGGTTGCGCTGACGCTGCGCTTGGCGACGTAGCCGTCCACCGGGCCGTTGCCCCGCTCGGTCTCGCGCGGCGCGGTGATCTGCTGTGCCTCCAGCTCGACTGCCTCCTGCGCCTCGACGGCGAAGCAGGCAACCAGCATGGGCAGGCCCAGCACCAGCGGGCGCAACGAAAACGGAGGCGAAGCGACAACGAGACTCATGGCGTTCTTCCTTGTTACTTATGTAAACGCGCATGATATTGATAAATGTTTTCATTTAGAAGCTATGTTTTGTCTGATCATCGACGTAGCGGCTCTCAGCGGAGCGGTCTTGCACCGCTGATGGCGGGGGCCGACAGTCGCAGGCGCGGTATCAGCCCGACGTCGCGCCAAGCCGCAGCCGGCAGTGGCGAGTCAGGGTCTGCCCGGGCGCGAGGATTTCCAGCCCTTCTCCGCCACGATTAAGCGCGGCATTGGCGTGGGACACCGGCTCCACGGCGAGGAAACCCTGAGCGGCCGGCGGGGTGTAGACGATCAGGTGTTCGAGCCCGGGCCCGGCCTCGATCGCCAGGCTCAGCCGCCGCTCCGGCCAGCGGAGCCGGGCCTGACCATTCCAGCCGGTGAAATTGTTGTCCAGCCCCGGCTCGTTCACGGCGCGCAGCTGGCTGAAATCCCAGCCAGCCGGAATCGCCGCCTGGCGCAGCGGCAGCTGCTGCTCGTCGGCCAGCCAGACCGCCTCGGCAGCGAACTGCAGCTCGACACCGGCATGCCGTGGAAAGTATGGGTGCCAGCCGAGCCCCGCCGGCATCGGCCGGTTGTCGCGGTTGTGCAGCCGCAGCTCCAGTGCCAGGCCATCGTCCAACAGCTGCAGCCGCTGGCTGAGGTGGAAGGCGAACGGCCAGTGCGCGGCGTTCTCGCCCTGGTCTGGCTCGTGAGCCAGGCTCAGCAGCAGGTGATCGGCACCCTGCTCGTCCAGCTGCCAGGCCCGTTTCCAGGCCACGCCATGGATCGGCAAGGCGTGATCGGCCGAGTTGCGGCGCAGGTGATGGGCGCTGCCGTCGAAGTCGAAACGGCCCGCGGCGATCCGGTTGGAATATGGCGCCAGCACGAAGCAGCCCGTGCGCCGCACCTGTTCGCTGCCATCCCAGGGCCGCAGCAGATCGAAGCCCTCGAAGGCGAAACGGGTGATCGCCCCGCCCAGCGCCGGGCAGACCGACAGCTGCAAACCGGCACGACTGAGATGCAGTTCATCGAAGCAAGCCATGGCTTCACCCTTCCAGAATGTGCCGTGGCACCTGCAGAGCACTTGTGACGCTCCCGGGTGCTCGCAGCGAACGATCAAGCAATGACGACGGAAGCTTGTGACACCCGACGTGTACGCTGGGCGCCGGTCGTAGTCAGACCGGCGTCACCAGCTGCCCCTCGGCGAGGAAGCGCTGCAGATTGGCCAGCACCAGGTCCTCCATCGCACCGCGGGTTTCCCGGGTGGCGCTGCCGATGTGCGGCAGCAACACCACGTTGTCCATGCCCAGCAGCGCCTCGGGCACCTGGGGCTCCTGGTCGAACACGTCCAGCGCGGCGCCGCCGAGGCGGCCGGCCTGCAGCGCCTCGACCAGCGCTGGCTCGTCCACCACCGAACCGCGCGCGACGTTCACCAGCAGGCCCTCCGGGCCGAGCGCCTCAAGCACGTCGCGGCTCACCAGGCCGCGGGTCTGCGGGCCACCGACGCAGGTCAGCAGCAGCACATCGGCCCAGCGCGCCAGCTCTACCAGGCTGCCGGCGTACTCGTAGGGGCAGTCGGTAAGCGGTCGGCGGTTGTGATAGCGCACTGGCATGGCAAAGCCCTCGGCGCGCTTGGCTACCGCCTGGCCGATGCGGCCGAGACCGAGAATGCCGAGCCGGCTGCCGGTGACCCGGCGCGCCAGCGGCAGGTTGCCGTTCAGCCAGCCGCCGGCACGGACGAAGCGATCGGCGCGGTTCAGCTGCCGGCGGCCGTCGATGATCAGGCCCATGGCGAGGTCGGCGACACAGTCGTTGAGCACCTCCGGCGTGTTGCTGATGGCGATGCCGCGGGCCTGCGCCGCCGGCACGTCGATGGGGTCGTAGCCGACACCGAAGCTGACGATGGCCTTGAGCGCCGGCAGCCGCGCCATCAGCTCGGCCGAGCAGCCGAAGCGCGAACCGGTGACCATCACCTCGATCGCTTCGGCCAGCTTATCCAGGCGCGCGGCGGTTTCGGCCTGCCACAGCGGCAGGATGTCGTAGCGGCTGGCCAGTTCACGGTCGAGCCGCGCCGACAGCGGCGCGACCTGCAGCAGATAAGCCATGGTGTTCTCCTCGAAACGTGCTCCGTAGACCGCGCCTGATGTCAGTTCCGCAGTGTTTAAGTGTGCCAGCCCGATGCGGCCTTGCGGCGCCGGTCAGGTAATGGGCGCCGGGTTGAACAGCACCAGGTCGTTGTGCAGGCGGTGCTGCTCGGCCCAGGTCTGCTTCCGCCCGCTGGCGACGTCCAGGTAATAGTGGAACAGCTCCCAGCCGAGTTCCTCGATGCTCGCGCGGCCACTGGCGATGCGCCCGGCGTCGATATCGATCAGGTCAGGCCAGCGCTCGGCCAGCTCGGTGCGCGTCGCCACCTTGACCACCGGCGCCATGGCCAGGCCGTAGGGCGTACCGCGGCCGGTGGTGAACACGTGCAGGTTCATCCCGGCAGCCAGCTGCAGCGTGCCGCAGACGAAGTCCGACGCCGGGGTGGCGCAGAAGATCAGGCCCTTTCGCGCGACCCGCTCGCCCGGCCCGACCACACCGTTGATGGCGCCGCTGCCGGATTTGACGATGGAGCCCAGGGACTTCTCGACGATGTTCGAAAGTCCGCCCTTCTTGTTGCCCGGGGTGGTGTTGGCGCTGCGGTCGGCGGCGCCGCGCTCCAGGTAGCGGTCGTACCAGTCCATCTCGGCGATCAGCGCATCGGCGACCTCCGGCGTTTCGGCGCGGGCGGTGAGCATATACACCGCATCGCGCACCTCGGTGTTCTCCGAGAACATCACCGTGGCCCCGGCGCGCACCAGCAGGTCCGCCGCATAGCCCAGCGCGGGGTTGGCGGTAATGCCGGAGAAGGCGTCGCTGCCACCGCACTGCATGCCGAGGATCAGCTCGCTGGCCGGCACCGTTTCGCGGCGGCGCTGGTCGAGTTTTTTCAGCCGCGTTTCGGCCAGCGCCATGATCTGCTCGATCATCTCGCCGAAGCCGCTGTTCGACTCCTGCAGGCGGTACAGCCAGGGGTCACGCAGGTCCACCGAGGGATCGCCCTCGTGCATCACCTGCTCGGCCTGCAGCTTCTCGCAGCCGAGGCTGATGACCAGCGCTTCGCCGCCGAGGTTCGGGTTGCGCGCCAGGTTGCGCACGGTGCGGATCGGGATGTAGGCGTCGCGCGCGTTGATCGCCACGCCGCAGCCGTAGCTGTGGGTCAGGGCGACCACGTCGTCGACGTTCGGGTACTTGGGCAGCAGCTCGTCGCGGATGCGCTTGACCGCATGCTCCAGCACGCCGGTGACGCACTGCACCGTGGTGCTGATGCCGAGGATGTTGCGCGTGCCAACGGTGCCGTCGGCGTTGCGGTAACCCTCGAAGGTGTAGCCCTCGAGCGGCTCGAGCGCAGCCGGCACAGCGGTGGCACGCGGCAGGCTGTCCAGCGGTGGTGCGCTGGGCATCCGCAACTGGGTTTCCTTGACCCAGCTGCCACGGCGCAGGGGCTCGAGGGCAAACCCGATGATCTGCCCGTAGCGGCGCACCGGCTCGCCTATGCCGATGTCGACGAGCGCGACCTTGTGGCTCTGCGGAACGGCCTCGACCGTGACCAGCCCGCCCTCGAACTGCGCGCCGACCGGCACGCCGCCGTCATTGACCACCACGGCGACGTTGTCCGCCTCGTTCAGGCGGATGCAGCGCGGGGAATCCTGGTGGGGAATCAGTTGCACGGTTTCGCTCATGTCTGCTCCGGTTGGTCCGGTTGTTGTTCTGTGGGTGCGATCACTAGTCGTAGGGTGGATGGCCGAAGCCATCCACCGCCTCACCCGGCAAGCGTGGCTTATCGCACCATGCAGGGCTTCTTGTTGTTGAAGGTCCAGTTGGAGATCAGGTACTGCATGGCGATGGCGTCATCGCGGGCGCCCAGGCCTTTTTCCTTGTACAGCGCATGCGCCTTGCGCAAGGCATCCCAGTCCAGCTCGACGCCCAGCCCCGGCTTCTGCGGCACCGAGACCTTGCCGCCGACGATCTTCAGCGGCTCGAGGGTCAGGTGCTGCCCGTCCTGCCAGATCCAATGGGTGTCGATGGCGGTGACGCGACCCGGCGCGGCGGCTGCCACGTGGGTGAACATCGCCAGGGAGATGTCGAAGTGGTTGTTCGAGTGCGAGCCCCAGGTCAGACCGAAGTCGGCGCACATCTGCGCCACGCGCACGGACCCGGCCATGGTCCAGAAATGCGGGTCGGCCAGCGGGATGTCCACCGAGTTCAGCTGCACCGTGTGGCTCATCTGCCGCCAGTCGGTGGCGATCATGTTGGTCGCGGTGGGCAGGCCGGTGGCGCGGCGGAATTCGGCCATCACCTCGCGGCCGGAATAGCCGTTCTCGGCACCGCAGGGGTCTTCGGCATAGGCCAGCACACCGTGCAGGTCGCGGCACAGGCCGATGGCTTCGTCCAGCGACCAGGCGCCGTTGGGGTCCAGCGTCACGCGGGCGTCGGGGAAGCGCTGGGCCAGGGCGCGGATCGCCTCGACTTCCTCTTCGCCGCGCAGCACGCCGCCCTTGAGCTTGAAGTCCTTGAAGCCGTAGCGCTCGTAGGCCGCCTCGGCCTGGCGGACGATGCGCTCCGGCGTCATCGCCTCCTCGTTGCGCAGGCGGAACCAGGCGTCGTCGGCGCTGGATTCGTCGCGGTAGCCAAGGTCGGTCCTGTTGCGATCACCGATGAAGAACAGGTAGCCGAGCATTTCCACTTCGTCGCGCTGCTGACCATCGCCGAGCAGGGCGGCGACCGGCACCTCAAGGTGCTGGCCGAGCAGGTCGAGCAGCGCCGACTCCAGCGCGGTAACGGCATGAATGGCGATGCGCAGGTCGAAGGTCTGCAGGCCGCGGCCGCCGGCGTCGCGGTCGGCGAAGGCGCGGCGCGCACGGTTGAGCAGCGCGTTGTACTGGCCGATGGGTTCGCCGACCAGCAGGGCGCGGGCGTCTTCCAGGGTCTGGCGAATGGCTTCGCCGCCCGGCACCTCGCCGACGCCAATATGACCGGCGCTGTCCCTGAGGATGAGGATGTTGCGGGTGAACCAGGGCCCATGGGCGCCGCTGAGGTTCATCAGCATGCTGTCCTGCCCGGCGACGGGCACGACGGTGAGTTCGGTGATGCGGGGCGTGCCCGTTGCGGCAATGGTCATGGGTGTCCCTCTGTTGTTCTTGTCGGGGATGCGGCGCCCGCGCGGGGCGCCGTTACGCAGTTTCGCAGCGCGGCCTTTCGACCGGCTTTCACCTCAACCGATGTAGGTGGTCTTCACCGTGGTGTAGAACTCCTGGGCGTAGCGGCCCTGTTCGCGCGGCCCATAGGACGAGCCTTTGCGGCCGCCGAAGGGCACGTGGTAGTCCACCCCGGCGGTGGGCAGGTTGATCATCACCATGCCGGCCTGGGCGTGGCGCTTGAAGTGGTTGGCGTACTTCAGCGAGGTGGTGCAGATACCGGCGGACAGGCCGAATTCGGTGTCGTTGGCCATCGCCAGCGCCTCGTCGTAGTCCTTGACCTTCACCACGTTGGCCACCGGACCGAATATCTCTTCACGGCTGATGCGCATGCTCGGGTTGCTGTCGACGAACAGCGTAGGCGCCAGGAAGTAGCCCTCGGTGCCACATTTGACCCGCTCGCCGCCACAGGCCAGGCGCGCGCCTTCCTGCTTGCCGATCTCGATGTAGCGCAGGTCCTGCTCCAGCTGGGCCTGGGACACCACGGGGCCGACGTCCACGCCCTGCTCCAGCGCCGGGCCGACCTTGATCTTGCTGATGCGCTCGACCATCGCCTCGACGAAGCGGTCGTAGATGCCCTCGGTGACGATGATGCGGCTCGACGCCGTGCAGCGCTGGCCGGTGGAGTAGAAGGCGCTCTGGGTGCACAGCTCGACGGCGACCTTGAGGTCGGCGTCGTCCAGCACGATCTGCGGGTTCTTGCCGCCCATCTCCAGCTGCACCTTGGCGCCGCGCGCCACGCAGGCCTGGGCGATGCCGCGACCGACGCCGACCGAACCGGTGAAGGTCACGGCGTCGACGTCCCTGGCATTGACGATGGCCTCGCCGACTTCACGGCCGCGGCCCATCACCAGGTTGAACACGCCGGCCGGGAAGCCCGCGCGGGAGATGATTTCGGCGATGGCCCAGGCGCAGCCCGGTACCAGGTCGGCCGGCTTGATCACCACACAGTTGCCGAAGGCCAGCGCCGGGGCGATCTTCCAGGCGGGGATGGCGATGGGGAAGTTCCAAGGCGTAATCAGGCCAATCACGCCGAGGGGTTCGCGAGTCACTTCAACACCAACACCGGGGCGCACCGACTGCAGCGTCTCGCCAGCCTGGCGCAGGCATTCGCCGGCGAAGTACTTGAAGATGTTGCCGGCACGGGCGACTTCGCCGATGGCTTCCGGGAGGGTCTTGCCCTCTTCGCGGGCCAGCAGCGTGCCGAGCTCTTCACGGCGGGCGAGGATTTCCAGGCCGACCTTTTCCAGCGCATCGGCGCGCGCCTGGATGCCGAAGGTGGCCCAGGCCGGAAAGGCGCGGCGGGCGGCGGCGACGGCCTGCTCGACCTGCCCGGCATCGGCCTGGGCGTATTCGCCGATCACGTCAGAGAGGTCGGACGGATTGGTGTTGGCCTGGTAGCGATCCGAGCCGACCCACTGGCCGTCGATGTAGTTGTCGTAGCGTTGTACGTCAGCCATGCAAAGTGTCCTCTGATGATGCCCGGCGCAGCCATTGCGCAGGGCGGCGCCGGGGCGATTCCGGAAAGGCTTACTGGGCGCCCTGCTTCTCGATCAGCACCGCCAGACGCTCGTATTCGTCGGGCTTCAGCTCGGTCAGCGGCGCGCGCACCGGGCCGGCGTCGTAGCCGGAAATGCGGGCGCCGGCCTTGACGATGCTGACCGCGTAGCCCTTGCAGCGATTGCGGATGTCCAGATACGGCAGGAAGAAATCGTCGATCAGCTTGCCGACGGTTTCGTGATCCTCGCGGGCGATGGCCTTGTAGAAGTCCATGGCGGTCTTCGGAATGAAGTTGAACACCGCCGAGGAATACACCGGCACGCCTAGCGCCTTGTAGGCCGCGGCATAGACTTCCGCGGTCGGCAGGCCACCGAGATAGCTGAAGCGCTCACCGAGGCGGCGGCGGATCGACACCATCAGCTCGATATCGCCCAGACCATCCTTGTAGCCGATCAGGTTCGGGCAGCGCTCGGCCAGCTGCTCCAGGTGCGTCGCGGTCAGGCGGCAGACGTTGCGGTTGTAGACCACCACGCCGATGTTCACCGACTTGCAAACCTGCTCGACATGCAGGGCGACGCCTTCCTGGCTGGCCTCGGTGAGGTAGTGCGGCAGCAGCAGCAGACCCTTGGCACCCAGGCGCTCGGCTTCCTGCGCCATCTGAATGGCCAGGCGGGTCGGACCACCGACGCCGGCGAGAATCGGCACGGTGCCGGCGCAGGTATCAACGGCGGTCTTGATGATCTCGCTGTACTCGCGCGGCTCCAGCGAGAAGAACTCGCCGGTGCCACCGGCAGCGAACAGCGCCGAGGCACCGTAGGGGCCGAGCCATTCCAGGCGCTTGACGTAGCCGGCGCGATTGAAGTCGCCCTGCGCGTCGAAGTCGGTGACCGGGAACGACAGCAGGCCGGACGAGAGGATGGCCTTCAATTCTTGTGGGTTCATTATTCGAGCATCCTGAATGCGTGTTGTTGAGGTACAAGGGCATCAGCCTTGAGATACGTTATCGTACAACTAAAAATAGTCCAACCGTTTTTTCTGCGCATTTTCTTCAGTGCTGAAAGCGAAATGCCTTTCACTCGCCCGGCCAGGGCAATCTGTGCAAAGTCTGCTGCTTAAAGGCATAAGCAGCCACAGCCAACCCAGCTGAATGCACTGATGATTTCGTTTGACAGGTGACGTAGCGAACTGTAAAAAATCCTCCGTAGTCGTACGACGACCTATGACCACAATAACAATAGCGAGGCCCCGGACATGTTCCGCAATTGCCCGTCCCCTGCGCAGCCGCTGGCTGCCAACAACGCCATCCGCTGCGCTGCCTCGGCAGATGCGCGCACAGCGCCCACCCCGGTCGCTCGCCTCGCCTGCAGCGGAGGCCGCGCACAATGAGCCAGACGTTCAGTGCAACACCCCGCGTCCAGAGCATGCAGGTCATCCCGGTGGCCGGCCACGACAGCATGCTGCTCAACCTCTGCGGCGCCCACGCTCCCTACTTCACCCGCAACCTGGTGCTGCTCACCGACAATGCCGGCAACACCGGCATCGGCGAAGTGCCGGGTGGCGAAGGCATCCTCCAGGCGCTGGAGCGCTGCCGGCCGCTGGTCATCGGCCAGCCGATCGGCCTTTACAACCGCACGCTCAACAGCCTGCGCAGCGCCATCGCCGGCAACGCCGCCGGTACACCGCAAGCAACCCGCCACGAGGTGACCTCCGAAGCCGAGGCCGCCGTGCTGCGCCAGCCGCACGAGATCAACCTGCGCCTGGACAACGTCATCACCGCGGTCGAGGCCGCGCTGCTCGACCTGCTCGGCCAGCACCTGCAGGTGCCGGTAGCCGAGCTGCTGGGCAGCGGTCAGCAACGTGACGCGGTGCCGATGCTCGCCTACCTCTTCTATATAGGCGATCGCCAGCGCACCGACCTGCCCTATCTGGCCAGCACCGGTGAGGATTGGTACCACCTGCGCCATCAGCAGGCGCTGACCCCTGACGCGATCGCCCGTCTGGCCGAGGCCGCCGCAGCGCGCTACGGCTTCGCCGACTTCAAGCTCAAGGGCGGCGTGATGCGGGGCGCGGAGGAGATGCAGGCCATCGCCGCGATCAAGGCGCGCTTCCCCGATGCCCGCGTCACCCTCGACCCCAACGGCGCCTGGTCGCTGGACGAGGCCATCGCCCTGTGCAAGGGCCAGGGCCACCTGCTGGCCTACGCCGAGGACCCCTGCGGCCCGGAGAACGGCTATTCCGGCCGCGAAATAATGGCCGAGTTCAAGCGCGCCACCGGCATTCCCACCGCCACCAACATGGTCGCCACCGACTGGCGGCAGATGGGCCACTCGCTGCGCCTGGAGTCGGTCGACATCCCGCTCGCCGACCCGCACTTCTGGACCATGCAGGGCTCGGTGCGCCTGGCGCAGATGTGCGAGCAGTTCGGCCTGACCTGGGGCTCGCATTCGAACAACCATTTCGACGTCTCGCTGGCCATGTTCACCCATGCCGCGGCCGCTGCACCGGGCCGTATCACCGCCATCGACACCCACTGGATCTGGCAGGAAGGCCAGGAGCGCCTGACCCGCGAGCCACTGCAGATCGTCGACGGCCAGGTGCGCGTGCCCGAGCGCCCGGGCCTGGGTATCGAGCCGGACATGGACCGGATCATGGCCGCCCACGAGTTGTACAAGAAGGTCGCCAGCGGCGCCCGCGACGACGCCATGGCGATGCGTTACCTGGTGCCTGGCTGGACCTATGACCCGAAGAAACCCAGCCTCGGCCGCAATACCTGAACCCGCAGACCAAACCCGGAGAACTCCAATGAAAACAATATTCCGCGCCTCCCTGCTTTCCGCCCTCGTCGGCATCGCCGGTCTCGCCGCCGCCTCCACCACGATGGCCGCCGAGGTGAAATGGCCGACCCGCCCCGTGCAGGTGGTGGTGATCGCCAACCCCGGCGGCGACACCGACTTCAATGCCCGCACCATGGCCAAGTACTTCAACCAGATCACCGGCAAGAGCATGGTGGTGACCAATATCGCTGGCGGCGGCGGCACGCTGGCCGCCGAGCAGGTCAAGGGCGCGGCGGCCGATGGCAACACCATTCTCTTCACCCACCCGGGGCAGCTGATCGTCAACGAGGTCGCCGGCCTCACCGAGGACAGCTTTGATACCTTCGACGTGTCCTGCATCGCCGGCGTCGACAAGAGCACCGTGTTCGTCGCCTCCAAGCAGTCCGGCGTGACCAGCATGCAGGACCTGATCGACAAGTCGAAGGCCAAGCCGGGCAGCGTCACCTATGGCACCGAGATGGGCAGCTTCTCCCACGTGCAGGGGCTGATGCTGGAGAAGCTGACCGACACCAAGCTGAAGATGGTCGACGGCGGCACCGTGTCCGACCGCGTGGTGGGCATGCTCGGCGGTCGTCTCGACCTCGGCGCGATCACCTACGGCTCGGTGCAGGACTACGTCAGCGGCGGGCAGATGGTCGCCCTCGGCCAGCCCAACGACGAGCGCAACCCACTGCTCGGCGACGTGCCGACGCTAAAGGAGCAGGGCCTGGACATCACCATGGACAAGCCGTACGTGGTGGCCTTCCCGAAGGGCACCGACCCGGCCATCGTGAAGAAGATGGCCGACCTGATGAAGCAGATCACCGAAATCCCCGAGTACGCCGAGGACTTGAAGAAATTCAAGCAGCCGGTGGCCTACTACGGCACCGACGAAGCCAAGCAAATCCTGGCCAAGACCCGCGAGGACTTCATGCAGTTCAAGGACGAGCTGCGCAAGGCCAAGAAATAAACCCGACGCAGCGCCAGCCGGCTGTACGGGCCGGCTGGCCGCTCCTCTTCGCGTACGGAGGTTTGCCATGACCACTGCGAACAAGAAAGAACTGATCATCGGCGTGGCCATGCTCGGCGTCAGCGCCACCTACATGGTGATGGCCTATCGGCTGCCCGGCCACGAAGGCATCGATGCCGCCACGGTCCCCTTCCTGCTGGCCGCCCTGCTCTCCCTGCTCGGGGTCTTCCAGGTGGTCAGTGCCTTCGCCAGCAGAACCCAGCCGGCGAGTGATAGCAGCGCCGCCACGCAGGACGAACCCGCGCCCACCGTGATCGAGCCCGCCACGGTGCTCAAGACCCTTGGCCTGATCCTGCTTTACGTCGTACTGCTGGGCCCGGTGGGTTTTCCCATCATGACTGCGATCTACCTGTACCTGCAGTTCATCGTGCTGACGCCGGTGGATCGCAAGATCCGCCACCTGCCCTATGCCGGCATCGCGCTGGTCACGTCCATCGTCATCTATCTGCTGTTCCGCGAGGCCTTCGATCTGTTGCTGCCCGCCGGCCTGCTGAATTTCCTCTGAGGAATCGACCATGCTCGACTTACTGCAGCAAGGCTTCGGTGCCGTCTTCTCGCTCAACATCCTGATCCTGATGTTTCTCGGCGTCGCCGTCGGCATCGTGTTCGGCGCCGTGCCCGGTCTGTCCGCCACCATGGCCGTGGCGCTATGCCTGCCGCTGACCTTTACCATGGGGCCGCAGGCCGGCCTGTCGCTGCTGGTCGCCCTGTTCATCGGCGCCACATCCGGCGGCCTGATCTCGGCGATCCTGCTGAAGATCCCCGGTACGCCCTCGTCCATCGCCACGGTGTTCGACGGCGGCCCATTGATGGAGCAGGGCCTGGGCGTGAAGGCACTCGGGGTCGGCATCGTGTTCTCCTTTCTCGGCACCATCTTCAGCATCATCGCGCTGATGTTCATCGCCCCGCAGCTGGCCAAGGTGGCGCTGAGCTTCGGCCCGCATGAATACTTCGCCATCGCGGTGTTCTCCCTGACGCTGATCGCCACCCTGTCGGCCGGCTCAATGGTCAAGGGGCTGTTCGCCGGCACCCTCGGCATCGCCGTGTCCACCGTCGGCATCGCCCCGGTGGAGGCGGTGCGCCGCTTCACCTTCGGCCTCAGCGAACTGAACGGCGGCTTCTCCATGCTGACGGTGATGATCGGCATGTTCGCCGTCGCCGAGGTCATCAAGCTCGCCGAAACCGGGCGACACGCCGCGCGCAGCAAGGTCGGCTCGGTGAGCATGAAGCACATCAAGGGCTTCGGCTTCTCGCTCAGGGAGTTCCGCCAGGAGCTGCCCAACGCCAGCCGCTCGGGCCTGATCGGCCTGACAGTGGGCATCCTGCCGGGCATCGGCGCCGGCACCTCCAACCTGCTCTCCTACATCGTCGCCAAGAAGCGCGCCAAGCAGCCGGAAACCTATGGCAAGGGCAATATCGGCGGCGTGGTCGCCAGCGAGACGGCGAACAACGCCGGCATCGGCGGCGCCATGATGCCGCTGATGACCCTGGGCATTCCCGGCGACACCACCACCGCGATCCTGCTCGGCGGCTTTCTGATTCACGGCATCCAGCCCGGCCCGCTGCTGTTCGTCAGCCAGGGGCCGCTGGTCTACACCATCTTCGCCGCGCTGTTGGTGGCCTCGGTGATGATGCTGTTCATGGAGTTCTACGGCCTGCGCCTGTTCATCAAGCTGCTCGACGTGCCCAAGCACATCCTGCTGCCGATCATCCTGGTGCTCTGCGTGGTCGGTGCGTTCGGTCTCTCAAGCCGGCTGTTCGATGTCTGGTCGATCCTGCTGTTCGGCCTGCTCGGCTACGGCTTCGTCAAGGCGGGCATGCCGGTCGCGCCATTCATCATCGGCTTCATCCTCGGGCCGATGGCGGAGACCAACCTGCGCCGCGGCCTGATGCTCTCCGACGGCAACTTCGCCTCCTTCTTCACCAACCCCATCGCCGCGACCTTCCTCGGTCTGGCCCTGGCCTTCGTGCTCTGGCAGCTGTACAGCGCAATGCGGCCCAGGACCGGTGTTCTCGGCCAGGTGCTGCGCACCTGACCTGCGCCCCTCTGCGCCAGCAGAGGGGCTGCCGTCACGGCTTGGTGCCGAACGTCTCGCGCGCCAGTGTCCAACCCGCCACCTGCTCGCTGAGGCTCAGCCCCAGCCCGGGCCGGGTCGGTACCTGCATGCAGCCATCGCGGATCTCGAGTCGCTCCTGGAACAGCGGCTCGAGCCATTCGAAGTGTTCGACCCAGGCCACGTGTTCGTAGGCGGCCGCGAGGTGGATATGCAACTCCATGACGAAATGCGGCGCCAGCACCAGCCCACGTCGCCGCGCCGCCTCCGCCACCTGCAGGAACGGGGTGATGCCGCCGATACGCGGGGCGTCGTGCATGATTACATCCACCGCGCCGCGCTCGACGAAGGCACAGGCGTCGGCCGCACTGGCGAGCATCTCGCCGCTACCGACCGGGGTGACCAGCTGCGCGGCCAGGGCGGCATGGCCTTCCAGATCGTGGGCATCCAGCGGTTCCTCGATCCAGGTCAGCTCGAGTTCCTCCAGCGCCGTGCCCATGCGCGCCGCGGTGGTGCGGTCCCATTGCTGGTTGACGTCCACCATCAACGCGACCTCGTCACCGAAGTGCCTGCGCAGCGCCTCGACCCGGCGCAGGTCGGCGCGCCGGTCAGGCTGGCCGACCTTCAGCTTGATCCCGCCGATACCGCGCGCGCGGGAGGCCTCGGCCTTTTCGATGACCTCCTCGATGGGCGCCTGCAGGTAGCCGCCGGAGGTGTTGTAGCAAGGCACCTCGTCGCGATGGGCGCCGAGCAGCTTGGCCAGCGGCAAGCCGGCGCGGCGCGCCTTGAGGTCCCAGAGCGCGGTGTCGAAGGCGGCGATGCTCTGCACTGCCAGGCCGCTGCGCCCGATCGAGGCGCTGGCCCAGCTCAATCGGCTCCACAGGCGGGCAATGTCGTTGGGATCTTCGCCCAGCAGCAGCGGCGCCAGCTCCTGCGCATGGGCATATTGCGCCGGGCCGCCGGTGCGCAGGCTGTAGCTGAAGCCCAGCCCCTTATGACCCTGCTGCGTCTGCAGTTCGACAAACAACAGGCTGACCGACGCCAGCGGCAGCTGTCGCCCGGTAAGCACCTTGGCGTCGCTGACAGGCCGCTGCAGTGGCAACTCCACAGCACGCAGGCCAATCCAGCTGATGCGGTCCGCTTCGTAGAGGTCGCTCATTCGTGTGTCGCCGCCTCGCCAGTCAGGGGATGCGCTGGATAATCCGCCGGCTGATTGATACGGTCCAATTCATTAACGCTCTCGATTGATACCAGGAACGGATCAATGTTCGAACTCGCCCAGCTGCGCTGCTTCACCACCCTGGCCAGCGAACTGAATTTCCGCCGTGCCGCCGAGCGCCTGAACATGACGCAGCCGCCGCTGAGCCGGCAGATCCAGTTGCTGGAACATCAGCTCGGCGTCGCGCTGTTCACCCGCAGCACGCGCTCGGTGGCGCTCACTGCAGCCGGTCGTGCCTTCTTCGTCGAGGCGCAGGCGTTGCTCGACCAGGCCCACCGCGCGGCGCAAGGCGCGCGGCTGGCTGCACTGGGCGAGAGCGGCTCGCTGACCATCAGCTTCGTGGCCAGCGCGGTCTACGACTTCCTGCCGCGCGCGATCACACAGATACGCCGGGAACGGCCGGGCGTGGCCATCAACCTGCTGGAAACCACCACCTTCGAACAGCTGCAGGCTCTGCGCGGGCGCCGGGTCGACCTGGCGGTGGTGCGCGAGCCGTTGCAGCAGCCGAGGCTGGTCAGTGAATGCCTGCTGCGCGAGCCCTTCGTGCTGGCCACGCCAGCCGAGCACCCGCTGGCGCAGCATCCGGCGCCGACCCTGGCGATGCTCCACGGCGAGCCGTTCATCCTCTATGCCCATGGTGCCTGGCAGCCGTTCAACGAGCTGCACACCGGGCTGTTCCGCGCCTGCGGTATCCAGCCTGACTACGTACAGTCGCTGGGCTCGACGCTGACCATCCTCTCGCTGGTCAACGCCGGCCTCGGCCTGGCGCTGGTGCCACGCGGGGCCAGCGCGATCCGCTTCCAGCAGATGTGCTTTCGTGAACTGCCGCTGCCGCCGGGCATCTGCGCCGAACTGCACCTGGCCTGGCGCGATGACAACGACAACCCGGCGCTGGAGGCCGCGCGCGATGCCGTGCGCCAGGCGGCCGGCGACATTGCCCAGGGCCCGCCGCCGCTCTAGCCTTACCCGCGCTGAACCGCACAGGCGCTCTGCCTCATGGCGCCTGCTGCACCAGATCCTCCGCTTCGCGCAGCTGAATGCTGAGCCCATCGCAGCTCGCCGACCACTCGCGCAGCCATTGGGGCAAGGGCGGCGACTGCTCGTCCAAGCCAAGTTCCCGGGCGAACTCGCCAGGCGCAACGACACCCTTGCGCCCCCTGAACAGCCCGCGCATGACCACCACGGCGATTACCCGCTGGTCCTTGACGAATCGGTGCTCGACGAAACTCCATTTGGCGTCCCAGCCGAGCATCCGCGTGTGGATCTCGAAGCGCTCGAACAGCTTCAGTTCGCGGCGGAACTTGCCGCACACGTCACCCACGATCGGCAATGCGCGATGCCGAAGGGCCACACGATAAGCGCCGCTGCGAAGCACGTAGTCCATGCGACCGACATCGGCCAGGGTGAAATAGCGGCCATTGGTGACATGCCGGTTGAAATCCAGATCCAGAGGCCAGACACGCAGCCGAACGACGGTGGTGGCGAGGCCCGGTACCGGCTTTCGCCAGGGGCGGCGCAACAACATCAGCAGAAGACGAAACCACAGGTTCATGTGAGCAGATCCGGTTGGCATGACAGATGCCGCACTCTAGGTGGCGCGCTCGGGGTAAGGTAGATGCAGAAATGACCAATACCATGCGATTTACGCAACCACCTGCCATGCACATTACGCTTTTGCTTGCCGAGCACAGCTCCCAGGCCTCCGCCACGCTGGCGCTTGAAGTACTGGATGCAGCAAACCGCCTGGCCGCGCCCTCTGCGGTGCCGTTTGCGGTTGTTGTCGCGTCACTCGATGGGCTGCCGGTGAAAAACGCCCTGGGCCGTACGATGTCCGTGGACGTCGCCCTCGACGCGCTCGATCACACCGATCTGGTACTCGTTCCCGGTTTTCTGTTCAGCCTGCGCGAGGCGCTGCCCGCCTTCGGCCGATATCGCGACTGGCTGTGCCGCCAGCATCGGCAGGGCGCCTTCATCGCGTCGATGTGCACTGCCACCTTCATGCTCGCCGAAGCGGGGCTGCTCGACGGCGTGCAGGCCACCACCCACTGGGCCTTCGCCGACCTCATGCGCCGGCGCTATCCGGCGGTACGCCTGGACGAACGACGCATCCTCTGCGAGGACGGCCGACTGATCAGCAGCGCGGGCGCGAGCGCGGCCATGGATCTGCTGCTGCACCTGATCCGCCGCTTCGCCTCACGCGAACTGGCGCAGCAGTGCAGCCGCTACCTGCTGGTGGACGGGGTCCGCAGCGAGCAGTCGGTGTACATCAAGTGGTCGATGCCCCGCGATCATGCCGACGAGGCAGTAGCACGGGTCCAGGACTGGCTGGAGTCCAACTTCACCGCCCCCGTCGGCATCGACGAACTGGCTGAGCGCTTCGGTTTCGGTGCGCGCAACTTCAAGCGGCGATTCAAGGATGCCACCGGCTACACACCCCTCGCCTACCTCCAGGCTCTGCGCCTGGAAAGGGCCAAGCACCTGTTGGAAACCACGCGACTGGGGTTCGACGCGATCACCACCCGCGTCGGTTACGACGACGGCAACTCGTTCCGACGCCTGTTTTGCCAGCGGGTCGGCATCTCGCCGGCCGCTTTCCGCAAGCGGTTCCTGCGCCCCCCGTCCGCCCAGCTCGAGCCGAGCCGCTGACACCCCATCGCCCCCTGTTCCGGGGCGCAACGGCCCGGCCAGGGGCGTCGCGCGAATCTGTACCGCACGATCAGACGCCAACTGCGCTGTTCCGTCGCAGCAACACCCCCCTAATCTGGCTGGCTGGACATCGATTGACGTCGTCGATCCGGCGCTGCCACCTGGAGGACTCGTGCATGACTGACGCGGATAACGAGCTGCATCATTTCGACCGGCGCATGGTCTGGGCCGGTTTTCGCCAGCTCGCGCCGATTTCCATCTTCGTCACCCTGTTCGGTGCCGCCTTCGGCCTCGCCGCGGTGCAGACCGGGCTGGACGACTCGGTGATCCTGGCGATGAGCGCGCTGGTGTTCGCCGGCGCCTCGCAGTTCGCCGCGCTGGAACTGTGGGGCCCGCAGGTGCCTCTGTTCACCCTGATGGTCACGGTGTTCGCCATCAACGCCCGCCATCTGCTGATGGGCGCCACGCTCTACCCCTGGTTGCGCCAGTTGCCGCCCGGCCGGCGCTACGGGGTGATGCTGATCGCGTCAGACGCCAACTGGGCGATGGCCATGCAGGCGTTCAACCGCAACCGCCCGGGCTTCGGCCTGCTGCTCGGTGGCGGCCTGGCGCTGTGGTCGTTCTGGGTGGTCGGCAGCTGGCTAGGCATCCATTTCGGCAGCGCCGTCAGCGATCCGAAGCGCCTGGGGCTGGACATGGTGATGGGCTGCTTCCTGCTGGCGATGGTGGTGGGCGGCGAAAAGAACCTGCGCATGCTGGTGATCTGGAGCGTGGCGGCCGCCGCCTCGCTGCTCGCCTTTCGCTACCTGCCGGAGAACAGCCATGTGGTGGTGGGTGCCCTGGCCGGCGGCGCGACGGGGCTGCTGTGGAAGGAGCACGCACGTGAATCTTGATGCGACGGGCGCCGGCGCGCTGATCGTGGTGCTGGTCATGGCACTGGTAACGCTGGCGACGCGCTGGGGCGGCGTGATGGTCATGGCCTTCGTGCCCATCAGCGACCGCGTCCGGCAGTTCATCACCGCCATGTCCGGCTCGGTGCTGATGGCGATCGTTGCGCCGATGGCATGGGAGGGCGACAGCGGCGCCCGGCTGGCGCTCTTGGCCACGGCAGTGACCATGCTGGTGCTGAAGAAGCCGCTGCCGGCGATTGCCGCCGGTATCCTCGCCGCGGCGCTGGTCAGGCAGTTCTGAACAGCAGCGGCCAATCGCGGCCGCTCAGGGTACCCGCCCGGCAGTTTCCATAGCAGTCATCACGGTGTGCACCAGCAGCGCTTCGGCATTGCCCTGGCCGCGCGCTACCACATTGCGCACCCCGCTTTCGGATAGTCATCATACAACCATCAAAAATATTTCTGGCCGCGCCGCGCTTGCGTCAATCTGGACCCTCGCTGCTCTGAAGCCCTCTGCCGCAGCGCTTTAGCCTGGACAACTCTCCGCAAGTGCCGCTGATATGCGACATATCTCATCAACTACGACTTTAAGCGTGTTGACATTCACGCAGGCAGATGCTGATATTTACTGCATGTCATATGACAACAGATGACTCCAAGAACAATAACGACAGGCACCCCGATGACTACCACTCCGACACCCCCATTCGGCCGTCTTCTGCTCACTGGTGCAGCGGGCGGCCTCGGCAAGGAGCTGCGCGAACGCCTGCAGCCCTACGCCCGCATCATCCGACTGTCCGATATCGCGCCGATGGCACCGGCAGCCGGTGAACATGAGGAGGTCGTGCCTTGCGACCTCGCCGACAAGGCGGCTGTGCACGCCCTGTGCGAAGGTGTCGATGCCATCGCTCATTTTGGCGGCGTCTCCGTCGAGCGGCCGTTCGAGGAAATCCTCGACGCCAATATCCGCGGCACCTTCCACATCTACGAAGGGGCGCGCCTGCATGGCATCAAGCGTGTGGTCTTCGCCAGTTCCAACCACGTGATCGGCTTCCACCCGCAGTCCGAGACTCTGGATGCCCACGCTCCACGCCGCCCGGATGGCTACTACGGCCTGTCCAAGTCCTACGGCGAGGACATGGCGAACTTCTATTACGACCGCTACGGCATCGAGACCGTCAGCATCCGCATCGGCTCCTCGTTCCCCGAGCCGGCCAACCGTCGAATGATGAGCACCTGGCTCAGTTTCCGCGACCTCACCGAGCTGATGCGCTGCGCGCTGTTCACGCCTGCGGTCGGCCATACCGTGGTCTACGGCATGTCCGCCAACCGCGACGTGTGGTGGGACAACCGTCTGGCCACGCACCTGGGCTTCCATGCGCAGGACAGCTCCGAAGCGTTCCGCGACAAGGTCGAGCAGCAACCGCCGTACAGCGCCGACGACCCGGCCGGCATCTACCAGGGCGGCGCCTTCGTCGCGGCCGGCCCCTTCGACTGATCGCCCCCTTCGCCCGCGTACAACAACAAGAGAAACGCAATGGCCAGTGAAGCTGAACTCATCGCCGACCTGCGCTGCGCCACCGGCGAAAGCCCGGTCTGGGTCGCCGCCGAACAGGCGCTGTACTGGGTCGACATCCCCAATCGCGAACTGCTGCGCTGGAACGCTGCCGACGGTCAGGTTTCCCGCTGGCAGGGCGAGCAGATGCTGGCCTGCATCGCGCGCCACGGCGACGGCTGGGTGGCCGGCATGGAGAGCGGCTTCTTCACCCTGCAGACGCGCCCGGACGGCCGGCTCGACAGCCGCGCGCTGGCGATCATCGAGCACCAGCTGATGGACATGCGCATGAACGATGGCCGCTGCGATCGCCAGGGCCGTTTCTGGGCCGGCAGCATGGCGCTGGACATGGCCGCCGGGCATCCGGTCGGCGCGCTGTACCGGCTCGATGACTTGGCCGCGCGCGAGCCGCTGGTGCCGCAGCTGGACGGCTTTATCGTGCCCAACGGCCTGGCCTTCAGCCCGGACGGGCAAACCATGTACCTGTCCGATTCGCACCCCGGCGTGCAGAAGATCTGGGCCTTCGATTACGACCCCGACAGCGGCACGCCGACTGGCCGACGCCTGTTCGTCGACATGCTCGACTACCCCGGGCGACCGGACGGCGCCGCGGTCGATGCCGACGGCTGCTACTGGATCTGCGGCAACGATGCCGGACTGATCCACCGTTTCACGCCCGATGGCCGCTTGGACCGCTCGCTTGCCGTGCCGGTGAAGAAACCGACCATGTGCGCCTTCGGCGGCGCGCGTCTGGACACCCTGTTCGTCACCTCGATCCGCCCCGGCGGCGATCTCAGCGACCAGCCGCTGGCCGGTGGCGTCTTTGCCCTGAACCCCGGTGTTACCGGGCTGGAGGAACCCGCTTTCAACTGAAAAACCAGGGAAGGGCCGCTTGCCCGACCTCGCTTCTCGCAACGCTGCACACCAACAAAAACAAGATGGAGAGTGTCATGAACCTCAAACGCAAGTTGCTCGTTACCGCCCTTCCCTTCGCCTTCTGCATCAGCGGTCTGGCCCACGCCATGACACTGAAGATCGCCGAGATTCACCCGGCCGGTTACCCGACCGTGGTCGCCATGGAAAACCTCGGCAAGAAGCTGGAAGCCGCCACCAACGGCGAGATCAAATCGCGCATGTTCGCCGGTGGCGTACTCGGTTCCGAAAAGGAAGTGATCGAGCAGACCCAGATCGGCGCCGTGCAGCTGACCCGCGTCAGCCTCGGCTCGGTGGGCCCGGTGGTGCCGGCCACCAACGTCTTCAACATGCCCTTCGTGTTCCGCGACATCGACCACATGCGCAAGGTGGTCGACGGTGAGATCGGTCAGGAAATCCTCGACGCCATCACCAACTCGGACTTCAACATGGTCGGTCTGGCCTGGATGGAAGCCGGCAGCCGCAGCCTGTACACCAAGAAACCGATCCGCCGCATCGAAGACCTCAAGGGCATGAAGATCCGTGTGATCGGCAACCCGCTGTTCATCGACACGCTCAACGCCATGGGTGCCAACGGCATCGCCATGGACACCGGCGAAATCTTCAGTGCGCTGCAGAGCGGTGTGATCGACGGCGCCGAGAACAACTCGCCGACCCTGCTCGAACACAACCACTTCCGCGTCGCCAAGCACTACACCCAGACCCACCACCTGATCCTCCCCGAGCCGCTGCTGATGTCCAAGGACACCTGGAACAAGCTCAGCCCCGAGCAGCAGGAGACGGTGAAGAAACTGGCCAAGGAAGCCCAGCTGGAGGAGCGCGATCTCTGGGTAGCCAAGGAAACCGCCAGCAACGAGAAGCTCAAGGCCGAGGGTGTCGAGTTCATCGAGGTCGACACCAAACCTTTCTACGACGCCACCGCCCCGGTCCGCGAGAAGTACGGCGCGCAGTTCGCCGAGCTGATCAAGCGCATCGAAGCCGTTCAGTAACCCTCGTGCAAGCGCATCGCGGCGGCCCGTGCCGCCGCGATGCCACCGGTGGAGTCTCATGAAAAACCTGGTTCTGGGCGTCAACGACGCCATCTACCGTGCCTGTGTGATCGTCGCCGCCACGGCGATCGTGATCATGGCGACGATCATTCCCTGGGGCGTGTTCAGCCGCTACGCCCTGGGCCAGGGCCTCGGCTGGCCCGAGCCCATCGCCATCCTGCTGATGGTGCTGTTCACCTTTGTCGGTGCCGCCGCCAGCTACCGCGCCGGTGCTCACATGGCCGTACAGGTGCTCAGCGACCGCCTGCCGCCCATGGCTCAGCCGTTTCTCACCCTGTTCGTACGCCTGGCGATGGCCGCCATCAGCCTGTTCATGCTGATCTGGGGCTACAAGCTGTGCGTCGCCACCTGGAACCAGTACCTCAGCACCCTGACCTGGATGCGCGTGGGCATCAGCTATGCGCCGATCCCCCTGGGCGGCTTCATCACCCTGCTGTTCGTCATCGAGCAACTGCTGTACGGCGACCAGAGCAAGCGCCGGGTCGTCGATTACGAAGCCCGCGAAGAGTCCAAGGAGTCCGTGTAATGGATGCCGTCGTCCTGTTGGGCAGCTTCATCGTCCTCATTCTGCTACGCGTTCCGGTGGCCTATTCCCTCGGGCTGGCCACCCTGGTCGGTGCCTGGTGGATCGACATTCCCCTGCACGCCGTGATGATCCAGATCGCCGGTGGCGTGAACAAATTCTCCCTGCTGGCCATCCCCTTCTTCGTCCTGGCCGGCGCGATCATGGCCGAAGGCGGCATGGCCCGGCGCCTGGTCGCCTTCGCCGGAGTGCTGGTCGGCTTCGTCCGCGGTGGCCTGTCACTGGTCAACATCACCGCCTCGACCTTTTTCGGCGCCATTTCAGGCTCATCCCTGGCGGACACCGCCTCGGTAGGTTCGGTGCTGATCCCCGAAATGGAAAAGAAGGGCTACCCGCGGGAGTTCTCCACCGCGGTGACCATTTCCGGCTCGGTGCAGGCGCTGCTGACCCCGCCCAGCCACAACTCGGTGATCTATTCGCTGGCCGCCGGCGGCACGGTGTCGATCGCCGCGCTGTTCGTCGCCGGCATCGGCCCGGGGCTGCTGCTCAGCGCCACCATGGCGACCCTGTGCCTGCTGTTCGCCCGCAAGCGCAACTACCCGAAGGGCGAGGTGGTACCGCTGCGCCAGGCGCTGAAGATCTGCGTCGAGGCGCTCTGGGGCCTGATGACCATGGTCATCATCCTCGGCGGCATTCTCTCCGGCGTGTTCACCGCCACCGAGTCGGCCGCGGTCGCCGTGGTCTGGGCGTTCTTCGTGACCATGTTCATCTACCGCGACTACAAGTGGCGCGAACTGCCGCGGATGCTGCACCGCACGGTGCGCACCCTGTCGATCGTGATGATCCTGATCGCCTTCGCCGCGAGCTTCGGCTACATCATGACCCTGATGCAGATCCCGTCGAAGATCACCACCGCGTTCCTGGCACTGTCGGACAACCGCTATGTGATCCTCATGTGCATCAACTTCATGCTGCTGGTGCTGGGCACGCTGATGGACATGGCGCCGCTGATCCTGATCCTCACGCCGATCCTGCTGCCGGTAGTCGTTTCCTTCGGCGTCGACCCGGTGCACTTCGGCATGATCATGCTGGTCAATCTGGGGATCGGGCTGATCACCCCGCCGGTCGGTGCGGTACTCTTCGTCGGTGCTGCCATCGGCAAGGTCACCATCGAAAACACCGTGAAGGCCCTGCTGCCGTTCTACGCCGCGCTGTTCGCGGTGCTGATGGCGGTGACCTATATCCCGATGATTTCGCTGTGGCTGCCGAGTGTAGTGCTCTGAAAACAGGCCGACAGGGAACGAGGACGCCGCCCACCCGGGCGGCGTTTTACTTTGCCGCCAGACGAATTCGCGGACCAGGCATGCACTGGCCGCCACTTACCGAGATGAGCCGGTAACCGAACGCAACGCATTCTGTACAGGGTCTCAGAGGACTGGTTTATCCATGCAAACTGCTGCGCCATTTCCCCGCCATATCGCCGTGCTGATCCTGGCCACTCTGGCCTGTTCATTCGCCGCCAACCATATCGCCGCGCGGATCGCCTTCGACCATGGCACCGGCCTGCTACTGGCCATGCTCTGCCGCGCCGGGGTGACGCTGCTGGCGCTGGCTGCGCTGGTGTTCTGGCGTCGTGAATCGCTGCGCCTGAGCCCGGCCACCTGGCGCTGGCAGATCCTGCTCGGCCTGCTGATCGCGGTGCAGAGCTTCTGCATCTATTCGGCGGTGGCGCGCATTCCGGTGGCGCTGGCGCTGCTGGTGGTGAACCTGTCGCCGATTCTGCTGGCGCTGCTCACCTGGGTGCTCGGCGGGCCGCGGCCGACCCGCCAGGCGCTGGCGATCATGGGCCTGATCCTGTTCGGCCTGGTACTGGTACTGGATGTGCCAGGACGCCTGTTCAGCAGCGCGGCGCCGGATGGCCAGTGGACCGCGGGGATCCTGTTCAGCCTGACTGCCGCCGCGGTATTTGCGGTGGCGCTGTGGGTCACCGAGCACAAGCTGTCGAGCATGGCCGGTTCGGTGCGCAGCATGCTGACGCTGATCGTGGTGTTCGCTGCCTCCGCGCTGCTCGGCGCCAGCGACCTGATTCCGGGCGGTCTGGGCCTGCCCACCGCCACCGTCGGCTGGATCGCCCTCGCCTGCCTGGTGCTGCTCTACGGCGCGGCCTTCTCGACCCTGTTCATCTGCATGCCGCGGCTGAACATCGCGCGCAATGCGCCGGTGATGAACATGGAGCCGGTGGCCGGCATGCTGCTGGGCTGGCTGATCCTCGGTCAGGTGCTCGGGGCGATGCAGGTGGTCGGCGGCCTGATCGTGGTCGGCGGTATCGTGCTGCTGGCGTATCGCCGCTAGGCCTTGCCGAACGCCAGCCCGCCGCACGGCGTGGAGCGGCGGCTGACTGACGAGGCGCGGGTCAGCCGACCTTGCTCGCCTCCGCCTCCTCATGGGCCTGACGCAGCCGCTCGCGGCTGTTGGTCAGGTGCAGACGCATGGCAGCGCGCGCCGACTCCGGATCCTGTCGGGCGATGGCCTCGTAGATCTGCTCGTGCTCGCGGCCCAGGCGGGCCTGATAATGCTGCTGGTCGTCATGGGCCAGGCGCGCGGAGTTGACCCGGCTGCGCGGGATCAGCGTAGTGCCGAGGTGGCTCATGATGTCGGTGAAGTAGCGGTTGCCAGTGGCCTCGGCGATCTGCAGATGGAACTGGAAGTCCGACGCCACCGCGTCGCTGGAATGCGCCGCGCTCTGATTCAACTGATCGAGGAAGGCGCGCATCGCCGCCAGCTGCTCGGGCGTGCGACGCTGCGCGGCCAGCCCGGCCGATTCGACTTCCAGGCTGATGCGCAGCTCGAGGATCGCCAGCAGATCGCGCAACGTGCCGATGGTCGCCGGGTCGATGCGCAGCCCGGTGGTGCTTGGCGTATCCAGCACGAAGGTGCCGATACCGTGCCGCGTTTCCACCAGCCCGGAGGCCTGCAGACGGGAGATCGCCTCGCGGACTACCGTACGGCTGACGCCCTGGGCCTGCATGATGGCGGACTCGGTCGGCAGCTTGTCGCCACGCTTGATCAGGCCGTCGCGGATCTGTTGCGAAAGCTCGGCGACCAGTTCCTGGGCAAGGCTGCGGTGTTTGCGACGGGCGCGGGGCTGGGCGCTCTGGTTATCCATGGACGGCGATCTCTGAGAAGCGGAGGCAACCGTCATCATAGCCCAGCAGTTGTACGATAACTATTGATCCATTGCATTTGTAGGGAAATACAGCCCCACCTGTGCGCGTTGCTCAGCTACGTGGCCGTCCGACAGTGCCCGGCGCGGCAGCGGTTGGCCTCGTGATTGGGGTCTTCCTGCATCAGCTTGCGGGTCACGCCATTGGTCCAGCCGAAGCCGTCCTGCAGCGGATACTCGCCGCCGCCGGCGTGCTCGGTGCAGGGCCGCAGCACGTACTTTTCCACCAGTTTGCTTTCGCGCTCGAACAGATGACTGACGATGTTCAGCCAGCGCTCTTCGATCTCCAGCGCCAGTGCGTCATGGCCGTAGCGCTGCAGACCGCGAATGCCGATCCACTGCAGCGGTGCCCAGCCGTTGGGCCGGTCCCACTGCTCACCACTGCCACCGATTTCCGTCGTGGCCAAGCCACCCGGCGCCAGCAATCGTGCCTGTACGGTCATGGCAACGGCGGCAGCCTGCTCGGCGCTGGCCATGCCGACGAACAACGGGGCCAGCGTCGCGGCAGTGAGATTGTCGCGCTGCCGGCCGCGCTGCCAGTCGTAGTCGAAGTAGGCGCCAGCGCGGGAATTCCACAGGTACTGGTCGATGGCCGCCAGGCGCGCTTCGGCGTGGCGGGCGAAGGCTTCGGCACAGGCGTGCTGGTTCTTCACCGCAGACAGCTCGGCGATCTGCCGCTCCAGCTTGTAGAGCAGCGCGTTGAGGTCGATCGGCAGGATGCTGGTGGTGCGGATGGTCGCCAGCCGGTGGGCATCGTCGAGCCAGCGCGAGCTGAAGTCCCAGCCCGACTCGGCGCCGGCGCGCAGGTCGCGATAGACCTCATGCCGCGGCCGGCAGCTGGAGCGCGCGGTTTCCACATCCTCTCGATACGACTCCTCGCGCGGCGTGTCGCGCTCGTCCCAGTAACGGTTGAGCACCACGCCGTCGGCCAGGCAGACGCAGCGCCGGTGCCGCTCACCGGGGCGCAGCGCATCGGCACCCTCCATCCAGAAGGCATATTCCTTGTGCAGCTGCGGCAGGTAATCGCTGGCCCGGTGCACGCCGTTTTCCTCGAACAGCTCGGTCATCAGGGCGAACACCGGCGGCTGCGAACGGCCCAGGTAATAGGTGCGGTTGCCATTGGGCACATGCCCATAGGTGTCGATCAGGTAGGCGAAGTTGTCCGCCATGGCCCGCAGCAGGTCGCAATGCCCGCTCTCGTCCAGGCCAAGCATGGTGAAGTAGGAATCCCAGTAGTACAGCTCGGTGAAGCGCCCGCCCGGCACCACGTAATCGTGCGGCAGCGGCAGCAGCGAGGAATGCTCGGGATGGTCCTGCGGATGACGGGTGAGGATCGGCCAGAGCCGGTCGATATGCTCGGCCAGGCTGTCGTCGGGGTTGGCAACGAACTCCTTGACCGGCATTTCATACAGGCTGAAATGCTCGCGTACGAACGCGGCGAGGTCGAAGCCCGGCTCGCCGCAACGGCCGCGATAGTCCGCCAGGATCGCTTCGGGATGCCGCAGCGGGGCGCAGTCAACGAAGGTTTTGCTGTCGGGAAAGATGCGCTGCATCTGCACGGCGACAAACAACTCCTGATAGCGCTCGGCTGGGGTGAGGGTGTCCGCCAGCGATATGCTGCTGACGTCGTAAACGAATGGCTGGCACGGCGTGGTATCGGTCATTGTTCGCTGTAGTTCCATAGCAGGCCGCCGTCGACTACCAGGGTCGTCCCGGTGATGTATTCGGCATCCGGGGAGGCCAGAAAGGCGACGACGCCGGCGACGTCATGGGGGCGGCCGAGGCGGCCGGCGGGAATGTTCTGTAACAGGCTGGCGAGCTTTTCCGGCTGGTTCATCAGCTCGCGGTTGATCGGCGTTTCCACCGCGCCGGGCGCCACGTTGTTCACCGTGATGCCGAGTGGCGCAAGCTCGATGGCGATGTTGCGCATCAGCATCTTCAGTCCGCCCTTGCTCGCGCAGTAGGCGGTGAAGTTGGGATGCGGCAGCTCTTCGTGCACCGAGCTGTTGTTGATGATGCGCCCGCCACGGCCCTGCTCGCGTAAATGGCGGGCGAAGGCCTGGGCAAGAAAGAACGGCCCACGCAGGTTGACGTTCAGCACCTGATCGTAATCATCCGCCTGCGCGTCGAGAAACGCCGCGTGCCGCTGCACACCGGCATTGTTGACCAGGATGTCCAGCTGCCCCATCTGCGCGATGCTCTCGCGCACCAGCCGGTGGCACTGCTCGACGTCACCGACATCGGCGGCGATGAAGCACACCCTCCGGCCCAGGGCGCGGACCTGCTCGAGGCTCTCGCGGGCCTGTTCGTCGTTCTCGCGGCCGTTGATGACAATGTCGGCGCCCTCTTCAGCCAGGCGCACGGCAATGCCGCGGCCGATGCCCTGGGTGCTGCCGGTGACCAGAGCCACCTGATTCTGCAAGCGCATTGCCACCCTCCGCATGCGCCGATCCGCGCGCTGCCGTTTCGATTAGCGATGCAGATGAGACGAGTACAAGCCGCCTGGCGTTCCCCCATTTCTGACCAATCGGGCAGCCCGTCGCGCGGCCCCGCTCTGTTAGCTGACTAACCTTTCTCTCCTCTGGCCAAAGGCGCAAAATGGCCGGCTCTCCGCTGCTCGTCGAAGGACGTCATGGCTACCGCCAATCTGCGCAAGGGTTATCTGCTGGGGCTGGCCACCTTCAGCATCTGGGGCATGTTCCCGCTCTACTTCAAGGCACTCGAACAATACGGCGCGCTCGAGATCGTCACCCAGCGGGTGATCTGGTCGGCCGTGTTCGGCTCGCTGGTGCTGCTGGTCTGGCGTCATCCGGGCTGGTGGCGCGAACTGCTGGCGCATCCACGTCGCCTCGGCGTGCTCGGCATCTCCAGCGTGCTGATCGCGGCCAACTGGCTGATCTACGTCTGGGCGGTGAACCACGACCGGATGGTCGAGGCGAGCCTTGGCTACTACATCAATCCGCTGGTCAACGTGCTGCTCGGCATGCTCGTGCTGCGCGAGCGGCTGCGTCCGCTGCAGTGGCTGGCCGTGGCCATGGCTACCGTCGGTGTCAGCCTGCAGTTGCTGATGCTCGGCGAATTTCCTTGGATATCCATCGTGCTGGCGCTGAGCTTCGGCAGCTACGGGCTGCTGCGCAAGCTGGCACCGGTTGCCGCGCTGCCTGGGCTGGTGGTGGAAACCTGGATGTTGCTGCCGGTAGCGCTGGTCTGGCTGTTCTGGTTCAGCAGCGGCACCAGCACCGAACCTGAGTTCTGGACCAGCAGCGATGCGCTCTGGCTGATGGCCGCCGGACCCGTGACGTTGATCCCGCTGCTCGGCTTCAATGCCGCCGCACGCCACCTGCCGTACTCGACGCTGGGCTTTCTGCAGTACCTGACGCCGACGCTGCTGCTGATCCTCGCCGTCCAGCTGTTCGGCGAGCCGTTCCCGGTCGACCGCCAGCTGGCCTTCTTCTGCATCTGGGCGGGGCTTGCGGTGTACAGCCTGGACGCCTGGCGCGTGATGCGCAAAAGCGCCGGCTGAACATGCCGGCGGCCGACTAGGATTTCTCGGCAGGTTGCAGCTTGAGTTCGACCATCAGGTCGTCGGCCAGGGCTTCCAGACGCTGTTGCAGGACCTCCAGCGACAGCTCGCTCGGCACGGCCAGACGCACTTCGGCACGGAACAACAGCTCGCTGCTCATCGGTGCCGGCAACACCTCGGTATCCAGGCTTTCCAGATTGACGCCGTGCGTGGCCAGCAGATGGGTAATGTCGCGCACGATGCCGGGACGATCATTGCCGACCAGCTCCAGCTGGATTTCCTGCCAGCTCTCCACCGGCTCTGTACCACTGTGCGCCAGCAGTACGCGAATGCCCTGCGCCTCCAGCCCTTGTAGCGCGGCGGTCAGCTCGGCATGCGCCTGTTGCGGCACGGCCACCCGCAGGATGCCGGCGAACTGCCCGGCCATGCGCGACATGCGGCTCTCCAGCCAGTTGCCGCCATGCTCGGCGATGCACTTGGCCAGACGTTCGACCAGACCCGGCTGATCTTCGGCAATGACGGTAAGAACGAGGTGATCCATGGACTGCTCCTGTGCTGGGGAATCGCTCACGCGGTAGCGACGGCCCATTAGGTATAGCAGGCAGTCGCCTCAGCGGCAGCCCGCGACCCCGCCCCCGTCGTCGCAGGGGGCTCTTTAGGCGGACTGATTTTCCCCGACGCTTCATGTAGTATCCGGCGACCTCGGACTACAAAAAGCGAAACCGTCCGGCGAATTAGAAGAACCAAGTGAGGCGAGTAATGACTGAGCGCGTTCAAGTCGGTGGCCTGCAGGTCGCCAAAGTCCTGTACGACTTTGTGAACAACGAAGCGATTCCTGGTACCGGCGTCGATGCCGCCGCCTTCTGGGCCGGCGCCGACAGCGTCATCCACGACCTGGCGCCGAAGAATCGCGCGCTGCTGGCCAAGCGCGACGAGCTGCAGGCCAAGATCGACGCCTGGCACCAGGCCCGCGCCGGTCAGGCCCACGACGCCGTAGCCTACAAGGCTTTCCTGCAGGAAATCGGCTACCTGCTGCCGGAAGCCGAAGACTTCCAGGCCACCACCGAGAATGTCGACGAAGAGATCGCCCGCATGGCCGGCCCGCAGCTGGTAGTGCCGATCATGAACGCGCGCTTCGCCCTGAACGCCGCCAACGCCCGCTGGGGTTCGCTGTACGACGCCCTGTACGGCACCGACGCCATCTCCGAAGCGGACGGCGCCACCAAGGGCCCGGGCTACAACGAGATCCGCGGCAACAAGGTCATCGCCTACGCGCGCAACTTCCTCAATGAAGCCGCACCGCTGGCAACCGGCTCCCACGTCGATTCCATCGGCTACCGCATCGAAGGCGGCAAGCTGGTCGTTTCGCTCAAAGACGGCAGCACCACCGGCCTGAAGAACCCGGCCCAGCTGCAGGGCTTCCAGGGCGAAGCCAGCGCACCGATCGCCGTGCTGCTGAAGAACAACGGCATCCACTTCGAGATCCAGATCGACCCGGCCAGCCCGATCGGCCAGACCGATGCCGCCGGCGTGAAGGACATCCTGATGGAATCGGCGCTGACCACCATCATGGACTGCGAAGACTCCATCGCCGCCGTCGACGCCGACGACAAGACCATCGTCTATCGCAACTGGCTCGGCCTGATGAAGGGCGACCTGGTCGAGGAGCTGGAAAAGGGCGGCAAGCGCATCACCCGCGCGATGAACCCGGACCGCGTCTACACCAAGGCCGACGGCAACGGCGAGCTGACCCTGCATGGCCGCTCCCTGCTGTTCATCCGTAACGTCGGTCACCTGATGACCAACGATGCCATCCTCGACAAGGAAGGCAACGAGGTGCCGGAAGGCATCATGGACGGCCTGTTCACCAGCCTGATCGCGGTGCACAACCTCAACGGCAACACCAGCCGCAAGAACACCCGCACCGGCTCGATGTACATCGTCAAGCCGAAGATGCACGGCCCGGAAGAAGTGGCGTTCGCCACCGAGCTGTTCGGCCGCGTCGAGGACGTCCTCGGTCTGCCGCGCAACACCCTCAAGGTCGGCATCATGGACGAGGAGCGTCGTACCACGATCAACCTCAAGGCCTGCATCAAGGAAGCGCGCGAGCGCGTGGTATTCATCAACACCGGCTTCCTCGACCGCACCGGTGACGAAATCCACACCTCCATGGAAGCCGGCCCGATGGTGCGCAAGGCCGCCATGAAGGCTGAGAAGTGGATCAGCGCCTACGAGAACAACAACGTCGACGTGGGCCTGGCCTGCGGCCTGCAGGGCAAGGCGCAGATCGGCAAGGGCATGTGGGCCATGCCTGACCTGATGGCCGCGATGCTCGAGCAGAAGGTCGGCCACCCCATGGCCGGTGCCAACACCGCCTGGGTACCGTCGCCGACTGCTGCCACCCTGCACGCCATGCACTACCACAAGATCGACGTGCAGGCGCGTCAGGTCGAACTGGCCAAGCGCGAGAAGGCGTCCATCGACGACATCCTCACCATCCCGCTGGCACAGGACACCAACTGGAGCGAGGAAGAGAAGCGCAACGAGCTGGACAACAACTCGCAGGGCATCCTCGGCTACATGGTCCGCTGGGTCGAACAGGGCGTTGGTTGCTCCAAGGTGCCGGACATCAACGACATCGCGCTGATGGAAGACCGCGCCACCCTGCGCATCTCCAGCCAGCACGTGGCCAACTGGATGCGCCATGGCGTGGTGACCAAGGAACAGGTGGTCGAAAGCCTCAAGCGCATGGCGCCGGTGGTCGACCGCCAGAACCAGGGCGACCCGCTGTACCGCCCGATGGCGCCGGACTTCGACAACAGCGTGGCTTTCCAGGCTGCGCTGGAGCTGGTCCTCGAAGGCACCAAGCAGCCCAACGGCTACACCGAGCCGGTGCTGCACCGCCGCCGTCGCGAGTTCAAGGCCAAGAACGGCCTGTAACCTGCGAAGCAGCTGCACAAGAACCGCCCTACGGGGCGGTTTTTTTATGCCTCGAATCCGCCCGGCGGTCCTCAAGTTCACGCTGTTACAACCGATAACGTGACCCGAAAGGCATTTCCAGTCACAATATTATTGCGCGATAGCATTTGGCCATAAGCGCAACTCCCGCAGTACCTGCAGCCCGCCCTGGAGTCGATGCATGCTGAAGAACTTCTCGCTGACCGCCAAGCTTTCCCTGGTGCCGGCAGTAGCCCTGTTCGGGCTCGTGTTGTACGTCGGCTATACCTCGCTGCAGCTTTCGGCTACCGATTCGCGGCTGGTGTTTCTGGAGAACCGCGCCTATCCGACGCTGGAAAAGGCCGATGCGGTGATCTTTCAGTTCTCCCGCGTACCGGCGCTGCTGAACAATGCGGTGGCTGCGGGCGAACCCGGCGTGCTCGACGAGGCCCGGGAGGTGCTGCAGCAGATCGATACGCAGCAGCAATCCCTGGCGGCCCTGCTGAGCGATCAGCGCCAGCAGCACCAGGCCCTGGGTGACTGGCGCAAGGCCGTGCGCGACTACGCCGACAACGCGCTCGCCGCCTCGACCAAGCTGATCGACGGCAGCGCCTCGTTCGATGATCTGCGACCGAGCCTCGATCGCATGGCCAGCGATCTGGCCCAGGCACAGAAGCTGGGTGGCGATTTCCGCGCGCAGGCCTACGACAGCTTCCAGCAGACCCTGGTAGAAACCCGCGAAGCCAACGCCGGCACCACGCGGCTGGGCATCATCCTCAGCCTGGTACTGGTGATACTGGTCAGCCTCGGCGCCTGGCTGGTGATCCGCAGCGTGATGGTCAATATCCGCGGCGTGATCGCGTCGCTGCAGTCGATCGCCCGCGGCGATGGCGATCTGACCCAGCGCGTCAACGTCGAATCCAACGACGAGATCGGCGCGATGATCGAGCTGTTCAACAGCTTTCTCGACAAGCTGCAACGCACCATCCGCCAGATCATCGATGCCGCCACCCCGCTGGGCCAGGTTTCGAAGGAGCTGTACAAGCTGACACAGGGCTCGGAAGAAAACGCCAAGTCGCAACAGCACCACACCGACTCGATCACCCGCGACATCCTCACCATGACCGGCAGCATTCAGGAAGTGGCGCAGCGCTCGCAGCAGGCTTCCGACGAGGCCAACTCCGCAGCACGCCAGGCCGCCACCGCACGTGAGCATGTCGGCAGCCTGTCGACCGGCATCAGTGACCTGGGTGACAGCGTGATGGGCGCGGTCAAGGCCATGGAACAGCTCGAGGAAGAAACCCAGGAAGTCGGTTCGGTACTGACCGTCATCCGCAGCATCGCCGAGCAGACCAATCTGTTGGCACTCAACGCCGCCATCGAAGCCGCCCGAGCCGGCGAGCAGGGCCGCGGCTTTGCCGTGGTCGCCGATGAGGTGCGCAACCTGGCGCAGAAGACCGCCGCCTCCACCGCCGAGATCCAGCAGATCATCCAGCGCCTGCAGAACAGCGCCAACACCGTGCTCAACGTAATGACCAGCAATGGCGAGAAATCCCGCGCGAGCATCCAGCGCTCGGTCGAGGCCACACAGCTGCTGGAAACCATCGCCCGTACGGTCAACCAGATCGACGAACTCAACGCTGGCATCGCTCAGTTCACGCAAGAGCAGATCGGCCTGTCGAGTTCCATCCAACAAGAAACCCAAGTGTTGCAGCAGGACGCACAAGCAACCGCTAACGGCGCCGAAGCCACCGCCCGTCTTGGCGAGCAACTGGTGAGTACCGGAGACCACCTGCGCGCGGCTACGGGCCAATTCCGTGTTTAACGATTATTTGGAGCATCAAATGACTGCACTTCGTGTCGCCGGTCTGGCAGCTGTCTGCCTGGCCGCCACCCCTGCCTTCGCCCTGGAACAGGGTGAACATCGCTTCAACGGTTTTGGTACCGTCGGCTTCACTCACCTGGGCGGCGAAGATGATGGTCGCAGCTATGGCATTCAGGGCCAGACCAACGATTCCTGGCGCGGCGATCAGCTGTCCAAGTTCGGCGCCCAGCTGAGCTACGGCATCACCGACACCCTGGGCGTAACCGTCCAGGCGACGGCCAAGGCTCAGCAGGACGAATGGAAGGCCAACCTCGAGTGGGCCTATCTGTCGCTGCAGGCCAACGACCAGCTGATGCTCCGCGCCGGCCGCCTGCGCAGCCCGGTGTACATGTATTCCGAAAGCCTCGACGTCGGCTACAGCTATCCATGGCTGCGACTGCCCGACGAGGTCTACAGCCAGGTGCAGCTGACCAACTACGAAGGCATCGATGCGGTCTATACCGTACCGCTGTCGTACGGCTCGGTGACCCTCCAGCTGGCCGGTGGCCAGGCGAAGAACCGTGACTACTACGCCTACGACGAGCAGTTCGATATCGACTACGGCAACCTCTTCGGCGCCAGCATCAGCCTGGCTACCAATGATTTCGGCACGCTGCGCATCGGTTATGTCGAGGCGGATATCAAGACGGATATCACCGGAAACGTAATCAGTATCCTGCCCGTGCCGTTTGGCCCCGGAATCGGTGTTGCTGAGCAGCGCTCGCTGCTGGCGCTCGACAAGAGCAAGGGCAAGTTCACCTCGATCGGCTACCAGTACGACAACGGCACCTGGATCAGCAGCAACGAGTGGACCTCGCGCCTGATCGAGAACGACGGGATGGAAGCGATCGACTCCTTCTACCTGATGGGCGGCCGTCGTTTCGGCGATCTCCTGCCCCACGTCACCTATGCGCAGCTGGACGACAATGGGGGCCGCCAGAGTTCCTGGACCCTGGGCCTGAACTACCAGGCCACGCCGACCGTAGTGGTCAAGGGTGAGTACAAACGCGTCGACACCAAGAATGGCTTCGATGGCGTGTTCACTCGCAATGCACAGGAGCTGTACGAGAACGAAGTCTTCGAACGCACCGGCATGGCCGGCACTCCCGCCCGCAACTACGACGGCGACATCGTTTCCGTCGGCGTTGATTTCGTATTCTGAGGAGCGTCCCGATGAAAGCATCCACTCGCATCCTCTGTGGCGCCGCACTGGTCGGCATGGTGACCCTGGCGCAGGCCGAGGTCGCCGTAATCGTCAATCCCGCCGCAGCCAAGGCGCCGTCCCAGTCCGACGTCGCCAACATCTTTCTGGGCAAGGACAAGTCCATGAAAGGCGTCGACCAGGCCGGCTGGACGCCTGCCAAGGAAGCCTTCTATGCCGGCGTGACCAGCAAGAACGAATCCCAGCTCAAGTCCTACTGGTCCGGCCTGATCTTCACCGGCAAGGGCCAGCCTCTGCCCAGCGTCGCCGACGACGCTGCAGTAGTGGCCAAGGTCGCCGCTGAAGCCGATGCCATCGGTTACGTCGACAGCTCGGCGGTGAACGGGTCGGTCAAGGTGCTGTTCACCCTGCCCTGAGCCTCGCCAGCTACACAAGAAACCGCCCTACGGGGCGGTTTTTTTATGCCGCACTATCGCAACAGCCCGAAACATCAGCCTGACCCTGATCAGCTCCTGCCACGCCCGCTCTGACTAGACTTACGTCCAATTGGGTCCGAACGGCCCGCAGCACACCATTAACAAAAAATGGACGCCAAGCATGAGCACACCCGACGCCTTTTCTCAGGCTGGGAAGACGGCCGTACTGCAGAATATCCACGGCACCATGGAATTCCTGCGCAAGTACGCCCCGTTCAACCAGATGGAGCCGGCCCACCTGACCTTTCTGGTGGAGAACTGTGAGCTGCGCTTCTATGCCGAAGGCGATTGCATCATTTCCCCTGATGACGGTGTGGTGCAGCACTTCTATATCGTCAAGCAGGGGCGCGTTCATGGTCAGCGCCCACATACCGCCAAGCGTGGCACCGATACCACCTTCGAAGTCATCGTTGGCGAATGCTTTCCGATGGCGGCGCTCATGGGCGAACGCGCAACCCGCACCGCGCACCTGGCCGCTGAAGACACCTTCTGCTTCCTGCTGAACAAGCCCGCCTTCGTCAAGCTGGTCTCAAGCTCGCCGGTTTTCCGCGATTTCGCCATGCGCGGGGTCAGCAGCCTGCTCGACCTGGTCAACCAGCAGGCACAGATGCGCGCGGTGGAAAGCCTCGGCGAACAGTACTCACTGGAAACCAGCATTGGTGAGCTGGCGCTGCACCACCCCGTCTCGTGCCTGCCGTCCCGGCCGCTCAACGAGGCGGTGGCAATGATGCAGCAGGAAAACGTCGGCAGCATCGTCATCGTCGATGAAGACCTGCATCCCCAGGGCATCTTTACCCTGCGCGATCTGCGACGAGCCATCGGTACGGGCACCACCGACCTGAGCCAGCCGATCTCGCAGTTCATGACGCACGATCCGTTCTATCTGCCGCCGGACGCCACCGCATTCGATGCGGCCATCGCCATGACCGAGCGGCATATCGCCCATGTCTGCGTGGTCGAGAACGGCCTGCTGCAGGGGGTGATTTCCGAGCGCGACCTGTTTTCCCTGCAGCGCGTGGACCTGGTGCACCTGGCCCAGACCATCCGTCACGCCGATCGCGTCGACGCCCTGGTGGTCATCCGCAGCCGCATCAAGCAGCTGGTCGACAACATGCTGGCCCATGGCGCCTCGTCGACCCAGATCACCCACATCGTCACGCTGCTCAATGACCATACCGTGTGTCGGGTGATCGAGCTGGCCATCGAGCACATGGGTGACCCGGGCGTGCCCTTCACCTGGCTGTGTTTCGGCAGCGAGGGGCGCCAGGAGCAGACGCTCTACACCGACCAGGACAACGGCATTCTTTTCGAAGCCGCCGACGCGGCCGAAGCCGCGCATATCCGTGGCCGCCTGCTGCCACTGGCCGAGCGCATCAACCGCGACCTCGACACCTGCGGCTTCAGCCTGTGCAAAGGCAACATCATGGCGAGCAACCCGCAGCTGTGCCTGTCGCGCCAGGAATGGAGTCGCCGCTTCAGCTCGTTCGTTCGCGAAGCGACGCCGGAGAACCTGCTCGGCAGCACCATCTATTTCGATCTGCGCAGCATCTGGGGCCCTTCGGAAGGTTGCGAGCAGCTGCGCCGCGATCTGCTCGACGAGATCAAGGGCAACAGCCTGTTCCAGCGCATGATGGCCGACAACGCCTTGCGCCATCGCCCGCCAGTCGGCCGCTTCCGTGATTTCGTGGTGGCGCGCAAGGGCGAAGGCAAAGACACGCTGGACCTCAAGGTGCAGGGGCTGACGCCCTTCGTCGACGGCGCCCGCCTGCTGGCGCTGAGCAACGACATCGGCACCTGCAACACCCTCGAGCGCCTGCGCAAGCTGGTGGAAAAGGGCGTCATCGAGAAGAAGGATGGTGCGGCCTACGAAGAGGCCTATCATTTCATTCAGCAGACCCGTATGCAGCATCACCAGCAACAGGCGCGCGATGAGCTGCCCTATTCCAACCGCCTGGATCCGGATACGCTCAATGTGCTGGACCGTCGAATCCTGCGCGAGTCCTTCCGCCAGGCCCAACGTTTGCAGGCCAGTCTCGCGGTGCGCTATCAACTATGAGCATGTTCTGGTTCAACCCACGTGGCCCGAAGCTGCCCCCCGAGCAGCAACAGCGCATTGACGAGCTGCCGCGCCCCCATGCGCCGCAGACGGTCCCGCTGCGGCAACAGCGCCTGGTGGTGCTGGACCTGGAAACCACCGGCCTGCACCTCAAGCGCGATCTGGTCATCGCCATTGGCGCAGTCGTCATCGAAGACGGGGCCATCGACTATTCCCAGCAGTTCGAATGCACGCTGTGCCGCCAGGTGAAGGTTACCGAAAGCGTGCTCATCCACGGCATCGCGCCGAGTGAGCTGGCCAACGGCCTGCCTCCAGCCGAGGCGCTGCTCAGCTTCATGGAATTTGCTGCCGGCAGCGTGATCCTGGCCTTTCACGCGCCGTTCGACCAGCGCATGCTCGGCCGCGCACTGAAAAGAGAGCTGGGCTACACGATGGACCACACGTTCCTCGATGTGGCCGATCTCGCACCCATGCTGTTTCCCGAAGCGATGATCCATCGCGGCGGTCTGGATCACTGGCTCGACTACTTCAATATCCATATCCCGCAACGCCACAACGCATCCGCCGACGCCATGGCGACCGCAGAGATCGCTCTGATCCTGTTGCACCGCGCACAACGGGTGGGGCTGACCAGCCTCGACGAACTGGCTCAGCGGCTCAGATGCTGGCAACGCGCGCGCAAGGCCGCATTCAATTCGATCTGAGCGGGCGGGCCGGCCGTTGTCAGCCGCAGTGGAAAAGTTATCGCTGAACGATTCGATACTGCGGACATCAACTGCCAGTCACTGCAGCTGACTATTCGGCCCCCTTGCGGAACCGACCTTCCTGCTCACGGCGCGCATCAGGATTTGCTGATGCGCGGTATCCCACGTTGCCCCTCGTTACCGACGGGCCTCACAAATGGCCTGATACAACGGTGAATCGGCTTCCAGCTCGGTAAGCGTCTCGATCTTCGCCTGGCCGGCTTCGTTCAGCCTGAACATGGCCCTCTCGGTGCAGATCAGCTGATAACTGGCACTCTTCACGCTCGACATCAGGTGCTGCTTCTCGAAGCGGTACAGCACGAAACGGCCAAGGCGGCCTTGATCGGTGTCCTGCACCTGAGCGTTCGCGCCATCCAGTACGGTATAGGCCAACGGCATCGGATAGAGCATGGTCCACGGCCGCCAGAGCATCTCGCCCTCTTCACTCGCCACCACCAGCGAACCTTCCGGCAGACGCGCCTGCTTGGTCTCGAACCAGGTGTATTCGTAATGGATGGTGTAACTCAGCATGCCCAGACCGGCGAACACCGGAATGATCCATTTCGGCAGTCGCTTACGCGTCAGTGAGCGCAGCATCAGGCCGATGCCGGCTCCCGCCACACCAGCGACGATTGCCGCGATTAGATGCCAGAACATATACAACCCCCTAAAAAAATCGGGCTTCCAAATGGAAGCCCGACTTCTACTTCAACCTCGTGTCAGAGCAGGTCTGACGTCCGGCTGCATTATCAGTTAGTGGTCAAGCGCAACGCCAGCACCTTTCGGGGTACGAACGCTCTCGACCAGATCCTGAATTTCCTGCGGCGGAGCTTCGGTAGCCATCGACACAGCGTAGGCAACAGCGAAGTTCAGCATGGCACCCACGGCACCGAAGGCCTGCGGGGAGATGCCCATCCACCACTGATCAGGGGTGTTCGGAATGCTCGCAGTGCCAGGGATGAAGAACCAGCCCAGGTACAGGAAGATGTACACCGCGGTGGAAATCACACCGACCAGCATACCGGCGACCGCACCCTTGCTGTTCACGCGCTTGGAGAAGATACCCATCATCAGCGCCGGGAACAGGCTCGCTGCCGCGAGACCGAACGCCAGTGCCACTACCTGCGCCGCGAATCCGGGAGGATTCAGGCCCAGCCAGGTAGCCAGCAGGATCGCCGCCGTCATGGAAAGACGAGCAGCCAGCATCTCGTTCTTCTCACTGATCTTCGGATTGATGAGTGTCTTGATCAGGTCGTGACTGATTGCCGAGGAAATCGCCAGCAGCAGCCCCGCAGCTGTCGACAAGGCTGCCGCAATGGCACCCGCAGCGATCAGACCGATGACCCAGCCCGGCAGGTTGGCAATTTCCGGGTTGGCCAGAACGATGATGTCATTGTTCACAGTCAGCTCGTTGCCGTTCCAGCCACGCTCTGTAGCGGTCGGGGTGAAGTTGGCGTTAGCGTCGTTGTACATCTGCACACGACCGTCGGCGTTCTTGTCTTCCCACTTGATCAGGCCAGTACGTTCCCAGGTCTGTACCCATTCCGGACGATCTTCGTAACGCATCGCTTCGGCCTGCGGGCCTTCCGGATAGATGGTGTTAACCAGGTTCAGGCGTGCCATCGAGGCAACGGCCGGAGCAGTGAGGTACAGCAGGGCGATGAACACCAGAGTCCAGCCAGCGGACCAGCGAGCATCAGCAACCTTCGGTACGGTGAAGAAGCGAATGATTACGTGCGGCAGACCAGCAGTACCGATCATCAGCGACAGGGTGAACAGGAACATGTTCAGCTTGTTGTCGACGTCAGCGGTGTAGGCAGCGAAGCCCAGATCGGTAACGACCTGATCCAGCTTGTCCAGCAGCGGCACGCCGGAGTCGACGTGGGTACCGAACATCCCGAACATCGGGATCGGGTTGCCAGTCAGCTGCATGGCGATGAACACGGCCGGAATGGTGTAGGCGATGATCAGAACGATGTACTGAGCCACCTGGGTGTAGGTGATGCCCTTCATGCCGCCGAATACAGCGTAGGCGAACACGATTGCGGCAGCGATCCAGATACCGGCGGAGTTGCTCACTTCCAGGAAGCGGGAGAACGCCACACCAGCACCCGCCATCTGACCGATTACATAGGTAACGGAGATCAGGATGAGGCAGACAACTGCAGTCAGACGAGCACCGCGGCTGTAGAAGCGGTCACCGATGAAGTCCGGCACGGTGAACTTGCCGAACTTGCGCAGGTAGGGAGCCAGCAGCATAGCCAGCAGCACGTAGCCACCGGTCCAGCCCATCAGGTAAACGGAAGTGGCATAACCGCCGGAAGCGATCAGACCGGCCATGGAAATGAAGGAAGCGGCAGACATCCAGTCTGCTGCGGTCGCCATACCGTTGGTAACGGGGTGAACACCACCACCGGCAACGTAGAATTCCTTAGTCGACCCAGCGCGAGCCCAGACCGCGATCCCGATGTACAGCAGGAACGAGGCGCCCACGAACAGCATGTTGATCCAATATTGGCTCATGGCTTACTCCTCAACCCCGAATTCCTTGTCCAATTTGTTCAACCGCCACGCGTAGTGGAAGATGATCGCAATGAACGTGATGATGGAACCCTGTTGAGCGAACCAGAAGCCCAGGTCAGTTCCCCCGACGGGGATGCCGGCTACCAGCGGACGCAGGAGGATACCGAAACCGTATGAGACAAGAGCCCAGACCACTAAGCTCCAAGTGATAAGGCGAACATTCGCCTTCCAGTACGCAGCAGCATTTTCTTTATCGTTGTCGGCCATTGACGTTCTCCGCCTTATTTTTATTACGTGTGAAGGGAACCCACATGCTGAATTTAACAGGGGTGCCTTTCTGAATGAAAGCCCCGACTTTAGTCTGACGAACAACACGCGAAGACCAATCCAGGTACTGAAAAGCCCCTGAAGAATGCCGCCCGGGGTGGCCAGGAGCTATCAAGCAAGCTACTCGCCGTAACCTTCGTGGCAGACGGTTTTGACGCCGCCTCGTGCGGCGAGCTGACGCGGCACCTCGCCCGCCGAGTTCGCCCCGCCCGCCGGGGCAATCTCAATACCGACCAGTCACAATTAATCCGGCCGCATCGCCAACTAACAAACAGCAGCCAAACAACAAGGCTTTAATTAAAAGAGCCGTCTTAGATATAAAAGATATTCAGACTTATATATATCAACACACATCAGACATTTAAATTAAACCCGTTATATTGCCTTTTAATGGCAAACGAAGCGGCGCGTAGCTTCTTGCAGCGCCGACACAGGGTCGGCTTGCCACGTGGCCAAGGCGTGCTGATCTCCGCCGCCGCATGGGGAGCGCTTGATGGGGAGGGCATTCAGGTCGCGTTGCGGCCACTGCCAGCCAGCGGCAGCGGCCGCCCCGGATGAAGGGCTGATGCAGCAACGCGGGGCCGCGCTGCCGGATCAGCTTTCGAAGCTCAGGCCAGCTGCCTGGTCGACTCGCCGCGGCGTGCCGGTGGCCAATGCGTCAGCAGGCTGGCTGACCCGCCGTGTACTTCGCGGTGGGATAGATGGCGGCGTTCAGTTCACGGATGGTCTCGGCGCCGATCAGCAGGGGATAGCTGAAGTGGGTGCGATCGGTCAGGTTCACCTCCACGTCGCGCAACTGATCGCCAATGCACAGCTGCATGCCAACAATCGGACGCTCGGCTCGTGGCGGCTCGCGGTTCGGATCGACGTTGCCGGACTCCTCGGCGCGTGTCTTGATCCGGCTGATACCGAGCAGGCGTTGCTCATATAAAGTGTCATCGGCGCCGTCGACGGCCAGCCGGAAGCGGACCCAGTCTTCGCCATCGCGCTCGAACTGCTCGATGTCCCGTGCCGACAGGGACGCGGTCATGGCCCCGGTATCCATCTTGGCGGGCAAGGTCTTGCCGATCTCTTCGATCTTGATGTGTTCGTAACGTCCGTAGAGGGTGGGCTCGGCAGCGAACGCGGGTAGCGCCAGCAGTCCGGCTAGGAAAAGAACGCGAGACAAAACAACCTCCTGGGAGCGGATAGTGGACAATTTTCGATCGAAACCCCTGCACGGGGTTCCGTCTGCCGGCCTTTCAAAACGTTTCACGATGCCGGCCCATCGCCACACCCGAGCCGTGTGACCGGCGCATGCGCCGGCAGCCTGATAGACTGCAGACCGATTCCCGCCTGAAGACTCTCCCGTGCCCAGTACCGCCTTTTCCTCCCTGCCCCTTTCCGCCGCCATGCTGGCCAACCTCGAAGCGCTCGGCTACGCGGCGATGACGCCGATCCAGGCGCAGAGCCTGCCGGTCATGCTCAAAGGCCACGACCTGATCGCCCAGGCCAAGACCGGCAGCGGCAAGACGGCCGCCTTCGGTATCGCCCTGCTCGATCCGCTGAACCCACGGTATTTCGGCTGCCAGGCGCTGGTGCTGTGTCCGACACGCGAACTGGCCGACCAGGTCGCCAAGGAGCTGCGCCGTCTGGCGCGGGCGGCAGACAACATCAAGATCCTCACGCTTTGCGGTGGCGTATCGATCGGGCCGCAGATCGCCTCCCTCGAGCATGGCGCGCATGTCATCGTCGGTACGCCGGGCCGGGTGCAGGAACACCTGAAGAAGGGCACGTTGAAGCTCGACGGGCTGAACACCCTGGTACTCGATGAAGCCGACCGCATGCTGGACATGGGCTTCTACGACGCCATCGCCGAGATCATCGGCCAGACCCCGGCCAAGCGGCAGACCCTGCTGTTCTCGGCCACCTACCCCGCCGGCATCAAACAGCTTTCCTCGAGCTTCATGCGCGACCCGCAACAGGTGCGCGCCGAAGCGCTGCACGATGATGCGCAGATCGAGCAGCGCTTCTACGAGATCGATCCCGACCAGCGCATGGAGGCGGTGACGCGCCTGCTGGCCAGCTTCCGCCCGGAGAGCTGCGTGGCGTTCTGCTTCACCAAGCAGCAATGCCAGGAGCTGGTTGATCATCTGAGCGCCAATGGCATCTCCGCCATGGCGCTGAACGGCGACCTCGAGCAACGCGACCGCGATCAGGTGCTGGCGATGTTCGCCAACCGCAGCCTGTCGGTACTGGTGGCGACCGACGTCGCGGCGCGCGGACTGGATATCGACGCCTTGGACATGGTGATCAACGTCGAGCTGGCGCGGGATCCGGAAATCCATGTGCACCGGGTCGGGCGCACCGGCCGCGCCGGCAACCAGGGCCTGGCCGCGAGCCTGGTCGCACCGGCTGAAGCCCATCGCGCGCAGGCCATCGAGAAACTGCAGCAGGCGCCACTCAACTGGCTGCCGTTGGACAGCCTGAAAGCCCGGCCGGGAGCGCCGCTGCAACCGCCGATGGCGACCCTGTGCATTGGCGCGGGGCGCAAGGACAAGCTGCGCCCGGGCGACATCCTCGGGGCGCTGACGGGCGATGCCGGCATTCCTGGCACCCAGGTGGGCAAGATCGCCATCTTCGATTTCCAGGCGTTCGTCGCAGTCGAGCGCGGCGTGGCCAAGCAAGCGCTCAAGCGCCTCAATGAAGGTAAGATCAAGGGCCGCTCGCTGAAAGTACGCGTGCTCTGACAAACCCCGGCGCCGGTAACGCCGCGCGCAGAGGCCGGCCTGCGTTCGCTGAACCGGCTGGCTGAGCGCACGCCCCAACCGTGACAGCGTGCGCGGTGGCTTCGTCCAATCAGGCCTACACCAACGGATCGCTCCATGCCGCAACCCTCGCTCAGCCAATCCCTGCGGCGCCTCTGGGCGCTGGAGAAGTTCGGCTACAGCCTGCGCGTGCTGATCGCCATGGCTGGCAGCATGGGGCTGAGCTGGTACCTCGGCCAGCCGACGCTGATCATCCCGCTGTTCCTCGGCATCATCGCCAGTGCGCTGGCGGAAACCGATGACAGCTGGCTGGGCCGGCTGAATGCACTGCTGGTCACACTGCTGTGCTTCAGCATCGCTGCCGTGGCCGTCGAACTGCTGTTTCCCTATCCCTGGCTGTTCGTCGCGGGGCTGGCAATTTCGACCTTTGCCCTGGTGATGCTCGGCGCGCTCGGCGAACGCTACGGGGCCATCGCCCAAGCAACGCTGATCCTCGCGATCTACAGCATGATCGCGGCCGACCAGCGCAACGGCGAACTGCAGCACTTCTGGCGCGACCCGCTGCTGCTGGTGGCCGGCGCCGCCTGGTACGGCCTGCTCTCGGTGTGCTGGAACGCGCTGTTCGCCCATCAACCGGTGCAGCAGAGTCTGGCGCGGCTGTACCGCGAGCTGGGGCTGTACTTCCGTTACAAGGCCGCCCTGTTCGAACCGGTGCGCCAGCTGGACGTGGAACAGCGGCGCCTCGAACTGGCGCAGCAGAACGGCCGGGTCGTCAACGCGCTGAACGCGGCCAAGGAGACGCTGCTGCACCGCCTCGGCAATGGGCGGGCCGGAGGCAAGATCAATCACTACCTCAAGCTGTATTTCCTCGCCCAGGATCTGCATGAGCGGGTCAGCTCGTCGCATTACCCCTACCAGGCGCTGGCCGAAGCGTTCTTCCACAGCGATGTGCTGTTTCGCTGTCAGCGCCTGTTGCGCCTGCAGGCCAGCGCCTGCGCCGAACTCGGTGAAACCATCCAGCTGCGCCAGGCGTTTCGTTACAGCGAAGCCAATGCCCAAGCGCTGGAGGACCTGCAGGCTTCGCTGGAACACCTGCGCGAGCAGAACAACCCGGCCTGGCGTGGCCTGCTGCGATCACTGCGCGCGCTGTCCGGCAACCTTTCCACCCTGCAACGCCAGCTCGCCAGCGCCAGTGATCCTGGCACCCTGGAAGGTGAGCAGGACAACAGCCTGCTGGATCGGCAACCGCAGACGCTGCGCGAGGCGTTCAATCGCATTCGCCTGCAGCTGACACCCACTTCGCTGCTGTTCCGCCATGCCCTGCGCATGACGATTGCCCTGATCACCGGCTATGCCGTGCTGCATGCCATCCATCCGGAGCAAGGCTACTGGGTGCTGCTGACCACCGTATTCGTCTGCCAGCCCAACTACGGGGCCACCCGCATCAAGCTGGTACAACGCATCAGCGGCACCGTGCTGGGACTCGTCGCCGGGTGGGCGCTGTTCGATCTGTTCCCCAGCCAGCCGATCCAGGCCCTGTTCGCGGTGGTCGCCGGCGTGGTGTTCTTCGCCACCCGCAGCACGCGCTACACTTTGGCCACGGCAGCGATCACGCTGATGGTGCTGTTCTGCTTCAACCAGGTCGGCGACGGTTACGGGCTGATCTGGCCGCGCCTGTTCGATACGCTGCTCGGCAGCCTGATCGCCGCGGCTGCGGTGTTCCTCATTCTGCCGGACTGGCAGGGCCGGCGTCTGAACCAGGTGGTGGCCAACACCCTCAGCTGCAACAGCGACTACCTGCGTCAGATCATGCGCCAGTACGACAGCGGCAAGCGCGACGACCTGGCCTACCGGCTGGCGCGGCGTAACGCCCATAACGCTGACGCGGCGTTATCCACCACGCTGTCGAACATGCTGCTCGAGCCGGGACACTTCCGTAAGGATGCCGAAACCGGCTTTCGCTTCCTGATTCTTTCCCACACCCTGCTCAACTACCTCTCCGGTCTCGGCGCCCATCGCGAGAGCCTGCCGGACGACGCGCGCGACGCGCTGCTGGAAAGCGCCGCGCAGCAGCTGGCAGCGAGCCTCGACGACCTCGCCGCCGCGCTGGCACAGAACCGGCCCATCGCCATCTACAGCGAGGAGGAAGAGGCGCTGGCGCAGCAGCTGGAACAGACCCCGGACGAGATGGATGATGCCCATCGTCTGGTGCAGACCCAGCTGGGGTTGATCTGCCGGCAGCTCGCGCCGCTGCGCAGCATGGCCGTCCACCTGCTCAAACAGCAGCCAGCAGGTCAGGGCCAGGATCAGCGCTGAGGCAACGCGTCCGGGACAGGCAGTGCGTGGCGAACAAAGATCGCCGCGTAGCTGCCATCGGCGACCATCGCGGCAATTTCCCGGTTGAAGGTGGCGATGATATCGGTCGCCCGAGGGTGGTCGCGACGCACAAGCAACGACAGCTCCACGCGCCTGAACTCGCCTGGCACGAACGCCAGCGCATCCCGCTCATGCCCCAGCTCCCGCTCGAAGTGGAAGAGTGCCGTGCGCTCGTCCTCCAAGGTCAGGTCAGCACGTCCGGCAAGCACCATCGTGGCCGCCTGGACGAAGTTGGCGGCATAGCCCTTCTGCAGGCGCGTATCGTCGTCCAGCTCATCGCTGTACGTGTAACCCCTGCTCAGCACAAGCAGATAGCCGATCAGGCTGTCGAGACCGTCATAACGAATGCCGCTCCCGCTTCGCTGGACCCAGCGCATCCGGTTGATCAGAAACGGACGGGAAATGAGGGAATAGTCGACGCGCTTGACCGTCGGCCAGCCGTTGACCATGTCGTAGCTGCCTTTGCGCAGGCCGAGCAGTGCGCGCTCCCAGGGCACCTCGATGTATTCCACCTGATAACCGCCACGGCCAAGCGCAGTACGGATCAACTCTACGGACAATCCCTCGCCAGGCAGGCTCCGGTCTGTATAGGGCGGCCACGGATTGCCCGCCAGACGCAGCACTTCGGCGGGCAGCGAAGCGCTTGCCAGCAGCAATATCAACCCAAGAAAACGTCGCAAACCTGTCAAGTTCTCTCGCCCCCGGCAAAGTGCTATCAATTTCAATCAGAGCACAAAGCACGCCAATCGACGTCAGCGTCTCGTCGGATGGCAGGCTGCACCGAGCCGGCAGCAGGAGTACCATCGCGCCTTTTGCGCGAGGTAAGCAGTGGTGCAGACTGACGTGGTGGTGATCGGCGCCGGTGCGGCCGGGCTAATGTGTGCCTTCACCGCCGCGGCGCGCGGACGCCAGGTGCTGCTGCTTGACCACGCCAACAAGGCCGGCAAGAAGATCCTCATGTCGGGTGGCGGTCGCTGCAACTTCACCAACCTGTACACCGAGCCGGCGAACTTCCTTTCCAGCAACCCGCACTTCTGCAAGTCCGCGCTGGCGCGCTACACCCAATGGGACTTCATCGAGATGGTCAGCCGCCACGGCGTCGCCTATCACGAGAAAAAGCTCGGCCAGCTGTTCTGTGATAACAAGTCCAGCGACATCCTCGAGATGCTGCTCGACGAATGTGCCAAGGCAGGCGTCGATCTGCGCCTGGATACGGCGGTCGAGTCCATCACCAGGCATGAGGATGGTTATCGGCTGCAGACCGGCATCGGCGCGGTGCGCTGCCAGTCGTTGGTGATCGCCACCGGCGGCCTGTCGATTCCCACCCTGGGCGCCAGCGGCTTCGGCTACCAGATCGCCCGGCAGTTCGGCCACAGTGTGCTGCCGACACGGGCTGGGCTGGTGCCATTCACCATCACCGAACCACAGCTCAAGACCATCTGCACCGAGCTGTCCGGTACATCGGTCGAAGACTGCCTGGTCAGCTGCAACGGGCAGAGCTTCCGCGAGAATATCCTGTTCACCCATCGCGGCTTGTCGGGGCCGGCGATCCTGCAGATCTCCTCCTACTGGCAACCAGGCGACGTGGTACATATCAACCTGCTGCCCCACCTTGACCTGAACGAGTGGCTGGCCACGCAGAAACAGGAACGGCCCAACGCCGAGCTGAAAACGGTGCTGGGTGAAGTCTTCACCCGCAAGATGGCCGGCCTGTTGTGCGAGCACTGGTTCGAGTCCAAGCCGCTCAAGCAGTACGTACCCAGTGAACTGGAAGCGATCGCCGCAAAACTCGCGGACTGGCAGCTGGTTCCCGCCGGAACCGAGGGCTATCGCACCGCGGAGGTGACGCTGGGGGGAGTCGACACGCGGGAAGTGTCGTCGAAGACCATGGAATCGCAGAAATCCGCGGGACTGTATTTCGTCGGCGAAGTCCTCGACGTCACCGGCCACCTGGGGGGGTTCAATTTCCAGTGGGCCTGGGCATCTGGCTACGCGGCCGGACAGTACGTCTAGCCAGCGCAGCAGCACATTCGCTTATTCGTTGGTCCGGTTGGACGGCGGGGAAATCTGTCGCGGCCCTGCGGGATCGGTCGCGGTGTTCTGATATTCCTGCTGGTTGCGGGTGTTGTTGTCCAGCGCCGACTCTTCTTCGTCCGGTGAACAACCCGCTATGGCAAGCGCGCTCAGGGCGCAGGCCAATAGATAATTCCACTTCATCGATTTCTCCTGCGGTAGGCACCTCGCGCAATGCGCAAGGTGCCTGGGTCAGGTGGTACCGCGCTTACTGCGAAGTGCCGGTGCCAGTGCCGGTGCCCGTACCAGTGCTGGGCGCAGTGCCCGAACCGGATTCGGTGCCCAGGCCGCTGCCGTTGTCGGCGGGCGGAGTGGCCATGTCGCCAGACGTGCCGGTGCCGGTGCCAGTGCCCGTTCCGGTGCTCGGAGCGGTACCGGTGCCAGTGCCAGCTGGCGGTGTGGTGGTATCGGTGGAAGGTGCGGCAGGCTGCTCGGTAGTCGCTGGCGGCGGAGTCGGCTCACGCTCGCGGTCTTCGTCTGGGCCGCAACCGACCAGCAAGAGTCCGAGTACGGGGGGCAGCAGATAGGTAAGACGCATGGTTAACCTCCTTCAGGGTGGTCCGACGGGTAGCCGGAGAATTCTTGAATCGTCAGATTCACAGAAGGTTGACCGCTTCGAGACGCAAGAGTGCCCCTGCCGGCCCGATTGCCGGCGGCTCCGGTGCTGCCATCGCGACGATCATCGCAATCGATCGCTGGCTACCGGAGCTGCTGCAAGCCCCAGAGACCGTCGGCTCGGCGTGTACCATCGAACAGCGCCTGCAACTCGTGCGCCGGCCGCGGCGGGCTGAACCAGTAGCCCTGAACCGCCTGGCAACCCTGCGCGACGAGAAACTCGATCTGCTCGGGTCGCTCAACCCCTTCGGCCACCACTGCCAGACCGAGGCTTTGCCCCAATCCGATGATCGCGCCGCTGATCGCGACCGAATCGGCGTCATCCGGGGCTGCCGCGATAAAACTGCGATCGACCTTGAGCACGTGCAGCGGATAGCGTTTCAGATACCCAAGCGAGCAGTAGCCCGTGCCGAAGTCGTCCAGCGCCAGGCGCACCCCCAGCGCAGCGACCTCGTGCAGACAGTTCAGCATCATCTCGCTGTCGTGCATCAGCAGGGTCTCGGTGATCTCCAGCAGCAAGCTCTGCGGCGGCAGCCCGGTTTCACACAATACCCGCGCCAGCAGTTCGGCAAAGTCGACCTGCTGCAGCTGCCGGATCGACAGATTGACTGCGCAGTAGAGTTGCGTCTGCCCTGCCTGCTGCCAGCGGCGGACCTGGCGACAGGCTTCACGCAGCACCCATTCGCCGACCCGGACGATCTCGCGGGACTCTTCCAGGACCGGAATGAATTCGATGGGCGCAACCGGCTTGTCCTCGAACCGCCAGCGCAGCAGCGCCTCGACGCCGAGCAGATAGGGCTGGCCCTGCTCCACTCGGCAGATCGGCTGGTAATGCAGCGTGAACTCCCGGCGCGTCAGCGCCTGCGCAAGTGCGCTTTCCAGCTCCAACTGGCGTGCAGCCTTGGAATGCAGGCCATCGCAGAACAGCGCGAACTGATCCTTGCCGGCGCTTTTCGCGCGGTACAGCGCAAGGTCCGCTGCCTGCAGGACGTTCAGCGCCTGCCCGTCACGCTGCAGGGGGGCGATGCCGATGCTGGCGCTGACCGACAGCGTGCGCTCGCCAAGCTGCAACGGCTCGCGCAGGGCGACCAGCATGCGCTGCGCCACGCGCTCGGCATCGGCTTCGCAGGCCAGGTCACCGAGCAACGCAACGAACTCGTCACCACCGAAGCGCGCCAGATGATCGCCGGGGCGCAGGCAGCGCAACAGCCGCTGCGCGACTTCGACCAACACCTGATCGCCAGCGCCATGGCCGAGGCTGTCGTTGATCAGCTTGAAGCGGTCCAGGTCAATGAAGAGCAAGGCAGCGGCTCGACCATGCGGACGCTGCTGCACCTCCTTGAGCAGCTCATCGAGATGCAGGCGGTTGGCCAGACCTGTCAGCGCATCGTGGCGAGCAGCGTGGCGCAGGCATTCCTCCGCCGCCTTGCGTGCACTGATATCGGTCTGCGAACCTGCCATGCGCAGCGTGCCTTGCTCGCAACGTTCGGCCACCCCTCGCACCAGCACCCAGAGATACTCACCCGTCTCCATGCGCACACGGTATTCGTGCGCCAGCGAAGGCGAGCGGCCGTTGAGGTGGGCGGCGATTGCCTCGCGCAGCCCGGGCAGGTCGTCCGGGTGCACACGTTCGAACCAGCTGCGGCTGCAATAGCCGGCCTGCACCGGCATCCCCAGCATGGCGGTCCAGCGTTCGGAGAGGTGCAGCTGATCGCGCTCGACGTCCCACTCCCAGATACCATCCTCGGAGCCGCGCAGTGCCCGGGTCAGTCGCGCCTCGCTGTCCTCCAGCGCATGCCGCTGCGCCGCGCTGTAGGTGTCGATCGCGAGGATCATGTCGAAGAAGACGATCTTCAGCAGGCTGTCGTAAAGCGCATGCTGCTCGCCGTCTCCCAGCAGAGTCCGCAGCATTTCCGACAGGTAGAGGCGGTACGCCCCCAGATACCATTCCAGATCGACGCCAACACGCTGATGCACCAGCCCGACCAGTAGGCGGTCGCGTACGTAATCACGCTCGTAAGGGCCGTTCCACAGGCGGCGGTAATACTCCAGCTGACGTTGTTTCAGCCGTGCGATCCCGACGGAATCGTTCTGCATGGCGGAGGGTTGACCGAAAGCATTCAGGTGTTCGTAGAGTCGGTCGATGAAGGCCGGGTGCACAGATTCCAGCTCCGCCGCGGCGCGATTCAGACGCAGCCCGTCACTGGCCTGCCACTGCAGGTAACGTTTGCGCACGAGAATCTGGTCGAGGCCGAGCCCGACTCGTTGTAGCAGTGCCTTCAGCTCGTCTTCCATCCCCGCCCCTGTACGCTGGACACACGCCACTCGGACTGCACGCCATGCAGTTACGAGCAAGGGTTGCGTCGAGGATATGCGCCAGATGATGCCATCGAGCCACTAAGGGTCGCAGCGCAGTCACGGGCCGGTTTTGATGCAGGTCAGCAAAAGCAGGTGGTCCGGGGGCAGACCATGGTCGAGCAGACCGGGGCTGTGGGCCCCGGCGTAGGAGACGCGGAACTCAGGCGGCCTGCTTGGCCGTCAGTTCCTTTTTCAGGCGGTTGCGCAGCGCAATCATCTGCTCGCCCATCTCTTCGAGGCGCTTGGCATCGAAAAGCTCGCGCGCCTGCGGGAACATTTCCGACTCCTCTTCCTCGATGTGGTGCTCAAGCAACTCCTTGCACACCTTGGCCCGTCCGGAGAATTCGAGGCTGCCCGGATCGGTCACCTTCAGATCCGGCAGTACCAGCGCATCCACCGCACGGTGTTCTTCCTTGGCCTCGTGGTACATCTTGGCCTCTTCCTTGCCGCCAGCTTCCTTGTAGGCGGGATAGAGAATCTGCTCTTCCAGCTGGGTGTGGATGGTCACTTCCATTTCCAGCTTGCTCAGCAGTTCGGTACGCGTCTTCACGGCGCGCTCGGTGGAATCGGTCAGGCGCGTCAGCAGGTCCTTCACGCGCTCATGATCCTCAATCAACAGGTCGATGGCGTTCATGCGGCAATCCTCTTCGGCTTCACGGCAAACGAACCGGGCTCTGGGGCCCGGTGTCGAAAAATATGGCTGCGGTCATCCCGCAGCCGGGGCGGCTCAGGCGTACTCGTAGGTAGGCAGTGCGGTACGGCTCTGGCTCTGCAGGTGCGCGATGGAAGGCGACATCCCCGCCTCCAGCGCCAGGTCGCGACGAACCGAGCTGACGACCCACTCCAGTTGAATCCGGGTCTGGGTCTGCCCCTTGGACAGCGCACGCTTGACCAGGGTGCGGTCGTCGTTGCGCAGGGTCAGCAGCAAGCCGCCATCCGGGCGGGGCTCGGTGAGCACTTCGAACTCAGGAAAGGCAGCAGTAAGGAATTGTTGTGCAGCGGTCATTGTTCTGTACTCCAATAAGTTCCAGCGGACTTAACGGAGCAGCGTTCGTGCCAACCCTGATATTCAGATTTTATCGTTTAAAAACATATAGTTAGCTAAACCAGCCAAAGCATTAAGCCGTGCAAAACGCAATATAAAGCGTGACGCAGGTTGCATTCTGCGGCCTGCGCTGTCCGCCTAGGCCTTGCGCCAGACACTGGCAAGCCACGGCTGCTGCGCGCGGGGCAACCCCGCCGGCCGGTAATAGTGCTCCAGTTCCACGAACCCGGCCGCCAGCACATGCGCGCGCCAGGTCGGCCAGCTATACCAGACGCCGTAGCGATCCCCGTTCCAGCCCTCCTCGTCCTGCCCGCGCGGGTTGGAGCAGAACAGCACCCCGTCCGGCTTCAGCGTGCCGTGCAACTGCGACAGCACCTCGGGTAGATGGGCACTCGGTACATGGAACAGCACGGCGTTGGCGAAAATGCCGTCGAACGACTCGGACGGCAATTGCAAATGCAGCAGGTCCTGATGCCAGACTTCGCAGCCGCTTTCAGCGCGAGCCATCTGAACGAACGCTTCGGTTCCGTCGAGCCCTACCGCGACATGTCCCCGACCAGTAAGTGCTTTGAGGTCTCGTCCCGGACCGCAGCCAAGATCGAGAATGCGCAGCGGGGGCTGTGCCTGAATGTGACGCAGAAGGGCATCGAGGTTCTGGCTGACGTCATGCTCGCGGGTGCCCTCGCGAAAGGCGTCCGCATTGAGGCGGTAATACTCGAGCGTGCGCTGCGCGGCCTGTTCCGATTCGCTCATGATGTACTCCTGCGATACCTGGCCGACCACCCTACCGCGGCCCGCAGCCCAAGGCCAGCCGGCTCGGGGGCTGGGCACCCCCGGCTCGGCGCCCCCGGCTAAGGTCGGCATTGAGCGCTGCGCCGGAAGCGGCGAGGATGACGCCCACAACGTGCGCCAGCGCACAGCAGCGCAGGGAAAGTGATGACCGTCCGGCTGCAGGACTGAAACTTGCAGCGCGCAGCCTGTCGAAACCCTGTCCGGCTCGCAACGGGCTGGCATGCAGCACGTAAGGCAACATCGAGACCACCATGAACCACGCACCGCCGAAAATCGTCCTGCTCGTCGAAGACGAGCCGCATATCCTCAGCCTGCTCGCCGATTATCTGGCCGGCGAGGGCTATCAGGTGCTAGAGGCAGACAGTGCGCCCAAGGCGTTCGAAATCCTGGCGACCAAGCCACACCTGGATCTGCTGGTAACGGACTTTCGCCTGCCGGGCAACGTATCGGGGGTAATGATCGCGGAACCTGCGCTCAAGCTTCGGCCTGACCTCAAGGTGATCTTCATCAGCGGTTATCCCATCGAGATCTACGAGTCGGGCAGCCCGATCGCCCGCTCCGCGCCGGTATTGGCCAAGCCCTTCGCCCTGGATACGTTGCGCAGCCAGATCCAGCAGTTGCTCGCCAGCTGAGCGAGTCAGGCGCACACGAAAAAGCCCGCTCGAAGCGGGCTTTTTCATATCCGGACCGATCAGTTGATCTTCGGGTCCAGTTCACCACTGGCGTAGCGCTGGAACATGCCTTCGAGCGAGATCGGCTTGATCTTGCTGGCATTGCCGGCGGTGCCGAAGGCTTCGTAGCGGGCGATGCAGATGTCGCGCATGGCCGAGACGGTCTTGGCGAAGTACTTGCGCGGGTCGAACTCGCTGGGGTTCTTCGCCATGAACTCGCGAATCGCACCGGTGGAAGCCAGACGCAGGTCGGTGTCGATATTGACCTTGCGCACGCCGTACTTGATGCCCTCGACGATTTCCTCGACCGGCACGCCGTAGGTTTCGCCGATCTCGCCGCCGTACTGGTTGATGATCTGCAGCCACTCCTGCGGCACCGAGGAGGAACCGTGCATCACCAGATGGGTATCCGGGATACGCGCGTGGATTTCCTTGATGCGCTGGATCGACAGGGTGTCGCCAGTCGGTGGCTTGGTGAACTTGTAGGCGCCGTGGCTGGTGCCGATGGCGATCGCCAGAGCGTCGACCTTGGTCTTGGCGACGAAGTCGGCGGCTTCTTCCGGATCGGTCAGCAGCTGGCTGTGATCGAGCACGCCTTCGGCGCCGACGCCGTCTTCCTCACCGGCCATGCCGGTTTCCAGGCTGCCCAGGCAACCCAGCTCACCTTCGACGGAGACACCGCAGGCATGGGCAAAGGCGACCGTTTGCTGGGTCACGCGGACGTTGTAGTCGTAGTCGGCCGGGGTCTTGCCGTCTTCGCGCAGCGAACCGTCCATCATCACCGAGGAGAAGCCGAGCTGGATCGAGCGCTGGCAGACGTCCGGGCTGGTGCCATGGTCCTGGTGCATGCACACCGGGATATGGGGGAATTCTTCGATGGCCGCCAGGATCAGATGACGCAGGAACGGCGCACCGGCATATTTGCGCGCACCGGCGGAAGCCTGGACGATCACCGGGGAATCGGTCTTGTCGGCCGCTTCCATGATGGCGCGCATCTGCTCGAGGTTGTTGACGTTGAAGGCCGGCACGCCGTAGCCGAACTCGGCGGCGTGGTCGAGCATCTGGCGCATGCTGATGAGTGCCATGTTTTCCTTTCTCCCGGTCTGGGTCGTTTGATCGTGTAGAGCCTGCCGCAGTGGCCGGCGCTGTTCAAGCGCCGCACGCGGCGCGGCATTGTAGAGGCGGGAGCGACAAATGCCAGCGTCCCGCCAGCGCTTTCAATTCATGCCCCAAATCGACGGGGCAGCTTCTACTCGTTTTACGGCTAGATGCTGATGAGCGATGCACTGCAGCCGTGGGCGAGCAGCTTGTCATCGGCAATGCGATACACCAGCGCCTCGTTACCCTTGTCATGGAAGGCGATAACGCCATCGCTATAGAAACTGCCACGCGTTGCAGGTTCCTTGCGCAGGCTGTGAATACGCTCGCTATTGCCAACTTTCAGGTCGATCGCGGTGCGTTGCTCGTTGGCGTAGCGCCAGGCGATGTTCTGCTGGCTCTGGCATTTCCAGCGCACGAACGGCGCGTCCGGGCCAGATTGCCAATGGCCACAACCGCCGAGCAGCAACGCTGCAATCAGCATGGACAGGCCTCGTTTCATTCCTTCTCCTTGGCAGGCGTCAATCAGGGGCAATCCTGCAGGCCGCCTTGCGTAATGGTCGGGTCGCCGGTGGCCTGGATCTCCACGCGCTGGTCATGCTCGGCAGTCGGGCTGAGCACCGGCGGCGGGTCGAGCACCTGGCAAGCCGTATCCGGCGAATTGCCGGCGCAACCGGCCAGGCCCAGACAGCAGAGTGCAACGACGGCATAGCGCATGGTGCTTCCCCTTTCCTTGTTCAAGATAGAACAAAGACCACGGCGAGCGGCCGGGGTTGCCTGCAGGCCATTAACGTTGCCAGCGCCATGACGCCGGCAACCTGAGCCGAGCGAGGCATTCGCCTCGACGACGAGATCAGCCGGCGCGCTGCTCCAGCACCTCGACCGCCGGCAGCACCTTGCCTTCGACGAACTCGAGGAAAGCACCACCGCCGGTGGAAATGTAGGAGATCTGCTCGGCCACGCCGTACTTGTCGATCGCCGCCAGGGTGTCACCACCACCAGCGATCGAGAATGCCGGGCTCTGGGCGATGGCCTGAGCCAGCACCTTGGTGCCGTTACCGAACTGATCGAACTCGAACACACCTACCGGGCCGTTCCAGAGGATGGTCTGCGAGGCCTTGAGCATCTCGCCGAACATGGCTGCGGTCTTCGGGCCGATGTCCAGGATCATGTCGTCGTCGGCGACGTCGGCGATGGCCTTGACCGTGGCTTCGGCGCTCTCGGCGAACTCCTTGGCGACCACCACGTCCACCGGCAGCGGCACGGCGACCTTGGCGGCGATGGCCTTGGCGGTGTCGAGCAGATCGGCTTCATGCAGCGACTTGCCGACGTTGTAGCCGGCCGCGGCGAGGAAGGTGTTGGCGATGCCGCCGCCGACGATCAGCTGGTCGCAGATATCGGCCAGCGAGGTCAGCACGTCGAGCTTGGTCGATACCTTGGAGCCGGCGACGATGGCGACCATCGGCCGTGCCGGCTTGCCCAGTGCCTTGCCCAGCGCTTCCAGCTCGGCAGCCAGCAGCGGGCCGGCGCAGGCGACCTTGGCGAACTTGGCCACGCCGTGGGTCGAGCCCTGGGCGCGGTGGGCCGTGCCGAAAGCGTCCATGACGAAGACGTCGCACAGGGCAGCGTACTTTTGCGCCAGCTCATCGGTGTTCTTCTTCTCGCCCTTGTTGAAGCGCACGTTCTCCAGCAGCACCAGCTCACCCGGCTGGACTTCGACGCCGTCGAGGTAATCCTTGATCAGCGGTACCTCACGGCCGAGGGCCTTGGACAGGTAGTCGGCGACCGGCTTGAGGCTGTCTTCCTCGCTGTAGACACCCTCTTCCGGACGGCCCAGGTGCGAGCAGACCAGCACCGCGGCGCCTTTTTCCAGCGCCAGCTTGATGGTCGGCAACGAGGCCAGGATGCGCGCATCGCTCTTCACCGCGCCGTCCTTCACCGGCACGTTGAGGTCCTCGCGGATCAGCACGCGCTTACCCTGGAGGTCGAGATCGGTCATCTTCAAAACGGTCATGTTGGTCTTCCTTAAGGTCGAGAAGCGATATTCCAGGCGCGGGCCGCTAGGGACGTCCAGCCACGCGCAAAAAGTGGTCGGTGACGTCGAGCATGCGATTGGCGAATCCCCATTCGTTGTCGAACCAGGCCAGCAGGTTCACCAGCCGCGGGCCCGACGCGCGGGTCAGGCTGCCGTCGACGATCGCCGAATGCGGGTCGTGGTTGAAATCACAACTGGCGTGGGGCAGCTCGGTGTAAGCCAGCAGTCCCTTCAACGGGCCATGCTCGGCTGCCTCGCGCAGTACCCGGTTGATCGTTTGCGCATCGGTATCACAGGCCGTCTGCAGCGTGATGTCCAGGCAGGACACGTTCACCGTGGGCACCCGCACCGCTTTGGCCTGAATCCGCCCCGAGAGTTCCGGCAGCAGGCGCTCGATGCCGCGGGCGAGCCCGGTGGACACCGGAATCACCGACTGAAAGGCCGAACGGGTGCGGCGCAAGTCCTCATGGTGGTAGGCGTCAATCACCGGCTGGTCGTTCATCGCCGAGTGAATGGTGGTGATCGAGGCGTACTCGATGCCCACCGCATCGTTGAGCAGCTTGAGCAACGGCACCCCGCAGTTGGTGGTACAGGATGCGTTGGAGATCAGCCGCTCGGCGCCGGTCAGTTGCTGCTGGTTGATACCCATGACCACCGTGGCATCGATGTCCGCCGCGCTGGCCATCGGCTGGGAAAACAGCACCCGCGGCACCCCGGCAGCAAGGAAGCGCTCGCCATCGGCACGGCTGGTGTAGGCGCCGGAGCACTCCAGCACCAGATCGACATCCAGCGCACGCCAGTCGATGGCTTCGGGCGTCGACTCGCGCAGCACCTTCACGCAGTGCCCGTTCAGATGCAGGCAGTCGCCGTCGACGCTCACATCGCCGGGAAACCGGCCGTGGGTGGAGTCGAAACGGGTGAGGTATTCCAGGCTGGCCATGTCGGCCAGATCGTTGAGGGCAACGAACTGAAAATCGAAGGCGGCGCCACGCTCATAGAATGCACGCAGCACGCAGCGGCCGATGCGGCCGTAGCCGTTGAGAGCGACGCGATAGGGACGGGCGTTGGCCATGGGTTCTCGTCGGTCCTGCAGGTGGAAAGCGGCAGATGGCTCGCCACCCTACGCGGATGGGGGCTTGATGGGATGGATGACCGCAGCCATCCACCCATCGTCGCGATCAGTCCTCCAGCAGCTCTTCGGCGACCGCGAGGATGTTGTCGACGGTGAAGCCGAATTCCTCGAACAGCTGGTTGGCCGGAGCCGACTCGCCGTAGGTGGTCATGCCGATGATGCGACCGTCGAGGCCGACGTACTTGTACCAGTAGTCCGCATGCGCCGCCTCGATGGCGATGCGTGCGCCGACTTCCACCGGCAGCACCTGCTGCTTGTAGGCCGCATCCTGGGCGTCGAACACGCTGGTGCACGGCATCGAGACGACGCGCACCTTGCGGCCCTGTTCGGTCAGCTTGTCGGCGGCCTGCACTGCCAGGCTGACTTCCGAACCGGTGGCGATCAGGATCAGTTCCGGCTCGCCGGCACAGTTCTTCAGGATGTAGCCGCCGCGGGCGATGGCCGCTTCGGTTTCGTTGTCGCGCACATGGAACGGCAGGTTCTGGCGCGAGAAGATCAGCGCGCTCGGGCCGTCCTTGCGCTCGACCGCATGCTTCCAGGCCACCGCGGATTCGACGGTATCCGCCGGGCGCCAGGTGTCCAGATTCGGCGTGGTGCGCAGGCTGGTCAGCTGCTCGATCGGCTGGTGGGTCGGACCGTCTTCGCCGAGGCCGATGGAATCGTGAGTGAACACGTAGAGCACACGCTGCTTCATCAGCGCCGACATGCGCACGGCATTGCGCGCGTATTCCATGAACATCAGGAAGGTCGCGCCGTAGGGGATCAGGCCCCCGTGCAGGGCGATGCCGTTCATGATCGCGGCCATGCCGAACTCGCGCACGCCGTAGTACATGTAGTTGCCCGAGGCATCCTCGGCCACCACCGGCTTGCAGCCCTTCCACAGGGTCAGGTTGGAGCCGGCCAGGTCAGCCGAGCCGCCGAGCAGCTCCGGCAGCAGCGGACCGAAGGCGTTCAGGCAGTTCTGGCTGGCCTTGCGGCTGGCGATGGTCTCGCCCTTGTTGGCAACTTCACGGATGAATTCGCTGGCTTTCTCGGCGAAGTCAGCCGGCAGCTCGCCGGCCATGCGCCGCTTGAATTCGGATGCCAGTCCGGGGAATTCGGCCTCGTATGCGGCGAAGCGCTTGTTCCACTCGTTCTCGGCGTCGGCGCCCTTCTGCTTGGCGTCCCACTCGGCGTAGATCTCCGCGGGAATCTCGAACGGGCCGTGCTTCCAGCCCAGCGCTTCGCGGGTCAGAGCGATTTCGGCGTCACCCAGGGCCGCGCCGTGGGATTCTTCCTTGCCCTGCTTGTTCGGCGAGCCGAAGCCGATGATGGTCTTGCAGCAGATCAGCGTCGGGCGATCGCTCTTGCGCGCGGTCTCGATAGCCATCTGGATTTCGTCGGCATCATGGCCGTCGACATTGCGGATCACCTGCCAGCCATAAGCCTCGAAGCGGCGCGGGGTATCGTCGGTGAACCAGCCGTGGACTTCGCCGTCGATGGAAATGCCATTGTCATCGTAGAAGGCGATCAGCTTGTTCAGGCCCAGCGTGCCGGCCAGCGAGCAGACTTCGTGGCTGATGCCTTCCATCATGCAGCCGTCGCCGAGGAACACGTAGGTGTTGTGATCGACGATGTTGTGGCCGGGGCGGTTAAACTGCGCCGCCATGACCTTCTCGGCCACGGCGAAACCGACAGCGTTGGCCAGGCCCTGGCCCAGCGGCCCGGTGGTGGTCTCGACGCCGGCGGTGTAGCCGAACTCCGGGTGGCCCGGGGTCTTGCTGTGCAGCTGGCGGAAGTTCTTCAGGTCATCGATGGACAGGTCGTAGCCGGTCAGGTGCAGCAGCGAGTAGATCAGCATCGAGCCGTGGCCGTTCGACAGCACGAAGCGATCGCGGTCGGCCCACTGCGGGTTGGTCGGGCTGTGCTTCAAGTGGTCGCGCCAGAGCACTTCGGCGATGTCCGCCATGCCCATGGGGGCACCCGGGTGGCCGCTGTTGGCTTTCTGCACAGCATCCATGCTGAGGGCGCGGATGGCATTGGCTCGCTCACGACGGCTGGGCATCGCTGAATCTCCTGCGGGGTGTACGTAGAAAAAGGCGGCCATTTTCCCCTACCGAGGGTCGCCCCGGCAATGACTGAATCGCCCGGCAGGCGCGCTCAATCCAACAGCTCGACGCCCTGGCTGGTGATATCCGGTAGATGCTCGAGCAGGTAGTCGCGCATGCGTGTCAGGGTGGCCGACTCGTTGCCTGCGCCCGGCCAGACCAGGTAATAGCTGTCGCCGGACTTCACCGCCTGCTGAAATGGCAGCACCAGGCTGCCGCGCTGCAGCTCCGCGCCAACCAACGCGAGATCGCCGATCGAGACGCCATGCCCCTGCGCCGCGGCGGAGATGCCCAGCTCCAGGGTGTCGAACAGCTTGCCCTGCTGCCAGGCCACCTGATCCGCGCGGCCGGTACGCTGCAACCAGCGCCGCCAGTCCCGGCAATCGCGCGACGGGTGAATGAGCTCGGCCTCGGCCAGGTGCTGCGTATTCCAGGGCAAGGCGCCAAGCAGTTCCGGCGCACAAACCGGTACCAGCCACTCGTCGAACAGCTTCACCCGTCGCCAATCAGCCGGGAAACCGCCGTTGCCGAGCAGGATTGCGCAGTCGAACGGCTCGCTACTGAAATCCACCGCATCCAGGTCCATCCAGGCACTGGTGAGCTGCACACGGCTCTGCGGATTGGCCATCTGAAAGCCCTCCAGCGTGCCCAGCAACCAGCGCATGGTCAGGGTGGACGGCGCTTTCAGGCGTAGCGCACCCCGCTGACGGGTGACGGCGACGCAGGCGTTCTCGATGGTGCGAAAGCCGATCTTAAGCTCCTGCGCCAGCAAGCGCCCGGCGTCGGTCAACGCCAATCGCGAGCCATGCCGCTCGAACAGCTGGCAGCCCAGGTGCTCCTCCAGCGTCTTCACGTGCCGGCTCACCGCACTCTGGGTGATGAACAGGCTCTGCGCTGCCTGGGTGAACGACCCGAAACGCGCCGCCACCTCAAAGGCCCGCAGCGCATAGAGAGGCGGCATGCGTGGGACTGCGACGACCGAATCCGGCATGACTAAAACTCATCCTTATGGGTTGTTTTTTCCATTTTCCAATCCTTTCCAGCCTCCCAATACTGCGCCAGCAATGGGTTCCGGGCCAGCTTCGGTATTCCCTTAACGCCCTCGCGCACCAATTAAAACTCAGGAAAGGATGCCATGCAGAACAAATACTACGAGACGCTCCTGGCCAATGCGGTAGAGAAGAGCGCGCTGCAGCATGAGCAGATCGGCCAGATCCTGAATTTCAGACTTTTCGGCAACAAGAAAGGCTTCATGACGCTCGAGAGCCTACCCGTCGGCGAAGTCCCGCCGACGCCGCTGAGTCGCGACCATCTCTGCAAGCCGGATGACAGCAGCGAGCGCCTGCTCCTGCAGGCCACCGCCCTGCTTGGCGAACCGATCGGTTACGTGCAGGAATCCGATGGTTGCATCGTCAATAATTTCTTTCCCCAGCAGGCCCATTCCCGGGCGGCCACGTCGGACAGCTTCGATACCGAGCTGGACCTGCATACGGAAAACGCCTTCCATGCCGTACTGCCCGATTACCTCGTGCTGCTCTGCCTGCGCCAGGACCCGGACGCCGAAGCCGTCACCTATGTCGCCTCAAGCGAGCGCATTCTCGAGCGCCTGACGTTCGAGGAGCGGGCATTCTTCCTTACCGAACCCTACAACTTCCTTTCCGACTACGGCCCGACGAGCAAGAACCAGCGCATCGACATCAATCGCCACCAGACCATTCTTTATGGCGACCCGGATGCGCCCTTCTTTCGCTTCGACCCCCAATTCATGCTGGCCTTCAGCAGCCGGGCCCAGCAGCTGATGGACAAGCTGCGCGCCATCGCCTGGGAGGTGGTCGAGCCGGTGCGCCTGAACTGCGGCGACATGCTGATCATCGACAATCGCCGCACCGCCCATGCGCGCAGCCCCTTCAGCGCACGTTTCGACGGCAGCGACCGCTGGATCCAGCGCGCCTTCGCCATCACCAACCCCAACTTCTACGCCGAGCGGCTGGGCCAGCGCAGCCGGGTCTTCGGCCTGGTGACCGAACTATGAACGCCACCTATCTCGCCTTCGCCGCCGCGGTCGCCCTGCTGATCGCCTCCCCCGGTCCGGTGGTCGCCCTGGTGGTGGCCGACGCCCGCCGCCGCTGGCCGCTGTGGACCATCCTCGGCGGTGCGATCTCGGCGCAAATCCTGATGATCGCCGCGCTGGTAATGATCTATCTGGCGCTGGATCTCGACCCCCTGGTGCTCGAGGCCGGGCAGATCCTCGGCGGGCTCTACCTGATCTGGCTGGGTTGCGACGGCCTGTGTGGCGGGCGCAGCGAAACCGCCACACCGAAACGCAGCGAAGCGCATTACTTCTGGCGGGCCATGGCCGTGGGCCTGTCAAACCCGAAGGACATTCTGTTCTTTCTCGCCTTCCTGCCCGGCTTCATCCTGCCCGCACAGCCGTTTGCCCCTCAGGCGACGGTGCTGATCGTGATCTGGGCGGTGATCGATCTGAGCATCCTGCTCGCCTACAGCCTGCTGTCGCGCCGCCTGGCCGGCGAAGGGCTGATCCAGCGCCTGCTGGATATTCTGCCCAACTACTTCCTCATCGGCCTGGGCCTGGTGTCGTGCACCCTTGGACTGTCCCGTCTGCTGGAGTAACCCTGCGCACCCAAGGGCAATATCAAAACTTTTTGATACTGCCCTTGCTGTACGAAAAGTGACCGACTAGACTGCGCGGCTTATGAGCCTGCGCATGCCCCAGATATCCCACGACACCAGTGACCAGCTTGCCTCGCTGTGCAAGGCCGGCGGTGATGCCTTGCGCCTGAAGGTATTGCGCGCACTGTCCAGTGATTCGTTCGGCGTCCTCGAGCTGGCGCAGATCTTTGCCATCGGCCAGTCCGGCATGAGCCATCACCTCAAGGTGCTGACCCAGGCCGGCCTGCTGGCGACACGCCGTGAAGGCAACGCGGTGTTCTATCGGCGCAGCCTGCCGCAGGCCGACAGCCTCGGCGGCCGGTTGCATGCAGCGCTGCTGGAAGAGGCGGATCGACTGGAGTTGCCGCACGAGATCGAGGCCCGCATCGCTGCCGTGCACGCCCAGCGCAGCGCCGCCAGCGAGGACTTTTTCGCGCGCATGGCCGACAGCTTCCAGACGCGCCAGGATCTGATCGCCGGCCTGCCGCAATACCGCGACAGCGTGCTGGCGCTGCTCGACGCTCTGAACTTCGACAACAACGCCACGGCACTGGAAGTCGGTCCGGGCGATGGCAGCTTCTTGCCGGAGCTGGCAAGACGCTTCGCCCGCGTGGTGGCGCTGGACAACAGCCCGGCCATGCTCGATCTGGCGCGGGCGCGCTGTGACGAGGCAGGCTTGCTCAATGTCGAGCTGAAGCTCGCCGACGCCCTGCACGACGACTGCCCGCCGGCCGACTGCGTGATACTGAACATGGTGCTGCATCACCTGGCGGCGCCAGGCGAAGCGATGAAACAACTGGCACGACTGGTGAACGCAGGCGGCAGTCTGCTGGTCACGGAGCTGTGCAGCCACAACCAGAGTTGGGCCAGGGAGGCCTGCGGCGATCTGTGGTTGGGGTTCGAACAGGACGATCTGGCCCGTTGGGCCGATGCCGCGGGGCTCACGCCCGGCGAGAGCCTCTACATTGGCTTGAAGAACGGTTTTCAGATCCAGGCCCGGTACTTTTCCCGGCTCGCCCCTGACAGCCGACTCACCCACCGGTAATAGGAAACCGATAGATGAGCGAATATTCGATTTTTACCTCCGAGTCCGTGTCCGAAGGGCATCCGGACAAGATCGCCGATCAGATCTCCGATGCGGTGCTCGACGCCATCATCGCCGAGGACAAGCACGCCCGCGTGGCCTGCGAGACGCTGGTCAAGACCGGTGTGGCGATCGTTGCCGGTGAAGTGACCACCTCGGCCTGGGTCGACCTGGAGCAACTGGTGCGCGATGTCATCATCGACATCGGCTACAACAGCTCGGAAGTCGGTTTCGATGGCGCCACCTGCGGCATCATCAACATCATCGGCAAGCAGTCGGTGGATATCGCCCAGGGCGTCGACCGCAGCAAGCCGGAAGACCAGGGCGCCGGCGACCAGGGCCTGATGTTCGGCTACGCCAGCAACGAGACCGACGTCTTGATGCCGGCGCCGATCCGCTTCTCCCACGCCCTGGTCGAGCGCCAGGCCGAGGCACGCAAGAACGGCCTGCTGCCGTGGCTGCGCCCGGACGCGAAGAGCCAGGTCACCTGCCGCTACGAGAATGGCAAGGTCGCCGGCATCGACGCCGTGGTGCTGTCGACCCAGCACAACCCCGACGTCAAGCAGAGCGACCTGCGCGAAGCGGTGATGGAGCTGATCATCAAGCACAGCCTGCCGGCCGAGCTGCTGCACAAGGACACCCAGTACCACATCAACCCGACCGGCCAGTTCGTCATCGGCGGCCCGGTGGGTGACTGCGGTCTGACCGGACGCAAGATCATCGTCGACACCTACGGCGGCATGGCCCGTCACGGCGGCGGCGCGTTCTCCGGCAAGGATCCGTCCAAGGTCGACCGCAGCGCTGCCTACGCTGGCCGCTACGTCGCCAAGAACATCGTCGCCGCCGGCCTCGCCGAGCGCTGCGAGATCCAGGTGTCCTACGCCATCGGCGTGGCGCAGCCGACTTCCATCTCGCTGAACACCTTCGGCACCGGCAAGCTCAGCGACGACAAGATCATCGCCCTGGTGCGCGAGCATTTCGACCTGCGCCCCTTCGCGATCACCACCATGCTCGACCTGCTGCACCCGATGTATCGCGCCACCGCGGCCTACGGCCACTTCGGCCGCACCCCCTATGAAATGACGGTGGGTGCCGACACCTTCACCGCCTTCACCTGGGAGCGTACCGACAAGGCCGACGCCCTGCGCGCCGCCGCCGGGCTGTAAGCGACCTCCGGTCAACGGAAAACCCCGCCGGCGTGAGCTGCGCGGGGTTTTCTGCTTTCAGGGCCGGATGCATCCAGCATCACGCAACCTGCACCACTTCACGAAACCTGCATGCCAGAGCCTTTGCGCGCAGCAGGCTAACAGCTATCATCGCCGCCCTTTTCGAATGGACTCGATCGATCACCTGCCGTGATCGACATTACAAGGAGCTTATCCATGCGTATTTCCCACCTCTTCGGCTGTGCCGTCCTCGCCCTCTCGAGCGCCTCGCTGCAGGCGGCCACCAGCGATGCGCAGGCCAAATGCGAACAGCAGCTGACCGCCCAGCAAGGCAATCTGGAAACCGGCAAGATGCTCGGCCAGATGCTTGGCAACGAGAAGCTCAGCAATGCCATTGCCCAGGTGGAAGGCGGCTGCGCACAACTGAATGGTGAAGAACTGGCGGCCAATGCCAGCGCTACCGAACAGAGCACGGCGATCGACGAGAAGGTCCAGGCCGTGACCCAGGCCAAGGATGCCGTGCTCGGCCTCGGCAAGATGTTCGGCAAGTAAGCTTCAAGTGCTGTAATTGAAAACGCCCGCATCTGCGGGCGTTTTCGTTTCTGACTCAGTTTTTCAACCGATAGCCGGTCTTGAAGATCCACCACACCGCCAGCAGGCAGGCGGCGAGAAAGCCGAGGATCATCGCCAGGCTGATGCCGACGCTGATGTCCGAGACGCCGTAGAAGCTCCAGCGGAAGCCGCTGATCAGGTACACGACCGGGTTGAACAGCGTGATCTTCTGCCATAGCGGCGGCAGCATCTCGATGGAGTAGAAGCTGCCACCGAGAAAGGCCAGCGGTGTGACGATCAGCGCCGGGACGATCTGCAGCTTTTCCCAGCCATCGGCCCAGATGCCGATGATGAAGCCGAACAGGCAGAAGGTGACCGCCGTCAGCACCAGGAACAGCGCCATCATCAGCGGATGCTGGATCTGGTAATCGACGAACAGCCGCGCCGTCACCAGGATGATCACGCCGAGAATCAGCGATTTGGTCGCCGCTGCGCCGACGTAGCCGATGACGATCTCGACGTAGGACACCGGCGCCGACAGCACCTCGTAGATAGTCCCCGAGTAGCGCGGCATGTAGATGCCGAACGAGGCATTGGAGATGCTCTCGGACAGCAGCGCCATCATGATCAGGCCCGGGATGATGAAGGCGCCGTAGGGGATGCCGTGCATGGCCTCCATGCGCGCGCCGATGGCCGAGCCGAATACCACGAAGTACAGCGAGGTGGAGATCACCGGGGTGGCGATGCTCTGCAGCAGGGTGCGCCAGGTGCGCGCCAGTTCGAACAGGTAGATCGCGCGGATCGCGTAGAGATTCATGCAGTTGTTCCTTCAGCGCCCGTGAACGAGGTTGACGAAGATGTCTTCCAGCGAGCTCTGGCTCGACTGCAGGTCCTTGAAATCGATGCCGTGGGCAGCCAGCCGCTTGAGCAGGTCGGCGATGCCGGTGTCCTCGTGCTGCGCATCGAAGGTGAATACCAACTGGTTGCCGGCATCGGTGAGCTCCAGCGGATAGCTGGCCAGCTCCATCGGAATCTCGGCCAGCGGCCGCTGCAGATGCAGGGTCAGCTGCTTCTTGCCGAGCTTGCGCATCAGCACATCCTTGTCTTCCACCAGGATGATCTCGCCTTTGCTGATCACGCCAATGCGGTCGGCCATCTCCTCGGCCTCTTCGATGTAGTGCGTGGTGAGAATGATGGTCACGCCGCGTTCGCGCAGGCCGCGGACCATTTCCCACATGTCACGACGCAGCTCCACGTCGACGCCCGCGGTGGGCTCGTCGAGGAACAGGATCGACGGCTCGTGGGACAGCGCCTTGGCGATCATCACCCGACGCTTCATGCCGCCGGAAAGCTCGAGGATGCGGGCATTGCGCTTGTCCCACAGCGACAAATCGCGCAACAGTTTCTCCAGGAACGAATCGTCCGGCGCCTTGCCAAACAGCCCGCGCGAAAAACGCACTGTCGCCCAGACGCTCTCGAATCCTTCGTTGAACAGTTCTTGCGGCACCAGTCCGATCTTCGAGCGGGCGGCGCGGTAGTCCTGGACGATGTCGTGGCCGTCGACCAGTACGCGACCGCTGCCGGGATTGACGATGCCGCAGATGATGCTGATCAGCGTGGTCTTGCCGGCGCCGTTGGGGCCGAGCAGGGCGAAGATCTCGCCCTTGCGGATGTCGAGGTCGATGCGCTTGAGCGCCGGGTGGCCGGAAGCGTAAGTCTTGGTGAGCTGCTCGATGGCGATCACTGGTTGCACGGGCTCGTCTCTTCGAGGAATCGGGGCGGAATTGTAGATAAAAACGCAACGCAGGGCGCCCGCCGTTTCCCCCGGTCACGACTCACAGTGATCGTGATCATGGCGACGCAATGGCGACACATACATGCTTGGAAGCGCTGGCAAATGCGCGCCAGCAAGGAGGCTTTCCCGAGATGAGACAGATAAAACTCACTTACGTCGCGCTGTTCGTCGGACTGACGCTGCTCTGGTTGCTGGTGGACGACTTCATCATCGGCCGTTATCAGATCTGGCCGCTGCGCAAGGTGCTGGTGCATTACAGCGGCGTACTCGGCATCGCCGCGATGAGCGTGGCGATGGTGCTGGCGGTGCGGCCACGGCGCTTCGAACGCTTCTTCGATGGCCTGGACAAGACCTATCGGCTGCACAAGTGGCTGGGCATCAGCGCCCTGGTGATCGCCCTCTTCCATTGGGGCTGGGGGCAGATACCGAAATGGCTGGTCGGCTTCGGCTGGCTTGAAAAGCCGGCAAGACGTGCGGGCGAGGACCAGATGCACGAGGGCATTTTCGCCCTTCTGCAGCGCTTTCGCGGCCTCGCCGAGACGATTGGCGAATGGGCCTTCTATGCCGCGGCAATCCTGATCGTGCTGGCGCTGGTCAAGCGCTTCCCCTACCGCTGGTTCTTCAAGACGCACCGCTGGCTGGCGCTGGTCTACCTGGCGCTGGTGGTGCATGCAGTGGTGCTGACCCCGCCCGGCTACTGGACCTCGCCGCTGGGCCTGGTACTCGCAGTACTGATCGTTTCGGGCTCGGTGGCCGCCTGCATCTCGCTGCTGCGCCGTATCGGTCGCAAGCATCAGGTAGTCGGTCGTATCGAAAGCCTGACCCACCATCGGGACAACCGCGTGCTGCGCGTCGATATCAAGCTCGACGGCCCCTGGCCGGGGCACAAGGCCGGGCAGTTCGCCTTCGTCACCTTCGACGACAAGGAAGGGCCTCACCCCTTCAGCCTGTCCTCGGCCTGGTGCAACGACGGCAAGTTGTCCTTCTCCATCAAGGGCCTCGGCGACTACACCCGTACCCTGCCGGACACCCTGAAGGTGGGCGACGCGGTAAAGGTCGAAGGGCCTTATGGCTGCTTCGATTTCCACAGCCGCAAGCCACGGCAGATCTGGGTCGCCGGCGGCATCGGCATCGCGCCGTTCATTGGCCGCTTACAGGCGCTCGCCGAAAGCGGCAAGGGCAACAATGTCGATCTGTTCTACTGCACCAGCGCACCCGACCAGGGCTTTATCGAGCGCATTCGCCAGCTGGCCGAACGCGCCCGGGTGCGTCTGCACGTGCTGGTGGCCAGTGAAGGCGGCCGGCTGACACCCGAGCGCTTGCGCCAGCTGGCGCCGCAGTGGCAGGACAGCGACGTCTGGTTCTGCGGCCCGGCCGGTTTCGGTCAGGATCTGAGCAAGGACCTGCAACGCCACGGCCTGCCACCGAGGGATTTCCACCAGGAACTGTTCAACATGCGCTGACGCACGGTCGCGCCGCGTCGAGCCGGCGACAATGAGCCACTGGCCTTCAACGAGCGGAGGCCAGCCCGACTCATCAGAGCAAGGATGCTCGCCATGCAACGCCTGATCGCGCTGTCGCTGTGCCTCTTCCCGTCCGTTTGCCTCGCCACCTGTCCGACCTGGAACGATGCGCGAGCGCAACAGGAAATCACCAGCCTCCAACAACAGCTGCAGCACTGGGACGAGGCCTATCACCGCCGCGGCGTGGCGCTGGTGGATGACGAAATCTACGACCAGAGCCGCGCGCAGCTGCACGACTGGCAGCGTTGTTTCCCGAGCACCGTCACGGCACAGGATCCGTTGGCCGGCGCCGGCGGTCCGGTACGGCATCCGGTGATGCAGACCGGGCTGGCCAAGCTCGCCGACGAGCAGGCGGTCGCCGACTGGATCGCACGCCGCGAGAATCTGTGGATTCAGCCGAAGGTGGACGGCGTGGCAATCACCCTGGTCTATCGCGACGGCCTGTTGCTGCAGGCCATCAGCCGCGGCGACGGTCGCCGCGGGCAGGACTGGACGGCCCACGCCCGGCAGCTGCCAGCGGTGCCGTCCCGGCTTGCAGAGCAGGGCGAGGTAATACTGCAGGGCGAACTCTACTGGCGTCTGGAGCAGCATGTGCAGGCCACGCATGGCAGCACAGGCGCACGCAGCCGTGTGGCCGGCGCCATGGCCAGCAATCGGCTGGATACCGATACGGCAACGCAGATCGGTCTGTTCGTCTGGGACTGGCCGAACGGGCCGGAGGCGATGAGCCTCCGCCTGCAGCGGCTCGCCGCCATGGGGTTCCGAGACAGTCAGCGCTTCAGCCTGCCGCTAGCGGATCTCGCGCAAGCGCGGCATTGGCGCGAACAGTGGTATCGGCAACCGCTGCCATTCGCCACTGATGGCGTGGTGTTGCGGCAAGGCACGCGCCCGCCTGCCGAGCGCTGGCAGGCCGAGCCACACTGGGCCGCCGCCTGGAAGTACCCCCTGCGCACCGCGGTGAGCGAAGTTCGTGCCGTGGACTTTCGCATCGGCCGCACCGGTCGGATCACACCGCTGCTGCGGCTGGCGCCGGTACGCCTGGACGATCGGCAGATCCGCACGCTCAGCCTCGGCTCGCTGGAGCGCTGGCGCACCCTGGACGTGCGCCCGGGTGACCAGGTAGCCATCGTTCTGGCCGGGCACACCATCCCGCAGTTGCACTCGGTAGTCTGGCGCAGCGCCGCACGGCCCGCGCTGACCGTGCCCGACCCGGGCCTGTATCACGCAGGCAGTTGCTGGCGACCGACAGCCGGCTGTGAACAGCAGTTCATCGCGCGCCTGGTCTGGCTGAGCGGCAAGCAGGGTCTTCATCTTCCCGGAACAGGCGCCGGTAGCTGGCAAGCGCTGTTGAACGCCGGCTTGCTGCCCGACCTGCTTGCCTGGCTTGAGCTGGACGCGGCAGCGCTGCAACAGGCGCCTGGCATCGGCAAGACACGCGCCGACAGGCTCGCTGCGAGCTTCGCCCTGGCGCGCCAACGGCCGCTGGGGCAATGGCTGAAGGCACTCGGTATACCAGCCAGCATTTCGCTCGCTCCGGAAACCGACTGGGACGTTCTAGCTGCGCGCAGCCTCGAGCAATGGCTGAGCGAACCGGGTATCGGACCGACTCGGGCAGACCGGCTGCACAACTTCTTTCGCACGGCAGATCTGCAACCGTTGCGCCACCGGCTACGGGCTGCCGGTGTTTCCGGTTTCTGAAGGGACTTTCACCGAATGACGCGGTCGATAGGAGCTGGATAACAATTATGGAGGCGAGGCATGTCTTTGCGACATTGGCCGATTGCCCTGCTGATCGGCAGCACTGCCATCAGCCCGCTGCTCGCCGCAGCCCAACAAGCCAACACCCAGTGCCACGAGCAACGCCAAACCCTGCGCGAGCAGCTGCAGCAGGCTCGCCTGCAGGGCGACAAGCTGCGCCAGACGCAACTCAACACCGAACTGCAGACGCTGACCGAACAATGCCAGGGCCTGGTCGCGCTGCATCCGCGTCAGGTCGAGTACGAGCACATCAATCGTCAGGTGGAACGCCGCGAAACGCTGCTGCGCGAAGCGCTGGGCACTGGCGACGCGCAGCTGATCGAGCTGCGTCGCAACCAGCTGGCCAAGTCCCGGGAAAAGCTTGAAACGCTGCGCCGCTAAAACACCGTCTCAGTAAGCACGGAATTCCTTGTGGCAGGTTTCGCAGGCATCCTCGACCCGTTGAAAGGGGGCCGCCACGCTTTGCGCGCTAACAGGTTGCGCGCTGACCACGCCGGCCAGCTCTGCCGTGGTCGCTTCCAGCGCCCGTGCCAGCTCGTTGAAGCGCTCCTGTCGCTGCCAGACATCATCCCGCGCATCGCTCTGCTTTTCCTTGACCTCGGGGTAGTGCTGCCAGGGCTGGCGCGAGAGTTCGTCGAGTTTCACCGCGCCCGCGCTGAACCCCTCCGCATCGAACGGAATACGGCCGCGCAACATGCCGCCGAGATCTTCCTTGGTATCAAGCATCGCCTGGTAGATCGCCTTGCGCTTGCCCAGTGGCGAGTCAGGATCGACCCGGTCGCAGCCTGTCAGTACAAGGGCGGCAATCAGGGGCAGGCTCAGCAGACTCAGCTTCATGGTTCGACCACTCATGGATGCAAAGCGCAGGATTATCCCCGCCCATGCACCGCTGAACAAATCAGTCGGGCATTGACTTCGTCAGCAAAGATTGCGCGAGTGGCCCGCTAGCGTGACCAGCTGCCGCCTGCACTCTCGCAATCAATCTTCGCCTGCGCCCGATCACTGGCGTGGTAGTGGTAGGTGACGATCGTCGCATCGTCACTGACCTGGGTCGGCAAGGTGCCGTTCTTTGCCTGGGACCCGGTGGCGCGCTCGTTGGCCAGGGTCTCCGGCGTCATCCGCGCGGTGCAGATGCCGAAGTGGCCGTCCGGGCAACTGTCACGGATCTCGCGACGAGAGTTCTTCACCGCCTCGTTGTCCTGACAGACCCAGTCGATGGCGTCGTCGTTATCCATACCGTGGAACTCGAAACACTGCTCGGTCACCACCGGAGCCGGAACTGCACCGGACGTTTCGCTGTGTACATAGCAGGACTGGGCAGCAGCCGGGAGGCTGAAGGCGCCGACAAGCAACACGGGCGCAAGGCGAAGCATGGGGTTCATGGCGGTCTCCTGAAACGGTTTCGCCCGGCAAGGGTCACCGAACCTGAAATTACGACCCTCCGCCCCACCACCTAGTTCGCGCAGCGCCGGGCTTGGGATTGCCGAGCGGCGCAGCTATAATCGCCGGGTTTTTCCCGATCGACTCCGCTTCGATCGTGCCCGCCACCCGTCCGAGGGGCGCTGCAGCAGGTGAAACCTGTCAGGCTCGGATGGGGCGTTTCCTAGAACGCATCAACGGCGCCCATTCGCATCTATACGAATGGAGAACTCTTCGATGAGTGCTGTCATGACGCCTGCCGGTTTCACCGACTTCAAGGTCGCCGACATTTCCCTGGCCGCCTGGGGCCGCCGCGAAATCATCATCGCCGAATCCGAGATGCCCGCGCTGATGGGCCTGCGCAGCAAATACGCGGCCGAGCAGCCGCTCAAGGGCGCGAAGATCCTCGGTTGCATCCACATGACCATCCAGACTGCCGTGCTCATCGAGACGCTGATTGCCCTCGGTGCCGAAGTGCGCTGGTCTTCCTGCAACATCTTCTCCACCCAGGACCAGGCCGCTGCCGCCATCGCCGCCGCCGGCATCCCGGTGTTTGCCTGGAAGGGCGAAACCGAGGAGGAGTACGAGTGGTGCATCGAGCAGACCATCCTCAAGGACGGCCAGCCGTGGGACGCCAACATGGTGCTGGACGACGGCGGTGACCTGACCCAGATCCTGCATGACAAGTACCCGCAGGTGCTCGAGCGCGTCCATGGCGTGACCGAGGAAACCACCACGGGCGTGCACCGTCTGCTCGACATGCTCAAGGGCGGCACGCTGAAGATTCCGGCGATCAACGTCAACGACTCGGTCACCAAGAGCAAGAACGACAACAAGTACGGCTGCCGCCACAGCCTGAACGACGCCATCAAGCGCGCCACCGACCACCTGCTGTCGGGCAAGCAGGCGCTGGTCGTCGGCTACGGCGATGTCGGCAAGGGCTCGGCCCAGTCGCTGCGCCAGGAAGGCATGATCGTCAAGGTCTCGGAAGTCGACCCGATCTGCGCCATGCAGGCCTGCATGGACGGCTTCGAGCTGGTCTCCCCCTACAAGAACGGCATCAACGATGGCACCGAAGCCAGCGTCGACGCGGCGCTGCTGGGCAAGATCGACCTGATCGTCACCACCACCGGTAACGTCAACGTGTGCGACGCCGGCATGCTCAAGGCGCTGAAGAAGCGCGCCGTGGTGTGCAACATCGGTCACTTCGACAACGAGATCGACACCGCCTTCATGCGCGCCAACTGGGGCTGGGAAGAGGTCAAGCCGCAGGTGCACAAGATCCACCGCACCGGCAAGACCGTCGACCCGACCAACGACGACTACCTGATCCTGCTGGCCGAAGGCCGCCTGGTGAACCTGGGCAACGCCACCGGCCACCCGAGCCGGATCATGGACGGCTCCTTCGCCAACCAGGTGCTGGCGCAGATCCACCTCTACAACGAGAAGTTCGCCGACCTGCCGGTGGCCGAGAAGAGCAAGAACGTCACCGTCATGGTGCTGCCGAAGAAGCTCGACGAGGAAGTGGCGCTGGAAATGGTCAAGGGCTTCGGTGGCGTGGTCACCCAGCTGACCACCAAGCAGGCGGAGTACATCGGCGTGACCGTCGAAGGCCCGTTCAAGCCGGACAGCTACCGCTACTGATGATGCGCGGGCTGGCAATCGCTGAAAGCGCATTGCCACCCGCCCCTGCCAATTAAGCGCAGGAGGCCAAGCCGAAGCAGGACGCAAGCACGTAAGCCGTCTTGCGTCCCGCTCCGACCTCCAGCGTTTAGAGGACGTCCTGGGCGCGCCGCGCCCGACCACCCTGGATTCGCCCATGAGCACATCCCCACGCCCCTCCATCAGCTTCGAGTTCTTTCCGACCAAGACCGATGCCGGGCACGAAAAACTGCTGAACGTGGCCCGCCAGCTGGCCGGCTACCAACCCGATTTCTTCTCCTGCACTTACGGTGCCGGTGGCTCGACCCGCGACCGCACGCTCAATACCGTGCTGCAGCTCGACGGCGAGGTAAAGGTGCCGACCGCGCCGCACCTGTCCTGCGTCGGCGACACCAAGGCTGAATTGCGCGAACTGCTGAACCTCTACAAGGATGCCGGCATCCAGCGCATCGTCGCCCTGCGCGGCGACCTGCCCTCCGGCATGGGCATGGCCAGCGGCGAGCTGCGCTACGCCAACGAACTGGTGGAGTTCATTCGCAGCGAGACCGGCGACCATTTCCACATCGAAGTGGCCGCCTACCCGGAAATGCATCCGCAGGCACGCAACTTCGAGGATGACCTGGCCAACTTCGTGCGCAAGGCCAGGGCCGGCGCGAACAGTGCCATCACCCAGTACTTCTTCAATGCCGACTGCTACTTCTACTTCGTCGAGCGTGTGCGCAAGCTCGGCGTGGATACACCGATCGTGCCGGGCATCATGCCGATCACCAACTACAGCAAGCTGGCGCGTTTCTCCGATGCCTGCGGCGCCGAGATTCCACGCTGGGTGCGCAAGCAGCTGGAAGCCTACGGCGACGACATGCAGAGCATCCAGGCGTTTGGCGAGCAGGTCATCACCGAGATGTGCGAGAAGCTGCTGGCTGGCGGTGCGCCGGGCCTGCACTTCTACACCCTGAACCAGGCCGAGCCGAGTCTGGCGATCTGGAACAACCTCGGCCTGTCGCGCTGAGTTCCCGCCAGCTCCGTAGAAATACGGAGCTGGCTAATGAACCCGTGACCTGCGACACTGTCAGAGCAATGCGGCGTTAACAGGCTCTGTTATACTCCGCGCTTCCGCCAGGCTTACGCCCGGATGCCGCTCCTATATTTATCTGCGGCAGGACCGGACGGGATCGCACGCCAGTCGCGATTCGAGCCAGGCATGATCATCCCAGGGCCTCGCCCCTAACAAGACAGGATTACTCATGTCCTTTGCTTCCCTCGGTCTCTCCGAGGCTTTGGCCGGTGCCGTCGAGGCTGCCGGTTACACCCAGCCTACCCCCGTGCAACAGCGGGCCATTCCCGCCGTGTTGCAAGGCCGCGACCTGATGGTTGCCGCCCAGACCGGAACCGGCAAGACAGGCGGTTTCGCCCTGCCGGTCCTCGAACTCCTGTTTCCGGGTGGTCACCCGGACCGTGAACACCGCTACGGCCCGAAACAGCCGCGCGTGCTGGTGCTGACACCGACCCGCGAGCTCGCCGCCCAGGTCCACGACAGTTTCAAGGTCTATGCCCGTGACCTGCCCCTGAAGAGCACCTGCATCTTCGGCGGCGTCGGCATGAACCCGCAGATCCAGGCGGTAGCCAAGGGTCTCGACGTGCTGGTCGCCTGCCCCGGCCGCCTGCTCGACCTGGCCAACCAGAAAGCCATCGACCTCTCCCATGTGGAAATCCTCGTCCTCGACGAAGCTGACCGCATGCTCGACATGGGCTTCATCCATGACGTCAAGAAGGTCCTGGCCAAGCTGCCGGCCAAGCGCCAGAACCTGCTGTTCTCGGCGACGTTCTCCAAGGACATCACCGATCTCGCCGGCAAGCTGCTGCACAACCCCGAGCGCATCGAGGTCACGCCGCCGAACACCACCGTCGAGCGTATCGAGCAGCGCATGTTCCGCGTGGCCGCCAGCCACAAGCGCGCCCTGCTCGCTCACCTGATCACCCAGGGTGCCTGGGAGCAGGTACTGGTCTTCACCCGTACCAAGCACGGCGCCAACCGCCTGGCCGAGTACCTGGAAAAGCACGGCCTGCCGGCTGCTGCGATCCATGGCAACAAGAGTCAGAATGCGCGGACCAAGGCTCTGGCCGACTTCAAGGCCAACCAGGTGCGCATCCTGGTCGCCACCGATATCGCCGCGCGCGGCCTGGATATCGATCAACTGCCGCACGTGGTCAACTTCGAGCTGCCCAACGTCGAAGAAGACTATGTCCACCGCATCGGCCGTACCGGTCGTGCCGGGCGCAGCGGTGAAGCCATTTCGCTGGTTGCTCCCGACGAGGAGAAGCTGCTCAAGGGCATCGAGCGGATGACCAAGCAGCGCATTCCCGAAGGCGACCTGATGGGCTTCGATGCCAGTGCCATCGAGGCGGAAAAGCCGGAGGTGCGCGAACCGCGCCAGCCGCGTCCGCCCCGTGGCGAAGGCAAGGCACGCGGCGAGCGTAACAAGCCTGCCGAAAAAGGCGCCGAGCAGAAGGAGCGCAACCGTCGCAGCCAGAGCAAGTCCCGCAAGCCTGCTCGCGATAGCGCCAGCGGCGAAGCGCAGGTCGTCGCACGCCCACCGCAGCTGCCCCCGGATCGCGCTCCGGACGAGTTCCGCGATGATGAGCTGGACAACTTCGGCAATCGCGTCGACTACGTCAGCCCCTATCAGAACAAGCAGAATCGTGGTCGCCGGCCTGGCGCTCCGGCCCAACCGGGTGGCACCCCGCGCGCAGCCGGAACCGCGCGTACTGGCGCTGCCGGTGCGGGCGCGCCTGCTGCTAAGGGCAAACGCCCAGGCCAGGCCCAGGGCGCACGCAATGGCCAGCCACGCAACGGTCAGCCAAGGCGCAAGAGCGAAGGCCGTCGTATCGACGAGCCTGTCGTTTCGCGACAGGAGGCCGCCAAGCCTCGTGAAAAGCAGCCGGTGATCATTCACAAGGAATCGAAGATCGATCGCCTGCCCAGCCTGGACCAGCTCGAACAGCTACCAACGCGCCCACGGGGCGAGAAGCCGGCCCTGCTGACGCGCAACCGCGAAGCCTGAGCCACAGATGAAAACGCCGCCCATTGGGCGGCGTTTTCGTTTCTGCACACTGCAGCGCCGCGGTGATCAGAATCACCGCAGCGGCTTAGCTCACCCGCCGGACGGCTGCGTCTGGCCGACCTCCTGCCAGCCACCACCCAGCGCCTTGAACAGATTGACCTCGCTGGTCATCTGCGCCAGGCGATCGCCAATCAGTTGCTGCTGCACGTTGAACAGCTGACGCTGGGCATCGAGCACAGTCAGGTAGCTGTCGACGCCAGTGCGATAGCGGCGCTCGGCGAGGTTGTAGTAGTCCTCGCTGGTCTGCAGCAGATCGCGCTGCGCCTGCACCTGACGCGTGTAGGTAGCCTGGGCGGCCAGCCCGTCGGCCACTTCGCGGAAGGCCGTCTGGATGGCTTTCTCGTACTGCGAGACCTGGATGTTCTTGCTGATCTGCGCGTAATCCAGGTTCGCCCGCAGCTGGCCGGCGTTGAATATCGGCACGCTGATGCTCGGCGAGAAACTCCAGTAACCGGAACCGCCGTCGAACAACCCGGACAACTCGCTGCTGGCGGTCCCCGCGGCACCGGTCAGGCTGATACGCGGAAAGAAGGCCGCGCGCGCCGCACCGATGCTGGCGTTGACCGCCCGCAACTGGTACTCCGCCTGCAGAATGTCCGGCCGCTGCTGCAGCAGATCGGAAGGCAGACCGATCGGCAGGGCCGCGAGCTGGGTCCGCTCCAGACCATCGCTAGATGGCAGCCCGGCCGGCAGGGCCTGGCCCAACAGCAAGGTCAGCGCGTTGCGGTCCTGCGCCACCAGGCGGGTGTACTGCTCGATGCTCACCCGCGCGCTGTCGACCGCACTGCGCGCCTGACGCAGCTCCAGCGCCGAGGCGACACCGACATCGAAACTGCGCTGGGTCAGGCCCAGGCTTTGCTCATAGGTCTTGAGCGTGTCACGGGTGACCTGCAGCAATGCCTGATCGGCCTGCAGCGTCAGCCAGGCGTTGGCGACGCTGGCAATCAGGCTGATCTGGGTACTGCGCTGCGCAGCTTCGCTGGCGAAGTACTCTTCCAGCGCCTGGTCGCGGAGACTGCGCAGGCGGCCGAACAGATCGAGCTCCCAGGACACGCCGAACGTTGCGCTGTACTGGCTGCTGATGGCCGGCTCGCCGGTCATGTTCAGGTCACCCGGCATACGGCTGCGCGTGCCGGAACCATCGGCACTCACTGCCGGCAGCACATCGGCACGCTGTACGCGATACAGCGCGCGGTAGGCATCGACATTGAGCGCCGCGATGCGCAGGTCGCGGTTGTTCTCCAGCGCGACCTCGATCAGCTGCTGCAGCGCCGGATCACGGAAGAATTCGCGCCAGCCAAGCGCCCGCTCGGAGGCCAGCGCAGCGCCCTGCGGGTAGGCTTCGCCCTGCGGCCAATCGGCGGCCACCGGGGCATCGGGACGCTGATACTCCGGTATCAGCGAGCAGCCACCCAGCGCCGCCACAAGGGCGAGGGTCAGTAGAGACTTGTTCACAGCGACTCCTCCTTCGCGGCCTGGTTGGCGGACGTCGTGCGGTCGAAGAACGTACAGATCATCACGTAGAACAACGGAATCCAGAAGATCGCCAGCACCGCAGCGGTCAGCATGCCGCCGATCACGCCCGTGCCGATGGCATGCTTGCTGCCCGCACCGGCGCCAGACGCAACGGCCAGCGGCACGACGCCGAGGATGAACGCCAGCGAGGTCATGATGATCGGACGCAGACGCATGCGGCAGGCCTGCAGCGCCGCATCGGCGTAGCTCATGCCCTGCTCGTGCAGCGCCTTGGCGAACTCGACGATAAGGATCGCGTTGCGCGCCGACAGACCAATGGTGGTGACCAGGCCGACCTGGAAGAACACCTCATTGGACAGCCCGCGCAGCATGGTGAACGCCAGCGCACCAACGATACCCAGCGGCACGACGAGCATGACCGAGAACGGAATCGACCAGCTCTCGTACAGTGCTGCCAGGCAGAGGAACACCACCAGCAGCGACAGTGCGTAGAGCGCCAGCGTCTGCGAGCCCGCCAGCCGTTCCTCATAGGACTGGCCGGTCCAGGAATAGCCCACGCCCGGCGGCAGCTGAGCGACGATGCGCTCCACCTCGGCCATGGCATCACCGGAGCTGTAGCCAGGCGCAGGCTCACCAAGCATCTCGATCGCGCTGACGCCGTTGTAGCGGGACAGCTTCGGCGAACCGTAAGTCCATTCGCCGCTGGCGAAGGCACTGAACGGGACCATCTCACCGGCATCGTTGCGCACATACCACTTCGCCAGGTCTTCGGGATTCATGCGGGCATCGGCGACGCCCTGCAGATAGACCTTCTTGACCCGGCCACGATCGATGAAGTCATTGACGTAGCGCCCACCCCAGGCAATCGACAGCGTGCTGTTGATCTCCGCCAGCGAAATGCCCAGAACCCGTGCCTTCTCATCGTCGATAAGCACCTGATACTGCGGTTCATCGCGCAGAGTGTTCGGCCGCACGCGGGTCAGCACCGGACTCTGGCTGGCCAGCTGCATGAACTTGTCGCGCGCTTGCTGCAGCACCTCCTGGCCCACCCCAGCCCGGTCCTGCAGGAAGAAATTGAAGCCCGTGGCGTTACCCAACTCCATCACCGCTGGCGGTGCGAAGGCGAATACCTGGGCATCGCGGAAGCTGGCGAAATGCTGTTGCGCACGCTGGGCAAGAGCGAAAACGCTGTCTTCCTTGTTGGTGCGTTCGCTCCACGGCTTCAGACCGATGAAGGCGATACCCGAACTCTGACCGCGTCCGGCAAAGCTGAAGCCGGTCACGGTGAACACGGAACGGACGATGTCGCCCTCTTCTTCCAGCAGATAGCTGCGCATTGCATCGATGCTCTGCTGGGTACGTTCGGCGGTCGAACCCGAAGGCGTCATCACCTGGGCGAACAGCACGCCCTGGTCTTCCTCCGGCAGGAATGCCGAGGGGATGCGGGTGAAGAGCACCACCATGACGCCAACGATCAGCACATAGAGCAACAGGAACGGCGCCTTGCGCTTGAGTACGGCTTTCACACCGCGCTCATACCCATTGACGCTGCGCTCGAAGGTACGGTTGAACCAGCCGAAGAAGCCGCGCTTTTCGTGATGGTCGTCCTTGTCGATGGGCTTGAGCAGTGTCGCGCAAAGTGCCGGGGTAAAGATCAGCGCCATCAGCACCGAGAGCACCATCGCCGATACGATGGTGATCGAGAACTGCCGGTAGATGACCCCGGTCGAGCCACCGAAGAAGGCCATCGGCAGCAACACCGCAGACAACACCACACCAATGCCGATCAGCGCACCCTGGATCTGCCCCATGGACTTGCGCGTGGCTTCCAGCGGCGAGAGACCCTCCTCGCGCATCACCCGCTCGACGTTCTCCACCACCACGATGGCGTCGTCCACCAGCAGACCGATCGCCAGAATCATGGCGAACATGGTCAGGGTGTTGATACTGAAGCCGAACACCGCCAGCACGCCGAAGGTACCCAGCAGCACCACCGGCACCGCCAGCGTCGGCACCAGGGTTGCGCGAAAATTCTGCAGGAACAGGTACATCACCAGGAACACCAGCACGAACGCCTCGAGCAGCGTGTGCATGACCCCGGTGATGGAGGCGGAAATGACCGGCGTGGTGTCGTACGGATAGACCACCTCGACGCCCGGCGGGAAGAACGGCTTGAGCTCGTCGATGGTCTTGCGCACGCCTTCGACGGTATCCAGCGCATTAGCGCCGGTTGCCAGTTTCAGCGCCAGACCAGCCGCAGGCTTGCCGTTGAAATGGGCGCTGACGGCGTAGGTTTCCCCGCCCAGCTCGACCCTGGCAACGTCGCCCAGGCGTACCTGGGAGCCGTCGCTGTTGACCTTGAGCAGAATGTTGCGGAACTGCTCAGGCGTCTGCAGACGGGTCTTGCCGATCACCGTGGCGTTGAGCTGCTGCCCGGGCAGCGCCGGCAGTCCGCCGAGCTGACCGGAGGAAATCTGGACGTTCTGCGCCTGAATTGCCGTGCTCACATCCACCGGCGTCAGGCTGAAGTTGTTCAGCTTGGCCGGATCGAGCCAGATGCGCATCGCGTACTGGGCACCGAACACCTGGAAGTCGCCGACACCCTTGGTGCGGGAGATCGGATCCTGCATGTTGGCGACGATGTAGTTGGCCAGGTCGCGCTGATCCAGACTGCCGTCGGTAGAGACCAGCCCGATGACGATGAGGAAGTTGCGCACTGCCTTGGTGACGCGGATGCCCTGCTGCTGAACCTCCTGCGGCAGCAGCGGTGTCGCCAGCTGCAGCTTGTTCTGCACCTGGACCTGGGCGATATCGGGGTTGGTGCCCTGATCGAAGGTCACGGTAATGGTCATGCTGCCGTCGGAGTTGCTCTCCGAGGAGATGTAGCGCAGCCCGTCGATACCGTTGAGCTGCTGCTCGATAACCTGCACCACGGTGTCCTGCACGGTCTGTGCAGAGGCGCCAGGGTAGCTCACCGAAATGCCAACGGCAGGCGCGGCGATGCTCGGGTACTGGTTGACCGGCAACTTGAGAATGGACAGGCCGCCGGCGAGCATGATCACCAGGGCAATCACCCAGGCGAAGATCGGCCGGTCGATAAAGAATCTGGACATGGACTAGAAACCCCTCAGCCTTCTTGGCCTTGGGGCTGTGCTGGCACCCCACCGCGATTATCGACATTGGTCGCCGGGACCACTTCGACTTCCACTCCCGGCTGAATGAACTGCAGGCCTTCGGTGATCACCCGATCACCCGGCTGCAGGCCTTCACCCACCAACCAGCGATTGCCCACGGCACGTTCGGTCTTGATCGGTCGCACCTCGACCTTGTTTTCGGCGTTGACCACCATGGCGGTCGGATTGCCCTTGGTGTTGCGCGTCACGCCCTGCTGCGGCACCAGAATCGCCTCGCTCTTCATCCCCGCCACCAGTTGCGCATGCACGAACATACCCGGCAGCAGATCCTTGTCCGGGTTCGGGAACACGGCACGCAAAGTAACCGACCCGGTACCGGCATCGACGGTCACTTCGCTGAACTCAAGCTTGCCTTCATGTGCGTAGTCGCTGCCATCCTCAAGCTTCAGGGTGACCTTTGCCGCGTTGTCGCCGGACTTCTGCAGGCGCCCTTCGGCCAGATCCCGGCGCAGCGCGAGCAGATCCCGGGCCGGCTGGGTCACGTCGACGTAGATCGGGTCGAGCTGCTGGATCGTCGCCAGTTCCTGGGCCTGGCCATTGCTGACCAACGCACCTTCGGTGACAGCAGAACGGCCAATGCGGCCGGAGATCGGCGCCAGCACCTTGGTGTAACGCACATCGATCCGGGCTCGCTCCAGCTCGGCCTCGGCTTGCAGGCTGGCGGCGCGGGCCTCGTCATACGCCTGCTTGCTGACGGCCTGGTCCTTGACCAGCTCGGCATAACGGTCGGCCAGCGACTTGCTGGAAGCCACGCTCGCCTGGGCACTCTTCAACGTGGCTTCGTATACCGATGGATCAATCTGATACAGCTGCTGCCCGGCCTTTACGTCACTGCCTTCGGTAAACAGGCGCTTCTGGATGATGCCGTTGACCTGCGGTCGCACTTCGGCGATGCGGTAGGCGCGGGTACGTCCCGGCAGATCGGTCGTCACCGCGAAGGGTTCCGCCTGCAGGGTCACGATACCTACCGTAGGCTTCTGCTGCGCCGGCGGCGCCGCTTCCTCCTGGCAACCTGCCAGGAAAACGGCCATGGCGAGAATGGACATCAGGGCAGCATTGGCTGACTTGATTGACATGGATAGACCTCTTGAAAACCTGGCAGGCGGGATTGAGCAACGGTGCGCCGCGCAAACGGAGTGCGGGATGAGCCGAAATATACTTACATCCATGACTGTCTGTAAACCGGCAAACGCTTATCGCTCCCATATAAAATGTTGCGAAACATGCGCCGCAGACCTCTGCGTCGGCGCTCGACAGCTGCGCAGACCATGCAACATACGCCCCCTGCAACGCAGAACGCCGGCTAGCTGCCGGCGTTCCTGATCCGCTAGGACCCCTACTTGCGCACACCTTCGACCGAGATGATCAGGTCGACCGTCTGCGAGGCCGGGCCCAGATCCATCTTGATGTCGAAGTCCTTGAGCGTCAGCGTGGTGCTGCCCTCGAAGCCGGCACGATAGCCACCCCAAGGGTCCTTGCCCTCACCGATGAATTTGGCAGCGATCACGACCGGTTTGGTGACACCATTGAGGGTCAGATTGCCGGTGATATCGGCTGTGCCGTCGCCAGTAGGCTTCACCGAGGTCGACTCGAAGGTTGCCGTCGGGTGCTTGGCGACATTGAGGAAGTCGTCGCTGCGAAGGTGCTTGTCACGCTCGGCGTGGTTGGTATCGACGCTGGCAGTCTTCAGCGTGACATTGACCTTGCTCTCTGCCGGCTTGGCCGCATCGAAGCTGAACGCGCCGTCGAAGTCCTTGAAGGTGCCCCACAGCCAGCTGTAGCCCAGGTGGCTGATCTTGAAGTTGACGAAGGCGTGCTGGCCTTCCTTGTCGATGGCGTAGTCGGCAGCGAAGGCCTGGCCGCCTGCCAGGGCAGAACCCAGAACCAGTGCTGCGAGCGTTTTCTTGAGCATCGATGAGTCTCCTGTGGGATGGTGATTAACCGGGATTACGACCGAGCATGCGCCTGAGTGTCGCGTCGCGGTCGATGAAGTGATGTTTGAGTGCGGCCAGCGCATGTAGAACGGCGAGGATCACCAATGCCCAGGCGGCGTACTCGTGGACCAGCCCGGCAGTATCGGCCTGGTTGGGAATGGAGGTGATCAGCGCGGGTACGTCGAACAGGCCGAATACGCTGATCGCTCGGCCATCGGCGGTGGATATCAGGTAGCCCGACATCATCACCAGGAACAGCCCCAGATACAGCACACTGTGACCCAACTTCGCCGCCGCCTGCGTCAGCCGGCCCTGGCTCGCAAGCGGCCCAGGCGCAGGACTGACAAAACGCCAGAGCACCCGCACCAGCATCACCAGGAACAGCACCAGGCCGATGCTCTTGTGCAGATCCGGCGCGGTGCGGTACCAGCTGCTGTAGTAGGTCAGCCCAACCATCCAGTAGCCCAGACCGAACAGGCCGAACACGGCCGCGGCGACCAGCCAATGCAACACGATACTGGTCAGTCCGTAGTGGGTGGAGGAGTTACGCCAGCGCATTGATTTCATCCTTTGAATTTCAGACCTGGAAGCCTAGCCGGTTACCTATCGGAATAGAGCGCATTTTTTAGCTTTGAAACATCGAGCAAATCGATAACTGATCACATGAAGTCTTGCCTGAACGCTTCTGCTAGGCTTCGCGACTCATTGCGGAGGAGTAACGATGAGCCTGAACGACAGCTGGATGCAACGCGACCTCGCCGTGCTCTGGCACCCCTGCACCCAGATGAAAGATCACGAACAGCTGCCGCTGATTCCGATTCGCCGCGGCGACGGCGTGTGGCTGGAGGACTTCGACGGCAAGCGCTACCTCGACGCCGTCAGCTCCTGGTGGGTCAATGTGTTCGGCCACGCCAACCCGCGTATCAATCAGCGCATCAAGGATCAGGTTGATCAGCTCGAGCACGTCATGCTCGCCGGCTTCAGCCATCAGCCGGTGGTCGAGCTGTCGGAACGACTCGTTGCACTGACGCCAGCCGGGCTGGATCGCGTCTTCTATACCGACAACGGCTCGACCGGCATCGAGGTGGCGCTCAAAATGAGCTTCCACTACTGGCGCAACAGCGGTCGCGGCCAGAAGCAGCGCTTCGTCACCCTGACCAACAGCTACCACGGCGAAACTGTCGCAGCGATGTCGGTGGGCGATGTCGCACTCTTCACCGACACCTACAAGCCGCTGTTGCTGGATACCTTCAAGGTGCCGAGCCCGGACTGCTACCTGCGGCCCGAGGGCGTGAGCTGGGAAGACCATTCGCGGCGGATGTTCGCCCACATGGAACAGACGCTGGCCGAGCACCATCAGGACATCGCCGCGGTCATCGTCGAACCGCTGATTCAGGGCGCCGGCGGCATGCGCATGTATCACCCGGTCTACCTCAAATTGCTGCGTGAAGCCTGCGACCGCTACGAGGTGCATCTAATCCACGACGAGATCGCCGTCGGTTTCGGCCGCACCGGCACCATGTTCGCCTGCGAGCAGGCCGGCATCACGCCCGACTTTCTCTGTCTGTCCAAAGCCCTCACGGGCGGCTACCTGCCGATGGCCGCGGTGCTGACGACGGACAGGATGTACCAGGCGTTTTACGACGACTACTCGACGCTGCGGGCCTTCCTCCACTCGCACACCTACACCGGCAATCCACTGGCCTGCGCCGCAGCGCTGGCAACGCTGGACATCTTCGCCGAAGACAATGTCATCGAAGCGAACAAGGCGCTGGCCACGCGCATGGCCAGCGCCACCGCACACCTGGTCGACCATCCGCATGTGGCCGAAGTCCGCCAGACCGGCATGGCACTTGCCATCGAAATGGTGCAGGACAAGGCCAGTCGCACCCCTTATCCCTGGCAGGAACGTCGCGGTCTCAAGGTCTACCAACATGCGCTGGAGCGAGGCGCATTGCTGCGTCCGCTCGGTAGTGTGGTGTATTTCCTGCCTCCGTATTGCATCACCGAAGAACAGATCGACTTTCTTGCCACTGTCGCCAGTGAAGGCATCGACATCGCCACACGAGAAGCTTCGGTATCCGGACCAAGCGGCAGCTACCCAGGCTTCCGCGATCCAGGCTGACGCTGATTTGGTATCGAAGCGAGGCGGCCTGCGAGCCGGGCTGCCGATGCTTTAGACTTGTCGCCTCCGACTTTCCGCCTGAAGCTGCCCTATGCGCCTATCCCGCTTCTTCATCGACGCTCCGCTCTCTCTCGGTCAGCATCCGCTGCCTGAAGCATCGGCCCACTACATCAGTCGGGTGCTGCGCCTTGCCGCCGGCAGTGCCGTGCAACTGTTCGACGGCAGCGGCTACGAGTTTCTCGGAGAACTGGTGGAGGTCGGCAAGAAATCCGTCACCGTCGAACTGCGCGAGCGCCTGAACGGCATGCCGGAGTCGGCGCTACAGATACATCTGGGCCAGGGACTGTCGCGCGGCGAGCGGATGGATTGGGCGATTCAGAAGGCCACCGAGCTGGGCGTCGCGCAGATTACTCCGATCATCAGCGAGCGCTGCGAGGTTCGCCTCAACGACGAGCGTGCCGACAAACGCCTGGCTCACTGGCGGCAGATAGCGATCAGCGCCTGCGAGCAATGTGGCCGGTCGGTTCTGCCGATCATTCACGCGCCCACCAGCCTGCGCGACTGGCTGACTGTCGAGGCAGAACTGAAGTTGGTGTTACATCCGATAGCCGACCCGCTGGCGAGCCATGCGAAGCCGCAGACGCTGGCGTTTCTGATCGGGCCGGAAGGTGGTTTGAGCGAAAACGAAGTCGAGCACGCCGCCGCGCAGGGGTTCCTGCCCGCCAGGCTCGGCCCGCGGGTGCTGCGCACCGAGACCGCACCAGTGGTGGCCTTGAGCGTGGCGCAGCAATTATGGGGGGACTTCTAGCGGGGCGTTGGCAACCAGGCGGGATCAGATCAGCCCGGCATCAGCCAGCTTCTGTTCCAGACCGACCAGATCGGGGATGCGCGCCTGCACGTCGCCGAGGTTGACGGCATCGAGCTCCAGCGGCGCAAGCGCCACATCCGCACGCGCCAGACTGGCATCAACCTTGATCGAGTGCGGAATGCCTTGCACCAGCAACGCGATGAACTTCACGTGATTGCGCCCGCCAACCGCATTGAGAACGGCCACCCGAGCGGTGTTGCTCACCGGCTGCGCCTGGCCGCTGGACGCCGCTTCGAACGAAAGCAGCGGCAGGCTCAGGTCGCGCCATTGCACCTGACCGAGAAACCAGGCCGGCATTCCCTGCACCGCCTGTGGCGCGCGGTAGGGAATCAACTCGGCGACCGCCACGTTGGGCATCAACAGCATCCGATCAGCAAGTGGCATCAGCAGCCCGGTAAGGCTTTCCGCATCCTGAGAAACGACCATCTGACTCATGAATTATCCCGTTTGAAAGACGTGGTGGGCGTGCCGACCTGATTGACCAGATGATTGACCAATGCCTGAGCCAGCTCACGCGGATCACCGCTGTAGGAGCTGTAGCCACCTTCGCGAAGGTTGTCCGGCATGCTCGAGCAGGCACAGGAGTCGGCACGCTGGGTCCAGACCCTACCGCCCTGGCGTAGCACATAGGCGGCAGCGGCACTGCCGTCACTGCCCATGCCGCTGAACGCGATGACGCCGCACCGCTCGCCAAACTGCTGGGCCAGATTCAGCATCATCTGATCGATCGACGGACTGTACGGCTCCGGCCAGCAGCGACCATTCAGTCTTGTAGTGCCATCGCTGTGGAAACCGAGCTCCTCGGCGATGGGCGCGATGACCACTTCGCCACAACGCACCGGCTCGCCTGCGCTGACCTGGCGAACCTGCCACTGACTGTGCCGCCCCACGGCCTGGGACAGCGCCGATTCGAAGCTGGCTTCGATGTGCTGCGCATAGATGAAGCCCACCGGAAGACCGCCGGGCAGCGCATCGAGAAAGGCCTTCACCGCCTCCGGCCCGCCCAGCGAAGCCGCCAGCAGCCATACCTGACCAGCCGGTTCACCGGCCAGCAAGGCGGTATCGGCCAGCAGCGGTGGAAGCGTCAGGCGTTCCGGGCGCTGCCCTTCGCCCTGCAGCACATCCAGACGCGGGCCCACCGCGCGCGATGGATCGCCCACCAGGCGTTTTAACTTGCTGAAAAGACTGCGCTCCCAGCGCGGATAGAACTCCGAATGGCGCTCCGGCGCACGCCCTTCACCGAACAGCACCCGCGTGGTGTCTCGCTCCAGCAGCGCATCCACCAATGGCGAGTCCTCGGTCTGCGCCAGATCGACGAGCCAGAGATCGGCTTCGGTGCTGTCCAGATCGGCGGGCTCCAGACGCGCCGGGTCGTTGTTCAGCACGACCTGATAACCGCTGCCGGTCAGCGCCTGCTGCAGCACGTGGCGCTGCAGCGAGGTATCGGCCAGAACCGCTATGCGTGCGCAGAGGACGTCAGACATCGGCATGGACCAGTCGCTGAATCGCCTCGAGCAATACCGACTCCTGGTACGGCTTGCCGAGGTACTCGTTGACGCCGATGCTCAACGCGCGATCGCGGTGCTTCTCGCCAGTACGCGAGGTGATCATGACGATCGGCAGGTCCTTCAGGCGTTCGTCGTGTCGCACCAGCGTGGCGACCTCGAAGCCGTCCATGCGCGGCATCTCGATGTCCAGCAGCATGATGTCCGGCTTGCGCTCCTGGAGTTGCGTAATGGCATCCACACCGTCCTTGGCGGTCAGTACGTTCATGCCGTTACGCTCCAGTAGACGACTGGTGACCTTGCGCACGGTGACCGAATCATCGACCACCATGACCAGTGTCGGCCGCTCGCTTTCCACCTCGACCGGCTCCTGCGCCTGATCGAACAAGCGCGGCTGTTGCAGCTGAGTGAGCTGATGCGCATGCAGCACACGGATGGTCGCCAGCAGGTCGAGAATTACCACCACACGACCGTCACCGAGGATCGTCGCACCGGAGATCCCGTGGACGCCGGCGAACTGCGGGCCGAGGCTCTTCACCACGATCTCGCGAGAGCCGGCGAGGCTGTCGACCTGCACCGCAACGCTGTGCTCTTTCGAACGGACCAGGATCACCGGCAAGGGCAGGCTTTGCCCGACCAGCTTCGGCTTCTGCCCGTTATTAAGGAGATCGCCGAGATACCGCAGCTCGTATGCCTGACCGGCATATTCGAACCGCGGCGCGTCGGGCTGGTAGTACGCCTCCAGCTCGTAGGGCGAGACACGCACGATACCTTCGATGGTATTCAGTGGAATCGCATAGAGATCCTCGCCGGAATACACCATCAGCGCCCGGTTGACGGATACCGTGAACGGCAGGCGAATCAGGAAGCGCGTGCCCTGGCCCAGGGCCGACTCGATGGTCATCGAACCGCCCAGTTGCTTGACCTCCGAGTGCACCACGTCCATGCCCACGCCACGCCCGGATATCTGGGTGACACGCTCCGCCGTGGAAAAACCGGCTTCCAGGATGAACTGCAGAATCTCGTGCTCGGAAAGGTCGCTATCGGCCACCATCAGACCGCGCTCGATCGCCTTGCGCCGTACTGCGTCCAGATTGATACCGGCGCCGTCATCGGCCAGCGTCAGAACGATGTCGCCACCCTCGCGCGCCAGATCCAGGCGGATGGTGCCCTGCTCGGGCTTGCCGACAGCGCGACGGCGCTCCACCGACTCGATGCCATGGTCGACGGCGTTACGCAGCATGTGCTCCAGCGGCGCGACGATCCGCTCAAGTACGCTGCGGTCCATTTCGCCGGTGGCGTTGCCGACCATGAATTCGACCTGCTTGCCGAGCTCACCCGCGACCTGCCGCACGATACGGCGCAGACGCGGAACCAGTCGCTCGAACGGCACCATGCGGGTACGCATGAGACCTTCCTGAAGCTCGGTATTGACCCGCGCCTGCTGCAACAGCAGGGTTTCGGCGTCACGGTTACGCGCAGCCAGGGTTTCTTTGAGGTCGAGCAAGTCGGACGCTGACTCGAACAGTGCACGCGAGAGCTGCTGCAACTGTGAGTGGCGGTCCATTTCCAACGGATCGAAATCGTCATAACCGGCGCGTTCGGCCTCGGCCTGGTAACGGCTGAGAATCTGCGCCTGGGTTTCGGTATCCAAACGACGCAACTGGTCGCGCACCCGCTCGATGGTCGCCTCCATCTCGCCGAGAGTGAAACCGACGTCACTGACCTGCTGCTCGACCCGCCCGCGGAAGATCGATGTCTCACCGGCCAGGTTGACCAGGCCCTCCAACAGGTCTGCGGGTACCTTGACCAACTCCTGCGGCGCGCGTCGTGCTGCCGCCTCCTGGGCTGCCAGCTGCGCACGTCTAATGAATGGCAACACCTTGGCGGGGCTGCTGCTCGGCGTGGGCTGAGTGCTGGCTGCGACGATCGGCTGCGCGAGCATCAGCGGCTCGCTCGGCAGTTGTGGCTCGATATCCTGCGCTTCAGGCTGTGACGCTTCGCTACCAGCGCTGCTTTCGTCACCTTCACTCGCCAGGCTCGCGCGAAGTTGTTCGACATCTTTCAGCAACGCGTCATAACCCTGCTGGACATCGAGGAACAGACTATCCGGCCAGGGGGCGCCTTGCTGCTGCGCCTCACCAAGCATCTGCTCCAGATCATGGGCCATGTTGCCCAGGTCAGTCTGCCCAGCCAGGCGCGCTCCACCCTTCAACGTATGCAGCACGCGCAGCATGTCGGCCAGGGGCGCTGCGTCTTCACGGCCGGCATCCCAACGACCGAGCGCCGATTCCATTTCCTCCAGCAGATCGTCAGCTTCCTCGACGAAGATATCGAGGATTTCAGCTTCGGCGGACTGCTGTGCATCGTCCTGAGCCGCCTTCAGCGAAACGCTGCTGGGAATGCTCAGCTGCTCTTCGGGGTTGTTGCGAAAACGCCGGATCGTTTCGATCAGGGCTTCACCGGTGGGAACCGGCTGGTGGGCCCGCACGGCTTCGAGCATTTCCGCCAGGCGGTCCTGGCAGGCCTGCAGCAGGCCGAACAACTCAGGACTGGCACGGTAGTTACCCGCGCACAACCCTTCGTAGAGAAACTCGAGCTCATGGGACAGATCGCCGATCTCGCGGATATCCGCCATCCGCGCGCCGCCTTTGAGGGTATGCAGATCCCGCTGCAGCGCCTCGAGCTCGAAACTGTTATCGACGTCAGCCATCCAACGCTGCAAACCACCTGCAGCGCTTTCGATGAGATCGAAACCTTCTTCGAGGAATATTTCCACCAGTTCCGGATCACGCTCGACATCGCTTTGTACCGGACTGGACATGTCGTCGAGCGGCGCTGGAGCCTCTTCCACTTCCGGAAGGCTGAATCCGATTTCGTCGAGGCCTTCGTCGGGCGACGCATCGACAGCGTGAAGCTCTACCTCCGCAGCTTGCTCCTGCGCCTCAGGTAAATCGTCCTCGTTCTCCAACAGCGAGATATCGAGCGAGTCAGAGGAAAGCGGCTCGTCCTGCGGCTGGTCGCCCTCGTATTCGGTCGTGAGCAGTTCTTCGTTCAGCAACGGATCATCAACAGGGAGAGGCTGACTGGCGTCGTTCACCTCGATGGGCTCGAATACCGGCAGGACTCCCTGGCGAAAGGCTTGCATCGATTCGATCAGCGCATCGGCGCAACTCATGGGCATTTCGCGCTGCAACTGCTCTAGCTGCAGTGCCAGGTGGTCATGGCTTCGCTGCAGCAGAGTCGCGAGTTCTTGCGAATGGACATAGCGTCCGTCGGAAAGCCCTTCGTAAAGCGATTCCAACTCATGGGCCAGATCGCCAATGGGGCGAATGGCAGCCATACGGGCGCCGCCCTTGAGGGTATGAAGATCGCGCAGCAGGGCTGATAGCGCCATCTGGTTGGCTGGATCAGCAAGCCAGCGATCGAGCGCATGGCCAGCGCTCTCCATAAGATCGACCGCTTCGTCGAGGAAAATCTCGACCATTTCATGATCAAGCTCGTCCTGCTCCTCGTCAGCGGGCGCATCCTCGATCGGCCACGCTTCGGCTTCGGCTTCGGCTTCGGCTTCGGCTTCGGCTTCGGCTTCGGCTTCGGCTGGCAAGAGTGTCAGTGGCGCTTCAATCGATACTGCAACCTGATCCGGCTCCCCTGATTGCGCAAAAGGTTGCTCCAGCAACAGCGGATCGACGGCTTCGGCGAGTAGCGCTTCAAGCCGCGCGACCAGTTCCGACTGTTCGCTGACCTGCAGCGCGGCAGCAACCTGGTCCATCATGCCAACCAGTGCCTCATGCCCTTGCTCGACATCGTCGAAGAATCGCTCGCTGACCGCCAGGCGACCCTCCTCCACCACCGCGTACAAACGCAGCAGCACCTGGCACAGCGCCTCCATCTGCGGCAGATCGGCCATCTTCGCGCCCTGCCCGAGCGTTGTCAGCTCCTGTAGCAGCGCCGAAAGCTCCTGACGCTCGGCCGGATGCGCGCGCCAGCTGCGCAGCAAGTCTTCGGCATCCAGCAGGATATCCATGCCTTCGGAGAGGAACAGCGCAATCATGTTCGGATCGCGAGCTTCACCTGCATCGTTGTGCTGACGAGCACCGGCTTCCACCAGCCTTGCCTGATGCAGGGAATGAACCTTGAGCAGAAACTCGGGGGCACCTTCGATCGGCGCCAGCGGCTCATGGTCGAGATTGGCCAACCCTTTGCGCAACAGCAGCTCGGCTTCATGCAGCAGTTCAGCTTCCGCCAGATCCATCTGAATCAGGTTGGTTTTGAACTCCTTGACCATCTTTTCCAGCGGTGTTGCGATCTCCGCGACGGGCAGAATGCCGGCCATGTGCGCACTGCCCTTGAGCGTATGCAACGCGCGCTGCAGCGCATCGGTAACGGGCTGAGGCAGACGCTGAGCACAATCGGCAAGGAAACTGACCAGCGTTGTCAGATGCGCCTCGGCTTCGTTGCGGAAGATTTCCAGCAGCTGAGGGTCGAGTGCGTCATCGTCGGCCGAAAAGGCGTCTGGGGACGAGTCTTCCGCTGGCGCCGCAGGCGTCTCCGCAGGCTGCGACAGTACCGCCGGCTGCCCCTTTGCCAGTGCATGCGCGGCAGCCGCCAACTGATCGACATCGTCGCGCTGACGCTGTGCCTTGGCTGCAAATTCGTCGACCAGCGCGGGCATCAGCGCGATGACTCCGGTCACCACCTGCTTGACTGAATCGGTGGCCTGGATGCTGCGATCCAGAACGCGGTTGAGCAGGTTCTCGATGGACCAGGCAAGTTCGCCAATGATCAGCGCACGTACCATTCGCCCGCTGCCTTTGAGCGTATGGAAGGCTCGGCGGACTTCACCCAGCGCCTCCTTGTCGTCGGTATCAGCAAACCAGCGCGGCAACTGCTCGCCAATGGTTTCCAGTACCTCTGCAGCCTCCTCGATGAAAACTTCAAGCAGATCCTCGTCGACCGGCTCCTCGTCTTCGGGTGGTGGCAACAGGCTGGGCGGGACGTCCTGGGCTGGCGGATTTATGGCTGCGACCGGTGCCGCCATGACCTGTTCCAGGCTGAGCGCGGGCTCTGGCTCAGCAACAGAAGGCTCAGCTTCGCTATATTCCGGCAGTGTCACGTCCGGAAGATCGAGTTCGGCAACCTGTGCCTCGCTCCAGTCACTCAGGACGGGCTCATCATCCACGGGCAGCATCTCAGGCGCCTGGACGTCGTCAGGCAGGCTGAAGATGATTTCTTCATCATCGGGCAGCTCTTCCAACGTCCATTCGGACCCGGTCCCAGTTTCTTCGTCGGCGCCGTCGGCTTGCGTATCAATGCCGAACAACACTTGCGGCTCGCTCGCAAGCCCGGCCTGCGCAGGAGCCTGAAGTTCATCCTGGGGAGCCGGGACGAACTTGAGTTCATCCGAAGCCAGCTCCTCGGGTAACACTTCGATTTCATCCAGCGGGTCGGCCAAGTCGGTTGCCACCGGCGCAGCCTCAGCTTCAACTGGCCGCGCACCTCCCAGCGAATAACCAAGGTTCTGCAGACTTTCTTCCGCGACGTCCAGAATCAGGTCACCCTGTGTACCGCAATCCTCGGAAAGGCGTTCGAGGTAATACTCGACGCTGGTAATGGCGTCGGCCAGGGTATCCAGACTCTGCCAATCCGGCACGGCCTTGCGGGCCAGGAGCTGGTCCTGGATATAGCCATTACAGGCCTGCAGCAAAGCCGCGGCGCGCTCCAGGGGGATCATCGCCAGCCCGCCACGAACCTGTGTCAGCAGCTCCGGCACCCGTGCAAGATGCTCGTGGTTCCACTGGGACGCGATGAACTCGATGATCGCGTCCTTGGCCTGCTCCAGGCCATTGCGCGCTTCACGAATCACCAGTTGGTGGATCTGAGCGACATCGGTGGTCGGCAGGTGGCTGGCTTCGTTGCGTTCCTCAACCGGACCTCCGACCATGCCAGCCAAGGTGGCTTCGACGTACAGCAGCGCCCCGGCGATATCCATCAGCACAGCGTCATCAGGCGCCTGCCGACCCTGCGCAACGGACTGTACGAGGACTATCTGGTCGAGCACGATCTTGCGTGGTTGTGCAAAGCCCAGAACAGCCAAGGTGTCGGCAATCTGCTTGAGCGGCACTTCAAGGCTGGCGAGATCGCCGATGATCTTGCGATCACTGCGCACGAACAGGTCAAGGCTATCCTTTACCCGCACCAGCTCTTCACAAAGCGCAGCCACCACCGAGCGCATCGCACCCCGGTCCGGGCCTGCCAGCTGGGCACGCTCCTGATCGACCACGGCACTGTCCGGCAGTGCTTCGTCGAGGCGGTATTGCTGCTTGAGCGACTGGATGCGCGGAGTCTGGCCCGGCGCCTTGGCGACGTAGAACAGCAGGTTCTTGATCAGCTCATCGGGAGCAGCCTGATTCAGGCCGTCTGCACCTTCCTCGACCAGCCGTTTGAGCTGCTTGTCGACCTGGCGCAACAGGGTGCGAACCGAGGTGCCGTGGCTTACCTCTCCGCTGGCCAGGCCTTCGACCATACCTGACGCGATCTGCCACAACGCTTCCAGTGGTGCATCCTTGCAGAGCACTTCCAGTCGCGCGAACACCCGGGCCATGTAGCCCAGGTTCGTCGGCAGATCCTGATTACGGATCACGCCGACCAGAGCCACCTGCAGCATCTGCCGTAACTTGCGCAGCAGCGCCGGCAGCTCATTCGTGCGCAGGCGGTCGACCGACTCCTGGGGCAACGCTGGAGCTCGGCCGGAAAGGTCCGGCGAAAAAAGACTGGTTTCGGAAAGAAGCTTTTCGCCGCGAGCGGCACGAAGATCGTTTAGCAGCGGGAGGACCACCATCGGCAGGTCGCGCCGGGCGCTCTGAATGCGATCCAGATAGGCGGGCAACTGCAGGATCGCCTGCATCATGACCTCGAGCGCTTCGCCCTGGTTCGTGACGCGGCCCTCCAACAGCGCGCGGGCCAGCTGTTCCATTTCCTCGGCAAGCAAGGCCGCGCCAAAGAACTCGACCATCTGCAGAGTGCCATGGACCTGGTGTACGTAGGTCAGGCAAAAGCGCATCCGAGTCGAGTCTTGAGGGTTCTCGACGAACGCCTCCAAGGCCTGACGCGCCTGCTTAAGCGTTTCGGCAATCTCGCCTTTCACCCACTCCAGGGCGACATAATCGTGCCGATCACCCATAGCGACTCCGCTCATAAACTTTTCCGGGTAAAAGCCAGAACCTGATCGTTGGCCACCGGAAGCAATTCCGGATGCTGCCAACCAACCACTTCACCTACGCCAATCACCAGCAATCCCCCAGGGACCAGGCAATCCGCCAGGCGGTTGAGGATCTCTCGGCGACGCCAGCGGCGGAAGTAGATCAGCAAGTTCTGACAAAAAATGACGTCCATGCCGGACACTGGCGAGTTGGCCAGTTCAAGCACATTGAGCCTGGCAAAGCACACACGTGCAGCCAGGTCGGGAATGATCTGAAAACGAGCATCGGGCAGCGGTAGAAAATAGCGCTCGCGCAACGGCGTCTCGACCTGCTCCAGTTTGCGAGCGCCATAGATTCCGGCACGGGACTTCGCCAGGGCACTCAGACTGATATCGGTTCCGGTTACGCCGAAGCCGCCATTGAGGTCGCATCCGGCCAGTACTTCTGCAGTAGCCATGGCCAGCGAAAACGTTTCTTCGCCACTGGCGCAACCTACACTCCACAAGGCGAGGGGTCGCTCGAGCGCACCCTGTTCTACGCGCTGCCGGAGATAGCCATCGAGCAGTTCAAACGAAGCAGGGTGCCGAAAAAAACGCGTTTCCTGCACGGTCAACCTGTCCATGAGCGTCGACCACTCAACCGCACCACGAGGACCAGAGGTGACCTGCCGATAGTAGCTGGCGTAGTCGGGAGCACCGACCTCGCGCATGCGAGCACTCAGGTTGGTCTGCAGGAAGCTGCGCCTGCGTTCGCTAACGACCATGCCGGAGCGCTCTTCGAGGAGCGTCTGCCAGTCATGGAACTCCGTCGGCGACATATCGGCCAAGGGCTCCAATGCCCAGTCAAACCTCGGCTGCATGCCCTGCCCCTCGCTCGTGATCATCAGCGGCAGCCATCAAACGACTGCCGCACCCCTCAAATCAGGCCTGATCCGGAGCATCCGGCAGGGTAAAGCCGGAAACGGAATGGCGCATCTCGTTGGCCATCTTGGCCAAATTACCAATGCTTTTCGCCGTTGCGGTGGTACCCGATGAGGTCTGCGAGGTGATCTCCTGGATCACGTTCATGGTGTTGGAGATGTGGCCTGCCGACGAAGCCTGCTGACGGGCCGCGTTGGAGATGTTCTGGATGAGCGCCGCAAGCGTCTTGGATACCTTTTCGATCTCTTCCAGTGCCACACCGGCGTCCTGCGCCAGACGCGCACCGCGCACTACTTCCGAGGTGGTCTGTTCCATCGAGATGACCGCCTCGTTGGTGTCGGTCTGAATGGTCTTCACCAGCGCCTCGATCTGCTTGGTCGCTGCCGAAGAACGCTCTGCGAGGCGCTGAACCTCGTCGGCTACCACCGCGAAGCCTCGACCCGCGTCGCCAGCCATGGATGCCTGGATTGCAGCGTTGAGTGCGAGAATGTTGGTCTGGTCGGCAATGTCGTTAATCAGGCTGACGATGTCACCGATCTCCTGAGACGATTCGCCAAGTCGCTTGATTCGCTTGGAGGTGTCCTGAATCTGCTCGCGGATGTTATCCATACCAGTGATGGTGTTGTGCACCACCTCGTTGCCCTTGTTGGCAATGGCTACCGAGCGCTCCGCTACCGCCGACGACTCCGCGGCGTTGGCCGATACCTGGTCAATGGAAACGGCCATTTCGTTGATTGCCGCCGACGCACCGGCGATCTCCTGCGCCTGATGCTCGGAGGCCTCGGCGAGGTGCATGGCCGTCGCCTGGGTTTCCTGGGCGGCGCCCGATACCTGTACCGCGGTCTGGTTAATGGTGGCTACCAGTTCGCGCAGCTGGTCGATGGAGTAGTTGATCGAGTCAGCGATCGCACCGGTGAAGTCTTCGGTTACGGTGGCGGCTACCGTCAGGTCACCGTCAGCGAGGTCACCGATTTCGTCCAGCAGTCGCAGAATCGCGGCCTGGTTACGTTCGTTCTTCTCGGCGGTTTCGCTCAGGCGGCGACGTGTCTCCTGAACCATCACCAGGCCGATCAGGATGATGGACGCCAGCGCCAATGCACCGAGCACATAACCAACAATGGTGTTCAGGTAGCGGGCATCGGCACGGTTCTGCAGGCCTTGCGACAGCGCGGATGTCTTGTCCAGCAGGGTCTGAGAGACTTCGAAGATGCTGTTCGCCGACTCGCGCACCTGGAACAGCTCGGGCGACGTTTCGAGAATCTCATCCACCGAGCCGGATACGAACTGGAAGAGTTCGGCGATCTCGGAGAGACGATCCCGTGCCTCTTCATCGGCTACAGCGGTAATCCCCATCGCGACGTTGCCTTCGATCATCGCGTTCAATACGCGACCGAACAAACTGGCATCACGACCAAACATATCCGCCGCCTGAACCGAGTCCTGGTCACCGGAAAGAACCTTGTTTACCGAGCCGAGAATACGTTCGGCGAGCAGCGACTGGCGCTGGGCCACCGACACCTGAGCGGCAGGCGCACCACTCTCCAACAGAATATCGACGACTTCCTCGTACTCGACCTGTAGCTGGGGAATGGTTTCGGCCAGAGTACTGGCTACCTGGTGCAACGAAAGGACGGTCTGCTCACTGGAAAGAATGGCGTCGGTATCACGACGTAGCGTGTTCCAGTCCTGCTCCACCGCGTTGACTTCCGTGCGCAGCGACTCGGGCACGGCGGGCAGGCCGATGCTTTCGTTGCCTTGCGACAGGTAGCCCCAGCGCTGGTTGAAGTCATTACGGGCCTGCTTCAGAGAAGCAAACGCTTCCTGGGTGCCCGTTGCCGCTTCCACAGCATCCTTGGCGATCTGCTGGGACAGTACGCGCAGCTCTCCCGCGTGAGCGATGTATTCGTTGTCGTAATCCGCCTGCGTATTGACGTACGCGAAGTTCGCGAACAGCAATACGATCGAAACGACCAATACGACGAACAAACCGGTGGTCAGCGTATTGCTGCGCACCCCACTCAATAGAGCATTAGCATTTATTTTGATCATTATCCGGCCCCCGCCTGGACCCCCGTGCGCTTCCATCCAAGAACCAAAAGGCCGACCTTGGTCGACCCACCTACAACTAAAAAGCGACGTCTAAAAACGCCTGATGCGTCGCCAGTGCGTGCGGGCTGAAGACCAGCCAGGGCTGCTCGCGCTGAAACACACCATGAATAAACGGCTGAATCGATGCTTCGATCGGAGGCAACTCCTCCGAAAAAGCTTCTACCGGGAAGTGCTGCATGCCGAAGACTTCGTCAACGGTAAGGCCGGCAAACACTTCCTGATGATCGACCACCAGCACCCTGCGCTGCTTGCGCAAAGGCGAAAGCTCCAAGCCGAAGTAGCCGCAAAGATCCATCACCGGCAACAACCTGCCGCGGACGTTTGCCACCCCCTTGACCCAGCTCTTGACGCCAGGAAGCAGGGTGTAACGGGGCTCATGAAGAATTTCACCGACCTCGCCCATTGGAGCGACGAACAAACGCCCCCCCATTCGGAAGCCGATCCCTCCCCAGGTCTGTACGGCTTCCTGCTGAGAAGGCAGGCCCGCCGCGTACAGGCGGCATCGCTTATCTAGCTCCAGCAGCTGCTGAAACGGCGTTTGCATGTCAGCCATGCTGGCCACGTCCCTTTGTCCGAGTGTTGGCTACCCCGGCGTCAGCCCGCCAGAACGGCATTCAGGGTTTTCAGCAATGTGGCTTCGTCCACCGGCTTGGTCAGGTAATCCTTCGCCCCTTGGCGTTTGCCCCAGACCTTATCGGTTTCCTGATCCTTGGTGGTAACGATGATCACCGGAATGTGACTGGTTTCAGAATCTTTGGTCAGCTGACGCGTGGCCTGGAAACCATTCAGCCCCGGCATGACGATATCCATCAGCACGGCGTCCGGTTTTTCCTGGCGTGCCAGCGCAACGCCATCGGCACCATTCTCGGCTTTCAGCACCACATGGCCGTGCTTTTCCAGCATGGCGGTGAGCTTGTACATTTCGGTCGGCGAATCATCAACAATCAGAACGCGAGCCATGATTTCTCCATAGGAAGGCTTCAGCGGCAAACAATGCCGAACTTCAGGATGCTTGCTCCACCGGTGCGAAGTCAGGGACATGAGCCTTGATCGCACCGAGCAGCTCTTCTTTGCTGAACGGCTTGGTGAGGTATTGATCGGAGCCGACAATACGCCCTTTCGCCTTATCGAACAGGCCATCTTTGGAAGACAGCATGATCACCGGCGTCGACTTGAAGGAGCTGTTGTTCTTGATCAACGCGCAGGTCTGATATCCGTCCAGCCTGGGCATCATAATATCGACGAAGATGATGCGGGGATGAGTATCCGCAATCTTGGCGAGCGCATCGAAACCGTCCACTGCGGTGATGACATCGCATCCTACTTTCTTCAGCAGGGTTTCAGCGGTACGACGAATCGTTTTCGAATCGTCGATCACCATGACCTTCAAGCCCTCGGAGTGCTGTTCCATTTCGCCCTACCATCGCCTCGGTGAGTCGTAGTTTATCGTTATGTCAGTGCGCCGGAGGCCCTGCCACCGATGGGCTGCACCCAATCGCCGGACCTTTTTAGCACACTCCTCATGCACACGCTATCAACCGGAAAAGCATCCGGATTTTCCTTGACCCAGTGCACAACCGCGGCCAATCTGCAGCGACATTTTTGAGCCACTGGCGGCCCGCCGCCCACTGCCGGAGAACACCTCATGACCGTTCGCGTCGGGATCATCATGGACCCTATCGCGCAGATCGCCTTCAAGAAGGACAGCTCGCTGGCCATGCTGCTGGCGGCCCAGGCGCGCGGCTGGACACTGTTTTATATGGAGCAACGCGATCTTTATCAGCTCGGCAACCAGGCTCGTGCACGCATGCGTCCGCTACGGGTATTCAACGACCTGCAGCACTGGTTCGAGACGGATGAGGAAATCGACGCAGCCCTTGCTGACCTGAACGTGATCCTCATGCGCAAGGATCCGCCATTCAACAGCGAGTATATCTACGCAACCTATCTGCTGGAGCTGGCGGAAAAGGCGGGAACGCTGGTAGTCAACCGACCGCACAGCCTGCGCGACTGCAACGAAAAATTTTTCGCCACGCAATTTCCGCAATGCACGCCTCCGACACTGGTCAGTCGGCGCTCGGACATTCTCCGCGACTTCGCCCGCGAGCACCGTGACATCATTCTCAAACCCCTCGACGAGATGGGCGGCGCCTCGATTTTTCGTCATCGCGAAGGCGACCCCAACCTGTCCGTCATTCTCGAGGTACTGACCGAGCACGGCAGCCGACAGATCATGGCGCAGCGCTACATCCCCGCCATCAAGGACGGCGACAAGCGCATCCTGATGATCGATGGAGAGCCGATTCCCTATTGCCTGGCACGGATTCCCGCAGCGGGTGAAACACGTGGCAATCTCGCCGCGGGCGGGCGAGGTGTAGCGCAGCCGCTATCGGACCGTGATCGCGAGATCGCTGCAATCGTCGGCCCGGAATTGCGCAAGCGCGGCCTGCTGTTTGTCGGTCTGGACGTAATCGGTGACTACCTCACCGAAATCAACATCACCAGCCCCACCTGCATCCGCGAAATCGACAACGCCTTTGATACCCGAATCGGCGAGCGCCTCATGGACGCGATCGCGGGCAAGCTGCAAGCTTGAACCAGCTAACAGCTTTGAGCTTGGAGCTTGCGGCTCCGAGCTCAAAGCCGGCAGACTGCGCGGCACTTCGAGCCGACCCGACCTGCAATGAACGCCGCTATCCGCCAACCCGCGCCTGAAACTACCCGAGTCCGCCCCGCGGACCGGCTCGGCTTCACGCTTTTTCTGGCTGCTGCATTGCACCTGGCCCTTATTCTCGGCCTGGGTTTCACGCTGTCCGAACCAAAACAGATCAGCAAGACACTGGAAATCACCCTGTCAACGTTCAAGAGCGAGGAGAAACCCAAGGAAGCAGACTTTCTCGCCCAGGACAACCAGCAGGGCAGCGGCACGCTGGAGCACAAGGCGTCGCCAAAGACCACCGAGCAGGCGCCCTTTCAGGACACCGAGGTACGCAAGGTAACGCCACCGGCGGCACCACCGCGCAGCACGCAACCGGAACCGGCGAAAACAGTCGTCACCACCCGCAGCCGGCAGCCGGACAAGGCCGATACCAAGCAGCAGACCCAGCCGCAACCCGAGCCGCAGGCTGCTCCGGCATTCGACAGCTCTCAGCTGAGCGCCGAAATCGCCAGCCTCGAAGCCGAGCTGGCACAGGAAGTCGAGCGCTATGCCAAACGCCCAAGGGTCAGCCGGCAGAATAGCGCTGCCACCATGCGCGACATCAGCGCCTGGTATCGCGATGAGTGGCGCAAGAAGGTTGAACGCATCGGTAATCTCAACTACCCGGACGAAGCGCGTCGCCAGCAGATCTACGGGAGCCTGCGCATGCTGGTGACCATCAACCGTGACGGGACGGTACAAGAGTTGCGCGTGATCGAGTCGTCCGGCCAACCGGTGCTCGACGAAGCCGCGCTACGAATCGTGCGCCTGGCCGCACCTTTCGCGCCATTTACTGGCGAGCTGGCGCAGAAATTCGATCAGGTCGAGATCATTCGCACCTGGCGCTTCGAGCGCGGCGACAAGCTCTCCAGCCGCTGACCCATCACAGGACCAACCGTCGCACCTGTAGCCTGGAAGCAGAGCAACGCTTAAGCTAGCGCGCATGAAAAGCACCGCGCCCAGTTACCTCAAGCATCACTTTCTGATCGCCATGCCCCAGATGGCCGATCCGAACTTTGCCCAGACGCTGATCTACCTCATCGAGCACGGCGCCGAGGGCGCCATGGGCCTGATCATCAATCGACCGAACGGACTGAGTCTGGCCGATGTGCTGGAACAGCTGCGCCCGGACGAACCGATTCCATCACTGTGCCAGAGCCTGCCGATCTTCTCCGGCGGACCGGTGCAGACAGATCGCGGCTTCGTCCTGCATTCTGCCGATCAGCAATTTCAGGCCACGCTGTCGCTCGGCCCGCTCGGCATGTCCACATCGCAGGATGTGCTGTTCGCCATCGCCGACGGCCAAGGCCCCGCCCGGCATTTCATCGCTCTGGGCTACGCTGGCTGGGAAGCAGGACAGCTGGAGGCCGAGCTGGCTGACAACGCCTGGCTCAGTTGCCCGGCGAGCACGGAAATCCTCTTCGATCTGCCCTACGACCAGCGCCTGAACGCAGCCGCCGCATCGCTGGGAGTCGACCTGCGCCTGCTCAGCACTCAGGTCGGCCACGCATGAGCACGCCTCGTCTGCTGCTTGGCTTCGATTACGGCACCAAACAGATTGGCGTTGCCGTCGGCCAGATGATCACCGGGCAGGCGCGCGAGCTCTGCGTGCTCAAGGCGCAGAACGGAACGCCGGACTGGCAGCAGATCGAGGCGCTTATGCGTGAATGGCAGCCCGATGCGCTGGTCGTCGGCCTGCCCCTGAATATGGATGGCACGCCAAGCGACATGAGCGCCCGGGCCGAAAAATTTGCGCGCCGACTCCATGGCCGCTTCAACCTGCCGGTTCACACCCACGACGAGCGCCTGACCACGTTCGAAGCCAAAGGCGAGCGTCTACGCCAGGGCCAGCATGGCGGCTACCGCGACCGCCCCGTGGATGCCCTGGCCGCAGCCCTATTACTGGAAGGCTGGCTGAGCGATCACCCTGCCGCCTGATCCGGACCCGTAAGGAGACCCCATGATCCTGCCCAACCCCGAACAGCTGCTGCCCGAGATGGTCGCCGCACTGAAGCAGTACCTGAGCGACCGTGACATCCAGGAGCCACGCTTCATCGGCATCCGCACCGGCGGCGTATGGATCGCCCAGGCGATGCTCGCAGCACGGGGGCAGAACGAACCGCTCGGCATCCTCGACGTCTCCTTCTATCGCGATGACTTCACCCAGAAGGGTTTGCATCCCCAGGTGCAGCCATCGGAACTGCCATTTGAGATCGAAGGGCAGCACCTGGTACTGATCGACGATGTACTGATGACCGGCCGCACCATCCGCGCCGCGCTCAACGAGCTGTTCGATTACGGACGCCCCGCCAGCGTGACGCTGGTCTGCCTGCTCGACCTGAACGCCCGCGAACTGCCGATTCGCCCCGACGTAGTCGGCGCCACTCTGTCGTTGGCGCCAGAGCAGCGCATCAAGCTGATCGGGCCGACCCCCCTGGCCCTCGAGCAACAGACGGAAACCAGCCCCTCCTGAGCGAGTCGGTAGCTTCCGCACTACAGTCCATCTCCAGCCGCCCACCGAGATTCTGCGATGACGCCCACCGACGCCAAGCGCCCGCTACAGCTGAACGACCAAGGCCAGCTGCGCCACTTCCTCTCACTCGACGGCCTACCCCGCGAGTTGCTCACGGAGATCCTCGACACCGCTGACTCTTTCCTCGAAGTCGGCGCCCGGGCCGTGAAGAAGGTCCCGCTGTTACGCGGCAAGACGGTCTGCAACGTGTTCTTCGAGAACTCCACACGCACCCGCACGACCTTCGAACTGGCGGCCCAGCGGTTGTCGGCAGACGTGATCACGTTGAACGTGTCGACCTCCTCCACCAGCAAGGGCGAAACCCTGACCGACACGCTGCGCAACCTGGAAGCCATGGCGGCGGACATGTTCGTGGTACGCCATGCCGACTCCGGTGCCGCGCACTTCATCGCCGAGCATGTCAGCCCCCAGGTCGCGGTGATCAACGGCGGCGACGGGCGCCATGCGCACCCGACGCAGGGCATGCTCGACATGCTCACCATTCGCCGGCACAAGGGCAGCTTCGAAAATCTCTCGGTCGCGATCGTCGGTGACATCCTGCATTCGCGGGTAGCGCGCTCGAACATGCTGGCGCTGAAGACGCTTGGCTGCCCGGATATCCGCGTCATCGCACCGAAGACCCTGCTTCCCGAAGGCATCGAGCAGTACGGCGTGCGCGTGTTCACCGACATGAACGAAGGCCTGCGTGACGTCGATGTGGTGATCATGCTGCGCCTGCAGCGCGAGCGCATGCAGGGCGGCCTGCTGCCCAGCGAAGGGGAGTTCTACAAGCTCTACGGCCTGAACACCCAGCGCCTGGCACTGGCCAAGCCCGACGCCATCGTCATGCACCCGGGCCCGATCAACCGCGGCGTAGAGATCGAGTCGGCGGTGGCTGACGGCCCGCAATCGGTGATCCTCAATCAGGTCACCTATGGCATCGCCATTCGCATGGCCGTGCTGTCCATGGCGATGAGCGGCCAGACTGCGCAGCGCCAGATCGATTCTGAATCCGTATCCGAGGAGCAGCAGTGATGGTGGCAACCCGAATCCTCGGCGCACACGTGATCGACCCCGTCAGCGGGCGCAACGAAATCGCCGATATCTACCTGCAGCACAGCAAGATCGCCGCGATCGGCGAGGCGCCAGCCGGCTTCGAAACACAACGGACCATCGATGCTCAAGGGCTGACCGCCGCACCCGGCCTGGTCGATCTCGCGGTAGCCCTGCGCGAGCCTGGCTACAGTCGCAAAGGCAGCATTGCCAGCGAAACCCTGGCGGCCGCAGCCGGCGGCATCACCAGCCTGTGCTGCCCGCCGCAGACGCGCCCGGTCCTGGACACTGCGGCAGTCACCGAGCTGATCCTCGATCGTGCCCGCGAATCAGGCCATGCCAAGGTCTTTCCCATCGGCGCGCTGACGCGCAATCTGGCCGGCGAGCAGCTGTCCGAGCTGGTCGCATTGCGTGAAGCCGGCTGCGTCGCCTTCGGCAATGGCCTTACCGAATTTGCCAGCAACCGCAACCTGCGCCGTGCCCTGGAATACGCCGCCACCTTCGATCTGACGGTGATCTTCCACTCCCAGGATCACGATCTGGCTGAAGGCGGGCTTGCTCACGAAGGTGCCGCCGCCAGCTTCCTCGGCCTGTCGGGGATTCCGGAGACCGCGGAAACCGTGGCACTGGCGCGCAATCTGCTGCTGGTGGAGCGCTCCGGTGTTCGCGCGCATTTCGCCCAGCTGACCAGCGCCCGGGGCGCGGAGATGATCGCCCAGGCACAGGCTCGCGGCCTGCCGGTGACGGCCGACGTGGCGATGTATCAGCTGATCCTCACCGACGAAGCGCTGCATGGGTTCTCCAGCCTGTATCACGTGCAGCCGCCACTGCGCAGCGCAGCGGATCGCGATGGCCTGCGCGAGGCAGTGAAGGCCGGTGTGATCTCGGCGATTTCCAGCCATCACCAGCCACACGAGGCCGACGCCAAACTGGCCCCGTTCGGCGAAACCGAACCGGGTATCAGCAGTGCCGAAATCCTGCTGCCCCTGGCGCTGACATTGGTGGACGACGGCTTGCTCGATCTGCCGACAATGCTGGCGCGGTTGACCAGCGGGCCCGCTGCAGCGCTACGCCTGCCGGCCAGCACCCTGCAAGCTGGCCAACCTGCGGACCTGGTACTGTTCGATCGACACAGTTCGACCCGGGTCGGCGAGCGCTGGTATTCCAAAGGCCGCAATTGCCCGTTCATGGGCCACTGCCTGCCGGGCGCGGTGCGCTACACCATCGTCGACGGCCACATCAGCTTCGAAGGCTGATGCGAAAGATCTGCGCAGGCTGGACATCAACCCGTCCATGCCTGCGAGATCTCCAGCGTACTTACCTGCCCTACTCCTTCAGCTCCGCGCCAGATTGCGCTCGGATATCTGCGAGTTCAGCGTCCAGAAGTCGTAGAGCACACCGATGAAGAACAAGCCGCCGGTAAACAGGTAGAGGATCCCGGTGATCCACTTGCCCTGGTACATGCGATGCACGCCGAACACACCGAGGAAGGTCAGCAGTATCCAGCCGACCGTGTAGTCGATGGGCCCCGGCTGGAAGCGCATGTCCGCTTCACGATCCATCGATGGAATCAGAAACAGGTCGATGATCCAGCCGACGAAGAACAGGCCGAGGGTGAAGAACCAGATGGTGCCGGTGATGGGTTTGCCGTAGTAGAAGCGATGGGAGCCGAGAAAACCGAATATCCACAGGAGATAGCCGATCAGCGTGCTATGGGTGTTCTGCTGCATCCGAACCTCGACGTGCAATTGAAGAGTGACGTTCAGCTTATCCGATAATGCGCCTGAACCGCCCCGCCAGACGGGCCTTGCCGCTATGCGCAACCGTGATACTGTATATGCAAACAGTATCACGGTCATCATCATGCAATTGATCGACAAACTCAGCGTGCTCGCCGACGCGGCCAAGTACGACGTTTCCTGCGCCAGCAGCGGCGCGCCGAAGCGCAGCTCGAAGGGCAAGAGCGGACTCGGCGCGACCAGTGGCATGGGCATCTGCCACAGTTTCACGCCGGATGGGCGCTGTGTCGCGCTGCTGAAGATCCTGCTGACCAACTTCTGCCTGTACGACTGCCAGTACTGCGTCAATCGCCGCTCCAGCGATGTGCCGCGGGCGCGCTTCACGCCGGAAGAAGTGGTCAGCCTGACGCTCGACTTCTACCGGCGCAACTGCATCAGCGGCCTGTTTCTCAGCTCCGGCATCATCCGCTCGGCGGACTACACCATGGAACAGCTGGTGCGGGTCGCCAGGCTGCTGCGTGAGGAGCACGAGTTTCGCGGCTACATCCACCTCAAGACCATTCCCGACGCCGACCCACTGCTGATCGCCGAAGCCGGCCGCTACGCCGACCGGCTCAGCGTGAACATCGAACTGCCGACCGAAACCAGCCTGATCCGCCTGGCGCCGGAAAAGCAGGTGGTGACCATCAAGCAGGCCATGCACACCATTCACCAGGGCGAAACCGAGGCCAGCGCGGAGCGGCGGGCACCGCGCTTCGCGCCTGCCGGGCAGAGCACGCAGATGATCGTTGGCGCCGACAACACCGACGACAGCACCATCCTGCATACCGCGCAGTCGCTGTACGGCAGCTATCGACTGCGCCGGGTCTACTATTCGGCCTTCAGCCCGATTCCGCACAGCCCCAATACCGTGCCTTTCGCGGCACCACCGCTGATGCGCGAGCATCGCCTGTATCAGGCCGACTTCCTCATGCGAGGCTACGGCTTCAAGGCCGGGGAGCTGCTCAGCGGGCCAGGCAACCTTGCGCTGGATATCGATCCCAAGCTGGCATGGGCGCTGGCGCACCGCGACCAGTTTCCGGTGGACCTCAACCGCGCCGAACCGACGATGATCGCCCGCATTCCCGGAATCGGCATGCTCAGCGCGAAACGCCTGGTGGATCTGCGCCGGCAGAAGCGCATCCGCTTCGAGGATCTGACCCGTCTGCGCTGCTCGCTCGAGAAAGCCAAACCCTTCGTCATCACTCAGGATTACCGGCCAAGCCTGGCAGGACACGAGTCGGCCATGCTGCGCCAGCATCTGCGCGACACGCCCGCACAACTGGCGCTCTGGTAATGCTCACGGTGCGTTTCGATGGAAGCTTCCAGGAGTGGCGACTTCAGGCTCGCGCGCTGCTGCAGCGCCGCGTCGCGCCACATGAGGTGAACTGGGCCAGCGACGCTGAATCGACAGGGCTGTTCGACGATCCCTCGCCGGCACCTTCAACGGAAGACGGACCGCGCATTCGCATCCCGAGGCAACTGCTGGACGAACTCGAAATGGCCGCACGCTATCGCACCGAGCAGCGCTGGGGCCTGCTGTACCGCGTGCTCTGGCGAGTCAACCAGGGCGACTCGAGTGCGCGAATGGTCGGCGACATCGATGGCAGCGAGCTGCATGGGCGTATCAAGGCAGTCCGTCGCGAGGCCCATCATCTGCATGCCTTTCTTCGCTTCAGCCCACTGCAGACCAGTGATGGGCCGCAGCACGTCGCCTGGTTCGAACCTGCGCACGACGTACTGCCCTGGGCGGCGGGACACTTCGCCGAACGGATGGGTGGCAACAGCTGGCTGATCGCGACGCCGCAAGAAGGAGTTTGCTGGGATGGCCGGGAGATGTACTACACCCGCCCCTGCCCGCCACCGTGGCGGCAGCTGGCGCAGAACGCAGCGGACCCCGGCGGCGAGCTATGGAAGGCGTATTACGAAAGCACGTTCAACCCGGCCCGGCTGAACCGCGGCGTACTGGAAAGCAACCTGCCTGTGCGTTTCTGGAAGAATCTGCCCGAAGGCATGCTGATCCCGCAGTTGATGAGCCGCGCGCGTGCCGGTGCGCAGCGTGACGGCCAGGCCGAGCGCGTCGCCGCCAGAAGCGGCAAGCGCATCGGCCGGGAGGCAAAACCGGCCGACTAGCGGAAGCTGCGGCCCGGATCCTCGTCACTGACCTCCAGGCTAAGGCCTTGCGACACGCTGGTCAGATGTTCGCCATCGGTTTCCGATCCCAGCTTGATCAGCAGGCGCAGGTCGTTGGCCGAATCGGCGTGCAGCAACGCATCTTCGTAGGTGATTTCACCCTGCACATAGAGGTTGTACAGCGCCTGGTCGAAGGTCTGCATGCCCAGCTCGGTGGAGCGCTTCATCAGCGACTTGAGCTCATGCACCTCGCCCTTGCGGATCAGGTCGGCCGCCAGCGGCGTATTGATCAGCACCTCGATCACCGCACGACGCCCCTTGCCGTCAGGCGTCGGCACCAGCTGCTGGGCGACGATGGCCTTGAGATTGAGCGACAGATCCATCCACACCTGGTTGTGACGATCCGGCGGGAAGAAGTTGATGATACGGTCCAGCGCCTGGTTCGCGTTGTTGGCGTGCAGGGTCGCCAGACAGAGGTGACCGGTTTCGGCGAAGGCCACGGCGTAGTCCATGGTTTCACGGGTGCGGATCTCGCCGATGAGGATCACGTCCGGCGCCTGGCGCAGGGTGTTCTTCAGGGCCACTTCGAACGAACTGGTATCGATACCGACTTCGCGCTGGGTGACGATGCAGTTCTGATGCTGGTGGATGAATTCGATCGGGTCTTCGATGGAGATGATGTGCCCGCTGGAATTCTTGTTGCGGTAGCCGATCATCGAAGCCAGCGAGGTCGACTTGCCGGTACCGGTGGCCCCGACGAACAGCACCAGCCCGCGTTTGGTCATCGACAGCTTCTTGAGGACGTCCGGCAGCTTCAGCTCTTCGATGGTCGGAATGTTGGTTTCAATACGCCGCAGCACCATGCCGGCCAGGTTGCGCTGGTAGAAGGCGCTGACGCGGAAACGGCCAATACCACGGGCGCTGATGGCGAAGTTGCACTCGTGGTTCTCGGTGAACTCGCGGCGCTGCTGCTCGTTCATCACGCCGTGCACGGTCTCGCGGGTCATCTCCGGGGACATCGCGGTCTTGCTGACCGGCATGATCTTGCCGTTGACCTTCATCGAAGGCGGCACGCCGGCCGTGATGAACAGATCGGAGCCGCCCTTTTCCACCATCAGGCGCAGAAGTTTCTCGAATTCCATCGTTGTACTCGCAATCGTGGCAAGCACCGCATCGGGCGGCGCCCCTGGGTTGTCAGGCGTTTAGAAGTTCTCTGGCTGCTTGGCCTTTTCCTTGGCGCTGTCTCGCGAGATCAGCCCTTTGGCGAGCAGCCCCTTGAGGCATGAGTCGAGGGTCTGCATGCCCAGCGAGCCACCGGTCTGGATCGAGGAATACATCTGCGCCACCTTGTCCTCGCGGATCAGGTTACGGATCGCCGGCGTGCCGATCATGATCTCGTGGGCCGCCACACGGCCGCCGCCAACCTTCTTCAGCAGGGTCTGCGAGATTACCGCCTGCAGCGATTCGGAGAGCATCGAACGGACCATGGACTTTTCTTCGGCCGGGAACACGTCGACCACGCGGTCGATGGTCTTGGCGGCGGAGGTGGTGTGCAGGGTGCCGAACACCAGGTGGCCGGTTTCCGCAGCGGTCAGCGCCAGGCGAATGGTTTCCAGGTCGCGCATCTCGCCCACCAGGATGATGTCCGGGTCTTCCCGCAGTGCCGAACGCAGTGCCTCGGAGAAGCCCAGGGTGTCACGATGGACCTCGCGCTGGTTGACCAGGCACTTCTTCGATTCGTGAACGAATTCGATGGGGTCCTCGATGGTAAGGATGTGGTGGTACTTGGTGTTGTTCAGGTAATCGAGCATCGCCGCCAGGGTGGTCGACTTGCCCGAGCCGGTCGGTCCGGTGACCAGCACCAGCCCGCGCGGCACATCGGTGATCTTGCGGAACACCTCGCCCATCCCCAGGTCTTCCATGGTCAGCACCTTGGAGGGAATGGTCCGGAACACCGCGCCGGAACCGCGATTCTGGTTGAACGCGTTGACGCGAAAACGCGCCACGCCCGGCACTTCGAACGAGAAGTCGGTTTCCAGGAATTCCTCGAAATCCTTGCGCTGCTTGTCGTTCATGATGTCGTAGATCAGCGCATGCACCTGCTTGTGGTCCATGGCCGGCAGGTTGATGCGCCGCACGTCGCCATCGACGCGAATCATCGGCGGCAGGCCGGCGGAAAGGTGCAAATCCGACGCACCCTGCTTGGCACTGAAGGCCAGCAGTTCTGTGATATCCATGGGACTCCCCAATTACAAGCAAGCAGGTAGAATGCCGCGCAGACCCAAGGCGGCGGGCGCAAGTAATGTCCACGATAGAGAAGAATATTGCAAAGGTCGCAGCGCGCATCCGTGAGGCGGCGCAAGCTGTGGATCGCGACCCGGCCACGGTAGGGCTGCTGGCGGTGAGCAAGACTCAGCCGGCCGCCGCCATTCGCGAGGCTGCGGCTGCCGGCATCCGCGATTTCGGCGAGAACTATCTGCAGGAAGCGCTGGACAAGCAGGCCGAACTGAGCGACCTGCCGCTGGCCTGGCACTTCATCGGCCCCATCCAATCGAACAAGACCAAATCCATCGCCGAGCACTTCGACTGGGTGCACTCGGTGGACCGCCTGAAGATCGCCCAGCGCCTGTCCGATCAGCGCCCCGCAGCACTGCCGCCGCTGAATATATGCCTGCAGGTGAATGTCAGCGGCGAGGCGAGCAAGTCCGGCTGCGCGCCAGAGGAATTGCCACAGCTGGCGCAGGCCGTCGCCGCGATGCCGCACCTGCGTTTGCGTGGGCTGATGTGTATTCCCGCACCGAGCGAAGACCCCGCCGAGCAGCGCGCCGCCTTTGCCCGCCTGCGCGCATTGCGCGATGAACTGCCACTGACACTGGATACGCTGTCCATGGGCATGAGCCAGGACCTCGAAGCGGCAATTGCCGAAGGCGCGACCTGGGTCCGCATCGGCACCGCACTGTTCGGCGCCCGTGATTACGGGCGCCCTCAATAAAGGAATCGCTATGACCTCTCCCCGCATCGCCTTTATCGGCGCCGGCAACATGGCCGCCAGCCTGATCGGTGGGCTGCGCGCCCAAGGCGTCGCTGCCGATGCCATCCGCGCCAGCGATCCAGGCGTCGAGCAGCGCGCGAAGATCAGCGCCGAGCATGGCATCCAGACCTTCGCGCAGAACGCTGACGCATTGGCCAACGCCGATGTGGTGGTGCTGTCGGTCAAGCCGCAGGTCATGCAGACGGTTTGTCAGGATCTGGCGCCCTGTCTGGAGCACGCCCCCTTGATCGTCTCGATCGCCGCCGGCATCAGCTGCGACAGCCTGCAGCGCTGGCTGGGCCCACGACCGCAGGCGATCGTGCGCTGCATGCCCAACACACCGGCGCTGTTGCGCCAGGGCGTCAGCGGCCTGTTCGCCAATGCGCAGGTCAGCGACGCGCAGAAGCAGCAGGCGGAGCAGCTACTGTCGGCCGTCGGCATTGCCCTGTGGCTCGACGAGGAACACCTGATCGATGCGGTGACTGCCGTTTCCGGAAGCGGGCCGGCCTATTTCTTCCTGCTGATCGAAGCGATGACCGCCGCCGGCGAGCAGCTCGGCCTGCCCCGCGAGACGGCCGCACGCCTGACCATGCAGACGGCGCTGGGCGCCGCACGCATGGCCTGCGAGAGCGACGTCGATGCCGCCGAACTGCGTCGCTGCGTCACTTCACCGAACGGAACCACCGAAGCGGCGATCAAAGCCTTCCAGGCCGGCGGCTTCGAGCAACTCGTGCAGCAGGCGCTGAACGCCGCCGCACAACGCTCGGCCGAGCTGGCCGAACAACTGGGCCAATAAGGAGCATTCATGTCCCAACTCTCGCAAGCCCTGATCCTCGTCATCCAGACCCTGGGCAGCCTTTACCTGCTGATCGTGCTGCTGCGCTTCATCCTGCAACTGGTACGCGCCGACTTCTACAACCCGCTCAGCCAGTTCATCGTCAAGGCGACCCATCCGCTGCTGCGGCCGATGCGCCGCATCATTCCGAGCATGGGCACGCTGGATCTTTCCTCGCTGATCCTCGCGCTGATCGTGCAGATGGTGTTGATGGCGCTGATCCTGCTCATCGCCTACGGAACCACCGGCAACCCCTTGTTGCTGCTGGTCTGGGCGCTGATCGGCATCACCGGCCTGTTCCTCAACATCTTCTTCTGGGCGCTGATCATCAGCGTCATCCTGTCCTGGGTAGCACCTGGCAGCCACAACCCGGGTGCACAGCTGGTCAGCCAACTCTGCGAGCCTGTCCTGGCGCCGTTCCGCCGCCTGCTGCCGAACCTCGGCGGGCTGGACATCTCGCCGATCTTCGCTTTCCTGACGATCAAGCTGCTGGACATGCTGGTGGTGAACAACCTGGCCACCATGACCCACATGCCCAACATCCTGCGCATGCTCATCTGAGACGCCGTTCATGCTTTGCTGCCAAAGCGGCACCGGGGAGCGAAAAGCGCCTCGGAATGCCGCACGGCAGCACGTAGACTTCAATTTCTCGGCTTTTTCCATCCTGCCTCGTACTCTGCTGCGGGGTGTGAACGAGGGCATCGACTCAAACTCGAGCCGCCGATGACCGCCCATGCCGCCAGCAGGGCCGCTCGGTCAGGCCAGGCTTCGATTGAATTGACCTTGCATTAGCGGGTCCGATAATTCGCCGAATCACACCTCCAGGAGCTGGATGAGCATGGAACGTCTCGATCGACAAGTGGACGCCTACGTCGCCTGGAAGCGTGACCTCATTCGCGAGATCACTCGTTATCGCAGCTGGCTGGCACACAACCGGCTCAGCAGCGAGGCCGTGGAAGCGCGGCTGGAGCGCGCCCTGCGCGTGCTGCGCACCGATCACATCACCCTGGCGTTCGTCGGCGAGTATTCGCGCGGCAAGACCGAGCTGATCAACAGCCTTTTTTTCTCCAACTATGGGCAGCGCATCCTGCCCTCGCGGGCCGGGCGCACCACCATGTGCCCCACCGAGCTGCTGTTCGATCCGCGCTCGGAGCGTTCCTACATCCGCCTGCTGCCCATCGAGTCGCGCCTGGAAGACACCAGCATCGCGCAGCTCAAGCGCACACCACGCCTCTGGCTGAACCTGCCGCTCGATCCGCACGACCCTGAAAGCATGGCTGAAGCCTTTGCCCAGGTGGCGCTGACCAAAGCCATGCCAGTGGAGCAGGCGATCCAGCTGGGTTTCGACCCAGCCGGTCTGGAAAGTGCCGGCGGTGCCGAAACCGTGCTGGTGCCGGCCTGGCGGCACGCCATGGTCAACTTTGATCATCCCCTGCTGCGCCAGGGCCTGCGCATTCTCGATACCCCCGGGCTGAACGCGCTGGGCAGCGAACCGGAACTGACCCTGTCGATGCTGCCCAACGCTCAGGCCATCGTGTTCCTGCTGTCTGCAGACACCGGCGTCACCGCCAGCGACATGCAGATCTGGCAGCAGCACATCCGTCAGCTGGACGAAGACACGCAGAGCAGCCTGTTCGCCGTCCTCAACAAGATCGATGTGCTCTGGGACGATGTGGCCGGCGAAGCCTTCGTCCACCGCGCCATCGACGAGATCCGTGCGACGACCGCGCAGCAGCTGGGCATCGACTGTGCCGACGTACTGCCGCTGTCGGCCAAGCAGGCGCTGATGGCAAAGATCCGCGGCGACCAGGCACTGCTCGAACGCAGTCAACTGGCGCAGCTGGAGCAGCTGCTCAGCCAGCGCATCCTGGCGCAGAAAGAGCGGTTGCTGGAGGACCAGGTGGTGCTTCAGGTACTTGCCCTGGTGCAGAACAGCCAGCACGCGCTCAAGTTGCGCCTGGAAAAGGTCATCGAACAGCGCGACGTGCTGGCCAGCCACCAGGAAGGCAGCGGGCAGATGCTGCTCGAACTCACCGCGCGCACTCGGCATGACCACAACCGCCATCACAAGCGCCTGCTTGACCTGAAGACCAACCAGCGTCTGCTGCAACGGCAGGGTGAGCTGCTGCGCGCAGCCATCCGTGCAGAACGTCTCGAAGAACACCTGACCCGGCTGCGGCGAAGCCTTACCGGTAGCCTGACCACGCTGGGCATCAACCTGGCCATCCTGCACTTCTTCCGCTCGGTGGAGCAGGATCTGGGCATCCTCGAACAAGAGGCCGAGCGCGCCAACAAGATGGTCTCGGCGATCTACCGCCGACACAGCGAGGAAAATCCGCTGAATGGAATCGATCCGCCACTGTTTCAGCTGCAGTCCTACCAGCGCGAGCTACGCGGCCTGCAAGGCAAGGCCGATCAGTTCCGCCTGCAGCTCAAGACGCTGCTCACCGAGCAGCGCACGCTGACCCGACGCTTCTTCGCCACCCTAGTGCAGGAAGTCATTGCCCTGCACCAGCGCCTGCGCCAGGAAGCCGAGCAATGGGCTGGCGACGCGCTGACGCCGCTGCTGCAGTTCTCGCTGGAACACAAGCAGCAGCTGGAAACACATATCCTGCGCCTGAAGAGCCTCGCCCAGGAGAGCCAGCAGAGCAGCCAGCGCGGGCAGCTGCTGACCCGCTACAGCGGCGAACTGGAGCAGCAACTGGCACAAGCCGCGGAAATGCTGCGCGCATTGCGTCGGCCCGCGCCGCTGCGCCGCCAAGGCAAAGTGGTCAGCCTGGCAAGCGTTCAGAGCAGCTGAGCCGCTTGCCATTTCCGCCGCGCAAGCGTCGAAATGGCAAGCGACCCGCCCGCCGTTGCATTTCAGGATGAATTGCAGCGCGCTTACCTTTAGACTTTGCCGCCTTCTTCAAGCAAGAGCCAGGGTCGATGCCCACTGCAATTCCCGCCGATTCCGTTGGCCTGGTGAGTCCGCAGGTCGCGCACTTTGCCGAGCCATTGACACTCGCCTGCGGTCGCACGCTGGCCGATTACCAGCTGATCTATGAAACCTATGGCGAGCTGAACGCCTCGCGCAGCAACGCCGTGCTGATCTGCCACGCGCTGTCCGGTCATCATCATGCCGCCGGCTACCACAGCGAGGACGATCGCAAACCCGGCTGGTGGGATTCGTGCATCGGCCCGGGCAAGGCCATCGATACCGAGCGCTTCTTCGTCGTCAGCCTGAACAATCTTGGCGGCTGCAACGGCTCGACCGGGCCGAGCAGCACCAATCCGGCCAGTGGCAGGCCCTACGGCGCCGATTTCCCGGTAGTCACGGTGGAAGACTGGGTGCACAGCCAGGCGCGCCTGGCCGACCGGCTCGGCATCGCACAGTGGGCGGCGGTGGTAGGCGGCAGCCTGGGCGGCATGCAGGCGCTGCAATGGACCATCAGCTACCCCGAACGCGTGCGTCACTGTCTGGCCATCGCCTCGGCGCCCAAGCTGTCGGCACAGAACATCGCCTTCAACGAAGTCGCGCGCCAGGCCATTCTCTCCGACCCCGAGTTTCACGGTGGGCATTTCCAGGAGATGGGCGTGATTCCCAAGCGCGGCCTGATGCTGGCGCGCATGGTCGGGCACATCACCTACCTGTCCGATGACGCCATGGGCACCAAATTCGGCCGCGGACTGAAAAGCGAGAAGCTCAACTACGACTTCAACAGCGTCGAGTTCCAGGTCGAGAGCTACCTGCGCTACCAGGGCGAGGAGTTCTCCGGGCGCTTCGACGCCAATACCTACCTGCTGATGACCAAGGCGCTGGATTACTTCGACCCGGCGGCGGCCAACGACGATGATCTGGCCAAGACCTTCGAGGTCGCCAAGGCGGACTTCTGCGTGATGTCCTTCACCACCGACTGGCGCTTCTCGCCGGAGCGCTCGCGGGAAATCGTTGATGCCCTGCTCGCGGCGCGCAAGAACGTCTGCTACCTGGAGATCGACGCACCGCAGGGCCACGACGCGTTCCTGATCCCCAATCCCCGCTACCTGCAAGCCTTCCGCGGTTACATGAACCGCATAGCCGTATAAGGAACGAAGATGCGCGCCGATCTGGACATCATCCAAGACTGGATCCCGGCCGGCAGCCGAGTCCTCGACCTCGGCTGCGGCAACGGCGAGCTGCTGGCCTGGCTGCGCGACCACAAACAGGTCAGCGGCTACGGGCTGGAGATCGACCCGGACAACATTGCCGCGTGCATCGACAAGGGCGTCAATGTCATCGAGCAGAACCTCGATCTCGGCCTGGGCAACTTCGCCAGCGACAGCTTCGACATGGTGGTCATGACCCAGGCGCTGCAGGCCGTGCACTATCCCGACCAGCTGATGAAGGAAATGCTGCGCGTCGGTCGCCAGTGCATCATCACCTTCCCCAATTTCGGCCACTGGCGTTGCCGCTGGTACCTGGCGAGCAAGGGCCGCATGCCGGTGTCGGAGTTCCTCCCCTACACTTGGTACAACACGCCGAACATTCACTTCTGCACGTTCGAGGATTTCGAGCGGCTGTGCCAGGAAAGCGGTGCCAGGGTGCTCGAGCGCCTGGCAGTGGACCGCGACCACCGGCATGGCTGGGCCAGTCGACTCTGGCCGAATCTGCTGGGCGAAATCGGCATCTACCGTGTCACCGGGCCAACCCGCTGAGCGGCTTCAACGCTGGAGGTAAGCTTATGAAACACGTCCTGATCGGCCTTTTGGCCGCGCTCCTCACATTGCCGGCGCTAGCTGAACGCAAGTACAGCGTCGGCGAGTACGACATCCACTACATCGCCTTCAACTCCGGTTTCCTGCAGCCGGATATCGCCGCGGCGGCCGGTCTGGTACGCAGCAAGACCCAGGGTGTGGTCAATGTCTCGGTGCTCAAGGGCGGCAAGCCGGTCGCCGCGCAGGTCAGCGGCGAGGTGAAGAACCTGCTCGGCCAGGACCGCGCACTGAACTTCAAGCAGCTCAAGGAAGGTGACGAGGCGATCTACTACCTCGCGCAGTTCCCATTCGATTCCCAGGAAACCCTGCGCTTCCGCCTCACCGTACAGCCGAGCGGGGCTGAACCAATCAGCTTCGACTTCAACCAGGAATTCTTTCCCGACCGATGATGCCTTTTTCCGAACTGGTGCTGGCCAGTCATAACACCGGCAAACTCAAGGAACTCCAGGCCATGCTCGGCGACGCCGTGCGCGTGCGTTCGGTTGCCGAGTTCAGCGATATCGAGCCTGAGGAAACCGGCCTGTCCTTTATCGAGAACGCCATTCTCAAGGCGCGTAACGCGGCACGGATCTCCGGCCTGCCGGCGCTTGCTGACGACTCGGGGCTGGCGGTCGACGCCCTGGGCGGCGCACCGGGCATCTACTCGGCGCGCTATGCCGACGGCCAGGGCGACGCGGCCAACAATGCCAAGCTGTTGCAGGTCCTGCGCGACGTGCCGGATGCCGAGCGCGGCGCCCAGTTCGTCTGCGCCCTGGCGTTGGTACGGCACGCTGACGACCCGCTGCCGATCATCTGCGAAGGCCTCTGGCACGGCCGCATCCTGCATGCGCCGCGCGGCGAGCATGGCTTCGGCTACGACCCGCTGTTCTGGGTGCCGGAGTGCGACTGCTCCAGCGCCGAGCTGCCGGCCACGCAGAAGAACCAGCTCAGCCACCGCGCACGCGCCATGGCCCTGCTCAGACAGCGGCTGGGGATATGATCGCCGCAAGCCCCGCGCCGGCAACCGGCCAGGGCCGCTTCGAACTGCCGCCCCTGGCGGCGTACGTCCATATCCCCTGGTGCGTGCGCAAGTGCCCGTACTGTGACTTCAACTCCCACACGGCCGGCCCTGAGCTGCCGGAAGAGGCCTATGTCGCCGCGCTGCTGGCGGATCTGCGTGCCGACCTCGAGCACGTTCAGGGCCGCCGGCTGAGCTCGATCTTCTTTGGTGGCGGCACGCCAAGTCTGTTCTCCGCCCGGGCGCTGGCCGCCATCGTCGATGGCCTGGAGCATCTGGTCGGGTTCGCCGACGACATCGAGATCACCCTGGAAGCCAACCCCGGGACCTTCGAGCAGGCCAAGTTCCGTGATTACCGCCAGCTCGGCATCAACCGGTTGTCCATCGGCGTGCAGAGTTTCCAGGCCGCCAAACTCAAGGCGCTGGGACGCATCCACGACGGCGACGAAGCCATCCGCGCCGCCGACATGGCCCGCGCCGCCGGCTTCGACAACTTCAACCTCGACCTCATGCATGGCCTGCCGGACCAGAGCCTGGAGGACGCACTGAGCGACCTGCGCATCGCCATCGCGCAGCAGCCGACACACCTGTCCTGGTATCAGCTGACCCTAGAGCCGAACACGGTGTTCTGGAGCCAGCCGCCGCAGCTGCCGGAAGACGACACCCTCTGGGACATTCAGGAAGCCGGCCAGGCGCTGCTCGCCGAACATGGCTACCGCCAGTACGAGACCTCGGCCTATGCGCAACCGGGGCGGCAGGCGCGGCACAACCTGAACTACTGGACCTTCGGCGATTTTCTCGGCATCGGCGCCGGCGCCCACGCCAAGCTCAGCCACGCCGACGGCCGCATCCTGCGCAGCTGGAAGACCCGCCTGCCCAGGGACTACCTGGACCCGGCAAAGGCCTTTGGTGCCGGTGAAAAGCAGCTCACGGCCGCTGAGTTGCCCTTCGAATTCCTGATGAATGTGCTGCGCCTCACCGACGGCGTGCCGGCCATGCTGTTCACTCAGCGCACCGGACTGGCGCTGGAGCTGCTCGCCAAGCCACGGCGCGAGGCCGAAGCCCGTGGCCTTCTGGCGACCGACCCCGAGCGTCTGCTGGCGACGCCCAAAGGCCAGCTGTTTCTCAATGACCTGCTACAGAGCTTCCTGCCTTAAGGACACCGCATGGATTTGCTACTCGACCTGATCGTCACGCTGTCGCGCTGGAGCCGCAGCCACCTGTCCGACATCTCCCTGGCGCTGATGGCGACGCTCTTCGTGCTGTTCGGCCCGGCGCTCAATGCCTGGGTGAAGAACACCGTGAGCAACCTCAACTTCTTCCTGCGCACGCTGATCTTCGTGCTGGTCTGCGCGGTGGGCTATGGCCTGGCGATCGTCTTCCTCACGCCGTGGATGACCCAGGGGCTGGCCCATCTGAACAACTACAGCCTGGCGCCGGTGCTGCTGCTGATCTTCTTCCTCATCGGCGTGATCGCCGACCGCAACTAGCCCCGTTCGTCGCGCAGAAAGCGCTCGAGGTCAACGGGCTCGCCAGGCTGGATGCGCAGCTGCCGGCGCAGGTCCTCGAACAGCGGGTCGTACAGCCGGTGAAAACCGAATACGACATCCGAACGCACGGGCGCGCCGTGCTGGCGCAGGCATTGGCGGATCTTCTGCAGGAAGTTGCAGGCGACGTCCCGATGCATCCGGAATCGCTCATCTACCTCTATCTGGCCGACCTCGCCGTGTAGGTGGAAGTAGGCCCAGCGTGGCATCGCAGCACCATCTTCCACTCGATAATCAAGCAGCAAGCGATAAGCAGGTCGGCCCGCCGAAGGCAGGTCGCGTACCTGCAGATGACCAGGCCTGAACACAATCGACTCCTCTGCTACCCCTTGGGGCATGCCGTCTGGCTGCATTTTCAACACCTTTCGCGGCGGTTCGGCCTAATCATCCCAGCAACTAACCGATGACGGCTTGAGCGAAATCATTACATAGCGGTTCGCGCGGTACTTTAATCCAGCCAGTGCCGCGAACTTCCTGGAGGTAGCCATGGCCGCAAATTCGAAGCAGCTCAAGCTCGGAGCATTGGTAGCCCTCGTGGTGGGCTCGATGATTGGCGGCGGGATCTTCTCCCTGCCGCAGAACATGGCCGCCAGCGCCAGCGCCGGCGCCATTCTGATCGGCTGGGCGATCACGGCCTTGGGCATGCTGACTCTGGCCTTCGTGTTCCAGAGCCTGGCCAACCGCAAGCCGGAACTGGACGCCGGTGTCTACGCCTATGCCAAGGCCGGTTTTGGCGACTATATGGGCTTCTCTTCGGCGTGGGGTTACTGGATCAGCGCCTGGATCGGCAACGTCAGTTACTTCGTGCTGCTGTTCAGCACGCTGGGCTATTTCGTGCCTATGTTCGGCGAGGGCAACACCCTGCCGGCAGTGATCGGTGCATCGCTGGTGCTGTGGGGCGTGCATTTTCTCGTGCTGCGCGGCATTCGCGAAGCAGCGTTCGTCAATCTCGTCACCACCATCGCCAAGATCGTGCCGTTGATCCTGTTCATCGTGATCACCGCGGTGGCGTTCCGCCTGGAGGTGTTTACCGCCGACTTCTGGGGCCGCGGCAACATCGAGCTAGGCGGGGTCATGCAGCAGGTGCGCAGCATGATGCTGGTGACCGTGTGGGTATTCATCGGCATCGAAGGCGCCAGCATTTTCTCGGCCCGCGCCGAACGGCGCAGCGATGTCGGCCGCGCCACGGTGATCGGCTTCTGCAGCGTGCTTGCCCTGCTGGTGCTGGTGAACGTGCTGTCGATGGGCATCATGAGCCAGGCCGAACTGGCGGGCCTGAAAAACCCATCCATGGCAGGCGTACTGGAGCAGGTCGTCGGCCGCTGGGGCGCCGTACTGATCAGCGTCGGGCTGGTGGTTTCCCTCGCGGGCGCCCTGCTGTCCTGGACACTGCTGTGTGCCGAGATTCTCTTCGCTGCGGCGCGTGACCACACCATGCCGCTGTTCCTGCGCAAGGAGAACGCCAAGCACGTTCCAGTCAACGCGCTGTGGCTGTCCAACGGGCTGATCCAGCTGTTTCTGATCATCACCCTGTTCAACGCCTCGACCTATCTGAGCCTGCTCTACCTCGCCACATCGATGATCCTGGTGCCCTACTTCTGGTCGGCCGCCTACGGGCTGCTGCTTGGCCTACGCGGCGAGGGATACGAAGGCGCCCCCGGCGAGCGCCGCAAGGACCTGCTGAATGCCGCCATCGCCACGCTCTATGCGATGTGGCTGGTCTACGCCGGGGGCATGCAGTACGTGCTGCTGTCAGCGCTGCTCTACGCTCCTGGCGTGCTGTTCTTCGCCAAGGCCAAGCATGAGCTCGGGCAGCCGGTATTCACCACCATCGAGAAGCTGATTTTCGCGGCGGTGCTGATAGGTGCGGCGATCGCTGCCTATGGGCTCTATGACGGGTTCCTTTCGCTCTGAGGCGATAACCCTGCCGTATCCACTCGCCACGATCACGAGTCGTGGCCAGCCACCGAAGCACCAACAGGTGCGACGACCAAGGAGGCAATCAGATGATGTTGCAATCACCGAAGCTGGGTGTTCACTCCGAGGCAGGCAAGCTGCGCAAGGTAATGGTCTGCTCGCCGGGCCTGGCCCATCAGCGCCTGACCCCTACCAACTGCGACGAGCTGCTGTTCGATGACGTGCTCTGGGTGAGCCAGGCCAAACGCGATCACTTCGACTTCGTCAGCAAGATGCGCGAGCGCGGGGTCGAGGTACTGGAGATGCACAACCTGCTGACCGAAACGCTGAGCGATCCCCAAGCGTTGAAATGGCTTCTCGACCGCAAGATCACCGCCAACCAGGTCGGACTCGGTCTGCAGGGCGAGGTACGCAGCTGGCTGGAAGGCCTGGAGCGACGCCGGCTGGCGGAGTACCTCATCGGCGGCGTATCTGGCAGCGATCTGCCTGGCAGTGAAGGTGGCGAGATTGTCCGCATGTTCCGCGACTATCTGGGCCACTCGAGTTTCATCCTGCCGCCGTTGCCAAACACCCTGTTTACCCGTGACACCACCTGCTGGATCTACGGTGGCGTATCGCTCAATCCGATGCACTGGACCGCACGGCGCCAGGAGACCCTGCTCACCGCCGCCATCTACCGTTTCCACCCGCAGTTCCGCGACCAGGAATTCAAGGTCTGGTATGGCGACCCCGAGCTCGATCATGGCCTGGCCACACTGGAAGGCGGGGATGTGATGCCGATCGGCAAGGGTGTGGTGTTGATCGGCATGGGTGAGCGCAGCTCGCGGCAGGCGATCGGCCAGCTGGCTCAGTCGCTGTTCCGCCACGGCGCAGCCGAGCGCGTGATTGTTGCCGGCCTGCCCCGCTCCCGCTCGGCCATGCACCTGGATACCGTGTTCAGCTTCTGTGATCGCGACCTGGTGACCATCTTCCCGGAGGTGGTCCACGGCATCACCGCCTTCAGCCTGCGCCCCGATGAGTGCAAGCCGGATGGCATCGACCTGCGCCGCGAGCAAGCGCCGTTTCTCGACGTGGTGGCCGAGGCGCTCGGTCTGGCGGCGCTACGGGTAGTGGAAACCGGAGGCGACAGCTACGAAGTCGAACGTGAGCAGTGGGACGATGGCAACAACGTGGTCGCCCTGGAGCCCGGCGTCGTCATCGGCTACGACCGCAACACCTTCACCAACACCATGCTGCGCAAGGCCGGGGTCGAGGTCATCACCATCAGCGCCAGCGAGCTGGGCCGTGGTCGCGGCGGCGGGCATTGCATGACCTGTCCGATCATCCGCGACGCCATCGACTACTGACAGCACGAGGCGGCGTGCTCTCACGTCGCCTGGCGAAAAGAGGAAGCGAATCATGCCGTTCAATACGCACAACCGCAGCCTGCTCAGCCTGATGCACCACAGCGAGCGCGAGCTGCGCTACCTGCTCGATCTGTCCCGTGACCTCAAGCGCGCCAAGTACACCGGTACCGAGCGCCAGCACCTCAAGGGCAAGAACATCGCACTGATCTTCGAGAAGACCTCGACGCGCACTCGCTGCGCCTTTGAGGTGGCCGCCTACGACCAGGGCGCGAACGTCACCTATATTGATCCCAACTCCTCGCAGATCGGCCATAAGGAGAGCATGAAGGACACCGCCCGGGTACTCGGGCGCATGTACGACGCGATCGAGTACCGCGGCTTCAAGCAGGAAATCGTCGAGGAACTCGCGCGCTATGCCGGCGTACCGGTATTCAACGGTCTGACCGACGAGTATCACCCGACGCAGATGATCGCCGACGTCATGACCATGCGCGAACACAGCGACAAGCCGCTGCAGCAGATCAGCTACGCCTACCTGGGCGACGCGCGCAACAACATGGGTAACTCGCTGCTGCTGATCGGCGCCAAGCTCGGCATGGATGTGCGCATCGCCGCACCTCGCGCACTCTGGCCGAGTGCGGAACACGTCGCCGCCTGCGAGGAATTCGCCAAGGCCAGCGGCGCACGCCTGACGCTCACCGAAGACCCGCAAGCCGCCGTGCAAGACGTCGATTTCGTTCATACCGACGTATGGGTGTCGATGGGCGAACCGCTGGATGCCTGGGCCGAGCGGATCAAGCTGCTGCTGCCCTACCAGGTGAACCCGCAGCTGATGCAGGCAACCGGCAATCCGCGCTGCAAGTTCATGCACTGTCTACCGGCGTTTCACAACTGCGAGACGAAGATCGGCAAGGAGATCGCCGCGAGCTATCCGCATCTGGCCAATGGCATCGAAGTGACCGAGGAGGTGTTCGAGTCGCCGGCCTGTATCGCCTTCGAGCAGGCCGAAAATCGCATGCACACGATCAAGGCGATCCTCGTCTCGACGCTGGCCGGCATCTGAGCCCGCACATCTGATTCGGAGGAGCGCAGCATGCGTATCGTCATAGCCCTGGGCGGCAACGCCCTGCTTCGTCGCGGGGAGCCGTTGAGCGCGGACAACCAGCGCGAGAATGTCCGAACCGCCTGCATGCAGATCGCCCGCATCGCAGCGGGAAACGAACTGGTGGTGGCCCATGGCAACGGGCCGCAGGTCGGACTGCTCGCGCTGCAAGGAGCCGCCTACAAGGATGTTCCCGCCTACCCACTGGATGTGCTCGGTGCGGAAACCGAAGGCATGATCGGCTACATCATCGAACAGGAGCTGGGCAACCTGCTGCCGGTCGAGGTGCCTCTGGCTACCTTGCTGACTCAGGTTGAAGTCGATCCCGAGGATCCGGCGTTCAAACAGCCCACCAAGCCGATCGGTCCGGTTTACAGCCGCGAAGAAGCCGAACGCCTTGCAGAAGAAAAAGGCTGGGCCATCGCAGCGGATGGCGACCGGTTTCGCCGGGTGGTGCCCAGTCCGCGACCGCAGCGCATTTTCGAGATCAGGCCGATCGGCTGGCTGCTGGAGAAAGGCTGCGTGGTGATCTGTGCCGGCGGCGGTGGAATCCCCACGGTGTACGACCGCAATGGCCGGCTGCAGGGCATCGAGGCAGTGATCGACAAGGACCTGTGTTCGGCCCTGCTCGCCGAGCAGCTGAATGCGGACCTGCTGGTGATCGCAACCGATGTCGACGGTGCCTACCTGGACTGGGGAACGCCGCAGCAGCGGCGCATCAGCGAGGCGCATCCCGACCAGCTGGCATCCCTGGCCTTTGCGGCCGGCTCCATGGGACCCAAAGTCCAAGCGGCCAGCGAGTTCGCGCGCAACACCGGCAACGTCGCGGTGATCGGCTCGCTGGAGCAGATCGAGGCAATCATCCAGGGCCGCGCCGGCACGCGGGTGAGCCTGAAGGCTGCGGGGCTCGTATAGCGGATGAACAAAGGGCGCCAACGGCGCCCTTTGCATTGACCATCCTCTGACTCAGTTACCGCGACGCAGGGCCTGCGGCGAGAAGTCGCGTGGGCCGAGCTTTACATCGAAATCGTACATCGGCTCGTTGTTGTCCAGGCCGTCGACGAAGTAGTTGCCATCCTTGAGGTGGTAGAGCGTTTCCAGCGTGCTGTTGAACATCGGCACGTCGTAATAGCTGATCGGATGGCTTTCCTGCAGGCCGATCAACTGGCCTTTCTCGTCATACAGATCGACTGCCAGGATCGCCCAGCTGTCCTCGTCGATGTAGAAGCGGCGCTTGTCGTAGAGATGGCTGAAACCCTTGCGCAGCGTGGCGTCGACCACCCAGACACGGTGCAGCTCGTAGCGCAGCAGATCAGGATTCAGCGTGCGCGGCTGGACGATGGTGTCGTAGGCAATGCCCTTCTGGTGCACGGTGTAGCTGTTGTAGGGCATGAGCATTTCGCGCTTGCCGATCAGCTGCCAGTCGTAGCGGTCCGGAGCGCCGTTGAACGAATCCACCACATCGGCAGTGGCCAGGCCGCTGGTATCGGGCTGCAGGGAGTCGTAGGCCAGCGACGGCAGGCGGCGGACACGGCGGTCATCGGGGCTGTAGCGCCAGGCCTTGCGCGTCGTCAGCACCTGGTCGATCGGGTCCTGCACCACCAGCGCCGTGCCGGACAGCTTGGCCGGCGCGGTCACGCGGTACTTGTAGTACAGCACCGTGTTGTCCAGATCACCGTAGGTCATCCCCTCACGGTTGTAGACGTAGTACACGTGACGATCGCGCTTGATGTAGTTGGCCCTGCCACCGATCACCACCGCCTGGTTGTTGATCATGTGCGTCTGGTCACCCTTGTAGTGCAGGATGTGGTTCCAGATGACCTCGATACCGCTCTGCGGGATCGGGAACGGAATCCCTGCCGCCGCACCCAGGATGCCGTTGCCGTTGGCGATCAGTTCGGCGCTCACCGCGTTGTAGCGAGTGGCGTCATAAATGCGCTGCGGTACCGAAGCACTGCGGCGGGTCGGGAAGACGCGCAGGTGGTAATCCGGATAGCGCTCCAGTAGAGCCTTCATGCCCTCTGAAAGCTGATCGCCGTATTCGCCCAGATTGTTGCGGTCGACACGGTAGAGCACCGAGTCGCCCGCAAATGGATCGGGGTGGTGCATGCCCGGCTCGTAACCGGCCGGCGGCGCCACGCCCCCGGTCCACGGCGGAATGGTTCCGGCCGGGTTGCCGGCACGCTCCGCTCCCAACGGTGTAAGGTCCTGCCCCAGCCGATCTGCCTGGGTGCTGTCTACCTTCGCCTGGACCGGCAAGGCGGCACAGGCCGCCAACAGCAGAATTCCGATCTTTCCGTACATCGTCTTCTCCCCCATTGCGCACGACGCAGGGCACCGCTTGGCTAGCCCGGCTGTCGGCGTTGCATTGTTATACGGTGTGGGCAGGCATGCCTTCCTGGCAGGTGCTCGTCCCTGGCCGCTGCTGCGGCTCTAGAATGGATGTGGTGCACGCGTCCACCGGCCGGGCACTTCGATGAAGTGCCTGCAGACGGCGGGCGCGTCATAGCGATGCAGCTTGCCGTGGCCTCGCTCAGTCGATGCGCTGGAACTTAAGATCCCATACGCCATGGCCCAGCCGCTCACCGCGGCGTTCGAACTTGGTTACCGGCCGCTCTGCCGGACGCGGCACGCAACGTCCGTCCTCAGCCAGATTGCGATAGCCCGGGGCGACGTTCATCACTTCGAGCATGTACTCGGCGTAGGGCTCCCAGTCGGTCGCCATATGCAGCACGCCGCCTACCTTCAACTTGCTACGTATCAGCTCGGCGAAGGCCGGCTGCACGATGCGTCGCTTGTGGTGGCGGCTCTTGTGCCATGGGTCCGGAAAGAACAGCAGCACACGGTCCAGACTGGCATCGGCCACGCAATCGCGCAGCACCTCCAAGGCGTCGCAACTGTAGACCCTGACGTTGTTCAATTTCTGTGACAGAAGTCCGCTCAGCAACGCGCCGACGCCGGGTTTATGCACTTCTACGCCGATGAAGTCCTGATCCGGCGCCGCCGCGGCCATTTCCAGCGTGGAGTGGCCCATGCCGAAACCGATCTCGAAGGTGCGCGGCGCGCTGCGGCCGAACACCTCGTCGAAATCGCGCGGACCGTCCTCAAGCGCCAGACCGAACTTCGGCCAGCCTTGCTCCAGCCCACGCTGCTGGCCTTCGGTCATGCGCCCGGCACGCATCACGAAACTCTTGATGGTACGGCGGTGCTCGGTTTGCTGCTCTTCGGCCGCGGGGTTCTGCTCTGTCATGGTCTACCTGCGAGAAATAAAAAAGCCGGCCCCCGACGCAAGGTCAGGGCCGGCCACGAATCGTTTCAGCGAATCAGCCCATCCAGCGGCGACGAGGCGCTGGCGTAGAGCTTCTTCGGCATGCGGCCGGCGAGATAGGCCAGGCGACCCGCCTCGATGGCGTACTTCATGGCTTCAGCCATGAGCACCGGGTTCTGCGCATGGGCGATGGCGCTGTTCATCAGCACCGCCTCGCAGCCCAGCTCCATGGCGATGGTCGCGTCCGAAGCGGTACCGACGCCGGCGTCGACCAGCACGGGCACGGTCGCCTCCTCGAGGATGATGCGCAGGTTGTACGGATTGCAGATCCCCAATCCGGTACCGATCAGGCCGGCCAGTGGCATCACCGCGATGCAGCCCATCTCGGCCAGCTGGCGCGCGATGATCGGATCGTCGCTGGTGTAGACCATGACGTCGAAGCCGTCCTTGACCAGCACTTCGGCGGCCTTGAGGGTTTCGATCACGTTGGGGAACAGGGTCTTCTGGTCGGCCAGCACTTCCAGCTTGACCAGCTTGTGGCCATCGAGCAGCTCACGGGCCAGGCGGCAGGTGCGCACCGCATCCTCGGCGGTGAAGCAGCCGGCCGTGTTCGGCAGGATGGTGTAGCGCTCCGGGCTGACCACATCGAGCAGGTTGGGCTCGCCAGGATTCTGCCCGATGTTGGTGCGGCGCACTGCCACGGTGACGATCTCGGCCCCGGAGGCCTCGATGGCCGCGCGGGTTTCCTCGAGATCCTTGTACTTGCCGGTGCCTACCAGCAGGCGCGATTGATAGGTGCGACCGGCCAGGGTAAAGGGCTTGTCGTTCGGAACTGGGCGCATGGGAAATCCTCGTTCGGACTTGATACAGCGGGCTGGGGCCGTATAGGCGGCATATTCGGGACAGGTGTTACCGGCTAGCCGCCACCGATGGCATGTACTACCTCGACGTGATCGCCCTCGCTGAGCGGAGTCGACGCGTGAGCACTGCGCGGCACGATGTCCCGGTTGAGTTCGACAGCCAGGCGGCGGCCGCTCAGCTCGAGACGTACCAGCAAGTCGGCGACCGTTTCGCCGGCTGGCAGCTCATAGGGTTCGCCATTCAACTGAATCTGCATGCTGTTCGCCGCCATTGCGAAAAGGGGACGGCATTCTAGCCCGAATCACCCACGCGACCAACGCGAAGGCCGCGGCCGTTCGTCCCGGTCAGCCGCGTATGCGCCAGCCAGCCAGTACCAGGCACAGCCAGCCGGCGAGAAAGGCGGTGCCGCCTATCGGCGTGATCATGCCCAGCTTGCCGATGCCGCTCAGCGTCAGCAGGTAGAGGCTGCCGGAGAACAGCAGGATGCCGGCTACGAACAGCGCACCGGCAACGGTCAGCAGCCGACTCGGGCGCAGCAGTGCCAGCAGCGCGACACCGAACAGCGCCAGCGTATGAATCAGCTGATACTGCACGCCAGTGTGGAAAACGGCGAGATAGGCGGGACTCAGCTGGTCTCTGAGGCCGTGCGAAGCGAACGCGCCAAGCGCGACACCGGTGAAACCGAACAGGGCAGCCAGCACGAGATAACAACGAATCATTGCCTTTTCCGGTCGATGGCCCAAGCGGCCGCTATAATGCCCGCTCTTTTCGCCCACGACCAAGTGACATGTTGCGAAACCTGCTGCTGCGCCTGTCCAAACTGCTGCTCTGGCTGATCGGTCTATCGGTGCTGCTGGTACTGCTGTTTCGTTGGGTGCCACCGCCATTTACCGCTTTAATGATCGAGCGCAAGATCGAGTCCTGGCGCACCGGTGAAACTATCGACCTGACCCGCGACTGGCGTCCCTGGCGCGAGTTGCCGGACGATCTGAAGATGGCCGTGATCGCCGCCGAGGATCAGAAATTCGCCGACCACTGGGGCTTCGATGTCGCCGCGATCCGTGCCGCCCTCAGCCACAATGAGCGCGGTGGCTCGCTGCGTGGTGCGAGCACTTTGAGCCAGCAGGTGGCGAAGAACCTGTTCCTCTGGTCGGGTCGCAGCTGGCCACGCAAGGCCCTGGAAGCCTGGTTCACGGGACTGATCGAGCTGTTGTGGCCGAAGCAGCGCATCCTCGAGGTCTATCTCAATAGCGTCGAGTGGGGCGATGGCATCTTTGGCGCGCAGGCCGCGGCGCAGCATCACTTCGGCACCGGCGCCGCGTACCTGTCGACCCGTCAGGCCAGCCTGCTGGCTGCAGTGCTGCCCAACCCGCGACAATGGAATGCCGGCAAGCCGAGCAGCTATGTGAACAACCGCGCGGCGTGGATTCGCCAGCAGATGCGCCAGCTGGGCGGCAGCCACTATCTACAGCGAATCAAACCCGACCACCCGGACTGGTGGCCGAGCTGGCTCTGAGCCAGCAGGCACAAACGACAGGAGCAGCAAAAGCGGCACCCCCGGTGAAAACGTACCTCCCGCCCACCTAGAGCGATGAGGTTTTGACCGTGCAGTATTCGATCGGACCCAAGAGCTACGATGAACACATACCTCGTCCGGGTGAGCCTGGGCTATTTCAGCCTGGCCATGCTGTGGATCCTTCTTGGCGACGCGCTGGTGAGTCACCTGGCCGCGGACGACAGCCAGACCTGGCAAATGGGCAAGGGCGCCCTGTTCGTGGCACTGACCAGCGCGCTGATATTCCTGCTCGGCCGCCAGCACTTTCGCCGCTTCGATGAACAGCAGCGCGCCCAGCATGTGCAGGAAACCAGCCTGAAACAGGCGGCTGCGGTATTCGACAGCACCCAGGAAGGCGTGCTGGTGACCGATCCCAGGCAGCGCATCGTGCACGTCAATCCGGCCTTCAGCCGTATTACCGGTTACAGCACGGAGGAGGTGCTCGGGCAGACGCCAAAACTCTTCGCCTCGGGCAAGCACGACGCAGAGTTCTACCAGCAGATGTGGCTGGCGCTGAAGGAAAATGGTGAGTGGAGTGGCGAAATCTGGAATCGCCGCAAGAATGGCGAGGTGTATCCCCAATGGCAGAACCTGCGCTGCATTTATGATAACCAGGGCCAGCTCAGCCATTACGTGGCAGTGTTTTCCGACCTCTCGGCGCTGAAACGCTCTCGCGAAGAACTCGACCAGCTCGCCCACTACGACCCGCTGGTCAACTTGCCGAATCGCCTGCTGTTCACCGAACGCGCCAAGCAGGATCTCGAGCGCGCGCGCGCCAACAAACGCAGCGGTGCACTGCTGCTGATCGATCTTGATCATTTCAAGGACATCAACGAGAGCCTTGGCCACAGCCTGGGCGATGCCCTGTTGCAGGCCGTGAGCACGCGCCTGGGCGAGCATCTGGAAAAAGGCATGACGCTCGGCCGGCTCGGTGGCGACGAGTTCGCCCTGCTCTGCGAGGGCTACGGTGCCGAGAAGGCCACCGCACTGGCATTGCGCATCCTCGACCGCCTCAACGAGCCTTTTCATATCGGCAGTCAGGAGCTGTTCAGCAGCGCGAGCATCGGCATCGTGCTCTACCCCTACCCGACTGACGTGCAGAATGCCGAACAGCTGATGCGCAATGCCGACTCGGCGCTGTTCAAGGCCAAGAGCAACGGCCGCTCGACCTATGCATTCTACTCCGAGGAACTGACCAGCCAGGCCCGTCAGCGCGTCGAGCTGGTAACGGCACTGCGCCAGGCCCTTGAGCAGGGCCAGCTGCGTCTGCATTACCAGCCGATCTACGATCTGCGGCAGGGCACGATCAGCGGCTTCGAAGCCCTGGTGCGTTGGCAGCATCCGGAAAAGGGCTTGATCGCACCGGGGGCCTTCATTCCGATTGCCGAGGAAACCGGACTGATCAGCGCGATCGACCACTGGGTGCTGGAACAGGCATGCAACCAGGCTCGTGAGTGGCTCGGCCAGGGCCATCCGCTGGGATTCATAGCGGTGAACATTTCCAGTCGGTTGTTTGGCAACGGTGAACTCGACCTTCAGGTGGCCACCATTCTTGCCAGAAGCGGTCTGGAGGCTCGTCATCTGGAGCTGGAAATTACCGAAAGCGCGGTGATGCAGGACCCCGATGCCGCTCTGGTGCTGCTGCAGCGCCTGCGCGCACTCGGCGTACAGCTGGCGATCGACGACTTCGGCACCGGCTATTCGTCGCTGCAGCGCCTCAAACGCATGAATGTGCACAAACTGAAGATCGATCAGGGCTTCGTCAGAGGTCTGCCCGACGACCGCGACGATGCAGCCATTACCCGCTCGGTCATAGGTCTGGCACACAACCTCGGTTTGAGGGTGGTCGCCGAAGGCATCGAGACCGCCGAGCAGGCAACCTTCCTGCTCGGGCAGAACTGCGACTACGGCCAGGGCTATGGCTTTGCTCGTCCGCAGCCGGCCGATGCGATCGACTGGCGCCCCAGCGAACTGTGCTATGGCCAGGCCTGCCACTCATCCGGACGGTGACGACCGACTTATATCAATAGGCCATCACCAGAGTTAAGCTGACACAACTTTCAGGGCGAACCTGCCAACCGCACGCGCCCGAGACGACAGCGTTACGGCATACTGGGCCACGTCAGTGACGGACCAGCAGCAGCTGGCCAACCGCCACTCAACCGATCCACTCACAGCACACCGCAGTGAAGGCATGAGCGATCCCGTGAATCAGCAAAGACCGATCCAGGGTCTCCGGCAGCTCTTCAGCCGACGCAACGGCATCGCCTGGGCGATGCTGGTTTTCACCCTGTTGGTGCAACTGGTGGTCTGGCACAACCTGCGCAGCAGCGAGAATCGCGCCGCCGAGCAGCAGTTCGAGATGCTCAGCGAGAAGGTCACCGAAGCGATTCGCAAACGCCTGCGCGACCACGAGCAGATCCTCCTGGGCGGAGCCGGCCTGTTCGATGCCGTCGAGCAGGTCACCCGCGAGCAATGGCATGCCTATGTCGAACGCTTGCTGCTACCGGATCGATACCCCGGCATCCAGGGGGTCGGGTTCACTCAAGCCATTCCGGCCGCCTCGCGTGATGCACATGTCGCACGCATTCGCGCGCAGGGTTTTCCGGATTACGACATCTATCCGCCCGGCCAGCGCGAGTTCTATACCTCGATCATCTTTCTCGAGCCCTTCGTCGGCCGCAACCTGGCGGCCTTCGGCTACGACATGTATTCCGAGCCGACCCGCCAACGCGCCATGCGCCGCGCGGCGCAGCTGGGCGAAACGAGCATCACCGGCAAGGTGACGCTCATGCAGGAAACCCACGGCAAGGTGCAGGCCGGGGTACTGCTCTATGTGCCGGTCTATCAGCCAGGCGCGCCGCTACTGACGCCCAAGCAGCGCATGCAGGCGCTGATCGGCTTCGTCTATAGCCCCTATCGGGTCGAGGACCTGATGCGCGGCATTCTGCGCGCCGCCGACCTGCCGCTGGCGCTGCATATCTATGCCAGCAACGGCGAACAGGCCGAACAGCTGATTTATGCATCCAGGGAAACCGTCGATCCTGACAACGCGCGTTACAGCCAGGTGCAGCAGCTGGATCTCTACGGGCAGACCTGGACATTGCGTCTGGACAGCCTTCCGGAGTTCGACAACCGCTTCCACTCCAACGAAGCATTGGTCATGGCGCTGGGGCTTGGCCTGAGCCTGCTGGTGTTCTTCCTGACTTCGTCGCTGGCGCTGCGCCACAACCGAGCACAGGCGATGGCCGAGGAGATGACCCGACACATCCGCCAGAGCAAGCACGACCTGCGCTTGAGCGAGGAGCGACTTTCACTGGCGCTCAAAGGCAGCAACGACGGCCTTTGGGATCTCGATCTCGAGGCCGGCAGCATGTACGCCTCACCACGCGCCTGGGAGATGCTCGGTTACCGTCCGAATGAGCTGACCTGCGACCTCAAGCTGTGGGAGCGACTGACCGTTGCCGAAGACCTGGCGCAGCAGAAAGCCCGGCTGGCGCAAACCATGCTGTCCAACGTCGATCATTTCACTACCGAACTGCGCCTGCAGCACAAGCACGGCCACGTCGTACCCGTGTTGCTGCGCGGCTACATCCAGCGTGATCCACAGGGCATGGCGCAGCGCATCAGCGGCACGCTGATGGACCTCACCGAGCGCAAACGCGTCGAGCAGATGAAGAACGACTTCGTGTCCACGGTCAGCCATGAGTTGCGCACCCCGCTGACCTCCATCAGCGGCGCGCTTGGCCTGATTGTCGGCGGCGCGCTCGGCAGCGCACCTGCACCCATGCAGCAGATGCTCGAAATCGCCTACCGCAACAGCCTGCGCCTCGGTCATCTGATCAACGACCTGCTCGACATGGAAAAGATCGCCGCCGGCAAGATGTCCTTCGAACTTCGGGAACATTCCCTCGGCGATCTGCTCGAGGAGTCACTGGCAAGCAATCAGGCGCTCTGCGAGCAGCACGGCATACGCTGCAGCCTCGATCATCCGGTCGATGTGCTCGTCTGGGTAGACGGTATGCGTCTGCAACAGGTGCTCGGCAATTTCCTTTCCAATGCAGTCAAATTCACTCCGCAGGGTGGCCAGATCCGTCTGCACAGCAGTCTGCGTGGACCACGGGTGCGCATCAGCGTCACCGACCAGGGCCCGGGCATTCCCGAGGCGTTTCGCTCGCGCGTATTCGAGAAGTTCGCCCAGGCAGACGCCTCCGACAGCCGGCAGAAGTCCGGCACCGGCCTTGGCCTTGCGATCACCAAGGAGTTGATCGAACGCATGGGTGGCACGGTCGGCTTCGATTGCCCACCGGGTCAGGGCACTACCTTCTGGTGCGAGCTACCGATTCAGCCATCGACCAGCGAGACCGACAGCCGCGACGACCTGCCGCGCATCCTGGTAGTCGAGGACGAACCGGACACCGGGCGCCTGCTGCACATGATGCTGCGTGAAGGCGGCTACGGCGTGGAGCGCGTACAGAGCCTGCACCAGGCCCGAGAAAAGCTCGCTGCTGGCCGTTACGAGGCCATGACGCTCGATCTACACCTTCCCGATGGCAGCGGCATGCAGCTGATCGACGAACTGTGTGAAAAGCCGGCCATGCAGAACCTGCCTATCGTCGTCATTTCCGCTGCACATCAGTTCGACCAAGCGCAATTCCCCGAGCGGATCGTCTGGCTGCACAAGCCGATCACCAACGCCCAGTTGCTGACGGCAGTAGAAAAAGCGCGGAGCAATGTCCGCCAGGCCAATGGCGGGAGCACCTAGGCGGGCAGCACCGGCGCTGAATGGCAGGCAACAAAAAACGCGGGAGCCAATGGCATCCCGCGTTTCGCTTTTTGCGCCTCCGCGCGTCAGGCCTGAATAGAACCCTTGAGCTTGTTCATCGCGTTCTTTTCCAGCTGACGAATGCGCTCGGCCGACACGTTGTACTTGGCCGCCAGGTCGTGCAGGGTGGCCTTGTCTTCGTTCAACCAGCGCTGCTGCAGGATGTCGCGGCTGCGCTCATCAAGACTCTCGAGCGCCGTATGCAGGCTGGAGGTGGAGCTGTCGCTCCAGTCGGCATCTTCCAGCTGACGGGCCGGATCGTAGCGATGATCTTCCAGATAATGCGCCGGTGACTGGTAGGCGCTGTCGTCGTCGGCATCGGCTGCCGGATCGAACGCCATGTCGTGGCCGGTCAGACGGCTTTCCATCTCGCGCACTTCATGCGGCTCGACGCCCAGGCTGTCGGCCACGGCGGTCACTTCATCGTTGTTCAGCCAGGCCAGACGCTTTTTCTGGCTGCGCAGGTTGAAGAACAGCTTGCGCTGCGCCTTGGTGGTGGCGACTTTGACGATGCGCCAGTTGCGCAGGATGAACTCGTGGATTTCGGCGCGAATCCAGTGCACGGCGAAGGACACCAGCCGTACACCCATTTCCGGGTTGAAGCGCTTGACCGCCTTCATCAGGCCGACGTTGCCTTCCTGGATCAGGTCGGCCTGAGCCAGCCCGTAGCCGGAATAGCTGCGGGCGATGTGAACGACGAAACGCAGGTGCGCCAGCACCATCTGCCGAGCCGCTTCGAGATCCTGATGATAGAAGAGGCGCCCGGCCAGCTCGCGCTCCTGCTCGACGGTGAGCAGCGGGAGGCTGTTCACGGTCTGCACGTAGGCCTCGAGATTGGCTCCCGGGACTAGCGCTTGAACAGGTTGCAGAGTAGTTGTCATGCAGTACCTCCAATGACGAAGCTGCAGCAGTTTAGCATTGCCGCATGAGACTGCAAGCCTGTGGAAAAGTTCCACAGGCGACCAGTCAAGTCATTGTTATTAAAAGAGTTTTTATCGCGGAGCAAGCTCGCTCAGGTGCCTCGCAACAGCCAGCCAGGCGCCTATGTATCCCAGCAGCACGGCACCGATCACCAGCGACAGCGCATCACCAGCCGGAACGCCTTCCAGACCGAAATCGCTGCCGTAGAGACCGGCCAGACTCACCACAGCCTCGTTCAGCCAACCCAGGCCGTACGCCAGCAGCAGCCAGGCGATCAGCCCCGCGCCCAGTCCGTATATGGCGCCCATGTAAAGGAAGGGCCGGCGCACGTAGCCGTCGGTGCCGCCGACCAGCTTGACGACTTCGATCTCGGTACGGCGGTTCTCGATGTGCAGGCGGATGGTGTTGCCAATCACCAGCAGCAGTGTGGCGATCAGCAGCAGAGTCAGACCGAAGACGAAGCGATCGCCGAGCTTGAGAATCGCCGTCAGACGCTCGACCCAGAGCAGATCCAGCTGTGCCTGCTGCACGCCAGGCAGTTCGGCCAGCTGCAGGCGCAGCGCTTCGAGCTTGTCCTTGTCGACTTCATTGGGTGTCACCACGATCACGCCCGGCAGCGGATTCTCCGGCAGTTCCTTGAGCGCTTCACCGAGGCCGGAAAGCTGCTGGAACTCTTCCAGCGCCTGCTCACGACTGACCCAATCCGCCGTTGCCACATCGGGCATGTCCGCGACCTCGTCACGCAAGCGCTCACCGGCACCTGCGTCCACGTCCAGCTGCATGAACAGGGAAATCTGCGCTGCACGCTGCCAGGAGCCGCCAAGCCGCTCGACATTGTCCAGCAGCAACGCCAGGCCCATGGGCAGGCTCAGCGCCACGGCCATCACCAGGCAGGTGAAGAAGCTGCCGATCGGCTGCTTGAGCAGACGACCGAGGCTGTCCACCAGGCTGGCCCGATGACTTTCCAGCCAGGCGTGGAACAGCGTCTTGAAGTCCGGCTCGTCACTATGCGGCTGCTCGGGCTTCTTCACCGAGCCACCGACACGCTCGGCCGTGCTCGGTGTGGCCTTGGGCTTGCGCTCGCTGCTCATCGGCTGGCCTCCCCGTCGCCGATCAGGCGACCACGTTGCAGGGTCAGCATGCGGTGGCGCATCCGCGCGATCAGTGCCAGGTCGTGACTGGCGATCAGCACGGTAGTGCCGAGGCGATTGATGTCTTCGAACACGCCCATGATCTCCGCCGCCAGTCGCGGGTCGAGGTTACCGGTGGGTTCGTCCGCCAGCAGCAGGGCCGGGCGATGTACCACGGCGCGGGCGATGCCGACGCGCTGTTGCTGACCGGTGGAAAGATCGGCCGGGTACTGCAGGGCCTTGTCCTTGAGGCTGACGCGCTCCAGCGCGGTCATCACCCGCTGGCCGATCTCGCGCTTGTTGAGACCGAGAATCTGCAGCGGCAGGGCGACGTTATCGAACACAGTCCGATCGAACAGCAGCTGATGGTTCTGGAACACCACGCCGATCTGTCGGCGCAGGAAGGGAATCTGCGAATTGGTGATCCGTGACAGATCCTGCCCGGCCAGCAGCAGCTTGCCGCTGGTAGGGCGCTCCATCGCCAGCAGCAGGCGCAGCAGTGTGCTTTTGCCGGCACCGGAATGGCCGGTGACGAAGAGGAACTCGCCGCGACGCACCTGGAAGGAAAGCTCGTGCAACCCGACGTGACCGTTGGGGTAGCGCTTGCCGACCTGCTCGAAACGGATCATGCGTCTTCCCGCTGGGCGAACAGCGCTTTGACGAAGGCGTCGGCCTCGAAAGTGCGCAGATCGTCGATCCCTTCGCCCACACCGATGTAACGGATCGGCGTGCCGAACTGCTTGGCCAGGGCAAAAATCACCCCGCCCTTGGCGGTGCCGTCGAGCTTGGTCAGCACCAGGCCGGTCAACTCGACCGCCTGATTGAACTGCCGGGTCTGGTTGATCGCGTTCTGGCCGGTGCCGGCGTCGAGCACCAGCAGCACTTCATGCGGAGCGGAATCGTCGAGCTTGCCCATCACCCGACGGACCTTCTTCAGCTCCTCCATCAGGTTGTCCTTGGTGTGCAGACGCCCAGCGGTATCGGCGATCAGCACGTCGATACCACGGGCCTTGGCGGCCTGCACGGCATCGAAGATCACCGAGGCGGAGTCGGCGCCGGTATGCTGCGCGATCACCGGAATACTGTTGCGCTCGCCCCATATCTGCAGCTGCTCGACCGCCGCGGCGCGGAAGGTGTCGCCGGCAGCGAGCATGACCTTCTTGCCTTCGAGTTGCAGCTTCTTGGCCAGCTTGCCGATGGTAGTGGTCTTGCCGACACCGTTCACGCCGACCACAAGGATCACGTAGGGACGCTTGCCGCTGTCGACCACGAGGGGTTGTTCGACAGGCTTGAGCAAGCCGGCGAGCTCTTCCTGCAGCGCCGTGTAGAGCGCGCCGCTGTCGGCCAGCTCCTTGCGCGACACCCGCCGGGTGAGGTTCTGCATGATCGCCGTGGTCGCCTCGACACCGACGTCGGCGGTGAGCAGACGCGTTTCCAGCTCGTCGAGCAGGTCGTCGTCGATGGCCTTCTTGCCGAGAAACAGGCTGGCCATGCCTTCGCCAATGCTGGAGCTGGTCTTGGACAGGCCCTGCTTGAGGCGCGCGAAGAAGCCCAGCTTGGTCGGCGCCTGGGCGGGTGCCGCCGTCGCCACGGGCACAGGTGCAGGTGCAGGTGCAATTTCTGGCTCTGGCTCTGGCTCTGGCTCTGGGAGTATTTCGGCCTCGACCGCCCGCTCGGGCAGTATCTCGGGAGCATCGATTGCCGGCTGTTCGATTTCGGCCTCAGGCTGCTCAGCGTGCGGCAGGCTGGTTTCCTGCGGCTCGGCGGCAGGCTGCTCGGCCACCGGCTGCTGCGGCTTCTTGCGTAGCCAGCCGAACAGGCCTTTCTTTTCACCGGGCTCGGCCGGCGTCTTCTTGTCGTCGTTGGAACCAAACATGGAGAAGGTATTCTCAAGGGTGCGATACGCCGGCAGCCACGCTGCCGGCCAAACGGGCTCTATCCTAGCACCTCGCAAAGCGGGTGCGCTAAGCACGGACTCCTCTATCAGGGCCGGTGAAGCAGCGGATATCCCGGCTTTGCCTGATCCGCACGCACCAGTACCATGGCTGCCGTGTTGCCGCCCTGCCAGTCTGCCGTGGCGGACACCAACTGGACGAGTCCCGACTATGCCTCTGATGTTACGCCGCGCCGCCGCCCTGCTGCTCGGAGCGCTTTATCTGCCCCTGCTGGCAGCAGCAGACAACCAGCCAACCCACGAGTTCTTCCTCGATAACGGGCTGAAAGTGATCGTTCGCGAGGATCATCGCGCACCGGTCGTGGTGTCGCAGCTCTGGTACAAGGTTGGCTCCAGCTACGAGACGGCCGGGCAGACCGGCCTCTCTCACGCCCTCGAGCACATGATGTTCAAGGGCAGCCGCAAGCTCGATGCCGGCGAAGCCTCGCGCATCCTGCGCGAGCTGGGCGCCGAGGAAAACGCCTTCACCAGTGATGATTACACCGCCTATTACCAGGTCCTGGCGCGTGACCGCCTGGCCGTGGCCTTCGAGCTCGAAGCCGATCGACTGGCCAGCCTCAAGCTGCCACCGGAAGAGTTCGCCCGCGAGATCGAAGTGATCAAGGAAGAACGTCGCCTGCGCACCGACGACAAGCCCAGCTCGCTGGCCTATGAGCGTTTCAAGACCCTCGCCTACCCCGCCAGCGGCTACCGTAACCCGACCATCGGCTGGATGGCCGACCTCAACCGGATGCAGGCCGACGAGCTGCGCGCCTGGTACGAACAGTGGTACGCACCGAACAACGCTACCCTGGTAGTAGTCGGTGACGTCTCGGTGGATGAGGTGCGCAACCTCGCCGAGCGCTTCTTCGGAGGCATCGAGAAACGCGAGGTGCCTGCTGCCAAACGGCCGCTGGAACTGGCCGAGCCGGGCGAGCGCCGCCTCAGGCTGCACGTCAAGACGCAGCTGCCGACATTGCTGATGGCCTTCAACGCACCCAGCCTGGCTACCGAGGAGAACGCTCGCCAGGTCCATGCGCTGCGGTTGATCTCCGCGCTGCTCGACGGTGGCTACAGCGCACGTCTGCCGGAACGGCTGGAGCGCGGCGAAGAACTGGTGACCAGCGCCTCGGCCTGGTATGACGCCTACGCCCGCGGCGACAGCCTGTTTGTCCTCAGCGCAGCACCGAACATGCAGAAGGGCAGGACGCTCGAGGAAGTCGAAGCCGGCCTCTGGCAGGAGCTCGAGGCACTCAAGCAGACGCCACCCTCGGCGGACGAACTGGAGCGCGTGCGTGCGCAAGTCATTGCCGGCCTGGTCTACGAGCGCGACTCCATCACCCAGCAGGCCACCACCATCGGCAAGCTGGAAACCGTCGGGTTGTCCTGGCGCCTGATGGACGAGGAGCTGAGCGCCTTGGAAGCCGTCACGCCCGAGGACATCCAGCAGGCCGCCAGCACCTACTTCACTCGCTCCCGCCTGAGCGTCGCCCATGTTCTGCCCGAGGAAGCCCGTGATGAATGATTTCAGCGCCCTGCGCAATGGCCTGTTCGGCCTGCTGCTGGCGGCCAGTTTCGGGCTTGCTGGCTGCGATGAAGGCTCCAAGGCCCTGCCGCAACCCGGCGAACCGGTGAAGCAGGACGTCGCACGCGAAGCCACCCAGCCGGCCGTGCCGATCGAAGTGCCTGCAACGCCTGAGAAGCCACGCCTGGAGTCGCTGGCCGAGCTCGGCGACCAGCCGCTCGCCCGGCGTAAGCTAGACATCCAGAGCTGGCAAACCGCTGAGGGCGCCAAGGTACTGTTCGTCGAAGCTCGCGAGTTGCCGATGTTCGACCTGCGCCTGACATTTTCTGCCGGCAGCAGCCAGGACGGCGACGTCCCGGGCCTGGCGCTGCTGACCAATGCCATGCTCAACGAGGGTGTCGAGGGCAAGGATGTCAGCGCCATCGCCCGCGGCTTCGAAGGCCTCGGCGCCGACTTCGGCAACGGCTCCTACCGCGACATGGCGGTGGTCAGTCTGCGCAGCCTGAGCGCGCCGGACAAGCGCGAGCCAGCGCTGGCGCTGTTCAATCAGGTCATCGGCCAGCCGACCTTCCCCGAGGATTCGCTGCAACGGATCAAGAACCAGCTGCTCGCCGGCTTCGAGTTCCAGAAGCAGAACCCCGGCAAGCTGGCCAGCCTCGAGCTATTTGCTCAGCTCTACGGCGACCACCCCTATGCCCACCCGAGCGAAGGCACGCCTGAGTCGGTCCCGGCGATCGGCGTCGAGCAGTTACGCGAATTCCACGCCCGTGCCTATGCGGCAGGCAACGTGGTGATCGCCCTGGTCGGCGACCTTTCCCGTGAAGAAGCCGAAGCGCTCGCTGCCGAGGTTTCCGCAGCCCTGCCGGACGGCCCAGCGCTGCCCGCAACGCCGACACCCAAGGCACCCGCGGCCGGCAAGCACCATATCGACTTCCCATCCAACCAGAGCCACCTGATGCTGGCCCAGCTCGGCATCCCGCGCGGTCACCCGGACTACGCAGCGCTGTACCTCGGCAACCAGATCCTCGGTGGTGGCGGTTTCGGTACGCGGCTGATGGAAGAAGTGCGCGAGAAGCGTGGGCTGACCTACGGTATCTATTCCGGCTTCAGCCCGATGCGCGCCGAAGGGCCATTCATGATCAGCATGCAGACCCGCGCCGAACTCACCGAAGGCGCATTGGATCTGGTGCAGCAGCTGGTGCGCGACTACCTCGCCGAAGGCCCGAGCGAGGCCGAGCTGCAGCGCAGCAAGCGCGAGATCGCCGGCAGCTTCCCGCTGTCCACTGCCAGCAACGCGGACATCGTCGGCCAGCTCGGCAGCATCGGCTTCTACGGCCTGCCATTGACCTACCTTGAAGATTTCATGGGCGAGGTGCAGGCGCTGACGGTCGAACAGGTCAGGACGGCAATGAACAAGCACCTGCAGGAAGATGCCTTCGTCATCGTCACCGCCGGTCCCAGCGTCGAGCAGCAACCGCTGCCGCCGCCCACCGAAAAACCAGTCGAACAGCCCAGCGGCGTTCCGGAGCACTGATGGCCAAACCACCGATTCGCCCAAACGCCCACGGCGGCCAGGGCCAGTTGCGCATCATCGGCGGCGAATGGCGCTCGCGCCGCTTCAGCTTCCCCGATGCCGAAGGCCTGCGGCCGACGCCGGACCGGGTACGTGAAACCCTGTTCAACTGGATCGCGCCCTACCTCTCCGGCGCACGGGTGCTCGATCCGTTCACCGGCAGTGGCGCGATCTATCTCGAGGCGCTGTCACGCGGCGCCAGCATGGCCCTGGCGCTGGACGTCAACGCCAACGCCATCGCCAGCCTGCGCAAGCATCTGGATACGCTCAAGTGCGGCCATGGCCAGTTGCTGCAGAGCGATGCCCTGCGCTACCTGGATACGCAGTCGCCTACGCCCTTCGATCTGGTCTTCCTCGACCCGCCATTCAACAAGAACCTGCTGCAACCAGCCTGCGAGCTGCTGGAAACGAAAGGCTGGCTGGCCGAACACGCCTGGATCTACACGGAAAGCGAAGCGGTGCCCTCCAGCCTCGGCCTGCCAGGCAACTGGCGTCTGCACCGGGAAAAGAAGGCCGGCAAGGTGCATTACGCACTGTGGGAGCGCAACGCGCCGTCCGGCTCCGCTTCGAGCTGAAGCCGAAGACCTCAGTAGAAGTCGACGGTCTGTCCGTTGCAATCGAAGGCGAGAAAACGGCCGATATTGCCGGTCTCGATGGCACTGACCATCATCTTCAGCGGCTGCTCGGCGTCATCGGCGTTCGGCGTGATACCGCCCTGTCCCGGCAGCGCCGCGGCGAACAGCAGGTCCCAGGCGACCCCGGTGCGCGCGGACTCGTCACGCAACGCGGCGAAGTCACTCAGCTCCTCGGGCAGCTTGTCGACGCAGAGCACCGGCTTCAGCGAGCCGCCGGCATTTTCCTCGAAGCGCTGGCGCTCGGCTTCGGTGGCATCGTCGGGCAACTCGGCGCTGACGAAAACGAACAGCAGTCGCTGAGGTTCGCGCTCCTCGCGCGCAGCGGCCAGCAGTTGATCGAAGGGGGTTGGCATCATGGGCAGGGTTCCGGATAAGACTATCGCGTCACTGTCCACCGCTTACGCGGCCCTGACCATATCCCTAAAGGCATAAGTCGCCGAGCGGCAGGCACCATTCAAGGCCTGCATCGTGCTTTTCTTCCTGGCGCCGACGCTCTAAGTTCAGCTCAAACCAGCAGGAAATTCGAGCGATCGTGTCCGACACCTTCCAACCCGCCTGGTGGCTCCCCGGAGCACACCTGCAGACCCTGTGGAACCCGTTCTTTCGCCAGGCACCGCGTCTTGAGCGCCAGCGCGAACGGCTTTGGCTGGCCGATGGCGACTTTATCGATCTGGACTGGCATGGCCCGCATGAAGCAAACGCACCGTTGGTTCTGGTGTTGCACGGGCTGACCGGCTCGTCGAATTCGCTCTACGTGCTCGGACTGCAGCAGCAGCTGAGCGCCCACGGCTGGTCCAGTGTCGCCGTCAACTGGAGGGGCTGCTCCGGCGAGCCGAACCTGCTGCCGCGCGCCTATCATTCCGGCGCCAGCGACGATCTCGCCGAGGTCATCGCCCATCTGCAGGCCAACCGCCCGCTGGCGCCGCTGTATGCGGTGGGTTATTCACTAGGGGGCAACGTGCTGCTCAAGTACCTGGGTGAAAGCGGCATCCATAGCCCGCTGCGCAAGGCGGTCGCGGTGTCGGTGCCGTTTCGCCTGGACCAGTGCGCCGACCGCATCGGCCTCGGCTTCTCCCGCGTCTATCAGGCGCATTTCATGAAGGCCATGGTCGCCTATGTGAAGGACAAGCAGCAGCGCTTCCAGCATGAAGGCCTGACCGAGCACCTGGGCGCCCTGCAGCGCCTGGGCCCGCTGCGGGGCATGCGCACCTTCTGGGACTTCGACGGCCGCTTCACCGCGCCGCTGCATGGCTACAGTGACGCCCACGACTACTATCGCCGCGCCTCCAGCCGCTACTACCTGCCAGCTATCACGACGCCAACCCTGCTGATCCAGGCCGCCGACGACCCCTTCGTGTTCCGCCACAGCGTGCCGGAGCCAGCCGAGCTGTCAGCGACCACGACCCTCGAGCTGCACGCCAGTGGCGGCCACGTTGGCTTCGTTGAGGGCTCGCCACGTCGGCCGCGCTACTACCTGGAGCAGCGAATACCGCAGTGGTTGGCGGAAACGCCCTGACACCGACCCGCGTCAGCTGCTCGGTACTTGCAGCAGCGGCTCCAGCTCAACGAAATACTCCCGCTGCAACGCCGCCACCGCCTCGCGAGCCGCCGGCGCGACGAAGCCGCTCTCCAGCGCGAGGACCTGATAGATACCGCGACGCAGTTGAAGCTGATCCAGCTGATCTGCACCGGCGCTGACCGTGCCTAGGAAACGCACCCAGGACGTGAGAATGATCCAGGCATTGAGCGCCAGAGCCTCGGTCTGGGCGTCGTCCATCACCAGAATGCCCGCCACGACGAATCCCCGGTAGATCGCCTGCGCATGCTGAAGGCAGCGAGCCGCGAACACCTGATAGCGCTGCGCAAGCTCCCGATTGGCATCCAGCAGCCCCTCCAGATCGCGATGCAGAAAGCGGTAGGCCCACATCGCATCGAGCAGCGCCTCGAGATAAAGCGCCTTGTCCTGTACCTGTATTTCCCGCGCTGGGGGCAGGCGCAGGAACTGGTCGACACGCGATTCGTACTGGCCGAACAACTCCGCCACGATCGCCTGCTTGTTGGGGAAGTGGTAGTACAGATTGCCCGGCGAAATACCCAGATGGGCGGCGATGTGGTTGGTCGTGACGTTGCGTTCGCCCTGGGCGTTGAACAGCGCCAGGCTGGCTTCGATGATGCGGTCACGGGTCTTGGGTCGGGGTGCCATGAGGCGGTGGGTTCTCGGCAGCGGAGCGAAGAAGCAACGGTACACGCCAGCGGCCGGGCAAGCACGTCTCGTTGACAGTTTAGAGCAATTACTCTAGAAATCTCCCAGCCGTTATTCTTGAGGAGCTTCCATGTCCGCCGACATCCCGCAGGCGATCGCCGCCATGGAGGCCGTGTTCCAGCGGCAACGTTCGGCCTTTCTCGCCGCGCCCATGCCTTCGGAGGAAGACCGCGTGCGCTGGCTGGACGCGCTGCGCGATGTGCTGGCAACTCACCAGCCGGCGCTGATCGAAGCGATCAGCGCCGATTTCGGCCATCGCTCGGCCGACGAAACCCTGCTGGCGGAAATCATGCCCAGCCTGCATGGCATCCGCTACGCCTGCCGCCATCTGCGGCGCTGGATGAAACCTTCGCGGCGGCGGGTCGGCCTGGCTTTCCAGCCGGCCAGCGCTCGTGTGGTCTATCAGCCGCTGGGCGTCGTCGGCATCATCGTGCCGTGGAACTACCCGCTCTATCTGGCCATCGGCCCGCTGATCGGCGCGCTCGCGGCCGGCAACCGGGTGATGCTGAAGATGAGCGAGTCGACACCGGCCACCGGCCAACTGCTCAAGACGCTGCTCGCGCAGATATTTCCCGAGGATCAGGTGGCGCTAGTGCTCGGCGACGTGGAGGTCGGCTGCGCCTTCGCCCGGCTACCCCTCGACCATCTGCTGTTCACCGGCGCAACCCATATCGGCCGCGACGTGATGCGTGCGGCGGCCGAGAACCTCACGCCGGTGACACTCGAACTCGGCGGCAAGTCACCGGCCATCGTCTCGGCCACGGTGCCGTTGGTCGATGCCGCCGAGCGCATCGCCTTCGGCAAGTGCATGAACGCGGGGCAGACCTGTGTCGCGCCAGACTATGTGCTGGTGCCGCAGGAGCGCATCGAAGGCTTCGTTTCCGCTTACCGCGAGGCCGTGCAACGTCTATATCCGAGCCTCGCGGACAACCCCGACTACACCGCGATCATCAACGACCGCCAGCTGACGCGGCTACAGGACTGCCTGGACGATGCCCAGGCCAAGGGCGCGCGGATCATGCCGCTGTTCGCCGAAGCGCAGCAGCGACGCATGCCGCATTGCCTGTTGCTCGAGGTCAACGAGCACATGCGGGTGATGCACGAGGAGATCTTCGGTCCGCTGCTGCCGGTCGTGCCCTACGGCGATCTGGATGAAGCACTGGCGTACGTCAATGCGCGGCCGCGGCCGCTGGCGTTGTACTACTTCGGCTACGACCGCGCCGAACAGCAGCGCGTACTGGAAAAGACCCACTCCGGTGGGGTGTGCCTGAACGATACCCTGCTGCATGTCGCGCAGGACGACCTGCCGTTCGGTGGCATCGGTCCTTCAGGCATGGGGCAATACCACGGGCGCGAAGGTTTTCTCACCTTCAGCAAGGCCAAGAGCCTGTTCATCAAACAGCGCTTCAACGCCGCCCGGCTGGTCTACCCGCCCTACGGCAGGTGGTGGCAGAAGCTGATCTACGCGCTGTTCATCCGCTGAAGCACGACATCACGATGCCCGATCTATCCGTCAACCGCCGCCAACTGCTCAAGATCGGTCTGCTCGGCAGCGCGGTGTTGGCCGGCGGCGGCCTGCTCAGCCGCACGTTCACTGCCGCTGCCGACGGTCCGGCGAGCGGCTTCACCATGCTGCGCGAAAGCGACCTGCCACTGCTCAATCGCCTGACACCGCTGCTGTTGCAAGGAACAGCGCCTGAAGAGGCCATGCCACAAGCGGTGCAGGACACCCTCGTCAGTCTCGACCTGGGCCTGCAACATCTGTCGCCGGCCCTGGCGAAGCAGGTGCAGCAGCTCTTCGATGTGCTCAGTCTGCCGCTGACCCGCGGTCCGTTGACCGGCGTCTGGGGCGACTGGAGCCATGCCTCGGATGACGAGCTGCGGGCATTCCTGCAGCGCTGGCAGAACAGCTCGCTGGCCCTTTTGCGTCAGGGCCACGCCTCGTTACTGCAGATGACCCTCATGGCCTGGTACGCCAGTCCCCGCTCATGGGCGCACTGCGCTTACCCCGGCCCGCCCAAAATCTGACCAAAGGAGGCCTGCGTGCCTGTTGCCGATCTGTTTGCCGAAGGTCTCGCCCGCGGCTGGACAACCCATGACGGCTCGCGCCTGCGGCAGGATCTGACGCTGGAAGCCGATATCGCCATCGTCGGCAGCGGCGCAGGCGGTGCCACCAGCGCCGAAGTGCTGAGCGCCGCGGGCTACAAGGTACTGCTGATCGAGGAAGGCCCGCTGCGCACCAGCGGCGACTTCGACATGCAGGAGGCCCGCGCCTACCGCTCGCTCTATCAGGAAGCCATCGGCCGCACCAGCAAGGACGGCGCCATCACCATCCTGCAGGGACGCGCGGTCGGCGGCACCACGCTGGTGAACTGGACGTCGAGCTTCCGCACACCACCGCAGACCCTGCAGCACTGGGCCAGCGAACACGGCGTCAGCGGACTTTCGGCCGAGGCGCTGCAGCCCTGGTTCGAACGCATGGAGCAGCGCCTCGGCGTCGCGCCCTGGGCGGTGCCGCCAAATGCCAACAACGCGGTACTGCAGCGCGGCTGCGAAAGCCTCGGCCAGCACTGGGCGGTGATCCCGCGCAACGTGCGCGGCTGCTGGAACCTCGGCTACTGCGGCATGGGCTGCCCGACCAACGCCAAGCAGTCGATGCTGGTTACCAGCATTCCGGCGCTGCTGGACAAGGGCGGCGAACTGCTTTACCTCGCCCGCGCCGAACGCTTGCTGATCCGTGCAGAGCAGGTCGTCGGCCTCGATTGCCTGGCGATGGACGATCGCTGCGTGGCGCCGACCGGGCGCCGTATCCGCGTGGTCGCCAGGCACTACATCCTGGCCGGCGGCGGCATCAACACGCCGGGTTTGCTGCTGCGCTCCGACGCCCCGGACCCGCACCAGCGCGTCGGCAAGCGCACCTTCCTGCACCTGACCAACTTCTCCGCGGCGCAATTCGACGCGCGCATCGACGCCTTCAGCGGTGCGCCACAGTCGATCTATTCCGACCACTTCCAGTGGCGCGACGGGGCTGCCGGGCCGGCCGGCTACAAGCTTGAAGTACCGCCCATTCACCCGGCCCTTGCGGCCACATTGCTCGGCGACTTCGGTACGGAGAATGCGCAGCGCATGGCCGCGCTGCCGCATACCCACGCGATGATCGCCCTGCAGCGCGACGGCTTTCATCCGGACAGCGCCGAGGGCACGGTGGAGCTGCGCAGCGACGGCAGCCCGGTGCTCGACTACCGCGTGACCGACTATGCCTGGAACGGCATCCGCCGCGCCTTTCACAGCATGGCGCAGATCCAGTTCGCCGCCGGCGCCCGCGCCGTGCTGCCGTTGCATGCCGACGCCCGCTACGTGCGTACGCCGCGCGCCGCCCGTGAGCTGATCGAGGGTCTGGACCTCGCGCCGTACCGCACCCGCCTCGGTAGCGCCCACGTGATGGGCGGTTGTGCCATGGGCGACGACCCACGCCGGGCCGTGACGGACAGCCTCGGACGGCACCATCAGCTGGCCAACCTGTCGATACATGACGGCTCGCTGTTCCCGACCAGCATTGGCGCAAACCCCCAGCTCTCGATCTACGCACTGTGCGCGAAACTGGCGTCGGATCTGGATGATCGCTTGAAGAAGTCTTGAGATTGACTCCCATTCACGCCAGATCGCCGCAGGGCATTCAGGCTTTACGCTGTCGACACCGAGCCGCTACCATCCACACCCCCACGCATGCGTCAGGACGCCGCGATGAATCGAGTGTTGTATCCGGGAACCTTCGATCCCATCACCATGGGCCACGCCGATCTGGTGGAACGCGCTTCGCGCCTGTTCGACGAGGTCATCATCGCTGTGGCGGCCAATCCGAAGAAGAACCCGCTGTTCCCGCTTGAGCAACGCGTGGCACTGGCTCGCGAGGTCACCAAACACTTGCCGAACGTGAAGGTCATGGGCTTTTCGACCCTGCTGGCGCACTTCGTCAAGGAGCAGCAGGCCAACATCCTGTTGCGCGGCCTGCGCGCGGTGTCGGACTTCGAATACGAGTTCCAGCTGGCCAACATGAACCGCCAGCTGGCGCCCGATGTGGAAAGCCTGTTTCTTACGCCGTCGGAAAAGTATTCCTATATTTCCTCGACGCTGGTTCGGGAAATCGCCTCGCTCAAGGGTGACGTATCCAAGTTCGTCCACCCGGCGGTGATGAGCGCGTTGCACGAGCGCTTCGGCCAGAACTGAAGCTGCCCGCCGGGCCGCGTCGAGTGCACGCGGGCCGGCGATGCGGCACAATTGCCCGGTCGTAATATTGCTGTGCCATGGTTCGAGCCATGGCAGGAGTTAGCTGGATGTCCCTGAAGATCACCGATGACTGCATCAACTGCGATGTGTGCGAGCCAGAGTGCCCGAACAGCGCCATTTCCCAGGGCGAGGAAATCTACGTCATCGACCCCAACCTGTGCACCGAATGCGTCGGCCACTATGACGAACCGCAGTGCCAGCAGGTCTGTCCGGTTGACTGCATCCCGCTCGACGAAAACAACGTCGAGAGCAAGGACGAACTGATGCAGAAGTACCTGATCATCACCGGCAAGGCGTGATGATCCTGCGGCGACCGGCCCGACGGAACACCCTGCTCAAGGGCCTCCAGGGTTGTCTCGCCGCCCTCCTGCTGCTGGCCTGCACGGCCCATGGCAGCGCCGTCACCCATGGTGCCGTTGCCACGGCCCATCCGCTGGCCAGCGAAGTCGGCCAGCACATCCTTGAATCAGGCGGCAATGCCTTCGACGCCACCGTCGCGGTGAGCGCCGCGCTGGCCGTGGTCGAGCCATACGGGTCCGGGCTCGGCGGCGGCGGTTTCTTTCTGCTGCGCGAAGCCGGCGACCCTGCTCGCCACATTTTTCTCGATGCCCGCGAGCGCGCACCCGGTGCCGCCACGCCCGATATGTACCTGCGCGACGGTAAGGTTCAACGCGAGCTTTCCCTGAACGGTCCGCTGGCAGCGGCGATTCCCGGCACGCCGGCCGCGCTGGTCGAACTCGCCGAGAAGCGCGGCCGCCTGCCCCTGAAGACCACCCTGGCGCCGGCCATCGCGCTGGCTCGCGATGGCTTTGCCGTGGATGCCGTCTATCGCCAGCGCGCCGGCTGGCGCCTTGCAGCGTTGCGTGATGACCCGGAGAGCGCGCGACTGTTTCTCCACGACGGGGCCCTGCCAGCCGAAGGCCATCTGCTGCGCCAGCCGGAACTAGCCGATACCCTGGAGCGCCTGGCCAGCCAGGGCCGTGACGGATTCTACCGCGGTGAACTGGCCAAGCGGCTGGTGCAAGGCGTGCGCGCGGCCGGCGGCATCTGGACACTGCAGGACCTGGCCGACTACCACACCGTGGAGCGCGAGCCGCTACGCTTCGCGCTCGCCGATGACCGCGAGCTGATCGGCGCGCCGCCACCCTCGGCGGGCGGCATGATCCTCGCGCAGAGCCTTGGAATCCTCGACCGTCTGGCCTGGCGCGAAGCCGAACCGCTGCAACGCAGTCATCTGGTGGTCGAGGCACTGCGCCGGGCCTATCGCGACCGCGGCCTGCTGGGCGATCCGGATTTCGTCGCGTCACCGCTGCCACGTCTACTTTCAGAGCAGTACCTCGACCAGCTCGCCCGCTCCATCGATCCCGACCAGGCGACGCCCAGCCGCGCGCTGCCACCCGCGCCGCGCTGGCGGGAGGGCGAACACACTACGCACTTCGCGGTGATCGATGCCGAAGGCAATGCAGTGGCCGCGACGCTGTCGCTGAACATGATGTTCGGCGCCGCCTTCACCGTGCCCGGCACCGGCGTGCTGCTCAATGACGAGATGGACGACTTCGCCGCCGACGTCGACGGCAGCAACGCCTACGGGCTCGCCGGCAGCAGCGCCAATGCGATATCAGGCGGCAAGCGCCCGCTGTCGAGCATGAGCCCGACCTTTATCGAAAGCGCTGAAGAATTCGCCGCATTCGGCACGCCGGGCGGCAGCCGCATCCCGAGCATGGTGCTGCTCTCGGCATTGTCTTATCTGGATGGCGAGCCGGTGCAGGCCTGGCCGGCAGTGCCGCGCTATCACCACCAGTACCTGCCAGATGTGCTGCAGTACGAAGCCGATGCCTTCACCCCGGCTCAGCTGGACGCCCTGCGCGCTCGCGGCCACCAGCCCAGGCTGATCGAACGCGACTACGGCAACCAGCAGGTGCTCTATTGGCACAAGCCGAGCGGCACGGTCGAGGCGGCCAGCGACCCACGCGGCATCGGCCAAGCCTTGAAAGTGCCGGCAGGTCGCGAACCGGTTACAGCTGCAGAATGACCGGGCCGTCGTCCTCGGCGAGCTGACGCAGCTGCCGCGTCAGCTCATGCCCCTCGCCAAGCAGCAGGGCATTGCGCAGGCTCTGGATGATGCGACTGGCATAGCCGAGATCGTTCATCAGCGAGCTGGTCTGCAGGCCATCCAGCTTGTGGTTGCGGATCGACTCGAACAGGCGGCGGCGAAACTCGGTATCGAATTGCGCCGCGCGCTCGTCCAGCCAGTTCAGCCGCTCGCGCCAGAGCTCATCGGGCAGTTCCGAGTGGTTCAGTGCACGAATCTCCCGGAGGGACTCCAGGAGATGCCGACGCAACTCGACATAGGCCTGGCGCGCGGCAGATTCGTCGGTGCGCAGATAGTGTCCCAGGTTCTTTTGCAGGTGCTTGGCATCCTTGACTGCATCCACCAACTGCAAAGCCGCTACCTGACAGCTCAGCCAGAACGCCTGGTGGCTTTCGTCCAACGGCAGTTCCAGGCGACCCATGAACGCCAGCAGATCGGAATACACGCCCTTGATATGGCGCTGATAGAGCCGCTCGGCATCCAGCGCCTGCGCTTCGGGCTTTGCATTGATCAGCGCTTCGTCGATCCTGCCCTGCTGTCGCAGCTGATCAACCGGCAGGTAGGTCGCATGACAGATCACCTCCAGGCTCAACCGGGCCAGGTGCTGCAGCTCCTGCGCCACGGCGCTGGCCGCAGCATCTACCGAATCCAGCGCACGATCGTTGAGGTAACGCGCATGAGTCAGCGGCTCTGCCGGCACCGCCTGGGCAAGCTCGGTAATCAGCACCGTCGGCTCGACACGATCGGGCAGCACCCGCTGCAGCAACGCGGCGAGCTGACGCTGAAACGGCCAGAACAGCGCGACGCCCATGGCGTTGAACAACGAATGGAACAGTGCCAGCTGAATCAGGGTGTTGCCGCCCAACCCCAGAGGCTCGGTGATCCAGCGCACCAGATCGGTGAGTGGCTGCAGCAGTGCCAGCGCCAGTAGCGCGGTCACCACGTTGAACAGTACATGTGCCAGCGCCAGCCGCTGGGCGCTCCGATTGCCGCCGAGCGAACCGACCAGGGCAGCGGTCACCGTGGTACCCACGTTGGCACCGATGGCGGTCGCCAGCGCCTGCCCGAGATCCAGCTGCCCGGCAGCCAGCGCGGTCAGCGTCAGCATCAGCGTGGCATGACTGGACTGCAGCACCACGGTGGCGAGCAGGCCGATCGCGACGAACAGCAACTGCCCCTTCAATCCTCCCGCATGGTAGTGCGACAGGTCGAAACTGCCGAAGCTGGAAAAGCCATCCTTGATCTGATCGATACCGAGGAAGATGAACGCGATGCCAAGCACGATGCGCCCGGCAGCCTTTCCCTTGTCGCCAGTGAAGCTGGCCAGCACCCCGAACACCAGTAGCGGCAAGGCAAGCGGGCTGAGGCTGACGTTCTGTCCGGCCAGCGCGAGCAGCCAGATGCCGGTCGTAGAGCCCAGGTTGGCGCCGAACAAAATCGCGATGCCACCCGCGAGCTTGATCAGCCCGGTACTGATGAAAGCGATAGTGAGTAGCGAAACCAGCGTGCTCGATTGCAGCAGCATGGTGCCGCTGATACCGAACAGCAGGCCCTTGAGCGGGGTTGCCGTGCTCCGCGCCAGCAGCTGCTCGAGCTTGCTACCGGCCAGCTGACGTAACCCCTCCTCCAGGCACTGCATGCCGAACAGGAAGAGCGCGAGCCCCGCGCAGAGCTCGAGCCAGCCGTCATTGGCCCAGAACGACCAGGACAGCATCAACACGCCGACGATCGGCAGAAGGATCTTGAAGTAGCGATTGTTCAAGCGTTCGGCTTCGCGGTGCGGAATGGGAGGCGAAGCCTACTGCAGCAGCACCACGACCGAAAGGCTCATGCCCGACGAGTCGCGGCGCGGATGATGCCGATCAATTCTGGGCGCCATAGCCACTGGTGGTGCAACCCAGGCAGCGCACGAAGGCCGCCTTGCCCGGCTCGACCACCAATGCCTTGCCAGCCTCGCCGACGTTACCGCCCAGCGCGGTGAACGGCAGGCTGACGACGAAAGCGGCGGCGCCCAGCACGGTCGCGCCGATCAGCAGCGGGCGGGCGATGACCAGATCGCCGATCATCGAGTAGGCCTTGGGCGCCTCAACGGTGTACATCGGATCGCCGCTGACATTCTGCGGAACCGATTCCGCATGCGCCGGCAGCGCCAGCAGGCCAGTGGTCAGTGCCAAGACAGCAGCGGTAGAGCGGAACAGGTTCATGGTGTGGTCCTTCAGCTGTGCGAAACGCGGCAATTTTAGTTGTGGCGGCCACTATAGCAGTGGCCGGGGCTCGCTGAGCGTGAACGCCGTCAATGCACGCGCAGTCTGCGGGGGTTCAACGCTGGCAACGACTGCAATAGACACTGGCGCGCTGACCGAGGCGAATCTCGCGCAGGGTCGAGCCGCAGCTCTTGCAGAATTCGCCGGCCCGTCCGTAGACGAACAGCTCCTGCTGGAAGTAACCGGGCTTGCCATCGCCGCCGACGAAGTCACGCAGGGTCGTGCCGCCGCGCTCGATGGCCATCGCCAATATTCGCCGGATCTCCTCACCGAGCTTCAGGTAACGCGCCCGTGAAATGCTGCCGGCCGGCCGCCGCGGGTCGATGCCGGCGGCGAACAGCGCCTCGCTCGCATAGATATTGCCGACGCCCACCACCACGGCGTTGTCCATGATGAACGGCTTGACCGCCATGCTGCGCCCGCGGGACAGCCGATACAGCCGGTCGCCGTCGAAATCCCCACCCAGCGGCTCGGGTCCGAGGCTCGCCAGCAGCACATGGGCGAGCGGCTCCTCGCTCCAGAGCATCGCGCCGAAACGCCGCGGGTCGGTGTAGCGCAGTGCCTGGCCGGACTCCAGCAGGATATCGACGTGATCGTGCTTGCCCACCGGCTGCGTCGCGTCCACCAGGCGCAGGCTACCGGACATACCCAGATGGACGATCAGCGTACCCGCCTCAGCCTTGATCAGCAGGTACTTGGCGCGCCGCTCGACGGCCTCGATGCGCTGACCGGACAGGCGCACATCGAGGTCTTCCGGAATCGGCCAGCGCAGGCGCCGGTCGCGCACCAGCACGCGGTCGACGCGCTGACCGACCAGGCGCGGCTCGATGCCACGACGGGTAGTTTCGACTTCTGGGAGTTCAGGCATGGCAGACGTTGAATACAGCGAAGGGATGCCGACCTTAGCAGGCCGGCGCCGGGGCGTCAGCCCACGCCCAGCTCGCGGATGCTCTCCTTCAGGCAGAGGAAGTCGTACTCCGAGAGCCCGACGTATTCGAGCACCAGCTGGGAGATGCCTTCCCACTCGTGATCGTCCGGCTGCGCACCGAGGACGCGATGGCAGGCACAGATGTGCTCGGCCATCTTGAGGATCGCCAGCAGCGTCTTGATCGGTGCATCGCGCGCCGAATCGTCGGAGAACAATGACAGGGCGTTGTGGTGATTGGCGATGGCATCGCACAGGTGCAACGGCAGGTTCCACGACTTCGCGGTGAAGTAGCCGACCACAGCATGGTTGGTGCTGAGCACGCGGTTCTCGATGTCGACGATGCGCTGCCCGGTCCCGGCGCTGGCATAGGCCTCTTCCAGCACCGCCATGTAGCCGGGGAAGCGCTTGAGCATCAGCGGTATGCCGCAGTTGTGGAACAGGCCCAGGGTGTAGGCCTCATCCGGCGACTGGTAGCCGATGCGCTTGGCCAGGGTGAGGCAGGCCATCGCCACATCCTGCGCGGTGTCCCAGAAACGGCTGAGGGTAACGATGGTTTCGTCACTCATCTCGCCCTTGATCGACTGGGCGTTGATCAGGTTGATCACCGAATTGCAGCCCAGCAGATTCACTGCCTGCTGAATGGAAGCGATGCGGTTGGCGAGGCCGAAATAAGGCGAGTTGACGATCTTCAGCAATGCGCCGGACAGCCCCGGGTCCTGGCTGATCAGCCGTGAGATGGCCTTCAGATCCGGAACGGGCATGACCTGCTCCATCTGCAGGTCGACCATGATTTGCGGTTGCGGAGGCACACTGATGCCTTGCAGCACCCGGCTAATCTGTTCGGCGGAGAGTTCAACGGCCATGAAGGGACGCTCAAGGAGAGGGCAAAGTGCCATCGGCACGAAAAGGCGAACTTTGGCTGAGATGCGGGTCACATTTCAAGTGACCCGCATTCCGCGGGGCGACCGACAGAACAGAAGGAGGCAATGCCAATGAGCCAATCTCTCGCTGGCAAGCGCGTGGCAATACTGGTGACCGACGGCTTCGAGCAGGTCGAGCTGACCGGGCCGAAGGAGGCGTTGGAAAATGCCGGAGCGACCGCGGAGATCGTTTCTGCCAAGAATGGCGAAGTCACCGGTTGGAATCACACCACACCGGCCAGCAAATTTCACGTGGACAAGACCTTCGACGACCTCGTTATGAATGACTATGACGCCGTGCTGCTGCCCGGTGGCGTGGTCAATTCCGATACCATTCGTACCGACGAAACCGCGCAGCAGCTGGTGCGCGATGCCGCTGCAGCGAACAAGCCGATCGCGGTGATCTGCCATGGCGGCTGGCTGCTGATCTCGGCCGGGCTGGCCAAGGGCAAGCGCATGACCAGCTGGCCCTCGCTCACCGACGACCTGAAGAACGCCGGCGCCGACTGGGTGGACCAGGAGGTGGTGGTAGACGGTCAGTTGATCAGCAGCCGCAAACCGGATGACATCCCGGCGTTCAACCAGGCGCTGATCAAGGCCCTGTCCGCCTGACCGGACGATGCGTGGCGGGCGCTGCGAGATTTTCCGGCAGCGCCGGCGCGCGTGGCCTGCCGCTCGTTTAGAATGCCCGTCTTTTTCCCGGAGCCCCGCCGATGTCCCTGCCCAGCCTGCGCCTCAAAGCCAATGCCGATCGCCGCCTGCGCGCCGGCCATCTGTGGGTCTACAGCAACGAGGTGGACACCGCGGCCACGCCGCTGACCGGCTTCGTCGCAGGGGACCAGGCCGTGCTCGAAGCGGCCGGTGGCAAGCCGCTGGGCATCGTCGGGATTTCGCCGAACAACCTGATCTGCGCGCGGCTGCTGTCGCGCGATCTCAAGCACAGCCTGGACAAGTCGCTGCTGGTGCATCGCATCCAGGTCGCGCTGTCGCTGCGTGATCGCCTGTTCGATCAGCCCTGCTATCGCCTGATCTACGGTGATTCCGACCTGCTGCCGGGCCTGGTGGTGGACCGCTTCCATGATCACCTGGTGGTGCAGCTGGCTTCGGCCACCATGGAGCGCAACAAGGATGCCGTGCTCGAGGCGCTGGTACAGGTACTCAAGCCCCGCGGCGTACTGTGGAAGAACGACTCCAGTGCCCGCGATGCCGAAGGCCTTGAGCGCTACGTCGATACCGCCTTCGGCGTGGTGCCGGAATGGGTCGCGCTGGAGGAGAACGGCGTGAAGTTCGAGGCGCCGGTCATGCAGGGCCAGAAGACCGGCTGGTTCTACGACCACCGCATGAACCGCGCGCGCCTGGCGCCCTACGTGAAGAGCAAGCGCGTGCTCGACCTGTTCAGCTACATCGGCGGCTGGGGCGTGCAGGCGGCGGCCTTCGGTGCCAGCGAGGTGTTCTGCGTCGACGCCTCGGCCTTCGCGCTGGACGGTGTCGAGCGTAACGCCGCGCTCAATGGCGTCGCCGAGAAGATGACCTGCGTCGAGGGTGATGCCTTCGAGGCAATGAAGGAACTGAAGAACGCCGAGGAGCGCTTCGATGTGGTCATCACCGACCCGCCGGCCTTTATCAAGCGCAAGAAGGACATCAAGAACGGCGAGGCCGCCTACCGCCGCCTCAACGAAGCCGCGATGCGCCTGCTGAACAAGGACGGCATCCTGGTCAGCGCCAGCTGCTCCATGCACCTGGAAGAAGACCACCTGCAGAACATCCTGCTTGGCAGCGCACGCCATCTGGACCGCAACATCCAGCTGCTCGAACGCGGCGCCCAGGGCCCCGATCACCCGGTACACCCGGCGATCCCGGAGACGCGCTACATCAAGAGCCTGACCTGCCGCATCCTGCCTAATAGCTGATCGCCCCCCGGTTACGCAGGGCGGCGAGCCGCCCTGCGTTCCCCCGCCTTATTCGATGCCCTTGCGCTCCACACTCCAGAGCAGACTGCTGCACAACCGGCAGAGGCGCCCGTAGAAGGTACCTCGCGCGCTCTGGTCGTCCATCAGGTGATAACGGAACCACGCGGTAGTCGGTCCACGGTATTCGCCGCCGCTACCCACCGGCTCGAAATGGCTGACATAGCGCCGCTCGCCCCAGAACACCGGAACGTTGGCGCGGGTATAGACCGGCTGGGCGTTCAGGTAGGGCACGGCGATGGTGTCCGCGCCGCCGGACATGAGGAACATCGGTCCGCGCTGGTTGCGCTGTGAAGACGAGTTATGCCCGAGTCCGATGGTGTAAGGCTGGATTGGCGCAGTAACCCGCACGCGGTCGTCCTGTCCGGCCATGATCGATCCGCCGCCACCCTGGGAATGGCCCGATGTAGCGACCCGTCCGGTATTCAGCACGCCGACGTAGGTGCCGTACGTGCGATTGCTCTCCTGCACGAGATAATCCAGACAGGCCAGCATTTCCCGGCCGGTGCCGGCGTTGGAGGTTTCTGCCGCGGCGACCACGAAGCCATGGCTGGCCCAATGGGTCAGCAGCCCGGAGTAGGTCGTCGGCCCGGTACCGGTGCCATTGCCCCAGAGGATGATCGGGTGCCTGACACCGTTCTGGCCCAGCGTGCGCGGCCGGTAGACCCGGCAGCTCGGCCCTTCGCTCTGACTGCTGACGGCATAAGGGCCGGCGTTGTCGAAGCTCGAAACCGCGGGGAATGCCGTCCCGGGTGTATCCGGCAATGGCGCAGCCATGGCGGAAGCGGAGAGGACCAGCAGAGCGGCAGCCCCGAGGTATCCACGTGCGAATGTGTGCATCTGTCTTCCTCATTCTTGTCATTGGTATCAGGATTCAACGCCAGCAAGCATTAACCGCTACCTCCGCAAAACGGGTGCTCGTGGCGAGTGACCACGCGCCGGTGACTGCGCAACCCAAAAGGCACGGCAGCCGGCGGCACGGTCGAAAATGGACTCTAGCGAGCGATCCCTGACCCGCCAGCCAAGCGGACCGGCGGTCATGGACCGGAAAAAAGGTACTGAACGGCAGCAGCAACGGCGCCCGGGCAGCGCCGGCCGGCTAGCACGCGGGCTGGCGCGAGACCGGCAATCGACCCGCCTGGCTCGCGCACGGGAACGTGCGTAGAATCGGTGATATCTCGCCATTCACCACACGGCGGACTCTGAGCCCAGGCCCTACGAGCGTCTACCCGCCTCGACCCGGCCCCTTCCGAACGCACGGTCATCCTCCGTTGCATCCGGCACAGGCGTTGCTCACCATACGCATACCTCCGATTACCTGATTAGCCGCAGGAACCGTCATGCCTGATTACCGTTCGAAAACCTCCACGCACGGCCGCAACATGGCCGGTGCCCGCGCGCTGTGGCGTGCCACCGGGATGAAGGACGAAGACTTCAAGAAGCCGATCATCGCCATCGCCAACTCCTTCACCCAGTTCGTCCCCGGTCACGTGCACCTGAAAGACATGGGGCAGCTGGTCGCCCGCGAGATCGAGAAGCACGGTGGCGTGGCCAAGGAGTTCAACACCATCGCGGTCGATGACGGCATCGCCATGGGCCACGACGGCATGCTCTATTCGCTGCCATCGCGCGAGATCATCGCCGACTCGGTCGAATACATGGTCAATGCGCACTGCGCCGACGCCATCGTCTGTATCTCCAACTGCGACAAGATCACCCCCGGCATGCTGATGGCCGCGCTGCGCCTGAACATCCCGGTGGTGTTCGTCTCGGGCGGCCCGATGGAAGCCGGCAAGACCAAGCTGGCCAGCCATGGTCTGGACCTGGTCGACGCCATGGTGGTGGCCGCCGACGACTCCTGCTCCGACGAGAAGGTCGCCGAATACGAGCGCAGCGCCTGCCCCACCTGCGGCAGCTGCTCCGGCATGTTCACCGCCAACTCGATGAACTGCCTGACCGAAGCCCTCGGCCTGTCCCTGCCGGGCAACGGCACCACGCTGGCCACCCACGCCGACCGCGAGCAGCTGTTCCTGCGCGCCGGGCGTATCGCCGTCGAGCTGTGCAAGCGCTACTACCAGGACGGCGACGAGTCCGTGCTGCCGCGCAACGTGGCCAGCCGCAAGGCCTTCGAAAACGCCATGACGCTGGACATCGCCATGGGCGGCTCGACCAACACCATCCTGCATCTGCTGGCTGCAGCCCAGGAAGCCGAGGTCGATTTCGACCTGCGCGACATCGACGCGCTGTCGCGCAAGGTGCCGCAGCTGTGCAAGGTCGCGCCGAACATCCAGAAGTACCACATGGAAGACGTGCACCGCGCCGGCGGCATCTTCTCCATCCTCGGCGAGCTGGCCCGTGGTGGCCTGCTGCACACCGATGTTCCCACCGTGCACAGCCCGAGCATGGCCGCTGCCATCGCCGAGTGGGACATCACCCAGACCCAGGACGATGCGGTTCACCACTTCTTCAAGGCTGGCCCGGCCGGCATCCCGACGCAAACCGCCTTCAGCCAGGCGACCCGCTGGGACACCCTCGATCTGGATCGCGCCGAAGGCTGCATCCGCAGCGTCGAGCACGCCTACTCTCAGGAAGGCGGCCTGGCGGTGCTCTACGGCAACATCGCCCTCGATGGCTGCGTGGTGAAGACCGCCGGTGTGGACGAATCCATCCACGTCTTCGAAGGCACGGCGAAGATCTACGAAAGCCAGGACAGCGCCGTGAAGGGCATCCTTGCTGACGAAGTGAAGGCTGGCGACATCGTCATCATTCGCTACGAAGGCCCGAAAGGCGGGCCGGGCATGCAGGAAATGCTCTACCCGACCTCGTATCTGAAGTCCAAGGGGTTGGGCAAGGACTGCGCCCTGCTCACCGACGGCCGCTTCTCCGGCGGTACTTCGGGCCTCTCCATCGGCCATGCCTCGCCGGAAGCGGCTGCAGGCGGCGCCATCGGCCTGGTGCAGGACGGCGACAAGGTGCTAATCGACATCCCCAACCGCAGCATCCAGCTGCAGGTCAGCGATGAAGAGCTGTCCCACCGCCGCATCGAGCAAGACAAGAAAGGCTGGAAACCCGCCCAGCCACGCACCCGCAAGGTGACCACGGCGCTCAAGGCCTACGCCCTGCTCGCCACCAGCGCCGACAAGGGCGCGGTGCGCAACAAGGCGATGCTGGACGGCTGATCACCTGTCGCAGCCGCAACAGAAAAGCCCGACCTTGTGTCGGGCTTTTTCATGGGTGCTATTCGGTAATCGCCGGCTCCAGCCGTATGCCGTCGATCTCCAACGCATTGAAACGCGGCGCCACCACCCGCCAGGCACCGCGCTCGACCTGCTCCTTGAGCGTCTCGCCGTCTAGGGTCTGCTCGTCGGCGCTGCGAAGGTGGCCGATCCAGCGCCAGCTGCCGTTCGCCTCACGCCCCAGCACCGTCACGATCCGCGGCCGCGCACCGCGCAGCAGCAGCACCTCGGGCTGGCTGTCGTCATCCAGATCGACGGCAAACAGGGCGCAGTCCCCGTCACAGCCCTGGGTCGCCATGGCCTGGGCCAGCGCGCCACCGGCATCCCCGAGAGGCTCGCCGATCCATGGCACGGGAGCGGTGTTGGCCATGTCGTGCGCGTGTCGCCAGTTCCAGTAGTTGTCCGCGCCGTCCAGTCGTTGCAGGTCCGCCTGCAGTTGCTCCCGTCGCGCATCAGCGAGGCCCGGTTGGCTCAGGCGCTGGCGCAGTTTTTCGAGATGGTCGCGACCGGGTTGCCCCAGCTGAAAGCGCAGTGCGCCGAGATCGGTGCGTTCTGCCGGCACCTGCTCGTCGAGCAGGCGCTGGTACTGGTTGGCTGCGCTGAGCTGCAACGGGCTCAACGGTGGCAGATGCATGAGCAGCAACAGCGCCACTGAAACCAGCGCCAGCAGCGGGTTGCTCCGGCGCAAGCCCGCCAACCAGCCATCCCGCCGTTGCAGCACCGCTGCCATCAGCGCCAGCGCATGCAGCAGGGCAACCAGCGTCGCACCGACCGCCACCACCCGATCAGGCGTGAGTCCGTACTGACCGATCCGCAGCCACAGTGCGTAAACCGCAAGACCAGCCAGAAGCGGCAGGCACAGGGAGCTGGCGTCGACCAGCACGCGCAGCGCACGCGGGTAATGCACCGCCTGCCGGCCATCCTGAATGACGCCGTTGAGCAGGGCGACATGGGCGAACACCATGGCCAGCAGGATCGGCGTCGCGTGGCGCGTTTCCCACAACGGCTGCAGGCCGGTGAACGGCAGGCAGACCACGAAAATCAGCAGGATCAGCACCGTCAGCGGCAGCAGGAAGCGACACATCGCCTGCAGCACGTTGCGCAGCGCATCGACCACCTGGCCACGCTCGAGACCGATCCACAGTCCGATGGCGACGACTGTCGCGCTGGCCACCCAGATAAAGCCGGACGACTCGAACAGCGTTGCGAAAATCCTGATGCCGACCAGCTTGAACAGGCCGGCCCAGAGCCAGATCAGCAGCCAGAACGCCGCCAGCATCAGCAGCGCCATGAACAGCAGCAGGCCGTTGTTGATGGCATGCCGGTATAGCGCGGCGTAGTCGACACGCCAGCGATGATCGATATCCCGCGCCTGGATGAAGGGTGTCAGCACATAGGCCAGGACAAGGTTGCTCCAGAGCAACAGGGTGCCGACGGGTTCACCCAGGTAATACCAGCGCGGCTGCTCGAACTGCAGCGCGAGACCGCCCGCCAGCACGGCCGGCAGCGCGGCAGCGGCAAGCACCAGGCGCCAGCGTCCGGCCTCGCACAGCCCGCCCCAGAGCAGCTGCACCTGCCAGCCGCCTATCACCGTGAAGGCCAGCAGCGCCGAACACAGAATCCGCCAGCCAGCAGCGTGCGGCCAGGCCTCGCTGGCCGCCCAGAGCGCCAACCCCTGCAGCAATCCGACCGCCAGATAGACTTTCAGCGGGCGGGCTTCGCCTGTCAGTTCCATGCACGTTCCTTTTGCCGGTGATGCGCCGTCCGATCGCGGCGGGTTGCAGTGTGCGGCCCGTCCGCACGGGCCGCAACGCGAGCGCGACAGCCCGTGATCAGGTCGCCAATGCCGTGGGCTCGAGCTGCCCAAGGACGTGTTCGGCAATCGCCAGGCAGGCAGTCAGGCCCGGCGACTCGATGCCGAACAGGTTCACCAGCCCGGCGATGCCGTGCTGCGCCGGGCCATCGATGCGAAAGTCCGCGGCCGCCTCGGCGGGGCCGCTGATCTTCGGGCGGATGCCGGCGTAGGCCGGTTGCAACGAAGCGTCCGGCAACGCCGGCCAATAACGGCGGATCGCGGCGTAGAAGCCCTCGGCCCGTTCCGGCTCGATGCGATAGTCGAGCGCCTCGACCCACTGCACGTCCGGGCCGAAACGCGCCTGGCCGGCCAGATCCAGGGTCAGGTGCACGCCGAGGCCGCCGGGCTCGGGCAGCGGATAGACCAGATGGCGAAACGGCGTGCGCCCGCTCAGGCTGAAGTAGCTGCCCTTGGCGAAGAACTGCCACGGCCGTGCGGCCGGGTCCAACCCGGCGGTGCCCGCGGCGAGGATGGGCGCACCATGCCCGGCGCAATTCACCACTGCGCGGGCCAGCAGCTGCAGCGGGTCGGCGCCGCCCACCTCGACCTGCAAGCCTGCGCTGCCAACCGTGATCGCCGTTACCGGCGCGTTCAGTGCCAGCACCGCGCCGTGGCGCTCGGCATCGCCCAGCAGTGCCAGCATCAGCGCGTGGCTGTCGATGATGCCGGTGCTTGGCGAGAGCAGCCCTGCCACCGCATGTAGCTGCGGTTCCAGCGCCAGCACCTCGTGGCCATCCAGACGCTGCAGATCGTCGACCCCATTGACCTGCGCGTGCCGCTGCAATTGCTCCAGCGCAGCGATCTGGGCCTCGTCGGTGGCGACGATCAGCTTGCCACAGCGGCGATAGGCCACGCCGTGGCTGTCGCAGAAATCGTAGAGCTGGCGACGCCCGGCCACGCACAGCCGGCCCTTGAGCGAGCCCTGCGGGTAGTAGATGCCGGCGTGGATGACTTCGCTGTTGCGCGCGCTGGTGGCGCTGCCAAAGGCCGCCTCGGCTTCCAGTATCAGCACCTCGCGGCCGGCCAGCGCCAGCGCACGTGCCACCGCCAGCCCGACCACTCCCGCACCCACCACCACGCAATCCACCCGATCCATGCCAGACTCCTCGACCCGAACAGCCCAAGCCTGCCGCAACCACAGCGGTCGGCCAAGGGGTCGGCTGACCTAGCGAAGACTTTTCAAGGGAACACCGGCATGCGCATCGGCCTGATCTCCGACACCCACGGCCTGCTCCGCCCCGAGGCAGTAGCGGCACTGCAGGGTTGCGCGCAGATCATCCACGCCGGCGATATCGGCAAACCGCAGGTGCTCGACGGGCTGCGCGTCATCGCGCCGCTGGAGGCGATCCGCGGCAATATCGATACGGCCGACTGGGCGCAGGTGCTGCCCGAACGCCTCGACCTGCGCATCGAGGGTCTAACCCTGCACGTGCTGCACGACCTCAAGCAGCTGGATATCGACCCGCTTGCCGCCGGCGTCGACGTGGTGATCGCCGGCCACTCGCACAAACCGAAGGTCGAGCGGCGCGATGGCGTGCTCTACGTGAACCCGGGCAGCGCCGGTCCGCGACGCTTCAGCCTGCCGATCAGCCTGGCGCTGCTGGAGCTGAACGACGGCCAGGCGCAGGTCGAGCTGATCAGCCTCAGCTGACGCCCATGTAGCGATCGGCGCGGTGATTGATCGCCAGCACCAGATTCAGCGCCACGGCGCCGAGCACCGACAGCAACACCTTGTCCACCGGTACGACGAACACCGCGGCCATGACGATCAGCGCGTCGATGCCCATCTGGAAGGTACCGGCACGTAGCCCGAAGCGCTCCTGCAGAAACAGCGCCAAGATGTTCACCCCGCCAAGACTGGCGCGATGGCGGAACAGGATCAGCAGGCCGACGCCGATGGCAAAACCGCCGAACACCGCCGCGTAGACCACGTTCAGCTCGGCAAAGCGCATCCACTGCGGCGTCAGTTCGGCAAACAGCGAGACAAGGCCCACCGCGCAGACGGTGCGCAGGGTGAACGGCCAGCCCATGCGCCAGATCGCCAGCGCGTAGAACGGCAGGTTGAGCAGGAAGAACACCGGGCCAAACGACCAGCCGGCCAGGTACTTGAGCAGAAAGGCCAGTCCAACGGTGCCGCCGGTGAGCAGCCCGGCGTGGCTGTAGAAGGCAATGCCAAGGGCGACCAGCGCGGTGCCGGTGAGCAGCGCCAGGCCATCCTCCCACAGCGGATGGCGAACGAAGATCGCGGCAACGCGCTCGGCTTCCGGGGCGTCGGATTTGTCAGGTTGCATGAGAGTTCTCGTTACGACAGCGACGGGCCAGCATAGAAGCTGCGGCCCGTTAAGGATTTGGCGCCGATCAAGCGAAGCGGGTGCCGGTCAGCTATGTTTTTGCCAGGTCTCGAAACGATACGCTGGCGCCTCGCCCTCCGCCGCATGTGGCTGACTGTCAACGCACTGCCACTCAGCCTCGTCGAAGGCTGGAAAGAACGCATCGCCTTCGGGAGCAGCATCGATTCGCGTGAGGTACAGCCGCTGCGCCTGCCCCAACGCCTGGGCGTACAGCTGCGCACCGCCGATCAGCATCAGCTCGTCGACGCCCTGCTCACGCGCCCACTGCTCGGCACGCACCAGCGCGGCGTCCAGATCAGTGAAGGTTTCCGCCCCTTCGAGCTGCAGATCCGCCTGGCGACTGACCACCAGGTTGAGACGCCCCGGCAGCGGGCGGCCCAGCGAGTCCCAGGTCTTGCGGCCCATGATGATCGGCTTGCCGAGGGTCATGGCCTTGAAATGCTTGAGATCGGCTGGCAGGTGCCAGGGCATGCGGTTGTCGAGGCCGATCACGCGGTTCTGCGCGAGCGCGGCGATCATGGCGAGGGGAAGGCGGGTCTGATTCATGGCGGCGAGAATAGCAGAGCGATGCAGCTTGCCGAAGCGTCAGCCGTTCGTCGGCTTCATCGCTTTGCAATACAGGCGGCAACGCAGCGTCAACGTCCGGTCATGCAAGTGGCGCAGGCTGTGACATCCAAACCGAGGAGATGCCGAAATGGCCCGCAAGACCACCGCTTCCCTTCGCCGCTGGCTGACCGCCTGCACCCTGTTGCTACCGCTCGCCGGCTTCGCTGCGCCGGATGAACACGCCGCGAAACACCAGGCTGCGCGGGGCGAGCCGACGCCGCTGGTGATCGCTCACCGCGGCGCCAGCGGCTACCTGCCGGAGCACACCCTGGCTGCCTATGCACTGGCCGTTTTCCAGGGCGCCGACTACATCGAGCCGGATCTGGTGATGACCCGTGACGGCCAGATCGTCGCCCGCCACGACAACGAGCTGGGCCTGACCACCGACGTCGCCCAGCGCCCCGAGTTTGCCGATCGCAAGCGCACCCAGCAGGTCGATGGCGTCACCCTCACCGGCTGGTTCAGCGAAGATTTCACCCTCGCCGAGCTGAAGACCCTGCGCGCCATCGAGCGCATCCCGGATATCCGCCCGGGCAACGCACGCGTCGACGGCAGCCTGGAGATTCCGACCCTGCAGGAGATCATCGACCTGGTGAAAACCCTGCAGCTCAGTCAGGGCCGGCGCATCGGTCTGTACCCGGAAACCAAGCATCCGACGCACTTCCAGCAGCTCGGCCTGGCCATGGAGAAGCCGCTGGTGCGCATCCTCACCCGCAACGGCTACGTCGGGCGCCAGGCGCCGGTGTATATCCAGTCGTTCGAAGTGGACAACCTCAAGACCCTCAGCCGCCTGACCCAGCTGCGCCTGGTGCAGCTGTTCAGCTCTGGCCAGCCATATGACCAGCAGGTACGCGGCAGCAAGCTGACCTACGCGCAGATGGCCACGCCGGCCGGGCTCAAGGACATCTCCCGCTACGCCGCCGGCGTCGGCCCGGAGAAGAGCTACATCATTCCGCGTGACGGCAACGGCAACCTTGGCACGCCGACCGGCTTCGTCGCCGCCGCCCACGCCGCGGGGCTCAAGGTCCACCCGTACACTTTCCGCGCGGAGAACGCCTTCCTCCCGGCCAGCCTGCGCAGCAGCGACAAGCGCCACGAACGCGGCGACAGCGAAGCGGAGATCCGCGCCTTCCTCGATGCCGGCATCGATGGCCTGTTCATCGACCAGCCGGATATCGCCGTGCGCCTGCGCAACGCCGACTGACGGCCACAGCGGGGAGCCGCAACGGCTCCCCGTTTCCCCGTTCCGCGCGGCAGCGGTTATCCTCAGGGCTCGACCCGCCAGCGAGAAGCCGCGTGACCGTCCGCCCCTCTCCCGATCTCACTCCGCTCGACCGAATCTGGCTGACCGAAGCCGTGCGCCTGCGCGAAGAGCATGCCGGGCCGCTGGAGGATGACGAGGCCAACCGCCAGGCCCGTACCCAGGGCGGCGATCTGCCGGCGCTGATCGAGCGCCGCGCGCTCTGGCTGGCGCACCGTGACGGGCTCATCGAGGCGCTCCGGCACTGGCGTCAGGGCGCCCGCCTGGGTGCGTTCGTGCTGATCCTGCTGGCGCTCTTCACCGGTGCCGGTCTCGCCTTCGCCGCGCTGGGCGACGGGCAGCGACCGGTCAACGTGTTCTGGGCGCTGGGCAGCCTGCTCGGGCTGAACCTGCTGACCCTGCTCGGCTGGCTGCTCGGCCTGCTGCTGACCGGTGACAGCAGCGGCGCGCTGGGGCGACTGTGGCTCTGGCTGAGCGAAAAGCTCGCCCGTGATGCCCGCGCCGCGCAGCTCGCCCCAGCCCTGCTGAGCGTGCTGCATCAGCGCCGACTCGGCCGCTGGTTGCTGGGAACAGGCGTGCACGCCCTATGGCTGCTGGCGATGGCCAGCGCCCTGCTCACCCTCCTCGCCCTGCTGGCGACCCGCCGCTACGGCTTCGTCTGGGAAACCACCATCCTCGGCGAGAACGCCTTCGTCGGCCTGACCCAGGCCCTCGGCGCGCTGCCGGCCCTGCTCGGCTTCAGCGTGCCGGATGTCGAGCAGATCCGCGCCAGCGGCGCACTCACCGGCGATCTGGACGGCGCCCGGCAACGCTGGGCCGGCTGGCTGGTCGGCGTGCTGCTGGTCTACGGCCTGCTGCCGCGACTGCTGCTGGCGAGCCTCTGCCTGTGGCGCTGGCGGCGTGGGCGGGCTGCGCTGACCCTCGATCTGAACCTGCCGGCCTACCGCCTGCTGCGCGAACGCCTGCAGCCACCCAGCGAGCGCCTCGGCATCCGTGATGCGGCGCCCGCCCAACTGCACGCACCGACTGCCGGCGCTCAGCTCGATGGCAGCGCTGGCGCCGTGCTGGTGGCCATCGAGCTGGACGGCAGCCGCCCCTGGCCGCCGGCTCTGTCCAAGGGTATCGCCGATGCCGGCATCCTCGACGACCGCGAGGGGCGCCGACGGCTGCTCGATCAACTGACCCGCTTTCCGCCGGCACGCCTGGCCGTCGCCTGTGATCCGCGACGCTCACCCGACCGCGGCACGCTGGCGCTGATCGGCGAGCTGTCGCGCTGCGCGGCGGCGACCCGCGTCTGGCTGCTGCAGGCACCACCGGGCGAGGCGCTGGACAGCGCGCGCCTGGAAGACTGGCATCAGGCGCTGGATACCCTGGGGCTGGCGCATTCGAGCGGCGCCCCGCTGCGCTGGCTGAAGACAGGCCATGACTGAAGCGCTGAAACTGGCCGTGGTCGGCCATACCAATGTCGGCAAGACCTCGCTGCTGCGCACCCTGACCCGTGACGCAGGCTTCGGTGAGGTCTCGCACCGGCCGAGCACCACCCGCCACGTCGAGGGTGCGCGGCTGTCGGTGGACGGCGAGCCGCTGCTGGAGCTCTACGACACCCCGGGCCTGGAAGATGCCATCGCCCTGCTCGACTACCTCGAACGGCTGGAGCGTCCCGGTGAGCGCCTCGACGGCCCGGCACGCACCGCGCGCTTTCTCGACGGCAGCGAGGCACGCCAGCGCTTCGAGCAGGAAGCCAAGGTGCTGCGTCAGCTGCTGGCCAGCGACGCCGGGCTCTACGTGATCGACGCCCGTGAGCCGGTGCTGGCCAAGTACAAGGACGAGCTGGCGGTGCTCGCCGGCTGCGGCAAGCCGCTATTGCCGGTGCTCAACTTCGTCGCCCAGCCGGGGCACCGCGACGAGGAATGGCGTCAGGCCCTGGCCCGCCTCGGCCTGCATGCACTGGTGCGCTTCGACAGCGTGGCGCCACCCGTGGATGGTGAGCGCCGGCTGTACGAAAGCCTGGCGCTGCTGCTGGAACAGGCGCGCCCCAAGCTGCAGCGACTGATCGAGGACCATGAAGCCCAGGCTGCCGCACGCCTGGCCAGCGGCCAGCGACTGATCGCCGAACTGCTGGTGGATGTCGCCGCCTGCCGACGCAGCGTGGCCGCACAGCCGGAACTGGAGCGCGGCGCCATTCGTGAATTGCACGATGCCGTGCGCCGCCGCGAGCAGCGCTGCGTCGAGGCGCTGCTGCGCCTGTATGCCTTTCGCCAGGACGATGCAGCGGCCAGTGATCTGCCGCTGCTCGACGGGCGCTGGGGCGACGACCTGTTCAACCCCGAAACCCTCAAGCAGCTGGGCGTGAAGATCGGCGGCGGCATGGCCGCAGGTGCCGCGGCCGGTGCCGGGGTCGACCTGATGGTCGGCGGCATCACCCTCGGCGCCGCGGCGCTGCTCGGCGCCATTGCCGGCGGCGGCGCGCAGACCGCGCGGCACTATGGCAATCGCCTGCTCGGCAAGCTCAAGGGGCAGCGCGAGCTGAGCGTCGACGACGCCGTACTGCGCCTGCTAGCCCTGCGCCAGCGTCAACTGCTGGCCGTGCTCGCGACTCGGGGGCATGCCGCCACCGAGGCGATCCGCCTGGCCACGCCGCAGGATCAGGGCTGGCGCGAGGGCAAGCTGCCCGAAGCCCTGCAACGCTGTCGCGCGCATCCCGAGTGGTCCTCGCTCAACCCCGGCGCCCGCCTGCAGGACGGCGAGCGCCAGGCGACGCTGGACGAGCTGCAGGCCGAACTGCGCCAGAGCTGACCGGCCTGCCGCTTCACCGTGACTGCACGCTAGGCACGGGCCGGCGCCCCACCGCCGGCGGTGCTCGGCGCCGGCTGGCGGCCGATGCCCAGGGTGCACAGCGTTGCCAGCATGATCAGCAACCCGCCCGCCCAGCCCATCGGCCCCAGCCGCTCACCCAGCCAGACACCAGCGATGATCGCGCCGAACAGCGGTTCGGAGCCCATCAGCAGCGACACCCGCGTTGCGCTGCTGCGCCCCAGCGCGCGGTTCTGCGCGAACATGGCGAACAGCGTGGCGAACAGCACCAGATACAGCGTGCCGAACCAGAAGCCCGGCTCCACCGGCAGCGCCGGCAGCCCGCCCGGCAGCGACACGCCGAGCAGGATGCAGCCCGCCGCGACGACTCCACTCTGCACCGCGGTCAGCGCCAGTGCCGGGATTTCCCGGCCGGCCGTCAATCGCCGGGTCAGGCAGACCAGCACCGCGCGCAGCAAGGCGGCAGCGAGCATCAGCGCATCGCCGAGATTGAGCGACAGCTGCGGCCCGCCGGTCAGCAGCCAGACGCCCGCCAGCGACAACGCGCAGGCGAGGAACAGCGTGTTGTGCGGCCGCTGGCGCAGCAGCAACCATTCCATGAACGGTGTAATCACCACGCACAGGCTGATCAGAAACGCCGCATTGCTGGCACTGGTCAGCATCACGCCCCAGGTCTCGCAAAGAAAGATCGCCAGCATCACCAGCCCCAGCGGCAGGCCGGGGCGCAGCGCCCGGCGACCGGCGCCACGCAGTTGCGGCAGCAGCAGGACAAAGGTCAGGCCGAAGCGGATCGCCAGAAAACCCAGCACCGGATAGAACAGCAGCGCCTGCTTGGCCACCGCATAGCTGCTGCCCCAGATCAGCGCCACCGTCAGCAGCATGCCATCGGCCAGCCACAGCCCCTGTTTCAACGTACCTTTCATGTTCGAGCCCCGCACCAACGATCAGGCGCTGATTGTCGGGCCTGTCGCCGCGGTCGATAATCCAGCGAAACAGCACAGGACCTGTTCCGCATGGGAACGAATGACAGCGCAGCCCTGCTGCCCTACATGGCCGTGTTCGTACGGGTGGTCGAGGCCGGCAGCTTCTCCGGCGCCGCGCGCCTGCTGGGCAGCACACCGTCGGCGGTGAGCCGCCAGGTGGCACGGCTGGAGCAGACCCTGGCGCTGCGCCTGCTGGAACGCACCACACGCCAGCTGCGGCTGAACGAGGCCGGGGCGGAGTTCTACCAGCATTGCCGGGACATGCTCGATGCGGCCGATGCCGCCGTCGCCATCGGCGAGCGGCTGATGCGCAGCCCGCGCGGGCTGGTGCGCCTGAGCGTGCCGAAGGCCTATGGCAAGTTCGTTGTCGGACCGTTGATGCCGGCCTTTCTCCAGCGCTACCCCGAGGTCGATGTGCAGCTGCGGATCAGCGACCAGAGCCCGGACCTGATCGAGGACGGTTTCGACCTGCTGGTGCAGGTCACCGACAACCCACCCGAAGGCCTGGCCGGCAAACCGCTCGGGCCGGTGCGCCAGCTGCTCTGCGCCAGCCCCGACTACCTGCAGCGCCACGGCGAGCCGCAACATCCGCAGGACCTGCTGCGCCACAGCTGTCTGTATCTGGGGGAAACGGCGGGAGACAATCGCTGGCACCTGCGCCGCAGCGAGCAACAGGAAACGGTGACGGTGCGCGGTCGCTACATCAGCAACCACAGCGAGGCCCGGTTACTGGTGGCGCTGGCAGGCCTGGGCATCACCTGCCTGCCGCATTTCACCGCTGCCCAGGCGCTGGCCGACGGGCAGCTGCGCGAAGTGCTGCCGCAGTGGCGCTACACCGGCTCCTACCAGGGCGCGGCCTGGCTGCTGTGGCGACAGAATCACCACCTGCCGCCGAAGACACGGGCGCTGATCGACTACCTGAGCGAGGCGCTGATAGCCAGCTGAGCGCAACGCGCATCCGCAGACAGCGGGCTGGCGCCCACCGCTACCGGCGCGCCTGTCAGCGCTCCTTGGTGCCTTCCACTTCCTCGGCCATGCGCGCCAGGCCGAGGTGGCGCACGTCGGTGCCGCGCACCAGGTAGATCACCAGTTCGGCGATGTTGCGCGCGTGGTCGCCGATGCGTTCCAGCGAGCGCAACGCCCAGATCACGCTGAGCACGCGGGAGATCGAGCGCGGGTCTTCCATCATGTAGGTGACCAGCTCGCGCAGGGCGGTCTTGTACTCGCGATCGACGGTCTTGTCGTACTGCGCCACCGACAGCGCAAGGTCCGCATCGAAGCGGGCGAAGGCGTCGAGCGCTTCCTGCACCATTTTGCGTACCTGGTCGCCGATGTGGCGCACCTCGACATAGCCCTTGGGCGACTCGCCTTCCTCGCACAGCTGGATGGCGCGGCGGGCGATCTTGGTCGCCTCGTCACCGATGCGCTCGAGGTCGATCACCGACTTGGAAATGCTGATGATCAAACGCAGGTCGGAGGCCGCTGGCTGACGGCGGGCGAGAATGCGCACGCACTCCTCGTCGATGTTGCGCTCCATCTGGTTGATCTGGTCGTCCACCTCGCGCACCTGCTGGGCGAGGCCCGAATCGGCCTGGATCAGCGCGGTGACCGCGTCGTTGACCTGCTTCTCCACCAGACCGCCCATGGCCAGCAGGTGGCTGCGCACCTCCTCCAGCTCGGCGTTGAACTGCTGGGAAATGTGTTGGGTGTGGCTGTCTTTGCTGATCATTGCTCTCGCTCCGAGGAGACTGCCGCTAAGCGGCTCTGGTGCGCAGCGCACCCAGGTAGATTGAATCCCACGCAAGCCCGTGTGGGCTTTGGCAGAGTGTGTCAGGCAAGGAGGCGGAACGCAGACAGTACGATTTGTACGGCAAGTTCCGCCGACGCCGCCTGGCGCGCTCTGACATGGCCAGACTAGCCGTAGCGGCCGGTGATGTAGTCTTCGGTCTGCTTCTTGGCCGGGTTGGTGAACAGCGTATCGGTGTCGCCGTACTCGATCAGTTTGCCCATGTACATGAACGCCGTGTAGTCGGACACCCGCGCGGCCTGCTGCATGTTGTGGGTGACGATGACGATGGTGTACTTGGCCTTGAGCTCGTAGATCAACTCTTCGACCTTCAGCGAGGAGATCGGGTCGAGGGCCGAGCTTGGTTCGTCGAGCAGCAGCACTTCCGGCTGCACGGCGATGGTGCGGGCGATCACCAGGCGCTGCTGCTGACCACCGGAGAGGCCGAGGGCAGACTCGTGCAGACGATCCTTGACCTCCTCCCACAGTGCCGCGCCCTTGAGCGCCCACTCGACGGTTTCGTCGAGCACGCGCTTCTGCTTGATGCCCTGGATGCGCAGGCCGTAGACCACGTTCTCGTAGATGCTCTTGGGGAACGGGTTGGGCTTCTGGAACACCATGCCGACGCGGCGGCGCAGGTCGGCCACGTCCTCGCCCTTGCGGTAGATGTTGGTGCCGTCGAGGTTGATCGCGCCTTCGATGCGGCAGCCGTCGACCAGATCGTTCATCCGGTTGAAGCAGCGCAGCAGGGTCGACTTGCCACAGCCGGACGGACCGATGAAGGCGGTCACGCGCTGGCGCGGGATGTTCATGCTGACGTTGAACAACGCCTGCTTCTGGCCGTAGTACAGGCTCAGATCCGGCACTTCGATGGCCACCGGCTCTTTGGCCAGGTTCAGGCTGCGCTTGTCACGACCGAGGGCCGAGATATCGATGGAATGCGTGTTGGTTTGCATGTGTTCGCTCCGTTCGCAGCTGCCAGCTGCAAGCTACAGGCTGCAAGTCCAGGCCAGCGCCTCGTTCTCCCGAGGCCGCTGGCTTGAACTCGCCGCTTCAATTAGTGATCCAGCGCCTTGTACTTCTCGCGCAGGTGGTTGCGAATGTAGATCGCGCTGAAGTTGAGCGTGGCGATCACCAGTACCAGCAGCAGTGCGGTGGCATAGACCAGCGGCCGCGCCGCTTCGACGTTGGGGCTCTGGAAGCCGACGTCGTAGATGTGGAAGCCCAGGTGCATGATCTTCTGATCCAGATGCAGGTAAGGGTAGTTGCCGTTGAGCGGCAGGTTCGGTGCCAGCTTGACCACACCGACCAGCATCAGCGGCGCCACTTCACCGGCGGCACGCGCCACGGCGAGGATCAGGCCGGTCATCATCGCCGGGCTGGCCATCGGCAGCACCACCTTCCACAGCGTCTCGGATTTGGTCGCACCAAGGGCCAGCGAGCCTTCGCGGATCATCCGCGGGATGCGCGCCAGGCCTTCCTCGGTGGCGACGATCACCACCGGCAGGGTGAGGATGGCCAGGGTCAGCGAGGCCCACATCAGGCCCGGCGTGCCGAACACCGGTGCCGGCGCCGCTTCCGGGTAGAACAGGCGGTCCAGCGAGCCGCCCAGCACGTAGACGAAGAAGCCCAGACCGAACACGCCGTAGACGATCGACGGCACACCGGCGAGGTTGTTCACCGCGATGCGGATGATGCGGGTCAGCAGGCCCTGCTTGGCGTACTCGCGCAGGTAGACCGCGGCGATCACACCGAACGGGGTGACGATCACCGCCATGATCAGGGTCATCAGCACGGTGCCGAAGATCGCCGGGAACACGCCGCCTTCGGTGTTCGCCTCACGCGGCTCGTCGCTGACGAACTCCCACAGCTTGGCGAAGTAGAACATCAGCTTCTGCGGCGTCGACATGGCATTGGGCTGGAACGCCCGCACCACCTTGCCGAGGGTGATCTCCTGCTCGCGGCCGTCGGCGGTGCGCACGGTGATGCTGTCGCGGTTGAACTGCTGCTGCAGGGCGATCAGCTTGTCTTCCAGCACCCGGTACTCGGCGTCCCACTGGGCGCGCTCGGCATCCAGATCGGCCTGGGCGACAGCGTCCAGGCGATCGTCCAGCTCCAGCTTGCGGGTCTTCAGACGCAGGCGTTCGAGGCCGTGGTTGATACGCCCGATCTCCACCTTCTCGATACGCGCGATCTGCGCATGCAGTTCGTCGACCCGATCGATGCGGCGCTGCAGCTCGCCCCAGGCGGCATCGCCCTCGGCGACCAGCTGGCCGGCTTCCTTGACGTTGAGCAGATAGCCGTAGAAGTTGCCCCACTCGCGACGCTCCAGCACCACCAGCTCGGCCGGCTTGCGCTGGTTGCTCAGCCACTCACCGACTACCCAGGAGAAGTCGGCGCCGTACACCTCGCGGTTGCCGACCTTGAGCAGCTCGCGGGTCATGAACTCGCCGCCCTCGACATTCACCGGCAGTCCGCTGGCAGCCAGACGTGCACGGGGCACTTCCTCGGCCTGCACCACCTCACCGGCCAGCACGCGCATCTCGGCGCCCGGCATGCTGTAGTCGGCGACGATCACGTCGGCCGGCCAGAAGTGCGCCAGACCACGCACGGCGATGATCGCCAGCAGCCCCAGGGTCATGATCACGGCGATGGACACCGCACCGGCGTTCATCCAGATCCAGGGTGTGCCGCTCTTGACCCAGCTGTTCAACGAATCCTTTTTCACGGATCGATACCTTTTGCGAAATCTGGTTTACAGGCTGGCGTACTTGCCACGCAGACGCTGACGAATCAGCTCGGCGAGGGTGTTCATCACGAAGGTGAACATCAGCAGCACCATCGCGGCGAGGAACAGCACACGGTAATGGGTACCGCCGACTTCGGATTCGGGCATCTCCACCGCGACGTTGGCGGCCAGGGTGCGCATGCCTTCGAAGATGTTGGCTTCCATGATCGGCGTGTTGCCGGTGGCCATCAGCACGATCATCGTCTCGCCCACCGCGCGACCCATGCCGATCATCAGCGCCGAGAAGATGCCCGGGCTGGCGGTCAGCAGCACCACGCGGGTCAGCGTCTGCCAGGGCGTCGCGCCCAGGGCCAGCGAGCCCAGCGTCAGGCTGCGCGGCACGCTGAACACGGCGTCCTCGGCGATCGAATAGATGGTCGGGATCACCGCGAAGCCCATTGCCAGGCCGATCACCAGGGCGTTGCGCTGGTCGAACGGAATGCCCATGTCATTGGACAGCCACAGGCGCATGTCACCGCCGAAGAACCAGTTCTCCAGGTGCCCGCTGATCTCCAGCGAGCCGAAGCCGACCAGCAGGATCACCGGGATCAGCAGCACGGCTTCCCAGCCATCCGGCACGGCAAGGCGCACGCTCTGCGGCAGGCGGCTCCAGGTCCAGGCGGCAAACAGGATGCCCACCGGCATCAACAGCAGCAGGGCGAAGATGCCAGGCAGGTGGTTCTCCAGGAACGGCGCGAGGAACAGGCCGGCGAAGAAACCGAGAATCACCGTTGGCAGCGCTTCCATCAGCTCGATGACCGGCTTGACCTTGCTGCGCAGCCTGGGCGCCATGAAGTAGGCGGTGTAGAACGCCGCACAGATCGCCAGCGGTGCCGCCAGCAGCATCGCGTAGAAGGCGGCCTTGAGCGTGCCGAACGCCAGCGGCGCAAGGCTCAGCTTGGGTTCGAAATCACTGTTGGCCGACGTCGACTGCCAGACGTAATCCGGCTCCGGGTAGCTCTCGTACCAGACCTTGCCCCACAGCGCGCTCCAGGAGATCTCCGGGTGCGGGTTGTCGATGACGAAACGCTGCAGGCCCTGCTGCGACTCCACCAGCAGACGGGTAGCGCGAGGCGACATGGCGGCCAGGGCGGTGCCTTCGGCGACCTGCTCCTTGACCAGCGTGCGATGGGCGGTGCTGTGGAATACGCCTAGGTTGCCGCTGTCATCCAGCGCGAGGAAGCCTTTGCGGCGCTCTTCCGGGAGGATCTGGCGGATCGGGCTGCTGCCCAGCTTGAAGTTGCGCACGTTCTTCAGTTCGGCCTGGCCATCGGCCGCGCGCACCATGAACCATTGGCCGATGGTGCCCCTGGAGTCGCCGACCATCAGCGAGATGCCGCCCAGCAACGGGCTGACGCTGGTGATCTCGCTGCCATCGCCGACCAGCTTGTAGCGGCCGTTGAGCTGCTTGCGGCGCAGGTCGAAGACATCCGCGCTGGCCTTGCCACTGATCGCGTAGAGCCACATATGCCGCGGGTCGATCAGCAGCTGGCGAATCGGCTCGGCCATCTGCGGCAGGTTGAGGCGCTCCTGCTCGAGGGTCACCTCGCCGGTCAGCAGGTTCTCGCTGCTGGCGATGCGCTGGGCATGCAGAGTGGTGCCCGTGGCGCCGGCAACCAGCAGCGTCTTGCCGTTCATGCTGATGGCCGCACGGTCAATGGCGCGACCTTCCGGATCGAGCTGCAACGGCTCTTCGCCGAACGGGTAGGCCAGCTCCGGCGTGATGGTCTTCTGGTTGTTCGGATAGGTGAGCTTGTAGTTGTGCTCGACCACCAGCGCCTGGCCATTATCCAGGCCCAGCACCAGTCGACGCGTACCGGGCGTGTCCTGGCCCACCGAGACGATGCGGCTGCCTTCGGGCAGCGGCAGCGCCTTGCTCGACAGCAGTGCACCGTCGCGCAAGCCGAAGAAGCGCGCCTGACCGTCACTGCCCAGGCGCATGGCGACCTGGTTCTGCTCCTCGATGGTCAGCAGCAGCGGCTCGCCGGCATCAGCCAGCCAGGCCGGCTGCTGGACCGCGCGGCTTTCCAGTTCGGCGCCCTGGAACATCGGCAGCACGACCTGCGCCAGATAGAAAAAGATCAGGGTGATGGCACCCAGCACCGCCAGGCCGCCGATGGATACGTACCAGCGCGCCAGGTGGTCTTTCAGCGCGCGGATGCGACGCTTGCGCTGCAGCGCCGGCGTGTTGAAGTCCAGCCGTTGCACATCGGAATTCGCGCTCATGGTCTCGATATCGTTCATGCGAGGGTCCTGGCCACTCAGGCCGTTTAAACCGCCGCGCCGCGTTGGCGCGAGCCTCTTCCGGGCCTGGTGGCCGGTTCGGCGCCTAATTTACTGCAGCCGTGTGACAGAAAAATTACATAGAGGTGACACGACGACGCCCGCCAACGCGTAAGCGTGGCGGGCGTCTGCTCAGCTCGCGATAACTATCGCAAGGCGGGCATCTGCGCTCAGTTGAGACCCAGATCCGTCATGGTCTTGTCGACCACCTTCTTCGGCAGCGGGATGTAGCCGTCCTTGACCACCACTTCCTGGCCCTGCTTGGAAAGCACCAGCTTCAGGAACTCGGCATCGATCGGGCTCAGCGGCTTGTTCGGCGCCTTGTTGACGTAGACGTAGAAGAAGCGCGCCAGCGGGAACTTGCCGGCCAGAGCATTCTCTTCGCTCGCCTCGAAGGCTTCGCCGCCCTTGGACAGCGGTACGGCACGGACGCTGGAGGTCTTGTAGCCGATGCCGGAGTAACCGATGGCGTTCAGGGTGCTGGAGATCGACTGCACCACCGAAGCGGAACCCGGCTGCTCGTTGACGTTGGACTTGAAGTCGCCTTTACACAGGGCTTCTTCCTTGAAGTAGCCGTAGGTACCGGATACCGAGTTACGACCGAACAGCTGGATCGGCTTGTTGGACCATTCGCCGGTCATGCCCAGATCACCCCAGGTCTTGATGTCCTTCTCGCCACCGCACAGGCGGGTGCTGGAGAAGATGGCGTCGACCTGTTCGATATCCAGCGACTTGATCGGGTTGTCCTTGTGCACGAACACCGCCAGGGCGTCGATGGCCACCGGAACGGCCGTCGGCTTGTAGCCATACTTTTCTTCGAAGGCCTGGATCTCGTTGTCCTTCATGGGGCGGCTCATCGGGCCCATGTTGGAGGTGCCTTCGGTCAGAGCGGGCGGCGCAGTGGAGGAACCGGCAGCCTGGATCTGAATGTTGACGTTCGGATAGCTGCGCTTGAACTCTTCGGCCCACAGGGTCATCAGGTTGGCCAGGGAGTCGGAGCCAACGCTGGACAGGTTGCCGGATACACCGGAGGTCTTCTGGTAGCTCGGCAGGGCCGGGTCTACAGCAGCGACCGCGCTTGCAGCGCCAACGCCAGCGGCTACAAAGGTCAGGGCCGCCATCAAACGATTCAGTTTCATACCTTGCTCCTAGCAGGTGTGTGCTCGAGTGTGTTGGAACGGGGGCCAGTATCTGCAGGCCGTGTGAACACTCTATGAAGCAAGTGTGACAATCTGATTACGGAGCGGCGCATTGACCGGCCGCGGTCGCTGTGCGACTGCACAGCCGCTATACTCGGCGCCGTCGCCCGCGCTAGTACGGGCATTTCGCGCCAAAACAACAATCGCGCCGCGAGTCAGACCGAATGAAAGAGTACGAACAGGAAGATCCGATTCCGCAGGGCGACCTGGCCCTGCAGCTCACCGCATTGCCGCGCGAAACCAACGGTTTCGGCGATATCTACGGCGGTTGGCTGGTGTCGCAGATGGATCTGGCCGGCACCGCAATGGCCAGCCGCGTGGCAGCCGGGCGGGTCGCGACGGTTTCCATCGATCGCATGGCGTTCATGGTTCCGGTGGCGGTCGGCGCGCAGCTGTCCTTCTATACCCAGACGCTGGAGGTCGGGCGCAGCTCGATCCGCATGCTGGTGGAAGTCTGGAGCGACGATCCGCTGTCCAGCGAATGGCGCAAGGTCACCGAAGCGGTGTTCGTCTTCGTCGCCATCGATGGCAGCGGCCGCACCCGCTCGGTACCACCGCGCCGCTGACGCGAGCGGCTAGCGATCCGGCAGGTCCGAACGCGGCTGCGCCGCCGCCACCGCGAAGCGATTCTTGCCGCTGGTCTTGGCCTGGTACAACGCGGTATCGGCGCAATGGTAGAGCTGCTCGGGCTGCTGCCCTTGCTGCAACGTGGCGATACCGATGCTGACCCCCACCCGCGCGATGGCGTCCTGCGGGTGCCTGATGTCGAGCGCAGCCAATGCGCTGATCAGCTGTCGCGCAATACGCTGGGCCGCGGCATTGTCGCAGTTGTACAGCAGCAGCGCGAACTCCTCGCCGCCCACCCGCGCGGCCTGATCCAGCGGTCGCCGCGCATAGCCGGCCAGCAGTTCACCAAAGGTGCGGATCAAGGCATCACCGGCCGGATGACCGAACTTGTCGTTGTAGGCCTTGAAGTCATCCAGATCGAGCAACAGCAGGCTTAGCGGCCGGCGGTCCCGGCGCGCCTGGGCGACCCGCTGACGCAGCGCCAGGTCATGGCTGCGCCGATTGGCCAGACCGCTCAGGGCATCGTGCTCGGCGACCCAGCCCAGCAGCTTGCGCATCAGAAACTGTTCCCGCTGCGAATACTCGTGCACGTAGCGACTGATGGCACCGATGATCAGCAGCAGTACGTAGTAGCTGACCGCGATCCAGTGCTCCGGCATCCGCTCGGCCGGAAGGATCAGACTGGCCATGAACACATCGGCCAGCACGATCAGTACCGCGCACAGCAACGCCCACCAGAAGGTCACGCCAAGAAAGAAGAATGAGCTGACGATCAGCAGGCCCGCGCCGTAGCGGAAGTTCAGCTCGGTTTGAAGCGCTTCGAAACGGATGTCGATCAGTGCAGCGAGAATGCCGACCGACACCAGCAATACCGGAAAAACCCGGTTGGCCTGCGCGCGAAACCTGCGGCTGTAGAATGTCAGCACCAGCACGGCGACGCCTGGAAGAATCTGCAGGCCCCGCAACAGGGTCAGCGTCGTCAGCCAACCCGTGCCGCCCAGATCGAACAGCCGCAGCTCGCAGTACAGATAGCCGGAGACGACGAGAATCAGCAGCAGCGCGGCAAGGCGCTGCGAGGCCCGGGCGTGCCGGTCCAGGTAATGCCGAAACTCCCGCTCCAGCGCCGGCTTGAAGCACAGCAACCGAAAGCCGGCATGCAGTTGCCGGCCATAGGGCGTATCGCGCAAGCCCTCGGTGGAGGAGTAGTCGGTGGTATGTGGCATCGGTGGCCCGTCGTTTCAGCGATCAAAATGATATCACCAGGCCACTACTGAATTGACGACAGTCCGACCGGCGTAACCTCTGCATGAACCCGACAGCTTGGACAGGAGACTTGCACTGGACGTTTCCAGCATTGAAGATCCCTTTCACATGCATAGCTGGATGTATCCGTGACAGCCCTTCTGCTGGCCCTCTGGCCCCTCTTCGCTCTTATCGTTGCCGGCTATTTTCTGCGCTTGCGTGCCTTTCCCAGCGTGGAGTTCTGGCCAGGCGCCGAACGCATCAACTACTTCGTCCTGTTTCCAGCGCTGCTGTTCAGCAGCCTGGCCACCGCGCCGCTGGACAACCCTGCCCTGCCGCAGCTGGCCGGCGCGGTGATGCTCGGCCTTGGCCTCGCGTGGATCGCCCTGCTGCTGATGAAGCGCCTGCGCGGCTGGTCCGCTGGCCGCTTCGGCGCAATCACCCAGGGCGTGCTGCGTTTCAACACCTACCTCGGGCTGGCGGCGGTCGGCAGCCTGTTCGGCAAGGAAGGCCTGGCACTGGCCGCACTGATGCTGGCCTTGATGGTGCCCACGGTAAATGTCATGTCGGTCTGGGCGCTGACCGCCGAACGCGGCGTCAGCGTGCGTGGGTTGCTGCTGCCGATCGCGAAGAACCCGCTGATCCTGGCCTGCCTGACCGGCGCGCTGGTGAACCTGTCCGGGCTGGGATTGCCGGGCGGCACCGAGCGACTCCTCGGCCTGCTGGCCGCAGCCAGCCTGCCACTGGGCCTGCTCTGCGTCGGCGCGGCGCTCAAGCCGCAGGAACTGGGCGGGGAAATCCCGGCGCTGGGCTGGAACTGCGCGGTACGTCTGCTCGCCGTGCCACTGCTGGCCTACGCTGTGGCGCGGGTACTCGGCTTGCCACCAATGGAAACGACCATCCTGGTGCTGTTCTTTGCCCTGCCCACCGCCCCTACTGCCTATGTGCTCACCCGCCAGCTCGGCGGCGACAGTCATCTGATGGCCGGCATCATCACCTTGCAGACCCTGCTGGCCGCGGCCAGCCTGCCGCTGGTGCTCACCCTGCTGAACGGCTGATCAGCGCGCGACCTGTCCACGCAACAGACGCAGCAGCATCAGCGCCAGGCCGATGCCCAGCGCAGCAAGCACCAGCAGCGGCCCCAGATAACCGAGGACGTCCTGCAGCCAGCCGAGCAGCAGGTGCAGCCACTCGGTGTGCAGCGAGGCCTCGGCAGCGACGTAACCACCCTGCTCCCAAATCTGATATGCCGCGTGCAGCGGGATCAGCGTCAGCGGCAGCAGGATCAGGCACAGCCAGTAGCCACTGCGCCGGTAGGCGCCCAGCAGTCCCCAGGGCAGGTAGGCGGCGCGGATAAGCTGGAAGAAGCAGACGATGTAATAGACCACCAGCAGCAGCGCGAAGCCGCTGGCCAGCGAGGGCTCGAGCCACACCGCGCGCAGCGCCGCGGTGCTGATCGTCAGGCTGAGCAGGCCCCATAGCAGAAGGAAGAAGGTTCTCATCGCAAGTCCCGGTCGGCTTTTGGCGAACGCGCATCGGAACAGAATTCCTTGCGCCATACCCACAACCGCTTCACGAAACAGGTGGCGATGCGCCGCGAACGTGCCGGCTTCGAGCAGCAGTGCACGCTCAGAACAGGCTGAGCTGATCACCTTGGGGGTCGGCCGGCCTGGCGCTGGGTAACGTCTCGCTGGCGCGGCTGGTGCCCTCAGGTAGTGCAAGCCGCTCGGCCAGTCCGGCGGCGCGCTCGGCACGGGTGCTGACCGCTTCGGCCAGCCGTGCCGGCAGCGCCCAGATCTCCACCCGGCGCTTGGCACGGGTGATGCCGGTGTAGCACAGCGCGCGGGTCAGCAGCGGGCTCGGCTGATCCGGCAAGGCCAGCAGCACCTCGGTGAATTCCGAGCCCTGGCTCTTGTGCACGGTCATGGCGAAGGCGCTGTCATGGCTTGGCAACCGCGCCGGGGCGAAGCCGCGATAGCCCTCATCCCCTTCGAAGAACACCCGCAGGCCCTGCTCGGTTTTCAGGCACAGGCCGATATCGCCGTTGAACAGCCCCAGCGCGTAGTCGTTCTGCCGGACCATCACCGCACGGCCGGGATACCAGCGCTCGCGGGCCGGCACGCCGAGGCGACGCCTGAAGCGTGTTTCCAGCGCCTCGTTGATGCCGGTCACGCCGAACGGACCCTCGCGTTGCGCAGTCAGCGCCCGGAAACCGTTGAAGGCCTCGAACGCCGCGCCTGGATCGCCCTGCCGCGCGGCCTGCAGATAGGGCGCGTAGCCCTGCTCCAGCCGCTCGATCAAGGCGGTCGCGCTGGGCGCCGCGTTCCAGGCGAGATCCGCACGACCTTCCTGCAGCAGCGCGACGGTGCCCCTGGCATCGCCGGCGTTGATCCGCCGCGCCAGCTCGCCGATGCCGCTGTCGCCGGCGAAGCGATGGCTGTGGGTGAGCAGCACCACCGCATCGCCGAGGCGCGAGCGCGGCATCTCGACCGGCACGGGCTGGCCGGTGATGCGCTCCAGCTCGCTTGCCGCCCGGGCATCGAAACCGCGGCCTTCGCAGAGTTCGGCGAACACCGCGCCGGCCTCCACGGCGGCCAGCTGATCCTTGTCGCCGAGCAGGATCAGCCGCGCCTTCGGCGGCAGCGCGGCGACCAGCTTGGCCATCAGCGCCAGGTCGACCATCGACGCCTCGTCCACCACCAGCACGTCCAGCGCCAGCGGGTTGGCCGCGTCATGGCGCACACGCGGACTGTCGCCGCGGCTGCCGAGCAGGCGGTGCAGGGTCCGCGCCTCGTCCGGCAGGGCCTCTTTCACCGCATCGCTGACCGGCAGCTCGGCCTTGGCGTTGCGGATCGCTTCGGCCATGCGCGCGGCGGCCTTGCCGGTGGGTGCAGCGAGGCCGATGGCCAGACGTTCGCCGCCGGGCTGCTCGAGCAGCGCCGCCAAGAGGCGCACCACGGTGGTGGTCTTGCCGGTGCCGGGCCCGCCGGAAATCACCGCCAGGCGCCGGCGTACCGCCTGCGCAGCGGCCAGGCGCTGCCAGTCGGGACGCTGCTGGTTGAAGGCGAACAGCCGCGCCAGGCTCTCGGCGAGCCGGACTTCGTCCACCTCGGGCGCATCGCCGGCGCGGGCCAGCAGCTGTTCGGCCAGCTGCTGTTCGTAGGCCTGGTAGCGGGCCAGGTAGAGACGCTCGCCGACCAGGGTCAGCGGCGCATAGTCGTCTGGTGTCCCGACCAACAAAGAGGCTTCGAGCTGTGCGCGCCAGACGGACAGCGCCGGCAGGCTGAGATCGACATCGGGCCAGGGCCGCCTGCCAGCCAGGCGCGCCAGCGGCAGACAGACGTCACCCGACGCCAGCGCCTCGCAGCACAGCGCGGCGGCGAGCAGCACCGCTTCGGGCGCCTGCGGTTCCAGGCGCTGCAGGCTGGCGACAAAGGCGCGCTCCAGCGGGGCGAGGGGCAGATCGGCAAGGGTCATATATCGCTCCTGGTCGGCAGGTAAGCGCTGCCACGCCCATTCTCGCGGCCAAGACCGCCAAAGCGCACCATCACCGTCCCTCCTCGAACAGTCGATCCAGCGCATCGAGCAGCGCATCGTCCGGCCGCGCGAAGTAAACGCCGGCCTCGGGCATGCCGCGCAGGAACAGGTAGAAGGCGCCGCCCAGCTGCTCGTCGCGAAAATCCGCCAGGCGCTGGCGCAGGAAGCGGCGCAGCGCCACCAGGTAGATCAGGTATTGCAGGTAGTAGTGCTCGCCCGCCAGCGCCTGCAGCAGCCGCTCGCCGCCGTAGTAGCTGGCGTCCGGGCCGAGCCAGTTGGACTTGTAATCGGCGATGTACCAGCGGCCGCCGTGCTCGAAGGTCAGGTCGATAAAGCCCTTGAGAAAGCCCTTGAGGCTGTCGAATTCCAGCCGCGCTGCGGCCTCGCGCAGCGGTGCGGCCAGCCCGTTGGCCGGGTCGGTCAGCAAGGCGCGCAGGCGCGCCACGTCCAGATCCCGCACCGGGAAGGTAAAGCCCAGTTCCGGCAGGCGTCTGGCCGATTGCAGCGCGGCGAGGGTGAGGCCGGCGCCATCCATATCGGTTTCCAGCACCTTTTGCAGATGCGCCGTGGCGATCTCCTTCCATTCCAGCGGCAGGCCGTAGGCCTTGAGCGCCGGCTCGACCAGCGCATCCAGCTCGCCCTTGCCCCGCGCCCAGTCCTCGAGGATGGCATGCAGACAGGTACCGGCCCGAGCGCCGCGTGGGAAGGCGAAGAAGCCGCTGCCCGGCTCGCCGGCATCGGGCATCGCCAGGGCGTCGCGGTCCGGCGCTTCCATGTGCATGCCGGCGGCGAGGCCGGAGAAGCTGCCGATGCGCCAGGCGCTGTAGAGGCTGCGGTTGAGCTGCGCCAGGTGCTCGGGCGGCGCTGCGCGGCCGCTGCCCTGGGTGCTGGCCTCACGCGACTCGAGCGGCAGGCAGGCCATGCGCCCGTCGCTCGTGGCGACCAGGCGCTCGATGGCCAGGCGCAGGCTTCCGCCATTGAGGTCCGCCAGATGATTGCCCAGCTCGCTCAAGGGGTGCTCGCCAGGGAGATCCCGGCCGTGCAGCAGCCAGGCCAGCGCGCTGCTGTGCAGGCCTTCATCGGCCAGGCTGCCGTCCTTCTTCGGCTTGCACAGGTTGACCGGCCCCCAATGCAGCCAGAGCCGGTCACGGGCGCGGGTCAGCGCAACGTAGGCCAGCCGCAGCTGTTCGGCGAACACCTCCTGACGGGCGCGTTCGAGATTGTCCTCCAGCTCGCCGCTGCCCAGGTCCAGCAGCGGCTGGCCATCGGCATCGTGACAACGGGCACTGTCGCGGTTCTTGCCGAGCAGCTTGCCATCCCAGAGGAAAGGGCAGAACACCAGCGGGTATTCCAGCCCCTTGCTGGTGTGGATGGTGACGATCTGCACCCGTTCGGCATCGCTTTCCAGGCGCAGCAGCGCTTCCTCACCGGCGCCTTCGCTGCCGCGCTGGGCATTGAACCAGGCAAGCAGCGGCTCGAGCCCGGGACGCAGCAGGCTCTCGGCCTGCAGCAACTCACCCAGATGCAGCAGGTTGGTCAACCGCCGTTCGCCATCCACCCGCGCCAGCAGGCGTTCGGCCACCGCCTGCTCGTCGAGCCAGGCGCGGAACACGCGCATGAAGCCCTGCTGTTGCCAGAGCTGGTGATAGCGCTCGGCGGCTTCGCGCTCGGCGTCCCATTCATGCTGGTCATCCTGGCAGCGGGCGAGATCGGCGGCGCTGCGACCCAGCAGGCGCGTCGCCAGGGCATGCCGCAGCAGACCCTCGCGTCCCGGCTCGGCATAGGCGGCGAGCACCGCGGCCAGTTCGGCGGCCTCCTCGCTGCGCCAGACGCTGTCGCGCCCGCGACGCACGCTGGGCACGCCACGCGCGGCCAGCTCGTCGGCGATCATCCCGGCCTGGCGGTGATTGGCCACCAGCACGGCGATATCGCCGCCCTTGAGTGGGGTGAACCGGTCGCCCTGCTCGAAGCCGGCGCGGCCCTCGGCGGCGCCAGCCAGCTGCACGGCGATGCGTCGCGCCGTGTCGCTCGCCGCCAGTTGTGCGGCCTCGCCCTTGCCCAGCGGATCGTCGCCGAGCCAGACCAGCGACAGCGGCGCCGCCCCGCCTTCCTCCAGCAGCCGCAGGCGAGCGCGCGGCTTGTCGGCCGCGCCTACCGCTGGATAACGCAGGTCGGGTTGGGCGAACGGCTGCGGATGGTCGAACAGCTGGTTGAGCGCGGCGATCAGCTCGGGCGTCGAGCGGTAGTTGGTCGGCAGGTTGAAGGGCTCGCGATCGGCCTGTTGCTTGGCCGTCATGTAAGTGGCCAGGTCCGCGCCGCGAAAGGCGTAGATCGCCTGCTTGGGGTCGCCGACGAAGCACAGCGAGGCATCACGGCCCTTGGCGTAGATGCGGTCGAAGATGGCGTACTGGATCGGGTCGGTGTCCTGGAACTCGTCGATCAGCGCCAGCGGATAGGTGGCGCGCAGCGAGGCCGCCAGGTCCTTGCCGACCGGCCCCCGCAGCGCCTGATCCAGACGATTGAGCAGGTCGTCGAAGGCCAGCAGCCGCTGCGCCGCCTTGCGCTCGGGCAGCTCGCGATCGAGCCGCTCGAGCAGCGCGACCTGCAGCGCGATCAACCGCTGCTTGCCGGCCGGCAGTGCCTCGGCGACCTGATCCGCCAGTTCATCCAGCGCATGGGCCAGCTCGCACACCGGCGCGTCATGGCCCTTCTTGCAGGCCTTGCTCAGTGCACGGACGCCGAACTTCGCCGCACCCTCGGGGAGGTCGAACATTGTCGCCGGATCGGCGAAATACGCATCCAGTTCCGCCTGCCAAGAGGAAAACTTGATGCTCTTGTGGGTGCTCTGACTGAGGCCGCCGTGGCCCGAAAGCGCTGCGACCCAGGAAGCGCCCGCTTCCTGCCAGAGCGCCGCGGCACGCTGCCAGGCCGCCTCGACCGGGCGCAGATCGGCCGCCACCACGCCTCCCTGCGGCTCGACGCGCAGATAGGGCTTGCCCAGATGACTGCGCAGCCGCTGGCGCAGCCACACGGGTGTGATCCGGCTCTTGGCGAGGAAACGCGCCCAGGCCGGGTCGGCATCGGCCAGCTCGCTGCGCCAGGCATCGGCGAGCAGCGCGTCGATGATCTCGCGGTCATCGGCGGTCAGCTCGCTGTCGAAGTCGCCGCCGGCCTCGAAGGCGGCGTCCTGCAGGGCGCGCTGGCAGAAGCCGTGGATGGTGAAGATCGCCGCCTCGTCGAAACCGTGCACGGCGAGCAGCAGGCGCCGCCGCGAGGCTTCGTCCGGGTAGCGGGCGTGCAGGCGATTGAGGAAGTCATCGCTGCTCGGCGTGCCGTCATAAACCGCCAGCAGATCGGCCAGTCGCGCGCGGATGCGCTCGCGCAGCTCGGCGGTGGCGGCGGTGGTGTAGGTGACCACCAGAATCTGCCCTACGGACAACTGCCGCTCCAGCAGCAGACGCGCATAGAGCGCGGTGAGCGTCCAGGTCTTGCCGGTGCCGGCGCTGGCTTCGATCAGCGAGCGGCCGTCGAAGGGGGAGTCGAGGAGGTCGAGTTTCATTCTTCCTGCTCCTCATCGGCCAGGGCATCCAGGGCTGGGCCGATCAGCTGTTCGGCCAGGGTTTCGAAACGCTCGTCCAGCGGATCGCGATCGCGGAAGGCCAAGGCGTTCCAGGGGTCTTCGGCCTCGGCGGCGATGGGACTGAACTCGGCGCCGAGCCAGGCCTCTCGGGCGCGCTTGCGGGCGCAGTCGAGCGGTTCACTGCCGCGGGCCGGCTTGCGATAGCCCTTGGCGAAGGCATGGCTGCTACGCGGCAGCAACGGCAGCGGCTCGCGGATCGCGCTGCGGTAGGCCACCAGCCAGGGCTCCAGCAGCTCGGCGGCATTGGCCAGCGGCCCCAGCTGCCAATCACCGGCCGGCGAAAGCATCAGGCTGTGGCGCTCGATGCCGGGCGTGGCGCACAGGTTGAGCAGCAGGTGGCGTAGCCAGAACGGCGGCAGGTCCCATTCGCCGAGGCGGCCGAGCTTCCAGCCGAACAGCCCGCCCGGCGTCACGCCGTCGAGCCAGCCATGTATGCGCACGCCGGCCAGGGTAATGTCCACCGGCAGCGGCTCGGGCACGGCGTCCGGGCGCAGTTCGAACAGCCGCGGTGCAAAGGCACGCACAGGTCCGCGCAGTTTGCCCCACAGCGCCTGGCCCAGCTCGCCGGTGGGCAGCCAGCCCGCCGCGCAGGCCATGCGCCGCTCCTCCTCGTCGCTCCAGCCCTGTTCCATCGCTTGCAGCGACAGGCGGCGCAGGCCGTTCCAGGCCGGCATTTCCAGATCGAACGGCTCATCACTGGCAAGCGATTCCTGATCATCGGCCAGGCGCAGACCGAGGCGCTGTTCGAGCAGGAAGCGCGCCGGGTGGCGGAAGCACTGCAGCAGCTGCGACGGCTCGATAGTCAGCCAGGCCTCATCGGGTTCGGCAAGCAGACTGGCGAAGGGTTGCGCCTGCGCCTGTGGTGGCTCGGCCAGGCGCTGGGCGGCGCGGAACCAGGGCAGCGAATAGCCGGCACAGGGCGCTTCGCCGAAATTACGCGGCGAGAACGGCTGCAGCGGATGCGCGATGAGGATCTTCTGGCTGACCGGCCGCGCCCCGTCGGCCGGCACGGCAGTCATGGCCACTGCCTCGAGCACCTCGCTGAGCAGCACCGAGGGCGGCAGCACGGCGTTGTCGCGCGGGTCACGGCCGACATAGGACAGGTACAGCGCCTGGCGCGCCGAGAGCAGCGTCTCCAGCAGCAGGTAGCGGTCGTCGAGGCGCCGCGCCCGGTCGCCACGGCGCGGATGCCGGCCGATCAGGTCGAAGCCCGACGGCGGCGTGCGCCGCGGGAAGGCGCCATCGTCCAGGCCGAGCAGGCAGACCACGCGGAACGGCAGGCTGCGCATCGGCACCATGGTGCAGAAGGTCACCGCGCCGGTGAGAAAGCCCGAAGCGCCGCCGCCCTGCTGCAGCGCGGCGCTGAGCTGCTGGTGCACCAGTTCCAGCTCGATGGGCCGGGTGAGGTCGGCGGCCTGGGCCTGATCGCGCAGGGCGGCGCAGGCCTGGGAGAGCAGCAGCAGCGTCTCGCCGGCCTCGCGCTCGTCGAACAGCGTATCGATCAGCACTTGCAGGTCATCCGCCCACTCGGCCAGCGGGCGCGGCCTAGCCAGTTGATCGGCCAGGCTGCCGAGTCGCTCGACGAAGTCCACCAATCGCCCGAGCAACTGCCCGCGCGCGCCTTCCAGCGCATCCAGCGGCCAGTGCTCGCCAAGCAAGGGCGCGCGGTCGCCGGCCAGCTGCGGCGGTGCAGCGAAGCCCAGCAGCAGGCGGTCCAGCCCCTGGCGCCAGGTAAAGGCCGGCTCGGCCGGCAGGCCCAGCCGTGCGCGCTGCTCGCCATCGCGGCCCCAGCGCACGCCGGCCTCGCGCAGCCAGTCGCGCAGCAGCGGCAGGTCTTCGCTTTCGATGCCGGCGCGGCGGGCGATGGCCGGCTGCTCCAGCCAGGCGAGGATTTCCTCGGCTGCGAAACGGCTCTGCGCCAGCAACAGCAGTTCGAGAAAGGCCTCGATCAACGGTACCTCGGCGCGCAGGCTGCGGTCGGCGAGGCTGTAGGGAATCCGCGGGCTGCCCTCGCGCGGGGCGAACACCGCCTCGATGAAGGGCGCATAACGTTCGATGTCGGGGGTCAGCACCACCACCTGGTCCGGCGTCAGCGCCGGGTCGGCGGCGAAGCGCGCCAGCAGCTGGTCATGGAGGATTTCCACCTCGCGCAGCGGCGAGTGGGCGATATGCACCTCCAGCGAACGGTCGTTCTCGGCCAGGGTGATCCGCTCATCGGGCAGGCGGGTGCGCAGGCGCAGGATGTCGTTCTGCAAGGCATGCAGCAGGCTGTCGTCGTGCAGGTCCTCGTCTTCGGAATACAGGCCGAATTCCTGACTGCCTTCGCTGGCGGTGAGGCTGAACAGCGAGTCGAAAAAGTCGCGGCCCTGCTTGCCGAGACTGGCCAGCAGCGGATGGCCGACGTCCAGATACCAGTCATCGACACCGCTCTGCGGTTGCCTGGCCAGCTCGCGGATATCGCGAATCTCGCCCCAGGCCTCGCGGCTCGGGTTGAGTGCGCAGACCACCACGTCGATATGCCGCGCCAGGCCATCGAGCACGCGCAGGTGGTGCGGCGGCAGGCTGCTGATGCCGAACACCAGCAGGCGCTCGGGGAGGCCCGGCAGCGGCTCGTCGCGGTACAGGCGCTGCAGCAGGTCGCCGAGCAGGCGCGCGCGGTGCGGGTGGCCGTCCTTGGTCAGTTCGCGCCAGAGCAGCGCCTGCCAGGCTTCGTCGGGACCGAGATCGAGGGTTTCGCCACGCTCCCAGGCCGCCAGCCAGTCGTCGCGATAGAGCAGGTACTGGTCGAAGACGTCGGCGATCTTGGCCGCCAATGACAGCCGCCGGCGCTCATCGCCGCCATCGAGGTACTGCGCCAGACGCGGCGCCAGCTCGAGATTGGCCGGCTCGCAGAGCCAGCCGTAGAGGCGCCAGGTCAGGGTGGTCGGGGAGAACGCCGACTGCTCGGGCAGGCTGCCCAGTACCGTGCGGCTCAGGTCCCAGACGAACTTGGCCGGCAGCTGAATCTCCAGCTGCATGGCGATGCCCTGCTTGCGCGCCAGCTCCAGCGTCAGCCAGCGACCCATGCCCTGGCTCGGCACCACCACCAGCGCCGGGGCGAAGGGGTCGGCGAGCGGCTGGGCGAGCAGGCGTGTGGCCAGTTCGCCGAGGGTTTCCAGATCAGGGGCGTGGTAGAGGCTGAGCATGAGTGCACCGCGTGAACAGAAGTCGCTAGGTTACAGGCCGCCCCGCAGGGGAGCGAGCCGGCGATTTCAGCTTGCACCCGCCATGCGACAACTCGTGTCGCCGTACATCTCCTCCTTTCGCCCTGCCCTTTTGCTTCTCTCGACCAATATCAATTACGCCGCGGCTGCCTAGCATGGGGATACGGGGCGGCCGCTTAGTCGCCCGCCATCAGGTCAGGAGTCGTTCATGAACCGGAACCGCAAGAAGCTGCTCGCCCTCTCTCTATCTGCCACGCTGGGCGCCGTGCCGCTGCTGCTGCACGCACAGGAACCGGCCCAGCAGCGGACGCTGGGCTCGGTGGAGCGCAGCCACGCCAGCCAGGCCCGCGCCCTGCTCGACCAGGCCGTGCTGACCTTCCAGGCCAAGGGCCCGGAGCAGGCGCTGGCCGCCTTCAACGACCGCAGCGGCGAATTCGTCCACGGCCAGTACTACATCTTCGTGCTCGGTGAGGACGGCACCATGCAGGCCAGCAGCGGCCCGTCGGCCAGCCTGGTCGGACTGAACGTCGCAGACCTCAAGGACGCCTCCGGGAAATCATTCATCCGCGAAATCCTCGACAAGTCGGCCAAGCAGGACAGCGGCGACGTCGAGTACAAGTGGCTCAACCCCGCCGACAACAAGGTCGAGAACAAGATCAGCCAGTTCCGCAAGATCGGCGACCATGTGCTCTGCGTCGGCTATTACATCCCCCGCGCCACCGCCGAGCATGCCAAGGCGCTGCTCGACCGCGCCGTGCAGCAGGTCAGGGACAAGGGTGCCGAGGCCGCCTTCCGCAGCTTCAACGACCCGCGCGGCGGCTTCGTCTTCCAGGACGAGTACGTCTTCGTCATCGGCCTGGACGACGGTCGCTACCGCGCCAGCGGCAGCTCGCCGAACCTGGTGGGCGTCGATGTGCGCAACGTCAACGATGCCGCCGGCAAGCCGCTGTTCAAGGAGATGATCGAACTGGCACGCAAGCAGGGTTCGGGCACGGTGGATTACGTCTGGCGCAACCCGGCGACCAATGCGGTCGAGCAGAAGCACACGCTGATCCAGCGGGTCGACGACGTGCTGCTGGGTGTGGGCTACTACACCCGCCCCTGAGGCGTTCGCGGGGTTTGTGACGGTTCGGTGAACGGGGCCGGCGGGCCAGGGTCAATCGATTATCCCCGGTGCAGATCTGCGTCTTCATGACGCGGGCTGTCGTCGTTGCCGCGCGCCGGGGCAGGAGCCCGAACCATGCTGACCCTGCTGCACCTGCTGTCGTCCATTGCCCTGCTGGTCTGGGGTACGCACATCGTGCGCACCGGGATCATGCGGGTGTATGGCTCGCACCTGCGGCGCATGCTCGGCCAGAGCATGGGCAACGCGCCGCTGGCCTTCGGCGCCGGCATCGGCGTCACCGCGCTGGTGCAGAGCAGCAATGCCACCGCGCTGCTGGCCATTTCCTTTGTCGCTCAGGGTCTAATGGCGCTGCCCACGGCACTGGCGATCATGCTTGGCGCGGACGTCGGTACCGCGCTGATGGCGCGGGTGCTGACCCTCGACCTGTCCTGGCTGTCGCCGCTGCTGACGCTGGTCGGTGTCAGCCTGTTCCTCTCGCGCAAGCAGAGCCGCACCGGCCAGATCGGCCGCGTGCTGATCGGCCTCGGCCTGATCATCCTCGCCCTGCAGCTGATCGTGCACGCCGCCGAGCCGATCACCGAGGCGCGCGGCATGCAGGTGCTGTTCTCTTCGCTCGCCGGCGACACCCTGCTGGCGGTGCTGGTGGGTGCGCTGTTCGCCGTCCTGTCGTATTCCAGCCTGGCGGCGGTGCTGCTGACCTCGACGCTGGCCGGCGCCGGCCTGATCAGCCTGCCGGTGGCACTCGGCCTGGTGATCGGCGCCAACATCGGCAGCGGCCTGCTCGCCTGGTTCAACGCCAGCCTGCAGCCGGCCTCGGCGCGGCGGGTGGCACTGGGCAACCTGCTGTACAAGCTCGCCGGCCTCATCGTGCTGCCTTTCCTCGTACCGCTGGTGGCCTGGATGGACACCCTCGGCTACAGCGCGCAGACCCAGGTGATCGGCTTCCACCTGGTCTACAACAGCCTGCGCTGCCTGCTCCTGCTGCCCACCGTGCACCCCATGAGCCGGCTGTGCGAGCGCCTGCTGCCCGAGCGCCAGCTGGACAACGGCGTGGCGCAGCCGCGGCACCTCGACCCGGCGGCGCTGGACACACCGAGCCTGGCGCTGGCCAATGCAGTGCGCGAGACCCTGCGCATCGGCGACATGGTGGAGCTGATGCTGGCGCGCCTGCTGGAAGTGCTGCGCGAGGACCGTGCCGAACCGGGCGAGGAGATCCGCCGCCTGGACGACGACGTCGATGCGCTCTACAGCGGGGTCAAGCTCTACCTGGCGCAGATGCCCCGCGAGGACCTGGCCGAGCAGGAAGGCCGGCGCTGGGCGGAGATCATCGAACTGGCGATCAATCTGGAGCAGGCCGGCGACATCATCGAGCACATGGCGAGCAAGGTGCAGAACCTCAAGACCGCCAAGCGCCGTTCCTTCTCCGACAGCGGGCTGGAGGAACTCGGTCAGCTGCACGCCCAGCTCAGCGCCAACCTGCGGCTGGGCCTGTCGGTATTCATCTCCGGCGACTCCCACGGTGCGCGCCAGCTTCTGCAGCAGAAGCGCCAGTTCCGCAAGCTGGAGCGCGAACTGGCCCATTCCCACGTGCAGCGCCTGCACCAGCAGGTGGTGGAAAGCATCGAGACCAGCGCGGCGCATCTGGAGCTGATTGCCGACATGAAACGGCTCAATTCGCTGTTCTGCAGCGCCGCCTATCCGGCTCTGGAAGGCCCGGGCAAGCCGCGCACTGCCGGCGACACCAACCGTGAGGTGCTGCCCAGCGAGCCGCACCTGCCGGGGCGTCCCGCCTAGCCTGCGCGGCGCTGCCAGAGGCGGAACAACGGCTCGGCGAGGAACATCACCAGAAACAGCCTGAGCACCTGCACCGCGGTAACCAGCGCCACCGACAGCTGCAGGGCTTCGGCGGTCAGGCACAGCTCGGTGATGCCGCCGGGCATCATGCCGAGCATCAGCGACACCTCGTCCAGCGCCGTCAGCCAGCCCAGTGCACCGCCCAGCGCGGCGGCGACCAGCATGGCCAGCAGGGTGAACAGCAGGATGCGCAGCAGGAAGGCCGGCGCACTGCGGAAGAACGGCCGGTCGAAATGACAGGCCAGCGAGCAGCCGATCAGCCACTGGCCGAGCGCGCCGGCCCAGCCCGGCAGGCCGATGTGCAGGTCGAACGCCACGCTGGCCAGAGCGCAGGCGGTCAGCGGGCCGAGCATCCAGGGGTTGGGCTGGCCGAGACGCTTCCAGAGCAGCGCCAGCAGGCCACCGGCCGGCAGCAGCACGGCGAGCCAGGGCCAGCTCACCGGGGCCGCGGGCGGCGCCGCGACGGTCGGCAACCCCCAGGTGAACAGCGCCGGCACGACCAGCACCACCAGCAGCAGGCGCAGGCTGTGCGCCGCCGCCACGCTGGCCGCCTCCGCCTGGTGCCGGTTGGCCAGCACCACCATCTCGCTGGCGCCCCCCGGCATGCTGGCGAAGAACGCGGTGGCACGGTCGCTGCCGCTGCGCAGCAGGATGAAGATGCCGATCAGCCCCAGCAGCAGGGTGCCGACAGCGCCGGCGAGGATCACGCCGAAGTGCGCCAGCACCTCGCGCATCACCTCACCGGTGAAATGCAGGCCGATGGCGCTGGCGATGATCCACTGCCCGACCTGCCGGCCGCGCGGCACTTCGCTCACCAGCCAGCCGCTGCAGCGCACGGCGATCACCGCCAGCAGCGAGCCGACCATCCACGGCAGCGGCCAGTTGGCCAGGCTCGCCAGCCAGCCGCCGAACGCACCGATCAGCGGCGTCGCCCACCAGGCCGGCAGCCGCTGGCGCATATCAGGCCTGTGCCTCGACCGCGTTGCCGCGACGGCGCTTGAGGTACCAGCGCAGCCCCGGCATGGCCAGCATCGCCACGGTCAGCGCCCACAGCGCCAGGGTGATCGGGCTGCCGTAAAGGATGCCCAGCTCGCCGTTGGAGATCGACAGCGCGCGGCGCAGGTTGTCTTCCATCATCTCGCCGAGGACGAAACCGAGGATCAGCGCTGACAGCGGGAAGTCCAGCTTGCGCAGCAGGTAGCCGAACACGCCGAGGCCGACCATCAGCACCAGGTCGAACACGGTGCTGTGCACCGAATACACACCGACCATGCTGATCACCGTGATCGTCGGTACCAGCACCCAGTTCGGCACGCTGAGCATGCGCGAGAACAGGCCGACCAGCGGGATGTTCATGATCAAGAGGATCACGTTGCCGATGAACAGCGAGGCGATCAGGCCCCAGACCACGTCCGGCTGCTGTTCGAACAGCAGCGGGCCCGGGGTGATGTTGTACAGCGTCAGTGCGCCGATCATCACCGCGGTGGTGCCCGAACCCGGCACGCCGAGGGTCAGCATGGGGATCAGCGAGCCGCAGGCCGAGGCGTTGTTCGCCGCTTCCGGTGCCGCCAGGCCGCGCAGGTCGCCGTCGCCGAAACGGCCCTTGTCGCCCGCCATGCGCTTCTCGCTCATGTAGGTCATGGCGCTGGCGATGGTCGCCCCGGCGCCCGGCAGGGTACCGATGACGAAGCCGGCCACGGCACTGCGCACCATGGTCCAGAAGGTCAGACAGAACTCCTTGAAGTTGAACAGCAGCCGGCCGCTGGCCTTGACCGCCTTCTGCCCGCTGTGGGTCTTTTCGAGCATCAGCAGGATCTCGCTGACGCTGAAGAAGCCGATCACCACGATGACGAACTGGATGCCGTCGGACAGGCTGACGCTGCCGAAGGTGAAGCGGTAGACGCCGGTGGTCGAGTCGACACCCACGGTGGCCAGCGCCAGGCCCATCAGCGCGGCCATCAGGGTCTTCACCGGTTTGTCGCCGACCATGCCGCCGAGGCAGGCGATGGCGAAGATCATCAGCACGAAGTATTCCGCCGGGCCGAAGGCCACCGCCCACTTGGCCAGCAGCGGAGCGAACAGCACCACGCCACAGGTGGCGATGATGCTGCCGACGAACGAGCTCACCGCCGACAGCGACAGGGCGATGCCAGCCTTGCCCTGACGGGCCAGCGGGTAGCCGTCGAGGGTGGTCATCACCGCCGCGGCGTCGCCCGGCACGTTGAGCAGGATGGCCGAAATGCGGCCGCCGTACTCGCAGCCGAGGTACACCGCAGCCAGCAGGATCAGTGCGGTCTCCGGCGGCAGACCGAGGGCAAAGGCCAGCGGCAAAAGCAGTGCGACGCCGTTGATCGGGCCGAGGCCCGGCAGCAGGCCGACGACGGTGCCGACGAAGGCGCCGAACAGCGCCACCAGCAGGTTGGTCGGCCGGGTGGCGACATCGAAGCCCTGCATCAAGAAATTCAGTGTTTCCATTTCAGCTCTCCAGCAGACGCAGCAGGCCAAGCGGCAGCGGTACGTCCAGCAGGTAATCGAACAGCCCGTAGAGCAGCACGCCGAGCAGCGCACCGCTGATCACGCTGGGCCACAGGCGACCGTTGAACAGCAGGCCGAGGGCGAAACCGGCCAGGGCAGTGCTGATGACGAAGCCGAGGATTTCGAACAGCAGGGCGTAGGCCAGCAGCGCCAGCACGCAGAGCACGGCCCGCTGCGCCTTGGCACGATCGAACGCTGGCGTCGGCTCGCCATGCGGCTTGAACAGCAGCCACGCCGCGCCGCAGGCCATCAGGAACAGCAGCAGCAGCGGATAGGCGCGCGGCCCGACCGGGTCGTAGGCGAAGGGCGCCTCGAAGCCCCAGGCGAGCAGGGCGAGGCCGGCGCAGGCGAGCAGCCACACCGCGGCGAAGACACGTACGTACATGACGGGATACCTCAGGGGTTCGGCGACCCGGCAGCTGCCAGGTCCGCCGTGCGGCCCGCGGGCGCGGGCCGGTTCGCGTTACTTGACCAGGCCGAACTCGCCGGCCAGCGCCTTGTAGTCCTGCACCTGCTTCTCGACGAAGGCTTTCAGCTCATCGCCGGTCATCGACAGCGGGAACAGGTCGCGCTGCTCGCGCAGCTTGGCGAAGTCCTCGTCGGCCAGCAGGCTGTCGAACTGGCTCTTCCACCAGTTGAAGTCCTCGTCGGAGACTTCCGGCCCCATGTAGAAGCCGCGGATCACCGGCCAGCTGATGTCGTAGCCCTGCTCCTTGGCGGTGGGGATGCCGTTCAGCTTGCCCGGCAGGCGCTCGTCGGAGAGCACGGCGAGGATGCGGATCTTGCCGGCGTCGAGCTGCGGGGTGACTTCGCCGAGGCCGCTGGAGGTGACCTGCACATGGCCGCCGAGCATGGCGGTGAGCGTCTCGCCGCCGCCCTCGAAGGCGACATAGCGCAGCTTCTGCGGATCGACCCCGGCGGCGCGGGCGATCAGCGCGGTCTGCATCCAGTCCTGCCCGCCGATGGTGGCGCCGGCGCCGAACACCACGCTGCCCGGGTCCTTCTTCACCGCGGCGATGAGGTCGTCGAGGCTCTGGTAGGGCGCATCGGCACGCACCGAGATGGCGCCGTAGTCGGTGCCGACCGCGGCCAGCCAGCGCACCGCGGTTTCGTCATAGCGACCGAACTTGCCTTGCGCGAGGTTGAGCAGCGAGCCGCTGGAAAAGGCGGTGATGGTCCCCGCCTCCGCCGCACGCTGGGCGACCACGGCGTTGTAGGCCACCGCGCCGACGCCGCCGGGCATGTAGGTGACGCGCATCGGCGCCTTGAGCAGGCCGGCGTCCTTCAGGCCGCTCTGGGCCAGCTTGCAGGTCAGGTCGAAACCGCCGCCGGGCTTGGCCGGGGCGATGCACTCGGGGCGCTTGGGCTCGGCCAGCAGCTGGCTGGAGAGCAGCAGGCAGGACGACAGCAGGGCGATACGGCTGAGTCTGGTTTTCATCAGGTGTTCCTCGCGTTCTTGTTCTGTTTACCAGATCGGCAGGCTGTAGCTGACGATCAGACGGTTCTCGTCGGCGTCGCGGGCGAAGTCGGAGCGGAACATCGCGTTGCGCCAGCGCACCGCGACGTTCTTCAGCGGGCCGCTCTGCACCACGTACTTCAGCTCGATGTCGCGTTCCCATTCGCTGCCGTTGCTGCCGCCCGCGTATTCGGCGTTGTCGCCGGAGATGTAACGGGTCAGGAAGGTCAGCCCGGGGATGCCCATGGCGGCGAAGTTGTAGTCGTAACGGGCCTGCCAGGAGCGTTCGTCGGCGTTGGCGAAGTCGTTGATCTGCACGAAGTTGACCAGGAACGGATCGCTGCCATCGATATAGGCATAGCCGGTATCGCCGCGCATCTGCTGGTAGCCGAGGCTGACCTTGTGCCCGCCGAGGCTGTAACCGAGCATGCCGTTCCAGGCCTGGTTGTCGATCTTGCCGGCGTTGGCCGCGCCGGTGTCGTCGCTGAACATCACGCGCAGATCGGCGCTCAGCGCGGAGTTGTCGGTCAGCGGCTTGACCGCCAGCAGACCGAAGAAATGCTGGCGGTACACGTCATCCAGCTCGCCGTAGTAGTAGCGGCCGGTGAGGTTCTTGTTGAAGGCGTATTCGGCCCCGGCGAAGGTCAGGTGGTCGGCCTCGGCGGCACTGGCGAAGCGGCTGTTCTTGTTGTTCAGCTGCAGGTTCTGGGAGTTGGTCGAGGCGCGGTCGATGACCTTGTCCAGGCGCCCGCCGATCAGCGTCAGCCCTTCGATATCCTTGGAAGTGGCGGTGCCGCCTTCGAACACCTGCGGCAGCGTGCGGCTGTCGCTGGCCTTGACCACGGGCATCTCCGGGATGTGCGAGCCATAGCGCAGCTCGGTCTCGGCGATCTTGGCCTTGGCGGTCAGACCCAGGCGGCTGAACTCGTCCGGGGTGCCGCCATCGTCCTGCACCGGCAAGAGGTCGGTGCCGGCGCGGCCACCGCCGGAGTCCAGCTTGACGCCGAGCATGCCGAGTGCGTCCAGGCCGACGCCGACGGTGCCTTCGGTGAAGCCGGACTGCACGTCGAGGATGAAACCCTGGGTCCACTCTTCGCGCTTGGACTGGGCGGTGCCTTCGCGGAAATCGCGGTTCAGGTAGATGTTGTGGGTCTGCAGGGTTGCACTGCTGTCTTCGATGAACGCGGCCTGGGCGAGCGGCGCCAGCGAGGCGGCGGCAACGGCGAGAGCGAGACGAGCAGGAGCGGGTGAGCGTCTGACGGCAGTCAGCATCGGGGTATCTCCACTATTGTTTTTGTTGTGACGGCGCATGCGCCGCGCGAGGTGGATCGAGCCACCTGTAAGCGATCCTATGGGGTCAAGCTTTCGCCAGCCTTTCAGCGTCGAAAGCCTGCGGCGACTCTTGCCGTCTGCCGCTACACTGGCGCCCCGTCGCAATGGCAGAGGACAGGCAATGCGGATTCTTCTGGTCGAGGATCACCCCCAGCTGGCCGAGAGTGTGGCGCAGGCGCTGCGTGGCGCCGGCTGGACCGTGGACCTGCTGCACGACGGCATCGCCGCCGACCTGGCGCTGGCCAGCGAGGACTATGCGCTGGCGATTCTCGACGTCGGGCTGCCGCGGCTGGACGGCTTTCAGGTGCTGGCGCGCCTGCGCGAGCGCGGCAAGACGCTGCCGGTGCTGATGCTCACCGCGCGCGGTGAGGTCAGCGATCGCGTGCACGGCCTCAACCTCGGTGCCGACGACTACCTGGCCAAGCCGTTCGAGCTGTCCGAGCTGGAGGCGCGGGTCAAGGCGCTACTGCGGCGCAGCGTCGGCGGCGGCGAGCGCCAGCAGCGCTGCGGTGTATTGGTCTACGACCTGGATGCGCGGCGCTTCAGCCTGGCCGACGAGCCGCTGACCCTGACCTCTCGGGAACAGGGTGTGCTCGAGGCACTGATCGCCCGTCCCGGCCGGGTGATGAGCAAGGACCAGCTGGCCGCCCAGGTGTTCGGCCTGGACGAGGACGCCAGCGCCGAGGCCATCGAGATCTACGTCCACCGCCTGCGCAAGAAGCTCGAGGGCCAGCCGGTGCGCATCGTCACCTTCCGCGGCCTAGGCTACATGCTCGAGGCGCTCGATGGCTGAGCCGGAGGTCGCCGGCAGCCTGCGTGCCCGGCTGCTGCGCCGGCTGGCGATCCTGCTCGCGCTGCTGCTGCTGTTCAGCGGCTGGAGTGCCTACTGGAACGGCCGTGCCGCTGCCGATACCGCCTACGACCGCACCCTGCTCGCCTCTGCCCGAGCCATCGCCGACGGCCTGGTCACTCACGAGGGCGTGCTGCGCGCCAACGTGCCCTACGTGGCGCTGGACACCTTCGCCTATGACAGCGCCGGACGCATCTACTACGGGGTGCTGGACATCCAGGGGCGCCTGGTCAGCGGCTACGAGAACCTGCCCGCCCCTGCCGCCGACACCCCGCGCACCGACGATTACCCGGCCCTGGCGCGCTTCTACGATGGCGAATTCCAGGGCCAGGGCGTGCGCCTGGTGAGCCTGCTGCAGCCGGTCAGCGAGCCGGAGCTCAACGGCATCGCCGAGATCCGCGTGGCCGAGACCCTCGGCGCCCGGGAGCGCATGGCACGCAGCCTGCTCACCGATACCCTGTGGCGGGTCGGCCTGATGGCCGTCGCCGCGCTGCTGCTGGTGTGGCTGGCGGTGAGTGCCGCGCTGCGGCCGCTGGGCCGGCTCAGCGAGGCGGTGCAGGAGCGCGCACCGGACGATCTGCGGCCGCTGCCGCTGGTCAGCGTGCAACGCGAGCTGCGCCCGCTGGTGGTCGCGCTCAACGGCTTCACCGAACGCCTGCGCGGCCAGTTCGAACGCCAGGCACGCTTCATCGCCGACGCCTCCCACGAGCTGCGCACACCGCTGGCGGCACTCAAGGCGCGCATCGAGCTGGGCCTGCGCGACGCGGACCCCGCCGCCTGGCGCAGCACGCTGGAGGACGCCGGGCAGAGCACCGACAAGGTCATCCACCTAGCCAACCAGCTGCTTTCCCTGGCGCGCATCGAAAGCGGCGCACAGTCCATCGCCGAGGGCGGCGCGCAGCGCCTGGACCTTTCGCAGCTGGCCCGCGAGCTGGGCCTGGCGATGGCGGCACTGGCGCACAAGCGCGGCGTCGCCCTGGCCCTGGAAGCCGAGGCGCCGGTGTGGATCGACGGCGAACCGACGCTGATCAGCGAACTGCTGAGCAACCTGCTGGACAACGCCCTGGCGCACACCCTCGGTGGCGGCAACGTGGTGCTGCGGGTGCTCGACGGCGCCGTGCTGGAGGTGGAGGACGACGGCCCTGGCATTCCGGTCGCCGAGCGCGATCGCGTCTTTGCCCGCTTCTACCGCCGCGACACCAGCGGCCATGGCGCCGGCCTGGGGCTGGCCATCGTCGGCGAAATCGTCCGCGCCCACCGCGCCGAGATCAGCCTCGATCAGGGTGCGCTGGGCGGGTTGCTGGTGCGGGTGCGCTTCATACCGGTTGAGGAGGGCTGAAGCGGCGGCACCTCAGGCAACAATGATTGCGCCATCCGGACTGGACTTGCCTGCCTCGACAACGCAGTTGCGGCCGCTGCGCTTGGCCTCGTAGAGCGCGCGGTCTGCCGCACCGAGCAACTCCAGCGGCGTCGCGGCGGCTTGCGGATCGAGCGTCGCCACGCCAAAACTGATGGTCAGGCTGACGCGCTCGCCGTCGCAGTCGAGCTCCAGGCGCTCGACCTCCCGCCGCATCCGCTCGGCCAGCAGCACCGCCTGCGGCCCGCCGGTTGCCGGCAGCGTGATGACGAACTCCTCACCACCATAGCGCGCCGCGAGATCCCCGGCTCGCTGGCAATGCTGCTGGAGTATCGCAGCGACCCGGCGCAGGCATTCGTCGCCGAAAGGATGGCCGTAGGTGTCGTTGATTCGCTTGAAGTGATCGATGTCGCCCAACAGGACTGTCAACGGTGCGCCGTTGCGGCGTCCGCGGCGGACCTCGTCTTCGAGCAGCTGATCGAACTGGCGACGATTGGCGAGGTGAGTCAGAGAATCGGTGGAGCTCAGCCTGAGCAGCTCGGCATTCGCCAGCTCCAGTCCGTGACGGACCTCCTCGAGCGCCCTGGTACGCGCCACCACCCGGCTTTCCAGCTCCTCGTTGGCGCGCTGCTGGATCAGCAGTGCCTGCTGCTTGGCCTGCAGATGCTGCTCACGCTCGTCAGCCAGGTTCCGCGAGGCCTCCAGCGCCAGCTGCTGGGCGGCGATGCGCTGATTGCGCTCCAGGTTGATCCGTTCGGCAAGCGCCATCGACAGCAGGACGAACTCGATGAACATGCCTATCAGCTGGCCATGCAGCGTCAGCCGATTGAGCGGCATGTAGCCCCACAGCGCCAGGAGGTGAATGACGGTGAAACCCAGCAGGGTTATCCAGGCGATGCTGAACAGCCGCGCCGATACATTGCCGCGGGCCCACAACGTGAGCGTCACCGCCAGGCTGATCAGGCAATAGGGCAGCGCCACGTACTCCATGAACAACCAGTGCGCATGTTGGGGAATCAGCAGCACCGCCAACAGCATCGTTATCCAGTAGCAGCCCAGCACCCAGGTGACGTGCCAGACCCAGCCGCCGTACTGACGAACCTGCAGAAACCGCACGACGAAAAGCAGTGGAGTTAGGAAACACAGGGTCGCCGAAAGCGTGTAGAAGCGCGCCGAGAAGGGCGGTGCGCCGGGCCACAACACCAGCTGGCCGAAGCCGCTCATGGTGGCGACGTAGAACATTGCGCTGAGCAGATACAGCACGTACAGCAGATAGCTGAGATCGCGGGTGAAAATCAGCAGGCTCAGGTTGTACAGCACGATGACGATCATGCCGCCGAAGAACAGGCTGAACAGCGCCGTATCGAGCACCTTGCCCTCGATGAAGCTCGTCTCGTCGACCAGTTCCAGTGGCAGCACCATCAGTTCGCTGGCCTCAAGTTGTAGATAGACCACCGCCTGCTCGCCGGGCTGCAGGTGCAGCGGGAAGACCAGGTTGTGATCGACCACCGGTCGCTGACTGACCGCCAGCGTATCGCCAGCGACCATGGGCTCGCCCCATCGCTCCTGCTGCGGGTAGTAGAGGCGCAGCGTAACGCGGTCGAGCACGGGCCACTTGAGCACCAGATACCAGCTGCTGGCGTTCGTCTGGAGGTTGTGCACGGGGAATCGTACCCATGCCCCTGCTGGCGGGCGGCCCAGATTGGGTACATGCATTGGCTGCCAGCCCCAGTCGTCCCCGCGCGCCCGGTCGAAGCCTGCCTCCAACCGGCCAAGCGCGTACTCCGGTTGCCCAACCTGCAGCCCAGGCGCGTGCCGACTGTCGATTAATACGCTGTTCTCAGCCACGGCCCGGCCCGGCGTAGCGCCGAATAGCAGCATGAAGCACAGGATCAGCAGCGCATTGAAAGGCATCGAATTCTCATGGCCGGGAGCACCGTCTGAATTCGAGACGGGAGCGCTTCAGAACGACGTGGCGACGTTGGCGCGGCTCCGGCGGGTGACCGGGGCTTGAGGCGAGCCATTGTATGTAAATTTTTGTATTTAGGCGCGCGCTAGGCGTTCCCTGTTTTCATTGCGCTCAAGCACGCCGCCAGCCATCGACATGCGAAAGGCTGAGGGCGAGAGCGTTTCACAATGATCACGCGTTGAGGACCCGAGCCTGCTCGCCAGCGTTGATTCCACAGGCCAAGACCACCTGATTGCGGCCGCCATTCTTGGCTTGATAGAGGGCCGAATCCGCCGCTGCCAGCAGCTCGGCTGGCGCGACGAGCGCAGGTGTCAGCGTGGCGACGCCGAGGCTGATGGTCAGCGCCACCGGCTGGTCGCCATGCTGCAGCTGCAGGTTCGCGATCGTGCAGCGGATCGACTCCGCCAGGGCGAAGGCCTGCTCGGCGTCAAGCCCCGGCAGCAACACGACGAACTCCTCCCCGCCATAACGCGCCGCCACGTCACCGGCACGCTGGCAATGCGCCGCGAGCACCGCCGCCACCTGGCGCAGGCACTCGTCACCGAAAGGATGCCCATAGCTGTCGTTGACCCGCTTGAAGTGATCGATATCGGCAAGCAGTACCGACAGCGGGCTGCCGCTGCGTCTGGCGCGGCGAATTTCCTCGTCCAGCAGGCGATCGAAACGCCGGCGGTTGGCCAGTTGCGTCAGCGCGTCGGTAGTGCTCAGGCGCATCAGTTCGGCATTGGCGGCCTCCAGCCCCTGCCTCACCTCCTCCAGCGCTCGAGTGCGCTCAAAGACCCGCGCCTCGAGCAACTCGTTGGTGTGCAACTGGAAGTCCAGCGCCGCCTGCTTGGCCTGCAGATGCAGGGCGCGTTCTTCGGCAAGCGACTCCGAGGCCTGCAGGGCCAGCTGCTGCGCGGCGATACGTCGATTGCGCTCAACGTTGATACGCTCGGCCAGCGCCATGGAGAGCAGGACGAATTCGGTGAACATGCCGATCAGCTGGCCATTCAGCGTCCAGGCATTGAGCGGCAGGGTGCCGTTGAGTGCCAGCAGGTTGATCACCGTGAACGCCAGCAAGGTGCTCCAGGCGATGCTGAACAGCCGCGCCGACGGGTTACCGCGCGCCCACAGATTGAGCGTCACCGCCATGGTCAGCACGCAATGCAGCAGCGCGACGTGTTCCATGAACAGGTAGCGCGCCAGCAGCGGCGCCAGCAGGATTGTCAGGGTGACCAGCCCCCAGTAGCAGGTCAGCGTGATGGACACCGTCCAGACCCAGCCGCCGTAGCGTCGAATGCCGAGAAAGCGCAGGGCGAAGAGCATCGGTGTGAAAAAGCACAACGCCGCGGAAAGTCCGTAGAAGCGCGCCGACAGCTCGGGTATTTCCGGCCACAGGTAGAGCTGACCGAAGCCGGTGATGGTCAGCACGTAGAACACGGCGCTCAGCAGGTAGAGCACGTAGAGAAAATAGCTGCGATCACGGGTGAAGATCAGCAGGCTGCAGTTGTACAACACGATCACCAGGATGCCGCCGAAGAACAGGCTGACCAGGGTGACATCGCGCAACTTGCCTTCGATCAGCTGCTTCTCGTCGATCAGCTCCAGCGGCAGCGCCAGGATTTCTCTGGCCTGCACCTGCATGTAGACCACCACCGGCTCACCCGGAGGTAGCTCGAGCGGATAGACGAAGTGATGATCGGCCAGCGGACGCACGCTCAATGCCAGCGCATCGCCGGCGAGCATCGCCGTACCCCAGCGCTCGCTCTGCGGGTAATGCAGACGTACCGCGACGCGATCGACCACCGGCCACTTCAGCAGCAGGTACCAGCGCTCGGCGTCATCGCCATGGTTGTGCAGGGTGAAGCGCAGCCATGCACCCTCGCGCTGCTTGCCGAGGTTGGGCTTGGTCAGTATCTGCCACTGCCGATCTGCAGCGGCTATATCGACGAAATCCGCTGTGGGCTCGCCAAGCAGATACTCCACCACGCCGACCTGCGGCGGCGCTTCGGTGCGCGTCTGCAGCACCGGCGCCTGCGCGGCCGCCATCACTAGGGCGGTCCACGGCAACGTAGTCAGGCAGACTATCAACAGCAAGAAGATGCGGATCATGCGCGGGCGTGCCTCGGTGGCGCTGGAACTGCCGGCAAACTGCCAGCAAACCGGCGCCATTATCTAAGCACCGACACGCGCATGATGCCACCTGGCCATCAAGCTGTCCTGCCCGGGCGACAGACTGCTTCCTTCAGCCCCGTCGCCTGGCCCAGAACTGCTGCACCAGCTCAAGCATGCCATCGGCCAGCAGGGCAACGCCGGTTGCATTGCGCTGGCTGTGCAGCCCGCTGGCGACATGGTCGTCGGAGCTGCCGCGGATACTGACAATGCTCTGACTGATCTCCTCACTGGCCGAGCTCTGCTGGTCGACGGCCGCGGCGATCTGGCTGCTCATCGCACAGATCTCGTTGACCCGGCTGTTGATCCCGCTGAGCGAATGCTCGGCCTGATCAGCATGGCTGACACTGTGCTCTGCCTGCTCCCGGCTGCGCTGCATGACGTCTACGGCTTCGCGGGCGCCAGTCTGCAACGAGCCGATCATCCGCTGGATGTCGGTAGTCGCCAGGGATGTGCGTGACGCCAGCTGGCGCACTTCGTCGGCGACAACGGCAAAGCCTCGGCCCTGTTCGCCGGCTCGTGCCGCTTCGATGGCAGCGTTGAGCGCCAGCAGATTGGTCTGCTCGGCGATGCCGTGGATCACCTCGAGTACCCGGCTGATTTCCTGGCTGTGGTTTTCCAGCTGGTGGATGACCTCAGCGGCCTGCTGGATATCACTGGCCAGGCGGATGATGCTGCTGCCGGTGCGGCCGACCACCTCACGCCCCCTGGCCGCTTCGCTGTCGGCTCGCGCAGCCACTTCGGCGGTGCGCTGCGCATTCAGCGCAACCTCCTGCACGCTGGCGCTCATCTGCTGGATGGCGGTGGCGATCAGATCAGTCTCCTGGTGCTGACGCGCAGCGCTCTGGGTACTGCCATGCATGGCGCCAAGCAGGTCACGGGCGTGGTCGCTGAGCTGCCGGCTACTGTCGGCGATGCGTCCGACCATCGCACCCGCCTCGGTTTCCAGCATCTTCATGGCGAATTCGATCTGGCCGATTTCGTCCTTGCGTCCGGTATAGATCAGCTGGCTGACCGGGTTGTCGCCGACTTGCCGTGCCTGCCGCGCCAGGCGCGACAGCGGTAACAGGGTCATGCCTACCGCCACGGCGACCGCGCCACCAAGCGCAAGCCCTGCCAGCGTTGCTGCGATTGGCGACGCAGCCAGCACGGTGCCCACGACCACCCCGCCGGCAGCGCCAGCGGCGGCGAGCAGCGCCACCCGTTCGCGCAGATCAACCGTGCCGCGTAGTCTCGGCATGCCGCGGCCGTCACGCAGCTGAGCGTAAAGCGCCTCCGCCGCACGAATCTGCTCGGACTGCGGACGGGTGCGTACCGACTGATATTCCTTGACCTTGCCGTCACGGCTGACCGGCGTGGCAAAGGCACTCACCCAGTAGTGATCGCCGTTCTTGCAGCGGTTTTTCACCATCCCCATCCACGAGCGGTTCGCCTGCAGCGTTTGCCAGAGATCGGCAAAGGCCGCTTCGGGCATGTCCGGATGACGCACGATGTTGTGCGGCTGGCCAAGCAGTTCATCTTCGCTGAAGCCGGATATCGCGACGAAATCGGGGTTGGCGTAGGTGATTGTGCCCTTCAGGTCAGTGGTGGAGAGGATATTCGCGGTTTCACCGACGACGACTTCGCGGCCGCTGACCGGTTGGTTGAGACGCATAGACAGATCTTCCTTGGAAATGGGTCTGAATACGCAAGGCAGGACTGGCGCCGCTTCTGGTGGCGGCGCTCTCGAAGAATGCGATCAGCATCCTGTAACAGTGGTGTGACGAATCGGTGCTCAGTCCTCCTCTTTTTCCCCCGCATCGGTTTCCAGTTGTTCAAGCAGATCGATCAGGCGTCGGCGCAACTGGCCGAGCTCCCGCGACTTGAACGAACGGCGGGTACGCTCCAGTACCTGGATGGTTTCTTCCAGGGCATCGCGCAAGGTTTGTTCGCTCAGCATTGGTTCTTCTTCGTGCACTCATATGCAGGTTGGGTGCCGGTTCCGTCAGTCCGAACCGGCCGATTTTCAAGCCAAAAAAAAAGACGCCCGGCGTACATCCCTGGCGGGGTGTCACGGCGGGCGCCTTAGCTATCAGGTCCGGTTGTCCTGAGCGGTAAAGCAACTTTCGCAAAATGCGAAACTGGTAGCATTTTGCCTACGCCTGATCGCCGGAACAAGCCTGTCGATTCAGGCATACAACGGTAGCTCTGCCGATGCACCGTTGCGGCGCACGGCGGTACCCCTCAACTGCGACGGCGGGTCCAGAACTGTTGCACCAGCACCTCCATGCTGTTGGCCAGTTCGGCGACACCGGAGGCACTGTGGCGGCTGCGCAGGCCGTTGGCGACGTGATGATCGGAACCGCCACGGATACTCACGATGTTCTGATTGATGTTCTCGCTGACCGCGCTCTGCTGCTCGACCGCCGCGGCGATCTGCTGGCTCATTTCACTGATCTCATTGACGCGGCTATTGATGCCTTGCAGCGAGCGCGCCGCCTGGGCGGCGTGCTCGACACTCTGCATCGCCTGCTCGCGGCTGCGCTGCATGACCTCCACCGCCTGACGCGCCCCGCCCTGCAGCGCGCCGATCATGCTGTTGATTTCCTGGGTCGATTGCTGGGTGCGCGAAGCCAGGCTGCGCACCTCATCGGCAACCACCGCAAAACCTCGCCCCTGCTCCCCGGCACGCGCAGCTTCGATGGCTGCGTTGAGCGCCAGCAGGTTGGTCTGCTCGGCAATGCCACGGATGACGTCCAGCACCTTGGTAATGTCGTTGCTGTGCGCTTCCAGTTCATGAATCACATCACCTGCCTGCTGGATATCCTGGGCCAGCTGGCCGATGGCGGCCCCCGTGCGATTGACCACCTCGGTGCCGGTTGCGGTTTCGCTATCTGCACGACTGGCAGCTTCGGCGGTGCGCTGGGCGTTGTTCGCCACTTCCTGCACGCTGGCGGCCATCTGGTTGATCGCCGTAGCCACCTGATCGGTTTCGCTCTGCTGGCGGGACGCGCTTTGCGTGCTGCTTTCCATTGCACCGAGCAGTTCATGAGCATGCTGGCTGAGCTGGCGGGAGGCATCGCCGATCCGGCCGACCATGGCGCCGGCCTCGGTTTCCAGCATTTTCATGGCGAAGGCGATCTGGCCGTACTCGTCACGCCGGCCGGCGTAGATCAACTGACCCACCGGGTTGTCGCCAATCTGACGTGCCTGCTCGGCGAGTTGCTGCAAGGGCGCCAGTGCCAGGTAGGCCAAGCCGCCGGCACCCAAGGCGGCTACCGCTGCGGTAGCCAGGGCGATGGCAAAGCCAGCGCCGCCCAGCAGGCCGCCCGCGACGACGCATGGCGCTGCGCCCAACGCGGCGAACAACGCGACCCGGCTGCGGGCACTCAGCGGCTTGCGGCGCAATGCGGCCGGTGCGCGCTTGTCGCGCAGCTGCGCATACAACTGCTCGGCGGCGGCGATCTGGGCCGGTTGCGGCTTGGTGCGTACCGACTGGTACTCCATGACCCGCCCATTGCGGCTGATCGGCGTGACGAACGCACTGACCCAGTAGTGGTCACCGTTCTTGCAGCGGTTCTTCACCATGCCCATCCAGGACTTGCCGCCACGTACGCTGCCCCACAGATCGGCGAAGGCTTCGGTGGGCATGTCCGGATGCCGGACGATGTTGTGGTGCTGGCCTATCAGCTCGCTTTCTTCGAAGCCGCTGATCTTGATGAAATCCGGATTCACATAGGTGATGTCACCGTTGAGATCCGTGGTGGAGAGGATATTGGCGGTCTCGCTGAAGGAAACGTCGCGGCCGGTGACCGGGAGATTCATGCGCATGGCGGGTCTCGTGAACAAGGCGAACGGTTGTTCTATTCCGCCGAGGACGTCTCGATCGATGCACCACGGTGCTTCGTGCGTTCCTTGCGTTGCGCGCCTTGCGACGATTCCCTGCTGTAGACGGCCAAGCGGGTCTGTGTATCGTTTTTGTTCTTATGCGACGGGGCGCAAAACAAGCGCCAGCAATGACTCACCTCCTGCGGTGATCCCTGTTGGCGCTTCGTTCGTCAGGCCCCTGGCCCTGTCCGACAGCACGCCTTCATGCCTGAAGGCTGATGGCATGATGCTATCACCCAGGAAACCCCACAATGCGACTGAAGTCCTACGCCTTTGGTCGGTTTCTTCAGCCAGTCATGAACGGACTTATCCTATACAAGAAAGGCATGATGTACAACTTATGAACAACAAAATACGGCCAGCCGCACGCAACCACTGCCAGCCGATCCGGTCCTAGCTGTGGGCGCGGAAACTAACGGATCGGAGAGACGGGTCCAAAGCTCCGGGCTGTTCCCGAGCCGGGCGCCTGCTAGACTCAAATTCCGCGCAGACTCACAAGGGATGCCCGGGAATCCGAAAACAACCAAAAAGGAGTGCATCCATGAAAGGCAAATCCTTGGCATGGATCTTTACCGCTGCTCTGGCGGGAACCGGCCTGAGCGGAGTGGTACAGGCGCAAGAGAAGTTCGTCACCATCGGCACTGGCGGCCAGACCGGCGTTTATTACGTTGCCGGGCAATCGATCTGCCGCTTCGTCAACCGCAATGCGGAAAACATCAAGTGCAACGCCCCGGCCAGCGGCGGCGGCGTAGCCAACGTCAACGGCCTGCGCAGTGGCGAATTCAACTTCGGCATCATGCAATCCGACCACCAGTACAAGGCAATGGAAGGCGTCGCCCCCTTCGAGAAAGAAGGGAAAATGGACGACATCCGTGCAGTGTTCTCCCTGCAGAGCGAGGTTTTCACCGTACTCGCCCGCCGCAGCGCCAACATCAAGGGCCTCGACGACCTCAAGGGCAAGCGCGTCAACATCGGCAACCCTGGTTCCGGCCAGCGCGACACCCTCGAAGAGATCATGAAGGTCAAGGGCTGGGATCAATCGGTGTTCTCCCTGGCCGCCGAGCTGAAGCCGGCCGAACAGGCCAGCGCGCTGGGCGACAACAACATCGATGCCATGACCTACTTCGTAGGCCACCCCAATGGCGCGATCCAGGAAGCGACCACCACCACCGATGCGGTGCTGGTGCCGATTACCGGTCCTGAGATCGACAAGCTGCTGGAAGAGAAGAGCTATTACACCAAGGCCGAGATCCCGGGCGGTCTGTACAAGGGCAACGACCAGGCGACTCAGTCCATCGGCGGCAAGGCCGTGCTCTCCACCACCTCCAAGGTCGATGCCGAAGTGGTCTACCAGCTGGTCAAATCGGTGTTCGAGAACATCGAGCGCTTCCAGCGTCTGCACCCGGCGTTCAAGGACCTGAAGCCGGAAGAGATGATCGAAGTCGGTCTGAGCGCGCCTCTGCATGAAGGCGCCGAGCGTTACTACAAGGAACGCGGCTGGTTGTAAGGCTCGCCGGGGTTGCCTCGCCGAGGCGGCCCTGATCGCTGCGATGCCTCGCTGAGAACCCGTGCGCCGGATGGCCACGGGTTTTCGCGGTTCCGTTACCTGAAAAAACAGGCCTCATTTCATGCAAGACAAACAACTGTCCACCGAGGAACTGATCGCCCAGGATGTCGGTGCGCGCTCACCCGTCGGGCCGATGGCCGCGGTAATCGCCGGGCTTGCGCTGCTCTGGTCGCTCTTCCAGCTGTGGATCGCCTCGCCACTACCGTTCGTTCTCGGCTTCGGCGTGCTCAACGACACCGAAACCCGCTCGATTCACCTGGCGTTCGCCCTTTTACTGGCATTTCTCGCCTACCCCGCATTCAAACGTTCGCCGCGTGATCGCGTGCCGCTGGTCGACATCGCCCTTGGCCTGGTCGCCGCAGCCAGTGCGGCCTACCTGTTCATCGCCTACTCGCAGCTGGCGCAACGCCCCGGCAACCTGACCACCATGGATCTGGTGACCGCCTGCATCGGTATTCCCCTGCTGCTGGAAGCCACGCGCCGCGCCCTCGGCCCACCCTTGGCGATCATCGCCCTGGTGTTTCTCATCTACAGCGTCGCCGGCCCCTGGATGCCCGGCCTGCTGGCCCACCGCGGCGTGAGCTTCACCGCACTGGCCAACCACCAGTGGATCACCACCGAAGGCGTATTCGGCATCGCGCTGGGGGTGTCCACCAGCTTCGTCTTCCTCTTCGTGCTGTTCGGCGCCCTGCTCGAGCGCGCCGGGGCCGGGCACTACTTCATCCAGCTGGCTTTCAGCATGCTCGGACATTTCCGTGGTGGCCCGGCCAAGGCCGCTGTCGTGGCCTCCGGCATGACCGGCCTGATCTCCGGCTCGTCGATCGCCAACGTGGTGACCACCGGTACCTTCACCATCCCGATGATGAAGCGCACCGGCTTCTCGGCAGAAAAGGCCGGCGCGGTGGAAGTGGCCTCTTCGGTCAACGGCCAGATCATGCCGCCGGTGATGGGTGCCGCGGCGTTCCTGATGGTCGAGTACGTCGGCATTCCCTATGTGGAGGTGATCAAGCATGCCTTCCTGCCGGCGCTGATCTCCTACATCGCGCTGATCTACATCGTCCATCTGGAGTCGATGAAACTCGGCCTGCAGGCGTTGCCGCGAGCCAACGTGGCCAAACCCTGGATGCAACGCCTGATCGGCTTCGCCTTTGGCGCCGCGCTGATTTCCGGCCTGTCGCTGGGCGTCTATTACGGCCTTGGCTGGCTCAAGCCGCTGCTCGGCGATTCCGCACTGTGGGTCATCGGTGCGCTGCTGGCACTGGTCTATCTCGGCCTGCTGAAGATCGCCGCGAGCAACCCGCCGTTGCCCCATGAAGACCCGAACATGCCGCTGGAAAAGCTGCCGGAAACCCGTCCGGTGCTGCTCTCCGGGCTGCATTTCCTGCTGCCGGTGGTGGTGCTCGTCTGGTGCCTGATGATCGAGCGCCTGTCGCCCGGCCTCTCGGCCTTCTGGGGCTCGGTGATGCTGGTGATCATCCTGCTGACCCAGCGCCCGCTGCTGTCGTGGATGCGTCATGACCGCAGCCATCGCGACGGCACCTTCATGGACGGCGTGATCGACCTGCGCGAAGGCCTGATCGCCGGCGCGCGCAACATGATCGGCATCGGCATCGCCACCGCAGCGGCCGGCATCATCGTCGGCGCCGTGTCGCAGACCGGGGTCGGGCTGGTGCTGGCCGATCTGGTCGAGCTGCTGTCGATGGGCAACCTGCTGCTGATGCTGCTGCTCACCGCCTTCCTCAGCCTGATCCTCGGCATGGGCCTGCCAACCACGGCCAACTACATCGTGGTGTCCAGCCTGCTGGCGCCGGTGATCGTTTCCCTGGGGCAGCAGAACGGCCTGATCGTGCCGCTGATCGCGGTGCATCTGTTCGTCTTCTACTTCGGCATCATGGCTGACGTGACACCACCAGTGGGCCTGGCCTCGTTCGCGGCGGCAGCCGTGTCCAAGGGCGACCCGATCAGAACCGGTGTGACCGCCTTCTACTACAGCCTGCGCACCGCAGCGCTGCCGTTCCTGTTCATCTTCAACACCGACCTGCTGCTGATCGGCGTGGACTTCTGGCACGGCGTGCTGATCTTCATCGTGGCGACGATCGCCATGCTGGTGTTTGCCGCGGGCACGCAGGGCTACTTCCTGGTACGCAGCCGCTGGTACGAGAGCCTGCTGCTGTTGCTGGTCGCCTTCACGTTGTTCCGCCCGGGATTCTGGATGGACATGATCCACGATCCCTACCAGGAGATTCCGCCGGCGCAGCTGGTCAGGGCCCTGGGCAGCGTCGACGAAGACAGCCAGCTGCGCCTGCGGGTGCTGGGCGAAGACGCCGTGGGTGACCCGCGCGAGTTCGTCCTGTTGCTGGCGATCCCGGACGGCGCATCGGGCGAGGAGAAGCTGGAGAAGATCGGCCTGATGACTTACGAAGAGGACGGCAAGCTGCTGGTCGACAGCGTGACCTTCGGCAGTCCGGCGGCCGAGGCAGGTCTGGAGTTCGATCAGCAGATCCTCTCGGTGCGCGCACCGACCGATCGCTGGCCGAAGGAGCTCATGTGGGCGCCGGGCTTCCTGCTGTTCGCGCTGATCGTCTGGATGCAGCGGCGACGCCAACGGCGCTGATTGCAGCCGCTGCAAGAAGAAACCCCGGCCACAGGACATGCGGCCGGGGTTTCTTTTTTCGATCGTGGCAACGCCTGGCCGGTGCTCGAAAACAGCAACCGGGCCGCTTCAGATCAGCCGAAGAACCAGTAGCACACGCTGATCGCAGCGATGATTCCAGCCAGGTCCGCCACCAGCGCGCAACCCACCGCATGGCGTGCCCGCTGGATGCCCACCGCACCGAAATACACCGCCAGCACGTAGAAGGTCGTCTCGGTGCTTCCCTGTACCGTCGCTGCCACCAGCGCCGGGAAGCTGTCCACGCCCTGACTCTGCATGGTTTCGATCAGCATCGCCCGTGCCGCACTGCCTGAGAACGGCTTGACCAGCGCAGTGGGCAGAGCATCGACGAAGCGCGTATCCCAGCCCAGCGCCTCGACCAGCCAGCGGATGCCTTCCAGGCCGAAATCCAGCGCGCCGGATGCCCGCAGCGCGCCGATGGCGCAGAGCATGGCGATCAGATACGGCAGGAGACTCTTGGCCACATCGAAGCCCTCCTTCGCCCCTTCGACGAAGGCCTCGTACACCGGCACCTTGCGCAGCGCGCCGACGACCAGAAAGGCGACGATCAGGCCGAACAGGGTCAGGTTGCCCAGCAACGACGACAGTGAGGCCAGCGCAGTCGCCGACAGCCCGGCCAGCAAGGCCATGAAGCCGCCAAGCAGCAGCGCACCGGGAATGAAGTAGGCCAGCACCACCGGGTCCCACAGACGCAACCGCTGCATCAGCGCGACGGCCAGCACGCCCGCCAGCGACGAGGCACTGGTGGCCAGCAGAATCGGCAGGAATACCAGGGTCGGATCGTCCGCGCCCTGCTGCACGCGATACATGAAGATCGACACGGGCAACAAGGTCAGCGACGAGGTGTTGAGCACCAGAAAGAGGATCTGCGCGTTGCTGGCCACGCTCGGTAGCGGATTGAGTTCCTGCAGGGCGCGCATCGCCTTGAGCCCGATGGGCGTGGCGGCGTTGTCCAGCCCGAGGCCGTTGGCGGCGAAGTTCAGCGTGATCAGCCCCAGCGCCGGGTGACCGGCCGGCACTTCCGGCATCAGGCGGCGGAACAACGGCCCGAGCAGCCGCGCCAGCAGCTCGATCAGCCCGGCCTTCTCGGCGATGCGCAGGAAACCCAGCCAGAGCGTCAGGGTGCCGAACAGCACGATCATCACTTCCACGGCCAGTTTCGCCATGGCGAACAGGCTTTCAACCAGTGCCGCGAACACAGCAGGATCGTCACCGATCAGCCAGCGTCCCAGGGCGGCAACCGCGGCAACCAGAAAAAAGCCCAGCCAGAGGCCGTTGAGCATGTCGTTCTCCCGTCAAAGCTGGACGCGATGATAGCGGTGCCGGACGGCAGGGGTCACCCGCAGAACGGCTAGCAATCGGAAGAAGGGGCTGAAGATGTAGCGATAGGGATGCGTCGACATTTATTGCTGCATGCCAGGGGTGAAAACCACCCCCGGCCGCAGCCACACAGAACCCGGTCCAATGACGGAGGTACTCCCTGTACCCCTAGGTCGTTCCGCAAGCAGAACAACCCGACCCCCTGGTTCCCCCCGCTGAGGGGTGAGCGCGCATAGCCTCAAGCTCTGCGCCGCTCTGGATCATCTTCGATTGCCGAACATGACCCGGCGAATATGGCTTCCTATGCCGTTGTCTCTCCAGAATGCAGCCGCCCTTGCGGGCGGCCATCGATGCATCAAACGCGCGGTCCGCGACCGCGGCCGAAGATCAGCGATGCCACGAACAGCACCAGGAAGACCACGAACAGGATCTTGGCGATACCCGTTGCGGTACCCGCGATACCACCGAAGCCCAGTACCGCAGCGATGATGGCGATGATCAGGAATGTAATAGCCCAACTCAGCATGGTGTGACTCCTCTTGGTTCAGGAACGGTTCTCAGCGGATCAGATCAGCCCGATCAGCATCGATTTCTTTACGCATCCCTGCTGGCTCGCTTGCACGTCCCCTTCGTTGCTCAAAACACCCAGCGCTGCTCGGCAGGCGCCTGGCGATAGTCGATGGTTTGCGGCTGTTGGCCGGTCCGCGTGAGCTCAATAGGTTGAGCGTCATACATGCCGATTCGTTCCGCAGAATTCTGTTGCGCCTGGCTGAGCGGTTGTGACATCGGGCGCTCGGCCCCCATGATCAGCATGACTACCGCAGCCGAGAGGAAACCCTTGCTGGCTAATGAAAAGCGGGCCTGGCGATTCATCCTCAACTCCTTCTAAGCGTGGCGACATTGTTTCGTTACCAGTGTTATTGCAGGGGCCGTGCCAGGCCGAACGGCGCCTTAAAATCCTTTAAAATCAATGACTTGTGTATTTACAACAAGCGTCCCGCAACTCAATTTGCATGAGAGCCTCTACCGGCCCGGGCTTTTTGCACGACCATCAATGGCGAGCGTCCTTCAATTGGCGCATCCGCTCGTGGCACGCTCGCAGCTTGGGCAGCTCGATGGCCAGCAAGGCGCGGACATCCGGCTCGGCAGCGCCCACGGCATCCTCGAAGGCGCGCAGAATGTGCGCTTCGGTCTGCTCCAGCTGGTCGACGTAGGCGGTGTCGTGATCGCCGATGCGCGAGCGCGCGTCGGCGTAGAGTTCGCGCATTCGGCCGGTCAGGGTTCCACCTTGCGACGGCTGCTCGTGATGGGCAGCGACCTTCACACTCAACGCCTGGATGATCTGCGTCTTGGCCTGTGCCAGGTCACGAAACAGGTGCTGAAGCTGCACGTCCTTTGCTTCATCGGCGGCGTGCTGGTAGAAACGCTGCCCGTCGCGGGTCAGTTCGATGAGCTCGTTGAGCTGGTTCATGGACTGGTTCATGGGACCTCCTGCGTGAAATTGCGGCTGCGCCTGCGGCCCAGGGCGGGACGCGACGCGCTTTTTATCAGGTCGCAAGGCCCATGCCAGCAGGCCTCGCAAGGCAACCGGAGACAAATCAGCGACTTGCAGCAGATCATCGAAGGAGGCGGAATGCAGCATGCAGGAAAGCCTTGGCTGCACCGTGCAACTTGCAAGGGTTTTCATAGACTAAAGCACTCGCCAGCAACGCAACGGCGCGTTCCAGCGCCCGACACGCCATAATCGAAATTTTCAGCGACCGAATTCGCCTTTTGATGGGAGCATCCATGGACCAAACGACGGACAACGGCGGACGCATCCTTCTGGTGGATGACGAAGCGGCGATCCTGCGTACCTTCCGCTACTGCCTGGAAGATCGTGGCTACACGGTCATGACCGCAGGCAGCGCAGCGCAGGCCGAGGCGATACTGCAGCGCCAGGTATTCGATCTGTGCTTTCTCGATTTGCGCCTGGGCGAAGACAACGGCCTGGATGTCCTGCAGCAGATGCGTTTGCTGGCGCCCTGGATGCGCGTGGTGATCGTTACCGCCCACTCGGCGGTAGACACCGCCGTCGATGCCATGCAGGCCGGCGCCGCGGATTACCTGCTCAAGCCGTGCAGCCCGGAGCAGCTCCGCCTGTCCGCCGCCAAGCAGCTGGAAGTGCGCCAGATGGCCGCTCGGCTGGAGGCATTGGAAGGCGAGATCAAGCAGCGCAGCGACGCCCTGGGCTCCCACAGTCCCGCGATGATGGCCGTCCTGGAAACCGCCCGCCAGGTAGCCGATACCGACGCCAACATCCTGATCCTCGGCGAATCGGGCACCGGTAAAGGTGAGCTGGCGCGCGCCATCCACACCTGGAGCCGGCGCTCGAAGAAGGCCTTCGTTACCATCAACTGCCCTTCGCTGTCCGCCGACCTGATGGAGAGCGAGCTGTTCGGACACAACCGCGGCGCCTTCACCGGGGCCACGGAAAGTACGCTGGGACGGGTCAACCAGGCTGACGGCGGCACGCTGTTTCTCGACGAGATCGGTGATTTCCCGCTGGCCCTGCAACCCAAGCTGCTGCGCTTCATCCAGGACAAGGAGTACGAGCGGGTCGGCGATCCGGTCACCCGCCGCGCTGACGTACGCATTCTTGCCGCGACCAACCTGAACCTCGAAGAGATGGTGCGCGAAGGCAAGTTCCGCGAGGATCTGCTGTATCGCCTCAACGTCATCACGCTCAATCTGCCGCCGATGCGCGAGCGGCCGGAGGACGTGCTCGCACTGGCCGAACGTTTCCTCGCCTCGTTCGTGAAAAACTACGGCCGCCCTGCACGCGGTTTCAGCGACGCCGCGATTGCCGCGCTGAAGACCTATCGCTGGCCGGGCAACGTCCGCGAGCTGCGCAACGTCGTGGAGCGGGCGAGCATCATCTGCCCGCAACAGATGATTGAGGTCAGTCACCTGGGCCTCGGTGAACAGGTAGGCAGCAACGCGCCACGCATCGGCGAACCGCTGAGCCTGGAAGCACTGGAAAAAGCGCACATCGCAGGTGTGCTAAGCACCAGTGATACGCTCGAGCAGGCTGCCCGCATCCTTGGTATCGACGCCTCGACCCTTTACCGAAAGCGCAAGCAGTACGGCCTATGAAACTCCAGATGAAGCTGCGGACCCGGCTATTCCTCGGGTTCTCGGCCTTGATGACGGTCGCCCTGCTCGGCCTGCTGCTGGCACTGGTCAGCGTGATGCAGATGGCCAAGAGCCAGGAACAGCTGATCCGCAACAACTTCAGCATCATCGAGATCAATCAGCAGCTACGTCAGGCGCTGGGTAACCACCTCATCGTCATGCTGGCCGAAGATCACAACGTCGATGCGTTGGACGCGGTGCGTCAGACCTTTCAGCAAACCCTCGAACGGGGCATCGCCGAAGCCAGTGACGACGCCGACCGTCAGGCCTTCCAGGCAGTTGCCAGCGCCTACGCCAGGTTCATCGAAGAGCTCGATGCGGCGCGACACCAGAGCTGGACGCTGCTGGAGGACAATTCGCTGAGCCAGGCCTTCAATCAGGTACGCAGCCTGATGACCGACATGCAGAGCGCGGCATACGACAAGATTCGCGACACCGAGCTGCGTAGCCGTGATCGGGCTTCGCTGCTGGCAGGACTGCTGGGCCTGACCGCGATTGCCGTGCTGCTGATCGGCTTCATCACCGCCCACAGCTTCGCACGACGCTTTGGCGAGCCGATCGAGAGGCTGTCCGCAGCGGCCGACCAGATCGGGCGCGGCGATTTCAATATCTCCCTGCCGACGCCGCCGATTGCCGAGCTGTCATCCCTGAGCCGGCGCTTCGGTCTGATGGCGCAGGCGCTACACGAGTTCAAGCAAACCAATGTTGAGGCGCTGGTCAACGGCCAGCAGCGTCTGCAGGCCCTGCTCGACAGTATCGACGACGGCCTGTTGATCATCGACCGTGACGGCCGCCTGGAGCACGCCAACCCGGTGGCGCAGCGCCAGCTTGCCTGGGAGAACGAACACCTCGGCTCGACGCTGGGCGAAGCACTGGGCCATCCGGAGCTGGACAAAGCCGCGCGCCAGGTGCTGGACGACAAGTCGCTGTCGGACCCGCCCGAGGATCTGATCATCGAAGCCGACGGCGAACGTCGCCTGCTGGCCTGGCGCATCAGCCCGGTCAGCCACCACGACGGCAGCATCAGCGGTGCGGTCATGGTTCTGCACGATGTCACCGATCAGCGCACCTTCGAGCGCGTGCGCAACGAATTCGTACTACGCGCCTCCCACGAGCTGCGCACGCCGGTCACCGGCATGCAGATGGCCTTCAGTCTGCTGCGCGAACGCCTGCGCTACCCTGCCGGCAGCCGCGAATCCGACCTGTTCGATACCGTGCACGAAGAAATGCAACGCCTGGTACGGCTGATCAACGACCTGCTGAACTTCTCGCGTTACCAGAGCGGCCAGCAGAAGCTCGAGCTGGAGCAATGCGACATTCCGGAACTGCTCGAGGCCGCCCGCCAGCGCTTCGAAGTGGCCGCGGCGGAACAGGACGTGCAACTCAAGCTGGAACTGCAGCAACCGCTGCCGACGCTGATGCTGGACCGTCAGCAGATCGAACGGGTCATGGACAACCTGCTCAGCAATGCACTGCGCCATACCCCAAAGGGCGGCGAGGTGCGTCTGCTGGCCCGCCACCATGGCGAACGGATGATCCTCAGTGTCGAGGACAACGGCGAGGGCATTCCCTACAGCCAGCAGGCAAGGATCTTCGAACCGTTCGTGCAGATCGGCCGGCGTCGTGGCGGCGCCGGACTGGGGCTTGCCTTATGCAAGGAGATCGCCCAGCTGCATGGTGGTCGCATCGGCGTGCATTCGCGGATCGGCCACGGCACCATCTTCTACGTCGCGCTGCCGATCTGAACGCGCCTTCGAGGAAAGCCCATGCCGAGTCTGAACCCCAGCCCCGAACAGCTCGCCGATTACGTGGCGTCGATGCCATCCGGGGTTCCGATCCTGATGCTCAACCTGCTGCGCTACAACGACCAGGCAACCTATCCGGCGGGCAGCCCGCACAGCCCCTGCAGCGGCCGTGAGGCCTATGCGCGCTACAGCCGGGTGGCGCTGGCCAAGGTGCAGGCCGGCGGCGGCGCGGTCGAGGTTCGCGCCAAGGCCCATGCTGCGCTGATCGCCCCGCCTGACGAGCGATGGGATGACCTGTTGCTGGTCAGCTACCCCTCCAAGGAAACCTTTCTGGCGATGATCGCTGACCGCGACTATCAGGCCGCTGCCGAGCACCGGACCGCAGCCCTGGCAGACGCCCGACTGATCGGCACCACCGCCTACTGAGTTCAGCGCTTCGCCTGGTTGGCGAGCACCTGCAACATCGCCGCGGTTTCGGCATCCGGCTCGCCGTCGAAACGCGCCGGCCGGTATTTCATCTGAAAGGCCGCGATCACGTTGCGCGTCTCCTCATCCAGATGACCGTGCCGCGGGACCCGGTAGCCTTGCGCAGCCAATGCATCCTGATACCAGGCGATCGCCGGCAGGCCCTCGGAGGCATAGCGCATCTGCTCCACGGCTACCGCGCCAGCCTCAGGCCAGGGCACCAGACCCTCGTCGGCGAGACGCTTCCACGGAAACAGCGGCCCTGGATCGACCTTGCGCTGCGGGGCGATGTCGCTGTGGCCGATGATGGCCCCCGGCTTGAGCTCATGGCGCGCCATGATGTCCTTGAGCAGAACCACCAACGCATCGATCTGCGCATCGGAGTAGGGATACCAGAGGCGGCGTCCGTCCGCGCTCTGCACATAACCGCGATTGACCAGTTCGATGCCGATCGAGGTGGCGTTGAGCCAGGTGCGGCCATTCCATTCACTTTCGCCTGCATGCCAGGCACGCCGGTTCTCGTCCACCAGGCGGTAGATGGTCGCCGGTGATTCGCCAATCAGGTAGTGACTGCTGACGTCGCGGCCACTGAGCAGCTCCAGCGAACGCGGCAGGTCGGTCGAGGTGTAGTGCAGCACGATGAACTGGCTACGGCTGTCATGGCCGACCGAGCTGTAACTGGTGTCGATACGCGGGCCGCTGGCGCAGCCGGCCAGCAGCAGGAGCATAAGGGTGGCGGTGATGACTTTCATCGGGACGACCTCTGTGTCGACGGCGAAATGACGCAGATGCGCAGCAGCTCGTGCCGGTGCGACGAAGGGTCGTGATTATACCGGGCGATCCGCCAGTGGCCATGCCGGCCGGTCAGGCCAGCTCGACGCGATTGCGCCCCGCATTCTTGGCGCGGTAAAGCGCGCCGTCAGCCCGCTCGAACGCGCGCTCGGTGGTGTCGTCCTGGCCGAATGCGGTCAGCCCGGCGGACAGCGTGATGACGACGCGCTCGCCCTTGAAGTGGAACGGACAGTTGCTGATCGAATCACGCAGCGCATCCATCAGCTGCTGCCCCGCCTCGTAAGGGGTGTTGGGGAGCAGCACGACGAATTCCTCGCCACCGAAGCGGGCGATGAAGTCGGTCTTGCGCAGGCGCTTGCGCAATTCGCTGCCGATGATCTTCAGCACCCGATCACCCGCCAGGTGTCCGTAGCCGTCATTGATCCGCTTGAAGTGATCGACGTCCAGCACGGCCAGCAGCAGATCGCCGCCGTAGCGCTGCCAGCGGGCAAACTCGAGGTCCAGACGCTCGTTCCAGGCCGCGCGGTTGGGCAGCCCGGTCAGTGGGTCTTGCAGCGCCTTCTGCCGCTGTTCTTCCAGATGGCCGCGCAGGCCGCGCGCGGCCTGCTCGAGACTGCCGACCCGGCTGACCAGTTGCTGCAGGCGCTCGCCGAGCTTCTGCTCCTGCTGGCTGCGTTGCTGGCGGTAGGTATCCACCGTATCCAGCAGCCCGTCCAGGCGTGCTTCTACCACCTTCTTCAGACTGGTCAGATCGGTGGCCTGACGCATGCTGTGCTGCAGCCCACCGACCTGCTCACGCAGCTCCTCGTCCAGCGCCTGCGCCGCATCGCGCCCTTCGCTGTGGCCCTGGTGCGCGGCGAGCAGATTTTCCTGCATTGCCGAGAGGCGCTCGTTCAGCGTCTGCAGATAGCTTTCGAAATCCCGCTGCCCCTGATCGCTGAAGGCAATCATCAGCATCGCCAGATCGTCCAGCACCGGCACCAGTTCGTACCAGTTCAGCCCGTGCTGGATGCGCGCACGCAGCGTTTGCAGCTGTGGCTGGTGCTGCTCGGGCAGATGCAGATTGTCGAGCAGATTGCTGAGGGTCGCTTCCACGCGCTCGGCAACGACGCTGAAGGCGGGCTCAGGGGAGTCCGGCAGGGCGTAGGCAGACTCCTGCCGCAGTGGCTCGGCCACTGACGGCAGCTCGGCATCCGCCACAGGTTCGGCCACGTCGGGCTCAGCCGCTGCCGAGACGGGCTCGACCGCCTGCCGTTCATCGTCTGTCGGCTCTGGCAGGCTTACCGTCACGCCCGGTTCGGTCACGGCGGACGCAACGGCCGTCTCGCTGCCGACAACCACCTCGGCCTCGACCGTTACCTCCGCTGGAACTGACGCCCCGGCTGGAGTCGCCGTCTGGAGCGTAGCCGCCGCCAACTGGCTGTCCCGGCCGCCGAACAGGCGCTTCAGAAAACCGCTCTGCTGCGGCGCCATACCCTCCTGCAGCGTCAGCACCTGGCCCTGCAGAAGACTCAGCTCGCCAAGCAACCCCGGCAGTTCGCGTAACTGCGAAGCACGCTGATCCAGCTGTTTGGCGAAGCGCTTGAGCGGCTTGCGCAGCTCGCTTGGCGGCGACAGCGCCAGCAGCTGGGAGACCAGTCGATGCAATGCCTCGGTCAGCCGAACCGCACGCTCCTGACGGTAGCGTTCGGAGTCCAGCACGGCCTTCTCCAGGCGCGGCACCAACTGGCTGAGGCCGTCGTCCAGGTCGCCCTCGCGCAGCACCTCACGCATCGCATGCAGACAGCGCTCGACCGCGGGGTCGGCCCCTTCGACCGCCAGACTGCTGCGCACCAGGCTGCGTCGCAGCAGATCCACGCGCTGCTCCCAGCGGGCCTCAAGCTGGTCCTGCCGTTCGACGAGCTGAAGGTATTTCTCCTTCCAGCGTTCGGTTTCTTCAGTCATTTCGTGTCTTTCACCTGAACCGGCAAGGAATCGGCCTGAAGCGAATCAGGCAGTCTGATCTCGACCGCCACCGGCAGGTGATCGGAAATCGGCAATGCCAGCACATCGACGCGCTCAAGCGTCAGGCTGGGGCTAAGCAGAATGTGGTCCAGACAGCGCTGCGGTCGCCAGCTCGGAAAGGTCGCTTCGATCTGCGGCGCCAACAGGCCGAGATCACGCAGCGGCGAATTTTCCAGCAGGTCATTGGCGTGCGTATTCATGTCACCCATCAGAATCTGATGGCGGTAGCCGCCGATCAACTCGCGGATGTAGGCGAGCTGGCGCGTCCGCGCCCCGCCCCCCAGCGCCAGGTGCATCATCACCACGACCAGCGCGTCCGGCCCCTCGCCAAAGCGCAGCAGGATTGCTCCACGCCCCGACGGCCCGGGCAGCGGATGGTCTTCCAGGCCCTGAGGTTCGAGGCGACTGAGCACACCATTGCTGTGCTGGGCGAACCGCCCGAGGTTGCGATTGAGCTGTTGATACCAGTAAGGAAAGGCACCCAGCTGGGCCAGGTGCTCGACCTGATTGACGTAGCCGGAGCGCAGACTGCCGCCGTCGGCCTCCTGCAGTGCCACCAGATCGTAGTTGCCAAGCACCTCACCGATGCGCTGCAGATTGCCGGCCCGCCCCGGATGGGGCAGCAGATGCTGCCAGCTGCGCGTCAGGTAATGGTGGTAGCGCTCGGTGCTGATGCCTACCTGGATATTGAAGCTGAGCAGCCGCAACCGCCCGTCTGCCGGCAGGCCGCTGGCCAGACAGTGCGCGTTGACGCGCGCCTTGCCAGGACCGGCATGGCGCGGCGCGCTCCAACGACGCAGCATGTCGGCTTACCGCGCCGCGCGTTCTTTTTCGATAAGGAAGTCGGCCACCTGCAAGGTCCGCTCCGGGCCGCCGGACGAGCCGAGATCGAAGCGATACTTGCCGTTGACGATCATCACCGGGACACCGGTGATCTGATACGCCATGCCGAGTTTTTTGGCCTGCTCTACACGGCCACGCACACCGAACGAGTTGTAGGCCTTGAGAAAGGCCTGCTTATCGATGCCATGACCGGCAAGGAAATCGGCCATTTCATCAGGCGTGGCGAGCTTCTTGCGCTCCTGATGGTAGGCAGCGAACACCGCATCGTGCACCTTCGGTTCCACGCCCATGGACTCCAGCGCGATAAACAGCTGTCCGTGCACATTCCAGATTCCGCCGAACATCGCCGGAATGCGCTTGAACTGTACATCCTCGGGCAGCTGCTCGACCCAGGGCTTGATCACCGGCTCGAACTGGTAGCAGTGCGGGCAGCCGTACCAGAACAGCTCGACCACCTCGATCTTGCTCGGGTCGGCGACCGGTACCGGACTGCTCAGCTCGACATATTCCTTGCCGGCCTGAAACTCCGCTGCCTGGGCTGCAGCGCCGAACAGGCTCGCAGCGGCAAAAACGGCAGTGAGTAGAAAATTGCGCATGAAGTACTCCTGTTTACGACGGACCGATGGCGCAACAGGCTGCAGCAAAACGCCGGGACTCGCCAGCGTTTTTCATCTGCCCGTACCACGCCGTGACGAAGGTGGCGTAACCAGCCCCTAAACGCAAAAGGGCGTCCGGACTATTGACCCGGACGCCCTTCTCGATCAGCCCACTGACGCGATCAGTGCAGGCCCTGGATGTAGCTGGACAGCGCTTCGATGTCCTTGTTGCTCAGCTTGGCGGCAACGCCACGCATGATCATGCTGTCGCCGTCATTGGTGCGGTTGCCTTCACGGAAATCGGTCAGCTGCTTGGCAGTGTACGCCGCGTGCTGGCCACCCAGCTTGGGGAAACCGGCCAGGTCGTTGCCGACACCGTCAGGCGCATGGCAACCGGTGCAGGCCGGCATGCCCTGATCCAGCTTGCCGCCGCGGAACAGTTTCTCGCCCTGCTTGGCCAGAGCCGGATCGGCATAGCCGACGCTGCCCTTCTGGCTGGAGAAGTAGGCCGCGATGTCTTGCAGATCCTGGTCGCTCAGCGGGTCAAGCATGCCGGTCATTTCCAGCACCTTGCGGCCGACGCCTTCCGGAGCACCCGGGGTGCTGCCGGCCTTGATGTCCTGCAGCTGCTTGAGCAGATAGCGCTCGCCTTGGCCGGCGAGTTTCGGGAAGTTCGGCGCCGGGCTGTTGCCGTCCGCACCGTGGCAGGCGCCACACATAGCAACTTTGCCCTGACCAGCTTCGGCGTCTCCAGCCGCGTGGGCCATACCGGTGATGCCAAGGGTCAACAGCAGACTCACGAGTACTTTGTTCATCAGCTAATCCAACTACGGCTAAGGGTTTGAAAGGGAATTCATCGGGTCGCGCATGGCAATCGAGCCGGGCGACGCTCGTTATAGTGGCACGCTTGGCATTCGCATCAGGGCGGCGCTAGCGCCGCACAGGCATCCGGATCCGTCCGGACCCCACGCACAGCACGATATCAGGCCAAAGCGCACATAAAAACTGCGGCATTATATACTCCCGTTTCTGAAACGGAAACGAACCATTGCCGCACCCGTGGCACTCACCGGAACGACCATGCTACCGAAAAACCCGATTCTCGGCCTTTGCCAACAGGCCACCTTCATGATCAGCGCCGCCAAGGTCGATCAGTGCCCGGCCGACGAGGGTCTGGAAGTAGCCTTCGCCGGCCGTTCCAACGCAGGCAAGTCCAGCGCGCTGAACACCCTGACCCATGCCAATCTGGCGCGCACCTCGAAGACCCCGGGCCGCACCCAGCTGCTCAACTTCTTCCGCCTCGATGACGAACGCCGCCTGGTCGACCTGCCCGGTTACGGCTACGCCAAGGTGCCGATTCCGCTCAAGCAGCACTGGCAGCGCCATCTGGAAGCCTACCTGGGCAGCCGCGAGAGCCTGGCCGGCGTGTTCCTGATGATGGATATCCGCCATCCGCTGACCGAGTTCGACCGCATGATGCTGGACTGGGCGAGTGCCAGCCAGATGCCCTTGCACATCCTGCTGACCAAGTCCGACAAGCTGGCCTTCGGCGCCGCGAAGAATGCATTGCTGGCAATCCAGCGCGACATTCATAAGGGCTGGGGCGCCGATGTCAGCGTGCAGCTGTTCTCGGCTCCCAAGCGTCAGGGGGTGGAAGAGGCGCAACTGGTGCTGGCCAGTTGGCTGGGCTTGCTGGACGAGGAGTCCGGGGAAGACCAAACGCCTGACGCGTAAGGCAGCCCAGCATCGCTGATCCACCACGCCGTGCCAGCACGCCTGTGGTGGATGCAAAACGCGATATCCACCTCAGGATGCATCGGCGACATAGCCGGGAATAAACGGCTGCTGGCCCGAGCGCGGTGTTCGCCGATCCGCCTCGCCGAACCGGGTGGATGCCGAAAAACGACATCCACCCTCACCATCACGCCCTATCAGTCACGATAGGCGTCCACCGGCACGCACGCGCAGAACAGGTTGCGGTCGCCGTAGACGTTGTCCACGCGGTTCACCGCCGGCCAGTACTTGTGCGCACGGGCGTGGGCGCTCGGGGTCACCGCTTCGGCGATGCTGTAGGGGCGGTCCCACTCGCCGATCACGTCGGCCAGGGTATGCGGCGCCCGTACCAGCGGGTTGTTGTCCGCCGGCCATTCGCCGTCCTGCACCTTGGCGATCTCCGCGCGGATGCTCAGCATCGCCTCGACGAAGCGATCCAGTTCGGCCATCGACTCGCTCTCGGTGGGCTCGATCATCAGCGTGCCGGGCACCGGGAACGACATGGTCGGCGCATGGAAGCCGTAGTCCATCAGGCGCTTGGCGACATCCTCCTCGCTGATGCCACTGGCGGCCTTGAGCGGGCGCAGGTCGAGAATGCACTCGTGGGCGACACGGCCGTTGCGTCCGCTGTAGAGCACCGGGAACGCTCCGCCGAGACGGTTGGCGAGGTAGTTGGCACCGAGGATTGCCACTTCGGTCGCGTCGCGCAGCTGCGGGCCCATCATGGCGATGTACATCCAGCTGATCGGCAGGATGCTCGCGCTGCCCCAAGGCGCCGCGCTCACCGCACCGTTGCCCGGTTGCGGACCTTCCAGCTCGACCACCGGGTGATTGGCCACGAACGGCGCCAGGTGCGCCTTGACGCCGATCGGGCCCATGCCCGGGCCGCCACCGCCATGGGGGATGCAGAAGGTCTTGTGCAGGTTCATGTGCGAGACGTCGGCGCCGATGTCCGCCGGTCGCGCCAGGCCGACCTGGGCGTTGAGGTTGGCGCCGTCCATGTACACCTGGCCGCCCTGGGCGTGGATCGCCGCGCAGATCTCGCGCACGTTTTCTTCGTAGACGCCGTGGGTCGACGGGTAGGTAATCATCAGACAGGACAGCCGGTCACCGGCCTCGGCGGCCTTGCGCTTGAGGTCCTCGAGATCGACGTTGCCGCCCTTGTCGCACTCGACGATGACCACACGCATGCTGACCATCTGCGCCGAGGCGGGGTTGGTGCCGTGCGCCGAGGACGGGATCAGGCAGATGTCGCGCTGCCCTTCACCGCGGCTCTCGTGATACTTGCGGATCGCGACCAGGCCGGCGTATTCGCCCTGGGCACCGGAGTTGGGCTGCATGCTGATGGCGTCGAAACCGGTGATCGCGCAGAGCCAGGCTTCCAGCTCTTCGATCATCAGCCTGTAACCCTGCGCCTGGCCGCGCGGAACGAACGGATGCAGGTTGGCGAACTCGGCCCAGGTGATCGGGATCATCTCGCTGGTGGCATTGAGCTTCATGGTGCAGGAGCCGAGCGGGATCATCGCCTGGTTCAGCGCCAGGTCCTTGTTTTCCAGTTGCTTGAGGTAGCGCAGCATCTCGGTTTCGCTGTGGTGCGAGTTGAACACCGGATGCTCCAGGTAGCCGCTCTCGCGTTGCAGCCCTGCGGGAATGCCTGCCGCCAGCTCACCGGCGTCCAGCGCGGCGACATCGAGGCCGTGATCGGCACCGAGGAAGATCGCCAGCAGCTGCTCGACGGTGCGCTCGTCGCAGGTCTCGTCGAGGCTCACGCCCAGCCGGCCGCGGCCGAGGATGCGCAGGTTGATCTGCGCCGCCTCGGCGCTCTCGATGATCGCGGTCTGTGCGCCACCGACCTCGAGGGTCAGGGTGTCGAAGAAATGCCGGTTGAGCCGCACGATGCCCTTCTGCTCCAGACCCGCGGCGAGGATGGCGGTCAGCCGGTGGACGCGCTGGGCGATGCGCTTGAGGCCCTGCGGGCCGTGATAGACGGCATAGAAGCCAGCGATGTTGGCCAGCAGCACCTGCGCGGTGCAGATGTTGGAGTTGGCCTTCTCGCGGCGAATGTGCTGCTCGCGGGTCTGCAGCGCCATGCGCAGCGCGGTGTTGCCGCGGGCGTCCTTGGACACGCCGATGATGCGTCCCGGCATGCCGCGCTTGAACTCGTCGCGGCTGGCGAAATAGGCCGCGTGCGGACCGCCGTAGCCCATCGGCACACCGAAGCGCTGGGTCGAGCCGAGCACCACGTCGGCGCCCAGTTCGCCCGGCGGGGTCAGCAACAGCAGGCTGAGCAGGTCGGCCGCCACGCAGGCCAGCGCCTGCTGGGCGTGCAGCTGCTCGATGGCCGGACGCAGGTCGCGAATCTCGCCGTGGGTATCCGGGTACTGCAGCAGCGCGCCGAACACCTCCTGCCCGGCCAGCTCGTCCAGCGTGCCGACCAGCAGTTCGAAGCCGAACGCTTCGGCGCGGGTCTGCACCACCGAAAGCGTCTGCGGATGGCAGTTCTCGTCGACGAAGAAGCGGTTGCTCTTGCTCTTGGCCATGCGCCGGGCCAGGGTCATGGCCTCGGCCGCTGCGGTCGCCTCATCGAGCAGCGAGGCGTTGGCCAGATCGAGACCGGTGAGGTCGATGATCATCTGCTGATAGTTCAGCAACGCTTCCAGCCGACCCTGGGCGATCTCCGGCTGATAGGGCGTGTAGGCGGTGTACCAGCCCGGATTCTCCAGCACGTTGCGCAGGATCACCGGCGGGGTGATGGTGCCGTGGTAGCCCATGCCGATCAGGCTGGTCCAGAGCTGGTTCTGCTCGGCATAGCCCTTGAGCTTGGCCAGCGCCGCCTGTTCATCCAGCGCGGGCGGCAGATTCAGCTCGCCCTGCAGGCGGATCGCCGGCGGCACGGTCTGCTCGATCAGCTGCCCGCGACTGGCCAGCCCCAGCGCGTCGAGCATGGCCTGCTGTTCGCCCTGATCCGGGCCGAGGTGACGGCGCAGAAAGGCATCGGTTTGCTGGAGTTGGGAAAGGCTCGGCATATACGGCATGGTCGCTACTCTCGGAAAAAACAAAAGCCCCGACAGAGCGGGGCTTTTGCGGATGATGCTTAGGCGTCGGCGTCGCAGGCGGCCTGGTAAGCGGCTGCGTCGAGCAGCTTGTCCAGCTCCGCCGTGTCGCTCGGCTGCAGGCGGAAGAACCAGCTGCCGTAGGGGTCGCTGTTGACCTGCTCAGGCGAATCGGCCAGCGCCTCGTTGATGGCGATCACCTCACCGGAAACGGGGGCATAGATGTCGGAGGCGGCCTTTACCGACTCGACCACACCGGCTTCCTGACCGGCATTGAGCTGGCGCCCGACCTCGGGCAGCTCGACGTAGACCACATCCCCCAGCGCCTCCTGGGCGTGATCGGAGATGCCGACGGTGACGCTGCCGTCCGCTTCGAGACGGGCCCACTCGTGGCTGGCGGCGTAACGCAGATCGCTGGGGATATTGCTCATTGTTGGATCCTCAAGGCTGTTGACAGCAGTCGCGCAAAACAGTCGGTCGAATTTACACCAGTACCTTGCCGTGCCGCACGAATGTCGGCTGCACGACCCGCACCGGATACCACTTGCCACGAATCTCCACTTCCGCGCGCTCGGCGGTGCCGGCCGGCACGCGCGCCAGGGCGATGGATTTGCCAAGCGTAGGAGAAAAACTGCCACTGGTGATCTCGCCGTCACCGACGCCGTTGACCCGCACCACCTGATGGGCACGCAGCACGCCGCGCTCTTCGAGCACCAGGCCGACCAGCTTGGGCAGATCGCCCTGGGCGCGCTGCTGCTCCAGCGCGCCACGGCCGACGAAATCGCGCTCGGCGGGCTCCCAGGCCACGGTCCAGCCCATGTTGGCGGCCAGCGGCGAGACCTCCTCGGTCATGTCCTGCCCGTACAGGTTCAGCCCGGCCTCCAGACGCAGGGTGTCGCGGGCACCAAGGCCGATGGGCGGGATACCGGCGCCGACCAGCTCGCTGAGAAAGTCCGGTGCCTGCTCGGCCGGCAGGATGATCTCCAGACCATCTTCGCCGGTGTAGCCGGTGCGACCGATGAACCAGTCGCCATCGGCCATACCCTGGAACGGCTTGAGATCATGGATCAGCGTGGCGCGCGCCTGGCTGACCAGCTCCGCCGTGCGTGCCCGCGCATGGGGGCCCTGAATCGCCAGCATGGCCAGCTCCGGGCGCTCTCTGACCTCGACGGCGAAGCCGGCCGCCTGCTGTTGCATCCAGGCCAGATCCTTTTCGCGGGTGCTGGCGTTGACCACCAGACGGTAGCCCCAGTCGGTCAGGTAGACGATCAGGTCATCGATCACGCCGCCGCGCTCGTTGAGCATCGCGGTGTAGAGCGCCCGGCCCGTGCTTTTCAGGCGCGTCACGTCGTTGGCCAGCAGGTGTTGCAGGTAGGCTGTGGCCTGTTCACCGGCCACATCGACCACGGTCATGTGCGAGACGTCGAACACTCCGCAATCACGTCGCACCTGGTGATGCTCTTCTACCTGGGAACCGTAGTGCAGTGGCATGTCCCAGCCACCGAAGTCGACCATCTTGGCGCCAAGCGCAAGGTGCTGATCATAGAGGGGAGTACGCTGACCCATGGGTTTCTCCTTCCGGGCAGGTCGCCGAATCGGCATTGGAAAAGTCAGTAAAACCGGGCCCTGCAGGGATCGGCGACTTTCGAATGGCGCGCATTGTAGCCCCAAGGTGGCGACAGGTCACGGCGGATCAGGCAGCAGGAGACTGGAGGTCGAGCAGTAGCCCGAAGCAGCCCCTGCGCTGGCTTCAGCACCTACGCGAACCGCTTGCGCGACTAGCCGATTCGCCGCGCCGAACGACGAATCAGCAGCACCACCGGAAGCAGGCCGACCAGCACCAGGGTCAACGCCGGCAGCGAGGCGCGAGCCCACTCCCCTTCGCTGGTCATCTCGAAGATACGTACGGCCAGGGTGTCCCAGCCGAACGGGCGCATCAGCAAGGTTGCCGGCATTTCCTTGAGCACATCGACGAACACCAGCAATGCAGCGCTCAGCGTGCCGGGCAGCAGCAAGGGCAGATAGACCCGGAAGAACAATGCCGGGCCGCCAACACCCAGACTGCGCGACGCCTGCGGCAGTGACGGACGAATCCGCGCCAGCGCATTTTCCAGCGGGCCGAAGGCAACCGCCATGAAGCGAATCAGATAAGCCAGCAACAGCGCCCCGAGACTGCCGAGCAGGATCGGCTTACCGGCGCCGCCAAGCCAGCTGGATAGCGGCATCACCAGATTCTGGTCGAGGTAACTGAACGCCAGCATGATCGATACCGCCAGGACCGAACCCGGCAGGGCGTAGCCGAGGTTGGCCAGCCCCACTGCACTGCGGATCGAACGCACCGGCGCCTGCCGCCTGGCGAAAGCCAGCAGCAAGGCCACCGTCACCACGATCAATGCGGCGATGCCGCCGAGATAGAGCGTGTGCAGGATCAGCCCGGCGTAGCGCTCGTCGAGGTCGAAGCGCCCGCGCTGCCAGAGCCAGGCGAGCAGTTGCAGCAGCGGAATGACGAAGGCACAGAGAAACACCAGCCCGCACCAGGCGCTGGCCGCAAACGCCTTCACCCCGGTCAGCCGATACAGCGCCGCTGAACGAGCCCGCTCGTTGGCCGGTCGCGCCGCACCACGCGCGCGGCGCTCGCCATAGAGCACCAGCATCACTGCCAGCAGCAGCAGGCTGGCCAGCTGGGTTGCGCTGGTCAGACTGAAGAAGCCGTACCAGGCCTTGTAGATCGCCGTGGTGAAGGTGTCGAAGTTGAAGACCGACACGGCGCCAAAGTCGGCCAGGGTCTCCATCATCGCCAGCGCCAGGCCGGCGCCGATGGCCGGGCGCGCCATCGGCAACGCCACTCGCCAGAAGGCCTGCCAGGGAGACTGCCCGAGCACCCGCGCTGCTTCCATCAACCCCTTGCCCTGGGCGAGGAATGCCGAGCGCGCCAGCAGATAGACGTAAGGGTAGAAGACCAATACCAGCACGGTGATGACACCACCGGTCGAGCGCACCCGCGGAAAGCGGATTCCGCTGCCGAACCATTCCCGCGCCAGGCTCTGTACCGGCCCGGCGAAGTCCAGCAGACCGATGAAGACGAAGGCCAGGACGTAGGCGGGAATGGCGAATGGCAACATCAGCGCCCAATCCAGCCAGCGGCGCCCGGGGAATTCGCACAGTGCGGTCAGCCAGGCAAGGCTGACGCCGAGCACCACCACACCGACCCCAACCCCAAGCAGCAGCGTCAGGGTATTGCCGAGCAGTCGCGGCATCTGTGTATCCCACAGGTGCGACCAGATCTCGGTATCGATGCTGCTCCAGCTGAACAGCAGAATGCTCAGCGGCAGCAACACCAGCGCCGCGACGGCAAAAGTGATGGGATACCAGCGGCGCTCGACGGGATGGGACACTCAAGCCTCGACAGCAAAAAAGACAACGCCCCGGACCAGGCCGGGGCGCCGAGTATAACCGCAGCAGCAAACGTCGCGGCTGGTGTGCCGTACGTCACCGCTGCAAGCGCGACAGGCTGATCAGTTCCAGCCGGCGCGATCCATCAGCTTGATAGCTTCGGCCTGACGCTTGCCAGCCACTTCCACCGGGATGGTATCGGCCTTGAACTCGCCCCATGCGGCCACTTCGGCCGAAGGCTTCACGCTCTGGTTGGCCGGGTATTCCATGTTGATATCGGCGAACATGCTCTGCGCCTCTTCGCTGGTCATCCACTCGACCAGCTTGCGCGCAGCGTCCGGGTTCGGCGCGTGCTTGGTCAGGCCGATGCCGGACAGGTTCACGTGCACGCCACGGTCGTTCTGGTTCGGCCAGAACAGCTTGGCTTTCAGCTGCGGGTTCTGCGCGTGCAGGCGACCGAAGTAGTAGGTGTTGACGATACCGGCATCACACTGGCCGGCGTCGACGGCCTGGACCAGTGCCGTATCGTCAGCAAACACGTCGGTGGCGAGATTGCCGACCCAGCCCTTGATGATCTGCTCGGTCTTCTCGGCACCATGAGTCTCGATCATGGTGGCGGTCAGCGACTGGTTGTAGACCTTCTTGCTGGAGCGCAGGCACAGACGGCCATCCCAGTTCTTGTCGGCCAGCGCTTCATAAGTGCTCAGCTCACCGTCCTTGACCCGCTCCGGCGAGTAGACGATGGTCCGCGCGCGCAGCGACAGGCCAGTCCAGGCATCGTTGGAAGAGCGGTATTGCGCAGGAATGTTGTCCTTGACCACCTGGGAGTTCAGCGGCTGCAGGATGCCCATTTCTTCGGCTTGCCAGAGGTTGCCACCATCCACGGTCAGCAGCAGGTCGGCCGGAGTATTGGCGCCTTCGGCCTTGATGCGGGCCATCAGCGGGGCTTCCTTGTCGGTGATGAACTTGATCGCGACGCCGGTTTTCTGGGTGTAAGCGTCGAACACCGGCTTGATCAGCTCGTCGATGCGCGAGGAGTAAACCACTACTTCATTGGCAGCCTGGACAGCACCCGACAGCGCCGTCAGCGCCAGGGCGGCGAGTAAACCTTTGCTTGCCTGCATGGAACAGCCTCTTTGGTGAGTTGAAACAGAGGCTGAATAGTAGTGAATGTTATTTACCTTCTCAATGCGACAAATCGTGCAGGTAATGTTTTGTAAATATCAATTTGCTATCAGGGCTGCGCCAGCTCCGGCAGATCGCCACTCAGCCCGAGCGCCTGACGAACGAAAACCGCCTTCGCTTCCGGCAGCGCCTGCACCACCTTCAAACCGGTGTTGCGCAACCAGCGCAGCGGCAGCGGATCGGCCTGGAACAACCGTTCGAAGCCTTCCATGGCTGCCATCATCGCCAGGTTGTGCGGCATACGACGGCGCTCGAAACGGCTCAGCACCTGCACACCGGCCACCCGCTCGCCACGTACGAAAGCCGCCCTGATCACCTCGGCCAGCACGGCGGCATCCAGCAGACCAAGGTTAACGCCCTGCCCTGCCAGCGGATGAATGGTGTGCGCGGCGTCACCGATCAGCGCCAGCCCCGGCTGCACATAACGCTTGGCATGGCGTTGGCGCAGCGGTATGCACAACCGCGGATCGGCTTCGAGCACCTCGCCGAGGCGCTCCTCGAAGGTGCGGCCCAGCGCCGCACGGAACGCCACATCGTCCAGCGCCATCAAGCGTGTGGCTTCGGCCTCGGTAACCGACCAGACGATCGAGCACCAGTGGTGATTGCCATCGCGCTCCAGCGGCAGGAAGGCCAGTGGGCCGTGATCGGTAAAGCGCTGCCAGGCGGTGCGCTGGTGCGGTTCGCTGCAGCGCACGCTGGTCACGATCGCCTGGTGCATATAGTCCCACTCGCGGGTTTCGCAGCCTGCAAGGCGACGTATCGCGGAATTGGCGCCGTCCGCTGCGATCACCAATGGGGTGCGCAGCTCGCGGCCGTCGACAAGCGTCAGCCGCCAGCCGTCGGTGGTGCGTAGCAGTTGCTCGACGCGCGCGTTGCCAAGCAAACGCACCTGACCATGACTCTGCATGGTTTCCAACAGCGCATCCTGCACCACGCGGTTCTCGACGATATGGCCGAGGACCTCGGCATGCACCGTTTCGGCAGAAAAATGGATCTGGCCGGTGCCGGAACCGTCCCAGACGTGCATATCGGTGTAGGGACTGACGCGCCGCGCGGCCATGTCCGGCCAGGCGCCGACCCTCTGCAGAATGCGCTGGCTCGCGGCGGACAGTGCACTGACCCGCGGCTCGAAGTCGCCGGACGGGTCGAAGGTCGCGGCTTCGAGCGGGCTCGCATCGAGCACGATGATGTCCAGCCCGCAGCCTTCGAGGGCGAGCGCCAGCGTACTGCCGACCATGCCGGCGCCAACGATGACCAGATCCGCTTGCATCATTTCTCTCCTGGCTGCCGCGCCCGCGGCTTGAGTCGTATGTAGAGCGTCTTTTGCACCCGTGCCACCAACGTGCCTTCGCCGTCACGCACTTCGACATGCATTTTCGGCAGGTAGCGGCTGCCGTCAGCGGTTTGTGCACGAATCTCGTCAAGCAGCTTCTGGCTGATGGCAAAGTCGGCATACACCGCGCCACGCCCCGGAGTCAGGAATTCGATATTGGCCGCTTTGTCCCAGACGATGTAGTCGCGCCCGAGATTCTCCATCAGCATCAGCACGAAGAACGGATCGACCATCGAGTACAGCGAGCCGCCAAACTGCGTGCCGACATAGTTGCGGTTGTACCAGCGCAACACCATCTTTACCTGAACCAGGCGCAGATCTGCACTGATATGCCGCACCCGCACGCCCGCACCCAGATACGGCGGGTAGAAATTCAAAGCCCAGCGCAGGAACCGCGCCTTGCGCGCCAAACGGGAAGCGCTCATGCAGAGTCCTTCTGGTGGCGGCGTCAGCCTAGGCGAGTCCCGAGGCCCATGGCCTGCCGGGCGAACCAGCGCTTGGCTGCAGGCGTCAGATCCAGGCCAAGCAGGCCGAGGTTGCGGCCCGCCGCGACCAGCCGGCCGGAGTCGACGAACAAGCGGGTGACCTGATCGGAAAAACCGACGGTCAGACGCTGATCCAGGCGCTGCCTGTGCGCATAGCTCTGCAGCACCGCCAGGTCGCCGAGTGCTGCGTTGCTGTGCAGCAATGCTTCACTCAGTGCATCCACGTCCCGTAGCGACAGGTTGTACCCCTGCCCGGCGATCGGGTGCAGGCTGTGGGCTGCATTGCCTAGCACCACCAATCCGGAGCGAACCTGTTCCTCGGCCTCGATCAGCGTCAGCGGATAGAGATGCCGGGCACCGACCTGCTGCAAGGCGCCCAGGCGATAGCCGAACGCTTCCTGCAGCTCCGCGAGAAAGACCGCCTCATGCGCCTGCGCCAGTCGCGTGGCGTCGGCCTGGGCGCGCGTCCATACCAGCGCGCAGCGATCATCCTGCAGCGGCAGCAGCGCCATCGGACCATCTTCGGTGAAGCGTTCGAACGCCAGGCCGCCGTGCGGCTTGCCCGGGGTGATGTTGGCGATCAGCGCGGTCTGGCCGTAGGGCCGGCGCGCAACATGGATGCCGAGCTGCTCGCGCAGGCCGGAGCGGCCACCATCGGCCAGCACGGTGAGATCGCATTCCAGCCGCTGACCGTCGGTGAAACTCAACCGATAGCCCGTGGCGCTGGGCTCAAGCCGCTCGACCTCCGCCGGGCAGTGACGGATCACCACCTCATCATCCAGTGCCTGCCACAGGCAATGGCCGATCCAGGCATTTTCGACCACGTAACCCAGCGCCTCGACGCCTTCACTCGCGCTATCGAGCCGCGCGGCACCGAAGCGGCCACGTTCGGAGACGTGGATGCGCAGGATCGGCTCGGCCCGCTCGGCGATCCGCTCCCACAAGCCAAGGCGCTGATAGATCAGCCGGGTGCCGTACGACAATGCGGTCGAGCGCGCGTCATAGCTGGGCTGGTACTCGTGGCCCGGCTCGAACGGCTCGATCAGGTGGATGCGCCAGCCGCGCTGGCGCGCACCGTCCTGCAGCGCCAGCGCGAGACTGGCGCCGACCAGCCCGCCGCCGATGATCGCCAGGCTTTGCATGTCAGGCGACCTGCTCGCGAGCGGCGGCCATCAGCGCCTCGATCTCGGCGACGCTTTTCGGCACACCCGTGGTCAGAATTTCACAGCCAGTTCGCGTCACCACCACATCGTCCTCGATGCGCACGCCGATGCCGCGCCATTTCTTGGCCACGTTCTGATTGTCCGCGGCGATATAGATACCGGGCTCGACGGTCATCGCCATGCCCGGCTCGAGCACACGCCACTCGCCACCGATCTTGTAGTCGCCGACGTCGTGCACATCCATGCCCAGCCAGTGGCCGGCGCGGTGCATGTAGAAGGGCTTGTAGGCCTCACTGGCGATCAGCGCGTCGACATCACCCTGCAACAGGCCCAGCTCGATCAGCCCGGCGGTAATCACCCGCACGGTGGCCTCATGCGCCTCGTTCCAGTGCTTGCCCGGGGCGATGTGCTTGAAGGCCTCTTCGTTGGCCTTGAGTACCAGCTCGTAAATGGCCTTCTGCTCCGGCGAGAAGCGACCGTTGACCGGGAAGGTACGGGTAATGTCGCTGGCGTAGCAGTCGATCTCGCAACCGGCGTCGATCAGCACCAGATCCCCGTCCTTCAATGGAGCATCGTTCTCCCGGTAATGCAGGATGCAGGCATTGCGACCGGCGGCGACGATGCTGCCGTAGGCCGGCATCTTCGCCCCGCCCTTGCGGAACTCGTAGTCCAGTTCGGCTTCGAGGTGGTACTCGAACAATCCGGCGCGACTGGCCTGCATGGCCCGGATGTGCGCGCGCGCGGAAATTTCCGCCGCATGCTTCATCACCCTCACCTCGCTGCTCGACTTGTACAGACGCATGTCGTGCAGCAGGTGATCGAGGGCGACGAACTCGCTGGGCGGTTGCGCACCCTGGCGGGCCTTGGCGCGGATGGTCTTGATCCACTCCATCAGCCGATGATCGAAGGCTTCGTTGGTGCCGATGGCGTAGTAGACCCGGTCGCGGCCCTCGATCAGGCCGGGGAGGATGTCGTCGATATCGCCGATGGGAAACGCGTCGTCGGCGCCGTACTCGGCAATGGCACCGTCCTGCCCGGCACGCAGGCCGTCCCACAGCTCGCGCTCGGGGTCGCGCTCGCGGCAGAACAGCACGTATTCGCCATGCTCGCGGCCCGGAATCAGTGCGATCACCGCCTCCGGCTCGGGGAAGCCGGAGAGGTACTGGAAGTCGCTGTCCTGGCGGTAGACATGCTCGACATCGCGGTTGCGGATGTACATCGGCGCCGCCGGCAGAATGGCGATGCTATTGGGTTCCATCTGCTCCATCAGCGCCTTGCGTCGACGGGCGTATTCCGATCTGGGGATGCGAGTCATGGGCGCAACGGTGTCCTCAATGCAGGGAAGGTTTCGCGGCAGCCGGCAGCGGTTTGGCGCATTCGGTGAACAGCAGCAGCGGCGCTACGCGCAGGTACTCCATCACTTCCATGTAGTCGGTTTCGCCGTCCTCGGACTCTTCCAGCGAGTCCTGGATTTGCGCGATGGCCGAGAGATCCTGCAGCACTTCCACGGCTTCGCTGCTCAGCGCACGATCACCGGCGGCCAGACCGAAGCCCGCAAGAAAGCCCTGGCACCACTGGCCCAGCGCCACGGCGCGCTCGGCGAGCGGCGCATCGTCGCTGGGCAGCAGCAGGACAACAGCGATGTCATCACCGGCGAGCTCGCCCTTGACCATCTCCTGCAGGCCGATCAAGGCCTGACGGATATTTTCCTGCGGTGCTTCGCCAAGCAGGTCCGACGCATCGGTCAGCCAGGGCTCGACCTCGAAACCTGCGCCGGCGCAGCTGCGCCCGAGCAACAGGCCGTGCAACTCGGCGGGAGAAACGGTTTGCGGGCTGCCCGCCAGAAGTGTGGCGAAAGCGGCATACGGGGAATTCTGAATGGACATGGCGGCTAGGCGCACGATGGCGCAATGACTAGAATGAAGGCTTCGTATCCTAGCACCGGCGGCCGCGGCAAGACCATCGAAGGCCCCGGCCATCGCCTCCGTCTTCATCAGTGCCCCAACAGGAATCCCATGGAAGACGCCGATCTGAAAGCGCTGACCACGAAGCTGGAGCAGCTGATTCAGCGCATCGAACAGCTCAAGGCGCAGAATCATCTGCTGCTGGCCAATGAGCGGGCGTGGCGTGAAGAGCGCGCTCATCTGATCGAAAAGAACGAAATGGCCCGATTGAAGGTCGAATCAATGATTTCGCGCCTGAAAGCCCTGGAGCAGGACTCATGACCCAGCCGAACACCGTTACCGTGCACATCATGGACAAGGAATACTGCATTGCCTGTCCATCAGAGGAACGCAGCAACCTGGAAGGTGCGGCCCGTTACCTGGATCGCAAGATGCGCGAGATTCGCAGCAGCGGCAAAGTCATCGGCGCCGACCGCGTGGCGGTGATGGCTGCCCTTAACATCACTCACGAACTACTGCACAAGCATGATCGCCTGGACGCCGAAGCCAACAGCGCGCGCGAACATGTACGCATGCTGCTGGAGCGGGTCGACAGCGCCCTGGCCCCCGACCCGAACCCTTCAGGCAACTGATCAACGGCAGCCGGTTTGCGTTATACTGCGGCCAACTCCCTGGCATGTTCGCCAGTCGGCGATGACCCTCTCCCGATAAGCAATACCATGGAGGCTACACGTGGTGCCGGTGTGCATGTCCGCCTGACGGAAAGCCTTAAGGTACTCTGTAGTCGCCACCTTGAACTCTCGGGTTCAAGGGCCTACGCTGGCAGCGGCATGCTGGGGAGTCACTTCTGATGATCGTAGCCGAAGGCCTATCGCGCCCGGCGCTGCGTCGCAAGCTGCGCCAAGCCCGGCGCCAGTTGACACCCGCGCAGCAACGCCTGGCCGCTCGTCGACTCTACCGGCAGCTGGCTCAGCATCCGCTGTTCCGTCGCGCTCGGCATATTGCCTTGTACCTACCCAACGACGGCGAAATCGATCCACGTCCGCTACTGCACGCTGCTCAGCGCCGCGGCAAAGCGACCTATCTTCCGGTGTTGAATCCATGGCCGCGTACGCGCATGGTCTTTCAGCGCATCGAGCGCGGCGAACGCCTGCGGCGCAACCGCTTCGGTATTTTCGAGCCAGTCATCCATACCGCCAGGCAGCGTCCAGTCTGGGCGCTCGATCTGCTGTTGATGCCGCTGGTGGGCTTCGACGGCAATGGCGGGCGGCTGGGCATGGGTGGCGGCTTCTATGATCGCAGCCTGGCGTATCGCACCATGCGCAAAAAAAGTCACAAACCGACGCTTCTCGGCCTGGCCCACGAGTGCCAGAGAGTCGACCGCCTACCGCTGGAAAGCTGGGATGTGCCCCTGCAGGGCACGGTGACGGACCAGGACTGGTACGTCGGCTAATCGAAGGCCGCGTCCTTGCGGCAGCTGTTCATCGCTGCTGAGCCTGCTGCACCTGGATGATCGGAGCCATACCGGTCGCACCATCCTGCTGCTCCCACAGGCTCTGCGTATAGCCGGTGGTGACTACGCCCAGGCCAAAGATGAAGACCAAAATCCACAGAATATCGGGCTTACGTTTCATTTGTGTTCGCCTCCCCCTACCAGGCGAAATGCTTGCGTCGAGTCGGTGTGATTATCGTTCTAGGACTCGATAGGCCACCTTACAGCCGCGGCATTTTCCGTGAAGCGTCGGCACCGCGCAAACAGGTATTGCAGCCGACTGTCGGAGATTTTGCCATCATGGTCTGATCGAACCGACTGACGGGAGAGCAAGGTTCATGCCTTATTGGCTGATGAAGTCCGAACCGGATGAATTTTCCATCCACGATCTGAAAAAACTGGGCCACGGACGCTGGGATGGTGTACGCAATTACCAGGCGCGTAATTTCCTGCGCCAGATGAAGGAAGGCGATCAGTTCTTCTTCTATCACTCCAGTTGCGCGGAGCCCGGCATTGCCGGAATCGGCAGAATCAGTCGCAGCGCCTACCCCGATCCCACTGCCCTCGACCACGCCAGCCCCTATCACGATGCCAAGGCCAACGACGAGAGCAATCCCTGGAGCGCGGTCGATGTCGAGTTCGTGGAAGTCTTCGCGTCGCCTCTGAAGTTGGCGCAGCTGAAAGCACAAGCGGCCCTGCAGGATCTCGCGCTGGTAAAGAAAGGCAGCCGCCTGTCGGTGATGCCGGTCAGCGCGGACGAATGGCAGGCAATCCTGGCGATGCGCTGAGCTACTGGATGATCAGATTGTTGAACAGCAGATCATCGACCAGCGGCTTACCCTCTTCCTGCTCCAGCACCTCGCGCACCTGGCGCAAGGCCTCCTGCCGCAACTGCTCCTTGGCTTCGGGACCACTCAGCGTTTCGTCGGTCTGTTGGGAAAACAGCATCACCAGCTGATGGCGGATCAGTGGCTCATGATGCTTGACCCGATCTTCCACCTCCTTGCTGGAGATGCGCAGCGCGACATCAGCCTTGTAGTACTTCAGCCGCTCACCCGAGCCATAGTTGCCAACCATGGCGGGCACCAGCGCGTAGTAGAGCGCTTGCGGAGCGGCCTCGTCAGCCGAGTTCTGCGCGAGCACCGGCCCGGCAAGTGCGAAAGCAAGAAACAGGGTTATCAGGTACTTCACGGGGCGGCGCTCCAGGGGAAATCTGCGCCAGCATAACCAGTCACCGCCACGCACCCAAGCCCACTGCGCAACTGCCCGCCACTTATACGCCGCCATTACAGCGAACGATGCTGATTGCCTCGCCCCGCAGCGCTCCTAGACTGGATAGTCCTGAGCAGTCGAGCCATCCATCGTCGGGCGGCAAGCGTCCGACCAGTCGAACAAGGAAAAACGATGAAAGCCGTCCTGTGCAAAAGCTTCGGTCCGCCCGAAAGCCTGGTTATCGAAGACGCCCCCGCCCCTCGGATCAAGCCGAGCGAGATCCTGCTCGACGTGCATGCGGCAGGGGTGAATTTTCCTGACACGCTGATGATCGAGGGCAAGTACCAGTTCAAGCCGCCGTTCCCATTCTCGCCTGGCGGCGAGGCAGCGGGAGTGGTCGCCGCGGTCGGCGAAAAGGTCAGTCACCTGAAGGTGGGCGACCGGGTCATGGCGCTGACCGGTTGGGGAAGCTTCGCCGAGCAGGTTGCGGTGGCCGGCAGCAATGCGCTGCCGATTCCGCCGAGCATGGACTTCACCACCGCCGCCGCCTTCAGCATGACCTACGGCACCTCCATGCATGCGCTTACCCAGCGCGCCAATCTGCAACCCGGCGAAACCCTGCTGGTGCTGGGCGCCTCCGGTGGCGTCGGCCTGGCCGCCGTGGAGATCGGCAAGGCCATGGGTGCCCGTGTGATCGCCGCGGCCTCCAGCGCCGAGAAGCTGGAGGTGGCGAAGAACGCCGGCGCCGACGAGCTGATCAACTACAGCGAAGTCAGGCTGAAGGAGCGCCTGAAGGAACTCACCGGTGGCCAGGGCGTGGATGTGATCTACGATCCGGTGGGCGGCAAGCTGTTCGAGGAGGCTTTCCGCAGCATCGCCTGGAACGGCCGCATGCTGGTCGTCGGCTTTGCCGCCGGCGGCGATATCCCGGCACTACCGGCCAACCTGCCGTTGCTCAAGGGTGCGGCACTGATCGGCGTGTTCTGGGGCGCCTTCGCCCAACGCCAGCCGCAGGACAACGCCGCGAATTTCCGCCAGCTGTTCGCCTGGCACGCCGAAGGCAAGCTCAAGCCGCTGGTGTCGCAACGCTTTGCGCTGGAAGAAGCCGGCCAGGCCATCGCCACGCTGGGTCAGCGCAAGGCAGTGGGCAAGCTGGTGGTGCAGGTGCGCTAAAACGCAGCAGAGGAGGCTGCAGGAAGCGTCAGACGCTTCCTGCACGATCCGAGCGGATCAATGAGCGGTGGCGGGCGCCTCGCCGGCGCTCTGCATGCGCGTCATTTCCTGGGCGTAGAGTGCGTCGAAGTTCACCGGAGCCAGCATCAGCGCCGGGAAGGAGCCGCGGGTCACCAGGCTGTCCAGCGCCTCACGGGCGTACGGGAAGAGGATGTTCGGGCAGAATGCGCCAAGGGTATGGCTCATCGCAGCCGCTTCCAGACCCTTGATCAGGAAAATCCCGGCCTGCTGTACTTCGGCAATGAAGGCCACTTCTTCGCCGGTCTTCACGGTGACCGAAAGGGTCAGCACGACTTCATGGAAGTCGCCCTCAAGCGCCTTCTGCTTGGTGTTCAGGTCCAGCGCGACACTCGGATTCCATTCCTGACGGAAGATTTCCGGGCTCTTCGGCGCTTCGAAGGACAGGTCGCGGACGTAGATGCGCTGCAGGGAAAATTGCGCACCCTGTTCGTTCTGCGACGCTGCGCCGCCGTTGTTAGCTTGTTCGGTCATTTCTGCAACCTTCTATCCAGTTGTGCGTGTCGTTTGAATTGTTCGCGGACCCGCGGTGCCGGCCTCAGGCCTGCAGCAACGGGTCGAGACGTCCGGCGCGCTCCAGAGCGTGCAGCTCATCGCAGCCGCCGACGTGCTGATCGCCGATCCATATCTGCGGCACCGAGGTGCGTCCGGCCTTGCTCGCCATCTCGGCGCGCAGGGACGGGTTGCCATCCACGGGAATTTCCTCGTAGGCGACACCCTTGCGATCGAGCAGCGCCTTGGCGCGGATACAGAACGGGCACCAGGCGGTGGTATAGATGACGACGTTGGGCATGATTACTTGACCACTGGCAGATTGTCGCCGCGCCAGCTGGAAATCCCTCCCGACAACTTGGCGGCGGTGAAGCCTGCCTTCTGCAGCTCACGGCAGGCCGTTCCGGCGTGCTGTCCCATGGCGTCGACCACGATGATGGTCTTGGCCTTGTGCTTTTCCAGCTCGCCTGTGCGGCTGACCAGTTTCTCGTAGGGAATGTTCAATGCATCGACGATATGGCCGGCGTCGAACTCCTTCTTCACGCGCACGTCCAACACCACGCCCTCGCCACTGTTGACCAGTGCCGTCAGTTCGCGATTGCTCAGGCTCTTGCCACCCTTGCGTGTCTCGGTGATGAACAGAAGGATCAACAGCACCACGAACAGGCTGCTGAGTACATAGTGGTTAGAGACAAATTCAATCAGGTTAGCGAGCATCAACGGGTACCCGGACGATAAAATGCGGGCCAGTATACACAGCCCCTCCTACCGGCTGAACCCTGATGATTCGTGACCTCGCCCCGGCCAGCCAGTAGACTGGCCGCCCTTTTCCGCCCCCGTGCAAGGAGCCCGAAAGCATGTCCGTCGCCCCCACCGCCGCGCCCAAACCTCTGGTACTGATCATTCTCGATGGCTTCGGGCACAGCGACAGCCCGGACTTCAATGCCATCCATGCCGCGCGCAAGCCGGTTTACGATCGCCTGCTGGCTACTCAGCCGCACGGATTGATCTCCGGCAGCGGCATGGATGTCGGCCTGCCGGACGGGCAGATGGGCAACTCCGAGGTCGGCCACATGAACCTGGGGGCCGGGCGCGTGGTGTATCAGGACTTCACCCGGGTGACCAAGGCGATCCGCGACGGCGAATTCTTCGCCAACCCGACCATCTGCGCTGCGGTCGACAAGGCCGTAGGTGCGAGTAAGGCGGTGCACATCCTCGGCCTGCTCTCCGACGGTGGCGTGCACAGCCATCAGGATCATCTGGTCGCCATGGCCGAGCTGGCGGCCCAGCGCGGCGCCGAGAAGATCTACCTGCACGCCTTCCTCGACGGCCGCGACACCCCGCCGAAGAGCGCGCAAAGCTCCATCGAACTGCTCCAGGCCACCTTCACCCGCCTGGGCAAGGGCCGTATCGCCAGCCTGATCGGCCGTTACTTCGCCATGGATCGCGACAACCGCTGGGACCGCGTGCAGCAGGCCTACGAGCTGATTGTCGAGGGCAAGGCCGAATACCGCTCCGATTACGCCGTGGACGGCCTGATCGCCGCCTACGAGCGCGGCGAGAGCGACGAGTTCGTCAAGGCCACCACCATCGGCGAGCCGGTACGCGTCGAAGATGGCGATGCCGTGGTATTCATGAACTTCCGCGCCGACCGCGCCCGCGAGCTGACCCGCTGCTTCGTCGAACCCGGCTTCAAGGAATTCGAGCGTGCCCGGGTGCCGCAACTGGGCGAGTTCGTCATGCTCACCCAGTACGCCGCGAGCATTCCCGCGCCGGCAGCCTTCGCCCCGGAAGCGCTGACCAACGTGCTCGGCGAATACCTGGCCAACAACGGCAAGACCCAGCTGCGCATTGCCGAAACCGAGAAATACGCCCACGTCACCTTCTTCTTCTCCGGCGGTCGCGAAGAGCCCTTCCCGGGCGAAGAACGCATTCTGATCCCGTCGCCTCAGGTCGCCACTTACGACCTGAAACCCGAGATGAGCGCGCCCGAGGTCACCGACCGCATCGTCGATGCCATCGAGAATCAGCGCTATGACGTCATCGTGGTCAACTATGCCAACGGCGACATGGTCGGCCATACCGGCGTGTTCGAGGCGGCGGTCAAGGCGGTGGAGTGCCTGGACAGCTGTGTCGGACGCATCGTCGAGGCGCTGGACAAAGTCGGTGGCGAGGCACTGCTCACTGCCGACCACGGCAACGTCGAACAGATGGAAGACGTCATGACCGGCCAGGCGCACACCGCGCATACCTGTGAACCGGTGCCTTTCATCTATATCGGCAAGCGCAACGTATCGATCCGCCAGGGCGGCGTGCTGGCCGATGTGGCGCCGACCATGCTGACCTTGCTCGGCATGCCGGTACCGCCAGAGATGACTGGCCGCTCGATCGTCGAGCTGAGCTGATCGCGCCGGGCGGGAAGCGGATGGCGCCAGCCGCCGTTTCCCGCTACAGGCTTCAAGCTTCCAGCTTGCTTTTTAGGCATACTACGTCGGTCATAACGCTCGGTTGACGCCCTCCAAATGCCTCGTACCTTTCTCGCCCTCGCCTTCCTCTGCCTGCTCGGCCCCGCCGTGGCGGACGACCGTGCCGCAGCGCGGCAGCAGATCGAAGCCGCTCGCCAGGACATTGCCGAACTGCAGAAGCTGCTCAAGCAGATCGAGCAGGAGAAGTCCGGCGTCCAGAAGCAGCTGAAGACCACCGAAAGCGAGATGGGCCAGCTGGAAAAGCAGGTCGATACCCTGCAGCAGGAGATCGACCGCAGCGAGGCGGAGCTGGAGCGCCTGAACGACGAGAAGACCACGCTCGAAGGTGCTCGCCTGGAACAGCAGCGACTGATCGGCCTGCAGGCCAGAGCCGCCTACCAGAATGGCCGGCAGGAGTACCTCAAACTGCTGCTCAATCAGCAGAACCCGGAAAAATTCAGCCGCACCATCACCTATTACGACTACCTGAACAAGGCGCGTCTCGAACAGCTCGACAACTTCAACGAGACGCTGCGCCAGCTGGCCAACGTCGAAGCCGACATCGCGACCCAGCAGAGCCTGCTGGCAGAGAAAAAGGATGGCCTGCTCGAGCGCCGCAATCAGCTCGCCGAGGTCCGCAAGGAACGCCAGCAGACACTGGCCAAGCTCAACAGTGACTTCTCCAGCCGCGAGCAGAAACTGCAGGCCCGCCGTCAGGAGCAGGCCCAGTTCGAACGCGTGCTCAAGACCATCGAAGAAACCCTGGCACGTCAGGCCCGTGAAGCCGAGGAAGCACGGCAGCGCGCATTGCTTGCCGAGCGCCAGCGTCAGCAACAGCAGCAACAATCCCAGACCGGCGCCAGCACCGCGCCGAGCGGCCCGCTGGTGTCCAGTGCCGGAGGTAACTTCGGCGGTCCCTTCGCCAAGGCCAAGGGCAAGCTGCCCTGGCCCGTCGACGGACGTCTCGTCGCCCGCTACGGCACTCCGCGCGGCGGCGACGCTCGAACCAAGTGGGACGGCGTACTGATCGGCGCCAGCGTCGGCACTCAGGTCCGCGCCGTGCATGGCGGCCGGGTAGTATTCGCCGACTGGCTACGTGGCGCCGGGCTGCTGGTGATCCTCGACCATGGAAATGGTTACCTGAGCCTGTATGGTCATAACCAGAGCCTGCTGCGTGACGCCGGCGACATCGTCAAGGCCGGCGATCCGATCGCCACGGTAGGCACCAGCGGCGGCCAGGAAACCGCTGCACTGTATTTCGCCATTCGGCAGCAGGGGCGCCCCAGCGACCCCGCCCAATGGTGTCGCGCGCAAGGCTAGCGAGCCGCGGCGTTCGGTCCTGCCGAGCCGTTCGCATCGCCAAGCGCGCCCTCTCATAACTGGAGTTCGACATGTTGCACCTGCGCCGTTTCGCCCGCCCATCCACGCTCGCCCTGGCCATATTGCTGGGGATGCAGGGCGGCGCCTGGGCCCAGCAGCCACCGGCGGAAACGGCGGCGCCGAGCTCCAAAGCTCCCCTGCCACTGGATGAGTTGCGCACCTTCGCCGAGGTACTGGATCGCATCAAGGCAGCCTATGTCGAGCCGGTGGATGACAAGACGCTGCTGGAAAACGCCATCAAGGGCATGCTCAGCAACCTCGATCCGCACTCGGCCTATCTCGAGCCCGAAGCCTTCGCCGAGCTGCAGGAAAGCACCAGCGGCGAATTCGGCGGGCTGGGCATCGAGGTCGGCATGGAGGACGGCTTCATCAAGGTCGTCTCGCCGATCGACGACACCCCGGCATCGAAGGCGGGCATCGAAGCCGGCGATCTGATCGTGAAGATCGACGGGCAGCCGACCAAGGGCCTGTCGATGATGGACGCCATCGCCAAGATGCGTGGCAAACCCGGCAGCAGCATCAGCCTGACGCTGGTGCGCGAGGGTGGCCAGCCGTTCGATGTGAAGCTGACGCGTGCGGTCATCAAGGTACGCAGTGTCCGCAGCCAGATCCTCGAGCCAGGCTACGGTTACCTGCGCGTCACCCAGTTCCAGGTCAATTCCGGCGAGGAAGTCGGCAAGGCCCTGGCCAAGCTGAAGAAGGACAACGACGGCAAGAAGCTGAACGGTCTGGTGCTTGATCTGCGCAACAACCCGGGCGGCGTGCTGCAGGCCGCCGTGGAGATTTCCGACCACTTCCTCACCAAGGGACTGATCGTCTACACCAAGGGCCGCATCGCCAATTCCGAACTGCGCTTCAATGCCGACCCGGCCGATGCAAGCGAAGGCGTGCCGTTGGTGGTACTGATCAACGGCGGTAGCGCCTCGGCATCCGAGATCGTTGCCGGCGCGCTGCAGGATCACAAGCGCGGCGTGGTGATGGGCACCGACAGCTTCGGCAAGGGCTCGGTACAGACCGTGCTGCCGCTGAACAACGATCGCGCGCTCAAGCTGACCACCGCGCTCTACTACACCCCCAACGGCCGCTCAATCCAGGCCCAGGGCATCGAGCCGGACATCAAGGTCGAGCGCGCCAAGCTGACCCGTGAACAGGCCGCCGACGGCTTCCGTGAAGCCGATCTGGCTGGCCACCTGGGCAACGGCAACGGTGGTCCGGACCGCCCGACCGCCACCCAGATCGCCAGCGACTCACCACGACCGCAGGACGACGACTACCAGCTCGGTCAGGCCCTGAATCTGCTCAAGGGGTTGAACCTCACCCGCGGCCAGTGAAGATGGCCGGCTGGGCGGCCGGGCTGGCGCTGCTGGTGATGCTCGCCAGCCAGGCGCTATATGCCGACGAGCTCGCAGCTACAGCGGAGCATGCGCCGCGCCCCCGGTTAACCCTGGTGATCGACGACCTCGGGCAGAACCCGGCACGCGATCGGCGCGTGCTGCAGCTGCCAGGGCCGGTTGCCCTGGCGATTCTTCCCGATACCCGCCACGCCGGTGAACTTGCCGAGCAGGCCCATCGCGCCGGCAAGACGGTCATGCTGCACATGCCGATGGCGCCCGCCCAGGGTCGCTTCGCCTGGCATCCTCAGCTACCCCATGACGAACTGGCACGCCGCCTCGACGCAGCCCTGGCGGCCGTGCCACATGCCAGCGGGCTGAACAACCACATGGGCAGCGCCATGACCGACCACTCGCAGGCCATGGACTGGCTGATGGCCGAGCTGCAGCGCCGCCACCTGTTCTTTCTCGACAGCCGCACCAGCCCGCGCACCGTGGCCGCCGCCAGCGCCCAACGCACGGCACTGGCCAGCCTGTCGCGAGACATCTTCCTTGATGACGATCCATCCCCTGCCGCCGTGGCCGAGCGCTTCCAGGCAGCGATCGCGCTGGCGCGCAAGCAGGGCTCCGTGGTGATCATCGGCCATCCCCACGAAAGCACTCTTGCCATGCTGGAGCGTGAACTGCCGCGCCTGGCAGCGCAGGGCATCGAATGGGTGGATGTCGGGCAGATGATCGCCACCCGCAGCAACCGGGCGATGGCTGCGCACGGGCGCGGCGGCATCTATCGCTGAGCGCTCAGAGATAGCGCTGCAGCATCGCGTCTACCGTGCCGTCGGCGCGCATCGCATCCAACGCCCGTTGCAAACGCTCGACCACCTCGTCCGGCGTCGCCCGGTTGAGCGCAAGGAACAATCGCGCCTCATTGAAACGCAGCACCGGCTTCAGGCCTGTCACGCCTTCCTGCTTGGCCAGATAGGGTCCCACCGGATCGGCGGTTGCCCAGACGTCGATCTGCCCCTTGAGCAACTTGCCAACGTTCTCCTGATCGCGCAGCGAGTTGATCGGCGCCAGGCCCTTGCTCTCCAGATGCTGACTCACCGCATCGTTCTTGTAGGCACCGATGCGCAGGCTGCGCGCTTCGTCCAGTCCGGACAGGCGCAAAGGGCTGTCGGGTGGCGCGAGCAAGACCCAGCTGATGCTCGCCAGCGGGCCGACCCACTTGAACTGGGGCTCGCGCTCGGCGGTGAAGGTAGTGGAAAAGAGTGCCTGATCAGGCTGCTCCAGTACCTGTTTATAGATGCGATCCCAAGGGAAGCGCAGGCTTAGCTCATAACGGATGTTCGCGCGGCGGAACATCTCGCGCACGATGTCGGCATTGATGCCGTGGATCTTCGCATCGGCGGCGTAGTTCTTGCCGTCCTCGGCCATATTGAATGGTGGAAAATTCTCGGTCAGCAGCACGACGCGGTAGTCATCAGCCAGCTCGGCGTGCGCCTGGGCGCAAAGCAGCAGCGTGATGATGGCAAGGATTCTTTTAAGCATGGCTCGTTCCCTTCGTTCTGGATTCCTCGATCCGCCCTCCGCGGATCATGGCCGAACCGGTCGAAAGCAAGATGCGAACCAGCACAGCGCTGCAGCAGCGTAGACCAGAAAGTGCGATACAGAAGGGACGATTGACGCGCTAGAACGGCGCGGGAGCGATAGGCAGCGCACCCCACTGGCGCGCCGCCATCACGGCAATGTCGGGCGCGGACGCGCCCCGACTGGTGGGATCAGCTCAGAGGTACCGTGCGTTGATCTGGTCGATCACGCCTTCGCTGCGCATCTGATCGAGCGCCTTTTGCAGCTTCTGCACGGTTTCGTCGTCGACCTGCTTGTTCAGCGCCAGGTACAGCTCCGCGTTGTCGAAGCGCAGCACGCGCTTGAGCCCGGTGACACCTTCCAGGCGCGCCAGATAACGGCCGGCGGGATCACCAGTGGCCCAGAGGTCGATCCTGCCGTCGATCAGCTTCTTCACGTTCTCCTGATCGCGCAATGCAAGCACCGGCTTCAGGCCCTGGCCTTCCAGGTGCTCGGCGATGGCGTCACCCTTGTAGGCGCCGACGTTGTACTGGCGCGCCTGCTCCAGGCTGGTCAGGTTGATCGGGCTGTCGCCACGGGCCAGCAGCACCCAGTCGTCCGGCCCGATGGGGCCGACCCACTTGAACAGCTCTTCACGCTCGGGCAGCCGGGCGGTGACGAACACGCCGTAGTTGGCCTGCTCCAGCGCCATGCCGTAGATGCGCTCCCAGGGGAAGCGCAGCGTCAGGCTGTAATCGATGCCGGCGCGCTTGAACATCTCGCGCACGATATCCACGGCGATGCCGCTGATGTGCTCGTCGCGGGCGAAGTTCTTGCCATCATCCGCCATGTTGTAGGGTGGGAAATTCTCTGTCAGCAGGTCGATTTTCACCGGCGTCTGCGCGTGGCCCAGCGTGGCGCCGAACAGCAGCGCCGCAGCGGCAAGGGAAGCGATGGTCTTGAGCATGCGTGAAGTCTCCTGAGTGCGTCCGCAACAGCCGCGGACGTTTCCTTGTATCGAGCGTTAAGCCTTGTTCAGCTACCGGCCGGGATCAACGCATCACAATGCCGCGGGCGGCCAGGTAGGCCTTGGCTTCCGGAATGGTGTATTCGCCGAAGTGGAAGATGCTCGCGGCCAGCACCGCATCGGCCTTGCCTTCGAGAATGCCGTCGGCCAGGTGCTGCAGATTGCCGACGCCACCGGAGGCGATCACCGGGATGCATAGCGCCTCGCTGATGGCGCGGGTCACGCCCAGGTCATAGCCGCTCTTCACGCCGTCCTGGTCCATGCTGGTCAGCAGGATCTCGCCAGCACCGAGGTCTTCCATCTTCTTCGCCCAGGCCACGGCATCCAGGCCGGTGGGCTTGCGCCCGCCATGGGTGAAGATTTCCCAGCGACCCGGCTCGCCCGGTGCGGATACCTTCTTGGCGTCGATGGCAACGACGATGCACTGCGAGCCGAAGCGGTCCGCGGCCTCGCCGACGAAATCCGGGTTGAACACCGCGGCGGTGTTGATCGAGACCTTGTCGGCGCCCGCGTTGAGCAGGTTGCGGATGTCCTGCACGGTCCGCACGCCGCCACCTACGGTCAGCGGGATGAATACCTGGCTGGCCATGCGCTCGACGGTGTGCAGCGTGGTATCGCGGTTGTCGACGCTGGCGGTGATGTCGAGGAAGGTAATCTCGTCGGCGCCCTGCTCGTCGTAGCGGCGGGCGATCTCCACCGGGTCGCCGGCGTCGCGGATGTTCTCGAACTGGACACCCTTGACCACGCGGCCGTTGTCCACGTCGAGGCAGGGAATGATGCGTTTGGCCAGGGCCATGGCTTTCTCCGAAAGCGGCTTCTTCAAGCCGCAGGCTTCAAGCTGCAGGTAACGTGTAGGGTGGACCTCGCTGCACCGATCCACCGCAGTTCAGCGAATCACTCGTCCTTGTACTTCAGGTCGCAGAGCGCCTGCGCCTCGGCCACATCCAGCGTGCCTTCATAGATGGCGCGCCCGGTGATGGCACCGATGATGCCTGGGGTGTTCGTGTCGAGCAGCTTCTGGATATCGCCGATGTTATGGATGCCGCCGGAGGCGATTACGGGGATGCGGCTGGCGTTGGCCAGCGCCACGGTGGCCTCGACGTTGCAGCCCTGCATCATGCCGTCCTTGGCGATGTCGGTGTAGACGATCGCCGATACGCCATCGGCCTCGAAACGGCGCGCCAGGTCGACGGCCTGCACGCTGGAGACTTCGGCCCAGCCATCGGTGGCGACGAAGCCGTCCTTGGCATCGAGGCCAACGATGACCTTGCCCGGAAAGGCGCGGCAGGCCTCGGTAACGAACTCCGGCTCTTTCACCGCCTTGGTACCGATGATCACGTAGCTGACGCCGGCGCGCACGTAGTGCTCGATGGTTTCCAGGGTGCGGATGCCGCCACCGATCTGGATCGGCAGGTCCGGGTAGCGCCTGGCGATGGCGGTGACCACCTCGCCGTTGACCGGCTGGCCTTCGAAGGCCCCGTTGAGGTCAACCAGATGCAGGCGGCGGCAGCCGGCCTCGACCCACTTGGCGGCCATGGCCACCGGGTCGTCGGAAAACACCGTGGCGTCGTCCATCAGGCCCTGGCGCAGACGCACGCAGGCGCCGTCCTTGAGATCGATAGCGGGGATAATCAGCATGGCTTGAACCTGTTCAAATCAAGTGTCGGTTAAGGGTCAGCTCTTCTCGAGCGCCCACAAGTCGCTTTCGATGCTCTCGAACCGTTCCTTCAGGTGGCTCTGCACGTCGAAGATCGCCTTGTTGTAATACAGCGGCGCGATTTCCCGGGCGAACAGATCGAGCACTTCCTGCGCCTCGAACGAGCCCAGCTCGAGTTCGAACCGCTCTTGCAGAAAGCGCTTGATGACCTGTTGCGCCGCCTGCTCCTGAATGGCATCCAGCTTCAGGACCGGCGGCTTGAGCTTGGCCCGGCTCATCTACCAGCGGCCATCCCAGGCGGCGAAGTTCTGCAGCAGCTGCAGGCCGTGGGTGTGGCTCTTCTCCGGGTGGAACTGCACGGCGAAGCGCGAACCATCGGCCAGCGCGGCGGCGAAGTCGTTGCCGTAATGGCCGCGACCGACCACCTGGCGCGGATTGCCGGCCTCGATGTAATAGCTGTGCACAAAGTAGAAGCGGCCATTGTCCGGGATCGCGTGCCAGAGGGGGTGATCCACCGCCTGCTTGACCTCGTTCCAGCCCATGTGCGGCACCTTCAGGTGCTCGCCGTCCTCGTGCAGGTCCTTGCCGAAGAAGCGCACCTGACCGGGGAACAGACCGATGCAGTCGACGCCATCGTTCTCCTCGCTGCGCTCCATCAGCGCCTGCATGCCGACGCAGATACCGAGGAATGGGCGGTCCTGACTGACCTCGCGGACCAGTTCGTCGAAGCCCAGCCGGCGGATCTCGGCCATGCAGTCGCGGATCGCGCCGACGCCGGGAAACACCACGCGGTCGGCCTCACGGATGACCTGCGCATCGCTGGTGATCAGCACGCGGCCAGCGCCGACGTGTTCCAGCGCCTTGGCCACCGAGTGCAGGTTGCCCATGCCGTAGTCGATGACGGCAACGGTCTGCATTACAGGCACCCTTTGGTGGACGGCATCTGCCCGGCCATGCGTGGATCGAGTTCGACAGCCATGCGCAGCGCGCGGCCGAAGGCCTTGAACACGGTTTCGATCTGGTGGTGGGTGTTGATGCCGCGCAGGTTGTCGATGTGCAGGGTCACCAGGGCGTGATTGACGAAGCCCTGGAAGAATTCCTGGAACAGGTCGACGTCGAACTTGCCAACCACCGCGCGGGTGTAGGGCACGTTCATGGTCAGCCCCGGGCGCCCGGAGAAGTCGATCACCACGCGCGACAGCGCCTCGTCCAGCGGCACGTAGGAATGCCCGTAGCGGGTCATGCCCTTCTTGTCGCCGATGGCCTTGGCGAAGGCCTGGCCGAGGGTGATGCCGACGTCCTCGACGGTGTGGTGGTCGTCGATGTGCAGGTCGCCGTTGCACTCGATATCCAGGTCGATCAGCCCGTGACGGGCGATCTGGTCGAGCATGTGCTCCAGGAAGGGCACGCCGATGGCGAAGCGCGCCTTGCCGGTGCCATCCAGATTGATGGTGACCTTGACCTGGGTTTCCAGGGTGTTGCGCTCTACGTAAGCCGTACGTTCGGACATCAACAGCTCCGCTGATCGTGGGCGAAAAGGGGCACATTATAGGCGCAAACGCCGCAGCACGGATACGCGCCGGGCTTACTGGACTGCATCTTGCAGGAACCTGCACGTCAACCCGCGGAGGTGCCGCCCATGCACGGACGGAAAATGCCTGCGACCCTGCGCTTCATGCTGGCGTCCCGGCGCAGCGAACTGCTCGGCCTGGAGGACCTGGCGCGCACCTGCGAACTGGTCACCCGCATCAGCCAGCTGGTGCACGCGCTGCAGAAAGAGCGCGGCTACTCGAACATCTACCTCAGCGGCAACGCCGCCCATCAGCGCCAGCAGCTGGACGTGCTCAGCCTGGAAGCCGAGGCGCTGGAGCGCGAGGTGCGCCTGGATCTGGATCGCATCGATCTGGATGCCGTCAGCACTGCGGACAAGACCCGCCTGTTCACCCGCATCGCCTATGCCCTGCACAGCCTCGACGAGCTGCCGGCGCTGCGCCGGCGCATCCGCGAGCACGCCATCAGCATGCAGGACGCCACGGCGACACTGGTGCGGCTGATCGGCGGGCTGCTGGCAGTGGTGTTCGAGGCGGCCGACACCGCCGCCGATCCGCACATCACCCGCTGCCTGGTGGCGCTGTTCAATTTCATGCAGGGCAAGGAACTGGCCGGCCAGGAGCGCGCGCTCGGTGTGGTCGGCTTCGCCAGCGGCTATTTCCGCGCGGACATGCTGGAGCGCCTGGAGCATCTGCTCGAAGGCCAGGAGCGCTGCTTCGCCACCTTCAGCCGCTTCGCCAGCCCGGCAGCGCAGGCGCTATGGCAAGCGCTGTGCGCCAGCGAGACGAACATCAACGCCTGCCGCCTGCGTGACATCGCCCGCCGCACCAGCCCCGGCGCGGCGGTCGAACCGCAGCTGTGCGAGCTCTGGTTCGAGCTGCACACGCACCGCATCGACGCAATGAAACAGGTCGAGACGCGCCTGGAGCAGGACCTGTTGCAACAGTGCCGGTACAGCATCGAGCGTATCCGCAAGGACCTGCAGAGCCATCGCAAGCTGCTAGACGGCATCGCCGACATGCACGCCGCCGCCGAGCAGGCCAAGCTGTTCAGTGTGCAGGCCAGCGATCTGGACGCGCCACCGCCGGACGGCATGACCGCGATGGTGGCGCGCTCGACCCTTGAGCTGCTGCTCACCCAGAGCGTACGCCTGCAGGGCCTCAATGAAGAATTGCGCGAGGCGCGTCAGGCGCTGGACGAGCGCAAACAGGTCGAGCGGGCCAAGCAGCAGCTGATGCGCCAGCAGGGCTTCTCCGAAGGCGAGGCTTACAGCTGGCTGCGTCAGGCGGCAATGAATCAGGGCCTGCGGCTGGAGGAGGTCGCCCAGCGCCTGCTGGCACTGGCACAGCCCGCCGAGCGCGCCCCGGCCCGCACCCTGGGCCAGCGCTCCAGGCACTGAAAACAGGCACGCCGCACCATCAGCACAGCCCGCCTGCCCCGCGGCTGTGCATGCGCCGCCAGCCCTGCAGGGTCTCCTAGCGCAATTCATCTCGAGCAAGCCAATTACGGAGCTGGTGGCGCGCTGTCTGCGGCGGCGCCGCAAGTGCTTGATTTGCTGGAAACCTCCCGGCAATTCGATGCCGCGGCAGCACTCGTTCCGCGCCGCCGGAGCAGTTCTGGCACAGCTTTCGCAAAGCTCAGGCAAGGCCGGATCCTTCGGCTTTCACAACTCCTCATCAGGACAACGGTGTCCACGCTCTCCGGCTCCAGCCGGGCGGTGTGGCGCCGTTTTTTTTCGCCCAAAGGAAAACCCGACCATGACCGACAAGCCGAACAACGACCAGCCCAGCAGCGTAACGCTGGCCTCGCGCCGCAGCTTTCTCAAGCATTCGATCATCGCCGCCAGCGGCGTCGCCCTGTTCGGCGGCATGTCCCTGGGAATGCGTTCGGCCGCCTGGGCGGCGGGCGGTGACGTGGAAACCAGCAAGGCCAAGCTCGGCTTTATCGCCCTGACCGACGCCGCACCGTTGTTCGTCGCCGCCGAGAAGGGCTTTTTTGCCAAGTACGGAATGACCGAAGTCGAAGTACTCAAGCAGTCGTCCTGGGGCACCACCCGCGACAACCTGGTGCTCGGTTCGGCGAAGAACGGCATCGATGGCGCACACATCCTCACGCCGATGCCCTACCTGATCAGCGCCGGCATCGTCACGCCGAACAACCAGCCGGTGGCCATGTCGATCCTCGCGCGGCTGAACCTGGCCGGCCAGTGCATTTCGGTCGGCGAGGAATATCGCGACCTGAAGATCGGCCTCGACAGCACACCGTTCAAAGCCGCACTGGAAGCGAAGAAGGCCAGCGGCAAGAAAGTCAGCGCAGCAATGACCTTTCCCGGCGGCACCCATGACCTGTGGATGCGCTACTGGCTGGCGGCCGGTGGCATCGACCCGAATGCCGACATCAACACCATCGTCGTGCCGCCGGCGCAGATGGTCGCCAACATGAAGGTCGGCAGCATGGACACCTTCTGCGTCTGCGAGCCTTGGAACGCGCAGCTGATCAACCAGAAGATCGGCTACACCGCCAACACCACCGGCGAGCTGTGGCACAACCACCCGGAGAAGGCCTTCGCCCTGCGCAGCGACTACGTGGCGGCCAACCCCAACGCGGCCAAGGCGCTGACCATGGCGATCATGGAAGCCCAGCAGTTCTGCGAGAAGGCCGAGAACAAGGAAGAAGTGGCGAAGATCTGCTCGCAGCGCAAGTGGATCGGCGCGCCCTACAAGGACATCGTCGACCGCATGAAGGGCAACTTCGCCTACGGCACCGGCAAGGTCATCGAGAACCATCCCGAGCAGATGCGCTACTGGGACGACCACGCGTCCTATCCGTTCCAGAGCCACGACCTCTGGTTCCTCACCGAGAACAAGCGCTGGGGCTACCTGCCAACAGACTTCGACAGCCAGGCGTTGATCGCCAAGGTCAACCGCGAAGACATCTGGCGCGCCGCCGCCGGCGAGCTGAACCTGCCCGCCGAGCTGATCCCGACCTCCACCTCCCGCGGCGTGGAGAAGTTCTTCGACGGCAAGGTGTTCGACCCCGAGAACCCGCAAGCCTACCTGGACAGCCTGACCATCAAGGCCATGGCCTGATAACCGCAACCCGCGAGGAAAAGCCCATGAATGCCAACGTCAAACTGCAGCCCGCCAGCACCGAGCCGGTGTCCATTGTCCGCCCATCCAGAGCCGCTGCCCTGATGCAGCGTAGCGGCCGCTACGCGGTACAGCAGCTGGTGCCGCCGCTGGTGATCCTGCTGGTGCTCGGGGTGATCTGGGAGATGCTCTGCTCCGGTGCCGATGCCGCGCTGCCGCCGCCCTCGCAGGTGGTCGCGGAAACCTGGGAGCTGATCATCGATCCGTTCTACGACAATGGCGGCAATGACGTGGGCCTGGCCTGGCAACTGCTGGCGAGCCTGCAGCGGGTGGCGGTGGGTTATCTGCTGGCGGTGGTCGCCGGGGTCGGCCTCGGCGTGCTGATCGGCCAGTCGGACTGGGCCATGCGCGGCCTCGATCCGATCTTCCAGGTGCTGCGCACCGTGCCGCCACTGGCCTGGCTGCCGCTGTCGCTGGCGGGCTTTCAGGACAGCCATCCCTCGGCGCTGTTCGTCATCTTCATCACCGCGATCTGGCCGATCATCATCAATACCGCGGTGGGCATCCGCAACATCCCGCAGGACTACCGCAACGTCGCCCAGGTGCTACAGCTCAACGGTTTCGAGTACTTCAAGACCATCATGCTGCCGGCCGCCGCGCCCTACATCTTCACCGGCCTGCGTATCGGCGTCGGCCTGTCGTGGCTGGCGATCATCGCTGCGGAGATGCTCATCGGCGGCGTCGGTATCGGCTTCTTCATCTGGGATGCGTGGAACGCCTCGCGCATCAGCGACATCATCCTCGCGCTCGTCTACATCGGCGTGGTCGGCTTCGTGCTCGATCGCCTGGTGGCCTTCGTCGGCCAGCGCATCACCCGCGGCATTCCGGCCAACTGAGGAGCAACGCCATGAGCTATCTCTCCATCGAACACCTGGACAAGAGTTTCGTGCGCGGCAACCTCGCCTCGCAGGTGCTCAAGGACATCAACCTGAACATCGCCAAGGGCGAGTTCATCTCCATCATCGGCCACTCCGGCTGCGGCAAGTCGACGGTGCTGAACATCGTCGCCGGGCTGCTCGACCCCAGCCTCGGCGGCGTGATCCTCGACGGCAAGGAAGTCCGCGGCCCTGGCCCGGACCGCAGTATGGTGTTCCAGAACCATTCGCTGCTGCCCTGGCTGACCGTCTACGAGAACGTCGAAGTGGCGGTGAACAAGCTGTTCAAGCGCAGCATGAACAAGCGCGAGCGACGCGACTGGATCGAGCACAACCTGGCACTGGTGAACATGAGCCACGCGCTGAACAAGTATCCGCAGGAAATCTCCGGCGGCATGAAGCAGCGCGTCGGCATCGCCCGCGCGCTGGCGATGAAGCCCAAGGTGCTGCTGCTCGACGAACCGTTCGGCGCCCTCGATGCACTGACCCGCGCGCACCTGCAGGACGAGGTGATGAAGATCCAGAAGGACCTGGGCAACACCATGATGATGATCACCCACGATGTCGACGAAGCCGTGCTGCTTTCCGACCGCATCGTGATGATGACCAACGGCCCCTCGGCGACCATCGGCGAGATCCTCGACGTGAAACTGCCGCGCCCGCGCGACCGCATCGCCCTGGCCGACGACCCGGAGTACAACCATTACCGCCGTGCAGTGCTGAGCTTTCTCCACGAGCGCCATCGCCTGCACTGAGCGGGTGCCCCCACCGCCGGCGTCTCGTGCGCTGGCGGCGGTTCGGCGTATCCTTGCCGGCACTTCTGCTCAGCCGTCGCAAGGTCGCCATGCCCGTCTACGTCGAATCCGTCACCCAGCCCAGCCCGCAGGATCTAACCGATCTGGCGAAAATCTACGCCGACGCCCCCGAATGGCTGCTGACTCCCTATGCCAGCGCCGAAGCGCTGATCGCGGCGGCGCTGGCCGATGGCAGCCTGATCGCCGGGCGCTTCAATGACCGCCTGCTCGGCGCCGCCCTGCTGCAGCGCGGCGACGATGCGTGGCGCCTGTCACACCTGTGCGTACGCAAGCTCACCCGCAAGCGCGGCGTCGGCCGCCGGCTGCTGGAGGAGACCCAGCGTCAGGCCAGTGAAGCCGGCAAACCGTTGCGCCTGGCGGCTCCGGCCGGTCATCTGGAAGCCAGCGCCCTGGCCGCGCGTACGCATCTGCCGCTGGACCCGCTCTGAGCCACTCCTTGGCTACCCGGCGCTCGCCGCGTCAGGCCTGATCACTGCCACAGGGCGCACCTGCCCTGTACGGCGGCCAGCTGCGGAACCCGCACCCGCAACGGTACTCCAACGCCGACCGCGTTCCCGACAAGTGCAGGCACGGGGCTATACTCGGCACCTTTCAGATCGCTCATCTACAAGGACTCGTCCATGAAATCGCTCGGCAAAATCCTGGGTCTGGTCTTTCTCGGGCTGTTGCTGATCCTGGTGGCGGCAGGCTTCGCCCTGACCCACCTGTTCGATCCCAACGACTACAAGGACGAGATCCGCGACCTGGCACGCAGCAAGGCCGGCGTCGAACTGGACATCAAGGGCGACATCGGCTGGAGCCTGTTCCCCTGGCTCGGCCTGGAGCTGCACGAGACCACCCTGGCCAGTGCGCAGACACCCGCGCAACCGTTCGCCGATCTACGCATGCTCGGTCTCTCCGTGCGGGTGATGCCGCTGCTCAGCCGCGAAGTGCAGATGAGCGATATCAAGGTGAACGGCCTGAACCTGACGCTCAGCCGTGATGAACAGGGTCGCGGCAACTGGGAAGGCGTCGGCCAGCCGGCCGGTCGCAGCGAACAGGCTGGCGAAACCCCGAAAGCTGCCGAGCCGCAAACCGAACAGCGCGAAGAGGCATCGCCTGCACGCAAGCCGCTCACGCTGGATATCGACAGTCTTACCGTCAGCGATGCGCGGGTCACCTACCACGACGCCAAGACCGGCCAGCAATACAGTGCCGAAAGCATCGAGCTCACGACCGGCGCGATCCGCGAGGGCAGCTCGATCCCGGTGAAGCTCAACGCGTTCTTCGGCAGCAACCAGCCGGTGATGCGCGCGCGTACCGAGCTGCAGGGTGCACTGCGCTTCGACAACCAGCTCAAGCGTTACCAGTTCGAAGACATGCGCCTGTCCGGCGAGGCTTCCGGCGAACCGCTGCAAGGGCAGACACTGACCTTCAGCGCCCAGGGCCAGCTGCTGGTCGATCTCGCCGCGCAGATCGCCGAATGGAACAGCCTCAAGTTCACCGCCAACCAGCTGCGCGGGCTGGGTGAGCTGAAGGCGCGTGATCTCGACAAGGAAGCGAAGATCAGCGGCGCGTTGACGGTCGCGCAGTTCAACCTGCGCGAGTTCCTCCAGGGCACCGGCCAGAAACTGCCGGCAATGGCCGATGGGACTACGCTGAGCAAGGCCGAGCTGGTCAGCCGCCTGAGCGGCACGCCGAACAGCATCGCGCTGGAAGAGCTGACCCTGAAACTCGACGACAGCACCTTCACCGGCCGCCTAGCCATCAGCGACTTCACCCGCCAGGCGCTGCGCGTCGACCTCAAGGGCGATCGTCTCAACCTCGACCGCTACCTGGCGCCACCGAGCAAGGAACAGGCGGCCGAGGCAGCGCGCAAAAGCGAGATCAAGAGCACCCAGGCCAGCGCGATCGGCAGTGGCAGCACCCCGCTGCCCAACGCGCCGACCCAGCAGGCCTGGAGCGATGCGACCCTGTTGCCGCTGGAGCAACTGCGCAAGCTCGATACCGAGGTCAACCTGGCCATCGGCAGCCTGACTGCAATGAAAATCCCGCTGGACGGCTTCAACCTCAAGGCACGCACTCGCAACGGCCTGCTGACGCTGCAGGAAATGCGCGCCGGCCTGTATGGCGGTCGCGTGGATGGCTCCGCCAGTCTCGACGTACGCCCGCCCCAACCGCTGCTGACCGTGCAGAACCGCCTGAACGGCGTACCAATCGAACGCCTGCTGGAAAGCCAGGGCGAGGACGTGGTGGTCAAGGGCCTGCTGAACCTGGACGCCGACCTGCGCACCCAGGGCAACAGCGAGAAGGCCTGGATCGACAACCTCAACGGCAAGGTCGGCTTCATCATCGACAACGGTGTGCTGGTCGACGCCAACCTCGAGCAGCAGCTGTGCCGCGCCATCGCGACGCTCAATCGCAAGCCGCTCGCCAGCGACCCACGCAGCAAGGACACGCCATTCCGCGAACTCAAGGGCAACCTGACCCTGCGCAACGGTGTGGCCAGCAACCCCGACCTCAAGGCCAGCATTCCTGGCCTGACCGTTAACGGAAACGGCGATGTCGACCTGCGCGTGCTGGGCATGGACTATCGCGTCGGCATCCTCATCGAAGGCGACAAGGGCGCCATGCCCGACCCGGCCTGTCAGGTCAACGAACGCTACGTCGGCATCGAATGGCCGCTGCGCTGCCGCGGCCCACTGGAACTGGGTGCCAAGGCCTGCCGCTTCGACAATGATGCGCTGGGCAAGGTCGCCGCGCGGCTGGCCGGCGAAAAACTCAACGAGAAGATCGAAGAGAAGCTCGGCGACAAGGTCAGCCCGGAGCTCAAGGACGCCCTCAAGGGCCTGTTCAAGCGATGAGCCCCGAGCAGTTCGGCGCGGCGGTCCTCGACTGGTTCGACCGCCACGGCCGCAAGGACCTGCCCTGGCAGCAGGACATCACCCCGTACCGGGTGTGGGTGTCCGAAATCATGCTGCAGCAAACCCAGGTCAGCACCGTGCTCGGCTACTTCGACCGCTTCATGGACGCGCTGCCCAGCGTCGAGGCACTCGCCAAGGCCGAGGAAGATGAAGTCCTGCACCTGTGGACCGGCCTCGGTTACTACAGTCGCGCACGCAATCTGCACAAGACTGCGAAAGTTATCGTCGCCGAATACGACGGCATATTTCCTGCGGACGTCGACAAGCTCGCCGAACTTCCGGGCATTGGCCGCTCCACGGCCGGCGCCATCGCCAGCATCAGCCTGGGCCTGCGCGCGCCGATCCTCGACGGCAACGTCAAGCGCGTGCTGGCCCGCTACGTCGCCCAGGACGGTTATCCCGGCGAGCCGAAAGTGGCCCGCCAGCTGTGGGAGGTAGCCGAGCGCTTCACCCCGCAGCAGCGGGTCAACCATTACACCCAGGCGATGATGGATCTCGGTGCCACGCTGTGCACCCGCAGCCGCCCGAGCTGCCTGCTCTGCCCGCTCAAGGACGGCTGCCGCGCCCACCTGCTCGGACGCGAAACCGACTTCCCGGTGCCCAAGCCACGCAAGGCGCTGCCGCAGAAGCGCACGCTGATGCCGCTGCTGGCCAACCGCGACGGGGCCATCCTGCTCTACCGGCGCCCGTCGAGCGGGCTCTGGGGCGGGCTCTGGAGCTTGCCGGAACTGGACGACCTCGCCGCCCTCGACCCACTCGCCGAACGGCATGCGCTGCAGCTCGAGGAGCGCCGCGAACTGCCGGGCCTGACCCACACCTTCAGCCATTTCCAGCTGGCCATCGAACCCTGGCTGATCAGGGTCAAGACCGCGCCCGACGCCGTGGCCGAGGCGGACTGGCTCTGGTATAACCTCGCCACCCCGCCGCGCCTCGGCCTTGCCGCGCCAGTAAAGACACTGCTCAAGCGCGCCGCCGCTGAATTGAATGCAGGAGAAACCTCATGACCCGCACCGTTAACTGCCGCAAGTACAACGAAGAACTCCCCGGCCTGGAGCGCCCGCCGTTTCCAGGCCAGAAAGGCGAGGACATCTACAACAACATCTCCAAGCAGGCCTGGGACGACTGGCAGAAGCACCAGACCATGCTGATCAACGAGCGCCGGCTGAACATGATGAACGCCGAGGACCGCAAGTTCCTTCAGGGCGAGATGGACAAGTTCTTCTCCGGCGAGGACTACGCCAAGGCCGAAGGCTACGTGCCACCCAGCGAATAACCGCCCAACTGCGCTAAGCGCCCGTCCGGATTAAATATTTTCCAGGTCGCGCTTGACAGGCAAAAGCCAAATCCGTCTAATAGCGCCCCGTTGCCCAGGTAGCTCAGTCGGTAGAGCAGGGGATTGAAAATCCCCGTGTCGGCGGTTCGATTCCGTCCCTGGGCACCACCTTTCGTTTTCAGGTGGTGTCAGCATCACCCGAAAGCCCACAAGAAGCCCGCCCCGTGCGGGTTTTTTGTTGCCTGCAATTCAGCCGAATCGGCAGGTACAGCCAGCGGGATTTAGCCCAGCAGCTGCGCCCCAGGGGCCCGACGTAACCATCTGAGACCTGGCTCCGGTTCGGCCGGTGAGCAGCCTGTTACCCTCGCCCGCCCCAACCGAAGCGATCGCTCTCATGCTGCGCTGTGTATTCGTCGCCCTGCTGCTCACCGTCCTGCCCGCGTCCGCGCAAACAACCGACTGCCGGGTGATCGGCATCGCCGATGGCAACATCTTCAGTTGCCGTACCGCCGAGGGCGATCGGCTCAGGGTGCGGATGGCCGAGATCGATGCACCGGAGCTCAAGCAGCCGTATGGCGCCCAGGCCCGTCAGGCGCTTTCCGGCTATGTGTTCGGCAAGAACGTCCAGCTCACGGTCCAGGGTCGCGACGACCAGGGGCGAACCCTGGCTCGTGTCAGGGCCGGGGACACAGACATCAACGCCGAGATGGTCCGCACCGGCACTGCCTGGGCATATCGCGCGCAACTGAAAGACCGCAGCCTGCTCGATCTCGAGGCGGTTGCCCGGGAGTTCAAGCGGGGCCTCTGGGCGTTGCACAAGACCGAGCAGCAACCGCCATGGGAATGGCGCAAGGAGATGCGCAGCGCCAGGCGCTAGACAACCCGCACCTCGCAAACCGCCGCAGCCCGCAGACTGACCCCGATCCATTCGACCCGCGACGCCGTCACCAAGGTCGCGCAGCGACGCCCGACGCGCTAGCCTGAAGTTCACGGACGGAGCGCACCTGCTGCTGTCGCCGCGCCGGGAGCCTCGACCATGGCCATACGCCGAATTGCACTCTGGATGGCGCTAGCCCTAACAGTCGGCGACAGCCATGCCGAACAGCTGCGCTTCGTCACCGAGGACTTCCCGCCATTCACCTACGCAGCGACGCGAACGGCTGACGACAGCAGGGCCGCCGGGCCCTTCGTCGAGATCGTCGAAGCCGTCTGCGCGCGGATGGGTATCGACTGCCCGATCCAGCTGATGCCCTGGCGTCGTGCGCTGGCTCTGGCCGAGGCGGGCGAGGTGGACGGCATTTTCACCGTGATCCGCTCGCCGGAGCGCGAACGCGCCTTCCGCCTCACCCGCATGTTGGCCACCTCGCGCTATGGCGTGTATGCACGCGGCGCCAGCGGCTTCGTGTTTCATCGCGCACAAGACCTGGCTGGCCGCACCGTTGCGGTGTACGGCCCGTCCGGTACCTCGTTCGTATTGAGCGAACATCTTGCCCAGGTGGACGACGTGCAGATGATTCTGGAGTCGGACAACCGCCGCCTGATGCGCATGCTGCAGGCCGGACGCTTTGGCGGGCAGGGCGTGGCGGTGGTCAACCAGGACGTGGCCTGGCACCTGATCGAGCAGGAGCGGCTGGCGGATATCCACGAAGCGGGCGAGCTGCAAAGCGTTTCCTACGCCATCGGGCTTTCCCGCGCAGCAGTGAGCGAGACACGCTTCCAGCGTTTCGACGACGCCCTGGAGGCACTGATCGGTGACGGCAGCATCGCGCGCATCCTGCGCCGACACGGTTTGCAGCCCGCCTTCTAGCGGCGACTTCCGGCCGGATCTACCTTCCATCGCATCTTTTCGCTGAATCATTCGGCGCTTCAGGCCGTCTACCCAAAAGGCAGCGTTCGGGCAATCCGGAGGTTTCGCCGCGTACATCCCGCTCATCACCCGCGCAAACGGAGGCTGACCGCCCATGGACGCCGCTAGGAAATTGCCCAAGGCCATCATCCTGTTTCCCGTGTTCATTCCCGCCGTCGTGATCACCCTGCTGCTGGTGATCGGCACGGCGAGCAATCCGGAACTGGCCGGAGAGCTGTTCGACTCGGTGCTGGCCTACATCACCCGCACCTTCGGCTGGTTCTACATGCTGTCGGTGGCATTCTTCCTGGTGTTCATCGTCGGCATCGCCCTGACCAAGTGGGGCAACATCAAACTCGGGCCGGACCACTCCGAGCCGCAGTACAGCTTCCCTGCCTGGTTCGCCATGCTGTTTTCCGCCGGCTACGGCATCGCCCTGCTGTTCTTTGGCGTCGCCGAGCCGGTGCTGCACTACTCGACGCCGCCGGCCGGGGCGCCGGAGACGGTGGATGCCGCCAAGCAGGCCATGCAGATCGCCTTCTTCCACTGGGGCTTTCACATCTGGGGCATCTTCGGCATCGTCGGCCTGGCGCTGGCCTATTTCGCCTTTCGCCACGGCCTGCCGCTGTCGCTGCGCTCGGCGCTGTATCCGCTGATCGGCGAGCGCATTTACGGGCCGATCGGCCATTTCGTCGACGTGCTGGTGATCCTCGGCACGCTGTTCGGCATCGCCACCACGCTCGGCCTGTCGGTCACCCAGATCAATGCCGGCCTGAACTATCTGTGGGACGTACCGGTGGACATCACGGTGCAGGTGATCACCATCGCCATCATCACCTGCATGGCCATCGCCTCGGTGGTCGCCGGGCTCGACAAGGGCGTGAAGAACCTGTCGCTGCTCAACATCGTGTTGGCGACCGTGCTGATGCTGTTCGTGCTCGCCGTCGGCCCGACCATCTTCATCCTGGAGACCTTCCTGCAGAACACCGGCAGCTACCTGAACAACATCGTCGAGCGTACCTTCAACCTGCAGGCCTACAGCCGCAGCGACTGGATCGGCAACTGGACACTGTTCATCTTCGGCTGGACCATCTCCTGGTCGCCCTTCGTCGGCTTGTTCATCGCCAAGATCAGCCGTGGTCGGACCATCCGCCAGTTCGTCTTCGGCGTGATGATCGTGCCGACCATGTTCACCTTCTTCTGGTTCTCGGTGTTCGGCGACACGGCCCTGCACCTGATCATGGTCGAGGGGTACAACACGCTGATCCAGGATGTGCAGGCCGACCACGCGGTGGCGCTGTTCAAGCTGTTCGAGCTATTGCCCTGGACCACGCTGACCTCGATCCTCGCGGTGCTGCTGATCGTCACCTTCTTTGTCACCTCCTCGGACTCCGGCTCGCTGGTGATCGACTCCATCGCCGCCGGCGGCGCCATCCATACACCGACCTGGCAGCGCGTGTTCTGGGCGGTGATCGAAGGCGTGGTGGCCTCCGTGCTGCTGCTCGCCGGCGGCCTCAGCGCGCTGCAGACCATGGCCATCGCCGCCGGCCTGCCGTTCTGCATCCTGATGATGCTGATTGCCCTGGGCATGTGGCGGGCGCTGGTGATCGAGGGGCATCAGCTGAGCCTGCAGACCCACGTGCAGACCGCCAACCGACAGAGCGCAGCAGCCGGCCCGGGCGTGTGGAAGAAGCGCCTGGCCGGGCTGGTCACCTTTCCCAGCCGCGAGGAGGTGGAAGGTTTCATGGCCAGTACCGTGCTCAAGGGCATGCGCCGCGTGCAGCGTGGTCTGACCGAGCAGGGCTGGCCGGCCGAAGTGCAGATAGACGAAGCCAATTCGCGCCTGTATCTGGAGGTGATCAAGGACGACCAGCTCGACTTCGTCTACGAGATCCGCCTGATCAGCTATGCCATGCCGGCCTTCGCCCAGCCACAGAGCCCGGACGGCGACGAGCACTACTACCGCGCCGAGGTATTCCTGCGCCGTGGCGGGCAGTCCTATGACATCTATGGCTATGACCAGGCGGAGATCATCAGCGACATACTCGACCAGTTCGAGAAGTACCTGCACTTCCTGCACATCTCGCCCGGCAGCCTGCCGTGGAAGATGGACGAACACGACGAAATGCTTGGTAACGAATCGGAGCCGCCTAAGGTTGCGCCGCAGTAAGGGCCGCTCGACGGCGGCCGGCGCAGACGATAAGAAGTCGCCAGCGAAAACGGTGGTTGGCGACAGATGGCAGCTTTTCGAAACCCACAGCCCGCGCGCCTCGCTTTATCGGCGCTTGGCGCATGCCGCGGTGCATGCTAGGTTTGCGCCTCGCCAGGATGGCGAGCAGTTCGCGCGGAGCGCACCAACAGAATATCCGGACCCTGGCGGCCATCGCCGGTCTGAAAGAGGACCCTTCATGGCCGAGGCCATCCCTGCACTGGAAATCCGCAACCTGCACAAGCGCTACGGCGATCTGGAAGTTCTCAAAGGCATCTCGCTGACCGCTCGTGACGGCGATGTGATTTCCATCCTCGGCTCTTCAGGCTCCGGCAAGTCCACCTTCCTGCGCTGCATCAACCTTCTGGAAAACCCCCATGAGGGCGAGATCCTGGTGGCCGGCGAGCAGCTCAAGCTAAAGCGCGACAAGCAGGGTGACCTGGTCGCCGCCGACGGCAAGCAGCTCAACCGGATTCGCAGCGAGCTGGGCTTCGTGTTCCAGAACTTCAACCTCTGGCCGCACATGACCATCCTCGACAACATCATCGAGGCGCCGCGCCGCGTGCTGGGCCAGAGCAAGGCCGAAGCCACCGAGGTGGCCGAAGCCCTGCTGGCCAAGGTCGGCATCGCCGACAAGCGCCACGTCTACCCCAATCAGCTTTCCGGTGGCCAGCAGCAGCGCGCGGCGATCGCCCGCACGCTGGCGATGCAGCCCAAGGTGATCCTGTTCGACGAGCCCACCTCGGCGCTGGACCCGGAAATGGTACAAGAAGTGCTTGCAGTGATCCGGTCGCTCGCCGAGGAAGGCCGGACTATGCTGCTCGTCACCCACGAAATGAATTTCGCCAAGCAGGTATCCAGCGAAGTGGTGTTCCTCCACCAGGGTCTGGTCGAGGAGCAGGGAACGCCCGAGCAGGTATTTGACAATCCTCAATCGGCGCGCTGTAAACAATTCATGTCCAGCCATCGCTAAATGGAGCAACACCGCATGAAGAGCTATAAGAAGATCCTGCTGACCGCTGCTGCCTCGCTGATCATCGGCACCCAGGCATTCGCGGCGGAAAAACTACGGATTGGTACCGAAGGCGCCTACCCACCCTTCAACCTGATCGACGCCAGCGGCAAGGTGGTCGGCTTCGACCTGGATATCTCCCACGCGCTGTGCGCCAAGATGAAGGTCGAGTGCGAGGTGGTTACCTCCGACTGGGACGGCATCATCCCGGCGCTGAACGCCGGCAAGTTCGACTTCCTCGCCGCCTCCATGTCGGTCACCGAGGAACGCAAGAACGCCGTCGACTTCACCGACCATTACTACACCAACAAGCTGCAGTTCGTGGCGCCGAAGAACGTCGAGTTTCAGACTGACGAAGGCTATCTGAAAGGCAAGGTGATTGGTGCGCAGCGCGCGACCATCGCCGGTACCTGGCTGGAAGACAACCTGGATCGCGTCGTCGACATCAAGCTCTACGACACCCAGGAAAACGCCTATCTGGACCTGGCCTCAGGTCGCGTCGACGGCATCCTGGCCGACACCTTCGTGCAGTGGGAATGGCTCAAGAGCGATGCCGGCAAGAACTTCGAGTTCAAGGGCGAGCCGGTATTCGATGACGACAAGATCGCCATCGCCGTGCGCAAGGGCAACGATGAACTGCGCGAGCGGCTGAACAAGGCGCTAGCTGAAATCATCGCCGACGGCACCTACAAGCAGATCAACGACAAGTACTTCCCTTTCAGCATTTACTGATCCAACCGAACCGAAGCCCGATCGCCAGCCTGCTGGCCGATCGGGCTTCGGTGTTTGAGTTCCTATGATTCCTGACCTTCACGGATTCGGTCCGGCCTTGATCGCCGGCACCTGGATGACCATCCAGCTGGCCCTCGCCTCCCTGGCGCTGGGGCTGGTGCTCGGCCTGCTCGGCGCACTCGCCAAGACCTCACCCTACAGCGCGCTGCGCTGGCTGGGCGGCACCTACTCGACCATCGTGCGCGGCGTACCCGAGCTGCTCTGGGTGCTGCTGATCTATTTCGGCACCATCAGCATGATTCGCGGCATCGGCGAGCTGTTCGGCATCGAGAATCTCGCGCTCAGCCCGTTCGCCGCCGGCACCATTGCCCTGGGTCTGTGCTTTGGCGCCTACGCCACCGAAGTGTTCCGCGGCGCACTGCTAGCCATTCCCAAAGGCCACCGTGAAGCCGGCCTGGCACTGGGCCTGGGCAAACGGCGCATCTTTACCCGCCTGATCCTGCCGCAGATGTGGCGCCTGGCCCTGCCTGGCCTCGGCAACCTGTTCATGATCCTGATGAAGGACACCGCGCTGGTCTCGGTGATCGGCCTTGAGGAAATCATGCGTCGCTCGCAGATCGCGGTGACCGCCAGCAAGGAACCCTTCACCTTCTTCCTGGTGGCAGCCTTCATCTACCTGTGCCTGACCATCGTCGCCATGGTGGGCATGCACTTCCTTGAAAAACGTGCCGGCCGTGGCTTCGTGCGGAGCGCAGCATGACCTGGGAAATCTTCATCAAGTGGCTGCCAAGCTTCATCGACGGCGCCTGGCTGACCCTGCAACTGGTCGGCGTATCGGTGATCGCCGGTCTGATCGTCGCCGTGCCACTGGGCATCGCTCGTTCTTCCCGGCACCTAGCGGTGCGTGCATTGCCCTACGGCTACATCTTCTTCTTCCGCGGCACACCGCTGCTGGTCCAGCTGTTCCTGGTCTACTACGGCATGGCACAGTTCGACGTGGTGCGCCAGAGTGCGCTCTGGCCATACCTGCGTGACCCGTACTGGTGCGCCATCATCACCATGACGCTGCACACCGCGGCCTATATTGCCGAGATCATCCGCGGCGCGATCCAGAATGTGCCTCACGGCGAAATCGAAGCCGCCCGCGCGCTGGGCATGTCGCGCAGCCAGGCACTGCTGCACATCATCCTGCCGCGTGCCACACGCATCGGCCTGCCGGCCTACAGCAACGAAGTGATCCTGATGCTCAAGGCCAGCGCGCTGGCCAGCACCATCACCCTGCTGGAATTGACCGGCATGGCGCGCAAGATCGCCGCCCGCACCTACCTGCACGAGGAAATGTTCCTCACCGCCGGCCTGATCTATCTGCTGATCGCCTTCGTGCTGATGCAGGGCTTCAAACTGCTGGAGCGCTGGCTGCGGGTCGACGCCTGCCAGGGACGCTGATTCCCGCACTGCCTCCTTGCGCAAGGAGGCAGTCACCCTTTGACCGCTCCGGCTGAATCCCGCCCTCACTCTGCGGTCAGACGCAAACCCGAACCCTTACGAGATTCCCCATGCCTGTCGATATCCAACGCATCGAAATGAACCAGCTCGCCTGCTGGCGAGTACGCCGCGGTGAGGACGAACTGCTGATCGCCGAACAGGGCGCGCAGATCCTCAGCTATCGCCAGGGCGATGCGCCGCCGATCATCTGGCTCAGCGAGGAGGCCGCCTTCGAACAAGGCCAATCGGTACGGGGAGGCGTACCCGTGTGCTGGCCATGGTTCGGCGATCTGGCGCGCAACCCACAAGAGGTCCGGGCGAGCTACCACGGCGAGCAACCCGCACCCTTCCACGGCCTGGTACGCGCCCTGCCCTGGCAACTGCGGGAGCAGCGCGGCGAAGGCGATACGGCGATTCTCGAGTTCCACTGCCCGCAGGCGCTCGGCGCACTGCCGGGCTGGCCGCACCGGGTCGAACTGACGCTGCAGATCCGCCTGACCGACGAGCTGGAGCTCAGCCTCAGCAGCCGCAACGTCGGTACGGAGGCAGTCACCATCAGCCAGGCCCTGCACAGCTACTTCGCTGTCAGCGACATCCATCAGATCCGCGCCGAAGGCCTGGCCAGCTGCCCTTACATCGATACGCTGCTGGATTGGGAGCAGCGCCAGCAGCAGGACGGCGACCTGGCGTTCAACGGCGAAACCGACCGCATCTACTTGCAGCTCCCGACGACCCTGAAGCTCATCGACCCGGCATGGAAACGCAGCATCCGGCTGACCACCCGCGGCTCGCGCTCCGCGGTGCTGTGGAACCCCTGGATCGACAAGGCCAAGCGCCTGTCGAGCTTCGCCGACGACGCCTGGCAGCGCATGGCCTGCATCGAGACAGCCAACGTACTGGACGACGTGGTGGTCTTGCAGCCAGGCCAGCAGCACCTGTTGGGCGTGTCAGTCACCGCAATCCCCGCGCACTGAATAGCCGCCGCGTCGGCTATAACAGCACCAATCATCTGTCTGTGATCGAGTAGATAGTTGCATGTAAGTGATGACTTACATGCAACTGGTTTATTTCGCACAAGTTTAAATAGATCGCAGACGCAACTTTCCCGGCACTTTTGAATTAGTTCCGTCGTTTGCCGGCTAATATTTCCCACTGCAACAGAGATCACACTTCTCGCCTTGAATGAGGCATACCCCCCGTCTAGGATGCCCACCCCATAAGGCCCTGTGCAATTTGTTGCGCAGGGGAAGGTGCGCAAGAAGTTGCGCACCTCCTTTCTCGGAAACATGCCGCTCTTAAATATTCGGCTGTTTCAAAAGTTCATGGATCGAACTTGAGCGTCACGGAAGACACCCAATGCACGCCAGCGCACTCAGCAAGCATTATCTGGAACTTGCCAGAAAGCCGGTCAATGACAGCAATTTCCCTGGCAGTCAGGAAGGAGCGAAGTCATGACCAACAGTGGATCGGTCGCTTCCAAGCAAGTCAGCGAACTTTCTGACGGGCCGGAAGAAAAATACGTCTGTAACATTGAGTCAATCGAGGCGCACGATGACAGTTGCTCCCTGCGTGTCGGGGAACACTCAGCTACTCAAAGTGCCGATCAGAGCCTCGCCCGGCAAAATTCAGAACCGGCCGTTGATGCGCCGAGCCTTTGGCAAAGCAAAGACGCCAGTAGCACAGAGTTGGAAAAGCTGATCGGGCTACGCGACGCCTTGATTGCTCTGAAAGGACCCCACGGAAACATTTCAGCTTTTCGCGAGACGATCCAAAGACTGCTTGAGGATACCGGCAGCTAACCGCCCGTTCGGGCAAACATCCGTCCACAGATGACGCAGTAGAGCAATGCGGCTGCTGAGACGTTAAACCAGCTTAGTGTGGACAACCGTTCGGCAGCTGAACGCCGGCGGGCGATGAACGGACAGGGATTAAGCCGCGCGAAGTGACAAAATGACATCACAGCTGCGGGTGCAGCCCTTCCGATGATCAGAGTCACTTTTCATGTCCGCCAATCGCCGCTATTCCATCATCCTCGAGCACACCGGCCAGGTCCTGCTCGAGCAGGCCTCACTTGAGCAGGTCGAGGCGTTCTGGGACGCCAATGACGAAACCTATTTCGGCCTGCGTATCGAGGACGCCCAGAGCGAACACGCACGCGTATACGTCACGGACGAGATTCCGGAAGACGAAGAACTCGCCCTGTCCTGATCGCCAGCACTGCTCCGCTTTCGCGCCCCGCCTGAGGACGAGTTCGGCATAATCGTCTGCCCGACCGCGGAGCAACGGCCATGCAGATCGACGAAGAGCTGACCCTGAAGAAGCTGGAAGTGTTTCTGGCCTTCATGCGCAGCGGCAATCTGGGTAAGGCGGCGGTCGAGCTGAACACCAGCAACGTCAGCGTGCACCGCGCCATCCATTCCCTGGAAAGCGCGCTGCGCTGCCCGTTGTTCAAGCACGAGGGGCGCAACCTGATTCCGCTGGAGAGCGCCTACGTGCTCGAAGAGCGCGCCCAGCAGCTGGTCAAGGACGTGCTCGAGACGGTGCGCCAGACCCGCGAGGCCGCCGGCTTCTCGGCCGAGCGCTTCAAGCTCGGTGCGCTGTATTCGCTAACGGTGAAAACCGTGCCGCAGCTGATCATGGGCCTGAAGCTGCGCCGCAGCGAACTCAACATCGACCTGATCCTCGGCTCCAACGTCGACCTGCTCTACAAGCTGAAGAACATGGAGCTCGACGCAATCTTGGTGTCGCTCAACGAGAGCGTGGCCGACCCGGACTGCGCCCAGGTGCAGCTGTTTTCCGATGACATCTTCCTCGCCGCGCCTGCCGACTCGCCCTTCGCCAACCAGAGCGAGGTGGATCTCAGCAATCTGCGTGACGCCACATTCATCACCCTGTCGCAGGGCTTCGCCACCCATCAGGACGGCAACCGGGTGTTCCAGCAGGCGGGCTTCGAACCGAAGGTGGCGATGCAGGTTAACGACATCTTCACCCTGCTCAGCATGGTCAATTCCGGGGTCGGTTACGCGCTGCTGCCGGGGCGCGTGGGCATGGTCTACGAATCACGGGTGCGGCTGATCCCGCTGCAGGCGCGCTACCGGCTGCAGCAGCATATCGGCGTGGTGTTCCTCAAGGCCAAGGAACGCGACCCCAACCTGCTGGCGCTGCTCGCCGAATGCCGGATGTATGCGCGGCGTGCGCTGGAGCAGGGCGAGGGTGCCAAGCCTGAAACGCCGTAGGGTTTAAAACCCGCGCGACGGTTTTCCACGCGTCAGCCAGCCGGAACGGGATGATCGGCGCCGCAGCGGTGGAAGAGGCTTGGCCGTCTTCCACCCTACGACCGCTGTATTGGGCGACGTAGGGTGGATAACGCGGAGCTTGCCCACACAGCCTTTCGCAACGCCACAGGATTACGATGACGCCAATGCCCCCACATGGCCAATCAACGCAGGGCCGGAACGCACAAGCCTGCACCCGACGTGAAGCCAGCCACATCGTGGGTGCAGAGCCGGCGCGCAAAGGTGGAAGAGGTCGCCGTCTTCCACCCTACAACTGCATGACTAGGCGACGGCTGTCTGCCCGGACGCGACCGGAGCCGGGCGGCCCAGGCTTTGCGCCACCACGTCACCGACCATATCCGCGGTGATCGCGCTCAGCGTCCAGCCCAGGTGCCCGTGGCCGGTGTTGTAGAACACGCACGGCGAGCTGCCGCGGCCAACCTTGGGCATCATGTTCGGCATCATCGGCCGCAGGCCGGCCCAAGGCACCACGCTGCGGGTGTTGACGCCTGGGAAGCACTGGTTGACCCAGTCCACCAGCGGGCGGATGCGATCGGCACGGATGTCACGGTTGTAGCCGTTGAACTCGGCGGTGCCGGCGACGCGGAAGCGATCGTCACCGAGGCGGCTGCTGACCAGCTTGGTCTCGTCGTCGAGCAGGCTGACGATGGGAGCCGAGGCGCGGCTGACTTCGTCGGTCAGGTTGACGGTGATCGAGTAGCCCTTGACCGGATAGATGTTGACGCGGTCGCCGAGCTGCGCGGCCAGTCCACGGCTGGCAGTGCCGGCGCAGATCACCAGGCCATCGAACTCCAGGCGCTCGCCACCGGCAACGCCGCCCAGCGTCACGGTTGCGCGCTTGCCGTCAGTGGCCACCGCCTGCACGTCCTCGCCATACAAACAACGCACCCCAAGCCGCTCGATCGCCGTGGCCAGGCCATGGGTGAACTTGTGGATGTCGCCGGTGGAATCGCACTCGGTGAAGTAGCCACCGTAATAGCTGCCGGCCAGGGTCGGCTCGATGGCGCGCATCTCCTCGGGCGTCACGCTGCGCCGCGGCAGACCGCCTTCGGCAAGCAGGCGGGAAACCAGCCCGGCATGCTCGAAGCCGGCCTTGTCACGGTAGATGTGCAGGATGCCTTTCTTTTTCAGGTCGAAGTCGATGCCTTCCTCGTCAGCCCAGGCGAACAGATGCTCGCGCGCGGCGATGGCCAGGCGCGCGGTCTCGACGGTGTTCTTGCGGTAATTGGGGATCGAGCCGATGAACTCGGCAAACCAGGAGAGCTTGTGCCAGCTTGGCTTGGGATTGACCAGCAGCGGCGCATCGCTCTTGAGCATCCACTTGAGACCCTTGACGATGGTCGACCAGTGGTTCCAGACCTCGGCATTGGAGGCCGACAGCTGGCCGCCGTTGGCGAACGAGGTTTCCATCGCCGCGTAGCGGTGCTTTTCCAGCAGGGTGACCGAGAAGCCGCGCTTGGCCAGGGCATAGGCGGTGGTGACGCCGGTGATGCCGCCACCGATGACTGCGATTGTTTTCATTGTTGTCGCTCCAGAACGTCGAGGGGTCATAGCCCGTGCGCCCAACGCGCGGCGGGCGCCCCCTCTGTTCTGGACCTGAGAGATTCACGAGCGCATGACGGCTCGCTTGCTCCTTCGGTGCGCCCGGCGACGAAAACCGGTCGGCTCTTCAGAGTGTCAGCAGTGATAGCGGTCCTTTTGCCTGAGAGTTTCCGGGGCGGTTGCTCCTTCGGCGCTGCCATGCGGCAGTCTCTCCCGCAATCACATCGATTCGTGTCAGCGCCGGTTGCGGCATTCTGTCGCGATTCGAAGCCTACCCTGCCAGAAAACGCGACCGCTGTAACCCCCACATTCGCATGACGCGGACGGGAGGCTCTCGCCGCCCGTGAAGCACTCCGCTGAACAGGGCTCGCCTTGAGCGGCCGGACCGGGGCCGGCCGCTCATGAACGCAGCGGTCAGCCCAACAATCCGCGCATGACGAAGAACAGCAGCGATGGCCCGAGCAGGCAGCCCAGCGCGGTGTAGAACGCCGCGGTCAGGCAACCGTAGGGCACCAGCTTCGGATCGGTGGCTGCCAGGCCGCCGGCCACGCCGCTGGAGGTGCCGATCAGGCCGCCGAAGATCACCGCCGAGCGCGGGTTGTTCAGCCCGATGTAAGGCGCGACGAAGGGCGTGGCGACCATCACCACGATCGCCTTGACCAGCCCCGCGGCGATGGACAGCGCCATCACTTCCGAGCTGGCGCCGATGGCTGCGCCGGTGACCGGGCCGACGATGTAGGTCACAGCGCCCGTGCCGATGGTTGTCAGGCTGACGGCATCGGTGTAGCCGAATGCGAAAGCGACCGCCACGCCCGCCACGAACGAGGCGAGTACACCGATGAACAGCGCGAGCACGCCGACCATCCCGGCCCGTTTGAGCTCGTCGACACTGACACCGAAGCCGGTGGCGACGATGGCAAAGTCACGCAGCATCGCCCCGCCAAGCAGTCCGATGCCGGAGAACAGCGCGATATCCACCAGGCCCTTCTGCCCGCCGGTTACCACGCCGCCGATGTACGACAGCAGGAGGCCGATCAGGATGGCCACCGCCGAGCCATGCAGGCGGCCCTTTGTGAGCTTGTCCGACAGCCAGTAGGAGATCCACATGGTCGCGCCGATGATGGCGAAGCCGCTGATCAGGCCGTAGCCAGTGATCACTTTCATGAGAGATTCGTACATGGCCGTTACCCCCGTCCACTGCTGGTGAGCGGCTTGACTGGATCCGCCGGCAGTGTCGGGTCGGCCTCAAGCTTTTTTCGACCGATCCGATCGAGCACCGGGACCAGCATGAAGGCCAGCGCGACCGCAGCGACGCCGGCAAGAATCGCCATTGGTCCGCCGGCAAGTGCGCCGTAAACGTTCTGCTGCGCGGCCATGGCGACCACGATGGGGATGTACACGGCGCTCCAGAACTTGATGCCCTGCTCGGACTCCGGATTGAACAGGCCGCGTTTTTTCAGATAGCTGCCGATGAGGATCAGCAGCACCATGGCGATACCCACGCCGCCGACGTTGGCCGGCACGCCGATCGCCTTGCCGAGCAGCTCACCGACAAAGATGCCGGTGAGGGTACACAAGGCCAGAAAGGCCACACCAAAGATGATCATTGTTCTTGTCCTTTTGGTTGCGCTGCAGCTTGCAGAGGGCTGAGCGCGTGTTGTCGAGGTAGTTGTTTTTATCCATCGATCAGCCGGCGAGGTAAGGCTTGCTCGCGCTGAGTGTGCACGCGGTCTATCGGCTCTGGCTGCCCTCCTGACGCAGCAAGGCGTCCAGTGTGTCCAGCCGGGCACCGTCGAAAGCGACCAGCGTACCCTGTTCGAAAACCCGCCGTGCCAGGCCGGTCAGCACCTGGCCCGGCGGCAGTTCGATATGCAAACGCACGCCACGTTCGTAGGCGGTGCGCAGGGTGCCGTGCCAGTCGACGACGCGGCACATGTTGAAGGCCAGGTCGTCGCGCAGACGCTCGGCGTCGAATAGCGGACGCGCCGAGGAGCCGCTGAGGTAGCGAATCCGCGGTGCACGCACCTCCACCTCGGCGAAGGCATCCGCCAGCCGCTGTGCCGGCTGCTCGAGCAACGCGCAATGCGAGGGCACGCTCATCGCCAGGCGCCGCGCGCAGGAGGCGCCCAGCGCCTTGGCCCGCGCCGCGACCGTGGCCATGGCAGCGTCGCTGCCGGCGATGACGATCTGGTTGTCGGCGTTGATGTTGCCCAGGTGAACCGGACCCTCGGCTTCGGCCAGCAGCGACTCGACCGTGCCCAGCGCCAGGCCGAGGATGGCAGTCATGCCGTAGCCCTCGGGATAGGCTTGCTGCATCAGCTCGCCGCGCAGGGCGACCAGGCGCAGGGCGTCGGCGAACGTCAGCGACTCGGCGACAACCGCCGCGGCATAGGCACCGATGGACAGCCCGGCGACGTAGTCTGGCCGCTGGCCATCGCGCATCAGCAGGCGCGCTCCGGCGACACCGGCGATCAGCAGGCAGAGCTGCACAGCGCGGGTCGAACGCAGCGCCTCGGCCGAATCGAGCAGCAGCGCATCCTCGCCGAGCGCGGCACTGGCCTCGGCCAGGGTCGCGGCGACTTCCGGCGCCTCGGGCAGCCGTTGCAACATGCCAGGCTTTTGCGCGCCCTGACCGGGAAAGGCGAACAGGCTGCTCATGCGGCACGCTCCGTAGCCCAGGGATCGCTCACCAGCCGCGGTCCTTCGGCGGTCTTGACCAGCACCCGTGCGGCGCCACCGGCCCATTCGCCGAGCGCCACACCGCCCAGCGGGGTTTCCAGTTGCAGGTCGACGCGGCAGGCGCGGCGTTCCAGCAGCTGCAGCAACGGGCGCGCCTCGCTACGCGGCAGTGGGCGCTCGGTTCTGAGCAGCAGGTCCAGATCGCTGTCCGGATGCGCCGTCGGCAGCCCGGTGGCGAGCTGGAAGCCGGCCGAGCCGGTGACACCCCAGGCGTAGCCCAGCGCATCGAGCAAGGGGCGTAGCTCGGCCAGCACGCGGAACACCGGCAGATCCTCGCTGGCCTGACGAGCCAGCAGTGCTTCCGGCGCGACCCGATGACTGATCGCTTCGATCGGCATCAGCGCGGCCAGGCGCTGGTCTCGCGTCGCCCCCCGCAACCCGACCGCAACCAGGCCGGCAGCCACACGCGCACGCCGCACCACCACCGGCTGGCCGGCGGCGAGCACGGCAACCGCCCAGGCGGGCGCATCGGCCGGCAGCTGTGCTGGAGTCATACCCCAGAGCAGGTCGTGGGGGCGAGGTGTGTCGTGCATCTACAGCCTCCTCGTGATTGTTGTTGTCGAGTCGCTGATGGGTTCGGCGGTACGGCCGCTCAGGTGTTCGCTACCACTGCGCGCGCAACAGCTCGCGCACCCGTGACGACGCCTCGCGGTTCGGCGCGCCGAGACGGCCGCGCAGACCGCTGCCGCCGCCGATGTCCGCGACGGCCTTGTTCAGGCAATCACGCACCCGCTGCAGGTCGTCCGCCGAGGGCTGCTCAATGCTGTCCACCGAAAGGGTTTCCCAGAGCAGGCCGAGGGTCGCGTAGTTGTCGATGTCGTAGGCCATCGGCGGCACCGATTCGGCCAGGGCTTCCAGCTCCTCGACGCTGCGCAGGGTGATGCGCGCCGCGGCGGCCTTGCCCATGGCATGCACCATGACGCCCGGATCGCGCAGGGCGATGATCCGCTGGGCCTGATAGCCGTGGGCGAGAAAGGCACCGGACATGGCCTTGCCCACCAGCAGCGCGATCACCGGGTGCCCGGCCAGCCGTGCGCGGGCATAGCCGTCCACCGCACCGGCCAGCGCCTGGTGAATGCCCAACGCCTCCTCGCGGCGGCCATAGGCCTGGCTCGGCACGTCGACCACGGCAACCACCACACGCTTGTCCGCCTTGTCGCGATCGGCGGCGATCACCTCGTCCAGCGCCTGGCCCAGGGCCCAGCCTTCGAGCAGGCCGACCTCGCCATTGCGCGCGCGCGGGAATGGATTCTCGGCGTCCGGCACCACGGCGATATAGCGGGCGGCGCGCTCACCGAGCGTGCCGTCGACCACCTTCACCGAGGCCGGATAGCCCGCCAGGGCCTGACCGCCGGCCAGGGCTTGCAACCAGTTCAGTCCACGGCTCATTGGGCATCTCCTTCGTAGAGGGCACGCACGGCGGCAGCATCGAGCTGCGTGCGGGTGTCGACGTCGGCCAGGCGCTGGAGGTACCAGGCGTGGCGGCGGCTGCGCGGCTGCAGCGGCTTGCCGAGGGCGAACAGTTCGTGCAGTTGCGCGCGGATGGCGTCGGTGTCGTCGGCCACGTAGGCATCCACCAGACCCGAGGCATAGCGCTGCTCACCGCCGGTCAGGCTCCAGATGAAGGGGCGGTCGCGCGAGTCGTACTCGTCGAGCCCGGCTTCCTGCTCGATCACCTGCGGGCCATTGAGGCCAACGCGGGCTTCGCGGGTGACGACCAGGTAGCTGCACAGCCCGGCGGCGATGGACATGCCGCCGAAGCAGCCGACGGAACCGGCGACCACGCCGATCACCGGCTGGTAGTCGCGCAGCTCGACGATGGCCGCCTGGATTTCGGCGATGGCAGCCAGGCCCAGATTGGCTTCCTGCAGACGCACGCCGCCGGTTTCCAGCAGGAGCACGGCGCGGGTCGGGATGCCGTTGCGGTTGTCTTCAGCAGCCAGTTCCAGCAAGCCTGCGATCTTCGCGCCGCCGACTTCCCCCATGCTGCCGCCCTGGAAGGCGCCTTCGATGGCGGCGATCACCGCCGGCTGGCCGTCAATGGTGCCCTTGGCAACCACCACGCCGTCGTCGGCCTGGGTGACGATGCCCTGCTTCGGCAGCCAGGGCGAGGTGACGCGATCGAACGGATCGAGCAGTTCGCGGAAGCTGCCTTCGTCCAGCAGTGCGCGGGCACGCTGGCGGGCACCGAGTTCGACGAAGCTGCGCGACTCGAGTAAACGGGCCACGGTGTTAGCGGACACATCAGTCATGGCCGACCTCCTCCAGTCCCTGCTCCAGGCGCAGACGCACTACGCCGGGTGTGGCCCCAAAATCGTGAATATCGATGTTCAATGCCGGTGGCGTCTCTCCGCGGAACATCCGCTCGAACAGGCTCTTCCAGCGTTGCTCGGCACCATTGACCGAGGTGACTACCTGGATCGCCAGCTTGCCGGCCTGGCCGGGCTCCAGCAGCACTTCCAGATCGCCCGAGCCGACCACGCCGACCAGGGCCTTGCCACGGGCGGGTTGCCCGGCGGCGAATTCGAAAGACAGGGTTTCCATGTTCAGTTGCTCCCAGTCGGCGCCGGCGCATGCGGCGCCAGACGGTCGAGGAAAAGGGTGGCGGCCAGGAGGTCGGCGGCGCCCCCCGGCGAGGCGTTGAGGGCGAGCATGTCGCGATCGAGCAGGCGCAGCTGGCGACGACCGGCGAGGCTGGCGGCACCGCCGGCTTCGAGCACGGCGCGGGCACCGGCCTGCATGTGGGTCAGCCCTTCAAGACCGGCGCGATGCAGCACGCAGGTGTCGGTCAGGCTGCTCATGATCGCCAGCAGTGCATCGAGCCTGGCGTTCTGCTCGCCGGCGCCGGCGCGGCGACTGGCCAGGAGCTGCGGCAAGCCGTGCTCGATGACTGCGGGAAAGCCGTATTGGGCCTGTTCGCGGGCGCCGAGCACGCCATAGCGACGGCAGACCCGCGCGCCGTGGCTGTCCGGATTGTGCGGCGCGGCCGGGTCGTCCAGCCGCGCCAGGGCGGCCGCGCTGGCGGCGATCCCGCCAGCCGAAGCGCCGCTTTCCAGCATCGCCGCCGCGCTGAGCAGCCCCAGCGCCCAGATCGCGCCGCGATGGGTGTTGACCCCGGCGGTGACGCGCAACATCTCCGCTTCGCCGTCGCGGCCCAGCTGGCCGAGGGTTTCACGCAGCGCCTGGCTGACCCGACCTTCGCGCCGCGCGGCATCGGCCATGGCGGCGAACGCCGGCCACAGCGACTGCGCCGAGGCGTGCATCAGCCCCAGGTGCAGATCGCTGTGCGCGCCACTGCCGCGCCGGTCGACCAGCCCCGGCTTGGGCGACAGGTCGGCCTCGTCGACCAGCGCCTGCACCGCCAGATCGGCCAGGCGCTCGGCCGCGGACGGCGCCTGTCGTGCAATGAGTGCGCTCATCACCAGCTCCTGAACTTGGCAGGCGGGTTGTAGAGGCCGCCGGACCAGTCGACCAGCTCGGCGATGCTCTTGGCCGCCAGCAGCTCGCGGCTGGCGTCGTTGCGGCGGATGCCGAGGTCTTCCGGCAAAGCGATCAACCCTTCGCGGCGCATGCGCTCGGTGTCCTTCGGGTTGTGGCGCAGGCCGATGCTGGTGACGCCGGCGACTGCGGCGATCATCGCCTGGCGCTCCTCCAGCGAGCGGGCCTTGTACAGGTAGGCGATGCCTTCCTCGGTGAGCAGGTGGGTGACGTCGTCGCCGTAGATCATGATCGGCGCCAGCGGCATGCCGCTCTTCTTCGCCACCTCCACCGCGTCGAGCTGCTCGACGAAGGTGGGTTTGCCGCCTTCCTGGAAGGTCTCGACCATCTGCACCACGAGCTTCTTGCCGCGCTCGAGCATGGTCACCGGGGCTTCGCCGCCGGGCATGGCCATGTCCAACCAGGCGGGCGTCGGATGGCGACGGCCGCGCGGATCGTGGCCCATGTTCGGCGCACCGCCGAAACCGGCCAGGCGGCCACGGGTGACAGTGGAGGAATGCCCGTCGCCATCGACCTGCAGCGTTGCACCGATGAACAGGTCCACCGCGTACTGCCCGGCCAGCTGGCACATCATGCGGTTCGAACGCATCGAGCCGTCGCGACCGGTGAAGAACACGTCCGGGCGCTGGGCGATATAGCCCTCCATACCCAGCTCGGTGCCGAAGCAGTGCACGCTCTCGACCCAGCCGGTCTCGATCGCCGGGATCAGCGTCGGGTGCGGGTTGAGCGTCCAGTTGCGGCAGATCTTGCCTTTCAGGCCGAGGGATTCGCCGTAGGTCGGCAGGATCAGCTCGATGGCGGCGGTGTTGAAACCGATGCCGTGGTTGAGCGACTGCACGTTGTGTTTTTCGTAGATGCCGCGGATCGCCATCATCGCCATCAGCACGTGCACCGGCTTGATATGGCGCGGGTCGCGGGTGAACAGCGGCTCGATATAGAACGGCTTGTCGGCCACCACGACGAAATCGACCCAGCTCGCCGGGATATCCACACGCGGCAGCTCGTCGACGATTTCGTTGACCTGAAAGATGACGATGCCATCGCTGAACGCGGTCGGCTCGACCAGCGCCGGGGTGTCTTCGGTGCTCGGCCCGGTGTAGATGTTGCCGTGGCGGTCGGCCTGAAAGCCGGCGACCAGCGCGACGTTGGGGATCAGGTCCACCAAGAGGCGCGAATAGAGTTCGATGTAGGTGTGGATGGCGCCGACTTCCAGCAGGCCGTCTTCGAGCAGCTGGCTGATGCGCAGGCTCTGCGGACCGGCGAAGGAGAAGTCGAGCTTGCGCGCGATCTGCCGCTCGAACAGGTCCAGGTGCTCGGCGCGGCTGACGCTCGGCATGATCATGTGCAGGTCGTGCAGCTTGCCGGGGTCGGCCTTGGCCAGGGAGCGGGAGAGGAAATCCGCCTGCTTCTGGTTGTTGCCCTCGAGCACCACCCGGTCGCCAGGGGCGATCAAGAGTTCCAGGGCCTCGACGATCCGCTCGCTGGGCAGCACCACGCCATCGGCGAGGCTCTGCACCTGATCGAGACGACGGGCTTTTTCAGCGCGACGACGCGACCACTGCGGCGGTGGGGAGATTGTTGTTGTCATGGCGACTCCACAGTTTTTCCGCTTGTGGAGCGCACAGTAGGGACGTGACCGAAGGGTCATCAATCAAGCAGCGGACGCAATCGTTACGCTTGGGTTAACGATATGTCTGGACGGCCGGTTTGCCGGGATGCAGCAGGCGCGGCGCATTGCACGCCACGCCTGCCGGAGCCGATTACTTGTCGCGATCGATGTTGAACGGCGACCAGGCCTGGCGTGTCGGCATCACTTCCAGACGGTTGATATTGATGTGATCCGGCAGGGTGGCGACGTAGAAGATCTGCTCGGCGATGTCCTCGGCGGTCAGCGGCGTGGTGCCGCGGTAGAGCCGATCGCTGGCGTCCTGATCGCCCTTGGTGCGGACCAGGGTGAATTCGGTTTCGGCCATGCCCGGCGCGATGTCGGTGACGCGCACGCCGGTGCCAAGCAGGTCGCAGCGCAGGTTGTAGCCGAACTGCTCGACGAAGGCCTTGGTTGCGCCGTAGACGTGTCCGCCCGGGTACGGCCAGTGGCCGGCCACCGAGCCGATGTTGACGATGCTGGCGCCCTTGCCGGTGGCGATCAGCGTCGGCAGCAGCGCGTGGGTGACGTTGACCAGGCCGGTGATGTTGGTGTCGATCATGGTGTGCCAGTCGGCGAGGTCGACCTGCTGCGCCGGCTGCGGCGCCAGCGCCAGGCCGGCATTGTTGACCAGGCAATCGATCTGGCTGAACCCGGCAGGCAGCTGCTCGACCACCTCCTTCACCGCGCCGGCATGGCGTACGTCGAGGGTGGCGATGTGCACCGGCACCTTCGCCGACAGCTCGGTCTGCAGTTCTTCCAGGCGTTCGCTGCGCCGCCCGGTGAGCACCAGTGCCCAGCCAGCCTCGGCGAAACGGCGGGCGGTGGCGCGGCCGAAGCCGGAGGTGGCGCCGGTGATGAATACGATCTTCTGTTTCATGCTCTTCCTCTTTCTCTTCAATGCCTGACGGTCGCGTAGACGACGCGCCAGCACGGGACGCAATGACGGCGTCCAGCTTAGGGGGCCGCGCCGCGAAGGCAAAGCGCCGCGTGCGCTGATCGCGCGCCAGCCGGCGCCCGCTGCGCTGACCATCGAACCTTCACCGAATGGTCATCGCAGGTTCACGGACGCTTAGCGGGACTGCAACAGAGCCTGACTACCTTCTCGTCTAGACAAGTTGGCCGACCTCCCCGGCCGCGCAGACGAGAGGGCAAGACATGAATGCGGCTATTCGAGTCGAGCGACTGAACAAGACCTTTGCCGGCAAGCAGGCGCTGTTCGACCTGGGTCTGGCGATACAGCCGGGCGAGATGGTGGCGCTGATCGGCGCATCCGGTTCCGGCAAATCCACGCTGTTGCGCCATCTGGCCGGCCTGGCCTGCTGCGACCGCTCCACCGGCGGACGCATCGAGGTGCTCGGCCGCGAGGTGCAGGCCACCGGTCGCCTGCACGGCGAGGTACGCCGCCTGCGCGCCGACATCGGCTACATCTTCCAGCAGTTCAATCTGGTCACCCGCCTCAGCGTGCTGGACAACGTGCTGCTCGGCTTTCTCGGGCGCATGCCGCGCTGGCGCGGATCGCTGGGCATGTTCAGCGACGAGCAGAAACGCCAGGCCATGGCTGCGCTGGAGCGCGTCGGCCTGGCCGAACGCGCCGCGCAGCGCGCCTCGACGCTCTCCGGCGGCCAGCAGCAGCGGGTGGCGATCGCCCGTGCGCTGACCCAGCAGGCCGAGGTGATCCTCGCCGACGAGCCGATCGCCTCGCTCGACCCGGAGTCGGCGCGCAAGGTCATGGAAATCCTCGCCGACATCAACCGCCAGGACGGCAAGACCGTGGTGGTCACCCTGCATCAGGTCGACTACGCCCTGCGCTACTGCTCCCGCGCCGTGGCGCTCAAGGGTGGCCGCATCCATTACGACGGCCCCTCGGCAGCACTCAGCGACCGCCTGCTCAACGACCTCTATGGCGCCGATCTGGACGCCAGCCTGCTGTTCTCCGACCGCGCCCGCAACGCCGAGCCGCGGCCGTTGCAGCTGGTCAACGGCTGACCCGCAGGCCGCCCCGACAACCAACGCCACACCCAAGGAGTGACCTCCATGTTGAAACGCTTCAGCCGCGCCCTCGCCGCCTCCACGCTGCTGGCCGGTGCCCTCGCCGGCGCCACGCTCGGCACGGCCCAGGCCGCCGAGACCATCACCTTCGGCATCATCTCCACCGAGTCCTCGCAGAACCTGCGCAGCATCTGGGACCCCTTCCTCGCCGACATGAGCAAGCAGACCGGCTACGAGGTGAAGGCCTTCTTCGCCCCCGATTACGCCGGGGTGATCCAGGGCATGCGCTTCGACAAGGTCGATCTGGCCTGGTACGGCAACAAGTCGGCGATGGAAGCGGTGGATCGCGCCGGCGGCGAGATCTTCGCCCAGACCGTCGCCGCCAACGGCAGCCCGGGCTACTACAGCCATCTGATCGTGCACAGGGACAGCGCCCTGAACTCGGTCGAGGACGTGCTGAAGAACGCCAAGAGCCTGACCTTCGCCAATGGCGACCCGAACTCCACCTCCGGCTACCTGGTGCCCGGCTACTACGTGTTCGCCAAGAACAAGGTCGACGCCGGCCAGGCTTTCAAGCGCAGCCTCAACGGCAGCCACGAAGTGAACGCGCTGTCGGTGGCGAACAGGCAGGTCGACGTCGGCACCTTCAACAGCGAAGGCATGGAGCGCCTGGAGTTGACCGCGCCGGACAAGGCGGCCCAGCTCAAGGTGATCTGGACCTCACCGCTGATTCCCGCCGACCCGCTGGTGTGGCGCAAGAACCTGAGCGACGAGCAGAAGAACAGGCTGCGCGAGTTCTTCATGAGCTACGGCGCCAAGCCCGCCGAGAAGGAAATCCTCGCCGCGCTGCAGTGGGCACCGTTCCGCGCCTCCGACAACGACCAGCTGTTGCCGATCCGCCAGCTGGAGCTGTTCAAGAAGCGCAGCGAAGTCGCCGCCGACAGCAAGCTCTCCGACAGCGACCGCCAGGCGCAGCTGCAGGGCATCGATCAGGAGCTGGCCAAGCTGGAGCAGCGCATGGCCGAGCGCGAGCAGAAGACCGCGACCGCCAAGGCCAGCTGAGCAACGCCGGGCGTGGCGCGCTGGCGCCACGCCCCCGTCCGTGCCGTTTGTGAGAACCGAACATGACCACTCTGAGCACCACACCGCCGTTGGCGGGCAACGACAAGCGCAGCTGGTTGCGCCTGCTCGGCTGGGGCCTGTGCCTGGCCGTACTGGCCTGGTCCTGGCAGGGCGCGGAGATGAATCCGCTGCTGCTGATTCGTGACAGCGCCAACATGGCGACCTTTGCCGCCGACTTCTTCCCGCCGGACTTCAGCAACTGGCAGCTGTACCTCAAGGAGATGATCACCACGGTGCACATCGCCCTCTGGGGCACCCTGCTGGCGATCGTCTGCGCCATTCCACTGGGCATTCTCAGCTCCGAGAACATCGTGCCCTGGTGGGTCTACCAGCCGGTGCGCCGACTGATGGATGCCTGCCGGTCGATCAACGAGATGGTCTTCGCCATGCTCTTCGTCGTCGCCGTCGGCCTCGGCCCGTTCGCCGGCGTGCTGGCGCTGTGGATCAGCACCACCGGCGTCCTCGCCAAGCTGTTCGCCGAAGCGGTGGAAGCCATCGAGCCGGGCCCGGTGGAAGGCGTGCGTGCCACCGGCGCCAGCGCACTGCAGGAAGTCATCTTCGGGGTGATTCCACAGGTGCTGCCGCTGTGGATCTCCTACTCGCTGTACCGCTTCGAGTCCAACGTGCGCTCGGCCACCGTGGTCGGCATGGTCGGCGCCGGCGGCATCGGCGTGATCCTCTGGGAAGCCATTCGCGGTTTCCAGTTCGGCCAGACCGCTGCCCTGCTGCTGATCATCATCGCCGTGGTCAGCCTGATCGACCTGTGCTCCCAGCGCCTGCGCAAACTCTTCATCTGACGGAGTGGGGCGCTGTGCGCCTCTCGAAAACACCATGCAGTTGTCTAGACAACCCAGCGAACCGCTCTACCTCGAACTGGCCCAGGTGCTGCGTGGCGAGCTGCGCCACTACCGCATCGGCGACTTCCTCCCCGGCGAGATGCAGCTGGCGCGACGCTTCGCGGTCAACCGCCACACCCTGCGCCGCGCCGTCGACGAGCTGATCAACGAAGGCCGCCTGCTGCGCCGTCAGGGCAAGGGCACCCAGGTGCTGCAACGCCCGCTGGTCTATCCGCTGCAGGCCGACAGCGCCTACAGCGATGCGCTGGCGGCGCTTGGCGTGCGCACCGAAGCGCGCCTGCTCGAGCGTCGCCGGCTCAGCGCCAGCGCCGAGGAGGCGCGTCACCTGCAACTGGCCGAGGGCGCCGCGCTGATCGAACTGAGCACCCTGCGCCTGCTCGACGGCGAGCCGGTCAGCCTGATCCGCCACCGCTACTGCGCCAGCCACACCGAGCTGCTCGCCGACTATCAGGGCGGTTCGCTGCGCCGCTACCTCGGCGAACGCGGCCTGCCGCTGACGCGCCGTTTCAGCCTGATCGGCGCGCGCCTGGCCGACCGCGACGAGGCCGCACAGCTGCTGATGCCGCTGCGCATGCCGCTGCTGTCGGTCTTCACCCTGTCCTGCGACGCCAGCGGCCGACCGCTGGAGATCGCCCTCTCGGCCAGCCGTTCCGACCGCTTCCAGTACCAGGTCACCACCTGATGGAGAACCCCATGCCCACCCGCGAACAATCCCCCCGCCAGCGCTGGATGGCCGTGCTGGCCCGCGCCGGCGCTGCCGAACTGGCGCCTTTCGAGAGCGCCCTGCGCGACTGCGCCTACCAGCTGATCCGCCCGGCGGAAATCGGCATGACCCTGGTGCGCGGCCGCATGGGCGGCACCGGCGCGCCGTTCAACCTTGGCGAGATGAGCGTCACCCGCTGCGTGGTGCGCCTGGCCGATGGCAGCACCGGCTACAGCTACCGCGCCGGCCGCGACAAGCGCCAGGCCGAACTCGCCGCCCTCGCCGACGCCCATCTGCAAGGCCCGCAGCAGAGCCGCTGGCTCGCCGAGCTGATCGACCCGCTGGCCGCCGCGCAGGCCCGACGCGCCGCGCAAAAGGCTGCCGAAACCGCCACTACCCGCGTGGAGTTCTTCACGCTGCTGCGAGGAGAAGACTGATGCATCGCGCCCCATCCGACCTGTTGCAGGCCGCCTTCGCCGACCCGGTGCTGGACGCGCAGAAGTGCTTTCGCGCCGCGCTCAAGGCGTTGTCCGAGCCGGGCACGCGCCAGCCGCTGGTCAGCGTCGCCGCCATCGAGCCGCTGCAGGCCGCCAGCTACGCGCTGTGCCTGAGCCTGCTGGATAACGACACGCCGCTGTGGCTGGCGCCGGCCTTCGACACTCCGGCGATCCGCACCAACCTGGCCTTCCACTGTGGCTGCCCGATCGTCGAGGCGCGCGAGGAGGCGATGTTCGCCCTGCTCGACGCTGCGGCACTGGACGACCTCTCCGGCTTCTACGCCGGCAGCGAGCGCTACCCGGACCAGTCCTGCACATTGCTGATCCAGCTGGAACACCTCGACCGCGGCCCGGCGCTGAGCTGGCAGGGTCCGGGCATCGACGGCAGCCGGCTGGTCGGCCTGCCCCTGGCGCCGACGTTCTGGCAGCAGCGCGCCGCACGCAACGATTTCCCGCGCGGGCTGGACGCGCTGTTCTGCGCCGACGGCGAAGTGCTCGGCCTGCCGCGCAGCACCCGCATCGGCGATTCGCTGCAGGAGGTGGCCTGATGTACGTCGCAGTCAAGGGTGGCGAACAGGCCATCGACAACGCCCACGCGCTGCTGGCGAAGAAACGCCGCGGCGACACCGGCATCGCCGAACTCGCCGTCGAGCAGATCCGCCAGCAGCTGCCGCTCGCCGTGGCGCGCGTGATGAGCGAAGGCTCGCTGTACGACGAGGAACTCGCCGCGCTGGCGATCAAGCAGGCCGCCGGCGATCTGATCGAGGCGATCTTCCTCTTGCGCGCCTACCGCACCACGCTGCCGCGCTTTGCCGAAAGCCTGCCGCTGGACACCGGCGCCATGCAGCTCAGCCGGCGCATCTCGGCGACCTTCAAGGACGTGCCCGGCGGCCAGCTGCTCGGCCCGACCTTCGACTACACCCACCGCCTGCTGGATTTCGCCCTGCTCGCCGAAGGCGAGCGCCCCGGCCCGCCGGTGGATGAAAGCGCCATGCTGGGCAACTGCCCGCGGGTACTCGGTCTGCTCGGCGAGGAAGGCCTGATGACGCCGGAAGTCGACCGCGGCGAGCCGGTGCCGGACCTCACCCGCGAGCCGCTGGAGCTGCCGACGAGCCGCGCCGAACGCCTGCAGGCGCTGGCCCGCGGTGACGAGGGCTTTCTCCTGGCGCTGGGTTATTCGACCCAGCGTGGCTACGGCCGCAACCACCCGTTCGCCGGCGAGATCCGCATCGGCACCGCCGAGGTCTGGATCGAGCCGCAGGAGCTGGGCTTTCCGGTCTGCCTCGGCGAGATCGAGCTGACCGAGTGCGAGATGGTCAACCAGTTCGTCGGCGAGAGCGCTGCACAGGCGCAGTTCACCCGCGGCTACGGCCTGGCCTTCGGCTACGCGGAGCGCAAGGCGATGGGCATGGCGCTGGTCGACCGCGCGCTGCGTGCCGGCGAGTACGGCGAGGAGGTGCAGGGCCCGGCGCAGCAGGAGGAATTCGTCCTGATGCACTGCGACAACGTCGAGGCCGCCGGTTTCGTCTCGCACCTGAAACTGCCGCACTACGTCGACTTCCAGTCCGAGCTGGAGCTGATCCGCAAGCTGCGCCAGCCGCAGGCCGAACCGGCCGAGCTAGCCGCCGAGACGCCGGCAAAGGAGAAACGCGCATGAATGCCCAGGCCATTCCCACCCGCGAGGCGGGCTACAACTTCGCCTACCTCGACGAGCAGACCAAGCGCATGATCCGCCGTGCGCTGCTCAAGGCGGTCGCCATACCCGGCTATCAGGTCCCCTTCGGCGGCCGCGAGATGCCGCTGCCCTACGGCTGGGGCACCGGCGGCATGCAGCTGACCGCCGCCATTCTCGGCGCCGACGACGTGCTCAAGGTGATCGACCAGGGCGCCGACGACACCACCAACGCGGTGTCGATCCGCCGTTTCTTCGCCCGCACCGCCGGAGTCGCCACCACCGAACGCACACCCGCGGCGACGGTGATCCAGACCCGCCACCGCATCCCGGAAACCCCGCTCGCCGCCGGGCAGATCATGGTCTATCAGGTGCCGATACCCGAGCCGCTGCGCTTCATCGAGCCGTCGGAAACCGAGACGCGCACCATGCACGCGCTGGGCGACTACGGCGTGATGCACGTGAAGCTCTACGAAGACATCGCCACCTTCGGCCACATCGCCACCAGCTACGCCTACCCGGTGACGGTGGACGGGCGCTACGTGATGGACCCCTCGCCGATTCCCAAATTCGACAACCCCAAGCTGGACCGCAGCCCGGCGCTGATGCTGTTCGGCGCCGGGCGCGAGAAGCGCCTCTACGCCGTGCCGCCGTACACCCGCGTGGTCAGCCTGGATTTCGAGGATCACCCGTTCCAGATCCAGCAGTGGGAGCAGTGCTGCGCCATCTGTGGCAGCGGCGACTCCTACCTCGACGAGCTGATCGTCGACGACGCCGGAAGCAAGCAGTTCGTCTGCTCGGATACCGACTATTGCGCGCAGCGCGCCCAGCAACAGGAGAGCCGCCCATGAGCGCCGCCGAACAACTGCTGCCCGCCGCGGGCGTCGGCACCGAGCCGCTGTTCGCGGTGCGCGACCTGACCCGCCTGTACGGCCCGGACAAGGGCTGCCAGGGTGTGTCCTTCGACCTCTACCCCGGCGAAGTGCTGGGCATCGTCGGCGAGTCCGGCTCCGGCAAGTCCACCCTGCTCTCGCTGCTCTGCGGCCGCTGCCCGCCGGATCGCGGCAGCGTGCAGTACCGCGATGCTGCCGGCGACTGGCTCGACCTCTACGCCGCCAGCGAAGCCGAGCGGCGCACGCTGCTGCGCACCGAATGGGGCTTCGTCGAACAGAACCCGCGCGACGGCCTGCGCATGGGCGTTTCCGCCGGCGCCAACATCGGCGAGCGGCTGATGGCCCAGGGCGTCAGGCATTACGGCCAGCTGCGCGCCGCCGGGCTGGATTGGCTCAAGCAGGTGGAGATCGACCCGGCGCGCATCGACGACCTGCCGCGGACCTTCTCCGGCGGCATGCAGCAGCGCCTGCAGATCGCCCGCAACCTGGTTTCCAGTCCGAAGCTGGTGTTCATGGACGAACCCACCGGCGGCCTCGACGTGTCGGTGCAGGCACGTCTGCTCGACCTCCTGCGCGGGCTGGTGCGCGAGCTGGATCTGGCGGTGGTGATCGTCACCCACGACCTCGCCGTGGCGCGCCTGCTGGCCGACCGGCTGATGGTGATGCGCCGCTCGCGGGTGGTGGAGTCGGGCCTGACCGATCAGATCCTCGACGACCCGCAGCACCCCTACACGCAGCTCTTGGTGTCCTCGGTGCTGCAGCCATGAAGGAATCCGTCATGACGAACCTGATCGAGGTCCGCGACCTCGCCAAGACCTTCACCCTGCACCAGCAGCACGGCGTCAGCCTGCAGGTGCTGCGCGGGCTGAACTTCACCGTCGCCGCCGGCGAGTGCCTGGTGCTGCACGGTCAGTCCGGCGCCGGCAAGTCGACCCTGCTGCGCACGCTGTACGGCAACTACCTGCCCGCCGGCGGCAGCATCCGTATCCGCCATGCCGGCGACTGGCTGGAGCTGGTCGGCGCCGAACCACGCCAGGTACTCGCGGTGCGCCGGCAGACGCTGGGCTACGTCAGCCAGTTCCTGCGGGTGATCCCGCGGGTGCCGGCGCTGGAGGTGGTGATGGAACCGGCGCTGGCGCGCGGCTGGACGCGTGTCGATGCCGAGGCGCGGGCCAAGGCGCTGCTGACCCGGCTGAACATTCCCGAACGGCTCTGGCAGCTGGCCCCCGGCACCTTTTCCGGCGGCGAGCAGCAGCGGGTCAACCTGGCGCGCGGCTTCATGGTGGGCTGGCCGGTGATGCTGCTCGACGAACCCACTGCCTCGCTGGACGAAGCCAACGCCGGCGTGGTGCTGGAACTGATCGGCGAGGCCAGGGCCGCCGGCAGCGCGCTGATCGGCATCTTCCACGACCGCGCGATCCGCGAGGCAGTCGCCGACCGTTACCTGGACATGACGCAGGAGGACCTGGCCCATGCCAGCTGAACAGATACTCAGCAACGCCCGCCTGGTGCTGGCCGATCAGGTGATCCACGGCAGCCTGCTGATCCGCGACGGCCTGATCGCCGATATCAGCGAAGGCGCCAGCAGCCTGCCGCAGGCCCAGGACCTGGGCGGCGACCTGCTGCTGCCGGGGCTGGTGGAACTGCACACCGACAACCTGGAAAAGCACATGAGCCCGCGCCCCGGCGTGGACTGGCCGTCCGCCTCGGCGGTGCTGACCTATGACGCGCAGATCGTCGCCGCCGGCATCACCACGGTGTTCGATGCGCTGTCGATCGGCGACATCAATCCCAAGGGCAAGCGCATGCAGCAGCTCGGCGTGATGCTCGAGGCCATCGCCGAGGCCGAAGCGGCCGGGCAGACCCGCGCCGAACACCGCCTGCACCTGCGCTGCGAAGTCAGCCACCCGCAATGCCTGGAGCTGTTCCGCGAGCTGGTCGAGCAGCCGCTGGTGCAGCTGGTCTCGGTGATGGACCACGCGCCGGGCCAGCGCCAGTTCGCGCGCATGGAGAAGTACCGCGAGTACTACATGGGCAAGTACCATCTGAGTCCGGCGGAGATGGACCGCTTCGTCAGCGAGCAGCTGGCCAACTCGGCGCGGCACAGCGACCAGCAGCGCGCCGCCATCGTCGATATCTGCCGCAGCCGCGACCTGGCGCTGGCCAGCCACGACGATGCGACCCTGGAACACGTAACCGAGTCGGCGGACTACGGCATGGCCATCGCCGAATTCCCGACCACCTTCGAGGCCGCCGAGGCCAGCCACGCACGTGGCCTGAAGGTACTGATGGGCGCACCGAACATCGTCCGTGGCGGCTCGCACTCGGGCAACATCGCCGCTGCCGACCTGGCGCAGCGCGGCGTGCTGGACATCCTCTCCAGCGACTACTACCCGGCCAGCCTGCTGCAGGCCGCGCTGGGCCTGGCCGAGCAGGACAACGGCTACGACCTGCCGCGTGCCATCGCCACCATCAGCCTGGCGCCGGCACGCGCGGCCGGGCTGGATGATCGCGGCGAGATCGCCGTCGGGCTGCGCGCCGACCTGGTCCAGGCGCAGGTGCACAAGGGCCAGCCGGTGATCGGCCAGGTCTGGCGCCAGGGCCGGAGGGTGTTCTGATGCGTCGACCACAGCCTGTCGAGCGCGCCGCCCCTGCAACCGCGGCGAGCTCTATACTGCCCGCCCACCCTCGGCTTTCGACCCTCGGGAGTAACCTGATGCAAGGCCGCCTGATCTACCTGATCGGCCCCTCCGGGGCCGGCAAGGACAGTCTGCTCGACGCTGCACGCGCAGCGCTCGCCGAGCGTGGCGTGCGCATTGCCCGGCGGGTCATCACCCGCTCGGCGGAGGCTATCGGCGAAGCCGCGCACTCGGTGAGCGCCGAAGAGTTCGCACGCCTGGAAGCCGAGCAGGCCTTCGCCCTCGCCTGGCGCGCCAACGGGCTGGCCTACGGCATTCCCGCGGAAATCGACGGCTGGCTGGCGGCCGGCGAGGATGTACTGGTCAATGGCTCGCGTGGTTACCTGCCCGAGGCACGGCGGCGCTACCCGGACCTGCTGGCAGTGCTGCTGACGGTCGAGCAGGACGTGCTGCGCGAGCGCCTGTTGACTCGCGGCCGGGAAACCCCCGAGCAGATCGAGGCGCGTCTGGCACGCAACGCGCTGTTCAGCGGTGAGCTGGACGACTACATCCGCCTGGACAATTCCGCCTCGCTGGCGAGCAGCGTCGAGCGCCTGCTGCAGCTGATCGACGAGCACCGTCAGTGCAACTGACCCTGCTCGGCACCGGTGGCGCCGCCCAGGTGCCGGTGTACAACTGCGCCTGCCCGGCCTGCCACGCCGCACAGCTCGACCCGAGTCGACGCCGCCGTGCCTGCTCGGCGCTGGTGGAATGCGGCGGCCAGCGCTGGCTGCTCGACAGCGGCCTGCCCGATCTCTGCGAGCGTTTCGCCCCGGGCAGCTTCAGCGGCATCCTGCAGACCCACTACCACGCCGATCACGCTCAGGGCCTGCTGCAGCTACGCTGGGGCACCGGGCTGCGCATTCCGGTGCTCGGCCCGGACGACGCAGAAGGCCTGGCCGACCTCTACAAGCACCCCGGCATCCTCGATTTCAGCGAACCCTTCGCCGCCTTCGAGCAGCGCATGCTCGGCACGCTACGGGTCACTGCGCTGCCACTGGTGCATTCGAAACCCACCTTCGGCTATCTGCTGGAAGGCCACGGCCGCAGCATCGCCTACCTCACCGACACCGTCGGCCTGCCGGACCGTACGCGGGAGTTTCTGCAGGACACCGCGCTGGACGTGGTGGTGCTCGATTGTTCGAGCCCGCCGCGCGACACGCCGCCGCGCAACCACAACGACCTGACCCGCGCATTGCAGAGCATCGACGCGTTGCAGCCGGCGCAGGCGGTCCTGACCCATATCGGCCACGAGCTGGATACCTGGTTCATGCAGGCGCCACGGGAGCTGCCGGACAACGTGTGCCTGGCATACGACGGGATGATGCTCTAGCGCTTAGGAGAGAAACCGAGCTTAGCGGCTTCCATCGTCCAGCAGCGGACGAAACACCGAGCCGCCTGCTCGCAACGCGTGGAAACGCTGCGCGGTCTTCCACCCTACCGATGGCGATGGCGATGGCGATGGCGATGGCGATGGCGATGGCGATGGGATCGTAGGGTGGATAACGCGAAGCTTATCCACCATGGGTCCGTTGCATGGCGAAACGTCGGGCAGGGCCTCCGACGCGTGGAAAACGCTTCGCGGTTTTCCACCCTACGGACATGAAGCATGGAGCGGATTCCGGGCTGACGTCGGCTTTAACGCCCCGGCTGCGGACGGAACCCCGGCACGCTGCTCGGGCGGTCGATGCGCGCAGCGGGCATGGTGCAATTGAGATCGCGGAAGGGTCGGCCGTCGAGCTGCTCCCAGCCTTCGCCCGGGGAGGTCTGGCGGCAGATGATGGTGCCGTCGAGCTTGCTCTGCCATTGGTAATAGGGCGCCGGCGCGGCGCTGGCCGCGATGGGCAGGAACAGACTGAAGGCGAGCAGGAAAATGCGCATGGCGGACTTCGGCGGTGCGATGGCGCCACTCTAACCGTTCGGTTGGCCTTGGCAAGCGCCGTCCGGCGCGCTCAGAACCAGACCCGCGCTGCCTCGCGCATGAAGATCTCGACGGTCTTCGGTCCCACTCCTTCGAATTCCTGCAGGCGCCTTTCCACCCCGCGGCGTGTCTCACCAAGCTCGCGCAGGCGACTCAGGCTGCCGTCGTACTCGCTTTCCAGCTTGTCGCAGAGCTTCAGCAGCCGCGCTGCAGTGGACTCGTCGTAACGCACGTAGCGCGCCTGGCCGAGCAGCTGCACCAGCCGGCGATGACCAGAGCGGCGCAGCCTGTCCGGCGTGTCCAGCTTGTTGAGATCGACCACCACCCGATAGGCCCCGGCGGCAATGTCGCGCTGGATGCGCTTGCCGAACAGAAAGCTGGCGACGAACCACTTGAACAGCTCGGCTTCGCCCTGCATCACGTCGATGCCCAGATCCTTTGCCGCTATTTCCGTCATGCGCCCTCCCGTCATCGTCGGACATTCGAAGGCTGCGCGGCGCCAGGGTTCGCCGGGGCATGAGCGAGATCCCGCCTATCAGATCCTCGCCATAGGCGGATTCTTGCCTACGAGCGCCGAGAGCGGCGCCATCACCCGCGGCCCAGAGCCTCCACGGCAGCTGGCACGGCTTCTGCTAATGGCAATGTGCTCGATGCGATTCCAACGACAAGAAGAGCTGCCTGCGATATCACCCGTCCGGGACCTCCCGGCGCCATCGCCCATCTGCTTGTTCGACCGGCGCGTTCGCTGAATGCGGCATCGTCTATCGTCAACATGCTGCGTCAACCAATAAAAACGAAACGGAGATCCACCATGAGACTGACCAAACGCCTGGGCCTGCTCGCTGCCGCTGCGGCCTTCACCGCCAGCACCGCGGCCGTCGCTGCACCGACCTTCATCAACATCCTCACCGGCGGCACCAGCGGCGTGTACTACCCGATCGGCGTGGCCCTGTCGCAGCAGTACAACAAGATCGACGGCGCCAAGACTTCGGTACAGGCCACCAAGGCCTCGGTAGAAAACCTCAACCTGCTGCAGGCCGGTCGCGGTGAGCTGGCCTTCTCCCTGGGTGACTCGGTGGAAGATGCCTGGAACGGTGTCGAGGACGCCGGCTTCAAGGCCCCGCTCAAGCGCCTGCGCGCCATCGCCGGCACCTACAACAACTACATCCAGATCGTCGCCAGCGCCGAATCCGGCATCAAGACCCTGGACGACCTGAAAGGCAAGCGCATCTCCGTCGGCGCGCCGAAGTCCGGCACCGAGCTCAACGCCCGCGCGATCTTCAAGGCCGCCGGCCTGGACTATAAGGACATGGGCCGCGTCGAATTCCTGCCCTACGCCGAGTCGGTCGAGCTGATCAAGAACCGCCAGCTGGACGCCACCCTGCAGTCTTCGGGCCTGGGCATGGCTGCCATCCGCGATCTGGCCAGCACCATGCCGGTGACCTTCGTCGAGATCCCGGCCGACGTGGTCGAGAAGATCGAGAGCGACGCCTACCTGGCGGGCGTGATTCCGGCCGGCACCTATGACGGTCAGGACGCCGACGTCCCCACCGTGGCCATCACCAATATCCTGGTGACCCACGAGAAGGTCTCCGATGAGGTGGCTTACCAGATGACCAAGCTGATGTTCGACAACCTGGCCGCCCTGGGCAACGCCCACTCCGCCGCCAAGGACATCAAGCTGGAAAACGCCACCCAGAACCTGCCGATCCCGCTGCACCCGGGTGCCGAGCGCTTCTACAAGGAAGCCGGGGTTCTCAAGTAACCCAGCGCTGAACGACGGGCTGAGCGGGCCGTAGCGCCTGCTCCAGCCCGCTCCTTGTAGCAGCAGGCTTGCCCGCGTTGCCTCGTTGGCAAGCCTGCTTCTACAGGCATCCCCTTGCAGTGAGAGAGTGATACCCATGAGCGAAAGCCAAGGGCTGCATGCCAGCCCCAGCGAATGGCCGAGGGCGCTGTTCTATGTCGCCCTGCTGTTCTCCATCTATCAGATCGTCACCGCCGCCTTCCACCCGGTGTCCAGCCAGGTGCTGCGCGCCGGTCACGTCGGCTTCCTGTTGCTGCTGGTGTTTCTCTGCTACCCGGCACGCGGCAACGGCAAGCCGTTCCAGCCAGTGGCCTGGGTGCTTGGCCTGGCCGGTTTCGCCACCTTCTTCTACCAGTGGTATTTCGAGGCGGACCTGATCCAGCGCTCCGGCGACATGACCACCACCGACATGGTGGTCGGCCTGACGCTGATCGTGCTGGTGTTCGAGGCCGCACGCCGCGTCATGGGCATCGCCCTGCCGATCATCTGCGGGCTGTTCCTCGCCTACGGCCTGTTCGGCGAGTACCTGCCCGGTGATCTCGCGCACCGCGGCTATTACCTCGACCAGATCGTCAACCAGCTGTCGTTCGGCACCGAAGGCCTGTACGGCACGCCGACCTACGTTTCGGCGACCTACATCTTCCTGTTCATCCTGTTCGGCTCGTTCCTCGAGCAGGCGGGGATGATCAAGCTGTTCACCGACTTCGCCATGGGCCTGTTCGGCCACAAGCTGGGCGGCCCGGCCAAGGTGTCGGTGGTGTCCTCGGCATTGATGGGCACCATCACCGGTTCCGGCGTCGCCAACGTGGTCACCACCGGCCAGTTCACCATCCCGCTGATGAAGCGCTTCGGCTATCGCCCGGCCTTCGCCGGCGGCGTCGAGGCCACGTCCTCGATGGGCAGCCAGATCATGCCGCCGGTGATGGGCGCGGTGGCCTTCATCATGGCCGAGACCATCAACGTGCCCTTCGTCGAGATCGCCAAGGCCGCGCTGATTCCGGCGCTGCTGTACTTTGGCTCGGTGTTCTGGATGGTCCACCTGGAAGCCAAGCGCGCCGGCCTCAAGGGCCTGCCGAAGGACGAATGCCCGAGTGCCATGGCTGCGGTGAAGGAGCGCTGGTACCTGCTGATTCCGCTGGTGGTCCTGGTCTGGCTGCTGTTCTCCGGGCGCACGCCGATGTTCGCCGGCACCATTGGCCTGTCGCTGACGGCCATCGTCATCCTCGGCTCGGCGATCATCCTCAAGGTGTCGTCGTTCGGCCTGCGCATCGCCTTCTGGATCGCCCTCGGCCTGCTCTGCGCCGGGTTCTTCCAGCTCGGCATCGGGGTGATCTTCGGCGTCATCGCCGCGCTGGTGGTGGTGTGCTGGTTCATCAAGGGCGGCCGCGACACCCTGGTCATCTGCCTGCACGCGCTGGTCGAAGGCGCACGCCATGCGGTGCCGGTGGGGATCGCCTGCGCCCTGGTCGGCGTGATCATCGGCGTGGTTTCGCTGACCGGCGTGGCCTCGACCTTCGCCGGCTACATCCTGGCCGTCGGCGAGAACAACCTGTTCCTTTCGCTGCTGCTGACCATGCTGACCTGCCTGGTGCTGGGCATGGGCATCCCGACGATCCCGAACTACATCATCACCAGCTCGATCGCCGCGCCGGCACTGCTCGACCTGGGCGTGCCGCTGATCGTCTCGCACATGTTCGTCTTCTACTTCGGCATCATGGCCGACCTCACCCCGCCGGTGGCGCTGGCGTGCTTTGCCGCCGCGCCGATCGCCAAGGAGAGGGGCCTGAAGATCAGCATGTGGGCCATCCGTATCGCCATCGCCGGTTTCATCGTGCCGTTCATGGCGGTGTACAACCCGGCGCTGATGATGCAGGGCGGCGACTGGGGCGCCACGCTGTACATGCTGTTCAAGGCGGCCTTCGCCGTCGGCCTGTGGGGCGCCGTGTTCACCGGTTACCTGCAACGGCCCATGGCGCTTTGGGAGAAGGTCCTCGCCTTCGCTGCGGCCGCCTCGATGGTGCTGGCGATGCCGATCAGCGATGAAATCGGCTTTGGCCTGGGCGCGCTGTTCCTTATCCAGCACTTCTGGCGCGCCCGTCGCGCCGAGCCGGCGGCGGCGTGATCGGTCTGTGCCTGGGGCTGGCAGGCGTGGTGTGGGCCGAAGTGCCCACCCCCGCCTTCACCCTGGCGTGGAATCACACCATCGAGAAGATCCGCTGGGAAGAGGATTACCGCGTGACGCCGGACGGGCTGCTGCTCGGCGAAGCGCGGGTCAAGGGTTCTGGTGCCGGGATGGAAATCCCGGATGACGCCGAACTGCGCGACGGGGCCTGGCACTACCAGCGCCAGATGCCTGCGTTGCCACTCCTGCGCCTGGGGCGAACCCCCGAGGCAGGGGATTACCAACTGTGTTTTGACCAGCGTTGCCACGCCATGAGCGAATGGCTCGGCCCGCCACAAGCGGACCAGCCGGCGCTGGAAGTCTGGGGCTGTACCGTGCAAACGGCGAGTGTCGGGAACGATTGACCGGCTAGCCGGTGATCGTTGAGGAGGGGTGTTCGCGCAGGCGGCACCCCTTTTTCTTTGGTCCTTCGATTGGTTCGAGGAAGTAACTGCAGCGATGGCTGGACTGGATGGATGCACGCTCAGATCGCATAACTATTTCCGAGCTGCTTGGAAGCTTAGTTTCGCCCTGCTGGGCGACCCACTTTTTCCAGTCGCGCCTGCCCGGCCGGGAAAAAAGTAGGCAAAAACGCTGGCCCCTCCATCCGGACTGGGCGTCCCCGGTTCGCTGCGCTCGACTTCCCTCATTCCATCGCCGCTCCGGGGGCCGGCGTACAAGGGCCATCCATGGCCCTTTATCGCGGGGACGCCTAGTCCTCTCGCGGCATCCATGCCGCTCGCTCCCCTACGCAACGATTGCACTCGGCCTCCTGAAAGGGGCGAATGGTGTCGCCTGATGACTTGTGCGCAAGAAGCCAAGCAAAAGAAAAGAAAAAGAAAAGAAGAGCGGATGATCGTGCCGTAGGGATTGACGCGTCCTCAATGGAGAGTGCGAGGGCTGGGCCCACGTGCAGAAATTTGGAGGCTTTTGGGCCATCAGCGACCACTTAAACGCCGAACATCTGTTCTGCTTGTACGGTCCGCCAGGCGACTCAAACGCCCCATCAGGAGGGTGAGTGGAATCGGTGCGTAAGGGGGTGAGCCGCAGGGATGCGGCGAAAGGCTTAAAGGGCCATGGATGGCCCTTGTAAGCCGACCCCTGAAGCAGCGATGGAGCGAACGAACCCCGCGCGAAGCGCGGGGCCGGATGGCAGGGGCAAGACCTTTTGGTTTCTTTTGGGGCGACTGCCAAAAGAAACTCGCCCAGCAGGGCGAAACTAAACCCTCAAGCAGCTCGCTAATCGGCAAGAGCTAAAAACGTTCATTCACCACATTCCTGAGCCCATAAAAAAGACGCACACCCCTTTCGGTGGTGTGCGCCAAAGCGTCCCGCTCGCACGCTGTTACTTGGTCTGCATGATCAGATCCCGACGCATCAGCGTCTTGATCTTCACCAGATGGTCATCTTCCTGGGTCTTGGCCTTGACGAAGCTGTCGGCGATGTTCGGATGACCGGCCGCCTGCGCCAGCTCAATCAGCAGTTCCCAGGCCGCGTTGTCCGCCAGTTCGGCGGTCAGCAATGCATTCAGACACTGCGGCACGTTGGTGCGCGGATCGGTCAGCACCTGCATGATGCCCATCGCCATGACCCCGGCGACATCCGCGCTCGGCGTCTGCGCGGTGGGGTCGGCGCCGAGTTTCTCCATCGCCGCGTGCACCAGCATCATGTGCTCGAACTCTTCGTCGCGGATGTGTTGCAGCACGCCCACCAGATCGCTCCCGGTGTCCATGTTGCGCGCCTTGGCGATCATCGCCTCGTACAGGCGCACGCCGTTGCGCTCGAACGCCAGCCGCTCGCCGAGCTTGTCGATGAACACTTCGGGGCTCTTGCCCTTCATCATGTCGAAGCTGGTCTTGAGCATGCCCTTGGCCGAACCCGGCACCGGGACGGAGCCGATGCGGTCGGCTTCTTCGTTGCGCTCGGAGCGTTCGACGAGCATGCCGCGCTCATCGCCCGGCACGTCCGGATGAATCTCGTTGACGGCGTCGAGCAGGCGCTTGGTGTCCTTCGGGGACATCTGCACGCCGGTGAAATTGGTACCCACTTTCGCTGCAGTAGCCATGTTCGTCTCCTCAGGAAGCCTTGCGCATCAGTTCGCCACCCGGCGCCCACTGGTAACCCGCCGAGACGATGTCCGAGGCGAGCCCTTCCGAGGCGAGGTGGTTGCGGTAATCCAGCGAGGACTGCGGCTCCTTGGCCTTGTCCACGTAGGCGGGGCCGGCGGTACGCAGGTTGACCTCGGCGGCCAGCACCTGGCGCACGAAATCGCGCTGGCTCTTGAACTCGACCATCTTCGGCAGCGGGCCGGCGAGGACCTCGGCCGGGTCGCGGCCTTCGAGCTTCTTGAACCACTCGCAGGCAACGTTGAGGTGGCCGAGCTCGTAGTCGAGGAAGCGCTCCCACATGGCCTTGATGCGCGGGTTGGTCTCCTGCTCGGCGCAGCTGGCGTACATGTAGACCTCCATCGCCTCATGCACCAGCCACTTCTCCATATGGCTCTCGCTCGGGTCGGACAGCGCGCCGTACTGGGTCACGTGCTGCTCCTCCACGGAGGCGATCTCGGCGTACAGCTGGCGCGCCAGCGGGTCGGCGAACAGCGGGCCGATGTTCATGTAGTAGTCGTGGGTCTGGTATTCCGCGCCGGTGATCAGCGCCGCGTGGATCTTGGTGATCAGCGCGGCGGAGTTCTTCTCGTAGTTGTCGCGGATGTCGTTTTCCGGATGGCGGTGGTGCTCCGACGTTTTCCGTCCGGGCACGATGTCGGTATAGCCCTGCAAGATGTTGTTGGCATCCTTGCCCTCGAGGCGATCAAGCATCGCCGAGTAGCGGTACAGGTGGTCGAAGTCCTCCAGCAGGCCGAAGCGATAGGTCTGCGCCTGGTAGGGGTCAGGCTCGCTCTGCGCCACGGCCGCGGTCACCTCGATGGCCACCTGTTCGTAGGCGACGGTGGTTTCCAGCGGCGAGTGATCGGCGCCGATCAGCCAGTTGATCATGGTCGCCTGGTGCTGCTCGACACGGCGGATCTCGGCGAGCGGCAGGCGCAGTTCCTTGTTGAAGCGGGCAATGCCGTGGCTCAGGCGCAGGGCATCGGTCTCGACACCGTTCATGAGGATGATGCGCACACGGGTAAAGGCATCGTCATCGAGCTTGCTGATCGGCTTGCCGGCCATTTCCTTCCATGTGAACTTCTGCTTCTCCAGTGGCGTGCCTTTGTTGTCGAGAATTCCGGAAATGGTCTCCATGGAGCCTCCGTTGTTATGCGTGGGAATCAGGCATAGGGGGATCGCCGCCGTTGAATCGGCGACCTAGTAATGAGGACCGGAGGCTTTCGGAAACGATTCGCACCGTTCAGCGGGTGGGCGTATCGCTGCCGATGAACGGTAGATCACGGATTTTCGGCGCAGGACTGGCACGTGCACGTAATGCCCGCGCTGGCAGGGCGCGCCGTTTCGCTTGTTCAGTTGGCGAGCCTGGTCAGGATCTGTTCCCGCTCGTCGGCAGGGCTTTTTGCCAGCATGGCGACTGCAGCGTGGAAGCGCGCCCAGTCGCCGTCATTGGCTTCGAACAGTGCCGCGAATGCCGGCACCCAGCGGTCGTACAGGCCGAATGGCAGCAGCGTGGCGTTGTTCAGCGGCTGGGCGAACCAGCGGTCGAAACGCCTGTCGCCCTCCCACTGCTCGTCACGCAATGCCCGATAGCGCTGGCGCAGCGCCGTGAACTCGGCCTGCTTCAGCTCGCGCAACCGCGCCGGTGGCTGCCCCGACGCATAGAGGTCGGCAAGCCGCTCGCGTGCGTCGAGCAGCAGCCGTACCAGTTGCCGATAGCGCTGGCGGCCCTGCTCGTCCTGCTCCGGCAACCCACGACTGGTACGCCATTGGCGCAGCCCCTCGCGCTCGACGAAAGTGGCGTAGGACTCGTTGAACGCGGTGTCACCGGGCAGGTAGAGCTGCTGATGGGCGAGTTCGTGGAAGATCAATGCGGCCAGTTGCTCGTCGTTGCGCCGCAGCATGGAGCTGAGCAGCGGGTCGGCGAACCAGCCCAGTGTCGAATAGGCCTCGACGCCGGCGACGTGGGTATCCAGCCCGGCCATGCGCAGGCGAGCCGCCTCGCCGCGGGCAGCGCCCTGGCGGAAATAGCCACGGTAGGCGACGCAGCCGGCGATGGGAAAGCAGTGCTCCAGCGGCTTGACCGAGAATTCCTCGGTAGCGAACAGGTTCCACACCACATAGGGCCGCCCGAGCTCGGCGTAGAGGCGATAGCTGCGGTTGTCCGGCAGGCTCAGCGCCTGGCTGGCGAACATGCGGGCCTGCAGCACCTCGGCCAGCCGCTGGCGCAGCGCCGGGTCGCGCGTGTCATCGGCGATCAACGCCTCGATGGGTTGGCGTTGGCGCAACAGATCGAGCTGGCCGACCGCGAGCTGGCTGTAATAGCTGCAACCATTCAGACAGGCGGCAAGCACCAGGGGAACCCAGCGCAGGCTGCGGTTGTCGATCAAGGCGGCGTTGGGCTTGGGCATCGGATGAACCGGTCAGTGGTCGGGCAGCGCCGGCGCGCGTAGCGCACCCTACAAAGGCCACGCCGTTGAATGCAACCTGCGGCCAACAGGCTTCCTCTTTCGATTTCTCGCCGGAACGGATGGTTTCGGCCGGAGCATTGCACATGCGCGGTTTCCTTTTTCTCCTGTTCCTCGCCAGCCTGACCGGCTGCGCGGCCATGATGCCCAAACCCGACCCCGAGCAGGCCTGGATCGACCTCAATCCGAACGGCGAAACCGAGCTGCAGGCCGTCGCCGTCGATGGCCGGACGCTGGAAGACCCCCGCTATTTCCAGGTAACCCCCGGCAGCCGCAAGCTGGAGATGCGCTACCGCTTCGACGTCGATGGCGCCAACATCGGGCCGGGCAGCAGTGCGCTGGCACGCGATTGCAAACTGACCCTGGAGTACGACAGGTTCACCGCCGGCGCGCGCTATCGTCTGGTCGCCGGCGGCTATGGCTTCCGCCCGTGGGCCAAGCTCTACGATCAGCACCAGTACGTGCTGGCCCGCGCCGAGGAAAAGGGCTGCGGCGACCTCGCCGGCCGCTGAACCCGCGTTGAAATGCGCCGCTTTCTGGCGCACCCTCGGCGGCATCGGATAGGCGCCAGCGCGTCCTGCCCAGCCATTCGCCGAGGATCCAGCCATGCGTCGCTCACTCTCCCTCGCCATTCTTGCCCTGCTGCTGGCCGGCTGCGCAGGGCCCTTGCCGCAACCCGATCCGAACATGGCCTGGGTAGACATGACCGCGCAGACCAGCGACATCTTCATGTCCGACCAGCTGGACGGCAAACGCACACCCGACGGCCGCTATTTCCAGGTCCCGCCAGGCGCCCATGAACTCGAAGCGCGCTATGAATTCGAAGTCACAGGGGGCGCCTTCGGCCTGTTTGGCGAAACCCACACCATTCGCTGCACCCTGGTGATCCGCTACGACGATTTCCAGCCCGGCCAGCGCTACCTGTTCCAGGCCCGCTCGCTGGGCTTTACCCCGCAAGGCTGGTTGCGCGACGAACAGCGCAACGTGGTGGCCGAGGCCCAGGCCGAACACTGCCGCTGAGCCGCCCGCATTCTTCGCACGAGGTTACCGATGTCCCGCATTGCCCAGACCCGTTTTTCCGCCCTCGACCTGGCCCCCATTCGTGACGACGGCACGCCGGCCCAGGCGCTGCACAATGCCCTGGCCCTCGCCCAGCATGTGGAAGGGCTCGACTTCCAGCGCTTCTGGGTCGCCGAACACCACAACATGGACGGCATCGCCAGCGCCGCCACCGCCGTGCTGATCGGCTACCTGGCCGCCAACACCACGCGCATCCGTCTCGGTGCCGGCGGGGTGATGCTGCCGAACCACGCACCACTGGTGATCGCCGAACAGTTCGGCACGCTGGAAGCGCTGTATCCCGGGCGCATCGACCTCGGGCTCGGTCGCGCCCCCGGCGCCGACCAGTTCACCGCGCACGCCCTGCGTCGCGACCGCATGGGCAGCGCCGACGACTTCCCCAAAGACGTCGAGGAGCTGGAGCTGCTGCTCGGCCCGCGGCAGCCCAATCAGCGCGTGATCGCCATGCCCGGGGTGAACAGCAATGTGCCGATCTGGCTGCTCGGCTCCAGCCTGTTCAGCGCCCAGCTGGCCGCGGCCAAGGGCCTGCCCTACGCCTTCGCCTCGCACTTCGCGCCGCGCTACATGCACCAGGCGATCAAGCTCTACCGCGACAACTTCAAACCCTCGGCGGTGCTCGACAAGCCCTACGTGATGCTCGGCGTCCCGCTGATCGCAGCCGACAGCGACGAGCGCGCCGAACACCTGGTGACCAGTGTCTACCTGCGCATCCTGTCGCTCATCCGTGGCCAGAGCCTGGTGCTACGCCCGCCCGTGGAGAGCATGCAGGGCCTGTGGCTGGCGCATGAACAGCAGGCAGTCGGCGACTTCCTCGGCCTGGCGCTGATCGGCGGCCCGGAGAAGGTTCGCGCACGCCTCGACGTGCTGCTGGAGCAGACCCAGGCCGACGAGCTGATCTTCACCTGCGATCTCTACGAAACGGCTGACCGCCACCGCGCGTTCGAGATCGTCGCCGGGCTGCGATAGACCCGCGTTAACCAACTGTCGCCGTCCTGACCGACGGCGGCCTGCCCGCGCACCACCGGCGAACCCTGCCGCCGGCAACCGTTCCAATGGCACACACCACCCGGGCGCAACACCGCGCCCCGCCATCGGAACATGCATGAATTTTCTCGAATGGATGGCCGTACTCGGCGTCCTGCTGCTGATCCTCGCCCTTGCCTCGGCCTTCCTGCGCTGGCTGCCAATCACCACGTCCCTGATCTACCTCGGTTTCGGCGTGCTCATCGGCCAGCTCGGCATCGGCCTGTGGGAAATGGAATTTCTCCACATCGCCGGCTGGATGGAACACCTCACCGAGGTCGCCGTGCTGGTGTCGCTGTTCGTCAGCGGACTGAAACTGCGGATGCCACTACGCCATCCCGCCTGGAAAAGCGCCTATGTGCTGGCCGGGCCGGTGATGCTCGCCTGCATCGGCGGCGTCACCCTGCTCTGTCACTACGTGTTCGGCCTGAGCTGGGGCGTCTCGGTACTGATCGGCGCGATCCTGGCGCCCACCGATCCGGTGCTGGCCAGCCTGGTACAGGTCAACGATGCCCGCGACAGCGACCGACTGCGCTACGGTTTGTCCGGCGAAGCGGGATTCAACGATGGCACCGCGTTCCCCTTCGTGGTCTTCGGCCTGATGCTCATCGCCCAGGGCCAGCTTGAGGCCGACTGGGTCGGCGAATGGGCGCTGCATCGGCTGCTATGGGCGGTACCAGCGGGACTGCTGATCGGCTTTCTGCTCGGCAAGCTGGTCGGCCGCGTGGCCATCTACCTGCGCGCACGCCACACCGATACCGCCATGTCGCCCAACGATTCGCTGGCCCTGGCGCTGATCGCATTGGCCTACGTCGGCGCCGAGCTGGCCGGTGCCTGGGGCTTTCTCGCCGTGTTCGCCGCGGGCCTCGGCCTGCGGCATGCCGAGATCGCTGCCGCCGATGATTCGGCCACACCGTCCGAAGAGCTGATCAACGATGCCGTGCCGCACCTTGCCGAAGGCGGTCTGGCGCCACGTGCCTTGTCGCTGGATGACCGGCAGCTCGGGCAACCCCGGGTCGCCGCCGGCGTGCTGATGGGGGATGTACTGGCATTCGGCGGGCAGCTGGAGCGCAGCCTGGAAGTGTTGCTGGTGACCATGCTCGGGGTGCTGGTCTCGGTGCACTGGGACTGGCGTGCAGTGCCGCTCGGCCTGGCGCTGTTCCTGCTGATCCGGCCGCTGAGCGTGATACTGCTGATGCCGCGGCGCTACCTCGATCGCGCCCAGTGCCTGACGGCCGGCTGGTTCGGCATACGAGGCATCGGCAGCCTGTACTACCTGAGCTACGCGGTGACCCACGGCCTGCTGCCGGAGGAAGCGCATACGATCATCGGCCTGGTGCTATCGGTGGTAGCGCTGAGCATCGTGGTGCACGGCCTGAGCACCCAGCCGCTGTTGCGACGCTACGAACGCAGCCGCGGCGAGACGCCCGACGGCGAGGGCTGAAGCCGGCATCCCGGGCAGCCGACCGTACAGCCGCTGCCGGGTCGCCTGGACAGCAGATCAGCTGTTGGCGAGGCGGAAGCCGACCTTCATGGTGACCTGGAAATGCCCGACCTTGCCGTTCTCGACATGGCCGCGGATCTCGCCGACCTCGAACCACTCGACGTTCTGCAGCGAGCTGCTGGCCTCGGCGATACCGTTCTGAATCGCCTCGTCGACGCTGTTGCGCGAGGAACCGACGATTTCAACCTTCTTGTACGTGTGATGATCCGACATTGAAACAATCCCCTTATGGTCTGGAGAGCCTCCGCTCGGTGATGACGCGTCCTGTTGATTGAGGCCCGCAGAGCGGCCCGGAAGTTCAGCGGAACGGTCGATCTGCCGATGGCGGGCGGCGAATCGCCGTGGTGGGAAATGCTGCGCAGTCGGTAGGGAGGATGTCGCTTTTTACATCCACCGCGCGCCGCGCGGCCTACGCTGTGCAGGCACGCGTAGGGTGGATAACGCGCAGCTTATCCACGCGCTTCCCGGCACGATCACTCCACGCGCCGATAGCGGTAGTGCTGCGGCTTGAACACCTGGTTGAAATGCCGGCCCAGCGAGTCGGCTTCGAGCAACGCCTGCACCGCTTCGGGCGGGACCTCTTCGTAGCGGTACAGCGCGCCGCTGCTGAACTCCACTTCCAGCACCTGCTGCCCGGGGTCGTAGCCGAGCGAGCGCAGGCTGCGCGAAGACACCGCCGCACGCTTCATACCGCCGGCCCGGGTTCCTGAGCGAAGCCTTCGGCCTGCATGCGCCACAGCGCGTCGAACTCACCGCCGCGGCGGCGCAGCTCCTGCGGCGGGCCGTCTTCGACGATGCGGCCGTCGCGCAGCACGATGATGCGATCGAAGCTCGCCAGGGTGGACAGCCGATGCGCCACCGCGACCACGGTGCGGTTGTGCACCAGGTTGTTCAGCGCCGCCTGGATCTCACCTTCGGACTGGGTATCCAGCGCCGAGGTGGCCTCGTCGAGGATCAGGATCGGCGCGTCCTTGAGGAATGCCCGGGCGATACCCAGGCGCTGGCGCTGGCCGCCGGAGAGCATCACCCCGCGCTCGCCGACCAGGGTGTCGTAACCCTGCGGCAACTCGCGGATGAAGCCGTCGCAGAAGGCACTACGCGCCGCCTCGACCACCTCTTCATCGCTGGCGTCCGGGCGGCCGTAGCGGATGTTCTCGCGGATGCTGCGGTTGAACAGCGCGGTTTCCTGCGGGACCACGGCGATCTTCTCCCGCAGGCTGTCCTGGCTGACGCCGCGGATATCCTGGCCGTCGATGAGTATGCGCCCGTCCTGCACGTCGTCGAGACGCTGGATGAGGTTGATCAGGGTCGACTTGCCGGCGCCGGACGAGCCCACCACACCGACCTTCTGCCCAGCCGGAATGTGCAGGTCCAGGCCCTCGAACACGGCGCCGCGGTCCGGGTAGCTGAAGCTGATGCGCTCGAAGGTGATATCGCCTTCGGCCAGCATCAGCTGGTTGTCGGTGTCATCGAGACCGTGGGGCTGGACGATGATGCGCAGGGTGTCGTCGATGGCACCGATCTGCTGCGTGGCATCCACCAGCGCCAGCGCCAGGTCCCGCGAGCCATGCAGGATGCGAAAGGTCAGCGCGCTGACCAGCACCACGTCACCGGCCGTGACCTCGCCACCGACCCACAACTGGATCGCCCAGATCAGCATGCCGCCGGCCATCACCGACAGGCAGATGTCGTGCATCACCCGGGCCTTTTCCAGGTACATCCAGCTGCGCCGCTGGGCGCGGGCCTCGAAGCCGATCTCGTGGGCCAGGCGCTCGGCCTCGCGGTCACGGGCGGAGAAGGCCTTGATGGTCCAGACGTTGGAGACTGCATCCACCAGCTCGCCGCCGACCCGTGCCGATTGCGCGGCGAAGCGCTGATGCTTGTAGCGGCCACGAATGCCGAAGCCGGTGATCAGCACGGCGACGATGGCGACGAACAGGATCAGCGCCACCGCCATGCGCACGTCCACCGTCAGCAGCACCACCACCGCACCGAGAAAATCGACGATCGGCGGCACGATCTTCCACGCCAGGCCGCCATAGATGGCACCCGCCGCCTGGCCGACGGCGGAGATGCGATTGCCCAGCGAACCGGCGAAATGCTCGGTGAAATAGCGCATCGGGTGGCCGGTCAGGTGCTTGAACAGGTCGACGCGGATATCCACCACGCTGGCCACCACGGTGCGGCAGCCGAGCCAGCCGCCCAGGCGCCAGAACACGTTCTCGGTGACGATCAGGCCGATGAACAGCCCCAGCGGCCACCAGACGTTGGCCGAGCCGCGATCCGCCGTGCCCTGGGCCATGGCGTCGACCAGCAGTTTCATGCCGTATTGCACCGCCACCGCGCAGCTGGCGGCACCGATGATCAGCGCCAGCAGGCCACCGAAATGCCAGGGCCGGGCGCAGATGTAATGCCAGAGAAAGGCGACCGGGCGGCTCGGCAACGGCAGCTCGTCCGCCTGCGCCTGCGGTATCCCGGTCGCCTGGTTCATGGCGTGGCTTCGGCGAACTGCGGGGCCGGGCTGGACTGGCTGAAACGCATCTGCTGCAGCCGCAGCTCGTCGGCCAGGCCCTCATGCACGCAGCGCTTGCCGTTTTCGTCAGGGAAGCCGAGCAGGCCGACCGGGCAGTGGCGCTCGTCGGTCCAGCCCGGATAGTCGAGCACCGGATACAGGCAGATGCCTTCCACCGGCACCCCGGCCTGCATGGCCAGGCCCGCCTGCTCGCTGACATAGCGCAGCCAGTCGCCGCGCACGTCGCCCTCGGCCCCGGTTTCGGCGATCAACAAGGGTCGCCCATAGCGCTGATGGATTTCCCGCAGGATGCCCTTGAAGGGCCGGTAATCCGGGTTGTGCCGCTCGATGGTACGGCCATCGCCGTGGTACCACTGGTTGTTCGAGTAGTAGTTGATGCCCAGCACGTCGAGGTACTCCGGGGCACCGCCGAGGCCCGGCCATTGCTCGCCGCAGAGCATGTCCCAGGCCTCGAACTGCGATTGGCGGAAGCGCTCGGCGTCGCGCTGCGGCCCGGGCCGGTCGTTGCCCGCGACCACATGGATCGCCGGGTCGACCTGAACGAAACGCGCCCGTGGCTCGACCGCACGGATCGCCTGCATCGCGGCGATGGTGGCGCGCACCAGCTGGTGCTTGAGTTCGAAGCCACGGCCGCGGGCCATGGGATTGAAATAGGCCTCGTCGCCACCGGCCCAGGCCCAGAAGGAGATTTCATTGAGCGGCGCATAGAACGGCACCTCACCGGTCTCGTCCCTGATCAGCTGCGCGGCCGCTGCGGCGTAGCGGGCGAAGCGCTCGACGAACTGCGGCCGCCAGATGTCGATGTCGTCCGGCCAGCCGTAATGGCACAGGTCCCAGATCACCTGGGTGCCCTGGCGCTGCGCCGCCTGCAGCATGGGCAGGAAGCTGGACCAGTCATACTGCCCCGGCGTGCGCTCGATCAGGTGCCAGCGCAGACCGTCGCGCACGCTGTGCAGGCCGTAGCGGTGCAGCTCGGCGTAGTCGTGGGCCGCCCAGCGGTCGTGCCCCGTCGCGGCAATCAGATCGAGACGGCGGCCGTCGCTGCGCCGGTGGTTCGAACACTCGAAACCACCAAGGAAGAAACTCCTGAACAGACTGGGGTGGTGCATCGTTTACCTCATGGATGACTCGCTACGGCCGGGCAGCAGCCGAGCGGCACTGGCCTGCCGCGTGGCGACAGGCTCATGCATAACGACCGTCTGGCTTCAGCCGAGTTGCTCGGGCACCGCTTGCGGCTGCGTTGCCAGCTCGGCTTCCTCGATGCGCTTGTACAGCGCCAGCGCCTGCCCGACCACCTGATCCATGTTGTAGTACTTGTAGGTGCCCAGACGGCCGACGAAGGTCACGCCGGGCGTCTCGTCCGCCAGCTGCTGATAGCGCTTGTAGAGCTCGGCATTTTCGGGACGCGGGATCGGGTAGTAGGGGTCGCCCTCGGCCGCGGGGTACTCGTAGGTGACGCTGGTTTTCGGGTGGACCTGCCCGGTGAGGTGCTTGTACTCGCTGATGCGCGTATAGGGCACGTCCTCGCTGGGGTAGTTGACCGTACCCACGGCCTGGAACTGCTCCTGGTCGAGCTGCTTGTGCTCGAACTTCAGCGAGCGATACGGCAGCTTGCCGAAGCGGTAGTCGAAGTACTCGTCGATCGGTCCGCAGAAGATCAGGTGGTCGTACTGCACCTCGTCGCGGATTTCGCGGTAATCGGTGTTGATCATCACCTTGATGTTCGGATGCGCGAGCATCTTCTCGAACATCCTGGTGTAGCCGTACCTGGGCATCTGCTGGAAGGTATCGGTGAAGTAGCGGTCGTCGGTATTGGTGCGGGTGGGGATGCGCGAGGTCACCGACTTGTCCAGCTGCGACGGGTCCAGCCCCCACTGCTTGCGGGTGTAGCCGCGGAAGAACTTCTGGTACAGCTCGCGGCCGATGCCGTTGATCACCACGTCTTCGCTGGTCTGGATGTTCTCCACCGGCTCGGCACGGCTGGCGAGAAAATCTGCCGCTTCCTCTTCGGTGGTCATGTTCAGACCGTAGAGCCTGTTCAGCGTGGTCAAGTTGATCGGGATCGGTACTTCCTGGCCATCCACCTGCGCCAGCACGCGATGTTCGTAGGGGCGCCACTCGGTGAACTGCGAAAGGTAGTCGACGATGCGCTGGGCGTTGGTGTGGAAGATGTGCGGGCCGTAGCGGTGAATCAGCACGCCGGCTTCATCGTAATGATCGAAGGCGTTGCCGCCGATGTGCGGGCGGCGGTCGACCACCAGCACGCGCTTGTTCAGCCCCGCGGCGAGGCGCTCAGCGAGCACGCTGCCGGCAAAACCGGCACCGACGATGAGGTAGTCGAAGCCGCGCCTGCGCGCCTGTGGCTGGTCGCCAGAGCCTGCGCCGAGACGTTCCGGGTTGCGGTCCTGCGGGCTCATATCGCGCATTGCATCTTCTCCTTCATCAGGCTCCAGGTGTGATCCCAGGACATGTCGCCAAGGATCTCGTCGGCCTTGGCCAACAGCGCGTCGCGGTCTTCGGCATCGGCCAGCGCAGCTTCGGTGGCGGCGACGAACGCCTCGGCGCTGTCGGCGATGCGCACGATGCAGGTGTCACCGTAGGTGCGCACCACATCGGTAATCGGCGTGGACACCACCGGGCAACCACCGGCGAGGTATTCGGGGGTCTTGGTCGGGCTGATGAAGCGGGTCGACTCGTTCAATGCGAACGGCATGATCGCCACGTCCCAGCCGGACAGGTATTGCGGCAGCTCGTCGTAGGTCTTGCCGCCGAGGTAGTGGATGTTGTCGCGCTGCGGCAGCTCGGCCGGGTCGATCTTGACCACCGGACCGATCAGCACGATCTGCCAGTCCGGCTTCATCCGCGCGACCTGCTCGATCAGCTTGAGATCGAGGCGCTCGTCGATCACCCCGTAGAACCCGAGCCGCGGATGGGGAATTTCCGCCTGGTCGTCCGGGTCGTGCTGCGGCCGGCGCGCGGCGGCGAAATGCTCCACATCGACGCTGCTGGGGAACGGGTGGGCATTGTCGTGACGCTGGCGCTTGGCTTCATAGAGGCTGTAGCCGCCAGTGAAGACCAGATTGGCCCGGCACATCAGCTCAACCTCGCGCTCGACCAGCTGCGGAGGCGCGCCGCGGAACGCCGACAGCTCGTCCATGCAGTCATAGACGATCAGGTTCGGCGCCAGATGGTCGGAAAAGGCCAGGCTCATCGGCGTGTAGTACCAGAGCAGCAGGTCGCTGACGCCGAGCTTTTCCAGGTAGCCATCGAGCAACTGGCGCTGCACGCGGGTCGCATCCTCGCCCTCGCAACCGGCCGGCAGGCGCGGAATCAGCACCTGCACGCCGTTCTCCTCGGGGCGTACTTCCAGCCAGGGCTGGGCATCCTCGGTGGGAATCGGCTCTTCATGGAAGAGCACGTTGTAGTCACGGGCAAAGCGCGACATCAGATGCTGCGGGCGCTGGTAGACGAAGCTCCAGCGCAGGTGCGACAGGCATAGCAGGGTCGGGATCTGATCGTCGAAGACAACCTCGGCCGGCGCCTGCTGCGCGTTGCGGGATTTACCGATGTCGTATTGGAAAGGGCCGGCCCAGCTCATCTAGCACCTCGTGTCGGTAACCGTGCCCAGGCGCTCCTGCCCGTTCACCTGCCACTCCGATGCCAGCGCTGCCCTGCGTAAGGCGTTTCGACGTGCGACACGGGGCTGTCAAAACGTCCTGCAACCCGCGCCGCCTGCCGGTAATGGACGGCGGGCGCCGTTACGGGTTCCCGCCAATCATCCGATAGCGACGGCGACCGACCGGCTGGCGGGTAGATGGAACTCGCTCGAACCTCGTCCCGTCCCTATCTGCAGGACGCCTGATTTAAACCGGCATCGGAACCCCCCGCGCGCAGCTCGTCGTCGCCGTCCCGTTCCGTTTCGCCGATCCCAATTACGGAGACTCATGCAGCGCCAGCCATGGCCAGCCGCAGTGTCCCGAGCGTGTCGAAAGACTGCGAATTTCGGAGGTAGACAGATGATTCTGGTGACAGGAGGAGCTGGATACATAGGCTCGCACGCAGTGCTCGAGTTGCTGCAGGCCGGGCGTGAGGTGCTGGTGCTCGACAATCTGTGCAACAGCTCGCAGGCGGCCCTGGACCGAGTCGAGCAGCTGTCTGGCCGGCCACTGCACTTCGTCAAGGGCGACGTGCGCAACCGCGCGCTGCTCAAGGCGCTCTTCGCCGCCTACCCGATCACCGCGGTGATGCACTTCGCCGGTCTGAAGGCCGTTGGCGAAAGCGTGCGCGAGCCGCTGCGCTACTACGAAACCAATGTCGGCGGCAGCATTGCGCTGTGCCAGGCGATGGCCGAAGCCGGTGTGTTCAAACTGGTGTTCAGCTCATCGGCGACGGTCTACGGCGAGTCGCCGGTGATGCCGATCACCGAGGACCGCCCTACCGGCGTGCCGACCAACCCATACGGCCAGTCCAAGCTGATGGCCGAGAACGTGCTCAAGGGCCTGGCCGATTCCGATCCGCGCTGGTCGATCGGCCTGCTGCGCTACTTCAACCCCATCGGCGCGCACGAGTCGGGGCTGATCGGCGAAGACCCCAACGGGGTGCCGAACAACCTGCTGCCCTACATGCTGCAGGTCGCGGTCGGCCGCCGAAAACAACTGAGTGTCTACGGCGACGATTACCCGACCCCGGACGGCACCGGCGTTCGCGACTACATCCATGTGGTCGATCTGGCCAAGGGTCATCTGAAAGCGCTGGAGCGACTGCAGCTGATTCACGGTGTTTCCACGTGGAACCTCGGCACCGGCAAGGGTCATTCCGTGCGCGAGATGATCACTGCCTTCGAGGAGGTCACCGGGCGCATGCTGCCGCACGTGATCAAGCCACGCCGCTGCGGCGATATCGCCCAGTGCTGGTCAGATCCCACCAAGGCCGAGCGCGAGCTGGGCTGGCGCGCCGAAAAGGACCTGATCACCATGCTTGCCGACGCCTGGCGCTGGCAGAGCCGCAATCCGCGCGGCTACGCCGCCGACAAGGTCACTGCGGCGGAGTCGGTGGCCACGCAGACCGCGCTGGCCAGCTGAGCCTGCGGGGGTCTTCCCGCTGTTCCTGCCGCAAGGGCGCATCACGGCCCACCCGCCCTGATGCGCCCGCGCGCGGCTACTGCCGCTCGGCCAGATAGGCCTCGGTGGACTGCACCGTCGCATAGCCGAACGCCAGCGACGCCATGATCGCCGCATGGACCTGCTCCGCCGGCACCCGGGTGCCATTGAACTCGACGTCACGCGCGGCACAGGCGTCGTGGATCACCGTAGCGCTGAAGCCGAGGTCGGCGCTGGCACGGGTGATGGCGTCGATGCACAGATGGCTCATGTTGCCGACGATGGTCAGCGTATCGACCCCGCGCCCCCTGAGCAGGGCTTCCAGTTCGGTGTCACGAAACGAATTGACCTGATGCTTGAGGATCACCGGTTCGCCCGCGCGACTCTCCACCTTGGGATGAATCCGCGCGCCATCGGAGCCCGGCGTGAAGAACGGCGCATCCGCCGAGGCAAACTCGTGGCGCACATGCACCACCAGATCGCCCGCGTCCCGTGCCGCGGCCAGGAGGCGCGCCGCATTGTCCGCCGCCGCCTCGACCCCGTGCAGCGTCCACTTGCCGCCGGGGAAATAATCGTTTTGGATGTCGACCAGTACCAACGCTCGCTTGCCCATCACACTCTCCTGCCGTGAGCCCAATGCCCGTCTGCAGACTGTAGATGCCCTGGAGCCTGGCGAGGATGGGCCAGACCGACATTATCGTGGGAAAAACTGACATGCCTGCCGCACCCGAGACGCTGGAAATCGGCCTGCTCCTCTACCCGGGCGCGCAGCTGGCGGCCGTTTACGGGCTGACCGACCTGTTCAGCGTGGCCAACCGCATGGCGGCCGAACGCGCTGCCGCGACGCTGCCGGCCCTGCGCGTCACCCACTGGGCGCAGCAGGAGGGCCTATCAGGCATTCAGCGGGTGTTCGACAGCCGCCCTGGCAGCGCGGGTTCGCCACGGATCATCATCCTGCCGCCGTGTCTGGAGGCCCGCCCCGAGGCGCATGTGATCCAGCCCTTCGCGGTCTGGCTGGGACAATTCCACCAGGCCGGCGTCACCCTCGGCTCGGTCTGTGCCGGCGCCTTTCTGCTCGCCGAAACCGGCCTGCTCGACGGCCGCACCGTCACCACCCACTGGGGTCTGGCCCAGGCGCTGCGCGAGCGCTTCCCGAACGTGCAGGTGGATGCGGACCGGATGATCGTGGATGACGGCGACATCATCACCGCCGGCGGCCTGATGGCCTGGACCGACCTCGGGCTGGCGCTGGTGGAGCGGCTACTGGGGCCGACCATTGCCTCGGAAACGGCGCGTTATCTGGTGATCGACCTGACGCGGCTCTCGCAGCGCTACTTCAGCAGCTTCGTGCCGCGCCTGGACCATGGCGACGAGCCCGTATTGCGGGTGCAGCGCTGGCTGCAGAGCCAGAGCGCCAGCGCCGTACCTGTCGCCGCCATGGCTGCCCAGGCTGGAATGGGCGAGCGCACCTTCCTGCGCCGATTCCGCGCGGCCACCGGCCTCAAGCCGACCGAATACTGCCAGCAGCTGCGCGTCGGCAAGGCCCGGGAACTGCTGGAGCTGACCAACCGGGGCATCGAACAGGTGGCCTGGGCGGTGGGCTATCAGGACCCGGGGGCGTTTCGCAAGGTGTTCCAGCAGCTGGTGGGACTGTCGCCCGGCGACTACCGTCGACGCTTCGGCAGCGGTGCGCAGCCGTTGGCGCCGACGTAACCCGGCTTTACTGCCGGTCGATCTGATGGCCGATGCCGGAGGTCGACAGCGCCGGCTCGTCCCCGCTCCACTTCAGCTTATTGTCGACGCCGTCCAGGGAGATCTGCGCGGGCCCGTCGAACTCCAGTTCCAGTTCATGCTCGCCGCCAGACACCTCGACGATCGCCGTCTGCCCGTGTCCGACGACTTTGGTGCGGATGCGGTTCTGGCTGGTGTCCACCAGCAACCGACCGACAGACGTCGCCGTGACGCTGTTATTGATGCCGGAAACTTCCAGCGCCGAGGCCATTGCCAGGCTGACCTCATGGTCCGTGCCATAGACCTGCACCACACCGCATTCGCCGGTCAGGGTGATGTTGTTGGCGCTGCCGGAGATATTCACGTCCTTGCCGAGGCAGGGCACGTCGCGGGACAGCTTGATGCCATCCAGTTCGATCGGTTGAGCATGGGCAGCACCAGCCAGCAGCAGGCTGGCCACGAGCATCGCAGCAGAAGCGCAAGCATTCATTCGCAAAGTCCTTTCGAGGCGGAAGAAGGCACCGGAAGGTTTTGCATATGTTTAACCGCTCCGCTGCCGTGCGGCGTAGGACTCGATGGCTTCAGCCAAGTTCAGCCGGCGCCGGGTCACCGTGAAGGACCCAGCGTCGCTGCGCTAACGCCTTCCCAGCTGCGGATCGCTGCGCTCAGCGCCAAACCAGGTCGGATGCCCGAATGACAGCAGCAATCTCAAGGCATACCACAGGCCAGTTCACGGCGGATCTTCGAGGCATCCAGCCGGCGGTTGAGCTGCGTCACGCCGGTCAGCTGCGGGTCCTGCACGGCCAGGCGCAGCAGCGCCTCGCGGGTCTGCGCGGCGGTGGCACAGGGGTTGAGTGAGGCGTACAGCGCCGCCGCACCGGTGACGTGCGGCGCCGCCATGGAGGTGCCGCTCATGTAGGCGTAGCCGGCCGCGCCCTGGGCAGTCGGTACCGTGGAAACGATATCGACGCCCGGCGCGGCGATGTGCACGCTCTTCGCCCCGTAGTTGGAGAAGCCGGCGCGTTGCCCGTTCTGACCGATCGCGGCGACGGCGATCACGTTCGGCAACTGATAGCTCGCCGGGTAGCTCGGCGTCGCATCGATGTCCAGGCCGCTGTTGCCCGCCGCAGCGACGAACAGGATGTTGGCATCGCCGGCGGCACGGATGGCGTCATACAGCGCCTGGGAATAACCACCGCCGCCCCAGGAATTGTTGGTCGCAACCAGATTGATCTTCTTTGCCAGCTTCAGCTGGGTCAGGTAGTTGACCGCCTTCACTGCACCGGCGGTGGTGCCGCCATTGGCACCGAGAAATTTCGCCGTGATGAGTCTGGCGCTCGGGCAGACGCCGAATACCCCGGTGCCGTTGTTGGCCACAGCAGCCACCGTGCCGGCGACATGGGTGCCATGGTCGTCGGCCGGGCCATCGTAGACGCTGGCATCATTGGCGCTGAAATCCCAGCCGTGGATGTCATCGATGAAACCGTTGCGGTCGTTGTCCTTGCGGTCGGCACGACTGCCTTCGCCCGGATTGATCCAGATATTGGCGCGCAGATCGGCATGGGTGGTCATCACGCCCTCGTCGATGATGCCAACGTGGACCTGACTCGAACAGGCTGCGCCGGCGTTCCAGGCGGCCAGCGCGCCACTGCCGTACGGTGCTGCAGGCGATGTGGTGGCGCCCTGCATGCCCCAGAGGCTGCCGAGCCCCGGATCGTTGGGGTTGGCCAGCTGGGTGCGATAGATCCAGTTGGGCTCGACGAACTCCACCGCCGGGTCGGCGGCCAGCCGGGCCAGCAACGCGGCATCGAGCTTCTTGCCCTTGCCCAGCTGCGCCTGCACCAGATCACCCTTGGCGTCTTTGCGTGCAGCCTTGTCCAGCAGCTTCTGTGCGGCCTTGGCGCCCTGTCTGCTCAAAGCCGTGCTCTTCGCCGCCTCCGAGGCGCCGGGCTTGAACTGCACCAGCAATTCACCCTCGACAAATGGTCTACCCGCCTTCAGCGAGGCTTCCACCGCCGGGTCCGCCTTGGCTACCGCCTGCTCGGCCGCGACCGCCAGCACAACGGACATCAACAAACCGACACGCCGTGTCATCACCATCACTGTTCTCCTCGAACGACTGCAGACAGCTCCGGCACCAATGCCACCGGATCGCTGACTCTGGGGATCGAGCGACTGTATAGACGCAGCCACCGCCGCTTTAGTGGCGCCAGACAAACGGAGCCACCGTCCGTCGCCCTGCCGCGCGGGTGCCGCCAGTGGTCGTCAGCTTGGCTGTTCCACGCTGCGCAGCTCGGCCCGTAGCCAGTCGGCCAGCCGCTCGGCCCGGCGATCCAGCCGCCGCGCCGGCACCCACAGCGCCAGCCGGGCGCTGGTTTCGACGAAACCCCAGGGCGCGAGCAGCCGCCCGGATTTCAGATCATCGGCGACCAGCTGCTGCGGGGCGATGGCCACACCCAGCCCGGCCAGTGCCGCTTCCAGGAGGAAATACAGGTGCTCGAAGCTCTGCCCCAGACGCAGCCGTGCCGGGTCCAGCTGCTGCTGGCTGGCCCAGGTGGGCCACGCCTGCGGCCGCGAGGCGGTGTGCAGCAGCGCTTCGTCGAGCAACGCCTTGGGCGGCGCGTTGCGCAGTTCGGCACAACGCGGATGGTAGGGGCTGAGCACCGGGCCGATGCGCTCGGCGGCCAACTCGAACACCTGCATGTCTGCCGGCCACGGCGGCTCGGCGTACCACAGCGTGGCATCCATGCCCGGCTTGCGCGGGTCCAGCTCGCCTTCGCTGGCCGACAGCTGCAGGCGCAGCTCGGGCAGGTCGCGATTGAGCCGATCCAGCCGCGGAATGAACCAGCGCGCCAGCAGGCTGCCGGGACAACCGAGCACGAACGGCGCCTCGGCCGTCTGCCGCTGCAGCTCGGCGCAAGTGCTGCGCAGACGCTCGAAGGCCTCGCTGGCTGCCTCACGCAGACGCCCACCGGCATCGGTGAGTTTTACGCCGCGACCATCCTTGACGAACAGCGGGATGCCCAGCTGCTCCTCGAGCTGTCTGACCTGCCGGCTGACGGCACCATGCGTGACGTGCAGCTCGCGTGCGGCTTCGCTTACGCTACCGAGACGGGCTGCCGACTCGAATGCGCGAAGGGCGTTGAGCGGTGGAAGTTCGTGCGGCATATACGTGAGTTTTCCTGACAGGTTGCGGCGATCTTATCGCTTTTAACCAGGCGCCCATAGCCGTACCCTGCATCCATCGCATCATCCGATCGCCTGTGGAAGCGGTTTTGTCCTGAACCCGGCAACAGCCACGTTCAGGACAAGCACCCAGGACCAGGCCCGGCAACCGTTACAGGAGCCTCACATGACCTCATACCGCACCGGTCCCGATAACCGTGGCCTGTTCGGCCGCTTCGGCGGTCAGTTCGTCGCCGAAACCCTGATGCCGCTGATCAACGAGCTGGCCGCCGAATACGAGAAGGCCAAGAGCGATCCGGCCTTTCTCGAGGAGCTGGCCTATTTCCAGCGCGACTACATCGGCCGCGCCAGCCCGCTGTACTACGCCGAGCGCCTGACCGAGCAGTTCGGCGGGGCGAAGATCTACCTCAAGCGCGAAGACCTGAACCACACCGGCGCGCACAAGATCAACAACTGCATTGGCCAGATCCTCTTGGCCAAGCGCATGGGCAAGCAACGCATCATCGCCGAGACCGGCGCCGGCATGCACGGCGTGGCCACCGCCACCGTGGCCGCGCGCTTCGGCATGCAGTGCGTGGTCTACATGGGCACCACCGACATCGACCGCCAGCAGGCCAACGTCTTCCGCATGAAGCTCCTGGGCGCCGAAGTGATCCCGGTCACCGCCGGCACCGGCACGCTGAAGGATGCGATGAACGAAGCCCTGCGCGACTGGGTGACCAACGTCCACAACACCTTCTACCTGATCGGCACCGCCGCCGGCCCGCACCCCTACCCGGCCATGGTGCGCGACTTCCAGTCAGTGATCGGCAATGAAGTACGCGAGCAGATCATGCAGAAGGAAGGCCGCCTGCCCGACTCGCTGGTCGCCTGCATCGGTGGCGGTTCCAACGCCATCGGCCTGTTCCACCCGTTCCTCGATGACGAGTCCGTGCAGATCGTCGGCGTCGAAGCGGCCGGCCACGGCATCGACACCGGCAAGCACGCCGCGAGCATGGCCGGCGGCGCGCCGGGCGTACTGCACGGCAACCGCACCTTCCTCTTGCAGGATGCAGACGGCCAGATCACCGACGCGCATTCGATTTCTGCCGGCCTCGACTACCCGGGCGTCGGTCCCGAGCATGCCTGGTTGCACGAGATCAAGCGCGTCGAATACGTGCCCTGCACCGACGACGAAGCCCTGGCCGCGTTCCACCAGTGCTGCCGCCTGGAAGGCATCATCCCCGCGCTGGAATCCGCCCATGCCCTGGCCGAAGCCTTCAAGCGCGCGGCGAAGCTGCCCAAGGATCACCTGATGGTGGTCAACCTCTCCGGCCGCGGCGACAAGGACATGCAGACCGTGATGCACCACATGAGCGAACAGGAGACGCACGCATGAGCCGCCTGCAGAGCCGCTTTGCCGAGCTGAAAGAACAGAACCGCGCCGCGCTGGTGACCTTCGTCACCGCCGGCGACCCGGACTATGCCACCTCGCTGGCCATCCTGAAGGGCCTGCCGGATGCCGGCGCCGACGTCATCGAACTGGGCATGCCGTTCACCGACCCGATGGCCGACGGCCCGGCGATCCAGCTGGCCAACATCCGCGCCCTGGCAGCCAAGCAGAACCTGCCGAAGACCCTGCAGATGGTCCGCGAATTCCGCGAAACCAACGCCAGCACCCCGCTGGTGTTGATGGGCTACTACAACCCGATCTTCGCCTATGGCGTGGAGCGCTTCGTGGCAGACGCGAAAGAGGCCGGCGTCGATGGCCTGATCGTCGTCGACCTGCCGCCGGAGCATAACGACGAACTCTGCGACCCGGCCCAGCGCGCCGGCATCGACTTCATCCGCCTGACCACCCCGACCACCGACGATAAGCGCCTGCCCACCGTGCTCAACGGCAGCTCGGGGTTCGTCTACTACGTCTCGGTGGCCGGCGTGACCGGTGCAGGTTCCGCCACCATGGAACACGTCGAGGAGGCGGTCGCTCGCCTGAAGCGTCACACCGACATCCCGGTGTGCGTCGGCTTCGGCATCCGCACGCCGGAACAGGCCGCCGCCATTGCCCGGCTGACCGACGGCGTGGTGGTGGGTTCGGCGCTGATCGACCAGATCGCCGGGGCCAAGAGCCCTGAGGCTGCGGTGGAAGGTGTGCTCGGCTTGTGCCGCGAGATCAGTGCCGGGGTACGCGGCGCCCGCGGCTGAGGCGGGTTGCCGGAACCGAAAAGCCGCTGCCCTCTCACGGGGGCAGCGGCTTTTTCATTCAGCTGTCGGGCATCCGCGGTTTGCCTGAAAGGGCCTAGCGGATGGGCTTCAAGCCCGACACCGGTCCACCGCTGGCACCACTGCTCTTGCGCAAAGACCACCCACCGCTTCCCTGCGCAGGCGTGGCGCCCCGCGCGGGTTCATCCTTTCTTTTTCTTCTTTTTCAGTGCCTTCAACCGCTGCGCCGCGCGCTCTACCGTGGCCTTCTTGTCCGGGCGCTTCATGCGCTTCCATTTGCGGATCTCGTCCTTGGTGCGACCACAACTGGTACACAGCTCGTCACTGAGCTTGCAGACGGAAATGCACGGATTCTCGACGTCCTTGCCCACAGTCAGTGCCGTGTCGTGGCGTTGCGGGCCAGGCGACGTTGCCAGTCACCGCCATCGCTGCGCGTGCAGGCTTCCTCGCTGTCGAAGCGCACCGGTGCAATCAGGGCGCTCATGTCGATACCCGCCTCAGCAAGCGCCGCTCGGGTTAGCGTCTGCATGCGTGCGGCCTGTCCTGAGCCAATCGCCAAAGCCCTCTGCGCCTCGGTGACGAATATCCAGGTGACCTGCAGGCTCTCGGGAAAGCGCGCGTAATCGACCTCATGGGTGAGCCAGCTGAATCCGACGATCTCCGCCTTGCCCGCTTCGCAGGCCTGGCTCAGGCAGCTGGAGAGTTGCCGTTCCATACGGGTCTGATCGCGTTTGCTGAGAAGCATCGTGCCGTCCTGTTACGGTTTGGCCCCGAATCGAAGGGACAGTAAGGCGGAGTCTAACGCGAGCGCCGCATGCCGGATCGTCGGCACCGCTTGCTGGCAGTACCGCTGATCGATACGTCGCGAGCAGCGGATAATAGGTTGGACGATTAGCATCGAAGATGCGCGACCTGCTGATTCGTTCGATCTGCCAGCAGGTCGCCGACGGCACGCTGGGCATGCCGGACGCGATCAGGCGACTGCGTCACCAGGTTGAACCAGGCCCGCTTCGCCAAGCGGTGCAAGAGCTCATGCGCGCCCTCAACCACCTGGGAATACGGCGACGGCAACTCCACGCTCAAGACGCTGGAATCGGTGTTCAAGGTATCCGGCATGCGGATATCGCTGGCGATGATGACCGGGCCGGCCGATACACAGTGAGGCGCGAGCACAGGCTACCACGCGCATTCACGAAGGCAGGACCCTCGCCGCTACAGTTTGCGGTAGCGGCGACACTGCTGAACAACGTATTTGCGCACATGCTGCACCTTCGCCCAACCCGCCTCATCCATGCCAACCGTCTGCAGTTCAGCTTGCAACTCAGCGCTGTTGGCAGCTGGCTCGAGCAGATCCAGCATTTGCCGCAGCTCCCGCAGTACGAACGGCGGCGCAAGGCCCATGTGGCGCGCCAGCTCTTCCCAATCGGCTCTGCGCAGCTGCTGCGGATGGAAGTTACTGCCGACCGCGAAACCAAGACTGGGGCTGTATGGCAGCACCATCGTACATACCAGGTCATAGGCCGGCGCCAATGACCAGCGCCCGCTGGCGTCTTGTAGCAGCGAAATGTTCTTGGCATGGCCATCGCTGTTGCCGGCCAGCACGTTGAATATCTGCCAGCGCAGCAGCTGGCGCACCTGCAGCGCCGGCGTGGCCGTCACCGCGCGCAACAGGCCTGCGCAGGCTGCCAGCGTCGGGCCGCCCTCTTCCTGGTACTTGAGCCGCCGCGGATAGCCAAGCGCCTGGCACATGTCCTCCTGGTGCACACGCTCGATCTGGTTATCCACGCGCTCACGATCGTAACGAGTCACAGCAAGATAGTGAGCCTTCCCTGCCTGACCTGCGTGCGAGTCGGGAACCATAAGCCCAGCGATCCGAGCCAGGCGGTTCATATAGAGCTCGTTGAAAACCAACGCCGGCTTTAGCGAGAACTTGATCAGATGCGAAGAAGCGGCGGCGCCGCTCGGGAGGTAGAGCTGGCCGCCTTCGAGGATTACGGGAATCTTGTCCTGGGCGCCGGCAAGCGAAAGCCGTGTCGCCTTGCCCGGCTGGAACAAGGCGTAGCGCTCCTTACCCTGCGCCCAGCGCGCCAGCTGATTGGGGTCGACCGGCTCCCGGCCAGATTCAATCAACGCATTGGCCCGCTCCGGGTCAACAATGCGCAACGCACCGGCACAATCGCCACCGATGGCGGCCAACAGCGAAAAGTCGTCATCGGCGATCCCAAGCCGGTTCACCAGCAACTGCCGCGAAGCTTCTTCGGGAAGCAGATTGGCAAACCAGTTGTGTGCCGTGCCAAGCGTTGGCGCAAACATACCGGTTGCAAGCGGCAAGCTATTGGAGATTGCGAACCGCGCCGCTTCGCTATAACGAAAACCCATGCTGCGGCCATCGTCACCCAGCCAAATCTCACCGATACGGCAATCACCCCGGTAGACGCCGAGCAGTCCGCTCACAGGTCGCCCCCGTCACGTCTAGCCGCCAACAGCTCGATGCCAAGCGTATGACACACGTTCAGCACCCGTCCGAACGAACAGCTCTCACGGCCATTTTCCAGCTCGCTCAGAAAGCGCACGCTCACGCCACATAGGCCGGCAGCGTCCACCAGACGCAGCCCCTGACCCTTGCGGGTGCGCTGGATCAGCTTGCCCAGCTCGGCCATTGATACAAATGCGGTAGGCTCAGCCATTTTCCCGTTCCGTACAATTCGTCCTTCGGAAACAGCTCACTTCCAATTTTTTCCCAATAGGGAAAATACTCTCCGCCGCAGGTCGATGCACTGGATTTTTTACCGATCGGGAAAAAGATCTTCCAGTTCACCTCAAAAAACCACCTCCCGAACAAACCATCGCCCATCGATGACCAATATCGACTCGCTTGATTTCGACAGCGCCGGCCGAGGGCGTAGCATGCCCTGCACATCCCCAGTAGCCACCGAGGAGATTGCTCATGCCTGATACCCCTTACGTCCCGCCGAAGGTCTGGACCCACGACGCGCCCTCGGGCGGCAAGTTCGCCAGCATCAACGCCCCAACCGCCGGTGCGCGGCAGGAGAAGGCCCTGCCGGTGGGCAAGCATCCGTTGCAGCTCTATTCGCTGGCGACGCCCAATGGCGTGAAGGTTTCGATCATGCTCGAAGAGCTGCTCGCCGCCGGCCACACGGGCGCCGAGTACGATGCCTGGCTGATCAACATCGGTGAGGGCGACCAGTTCGGCAGTGGCTTCGTCGAAATCAATCCCAACTCGAAGATTCCCGCGCTGGTGGACCGCAGCGTCGAAGGCGAACCGCTGCGCGTGTTCGAGTCCGGCTCGATCCTGGTCTACCTGGCCGAGAAGTTCGGCGCCTTCCTGCCCACGGACATCCGCGCACGTACCGAAACGCTGAACTGGCTGTTCTGGCAGATGGGTTCGGCGCCCTTCCTCGGTGGCGGCTTCGGGCATTTCTACGCCTACGCGCCGGAGAAATACGAGTATCCGATCAACCGCTACGCGATGGAGGTCAAGCGCCAGCTCGACGTGCTCGACCGCCAGCTGGCCGAGAACCGCTACGTGGCCGGTGATGCATACACTATCGCGGACATGGCGATCTGGCCCTGGTACGGCGTGCTGGCAAAGGGCGAGCTGTACGACGCCGGCGAGTTCCTCTCCGTGCAGGACTACAGGCACGTGCAGCGCTGGGCCGCGGAAGTCGCTGAGCGCCCTGCCGTGATCCGCGGACGCAAGGTCAACCGTACCTGGGGCGACGAATCCGAGCAGGCGCCGGAGCGCCATAGCGCCGCTGACCTGGACTGAACCGCAACCCCATCGGGCGGTGGCAGAGGAGCTGTCCTTGCCACCGCCCCTGTGCGCGCCGCCACGCAACCGGCGCGCGCTGCTTCGAAGCCTTCCCCAGCGCCGCGCAGCAACTGCACGGCCCTGGTCCGACCGCTGATCCTCCACGCTGAACTATGCCGGTGCGCTCCGACCCAATGTCTATGAGCGCCGTTAAATCCGCGGAACAGGCGGTTAGCACACGACCGCCGCGTCGCGACAGGCGCAGCGCTCACAACCCGGTTGTTCAACACAACGTGAGGTGGATCATGAGACATACACTGGTAGCAGCGTTTGCAACGCTGACCGACGCCAACCGCACCCGCGGCGATCTGATGTCGCGGGGCATCGCGCGGGAACAGATTCACGCCATTGGCGCCGAGAGCGCCGACATCCATGCCTACGATGCGCCCTACACCACCACTCCCGACGTTCCGGTGGATCGCACGCATCACGAGTCCAAGATCACGCATTTCTTCAAATCGCTGTTCGGCCATGAGCCGCACGAAACGCACCGCCACTACGCCACGGCCTATCCGGATGCCGTGCGCCGCGGTGCCCTGGTCATCGCCGTGGATGTCGAGGACGAAGATCAGCTGGCCAAGGCGCGCGATGCCCTGGAATACAACGGCGCCATCGACATCAACGAGCGCGGCGGCACTGGCACAGTCGAAGGTTACCCAGGCCCGAGCAGCCCCTATGCCGGCGCCACGGGCGGCGACAGTCACCTGGACAAGCATTTCACCACGCCTGCAACCGGCACCGCTGCGACCGGCACGACCGGCACGACCGGCACCGGGCTGCATTCGGCCACTGAACGCTTCGGTGAAGATGCGGGCACCCGCGCCACTGCCGAAGTCGGCGGTCATGCCTCCGCGCCCACCGACTACACCGACCGCAGCTCGGCCGATACCGGCCGCTATGACATCGGCAGCGCGGCAAAGCGGGCCGGGACCGACTACCCGGACACCACCGCCACCACTGTCCCGACTGGTGCAGGCACGACCGGCCACGGCACCAGCAGCGAAATGCCGGAAGTCGTACCGGACGTCGCCAGCCGCGACGCCGGGCTGGGCCGCGAGCGTATCTGCGTGATCCAGCGACCGAGCTGACCGCTGCTGCGCAGTACCACGGGCCGCATCACGCGGCCCGTTTTCCGTCATGTCCCGGCCGGACAGCCACACCCTGACGACGCGCAATCCATCAGGGCCATGGCCTGCTGCGACGATTGGCGCAGGGCCGGACTGCTGAGTGCTGGCTGCGCCTGGCGTATTCTGGCGCTTCAGGCGGCCTGAGCGCTGCCACGCATGCAGAGGGCCACGCCATGCCTACGCTGAGCACCATCTCGTCCTGCCTGATGTTCTGCCTTGCCACTTCGAACGCCTGGGCCGCACAGCCGGCCATGGAGCAGACGGAAGGCGCATCGAAGAGTGCCTTCGTCCTGCATGAAGGCGGCAACATGCACACCGACCAGGCGGCGCTGCGGGAACGTCGCGCCAGAGCCTACGAAGTGGAGGTACGGGAAGCCGAGAACGAGCTGCTGGCCGCCAAATACGCGATCACCCAGAAATACCTGGCCAAGCTGCCGGCCCATGAGCGCGAGGCCATGCAGGCCGAACTCGCCGCGCAGCACGCCACCTTCGCCTACCGCTACCCCGACGCCCATGCGCGTCTGCTCCAGAGCAATCCGCACAAGGCCAAGCACACGCCCGACTGACGGCCCCGGCACCACCGGCGTAGGGTGGAAAACGGCAACGCCTTTTCCACGCGTCCCCCACTGCTACGCGAACGCGAAGAGTGCATGGCTTCTCACTGCCCGCGCCGACCATCTCCCAGCGCCCGCCGCAACCCAGCCCGGCCGACCGTCAACGCCAGACATTCCTCCACCGCACCCAGCGCCGCGTTGACCAGCGGCCTGGGCTGATAGGGCTTGCGCAGGCTCAGTCCGATCTTGGCTGCGACCAGCGCCGCCGTCGCGCCGAGCAGCGCCGGCACCAGCATCGGCTCGCGGCGCACGCCGGCCAGCGCCGCCGCACTCACGCCGCCGGAAACCGCGCGGAACATCATCGACGGCACGATGGTGCGATCCGGCGCGAAGGGCATCTTGTCGCCGATCATCTCGCTGGCCGCGAGCACGGGCAGGAAGGTCTGCGGCGTATCCGATGTGAGCAACTGCGCGGCCTCCCCCGCCCCGGCAAGATCTTCGCGCTCGCTCAACGCCCGGCTGACCAGTGTCGGCGCCAGCATGCTGCGCATGCCCGTCACCGCCCCGATCGCCAGCGCGGCCCATAACAGATTGCTCGAAGTCGACATCGTCAGTTCTCCCGGTGGTTGCTAATACCGACCGGGCGCCCGCCGCAAGCGTTCGGCTGCGCTGCACGGGCAGCGACGGATGACATGCCTGCAGCAAGCCGTGGCATCTGGCCCCGAAACCGCACGTCGGCTCTCACCGTAACGCCAGCCAGCCGTCATCAACCTGCCACCTGCGCTTCCTAGTTTCGGAGCGACCCCATCGCCCGAGGACAACAACAATGCGCAAGCGCGTACTGGATTGGCTGATCGCCGCTGGCCTGGCCGGCCTTGCCGCCCCTGCCCTGGCACAGACTCAGCAACCGCTTCCGAAACAGCCCGAACACGGCTCCATCGAGCAGGACTACCGCGAAGAGCGGCAGGAAGGCCTGCAGGCCAGGCAACAGGCCAGCGAACGGCGCAGCTGGCGTGCGCCGGACTGGCGCCCCGAGCCGGTGGTGTCGGTGAACATCCTCGGCATCAACGACTTCCACGGTCAGCTGTCGCCGCGCAGCGTCGCCGGACGCCCGGCAGGCGGCGCGGCGGTGCTGGCCTCCTACCTCAAATCGGCCAGCCGCGAGTACACCCTCATCGTTCACGACGGCGACCAGGTCGGCGCCTCGCCACCCAATTCCGCGCTGCTGCGTGACGAACCGGCGATCAGCCTGCTCAACCTGCTGGCCAACCCGTTCTGCCGTCCGTTCGGCTGGCAGATGGAGCTGCCCCGTCGTGCGCAGACCCTCGGCCAGCAGCGCTGCAACGTTATCGGCACCCTTGGCAACCACGAGTTCGACTACGGCAAGCAGGAGCTGCTGCGCCAGCTCACCGGCGGCGACCACGCCAACGGGCCTTACCTCGAAGACGGCTGGCAGGGCGCGCGCTATCCCACCGTGTCGAGCAACGTCATCGACCAGCGCACCGGCCAATCCCTGCTGCCGCCCTACTCCATCTACAACGCCGGCGGCATTCGCATCGGCGTGATCGGTGCGGCGCTGAAGGAAACCCCCTCCATCGTCTCGCCCAGCGGCGTCGCCGGTCTGCGCTTCATCGATGAAGCAGAGGCGATCAACCGTTCGGTAGGCGAGTTGCGCAGCCAGGGTGTGCGCGCCATCGTCGTCGCACTGCACCAGGGCGGTCAGCAGACCAGCTACAACGGCCCGACCAACGCCGAGGCGGACACCGTCATCGGCCCGGTGGTCGACATCATCAAGCGCCTGGATGACGAGGTGGACGTGGTGCTCTCCGGCCACGCCCATGGCTTCACCAACGCACTGCTGCCCAACGCCAACGGCAAGCCGATCCTGGTGACCCAGGCCTTCTCGGCGGGCACCGCCTATGCCGACATCGAGCTGCTGGTCAGCCGCCGCAGCCGCGACATCATCGAGAAATCCGCGGTCATCGTCACCACCTGGGGTGACCAGGGCGCGGGCCTGACACCGGACCCGCAAGTCGCCGCGCTGGTGGCCCGGGCCGATGCGCGCGTGGAACCGCTGGTGGCCCGCGTGGTGGGCCTCGCGCAAACCGCCATCACCCGCAGCGAAACACCGGCCGGTGAGTCCGCACTGGGCAACCTGATCGCCGACGCCCAGCGCGTAGCCACCAGTGCGCAGATCAGCTTCATGAACCCGGGCGGCATCCGCGCGGACCTCGACAGCGGCGAAGTGACCTGGGGCGAGCTGTTCGCCATCCAGCCGTTCGCCAACGACCTGGTTTCGATGGACCTCAGCGGCGCGCAGATCAAGACGCTGCTGGAACAGCAGTGGATCGGCCAGAGCTACCCGCGCCTGCTCAAGCCCTCCGGCATCCGGTACAGCTGGTCGGCGAGCCGCCCCGAAGGCAACCGGGTGGTCGAGATGCGCGACGTCGGCGGTGCGCCGATCAATCCGGCGGCGACCTATCGCGTCACGGTGAACTCCTTCCTCGCAGGCGGCGGCGACAACTTCACGGTCCTCAACGAAGGCCAGAACCGCGTCGTCGGTCCGGTGGATCTGGATGCGCTGGTGGGCTACATCGAAGCCCTGCCGCAGCCGTTCAGTGCCAGCGTCGAAGGTCGCATCCAGCGGCTGGACTGACGCGCCAGCACCCAAGGGGACACGGGCACCTGTCCCCTTTTATCGCTCCGTTGCTCCGGGACGCAGCTATCTGCTGCCAGTCCATCACCCCGCACGCATTGGCGGGGCTGGCTGGTCCATACTGGGTCCTGCAGCGCACCTGAACGCTCCAGCCACAGCCGCAAGAGCCGAGGGAAGCAAGACACTTCCCGGTGACCAGGCCCGTTGTGCGGCGTATATCCCGTCACGGAGCAGCCCAATGCGTTTAGCCGACTTTATCCTCGACAACCTCGAGCCGATTCTCCAGTCATGGGAAGACTTCGCCAGAAGCATACCCAGTGCAGCTCGCTCGCTGGACGCGAAGGGTCTGCGTGACCACGCCGAGCAAATGCTCCGGGCCATCGCCGACGACCTTCGCACCAGCCAGTCCGTCACCGAACAGATCGACAAATCCGTCGGCAAGGCGGACAGACGCCTGGACAAAACGGCGGCAGAGATTCACGCGGTCCTGCGGCATGACGCTGGTTTCAGCATCGACGAGATGGTTTCGGAGTACCGCGCTCTGCGCTCCAGCGTGCTCCGCAAGTGGTTGCAGGCGATCAAGAACGGCACCGCCTTCGAAGTCGAAGACATGACGCGCTTCAACGAAGCCATCGACCAGGCGCTCGCCGAATCCGTCGCCAGCTACTCGAGGACCGTGACAACCACGCGCAATGTCTTTCTCGGCATTCTCGGGCACGACCTGCGCACGCCCCTGGGCGCCATTCAGCTTGGCGCCGAAGTGTTGCTGCTGGACGACAACCTGGGCGCCAAACCGACCAAACTCGCGTCGCGGATCTTCACCAGCGCCAAGCGCGCCAACAAGATCGTCACCGACTTGCTCGATTTCACCCGCTCGCAGAGCGGCGCGGGAATTCCCCTGCACCGGCTGGAAATCAACCTCGCCGCGGTGTGCGAAGGCATGGTCGAAGAAGTGCGGGCCTACAATCCCGAGCATCAGATCATCTGCAAGACCAGAGGAAATCTGACTGGACGGTTCGACGCGGCGCGCATGGAGCAGGTGTTTTCCAACCTGATCAGCAACGCCGTGCAGCACGGCAGCAGGACCGCACCGGTCAAGGTCGACATGCATGTCGATGAGGACCATGCCGTGTTCACGGTGCATAACCAGGGAGAACCCATCGCCAGGAGCGCGCTGGCGGATATCTTCAATCCCTTAAGCCGCCATTCCCACTACGCGGCCGGCGAATACGGGCCACAGTCGGGACTGGGCCTGGGCCTGTATATCGCCAGCGAGATCGTGTCGGCGCACAAGGGCACCATTGGCGTCGAGTCGAGTGCCAAACAGGGCACCACCTTCACCGTGCGACTACCGCTGGCATACGAATCACGGCGCCCGGCCGACCCGGTCGATGAAACCTCGCCCTGATCGGGCTGTTGCAACGTTCGCTTCCAATGACAGCCGAGCGGCTCTGCTGCCTTCAAAGCCGCATGACCGCTTTCGCTGTGATGCCTGCATGAGCGGCTTGGCGAATTCAGCGCGAAGCAACAGCTGGCCGGGCAGCGCCCTCACCACTGGTAGAGCCCGTAAGCGAGCACGCCCAGGCCGAAGCCCATCTGTGCCAGCAGCAGCGCCCGAATGGCGAAGGTGTAGCTGATCACCCGGCTCTGCCCCAGCGCATCGGCGGCGAACAGCCGGTAACTCTCGGGATAGTCGGCCTCCATCTCCTTGAGTGCGACGATGGTCAGCTCCAGCAGTTGCCGGCTGCGCGCGTCCACCAGCCAGAACACCTGCGCCAGCAAGACGGTGAAGGCACCGAGCAGGATCAGCAGCCCCGGCGAGAAGCCCTGCTGCAGCGCTGCCAGCACACCGCCATCGGCAAAGATCGCCAGCACCACGAAGAAGTTGAAGCCCCGCAGGCGCTGCTCGGCATTGAGCTTGAAATGCGCCCAGACAAACTCTCGACCATCCACGCGATTGCCCTCTGCTAAGCCAGGCGGCGGCACACCACGACCATCACCCCGGTCGCGACCGTTGGCGGGCTGAAGCCCGCCGCTGCATATCGACCTCAGAGCGGATCGACCAGGTCCTGCCATTGCTCGTGGCGCTCGATGTACCTGGCGATGAACTCGCACTGCGGCACCACGCGCTTGCCGCGCCGCCGTGCATCGCCCAGCGCGCCCTTGGCCAGCACGCTACCCAGGCCCTGCCCGGACAGGCTGGGGTCGACCTCGGTATGGGTGAAGACCATCCGCTCGCCCTGCTCGCTGTACGCAGCGAAGCCGAGTGGCTGCCCCTCCACCAGCAGTTCATAGCGCTGCTGCGCAGCATCGTGGCGGACGCTGGCTTGTTTATCGGTCATGGCAGATTCCCTCTCGGTTCTTTGGCTGTGGCTAGAGGTACGAGTGGACGCGGTGTGGGAGGGTTCAGATGGATCGACGATGAAACGCCCTGCGCCGACTCGCCCAAGGTGGGCCGCAAGTAGGCTCGGGCCGGGTATGAAACTCAATCACCGCTGGTTTGAAGCTCGGCTTGGCCGCCCGACAAGGCGATCGCCTGGTTATTGCTGAATGGTCGGAGATCCAGCGCATCCCCATACTCTTTCAGCACCTGCTCGACAGCCTCGGCAAACGGCTCGTTTCGGTAATGCGGCAGCGGGTAGAAATCGACCAACCCCAAGGCCGCAAAGGACTCGAGATCAGGCGCGGCAGAAACATCGTCCAGCGCCGTTATGTATTCGATGCTGGGGGCGAGTATCGCGGAGCCGGCGGATTCGCCGATGTAGCACTTCCCGGCTTTGACGTGTTCGGCGATCAGCAGGTCCGCGCCTGTGCGCTTGAGCTCCTGCAGCAGAAAGAAGGTGTTGCCGCCGGACACATAGATGTAATCGCCGCGTTCGAGCTTGCTGACGATTTCGTCCTGAGTTGCGGTTGAAACCTCGAGTTCATCGATCACCAGACCGGCTTCGACGAGCGCCTCCCTGGCCGCAACAAGGTAGGAATTGACCTCCTCAACAAGACTCGCCGTAGGAATCAACGTAACCGTCTTACCGCTGCACTCGCCCTTGGTGAACCTGACAAACAAGTCCACGACTTCAGCAAAGGAGGATGTCAGGAAAATGTTCATATGCACCTCTGCGCTCGACTGGATTCAGGCTCGCCCAACCCGCCCCTGGTTATTGAGAACACGGCGGGACAGCTCAGCGCTGCCGCGCCGCGCCTTCCAACAGGCCGACAAGCAGAGTGGACGAAAAACCCCTGGCTTGCCCGTTTCCTATCAATCCACCCCGACAAAGCCACCGGTCTGGTGTTGCCACAGCCGCGCATAGAGGCCACCGCGGGCGATCAGCTCGGCGTGGGTGCCGGTCTCGATCACCTGCCCCTGGTCGATCACCACCAGCCGATCCATGCGGGCGATGGTCGACAGCCGGTGGGCGATGGCGATCACCGTCTTGCCTTCCATCAGGGTATCCAGGCTCTCCTGAATCGCCGCCTCGACCTCCGAATCCAGCGCCGAGGTGGCTTCATCGAGCACCAGGATCGGCGCGTCCTTGAGCAGCACCCGGGCGATGGCGATACGCTGCCGTTGCCCGCCGGAGAGTTTCACGCCGCGCTCGCCCACCATGGCCTCGAAGGCCAAGCCGCCCTGACTGTCGTCCAGGGTCTTGATGAACGCGTCCGCGCGGGCCTTGCGTGCCGCGGCCCAGAGTTCTTCCTCTGTTGCGTCGGGCTTGCCGTAGCGCAGGTTGTCGCGGATCGAGCGGTGCAGCAGCGAGGTGTCCTGGGTGACCACGCCGATATTGGCGCGCAGGCTTTCCTGGCTGACCTCGGCGACGTTCTGCCCGTCGATCAGGATGCGCCCGCTTTCCAGGTCATAGAGGCGCAGCAGCAGGTTGACCAGCGTCGACTTGCCCGCACCCGACGGCCCGACCAGGCCGATCTTCTCGCCCGGACGAATATCGATGCTCAGGCCACTGATCACCCCGCCGCTTTTGCCGTAATGGAAATGCACATCCTCGAAGCGCACGCCGCCCTGCTCCACCTGCAGCGGCCTGGCATCCTCGGGGTCGAGCACGTCGCGCGGCCGGACGATGCTCTTCATGCCGTCCTGCACGGTGCCGACGTTCTCGAAGATGCCGTTGACCACCCACATGATCCACTCGGCCATGTTGTTGATGCGGATCACCAGGCCCAGCGCCAGGGCGATGGCGCCTGTGGTGATCAGCGCCTCGCTCCACAGCCACAGCGCCAGCGCGCCGGTGCCGACGATCAACAGGCCGTTCATGCAGGTGATGAGGAAATCCAGGCTGGTGATCACCCGCGACTGCAGGCGGAACTTGCCGAGCAGCTCCTGCATCGCCTCGCGGGCGTAGCTCTCTTCCTCCCGCGAGTGGGCGAACAGCTTCAGCGTGGCGACGTTGCTGTAGCCGTCCACCACCCGCCCCATCACCTTCGAACGCGCCGCGGACGCCGCCGCCGAACGCGCGCGGATACGCGGCACGAAGTACCAGAGCGCGGCGCTGTAGCCGACGATCCACAGCAGCAAGGGCACGATCAGGCGCAGGTCGGCGGCGGCGAACAGATACAGCGCACTGCCGGCGTAGACCACCACATGCCACAGCGCATCGATCACCTGCATGGCCGAATCGCGCAGCGACGGCCCGGTCTGCATCACGCGCTGGGCGATGCGCCCGGCAAAGTCGTTCTGGAAGAAGTTCAGGCTCTGCTTGAGCACGTAGCGGTGGTTCTGCCAGCGGATCAGATTGGTCAGCCCCGGGTTGATCGCCTGATGCGTCAGCAGGTTGTGCAGGCCGAATACCAGCGGCCGGATGACCAGCGCCACCGCCGCCATCCACAGCAACGCGTTGCGGTGCTCGGTGAAGAAGGTTCGTGCGTCATCGGTCGCCTGGGCCATATCGATCAACTGCCCGAGAAAGCTGAACAACGCCACCTCGATCAGCGCCGCGAAAAAGCCGACCACCAGCACGGCCGTCATCAACGGCCAGACCTGCTTCAGGTAATGGGCATAGAAGCGCAGCATCCCGGCCGGCGGCGCAACGTCCGGGCTGGGCTTGAAGACGTCGATCAGGTTTTCGAAACGGCGGAACAACATGGGGAGGTCTGCTTTGTGGCGGGGTGGGCGGGCGTCTTTCCCGAATTCGACCGCTCGGGCGCGGCATCCGGTTGGACGCCCCGAACCCGCGAGCGTTTCGCCAACCACCTGCCCTGCCCGTCGATTCGCATCGGTGGACAAGCGCAGCGTTGTCCACCCTACGCCACTCGGCCTCCTCTGCCGACACCGTGCATGCGTAGGGTGGAAAACGGCGAAGCCTTTTCCACGCGCTACGTCCAGGCTACCTCGCTAACCGCAAGAGCTGCCGCCTTTAAGACATAGGTAAAAGCTCGAAACACAGCACCCAATAAAACCCAGCGGCGCGACACACCGGCGTGTTTTGATTGGTAGCGTATTGCCCTGTTGATAATCTCTGCCGCCGTCGCCAGCGAGGCGACCGCACCCTTTCGATGACCTGCTGTTGATTGTTCCTGCGGCAAGCCCGGGCACTACCGAAAACCTCGAACTGGAATCGACGATGACCGAGGACGCAGTAAATAACCCAGATACCACAGGGCTGATCCTCTCCGGCGGCGGCGCGCGAGGGGCCTATCAGGTTGGTGTGCTGTCGGCCATCGCCGATCTGCTGCCCGACTCGTCGGGCAATCCGTTTCCGGTGATCGTCGGCACCTCGGCGGGCGCGATCAATGCCGTCAGCCTGGCCTGCGGCGCCCTGCATTTTCGCGAGGCGGTGCGGCGGTTGAGCAGCGTGTGGCGCAGTTTTCATACCGATCAGGTCTACCGCAGCGACTGGCCCGGCGTGTTGCGCCAGGCCAGCCGCTTCCTCGGCCACAGCGTGCTCGGTATCGGCAAGCAGGTGCCGGTTGCGCTGCTCGACAGTTCGCCACTGGCCGGGCTGCTCGAGCGTGAACTGGATTTTTCCGGCATCGCCGCGGCCCTCCGCCAGCGGCAACTGCGCGCGATAGCGGTGACGGCATTCGGCTACGAGTCGGCCGAGGCGGTGACGTTCTATCAGGGGCATGCGGCAATCGACCCATGGCTGCGCCATCGTCGGGTAGGTGTGCCGACCCGCCTGGGGATATCCCATTTGCTGGCCAGCACCGCCATTCCGCTGGTCTTCGAGCCGGTAAAGATCAACCGCGAGTACTTTGGCGACGGCGCGGTACGCCAGACCGCACCCATCAGCCCTGCCCTGCACCTGGGCGCCACGCGCGTGCTGGTGGTCGGGGTCAGTGGCAACCCGGTGGATGATCAGAGCGAGGCCGCTCCAACACCGCGGCCGACCGGCGCCAGCCCCAGCCTGGCGCAAATCTCCGGGCACATGCTCAACAGCACCTTCATCGACAACGTCGAGAGTGATATCGAACTGCTGGAGCGCCTCAACCTGCTGGGGCAACTGGTGCCGGCCGAAAAACGCAAGCGCGCCTACGGCCTGACGCCCGTCGAGGTGCTGGTGATTTCCCCGAGCCAGCCGCTGGACAGGATCGCCGCCCGCCATCGAAAAGAGCTGCCCGCCGCCATGCGCCTGTTCCTGCGCGGCCCTGGCGGCACGCGCGAAGGCGGCGGTGGGCTGCTGAGCTACCTGTTGTTCGAACCCGGCTACTGCAGTGAGCTGATCGAACTGGGTTACCAGGACGCCATGGCCAAGCAAGCCGAGCTCAGGGCTTTTCTCAGGCTTGAAAAGCCAGAGCAGCGCAGCCAGCAGCTCTCGCCAACCGCGCGCAGCGCTTCAGCGGTGAGCGGTGACCGGTGACCGGTGAGCGGTGAGCGGTGAGCGCGTAGCGTGGAAAACGGCGAAGCCTTTTCCACGCGTCACCTCCAGGCCACCTCGGCTCAAGGGCATGCCCCATCGCCTGGATTACCGTAATCCGAGCTCCAGCGGCCTGCGCAGCTACAACGGTAGAGCAGCCATTACCCCTTCGGAACCGACTCCGGCCGCAGAGAGGGCAGCATGTGCGCCACGTAATCCGCCTTGCCCAGCTCGATCCCTTCCTTACGCAGGATCGAATACGCGGTCATCACGTGGAAATAGAACTGCGCCAGCGTCCAGTCACGGGCGTACTGCTCCGCCGTCAGGTCGAAGATCATCCCGTTTGCCAGCTCATGGGCGATCGGCTTGTCCGCCTCCATATTCAGCGCATCGGCGGCGAGGCCGTCGAGCAACGCCACCGTTTCATCGATCCGGGCATAGGCATCGGCCAGCGTGCCCGGCCGCTCACCAGCGTGCCGCCCCTCGTCCAGCAACTCGTTGATCACAGCCGGAAAGGCCTCTCCCCTCAGCCGGCACACCGCCTCCCGCGCCTGCACACAGGCAAAGCGAACCTGAGTCGACAGCGGAAACATATCCGGCGCCAGCCGCGCGGATAACAACCCCTGCGCCTCCGCTTCCGGTAGCTGGGCCTGCGCTTTTTTCAGCCAGCCGGAGAGGGTTTTGAGCATTTGCGTGTAGGTTGGGACGAGGAGGGTTGTGAGCTGCACGGGTTCTTACCTTGTGGTAGACGAGACCGAATTAGCAGACCAAGTGGCTAAACCACTTGTTAGGCTTGTGTAGGTTGCCTTGTTTTTAGCCAGGCTTCGATTTTTCCACGTATTTCAGGACCAAAATAACCGCCCCGTGGATTTTTTACGAACTTTATATGTTCGCACTCTAATGAACTATCGATATTCCAAGCCCAGGCAGCTCTACAGACGACAATGAATCTCTCGCCTCTTTGAGCTTGTGGAATTAATACACTGTGAAGATAGCCGATTGCAACTTGTGAGCTCGGAAGCTTCGCAATTATTGATGGGGTTAAAAGTCTTGCATCCTTGGAGGCGTACGAGCAAACATTGAATATAGAGACATTACTAGCAATCTGCTCTTCTGTCATATTGCCAATTCTGACCCTTGGCAAAAACCATCTCTTCCATCTAGCAAACCAAAGGGGGAAATCACTTTCGCCTTGGATTTGTTTAAAAAGTCGCTCTCTGGATTTATCACTGTCAAAGATATTCCTGTCTTCTTCCTCAAATCCTGGATTCAGAAAGAGCGCCACCACAGGTGCTGTTTTTAACCGGCCGTTGATATGCCCAGGAGGTACATTAAGTTCAAAAACTGCTCGATGTTCATTAAGGACACCAATGTCTTTTGGATGAATGCACGCTTTTTCGGGTAGATCCTTCCAGAATTCAAATATCATAATTTTTAGCAAAAGTTTTTAGATAATCATTAAGCAATTAAAGAATAGCTAACCCGAGCGCAACATGGATGTTTTTTCAAATTGACATTATTTTTTGGCAGCAGTGCCAGGCGATTTATACGCGCCGGGATATCAGGGCGGGAAAGGAACAGAAAATACATCCATCCCTTTTTACGACCATTATGAAGCTAGTCGACGAAAAATAAATTGCCCCGCTTTTCTATAAAGATGAAAGAATGCGGTTACCACTATAATCAAAATCCTTAACCCTAACTTCAATGCTTTCCACCAAATCACTTAAATTAGAAGCAAGCTCACGCACCGAATCAAGCGAAATTGAAAGTCTGTTTCCTTCTTTGTCATAGCCGCCTCTGTGCACGCAATGATGCCTGATTGTTATAGCCTTAAAAAACCAGCCGACATCTCCAAAATCGAAACCCAGCACAGATTTATACATTTCTTTGGTTTTATGTAGATTATGAAATATTAGGTCCTTAAGATACTTCTCAATTTCACTACTTAGAACTTCCTGCCTAGAAAATATTTCCGACAAAGAAAACGTTCTCTTTGAAAATTCCGGGTCGCTTTCCACTAAAGACCTGACTAAGACATCAGAAGATTTAACATGCTCGATGAATGTTGAATACAAATACCCTTCAGCCGCAGCTACGGCGTGACCATGAAGCATCACAGATAGCCCGTGAATTACATCTTCAGAAAACTGAGATTCGACAAGCAAATTTATGGTTTTCAACTGTTGCCGAAAAATAAGGATTCGCTGGCTGTCCTCGCCGAGCCAAGGCAGTTCTTCTTTAGATTCTGATGGATACGGCACTCCAACCCGAGGATCAATGTCTCCATTATCTACGGAACACTGAACCCCATAGAAACTACTTCGTAGAGAAACGATGTACGGACGCCCGCAACTGTCACACTCTAGCTCATGCTCGGTCTCAGTCTCCGCTTTACGCTCTTGCTCCGTTGAAAATCTTGATGCCGGATATATCAAGCTATCCTCAACGACACTCCCGCATTCACAGTCAAAATTCACATCGAGATACATACACTTATCCAAACCGAACAAGAGATAGAAAGGGAAGTAAATAACAAACGGGGCAGATTAATTATTATTCTTACAACTCTCCTGCCGGTTAGCGCGCCTTGGCGCCGGACCGGGACGTTGCTCCAGCAGAGAGGTAGATCGTCTTCCAGCAGCTTTTCCAGCCGCCCGGCAAAACGCCGCTCACCGGGTGTTTCGAATCGGCATTGCGAGCGAACAGGAAACAAACGCGCCATCTGTACCTTCCTTGGTAGCGGACCGGTGCAGATCGTGCGTCGCAGCGGAACCGTGATCGAGTGCGCAATTCCTGCGCGTGATGGCACATTAGCCACTGCTTCCGTATGGGTAAAGCAGACCATGGATCAATCCTCGGTTTTTCACGCCGTCACCTACGCGTGATCACTTGCGCCATTTGCACTTTCCCGCCGCCTACCCTGTCCACCCCTGCATGGCTCAGTTGCGGAGGTGATCGTGGAAGGCATGTTTTTCAGTAGTGGAGCGACGCTGATACGCACGCTGGTGGTGGGCGTGCTGGCCTATATCAGTCTGGTGTTGCTGTTGCGCCTGTCGGGCCGGCGGACGTTGTCGAAGATGAATGCGTTCGATCTGGTGGTGACGGTGGCGCTGGGCTCGACCTTCGCGACGATTCTGCTCAATCGCGATGTGTCGCTGGCCGAGGGGGTGCTGGCCTTGGCGCTGTTGATCGGGCTGCAGTACGCCGTCACCTGGTCCAGCGTGCGGGTGGCGTGGGTGCGGCGTACGGTGACGGGCGAGCCGGCGCTGCTGTTCTTTCGCGGGCGTTTTCTCGGCGATGCCTTGCGCGCGGCGCGGGTGACCGAGGATGAGGTGCGGGCTGCGGCGCGCAGTCAGGGGCTGGCCGCGCTGGATGGCATCGAGGCGGTGGTGCTGGAAACCGATGGCAGTTTCAGCGTGATCACAGATGGCGCCGGCGACAGCCGTTCCACGCTGGACGGGGTGAATGTGCCGGGGCCGAACGAAAAGGGCGTTTGAGGCCGTGGCACCCTTCACCGGCGGCTGATCGACGGGCCTGCCGCCGGGCGGCCGCGCCGGTTCGGTTGCCGCCACGCGGTGGTGCCGCCAGACTCGTTGCTTCCCGCCACCCCTTCGATGCGATTCCCACCGATGAAAACCAACCTCGACGAAATGCTCGCCTTTGTCAGCGTGGTCGACAGTGGCTCGATCAGCGCCGCGGCCGGGCAGCTGGAACAGACCGCCTCGGGTGTCAGCCGGGCGTTGAGTCGGCTGGAGGACAAGCTGGCGGTGACGCTGTTGCGCCGCACCACACGGCGCCTCGAGCTGACCGAGGAGGGCGAGGTGTTCCTGGCGCAGGCGCGGCGCATTCTGGCCAGCGTGGAGGAGGCCGAGGAGCAGATGGCGCTGCGGCGGCAGACACCGGCAGGGCGCCTGCGGGTCAACACCGCCTCGCCGTTCATGCTGCATGTGATCGCGCCGCTGATCGGTGACTTTCGCGTGCGCTACCCGCAGATCGAGCTGGAGCTGTACAGCGACGACCGCATCATCGACCTGTTGGAGCGGCGCACCGACCTGGCCATCCGCATCGGCCCGCTGCCCGATTCCAGCCTGCATGCACGGCCGCTGTGCCACACCATGCGTAGGGTGCTGGCGAGCCCGGCCTATCTGGCGCGGCATGGCGCACCGCAGCAGGTCGAGGACCTGGCGGAGCACAGCCTGATCGGCTTTACCGAGCCGGACCGGCTCAACGAGTGGCCGCTGCGCCATGCACTGGGCGAGAGCTGGCGGATCACCCCGGCGCTGCGTGTCTCCAGCGGCGATACAGCGCGTGAACTGGCGCTGGCCGGCGAGGGGCTGGTGTGCCTGTCCGACTTCATGACGGACAAGGATCGCCAGCGCGGCGAGCTGATGGAGGTGCTGGCGGCGCAGCGCGTCGACGTGCGCCAGCCGATCAATGCGGTGTACTACCGCAACACCGCGCTGGCTTCGCGCATCGGCTGCTTTATCGACTTTCTCAGCGAGCGCCTGGGCGCGTAGCCGGACACCAATCAGCCGTTGCCGAGCATCTCGCCAACCTTGGTGGCGAAGACATCGATGGCGAAGGGCTTGGTGATCACCGCCATGTCCGGGCCGAGAAAATCGTTGGCGGCAAAGCTCTCGGCATAGCCGGTGGCGAACAGCACCTTCAGGCCGGGCCGTTGCTGGCGGGCGATATCGGCCAGTTGCCGGCCGTTCATGCCGGGCAGGCCGACGTCGGAGATCAGCAGGTCGATGCGCTGCTCGCTCTCGGTGATGCACAGCGCTTCGCTGGCTTCGCCGGCCTCCAGCGTTTCATAGCCCAGCTCGTTCAGCACCTCGACCACCAGCGAGCGGACCACCGGCTCATCCTCGACCACCAGGATGGTTTCGCCAGCGCCTGTGGGCGTGCGCTCGGGCTCGTGGGCGAGGGCGGTGACTTCGCCCTGATGCACCGGCAGGTAGAGGTGCACCCGGGTGCCGATGCCCAGCTCGGATTCGATCTGGATGTAGCCCTTGGCCTGCTTGATGTAGCCATACACCATCGACAGCCCGAGCCCGGTGCCCTGGCCGATCGGCTTGGTGGTGAAGAACGGCTCGAACGCGCGGGCCATGACGTTCGGCGCCATGCCGGTGCCGGTGTCGCTGACGCTGAGCAGCACGTACTCGCCGGCGCCCAGGCCACGTTTCTTCGGGTCGGGCGTGTCGCCCATGGTGAAGCTGGCGGTGGACAGGGTGATGCGGCCGCCGCTGGGCATGGCGTCCCGCGCATTGATGACGAGGTTGATCAGCGCGCTCTCCAGCTGGTTGACGTCCATGCAGGCGGGCAGCAGCCCGGCGCTGAGGCGCGTCTCGATGGCGATGTTCTCGCCCGTGGTGCGATGCAGCAGGTCCTCCAGCGAGGCCACCAAGTGGTTGACGTCGACCGGCCTGAGGTCGAGCGCCTGCTGCCGGGAGAAGGCCAGCAGCCGCTGGGTCAGCGCGGCGGCGCGCTGGGCGGACGTCACGGCGGCACCGATATAGCGCTCCAGCTCCAGCGCCTCGCCACGCTGATGACGACGCTGCATCAGGTCGAGGCTGCCGATGATGCCGGTCAGCAGGTTGTTGAAGTCGTGGGCGATGCCGCCGGTGAGCTGGCCGACGGCCTCCATCTTCTGCGCCTGGCGCAGGGCTTCTTCGGCGCGGCTGCGCTCGGCGACCTCGGTGGCTACCCGCGCCTCGAGAGTCTCGTTGAGCTGACGCAGGCTGTTTTCGCTGACGCGCAACGCGTGTTCGGCATGCCGGCGTGCGCTGATGTCGGTGCAGGCGCCGGCAACATAGGCCAGCGCGCCGTTGGCATCGCGAAACGCCTTGGCCTTGCAGGCCAGCCAGCACTGCGCGTCGGCACGCAGCAGGCGAAACTCCGTGGTGTAGTCGTCGCCCCTGGCGTAGTGCTCGAAGGCCAGCCGCACATCGGCGCGGTCTTCGGGGTGAACCTGCTCGACGAAGGCATCGACGCTGGTGACCTTCAGCCCGAGCGGCAGGCGGAAGAGCTGCTCCAGCGCGCTGTCCAGGCTGAGGCTGCCATCGCTGAAGAACCAGGTGAAGGTGCCGATGCCGGAGCCGAGCAGCGCAGCGCGAAAGCGCTCCTCCAGGAAGCTGAGACTGGTGCTGCTGCCCTGGCACAGGACGTCCTCGGTCACGTCTTCGACCTGATGGATGATGTAGAGCACCGCGCCGTGCTCATCGAGCACCGGGACATTCAGCGGCCGCCAGTAGCGCAGTTCGAAACCGCCGCCTTCTGCCGCAGGCCGCGGGATGTCGTAGCGAGTGATCGCCATGCGGTCCGGCGCCCGGGAGCGCAGCACGCGCTCAAGCGAGTCGCGCAATACGCTGGTGCCGAACTCGGTCGGATCGTCCGGGTTCTTGCGGAATACGTCGAACACTGGTCGGCCGATGCTTTCTTCCCGGCGCATGTGGGTGGCGCGCAGTTGCGCATCGCTCGCGGCCAGGATGGTGAAGTCCTGATCGGGCGCGAGGACAAGATGCAGGTTGGGGACGGCTTCGAATATCGCCTGATAGTTGAGCATCTGCGTCATCGGACAAGCGGAACCTTTGAATGGAAACCTCGCGGGGCGGCTATCCACCAGCGCGAAGCTGCATGGTGGGGTTGAGCGTGCGTTTCCCTCGCTGCGGCAGGGCGTAATCAGCGAAGCCGATCAGGCCTGGCGCGTTTGCATATTCAGCAGAGGCGGCGATGGCGACGATGGTTCCAGCCACCTGACGGAGCGCAGGTGAATACCGGGTCAGGACGACGCGCGGGCATTTTTTGCTCGGCCGCGCGGTCGCCGGCAGCTGCAGGAAGCGGCCCCGAGGGCCAGGCGAGGCCAGGGCGGTAGCAGGGTGGTGCAGATGATCGGAACGGCCGCAGCGGGCCCAGGCGATGCGGCCCTGCCCAGCGAAGTGCTGAACAGGGCCGCGGGTCGTTCGCTCTGTGCGGTGGCAGCCGCCGCCTGGCGTTACTGGCCGAGCAGACCGGCGTTGTGCGCCGAGCCGAAGGCGAAACCGACGAATTCCTGCACGCTCATGTCACGGCCGTTGAAGGTCACCTTGTCGTTGGCGTAGTGCAGCGAACTGACCAGGCGCTCGCCTTCCAGGCGCGACCAGCCGGTGTTCAGCGCCATGCCGCTGAACAGCTCGGTGGCGGCGTCCGCTTCCTGCTGCAGTGCCGTCAGGTCGAGCTGGCCGTCACGCCGGTTGTTCTGCGCAACCAGCCCGGCGATGTCACGCACCAGATCCTTGTCGATACCGGCGTCGGCCTTGAGCGAGGCGAGCATGCTGGTGATCATCGCATCCGGGGTGAAAGCCTCTGCGCTCGGGGACTGCAGGTCGAGCACGACGGACAGGCGGGCGGAGCCGTGGGCGGTCTCGAAGCCGAACTCGTCGAGGGCCAGGCTGGGCTTGTGTTCGAGCAGCTCAAGAGCACGGGTTTGCAGTTCCTGCTGCTGGGCGTCGGTCATGCCGGCGAAGGACTCCTGCGGCGTGGCATTGCCGTCGAGAATTTCCCTGTAGCTGGCCACCAGCGCCTTGAGGCTGCTTTCCTCGAGGTTACGCAGGCTGAAGGCGAGGGCGAGGTTGCGCAAGGTCTGGCCTTTGGCGCTGATCTCGCCGATGCGGTAGGCGATGGTCTGGTCGAGACCACGGCTGCCGCGGCTCAGCACCTCGTCGACCGAGGCGTTCTGGATGACCACGGCCGGTTCGTCGCCCGCCTTGATATCCATGCGCTCCAGGGTGATGGCGGACGGTCCGAAGCCGATGCCATCGGCATAGTCCTGCTTGTCCGCACTCAGGCCGATGCCGCGCAGGCTCACCTGTACCGGCTGACCGCTGTCGGTGCGCTTCCGATCGAAATCGACTTCGGCCAACTGGCCGTCCATGCGCACATTGCTGCCGTCCTTGTCTGCCGCGAAATTGAGGGTGGCGGGGGCGATGCGCATGCTGCCGTCTTCATCCTCGATGTTGAAGGCAGGGGTACGCAGATCGCCGGACTGGCCGCCGTCGTAGCCGATGGTCACCTCGCCCACCAGCGGCACGTTGCCGGCGGCGGCATCGAACAGCTTCTGCGTCAGCGGGGTGCGCTCGAGTTCGAAGTGGCTCTGCGCGGCAACCGGCACCAGCTGGCCACGGGCCAGGCGCGATACGGGGAACGGGCCGTGTTCGAGGCGATCGTTCAGCAGCAGGCTGTACTGACGGTCGTTGCCTTCGTCATCCGGGATGTTGAAGTCGATCTGGTAGCGCGCGGCGCTGGACAGCAGACCGCGCTCGAAGCTGAGCAGCGTGAGGCTGACATCGGCAGCCGCGCCGACGCTCATCTCGCGCAGCTTGAGGTTGGCCTGGTCGACGGCATCGCGGGCGGTCGATTCGACCTGGGTGCTGGTGTAGACGGTGGCGGCGCCGAAGAGCGCCAGCGATACGGCAACGGCGAGTGCAAGCTTTTTCATGGAAGCATCCTGTGCGGCGGCTGGGCAGACGTCCTGTCAGCCGGTGGTTGGCAAGCGGCGGCACTCTAGCAGCGCGCTTCGGCGGGCTCCAGCGCGCCTGGCAACGGGATGAAAAGGCTGAGAACGTCGCAGCAGATTCGGGCGGGACGACACGTCATGCGCCTTCGCCGCCCGGCCGGCGGCGCTAGTGGGTGCTGTCGGATTTCGGCATCGGGATGGCCACGCTGCTTTCGATGCCGCCGGCCTCGGCGTCACCTTCCTTGTAGAAGGGCTCGATTTCCTCACGGGCCTGTTGCCAATGCTCGGCGTCCTTGCCTTCGGGCTGGCCTTCGGCTTGCCAGATTTCATAGGCGCGCTGGCGGATTCGTTCGTCGACGTTCATGTGACAACCTCCTGGTCACGGGCCCGCGAACGCGAGCCGCTAAGCAGTGGAAAGGGGGCTGCGGTGGAGGTTCCGGCGGGGCGACGAGCGCGCTTGGCCAAAACGTCGCAGGCTGGATAGCGCCGCGCATGGAACCGCCGCCGCTGGTGCGGTCGAAGCTCTGGATTAATGGCGCCAACTGGCGTTTCATTCGCTTCGCGCTGCGCCCGCCAGGGCCGGCGTACCGCCTTTTCGCACAGGACTGACCGATGAGTATCGCCCCCAACGCAGGACGCCTGCCCGACCCGCACACCCTGACCCACCTGCCGCGCCTGGTGGCGCGCTACTACAGCGACCGGCCGGACCCGTCCGACCCGGCGCAGCAGGTGGCGTTCGGCACGTCTGGGCACCGCGGCTCCTCGCTCAAGGGCAGCTTCAACGAGTGGCACATCCTCGCCACCACCCAGGCGATCTGCGATTACCGCCGCCAGCAAGGCATCGACGGCCCGCTGTTCATGGGCATGGACACCCACGCGCTGTCCGAGCCGGCATTCATCTCGGCGCTGGAAGTGCTGGCGGCCAACGGCATCGAGACACGCATCGACGCCGGCTGCCCGGAAACCGGCGGCGAGCCGGGCTATACGCCGACCCCGGCGATCTCCAACGCGATCCTCAGCTACAACCGCGGCCGCACGAGCGGGCTGGCCGATGGCATCGTCATCACGCCGTCGCACAACCCGCCGGGCGATGGCGGCTTCAAGTACAACCCCACCAATGGCGGCCCGGCCGACACCGGCGTGACCAAGTGGATTCAGGAGCGCGCCAATGCGCTGTTGGTCGCCGGTCTCGATGGCGTCAAGCGCATGGATTACCGCCAGGCGCTGAAGGCCGCCACCACCCAGCGCTTCGATTTCATCGACGCCTATGTCGGCGGGCTGGAGCGGGTGATCGACCTCGACGCCATCCGCGGCTCGGGCCTGAAGTTCGCCGTCGACCCGCTGGGCGGCGCCGGCGTGCACTACTGGCCGCGCATCGCCGAACGCTTCGGCTTGCCGCTGGAGGTGCTGTCCACGGTGGTCGACCCGACCTTCCGCTTCATGCGCCTGGACTGGGACGGCAAGATCCGCATGGACTGCAGCTCGCCGCATGCCATGGCCGGGCTGATCGAGAACAAGGACCGCTTCGACGTGGCCTTCGCCTGCGACACCGACCATGACCGCCACGGCATCGTCACCCGCTCCGGCGGGCTGATGAACCCCAACCATTACCTGGCCGTGGCCATCGAATACCTGTTCACCCATCGTCCGGGCTGGAGCGCCGAGGCCGGCATCGGCAAGACGCTGGTGTCCTCCTCGATGATCGACCGTGTTGCCGCCGGCATCGAGCGCCGCCTGGTGGAAGTGCCGGTGGGCTTCAAGTGGTTCGTCGACGGCCTGATGGATGGCAGCCTGGGCTTCGGCGGCGAGGAGTCGGCCGGCGCTTCGTTCCTCGACAAGCAGGGCGGCGCCTGGTCCACCGACAAGGACGGGCTGATCCTCGGCCTGCTGGCCGCGGAGATCACCGCAGTCACCGGCAAGGACCCAAGCGAGCGCTACCAGGCGCTGACCGACCGCTTCGGCGCGCCGGTGTACCAGCGCATCGACGCCGCGGCCAATCGCGAGCAGAAGGCACGCCTGGGCAAGCTGTCGGCGTCACAGGTCTCGGCCAAGGAGCTGGCCGGCCAGCCGATCACCCGCATCCTCACCGAGGCACCGGGCAACGGCGCGGCCATCGGCGGGCTGAAGGTGGAAACGGCGAACGGCTGGTTCGCCGCGCGGCCGTCCGGCACCGAGGACGTCTACAAGATCTACGCCGAGAGCTTCGAAGGCGAGGCGCACCTGGCGCGCATCCAGGCCGAGGCCAAGGCGCTGGTGGATTCGGTGCTGGCCGGCTGAAGACTACGACCCGGCGTCAGGCGTCAGGCGTCGGGCTCCAGCTGCTGGCGGTCACTGATGTTGACCGCCAGCTGCGCGGCTTCGACGTCATCGGTCAGATAGCGGCTGTTGCCATCGGCATCGGTGACCCGATAGACCATGGCGATATCCGGGTGGCGCAGATGCTCGGGAATGGCGTCGCCTTCGAGCTTGGTCACGGTCACGCTCATGGCTAGGCTCCTGTTGGCGGGATCTGTCTGGCATCTGACTGCGCCGCAGCCGATGCGATCCGCTGCAGCCGGGCGCCGCGCATCCGCTGCGACGCGAGCGACCGCTCAGGGTCGCGCATCCAGCGCTTTTTCCACCTCGAGTTCCAGCGCATACGCCGGCTGCTCCACGGAGCGGTAATCCAGCGTATAGCGCCGGGCGAACTCGGCGACGCCCCAGTCCAGATACTGTTCGACGTGCTTGAGCTCGTGGGCCCAGAGCGCGACGTTGTCCTGCGCGTCGCTGGCGTGGCGGAAGACGATGACGTCGATCAGGGTCACGGCATTGACGTCCGGGTTGCGCAGCAGGGTGTTGCCGGCATTCAGCGCCACCTCGTCGCCGACGCGGTAGTGCGCGCTTTCCAGCACCGCGAGATCGAAAAAGGGCTCGAGCTGCGAGCGGATATGCAGCGGCATCGGCTCGACGCCGCCCGCCACCAGCCGGTCCCGCGACTGCTGAATCCAGTTCTGCAGCGCCAGCGCGGCCATCCGTTGCATGCGGTCGTACACGGCCTGGGTATCGGTTGCCGAGCCGGGCACGCAGAGGCAGCTGCCACTCAGGCAGATCGGTTGCTGGCCGGGCGGGCAGGCCGTCTGTGCCAGAGCCGGAGCGCCGGCCCATGCGATGCCTGCGAGTAGCAGGGTGAGACGGCGAAGAAGCGGGGTGAACGACACGCGAAGTCCTCGAAGGCGAGGGCGAGCCCCGGGCCGGTGCGCACTATAGCCGTGCGCCCGGGGCTCGCGAAGGGGGCCTTCAGATCACCGGCGACGCGGCGCTCACCACGCGCAGGGCCAGGCCTTCGTAGGGGTCGAGGTTGAAGGTCAGCTCGCAGTTCTCGGTGAGATCGCCTTCGACCCGCTCATGGATGATGTCCACCACCGGGCCGGGCGCCACGCCGGGCAGGCAGACGGTTTCGCTGATGGTTTCGGCGCTGAAGTTCAGCGCGGTGATCTGCACGCCTTTGCCGGCTGGCAGCTCGTGAACCATGATCAGCAGGCCCGGCGCCTGCACATCCGGAATCAGGATCTGCTTGCTCCCGGCAATGTCGTAGGCCTGACGCACGCTGAGGATGCGCTTGAGCTGGCAGGCGAAGGAGCCGGTTTCCTGCAGCTGCTGCACCAGGCTGCCGTACAGCGAGCGGGCTTTCGGCAGGCCTTCGGCGGACACGGCGGTATCCGGTGCGAGTTCGGCGAGGTCGTAGGCGCCGCGGTTGATCCAGCGCGTGTCGCCGTCGCCCATCAGGTGCTCGACCTGTTCGGCCGGCAGCGGCAGGGCGCCGACCAGATCCCAGCCGGACAGGGCGAACACGCCGGGCTGCATGGCATTGAACATCACCAGCAGGATATGCAGGCGCTGGATCTGCTCGACCTCGGCCGGGCCGATGGCGTCCAGGTCACGGATGTTCAGCGCCGCCGCGATGACGCTGGCGGTGGTGCAGGCCACGCCGTTGGTGACGAACTTGAGGTTGTAGGGCGCATGCTCGCCGGTCAGCCGTTCGTACAGCTCCTCGCGGATCAGCTCGCGCAGGTGTCCGCCGGGCAGTGTCTGGCCCTTGTAGTGGTAGTGGTCGTAGGCGTGCAGGGTCCAGAAATGCACCAGCTCCAGGGTCAACTCGTCGTGGTTCTGCAGTGCATGGATCAGCGAGGCCGGGTCGATGCCGAAGGCGTGCACCTCGCGCAGCATCATGCGCAGGAACTCGGTGTCACCGGTAAGCAGCGCGTGGTGATAGGCCGGACGGGTGATGAAGTCGTAGGACAGGTCGGCACCGCCATGGGACATCGCGGCGATGTCGTCGATGGTCAGGTTCAGTTCCTGGAAGCTGAAACCGCCGGCCTTGCGGATCGCGCCGGCGAGCAGCTGGTTACCGGTGACCGACAGCGGATGGCCTTCGGACCAGGCGGTGCCCTCGGCACGCCGCTCGACACCGAGAAAGCCGTTGGCATCCAGGCGCAGCACGCGCGCGCCGGCCACGTCGATGGCGTGCAGGGCATCGCCGATGATCAGCTGCTGGGCGGCGAAGGTCGGGTCGAGCCAGTTCAGCGACGGCTGGCCTTCCTTGAAATAGTGCAGATAGACCCAGCGCCTGACCTTGCCGTCGACGCCGGTGATTTCGCCGGTGACGCTCCAGTCGGTGTCCTTGATGCCGGGTTCGAAGAAGATCACCCGCTGCAGCTGGCCGACGATGTAGTGCTTTTCCTTGAGCCGGTCGACCACTGGCGGCTCCAGATTGACCGCATCACGCTCCGGCGGCACCTCCGGCAACAGCTCCCAGTCCTCCTCGCGGATCTCGACCATGTGGTAGAGCCCCGGGTAGTCGCCGTAGGCCATCTCGGCGAGGCGGAAGTCGGCGCCCTTGCCGGTGTGCGCCGGGACGATGTCGTCGATGACGATGGCGTTGTGCGCGGCGGCGACTCGACTGAGCTGGAGCATCTGCTCCTCGGTGCCCAGGGCCGGGTCGATGTCGAAGCTGATGCGGTCGAAGTTGCCGTCGATGGTCGGCGTGAATTCGCGCCCGCGCAGGCCGCCGGAGCGCTTCATCGGGCCGTTGTGAATGCCTTGCACACCCAGTTCGGAGAGCGCGCTCCACAGTCGGTCGTCACCCAGCGCCTCGAGCACCGAGCTGCCCTCGGGGGTAATGATGGCCGCGGGGTAGGCGGTGAACCACACCGAGGCGATGGCGCTGGCATCGCGCGGCCGCGCCTGCGCGTAAGGCCGCTGCCAGAGCCGCGCCTGGCCGGCGTAGAGCCGCGCGCGCTCGCGGGCCGCATGCAACATGGACTGCTCGACCAGCCACTGGATATAGCTATTGTCTGGGGTGCTCATTTCGACGTCGGTTCCCGCTGTGCTAAGGGAAATGTAGTCGTTTGAGTCGGCCGCTCGGCCATCGTTGCATCGAATTGATCGCCGCACGCCTGCCGCCGGCGGGAACCGTGGCGGCAGCGATGCCTCGAAAGGCCCAGGCGATAAGCTTTGCTCATCCAACTGCAGACCAATCGTGGAGTTATCGATGCTGCGTCTTCCCCTGCTGTCCGCGTGGCGGTCGCTGTCCGGCTTCGGTCTGCTGCTGGGCACGCTGTTTTTCTGCGCCGCGCTGACACCCTCGCTGGTGCCGCGCTCGACGCTGAGCCAGGGCGTGCTGGCCGGCGCGGCGCTGGCGGTCGGCTACGGCATCGGCGTGCTCTGGCGCTGGCTGTGGCGCTATCTGGGCCTGCCGGAGCGCCCCGAGCATCTGCACGAACGGGTCAACCTGCTGATTGCCGCCGTGTGCGTACCGCTGGCGGGTTTCTTTCTCAGCCAGGTTGCCGGCTGGCAGAACGCCGTCCGCGCGCTGATGGGCATGCCGCCGGTGAGCAGCGCGCATCTGATCGAGGTGGTCCTCACCGCGCTGGCGACCTTTCTCATCCTGCTGACGCTGGCGCGACTCTATCGGCTGGTGTCGCGCTTCGTCTCACGCCATGCCGACCGCATCCTGCCGCGCCGGGTGGCCAACGTCATCGGCGTGCTGGTGGCGCTGGCGCTGTTCTGGTCGCTGGCCACCGACGTGCTGGTGGCACAGGCGCTGCGGGCGCTGGATGCCTCGTTCGCCCAGTACGATGCGCTGATCGAGCCGGAAACGGCGCCGCCCGATTCGCCACTGAAAAGCGGCAGTGCCGCCTCCGCGCTGCGCTGGGAAGAGCTGGGCCGCACCGGGCGCGGCTTTATCGGCTCCGGTCCGTCGGCGGCAGATATCGCGGCGGTCAGCGGCCGGCCGGCGCTGGAACCGATCCGCGTCTATGTCGGCCTGCGTGCCGCCGAGACGCCAAGCCAGCGCGCCCGGCTGGCACTCGGCGAACTGCAGCGCAGCGGCGCCTTCGAACGCTCGGTGCTGGTGGTGGTGACGCCGACCGGCACCGGCTGGATCGATCCCGCCGCGATGAACACCGTGGAATACCTGCACCACGGCGACATCGCCAGCGTGGCGCTGCAGTACTCCTACCTGAACAGCCCGCTGGCACTGCTGGTGGAGGCGGATTACGGCCGCGACGTGGCCCGCGCGCTGTTCGCGGAAATCTATGCCTACTGGACGCAGCTGCCGCCCGAGCGGCGGCCGCGCCTGTATCTGCACGGGCTGAGCCTCGGCGCCCTGCATTCACAACGCTCGTGGGAGCTGCACGAGCTGCTCGGCGATCCCATTCATGGCGCGCTGTGGAGCGGGCCGCCGTTTCGCAGCGACCTGTGGCGCAGCCTCACCGACAGTCGCAACGAGGGCAGCCCGGAGTGGCGCCCGCAGTTGCGCGATGGTCGTTTCGTACGCTTCATGAACCAGCAGGGCACACCGGAGCCCGCCGATGCACCCTGGGGGCCGATGCGCCTGCTCTATCTGCAGTATGCCAGCGACCCGATCACCTTCTTCGACCACCGCTATGCCTGGCGCCGGCCGGATTGGATGAGCGAGCCGCGCGGGCCGGACGTGTCGCCGTCGCTGCGCTGGTTTCCGCTGGTGACCATGCTGCAGCTGGCGGTAGACATGGCAGTGACCACACCGACACCGCCCGGCTACGGCCACGTCTACGCACCGGCCGACTACGTCGATGCCTGGCGGATCGTCAGCGCCCCGGCAGGCTGGAGCGACGCCGCGCTGCAGCGCCTGAAGCAGCATCTGGCCCAGGAGCTGGCTCGCGCCAGCGAGGAGGACAGCGAAGAAGCCGCCTACGGTAACCGCGGCGGCTGAATGGCGCGCACTGTCCTCGCCCGGGCTCGCCTTGGTCGAGCGCGCAGGCGGCGCCAGCCCAGCAGTACGCCGCTAACGGCGATCGCCAGCATGCCGGCGCTGAACGCCAGCAGCAGGCCGTCACGCAGCAGCGGCCGTTGCAGCAAGGGCAGCCAGTCCCAGCTGTGCAGCAGCTTGAACACCCAGCGCACCGCACGCCGGCGCTGGTCCAGCTGCTCAATCACGGTGCCGCTGTAGGGATCGATGTGCAGCCAGGTCACGGCCGGATCGTCGAAACGCACCCGCAGCAGCGGCATGCGGCGCGGCAGATGGCTGTAGAGGCTTGGTTCGCTGCGGGCGTAATAGTGGAAATCCTCGTGTTCCAGCCAGTCGAAGTGCAGCGACTGCTCCGGCCAGGCCTCGTGGACCTGGCGCTCCAGCACTGCGCGCTCAAGGTGCTCCTGCGCCGGCCCGGCGGATGCCACGGGCAGAATGCGCGTCTCGCCCCTGGCATCGATGCCGAACATATAGGGCTGCTCGCCGAGCATGTGCCACTGCAGCTCCACCGGTTCGATATCGGCCTCGCGGAATCGGGCCAGTGCGGAGACAAGGTCCGTCTTGACCGCCTCTGCGTTCAGCGGCGTACTTCTTAGCGCGGCGGCCTCGATGGTCGAACGTTTCTCGAACAGCCCCCAGGGCTCCATCGACAGCATGCCGCTGACCAGCCAGACCAGCAGCACGACGCCGGCTAGTAGCCCGCCGACGTGGTGCACACGGCCAGCGCCGGCCGGGTAGGGCGAGTGCGAGCCGTTGCGGTAACGCCCGGCGAAGCGCCAGCGCAGCAGCCCGATCAGCATGCCCAGCAGCACCAGCACCGCAGCCAGTAACGCGCCGTAGACCAGCGCCACCGACCAGAGCGCCTTCGGCAACACTTCACGCAACGGGTAGAGCCAGTGCAGCCAGGCGCCCAGCAGGTTCCAGGCGCGCTCGTGGGCAGTGGCGTCGCGCACCACCAGCCCGGTGTGGCTGGAAACGTACAGCAGACGCCCTTCGGCATCGTCCGCCTGTACGCGATACAGCGGTCGCTCGCGAGCCAGGGCGTGGTTGCGCGTCCAGGCATCCTCCTCGACCTGGTCGAGCAAGTGCACCTCGGCACCGGCGAACTGCCGCGCACTGGCCAGGGCCTCGGCGGCGCCGATGTGCTCGATGCGCTTGCCGCTGCGCGCATCGACCACCAGCAACGGGCCGTCGCCGTAGTCCAACAGATAGCGCGGCGAGCCACCGGCGCCGGTCAGACGCAGGCTGAGCGGCGTGCGCGGGTCTGCGCTGACGGCAAGCGCTGCGCCTGGTGCGACGCAGCAATCGCCACCTAGCGGCTGCAGGCGTGACAGGTGCTCCTCTGGCGTCAGCTTGGGGTAGCCGACGAAGAGCATCACCACGCCGCTGACGATCCAGAGCAGGACGAACAGACCGAGCCCGATGCCCAGCCAGCGGTGTGCGAGGTACAGATAGCGCTTCATGCCGGTCAGAAGTCCAGGGTCACGGCCGCATACAGCGCGCGGCCATCACCCGGTGCATGCAGGGTCTGCGCGCCGTCGTACCAGACGTACTCGTAGTAGCGCTCGGTGAGGTTCTTCAGCTGCAGGTCGACGGCCAGCTGCTCGGTCAGCTGGTAACTGGCGCCCAGGTTGAACAGCACGTAGCCGCCGTACTTGCCCTGGGTGTTCTCGCGTTCGAGGTAGTAGTCGGTCTGGCCGTTGAGCCAGGCGCTGAGCTGCAGGTCCGGCGTCGCCTGGTAGGTGCTGCCGGCCGAGTACAGCCGCTGCGGCACGTGGTCGATCTGCTGGCCCTGACTGGCCGGCAGGCTCGGGTCGGCCTTCTCGATTTCGGAGAACTGCCAGGAGTGCGCCAGCCACAGATTCAGATCGCTGGCAGGGTAGAGGTTGAGCTGGGCGTCGTAGCCCCAGCGGCGGGTCTGCCCGAGGTTTTCCGATTCACCGCTGGGGTCATTGAGCCGGCGCCGCACCTCGTCAGTGGCCACCTGTTCCCAGTAGGCGACGCGCCCGTCGATCCAGTGCGCCGGGCTGAACTTGATGCCAGTCTCCCAGCCGTCGTTGATCGACGGCGAGAGATCGCTGGTGCGTGGCGGCACCTTGTAGGCCGCCGCCCCGGTGCCGATCTGGAAGGTCCGCCCCCAGTTGCCATACAGGCTCAGCTGCTCGATGGGGGTGTAGATCAGGCTGATCTTCGGCTGCTCGATGCTGCCGTAGTCGTTGATCGCGTAATCGTTGCCACTCAGCTCGTCGGTGAAGTCACCCCGAATGCGGTCGACGCGAAACGCCGGGATGATCTTCAGTGATTCCACCGGCTGGATTACCGCCTGCAGGTAGGCGCCGTAGCTGTCGTAGTCGAAGCGCTGGTCGCGGGTCTGGGTCACGACCTGGCGCTCGACAGTGGTGTAGCGCTCGCTGCGGTTGCGCTGCTGTTCGGTGTCCAGGCCGCCTTCGAGCGCCAGGTCATGGAGCCAGGACACGTCCGGCCGGTAGGTCAGCGAAGTACGTGCGCCGTAGTGCTTCTCTTCGGTCGAGCGGCGCTGTTGCGGCTGGGCCTGGGAGAAACGCACCCAGCGGTCGTCATCCAGGGTGTTGAGCCAGACCTTGGTCGCCCAGCTGAGGTCGCTGGCCAGCTGGCTGTCCAGGTGCAGGCTGAGCTGGTTCATGCGCCGCTCGCCCATGTCGCTGGACGACAGCGCATAGGACTGGCGGGGCGAGTGCCGTGCGTCCTCACGGGACAGGTAACCCGGCTCGTCGGCTTCGGCCTCGTAGTGCCGGGCGATCAGGCCAAGGCGCCAGTTACCGGCGTCCGGCGTGTAGAACCATTTGCCGGACAGGCTGGTGCGCTCGCTGCCGGCATGGTCGCGGTAGCCATCGCTCTTCTGCTGGCCGATGAAGTAGTTCTGCGTCCACTTGCCGCTTTCGATGCCCTTGGCCAGCTGCAGCTCCTGGGTGTCGTAGCTGCCGTAGCGCAGCCGCGCCTTGCCGTAGTCGCCACCGATGCGCGACTGCACGGCAACATTGCCGGCGATGTTGTACAGGCCGTAGCGCGGATCGTTGGTGCCACGCACCACCTCGATGCCGTCGATCTCCAGCGGGAACAGCATGTCCAGATAGGGCATGTTGCCGTCGTTGCTGTTGCTGGGGATGCCGTCGATCAGCAGCTTGACCGCGTTGACTTCGCCCTCGCCATTGAAGCCGCGAAAGGACAGCTTGCCGGAGCTGGTGCCCTGGCCGAATTCGGTGAGCATCACCCCAGGCGCACGACGGAACAGCTCCCAGCTGTAGAGCACCGGCTGCTGTTCGAGGATGTCGCCGCCAAGCAGATCGACCGAGCTGATCACGCTGCTGGTCGGCAGGCCACCACCCGACTGGGTTGCGGTGACGGTGCTGCTGCCCAGCGAAAGCGCGGAGGCGGCGGTACCGGCAAGGCTTGCCGGCAAATAGGCAGCGGCGATGGCCGCGATGAACAGACGGGGCAGCGCAGGGCGCCGCGAAGGGTGCGCAGGATGGTCGAACATCTCGCATGTTCCTTGTGCAACAGGCATGGCCGTACGGCGAATGGCCGCAGGCAGACGCCAGCACCACGTGGTCGGTGCAGGCAGTTCAGGCGAAGCAACGAGGGGTGACGCCGGCGGCGTCAGGCGAGGGGAGAAGCGCGAGGGTTGAGGGCTGGCCACTGTTGCCGTGGCGACGGTCGATAGACGCGTGATTCGGCGAGCCGGGTCAGCTGGCCGGCGGTGTGTTGCGGCAGTTGCGGCGCTGCACCGGGCAGCGCCGCCAGCCCCACCGAACCGGCACAGCAGCAGCAAGGCGGCATCCCGCCGTGCGCGCCATGGGTGCCCGGATCATGCTCGCCATGGACTGCCGGCGGGTGCAGCGCATGCGCCTGCTGCACCTGCGCCTGCATCAGCGGGCAATGCCCACTCCAGCCGAGCAGCCGCTTGGCATCCGCCGGCAACAGGCCAGACAGCGGCATGCTCAGCAGATGGATCAGCAGTGCCAGGCTGGCGAGCCAGGCGGGGAGGCGGCGGCGTGTCATCGGCGATCCGATCAGGCGCAGGTGCGAATGGCGTTCATGATAGGAACGACTCTCAGCAAAAAGAGTTGAGCAAACTCAAGAATGTTTGCAGAGAGGCCTGCAGACAGGTTCGCTGCGCGACGAACCTCGCTACGCAGCGAACCGTAGAGCTCAGCGGGCGTCGAGCAGCGCCTGCGCCGCATCGGCAGGCTGGCCGGCGAGCTGGCGCTGGGCCTGCTTCTGCTGCTTGTAGGCCAGGGCAGCGGCCGGCACCGGTGTCACCGTGCCGGTTTCCAGCCACTTCTTCAGGCGGTTGGCGTCGGCCATGTGGGTGTACTTGCCGAATGCATCGAGCACCACGAAGGCCACCGGGCGCTGCTTCATGGTGGTGCTCATCACCAGGCAATGGCCGGCGGCGTTGGTAAAGCCGGTCTTGCTCAGCTGGATGTCCCAGTTGTTCTTGCGCACCAGGGCGTTGGTGTTGCGAAAGCCGAGGGTGTAGTTGGGCTTGCGGAAGGCCACGGTCTTCTCGTCGGTAGTGCTGAACTGCTGGATCAGCGGGTACTGACGGCTGGCGCGGATCAGCTTGACCAGGTCATTGGCGCTGGAGACGTTGCGCTCGGACAGCCCGGTGGGCTCGACATAGTACGTGCGGGTCATGCCCAGCGCCCGCGCCTTGGCGTTCATCGCCTGGATGAACGCCGGGTAACCGCCCGGATAGTGGTGGGCGAGGCTCGCCGCAGCACGGTTCTCGGAGGACATCAGGGTCAGCAGCAGCATCTCGCGGCGGCTGATCTCGCTGCCGATGCGTACGCGGGAGAACACGCCCTGCATTTCCCTGGCATCGCGGATGGTCACCGGCAGTGCCTGATCCAACGGCAGCTTGGCATCCAGCGCCACCATCGCCGTCATCAGCTTGGTCACCGAGGCGATCGGCACCACCATGTCGGGATTGCTGGAATACAGCACTTCATTGGTATTCAGGTCGACCAGCAGTGCACTGCCGGAAGCGAGTTCCTGGACGGCCGGCTTGGCGGCCTGGGCATGAAGAACCGGCAACGAGGCCAGGCAGACGACAAAGAGACTGGCCAGGGTACGACGAAAGTTCACGATAGGTTTTTCCCCGCGATGAAAGGGCGAAATGCGCTGAATGCGACGTGGTAGACGTTACGCCAGTATAGGGAATCGCCAGACGGCCCGCCTGTTCCCGATGAACGGTTCGTCGGAAGCAGTCCGCTGGCTGCCGGCACGGCAGAAACATCCTGATGTGTCTCGCACTGCACGACAGCCCGCGACCGGCTGCACCTCTCGGCCATTTCGAGGTCAAACGCTGACACTTACCGAGGGGAGGTCCCGCCATGTCCCGTTTCAGCAAGTCCACCACCCGCGAAGAAGTCCAGCACGAGATCGAGAGCCTGATGCGCGCACTCGATGAACTGAAGCACGATGCCGCCCGTGATTCACGCAAGCGTCTGAGCGCACTGCGCTCGCGTGCCGAATCGCTCTGGCACGATCAGGATTGGGACGAGCACTATGCCGACCTGTCCAAGCGCACCCGCGAGGCCAGCCGCGCGGCGCGTGACTGTGCCAAGGAGCACCCGCTGGGCACCCTGGCCCTGGCGGCCGGCGCCTTTGCCGTGATCGGCTACCTGATCACCCGTCGCTGACCGGCAAACGCCATGCTCAACGCCGAAACGCCGCGGCTGAAGTTCGCCCTGTACGGTGCCCATGACGACCTTGGCAGTGCGCTGCTGGTGGAGCTGCTCAGCCGCCAGCATGAGGCCGTGGCATTGCTCGACGATCTCAATTCGATATCCGCCCGGCCTGGTCTGCGGACCAAGCCGGGCGATCCGTTCGATGCAGTGAGCGTCAGCGAGAGCGTGGCGGGAATGGATGCGGTGGTCTGCCTGTTTCAGACGCCGCGGCTACCCGGTGCCGATGCGGTTACCGGCGAGTCACCCCAGCGTGATTTCTATCAGGCGGTCGAGGCCCTGTTGCTCGGTCTGGAGCGCGCCAGGGTCGAGCGCCTGTTGCTGGTTGCCGACTTTCCGGCGATCGAGCTGCAGCCGGAAGTCGAAGCAGCCCTGCAGCGCCTGATCGCCCATCCGCTGCGCTGGACGCTGGTGGATGCGCCCTCAGCCGGCAATCAGTTGACCGTCGAGGCGCTGGCCGAAGCCGCTGGCAAGGGCGAGGCCAATCCCTATCGGGAATTGCAGCGCATTGCCGCGGGCATCGTCGACGAACTGGAACGACCGCAGCACATCCATGAGCGCATCCACTTCAGCAGCTAGCTGAGTTGCCGGCGCATTTCGGCGAGCACCGGCGCCGTGTCGGGCCGAACCCCGCGCCACAGTTCGAAGGCTTCCGCCGCCTGCTCCACCAACATGCCAAGCCCGTCACGGGTGTTCGCACCCAGCGCTGCCGCCCACTGGCAGAACGCCGTGGGCGTAGCCGCGTACATCATGTCGTAGCAGAAGGTCTGACCCGGCCGGATCAGGCTGTCGGCCAGCGGTGGCAGTTCGCCGCCGAGGCTGGCCGAGGTGCCATTGATGATCAGGTCAACCGGTTCGGCAAGATCGGCGAACGCGCTGGCCGACAGCGGGCCCAGTGCGCCGAATTCCTGCGCCAGCTGTTCGGCCTTGCTCGGTGTGCGGTTGGCGACGATCAGCGCGGCGGGCTTCTGCGCCAGCAACGGCTCGAGTACGCCACGCACGGCCCCGCCGGCGCCCAGCAGCAGGATGCGCTGACCGCGCAGCGCCACACCGGCGTTCAGCAGATCGCTTACCAGCCCGGCACCATCAGTGTTGTCACCGAGCAGGCGGCCGTCTTCGAGCTTCTTCAGGGTATTCACCGCGCCGGCCCGACGGGCGCGCTCGGTGAGCTGATCCGCCATGCCATAGGCCTGTTCCTTGAACGGCACGGTGACATTGGCGCCCTGGCCATCCCGGAAAAACGCCCGGGCGAACCCCGGAAAGTCATCCAGCGGCGCCAGCAGTGCCTCGTAGCAAAGCGCGTGGCCGGTCTGCGCGGCGAACAGGGCGTGAATCTGCGGTGATTTGCTGTGGCCGATGGGGTTGCCGAAGACGCCGTAGCGGTCCATGGGTGAATCCTTGCAGTGTTGGGTGCAGGTAGCAGTCGAAGGTCAGGGCTGCTCGGCGAGCCAGTCGCGGTCCTGCAGGAAGTACTCGGTCAGCCGCGCTTCCGGTGTGCCCGGCTCGGGGTGCTTGTCATAGCCCCAGGCCACTTGCGGCGGCAGCGACATCAGGATGGATTCGGTACGCCCGCCCGACTGCAGGCCGAACAGCGTGCCGCGGTCATAGACCAGGTTGTATTCGACGTAGCGGCCGCGGCGCAGCAGCTGGAACTGCCGCTCGCGCTCGCCGAACGGCGTGGCCTTGCGCCGCTGAACGATGGGCAGGTAGGCGTCGAGGTAGGCATCGCCGACTGCGCGCATGAAGGCGAAACTGGTGTCGAAATCCCACTGGTTCAGATCGTCGAAGAACAGCCCGCCGACCCCACGCGGCTCGTGGCGGTGCTTGATGTGGAAATAGCGATCGCACCATTCCTTGTAGCGCGGATAAACATCCGCACCGAACGGCGCGCAGGCATCCCGCGCGACCCGGTGCCAGTGCACGCAATCTTCCTCGGTGCCGTAATAAGGCGTCAGGTCGAAACCACCGCCGAACCACCAGACCGGTTCCTCGCCTTCCTTCTCGGCGATGAAGAAGCGCACGTTGGCATGGGACGTCGGCACATACGGATTGTGCGGGTGGATCACCAGCGACACGCCGAGGGCCTCGAAGCCGCGTCCGGCCAGTTCAGGCCGATGAGCACTGGCCGACGGCGGCAGGCTGTCGCCATGCACGTGGGAGAAGTTCACGCCGCCTTTCTCGATCAGCACGCCGTTCTCGATCACCCGCGTCCGGCCGCCACCGCCACCGGGCCGCGTCCAGGCGTCCTCGGCGAAGCGCGCGCCGCCATCTTCGGCCTCCAGCGCAGCGCAGATGCGGTCCTGCAGATCGAGCAGATAGGCTTTGACGGCTTCGGTCCTGTGGTTCACGAAATCACCTTGCGAATGACCGCACGCAGCCCTCGAGGCGCGGCTGAGCGGTGCTTGAAACGGGGTCGGCCGGCAAGCATAGCATCCAGCCGATTGACGAACGCAGCCCCGGCGGGTTGGATAGGCGCTCTTTCAAAGACCAGGAGCCAGACATGTCCCAGCGCATCCAATTCAGCCAGCACGGCGGTCCCGAAGTCCTGGAACAGATCGATGTGCCGCTCAGCGCGCCGGCTGCAGGCGAGGTGCGGGTGCGCAACCACGCCATCGGCCTGAACTTCATCGACACCTATTTCCGCGGCGGCCTGTACCAGCCGCCGAGCCTGCCGTCCGGTCTGGGCACCGAGGGTGCCGGCGTGGTCGACGCGGTGGGTGAGGGCGTGCAGCACCTGCAGCCGGGCGACCGCGTCGCCTATGCCACCGGTCCGCTCGGCGCCTACGGCGAACACCACACGCTGCCGGCACGGCATCTGGTCAAGCTGCCGGACTCCATCAGCTTCGAGCAGGCTGCCGCGGTGATGCTCAAGGGCCTCACCTGCCAATATCTGCTACGCCAGATCCACCCGTTGCAGGCCGGCGAAACGGTGCTGTTCCATGCCGCGGCCGGCGGTGTCGGATCGATCGCCTGTCAGTGGGCGCGCGCACTGGGCGCGCAGTTGATCGGCGTGGTCGGCTCGGCGGAAAAGGCCGAGCGGGCCAAGGCCCTGGGTGCCTGGGCCACCATCGATCGCACCCGTGAGGACGTGGTGCAGCGCGTACTGGCGCTGACCGAGGGCAAAAAATGCCCGGTGGTCTACGACTCGGTGGGCAAGAGCAGCTGGGAAGTTTCCCTCGATTGCGTCGCCCCGCGCGGCTTGCTGGTCAGCTTCGGCAACGCGTCCGGCGCCGTCACCGGGGTAAACCTCGGCGTGCTGGCGCAAAAGGGCTCGCTGTTCGTCACCCGGCCTACCCTGGCCGGCTACGCCGACACGCCGGAGCGTCTGCAGGCCATGGCCGACGAACTGTTCGAGATGATCGGCAGTGGCAAGATCCAGGTCGAGATCGGCCAGCGCTACCCGCTCAGCGAAGCGGCCGAAGCGCAGCGCAAGCTGGCGGCAGGGGAAACCACCGGATCGACCATTCTGCTGCCCTGAACACGGTGGCGGCTGACGCTGCAGGGCAGCCGCGCCGCCGTCGATTCGCCGGCTCAGGCCGGACGAATCACCTCGCCCGTGCGCAGATCGCGGATGACGCTGGGATTGCGTCGCCCGCCCAGCGGGCCGTTGAACACCGCGTCGAGCTGCTGTGGGAAATACTGCTCGACCCGCAGCCGCGAGCGTGCCGCCGGACGGCCGGCAGGGTTGGCGGACGTCGAGACCAGCGGGCCAGTCAACGCACACAGCCGCGCGACCAGCGGATGATCGGTCACGCGCAGGGCCACGCTGTCGTGCCGGCCGGTGATCCACTCCGGCAAGCGACCGCGATGCGGCACCAGCCAGGTGTTCGGCCCCGGCCAGGTGCCGGACAGGCGGTCGAGCCAACGCTCGGGCACATCCTCCAGCAGGAAATCGAACTGCTCGATGCTGTCGGCGACCAGAATCAGACCCTTCTCCACGGGCCGCTCCTTGAGCGCCAGCAGGCGCATCACCGCCTCTTCGTCCCACGGGTCGCAACCCACGCCCCAGACCGCTTCGGTCGGGTAGGCGATCACTCCGCCGGCCCGGACCACCCGCGCCACCTGCTGCACACGCCAATCGCCGATCATGCCGACCTCTGCCTGGATGCAAAAAGCGGCAGTTTACCCAACGCATCTGCCGCGGAGCAGAGGCGCCTCATACTGATTCGCAACAAGCTGCAACAGGATCGTGGCTCCGATCCGCCCTGATGCGAGCACGCAAATCGGCGACGAATGTGCCGCATGTCCGCGCAGCCCCGCCTAGCGGCTCGCCACCGCCCAGAGGCCGTTGTCGCAGGCAACCTGACCCTCGACTTCCAGTTCGGTCAGCTGCGCCAGCACCCGTCCCAGCGGCAGTTCGAGCGCCAGGGCCAGTGCTTCGCTGCTGCGTGGCGCCGCGCGCAGCTCGCGCAACAGCGGATCGTCCGTCTGTGGCGGCATTGGCCTAGCCTCAGCTGACAGCTCGACTCGTTGCCAGCCGCGTAGCGCTTCGAGCACATCCTCGACCGACTCCACCAGCGCAGCGCCCTGGCGGATCAGCTGATGGCAGCCACGGGCGCCGGGGTGATGGATCGAACCGGGGATCGCATAGACCTCGCGGCCCTGCTCGGCAGCGAGTCGCGCGGTGATCAGCGAACCACTGGACGGACTCGCCTCGACCACCAGTACGCCCAACGAAAGGCCGCTGATGATGCGGTTGCGGCGCGGAAAGTTGCTCGCTTGTGGCGGGCAGTCCAGTGGCAATTCGGACACCAGCGCACCGCCGCCTTCGACAATCTGCCGCGCCAGGGCGACGTGGCGCTGCGGATACAGCCGTTCGAGGCCGGTACCCAGCACCGCGACGGTCTTGCCGCCTGCATCCAGCGCACCCTGATGGGCCGCACCATCTATGCCCAGGGCCAACCCACTGGTGATGACGAAACCGGCACTCGCCAGGCTGCGGGAGAAGGCCCAGGCGTTGTCCAGGCCGTTGCGCGAGGCGCGGCGGCTGCCGACCATCGCCAGCTGCGGTCGCTCGAGCAGCGTCGGGTCGCCGGCAATGAACAGCAGTGGCGGTGCATCAGGCAGTTCGGCGAGCAGAGCAGGGTAGTCGGGATCGTCCCAGCAGAGCAGGTGCCGGCCGGGCTGCTCCAGCCAGGCAAGGGCGGCGCTGGCACGTTCACGGATTTCAGCACTGCGCCGCGGCTCGGCACAACTGGGCGGCAACCCCAGCGAGCGCCAGGCACTGGCTGGCGCGCTCAGCGCCGAGGCGGCATCGGGAAAGGCACTGACCAGCTTGCGCAGCCGACGGGGCCCGAGTTCGGGCAGCAGATGCAGACGCAGCCGGGCTTCGAGCTCGGCAGGGGAAATGACAGGCATGGGCGAGCACCCCTTGTCTCGTCGCACCGCATCCTTGCGGTGTTATCGCAGCATGAAAAAGCCCCGCATTCGCGGGGCTTTCTTCGTTCAGGGGTTGCGGACCTTGTCCTTCACCGACAGCGAGCGGGTCGCCTGCAGCACCAGGCCGTAGCTGAGCTTGTCGTAGGTGCGGAACACCATCAGCAGACCGGAGCGCTCGTCCGGGATCTTCACGTTCTCGCCGGTCACGCGATCGCGCACGGTTTCGCCGGTCTTGTACACCGCCAGCACGTTGCCGTCCTGCAGACCGTCACGCGCTCCCCTGTTCAGCGTGACCACATCGAACTGGCCGATCTGGGTGACGCCGCGCGGCACATCCAGAATCACGCCTTCGACCTGGGTGGACGGGGCGCTCGGCATAAAGGTGGAGTTGACCGCGCGCTCCTCGCCCGGGAACAGGCGATCACCGATGCGCGCTTCCTGGGTGGTGCGGGTCAGCTGCATGGTGGCGATGTCGCCTTCGATTTCGACGATCTCGACGGTGCCAACGTCATCGGCATTGATGCCGAGGAACTCGCCGGTGTCCGGATCGACGTAGGTCTTGCCCTGGCGGAAGATGCCGTAAGCCGGCATGTTCGCTTCGAAGCTGCCGCGGCCGTAGATGCGATCGCCGGCGCCGCTGATCACGCGCTCGGCATTACCGGCGACGATGTACGGAGCACCCTGGAACTGCTCGGCGGTGTCGATGATGCGGTTGCTCAGCAGAAAGCTGTTGATTGCTTCCAGCGGAATGGTCGGGATGGCTTCGGCCATGGGCGTAGTGCGCACGGTCGGCGACAGCTTGATGGTGCCGCGCGAGGCGCCGCGGTCGAGTACCAGACGCGGCTGACCGTCGACATAGACCAGGCTCAGCGTGTCACCGGGATAGATCAGATGAGGATTGGCGATCTGAGGGTTGGCGTGCCACAGCTCCGGCCATTTCCACGGCTCGCGCAGGAAGCGGCCGGAGATGTCCCAGAGTGTGTCGCCCTTCACCACGGTATACCGCTCCGGGTGATTGTCCTTGAGCTGCACCGCAGCCTGGGCGAGCCCGCCGACGGCCACCAGCAGCAGGGCGAGTAGTGATTTCCTCATGTGGTGAATCCCTTTATTATGTGCCTTCACGTAAAGCGCCCTAGCGCCGCGGAACCCTTTTGGATCGCGGCATTAAGCCGTTTTCCATGCTGCTCGGCATCTTAGCAGCGGCTTTTGACTTTATTCCATAAGTGCATCACAAACGCATATGGCCATTCTGAACATCCTTGAATTTCCCGATCCGCGGCTGCGCACCATCGCCAAACCGGTGGATGTGGTCGATGACGAGCTTCGTCAGCTGATCGACGACATGTTCGAGACCATGTACGAGGCTCCGGGCATCGGCCTGGCCGCGACGCAGGTCAATGTGCACAAGCGCGTGGTGGTGATGGACCTGTCCGAAGACAGGTCCGAGCCGCGGGTTTTCATCAATCCCGAATTCGAATCGCTGACCGACGAGATGGACCAGTACCAGGAAGGCTGCCTGTCGGTCCCGGGCTTCTACGAGAACGTCGATCGCCCGCAGAAGGTGCGGATCAAGGCGCTGGATCGCGATGGCAAGCCCTACGAACTGGTCGCCGAAGGCCTGCTCGCGGTATGCATCCAGCATGAATGCGATCACCTCAACGGCAAACTGTTCGTCGACTACCTCTCCAGCCTCAAGCGCGACCGGATCAAGAAGAAGCTGGAAAAGATCCACCGCCAGCAGGCTTGATTCCCGAACCTCGAAGGCTTGCTACGGCAAGCCTTTTTCTTAGCGAGCTCCCCATGACTCAGCCCTTGCGCATCGTTTTCGCCGGCACCCCGGAATTCGCCGCCCAGCACCTGCAGGCCCTGCTCGATGCGGGCAAATCGATCGTTGCGGTCTACACCCAGCCGGACCGCCCTGCCGGTCGCGGTCAGAAGCTGATGCCCAGCCCGGTCAAGCAGCTCGCCATGCAGCACGACATCCCGGTGTTCCAGCCGCAGACCCTGCGTGACCCCGCGGCCCAGGCGGAGCTGGCAGAACTGCAGGCGGATCTGATGGTGGTCGTGGCCTACGGCCTGATCCTGCCGCAGGCGGTGCTCGACCTGCCGCGCCTGGGCTGCATCAACAGCCACGCCTCGCTGTTGCCGCGCTGGCGCGGTGCCGCGCCGATCCAGCGCGCGATCGAAGCCGGCGACACACAGTCCGGAGTCACCGTGATGCAGATGGAAGCGGGGCTGGATACCGGTCCGATGCTGCTCAAGGTCAACACGTCGATCAGTGACGAAGACACCGGCGGCTCGCTGCACGACCGTCTCGCCGTGCTCGGCGCGCAAGCCGTCGTGCAGGCCGTCGACGCCCTGGCCGCTGCCACGCTGACTCCCGAAGTGCAGGACGATAGCCTGGCCACCTATGCCCACAAGCTGAGCAAGGACGAGGCACGCATCGACTGGACACGCCCGGCGGTCGAGCTGGAACGTCTGATTCGCGCCTTCAACCCCTGGCCGATCTGCCACAGCACGCTGAACGGCGAAACGCTGAAGATTCATGCCGCACGCCTCGGCGAAGGTCATGGCGAGCCCGGACGCATCCTCGAAGCGAGCAAGACCGGGCTGACCGTTGCCTGCGGTGAAGGCGCCCTGTCGCTGACTCGCCTGCAACTGCCCGGCGGCAAGCCGCTTGGCTTCGGCGACCTGTACAACAGCCGCCGCGAGCAGTTCGCCCCCGGCCTGGTGCTCGGCCAATGAACCCGCGCCTGGCCGCTGCCCGTGCGCTGAGCGCCGTGCTATCAGGCAAGGCCTCGCTGGGCAGCAGCCTGCCGGAGGTGCTCGGCAAGGTCGACGCCCGCGACCGCGGCCTGACCCAGGACCTGGCCTTTGGCACTGCGCGCTGGCAGCCACGCCTGGCCGGCCTGGCCGACAAGCTGCTGCAGAAGCCGTTCAAGGCTGCCGATCGTGACGTCGAGGCGCTGTTGCTGGTGGGCCTGTACCAGCTGTTCTATTCCCGCATTCCGGCCCATGCGGCCATCGGCGAAACCGTCGGCTGCGTCGACAAGCTGAAGAAGCCCTGGGCCAAGGGCCTGCTCAATGCCGTGCTGCGCCGTGCCCAGCGCGAAGGCGAAGCCCTGCTGGCCGAACTGGAACACGATCCGGTGATCCGCGTCGCCCATCCGCGCTGGCTGCAGAAGGCGCTCAAGGCCCACTGGCCGGAGCACTGGGAAGCCATCTGCGCGGCCAATAATGCCCATCCACCGATGATGTTGCGGGTCAACCGCCGTCAGGTCAGCCGGGATGGATACCTTGCCGAGCTGCAGAGCGCCGGCATCGAAGCGCATCCCTGCGAGTTCAGCGAGGACGGCATTCGCCTGGCCGCGCCGTGCGATGTGCACCAGCTGCCGGGCTTTGCCGAAGGACGGGTCAGCGTGCAGGACGAGGCCGCGCAGCTGGCCGCCTCGCTGCTCGACCTGGCGCCGGGCCAGCGGGTGCTGGACGCCTGCTGCGCACCGGGCGGCAAGACCTGCCACCTGCTCGAACGCGAGCCAGAGCTGGCCGAGTTGATCGCGCTGGATCTGGAGCCCAAGCGGCTGGTCCGCGTACGCGAAAACCTCGAGCGCCTGAGACTGGATGCAAAGCTGATTGCCGACGATGCCCGCGCCACCGATCGCTGGTGGGACGGCAAGCCGTTCCAGCGCATCCTGCTCGATGCACCTTGCTCGGCCACCGGCGTGATCCGTCGGCATCCGGACATCAAGCTGACCCGCCAGGCCGACGACATTGCTCCGCTTGCCGTGCTGCAGGGCGAGATGCTCGACGCGCTGTGGCCGACGCTGGACGTCGGTGGCGTCCTGCTCTATGCCACCTGCTCCGTGCTGCCGACCGAGAACCGTGAGGTGATCGCTGCCTTCCTCGAACGCACACCGGGCGCCCGTGAACTGGATCTGGCGGGCAGCTTCGGCCTGCCACAGACGCACGGGCGCCAGCTGCTGCCGCAGGAGAACGGCCACGACGGCTTCTACTATGCCAAGCTGATCAAGATCGCAGCGCAGCCACGTGGCGTCAGTGGGTGAGTCGAAACCCCGGCGCAATGCGCGCGGGCCCAACATGGAAGCGGCGGCAAGCGTCCGCCTTTCAGGAGTGATCGCGTGAAGATCATCATTCTCGGCGCCGGCCAGGTCGGCGGCACCCTCGCCGAACACCTCGCCAGCGAAGCCAACGACATCACCGTGGTGGACACCGACGGCGACCGCCTGCGCGACCTCGGCGATCGCCTGGACATCCGCACCATCCAGGGCCGCGGCTCGTTTCCCACCGTGCTGCGCCAGGCCGGCGCGGACGATGCTGACATGCTGGTGGCGGTGACCAACAGCGACGAAACCAACATGGTCGCCTGTCAGGTGGCGTACACGCTGTTCCATACGCCGACCAAGATCGCCCGGGTGCGCGAATCGGCCTATCTGGTGCACTCAGGCCTGTTCAACAACGAAGCGATCCCCGTGGACGTGCTGATCAGCCCCGAGCAGGTGGTCACCAACTACATCAAGCGCCTGATCGAGCATCCCGGTTCGCTGCAGGTGATCGACTTCGCGGGCGGCAAGGCGCAGCTGGTCGCGGTGCGCGCCTATTACGGCGGTCCGCTGGTCGGCCAGGAGCTGCGCCAGCTGCGTCGCCACATGCCCAACGTCGACACGCGCGTGGCGGCCATCTTCCGCCGCAACCACGCCATCCTGCCGCAGGGCGACACGGTGATCGAGGCCGATGACGAGGTGTTCTTCATCGCCGCCAAAGGTCATATCCGCGCGGTGATGAGCGAGATGCGCCGCCTCGACGAGAACTACAAGCGCATCGTCATCGCCGGCGGCGGTCACATCGGCGAGCGGCTGGCGGAGGCCATCGAAAGCCGTTACCAGGTCAAGATCATCGAGATGAACCCGGCGCGCTGTCGCTACCTCTCCGACACCCTGGACAGCACCATCATCCTGCAGGGCAGTGCATCGGATCGCGATCTGCTGGTCGAGGAGAACATCAACGAAGCGGACGTCTTCCTCGCGCTGACCAACGACGACGAGGCCAACATCATGTCCTCGCTGCTGGCCAAGCGGCTGGGCGCGCGCAAGGTGATGTGCATCATCAACAACCCGGCCTACGTCGACCTGGTCCAGGGCGGCGAAATCGACATCGCCATCAGCCCGCAACTGGCTACCATCGGCACGCTGCTGACCCACGTCCGCCGCGGCGACATCGTCAGCGCCCACTCACTGCGTCGCGGTGCGGCCGAAGCCATCGAGGTGATCGCCCATGGCGATCCACGCTCGAGCAAGGTGGTCGGCCGCGCCATCGAGCAGATCGCGCTGCCACCGGGAACCACCATCGGCGCGGTGATCCGCGACGATCAGGTGCTGATTGCCCATGACGATACGCGTATCGAATCGGGCGACCACGTCATCCTGTTCCTCGTCGACAAGAAACACATTCGCGACGTGGAACGGCTGTTCCAGGCTGGACTGACCTTTTTCTGATCAGCTGTTCCGCTTGATAGACGACCCGCCAACTGGCGGGTCGTTTTGTTTTATCAATCGCCGGTCGGCCTGGAGGACAAGCTGGAACACTTCCCGGCGCGGCTATTCCGGCGGCCAGCAGCAACGCGTGGCGATTGCCCGGGCGCTGGCGATGCGGCCGAAGGTGATGCTGTTCGACGAAGTGACCTCGGCGCTGGATCCGGAACTGTGCGGCGAGGTGCTGAACGTGATCCGCCGCCTCGGCGAGGCGCACAATCTGACGATGCTGATGGTCACCCACCAGATGGGCTTCGCCCGCGAATTCGCCGACCGGGTGTGCTTCTTCCATCAGGGTCGGATTCACGAACAGGGCAGTCCGGACAAGCTGTTCAACAACCCGCAGGAGGAACGCACCCGGGAGTTTCTCAGCGCGGTCAACGAAGCGCACTGAAACGCCACACAGCCGTCACAGGCTGCCGGCACGATACGGGCGCAACGGCTAAGACCAATGGCGTATGCTGGCAGCCTTTGCCGGTAATCGCTTTGCACTAAAGTAAGAAAACCTCCCTGGGCGCCGCGCTGCAAAAAGGTCCGAAGATGCTCGAATCACTGGAAAAGATGCTCTCTCAAGGCATGGATAATCCGATGCTGCGCTTCGGCCTCGGCAAGGGCTACATGGATGCCGGGCAGCCGGGCCGGGCAGCGCAGCACTTGCGTCGCTGCGTCGAACTCGATCCGAAATATTCCGCCGCCTGGAAACTGCTGGGCAAGGCGCTGCAGGCCGATGGCGACAAGACGGGCGCCCACCAGGCCTGGGAACGCGGCATTGCCGCGGCGAACGCCCAGGGCGACAAGCAGGCGGAAAAGGAAATGAGCGTGTTCCTGCGCCGGCTCGACCGGCTGACGCCTGACTGAAGCGGCAGCGTCGTGCGCCGAGGAGTCAGTCCTCGCGCACGAACTGCAGGCCGACCCCTTCGGCATCGACCCGCATCACCACCATCCGCAGTTCCGGCGCCGGGATCGGCAGGTCCTGCACCTGCCCCGTGACCATCGCACCCGGTTGCAGTACCACCAGTTCGGGATGGCGCACGTAGACACCGCCGTCCGACAGATCACGGGTATGGGCGAAAACCTCGCCAAACGCCGGATGCGCAATGCGGATGCGGCACTTCATGTTGGTACGTGGATGCTGTCGCTGATTGCGCATACGATCGTCCTTGTCGTTGTTATTCGGTCAGTACCAGCGCTTCTCGCCGGCAGGGCGTTTCTTGAAGCGCTTCATGGTCCACATGTATTGGCTGGGGTAGGCGCGCACGTACTTCTCGATCATTGCGCTCATCGCCGCAACGCCGGTTTCGGCATCCTCGCTGTACATCCCTTCGGGCGCCGCCTCGAGGATCACCTTGTAGCCCGAACCGTCCTCCAGGCGCAACGCGTGAAGAAAAACGCCAACCGCCTTGCCCCCGGCGAGCATGCCCGGCACGAACTTGCTGGTCAGCGCCTGGGTGGCGAAGAAAGGCACGAAGATACCGCTGCCTTCGCTCGGTTCCGGATCGGCCGGGATGCCCACGGCGCCGCCACGACGGACTTCCTTGATGACGCTGAGAATGCCTTCGCGGGTCGACGGCGCGACCCGATTGCCCAGTTGCACGCGCTGTTGCTGCAGCAGTTCGTCCACGGCCTTCAACTTAGGCGGGCGATAGAAAATGATCGGCTTGCACTGCTCGCAGTAGAAGTGATTCAGCACCTCCCAGTTGCCGAGGTGGCTGGTGATGCCGACCACGCCCTTGCCGGACGCCAGCGCCGCCTGCAGCACTTCAAGGCCTTCGACCTGACGGACCAGACCGAGGGTCTTCTGCGCCGGCCAGATCCAGGCGCAGGCGCTTTCGGTGAAGGTCATGCCGGTTTCACGCAGCGTGCGGCCGAGCAGCGCTTCGAGCTCCACGGCACTCAGTTCGGGAAAGCACTTTTGCAGATTGATCCGCGCCACCTCACGCGAGCGGTTCGGCAGCTTCCACATCAGCCAGCCGATCATCGCGCCCAGGCCCTGGACCATGCGCCAGGGCAGTCGAGCGAAGAGTCGCAGGGAGCCGACGACCAGGGCACCTTTGAGCTTTTCCACACCGCACTCCGAAATTTTCAGGTCGCCTAGTCTACCTGCAACCGCGGTCAGCTTTCAGGCGCAGCCGCCGCAATGCCTTGCATCTTGGCAGCACCGCCCTGCAATGGATCAGCCGCTGCGGGCCAGCTCGGCATACCGCTCGCAGTCGGTGAGGTGGTCCATGACCAGTCCGCAGGCCTGCATGTACGCGTAGCAGATGGTCGGCCCGACGAAACTGAAGCCGGCCTTCTTCAGCCCCTTGCTCATGGCATGCGCCTCCGGCGAGACGGCCGGCACCTGATCCAGGCGCTCGAAGCGGTTGATCCTTGGTTGGCCATCGACGAAAGACCAGATGAAGCCTACCGGATCCTCCAGCTGCAACCAGGCGCGCGCGTTGCTGCGCGCTGCCTCGAGTTTGCGCCGGTTGCGGATGATGCCGGGGTCCTGCATGCGTTCGTCGATCTCGGCGTCGCTCATGCGCGCCAGGCGCGCGGCATCGAAGCCGAACAGTACCTGTCGATAGCGCTCACGCTTGCGCAGTACGGTGATCCACGAGAGACCGGCCTGAAAGGCTTCGAGCAAGAGGAATTCGAACAGCACCTGCGGATCGCGAGTTGGCACGCCCCATTCGCGATCGTGGTAGTCGATGTACAGCGGATCCGTGCCGCACCAGGCGCAACGTGGCATGTGGTCTCCTTGCGCAGGCCTCGTCCAATGGCCGAAACCATCGCAAGCGCGACCATGCGGGGGGTATACTTCGAGGCTTTCTGTCGAAGCCCAGCACAGGTGAAATTTTGAGCCAGACTACGCCTGCCGTGCGCACCTTCCAAGACCTGATCCTCGCCCTGCAAAGCTACTGGGCCGAGCAGGGTTGCGTGGTCCTGCAGCCCTATGACATGGAAATGGGCGCCGGTACATTCCACACCGCCACCTTCCTGCGCGCCATCGGTCCCGAGACCTGGAACGCCGCCTATGTTCAGCCTTCGCGCCGCCCGGCCGATGGCCGCTATGGCGAGAACCCCAACCGTCTGCAGCACTACTACCAGTTCCAGGTGGTGCTCAAGCCCAACCCGGACAACATCCAGGACCTGTACCTGGAGTCGCTGCGCCGCATCGGCGTCGACACCTCGGTGCACGACGTACGCTTCGTCGAGGACAACTGGGAATCGCCGACTCTCGGCGCCTGGGGTCTGGGCTGGGAAGTCTGGCTCAACGGCATGGAAGTCACCCAGTTCACCTACTTCCAGCAGGTCGGCGGCGTCGAGTGCTACCCGGTCACCGGTGAGATCACCTACGGCCTCGAACGCCTGGCCATGTACCTGCAGGGCGTCGACTCGGTCTACGACCTGATCTGGGCCGACGGCCCGTTCGGCACCGTGACCTATGGCGACGTGTTCCACCAGAACGAAGTGGAGCAGTCGACCTACAACTTCGAGCACGCCAATGTACCGAAGCTGTTCGAACTCTTCGATTTCTACGAGAGCGAAGCCAACCGGCTGATGGCCGCCGAGCTGCCGCTGCCGGCCTACGAGATGGTGGTCAAGGCCTCGCACACCTTCAACCTGCTCGATGCCCGTCGCGCCATTTCGGTCACCGCGCGCCAGCAGTACATCCTGCGCGTGCGCAGCCTGGCGCGTTCGATCGCCCAGAGCTACCTGCTGGCCCGGGCCAAACTCGGCTTCCCCATGGCCACCCCCGAACTGCGTGACGAAGTGCTGGCCAAGCTGGAGGCTGCAGAATGAGTGCACTGGATTTTCTCGTCGAACTGGGTACCGAAGAACTCCCACCAAAGGCGCTCGCCAAGCTGGCCGAAGCCTTCTGCGCCGGTATCGAGAAGGGCCTGAAGGACGCAGGCCTCGGCTTCGTCAAGACGCAGGCCTATGCCGCGCCGCGTCGCCTGGCCGTGCTGGTCGAACAGCTGGCGACCCAGCAGCCGGACCGCAGCATCAACCTCGACGGTCCGCCGATGCAGGCTGCCTTCGACGCTGACGGCGAGCCGACCCAGGCCGCCCTGGGCTTTGCCCGCAAGTGCGGCGTGGACCTCGCCGAGATCGATCGTAGCGGGCCGAAGCTCAAGTTCAGCCGCACCATCGAAGGCCAGCCCGCCAGCCAGTTGCTGCCTGGCATCGTCGAAGCATCGCTGAACGACCTGCCGATCCCCAAGCGCATGCGCTGGGCCGCACGCAAGGAAGAGTTCGTCCGCCCGACCCAGTGGCTGGTGATGCTCTTCGGTGAGCAGGTGATCGATTGCGAGATCCTCGCCCAGCGCGCCGGACGCGAATCCCGCGGCCACCGCTTCCACAGCCCGGGCCAGGTGCACATTTCCAAGCCGTCCAGCTACCTGGAAGACCTGCGCGGCGCCCATGTGATCGCCGACTTCGCCGAGCGCCGCGAGCTGATCGCCAAGCGCGTCGAGCAGCTGGCGGCCGAGCAGAACGGTACGGCCATCGTGCCGCCGGCGCTGCTCGATGAAGTGACTGCGCTGGTCGAGTGGCCGGTGCCGCTGGTCTGCTCGTTCGAGGAACGCTTCCTCGAAGTCCCGCAGGAAGCGCTGATCACCACCATGCAGGACAACCAGAAGTACTTCTGCCTGCTGGATGCCAACGGCAAGCTGCTGCCGCGCTTCATCACCGTGGCCAACATCGAATCCAAGGACCCGGCGCAGATCGTCTCCGGTAACGAGAAGGTGGTGCGCCCGCGTCTGACCGATGCCGAGTTCTTCTTCAAGCAGGACAAGAAGCAGAAGCTCGACAGCTTCAACGATCGCCTGAGGAACGTGGTGTTCCAGGCCCAGCTCGGCACCGTCTATGACAAGGCCGAGCGCGTCTCGCGCCTGGCCGGACTGATCGCCGAACGTACCGGTGGCGACAAGCAGCGTGCCGAGCGCGCCGGACTGCTCTGCAAGTGCGACCTGGCCACCGAAATGGTCGGCGAGTTCCCGGAGATGCAGGGCATCGCCGGTTACTACTACGCACTCAACGACGGCGAGCCGGAAGACGTGGCGCTGGCACTGAACGAGCAGTACATGCCGCGCGGTGCCGGCGGCGAGCTGCCAAGCACGCTCACCGGCGCGGCCGTGGCCGTGGCCGACAAGCTCGACACCCTGGTCGGGATCTTCGGCATCGGCATGCTGCCGACCGGCTCCAAGGACCCCTACGCCCTGCGCCGTGCCGCCCTTGGCGTGCTGCGCATCCTCATCGAGAAGCGTCTGGATCTGGATCTGGTCGAAGCGGTGAACTTCGCCATCGGTCAGTTCGGTGGTCAGGTGAAAAGCGTCGGGCTCGCCGATCAGGTGCTGGAATTCATCTTCGACCGCCTGCGCGCACGCTACGAGGACGAGGGTGTCGACGTTGCTGCCTACCTCTCGGTGCGTGCCGTGCAGCCGGGTTCGGCGCTGGACTTCGACCAGCGTGTGCAGGCGGTACAGGCGTTTCGCACCTTGCCGGAAGCTGCAGCACTGGCCGCCGCCAACAAGCGCGTCTCCAACCTGCTGAGCAAGTTCGATGCGAAGCTGCCGGAAGCGGTCGAGCCACGCTGGTTCGACAACGCCACCGAGTTCTCGCTGTACTCGGCCATTCAGCAGGCCGAGCAGGCGGTGCAACCGCTGGCCGCGGCGCGTCAGTACCGCGAGGCGCTGGAGCGCCTGGCGCACCTGCGCGGCCCGGTGGATGCCTTCTTCGAGGCGGTGCTGGTGAACGCCGAAGACGCTTCGGTGCGTGCCAACCGTTACGCCTTGCTGGCCCGGCTGAGAGGACTGTTCCTTGGCGTTGCCGATATTTCCGCACTTGGCTAAGCCCGTGAAGCTGATCGTGCTCGATCGCGATGGCGTGATCAACGAGGACTCCGACGAGTACGTGAAGTCGCTGGAGGAGTGGATCCCCATTCCCGGTTCGCTGGAAGCCATCGCGCGGTTGTGCAAGGCCGGCTGGACGGTGGCGGTTGCCACCAACCAGTCGGGTGTCGCGCGCGGCAAGTTCGACCTCAGCACCCTCGGTGACATGCATTTCAAGATGCAGCAGCTGGTGATGGAGCAGGGCGGACGTATCGATCTGATCGTGCACTGCCCGCACGGTCCGGACGATGGCTGCAACTGCCGCAAACCGAAACCCGGGATGTTTCGCACCATCGCCGAGCACTTCGGCCTGGCGGACCTGAAGGGCGTGCCGGTGGTAGGCGACAGCCACCGCGATCTGCATGCCGGGATGTTGCTCGGCGGCGTGCCCTACCTGGTCAGGACCGGCAAGGGCCTGCGCACCCTGGAGGGTACGTTGCCGCCGGGTACCCAGGTCTTCGACGACCTGGCCGCTGTTGTCGATCATCTACTCGAGAGTTCTCGATGAGCCTCCTGTTACCCGTTCGTATCGCCCTGTTCTATTTCATGCTGGCCTTCACCGCATTCGCCTGGTGTCTGGTGAGCCTGGTGTTCGCCCCGTTCATGGCGTTCCGCGCGCGCTATCGCTTCGTGGTACAGAACTGGTGCCGCTGCGCCGTCTGGCTGGGCAAGACGCTGGTCGGCCTGCGCTACGAGGTGCAAGGTGCGGAGAACGTACCCGCGCGTCCCTGCGTGATCCTGGCCAAGCATCAGAGCACCTGGGAAACCTTCTTTCTCTCGGCCTACTTCGAGCCGCTGACCCAGGTGCTCAAGCGCGAGCTGCTGCGGGTGCCGTTCTTCGGCTGGGCAATCATGCTGCTCAAGCCGATCGCCATCGATCGCGACAACCCCAAGGCGGCGCTGCGCCAGGTTGCCAAGCAGGGTCACGAGCGCCTGGAGCAGGGCGCCTGGGTGCTGATCTTCCCCGAAGGCACCCGCGTGCCTGTGGGAGAACAGGGCAAGTTCTCGCGCAGCGGCGCCGCACTGGCGGTGAACGCCGGTCTGCCGGTGCTGCCCATCGCCCACAACGCCGGCATGTTCTGGCCGAAGGCGGGCTGGGGCAAGCGACCCGGCACCATTCAGGTCGTTATCGGCCAGCCCATGTTCGCTGACAGCGAAAGCCCGCGCGCCATCGCCGAACTCAACCAGCGCGCCGAAGACTGGATCAACGCACAGGTCAGCGAGCTTGAAGCTCAGGGTCGTTCGACCCTCTGATCAATACGCCGGGGCAGGGCAGGGACGTCCGCCCATCTTAGCGAGTCCCCTATGCAGCAAATACCCAACCACCAGCTGGTCGCCGAATGGCTGCGCCTGCTCGACGGCTACCCGACCGAAGCGGCTGCTGCACTGCAGGCCGTTGCCGAAGAAAAATGTGGCGAACTGGCCGAGCATTTCTATGCGCAGATGCTGGCCGACCCGCACTCGGCCAGTTTCCTGTCCCACGACCAGGTGAAGAACCGCCTCGGCAAATCGATGCAGAAGTGGATCGTCACGGTGTGCTCGTCAACGGCCCACAGCGACCTCGACGCCGTGGTCGACCTGCAGCGCAAGGTTGGTGAGATCCATGCGCGTATCGAGATTCCGGTCAGCCTGGTGCTGCGCGGGTCGCGCTCGCTCAAGGGCCGCCTGCGCGAGTTGCTGGAACAACGCGAACTCGCCGAGCCGATCAGGCGCAAGGCCGCGCGCATGGGTGCCGATCTGATCGACCTGGCGGTAGAGATCATCTGCTTCGCCTATTCCCAGTCCCACGACCGCAACTCCCGCGCGGAGGAAGCCTATCGGCTGTTCTCCGTGTCACAGAACATCGGCGTCGAGAAGGAACGCCAGCGCGCCGCACTGCTGGACTGGGAGAACCAGCTGATGTTCGACCTGGCCATCGGCAACCTCACCGGCGCGTTGCCGCAGCTGGCGGGGTCCGAGTTCGGCCTGTGGTTCCGCCACAAGGCATCCCATGCCTTCCAGGGCTCGCCGGAAAGCGCGAGCATCCTCGACTACATCACGCAGATCGATGAGGAGCTCAAGGCCATCGCCGCGCTGGAAGATGCCGGTGGACGCCTGGGCAAGCTGCATCAGATTCGCGAACAGACGCGTTCGATCAAATTCCTGCTCGACAGCCTGTTCGAGCAGGCCAATGATCTGGAAGCCGGCCGTGACGTGCTGACGCGCCTGCTCAATCGCAAATTCCTGCCGGTGGTAATGGCCAAGGAAGTGCTCTACGCGCGTCAGTCGAACAACGCCTTCGGCGTGCTGGCCATCGACGTCGATCACTTCAAGCGCATCAACGACACCTATGGCCACGAAGCCGGGGATCAGGTCCTGCAACAGGTTGGCGCACTGCTGGCCAGCAACACCCGCGGCGGCGACTACGCCTTCCGCCTGGGAGGCGAAGAGTTCCTGCTGGTACTGGTGGATATCGATGCCAACAAGGCGCTGGCAGCCGCTGAGAAACTGCGCGAACGCATCGCCCGCGAACACTTCCGCCTTTCCAGTGGCGACGTGCTCCAGGTGACGGTCAGCGTCGGTATGGCGGTACACGATGGCCATCCGGACTACGAGCGTCTGCTGCAGCAGGCTGATCGCGCGCTGTACCAGGCCAAGAACGGCGGCCGCAATCGCTGCGTGCTGCATCAGGACTGATCGGAACACGCTGTCGCATACAAGCAAAAGGGGAGCAGCCTCGC